>NZ_JBSSBT010000001.1:4800000-6995000 GCF_054059095.1 Bradyrhizobium sp. USDA 4510 | reverse complement strand
ATCCGAAGATCGTCGGCCAGCTCGAGGGCATCGCCAAGAAGAACGGCTTCGCCAGCTATGACGAGTACAACAACGTCGTCGACAATATCTCGCTGGTGCTCGGCGGCTTCGATCCGCAGACCAAGAAATATGTCGGTCCCGAGGCCGTGCTGAAGGCGCAGATCGCCCAGGTCCAGGCCGACAAGAAGATGTCGGCCAAGGACAAGAAGGACGCGCTCGCCGACCTCAACGACGCCCTGAAGTCGCCGCCGCCTGCGGTCGAGAACAAGGGCAACATCGATCTCGTGACCAAGAGCTACGACAAGCTGATGGAAGAGTTCGGCGGCAGCGACGACAATTAATGCGTCGCATCGAATCAGGAATCGAATCAGGAAGAGAGCCCCGGAGACATTCTCCGGGGCCTTTTTTATTGTCTCGGAACGCGCCCGGCTCAAGATGACCGAAATAATAAGCGCTGCTCCAGCCCCGTCATTGCGAGCCAACGGGTCGCGCGAACGCGCGCCCGATGACAGGCTCCGCGAAGCAATCCATCTCATCGCAAGCGGAGAAATGGATTGCTTCGTCGCTATCGCTCCTCGCAATGACGGCAGTGTAAAGCCATCGTCCGGTTCAGGTGCGCGTGCGCATCCGCATCATGAAGCTGTCGAACGAGAGCTCGGCGACCTGCATCCAGGCCAGCGATTCGTTGCGATAAGCGGCCAGGCTCGCATGCATCCTGCCGAAATGCGGATTGCTCTTGGAAAGATCCGCGTAGATCTCGTTGGCCGCGTTGTAGCAGGCTTCCAGCACCTCCTGCGGGAATGGCCGCAACTGCGCGCCGGCCACGATCAGGCGCTTCAGCGCCGGCGGGTTGACCGCATCATATTTGCCGGTCACCCAGGTGAAGGTGTCCTCGGAGGCGGCCTGGATCGCGGCCTGATAGTGCTTCGGCAGCGCGTTCCACTTGTCCTTGTTCATCACATTGTGGCCCTGGCCGGTACCTTCCCACCAGCCGGGGTAGTAGTAGAACTTCGCGACCTTGACGAAGCCGAGCTTCTCGTCGTCATACGGCCCGACCCATTCAGCGGCGTCGATGGTGCCTTTTTCCAGCGCCGGATAGATGTCGCCGCCGGCGATCTGCTGCGGCACCCCGCCGACCTTGGCGATGATGGTGCCGGCGAAGCCGCCGACCCGGAATTTCAAGCCCTGGAAATCCGCCATCGACTTGATCTCCTTCCTGAACCAGCCGCCCATCTGGGCGCCGGTCGAGCCGGTCGGAATGCCGATGCAGTTGAATTCTGCGAGCAGATTGTTGAGCAGGTCGGTGCCGCCGCCCCATTGCAGCCAGGAAATGTGCTGGCGCGTGTTGAGGCCGAACGGCAGCGACGTGCCGAAGGTGAAGGCGGGATTCTTGCCCCAGTAATAATACAGCGCGGTGTTGCCCATCTCGACCGTGCCGTTGGAGACGGCGTCCAGCACCTGCAGGCCGGGGACGATCTCGCCGGCGGCGAACGGCTGGATCTGGAAGCGGTTGTCGGTGATCTCGGCGACGCGCTTGCAGAAGAATTCACACCCGCCATAGAGCGTATCGAGCGCCTTCGGCCAGCTCGCCGCGAGCCGCCACCTGACCTCCGGCATCGATTGCGCGACCGCGGGCGCGGCGACCGCCGTCGCAGCCAGCCCGACGCCGCCTGCCTTCAAGAATTCACGACGTTTCATGCGTATCCCTCCTGTGTGCCGATGCCTCGACAAGGGGAACGATCTTGGTGCCGTCTTTCTTCGCCGATCGATCGACGTTCTGTGATGAATGTGTCCGGTGGCCCTCGACGGGCTCTTGTTGTGGAAATCCGAGTTTCCGGTTCCGCCGGTCAGGATGATCGTTTGCCGGAGGAAATCAAGCGCCTGCCTTCGTTGCAGGTGCGAAGGGCAATCGGCGCTGTCGGTCTCATCCGATACCCGCCGCGATGGCTGCCGGCCCTGCCGCGATCTGCTACGCAGGGCGGGTGGGTTGATGGGAGTTCAAGGACATGGCCAACAAGAAGATCGTGGTTACCGGCGCAACCGGCCTCGTGGGCAACGCCGCCTTGCGACACTTCGGCGCATCCGACGATTGCGAGCGCATTGCGCTGTCGCGCCGCTTGCCACGCGATCTCTATGGCGCGCGGCATGTGCGAATCGATCTCACCAGCGCGGAGGATTGCCGTCGCGCCGCGGCGGAGCTCGGCGGCGCAACGCACCTGATCTACGCCGCGCTCTATGAGGCGCCCAGCCTGGTTGATGGCTGGCGCGATGCCGGCCAGATCGAAACCAACGACCGGATGCTGCGCAATTTGATGGGCGTGCTCGAACCCGTCGCGCCCGATCTCAAGCATGTCGCGCTGCTGCAGGGCACCAAGGCCTATGGCGTGCATGTCCGGCCGCTCACGGTGCCGGCACGCGAGGGCCGTTCGGAGATGTACGAGCAGCCGAATTTCTATTGGGCGCAGGAGAATTTCCTGCGCGAGCTGCAGCGGGGCAAGAGCTGGCACTGGAGCATCTTGCGCCCGGTCCTGATCATCGGCGAAGCCATGGGCGGCGCGATGGACCTGATCCCGCCGCTCGGCGTCTACGCGGCGGTGCTGCGCGCGCAGGGCAGGCCGCTGGATTATCCGGGCGGCGCGCCGCGCGTCGCGCAAGCGGTCGATGTCGATCTGCTGGCACGCGCGATCGCCTGGTCGGGTGACGCCGAGGCTGCGCGCAATGAAGCGTTCAACGTCACCAATGGCGACGTCTTCACCTGGCAAAATATCTGGCCGGCGGTCTCGGACGCGCTCGAGATGACGCCGGGCCGGCACGTGCCGCTGTCGCTGGCGCAGGAGTATCCGAAATGGATCGC
Source organism: Bradyrhizobium sp. USDA 4510 (assembly GCF_054059095.1). Classification (NCBI taxonomy): domain Bacteria; kingdom Pseudomonadati; phylum Pseudomonadota; class Alphaproteobacteria; order Hyphomicrobiales; family Nitrobacteraceae; genus Bradyrhizobium; species Bradyrhizobium sp. USDA 4510. The sequence continues at coordinate 6,992,146 of NZ_JBSSBT010000001.1, read as the reverse complement.
GCCGTGGGACGAATTGCGCAGGACGCACGATCTGATCGCGCCCGGGCTGGAGGAGTTCGTCGGCCTGTCCTTCCAATATGCCGATTACAGCATGCGCTACGGACAGACTGAAGCTGGTCCGCCGTCGATCGTCTCGACGGTGAAGATCAACCAGGCCGGCTTCACCGAGATGATGGATACGGAAGCCATGTTCCGGAAGTGGTTCAGGCTGGCGAAGGCGAGCCGGCTGCTGCCGTAGTCATTGAGCCGCGCTCCATCTTCTCCCTCTCCCCGTTCTTACGGGGAGAGGGTTGGGGTGAGGGGCATCCATCCGGCGAGCACTTCGCCGCTTGTTGAGCAGTTTGCCTCGCCCCTCACCCGGATCACACCGGACGATGCTTCGCATCGCCGGGGCGATCCGACCTCTCCCCGCAAAGAGCGGGGAGAGGTGAAGGGCACACTCGCTCTTTCGGCGAGCGGAGCGACCGAAGACGTTACCGCGAAAACGCCTGCTCCATCGCCTTGCGCGTCTTGATCGTATCGTTGCTCTCGTCGACCTCGACATCGCTCCAGCGCACGACAGCGCCATGGGCGACGTCGCTCTTCAGCTTCACCCGATGGGCAAGCCCGATCGGCAATGCGCCGGCGGCGAGGCTGGCGGCGGCCGGCATCAGCTTGCCCCACACGGTGTAGCCGCCTTCGCCGTCGAGCGTCTCGCCGGCGCGCAGATTGCGCTTGGCCACCGCTGCGACGTCGCCGCGGAAGCCGCGCGGCTGCCCGGTCGGCTCGTTGCGCAGCGCTGCCGACAGCACGGAGATGTTCAGCTCGAGTCCGATCAGATGATACGGCTTGTACATCGCCGCATAGCGGCCGGAGGCGTCGGTCTTGAGGCCGTACTGCTTGAAGCAATCGGCGGCATAATCGTTGGGCGCCTCCAGCACCACATAGACGCCCCAGCGCAGATCGCGGAACACCGGACGGCCGTCGCGCTCCAGCGACGACACCACTTCGACGATGCCGGATTTCTCCAGCACGCCGCCCTTGTCGCGCGGCCGCATCACATGCGGCAGGTCGTCGACGCCGCAGGGCGGAAACAGCAATCCCTCCGACGGCACGTCGAGGGTGCAGGCGTTGGCGATCGCCGCCATCTCGATCGCGGATTTGGTGCCGTCGAGGAAGGAGTTGAACATCTGCGGATTCATGCCGGCGGATTGCGCCTCGCCGGCGGTGAGCCCGTAATGCTGCCACACACCGTCCGGCGTGACGTCGTGATAGGCCGGCAGGTACTTTGTGCCCTTGCCGGCGGCGACGACGCGGAAGCCTGTCGCGCGGGCCCAGTCGACCATCTCGGCTGTCAGCGCCGGCTGGTCGCCATAGGCCAGCGAATAGACCACGCCGGCCTTCCGTGCCTCCTCGGCGAGCAGCGGCCCCGCCAGCACATCGGCCTCGACATTGACCATCACGACATGCTTGCCGGCGGCAATCGCCGCGCGGGCATGGCGGATGCCGACGGCGGGATTGCCGGTCGCTTCCACCACGACATCGAATGCGCCGCCGGCGATCGCACGCGCGCCGTCGTCGGTGAAGGTGGTGGCGCTGATCCGCGCGTCGTCCCAGCCGACCGTGCGGCACGCCTCGCGGGCCCGGTCACGGTCGAGATCGACGATCACGGGCACCTCAAGCCCCGGCGTGTGCGGCACCTGCGACAGGAACATCGAGCCGAATTTTCCGGCGCCGATCAGGACGACGCGCACCGGCTTGCCGGCGGCGGCGCGGGTTTTGAGGAGGTGATGCAGGTTCATGATGCTTTCCAAACAAAAGGGTCGTTCCGGGGCGCGTGAAACGCGAACCCGGAACCTCGAGATTCCCCGATGCGCAACTGCGCATCTGCGGTTCGACGCTAACGCACCGCCCCGGAATGACGGTCGAAGACTTTACTCCGCCGCCTGCCGCGGTGCACGAGCGAGCCGCAGCAGCGCGTCGTCGGCGACGGTCTGGATCGGCGTGAAGTCGCGGTGCGCGATGTAGTCGGGCCGCGTCGGGGTGCGGATGTAATTCGAGACCGCGTTCAGCGTCAGGTAGACGATCTTGCGCGGGTAGGGAGTGATGTTGCCGCTCGATCCGTGCACCAGATTGCCGTGGAACATCAGCATGCCGCCGGGCTTGCCGGTCGGCGCGACGATGCCGCCCTGCTTCACGAGGCGGGTCACGGTTTCCTCGTCCAGCGTCCACAGCGGATAGGATGTGGTTTCGAGATCGTGCGAGGCTTTCAGATCGCCCGCGGTCTGGCTCTGCGGCACCAGCATCAAGGGGCCGTTGATCGGCATCACCTCGTCGAGGAAGATCGCGATGTTCATCGCGCGCGGCTCCGGCATGCCGTCATCGCGCTTCCAGGTGCCATAGTCCTGGTGCCACTGCCAGACGTCGCCGGTGAAGGCCGCTTTCGCGTTGATCTTGAACTGATGCATGTAGACCTTCTCACCGAACAGCTGCTCGATGGGGTCGATCATGCGCGGATGCGCGCCGAGGGTGCCGAACGCCTCATTGTAGAGATGCGCGGCGAAGGCCGTGCGCGGCGCGCCGCTCTTCTCGCGCCACACCTCGGGGCGGTTGGCGTCATAGATCGAGACTGCTTCGCGCGCGAGGAAGTCGACCTCTTCCTGGCTGAACAGCTCGGGCAGGAACAGCCAGCCTTCGCGATGGAAAAATTCGACCTGCTCTTGGGTCAGTTTCATGGTGCTTTCCTCCTGTTGTTATTGTCATTCCGGGGCGATGCGTGAGCATCGAACCCGGAATCTCGAGGTTCCCCGATGCGCAATTGCGCATCTGTGGTTCGGTGCTCCGCACTGCCCCGGAACGACGGCGTGAACGTCACGCCGCCACGTCGATTGCCCTCAGCTTCTCCTCGGTCATCCGTCCTGCCGTCTGCGCATGCGCCAGCGCCGCGGCTTCTGCCGCTGCGGCATTGCCGGAAAAAACATGCGCGGCGATGGTCTCGTGCTCGATCCAGGCGCTGCCGCGGTAATCGAGCTCGGCGAGCACGGTCGCCATCGAGCGGCGCATATGCGGCCATTGCGGCGCGATCATCTCCTCGATCGCGGAATTGCCGGCGAGGCGATAGATCGCGCTGTGGAAATCGACGTCGAGTGCGATCAGGCGCGCCAGCGGCGTGCCGTCGTCGATCGCGCGTCCGGCTTCGAGCGCGGCTTCGAGTTGCGCGCGTGCCGCGGCATCTTCCTTTACACGCGTAGCGGCAAGCCGTGCCGCCAGCGCATCGATGGCGCCGCGGACTTCATAGAGTTCGCGGATGCGCTGCGGATCGAGCTGCGTCACCTCGAAGCCGCGTTTGCCGCTCTCCGCGACAAGGCCCTGGCGATGCAACAGATGCAGGGCGTGCGAAATCGGCTGGCGCGAGACGCCGAGCCGATCGGCAAGTTCGTTCTGGGTGATGCGCTGGCCAGGCAGCAGCGTGCGGTCGATGATCGCTTCGAGCAATCGCCCGTAAACCTGGTCGATGAGGTTTGGAAGCGGGTCCAACGGGATCATACCGACCGTCCAGCTTTGGAATACGGAATTCTGTGTTCGAGAATGAGGTTACTGTGAGTTGGGGGAGCGGTCAAGGCTCCGGTTTGCGACCACGCTAAGCGATTGAGAATGGGCCGGTTTTTGACCGGGCCGCGCTGCGACAGCCGTCCCAACGTCGTGATGGCCGGCCGTCCGCGTCTTTTTTTATGTGGGACCAGAGACGCGGATGCCCGGGACAAGCCCGGGCATGACGAGTTTTTCGGAAACGCTACTTCGCCTTGCTCAGCTCCATCAGTATTCGCGTCATCAGATAGAGCCGCGGCACGATCGAATTGGTGTCGATGTATTCGTCGCGGGCGTGATAGCCCCAGCCGGCGAGGCCGAAGCTTTCGACCACGACCGCCTTGCCGCTGCGCGCGGCGTAGCCGGCGTCGGTCGCGCCGCCGGTCATTTCCGCGATGTCGAGCGTGCGCCCGAGCTCGGTGTAGATCGCCTGTCCCTGCCTGGCGAGCGCGCGGCCGCGATCATCGGCGACGAACGGCGGACGGCCCGCGACGACCTTCACGGTCACCTCGGTGTCCGCGATCAGTCTGTTCTTCACCTTCTCGTCGAGCGCGGCCTGCAGCTTTTGCACGCCGTCGGGAATGGTGAGGCGGATGTCGGCGCCGGCGGTGGCATGATCGGGGATCTGGTTGCGCACAGTGCCGGCCTTCGCGGTGGTCCAGTTCAGCTGCGTGCCCGGAATCGATTTCGCGATGTCCTGGGTCTGCAGCAATTGATGCGCGAGCTCGATCAGCGCGTTGCGGCCGAGCTGCGGCGCCGCGCCGGCATGCGAGGCCTTGCCTTTCACATCGATCGTGCCGGTGGCGGTGCCGCTGGCGCCGAGCAGCAGGCTTTCATTTTTCGCGACCGGCGGCGCCACCGTCGGCTCGCAGGACAGCACCACGTCGTGCTGGTCGGCGAGCTCTGCGATGATCTCGCCGGAGCCGATCGAGCCGACCTCCTCATCCGGATTGAACGACACCGTGAGCTTGGCGTAATCGCGCCAGCCCGCATCGTTCAGGATCTTGAGCGCATGCAGGATGACGGCGATGCCGCCCTTGTCGTCGGCAATGCCGGGTCCATAGATCCTGGTGCCGTCGATCTTGTAAGGCTGGGTGTCGAGGATGCCGTGCTCGTACACCGTGTCCATATGCGCGATCAGCATCAGCTTCTTCGTGCCGGTGCCCTCAAAGCTGCCGATCACCATGTCGGCGCCGGCGCCCTTCGTGGTCTTGCGCCGCTCGGTCTTGGCGCCGAGCGCCTTCAGCCGTGCCTCGGTGTAGTCGGCCATCTTCTTCAGGTCTTCGACATCGCTGGAGCCCGATTCGATCAGCACCATGTCGTGCAGGCTCTCGATCACGGCCGGCTGGGCCTGCTCGGCGGCCGCACGCAGCTTCTCGTCTGCGGCGGCAAGGGCGGAGGAGGAGGCAAGGGCGAGCAGGCCGGCCGACGCGAGCAATTTGATGGACAGTTTCATGATTGTCCTCCCTGCGCAGATGCAGGGAGACACTAGCATTGCGACTTGGCTGCCTCCAGCTGTGTCAGCTGCGCTCGAGCACCTCGACATCGAAGGTCTCGATCTCCGAGGCGTCGGCGGTCGCATCGATCGCCGCGATCCGGTCGCCTGAGATCGTGACCCGCAGCACGATGCGCAGCGCGCCGCCGAAGATGACGGCAACGCCGATCCCGCCGTCGACCAGCGCGGGCCTCGCCGCCTGCGCGCGTCCCTTGAAGCTTTCGGCCACCGCTGCGGCGCCGCGGATCACCGGCAGCGAGCCGAGCCGCTGCGCAGCCTGATCGGCGCGCACCACGACGTCGGGCGCCAGCACGGCCAGCAGCCCTTCGAAATCGCCGTTGCGGGATGCGGCAAGAAAGGCCTCGACGATGCTGCGCTGCCGGATGAGATCGGCATCCGGTGCGGGTGGCGCACCCTGCACGCGACGCCTGGCACGGCTGGCGAGCTGCCGCGCGGCGGCCGGCGTGCGGCCGACGATCGGCGCGATCTCCTCGAACGGCACCGCGAACATATCGTGCAGCACGAAAGCCAGCCGCTCGGCCGGCGCCAGCGTTTCCAGCACCACGAGCAGCGCGGCGCCGACGGAATCGGCCATCTCGGTCTCGCGCTCGGACGGATTGTCCGCGATCGGCTCCGGCACTTGTGGGCCGATCGGCTCCTCGCGGCGCGATTTGCGCGAGCGCAGCATGTCGAGACAGATGCGCGCGATCACCGTGGTCAGCCATCCCCCGAGATTGTCGACCGCAGCAGCGTCGGTGCGGCCGAGCCGCAGCCAGGTTTCCTGCACGGCATCGTCGACCTCGGCGGTCGAGCCCAGCATGCGGTAGGCCACGGCGCGCAAGCGCGGCCGGTTGGCCTCGAACTGTTCGGTGAGAGAATTTTTCTCGTCCATCGGTCACATTCCCTTAGTCCGCTCCGTCATGGCCATGACGAACGAAACTGCGCCGATGTGACAACAGATCGGCGCAGCGGCGTCAAAGGACAAATCAGGAGAATGACATGATGAAAGCCCGCATGAACCATCCGGTGATGGTTGTTCCCGAGGCCATGAAGGCGTTGCAGGCGCTGAGCGAGAGCACCAAGCCGGCATTGCCGGAAAAGCTGCTGGAACTGGTGCATCTGCGCGCCAGCCAGATCAATGGCTGCAGCGTCTGCGTCGACATGCACCCGAAGCTCGCCCGGCGTGCCGGCGAGACCGACGAGCGGCTGTTCGCGGTCGGTGCCTGGCGCGACGCGCCGTATTTCACCGAGGCCGAGCGCGCCGCGCTGGCGCTGACCGAAGCGGTGACCCGGCTCAGCGACCGCGAGGATCCGGTGACGGACGCGGTGTGGGACGAGGCGGCCAAGCACTTCGACGAGCAGCAGCTCGCGTCCCTGGTGCTGGGTATCGCGGCGATCAACGTCTGGAACCGGCTCAACGTCGCGGTGCGCCAGCCGGTCGGCGCCTGGAAGGTGTGAGAGAGTAGCTTTCTTACTTCGCCTCTCCCCTTGTGGGAGAGGCCGCCACCGATGCGTCGCATCGGTGGCGGGTGAGGGGTCTGCCTCCGCGGAGAGAACCCCTCACCCGGCACGATGCTGCTGCGCGCCATCGCGCCACCCTCTCCCACAAGGGGAGAGGGGGCATCGCTTACGCGGAGAGAAACTCCAGCACGATCTCGCAGTAGCGCTGCGGGGCCTGTTCGAACATCGGATGGGTAGTGCCCGGGATCATCTCGGTGCGCGAACCCTTCACATTGGCGGCGAGCGCGTGCAGCACCTTCGGCAGCATGCCCTTGGTGTTGGCGCCGCCGATGAACAGCGTCGGTGTCTTGATCGCTTCCGCGTCCGCCTTCGAAAATGGCGGGCGCTGGTCGCGGGTCTGGCCGATCAGCGTGGTCGCATTGTCGCGCAGCAGCTGCTTGGAGGTTGCCGGAATCCGCTTCCACGCGCCGGGGCCTTCGAGCGCGTCCATGAAGATCTGCAAGCCGCCGTCGATATCGCCCTTGGCGATTTCCGCCGCGCATGCCGCGAAGCGTGCTGCCAGCGGCGAGGGGCCCGGCTTGAAATCTGGATCGAGGGTCTCGTCGAGCTCGCCGCCCGGCTCGGCGAGGATCAGCTTGCGCAACAGGTCGGGCCGGCGCTGCGCGGCACGGAAGCAGATATGGCCGCCGCGGGAATGCCCCATCAGGTCGACCGGTCCGGTGTCGAAGGCCTCGATGAAACCGATCATATCGTCGACGTGCTGCGCGATCGAATAGGTGTCGCCGATGCCGTCCCAATGCGCCGGGAAGAAATGCCGCAGGCTGACCGCGATCACGCGGTGCCGCCGCGTCAGCGGGCCGAGCACCGCCGACCAGATCCGGAAGTCGCACAGCGAGCCGTGCACGCAGATCAGCGGCGGGCCCTCTCCGACATCGAGATAGGGCATGTCGAAACCGTTGACGTGGAGGCTGTGCATTTTGGGCTCGCGGAGAGGCAGGAGATGTTGTTGATTTGGCCGAAGTTCCCACGGAATTCGGGTGGATAGCAACATTCTCCAAGCCTAGATTCCGGATCAACAGCAGGCTCACGCGAGAGCTGAAGGGAACATCTGGAGCGAGCCATGACCGGCCAGCATTTTGCAATCTTCGAGACCATGATCGGCGCCTGTGGCGTCGTCTGGGGCGAGCACGGCGTCACCGGGGTGCAGCTGCCGATGGGCACCGAGGAGAAGACCCGCAAGCGGATCTTCCAGCGCAACGGCGAGGTCACCGAGGCGGCGCCGCCGGCCGAGGTGCAGCACGCGATCGACGGCATGATCGAGCTGCTCGCCGGCAAGCCGAACGACCTTGCCGACATTGTGCTCGATCTCGACGGCGTGCCGGAATTCAACCGCGGCGTCTACGACATCGCGCGGAAGATCCCGCCGGGCAAGACCGTAACCTATGGCGATATCGCCAAGCAGCTCGGCGGGGTCGAGCTGTCACGCGATGTCGGCCAGGCGCTCGGCCGCAACCCGTGCCCGATCGTGGTGCCTTGCCACCGCGTGCTGGCGGCGGGCAACAAGCCGGGCGGCTTCTCGGCCAATGGCGGCGTCGTCACCAAGCTGAAGATGCTGCAGATCGAAGGCGCGATCGTGAACCACACGCCGAGCTTGTTTGATTGAGGTGCACGCTCTTCTTATCCTCCCCTGGAGGGGAGGATCGGTTCGCATGAAATGCGAACCGAGGTGGGGTGAAGGTCTCTCGTAACGGGCGCTGCCCGCGTTGAGAGATCACCCCACCCCGTCTCACATTGCGCTGCGCCTGATGTGAGCCACCCAGAGAGCGAGCTACGCTCGTCTCGACCCCTCCAGGGGAGGGTGGCAGGGTGCGACTATCGCGAGTTTGGCTCACGTCACACCGTTTCGCACACAAACCCGCTGCCCTTCCGCCTGATCTTGCCAATCGACGGCGAGGGGAAATGCGCGGGGCAGCACAGCGTGTCGGTGTCGCAATAACGCTCCAGGAAGCCGCGCCGCGTCTTCGCGGCTTGCGCCTGGTCGACATCGAACTTCGCCGACAGCTCCGGATAATGCGTCTGGATCGGCGAGTGCATCAGATCGCCCGAAAAGACCGCAGCGTCCTTGCCGCGGCCGAAGGCGAAGGCGACGTGGCCCGGCGTGTGGCCGGGCGTCGGCAGGATGCGAGCATGGTCGCCGATCGCAAAGTCATGGCCGACGAGCTCGGCCCGCTTGGCCTCGACCACCGGCAGCACGCTGTCCACGAAAGGCGGGACCTCCGCCTTCGCGTTGCTCTCGGTCCAGTAGTCGAACTCGGCCTTGTCGAACACGTAGCGCGCGTTTGGAAAGGTCGGCACCCAGCGGCCGTTCTCCAGCCGCGTGTTCCAGCCGACGTGATCGACATGCAGATGCGTGCACATCACATAGTCGATGTCAGCGACCGAAAAGCCGGCTGACGCCAGACTGCGCAGATAGTTGTCGTCGGTCTTCATGTTCCATTTCGGCCGCGCCGGCCGCGGCTTGTCGTTGCCGATGCAGCTGTCGATCAGGATGGTGTGGTGCGGCGTCTTCACGACATAGGACTGGAACGCCAGGATCAAGGTGTCGCTGTCGTCGAGCGCACCCGCCGTTCTCATCCAGCCGCGGTTCTCGGCGAGCACGTCCGGCGTCAGTCCGGGCAGCATGTCGTGCGCGGGCAGGAACGTCGTCTCCTGCTCGACGATGCGATGAATGGTGAGATCGCCGGCGGCAAACTTCAGGCTCATGGTGCTTCCTTGGCGTTGGCGTTTTCGAGCGAAGTGGAGTCCGGTTCGCGCGAAGAAAACGCGAAAAAAGTCCCTAGTGCGCGTCGCGCACGGCGGGAATGATGATGTTGGCAAGGATATCCATTGCCGCAAGGCCTTCCTTGGGCTCGCCGTACCGGGCTGCCGCCGCCATCATCACAAGGTAGAGATCGCGACAATGACGGCGAGATATTGTCCGGTCGTGGTTGAGCCCGGCCGGCGATGCACAAGACCTGCGCCGGGAGGTGAGAGGCGGGGAGGCATTCGCGCGTCACATGCTCCCCGCTGTTGCCGTGGTTACGCCGCCGGCGGCGCCGAGATCTTCACCGACGGCCGCTCCAGCATTTTCTGGTAGAAGGCATCGAGCTTGGGATAGGCCTTGCGCCAGCCGCAATCGGCGAAGCGGAAATCGGCATAGCCGAGCACGCAGACGAGGCCGATCTGCGCGATGTCGAACGACGCGCCATCGAGAACATCCGGCCGGTTCTCGAACCGCGCCATGCCGGCCCAGGCCCTGTTCCAGTGATCGTCGTGCCAGGCCTGCCACAGCGAGCCCTGCGGCCGCACCATTTTCTCGTAGCGGCACAGCAGCATGGAATCGAGCATGCCGTTGAGCAGGGAGTGATCGGTCTTCAGCTTCCAGCGTCGCGGGCCGTAGCCCGGGATCAGCCGGCCGCCGCCGAGCTCGTTGAGATATTCGACGATGACGTAGGAATCGAGGATGACGTCGCCATGGTCGAGGATCAGCACCGGCAGTTTCTTCAGCGGCGAGATCTTGGAGTATTCGTCGTTGGCCGTGCCGGGCGCGACGGTCGCCGGCACCAGCTCGATCTTGTCGATCAGGCCAAGCTCGATCGCCGCGATGCGCACCTTGCGGGCGAACGGGGAGGCGGGAGAGAAGGTGAGTTTCATGGAGATGACCTCTTTACGAACACACAGTCGTCATCCTGAGAGACCGTGAATGTATGACTCTCGATGACGCAACATACTCGATGTCGTCCCGGCCTAGTGCGCAAGGGAGCCGGGACGACGAGGGGAGAGATTGCGCTGTATCCCCGAAAACTACGCCCCAACGATTTCCTGGCGCTGCTCGCCGAGGCCTTCGATGCCGAGCGTCACGACGTCGCCGACGTTGAGATATTGCGGCGGTTTCATGCCGGTGCCGACGCCGGGCGGGGTGCCGGTCGTGACGATGTCGCCGGGCAGCAGCGTCATGAACTGCGAGACGTAGGAGATGCACTTCGCCATCGTGAAGATCATGGTCGAGGTCGTGCCGGTCTGGCGGCGCTGGCCGTTGACGTCGAGCCACATCGACAGCTTCTGCACGTCGGCGATTTCATCCTTGGTGACGAGCCACGGGCCGACCGGGCCGAACGTGTCGTGCGACTTGCCCTTGGTCCACTGTCCGAGGCGCTCGATCTGGAAGTTGCGCTCGGAGACGTCGTTGCAGATGCAGTAGCCGGCGACGTGGTTCAGCGCGTCGGCCTCCGAGACATATTTGGCGCGGGTGCCGATGATGGCGGCGATCTCGACTTCCCAGTCGAGCTTGGTCGAACCGCGCGGCTTCTCGACCGGATCGTTGGGACCGGACAGCGCGGTGTTGGCCTTCAGGAAGAAGATCGGCTCGGACGGGATCGGGTTGCCGGTTTCCTTGGCGTGGTCGGAATAATTCAGGCCGATCGCGACGAATTTGGAGATGCCGGTGACGGGGGCGCCGAAGCGCGGCTTGCCGGCGACGGCGGGCAGGGAGGCGGGATCGAGGGCAGCAAGCTTCTTCAGCGATTCCGGCGTGTAGGCATCGCCGGTCAGGTCCTTCAGATGGGCCGAGAGGTCGCGGAGCTGGCCGGATTTGTCGATCAGACCGGGCTTTTCCGCACCCTTTTCGCCATAACGAACAAGCTTCATGTTGATCACTCCCTACGATGTCCTGAGGATTGTTACTGGTATACCTCGACACGCTTCATGGAACAGCGCGCCGGGAAATTCAACCGCCCTGAGCGCGCTGCATTGCTGCCAAGCCTTATTTCAAGGCCATTTCGGTCCAATCAGCCCAGCGCGATAAACCTGAACGCGTCGCCGTCGCGCTTGATGTGGCCGGCATTGAAATGCCCGCCGATCACCAGCGTCGACGTATCGGCAAAGCGCGAGAACAATTCGCGCCGCGTCGCGGCCGATTGCTGCTGGTCGGAGTCCGCGGTCGACGACCAGTCGAGGTGGTACATCTGGCAGGGATGATGCGCGACATCGCCGGTCAAGAGGCCTTCCTCGCCGCCGGACCTGATGTGGATGCTCATATGGCCGGGGCTGTGTCCCGGCGTCGGGATCAGCGTGATCTCCTCGGTCAGCCGGTGATCGCTCGGCACCAGTTCGGCCTTGCCGGCATCCGCGATCGGCTTCACGGAATCGGCGAACACGGCGGCATGCGCGGGATCGTCGCTATGGTCGCGCCAGTGCTCGTATTCGGTCTTGCCGAACACGTAGCGCGCCTTGGCGAAGGTCGGGACCCATTTGCCGCCGACGAGCTTGGTGTTCCAGCCGACATGGTCGACATGCAGATGCGTGCACAGCACGGTGTCGATGCTGTCTGGGGCAAATCCGGCTGTGGTCAGTTTTTCCAGGAACGGATCGCTGCGGTTGTTCCAGGTCGGCACGTTGCGGCCCTGCTTGTCGTTGCCGAGCCCGGTGTCGACGATGATGCGGTGCTCCGGCGTTTCCACCAGCAGCGAATGGATCGACATCTTCAGCCGGCCGTCCTCGTTGGCGAAATGCGGGATCAGCCAGGGCAGGCTCTGGATCTCTTCCCGGCCGGCCAGCGGCAGGATGAAGCGGGTGCTGCCGACCGTCTCGAGCTCGACGACTTTCGTGATCCTGACCTTGCCTACGGTCCAGTGCATGCGGCGTGTCCTCTATTTTTTTGTTGCTCTTGCCGGACCATGCGGGTTTCCGCACGCCGACGCAATGGATCAAGTCGGCGCCTCCTGCGTTACCGCCTCGTTGGACGAAGGAGTGTGCAATGCCGGAACTCGCAATCTCCCCTGAAAAGGTCGGCTTCTTGATCGAGAAGGCGCGGGAATTCGACGTCAAGGAGGGGCTCGTCGATCCCGACTCCGGCTCGAACGGCGCCGACGACGACATGATCGATGTGCTGGAGGATGACGGCACCGATCCGGTGGCGCGCGAGATCACCGGCTTCATCAACGCGCTCAGCGAGGACGAGCAGGTCGACCTCGTCGCCCTGATGCGGCTCGGCCGCGGCGACGGCACGATCGAGGAATGGGCCGATCTGCGCCGCGAGGCGGCGCGCGGACGCACCGGCCATGTCGCCAACTATCTGTTGGGCGAGCCGATGCTCGGCGATCTCCTGGCTGAAGGACTCGACGAGTTTGGCCTGGGGCCGAGCGACGAACGCATCACGCCGATCCACTAAGGATGCGGCTCCTTGCTTACCTCGCCCCGCTTGCGGCAGGGGTGTCCGGGGAATGATTCACTGTGTCGCGGTGCATGCTCGGCAGGACCGAGGCAAATCGGTCTTTTCTGGTTGTCGAGACACAGAGGGCCGAGCATGCGATATCGCGGTAGCATTTTTGGAAGGCTGCTTGAACCGATCAATCGACGGCAGTTTCAGACGGTTGTGGATCGTCTGGACGGGGATGCCTACGACAAGTCGTTCAGGAGCTGGGATCATCTGGTGGCGCTGATCTATGCCCAGCTTAGCGGCAACAGCAGTCTGCGCGGGGTGGTGACTGGCTTCAACGCCAATTCGCAGCATCACTATCACTTGGGAACCGGCAAGCTGTCGCGCTCGACGTTGTCCGATGCCAATGCCCGCCGTCCGATCGGCATTTTCGCGCAAACCTTTGCGGCGCTGTCGGCGATGGCGCGTCGCCAGCTGCGGAGTGAAGGCATGGAGATGGTGCGTCTGATCGACGCCAGTCCGATCCCGCTCGGCAAGGTCTGCAGTTGGGCGACGTGGAACGGCCGCATCCGCGGCATGAAGCTGCATGTCGTCTACGACCCAAGGAGCGATGTCCCGACCTGCGTCGAGATGACGGCCGCGAACGTCAATGACATCGAGATCGGCCGACAGACCCCAATCCAGCCCGCCACCACCTATGTGTTTGACAAGGGCTATTGCCGTTTCGACTGGTGGCAGAAGATCAATGATAGCAAGGCTTTGTTCGTTACCCGGGCGAAGACGAGCATCCGTCTTCGCTCGCTCAGGCATCGCGCCATCCGCAAGCGTAACGGGGATGGCTTCGAAATCCTTGCCGATGACGAGGTGAAGCTCACCAGCAAGGGCGATTCGCGCCTTCCAATCCCGCTCCGCCGCATCAAGATCAGACGCGAGAAAGGCGGCAAGATCACACTCCTGACCAACGACCTTGCCCGTAGCGCCGTCGAGATCGCCGCCCTCTACAAGAGCCGATGGCAAATCGAGCTGCTGTTCCGCTGGATCAAGCAGCATCTCGATATTCGCAAGTTCCTCGGCGCCAACGACAACGCGATCCGCCTTCAGGTGCTCGCTGCGATGATTGCCTACCTGCTGCTGCGCATCGCCGCTCACACCAACTGCATCAAAATGCTCCCGCTCAGGTTCGCCGAACTCGTCGGCCAGCTCCTGCTCACGCGTCGATCCCTCGCTGCCATCGACAAACCTCCGCCCATCAACCCCAGCCGTCGGAAATCAACCATCTCACCTGACCAGATGGAGCTCCGCTATGCCTGAATTTCCCCGGACACCCCTGCGCTTGCGGGGAGAGGTCGGAATTCAAGCGTAGCTTGAATTCCGGGTGAGGGGGGCCTCCGCAATCTTTGCCTTCACCGTCTTTGCGGTGACAGCCCCTCACCCCAACCCTCTCCCCGTAAGAACGGGGAGAGGGAGCAGGAAGGAGAAACCGTGCTAACGTGCGCAGTCGACGATCACGGTGCCGATCTTGTCGCCCTTCTCGACGGCGAGATGGGCGTCGGCGGTCTCGGCGAGCGCGAATTGCCCGGCGATATTGTGCACGCGGGTGCCCGACGCCAGCCATTTGGTGATGTCGGCCTGCGCGGCCGCGAGCAGCGGCGGCGGCAGCGCGAACAGCACCAGCGAGCGCACGGTGATGCATTTCTCCATTAATTCGCGCACCGGCAGCGTGGGGGTGCGGTTGCCGTTGGTGGCGTAGACCGCGATCGTCGAGTTCATGGCCATGATCTTCAGCGTGGTCGCGAGATTGCCGCCGAAATCGACGTCGATCACGCGGTCGACACCGCGGTTCTCGGTGAAGGCCATCACCTTGGAGACGACATCTTCGGTCCGGTAGTTGACGACGGTGTCCGCGCCGGCGAGCCGTGCCTCGACGTCCTTGACCTGCGAACTGACGGTCGCAATTACGCGCGCGCCGCCCCATTTTGCCAATTGCACGGCGTAGTGGCCGACCGCGCCGGCGCCGCCGGTAACCAGCACCGTCTGCCCCGAGATCGGGCCGTCCGCAAACAGCGCGCACCACGCGGTCATGCAGGGGATGCCGAGCGTAGCACCTGCCGCGAACGACACGTCCTGCGGCAGCGGCGTTACCAGATAGTCGGCCAGCGTGATGTATTCGGCCGCGGTGCCGAAGGCGCGGCCGTTGCGCTGGCCGTTGAACAGCCAGACGCGATCACCGACCGCAAAGCGGGTGACGCCTTCGCCGACCTGGTCGATGATTCCGGCGCCGTCGCTGTTCGGGATCACGCGCGGGAATTCCATCGCGCGATAGTTGCCGCTGCGGCGGCCGACATCGGCCGGGTTGACGCCGGACGCCTCGAGGCGAACCCGGACTTCACCGGGACCAGCCTCGGGCGTCGGCATCTCGCCGACGGTAAGCACCGTCGGCGCCGCGCCGGTCCGTTCGTACCAAACAGCTCTCACAATGTGCCTGGGAAGGCACCGCCGTCGAGCAACAGGTTTTGCCCGGTGATGAAGCCGGCCTTGGCGCCGCACAGGAATGCGCAGGCATAGCCGAATTCGTCGGGATCGCCGAAGCGGCCGGCGGGGTTCAGCTTGGCACGCTCGGCCAGGACCTGCTCGGCCGAGATGCCGCGCTTCTCGGCCTCGGGCTTCGCGGTGCCGCGCAGGCGGTCGGTCTCGAACGGGCCCGGCAGCAGGCCGTTGATGGTGACGTTGTTGATCACGGTCTTGCGCGACAGGCCGGCGACGAAGCCGGTGAGGCCGGCGCGGGCGCCGTTGGACAGGCCGAGGATCTCGATCGGCGCCTTCACCGCCGCCGAGGTGATGTTGACGATGCGGCCGAACTTGCGCGCCATCATGCCGTCGACGGTCGCCTTGATCAGCTCGATCGGCGTCAGCATGTTGGCGTCGATCGCCTTGATCCAGTCGTCGCGGGTCCAGTTGCGGAAATCGCCCGGCGGCGGGCCGCCGGCATTGTTGATCAGGATGTCGGGCTCGGGGCAGGCCTTGAGCACGGCTTCGCGTCCCGCCGCCGTCGTGATGTCGCCGACGATCTCGGTGACGGTGACGCCGGGGTGCGCCTTGCGGATTTCGTCGGCGGTCTGCTTCAGCGCCTCGGCGCCGCGCGCCGTCAGGGTAACGTGCACCCCCTCATTGGCGAGCGCGATCGCGCAGGCGCGGCCCAGTCCCTTGCTCGATGCGCAGACGATGGCACGGCGGCCTTTGATTCCAAGATCCACGGTTCACTCCCTGTGATGTCGGTCGGTTTGTAAAGGTTTGATTGCACCAGTCTAGCGAAGCTCGGCGGCGCCGATAAGGGACGTGCAATGCATAAGTGCATGCCGGGCAGGAACAGTGCGGTGGGCCGGCGCCCTAGATGCGTTGCTCGCGCCGCAGCCGCTCGATCGCCATGGTGGCCTCGGGCGGCAGCGAGCGGAATCCGGCCTGTCCGGCCGCGGAGAACAACGGCCGCAATTGCGATCCGTTGAGGAATTGCGGCTGTCTGGCGAGCGGCACCAGCTGATCGAACACCAGCACCAGCGTGGTCACGACGAGGCCGACCCTGATGGCGCCGAGCAGCGCGCCGCCGAGGCGGTCGCCGATCCCGATCTCCGAGCCGATGGTGTCGTCGAGCATCGTCCGCGCCATCTTTCCGAGGATGACGCCAATCAGGAGAAAGAGGCCGAACAGCAGCACGCCATTGGGCGGAAACGGCGACGACGGCAGCGTCGCGATGTGGGGCCCGATCATCGCCAACGCGGCGACTGCAAGCGGCATGGCGACGAGATAGGCCAGGATAGTGACCGCGCTGCGCAACAGGCCGGTCGTGAAGCCGGTCACCACTGCGAACACCGATCCGAGGATGACGGCAAGGTCGAAGAGATTCATGGATGAGGAATTCCTGCCCCAATCTCCTACTGTCCCCTGGTTGATCAAGCCTGCTTACATCAGGGACAATTGTCGCTATCACTCGTCCGCTTCAATCCGGGAACCTGTCGATGTCCGACCTATTCGATGTCAGTAAAGAAATCATCCTCATCACCGGCGCCTCGCAGGGGCTCGGGCGGCAGTTCGCCCGCGTGCTGGCGGCACATGGCGCCGCGGTGGTGCTGGCCGCGCGCCAGACCGCGAAGCTGAAAAGCCTCGAGGAGGAGATCAAGGCTAAGGGCGGCCGCGCTGCCGCGGTGCAGATGGACGTCGCGGATATTTCCGGCATCGCGCAAGCGCTCGACGCCGCGGAAGCCGCGCTCGGTCCGGTCACGGTCCTGATCAACAATGCCGGCATCGCGATCGAGAAGCTGTCGACCGAGCAGACCGAGGCGGATTGGGACGCCGTGATCAGCGCTAATCTGAAGGGCGCCTACTTCCTCGCGACCGAACTTGCGCGGCGCATGATGGCGCGCAAGCAGCCGGGCAATATCATCAACGTCGCGTCCGTGCTCGGACAGGGCGTGCTCAAGGCGGTGTCGCCCTATGCGATCTCCAAGGCCGGCATGATCCAGGGCACCAAGGCAATGGCGCTGGAGCTCGCCGGCAACAACATCCGGGTCAACGCGCTGGCGCCGGGCTATATCGATACCGAGATGAACCATGATTTCTGGTCGACGCCGGCAGGCGAGCGGCTCGCCAAGCGCATCCCGCAGCGCCGGGTCGGTGCCGAGTCCGATCTCGACGGCGCGATCATGCTGCTGGCCTCGAACGCCTCGCGCTACATGACCGGGACGGTGGTGACGGTGGATGGCGGGTTCTTGCTGAACTAGCTTTGTAGCCCGGATGAAGCGCAGCAAAATCCGGGGAGCATGCGTGAAGGTCCCGGATTACGCTTCGCTTCATCCGGGCTACGATTGCAACGCATCAGGTCACGAGCACGGCCCGAGGCAGTCGGGCGCGGTTTCTGGATAATAGAAGAATGCCGCTGATTTGCCCGACGAGTCAAGTCGCCGTGTCGAAGCCGGCAGCCCGCGGCTCCTTTGCATGGGGTTGTTTTCGATATTTTTGGCCATGCGGCCCCGCGACGGCAGCCTCATAGGGGGACAAAGGCGCTCTTGCGCCGTGCCCACCCTACGCATTTGGTCACCCCGCCCGTATCTCCGCCCTGATCATGTCGGCCGCCTTCTCGCCGATCATGATGGTCGGTGCATTGGTGTTGCCGCCTATCAGGGTCGGCATGATCGAGGCGTCGACTACGCGCAGGCCTTCGAGGCCGTGCACGCGCAGCTTCGGATCGACCACCGCGAGCGGATCGCCGGTGCCCATCTTGCAGGTGCCGACCGGGTGATAGACGGTGTCGACGCGCTCGCGCAGGATGCTGCGGATGTCGTCGTCGGTGCGGACGTTGGACGTGAACACATCCTTCTGCTGCAGGGCGCGCAGCGCCGGCGCCTCCATCAGCCGCCGTGTGGTCTTGTAGCCCGCGACCATCGATTCGAGATCGGCCTCCTCGCCGAGGAAGTTGGGGTCGATCAGCGGCGCCTGCATCGGGTCGCTGCCGGCCAGCGCGACGCTGCCGCGGCTCTTCGGCCGCAGCAGGCAGACATGGCAGGAGAAGCCGGTGCCGCCGTGGCGCTTGCGGCCGTGGTCGTCGACCATCGCCATGCCGAAATGCAGCTGGATGTCGGGGATGTCGAGATCGGGCCGCGTCTTCAGGAAGCCGCCGCATTCGGCGAAGTTCGAGGTGAGGGGGCCGCGGCGCTCGCGCCGATATTGCATGATGGCGCGGACGAGCCGCGGCATGCCCTTCAGCGAGATGCCGGCGAAGTTCGGATTGTCGGACATGTAGCCGAAGATGAAATCGGGATGGTCCTGCAGGTTTTGGCCGACGCCGGGCAGATGATGCACGCTGGCGAGGCCGTGCTTGCCGAGCGCTGCGGCATCGCCGACGCCCGACAGCATCAACAGCTGCGGCGACTGGAACGCGCCGGCGGCAAGCAGGACTTCGCGCCGCGCGTGGATTTGCTTCAGCTCCTTGCCCTGCCGGTATTCGACGCCGACCGCGCGCTTACCCTCGAACAGGATGCGCGTCGCGTGCGCATTGGTCTCGACGCGAAGGTTGGGACGCCTGCCGATGTGCGGATGCACATAAGCGCGTGCCGCGCTCCAGCGCTCGCCGTTGCGTTGCGTTACCTGGTAGATGCCGAGGCCCTCATGGTCGTCGGCATTGAAATCCTCGCGGATGCGGAATTGCGCCTCTTGCGCCGCCTGCAGGAAGGTCTGCTGGATCGGATTGCCGGAGCGCAGCTTGTTGACGGCGAGCGGGCCGCCCTTGCCGTGATACTCGCCGTCGAAATCGGAATTGTCTTCCGAGCGCTTGAAATAGGGCAGCACGTCGGCGAACGCCCAGCCGGTATTGCCGAGCGCGGCCCAGTGGTCGTAATCGGCGCGATGGCCGCGAATGTAGACCATGGCGTTGATCGCCGAGGAGCCGCCGAGCCCCTTGCCGCGCGGCTGATAGCCGATGCGGCCGTTGAGGCCTTTCTGCGGCACGGTGTTGAAGGCCCAGTTGTTGACGGTGCCCGCGACCATCAGCACCAGGGCGCCCGGCGTGGTGACGACCCAATTGTCATTGGTGCCGCCGGCATCGAGAAGCGCCACCGACGTCGCCGGATCCTCCGACAGCCGCCCCGCCACCGCGCAGCCGCCGGAGCCCGCGCCCACCACCACGAAATCGAATGTGTCAGTCACGTTTCCCCCATTCCTTATTTGTCATTCCGGGGCGATGCGTTAGCATCGAACCCGGAATCTCGAGGTTCCCCGATGCGCAATTGCGCATCTGTGGTTCGCTTCGCGCCCCGGAACGACAGCACTTCTACGACAACATCCGCATCAGCTTCTCCAGCCGCGCGACCTTCGCGCCATAGGGCGGATAGAGATCGGCAAGCCGGTTGAAGCGCGAGCGGTAGAACACCGGCTTGAACTTGGTCAGCGTCTTGAACCCCCACTCGCCGTGATAGGCGCCGGTGCCGGAGGCGCCGACGCCGCCCATCGGTTGATAGGCCTGCGCGAAGTGGAACAGGCAGTCATTGACGGTGACGCCGCCGGACACCGTGCGCGCCAGCACCGCATCGCGGGCGGCGCTCTCGGTGCCGAACCAGTACAGCGCCAGCGGGCGATCGCGGCTGTTGACGAAGGCGATCGCTTCCGTCGCATCGCGCACGCCGATGACCGGCAACAGCGGCCCGAAGATCTCTTCCTGCATCACCGTCATGTCCGGCGTCGCGCCGACGATCACGGTCGGCGGAAATTTGCGCCCCGCCTTCCACTCGCGGTCGTTCGGCGTTGCCGGCTGCATGATGGTCGCGCCCTTCGCGGCGGCGTCGGCGACCAGCCCCTCGAGCCGTGCATAGTGCCGATCCGAGACGATCGACGTGTAATCAGTGTTATCGGGATCGGTACCGAACATGTGCTGCATGTGGCCCTGCAACCGCATCGCGAAGGGCTGCACCGCGGCCTGCGGTACCAGCACGTAATCGGGCGCGATGCAGGTCTGGCCGGCATTCAGCAGCTTGCCATAGGCGATGCGCTGCGCGGCTTCATCGATGTCGGCGGAGCCGTCGACGATCACGGGCGACTTGCCGCCGAGCTCGAGCGTCACCGGCGTCAGATTGCGGCCACAGGCTTCGGCCACCAGCCGGCCGACCCGCGTCGAACCGGTGAAGATCAGATGATCGAACGGCAGCGCGGCAAACGCCTTTGCGATTTCGTCGTCGATATCGGTGACCGCGAGCTCGGTGACATCGAATTTTTTTGCGATCGTCTCCATCAGCAACCCGGCAAAGCGCGGCACCAGCTCGCTCGGCTTGATGATGGCGCGGTTGCCGGCCGCGATCGCGGCGACCGCGGGCGCCAGGGTCAGCTGCAGCGGATAATTCCACGGCGCGATGATGCCGACCACGCCGAGCGGCTGCGGCATCAGCCGGTTCTTGGCCGGCGCGAACTGCGCCGTGGTCGGGACCTTCCGCGGCGCCATCCAGCCCTTGAGGTGCCTGGCCGCGTGCCTGATCTCGCCGAGCACCAGCATGGTCTCGGCGATCGCGGTCTCGACGGTAGAGCGGTGGCCGAAATCGGCCGAGATCGCCGCCTCGAATCGCGTCTCATTCTCGGTCAGCGCGGCGCGCAGGCGGCGCAGCCGGTCGAGCCGTGCCTGCAATGTCGGCGCCGGCTCGCTGCGCGACAGCTCGAACTGGCGATGAAAGGCCTCCTCAAGCGCATGCAGCCCCGGGCTCTTCAATGGCCGGTCCATGGCATTTCCCCCTCGGATGACGCATTCTTGACTGATTTGTTGCGCGCCAAGCTCCGCTTTTGCGCGCGGTCTGGCAAGGCCCGGTTCCCGGCAGCAAATCCTGCCGGGATAAGCCGGCGATTTCGACGTCACAAAATCCTCAAAAACCCGCATCCGGGGCTTTCCAAACCGGGCTCACGTTGATACATACGCCCCGCACCCGATGGCCTCGGCCCGGGTCGCCTTCTCAGGAAGCCCCCGGACGGATCGATCGGCGCCGTTGAAAAGCGTTGGCCGGCCGGCTCAGGCACCCTTTCTGCAAGGCACGCAACGGTTTAACGCGGGGTGGAGCAGCCCGGTAGCTCGTCAGGCTCATAACCTGAAGGTCATAGGTTCAAATCCTATCCCCGCAACCAAGTCCGGACCAACCGGTTCCGACAAAATGGCCCGCATTTCGCGGGCCATTTTTGCTTTGGGAGGACAATCGGGCCTCGTGTCGTCGACCGATTGGGTGCAGATCACGGCGTTTCCGCAACGCGGGCCGCTCCCTAGACGATGAAATGGAATTCGTGCCACGCACTCCAGCTAATGCCATCGCTGGCGCGAACCCAGAGGTCGTCAGGCACGGTACCGCCCTGGAATGACGTGCTCGCAATTTGGGCCGCGCTGACGTTGATGGCGGTGCCGGTGGGCTGCGTATTCCCGCCAATGCTCCAGTGGCCGCTGCTTGCCGACGGCGTCGAATCCCAGAGTTGATATTGTGCGATACTGTCGCCGTCGGCATCCGAGACTGAAAACAGGGTTAAGGCGGCCACGCTCTGATTGGCCGTCGCGTGGAAGTCGGACGCGGTCACTAACGGAGCGCTGTCAACCGGCGCGGTGACGTGAAACTCCTTCCACGCGCCCCAGGCAAAGCCGTCGTAAGCCCTCACCCAGAGATCGTCCGAACCCGAGCCGCTTTGAAAGCTTGTGCTCGAAAGCTGGGCTGCCGTGACATTGATGGCGGCATTGGTGCCTTGGGCGACTCCTCCGACAACCCAGTGCCCACTGCTCGCATCCGCCGTCGAATCCCACACCTGATAGTTTGTGATGGTGTCGGCAGCGATACGATCACCCAGTACGCCTTCTGGGACACCGGCGGGAACGGCCATTGGGTTGTGAACGGTGTCGCCCAGGCCGCCAACTCCGAGATCGATGTGAGCGCGGCCAACCTGTCACAGGTGAGCTACGTCTTCGGCCCCGGTGGCTCGCCATCGGATACGCTCTGGGTTAAGGCCAATGACGGCAGCATGTGGAGCGCCTGGAAGAGCTTCACGGCCACCGCAACGAACCAGGCGCCGACAGTCTCGGTCTCGAACGTGACGACAGTCTCGGGGCAGGTCTTCGCGGCTTCGAGCCTGGTCAGCGCGACGGACGCGGATGGCGATACCATCACGAAATATGCGTTGTGGGATTCCAACACGAACGGGCGTTGGAATGTCAACGGCGTGAACCAGTCTGCGAATACAGAGATCGACGTCACTTCGGCACAACTTGCCCAGACGACCTATCAGGCCGGTTCCGGCACCGACCAGCTCTGGATCCGGGCCTATGATGGCAGTGCGTGGGGTGTCTGGCAGCCTTTCAACGTAACGGGAGAGAGCCCCAGCACTGCCACCATCGCAGCGGGTACCACCCTGGAATTGACGGGGGCTTCGAACGCCGCCGTTACGTTCCTGGGCAGCACGGGGACGCTGAAGCTCGACAATTCCGCGAGCTTCACCGGAACTGTCGCCGGGATGTCCGGTTCGGACACGATCGATTTCGCGAATATCAATTTCGCGAACGTTCAAACGCCGACCTTCAGCGGAAACGCCTCGGGCGGAACGCTCACGGTGACGGACGGCACTGTCACCGCCAGCATTGCGCTGCTGGGCAACTACATGGCTTCCACATTCACGGCCTCGAGCGACGGCCATGGCGGTACCTCGGTTGTCGATCCGCCGGCGATGCAGGTCAGTCAGCTTGCGCAGCCGCAGCATGCGTAAGGGCTTGAGATAGGCGGCTGTGGAGGGCCTGTTGCGGGCCCTCCGCGACCAAGATCCCTCAACCGGCAAAGATGAAAAGGCCCGCCTCCTGGCGGGCCTTTTTCCAGTCTTGCAGCGCTTCCGCGATGCCGCTCAACACTTAACGCCTGCTCAGCACCTGATCACAGCGACGAGCCGTTACAGGCTGCTTCGACCGCCTGGTCGTCCACATTCGGGTCGGCCGCGGCGGTGGCCCAGGCGAGCTCGACGAGGGTCACGATCCGCCGGCCGGCACCGTCGAGCTGGCAGACGATCAGGCCTTGTTCTTCGATGTAGGTCAGAAGATGCCGGGCACGGCGCAGCGAATGCGTGCCGTAGGCGCGGGCGATCGCGGCATCGCTCGGGCACGGCCAGCCCTCTTTCGCGGCGCGCGCGATCATCATGAAGACGCCCTGCATGTCCTCGGGCAGCAACGCGGCGCGCAGCGAGACGTCCTGCCAGGCGTCGTCCTCCGCGACATCGGCGCCGAGCCCGGCGCGGGCCCGCGTCAGCATCCGGCGGAAATCGGTCAGCTCCGGCACAACGGCACCGAGACCCTCGATCCGGCAGCGGACCACGAACTCCTGATAGAGCACGCCGATGGCGCGAAAGCCTGCGTCGGGCTCGGCGAGGATAGCGCGCAGGATACGGTCCAACCGTTCACGCCGCTCGGCCAATTGCTCGGCGCTCGGCGGCGGCTCCGCAGCTTCGGGATCTGGCTCCGGTGCCGGCTGCTTGGCGGCCATCAACTGGCTGAGCAGGTCCGGCGACGGCGTCCGGCGCTGCGGCCGCACCGCTTCCGGCGGCGGAGCGGCGAGGATGATCGCGCGTGCGTCCTCCAGTGCCGCTTCAGGCAGCGGCATCAACCGCGGCGCTGCGTTGCGCGGCTGGGTGTCGGTCGGACCGATGCGCAAGCCCAGCGGACGGCGGGAGAGCGCAGGTCCCAGCGCCATGAATTGTCCGCGCTCGAGGTCGCGGAAGGCTTCCGCCTGCCGCCGTTCCATGCCGAGCAGGTCGGCGGCGCGCGCCATGTCGATATCGAGGAAGGTACGGCCCATCAGGAAGTTCGACGCTTCGGCCGCAACATTCTTGGCGAGCTTCGCCAGCCGCTGGGTTGCGATGATCCCGGCGAGCCCGCGCTTGCGACCGCGGCACATCAAATTGGTCATTGCACCGAGCGAAAGCTTGCGCGCCTCGTCGGACACCTCGCCCGCGACCGCCGGCGCGAACAGCTGCGCCTCGTCCACCACCACCAGCATCGGATACCAGTGGTCGCGGGCGACGTCGAACAGCCCGCCGAGGAAGGCCGCGGCGCGCCGCATCTGGTTCTCGGCGTCGAGTCCTTCGAGATTGAGCACCGTGGAGACGCGATGGATGCGCACGCGCTCGCCGGCGACCTGCAGGCTGCGCTCGGTGTGGTCCTCGGCGTCGATGACGAGGTGGCCAAATCGTTCGGCCAGGGTGACGAAATCACCTTCAGGATCGATGATGGTCTGCTGCACCCAGGGGGCGCTCTGTTCCAATAGCCGGCGCAGCAGATGGGATTTGCCGGAACCCGAATTGCCTTGTACCAAGAGGCGCGTCGCCAATAGCTCCTCGAGGTCGATGGCCGCCGAAGTGCCGGCCGTCGTTTGTCCCATCTCGATCGCTACGGTCATGTCCCGACTCAAATTGCCCTTGCGGAGAGGCGGCTTAACAAGCTGATCGCGCCGCGTCGAGCGAACCGCACCATCATCCCCAGGCGCGGCCGGGAGGCGGACGGTGTTGATGCTCGCCGGACGAGACGAAGATTGATCGAGCCACTACAACGTGTTTAGCTTGCATGTCTGATGTAGATTTTTTCGAACCAGTCCCTGTTCAGCTGCGCGATCCGGCCCGGTTCGGACCCGCTCTTATTCAATCAGCCCGTCGAACTCTCAGCCCGTCGAACTCAATATCTGAGTTCAACTACGACGCATTCATTTCCTACATTCTTCCCGCTCCAAACGGGATTGATCCCAGCTTGCAAGGCTCGCGTTGTCGAAGGCATCCGCCAAAAATCGAAGGTTTCACGGATCTTATCCCCGCTCACGCGCGCATGTGGCGGAGCGATCCTGATGTCGGGAGCGAGATCGCGTAAATCTTTCCGGCGTCGGTATTGATCTTTGCCGTTATCGCGTTCGGGCAGGTCTCGGCGCCCCTCGGCGACGGGATCTGGGACCAGGCCTCCTGGCTCGCACTTGCCGTGCCGCTGGTCATCATCGCTTTCTACATTTTCCGGCGTTCCGTGCGTCCTTCGTAGAAGGAGCGGGCGTTCGCGGTGACGTCGATGTGATCGGCGTCGCTATTCTCATGCCGGATACCTCCGTCCCGTTTGCCGGTGGTGTCTCGGCGCGCAAACCTCGTCATAGTCCGCCGCACAAAAGAAACGTGCGAGGAAACATGACTGAGAGCATCGTTGATGCCGTAGCGCCGTCGGTCGCGGCGCCTGGCGCAGTGTCGCCGCGAAAAGTGTTTTGGGCGACCTGGTTCGGCTGGATGCTCGATGGCTTCGATTCGTCGATGTACGCCTACATCCTGGTCGGCGCGTTGAGCGAATTGCTGCCGGCCAGCGGCATTGAGCCGAGCAAGGCCAATATCGGCATCTATGGCGGGCTCTTGTTCTCGATCTTCATGCTGGGCTGGGCCTGCTCGATGGTCTGGGGCTGGGCCGCGGACCGTTACGGACGGGTCCGGATCATGTGCTGGACGGTGCTGGTCTACTCGCTGTTCACGGCGCTGTGCGGGCTTGCGACCGGTATCGTGATGTTCGCATTGTTTCGCTTTGTTGCCGGCTTCGGAATCGGCGGCGAATGGGCCGCGGGCACGCCGCTGCTGCAGGAATCCGTGCCGGAGAATACGCGGGTGCGGCTCGCCGGATGGCTGCACACGGCGACGCCGACCGGGCTATTCCTCGCCGCCGCCGTCACGCTTGCGATTGGCAGCACGCTGGGCTGGCGCGGCATGTTCCTGCTCGGCATTCTGCCCGCGCTGCTGATCGCGTATCTGCGCAGCAACATTCCCGAACCCGAGCGCAGGGCTGCGCACGAGCAGCCGTCGGTCGCGGCCTTGTTTGCCGGCGACCAGGCGCGCACCACCTGGGCCGCGGCGCTGATGATGGCCTGCATCATCTTCGGCCTTTGGTCGTCGAACTTCTGGGCCCCGACCGTGATCTCGACCAAGCTGGTCGCCGCGGGCGCGACGCCGGCGCACGCGCAGGAGATGGGCGCGGTGGCCGGCCTGATCACCAATGTCGGCACGCTGATCGGCTGCCTCCTTGTACCATGGCTAACGACCTGGCTCGGCAGCCGGCGCCACACCGCGGTGCTGTTCTTCGTCGGCGGGCTGATCTCCGTCGTGGTCTCCTATGAGGTCGCGATCGAATGGCTCGACAGCCTGACGCTGTTCATGGTGCTGCTGCCGGTGCTCGGCTTCTTCACCAATGGTGTGTTCGGCCTGTTCACGATCTGGCTGCCGGAGATGTTTCCTTCGGCGCTGCGCGGCTCGGGCTCCGGCTTCGCCTTCAGCATGGGCCGCGTGCTCGGCGCCGCCGGCCCGACCCTGATCGGCGCGCTCGCCGCCCGCACCGGCAGCTTCCCGCTGGCGATTTCGATGCTGTCGCTGATCTATGTAGTCGGCCTGCCGCTGATCGCCCTGGCGCCGGAGACGGCCGGCAAGCCGCTGGCGAGATAGCAGGCTACTTTGCACGTTGCGCGCGGCTTCGGCCGCGCGCCGTCTTACTCCGCCGGCTTCGCGGTCGCTGGCGTCTGCGCGGCCACGGGCGTCTGCGCAGCTACGGGTACCTTCGCGGGCGCCTTGTCGACCTTCTTCGACCAGGAGCGGTAATAGGCGAGTGCGGTCATCAGCACGATGCCAACAATGCTGACCGCGATCTGCATCCAGATGCTGCCGGAGACCTCGACCAGCAGCACATGCGCGATGACCGCGAGGAAAACGCCGGTGCAGAACACTTCGAGCGACTGCTGGCCGCATTTGATGATCGGCTGGAAGATCGGCCATTCATATCCGGGCCATTCGCGCGGCAGGAAGCGGGTGACGAAGAAGGCGAGGACGATGAAGTGCAGCACGCGATAAGGCGCAAGGTTGGTCTTGTCGTTCGGATTGAAGGCGTCATAGAGCCAGGCCGGCATCGCCTGTCCGAGCTCCGGGAAGCGGCCCGCCAAGGTCATGACCAGCGCGAACAGCAGATAGGCGCCGCCGAGCCAAAGGAAGGCGCGCGAGCGGATGAACGCGATCGATTCGCTCGCGCCGCCGAGCGCGAACCAGCCGCCGAACACGAACAGGAACTGCCAGCAGAACGGATTGAAATACCATGAGCCGGACGGATAGGCCGGCAGGTTCCAGCCGAATTGCCGCGCCGCGAGATAGAGCAGGAACGAGGCCAGCAGCGTCAGATTGAGCTTGCGCAGCATCGCCCACAGCACCAGCGGATAGCACAGCATCAGCGCGATATAGAGCGGCAGCACATCCATGTTGACCGGTTTGAACGCCAGGATCAGGCCCTGATAGAGCGTCTCGGCCGGATTGTGCATGAAGCCCGCGACGTTGAATTCGTCCTGCAGGTTCGGGTCGTGGTAGCGCTGGGAGAGATAGCCGATCTCGGCGATATAGATCACGAACAGCAGGACGTGGGCGACATAGATCTGCCAAGCGCGCTTGATCAGGCGGGTGGCGCCGATCACGGTGCCGCGCTCGAGCATCATGCGCGCATAGACGAAGGATGCGGTGTAGCCGGAGATGAACACGAACAGATCGGCCGCGTCGCTGAAGCCGAAATTCTTCTGCGTGATCCAGTTCACCGCGTTGTTCGGGATGTGATCGAGATAGATCGCCCAGTTGGCGAAGCCGCGCAGCAGATCGAGGCGATAGTCGCGGCCACGCGGCGGCAGAACAGCCTTGACGTCCATCGGTACGCTCCCATCCCGAGTGCCCGCGTGTCCGGTCGCGGGTCGCCCACGACGTCATACTAGAACAGGATTTCGACGGTTGTGTATTGGTTTTCCGGAAACGGATCGCCGCCACAGCCGGCCAAACAGCGATGAATTTGGATCAAATCGTTCGCGCCGCGAACCACGCGGTGCGTAGGATGGGTAGAGCGAAGCGAAACCCATCGCTCCGTGTCGACCTGACGAATGATGGGTTTCGCTTCGCTCTACCCATTCTACGAGAGCCGGCCGCGCACCGGCGCGGCTAACGCTGCACAAACCCGTTATGCAGCGTGGTGAACAGCGCCTTGCCCTTCTTCACCAGATCGTATTTGCGGCCGTAAAGCAGCCAGACGGCGGTGAGGTGGCACATCCCGCCCATCATCAGCGACATCGCGGTGTAGGGATCGAGATTGCGGCGATAGGTGCCGGCGCGGCTCGCCTGCCTGATCAACTGCACATAGCGCAGCGCGTATCTGTCGACCGCCTTCTTGATCCGCGGTTCGGCGGCAAGCACGCTCGGCCAGATCTCGAGGAAGAACACCCGGCCCCAGCTCGGGTTGTCCTTGATGTACTGGAAGTTGGTGAGGAAGATGATGCGGAGCTGGTCGACGGGATCGCCACCCTTGACCAGCAGCGGCTCGGTCTTCTGATACAGCGCCTCGAAATTGCCTTCGGGCACATCGAGCACCAGCGCGCGCTTGTCCTCGAAATAATCATAGATGCTGGAGAGCGGTACTT
Source organism: Bradyrhizobium sp. USDA 4510 (assembly GCF_054059095.1). Taxonomy (NCBI): domain Bacteria; kingdom Pseudomonadati; phylum Pseudomonadota; class Alphaproteobacteria; order Hyphomicrobiales; family Nitrobacteraceae; genus Bradyrhizobium; species Bradyrhizobium sp. USDA 4510. The sequence goes on along the minus strand of NZ_JBSSBT010000001.1, from coordinate 6,963,444 downwards.
TCGCCGCGGCGGCGACCTCGGTGAGCGAGGTTCCGTCGATGCCTTTTTCGCCAAACAGCTTGGTGGCCGCCGTGAGGATCTGCTCGCGCCGGTCGCGGCTGCGTTGCTGCTTGAGCTTGAGTGTCGTCCCCGAAGCCACGGTGGTCTCCAAGAGCGTTTTCGCGCGAAGTGGATACCGGTTCGCGCAAGGAAGACGCGTCAAAGCAGGAATCTCATCCCCGTAAAAAAAACAGTAAGGCAGCGGGATCGGAACACAAGTGCTATTGCGACGGGATACAGCGGTAAAGCCTGCGGGTCAGACCGGCGCGTTCCGCCGTTCATGTGTGCGGAACGCGTTGCGGGCAATGATCTGGCGCATGATCTCGGAGGTGCCGTCTAGAATGCGGACCACCCGCGTTTCCCGCCAGATGCGCTCGATCGGCAGGTCTCTTGAATAACCGGCACCGCCGAACAGCTGCATGGTCGTGTCGGCGACGCGCTGCACCATGTCGGCGCCGGTATATTTGGAGAGCGCTGCCGCGGCGGTGCGGGCGGCGGCATCGCCCCGGTCGTAACGCCAGGCTGCCTCATAGGCGACAAGCCGCGCGGCATGCAGCGAACTCGCCATGTCGGCGATCTGCCACTCGAGGCCCTGATGGTCGCGCAGCTTGCGTCCGAACGTCTCGCGCTCCGAGACATGGTCGAGAGCGTAGTCCAGCAGCTGGCTCGCCGCGCCGACGCAATAGGCGCCCCAATGGGTGCGCCCGGCATCCAGGCACCGCATCGCGATGGCGAATCCTTCGCCCTCCTGTCCCAGCAGATTCTCGCGCGGAATACGGCAATCCTCGAAGATCACTTCGGCGTGCTCCGAGCCGCGTCCGGCAGCCATCTCGACCAGGCGGCCGATGGCAAGGCCCGGCGTCTTTGCGTCGACGACAAAGGCCGCGATGCCCTTGGCGCCGGCGGAGGGATCGAGCGTGGCGAACACCGTGAAGACGCCGGCCGCGGGCGCATTGGTGATATAGGTCTTGCGGCCGTCGAGCACGTAATGATCGCCGTCCCGCCGCGCCCGGGTCTGGATCCGGGCGGCATCGGATCCGGCATTCGGTTCGGTCAGCGCGAACGCGCCGATCACCCGTCCGCTGGCGAGCTCCGGCAGCCATCGGTCGCGAACCGCCGGCTGCGCGTAGAGCTCGATCGCCTTCGAGCCGATGTGAACGTTGACCCCGCTCAGATAGTAGAAGGCGGTGTGGGCCTTCGCGAGCTCCTCGATCGCGATGCAGCTGCCCAGCATCGTGAGGCCGAGGCCGCCGAATTGCTTCGGCGTGTTGGTGCCGAACAATCCCATCCTGCGCAGGCCGGCCATGGCGCTGTCCGGCACCTTGCCGGTCGCCTCGATCGCGGCATCGTGCGGCTGTAGCTCGCTGCGCACGAATTCACGCATCCGGCCTTGCAGAACGCGGAGGTCGTCGGGAAGCTCAAAATGCATCGCAGGCACCAAAAGTCGAATAATCTTCGAAAAATGTTGCGCCGCCTTCCGGCAGATGTCAAGGTTTTGCGGAAGTTCCGGAGAATACGGCATGCTCGCAGGCTTGATGCAGCAGGTCCCGCTCACCCTCAATCTGGTGAGGGACGTGTCGCGGATCTCTATCCGAACAAGACGGTGACGACGCGGTATTGCGACCGCGTCCATGTCATCAGCTATGCGGAGCTGCTCGGCCGCGCGGGCCAGCTCGCCAACTTCCTCGCCGAGATCGGCGTCGAGCGCGGCATGCGCGTTGCCACGCTGGCCTGGAACTCGCGCCGTCACCTCGAGCTTTATCTCGCCGTGCCCTGCATGAGCGCGGTGCTGCACACCATCAATGCGCGCCTGCACGCGCTTGATATCGCAAGACTGCTCGCCCACGCCGAGGATCGGGTGCTGTTCGTCGATCGTTCGATCTGGCGAACCGTCGGGACGGAGATCGAGCTGCGCAACACGTTTGAAGCTCACTAAACGCTTCAACCCATCTTCCGACCATCGCATCTTCCGCCGCAACTTTGTCCACTTGTTACGGGACAAAACCACGAGTTGTGGACTGGCGACCTGTCGCTTTGGGGAGAAGATCATGCCACGTTCGTTTCAATCCAATTATTCCGTTCGGCTCTTCCTCGGCCTCGCCGCCGCCCTCACGATCGGGCTTGCCTCGCCGGTATCAGCGCAACAGGCCTCCGGCACCGCGCTGGCCCGCGTGCTCGTGCTCGGTACCGGCGGCACCATCGCGGGGCAGGCCAGCGCACGCGCCGGCAACGCCTATGACTCAGGCAAGGTCAGCGCAGCCAACCTGGTCGCGGCGATCCCGGGCATCGACAAGCTCGCCCAGATGTCGGCCGAGCAGATTTCGTCGATCGGCTCGCAGGACATGAACGACAACGTGTGGTTCGACCTCGTCAAGCGCATCCGCGCGGCCATTGACGACAAGGAGGTCGACGGCGTCGTCATCACCCATGGCACCGACACGATGGAGGAGACCGCGTTCTTCCTGCAAAACGTACTCGACACCGACGTCCCGATCGTGCTGGTCGGATCGATGCGGCCCTCGACCGCGATCGGCGCCGACGGTCCGGCCAATCTCTACGAGGCGATGCGGGTCGCATCGGCCCCGGAATCCCGCGGCCGCGGCGTGCTCGTGGTGCTCAACGACACCATCCATGCCGCGCGCTGGGTGCAGAAGACCAACACCACCAGCGTCGAGACGTTCCGCTCGCTCGAAGCCGGCCCGGTCGGCTATGTCGACACCGGCTCGCTGCGCTTCCTGCAGCCGGCCGCACCCGTCAAGGCTGCCAGGTTGAAGCTGCCGGATGCGCCGCCCTTGCCGCGGGTCGACATCATCTATTCGCACGCCAACATGGACGCCGCTGAGGTCGAGGATGCGGTCAGGCGCGGCGCCAAGGGCATCGTGCTGGCCGGCGTCGGCGACGGCAATTCATCGAAGGGCGCGATCGATGCGCTGGCCGCCGCGGCGAAGCAGGGCGTCGTGGTGGTGCGTTCGACCCGGGTCGGCTCAGGCTTCGTCAACCGCAACGTCGAGGTCGAGGACGACAAGCTCGGCTTCGCGGTCTCGCTCGATCTCAACCCGCAGAAGGCGCGGGTATTGCTCGAGCTCCTGATCGCGAACGGCATCACCGAGCCGTCGGCGGTTCAACAGGCGTTCGCGCGGTAGACCACCGGTTTTGAGGCGCCGTCGGCTTCGCCTGCGCGGCCTTGTTCGCCGCGCGCCACGCTGGGAGCAGCAGGGCGCGCGCTTCCGCGATGCGCGACATCACGGTGGTGACGGGAATGCCGGTGACTTCGGCGATCTCCTTGTAGGAGAGATCGATCATCTCTCGCAGCGCGATGACCTCGCCGAGCGGGGCGGGCAGGTCATGGATGAGTTGCCGGATGGTCGGGGTGTCGCGCCGTTCCGGCGTTACATTGTTGCCGGAGGGTTTCCGGTCGAGTTTCTCTTGGCAGACGGCTTTGAGGATCGCGAGCAGCCACGGCCTGATGGCCGGGCCGCGAACGCCGTCGAACCGGCGCAGTGCGCGCCGATAGCATTCCTGCACGGCCAGTTCGGCGTCCGCCTCGGTCCGCATCAGGACCTGGGCGAACGCGTAGGCATCGTCGAGACACGGCAATGCCGCGTCGCGAAACTGCTGCGCCGTTTTATTCCCGGCTTTCGCACTTCGCATCATAGGGTTGCATCTCGTGAATAGCTTTACCGGCAATCGGCGCAGTGGTATCAGGCTCCGCGCCGGAGTCGTGGACCGTCGCGCCAAGCGTAGGGACAGGAACGACGTGCGCACACGACATGCGCGCGGCGGACAGCAAGCGATCGATCGTGTCAGCCCTGATCGATCGAGCGTCGGAGCGCGGATCATGTCCGAGACACAGGTGCCCAACCGGTTCTCGATTTTCCATCATGGGCTGGCCAAAGGGCCGGCCTATGAGGCTTGGCGCGAAGGGATTTGCCGCGGCTTCTGCCGGCTCGACGTCGGACCGACCGACGACAACCGCATCGACTGCCACAACGAGTTTACGCTGCTGCATACGGTCGCCATCGCGACGCCGCGCGGCGGCTCGGCCCGCTTCGCCCGCACCCGCGCGCTTCTGAATGACGGCTGCGACGACCTCGTCCTGATCTCTGCGACGCGCGGCACGGTGCAGGTCACGCAGGCAGGCAAGGCGATCGAGCTTCAGCGCGGCCAGATGTGCCTCACCGAAATGAATATCGTCGGCACCGCCGACCTCACCCGGTCGGGCAGCTTTACGACGACGCGGTTTCCGCGGCGCCTGCTGCTCCAGGTCGCACCATTGGTGGAAACGCAGCTGGCGCGGGTACTCGGGCGCGAGCCGGCCCTGGGCGCGATGATCGAGCGCTATTCCGTGCTCTGCACCGAGCTTGCCGGCGATCTGGACGTGCCCGGCCAGCGGGCGGCGGCGCACCATCTCGCCGACCTGGCGGGTCTCGTTCTCGGCAGCAGCGCCGAGACAAAGCAGCTGTCGGCACGCGACGGCGTGGCGAAGGCGCGGCTCGATCTGATGAAGGCCGATGTTCTCAAAAATCTCGACAACGGTAAGCTCACGATCGAAGCCATAGCAAAGGCGAATGCGCTGAGCACCCGCCAGGCGCAGCGCCTGTTCGCGTCCGCAGGAACGACATTCTCGGAGTTCGTCCTCGAGCAGCGCCTGCTGCGGGCGCGCCGGCTACTGCTGCACGAAGAGGGCGCCGGCCGCAAGGTCAGCGACATCGCCTATACGGTCGGCTTCAACGACTTGTCCTATTTCCATCGCGCGTTCCGCCGGAAGTTCGGCATAGCACCGGCGGAGATGCAGATGGAACTGGGGCGGCGGCATTGAACGCCTCCTGCCGCGGCGCTAGATCAGCAGACCAGCTTCATCGCAACGAGGGCGCTGCCAATGCCTCTGTGGACCTGCGAACAATGCGGCGCGCAATTTCCTGAGACCGCTGCGCCGCCGCCGGCTTGCCCGATCTGCGAGGACGAGCGGCAATATGTGAACTGGAAGGGGCAGGCGTGGCTGACGCGCGAGGAGCTCGCAGAGCGGCACAAACTGGTCTGTCGCGACGATCTTGGCCTCGTCGGGATCGCGCTCGAGCCGTCCTTTGCGATCGGGCAGCGCGCGCTGCTGGTGCCGGACCGCGGCGGCTGCGTGATGTGGGACTGCGTGCCGCTGGCAACCGCCGAGGCGATCGCCCATGTCAGATCGCTTGGCGGGCTGAAGGCGATTGCGATCTCGCATCCGCATTATTATGGCGCGGTCGCCGACTGGAGCGCGGCGTTCGACAATGCCCCGGTCTATCTGCACGGCGACGATGCACAATGGGTGACGCGGCCTTATCCGTCGATCGTGCCGTGGCAGGGCGACAGCCATCGCATCTCCGACGACATCCTGCTGGTGCGCGGCGGCGGGCATTTCGCCGGCGCCACCATGCTGCATTGGCGCAAGGGCGCCGACGGGCGCGGCGCGCTTCTGACCGGGGATATCGCGATGGTGGCGATGGACCGCCGCTCGGTCAGCTTCATGTATTCCTACCCGAACTATATCCCGCTCAATGCATCGGCGGTCCGCCGCGTCGCGCGGGTGGTCGAGCCGCTGGCCTATGATCGGATCTACGGCGCCTGGTGGGGCAAGAACATCGCCTCCGACGCCAGGGCGGCGTTCGACCGCTCGGTGCAGCGCTATATTGCGGCGATCTCGGACTGACGGTTCCGGCCGCTTTTGGCAACCTTGCCACGCGGCGCGATCGCGCTATATCAGGGCTTTCCCGCCCCTTACCGATTGTCCGAGTTTCCGCATGACCACAACTGCCGCTGCCGAATCCCAGCCGTTCCAGGCCGAGGTTGCCGAATTGCTGCACCTGATGGTGCATTCGGTCTATTCCGAGACCGATATCTTCCTGCGCGAGTTGATCTCGAACGCGTCGGATGCCTGCGACAAGCTGCGCTACGAGGCGATCGCCAATCCGTCCCTGATCACGGACGGCACGCCGCCGGAGATCAGGATCGTCCCGAACAAGGCGGCCAACACGCTTGCCGTGGTTGATACCGGCATCGGCATGGAGCGCCAGGAGCTGATCGACAATCTCGGCACCATCGCGCGCTCCGGCACCAGATCGTTCCTGTCGAAGCTCACCGAGGCCAAGGACGGCGCCAACCTTATCGGCCAGTTCGGCGTCGGCTTCTATGCCGCCTTCATGGTCGCCGAAAAGATCGTCGTCACCAGCCGCCGCGCCGGCTCGGACGAGGTGTGGGTGTGGACGTCGGAAGGCGGCAGCGGCTTCGAGATCGCACCGGCGGGCGAAGAGGCCGCCCAGCGTGTCGCGCGCGGCACCGAGATCGTGCTGCATCTGAAGAAGGACGCCGCCAAGTATCTCGAGGCCTACGAGATCGAGCGCATCGTCCGCGAATATTCCGACAACATCCAGTTTCCGATCCTGCTGGTGCCGGAAGAGGGCGAGCCGCGCCAGATCAACTCGGCGAGCGCGCTGTGGCAGCGCTCGAAATCCGAGCTCAAGCCGGAGGATTACGCCCAGGCCTACAAGCAGATCGCCGGCGCGTTCGACGAGCCGGCGATGACGCTGCATTACCGTGCCGAGGGCCGGCAGTCCTACGCCGTGCTGCTGTTCGCGCCGTCGCAAAAGCCGTTCGACCTGTTCCAGGTCGAGCGCAAGGGTAAGGTCAAGCTCTACGTCCGCCGCGTCTTCATCGCCGACGATGCCGAGCTGCTGCCGGCTTACTTGCGCTTCATCCGCGGCGTGATCGACAGTGAGGATCTGCCGCTCAACATCTCGCGCGAGATGCTGCAGAACAATCCGCAGCTCGCGCAGATCCGCAAGGCCGTCACCGGCCGCGTGATCGGCGAGTTGGAGACGCTCGGCGAGAAGGAGCCGGAGACCTTCGCAAAGATCTGGAACGCGTTCGGCCCGGTGATCAAGGAAGGCCTGTGGGAGGATTTCGAGCGCCGCGACAAGCTGCTGGCACTGGCGCGCTTCACCACGACGTCGGGCGAGAACCGCTCGCTGAAGCAGGTTGTCGACGACTTCAAGCCGAACCAGACCGAGATCTATTATCTGGTCGGCGACAGCGTCGAGCGGCTGAAGTCGAACCCGAAGCTGGAATCGGCGCGCGCCCGCGGCATCGAGGTGCTGCTCCTGACCGATCCGGTCGATGCGTTCTGGACCTCGGCGCCGCTCGATTTCGGCGGCAAGCCGCTGAAGTCGCTGAGCCAGGGCGATGTCGATTTCGGCCTGATCCCGCTTGCCGACGACAAGGACGACAAGAAGGACGAACCCGCGGCCGACGCGGCGACCACGATCGCCGTGATCAAGGACGCGCTCGGCGAGCGCGTCTCCGACGTCCGGGCTTCGCAGCGGCTGACCGCGAGCGCGTCGTGCCTCGTTGCCGGCGGCGATGCGCGCGACCGCGCGCTGGAGCGGCTGCTCGCCCAGCAGAACCGCGGCGCGATCACAAAGCCGGTGCTCGAGATCAATTTGCGCCACCCGCTGGTCGCGGCGCTCGCGACCGATACCGCGCAGGCGAAGGACCTGTCGCTGCTGCTGTTCGAGCAGGCGCAGATCCTCGACGGCGAGATGCCCGACGACCCCGCCGCGTTCGCTGGGCGCATGAACCAGCTCGTGCTGCGCGGATTGGGGAAGTAGAGCGCGAACTCTGAACCCGTCATCCTGAGCCCGTAGCCCGGATGGAGCGAAGCGCAATCCGGGACAGGTCCATCCGTGGATAGCGCGGCCCCGGATTTCGCTGCGCTCCATCCGGGCTACGCATTCCTAAAACTGGCAGGCTGACTGCGCCGCCCAGGCGCTTGACAGGCCGTGCCTCATTGATGTTATGTTATAACATAACATCAAGCGAATGCCCCATGTCCCGCCGCCGCCGATCCCTCCAGCAACTGTTTGATCTCGATGCAAAAACTCCCCGTCACCGTCTTGTCCGGCTTCCTCGGGGCTGGAAAGACCACTTTGCTGAACCACGTCCTGAACAACCGCAGCGGTCTGAAGGTTGCGGTGATTGTGAACGACATGAGCGAGGTGAACATCGACGCCGACCTGGTTCGCGATGGCGGTGCGAACCTGTCCCGGACTGACGAAAAACTGGTCGAGATGAGCAATGGCTGCATCTGCTGCACCCTGCGCGACGATCTGCTGAAGGAGGTACGCACGCTCGCCGAGAGCGGCCGCTTCGATTATCTCCTGATCGAATCGACCGGCATTTCCGAGCCGCTGCCGGTCGCCGCGACCTTCGAGTTTCGCGATGAAGATGGCCAGAGCCTCTCCGACATCGCGCGGCTCGACACCATGGTCACGGTGGTCGACGCCGCCAATCTCCTGAAGGACTACGCCTCGACCGATTTCCTCAGCCAGCGCGGCGAAGCGCTCGACGGCGACAAGCGCACGCTGGTCGATCTGCTGGTCGAGCAGATCGAGTTCGCCGATGTCGTGGTGCTGAACAAGATCGATGCCGCGACGCCTGCGCAGCGCGAGGCCGCCCGTACCATCGTGCGTGCGCTCAATCCCGAGGCCGACCTCGTCGAAGCGAATTTTGCGCAAGTCCCGTTCGACCGCGTGCTCGACACCGGCCGCTTTGCCTATGAGCGCGCGCAGCAGCATCCGCTCTGGCACAAGGAACTCTATGGCTTCGCCGGGCACGTGCCGGAGACCGAGGCGTACGGCATCAAAAGCTTCGTCTACCGCGCGCGGCGCCCGTTCGACCCGGTGCGCTTCCACGGCTTCCTGCGCGAGAGCTGGCAAGGCGTGATCCGCGCCAAGGGCCATTTCTGGATCGCGACGCGCCCGGATTGGTGCGGCGAGCTGAGCCAGGCCGGCGCCATCGTCCGCACCGAAGGGCTCGGTTCGTGGTGGGCCGCGATCCCGCGCGTGCGCTGGCCGGATGATCCGGACTGGCGGCTGATGATGCAGCGGAGCTGGAACGATCTCTACGGCGATCGCCGGCAGGAGCTGGTCTTCATCGGCTCCGGCATGAACGAGGACTACATCCGCCGCAGGCTCGATGCCTGCCTCGTCACCGGCAGACCGGGCATGGACCCGCAAGCCTGGGCCGGGCTGCGCGATCCGTTTCCGCCGTGGAGCAGGACAGGCGAGGCGGCGTGAGACAGTCACCGTAGCCCGGATGGAGCGAAGCGCAATCCGGGGTCTCCCGCCGCTTGAGAGGTCCCCGGATTTCGCTTCGCTCCATCCGGGCTTCTGTAACGGGCCTTGGTTAGTCAATCCCTTTTCGCGTCATCCACTCGCCGGGCACTTGCTTCTGTACGGGATCGGCGCGAAGGCCGTCGCCTGATGGGGTGCATTGAGGAGCCGGCCGGCCAATCTACGGATTGCGTGGTCGTGAGCCACTTCCCGGATGGCGGCCTGACCGGATCCATCGTCCCAGCGGAGGGACTTCGCTCGGGGAGAGCCTGGTGTCGTGGCCCGCCCGGAACCGATTGCTGCTCCTGGCTAGATGGCCTTGGTCATCGGGTTGAACGGTTTGGTGTCGGCGAGCATGCGATGCAGGATCACGGCGAGCTTGCGAGCCAGCGCTACCTTGGCCTTGCGCATGCCTGCGCGCCGGGCGATCCGCATCGCCCAGCTCTTCAATGCCGAGCAATTCTTGACCGGCTTGGTCAGCATGACGTGAGCTGCCTGGTAGAGTGCCTCGCGCACGGAGGCATCCCCGATCTTGCTGATGCGGCCGGTGTAGTCGGTCTCACCGGACTGGTACTTCTTCGGGGTGAGCCCAAAGTGGGCTCCCGTGGCCTTCGAGGAGCGGAAGCGCTTCGGGTCGTCGATCGCCGCGGCATAGGTGAGCGCCACGATCGGACCAACGGACGGCGTTGTCATCAGGAGCTTGGCGGATGGATGCGTCCTGGCGAGCTTCTGGGTGTGCTTGTCCAGGCTCTTGAACTCCCGCAGCAGCACCGCATGGGCTTGGAGCAGCGCCGCCGCGACCAACTCCAGTCCGGGATGGCCGGTCACGAGCTCGCGGATGCGTCCGGCGAACGTGCGCTCGGTGGTCGCACCGACCTTCAGGCCAAAACCGCGAAGTATGCCGCGCAGGCTGTTCTCGACATCGCGAAGCTTGGATTGCAGCAGCTTGCGCGCCGTCAGGATGGCGCGGGTCTCCTGCGCCGCGACCGACTTGCAGTGCACCGGCCGGAACCAGCCGAGCCGCATCAACTGCGCGATCCGGCGGGCATCGTTGCGGTCCGTCTTCACCGGCATCGACTTGAAGGCTTCGCGAACGTGCCGCGTTTCCAGCAGCTCGACCGCAAGCCCTGCGTCTCGCAGACCCGCATACAGCCATTGCGACAAGGGGCCTGCCTCCAGCCCGATCCGTTCCAGTACCAGACCCAGCGACCGGAACCAGGCGATCAGCGCCGCCGGCTCGCTCGCAACCTTCGTCTCGCGCAAAATCTTGCCTGTCCCATCGACAAGGCAAACGCTCGAGCATTCCAAAGACACGTCAATTCCTGCATAGTGGTACATGGTCGTCCCTTAATGATGCTTGGAGCGGGCTTGCCCGACTCCGTTGAACACCATCAGTTTGAGGGACGACCGCCTTCCAACCAACAGGCCGCTCGCGAGCGCGCTTCCAAATTGCGCCGTAGCGAGCGGGCGGCCGGCCCGTTACCCCATCTACGCTTCTAAAACCGGTCCCAACCCGCGCCGTATCTGCTAGAGAATCCCGCATCAGGGCGGAAACGGCGCGGCGTTGCGATGGCTGGCGGCAGCGATATCTTCTACGGCGGCATTCCGGTGTTTCGCGGCTTCGCGCGGCTGATGGACCCCGCGCTGTATGCGCCGTTGCCGGATGACTGGACGGTCGGCGTCGCCGATATCGTGGAATCGACCAAGGCGATCGCGGCGCAGCGCTACAAGGCGGTCAACATGGCCGGCGCCGCGGTGGTCGCCGCCGTCACCAATGCGCTGGAGGGCCGCGAATTCCCCTTCGTGTTCGGCGGCGACGGTGCGAGTTTTGCGGTCGCGCCCGCCGATCTCGACAAGGCGCGCGAAGCCCTGGCCGCGACCGCGCGCTGGGTGCACGACGACCTCGATCTGGTGCTGCGGGTGGCGCTGGTGCCGATTGCGGCGATCCGCGCCGCGGGCGCCGATGTCCGCGTCGCGCGCTTCGGGCCGTCGGCCAATCTGTCCTATGCGATGTTCTCAGGCGGCGGTCTTGCTTACGCCGATGCCGCGATGAAGCGCGCCGAGTTCGCGGTCGATCCGGCGCCTCAGGGCACGCAACCCGATTTGTCCGGCCTGTCCTGCCGCTTCGAGGTGATGCCGTCCGCGCGCGGCGTCATTCTGTCGGTGCTGGTGCTGCCGGCGAAGAACGCCGATCCCGCGTCCTTCCGCAAGGTGATCGAGGATATCGTCGTCCGCGTCGAGAAAAGTCCCGATGCCGGACGGCCGGTGCCCGCCAGCGGTCCGCCGCTGCACTGGCCGCCGCAGGGAATGGAGTACGAGGCGCGCGCACGGCGCCGCGGCCCGCTCGCGCTGCGTCGCGCCGTGGTGCTCACATTCACGCTGTGGGCCTATACGCTGATGCGGTTCAACATCCCGGTCGGCAAGTTCGCGCCGAAACGTTATCTGCAGCAGGTCGTCGAGAATTCAGACTTTCGCAAGTTCGACGACGGCCTGCGCATGATCCTGGATTGCACGCCGGAGCTCGCTTCCGACATCGAGCAGCGCCTCGCCGCCGCCGCGGCGCAGGGCATCGTGCGTTATGGCCTGCACGAGCAGGATGCCGCGATGATGACCTGCTTCACCCCGTCGGTGATGCGCGCCGACCACGTCCACTTCATCGACGGCGCCCGCGGCGGCTACGCCTCGGCCGCGACGGTGCTGAAGGCGCGCGCGGTGTAGCAATTTTTCTCACCTCTCCCCGCTCGTTTGCGGGGAGAGGTCGGACGCCACGCCTCGCGTGGCTTTCGGGTGAGGGCAGGCAATGCGTGGCCGCAAGAGATATTCATCCGACTCGCGAGATCGACGGTGAGCTGACTACAATTCAGATATGGCTACGCGGATAGAGCCCCTCACCCCAACCCTCTCCCCGCAAGAGCGGGGCGAGGGAGCACGGTCCCGTCGCGGTTACCGCTCGGCTCAGAATTACCGTCCCACCCGCGTCCAGGTCTCGCCGCCGCACAGCGCGCCGACGCAGCCTTCGACGCGCAGCGTGCTCTCGCCGGTCACCGAGATGCTGCTCGCATAGGTGCCGCCGTCGTCGGCGTTGTAGATCTGGCCCGACCATTTGCCCGCGGCGACCGGATGCATGCCGGAAAACAGCGGCAGCCCGATGATCGGCCGGCTGGACAGCGACGGATTCGGATTCTTGTTGTCGACCTGGGGCTTGCCGGTCATCGGATCGATCGGGTCGCGCAGGCTCACCACCACGCCGCAGATGCCGCCGCCGCATTTGCTGATCTTGACGCGGGCATCGCCGGCCTGGGTCTGCCAGACGCCGACCGGCTCAGGCGCGCCTTGCGCATGCGCGACGGGCACGGCAAGCACCGTCGCAATGATTGCGATCATGAATTCGAATCTGCAGGCCATGGCTCATTCCCCCAGAGCATGATCCGGAAAAGTGCGAAGCGGTTTTCCGAAAAGATCATGATCAAACAAAGAGCTAAAGCGCGATGACGATTCGACCCAATCTCATCGCGCTTTAGAGGTCGGCCTGCATAACAAGTCGAAGAATTTCTGCAATGTCATATTCGCGCGATCAGGTGAGCGCGCTCCCAAAAAATTTGGTGCCTGTTTCCGGAGCAGTCATGCTTAGGCAACGCTCCGGTGCGAGGGCGCTGCGTCGTATTTATCCCCAGCGGGTCAGCCGGATCGAAATGATGGTGGCGAGGCCGAACGCCACCATTGCACCGCCGACCAGCGCAAACAGCGTCCACGCCGGGGCGCTCACGGTAGCGAGCCACCAGCCGCCGATGCCGACCAGCAGCAGGCGGATGGTGCCGGCCAGCACCGGTCCGCCGACCTTGGCCGCGCCCTGCGAGGAGAAATAGAGACAGACGCCGACGCCGAAGAAGCCGAAGCCCGGGCCGGCCAGCGCGAAATAGGACGAAGCCGCGGCGGTCACGCCGGGATCGGTGGTGAACAGCGCAATCCACAGCGTCGGCTTGAGCGCGACCACAAGTCCGACGAAGCCAACGACAAGTCCGGCGACGGTGCCGGCGGTCCACGCCACCTTGCGGGCGCGCGTCACGAGTCCCGCGCCGATCGCCATGCCGACTATCGGCACCGAGGCGACGCCGACCGCGAACGCGATCGGGATCAGCAAAAACTCCAACCGCGAGCCCATGCCGTAACCGGCCAGCGTCTCGGTGCCGAAGCTGGCCAGGATCTTGGTGAAGATCAGGATGGTCAGCACGCTCTGCAGCGGCGACAGGCAGGAGATCGCGCCGACCTTGAGAATGTCGAGGAACATCGCGCGCTGGAAGCTGAAGGCGGCGAAGTCGAGTTTCAACCGGCTGCGGCCAGAGGCGAGATACCAGGCGAGGAAGATCGCACCACACGTGAAGGCCGTGAGCTGTCCGGCGGCGACGCCGCGCATGCCGAGACCGGGCATGCCGAACAACCCGAGACCCAGCACGCCGCCGACCGCGATCTGGATCATCGAGACCGTGATCAGCGTCATCGAGGGAATTCGCATATCGCCGGTGCCGCGCACCACGGAGGCGAGCGTGTTGACCAGCCAGATCGAGATCGCGCCGGAGAACAGCACCTGCGAGTAATGCATCGACTGCTCGAGCACGCCGCCATGTCCGCCGAGCAGCGCATAGAATTTGCGGCCGAAGCCCAGCATCATCACGGTGAAGAACAGTCCGGCGCATCCGCCGATGATCGCCGCATGCAGCGCCAGATCGGCGGCGCGGTCGCGATCGCCGGCGCCGAGCGCGCGGCTGATCGCCGACGAGACGCCGCCGCCCATCGCGCCGGCCGACATCATCTGCGTCAGCATCGCGAACGGAAACACCAGCGCAATGCCGGCCAGCGGCTCGGTGCCGAGCCGGCCGATGTAAGAGGTCTCGGCCACCGCGACCAGCGTCGAGCCGAACATGGCGATGGTGTTCGGGATCGCGAGGCGAAGCAGCGTCGGCAGGATCGGCGCGGTCAGCAGGTCATTGACCGGCGTGGCGGGCGCGGCCGTGGCCGGCTGCACGTCGTCGATCGAGGCATCAATGGTCATGCGTCACGGCTCACTTCGCAAGCGGGAGAGGGGCGCACTGCAATCCAACGCCAGTGAACCGGGCTCGCAATCAATAAATGATGATCGACATGTTACGAGGTTGCACCGTTGATCGCCACCGCCGCCGATGCAGGGGTCACCACGGCAGGCCGCATAGGTCGATCTTGCCCTGGCGCGGCGCGCGGACGATGTCGTTGACGAACGGCGCCATCGCCTCGAAGCGGATCTGCCCGGAAGGCTGCTCGCAATAAACTTCGCCGCTGAAGGGATGCCAGCCGCGCGCCTGGTAGAACGCGAAATTGTGCGGCTCGCAGAATAAGATTGCAAATTTCACCGCGTCGTTGGCACGAATGGTGTGCACGGCAGCATCCAACGCGAGTGACGCATAGCCGCGCCGCCGGCAGTCCGCGCGGGTCGAGACTCCGCCGATGCCGCCGACATGCACCTTGTGGCCATTCCAGGTGATGGTCCGGAAATAGATACCGACATGGCAGGCCAGCCCGCTGTCGTCGGGCGCATCGAGCAGTACGCGCAAATCCGCGTGGGCCCATTTGATGTCCGCCCAGACCGGCTTCTCGGCGGCATCCGGGCTCCAGACCGCCTGGAGCAGCGGCTCGGCGCGCTTCCACGACGCATCTCCGTTGAGAATGTCGATTTCGATGCTCATCGTCTGGGTCCTTGGTCTTGGTTCGGGCTGTGCCGATCTGTCATGGGCGATCCGAAAATGCGGTGTTTCTCCGCCATGGAACCTTCTATAAGGGGGGCCCGTTAAGTGTAGTCTCCCACCCTCTGTTGGACATTACCCCATGACCTTCACGCTACCCGATCTGCCCTACGCCCACGACGCCCTTGCTCCCTACATGTCCAAGGAAACGCTGGAGTTTCACCACGACAAGCATCACCAAGCCTACGTCACCAACGGCAACAACGCGATCAAGGGGACCGAATTCGAAGGCAAGTCCCTCGAGGAGATCGTGAAGGGTTCGTTCGGCAAGAACGCGGCCGTCTTCAACAATGCCGGTCAGCACTACAACCACATCCATTTCTGGAAGTGGATGAAGCCGAATGGCGGCGGCAGCAAGCTGCCCGGCCGGCTCGAGAAGAAAATCAACGAGGACCTCGGCGGCTTCGACAAGTTCAAGGCCGACTTCGCTGCTGCCGGCGCCGGTCAGTTCGGCTCCGGCTGGGCCTGGCTGCAGGTCAAGGGCGGCAAGCTCGAGGTCGCCAAGACTCCGAACGGCGAGAACCCGCTGGTCCACGGCGCGGTGCCGATCCTCGGCGTCGACGTCTGGGAGCACTCCTACTACATCGACTACCGCAACCGCCGTCCGGACTATCTGAAGGCGTTCGTCGAAAACCTCGTCAACTGGGACTATGTCGACGAGCTGTTCGGCAAGGCCGGCTAAGCGCGGCTTCGACCGTCGCATATTTCTTCACCCTCCCCTGAAGGGGAGGGTCGTTTCGCATGCAGCGAAGCGAAATGCGAAACGGGGAGGGTCATCTCTCAGCACGAGCAGTCTCTCAATGGAGAGACTGTGACCCCGCCCCGCCGCTCATTTCATTCGCGTCGACCCTCCCCTTTCAGGGGTGGGTGATTTGAGTGTGCGGCAAGATGCGCCCTCACTCGACACACCAGCGGGGGCATTGGTGGGTAACGCGGCAAGCTATCTCCTCGTCTTCTTCGGCGGCGGTCTCGGCGCGACGTTGCGGCATTTGATCAACGTCACCTGCGCGCGCTGCATCGGCACCGCGTTTCCCTACGGCACCTTCATCATCAACATCACGGGCTCGACCGTGATGGGCCTGATCGCCGGCTATCTCGCCTTCAAGGGCGACGCCTCGCAGCCCTGGCGGCTATTTTTGATGACCGGCATCCTCGGCGGCTACACCACCTTCTCCGCCTTCTCGCTCGACACCGCGCTGCTCTACGAGCGCGGCGAGCTCGGCCTTGCGGTGTTGTATGTCGCGGGCTCGGTCGCTCTCTCGATCGCCGGCCTGTTCGCCGGGCTCGCGATCATCAGGCATTTGACGTGAGATGCACTCGGCACCGCCATCTCTGGAATACTGGATCACCCGCATGCGGGTGATGACACCGCGTGGTGTGGCAACTTGAATCGAGAACCATCCTTCCCGTCGTCCCGGCGAAGGCCGGGATCCATTACCCCAAGTCTCAAATGTTGCGCGCGCTGGGGCCGCGATCCCGTTCATCACTGAGTGCGGTGGTTTGGATCCCGGCCCCCGTGCGCAATTGCGCACTAGGCCGGGACGACGTGGGCAGGGGTCTCGTCACCTTCCATCCCGCGGAAACTGTTCATCTGTGGAACCCGCCAACCTCCCCGGCCGGCGGCATTTCCCGCCTCCAAATTTCCCTTTGGTAACCTCGCCTTAACCATGATTAGCGTTTGGTTAGGGTCGGAATGACGCGTGAAAAGCCCTCGTTTTGACATGTTGGCAGGGGAAGCAGGGCGCGGCTTTGGACGGGCCCCCCATGCGACAGATGTAAGAGGCTCTCGCGCAGTTTTGCCGCGCCGGGCGCGCGGCCGTGGAAGGGGTGCCGATTGGCGGCCCGCCGAATTGGGACACTTGCGTTGAGAGGATATTGCCGATGAATCCCGCCGACGTGGCTCAGTCAACTCTGCCACTGGCATCGAGCGACGTGTCGCTGATCGCGCTGTTCTGGCAGGCCCATTGGGTCGTCAAATGCGTGATGTTGGGACTTCTGTCCTGCTCGGTGTGGGTCTGGGCGATCGCAATCGACAAGATCCTGCTCTACGCCCGCACCAAGCGGGCCATGGACAAGTTCGAGCAGGCGTTCTGGTCCGGCCAGTCGATCGAGGAACTCTACCGGGCCCTCTCGGCCAAGCCGACCCAGTCGATGGCGGCCTGTTTCGTCGCGGCGATGCGGGAGTGGAAGCGCTCCTTCGAGAGCCAGTCGCGGTCCTTTGCCGGCCTGCAGGCGCGGATCGAGAAGGTCATGAACGTCTCGATCGCCCGGGAGGTGGAGCGGCTGGAACGCCGGCTGCTGGTGCTCGCCACCGTGGGCTCGGCAGGCCCCTTTGTCGGCCTGTTCGGCACCGTCTGGGGCATCATGTCGAGCTTCCAGTCGATCGCGGCCTCCAAAAACACCTCTTTGGCGGTGGTGGCGCCCGGTATCGCGGAAGCGCTGTTTGCCACTGCAATCGGCCTGATTGCCGCAATTCCGGCGACTATTTTCTACAATAAGTTCACTTCGGAGGTGAACCGGCAGGCCGCGCGCCTGGAGGGCTTCGCCGACGAGTTCTCCGCCATCCTGTCCCGTCAGATCGACGAGCGGGGTTGAGTTAGATGATGGTCACTTTTGCGGGTGTGCGATCATGGCGATGAGCATGGCAGGGTCCGGCGGTGGCAGACGCCGCCGCGGCGGCCGCAAGCCGGTCATGGCCGAGATCAACGTCACGCCGATGGTCGACGTGATGCTGGTGCTGCTGATCATCTTCATGGTCGCGGCGCCGCTGATGACGTCGAACATCGACATCGACCTGCCGGTGGCGAGCGGCGGCAAGTCGATCTCGTCGAACCAGCCGCCGCTGACATTGTCGGTCAAGCGCACCGGCGGCGGCTGCAACTCGAATGTCGAGCTCTATCTGGGTGACGCGCCGGTCACGGCCGCCGATTTTCCGGCCAAGATCAAGGCGATCGGTGACGCCCGGTCGGATGCCGAAAAAGTGGTCTATCTGCGTGGCGACAAGGACGTCTGTTACACGGATATGATGAAACTGCTCGGGGAGGTCCGGGCCGCGGGATTCAAGGCGAATATCGTCATCATCCCGGAAGGCGGATAACCACCATGCCAAGGCACGGGGAAGCCTGATTTGAAGGTCAAGGTCGACAAGACTCTGGCGGCATCGATTGTCCTGCACGTCCTCGTGATCGGGTGGGGCCTCGTGTCGTGGTCGACCAAGGCGTACGTGATGCCCGAAGAGGAATCGGTTGCCGTCGACGTGATCTCGCCCGACCAGCTCTCGCATGTCATGGCCGGTCAGAAGGACGGCAAGAAGGAAAATCCCAAGCCGCTGGTCGACAAGGTCGCTGAAGCCAAGCCGGTCGACGACACCGTCGGCAAGGTCGAGGAGAAAAAGCCCCCTGTCGTGACCGACACCGCGCCGCAGCCGGCGCCGAAGGTGGAGAAGCCGGAAGACAAGAAGCCGGATCCGCCGAAGAAGGTCGAGAACAAGCCGAAGGAAGAGCCGAAGCCGGTCGAGAAGAAACCCGATCCGGTGAAGCCCGACCCGATCGCGGAAGCGATCAAGAAGGAAGAGAAGAAGCCGCCGCCGAAGCCGGTCGCACAGGCCGCCAAGCCGCCGCCGGAGCAGAAGCCGAAGGATCGCGTGTTCGACCAGAGCAAGATCGCAGCCCTCCTCGACAAGCGTGACCCGACGCGGGCCGCGGCGACCGGCGATACGCTCAATGCCAATGCGGCGCTCGGCACCGCGAAGGGCAAGGCTGCCGACAACTCCGCGACCTGGGGCGCGATGTTCAAGCAGCAGGTCGAGCGCTGCTGGAAGAAGCCCTATGGTGGCATCGAGGCGCAGCAGACCGAGGCGGTGTTCTCGATCAAGCTGAAGCGTGACGGCTCGCTCGAGGGCATGCCGGTGCCGGAAGGCACGCCGGCGACGCCCTATCTGCGCGTCTATCAGGAGAGCGCGCTGCGGGCGATCATCGAATGCCAGCCGTACAATCTGCCGGCGGCCTTCTTCGACGAATGGAAGTATTTTGCGCCGGTGTTCACAGAGCGAAAGACCTGAGGGCGACGGCGTCGCTTGGCCAATAGCAAACAAAGTCTACGGACAATGACCGACCAGAATGATTTGCGTACAATGACGTTTCGCCTCGACCGCCGACAGATGATCTCCGGAATGGCTGCCCTTGGCGTGCTGGCCGGAAGCCGCAGCGCCTTTGCACAGAAGCGCGTCGTCATTCCGGAAGGCGACTTCGCGCCGCTGCCGATCGCGATCCCGAACTTCGCCGCCGGTACGCCCGGGGACACCGAGGTCGGTGTCGGCGTGACGCAGGTGATCACCAACAATCTGAAGCGCAGCGGCCTGTTTGCGCCGATCGATCAGGCGGCCTATCTCGAGAAGCAGATCAACATCGACGCGGCGCCGAACTTCAACAACTGGAAGAGCATCAACGCGCAGGCGCTGGTGACCGGCCGCATGACGCGCCAGGGCAACGGGCGCGTCAAGGCGGAGTTCCGGCTCTGGGACGTCAACACCGGCCAGCAGCTCGCCGGCCAGCAGTACGACACCTCGGCCGAATACTGGCGGCGCATCGCCCACATCATCTCCGACCAGATCTACGAGCGGCTGACCGGCGAGAAGGGTTATTTCGATACCCGCGTCGTGTTCGTCGACGAGAGCGGCTCGGCGGATCGCCGCGTCAAGCGGCTCGCGCTGATGGACCAGGACGGCGCCAATGTGCGCTACCTGACCCGCGGCTCGGATCTCGTGCTGACGCCGCGCTTCTCGCCGTCGACCCAGGAAATCACCTACATGGAATTCGGGCAGGGCGACCCGCGCGTCTATCTGCTCAACATCGAGACCGGCCAGCGCGAGATCGTCGGCAACTTCCCGGGCATGTCGTTCTCGCCGCGCTTCTCGCCCGACGGCCAGCGCGTCATCATGAGCCTGCAGCAGGGCGGCAACTCCAACCTGTTCGTGATGGATCTCCGCTCGAAGTCGATGACGCGGCTGACCGACACGCCGGCGATCGACACCTCGCCGTCCTACGCGCCCGACGGCACGCGGCTGTGCTTCGAGTCGGATCGCGGTGGCAAGCCGCAGATCTACGTGATGCCGGCAACCGGCGGCGGTGCACAGCGCATCTCGTTCGGCGACGGCACCTATTCGACGCCGGTTTGGTCGCCGCGCGGCGACTACATCGCCTTCACCAAGCAGGGCGGCGGGCAGTTCGCGATCGGCATCATGAAACCCGACGGTTCGGGCGAGCGCATCCTGACCTCGGGCTTCCACAATGAAGGCCCGACCTTTGCGCCGAACGGGCGCGTCGTGATGTTTTTCCGCGATCCCGGCGGCAACAGCGGCCCGTCGCTGTTCACCATCGACGTCTCCGGCCGCAACGAGCTGCGGGTACCGACCCCGGGCTTTGCCTCCGACCCGGCCTGGTCGCCGCTGTTGTCGTGAGCCGGGTGCAGAGCTGCTCCGGGAACCTCGGCGGCGGTCAACACTTCTCACCTAGCGCACTGAATTTTATAGTGAATTCCGGTCGTCGCCTGGGCGCGGCAAGGACTTGCTAACGATGTTCGCTCAGAAAGACTTCACCTGCGATCAGTAAGAGTGCGAGCTGAAAAGGACGCGCGCTCTCACAATGCAGTTTGCAAGTCAGACGGGTGAACCGGACCGGTCGATGTCGCCGACGATTTCGGCGGCACTGGTCGATTCCCTGTTCATGAACCCAGCGCCCATGATTTTCGGCGCCTTCGGTCCCGCCATTGCGGGCGCCGTGATTGCGGCTGTCACGAGCAATCTGTTGTGCTGGCTATGCGTGCCGCTGTTCATCGTGGTGGGGCTGGCGCGCGCGCTGCAGATGTACCGCTACCAGCAGCGCAATTCCCGGCTCACCGTCGAAGAGTCCGTGACCTGGGAGAAGCGTTACCGGATCGGCACCATCGCCTACGGCATCTCGCTCGGCATCTGGGGCGTCACCGTGCTGCTCACGACCAATGATGCCGCCGCGCACATGCTGTGCGTGACCACGGTGGTCGCCTACACCTCGGCGGGGGTAGGGCGGACCTTCGGCCGGCCGCAGATCTTCCACCTGCATCTGTTGATGTCGATCGGTCCCCTGATCCTGGCGCTGATGTATGTCGGCGGCCCCTATCACATCGCCCTTGCACTGCTCAGCCTGGTGTTCTTCAGCGCCATCCGGCATCTGACCTCCAGCCTGCAGCGCATCTACGTCAACGCCTGGATCGCCAAGGAGCGCGAGGCCGCGCTGGCGGGCCAGTTCGATACCGCGCTGAACAACATGCCGCACGGCCTGTGCATGTTCAGCGCCGACGGCCGCGTTGCGGTGATGAACCACCGCTTCATCGAGATGATGCAGCTGTCGGACGATTTCGTGCAGCGCGGCGCCAGCGCGACCGACATCTGCAACGCCTGTGTCCTGTCCGGCTCGATCTCGGCCGCGGCCGCACAGCAGATCCTCTACGAGATCGAGAGCTCGCAGCGCGGCGATATCGTCACCAGCGATCCCGACCCAACCAAGAACCGCTCGCTCGACTGGACTTTCCAGCCGATGGCCGGCGGCGGCACGGTGGTGCTGGTCGAGGACATCACCGAGCGCAAGGACGCCGAGGCCCGGATCAGCCACCTCGCGCGCTACGACGAGCTGACCGCGCTGCCCAACCGCGTCAATTTCCGCGACGAAATCGGCCGGCTGCTCGCCATGCAGCACGGCGACCATCGCTCCGCATTGCTGTTCGTCGACCTCGACCAGTTCAAGCAGGTCAACGATACGCTCGGTCATCCCTGCGGCGACCAGCTGCTCTGCGCGGTCGCCGAGCGGCTGCGCGAGATGCTGCGGCCGGAGGATTTCGTGGCGCGGTTCGGCGGCGACGAGTTCGTGGTGTTCCAGCAGAACATCCACTCGCACGAGGACGCTGCGGCGCTGGCTCGTCGCATCGTCGACCGCCTCAGCGAGCGCTACAAGATCGACAACCATTTGGTCGAGATCGGCGCCAGCGTCGGCATCGCGATGACCGCGCCCGGCGTCGGCGCCGACACGCTGCTGAAGAACGCCGACATGGCGCTCTACCGCGCCAAGGCCGACGGCCGCGGCACCTTCTGCTTCTTCCGCGACGAGATGGCGCAAACCGTCGAGGCCCGCCGCATCCTCGAGCTCGACCTGCGCAAGGCGCTCGCCAACGAGGAATTCGAGCTGTTCTACCAGCCGCTGATCAACCTGAAGTCCGGCAAGGTGAGCACCTGCGAGGCGCTGCTGCGCTGGAACCATCCGGCACGCGGCACGGTCTCTCCCGTCGACATCATCCCCGTTGCCGAGGACATGGGCCTGATCGTCGATCTCGGCCGCTGGATCCTGCGCAAGGCCTGCATGGAATGCATGAAGTGGCCCGAGGCGGTCAGCGTCGCGGTCAACTTCTCGCCGCAGCAGTTCCACCAGCGCGACGTGCTGAGCGAGGTTCGCTACGCACTCGAGGTCTCCGGCCTGCCGGCGCACCGGCTCGAGATCGAGATCACCGAATCCTCGCTGCTGCACAACACCGAGCTGACCCACGACTTGCTGTCCCAGCTGCGCTCGCTCGGCGTGCGGATCTCGCTGGACGATTTCGGCACCGGCTACTCGTCGCTCAGCTACCTGCACAATTTTCCGCTGCAGAAGGTCAAGATCGACCGCTCCTTCCTCGAGGGCATCGACAGCGACCGTCCGCTGACCCTGCTGCGGGGGGTGGCGCGACTGTCGGCGGATCTCGGCATGTCGGTCGTGGTCGAGGGCATCGAGACCAATGAGCAGCTCGAACTGATCAGCGCCGATGGCGCGGTGACCGAAGCACAGGGATACCTGTTCAGCCGGCCGGTTCCCTCCGTCCGCATCCGCCAGCTGCTCAATGCCTCGCACGGCCGGCGGACCGACGAGCAACTGCACGTGGTTCCCTCGCGCTCGATCGCTTGACCCGGCGCAATACCCTCAATCGATAGTTGTGAGAGCCTTCGGCTGCACCATTCGTAGTGTACCCTTGCGGCGAGAGGTTAACTGTATTGCCTCGATTGCTTTGACGGAAATTAAGAAGCTGTTAATCTTTTGGCCGCGCGTTGAAGTTGTTGCGTTGTTCAGGGAGTACCAAATGAGGTCCGCGGCCGAAGCCATCAAGCCCGCGACAGGAAGGCTTGCGGACCCTCTGGATCAAGTCGATTACCGCCTCGCTCAGACCCCGGAACAGAAAGACGAGATCTACCGGCTTCGCTATCGCGCCTATCTGCGCGAAGGCGCGATCCGGCCCTCGGCGGATGAGCGGGTTGTCGATCAGTTCGATGATGCGCCGAATGCCTGGGTGTTCGGTGTCTATCTGCAAGGCGAACTCTGCAGCTCGATCCGCATCACCGTGGTGACGCCGGAATGGCGTACCTCGCCGACGCTCGAGGTGTTCGGCGACGTGCTGCTGCCGAAGCTTGATCAGGGTCTGGTCTTCATCGACTCGACGCGCTTCGTCGCGGATCCCGAGAAGGCCCGGAACGTCCCGGAACTGCCCTATGTCACCGTGCGCCTCGGCTCGACCGCGGGCGTGCACTTCAACGCCGATTACGGCCTGGCGCCGGTCCGGCCCGAGCACATGGCGTTCTACCGGCGTGTGTTCCTGCACGAGACCTGGTCGGAGCCGCGGCTCTATCCCGGGCTGGTGAAGCCGGTCGGCTTGATGGCGTCGCATTTGCCGACGGTGCGGGAACGCGTGCTGGCCCGCTATCCCTTCCTGCGCTCCAGCGCCTTCGAGCGGCGCATGCTGTTCGACCGCGAAGGCCAGTTGCAGCCCGACGGCTTCGTGCAGCCGTTCGAGCGCGCTTCGATCGTGCCGAATCCCTGAGGGAATCGGCCATTCTCATCGAGTCAGTGTCGATCGACTGTTGCGCGCAGGCCAAATTGTCCTGCAAAAGCGGCCGGTTCCCGCGAACCTTGCCTTCCCTTCACCATCGCGCCACATTTGCCACCCATTAACCATCGGGGGCGCTTTTCGCCATTGCCTGGCATTTGATGGGGTTCAGCAAGGTCTCGTCAAGGTTGACGGAACGTTCGCTTAACCATCGCCCTGTAGACCGATTGGGTAGTACGAAGAGCGCGAGCGTGGAGGCTCCGGGAATGAATTATCTCCAGGGTATGAAGCTGGTTGCGGTTCTGGCGGTGGCGCTGTCGATGGGCGCCTGCGCCAACAAGAACCCGTTGGACGCCAATGGCGCGATTGGGGGCGCCGCGACCCCGGGCAGCCAGCAGGATTTCGTGGTCAATGTCGGCGACCGCGTGTTCTTTGAGAGCGATCAGACCGATCTCAGCCCGCAGGCGACGGCGACCCTCGACAAGCAGGCGCAGTGGCTGCAGACCTATAACCGTTACTCCTTCACCATCGAAGGTCATGCCGACGAGCGCGGCACCCGCGAATACAACATCGCGCTCGGTGCCCGCCGTGCCCAGTCGGTCCGCGCTTACCTTGCCTCGCGCGGCATCGATCCGAGCCGCATGCGCACCATTTCCTACGGCAAGGAGCGTCCGGTCGCGGTCTGTAACGACATCTCCTGCTGGTCGCAGAATCGTCGCGCCGTCACCGTGCTGAACGCCAGCTCCTGACGCGAACCTGAATGAGTGTTTTCAAGCCGGCGCCTTCAGGGCGCCGGTTTTTGTTTTGGCCGCGTGAAGGCCCGGCCCGCCGTCATCAAGATGAACGAAGCTGCGCGCAATTGGCCGCTTGCTTGTTCCAGCGTCCGTACTAAACCGGTATCCCGCGACGCTGTCCCGGATTTGAAGTGCCAGTCACAATTCCGGCGTACTCCGTCTTTCAATGTCGCTCGCTTTTCACGTCGATCTCGTCGTCAGGGCAAAATGTCATCCAGGATTCATTTTCTTTCCTCCGCCGCGGCGATCGCGGCGTTGCTCGCCGTTTCCGCGCCAGTGTTTGCCCAATCCGACGATTCCGATGCTGAAATGCGGATCGAGCGGCTCGAGAACCAGCTGCGGCAGCTGACCGGCCAGAACGAGGAACTGCAATACCGTAACCGCCAGCTCGAGGAGCGGCTGCGGCAGCTTGGCGGGCAACCGCCCGGCCCAGCTGGACAGGCTCCGGCGGGCCAACCCGTTGCGGCGGCGCCACCGGCGCAGCAACCGCAGGCCTACCCGCAAGCGCAGCCGGGCTACGCCCAGCCCCAGCAAGGCTACGGCCAGCCGCAGCAAGGATATGGCAGGCCGCCGCAGGGCGGCTATGACCAGCAGCAGCAGATCGCGGCGCCTGCGCCGATCGCGCAGGAGCCGGCGCCGGCGGCTTCCGGCCGCCGCGGCCGCGGCGATGCCTTCGATCCGAACCAGAACCCGAATGCCCCAGGGGCGCCGCGCGCACTTGGCGGCGGCGGGATGCCGATGCCCGGTGAGGCGGCGGTTGGTGCGCCCGGCGGCCGTGGGGCAGGCGAGCCGCTCAATCTCGGCAACACCAGCCCGCAGCGTGCGCCCGGCGCGAGCGCAGCCCTGACCACGCTGCCGCCGTCGGCGACGTCGAAGGACGAGTTCGACCTCGGCATCGGCTATATGCAGCGCAAGGACTATGCGCTCGCCGAAGAGACGATGAAGAACTTCGGCCAGAAGTATCCGAACGATCCCCTGGTGGCGGACTCGCAATACTGGCTCGGCGAAAGCTATTTCCAGCGCCAGCAATATCGCGATGCTGCGGAGACCTTCCTCGGCGTGACCACCAAGTTCGACAAGTCCGCGAAGGCGCCCGACGCCCTGCTGCGGCTCGGCCAGTCGCTGGCGGCGCTGAAGGAGAAGGAAGCGGCCTGCGCCGCGTTCGGCGAGATCACGCGGAAGTACCCGCGCGCGTCCGGCGGGGTCAAGGCTGCGGTTGATCGCGAGCAGAAGCGCGTGAAGTGCTAAACCAGATGCGGGAAGGCCGCTTCCGGCCTCTCCGCCAGCAGCTGGTTTTGCGATGCCCGACGATCAATCCGCCATCCCGGCAAGGGACGCCAAGCGCCTGTTCGCAGGCCTTGCGGGCGCGCCGGCGCTCCTGCTTGCGGTGTCCGGCGGTCCCGATTCAGTCGCGCTGATGTGGCTCGCCGCGCGCTGGCGCCGCGCGCTCGCGCAGGGACCGCGGCTGGTGGCGGTCACGGTCGATCACGGCCTGCGTCCTGAAGCGGCTCGCGAGGCGCGCGACGTCAAGCGGCTGGCGCGAAGTCTCGAGCTGCCGCATCACACGTTGCGTTGGACTGGACCAAAGCCTGGAACCGGCGTGCCGGCGGCCGCGCGCGCGGCCCGCTATCGACTGCTCGCGCAGGCCGCACGCAAGCATGGCGCCACGCATATTTTGACCGCGCACACCCGTGACGATCAGGCCGAGACGCTGTTGATGCGGATGCTGCGCGGCAGCGGCGTTGCGGGCCTCTCGGCAATGGCGCGCGAGACCGAGCGCGATGGCGTCTTGCTGACACGGCCGCTGCTCGACATCTCCAAGGCCCAGCTGATCGCGACGCTGCAGAAGGCGCGCATCGGCTTTGCCGACGATCCGACCAACCGCGATCGAACCTTCATGCGTCCGCGGCTGCGCGCGCTGATGCAGATGCTCGCGGCGGAGGGCGGCGACGCGCGGAACCTGGCGCGGCTTGCCGCGCGGATCGCGCGCGCCAACGCCGCCCTGGAGGTGCTGGTCGACGGCGCCGAGCACTATCTTGCGTTGAAGAGCGAGGATAACTCTGGCACGGGCTTCGATGCTGCACTGTTCGCAGTAATGCCCGAGGAAATTCGCGTCCGTCTGCTCAAGCGCGCCATCGACCGCGTCGGACATGAGGGCCCGGCCGAGCTCGGCAAGGTCGAAACCCTGCTCGCCGCGATGGACGAGGCCTTGGATGGGACTTTGGGAAAACGCGAATCCAGGCTGAAACAGACCCTTGCCGGAGCGGTCATCAGCATCGCTGCCGGCCGGATCAGGATCGGCCCGGCACCGCCCCGCCGGGCGCGCTCCCGCTGAGCCGGGTTCGATTGTTTCAATCGCTGTCATAATCGGGCAAAGAGGCTTAACCACCCCGGAAAAACACCGGATTCAGCGCCATTTTTTGACCGGGAATCGCGCTAGGATGCGGTAAATAGTCGTGCGTGGTTCCCTTGGCATCTACCCCAGCGGCACCTAAATTGTATGCCATCGACGGGATGGATTCCCTGGGGATTCCCACAGAGCCTGCCCAAGGATAGAGAGAGGCCGCGATCCGCGCGACCACGAAGGAAGACCATGAACGCCAATCTGCGGAATTTCGCCCTCTGGGTCATCATTGTCCTGCTGTTGCTGGCGTTGTTCACGCTTTTCCAGAATCCTGGCCAGCGCTCGTCGTCCTCGGACATCTCGTTCTCGCAGCTTCTCACTGAGGTCGATCAGGGCCATGTCCGCGACGTCGTGATCCAGGGGCCGGAGATTCACGGCACCTTCAACAACGGCACGAGCTTCCAGACCTACGCGCCGAGCGATCCGACGCTCGTGAAGCGCCTCTTTGACGCCAAGGTGCAGATCACCGCGAAGGCGCCCGGCGATAACGTGCCGTGGTTCGTCTCGCTGCTCGTCTCCTGGTTGCCGTTCATCGCGCTGATCGGCGTGTGGATCTTCCTGTCGCGGCAGATGCAGGGCGGCGCCGGCAAGGCGATGGGCTTTGGCAAGTCGCGCGCCAAGATGCTGACCGAGGCCCATGGCCGCGTCACCTTCGAGGACGTCGCTGGTGTCGACGAGGCCAAGCAGGATCTGCAGGAGATCGTCGAATTCCTCCGCGACCCCGGCAAATTCCAGCGGCTCGGCGGACGGATTCCGCGCGGCGTGTTGCTGGTCGGCCCTCCCGGCACCGGCAAGACGCTGATCGCGCGCGCGGTCGCGGGCGAAGCCAACGTGCCGTTCTTCACCATCTCCGGTTCTGACTTCGTCGAGATGTTCGTCGGCGTCGGCGCGAGCCGCGTCCGCGACATGTTCGAGCAGGCCAAGAAGAACGCGCCCTGCATCATCTTCATCGACGAAATCGACGCGGTCGGCCGTCATCGCGGCGCCGGCCTCGGCGGCGGCAACGACGAGCGCGAGCAGACGCTGAACCAGTTGCTGGTCGAGATGGACGGCTTCGAGGCCAATGAGGGCGTGATCCTGATCGCGGCGACCAACCGTCCCGACGTGCTCGATCCCGCGCTGCTGCGTCCCGGTCGCTTCGACCGCCAGGTCGTGGTGCCGAACCCGGACGTCGTCGGCCGCGAGCAGATCCTCAAGGTTCACGTCCGCAAGGTGCCGCTGGCGCCGGATATCAACCTCAAGACCATCGCGCGCGGCACCCCGGGCTTCTCGGGCGCCGACCTGATGAACCTCGTCAACGAGGCTGCGCTGACCGCCGCCCGCCGCAACAAGCGGATGGTGACGCAGGCCGAGTTCGAAGAGGCCAAGGACAAGGTGATGATGGGCGCCGAGCGCAAGTCGCTCGTGATGACCGAGGAAGAGAAGCTGCTGACGGCCTATCACGAGGGCGGCCACGCCATCGTTGGCCTCAACGTCGTCGCGACCGATCCGATCCACAAGGCGACCATCATTCCGCGCGGCCGTGCGCTGGGCATGGTGATGCAGCTGCCGGAGCGCGACAAGCTGTCGATGTCGCTCGAGCAGATGACTTCGCGCCTTGCCATCATGATGGGTGGCCGCGTCGCCGAAGAGTTGATCTTCGGCCGCGAGAAGGTGACCTCGGGCGCCGCCTCCGACATCGAGCAGGCGACCCGCCTTGCCCGCATGATGGTGACGCGCTGGGGCCTCTCGGAAGAGCTCGGCACCGTCTCCTACGGCGAGAACCAGGACGAGGTGTTCCTCGGCATGTCGGTCTCGCGCACGCAGAATGCGTCCGAGGCGACCGTCCAGAAAATCGACTCCGAGATCAGGCGTCTGGTCGAGGAAGGCTACAACGAGGCGACCAAGATCCTCACCGAGAAGCGCGAGGATCTCGAGGCGCTCGCCAAGGGCCTGCTCGAGTTCGAGACGCTGACCGGCGACGAGATCATCGACCTCTTGAAGGGCAAGAAGCCCAATCGCGAGTCGGTGCTGGAGCCGTCGACGCCGCGCGCATCCGCCGTGCCGCCGGCCGGCAAGCCGCGCCCGCGTCCCGATCCGGACACCGGCATGGAGCCGCAGCCGCAGGCGTAAGCCTCGCCCGCGATGGCCGGCACTTCCGGCAGACCAGTTGTGCAAAAGCTCGGCCTCAAGCCGGGCTTTTGTATTTTTGTCGACGGGTTGTCCGTTCCCTATGGCGACGTTGTCGGCGAGCTGCCCGCCGATGTGCTGGTAGCGAAGACCGCACGGGCACCGCTCGATGCCGTGCACCTGTTCGCCGCCAAGGCCGAGGGGCTTGCGGCCAGGCTGCGGCGTTACCGTCATGCGATCGCCCCTGACGGCATGATCTGGGTATCGTGGCCGAAGAAGAGTTCGGGTGTCGCGACCGACCTTACGGAGAAGGAGGTCCGCGCAACCGGGCTCGCGAACGGCTTGGTCGACGTCAAGGTCTGTGCGGTCGATAACGTCTGGTCGGGGCTGAAATTCGTGATCCCGGTCAGGGACCGCGGCAAGCGCTGAAATCGCGCCTTTCGAATATCCGTGGCCTCCGCTGCAACGCCGTGGCATCCTCCCGCCAAGCCGTCAAACGGCACAGCCGCGATGTCTGAAGGCGCGGCAAGAAAAAGGGAAGGGGAGGCCGATGCGCAAGGCATTCGGCGCGCTTGGCGCCATTTCGTTCCTGCTGCTGCCCACGTCTTCTCTCGCCGACGAGATGCGGGGCGTCACATCAACCGAAATCAGGATCGGCCAGACCATGCCCTATAGCGGGCCGGTGTCGGCGTTCGGCGCACTCGGCAAGGGCGAAGCCGGCTATTTCAGGATGCTGAACGAGCGCGGCGGCATCAATGGCCGCAAGATCAACTTCATCTCGCTGGACGATTCCTACGCGCCGCCGAAGACGGTGGAGCAAACGCGCCGCCTCGTCGAGAGCGACGAGGTCGCGCTGATCTTCTCCTCGATCGGCACCGCGCACAACACCGCGATCGCAAAGTACCTGCAGGGCAAGAACATCCCGCAGCTGTTCCTGGCCTCCGGCGCCTCGAAATTCGGCGACGTCACGCAATTCCCGCAGGCGACGATGGGCGTGCAGGCGCCGTTCCGCTACGAGGCACGGCTCTATGCGCGCTATGCGCTGGCGAAGAATCCGAATGCAAGGTTCGCCGTCATCTCGCAGAACGACGACTACGGCCGCGACTATCTCGCCGGCCTCAAGGACGTGCTCGGCGAGAAGTATGAGTCTCTGGTCACGGTTGCGACCTATGAGATCACGGACCCGACGATCGACTCCCAGATCGTCAAGCTGAAGGCCACCAATGCCGACGTCTTCGTGATCGCGGCGACGCCGAAATTCGCGGCGCAGTCGATCCGCAAGGCCTTTGAGATCGGCTGGCGGCCGATGACTTTCCTGTCCAACACAGCGGTGTGGATCTCGACCGTGATGCAGCCTGCCGGCCTCGAGGCCGGCACCGGCATCATCTCCACGGCCTATGTGAAGGATCCGGACGACCCGGCATGGAGCGACGATCCCGGCATGAAGGGCTGGCGCGAGTTCATGACCAGATACGTGCCGGAAGGCGACCAGCACGACACCAACTACGTCAACGCCTACAACAGCGCGATGGCGCTGGAGGCGGTGCTGAAGGCCTGCGGCGACGATCTCTCGACCGAGAACATCCTGCGTCAGGCATTCGCGATCAAGGGCCTGGAATTGCCGATGTTGCTGCCGGGCATCAAGGTCAACACCTCGCCGGCCGACCACGTGCCGGTCGATCAGATGCAACTGATGCGCTTCAACGGCAAGACCTGGGATCGCTTCGGCGAGCTTCAGACAGGGAATTGAGGGTGGGGCTGATCGCGCTTGAACTGTGAGCGCCGGGGATCAAACCCGTCATCCTGAGGAGCCGCGCAGCGGCGTCTCGAAGGATCGACGGCCCGACTGGTGGCCGATTCATCCTTCGAGGCTCGCCCGGCGGCGCAATTGCGCCGCAAGGCTCGCACCTCAGGATGACGGGACGACGATGCGATTTTGGACTTGTGCGGCGTCGGTTAGTTCGTGCTCTGACCCGCCGCCGCCGCGCCGGTCTTCGTCTCGTCCGAGCGTACATGGATCACGGCGATGTCGTCCTTGTACAGCCGCTTCCAGCCCTTCAGGTGATCCAGCGCGTTGCCGGCGGGCGAGTCCGAGCTCAGCAGCGTGGCATCGATCCGGTATTTGTCGAGCAGGCCCAGCAGCCGGCCGACGTCGCGGGCGTCGAGCGCATCGTAATAGTCGAGCACGAATTGCTCGCCATAGAGCTCGGCGCGGCCGTCGATGAACACCTTCATGTCGCGGCTGACCATGTAGCCGCCAAACGGCGCGGTGCTGAACACGCGCTGCGCCTTGTGCTGCTGCAGCACATCGACCGCGGCAACGGGCGAGAACATCGGCAGGAATTTGAACTGATGCTGCGCGACGAACATCCCCGTCGTCACCCACGCGCCGATCACCATCGCGATCACAGCCAGGATCGTGACGACGGGGAATGCGCGCGTTTCTCCGAAGCGGGCGGCGGTGGCGCCTGCCGTTCCCCATTGCTCGGCGATCGGCTTGGCGAGCACCAGCGGAGCGATGAACGCGAATACCTCGATGTTGCGGACATGGCTCAGCGCCATCCAGATCAGCGCGAGCAGCAGCAGGATCCGCGGCACCGACAGCGTCAGCCTGCGATAGCAGATCAGGCCGATCAGGCCGAGCAGCGTGGCTTCGAAGAAGCTGGGCTTGCTGAAATCCGCCGGCTTCCATTCCCCGATCAGCGTCAGCAATTTGCCGAGGCTGAGGATCTTGGTCGCGCCGAGCAGGCTGTTCCAGCCATAGGGCGTCAGGCAGCTCGCGGCCAGCGCGGCGAGGCCGAACAGGCCCCATCGCACGACAAGCTGGCGGCGGCGGCCGGGCTCCGCGTTCCACACCGCCTCCAGTCCGATCGGTCCGATCAGCGCCAGGCCGAGAACGAAGCCGCCATGCAGATTGGCCCACAGCGTCATCAGCGGCAGCAGCCACCATGACGGTGAGGCGCGGCGATCCGCGGCCACGAGCAGGCCGCCGATGAACGCCAGCAGCACCGGCAGCGCCAACACATGCGGCCGCGCCAAGAAGTGGATCGTCGACAACAGCAGCGCCAGCGCCGCGATCAGAAGCGCGCGCGCCGGATCGAAATACGGGCTCAACAGATGCAGGAAGATTGCGACCGTCGCGCCGATCGCCATCGACGACAGGATCACCGGCCCGGCCCAATCGCCGCCGTATACGAGCGCGTACACCACCTGCGACAGCCACGAGCTCGAGATCCAGGGCTCGCCGAAACGGGTGAACGAGAACACGTCCGATGTCGGCATCGCGCCGTGTTCGAGGATCCACTGTCCGACCCGGATCTGCCACATCGTGTCGGAATCGCGCAGCAGGATTTCGCCGGCCGAGAGATAAAACAGATAGGCGCCCACGGCGGCGCACAGCGGCACCAGTCCTCGCGCCGCGCTACGGCTGCTCACGCTGCTGGTGATGGAGAGTGACATGCGCTTTCTTGCTTGTTTCGGCCGGGGGCATCCAGAGCCAACGCCACGCGTGATGCTGGCGCGCACTCGACCACGGCTTCCGATAAATTCGGGTAAATGCCGCGGCGATATCGCGAGTGTGCGCAAGATCAGATGTCTCGATTTCGAGCGATCACCTTAGCCGGCGATTTACCATCGCGGCCCTGAACCGGTCGGGGAGAGGCCCGAAGCACCGCCGGCTCAATCAGAGGTGGTACCAGAGGTTGCAAAAAAATCCTTACAATTCCAGCTTGTCAACCAGTCTGAATAGTTGTTCACTTCTTCAGGCGATTGCGGGATCAATCGCTCAAAACGTTGAAGACTCGTGTGTTCTGCCGGTGGGCGCCGGCCGGGGCGCACGGCGGGGGGACGGAACGCCATGGTTTACCGGCGAACTCATCAGGTCGTGAAACGGCTGGCCGCGCGGCGCAGCGCCATCCTGTCGGCTGCGCGGGACGCGGCGGCGGCGGGCGGCATGGCGGCGGTCCAGATCGCACCCGTCGCGGTGCGGGCCAATGTCGCGGCGGGAACAGTCTACCGCTATTTCCCGTCGAAGGCCGAGCTGATCTCGGAATTGATCACGGAAGTCTCGCGCGACGAGCTCACGGCGATTCGGCGTGCCGCCGATGCTGCGCCGGGGCCGTCATCGGCGCTTGCCGCCGCGGTGACGACGATCGCGGTCCACGTGCTGTCGCAGCGCAAGCTCGCCTGGGGCATTTTGGCCGAGCCGGTCGACGTCGACGTCACCGCCTCGCGCCTCGCCAGCCGCCGCGATATTTCCGGCGAGCTTGCCATGCGCATCGATGCCGCGGTGCGCGCCGGGCACCTGCCGGCGCAGGACACGGCGCTGGCCGCCACCGCCTTGCTCGGCGCGCTGCACGAAGCGCTGGTCGGCCCGCTGGCGCCGGCCAATCTCGACGATCCGATCAAGCTGCGTGACGCGGTGCAGACCGTGACGCTGCTAGCGCTGCGCGCGGTCGGCGTGATGGACGCACGCGCGCGTGGCCTCGTGGTGCAGGCGACGACTCCGGCGAAGGCGCTGGTCGGCGCCTGAGTCCAGGATGAGGCCAACGCGCGCGAAGAACACTTCTGTCGCATTGGCGTTGTAGTTTTGCGGGCTGGGTTCAACCAACCTCACGGAGCAACCCATGACGACAAACCATGGCTCGGCCAAATGGCAGGGCGGCATCAAGGACGGCAAGGGCGCGATCTCGACCAAGAGCGGCGCGCTCTCGGATTACCCCTACGGCTTCGCCAGCCGTTTCGAGGGCAAACCGGGTTCGAACCCGGAGGAGCTGATCGGCGCGGCGCATGCCGCCTGCTTCACGATGGCGCTGTCGTTGATCCTGGGAGAAGCCAAGCTCACGGCGGAGCATATGGAGACCAAGGCCGATGTGACCCTGGAGAAGGTTGCCGACGGCTTCGCCATCACCGCGGTGCATCTGACGCTGTCGGCGAAGATCCCGGGCGCCGACAACGCGACGTTCCAGGAACTGGCCGGCAAGGCGAAGGCCGGATGTCCGGTGTCGAAGCTGCTCAACACCAAGATCACGCTCGACGCGTCATTGCAGGGCTGATCGCGGCGCGGCGGGTTAGAGCGTTTTCGAGCGAAATAGGCACCGGTACGCGTGAAGAAAACGCGCCAAACAGGAATCTAGAGCTGCGCGTCGCCCTTCGGGCCGACCGAGGCGATACGCAGCATGTTGGTGGTGCCGGGGGCGCGGAGCGGCACGCCGGCGACGATGATGACGCGCTGGCCGGCCTTGGCAAAACCGTCGCGGAACGCAATCGAGCCGGCGCGGTCGACCATGTCGTCGAGATCGTGGGCGTCCTCGGCGACCACGCAATGGACGCCCCACACCACCGACAGCTTGCGGCCGGTGACGAGGTTCGGCGTGATCGCGACCACCGGCACCTTAGGCCGCTCGCGCGCCACCCGGATCGCGGTCGAGCCTGATGACGTCCAGCAGATGATCGCCGACAGGTCGAGCGTCTCGGCGATCTGCCGCGCGGCGTCGGCAATGGCGTCACCCACCGTCGCTTCGGGATCGACGCGCTGCGCGTTGATCACGTTGCGATAGGTCGGGTCGCGCTCGACCTCCTCGCCGATGCGGTTCATGGTGGAGACTGCCTCCACCGGGAATTTGCCGGCGGCGGATTCCGCCGACAGCATGATGGCGTCGGCGCCTTCGTAGACGGCGGTGGCGACGTCGGAGACTTCGGCGCGCGTCGGCACCGGCGCCTGGATCATCGATTCCAGCATCTGGGTTGCGACCACCACCGGCCTGCCGGCGCGGCGCGCCATCCGGATCATCTGCTTCTGCAGGCTCGGTACCCGTTCCAGCGGCAGTTCGACGCCGAGATCGCCGCGCGCCACCATCAGCGCGTCCGACGCTTCGATGATGTCGGCAAGGCGGTCGATCGCCTGCGGCTTCTCGATCTTGGCCATCACGGCGGCGCGGCCGCGGATCATCTTCTTGGCCTCGATCACGTCCTCGGCGCGCTGCACGAAGGACAGCGCGACCCAGTCGATCCCCTCCGGCAGCGCGGCTTCCAGGTCGGCGCGGTCCTTTGCGGTCATCGCCGACACCGGCAGATCGGTATCGGGCAGGCTGACGCCCTTGCGGTCCGACATCTTGCCGCCGATCACGACGCGCGTGACCGCGCGCTCGGGCGAGGTTTCCTCGGCGATCAGCCGCACCTTGCCGTCGTCGAGCAACAGCGCATGGCCCGGGCGGAGCGCCGCGAGGATCTCCGGATGCGGAAGCTGGACGCGGCTGTTGTCGCCCGGCGTCTTGTCGGAATCCAGAATGAAGCTCTGGCCGTTCTTGAGCTGGGTCGCGCCTTCCGCGAACGAGCCAAGCCGCAGCTTCGGCCCTTGCAGGTCGACCAGGATGCCGATCGGCCGGCCGTAGCTCGATTCGACATTGCGGATGGTCTTGACCAGCTCCCGCATCTTGTCATGCGGGGTATGGCTCATGTTGATGCGGAAGACGTCGGCGCCCGCCTCGAACAGCTTGCGGATCATCGCGCTGTCTGAGGAGGCCGGGCCGAGCGTTGCGAGGATCTTGATTCGACGCAGTCGTCTCATGGTTTGTTTCCGGGTGGTGCGGCTGGCGGCAGACCAGACGCGCCCGGCGGCGCTGCGCCCGGCGGCGGGTTGGGCAGGCCCGGCATCGCCCCGGGACTTCCTGGACCCACGCCGCCCGGCATTCCCGGTACTTTCTGCGGCTGTTGTTCGTTGGCTTCGGTCAGCTGGACGGTCCATGCACGCTGCTCGCCGGTGTCGACCTCGAAGAAGCCGGTGCGGTCGAACCCGCGCGCCAGGCAATTTTCGGTGCCCTTGATGGTGAATTCCTTGTCGCGCGAGCACATGAAGGCCTGGCCGGACCATTCGCCGCCGCGATCATAGTCGAGAGCGTAGATGTAGTAGTAGCGCGCCACAAGGTTGCCGCGCAGCAAGGTCTCGCAGGTGCGCGACGACACATTCCACCAGCCCTCGGTGGTCCAGCCCTCGGCGTCCTTGTAGCCGAGCGCGATGCCGACGCGGCTCGAGGTGTTGTTGCAGAGCCGGAAATCGGCCGCCGCCGGGCTCGTCCACAGGCAGGCCGCGACCAGCGCCAGCACCGGCAGGAGGCCGGCCAACGTCAGACGGATATTGCGGGGAGCTGAGGCAAGGGAATCTGTTGGGCTCATGCAGCGAAGCTATATCAAATCATGGACGATTTCGCGTGCCCGGCCGGCACTGTCAACGGGCGGGCGCCCGTCTGCGACGCTGTCGGACCATGGCCGGGGTGGCCGGACCGGTCCGTTTTGCGCGCCGATATGGCAAAATCTGTGACAATTCCCACCTGATATCAATATGGTGAGCGCGACACACGGGATCACGATCATGAGCATTGACGACAAAACCAGAACGGAACTCGAGGCCGCGGTCTTCCGGCGTCTCGTCAGTCACCTGCGCAACCGCACCGATGTGCAAAACATCGACCTGATGAACCTCGCCGGCTTCTGCCGCAACTGCCTGTCCAACTGGATGAAGGAAGAGGCCGACGCCAAGGGCCTTGCCGTGAGCAAGGACGAGAGCCGTGAGGCGGTCTACGGTATGCCGTATGAGGAATGGAAGGCGAAGTATCAGGGCAGCGCGACGCCGGAGCAACTCGCGGCGATGAAGAAAGCCCAAAGCGGGCATTAAGCCGAGCAACGTCATTCCGGGATGGTGCGTTAGCACCAGACCTCAGATGCGCAATTGCGCATCGGGGAATCTCGAGATTCCGGGTTCGATGCTGCCGCATCGCCCCGGAATGACGTTTATACCTGAAAGACCAGCATCTCCTGTGGGCGCGCTGTGGATGAGCGCGATGTTTCCTTGACGGAACGCGCGCCAAAATCGAGGGTCGCCCGCAGCAAGCGGTGCGCAAGGCGCGTATTCGCGTAACATTTCAATGCCAGTTCAGGAGTGCGCGATGGCCACCACGTCTGCCGCCGTCAAGGAAGAGCCCGCAACGCGATTTGCCAAGGACCAGCTCAAGTCCATCATCGAGCGCATCGAGCGGCTGGAAGAAGAGAAGAAGACGATCTCGGACGACATCCGCGACGTTTATGCCGAGAGCAAGGGCAACGGCTTCGACGTCAAGGCGCTGCGCGCCATCATCCGTCTGCGCAAGCAGGATCCGAACGAGCGCCAGGAGCAGGAGACCATCCTGGAGACCTACATGCAGGCGCTGGGGATGCTCTGAGGCGGCCAGCGGCCACCCCTGCTGGCGTTTGCCAAGGCGCTCCAAGCCCCCCAAGGCTCAGGTCGATGCTCCTGGAAGGCCTCGTGTCGAGGCTTGGGTGAAATCACGGGATTTGCTACACTGGCGGTGAGGTAACCGGGCAGATCGTTCAGATGGACGTGCCAGGACCAGAGCGCCGGCTCGCTGCGGTCCTCGCCGCCGACATGGTCGGCTATAGCCGCCTGATGGAGGCTGACGAGACGGGCACCCTTGCGCGCCTCAAAACCCATCGCATCGAGCTGATCGATCCGGCCATCGCCAAGAATCGCGGCCGCATCATCAAGACCACCGGCGACGGCCTGCTGGTCGAATTCCACAGCGTCGTCGATGCGGTGCTGTGCGCGGCCGAGGTCCAGAGCCGGATGGCCAAGCGCAACGCCGACGTCGCGCCGGCGCGCTGGATGCAGTTTCGCATCGGCATCAATCTTGGCGACGTGATCGTTGACGGCGCCGATATCTTCGGCGACGGCGTCAACGTCGCGTCCCGTCTGGAGACACTGGCCGAGCCCGGCGGCATTTGCATTTCCGGCGCGGTCCGCGATCAGGTCGGCGATCGCCTGGAAGATCTGAGCTTCGAGGATCTCGGCGACCAGACCGTCAAGAATATCGCGCGCCCGATCCGGGTTTTTCGCGTTCATCTCGAATCCGGTGCCAGGCCCGTTCCGGAGCACCCGAGCGCGGTGGCCGCCCCTGTCGTCGCCAAGAAGCCCTCCATCGCCGTGCTGCCGCTCGTCAACATGAGCGGCGATCCCGAGCAGGAATTCTTCGCCGACGGGCTCACCGAGGACATCATCACCGAGCTGTCGCGCTTCCACGATCTGCTGGTGATCTCGCGCAACTCGAGCTTCGTGTACAAGGGCAAGGCCGTGAAGGTGCAGGACGTCGCGAAGGAATTCGCCGTCGACTATGTGCTGGAAGGCAGCGTGCGGAAGGCGGGCGGCCGGATCCGCGTCACCGTGCAGCTGATCGACGCCGTGGCCGACCGGCACGTTTGGGCCGAACGCTACGACCGCGAGCTTGCCGACATCTTCGCGATCCAGGACGAGATGACGCGCGCGATCGTGGCGACCTTGCCGGGGCGCGTCGAGGCTGCCGCGCATGACCGCGTCAAGCGCAAGCCGACCGACAACATGGCGGCCTACGAGTGCGTGCTTGCCGCCAAGGTGCTGCATCATCGCTCGGCACGGGACGACAACGCGGAGGCGCAGCGCCTGCTCGAGCGGGCCATCGTGCTTGACCCAAACTATGCCCATGCCCACGCCTGGCGGGCCTGCGTGCTCGGCCAGACCTGGGTCTACAACTGGTGCACCGACCGCGACGCGACCATGGCGCAGGTCGCCGCAGAGCTCGAGATCGCGCTCAAGCTCGACGACAATGACAGTGACGTGCACCGGATCCTCGCCGCGCTGAACCTTAACCGCGACGACCACGACAAGGCGGCCTTCCACCAGGAGCGCGCGCTCGCGCTGAACCCGAACTACGACCTCGTGGTCGTGCAGCAGGGCGAGCTCCTGACCTGGCTCGGGCGGCCCGAGGAGGGCATCGACTGGATCAAGCGGGCGATGCGCCTCAATCCGTTCCATCCGGAGCGCTTCTGGAGCCATCTCGGCCGGGCCTGCTATTGCGCCGAGAAATACGCCGACGCCGTCGAGGCGTTCTCGCGCATCACGCGCCCCGATCACACCCATCATGCCTTCCTCGCGGCGACCTTCGCGCAGATGGGCAACACGGTGGCGGCCTCTGCCCACGCCGCCGAGGTGCTGAAGCGCGAGCCGACCTTCTCGGTTGCCGCGCATCTGACAACCCAGCGCTACAAGTATGAGCCCGATCGGGCACGCTACGAGGCCGGCCTGCTCAAGGCAGGGCTGCCGGCCTGAAGGGGCGGAAAGCTATCTTGTCGGCAGAAGCGCGGCTCAGCGCAGCGAGGCGGTGCGGAGCACGAAGGACTGGGTCGTCAGGAGGGCGGTCGCCGAGCCCGAGAAGCGGTCGCAGGTCATGCCCATCATCGGATCTTCCGAGAAGGTCATGACGACGGCGGCCTGCGGCTTCACGAAATGAGCCCGCATCATGGTCATGTCGGTGTCGCCAAGCACCGTGGTCAGCATGGCATTGCTGGCGCTCGGCGCCAGCATCACCACGCGCATCCAGATATCGTTGCCCTTGGCAGCCGAGATCCGCGCGGAGGTGGTGATCACGCCCTGGCTCGGTGCGCCCTTGGCAACGACGGTGTTGATTTCGGTGCTAGGGACCGCACCATTGCGCGTCGGGCGCACGTTGCGCGGGATCGGCGCGGTCGCTGCGACGATGTTGGCCCGATCGACCGGCGAGGCCGCGGGCGCATAGGCCAGCGCCTTGTTGAAGTTTTCGGTTGTCGTGCTCGCAGTGGTCTGCGGATCGCTACCGCCGACCGCCTCGCGGGCCTTCAGCGCGGCAATCTGCGCCGCCGACGCCTGCTTCGGCGCCTCACCCTCGTCACCCCAGAAGCCGCGGGCATTGATGATGTCGGCAGGGGATTGCGGCGCGGTGTTCTCGGCCACCTGCACCACTTGCACCGCCGGCTTCGCCTTCGGCATCGGCACGAGCTGGGCGTCGGCGGCGGCGAGCTGGATGGCGGCGGCGAACTGCGGCTTGGCGCGCGGCAGCGGAACCGGATCGGCGGCTTTGGCGGGCGCGGCGGCAGCCACCACGGTGTTGGCGGCGGGCTTGTCGTTCGCGCTGGCCGCGCCTTCGTCTTCATCGTCACTCGACTTGCCGCCACCGAACAGCTTCGCGAACAGGCTCGGCTTGCCGATGGTCGCGGCATCGTCACCATTGCCGCGGCGCTCGATATCGGCCTTGGCAAGCTCATAGCCCTTGAGCGGCGTGCCGTCGGTCGGGACATGGACGGTGCGGCCGTCGGGGAACACCCTGACCAGCTGATCGCGGGTCATGCGCGGCCAGTGGCGGATGCTGCCGGTGTCGAGATGGACGAACGGCGAGCCCGAGGTCGGATAGAAGCCGACGCCGCCGCGCTGCAGGCGGAGGCCGGCGTAGCGGATCTGCTCCAGCGGCACGCCCGGGATGAAGAAGTCCATCGCATGCCCCAGCATGTGCTGGCTGTGGCGCGCGACGCCCGAGGAGCGGCGGCGGAGCATGGCGTTGGTGGCAGGGGCGCGATAGGCGGAGATGATCTGGATCGGCTGCTTGCCGCCGACGTCGTTATAGACGTCCCACAGGATGTCGAAGAGGTGACGGTCCATCACCGTTTCATCCTGGGAACGCCAGTCGCGCAGGAAGTGGTTGAGCTGCTTCAGCGCGCCTTCGTCGTAGCGGCCCTCGCGCTTGAAGGTGACGGTGAGGTCTTCGCCGGAATGGGTGTGGTGGAAGGAGAGGGTGCGGGTCTGGTTCAGCGCGGTGGCATCGTGCACCGATCCTGCGCCCGCCAACAGCAATAGCGCAGTCAGGCCGACTTGGTATCCGGCCTTAGGCAACGACAGCGGATTGCAGCGGCGTGCGAAGACAGCCAGCACTATGAGCCCACCCAGTCGACGAGCGTTCGGTCGGCATCTTTCGCAGACCCCCTGCGGAAGACGGTGAACGCTTTCTTAAAGCGGGAGGGTTAACCGAGGTTTACCGACCCGCCCCCAAGTTAGGCTTAACTAACTGGGCGACTGTGGCAAAAGATAGCCCTGCTCCCCGGCCGAGACCCGAAATGGTTAACGTAAACGATCTCGCCTTTTGAGCGAGATCGTTGATTTTGCTTCAAAATTTATCCCAATCGGGCCGAAATGCAGACTAGCGGGTGATCACCCGGCGCTGCTGCTGGGCCTGCCCGCGACGAATCGGCTGCGGCTCCGGCTGTCCGAATCCTCCGAACAGGCGCTCGAAGAAGTTTGGTCCGGAGGAGCCAAAGCCGTTGTCGCCGGCGACATTGACGCCGGCGGGCAGGCTGCTGCTCGGCGGACGCGAGTAGCTCGGCTGGGCGTGCGCCACTACCGTCTCGAGATCCTTGCCGCGGCCGTTCCTGAGCAGCGACAGCATGGCGGCGTCGCGGCCGTAAACGTCCCTGCGCAATTGCAGCTTGCCGGCATCGTCCACGAACGCGGTCTGGTAGGTGATGTTTACCGGAATCGGCGTCGGGAATTTCAGGTCGACCTCGCTCGAACCGTACATGCTGCGGATCCGCTCCGGCGTGTAGTGCTGGTTCGGCTCGGTAATGTTGAGCAGGACGGCGGCGTACTGATCGGGATTCTGCACGCGCATGCAGCCGTGGCTGAAAGCGCGCTCGTCCTTCGCGAACAGGTACTTGTCCGGCGTGTCGTGCTGATAGACCAGGAACTTGTTCGGGAAGTTGAAGCGGATGCGGCCGAGCGCGTTGGCTTCACCCGGCGGCTGCGAAATGTGGATCGAGCCGTCGCGGTTGCGCTCGAGCCTGAGGCCCATGCGCTGCAGCACCGTCGGATCCTGCTGCAGGGCCGGCAGATATTCGTTGTAGATGATCGACGGCGGCACGTTCCAGGTCGGATTGACCGTGATGTATTTCATCGTCTCGGTCAGAAGCGGCGTGGCATGCTGGCCGGGCTTTCCGGTGACGACGCGGGTGGTCCAGACCGGCGCGCCGTTCTGCATCACCTTCAGCGTGTAGTCCGGGATGTTGAGGATCACATAGGCATTGCCGACACTGGCGGCGCCGAGCTGGCGCGGCAGCCAGCGCCAGCGCTCCATGTTGACGATCACGGTGTCGATCTGGCGGTCGCGCTTCGGATTGTTCAGCGCCTTGACCGTGCGCTCGTCGAGAACGCCGGTTGGCTTGAGGTCGACGCTGCTCTGGAATTTCTCCACCGCCCGCGCGACCGTCGCGTCATACTTGGTGCTGTCGGCATCCTCGGTGATGCCGAGCTTGTTGCGCAGGTCCGGCACGCGCGGATCGTCCATCTCGACCGCGGCCTGCTTCTTGCGCGCCGGCAAATATTTCAGCGTCGGACCGTCCGCGATCGTGATGACCGGACCGTCGCCCTGGCCGCGCAGCTCGGCGAGCTTCTGCTTCAGCTCCTTGTAGAGCTTCTGCGGCGGGTTGTAGCCGTCGAGCGCGGCGGAGGCGTCCTTGGCGGAGGTCACATTGGCGAACACTTCCGCCGGATCGATCGGGTGCTCCGGATAGAGAATGTCCGCCGACACCTGCGACCAGTGCATGCGGCCGCTCTGGGCCTGGCGGGCGTAGTCCAGCATGCTGGCGGCGAGCTTCAGCTCGGCGTCGGCCAGCGCGTCCGGCGAGGTCGCCGCGGCGAAATCCGGCACCGGATAGTCTGATGCATCGAGGCCGTCGGCGGCCGCGTCCTTCAGGCGGGCGATGACGCCCTTGCCGGCGTCGGTCAGCTTGCCGGCCTTGGTGAACACCGGCGCGTATTCGCGAGCCGAATAGAATTTCTCGGCCGCTGCGCGCTCGTTCTTGCGGTCAAAGCTACGCAGCGACTTGCTGGCGAGCAGTTCGCGCAGCTTGTCGGCAACCGGCTGATCCTCGGCAGCAACGTTGCTTGCCGCCTTCGCCGGTTCGCCCGCCGGCGCTGCGGCGGTCGCGGGAGCAGGAGCTGTGGTCGGCGCCGCTGCCGTTGCAGGCGCGGGGCTTGCGGCAGGCGCGGTGGCCGTTGCAGGGGCGGGGGTGGCCGCCGCCGGCGCGACGGCGGTATCGGTCTTTGGCGCGTCGGCGGGCTTCGTCGCCGGCGCGGTTACGGCATCGGCGGGCTTCGGCTCGACGGCCTTTGCAGTCGCGCTCGGCTCTGCCGGCTTGGCGTCGACCGGCTTTGTCTCAGCAGGCTTGGCTTCGGTGGCGTGCACATCCGCTGGCTTCACGTCGGCCGGCTTGGCTGCATCGGGCAGCGCGGCGGTGGTGTCGGCCTTGAAATCGCTTGCGGTGGGGGGCGGCACGTTGGCCGGTTCGGGGCGCGGGATCGCCGCGTCGATCGCGAGTTCCGAGGCGCTGGAGTGCGGTGTGTCCTGCGCGAAGGCCGCGGTCGCGGACACCGTGAGGAAGGTTGCCGCGACGGCCATCAATACGCGGTCAAATCCTCGACGGTTGTTCGAACAGTCACGCATCGTCACACCCCCTGGGTGAAACTGCCCCTCATCAAGCTGGAACAGTTCAAATCAGAATTTGGTTTCATAGCTTGCGCGAAGCGCCGGCCTCTCGATCGACTCGCACGCCTGCACACAACGAACGCAGACGATACCTTTGCCCCTCTCATGCAGCCAGCGCCATGCGGGGCAACTCACGACAAACTGACCTCGAAGCAGCTGATTTCACTCCGGGCTGTGCGTTTTTGCCACGCGGCACAGCCTTTGTCTGTCACCGCCACGACACGGTTCAAAAGGTTCCCTGGTGCGGCCTGTCGGCCTCGAGAGCTAAGTGGCGTCGCTTGCGCGCGCGCCGGCCGCAGCTTCGTCGAGCTTGCGATAGAGCGTCGAGCGGCCGATCTTGAGGCGGCGCGCGACCTCCGACATCTGTCCGCGATAATGCGAAATCGCGAAGCGGATGATCTCGTTCTCGAGATCTTCCAGGGGGCGCACCTCGCCCGCGGCATTGAGCATGGAAAGGCCGCCGGCGGTGGGCAGGGAGGTGGCAACCGGTATTTCATTACCGGAAATCATGGCGGGGGCCGTGGAAGGCGACACCACCAGCGGCTCGCCCTGCAGCGATTTGCCATCCGGCGCCGGATGCGCCGTTCCTTGCGGGAAATCGGCGAGCCCGAGCTGGTCGCCGTCGCTCATCACCACGGCGCGATACACGGTGTTCTCGAGCTGGCGGATGTTGCCCGGCCAGTCGAGCTGCGAGAGGTGAGCCATCGCCTCGCCGCTGATGCCGGTGATGTTGCGGTTCTCCTCGGCGCAGAATCGCGCCAGGAAATGCCGCAGCAGATGCGGGATGTCTTCGCGCCGCTGCCGCAGCGCCGGAATGGTCAGCGGCAGCACGTGCAGGCGATAGAACAGGTCCTCGCGGAACTGGCCGCCTTTCACGAGATCGAGCAGCTTGCGGTTGGTCGCCGAGATGATGCGAACATCGACCTTGACCGGCTTGCGGCCGCCGACCGCCTCGACGGTGCCTTCCTGCAGCGCGCGCAGCAATTTCACCTGCGTGGCCAGCGGCAATTCGCCGACCTCGTCGAGGAACAGCGTGCCGCCATGCGCTTCGACGAACTTGCCCTGATGGCGCTCGGTGGCGCCGGTGAAGGCGCCCTTCTCGTGGCCGAACAGGATCGATTCGACGAGATTGTCCGGGATCGCGCCGCAATTCACCGCAACGAACGGCCTGGCCTTGCGCTCGCTGCTGCCGTGAATGGCGCGCGCGAACAGTTCCTTGCCGACGCCGGATTCGCCCTCGATCAGCACCGGGATCGTCGAGGACGCAGCCTTTTGCGCGGTGCGCAGCACCCCGGCCATCGCCTCGCTGCGGGTGATGATGTCGGAGAAGGTCAGCCGGCCCTCGCGG
The DNA here is from genome assembly GCF_054059095.1 of Bradyrhizobium sp. USDA 4510. Classification (NCBI taxonomy): domain Bacteria; kingdom Pseudomonadati; phylum Pseudomonadota; class Alphaproteobacteria; order Hyphomicrobiales; family Nitrobacteraceae; genus Bradyrhizobium; species Bradyrhizobium sp. USDA 4510. The sequence continues at coordinate 6,918,584 of NZ_JBSSBT010000001.1, read as the reverse complement.
CTGTGGCGGATCCGCTGCAATTCGCCCTTCAGCGCCGAGGCGTTGAGGGCGTTGCGCAGGGAAACCTGCAGCCGCTCGAAGCCGACCGGCTTGACGACGAAATCCTGGGCACCGGCGCGCATCGCCGACACGACATTGTCGATGCCGCCATGCGCGGTCTGCACGATGACCGGGACGGTCAAACCAGCTTCACGAATTTTTGCGAGGACTCCAAGGCCGTCGAGGCCCGGCATCACGAGGTCGAGCACGACGGCGTCAATCGCCTGCGTCTCGGATGCGGTCAGGGCCGCGATCGCCGCGTCGCCGCTGTCCACGACGAGGGGCTCATAGCCGCACTTCTGCACCATGTTTTCAACCAAACGGCGCTGTACTGCGTCGTCATCGGCGATCAAAATGGTGGCAGCCATGGTTTTCCCCGCACGCTACGTTTATTTGTCTCGAATCGGGGCAATGTCGCCGATGCCGATTAACGCACTCTTAAATGTTGCAAACCCGCATTCATTCCGCCGCCGCTGACATCTTTCCGACTGAACTAAGGTTACGAACAAGATGACCTCGCGCTCCAAAACTGCATCCAACAAGTCTGCCCTCAGCAAGGCCGCTCTCCGCAAGGAAGCCGCGTTGCGCAAGACGGCCGCGCAACGCAAGTCGTCCGCAGGCGGCCCGGCGGCGAGAAAGGCAGCCAGCAAGACCGGCAAGCTTCCGGAATGGAATCTGGCAGATCTCTACTCCGGTATCGATGCGCCTGAGGTCGCACGCGACTTGCAGAAAATGGACGCAGATTGCGTCGCGTTTGAGACCGACTACAAAGGCAAGCTTGCCGAAAATACCGCCAAGGAAGGCGGCGGAAGGTGGCTGGCCGAGGCGATCAGGCGCTATGAGGCGATCGACGATTCGGCTGGCCGTCTCGGCTCTTACGCCGGCCTGGTCCATGCCGGCGACAGCGTCGATCCCGCGATTTCGAAATTCTACGGCGATGTCTCCGAGCGGCTGACCGCCGCGTCGGTGCATCTGTTGTTCTTCTCGCTCGAGCTCAATCGCGTCGACGACGACGTGATCGAGCGCGCGATGGCCGAACCCGAGCTCGGCCATTACCGGCCATGGATCGAGGATCTGCGCAAGGACAAGCCGTACCAGCTCGAGGATCGCGTCGAGCAGCTGTTCCACGAAAAGGCGCAAAGCGGCTACGCGGCCTGGAACCGGCTGTTCGACCAGACCATCTCCGGTCTGCGTTTCAAGATTGGCGGCAAGGAGCTCGCGATCGAGCCGACGCTGAACCTGCTGCAGGACAAGGCGGGGGACAAGCGCAAGGCTGCCGCGCAGGCGCTCGCCAAGACCTTCAAGGACAATGAGCGCAGCTTCGCGCTGATCACCAACACGCTCGCCAAGGACAAGGAAATCTCCGACCGCTGGCGCGGCTTCCAGGATGTCGCGGACTCCCGCCATCTCAACAACCGCGTCGAGCGCGAGGTGGTCGATGCGCTGGTCGCCTCGGTGCGCGCGGCCTATCCGAAGCTGTCGCACCGCTATTACGCGCTGAAGGCCGGCTGGTTCAAAAAGAAGAAGCTGCCGCACTGGGACCGCAACGCCCCGCTGCCGTTCGCGGCGACCGGCACCATCGCCTGGCCCGAGGCGCGCAACATGGTGCTGTCGGCCTATAGCGGCTTCTCGCCCAGGATGGCCGAGATTGCCGAGCGCTTCTTCGACGATCGCTGGATCGATGCGCCGGTCCGTCCCGGCAAGGCGCCCGGCGCGTTCTCGCATCCGACCACGCCGTCGGCGCATCCCTATGTGCTGATGAACTATCAGGGCAAACCGCGCGACGTGATGACGCTGGCGCACGAGCTCGGTCACGGCGTCCATCAGGTGCTGGCGGCGAAGAACGGCGCGCTGATGGCGCCGACGCCGCTGACGCTGGCGGAAACCGCAAGCGTGTTCGGCGAGATGCTGACCTTCAAGCGGCTATTGTCCCAGACCAGGAACGCCAAGCAGCGCCAGGCGCTGCTCGCGGGCAAGGTCGAGGACATGATCAATACCGTGGTGCGGCAGATCGCGTTCTATTCATTCGAGCGCGCGGTTCATACCGAGCGCAAGAACGGCGAACTCACCGCCGAGCGGATCGGCCAGATCTGGCTCAGCGTGCAGGGCGAGAGCCTGGGGCCGGCGATCGAGATCAAGCCGGGCTACGAGACGTTCTGGATGTACATTCCGCACTTCATCCACTCGCCGTTCTACGTCTATGCCTATGCGTTCGGGGATTGCCTCGTGAACTCGCTCTATGCGGTCTATGAGCACGCGTCCGAAGGCTTTGCGGAGCGCTATCTCGACATGCTCGCCGCCGGCGGCACCAAGCACTATTCCGAGCTGCTGCGGCCGTTCGGGCTCGACGCCAAGGACCCCAAATTCTGGGACGGCGGCCTGTCCGTCATCGCCGGCATGATCGACGAACTGGAGGCGATGGGCTGAGGCCCATCGGCGTCCGGCCGGGCCGGGCGGCAGCCGGTCCCGTGCCAGTTTCGTTCGGCGTTTTTTGCGCCTGGCGGCATGATCGTTCCATGATGCCTGCGTTTGGGAGGGCAATCCTGCCGAGGGGCTGGCGCGGCGTCGTCGCTCGAACGTGGATCGGGGACGATTTGCGCTTCAAATCGCCCGATCGGGACCGCGCCGTTGCCCTGCCTATCCGTTTGCGGTAATGGCTCGCGGAGGAACGCGAATTTCTGACTGGGGACAGCGATGGCAGACCATAACGAAGTGGCCTACACGACCGCCGACGGCAACGATTACGTGGCGCATGAGCAGACCTATGAAGGGTTTCTCATGCTGGTCAAATGGGGCACCATCAGCGTCGCCATCATTCTCGCCTTGATGGCCTATTTCCTGGTCTGATCCTCAGATCGGCTAGCGGCGCCGCCGTCCTGTGGCGGTGCCGGAATTTCCTGTCGAAACCCGGATCTAAAAACCGGGTATCCAAATCTGGCGAAAATAACGCTAGTTTGAAGACGCGTGCGCCGCTCGCGCCGCCGGAGGGCCCATGAAGATTGCCGTTGCCAAGGAAATTGATCCGTCCGAGCCGCGGGTTGCGGCCTCGCCCGATACCGTGAAGAAGTTCAGGGCACTCGGCGCCGAGGTCGCGGTCGAGCCGGGCGCGGGCATCAAGTCGGGCCTTCCCGATTCGGAGTTCACCGCGGTTGGCGCCACCGTCAGCGCGGACGCGCTCAAGGACGCCGACATCATCATCAAGGTGAAGCGGCCGGAAGCCTCCGAACTGTCCAAATACAAGCGCGGCGCGCTCGTCATCGCGATCATGGATCCCTACGGCAACGAGGCCGCGCTGAAGGTGATGGCCGATGCCGGCGTGTCCGCCTTCGCGATGGAATTGATGCCGCGCATCACCCGCGCGCAGGTGATGGACGTCTTGTCCTCGCAGGCCAATCTGGCCGGCTACCGCGCCGTGATCGAGGGCGCCGAGGCCTTTGGCCGCGCCTTCCCGATGATGATGACCGCCGCCGGCACCGTTCCGGCCGCCAAGGTGTTCGTGATGGGCGTTGGCGTCGCCGGCCTGCAGGCGATCGCGACCGCGCGGCGGCTCGGGGCCGTCGTCACCGCGACCGACGTGCGCCCGGCCACCAAGGAACAGGTCGAATCGCTCGGCGCGAAATTCCTCGCCGTCGAGGACGAGGAATTCAAGAAACGCGCAGACCGCCGGCGGCTACGCCAAGGAAATGTCCAAGGAGTACCAGGCCAAGCAGGCCGCGCTGACCGCCGAGCACATCAAGAAGCAGGACATCGTGATCACGACCGCGCTGATCCCCGGCCGTCCGGCACCAATGCTCGTCACCGGCGAGATGGTGAAATCGATGAAGCCTGGCTCGGTGCTGGTCGATCTCGCGGTCGAGCGCGGCGGCAATGTCGAGGGCGCGAGGCCCGGCGAAGTGGTCGAGACCGATGGCATCAAGATCGTCGGCTACACCAATGTCGCAGGCCGTGTTGCGGCGTCGGCCTCGGGGCTCTACGCGCGCAACCTGTTCTCGTTCATCGAGACGATGGTCGACAAGGCCAACAAGGCGCTCGCGGTCAATTGGGACGACGAACTGGTGAAGGCCACCGCGCTGACCAAGGACGGCGCCGTCATCCATCCCAACTTCCAGCCGAAGTAAGGAGAGAAGCCATGGAGCATCTCGCGCAGGCCGTCGATCCGTTCGTGTTCCGGCTGTCGATTTTCGTGCTCGCCGTGTTTGTCGGCTATTTCGTGGTGTGGTCGGTGACGCCGGCGCTGCATACGCCGCTGATGAGCGTGACCAACGCGATCTCGTCGGTGATCGTGGTCGGCGCGCTGCTTGCGGTCGGCGTCGGCATGGTCTCGAGCGGTTCGGGCTGGGCCCGCGGCTTCGGCTTCGTCGCGCTGATCTTCGCCTGTGTGAACATCTTCGGCGGCTTCCTGGTCACCCAGCGCATGCTCGCGATGTACAAGAAGAAAGCCAAGTGAGCGGCAATCACCTCGGGGTGATGAGGATTTTGGGGGACCTGAGATGAGCGCCAATCTCTCTGCACTGTTGTATCTCGTGGCGGGGGTGCTGTTCATCCTGTCGCTGCGCGGCCTGTCGAGCCCGGCGTCGTCGCGCCAGGGCAACATGTTCGGCATGATCGGCATGGCGATCGCCGTCGGCACCACGCTGGCGAGCCATCCGCCGGCCGACGGCGTGGCCTGGCTGCTGGTGATCCTCGCGGTCGCGATCGGCGGCGGCATCGGCGCCGTCATCGCGCGCCGGGTGCCGATGACCTCGATGCCCGAGCTCGTCGCCGCGTTCCACTCGCTGGTCGGCATGGCCGCGGTGCTGGTCGCCGCCGGTGCGTTCTATGCGCCCGAGGCGTTCGACATCGGCACGCCCGGCAACATTCATCCGCAGAGCCTGGTCGAGATGTCGCTCGGCGTCGCGATCGGCGCCCTGACCTTCACCGGCTCGGTGATCGCGTTCCTGAAGCTGTCGGCACGGATGAGCGGCGCGCCGATCATCCTGCCGTTCCGCCACGTCATCAACATCGTGCTGGCGCTGGCGCTGGTGTTCTTCATCGTCGGCCTCGTGATGAGCGGCAGCGCGCTCGACTTCTGGCTGATCACCATCATCGCGCTGGCGCTCGGCGTGCTGATGATCATCCCGATCGGCGGCGCCGACATGCCGGTCGTGATCTCGATGCTGAACTCGTACTCCGGCTGGGCCGCGGCCGGCATCGGCTTCACGCTCGGCAATTCGGCGCTGATCATCACCGGCGCGCTGGTCGGCTCCTCCGGCGCGATCCTGTCCTACATCATGTGCCACGCGATGAACCGCTCGTTCATCTCGGTGATCCTCGGTGGCTTCGGCGGCGAGACCGCCGCGGCCGGCGGCGGCTCGGGCGAGCAGAAGCCCGCCAAGCTCGGCTCGGCGGATGACGCCGCCTTCATCATGAAGAACGCCTCGAAGGTCATCATCGTGCCCGGCTACGGCATGGCGGTGGCGCAGGCCCAGCACGCGCTGCGCGAGATGGCCGACATCCTGAAGAAGGAAGGCGTCGAGGTGAAATACGCCATTCACCCGGTGGCGGGCCGCATGCCCGGCCACATGAACGTGCTGCTGGCCGAGGCCAACGTGCCCTATGACGAGGTGTTCGAGCTCGAGGACATCAACTCGGAGTTCGCCCAGGCCGACATCGCCTTCGTGATCGGCGCCAACGACGTCACCAACCCGGCGGCGGAAGAGGACAAGACCTCGCCGATCTACGGCATGCCGGTGCTGCAGGTCTGGAAGGCCGGCACCGTGATGTTCATCAAGCGCTCGCTCGCCTCGGGCTATGCCGGCATCGACAACCCGCTATTCTACCGCGACAACACCATGATGTTGCTCGGCGACGCCAAGAAGGTCACCGAGAACATCGTCAAGGCGATGTAAGGCGGTATCGATGGCGCTGAACCGGGAGTGGCATCGAGCGCATCGCATGCCGCTCCAGGCGACGCGCGAGCAGCGCATCAAGTGGCACGTCGCGCATGCGGCGGCGTGCGCGTGCCGACCGGTCCCCGACAGCATCAAGGCGGACGTCGAGAAGCTGCTCAAGCTCCACGGCAAGACATAGCCGCGGCCACCGCTGATGGCACTGGCACTCGCAATCCTGAAATGGTTCCTGATCGCCGCGGTCGTCGTCTATCTCGGCGGGCTCGCGGTGCTCTACGTCAAGCAGCGCGAGCTGCTGTTTCCGATCCCGCCGGTCGGACGGACTGCGCCGGCAGCCGCGGGCCTTCCCGAAGCGGAAGAGCATGTCCTGACCACGGGCGACGGCGAGAAGGTCATCGTCTGGCACGTGCCGGCGAAGCCGGGCCGGCCCGTCGTGCTGTTCTTTCATGGCAACGGCGATTTCCTTGCCGGGCGCGTGGCGCGCTTCAAGGCCATCACGGCCGACGGCACCGGGCTGGTGGCGCTGTCCTTTCGGGGTTACGCAGGGTCGAGCGGGTCTCCGAGCGAGCAAGGACTGCTGCAGGACGCCGCGGCGGCCTACGCCTTCACCACCGCGCGCTACCGCGCCGAGCAGATCGTGGCCTGGGGATTCTCGCTCGGCAGCGGCGTTGCGGTCGCGCTCGCCGCCGAACATCCCCTCGGCAAGCTGATCCTGGAGGCGCCCTACACATCAACGGCTGACGTCGCCGGCGCGCATTTCTGGTATGTGCCGGTCGGCCTCCTGATGCGCGATCAATTCCACTCCGACCGGCTCATCGCACAGGTCAAGGCGCCGCTCCTGATCATGCATGGCACCGACGATCCGGTGATCCCGATTCGCTTCGGCGAGCGCCTGTTCGATCTCGCCCATGAGCCCGAGCAATTCGTGCGACTGCCCGGTGGCGGGCACGACAATCTCGACGATTTCGGTGCGATGGCGACGGCGCGGCGGTTTATCGGCGCCGCAAGAGGCTGACGGCGGCGATTGTCTGTCGCATAATCGCGCCACCGAAGTGAGGGGACCCCACGATGAGTGCACACGGACCGATGCCGCGGTCGGCCTGGCTGTATCCCGTTCTGGCGGTGCTGTTGTTTGCCGCGGTCACGGCTACCGGCTACAGCTTCGCGCCATCGGCCGGGGGCTGGGTGTTTGCGGCGGTGCTGCTGGTCATTCTGTTCGGCACCGTGTTCGCGGCGGTCCACCATGCCGAGATGATCGCCGAGCGGATCGGCGAGCCGTTCGGCACATTGCTGCTGACGCTCGCGGTGACGATCATCGAGGTGGCGCTGATCTCGACCATCATGCTGGGCGAAACGCCGGCGCCGACCCTGGCCCGCGACACGGTGTTTGCGGTGGTGATGATCGTCTGCAACGGTCTGGTCGGGCTCTGCATCTTCATCGGCGGCCTGCGCTACAAGGAGCAGGATTTCCAGATCACCGGGGCGAACCTTTATCTCAGCGTGCTGTTCGTGCTCGCGACCATCACGCTCGATATGCCCAATTTCACGCTGACCTCTCCGGGCCCGGTGTTTTCCACGGCCCAGCTCGCCGTGGTCAGCATAGTGACCGTGCTGCTCTATGCGGTGTTCCTCTACACCCAGACCATCCGTCACCGCGATTATTTCGTCAGCGGCGCCAATGAGGCAGCGGCGCATGGCGAGGTGATGTCGGACCGCATGACGGCGATCAGCGTTGCGCTGCTGCTGGTCTCGCTGCTGGCGGTGGTGCTGCTGGCGAAGAAATTCTCGTTGGTGGTCGATGTCGTCACCGTCAAGATCGGCGCGCCGCCGGCCTTTGCCGGCCTGGTGGTGGCGGCCCTGATCCTGTTGCCGGAGAGCGTTGCCGCTGTGTCGGCGGCGCGCAAGAACGACCTGCAGAAGAGCATCAACCTTGCGCTCGGCTCGTCGATCGCCACCATCGGGCTTACGGTTCCCGCGGTGGCCGTAGCCGCCTATGCGCTCGACAAGCAATTGGTGCTCGGGCTCAGCAACCAGCATATGCTGATCCTGCTGCTCACCTTCATGGTCAGCATGCTCACCTTCGGAACCGGCCGCACCAACATCCTGTTCGGGCTGGTTCACATGGTGGTGTTCGCCGTGTTCGTGTTCATGGTTTTCGTGCCGTAGAGCATGATCCGCTTAAAAAAAATTGGAGAAAATGACGATGCTCAGTGCCAAATCGGATGTGCAGGTGGATACGGCGGAAGTCCGGGTGACCGAATGGCGCCTCGCGCCGGGCAGCGCCACCGGCCACCACACCCATGAGATGGACTATGTCATCGTTCCGATCACGGCGGGCGAGATGACGATCGTGGCGCCGGACGGCGAGCGCTCGAAGGCGCAGCTCGGAGCCGGCAAATCCTATTTCCGCAAGGCCGGGGTCCAGCACGACGTGCTCAACGAGACGGCCAGCGAGATCGTGTTCCTCGAGGTCGAACTCAAGCCCTGACGCGGCGCGAGAACCAAGCAAGGAACCCTGCACCCGCCGAATGGCAGGTCCGAGCCGGCGCGGCTGTGGAAATTCATAACCCGTTAACGGCTGCGCGATGATCTAGAAGGCGGATGCGGCCTGCGCAGGGGACGCCTCCGGCTGAAACCAAAGCGACACCAAAGGTGACGTCGGAACGGGCGTTTGCCACCGATCCGACGCAGTTGATCCCTGAATGTGCCTCAAAGTTCCAGCATGTAGTAGCGGGGTGGGGAGTGGCAGGTCATGCTGAGTTACCTGAAGAAATTTGTGATGGACATCTTACCCTCGGTGGCAGCGACCATCATCGGGGCGTACATCGTTAATCACTACATCGTGGCCAAGCCGGAAGCACCGTCAGCCGCAGCCTTGACCGCCGCAGTCGATCCCAAGGCAAATCCCAAGGCAGATCCGAAAGCCGCCGCCAAGCCCGCCACCGTCGTCAGCAGCCTCCCCGAAGCCGGCGTGAAGGCCAAGGGCATGTCCGAGCGCACGCTGATCGAACGGTCGGCGTCCGAGAAGGCCACCGTCACTGAGAAGGCCACCGTCACCGAGAAGCCTGCCGAGAAATCGGCCGACCCCAAATCGGCCGATGTGAAGCCTGACGCGCCGGCAGATACCGCCAGCATCCCCGCCGACACCCGCCATCACCCGGCGGCGCCGAAGGCGGTCGCGAAGGTCGCGCCCGCCGCGCCGCAGCCGGCCGCGCCCGCGACGTCAGCCGCGCCGGTCGAGGCTGCTGTGACGCCCGAGGAAAGCCGCGACGCCAACGACCTCGCACGCGCCGCCATCGAGCGGCTGCGCAAGGAGCGTCCGCAGGAGGCGGCGCGGTCCCAGGATGCCACGCGCACCGATCTCGCCCGCCTGCCTGAGGCGCAGCGTCCGGCAGCCACGTCGGCGATCCGGCCGTTGCCGCCGCCGATCATGGTGTCGAGCCCGTCCACTGACAATGTCGATCAATCCTCGCAGCCGCGTCCGCCCTATGCCGCCGGCGGCCAGGATTCCAACCGGCTGACGCCGCCGGCCGACATTCCGGTCCCGGTGGTGCAGGCCCCGCTCGACCTGCGCGCCGAGGCGATCATGCCGGCGCAGAAGAACGAGCGCACGTCGGTGACCGACGACATGTTCTCCGGCATGAAGTCGATGTTCCACGCCGTCCTGCCGAAGTAGCCGCAGCGCCGCTCGATCGTTTCTGACGGATTGTCTTCACGCCAAGGGCTAGCCGCCGGTGCGCGCCAGCCCGCTGCGCGCATTGCCGTCGCCTGGCCGCAGCGCGAGCGCGCGATTGTAGGACGCCGCCGCCTTGGCCTTGTCGCCGAGCCGCTCATAGGCCTGGCCGCGCGTGCTCCACGCCCCAACATTGCCGGGATCGGCCTGCACGGCCTCGTCGAGATCGCTGGCGGCCTGCTTGGCCTTGTCGAGCGCGAGGTAGCTGGTGGCACGGCCGACCAGGGGCTCGGCCCTCTGCGGCGACAGCCCGCTGGCTGCCGTGAAATCGTCGATCGCCTGCTGATGCTGTCCGCGGCCCTGATAGATCAGGGCGCGGCCGTAGAGCGCCTGGATGTTGTAAGGGTCGGCCGCCAGCGCCTGTTCGAACTCCGCCATCGCCTCGTCGAGCTTGCCGGAGCGCGCCAGCGCCTGCGCACGCGTGGTGTGATCCTTGGCGCTGTTGACGTCTTGCGGGGTGATGGTGTCGGCGGCGGGCTTGTCGGCGGTGGCAGCGGGTTTCGGCTTGTCGTCCGAGGAGCCCCATGAACCGAGGTCAAAGGAGCAGCCTGCGAGCGGCAGGCCGAGAAGCACTGCAATGATGACGAGATGCGGCGCGCAACGGCGCTGCGCGGGTCCTGGAAAGGGCGGGCGGGCTACCGGATCAGCCGTCATGCAAAATGCTCTTGCCGGTCGTTTTGCATGGGTACCCCGGAACGCGGCATGCTTCAAAACGACAACGCGGGCCCGTGGCCCGCGCTGTTAGACTTCCATATCGGCAAAACGGTTCAGCGAGGGCCGCGACCGGCGCCTGCACCGCCCGGACGGCCGCCGCGGTCGCCACCGGGGCCAGCGCCGAACACCGGCTTCGGCTTCATCGGCAGCAGGCCTTCGCGCTGCAGCTTCTTGCGCGCCAGCTTGCGCGCGCGGCGCACGGCTTCGGCTTTTTCGCGGGCCTTCTTCTCAGACGGCTTTTCGTAGTGACCGCGGAGCTTCATCTCGCGGAAAATGCCCTCGCGCTGCATCTTCTTCTTCAGCGCCTTCAGGGCTTGGTCGACATTGTTATCGCGGACGAGAACCTGCACGCGGCATCCTCTTTTGAATTGATCGGTTCGGAATTCTGGCGAGGTGAAGGGACGGCAAAAGGCCTGCCTCTTAACCCTAGGCGCGCGCATGTATCAGACAAACGCGCAGATGTCCACCGGTCGAGTGACTTTCGGGCCTAGTAAAGCCACGAAATAGGGCGAAAATGCCATTGTGCGGCCCCGATTTGGGTGGTTTGGCGCCCAGATGAGGGCCGCTCCCGGCGTTTTGGATAACCCGGACATTGGAAATAGGGGAGATGCGAGATGGAGATGAAGAAATACGCTGCCGAGGCCATCGGTACGTTCTGGCTCACATTCGCTGGTTGCGGCAGCGCGGTGATCGCGGCCGGCTTTCCGCAGGTCGGGATCGGCCTGGTCGGCGTGTCACTGGCCTTCGGGCTGAGCGTGGTGACCATGGCCTATGCGATCGGCCATATCTCGGGTTGCCACCTCAACCCGGCGGTGACGGTCGGGCTCGCCGCGGGTGGGCGTTTCCCGGGCGGCCAGGTGCTGCCCTACATCATCGCGCAGGTCGTGGGCGCAATCATCGCGGCCTGGCTGCTCTATGTGATCGCGAGCGGCGCGCCCGGCTTCGATGTCAGCAAGGGTTTTGCCTCCAACGGCTATGACGCGCACTCACCCGGCCAGTACAACATGGTGGTGTGCTTCATCACCGAGGTGGTGATGACCATGATGTTCCTGTTCATCATCATGGGATCGACCCATGGCAAGGCGCCCGCCGGCTTCGCACCGCTCGCCATCGGCCTCGCGCTGGTGATGATCCATCTCGTCAGCATTCCCGTCACCAACACCTCGGTGAATCCGGCGCGCAGCACCGGGCCGGCGCTGTTCGTCGGCGGCTGGGCGCTGGGGCAGCTCTGGCTGTTCTGGGTCGCACCCCTGATCGGCGGTGCGCTCGGCGGCGTGATCTATCGCTGGCTCAGCGACGAGCCGACCGGCATCGTCGCCGGCGCGAAGACGGCGTGATCGGCGAGAGCGTTTTCGAGCGAAGTGGACGCCGGTTCGCGTGAAGAAAACGGGTAAACAAAAATCCAGAGCATCGGTTCTGATTCAATCAGAACCGTTGCTCTAATGGATCGTGGTTGCCACGATCCCATTTCCATCGATGCGACGAAGGCGGCTATCGGCCGCGTGTGGAATTATCCCTTGCGGGCCGGCGTCACTTCGGTGACGTGTCCCATCTTGCGGCCGGGGCGCGGCGTGCCCTTGCCGTACAGATGCACTGTGGCGCCGGGAACGGTGAGCCACTGCTCGTAGCTCAGGATGTCGTCGCCGATCAGGTTGGTCATGACGACGTCGCCGTGGCGCACCGGCTTGCCCAGCGGCCAGCCGGCGATCGCGCGGATGTGCTGCTCGAACTGTGAGATCGAGGCGCCGTCGAGCGTCCAGTGACCGGAATTGTGCACGCGCGGCGCGATCTCATTGACCAGCACCGTCGCCTTGCTGCCGTTGCCGGGCACCGCGAACATCTCCACCGCGAGCACGCCGACATAGTCGAGCGCCGAGGCGATCTCTTCGGCGATCGCGCGCGCCTGCACGGCAAGCTCATCGGTGATCGCGGCCGGCGCGCGGGAAATTTTCAGGATGTGGTCGCGATGCTCGTTCTCGGTGACGTCGAAGCATTCGACTTCGCCGGACGCGGAGCGGGCCGCGATCACCGAGATCTCGCGCTCGAACGGCACGAAGGCCTCGAGGATGGCCGACTTGGTGCCGAGGTCCTCCCAGACCTGTTCGAGGTCATCGCCCTCGCGGATGATGGCCTGGCCCTTGCCGTCATAGCCGAAGCGGCGGGTCTTGATCACCGCGGGCAGGCCGATGCGTTCGATTGCCGTGCGCAGCGTGCCGACCGAGGACACGTCGGCGTAGTCGGCCGTGCCGATGCCGAGCTTGCTGATGAAGTCCTTCTCGATCAGCCGGTCCTGCGTGGTCTCCAGGATCTTGTAGGCCGGCAGCACCGGGCGCCGCGCGGCGAGCACCATCGCGGTCGCGGCCGGGACATTCTCGAACTCATAGGTGACGACGTCGACATCGTTGGCGAACAGTTCGAGCGCCTCGACGTCGGCATATTCCGCGCAGGTCGCGTTCTGCACCACGTCGAACGCCGGGGAGTCCGGATCCGGCGAAAACACCTGGCAGCGGAGCCCGAGGCGCGCCGCGGCCATCGCCAGCATCCGGCCCAATTGTCCGCCGCCGAGGATTCCAATGGTGTCGCCCGGCTTCAGCTTCACTGCGTTCGAAGCCGTCACGCCGCGCCCTCCGGATGCTCGTTGACCGCGTCGGTCTGCTGCTTGCGCCAGGCCGCAAGGCGGGCCGACAGAGCCGGATCGTTGAGTGCGAGCACGCTCGCCGCGAGCAACGCGGCATTGATCGCGCCGGCCTTGCCGATTGCCAGCGTTCCGACCGGGACGCCGGCCGGCATCTGCACGATCGAATAGAGCGAATCGACGCCCGACAGAGCCTTCGACTCGACGGGAACCCCGAACACCGGAAGCTCCGTCAGCGCGGCCGTCATGCCCGGCAGATGGGCGGCGCCGCCGGCGCCGGCAATGATCACCTTGTGGCCGGCTGCCTTGGCGCCCTTGGCAAAGGCATAGAGCCGATCCGGGGTGCGGTGGGCCGAAACGATGCGCGTTTCGCAGGCCACGCCGAGCGCAGCCAGCGTCTCGGCGGCATGGCGCATGGTTTCCCAGTCGGACTGACTTCCCATGATGATGGCGATCGGAGCGGTCATCTCTTCAATTCTGTGCAGGAATCCAAAAGCATAGGCCGATTATAGGGACGGCCCGGGCGTCATCCAAGGCGTGGCAAGGGAGTTAGAATGGACTATCCTGTCTTGGTGAATCCCGGCAAGCCTTCATAAGCAGGCCTCAACAAGGATGCGCATGAAGAAGAAGACGACGTCGGCCGCCTCCGGGGCCGCGAAACGACGGAAAGGCGCGCCCGCCGCGCGCAAATCCAGGCCGGGCAAGACTGCAGCCAAGCGGGCTGGAACCAAACGGGCTGGAACCGGAGCTTCCACGCGAGGCGCGGTCGCATCCGGCGACAAATCGACCATCCGCAGCTTGCGGGCGCAGCTGGCGCGGGCGCAGGCCCGGATCGAGGAGCTGCAGGCCTCCGCCGAGACCGACTTCCTGCTCGACATCTTCAACCGGCGCGGATTCGAGCGCGAGCTCGCCCGTTCGCTCTCCTTCATCAAGCGTTATCAGGCCTCCGGTGCGCTGATCGTGCTCGACGTCGATCGCCTCAAGCCGATCAACGATGCCTTCGGCCACGCGGCGGGCGACGAGGTGCTGAAGGCGATCGTTGCCGCGATATCGGATCAGGTGCGCGCTTCCGATGTGATCGGCCGTCTCGGCGGTGACGAGTTCGCCGTGCTGCTGTGGAATCTCAGCGAGATCGATGCCCGCGCCAAGGCGGCTGCGCTGGAAGAGGCGATCGATCGGTGTGACCTTCATGTTTCGTAACAGCCAGGTCACCGCAGGCGCCTCCGCGGGCGTTGCTATCCTTACCGCGCACTCGGATATCGATCGCGTGCTCGATGAGGCCGACCGTGCGATGTATGTGCGCAAGGCCCAGCGGCGCCACGAATCCCGAGAATTATAACGCGCTCAAATCCTCCGGCACATTTCCGTAAGCACGCAACAGCTTGGCATCGCCGAATTCGCCGATCGCAGGATCGCCGGTGCGGCTGAACGCGACGGCGCCGATGCTGCCGGGCATCCGCGACATGGTCTCCGCGCGGCGCAGCGCGACCGCCGAGCTCTGGCATTCCTCGGCATTGCCGGCGACCGGCGTGCCGTCATCATCCTGCATGAAGGGCAGTGCCACGTAATAGGTTACATCGGCCATCGCTGTGCTCCCTGAAGATCAGGCCAAGGATCAGGCGGCATCGCTCGCCGCCCGGGTCTGCGCCGGCACGCAGCCGGCGGTGATCGCGGCCTGCAATTCCTCAAGCTCGGCTTCCAGATATTCGTTGGCCATGATCAGCGCCTTGATGGTGCTGCGCAGGTTGCCGTCGCACATCGCGATCGCCTGATCGCAGGCCTTCTCGTAGCGGCTGTTGTCGGGCAGGGAAGGCGGTGCGGACATGGCGAAACTCCCTCTGATGGCTGGCGGCTGGGCTGGCATGTTCTCTTTTTGTTCATGTGGAGTCAAGCGCCGGGAAACCGCCTTCCGTCCGTTGCCGCGAACGTGAAGTCGGCGAGGCGCTGTGGATGACGGGGAAAACCGTCGCCCGGTCTGAACCGGAAGCGCCGAACCGCGAAGGCGCGCGCCGCGGCACGCGTCAGGCAATGATGTCGGGCGTGATCTGGTCTTCGATAAAGGCGATGCGATCGCGCAGTTGCAGCTTCCGCTTCTTCAAGCGCTGCAGCATCAAGAGATCCGGCGCCGGCGACTGATGCAGCGCGTCGATCGCGGCATCGAGGTCGCGGTGCTCTTGTTGCAGCCGCGCGAGTTCGGCGATTAGTTCGCGCTCATCCTGATCGTTCATGGTTGTGTATTAACTGATAAGCACGATAAGGTTGTTGCGGCTGAAGTCGCCGCTCGCCGGAATATCCTCCTTGAACGCGCGCCGCGCAAGCCGGACCGGTTCCATAGTCACGATTGGTTACAGATAAACCGAAATGAGTGCGTGCGGCATTTCGCGTCCCCCATCGACAGCGCCGTCCACTCGTGTACACTCGGCGGTCCGGATCGAACCTGAGGTTTAACGCACCGAGGAGTGTTCGCAATGGCAATACAGGCCCATCTCATTGAGCTGGAGCGTAAACACAAAATACTCGAGAACGAACTGCACGAAGCGCTCGTTCACCCCTCTGTAGACGACCTGCATATTTGCGAGCTGAAGCGCCGCAAGTTGATGGTCAAGGATCAAATCGAGCGGTTGAGACTGTCCGCCGACGACACGGTCCACTAGACCGCCCCCCTGCAAATTAGCAAATAGCCTGGCCTTTCACCGAGGGATGAACGCCCAAGCGCGCGCGCATCCCCCGGGAGGCCTTACTGTATTTGCTCAGAGTTCCGCCAACGCGCCGACATGGTCGGCGACCGCGAGCGATGACGTCAGTCCGGGCGATTCAATGCCGAACAGGTTGATCAGGCCCGCGACGCCGTGATCGGCCGGCGCCTGGATCAGGAAATCCTGGGTCGCCACCGCCGGCGGCACGATCTTGGGGCGGATTCCCGAATAGCTCGGCATCAGCGCGCCGTCCGGCAGGGCCGGCCAGTATTTCCGGATCGCCGGATAGAACCGCTCGGCCCGATCAGGGTCGACCGCGTAATCGATGTGATCGATCCATTGGACGTCGGGCCCGAATCTCGCCTGTCCGGCCATGTCGAGCGTCAGGTGGACGCCGAGCCCACCGGGTTCCGGCACCGGGTAGATCAGCCGCGAGAACGGCGCCCTGGCGCTGCAGCTGAAGTAATTGCCCTTGGCCAAATAGGCCGTTGGAATCAATTCGATCGGCATGCCCTCGACGTTGCGCGCGACTGCCGTCGCGCCGAGCCCGGCGGCATTGACCAGGAGATCGCAGGCCAGCGTCATCGGCGCGGCGCCGCCGGCCTCGATCTCGAACCCGTCGGCGGTGGCCTTGGCGTGGAGCAGCGGCGTATGGAAGGCGAACGCCGCCCCGGCCGCCTCGGCGTCACCGCGCAGCGCCAGCATGTAAGCATGGCTGTCGATGATCCCGGTCGAGGGCGACAGCAGCGCTGCGTCGCAATTCAGCGCCGGCTCCAGCGCGCGCGCCGCCTCGCCGGACAACAGCTGCATGTCGTCGACGCCGTTGGCCTCGGCATGCGCGCGGATCGACTGCAGCTTCTCGGTCTCCGCAGGCGTGGTGGCCACGATCAGCTTGCCGCAATTCTTGTGCGGGATGCCGTGCTCGGCGCAGTAGCGGTAGAGCGCCCGCTTGCCGCTGACGCACATCCGCGCCATCAGGCTGCCGGCGCGGTAGTAGATGCCGGCGTGGATCACCTCGCTGTTTCGCGACGAGGTCACCGTGCCGATCCCCTCGGCCTCCTCGAGCACAATCACTTCGCGGCCGGCCTGTGCCAGCCGCCGCGCCACGGCGAGGCCGATCACCCCCGCACCGACGATCACGCAATCAACCCTGTCCATCTCGTCCTTCAGGTCCGAAAATTTCCGCCCAGCCGCGCCATGACCGTTGCCGCCAACATCGTTCAGCCGATCCGGCCGCCTTGGGCAAGTGCTTATTAGGCAAGTGCTTGGGCCATCTCAAATAGTTGGGAAGCCATGCCCTGTTAGTGGAGCATTAATCATGTCAGGGCAATTGCCATAAATTAAGTCAGCATTTTCCGGTTGCATCAGTACGCGTTTACCCGATCCAAACCGCCGGAGCCGGACACTCGCCCCGGAAATCCGCGGGTGATCGATGGTTGGCAGGAAGGTGCAGGCGGGCGGGAAGAATTCGATTCCGGCAAGGGCCGTGCTCTGCCTGATCGCCGCCGTCGCGCCGTGCGCTGCAGCCCGGGCCGGCACCGGTGCGTTCGCGCCGTCGAGCTATCTGGGCAGCCTCGATCCCGGCCTGGTCTGGGAGCTGCTGATCGGCAGCGTGGTGGTGGCGTCCTTTTTCGGCGCGGTCGGGCTGTGGATCCTCTCGGCGCTGCGCAAGGCCAAGCGCGCGCAATTGCGGCGTAACGCCTTCGTCTCGTCGGCACTCAACCATTTGAACCAGGGCGTGGTGATGACCGATGCGCAGGAGCGCATCGTGTTCTGCAACGACCGCTATCTCGACATCTACGGCCTGTCGCGCGCCGACATCAGGCGCAACATGACCGGCGTCGAGCTGCTGGAACTGCGCCGCGACCGCGGCGTGCTCGACGTCAGCGCCGAGGATTTCTTCGCCAGGGCCGCGGCGCCGGAGGGACTGGTTAGCGAGCTGCCCGGCGGCAGGTCGGTGCTGGTGAAGTATTTTCCATTGCCGAACGGCGGCTCGGTCGCGACCCATCTCGATTGCACCGACCAGCGCAAGCTGTCGCGCAAGCTCGCCTCGACCACACAATTCCTGGAATCGGTGCTCGACAACGTTCCGGTCTGCGTCGCGGCCAAGAACATCGAGGACGGCCGCTACATCTTCGCCAACCGCGCCTTCGAGCGCTTCTCGCGCTTCTCGCGCGATCACATCGTGGGCAAGCGCGCCGACGAGATCTTCCGCCCCGAGACCGCCGCCAGCATCGACACCGCCGACCGCGCGGCGTTGAGCGCGGCGGAAGGCTATCACCGCAGCGAATTCTTCGTCGAACGCGGTTCGGACAAGCGGATCCTCGCCTCCAACCGCGTGATCGCCCGCAACGAGGCCGGCGAGCCGGAATTCCTGATCGCGCTGTTCGAGGACGTCACCGATCGCCGTTCGCTGTCGCGCGAGCTCGAGAACAACAAGAAGTTCCTCGAGCTCGTGGTCGACAACATCCCGGTCTCGCTGATCGTGCAGCGGGTCAGCGACGGCCGCTACCTCCTGGCCAACCGCAGCGCCGAGACGATCCTCAATCGCCGCCGCGAGGACGCCGCCGGCCTGACCGCGTCCGACATCTTCAATGCGCGTGAAGCCAAGCTGATCATCGCCCGCGACGAGGCCGCGATCAGGAAGCGCAGCATGATCGCCGAGGAGCATCCGATCTCGACCAAGGACGGCCTGCGGCTGTTCCTGACCCGCCGCATGACCGTGCTCGACGATGTCGGCGAGCCGCAATATCTGATCAAGACCCATGAGGACGTCACCGACCGGCGCCAGACCGAGTCGCGGATGGCGCACATGGCCTATCATGACGGCCTGACCGATCTGCCGAACCGCGCCGCCTTCCTGCAGGCGCTGACCCAGATGATCGAGGCCTGCGACGGCACCGACGAGGAGTTCGCCGTGCTCTGCGTCGATCTCGACGGGTTGAAGGAGATCAACGACGTCTACGGCCATGCGATGGGCGACAAGGTGCTGGTCGAGGTCGCGCAGCGTCTGCAGGCCGTGGCGCGCGGCGGCGTGGTCGCGCGGCTCTCCGGCGACGAATTCGGCCTCATCATCGACGGCAAGCAGCCGGTCGCCGGCATCGCGCTGGCCGAGCAGGCCGCCGAGGCGCTCGGGCAGGATTTCCTGATCGACGGCAAGTCGGTGCGAACCGGCCTCACCACAGGGATCGCGGTGTTCCCGGACAACGGATCCGACGCGGCGTCGCTGCTGGCCAATTCCGGCGCGGCGCTGTTTCGCGCCAAGGCGAAGTCGCGCGGCACGATCTCGATCTTCGAACCGGAGATGGACCAGCAGATCCGCGATCGCCGCGTGCTGCACCAGGAGCTGTCGGTCGCGATCAAGAATGGCGAATTGTCGCTCTACTACCAGCCGCAGGCCGCCGCGGGCGGCAGCGTGGCGGCCAGCCAGATCATCGGCTTCGAGGCGCTGGCGCGCTGGCACCATCCGGTGCGCGGCTGCGTGCCGCCCGGCGACTTCATTCCGCTCGCGGAAGAAAGCGGCCTGATCGTCGAGATGGGCGAATGGATTCTGCGCGAAGCCTGCCGGGAGGCGGCCTCCTGGGCGATCCCGCTGCAGGTCGCGGTGAACCTGTCGCCGGCGCAATTCACCCATGGCGACCTCGTCGGCCTCGTGCATTCGATCCTGCTCGAGACCGGGCTCACGCCGGACCGGCTCGAGCTCGAAATCACCGAGGGCGTGCTGATCGAGGATTTCGACCGCGGCCTGTCGCTGCTGCGGCGGCTGAAGGCGCTCGGCGTCCGCATCTCGATGGACGATTTCGGCAGCGGCTATTCCTCGCTGAGCTACCTGCAGGCGTTTCCGTTCGACAAGATCAAGATCGACCGCGCCTTCGTCATCAATCTCGGCCGCAACCCGCAATCGGCCGCGATCGTGCGCGCGGTGATCGATCTCGGCCACGGCCTTGAAATGTCGATCGTCGCCGAAGGCGTCGAGACCGAGGCGCAGCTCGACTTTCTCGCCGAAGAGGGCTGCGACGCGGTGCAGGGCTATCTGATCGGCAGGCCGGCCCCGATCGGTCAATTCGCCGCGCTGGTCGGCGGCGACCAGCTTGCCGAAACCGTGCGCAGAGCCGGGTAATTTGGCCTGAATCGCCCGGCCGGCTGTGCTTGCCATCCGCTGCACGTCCGGCTACATCTCGACCCACCACATCATTTCAGCCGAGAAAGGAGGGCTGCGTCGTGGCGAGATACACCGATCCCCACCTCAAGCGTGGCCCCGTCAACGCCCTGCAGATGCGTTTGCAGGGCTGACCGGAAACTCGCGCTAAATCCTTCCTGGTCTGCCCTTCGTGGCCGTGCGGCGTCGACGCTTGAGCGTTCGCGCCTGCACTCAAATCCCTCGCCGCGCTTCGACACGCACATCCGATGATGGCTGGACGCCTCGGGATGTTGCGATTGCCGGCAAGACCAGAGAATTGATCGTGACCCTCATCAATGTCCGCAATCTCGGCGTGACCCTGAACGCGCCGCTGTTTTCCGAACTGAATTTTGTCGTCAATGCCGGCGACCGCATCGGGCTGGTCGCCGCCAACGGCCGCGGCAAGTCTACGCTGCTGCGCTGCATCGCAGATGCGATGGAGCCCAACGAAGGCGATATCACCCGTGCGCGCGGACTGACCGTTGGCCATGTCGAGCAGGATGCGCCGCCCAAACTCCTGGATACGCCGTTCCATGCCGCCGTGCTCGAGGCGCTTCCCGGTGAGCAGCGCGCCAACGAGGGCTGGCGGGTCGACGTCGCCTTGCAATCGCTCGAGGTGCCGGAGGAGCTGTGGACGAGACCGCTGAAGCAGCTGAGCGGCGGCTGGCTGCGGCTTGCGGTGCTCGCCCGCGTGCTGGTGACCGAGCCCGACGTGCTGCTGCTCGACGAGCCGACCAACCATCTCGACCTCGCCAAGATCGGCCGGCTCGAGGGCTGGCTGAACGCGCTGCCGCGCGAGATGCCGGTGGTGATCGCAAGCCATGATCGCGCCTTCCTCGATGCGACGACCAACCGGACACTGTTCCTGCGCCCGGAGCGGTCGCAGCTGTTCTCGCTGCCCTATACCGCGGCGCGCGCGGCGCTCGACGAATTCGATGCCTCGGACGAGCGACGCTATCAGCGCGACATGAAGGCCGTGCGGCAGCTCCGGCAGCAGGCCGCGAAGCTCAACAATCTCGGCATCAATTCCGGCAGCGACCTTCTGCTGTCGAAGACCAGGCAATTGAAGCAGCGCGCCGAGAGACTGGAGGAGACGGCGAAGCCCGCGCATCTGGAACGCTCGGCCGGAACGATCCGGCTCGCTAACCGCGACACCCATGCCAGGGTCCTGATCAGGCTGGACAACGCCGGGATCGCCACACCCGACGGCCGGCTGTTGTTCAGGACCGGCCAGCAGTTCATCTGCAAGGGCGACCGGATTGCGCTGCTCGGGCCGAATGGCGCCGGCAAGACCCGCTTCGTCGCGGCGCTGCGGCTGGCGATCGAGAATGCCGCAGCGGCACCGGCCGAGATCCGGGCCACCGAGTCATTGGTGCTTGGCTATTGCGATCAGGCGCTGGCCGATCTCGCCGATAGCGACACGCCGATGCGCATGCTGACGCGGCGCTTCGAGGTCGGTGATCAGCAGGCGCGCGGCCTGCTCGCCGGTGCCGGGCTCTCGATCGAGATGCAGGGCCGACCGATCGGGCGGCTGTCGGGCGGGCAGAAGGCCCGCCTCGGCATGCTGGTGCTGCGGCTCACCCAGCCGAACTTCTATCTGCTCGACGAGCCGACCAACCACCTCGACATCGAGGGCCAGGAGGCGCTGGAGGACGAGTTGATGGAACAGCAGGCCAGCTGCCTCCTGGTGTCGCACGACCGCCAGTTCGTGCGCACGGTGGCCAACCGATTCTGGGTGATCGACGGCAGGAAGCTGATCGAGGTCGATGGACCGGAACAGTTCTTTGCCGCGGCCGGCGCGGGCTAGTGCGTGATGGAGTCAGGTTGGATAGCCGTCGCGAAGACGGTGTGCCTCTCCCGCTCGCGGGCCGTCGCAGGAGGAGCGCTGCCAAAATATCGAAAACAACCCCATGCAAAGTAGCCGGCGGCGGCCGGCGTTCGAGCAGGCTACTTGACACGTCGGGCAACTCAGGGGCATTATTCCAATATTCCGAAATCATGCAAGCGTACGTTCGCCCCCCGCAAGCGGGAAGGTGAGTGTGCCGTGATTCACCCGGACATCATGTAGCTCAGCGCCGCGCCTTGACGCATTTTTCGTGCGAACCCGTCTTTTGTTCGCATTGAAATGCGATAGGCGTTGCGCATGGCGGACTACGACGTCGCGATCATCGGCGGTGGCCTGAACGGC
Organism: Bradyrhizobium sp. USDA 4510; assembly: GCF_054059095.1. NCBI lineage: Bacteria > Pseudomonadati > Pseudomonadota > Alphaproteobacteria > Hyphomicrobiales > Nitrobacteraceae > Bradyrhizobium > Bradyrhizobium sp. USDA 4510. The sequence goes on along the minus strand of NZ_JBSSBT010000001.1, from coordinate 6,896,511 downwards.
ACGAGCATTGCCCGTGATGCCGCCGGCCGCGGCCTGCGCGTGATCCTGCTGGAGCAGGGCGATCTCGGTTCCGGCGCATCGCAGGCTTCGCCGCGGCTGGTCCATGGCGATCTGGCCGGGCTGGAACGGCGGCAGTTCTTCCGCGTCCGCCGGGCGCTGAGGGAACGCGACGTGTTGCTGCGCATTGCGCCGCATCTGGTGCGGCCGGTGCGCTTCGTGATCCCGGCGCATGCCGAGGAGCGGCCGCCGTGGCAGTTGCGGTCGTTGCTGCTGCTCTACGAACGGCTGACTTCGCGCAGCGGTCTGCCGCGCTCGGCGACGCTCGATGTCACCCACCATCCGGTCGGCAATGCGCTGAAGCGGCCGTTCGGAACCGCGTTCGAATATTCCGACTGCGTCGTCGACGATTCCCGGCTCGTCGTGCTCACCGCCGTCGATGCCGCGGCGCGCGGCGCCGATATCCGCACCGGCGCGCGCGTGACCCGGGCCGAGCGCGGCGAGACCTGGCGGCTGGTCGTGATCGACCGCGGCTACCGGCGGGTGATCACGGCGCGGGCGCTGGTCAGCGCGACCGGCGCGTGGACCGCCTCGGTCGCCGACATCGTGCTGCGGGTGCCTGCGCCGCAGCTTGCGACCGTGCAGATCAGCCAGATCGTGGTGCGCCGCCTGTTCGACTGCGACAACGTCTATGTGTTTCAGAACCCTGACGGCCGGTTGATCTTCGCCAGTCCCTACGAGCGCGACTTCACCCTGATCGGCAGCGTCAGTCATCCCTTCAAGGGTGATCCGGCGGTTGTCGCAATTGGTGTGCGCGAGGAGGCCTATCTCTGCGACGCCGCCAATCGCTACTTTCGCGAACAGATCGCTCCAGTCGATGTGCTGCGGACCGTCTCCGGTGCCAATTCCGTGCTCGTGCCCGCGCGCCGGCACATGAGCGATGGCGCAGCGCTGCTCGATGTCAGGCGCGGCAAGGCGCCGCTGCTTACGATCTTCGGCGGCGACGTCACCACCGCGCGGCGCCGCGCCGAGCGGACGGTGTCGGAGTTCACGCGGTTTTATCCGATGACGCCGCGCTGGACCGCAACGGCGCCGCTGCCGGGCGGCGAGTTCGCGTGGCAGCGCTTCGAGACCGAGGTCGACATCGCCCGCGACCGCTGGCGCTTCCTCGGCGAGGCGCAGGCGCGGCGGCTGGTGGCCGCCTATGGGCTGAACGTCAGAGATGTTCTGGGCGACGCCAAAGAGAAGGCCGATCTCGGCCCGGCCTTCGGTCCCGAACTGACCGGCGCCGAGGTGCGCTACCTCATGCGCAAGGAATGGGCGCGCTTTGCCGACGATATCCTGTGGCGCCGCTCAAAGCTCGGGCTGACCATGCCGCAAGCCGATCGCGACGCGCTTGCGGCGTTCATGGCGAAGATGGATTGAGCTCGATTCAAACCTCCCCTTGAAAAGGGGAGGTCGCTTTGCTCGCCAGAGCAAAGCGGGTGGGGATTCTGCCTCCATGACAACCGGTGTCGTTCGTGGCCGACCCCCATCCCGACCTTCCCCCTTTCAGGGAAGGAGGAGAGCTCCAGCAGCGGCTATTGCCGGGCCGCCTCCTGTGACCAGGCGAGGTCGCGCCGGGACGGACGGCGATGCAGCCGCTCCGAGATCAGGCTCGTTGCCTGCCGGCCCTGGCCGGCGCGCAGGCATGCGACGATGAAGGTGTCCTCCCACAATTCACGTTGCGCATGGCTGCCGCCGATTCGCACCAGCTCTGGCATCAGCGGCGCAAGGATGCGCACCGCGTCGTCGTGATCGCCGGCGGCGAAGGCCGCGATCCCGCGGCCGAGCCCGATCGCCGCGGGGCCCGGCGCCAGTCTGCCGTCGGCAGCGCGCGCGGCCATCTCGACCAGCCGCGCCTCGAGCGCGTCGTTGTTGGTCGTGGCTGCGACCAGCGCGTGGTGCACGTCGGCGAAATGCGCGCCGGCCTTCGGGAAGTAGCCGTCGCCATAGGCGGCGACATCCTTCCAATGCTGCTCGAGACCGGTCTTGCCGGCGACCGTCAGCCGCCACAGCAGCGAGGCCGTGTCGGTGAAGATATTGAGCGGCGGATAGGGGCGGCCCGCCGGCTTGATGTGCTGCTCGTAAATGTCGAGCGCGCTGTCGGCGTCGCCTTCCTCGATCGCAATCAAGGCCAGGTGCCAGGCGAGATGGCCCTGCAGGAAACTCGTCCGGTCATTCGCCGGCAGCCAGGCGGAAAGGAAGCTGCGGCCTTCCGCCGCGTCGCCCTGCTCGAACAACGCATGCGCGACCGCGTGCGCGGCGCCGGCGTTCTCCGGCTTCAGCGCATAGCCGCGCTCGGTGATGGCGCGACCCGAGACGATATCGCCGGCCTCGGTTTTCGACCAGCCGAGATAGGTGAGGAACCACCAATCGTCGCCATAGTCGCCGGCGTAACGCTCGCAGACGGCAAGCCGCGCGGCGTCATGATCGGGCCGGCCGGAGAACGCATAGAGGCCGAAGGCGCCGAGCAACAGCGACAGCACCTGCGCATCGCGCGGATATTCGCTGAGATGCTGCTCGGCCGCGGCCATCGCCTTCTTGCCTTGGCCCTCGATCACAGACGCCATGATCTCGATGTGCTGGCGCTCGCGCCGGCTTGCGGCCGCGGCCAGCTGCCGTGCATCGGCCGCCTTGGCGCGGGCCTTGGCGCCTTCCATGTTGAGCTGGTGGACGCGGGCACGGCCGATATGGGCCAATGCGAAATCGGGGTCCTCGGCGATCGCGGCCTCGAACGCCGCATCGGCGCCATGCAGCGCCGCCAGCATGCGATCGACGCCGTCGACATAGTAGGCGGCGGCGCGGTCCGAGGTCGTCGTCAGCGGCAGGCCGTAGCGGTCGTGAATCATCGGTTGCCCTCCCGGATTTGGCTGCGGAGTCTAGCAGAGGCGCGGACGCCGACAATATTGCGGGAGATGTCCGTGAGGCGGTTGAGCCGGTGGCGATCCACCGCTAGCTTGCCGCCAGAATCGGACCTTACGGGGAATCGGGGCTGACGGACGTGACATCGGGCGAAGCGAGTGCGGAGGCGGCAAGGCCGTTGCCTGAACCGGCCGTCTCGGACATGCCGCTGCTGCGGGTCGAGGGTGTCGCCAAGTCGTTCGGCAATTTCCGCGCGGTCGACAAGCTCTCGCTCGATATCCGCGCCGGCGAGTTCTTCGCGCTGCTCGGCCCGAGCGGCTGCGGCAAGACCACGCTGCTGCGCATGCTCGCCGGCTTCGAGACGCCGGACGAGGGCCGCATCCTGCTTGGCGGCAGCGACATCGCGCAGGTGCTGCCGCATGAGCGGCCCGTCAACATGATGTTCCAGAACTACGCGCTGTTCCCGCATCTGTCGGTGCGCGACAACATCGCCTTCGGTCTGAAGCGTGCCGGCATGGCGCGCGGCGACATCGCGGCCCGCGTCGCCGAGATGGTGGCGCTCGTCAAGCTCGAGGGGATGGAGAAGCGCAAGCCCGACCAGCTCTCCGGCGGACAGCGGCAGCGCGTCGCGCTGGCGCGCTCGCTGGCGCGGCGCCCGCAGGTGCTGCTGCTCGACGAGCCGCTCGCGGCGCTCGACAAGAAGCTGCGCGAGAGCACGCAAGGAGAGCTCATGGAGTTGCAGCGCCGGCTCGGCATGACCTTCATCATCGTCACCCACGACCAGGAGGAGGCGATGACGATGGCCGGCCGCATCGGGGTGATGGATGCCGGCCGTCTGGTCCAGGTCGCCACCCCGCGCAATCTCTACGAGGCGCCGGCCTCGCGCTGGATCGCCGAGTTCGTCGGCGACATCAATCTGTTCAACGGCGAGGTCACGTCCCGCGAGAACGGGCGCCTGACGGTCGCGACGGCTGATGCGGGCAGGCTGGCGGTCAGCGAGCTGTGGCCGCCGGTGACCAGGCAGGTCGTTGCCGTCGCGATCCGCCCCGAGAAGGTGAAGCTGTCGCGCCGCGCGCCGGCAACGGACGGCGGCGCGTCGCAGGCGATCAACCGGCTGGACGGCGTCGTCACCGACGTCAACTATCTCGGCGGCGTGACCAGCTACCGGGTGAAGCTGGAGACGGGCGCGGTGGTGCGCGCGTCGATGGCCAACACCGCGCGGCTCGATGTAGATGCCTATCTCGCCGGCCAGCGTGTGGTGGCATGGTTCACCGCCGACGATTGCCTGGTGCTCGAACAATGAGCGCGCGCCGCATCTTCGCCCGGCCGGCGCGGTTCGCCGCGATCGCGCCCTATCTGTGGATGGTGCTGTTCTTCCTGGTGCCGTTCGGCTTCGTGCTGAAGATCAGCCTGTCGCAGACCGCGATCGCGCAGCCGCCCTATACGCCGGTGTTCGAGTTCACTGAGGGCCGCGCGGCGCTGGCCGCGGCGTTCGCGCAATTGTCGTTCGACAATTTCCGCCTGCTGATCTCGGACAATCTCTACATCCTGTCCTATCTGCGCAGCCTCGTCGTCGCGGTGACCGCGACGCTGATCCTGCTCCTGATCGGTTATCCCATTGCCTACGGCATGGCGCGCTTGCCGCAGCGTTGGCAGGGCGTGGCGATGATGCTGGTCATCGTGCCGTTCTGGACCTCGTTCCTGATCCGCATCTATGCCTGGATCAACATCCTGCAGCATGACGGCCTGCTCAACCAGGTTCTGCTGGCGCTGCACATCGTGTCCGCGCCGGTGGTCTGGCTGTCGACGGACAGCGCGATGTATCTCGGCATCGTCTATTCCTATCTGCCGTTCATGATCCTGCCGCTCTATGCGACGCTCTCCAGGATGGACGCGTCGCTGCTGGAGGCCGCGGGCGATCTCGGCGCCTCGCCGTTGCAGGCGTTCTGGCTGGTGACATTCCCGCTGTCGCTGCCCGGCGTCGGCGCCGGCGCGCTACTCTGCTTCATTCCTGTTGTCGGCGAGTTTGTGATCCCCGACCTGCTCGCCGGCTCCAACTCGCTGATGATCGGGCAGACGCTGTGGCTCGAGTTCTTCACCAACAAGGACTGGCCGGTCGCATCGGCCGCCGCGGTCGCCTTGTTGCTGCTGCTGGTGCCGCCGCTCGTACTCTACGATCGCCTGCAGCGGCGTCAGCTCAAGGCCAACAGCTGATGGCGCGCCCCGTCACCAGGCTCACCAGGCTCACCCGCTTCAACATGACGTCGCTGGCGCTCGGGCTGGCGTTCCTCTATCTGCCGATCGTCATCCTCGTGATCTACTCGTTCAACGCCTCGCGGCTGGTGACGGTGTGGGGCGGCTGGTCGCTGCGCTGGTACCGCGAGTTCTTTGGCGACCGCGCCATGCTGGAAGCGGCGTGGATGAGCCTGTCGGTCGCCGCGGTGTCGGCGACGCTGGCGACACTGCTGGGCACGCTGGCGGCGATCGGGCTGGCGCGCGGCGAGCGGTTCCGGGGCCGGGCACTGTTCTCCGGCATGTTGTATTCGCCGCTGGTCATGCCCGAGGTGATCTCCGGCCTGTCGCTGCTGCTTTTGTTCGTGGCGCTCAATGCCGAGCGCGGGTTCTGGACGGTGACGATCGCCCACACCACGCTGACGATGTGCTTCGTCACGGTCGTGGTGCAGTCGCGCCTCGCTACGCTCGACCGCAGCCTGGAGGAGGCCGCGATGGACCTCGGCTGCGATCCGGTGCGGGCGTTCTTCCTGGTGACGCTGCCGCTGATCGTGCCGGCGATCGTGGCGGGGTGGATGCTTGCCTTCACGCTGTCGCTCGACGACGTCGTGATCGCGAGCTTCACCACCGGCCCGGGTTCGGCGACGCTGCCGATCCGGATCTATTCCGAGGTCCGGCTCGGAGTGAAACCCGAGATCAACGCGATCTGCACGCTGGGGATCGCGCTGATTGCCGTGATCATCGTGATCGCCTCGTTCGCGTCGAAACTGTCGAGCGCGCGCGGCGAGAGCGCCGCGCCGCTGTAATTTCCGTCATTCCGGGGCGATGTGAAACATCGAACCCGGAATCTCGAGATTCCCCGATGCGCAATTGCGCATCTGAGGTCTGGTGCTAACGCACCATCCCGGAATGACAGCGCGTCACGACTTGACAGCGCCTGCCGTCAGCCCGCCGACCATGTAGCGCTTGAAGGCGTAATAGACCGCGGCCGGCGGCAGCGCGTAGATGAAGCCGGTGGTCATCAGGAGCTCCCACGGCGAGTCGTCCGCGGCGAGGAAGTTGCCGAGCGCGACCGGCAGCGTGATGTCGGTGTCCTTCGACAGCAGCAGGAACGCGTAGAGATATTCGTTCCAGGCGAGCAGGATCGCATAGGTGCCGACCGCGACCAGCGACGGCATCATCAAGGGCACATAGACCAGGCGGAACAGCTGCAGTGTGGTGGCGCCGTCCATCGTCGCGGCCTCGTCGAGCTCGACCGGCAGCTTGTCGGAGGCCTGCTTCAGGACCCAGATCGCGTAGGGCGCGGCGATCGTCACCATCGCGAGGATCAGCGACCAGTGATTGTTGAGCAGGCCGTAATTGCCCATGGTGCGGTACATCGGCACGGCGAGGAACGCGGCCGGAATGAAGTAGGTGAACAGCGCCATGTTCATGACGGCGCGGCCGCCCGGCACGCGCAGCCGCGAGATCGAGAACGCGGCGGCGGTGGCGACGAACAACGTCAGCGCACCGACCGCGAGCGCGATCACGGTCGAATTCCAGAACTGGATCCAGAAGTCGCGCAGGAAGTAATGCTGCTGGTGGAACACGATCGAGAAATTGTGCAGCGTCGGATGCGTCGGCCACAGCTTGCCGGTGAACGCGTCCTCCTTCGGCGAGATCGCGAACACGAACATGTGGTAGATCGGGATCATGGTCCAGATGAAGACCGGGATGCCGATCAGCAGCAGCTTGGCTTCGGTACCGACTTCGCGGAGGGTGGGCAGCTTCATCGCGACAACCGTTTCATCATGAAATAGACCAGCGGCAGCACGAACGGCATGGCGCAGACGATCGAGGCCATCGCCAGCGAGAGCTGGTCGAGGCGCAGATAGCGGATGCCGAGGGTCGACAGCACGTGGGTGAGGTCGGCGGGGCCGCCGCCGGTGAGCAAGTAGACGCTGTTGAAGTCGCCGAGCGTCCAGATCATCGAGAGCAGCGTGCAGGTGATGTAGAGCGTCTGCATCGACGGCCAGGTGATGTAGCGGAATTTCTGCCACCAATTGGCGCCGTCGACGTCGGAGGCCTCGTACAGATCGTGCGAGATCGCGAGCCGCCCGGTCAGCAGGATCAGCGTCCAGAACGGCAGCGACTTCCAGATGTGCACGCCGATCGCCATCGCCAAAGCGACCGACGGATCGTTCAGCCAGTTCGGGCCGTCGTCGCCGGTGAACTTGAAGATCAGCTGGTTGACCACGCCCCATTCGGGATTGAGCATGAAGCGCACCGACAGGATGGTCGGGATCGAGGGCACCGCCCAGGGCAGGATGAAGATGACAGACAGCCACCTGATCCAGGGCCGCTGCTGGGCGAAGAAGCCGGACAGGAACAGCGCGATCAGCATCTTGATGTTGATGCCGATGACCAGGAAGATCAGCGTGTTGATCGCCGCGCGCGCGAAGATCGGGTCGTGATAGAGCGCGACATAGCTCGCCGGATGGCGCGCCAGCCACAGGCCGTAGCCGACCGGATAGACCACGAAGGCGAGGAAGACGAGCAGATAGGGCGCGAGCAGCACGATGCCCCAGACCTGCGGCGGCGACAGCCGCGCCGACAACGGCGGCGAGGGGACATCGGATGCGGAGAGTGTGATCGCCATTCGATTACTCTAAGATGTCGCTTACGTCGTCGATGTCGCCTACGTCGTCGTCCCGGCGAAGGCCGGGACCCATAACCACAGGGCCCGGCCGTTGCCAGAAAGCCGTCGACCAGCCTGCTCCCAAATTACTGCCTCGGCGTATGGTCCCGGCTTTCGCCGGGACGACGCGGAGCAAGTGTCGGCAGTGCCGGTCATCGTTGATGTTACCCCGCGACCTGCTTGATGCGGGCGATCAGTTCGTCGACGGCCTTGTCCACCGGCACCTTCTCGCTGACGACGCGGTTCATGGCTTTGGCCCAGACGTTCTCGTTGTTCAGGATGGTGAACTTCCAGTTCTTGGTGAAGTCGAACGGCGCGGTGCCGCCGGTGAACTGATTCCACACCGCCTTGCGGTGCCGGTCGGCCTGCCAGAACGGGCTCGCCTGGCTGGCCTTGGTCACCGGGAACCAGCGACCGAGCGCGCCCTCGACATAGGGCCGCACATTGTCTTCCTGCATCAGGAACGCGATGAACTGCTTGCCTTCCGCCTTGTTCTTGGCGTTGGCGAAGATCAGCCCGGTCTTGACGTCGGAGCGGTACTTGATGGTCGAGCCGTCCGGTGCCTTGGGGAAGGACGCGGTGATGATGTCCTGCTCATAGGCCTGCTTGCCGGCGGCGCGCTGCGCGTCGGTCAGCGCCGGGTTGGTGGAATCCTCGAACCACTTCGCCGCGATCGAGATCGTGAAATTGTGGGTCATCACGATCGTCTTGTTGTGGAAGGCGACGTTGTTGTCCGGATCCTTCCAGGTCGTCGAGGAGGGCGGCGTGCAGCCCTTGATGTAGGTGTCGGTGTAGTCCTTCAGCGCGTGGATCAACCCGTCGCGCACCTTGGGATCGTCGACCAGGAGCTTGCCGTCGTCGTCGACCAGCTTGACATGATAGGCGTCCATGAAGGTGTAGAACGACTGGAACGAGTCGGTGGATTCCACGCCCATCGGCTGGCCGACGCCGTAGATGCGCTGGCCGGTCGCCTTGCGGATCGCCGGCTGCACCTTGTCGCACCAGAACGACCAGTAATCCTCCCACTTGGTCGGGATGTCGGCGGCCTTGAAGCCGGCCTTCTCGAGCATGTCGCCCCAGATCTGGACGTGCATGCTCTGCTGCTTCAGCGGGAAGCCGTAATAGGCCTTCTTCTTGGCGACGTCGTTGTAGAGCAGCGCCGTCTCCAGCGTGTTCGGCGCGAACGCGTCCTTCATCGGCAGCAGGATGTCGGAGAGATCCTCGAGTTTGCCTTCATAGGCCCATTTGCCCTGGGCCTGCACATCGTAGGTGTCCGAATAGGCGACGTCGGGCACGGTGCCGGAATCGAGCGCGGCGACCGTCTTCGGAATCATGTCCTGGATCGCGTATTGCGACAGTTCGACCTTGATGCCGGTCTTGGCTTCGAATTTCTTGATCGTCTCGAGCAGCGCGTCGTCTTCGGATTTGTAAAATCCCTTGCCCCACCAGACGGTGATCGTCTTGCCCTGGGCCAGAGCGGGTGCAGTTGCGGCGAACAGGCCGACCGCGGCGACCGCAATTGATAGCGCACCGATAACCTTGGATCTCACGTTGTTCTCCCTCATGAGGCCGGCTTTTTAACCGGTTGGAGAAAACACTAGCGCATGCCCGTGACCCGATAAAGATGTCGCGCCGCCGACTTGTGTAGGGGTTTGCGGCGAGCGCGTGGATCGGTCCCGGTGCATCGATGCGCAAAGTGAATGGATTCAGTTCGACTTCGCATTCTCGGCCGACGCCGCCGGTGCGCCGCCGGGCGCGCCTGCCGCAGCATCGGGCGCCGCCGCGGGCCGTGCGGCTCCTCCGCCGGTGAAGCGCTCGATCACCGAGCGCACCGCGTCACGGGTCTTGCGATCCTTCACCGCATCGAGCAGCGGAGCGGAGGCCGGCGAGCGGCGGATCAGGCTTTCCGGATCGGGGAAGATCAGCGGATCGTCCCACGGGCCCTGGATCACGAAGGGCAGATCGAAACCGTTGCCGCCGGCCGATGCCGAGGTCAGGCTGGCGACGCCCTTGAGATCGTATTCGCGCGACGGCACCGAGGCCGTGCCGGTCAGCGTGATCTTCGCGGTGGGGCTTTCGACATGAATGTCGTCAGCGGTCGCGACGCCGTCGGCGAATTTCACCGAGATGCTGAGATTGTCGTAGGGCGTCGAGCCGGAGCGGAAATTGCCGCCGCCGGACAGCGGCCGCTTCTCCAGCCGCTTCAACAGCTGCTCGACATTGAAGCCCGCGATCGCGCCGTCATGTCCATTCAGCGTCGCGGTGCCGTCGAGCGACGACGCGAGCCCGAACGGGCTCGAGCCCGAGGCGGTCAGCGAGACGTTCAGGTTGCCGCGGCCGGACAGCTTGTTGATGCCGAACAATTCGCTGGCGCAGGCCTGCAGATCGACATCGGTGAACTGGAATTGCGCCCTGACGTCGGCGACCGCATCCGAGCGCGCGATCGCGAACGAGCCCTTGGCGATGCCGCCATACATCTGCGCCTCGCCGACGCTGAGCGCCAGCGCGCCGCCGCGCAGATTGGCGCCGAACGCGGTGCGGCCGAGCTTGGACGGGCCGACCGTGACCTTGGCCGCCGACAGGCGCATGTCGAGATCGGTCGACGACAGCGAGGAAAGGTCGAACAGCTGCCTGTTCCAGTCGCGCTGGCCGCTGGCCAGCAGGCGGAACGTCGAGATGTAAGGCGTGAAATCGAGGTTGCCGGCGGCAAGCGTCGCCTGCAGCGTCTGCCGGCCGTTATTGGCGTAGGTCATCACGCCCTCGGCGACGTTGCCGTCGAGCTCGACATTGACATTGGTGAGCGCGACCGAGCCGCCGACCACATTGGCGCGGGCCTTCAGCGCGAAGCGGCCGAAGCCGCCACCGCCGCCGGGCGGGGCCTGGCCCATCCAGCGCAACGCGTTGCGCAGCGACGGTGAGTCCATGGTGGCGACGCCTTCCATCATCAGGCTGGTGCGGTTGGCGACGGTTCCGTCGAAAGCAACTTTCAGCGGCGCGCTGGCGAGCCGTGCCTTCAGACCGGAGCGGTCGCCCGACAGCAACGCGACGAAGTCGCTGGCGCTGATCGAGCCGTCGACGCGTTCGCCGCGCCAGTCGAACTGGCCGGTTGCGGCAAAGGAACGCGAGATCGAGGGCCAGGCCAGCGACAGGTCGATATCGCCGAGCTGCTCGGAGATGTTGTTGGTGCCGTCCTGGTAGTTCAGCTCGCCGTCCTGGATCCGGATTTCGGAGAACGACACCTGGTTCTCGGCGCCGGGCGTCATCGCCTTGGCGATGGTCTCGACGAACGGCGTCCAGTTGCTCTCGCCGGCGCCGTCGCGGACCACATGGATATGCGGACGGAGCATCATGACGTCGGCAATCTCGAACCGCCGCAGCAACAGCGGCAGCAGGCGCAGATTGGCGGTCAGCACGTCGACCTGCAGGGCGGGACCGATGGTATCGGCGCCCTTCAGCCCGACATTATGAAAGGAGACGTAGCTGCCCGGAAAAACCGAGACGTCGATCGGGCCGTTGACGACGAGTTCGAGCCCGGTCACGGCGCGGATCTGCGCCTCCACCGCGCGCTGCAGCGCGTCCCGGTTGAGGAACCACGACGTTCCGACCAGCCCGACCAGCGCCAGGCCGAAAAGCGCCGCGATCGGCATCCCCAGGCGCTTAATTCCTTGGGCCATCGTCAATGACATATCCGGGTCGGGTTGAATTTTGTCGGGTCGTCGTCGAACACAGCGGGCTCTCGCCGGAGGCCCCTGCCAACCCACGCAACTTGAAGGGTTTTCTTGTCGCTTTCAAGGCCATGTTGCTGCCGCGGGCCGCCGCCCGTCGCCGCACCGGGCCGTGATTGACGCATTGCGAAGATTTCGCCTAATAATCCGCTTTGCCACAGCCGTTCCGCGCCCTCCATCAGGTATTCGCTGCATGAACAAAGTTTATCCCGACGCCAAATCGGCACTCGATGGTCTCCTCAAGGACGGCATGATGATCATGTCGGGCGGCTTCGGCCTCTGCGGCATCGCCGAGACCCTGTCCGACGCGATCCGCGAGTCCGGCGTCAAGGGCCTCACCGTCGTCTCCAACAATGCCGGCGTCGACGGCATCGGCCTCAGCCGGCTGCTGGAGACCCGCCAGATCAAGAAGATGATCTCGTCCTATGTCGGCGAGAACAAGCTGTTCGCCCAACAGTATCTCGCCGGCGAGCTCGAGCTCGAGTTCAACCCGCAGGGCACGCTGGCCGAGCGCATCCGCGCCGGCGGCGCCGGAATCCCGGCCTTCTACACCAAGACCGGCGTCGGCACGCTGATCGCCGAGGGCAAGGAAGTGAAGGAATTCGACGGCGAGAAGTACATCATGGAACGCGGCCTGTTCGCCGACGTCGCCATCGTCCATGCCTGGAAGGGCGACACCGCCGGCAATCTGGTCTACCGCAAGACCGCGCGCAACTTTAACCCGATGATGGCGACCGCCGCGAAGGTCACCGTCGCCGAGGTCGAGCACCTGGTGCCGGCCGGCGAGATCGATCCGGACCACATCCATACCCCCGGCATCTTCGTCAAGCGCATCGTCGAGGTCGGGACCGGCAAGAAGCGGATCGAGTTCCGCAACACCCGTCCGCGGCCCGCCGCCTAAAACATAATCCTTCAGGAGAGCCACATGGCCTGGACCCGTGAACAGATGGCCGCCCGCGCCGCCAAGGAGTTGCGCGACGGCTATTACGTCAATCTCGGCATCGGCATCCCGACGCTGGTCTCGAACTACATCCCCGACGGCATCGACGTCAGCCTGCAGAGCGAGAACGGCATGCTCGGCATGGGCCCGTTCCCCTATGAGGACGAGGTCGACGCCGACCTGATCAACGCCGGCAAGCAGACCGTGAGCGAGCTGCCCTCGACCAGCTATTTCTCGTCGGCCGATTCCTTCGGCATGGTGCGCGGCGGCCATATCGATCTGTCGATCCTTGGCGCCATGCAGGTGGCGCAGAACGGCGACCTCGCCAACTGGATGATCCCCGGCAAGATGGTGAAGGGCATGGGCGGCGCCATGGACCTCGTCGCCGGCGTCAAGCGCGTCGTGGTCGTGATGGAGCATTCCGCCAAGGACGGTCCGAAGCTGCTCAAGCAGTGCAACCTGCCGCTGACCGGCGAACGCGTGGTCGACATGGTCGTCACGGATTTGGCGGTGTTCACCATCGACAAGCACGGCAAGGACGGCATGGCGCTGATCGAGCTCGCCGACGGCGTCACGCTCGACGAGGTCAAGGCCAAGACCGAGGCCGAATTCCGCGTCGCGCTGAAGAACACCTGAGATGATCGGCGCGGGACGATCCTCGATCCGTCCCGCACGATCCGATGACGCCGGCTTCATCGCCCGCATTGTCCTGGCCGCGCAGCGCGGCCCGTTGCCGCGCGGCTGGTTCGACATCGCGCTCGACCGGGGCGAGGCGGAATGCCTGGCGTTCATGACACGGCTCGCCGTGGCGCGGGTGCGGTCATGGTATCACGTCGCCCATTTCCTGATTGCTGAAGTCGATGGCGTGCCGGCTGCCGCGCTGTGCGCGATTCCGGCATCCGGAACCGTCCTCGCCGCACGTGCGGCGATCGAGGAAGTCGCAGCAGAGACCGGCATGGACGCCGATGCCATCGTCGCGCGCGGCGGCTATGCCCGTAACTGCTGGGTACAAGGCGGCGAGGGCGACTGGCTGATCGAGCATGTCGCCCGACAAGCGTCCCATCGCAGCGGCGGCCTGGTGCAGGACTTGATCCGCCGCGCACTCGCCGACGGCAAGACGGCCGGTTACACGCAGGCATCGATCTCGTTCCTGATCGGCAACGACGCCGCCGAACGCTGCTATGCCAAGGCCGGCTTCACCTTCGCCGAAGAGAAGCGCGACGCCGCCTTCGAAGCGATGACCGGCGCGCCTGGCTTTCGCAGATTTGCGCGGGCGATGTGAATAGGGCGCACGGCGAACGGCCCGCATATACATCTGTCGTCCCGGCGAAGGCCGGGACCCATACGCCGCGGCGGATGTTGCAGGCGGGACTCGTCGTTGCAATCGCGCATGACAATTCGCGTCGGTGGTTATGGGTCCCGGCCTGCGCCGGGACGACGGTGAGTGTGCGGCACCGCTTGTGAGTCATACGCCCGCATTTTCGCGACATGGTTTGTCCGGGTTGACAGTTTTTTGCTGAGTTTCCCGTCGGGCAGCCACACGGCGCGGCGCATTCGGCGCCCGCCGCCCGCTTGTCCGGTCGTCCATGCAATGGCAGAATTGCGCCATGTTGTGCAAAATCGGACACGGGCCATGCCACTCATCCGGATCTGGGTCTATGACGGCATCCTCGCTTCGGGCGTGGCGGGGATTGTCGACGTGTTCACCGCCGCCAATTCGGTGACGTCGCGGCGACCGCGACGTCGCAGCGGCACGCCGTCGCAGCTGCGGTGGCGCGTCGAGTCCTTGAGTGGCCGGCCGGTCCACACGGCGTCAGGCCAGGTCATCGGCGTCGATGGGCCGATCGGTGCGCGGTCTTCGGCAGACGCGGTGGTGATCCCGGGACCGTTCGTCGGCGATATCGAGCGTTTCTTCGCGCGGCTCGATACCGTCGAGCCGCTACTCGCGGCGCTGCGTCGGCAGCATGAGCGCGGTACCCTGCTCGCGTCCTATTGCACCGGCAGCTTCATCCTCGCCGAGGCCGGCCTGCTCGACGGCAGGGTTGCGACCACCCATTGGGCGAAGGGACGGACATTCGCGATGCGCTACCCGGCAGTGGATCTGCGCGTCGCCGAGATCCTCACCGAGCAGAACCGCATTGTCTGCTCGGGCGCGGTGACCACCTCGCTCAATCTCGCGCTTCGGCTGGTCGAGAAATTCGCCGGTGCCGACGTAGCCGCCGAGACCGGCAAGCTGATGCTGATCGACAGCAATCGCGTCTCGCAGGCACCCTATGCCAGCCGCGCGCGCGACACGCAGCACTCCGACGCGCTGGTGGCGCGGGCGCAGAGCATGATGGAGAAGTCGCTGCAACAGGGCTTCAGTCTGGCCAGGCTGGCCCGCGACCTTTCGGTCAGCGAGCGGACGTTGAACCGCCGCTTCAAGCTGGCGGTCGGCGAGGCGCCCTTGCAATATCTGCAGGCGCTGCGGGTGGATGTCGCCAAGCGCCTGATCGAAACCACGCGGCTGAAGCTCGACGCGGTCAGCGGGCGCGTCGGCTACAACGATCTGTCGACCTTCCGTCGCCTGTTCAAGCGCGAAACCGGGCTTTCGCCCCGCGAATACCAGCGTCGGTTCGTGCGCAGGGCCCCCGCTAGCTGAGAAGGCCGTGTCCGAATTTGCCCTGAGAATGGCGATACTGCCACTGCTGCAAGGAGCACGCCGCGCATAGACCTCGTCCTGTCAACAACAGGAGGTCGCCTCAATGCCGATGATCGACGTGACAATTCCCGAAGGAGCCCTGAAGCCGGAAGCGGAAGCGCGGCTCATCAAGGAGCTCGGCGATATCCTGATCGGTCACGAGGGGTTCGATCCGGCGAACAAGGTTGCGCAAGGCGTCACCGTTGTCTTCCTGCATCGGCCGGCCGCAGTCTACGTGGCGGGCCGGCCATCGCCATCGCCGCGATTTCGCATCGTCCCGACGGTCCCCGAGGGGCAGTACACCGAAACCTCGCGCGCGGCCTTGGTAAAGGACGTGACCGATGCCGTGGTGCGCGCCGCCGGCGGTTCGTTCGACGATGTGGCGCCGCAGGTATGGGTGTTTCCGACAGAGATCCCCGACGGCCAGTGGGGCAGCCGTGGCGTCATTCGTCCGCTGCCGGACATCCAGGCCTTCATCGCCGGCGAGCACGAGCGCAAGGTCGGCGAGGCGCGTCTGGCGCGACGGCGGCGCGTCAAGGCGCTGGAGTTGCTTGCGGGCGCGCTCGACGCTGCCCGCAAGGGCGTCGACTGACGCGGGCGCAACCATGACATCCGACACGCATTTCAGGCTCGCGGCGGTCCAGGCCGCCGCGGTGCCATTCGATCGCGACGCCTCGCTGGAGAAGGCCTGCCGCCTGATCGGCGAGGCCGGCACCATGGGCGCGACGATCGCCGCCTTCGGCGAGACCTGGCTGCCCGGCTATCCCTTCTTCTGTCACGCGCCGACCGGGCCGAACACGTTTCGCGCGATGGCCGAATATCTCGACAACGCGGTCGAGATTCCCTCGCCCACGACCGATCGGCTCTGCGCCGCCGCCGAGGCCGCGGGACTGGATGTCGTGATCGGCGTCGCCGAACGTGATGCCGTGACCAAGGGCACGGTCTACTGCACGCTGCTGTTCATCGGCCGCGAGGGACGGCTGCTCGGCCGCCATCGCAAGCTGAAGCCCACCTTCACCGAGCGCTCGGTGTGGGCCGATGGCGACGCGGCGGGCCTGCGCGTGCATGAGCGGCCCTATGGCCGGATCAGCGGCCTCAATTGCTGGGAGCACAACACGATGCTGCCCGGCTATGCGCTGGCCGCGCAGGGAACGCAGATCCACGTCGCGGCGTGGCCGGGGCGGGAGCCCGCGGTGGCGCCACCGTCGCCGACGCCGCTCTGGCCGCGGCAGTTGTTGCTGTCGCGCGCGTTCGCCTCGCAGGCCGGCTGCTACGTCATCGCGGTCGGCGGCATGCGCTCGCGCGAAATCACGCCGGAACGTTACCGCGAACTCTCGACGATCGAGTACAGCGGTGACAGCGTCATCATCGATCCGCGCGGCGAGGTCATCGCAGGTCCGGCGCAGGGCGAGACCATCCTGATCGCGGACGGCTCGCGGGAGGCCGTGCTCGCCGCCAAGGCGCTGTGCGATATCGGCGGCCATTATTCGCGCCCCGACCTGCTGCGGCTGATCGTCGATCGCAATCCGCAGGAGCGGGTCATCGACTGCGGCTTCGCCGGGCGTGTCACGCCGGAGATGTGGGAGTGACGCGAACGGCGCGGGTATCCCGCGCCGTCAAAGCTTGTCGCGAGAGAGGTCGCTCCGCCTCACGAAGCTTCCTGCGGAATTGCGGATGGTGATTCCTCGCCCTTGAGCTCCTCGAGGCTGCGGTGCCGCGGCTCGATGCCGAGCGCCCATACGGTGATGATCTGCACGATGAGCAGTCCGATCATCAGGGCCATCACGCCGGCGACGCCGCGCGCTTCGAACAGCATCACGACCAGGAATGGTGTCACGATGGTGGCACCTCGACCGAGTGTGTTGACTATGCCGGATGCCCGCAGCCGCACCTCGGTCGGGAACAGTTCGGGAATATAGATGCCGAACAACAGTGCGACCAAGACATAGATCGGCACGGTCAGCGCGAAGCCGACGGCCGGCAGCAGGAATGGATCCGAGATCATCGGATAGATGACGCCGAGGATGATCGATATCAGCGATGCGCCGATGATCGTGGGCTTGCGGCCCCAGCGGTCGGCGGTCAGGGCGCCGATCGCCGAGCCGATCGGCGCGCCAAGCGCCATCAGCAGCGAGTAGCCGAACGAGGTCGCGACGGACAGGCCCTGCTTGATGAAGAACACCGGCAGCCAGGTCACGAAACCGTAGAGCAGCGTATTGATGGTAATCAGGCATACCGCGCCGACGATCATGCGGGACAGCAGCGGCGCAGCGAACAGCGTGGCGAGATCGGGCGACACCGGTGCCGGCGTTGCAGCCGCGGGCGCCGGCAAGGGCTGACCCTGGGAAGCTTCCTTCTCGATCGCCTGCATCAGCGCCTCGGCCTCGGCGGTGCGTCCCACCGCCTCCAGCCAGCGCGGCGACTCCGGCAGCGACTTGCGCAGGTACCAGACGATCAAGGCGCCGACGCCGCCCAGCACGAACATCGCGCGCCAGCCGAATTGCGGGACGACGACCGATGCGACCAGCAGCGCGATGGGCAGGCCGGTCACGACGCAGACGGCGGTGAAGCCGAGCCACTTGCCGCGGCTCCGGGCCGGCACGAACTCGGTCATGGTGGAATAGCCGACAACATTTTCGGCGCCGAGACCGACGCCCATCACGAAACGGCAGGCAATCAGAAAGGTCATGTTTGGCGCAAGCGCCGCCGCCAGGGACGCGATGCCGAACAGCAGCAAATTGAACTGGTAGGTGAAACGCCGTCCGTAACGGTCGCCGAGGAAGCCGGTGCCGAAAGATCCGAGCATCATGCCGACGAAGGTTGCGGAGATGAACGCGGCGTTTTGGGCGAGCGTCGAGAACCCGGTTTTCAGCGTCACGCCGAGCACTGTGCCGGCGATATAGATGTCGAAACCGTCGAAGAACATTCCGATCCCGATCAGGATCATGATCCGGCGATGGAATGGTCCGATCGGTAGCCGATCGAGGCGGCTCCCGGCATTGACCGATGTCGACATATGCGCTCTCCCCTTGACTGTTTTCCTCGGTGATGCGGCCCGCCATCTGTGGGCGGTTTGCCGCTTTGCTCGACTGCGGCTAGTTCAACCGGCGCTGGCTGGCCGTGTCGCGGTACCAATCGAACGGCTGTTCGTGGGTCGCGACCATCACGCTCTTGGTGTTGAAATGGTCGTCGAAGCTCTCGGTGCCGCATTCCCGGCCGATGCCGGAATCGTCAACGCCGCCCCAGGGCGAGGCCGGATCGAGTCGGTGGTGATCGTTGATCCAGACGATCCCGGCCTTGACCGCGGCGGCCACGCGATGCGCGCGCGCGACGTCGCGGGTGCGAATGGCGGCGGCGAGGCCAAAGGGCGAATCGTTGGCGAGCCGGAGCGCGTCGGCCTCGTCCTTGAAGGGGGTCACCGAGGTGAAGGGGCCGAACACCTCCTCCTGGAAGATCCGCATGTCGGATTTGACGTCGGCGAACACGGTCGGTTCGACGAAAAAGCCGTTGTCGTGGCCCGCGACCTTTGCGGCCACGCCGCCGGTGAGCAGCCGCGCGCCGTCTTCATGACCGTAGCGCGCATAGCTGAGAACGCGGTCGCGCTGGCGTGCCGAGATCACCGGCCCAAGCTGCGTGTTCGGATCGAACGGATCGCCAATGCGGATGGTGCGGGTCTTGGCCTGCAGCTTTTCGACGAACTCGTCGTAGATCGAGGCCTGCACGATATGGCGCGACGCGCAAACGCAGGTTTGGCCGGCGCCGATGAAGGCGCCGAACGCGGCATAGTTGACGGCGCGGTCGACGTCGAAATCGTCGAATATCATCACCGGCGTCTTGCCGCCGAGCTCCATGGTCTGGTGCGCGAACACCTTCGCCGCGGCGCTGCCCGCGATGCGGCCGGCTTCGGTCCCGCCGGTCAGCACAAGCTTGTCGATGTCGCCATGCTCAGCGAGCATCTTGCCGGCGCTCTGGCCGAGGCCAAGCACGATGTTGAAGACGCCGGGAGGCAGTCCGGCCTCGCTGAAGATCTGGGCGAGCTTCAGTGTCGTCAGCGGCGTGTATTCCGATGGCTTGACCACGGTGACGCATCCGGTCGCCAGCACGACGGCAAGCGACTTGCACAGGATCATGAGCGGGTGATTGAAGGGCGTGCAGTTGGCGACGATTCCGATCGGCGTGCGCAGGGTGTAGTTCAGATACGCGCCTTCGACCGGGATGACGGAATCGCGGCGCGACAGCGCCAGTCCGGCGAAGTAGCGGAAGAAATCCGGCAGGCGCGAAAGCTGCGCGCGGGTTTCGTTGACCGGACGGCCGTTGTTCAACGTCTCCAGCCGGTACAGCGTGTCGAGATTGGCCTCGAACGCGTCGGCGAGCCTGTTGACGAGCCGGGCGCGCGCCCTCGTGTCCATCCCGCCCCACGCCTTGCCTTCGAATGCAGCGCGAGCGCTCTTCATCGCACGGTCGATATCCGCGGCGGTCGAATTCGGAATGCGGGCGATGACGTCGCCGGTCGCGGGATTGCGGACGTCGAGCATCTCGCCGTCTCCGGCCCCGACCTCGCGTCCGTCGATGAAGTTGCCGTGGATCTCGACGTCGATCGTCGCGGGCTTCGACGGAATGTTCATGATGACCTCTCTTCGACGATGACGGCGTTGCGCTTGAGTGCCGGCAGCACGCGCTTTTCGGTCGCCGCGATGTGAGCCTTGATGATGCGGGCCGCGGTGCGTGCCTCGCGCCGCTGCATGGCGTCGATCAATGCGACATGCTCGGCCACGAGCTTCGCCGGGTCGTGGCCCTTCAGATTGGAGACGCTGACGCGCACCAGCCGATCGGCCTGGCCGATCAGGTCGCAGAGCGTGGTCGCCATGCGGCGGTTGCCCGATGCGTGCGCCAGCGCCGAGTGGAAGCCGCGATTGTAGGTGATGAAGTCCTCATGGCTGCCGGAGAAGCGACGGAATTCATCGAGTGATTTCAGGATGCTGTCGGGCGCGCTCTCGATTGCTTCGGCGACGCAGGCCGGTTCGAGCGCAAGGCGGAAGCGCAGCAGATCGCGGGCGTCGGACAGCGAGATCGGATTGACCCGGTAACCCTGGCGGGGCTGCACCGTCACGAGGTGCTCGCGCTCGAGCCGCAGCAGGGCGTCCCGGACCGGCTGGCGGCTGACCGCGTAACGCTCCGCCAGATCCTGCTCTCGTATTTCATCACCGGGAGCAAGCTGGCACGATAAAATATCAGATCGCAGGTTTTCGTAGATATTCTCGCGGAGAAGGATCATTTTTATTGGGCCTCCCTGCCCAGTAAAATGCAGTTTGTGAAATATCACGTCAAGCTGAAATCCTTGAAATCCGCGTGATTTGATTTATCAATCGTCCGCAGGGGCGCTTTGGAGCCCCAATGCGCGAATTTCGGGCGCGATTTGAAAGAGAGCGACGATGGACAGGCTTTTGGCCAACCGCACAGTCAACGCAGCCCAGTCGGGCGAAGGGCCGCCGCTGGTCCTGTTTCACTCGCTGCTGTCGGATCGCGCGAGCTTCGATGCGATCGTGCCGGAACTTGCCCGGTCGTTTCGGACCATCGTGCCGGAACTGCCGGGATTTGGTCGGTCGAGCGCGGTTGAGGGTGGCCTTGCCGCGATTGCCGACCGGATGGCGGACGCGGTGCATGACGCGGCTGATGGCACGCCGGCCATCGTGCTCGGCAATGGTTATGGCGGGTTCGTCGCGCTGCAAATGGCGATCCGCCACCCGGCGATCGCGAGCCGGCTGATCCTCGCCGACAGCGGTGCGGCATTCTCCGAGCCGGGCCGCGAGGCGTTTCGCAACATGGCCAGGGTTTCACGCGAGAAAGGGCTCGCCGCGATCACCGACATTGCAATGCGCCGGCTGTTTGCACCGGATTTCCAGGCACAGCATCCCGCGCTGATGCAGGATCGCCGCGACGCATTCCTGCGCACCGATCTCAACGTGTTCTGCGCGGCCTGTGACGCGCTGGCGAGCCTCGATCTTCGTGCCGAACTACGCAGCGTGACGGTACCGACACTCGTCGTGGTCGGCGAATATGACGAGGCGACGCCGCCGCCGATGTCATACGAATTGGCAGGCGGCCTGCCGAGAGTCAGGCTCAGGGTCATTCCGGGATGTGCGCATGTCCCGCAACTGCAATCGCCAAAACTGTTCCTCGATACGATCGGCGATTTCCTGGCGGTCAAGCATAACGCGCCCGCCTGAGGCGCGCGCAAAGGGCTGGATCGCGCCGCGGGTCACGCGGTGGCGTGCCGACAATTTGGGCAGAACGCCCAGCTAATGCCGTTTGACGCGACAGCATCTCTGCCTAGTCTGACCGGAGACGGAGATGAAACATGCGAGCGATCCTTGATCACTGCACCGGCGGTCGCAGGCGCAGCCTGCCGGCGGGCACGGATTTCATCGAGGAGGGAGGCAAGACCGGTCATCTGTTCGTGCTGCTCGAGGGCAAGGTGGAAGTCGTCAAGGGCGACAGCCTGGTCGCCGTCATCGACGAGCCCGGCGCGGTGTTCGGCGAGATGAGTGTGTTGCTCGACCGGGCGCACAGCGCCAAGGTGCGCACGGCCACTGATTGCGTCCTGTACGAGTTCGACGATGCGGCGTCGTTCCTGCGCGAGCAGCCGGAGGTGGCGCTGCTGATCGCGCAGCTCCTGGCGCAACGGCTTCATGTCGCCACGACCTATCTTGCCGACCTGATGCACCAATATGCCGATCACGGCACCCATCTGGCGATGGTCGGCGAGGTGTTGCAGAGCATGATCAACCTGCCGCCGATGCAGGTCGCGCCAGGCTCGGATCGGCAATCCGATCCAAGGATATGAGCCAGTCCGGCGCCTCGCGCACGGGAGCCGCCGGCCGCGACAGCGGCGCCTTGAGATCGATCATCTGCGCATCGCCGGCGGCGAGCCAGAACGCCTTGTCCTGCGCGAGATCGAGCACGATGTAGACCGGAGGCCGGCCGGGCTGCAGGCCGGTGTTGAACACCCAGCTCGCTCCGATCCGGTCGAACCACGAGCCCATCTGGATGAACGGCGACTGATGCACATGGCCCGAGATCACCAGCGCCGGATGGTGGCGCTCGATCCAGCCGAGCAGCTCGGCGTCGCCGAAAAAGCGCTTGCCGCCCCAGCTGGTCGGCGAATCCGCCGGCGGGGCGTGATGGACCCAGACCCAGCGGCGGTGCGGCATCGCGGCCGCCGCGCGAAGCTGATCGTCGATCCGCGCCTTGACCAGCGGGCCGTCCCACCACGGGCACACCGTGAACAGCGTGTCGCCGATGGCCAGATTGTCGCCGTCGCAGGCGACGCCGAACTCCCTGATGCCCGCGACCCAGCGCGCGATCTTCTCGCCCTCCGGGTTGCGCTCGTCGAGGTCGTGATTGCCCGAGCAGAAGATCACCCGCGTGAGATCGGCGAGCCGCGACAGGTATTTCGTGACGACGACGATCTGGGCGCGGAAATCGACCGCCGAGCCGAGGTTGAGCGCATCGCCTGCGAAGATCACGAGATCGAATTGCGGTGCCGCCGCCAGCAGCCAATCGAACTGCGGCAACGAGTAATGCAGATCGGCGACGACAAGACAGCGCATCGGTGAAATCCGAATGCCCGGAAAACGGGCGGGGCCGCACGGCAATGATTTCAAACAAGCCAAATCGCAGCAAGATCTATGCCGCGCCGCGCGGATCCGACGCGACAGATGTTCGCAGTGTCCTGGAATCGGCCGGCAAGAGCGGGAAGGGCGGATCGCTGCTCACGCCCTTGCTGTGGCGTGGGCGAAGGTCACCTCGATCAGCGTGCCGGTGCGGCCGCCGGTCCGGATCTGGAATTTGGCGCGATTGGCTTCGACCAGCGCCTTGGTCAGCGACAGGCTGACGCCGCCGGAGCCGGCCTGATCTGATGGCGTCGGGGCGCGGAACGGCTCCAGCGCGGCGGCGACCTCGTTGTCGTTGAGACTCTGCCCGGTGTCGCGCACGCGCAGCATCACCTCGCCGAAATCCGACAGCGCGGTCGAGACGATCACCTGGCCGCCGGCATTGGCGAGATGGATCGAATTGCCGATCAGGTTCAGCGTGATCTGGCGCAACGCGCGGGCGTCAGCGACCACAGGCGGCAGCGTGTGGGCGAGCGAGGTGCGGATGATGATGCGCTCGCGGTTGGCCTGCGGCTGCATCACAGCGACGCAGCTCTCCACCATCTCGTTGAGGTTCTGGCTGGCGAAGGCGAGGTCGAGCTTGCCGGTCTCGATCCGCGACAGGTCGAGCAGATCGTTGACGATCGCGATCACCCGCTCGCCGGAGGCGCGGATGTCCTTCATGTATTCGACATAGCGCTCGTTGCCGAGCGCGCCGAAGCGCTCGCCGATCATCACCTCGGCAAATCCGATGATGGCGTTGAGCGGCGTGCGCAGCTCGTGGCTGATCCGCGCCAGCATGTCGGACTTGGCGTTGGCGGCGCGTTCGGCGAGCCGCCGCGCCTCGCGCAATTCGCCCTCGCTCTTCTTCGTTTGCGACAGATCACGGAACACCGCGAAGAAGTTCGGTCCATCGGCGCGGGTGCGGCCCATCGTCACCGACAGCGGGATGATGCCGCCCTGGCGGACGCGGCCGAGCGTCTCGCGGCCATGGTCGAGCAGGCTGGCGACGCCGGCCGATTTCAGGCTGGCAAGATAGTCGAAGATGCCGTGCTGGCTTTCCGGCGCGAACAGATCGGCGAGCTTGCGGGTGACGAACTCGTCGCCGTCATAGCCGAACAGCGCCTCGGCGCTGCGGTTGCAGGAATGGATGTTGCCGTCGGCATCGAACATGATGATGCCTTCGGCCGCGGTGTCGAGGATCGCGCCGAGCTCTTCGGCGTCGGCCTGGCCGGCTTGCGGCTCAGCCGGCGCAAGCAGCGGCTCGGCGGCCGCCGCAGGCTCCGGCTCGGATAGCGCGGCGGCGATCGAGGCATCCTCGTCCAGCGTGCGCGAGAAGATCAGCGCCAGCGCGGAATCGTCGTCCCAGGTGATGGTGTGCAGCCGCGCCTCGGCGGACACCGACTGCGCGCCGTGCTCGGTGCTCTGGTTCGCGGAGATCGTCACCGGCGTGCCGGTGCCCGACGTGCTGCTCGCCTGCGAGACGCCGGGCTCGACATAGAGCGCGTCGAGACCGCCGGCGGCTTCCAGCGCGTGCAGGCTGTCATGGCCCATGCGCGAGAGGAAGGCGCGGTTGGCATAGAGCAGGCGGTCGAGCCGGTAGATCAGGATGCCGACCGGCAACAGATCGAGCAGCGCGCGGTCGCGCCGGGAGTCGGCGCGCGGCGCCGGCTCCGCCGCAGCCAGCCAGCTGGCCTTTGGTGTTTCCGCCGGTGTCTCCAGCCGCGCGATCGCCTCTTGCGCTGGCGCCTCTGCTTGCTGCGGCGGTTCGCTTGCGGGCGGCGCTTCGGCGACCGGCTCGGCCGGCACGCTGTCGTCCGTCGTCGCGGCGAGGCCGGCCTCGTTCTCGAGCCGCGCCGACAATTGACGGGCGAGCTCGTTGAAGGCGTTGTTCTCGACCGGCGTCAGCGACGGCGGCCGGGTGTCGCCGGCGGGACGGAACGGCACCACATTCGGTGGCGGGTCGTGACGCACTTCGTGCGTTTCCTCGTGCGTTTCCACGGCGTGATCCGGATCGGCTCGGTGTGAAGTCTCTGCGGCTGTCGGCTCGGTCAATTCCTCGGGTGGTGCTGCTGCGGTCGTGTCGGGCGGCGGCTCCGCGTGCGGCGGAGGATTGTCCTGTGGCGCGGCGGGCCCAGGCGGCGCAACGGTGCGCGGCGCCGGTGCGACATCGGCCGACAGCGATTGCGGCGCGACCGTGCCGCTGAAGAACTCATAGCGGCGCAATGCGGCGAGTCGCGCAAGCCCGTCGAGGTCGCGACACACACCAAAGCCGCGATAGCCGGCGAAATTCCTGGCACGATCGAACACCGGCAGGCCGGACAGTTCGACCGGCAGCCGGCCGCCGCCGTCGACCGGCCAGTGCAGCGTGATGCCGCTCCAGGTGTCATGGCTGGCGAACGCCTGCATGACGCGGCCTTCGGGATCGAGGCCAAAACTCTCGGCGATGTCGCTCCACAGCCGGCCGAAGCCCGCCGCGGTGTGCAGGCCGATCAGGCGGGTGAATTCATCGGAGCCAAGCGAGAAGCGGGCCTCATGGTCCATCTGCCACATGAAGCGCAGCGGATGGCGCCGCACCGGCAACGGCTCGTCGAGCCATGATGGTGGTGGCACCGGCGCCAATGTCGCGGGCTCCGGCTCGGCGGCAGGCGGCGGCGCGGGCGCATCCGCGATCGCATAAGGCGAGGGGGCGGGATCGGCCGGGGGCGCCGATATTTCCGGCGCGTGCGTGCGTGCCGTCTCTGCGAGATCAGGCGCAGGCTGTTCGACCGGCGCTTCAGCGGGTGCTTCGATCAGCGCTTCCGACAGCGGCTCCTCGACGGCGGGGCTTTCGTCGGGCGTGGTGTCGAGAGGTGCAGTCTCGACGGGCGTCGGCTCTGAATGCGTGAGTTCTGCCGACGCAAGTGGCGGGGCAAGAGGCGTAGGCTCTTCGATCTGCGCGCCGTCCGGCACTTCGATCAGTGCTTCCGACAGAGGTTCCTCGGCGGCAGCTGTTTCGTCTTGCGTGGTGTCGAGAGCTGCGGTCTCTACGTGCGCCGCCTCTGCTGCCGCGGCAGATGGAGCAGCATTCTCAGGTTCGGATTTAGCCGCGCTGACGATCGGCTCGATCGTGACGCGCTCTTCCAACTGCGGATCCAGCGCGTCGAACAAGGCGATCGGTGCTGCGCTGGCCGTCGCGGGCGCTTCGTCATGCGCAACGGCTTGTTCGATAACTGCAGGTGCTGGCGGCGGCTCTACGGCCATGGCCTCTTGCTGCGCTGGCGCTGCGGGAGCCGGTGCTTCGCGCGCCGGCGTCTCCGGCTCAACCGGCGCAGGCACGATCGGCGCCGGCCTTGCGGCGAGATGCGCCGCCGGCTTGATCAACGCGACCAGCGCGCGATCGGCGCCGTGCCCGATCCGCTGCAGCACGACGCGGCCGATCGCAACGCTCGCCGCCGCGCGGCCCTGCGCCAGCGCCTCACCGCGCGCGGCATCGAGACCGGCTTCGGTGAGGTCGTGCAGGCCGGGCAGCGTACGCGCCGCCTCATTGGTTGCGACCAGCAATCCGTTGCTGGTGAAGGCGGCGGCCGGACGCGGCAAGCCCTGCAGCAGCCGCTGCAGGCGTTCCGCGAGCGGCATGCCGCGGCCGGTCGCGTTGAGCGCCGTCATCAGGATGCCGTGGCTGCCGTCCGGCAGGTCGATCCGGGCGCAGCCGCAGGTCGCGAGCATGCCGGGCGCAGCGCCGAAGCCGCGCAGCCGCTCCAGGCGGACCGCGCCATTGGCGTTCAGGCTGTGGCCGAGCCGCGCGACCTGGCGGCGGTGCGGATCGGCCGGGCCGAAGCCGCGCTTCGCCAGCTCGGCGCCGTTGGCGGCACCGAATACCTGCGCGCCGACCGGATTGGCCCAGAGAATCCGCGCGCCGTCGGCCGCCCACAGCCATGCCGGCAGGGCGCCCGTCGCATGATCCGCCAGCCTGACATCGCCGAGCGCCTGGATCTGGAATTCCGCGTCACTCATCACGCAAGATTTGACCGCATGGGTTTGGCTTTCTTCCTTAAGCTCAGCCGAAGGCCCGGCAGCCGCAGGACGACAGCCTTAACAGAAGGTTAGTATCGCAACTGGGGGGCGGCAGGTCCATGTCCGCAGCGAAACTGCCCCCGCCAAAGCCGGGATAACGTTAACTCGGCTGAACGATCCACAGCCGTTTGGCGTTGTCGGGCAAAGAGAGGTTGCTGCGAGCCGCGCGATGCGGAACCAGGCGGCGCCGCGTCACACCTGCGATTGCAGTGCCACGATATATATTCTGCCGTCTATCTTGCCCTGGGCCCGCAGGGCCAAGCGGCGGGCCGATCAGCAAGCGAGGGAGAGCGACCATGAGCGACAACGGGCGTGACCATTTCGAGATCCCCAAGTTCGAGATTCCCAAGGATATGCGGTCGATGGCGGAGGCGAGTTTTGAGCAGGCGCGCAAGGCGTTCGAGCAATTCGTGACCAACGCCAAGGACACCGCCGGCAAGATCGAGGAGCGCAACGCCACGGTGCGCGCCGGCGCCAAGGATCTTTCGGCCAAGGCGCTGTCCTATGCCGAAAAGAACGTGCAGTCGTCGCTGGACTACGCCGAGGCGCTGCTCAAGGCCAAGGACCTCAGCGACGTCATGCGGCTGCACAGCGAATATGTGCAGGGCCAGATGCGCTCGCTCGCCGAGCAGGCCAGCGAGATGGGCCAGGCCGTCAGCCGGGCCGCGATGGACGCGGTCAAGCCGAAGAACTGACGAAGCGCATTGGCCGCGGCCGACCCCGGCGCGTTCAGCCTCGGTCGGCCGCGGTAATCTTTTGTTCCGTCAGATAAAAAATGTGGCGTCGCACGCGATCTTACGTTGCGTTGCACAAAATTGACATGATATGGGTGTTTATTAGGCGCGCCCGACGAAGGGCACTCCCGTGAATCAAGGCAGCGTGATCCATTTCAGCGCTCCCGGCCTGATGGGCTCCGGGACGTTCGCAATGGTCACATCTACTCACCCGTTGCGAAGGATTACACGTATGACCAACCCGTCCGATCCGTTTTCCGCCTCGATCATTCCGTTTGAAGTTCCCGAGCAGATGCGCGCGTTCGCCGAGAAGGGCGTTCTGCACGCCCGCGACAGCTACGCCAAGTTCAAGGACGCCGCCGAGACCCACAACTCGACGGTCGAGGCCGTGTTCACCTCGGTGAGCAAGGGCGCCAGCGAGTATTCGGCCAAGCTGATCGAGTTCTTCAAGGCCAACACCACCTCCTCGCTCGACTTCGCCCAGGAGCTGTTCAGCGTGAAGTCGCCGACCGAAGCGGTCGAGCTGTGGACGTCGCACGCCCGCAAGCAGTTCGAGACCTATACCGCGCAGGCCAAGGAACTGGCCGAGCTCGGCCAGAAGGTCGCCAGCGAGACCGCCGAGCCGATCAAGGCCAGCGCCTCGAAGTTCTACAAGCCGGCCGCCTGATCGCTGCCGTTTGGGAGACCAGCGAAAGGCCCGGGCCGAAGCGGTCCGGGCCTTTTTGCTGGGCAGGAGCCCGTCAAGCGGCCCGACATAACAGCGGAAATCGGCGCGTTACGGCCTTGCCAAAGCGCGGCGTTGCACCTAGTTTCCGCCCGAAATCGCCGCCCCGCTTGAGCGGGCCGCGGGATGCAGTTGTAGCTCAGTTGGTTAGAGCGCCTGTCTGTGGAACAGGAGGTCGGTGGTTCGAGCCCACCCAACTGTACCACTCAAATCAACCACTTAGCGGTTCCCGGTCCGTTCGATCATCCCTAAATCGAAGATTAGGTAGCGATTTAGGTAGCCTAGCGCTCACGGCTTGATCGCATCCCTTAGCTCTTCCTGTCTGTCTTGGTTTTTGAAGATGTTGCCGGGGTATGAGTCGGGGAATTTGTCCGCAATCGCGGAGATGACA
This sequence comes from Bradyrhizobium sp. USDA 4510, assembly GCF_054059095.1. Classification (NCBI taxonomy): domain Bacteria; kingdom Pseudomonadati; phylum Pseudomonadota; class Alphaproteobacteria; order Hyphomicrobiales; family Nitrobacteraceae; genus Bradyrhizobium; species Bradyrhizobium sp. USDA 4510. Next base: position 6,867,799 of record NZ_JBSSBT010000001.1, on the reverse strand, counting down.
GCATCGAGGAATTTCAAGGCCAGCTTTTCGCAGGTTGTCTTCAATGAAGTCAGGTCAGTTGCTGGACTCGATAGCTGCACCAAATCTATCTTCGAAAAGACGCAGAATAGGATGAACCTATTGCCGTGTACCGCGATTAGGCGCTCTCTGCCCTCCAAGTCATCCGCTTTTTTTGCAAGTGTAGCGTCGACCGTATTCATCAACTGGACGATGTTCCATAGATAGACTGCGGTTGTGCTGTCGTTGAACAGTTTGATGTAGGGTTCCTTCTTAATATCGTCCCACAAGCCGCTGATGTATCGCTTGGCCGCTACCGCCAGTCTGAGATCTCCTGACGCGCAAGCGGCGGCGACTGTCGCCGCCCGGATGGTGAAACCAGAAGCGGCTGCGGGGTCGGCTTCGCCTCGCCTGAAAGCATACGTGATCCCTAGCTGAGTTGCTTCCCGCTTCAGCCGGTCCTGATTTGGATCGAAGGCGACAAAGTCCGACGCATTGAGATCGTTCTGAGTATTGTTCGAACGAGTTACACTTGATGCAAATCCTTCGGGGGTATTCTGCAACGAAATGATGCGAACGTGAACGAGTACGTCATCCAAGCTCGTCTGCGCGGTTTTTGCTTTGGCGAGCGATCCGATTGTTTGCGCGCCATTGATGACGCTGATCTTCTTGACGTCGAATATACCGGTGTCAGTTTTTGTTCCGCCAATCGGCTGCTTTGCAAATGAGTCGCATATGGCCGTCACCCCATTGTTGAAGTACCAAAAATGACTGGGCTCTTTGTCTGCCGTTTCTGCGATCCCTTCGTTTACTTCCGATTTCTCGATCACGTATCGTAAGTTTTCCGCGAAGAGCTTGGTGCCGTGGTCTTCATACCACTTGGCGATGTCCACGGCGGAAACTGCTCCATAGATCGCGTCATAAGGCTTCTGCAAACGTCCCCAATTTCTTAGCATGACGGAGACATCAATGTCTGAGGCGCGCACCTTCGATCTAGCTATGTGGGTGACGCTGGCAAAATCAATTTCCTTGAGCTCGAGAAAATCGCTCTGGATCTTGTTTTGCTCGCTCAAGAAATCTGCGATCTTGTTGTTGATGTTCTTTGCTATGCTTTTATCGCTCGTGTGCGCGAGCAGCATTACAAACGTTGTTTCTATATCCTTGAGCGTCGACTCGATTTTAGGTCGAAATGGGTGAAGGTTTTTATTTTCGGTCGTCCACTTCAATTCCAGAACGCTTTTTACGCCGTCACGAAATCGAGTGAAGTCGACAAGGTCGACCCCCTTCAACCCCGAGCGCCATTTGCTCTGCACGAAGTAAATGATCTTCTTCTTTTCATCGATGTGGATTGCATCAATCCCGTCGTCGGCGCTGCCATCGGTTACGCATTGCGCTGCCTGGTCCGGCACTAGACCAGCATCGTCCATTAGTGCGAGAGCAGCGAGTGAACGGGTCAGAAAATAGCCTTCCTTCTCTTTCGCGGGCTTAGTTGCCACATCCGAGAGTTTGATTGATCCATCAAATAACGCGTGGAGGCGATCCGAAAGTCTCGTAAGCAACAGTTGACGATTTGCAGCCATATATGGAGCCCCCTTCAAACCGCGCAGTAAAGGTGGGTTTCCGAGTACAATTCAAGGGCGAGTGCTCAAAAAAGCTACGGAATATACAGGAAAACCTCGGCCGGACACGGCGTATGCGCCATTCTGACGAGATGCGCGGCGTTGACATTGCGCGGCTAGCGTGCTGCAATTTTTTCGGTTTTAGCCGATGACCACGTGGCGTCCTATCAGGCACTCCAACTCCTCAGATGCGGCGGTCCAAGCGTTCGCACATAGGCGGAGAAACAGAGGTAGGAGGCTGGCAACAACGGGCGAAAGTAGGCTCTCGACGATTTGAGCGTCCAAAGCTCTCTTCGCTCGAGCAATGGGACCTCGTTTTCACAAAACACACAGTCTGTGTGCCTGTTCGCACGCGCATATGCGCGGAGGACAGGTCGACGAGGATTTATGCCTATGCGCAATCGACGCTTCCAGTCTCGCCCGTTGAGCAAGATCAAAGGCCAGAAGATCAACTGGCTGCTTCGACCCTTCATTCCATCCGGCTTCATCACGACTGTCGCCGGGGATGGAGAGGTCGGAAAAACGACGATGATCTACGACATCCTAGCCCGCATCACGACCGGCGAGCCCATGCCCTCGTTTGGGGGTGAACCGCAGACGGAGCCGGCCAAGGGTTCTGTTGTCATATTCTGCAAAGAAGATCATCCCGGCTTGATGATCAAGCCCAGGATGCGTGCAGCAGGTGCAGACATGAAGAAGGTACATCTGATCGGCATCGAACAATCCGACCGCAGGAACGACTTCGATGTTATCACTCGCTTGGACACTACGATTGGCGAGGTCGAGCGACTCATCAGCGAATTGGGAGATGTCGTCGCGATCCTGATCGACCCAATCACGGATTTCGCCGGAGACCTTAATCTGTATCGAGAGGATCAGGTCAGGGAGTTTCTGCAGCCGATTGCTCAGCTAGCCTCACGGTATGGCATTGCGGTGATCAATGTTCTTCACTTGGTCAAGGACGTCCGGAAGAAGCCTCGTCAGCGCATCCTCGGCAGCGTTGGACTCGTCAACGTCTCTCGCTCCGTTTTGATGGTGGGGAGTGGGAATGGGACGGGCCGCAGGTTTCTGATGATGGAAAAGGCGAACCTTTGGCACGAGAAGAAGGCCGTTGCGTTCGCGATGAGCAACTACGAAGGGCAGCCTACCATTGAATGGGATACGGAGTGGGAGGATGTCGATATCGAGGAAGTGTTAGCCGGGAAGAGCACGCATGTAACCAAGGTACAGCAAGCCATGTTCATCATTCAAAACTGGTTAGCTGATGGAGCAAAGCCGGCGCGCGAGGCTGATCGTCTCGCGCAGGAAGCCGGCTTCCACATCAACACCTTCAAGGCTGCGAAGAAGGAGGTCGGAGTTGTCAGCGTAAAACGCGACGATGGCTGGTGGTGGTGTCTGCCGCAAGAGCACAAACAGGGTGATGCTGATGATGAAGCGCCTATCAAGCGCGAACGTCTACACTGATTGTACCCTTGTGCTCTTGTACCCTTGAGAGTACCCGCCGCCGCCCGGAGAATGAGGCAAATCCCGACGACGGCGGGGTCTAGATGCCTGCCGCGCCGGGCGGAAACCAGCCGCAGGCTGACGGGGTTGTTTCATGAAGGTCGGACACTCGCCGTCTTGTCCGCCCCCGACCGCCCCGTTGACGCAAACGGCCGGGCGTTACCCCTCCGCGGGGAAGTGACGCCAAAGCGCGGAGGGAAGAAGATCATGCTGCGTTCGCCTTGGATCGCGACGTCACGAGCCCAAGCAGCGCCCGAATGTCCACGTTTGCCCTGTGCTCGATCACGGTGCCTTCGCGAGCAGCAGCATCGATGTGGGCGCACTCGTATCTCTCGGCTTCAAACAATTCGGTCTTGATCTCGTCGAGACGCGTTTTACGCTCATCGGCATCCATCTGCCGACCGGACTGCGGCATCTTGTCAATCAACGCTTCAAGCCGATCCTGCAGCAGCGTCGGATTGATCCATGCAAAGATTGCTTCGGGAGAAATCAACTTGTTCTCTCCGAATGAGAGCTTGAATTTGCCGTGCTCGATGATGAGGAGCGGCGTTCCATCCGAAGCGAGCCACTGAACATAGAGCTTGGCCTGTTGCTTCATTTCTCTGACTGTCGGCGATGCACGCTCGACACGACCACGCTCGGAGATCAACTCCACGATCCGGCCGCGCAAGCGTTGCACGGCTTGCAGATGGCTCTCGTCCGTCTTCGCTTTGGACCGGATCGGCCGGGCATCTTCAAGATCGACGTTGGCGGGCAGTTGTTCCAGAAATCGCGCGACCTTGGCGTTGAGGTCCGCGAGTGCCCTGTATCGATCCTGATAGTCGGGTTGCAATGCCCGTATCCGAGCGATCTCTCGCTCGATGACGGGTATTCTGTCACGCGGCGCTGTGCCGAGCGAGCTCTCCGTTTCCAATATTGCTCGCTGATTGTACGTCATCAAGGTCAAGGCCTGCTGCTCGGCATCCTTCAACGTTGCGAGCTTGGCCTGCACTCGTGGTGGTAATTCGTTTCGCATTGGTCACCTTTCATGTGGTGAGGCCCGTCGATGTGACGAGCCTCATTGGTTCACTGCTTCCAACTGTCCTCTAGGCGCTTATCGCGGCGGGACAGTAGGTCGTCGTGCGAGAGAGCGCCCGGACACGTGTCGCGCGACTGGGGTAGCTGCTGATCGATGACCGGGGGTGGCTTTCGCCAGGCATTGGTCAAAGCAACGTCACGCTGTTCACGGAGTTGCTCCCGTTCCGAGTTCGCGGAAGCATCCACGGACCGGTAGCCCGGTCGATGGAGCGCAGCTTGCGGCGCGGAGCCTTTGGCTAACGCCATTGCCCCGTCGAATGTGTTTTCCCCGTGCCCAAAAAAGGCGCGCTCGAACACCCCGCGCTGATCCGGAGGGAGCCCGTCGACCTGGGCCTGCAACTGAGGATCGGCCAGAGCATAGCCAACCGTTGAGTCGGTACGCTTGATCGCGACGACGTTCCTCTTTGCGAGGTCGAGCGCTTGCCTGAACCCCTTTCGAGTCAAATGGTCTTTGAATAATACCATCTGGTTCGGAGTGAGCTTCGCAGCATCGAGCAGCGCTGCTTGCTTGTGGTCCAATTCCAGATTGGGGAAGGCCACCTTTGCGTCGAACTGCTCGATCCGCCTCGCGGACTGTGCCGCTGTCATGGCTGCCATCAAAGTCGGATCCCCGTGGTCCATAAGTTTCATGTGGGTCCGAATGCTGTCTCCGTCCTGGAGAATGTCGTTCGGACGTCGCACAGTCCGGCCATTCCGGTCGATGATCTCGTGGTCGTGCGTGGTAGTCATGTCTAGAGGCCTTTCATTGCCATGATGGTGGATAATCTCTCTGCAGCTTGGCTGCGTTCCGATGGTCCTCCGACCCACTCGAGCGAGGCATCGTACCGATAACGACGTGTGCCCATGCAGACCAAACAGCCTGCTGCTGAGTTGGCTAGGTCGTCCTTGCCGTTGACTGGGTGGTCTATAACTTCGCGACCAGAGCGTGACGTGCGCCGTTCAAGAGCGAGTAGCTGCTGATGGAGACGCTGATGATCCAACAGTTCGCATTTCTTGCTGTTGATCAGGGGCAGTAGCTCGCGATAAATCTCGGACTTCGACTTCTCGCTATGTTCGAGCGTGATCCCTTGCTTCTTGAACGCCTCTCTTACCCACTCCAGCGCGTACCGGTCTGCCTTGAGGGACGAAATGCCGTAGTTCTTGAGTTCGGCTGCATATTCGGCGACTACTTCTTCCGGCGAGAACGGCGGTCGCTTCTCCCTAACTAGGTCGAGGACAGCCACGCCGTTTTCACGATGGCCGATTGCAAGAGTGAATGAGTCGGAGCCGCCGCCACTCGGATCGCAGAACGCCGAGTAATTGAATTGCGGCATGTAGGGACGTTCACGCTCGTCGCTCGTCACTGCATCGAGCGCTTCAATCGACAGTAGTTGTTCGAGGTCTGTCCGGAACAACCCGCCGAAATTCGCGGATGCCTGAGCCGGATCATCCTGATAGGCCTGATCGATCTCCGCGCGGATGTAGTCGGGCGCGTGCGGGCGCATGGTCAGCGTGTCAGCCTGCCATACGAGGATGCGGTCCGACTCCTGTCCGAAATGCTTCTTGTATGCCTGCCACAGTGCTCCTCTCCGACTATGTGGAGACGAGGCGCAGAGCATCATTGAATTGGGGATCGTCAACATCGAGGGCCGAGCGGCCGCGATCACCTCGGTATCGGGATTGGAGCTGGTATCATCACTCGACCAGAACGCCAGCTCGTCGGCCAACAGACAGACAACCGTCCTGCCTCTCGACGTTTTGTAACTTGCGGTCGTGACTTCGATTGAGATCGAATTCTTCAATCGAACCCATTTTGCCGTCGAACTCTCAACGAGCCGTTGCAACACCTTCGACTCAGAGAGGAACCCTTTAACGTAGTTCATGATCTCTTGGCATTGCTCGCGGTCTGCGGCCATCACCTGGACGACAGCACGCTGCCCACGTGCGATGAACGGCTTGTAATTGAAGAAGCAAGCCAGCCACACTGCGATCAGCGCTAACACCCGGGACTTGCCGCCGCGACGTCCGACGACGAGCCACGCTTCTTTCACTTGTTGCGCGGGAGGAACTTTGCGGCCCGTGCATTTCTCGAACAGCGCTAGCTGCTCGGGCGTCATGTCATAGGCAAAGCACGCCGCTATGAATGCCCACCACACTTCCCAATCGTCCGGGTCTGCGAACGAGGGGAGGAATATGTTAGGATCGCAAACAGCATCCAGCAGTGTGAGACGATGTTCGGTATCTGGAAGCTTGGTCGATTTCTTAGGTGCGGCGGTGGTCTGAGTGTCGTCAAGGCGTTCACGATGACGACGAGTGCTCATCAATCCCCCATGCGTTCACGGTGTGAATGACGAGAGCCACCACGCCGCGCATATTCCAGCGGGTCTATGTCGTCATCGTCATCATCACGCTTGCCGGGTGTGGCGCTGAGCAGGCCGATCTTCTTCATGAGACGAGACTGGGTGTTGGATAGACGCTGATATTCAAGCCGCTCATCCAGCGTGGTGCTGCCAGTCTTGACGTATGCTGCTTCGCAATCTTCGAGGACGCATTGCAGGAAGGCGATACGCCGGATGTGATTGCGCGTGGTCTCGCTGATGCGGTCTTCGCCCCCGCAATCTTCGATGTAACGCAACACCAGATCGGAGAAGCGCCGCCCTCTGGGGGAGTCCGTTGTCGAGATGCGTTCGGCGAACAGTCGGCGCCCTGATGTGACGGCAGACAGGTTACGCTTGCGCTTCGGCTTCGCGTTCTGTTTCAGTGTCCCGTGCACAGTACTTGCCTCGTTCTCACGAATACATTTGACGTCTTTCCTGTTCGATTAATGCCCAATGGGCTACCCAAGACTAGCCCGGAGTGGCGCGCCTTGTATTTCCTTCGGTTTTCGCCGGTGATTTCCAGTTCTGACCACCCATCAGCAGGTGTTTGCAAATCAGCGATGATCGACGCGAGAACAAACAAAATAGATCGAGCACTGAGTGCGTGGCTTGCACCAAAAATGGGATGTATTCAATTCCGATCCCGTCGCCTCAGATTGATCACGGCTAGACTAAGATCGCGCGTTCATCGTTTTTGGCTACGTTTATATTGGCGTCGATAGCGTGCAAGCTGCTGCTCGGTGAGCAAGCCTTCCTCAATCAGGAGCGCAATGATCTCGCGCACGATGTTACGCTGGTTACTGACGAGAATGCCGGAGGCCGAGATGTTTGCACGTTCCAGTTCGTCGCATACTTCTTTGAAGCTGTCGGTCTGGAGCGTGAGGCGACGGATTTTCGCTTTCAGGCCTCGTTCCGTGATCTCCCGTGTTTCCCTTTTTGAGTTTCTTTGGGACAAGGATTTTGGCGTTGCCTTCGGCTTGATCGTTCTCGGTGTGAGCGACTGCGCAATATTCGCGAGCGCGAGTCTTTCGCGCCGCTTCCGGCCGGGGCCTGCGAATTCGTATCCGATCTGATTGTCTGGCATTGGATTTCCCTCGGTTCGATGTTGCGAGGGACGGGCACGTTAGGTGCTCGATGCTAAGGTGACTAGGCGCGAGCCCGGATCAGGAGGATTTCCTCGTCTCCGGGAGGGCGATTGCTGCGGTTTTCGGGCGGTTGGGGCGGCGTTCCGACAGACGGGCGGATTATCCTTCCCAAGTTTTCAACGCCTCGCTGTGCCGGATGCTCATTCTCGCAGTTTCAATCGCCCGTTGAGCATCATACAATGGCTAGGCGCCAGGGAAACGCGAATGCCAGAAAATGACGGCTCTGATCAGCTCGAAACCGACCAAGTGTTCATTGACACTCAGGCATACCATCGAGAGCGATACGACTGGCAATCGAAGTCGTGCAATCGCCTAAAGGAGCTTGTCAGGTCCGGACAATTGCAGGTCCTGACGACGAGCATAACGCGATCAGAGGCTCGCAGCAAAATAAGGGAAAGTCTTGTCAATGCGCGAGCGGCGCTGAAGAAACATGACGTAGTTCTCGGCCAACTAGAGAACGCGAAAGCGGTTGCAGCATTGGATGCCGCGGAGGCTGAAGCCAGGCTGCAAAGCCTATTTGACACGTTCATGCGGGAAGTCAGAGTAATCGAAGTCCCCCTCAGCAAAAATGTAGACAAAATCTTTGACGATTACTTCCATGAGCGCCCCCCGTTCAGCGCCAAGAAGAAATCGGAATTTCCCGACGCTTTCGTCGTTTCCTCGCTGCAGGAGCGCGCGCAGAAGACAGGAAAGAAGATCTACGTAGTTTCCGGGGACCCCGATCTAAAGGCGTGTTGCGCGCACGTGCCTGAGCTAATAATCGTGGAAGGGCTATCGGATATTATCTCGAAAGCGACTGTCGCCAAATCAGTTCATGACAGCTTGCTCTCGGTCCTAAAGAACAGCCGCGAACTCCACGCCAGCTTGACCGAATGCATGATGAACGCAAGCGTGACTGTGCGCGGTGGTTCTCGGTATTTCGCTCGTTCCTCCGTTAAGCTGCATGTCACATCCGCGCATGTGGCTTCGGTGGACGCGATCAATCTAGGCGATCTCGCGGTTATCTCACAAAGCGGCAACAAGTTCACTTGCCTGCTTGATTTCGAGACTTACGCTGATGTCTGGCTCGAAATGCAAGTCGAATTCAACTTATGGGATGGAGAAGAGCAGCACGAAAGCTCAGATGAATTCAGTGATGGCGTGGAGCATGTGGGCCTCTATATGGCGGAGCTCGAAGTGCAGTTTGACGCCAAATCACCCGAGACAGCGTCGCTTCTGAAAGTAAATTGTCACGCCGAGATCGAAATCGATGCTAGCCAGATAGACGAGATACAGCGGTATTTCAGGTGAACCAGCTTTGGCGCTTCTCCTCGGGCGGCGTGAATTGTTGACGTCGTGCGCATATTATTGTCCTCCTAGAATACAAACGTCTCTCCTAACCTATTGATTTCCCTCTCTATGGCCTGATCCTTCGATTTCCTCCGTACAGCCCCCCATGAGAGGCTGCCCGGCAGCGTTACGAGATCGTTGTTGGTGTGCAGTCTGATGCGGTGTTGATCATGAGCACGCTGCACGTAATCGAGCTGATCAAGCCGTCGCATCAACGCTATCTGCCTTTTCGCATCCTCAAGGTTCATTGCCTGCATTCGCTTCCGGAAAAGGTCCCGTTCAAAGCGCCGCTGATGGAATTCCACGAAACGGATATGTCGCAGCACGATTTTGGACGGGTTTAGTGTTTCCATTCCGTCGAGAGTGAATTGCTTTGCGGGGCGTCCCCGTAGTCTGAGATCGAAGTGCGCGCAGAGTTCTCCGTAGGGGTCTAGCTTGGATGACAAGCCCCAATACAGACAGATGTCTCTCGGGGCTCCCTGAATGTGTGCATGCGGGCAGTAGTAGCATCCGGTCGTGCCGTCAGCGTTCGGAATTTCCAATATTCTTTGTCCATTGCGGTGCATCAGGAGCATGTGTTCCTTCAAGAACCTGTGCTGCTCCTCGACGGTGTAGTCCTCATCGATCCGCGCATCGCATCCGATATCAAGCCGATAGAGTTTTCCTCCACACTGTTTTCCTAGCAGCGCCAGTTCGTGCAGCAGCTCTCGCTGCGGACACTGGAAACCGATCAGCATGTATCCGATATCGGCGTTCTGGTGGTGATGCGGCGTGTCGCCGTAAATCTTGCGCAGCCGCGTCCAATCCTCGCGCGCGAGCGCCGTTGTCGGGAAGTAGACGATCAATGTATCGATGAAACAATCGAAGATCGGCCGGAGAACAGGCGGCTTGTTGCGTTCGTGAAGGTCCCTTAAGATCAACATTGACGATCTTCCCTAGTGATGATCGCTCATTCATGAGCTTGCCTTGGACGGGTTGTTCGTGATTTCATTGTTGAGCGCGCAACATGCGGCCCCGCCCTGCGTCAACAGAGCGGGGTCGTTGCGTTCTCACTTCACGGAATGCTTTGCGAATTTCTCGACGAGCGCTTCGAGATCGCTGACACGAAAGAACAACTTCCCACTCCGCTGCGGAGATCGGCTTGAATTCAGGAAGACCGGATGTATCTCCCCGGCTTTCATTAGCCGGCGAAGATGGGAGACGCTGATGCCGCCGAGCATCTGCTGGGCGGCCTTGCGTGACACAAGAAGAGGCCCTTGAGGTGCAACGGGTTTGGTAGCGTTGATTGAGATGACGTCTGACATTGGTTGGTCCAAATCGCTACGGCCCGCGTTTTCCAGCGAACCTCTGGCGATGTGGACCAGGACCGGCTTTTCATGCCTGGCCGGATGTGGAGCACCTAGACGACGAGGCCTCCAACCTTCCTCGGGACTACATCGGGCCCGATCGGAGTGGTCCATCCTCTTATTGCTTTTTGTCAGATGGGCACCGCAAGATTAGAATTGCAAATCGCGAAATTGTCGTCAATCCCAATGATGCCCGTTGGACGCCGCGCTGGGAGACAGCATGAGCGCCGTGCGCGTCGGCCCCCTATCTCCCCCTCCGGAACGCGATCCAGCGCACAGGGAGCGCTCGTACTGCACCCTGTCGCCCCCTCAAGGATCATCCCCCAAAGAGACGTTTCAGGGGACGCGCGTTGTCCTAGATGTGAGAACTCGTTACGAGCAAGCGCAACGAACAGCAGGGAGAGGTCCATGCTGTTCTCCCGCATCTGGGACGTGTCGGCGCGCTTCATCGCACAGGGAGCGCTCGTGCTGCTTCCTACGCGCGTCGGGATCGTCCTATGGGGACGACATTCGACGGGGCCGGGCTGGATGGCGTCCCTTGATCCGGGGAGAGGCCCACGACATGCGCGATGTGCTCGGACAGACGGAGGAGAGCATCCGCGCGTTTTTCCATGAACGTCGAACGGATGTACGTTCGCTTGACGCCGGGGAGGGCATGTCCGATGACGACCTCTCCGGTCTGCATGTCCACGCCGATATCTTCTAATCGGGTTCGCGCTGTGCGTCGGAGATCGTGCAACGTCCAGCGTGGGATCGGACGCGGGAGGAGAGCAAGCAGTTCCTCTTTCCGCTGAGAGAACGAATTGAACGGCTTGAACTCGCCGTCATGCTCCACGCCGAAGACAAACGGACAGCCCTTAATGCGGGGGAGGCCCTTGAGGATGTCCAGGGCGAGGGGAGGGAGGCGCAGGACCTGTCCGGTGCCCTTGGCTCCGTCCTCTTCGCGGATGGACCACGTGTCCCCGGTGATCTCAGACCACAGGGCAGTCGTCAGACATTGACGACGCTGCGCCGTAAGCAGGAGGAGCCGGACGATTGCGCCATACTGGCCGCCCATCTTGGTCGCTGCGTCCCAGACCATGCGGAGTTCAGCGTCATCAAGGACGCGTTCCCGGCCTCCGCGATCACTCTTGCGCCGTCGTTTCGGTCGATAGCGGACTGGGCTCGCGTAGTTCTTGATGACCCCCTCGTCTTCGACCCAAGCCATGACGGCACGAATTAGGCCGAACACGGTGTCAGCCTGTCGTGGCCCGTTTTCCTTCCGCATGTTGCGTCGGAGCTGCCCAGCGTCGTCTTGCTCCAGTTCCACGAACCGCTTTTGGCCGAGCACAGGGATGACGTAGCGCCTGTAGCAGCGTTCCACCTCTTTCCGAGTCCGGAACCCAGAAACGACCTCGGCGATGTATTTCTCGAGCACGTCAGCAAATGTGGCCGTGACCCACCACGCCTTGTCCTCTGACATGCCCTCGGTGGGGGATCGCTTCGCTGCAAGGTGGGCGTCACGGTCGAAGTCTCTGACGGCTTGGCGGGCGGCTTCGACATTGAACTTCTTCGCGTCCCATCGGCCGAGCTTGAGGGTCCGTGAATTGTCGTCGGCGTCCCTGTAACGGACTCGGAACGTCCGGGCTCCGCCATAACTGATGCGCAGGATGAGATCGGTGCAGCCCTGATCGAACCAATCCTCTTGAGGGAGCGCGGGCTTGTAACGGCTGATCCACGTGTCGCTGAGACGATGTTTCCGGCTCTCCTTCGGCTTCCGGCCGTCCGATGTCCTTTCGCTCAAAACGCGCTCCCCTGAGATCGATTTGGGTACCGTTTAGGTTGTGATCGACACGGAAATCGATCTCCCCGATGATGCCCGATGATATCAGTTGAGTTGGTTTAGTTGAATATAAGTATATGAAAATGCTGTAGATTTTGGCGTTGACATCCCCGATGGTCGCCAATGATCCCTAATGGTCGAAAAGCAGGCCTCCCTGTGGAACAGGAGGTCGGTGGTTCGAGCCCACCCAACTGTACCATCCGCAAGATCAGTCAGCGCGACATCGCAAAATCCGGCCATCGCAAGGTCGCTCGCCCTTATCGCCCGGCGTGTCATCGCGTCCGCTTGCACTTCTCTGTCCCGTCACCCAAACTGGCTGACACGACGCCTTAACGACGCCTAGTGACACCTTTGGGGGGATGCATGGGGATCGCCTGTTCAAGGAGTTTTTCGTTTGCGTTGATATCAAGCATCGCTCTTGCGGCGCTGCTGCTGCCGGGCCGAAGTGAGGCCTATACGCAAGACCAGCAGCAGGCCTGTACGCCGGATGCGTTCAGGCTTTGCGGCCCCGAGATTCCCGACGTCGATCGCATCACGGCCTGCATGATCAGGAACAAGGCGCAGCTCTCGCCGGCCTGCCGGGTGTTCTTCCGCGGTGGTCCCGAGCCGCGTGAAGCGAGCGAGCGCGTGGAACGGCGTCCTGCCAAGCACAAGGCCGCCAAATCGCACAGGGCGAAGAAGTCCATCCACTAAATGATTCCCATCGCGCGCACGCGGCTAACTTGGCGCATTCTCGTCGAGCGGACCGCTGTGCGCTTCACCTCGCCCCGCGTGCGGGGAGAGGTCGGAACGCATCGTCAGATGCGTTCCGGGTGAGGGGGAGTCTCCACAAGCGCAACTATCGCCATCCACGCGGAGACAGCCCCTCACCCCAACCCTCTCCCCGTAAGAACGGGGAGAGGGAGCGCAGCGCCATCGCGGTCAACGCAATCTCATCGCGCGGTGGATCGCCTCCATGCGATTTCAAGGTTGCGATGCGCGACAGACTGACGCCTTGTGACGCTGTCACGCAGCATCATCTCTGGGGCTTGTATTGTCAGCCAAATCTGTTCCGCTTGTGGAACGGATGGAGCGGGACGCGTGAGCGAATACTACAAACAAGAGATCGATCGGCACTTCGCCTGGTTCGAAGCCAAGCTGCCGGAAAAGCCGGCGCGCTTCGTCGCGTGGCTGCGCAAGCCGTCGTCGCGCTATGTGCGGATTCCGCTCGCGATCCTCCTGATCATCGGCGGCATCTTCAGCTTCCTGCCGGTGCTCGGACTCTGGATGCTGCCGCTCGGACTCCTTTTGTTCGCGCAGGACGTTCCGTTCCTGCAGAAACCGACCGCGCAATTGCTCGGCTGGATCGAGCGCAAGTGGATCGAGCGCGAGCGCGCGAAAGCTGCCGGAAAACGCTAGGCACCGAGTCATATCAAACGCTTAGGGCTTCCATTTGCGGTTGCGTCATAAGTTCGGTGTGACTCAAAAAGCAAAACGCACCGGTAATCTTGGCCACTTTGCGGATTGCAAGAAATTTTTTCTTTCGCGAATCAGCGTGCTGATTCATTTTCGCCTCCTGGGGTCAATCTGGAGGCCAACGTATGAACGTGATTGTTTTCGCTTCGCGTAAGGGGGGCTCGGGAAAAAGTACCCTGGCTGCTCACCTCGCCGCGCAAGTGCACAAGGCAACGAAGCCCTGTCTGCTGATCGATGCCGATCCGCAGGGCTCGCTGACTCTCTGGCACAAGCTGCGCGGCACCAACGAGCCGGCGATCAAGACGGCAGTGAACTCGGTCAGCGGGATCATTGCCCAGGCCAAGCGTGACGGCATCGAGTGGGTGTTCATCGACACGCCGCCGAACCTCTCGGCCGTGGTCGACGACTCCATCAAGAACGCCACGATGGTGATCATTCCGGCGCGGCCCGGCGTGTTCGACGTCAACGCCGTGCAGGAAACCATCCAGACCTGCCGCTCGATGCGCAAGCCCTATGCCGTCGTGATCAACGGCGCGCCCGCGCAGCGTGACGGCGCCGAAAGCCGCATCGTCGCGATCGCGCGTGAGGCGCTGGCGAAATTCCGCGCACCGGTGTGGAGCGGCCAGATCACCAACCGCGCCGATCTTCTGATGGCGCTCGGCCAGGGCGAAGGCGCCCGCGAATATTATGCGGAAGGCCGCGCCGCCGCCGAGATCAATCGGCTGTGGGCCGCGATCGAACGCTCGATCAAGGCGATCCGCGGCACGGCGTCGGCGTCCGGTACGATGCACAAGCAGGCGGCGTAACAACGCCGTTTTGGTTTGAAATGGAAAGAACGCGCGGCTCCCGCGCGTTTTTTGTCGTCGAGAATATTGGAGTCATTCCGGGGCATGCGAAGCATGAGCCCGGAATCTCGAGATTCCGGATTCGATGCTCACGCATCGCTCCGGAATGACGGAGGGGATGCCCTCACGCCACCATCAGCAAATAAAACACGATCACCGGCGCCAGGGTCAGGATCACCGACCAGATGCCGACAGCCCATAAAATATCCTCGGTCGTAAAGCCCGGCTCGGCACCCGGCCTCACGGCAACAAAGCCATTCCTCGAATTCACGACGCCCCCGCGCTGGTCTTGGCAATGCGGAAGGCTGTACGCGAGCGGATTTAAGATCCCGGTCGGAATTTCGCGGGCATTTGCGCGCGGGTGCTACTTCGGATTAACCACGGCATGGGCGGCGGGCCGCGTTCGGCCGGGTGTCGTTCGCCTCAGTGCATTGCTCCGTCCCGATCGCGGATTGCGCCGAGATGCTCGTTGATCCGGAATACGATCAGGATGAACTCGGCGGCGATGCGCGAGAACACGATGCCGACGAAGACGCTGGCGATCGACGCGAGCAGCTGGATGAATCCGACGAACGGGCTGATCGCCATCGCCGTGAGGCTCCACAGGATGCCGGAGATCCCGAACAGCACGATGACCGCGATCACCAGCCAGTAGAACGTCTTGATGATCGTGGGCGTGATGAAGCGGTCCCACTGAAACAGATCCTGGAAATCGAACATCATGGTTCTCCCGGCCAGCCGAAATATGATTCGCGTCTCGTTCATCCTACTGCGTGACCGCCGGCGTGATCACTTCATCCCGGAACCCTGCGCCGCAGGCGTCCGTCAGGACGAGGCCTTTTGCCGGGCCAATGGTTCGGGCGGCGCCAAAGCGCCTCCGCGACCAGAGGGATCGATAACGCAGAACCCCAAACCATCTCGCCTGCGCGAGCCCCGGACCGGGCGCCGGCAGTCCAGGGGCGAGCTATGCGAGTGGGCCGGTTGTGATTGCCGCAAATAACGGCCACAATCGGGCTTCCCTCCGGCATATCCTCACCCAATGACCACGCTGACCTTCGAAGACTTCAAGCCCGGCCGCTTCGGCACGTTCGGCCCGCGCCATGTTTCACGCGAGGAGATCCTCGCCTTTGCCGCCGAATTCGACCCGCAGCCGATGCATCTCGACGAGGAGGCGGCGAAGAAATCGATGCTCCGCGGCCTGTCGGGCTCGGGCTGGCATCTCGGCTCGCTGATGATGCGGATGCTGTTCGACGGCTTCATCGGCCGCACCGCCTCGCTCGGCTCGCCCGGGGTCAACGAGATGCGCTGGGTGGCGCCGCTGCGTCCGGGCGACGATTTGACGCTGGATGTCGACGTCGTCGAGGCGCGCGTCTCGAAGAGCCGGCCCGAGACCGGCATCGTCACCTTCAAGGGCACCATCCGTAACGCGCGCGGCGAGATGCTGTGCGAGATGGAGTCGCCGATCATCGTCAGCCGCCGCGACGGCGCGAGCGCATAGGATGGGTCATGCGCTTTTTTGAAGATATCGAGATCGGCGCGCGGCGCGAGTTCGGCTCCTTCACCTTCACGCCCGAGGACATCAAGCGGTTCGCCGCGCAGTTCGATCCGCAGCGCTTCCATCTCGACGAGGAGGAGGGGCGCAACTCGCTGTTCGGCGGGCTCGCCGCATCGGGCTGGCATGTCGCCAGCGTCTGCATGAAGCTGCTCGTCGCCGACGGCAAGCGGCTCGCCGCGGAAGCCGCCGCGCGCGGCGAGGAGGTCGCGGTCTGGGGGCCGTCGCCGGGCTTTCGCGAACTGCGCTGGATCCGCCCGGTGCTGGCAGGCGATACCATCAGCTTCACCAACCAGGTCGAGACCAAGCGCACGTCCGAAAAGCGGCCCGAATGGGGCATCCTTCAGGCCCGCAACACCGGCGTCAATCAGCGCAACGAAGTGGTGTTCTCGTTCCTCGCCACCGCTTTCGTGCCGCGGCGGAATCCCGGTTCCTGATGTTGCCCGCGCGCCTCTGATGTTGCCCGGACGCCATGGTTAGCGAATGACTTCTGCTGCCGACGCAGTTGTGCGTTGCGTGGAACTCAGTTTTTGCTAACGCATTCTGAACCTTTGTCCCTGCCTTATGGTTTGAGGGCACGGACATCTGGCAAGAATGACTGGGGATACCATGGCAGATCGCAGCGCGCTGAAACTCGTCGGCATTATCTTCGCGACGGTAACGGTTGTGGTGATGCTGGCCACCGGAATGGTCGTGAAGGGCTTTGCCGACGGCAATTATTCCTTCGAGACCACCGCGAGCATCGACCGCTGATTGACCGTCTGTAACTCCCGGCGCTCGAGGGAGCGCAGGTGGCGTGCATTTGCGCTTTTCAATGTGATCTGTCGGCAGGCTGCGTCACATTTCTTCCAAGCTTCAGTCTAACGATTCCAGATCAGCACCATCACGACCGTCGCGGCTGCCAATATGCCGATGAAGCGGATCATGATCGTGCCGATGCCCTGCTGCGGCTGGCGCAGCGGAATCGGATCGGCGGCGTTATCCGGCCGGACGCTCTGCATGACTTCGCCTCCAAATGGATGCCCGGCTAGTGTCCCGAATCCGAAGTTCGCATCATTTGCCGCACCTTCGGAGCGAACTTCGGATTCGATAAGGACACTAGCAAACCTTTGATTCTAGTGTGCTTTATGAATGCGAAGTTCGTGAAAGTGGCTGCCGCGAAATCGCACAAACTTCGCATTCAGCACACTAGGCGCGGTCCGGACGCGAATTCCGGATTGGACGCGGGCTCGACATCCCCAGTTCAAATCGGCTTCTGCAAAAAATTGACGTCGCGGAGTTTACACCGCGCTGAATAACGAATCGTTCCGCGCTGAATCAGGCCGCAAAGCGAAGCCGCCGCCCCCTGTTCAGGAGGCGGCGGCGATCAGTTTGGAAAACTGAAGTATCAGCTGTTGCGCAGGCCGTCGGCGGCGCGCTTCCACTGCGAGACGTTGTCGGCGATCATGCGCGTCGACTTCATCGCGGCCTGGCTGAGCTGGGCATAGCCGGAGATCTCGCGCTGGACGCGCTGGCCCTCGGCATGCAGCAGGTCACGCAGGCTCTCGAGCTCGCCGATCAGCTTCTCGATCTCGGCGAGCGAGGTGCCGGCGACGCGCTGGATCAGCGAGTTGACGTTGCTGACGGTGGCATCGGTGTTGGAGTCGGTCGGCGCGGTCTCCGGGCTCGCCACCGGCCGGCGCAGATAGGCGATATCGTTGCGCACGAAGTCGCGGATGCCGGCTTCGACTTCCGAGACGGCGGCGAGGTTGGTGTCGACCTCGGACGTCGTTTCGACTTCGGCTTCCTCGGTACGGTTGGTGGCGTTCATCGGCTTTCCCCTTGTTCGCAATGGCGAAGCGCGGCTTGTCCCCCGCACGACGAATTGATGAAGTTACGGACCTATCAGTGCCGCCGAATTTGACCGCATCTGGGCCAAGTTGCGGCAATGCCTGATCATTTAGCGCGATAGAGCTAACAGACCGTTCACCATGAGCGCTTGTAGCCGGCGCTGATGCTCTTGCTGGTGGTGCCCTGGGAGGTCTCGCCGACCGAGCCGGAGACGGTAACGCCGTCGAACAGCTTCTGCTCGGCACCGATCCGGCGCAGCCATCTGTCGTCGGAGGTCGACAGCGTCTGGCCTGCCGTGATGCTGGTGCCGGTGTCGTTAACCGACAGGCTCGCCGACTGATCGGTGTCGTAGCTGCGCGAGGAGTGGTTGATGATGCCGGGCACCGGGACCACGCCCTGCTGGATGAGGTTGTAGCCGTTCTGCAGCGTCAGCGAATATTGCTCCGACAGCGGCACCGACTTGCTCAAGGAGGTGCCGACCTTGCTCTGGTCGGCGGAGGGATCGACCCGCGCCTCGACCGAGGTCTTGTCCCAGATCGAGGCCACGCCGCCGGTCGAGATCGCGGCCCAGGCCGAGCCGCCGGACTGCGGCAGGCTGCCGCCATTGGCGAGCCGCTCCGACAATTGCTCCGACGTCGTCATCGTGCCTTGCCTCGCGACCGTCATGTCGGCGCCGATGCGGGTATCGAGGAATGGCGAGATCGACTGCTTGACCGACACCGCCGACGAGCCATTGGCGTTGTAGTTGGTCGACCAGGATGGATCCTTGCCGGCGACGCTGGCGGGCCTGGCCGCACGCTTCGGCGCCAGCGTGGGCAGGCTCGTAGAATCGGTGTCGAGCTGGCTCCAGTCGAGCTTGCTCTCGTCGATGTCCTTCAGGATGTCGGCGTCATTGGCATTGGCCGCCGGCGGCTCCTCGTCGGCCGCAGCCTCGGCGTTATCAGCTGCGGTATCCTGGGCTGCGGGAGCGATCTGCCACGGCGGGGTTTGCGCGGCGGCCGGCTGCGCCATCGCCAGGCTGAAGCCGGCCGCCAGCACCTGCAGCCTTGCCCAGCCAAATCGTAATGTGAAAGTCATTCCCAGCCCGCAAATTCCAGAGCCGCAGCATGCATTGCCGTGGCGCAAAATTGTGGCATCGGCGCTCTGAAAGCAAGTGATCAACGCGTGATCGTCATGTCCGGGACAAACGCGCAGCGCGTTCGCGCGGCGCGTCCCGAGCGCGGCCGTTCGGGGCTGGCAAAACAGGCCGCCGCTGCCGGGGCGCCTGAACGCGAAGACGCGCTTCGCGCTTTAGCGCCCCGGACATGACGAAGGCGTGAAAAGCCGTCAGACCGCGATGCGCGGCAGATGGATCGGGTAGCCGACGGTCTGCTCGACGAGGTCGAAACTGTCGACCAGCACGCGGAAGCTCGTCAGCTTGCCGGCCCTGAACTGCGCGAAATGCGCGATCCGGAGCGAGATCGGCTTGTTGGAGTCGAGTGCCGTCAGCGAATAGCGCAGCATCGAGGCTGCGGAATCCACGCCGAGCATGATCTGTTCCCGGTCGAAGCGGTGAACCCTGAGGTTCTCGCCGATCTGCCGGATCACCTCGAGCACCGCGGCCTTGCCGCGGCGCGCGCCGAAAAAGGAAAACAGGTCGATCGGCCCATAGATGGACCATTCGACCTCGTCGTCGAGCAGCGGCTCGATATCTGCAAGCTGGCGTTCGTTGATCGCGCGATGCAATGCGCGCGAAAAACGCCAGAGACTATGCTCTGTCATTTTGGCCTTGTCCTGAAACTGGATTTTCAAACGCAAACGGATGGCAGGGGGTCAGCGCCGACGCCTTGCCAGGTTGCTGCACATCGCTATTGCGGCCTGAAATAGTGCCGAACGGCAAAAACGCAAATGACTTTTTTGCAATGCACAATTGCGCGGAATTTTACCGGAACGTGACCGCCGACCTCTGGATTCTGGTTCTGACGCGCTTTTTTGTCGCGAACCGGCATCCACCCCGCATCACGTGGGGAGCAGGCTTCGCGCGAAAAGGCTCCGGTCGCCGCAATTCAGCGGTCGCGCTGCCGCACCGGTTGCCGCTCGATCACGATTTCGGCGTCGCGGATCGCCACCACCGCGAACAGCAGTGCGCCGCCGATGCCGCCGATCGCGGCGCCGAGCGGCATGAAGGTGAAAAACACCAGCGTTCCGCTGTCGATACCCGAGGTTCTGGCCAATCCGATCCAGCTAAGGCCGGCTCCGATGCCGAAGGCGGCGCCGCCAAGGGCGCCCAGCGCCAGGCCAAGCACAGCGAGCAATGCGATTTTCATGGTGATTTCAGCCCCGACCGCAACAAGCCCGGTAATAAGTCAGCGCCGGGCTGTCGAGGTTCAACGCCGGCGTTGCGAATTTGCCTGCACGATGTCGTCGTGCCCGGTCAGCGCCGCCGCGACGTCGCGCTCCAGCACCTGCTGGACGAGGTCGAAGGTGTCGATGATCTCGCGGATCTCGGTGATCTTGCCGTCGCGCAGCGTGTAGAACACCGCCACATCGAACTGCACCACGCGGGCGTTGTTGCGCTTGCGGAAGAACACGCGCAGCTGCGCGGCGACCCTGTCGCCCTGGGTCACCACGATCGGCGCCTCATAGCGCATGTCCGAATAGCGCTCGTGGATCGTGGTCCACATCTGGCGCAGCGCGGCCTTGCCGCGGTGCTGGCCCATATGCGGAAGAATGTCGATCGGGGCGTTGGCGAGAAACGCGACGTCGTCGCTGCAGCGATCGAGCGCGCCCTCGATGCCGCCGGCATAATAAACGTCGAGGAAGTTCAAGACGCGCTGCCGGTTCAAATCCTCGCCCATGATCGACTCCGCCGGTCCGACTCGCTCTGGCCCGGCATTGTGAACCGGAGCATTCCACAATCAAACAACATATGTTTGACGCGCGAGACGCGATTAGGTTCGGCAACCAGCGCGTGCATTGTGGCGCAAAATGCATGCGGCGCGCCGGTTCGCTCAATGCGACGACGGGCGGCTGTCGCGGTGCAGGCGGCGGTTTATTCCGCGCCTGCGCCGCTTAAATCTTCGCGCCCGCGGCCTTGCCGCGGCGCCGCCGGCCCGTATGCTTCGCGGCGGAAGGCGGCCGAACAGAGCCGCCTCGATGGGGAGAGACCAATGAAGCGCATCACCCACTTCGCCGCGATCCTGTCGCTGCTGGCATGCCCGGCGATCCCGCCCGCCTTCGCACACACGCCGCAGCAGCCTGCCCACCAGCTCTACAACGAAGGCGACCTGAAGCTCGAGAGCGGCGAGGCGATCAAGGATTTCTCGATCTCCTACGTCACCCACGGCACGCTGAACGCGAAGAAGTCGAACGCCATCCTGATGGTGACCGCGATCTCGGGCAATCATCACCGGCTCGATTTCATGATCGGCCCCGGCAAGGCGCTCGACCCCGACAAGTATTTCATCGTCTGCACCGACGCGATCGGCAACGGGCTGACCACGTCGCCGAGCAATTCGAAGGCGCAGCCGCGGATGCAGTTTCCGAAATTCGCGATCCGCGACATGGTGGAATCGCAGTATCGGCTGATGAAGGAGAAGCTCGGCATCGACCATGTCGTCGCCGTGGTCGGCCCCTCGATGGGCGGCATGCAGGCGCTGCAATGGGGCGTCAGCCATCCGGACTTCATGGACGCGCTGGTTGCGATGGTGCCGCTTGCGAAGACGCCGGCCTGGTCGGTCGCGGTGATGGAGGCCTCGCGCAAGGCGATCATGAACGATCCGGCGTGGAAGGAAGGCAATTACGAGGCGCCGCCGGAGAAGGGCCTCAAGCTGTTCCGCGATATCGTCGCGCTGCTCGCGGCGCGCACGCCCGATATGTATGCGGCGCAGTTCAAGTCCGGCCCCGACGTGCTGCCCTGGATGGCCGAGCAGGAGACCGCGCTATGGAAGCTGTTCGACGCCAACGACTGGATCTACCAGAGCTGGGCCTATGACCGGCACGATGTCGGCACCACGGCCGGGTTCGGCGGCGACACGGCGAAGGCGCTGGCTTCGATCAAGGCGAAGACGCTGATCCTCACCGGCACCAAGGACCTGCTCAATCCCGAATTCGAGCCGAACCAGATGGCAAAGGACATTCCCGGCGTGACGATCAAGACGATCAGCCCGGGCACCGTGACCGGCCACGCCTCGGCCGGCGGTTTCTTCCCGGCGGATGTCGAGTTTCTCAACCGCGAGACCGGCGTGTTCCTCGACGGCGTGACCGACGGCGGCAAGAAACTGAACTGATCGGCCAAACCGGCCGCGTCTCGCAGACGCGGAGCATGCGGCGAGTAGCTGTCCGCGAGTTAATGAAACCTCCGCCCGCGCCCCCGGTTGGTTCGGCGTGGGCGACGCATCCGCGATCAGGAGTTCCGTATGAGAAACACCATGCCGCTTGCCGTCGCCGCCCTGGTTGTCTCCAAATAAATCATGCGAGCGCGCACCGCGCGACGGTGAGCCGGCGTCGACACCGGACACGAGGCCTTGAGCTCCTCCGGGGCCGGCCGGTGAAATCGCGCCGGCTCGCTGTCGCGGTGCGTTCGACAACAGCTAATCCGACGGCGCCGCGTTGCCGGCGGCGGGGTCGATGGTGAACCGCTTCGTCTTCCCGGAACCGGCCGTGCCGCTGCGCCGTTGATGCGGCAGCATTGCATTGGAGCCGTATCATGAAATCGATTGTCCTCGCGTCCGTCATTGCCGTCAGCGGGTTTGCCTTGGCGTCGCCTGCCGACGCCAAGGGTTGCATCAAGGGTGCGATCGTCGGCGGCGTCGCCGGTCATTATGCCGGCCATCACGGCATGCTCGGCGCCGCCGCCGGTTGCCTCTATGGCCGCCATCACGCCAAACAGCAGCGCCAGCAGCAGCCGCAGTCACAGCCCGCGCAGCAGGAGAAGCTGTAGGGTCGGTTGTGAAGCCACGCTCCGGGAATGAAGTCTCGTTCCGGGAACGCCGCCCGCGCTGGCCGCGTTGTCTCCATGCGTAACGGAGACGATGATGACGAAACCAAAGACAAAGACCATCCAGCCCGTTCCCGACGACAACAAGAGCCACAAGGGCCCCGGCAGCAGCCCCAGCGTTCCCATCGACACCACCAAGGGGCATCGCGACGACGAGAAGCACAACATCCGCGAGCAGGCCGCGCACGGCAATCTGACCCAGAACACCAGCAACAAGCGATCGGGTTAGACGCAAGGCGAGCATATTCCGCCGTCGTCCCGGCGAAGGCCGGGACCCATAACCCGCGGCGGATGTCGTGAACGGGATTCGTCGCTCCACCGTCGTTCACGATGATCGTCCGTGGTTATGGGTCGCTGCTTTCGCAGGGACGACACCGAATATGTGGTTCGGCCGGTGAGTCATACCTCCGCATTCTCGCGACATGATCTGCCCGAGCTTTGCGTTTCCCTTGCGCGCCGTTCCCGATCGGCCTTATCTGCGAGCATGCAGATCAAGGACGAACGCCCCGAAGACGCCGCCGCGATCAGCCGCATCACGGCGGCAGCATTCGCAACAGCGCCGCACAGCAGCGGCACCGAAGCCCGCATCGTCGAGGCGCTGCGCCAGGCTGACGCGCTGACGATTTCTCTGGTCGCTGTATCCGACGACGGCAGCATCTTCGGCCACGTCGCGTTCTCGCCGGTCCGGATCGAAGGTGTAGTAGGACGTTGGTATGGGCTTGGCCCGGTCTCGGTCGCACCCGACCTGCAACGGCAGGGCACCGGCGGCGCGCTGATCCGCGCGGGACTTGCTCGCCTCGCGGCGATGAATGCTGACGGCTGCGTCCTGCTCGGCGATCCCGCCTATTACAGCCGCTTCGGCTTTGTCAGCGATCCCGCGCTGACCTATGGCGGCGAGCCCAGCCCGTACTTTCAGCGGCTGGTGCTGAAGGGCGATCCGCCGAAGGGGGATGTGAAGTACCATGCGGCGTTCGATGTGACGTGATCAGGTACCGCCTCAAGACGACGTGGCTTACGGCAGAGTCATTTCCTCGATCCGCGCCGGCACCGCGCCAAAATCGCTGAACCGGGCCCAGTTCGGCCGTATCCGCACATAGCCGATGTTCGGCCATGTCTCGCGCTCCGGCCCGTCGGGCCACGCCGCGAAATACACCTGCTTGCAGGCGATGAGCTCCGCGCCGCTCGGGAAGTCTGCGATGCCCTCGACCTGTGCGGTCTGTTCGGCGTCCCAACCGATCACCAATGCCGCGCGCGGATCGGCGCGGAGGTTCTGGTATTTGCGCGAGGTGGTCAGCGTGTCGAAGAAGATCTCGAGATTGTCGCTGACCGCGATCCCGACGACCGCCGCCTGGGGCGCGCCGTCGTGAGCCGTGCTGACCACCGCGAGCCGATGCACCCGCAGGAAGGCGAGAAGCTCGGCGCGCGTCATGATCTACCTTTTCTTCCACCCGCCCCGCTTGCCCGGCGCGCCGCCGCTCGACCGCGGCGACGGGCCGAACTCCGGCCCCGACTGCCGCGAGTCGGTCGGCTGGATGATGCGGCTCGTGGTGCCGAACGGCTTTGCGGGCAGCGCGCCGCTGGGGCGGAAGGGCAGCGATTCCGGGCCGTGCATCTCGTCGAGATCGGGCTTGTGGATGCGTGAGCCGGACTTGCCGCCGCGGCTCGCCTTGAGCGAGGTCTGCGCCGACTTGTTCTTCAATGCGCTGACCGGCAGGTTGGCGGCATCGCCGTATTTTCTTGTGCCGGCATAGGCGCCGGCCTGCTTCTGCACGTTGCGCTGCTTGGCGGTGGGGTCGTCGACCACGGCCATCTCGGTGGCGCGCAGCCGCTTGACCTCGTCGCGCAGTCGCGCGGCCTCCTCGAAGTTCAAATCGGCCGCGGCCTCGCGCATCCGCGTTTCGAGATCGCTCAGCACGGCCTCGAAATTATGCCCGATACTGATGACGTCGTCGGCGATGCCGCCGTCGCCGATCTCGACCAGCACGTGGTCGCGCTCGTAGACGGAGTTGAGGATGTCGCCGATCGACTTCTTCACGCTCTCCGGCGTGATGCCGTTGGCCTCGTTGTACTCGACCTGCTTCTCGCGGCGCCGCGTGGTCTCGGCCATCGCGCGCTCCATCGAGCCGGTCATGCTGTCGGCATAGAGGATCACCTTGCCGTCGACGTTGCGCGCGGCACGGCCGATGGTCTGGATCAGCGAGGTCTCGCTGCGCAGGAAGCCTTCCTTGTCGGCATCGAGGATCGCGACCAGCGCGCATTCGGGAATGTCGAGGCCCTCGCGCAACAGGTTGATGCCGACCAGCGCGTCGAATGCGCCGAGCCTGAGGTCGCGGATGATCTCGATGCGCTCGATGGTGTCGATATCCGAGTGCATGTAGCGGACGCGGATGCCCTGCTCGTGCAGATATTCGGTGAGGTCCTCCGCCATGCGCTTGGTGAGCACCGTGATCAGCGAGCGATAGCCGGCCGCCGCGGTGGCGCGCACCTCGCCGACGAGATCGTCGACTTGGGTGCGGGCAGGGCGGATGTCCACGGGAGGATCGATGAGGCCGGTCGGACGGATCACCTGCTCGACGAACACGCCGCCGCTTTCGTTCAGCTCCCAGCCGCTCGGCGTCGCCGACACCGCAACCGTCTGCGGCCGCATCATGTCCCACTCCTCGAAGCGGAGCGGCCGGTTGTCCATGCAGGAGGGCAGGCGGAAGCCGTATTCGGCGAGCGTCGCCTTGCGGCGGAAGTCGCCGCGGAACATGGCGCCGATCTGCGGCACGGTGACGTGGCTCTCGTCGGCGAAGATCAGCGCGTTGTCCGGTACATATTCGAACAGCGTCGGCGGCGGTTCGCCGGGGCGGCGCCCGGTGAGATAGCGCGAATAGTTCTCGATGCCGGCGCAGCTTCCGGTCGCCTCCATCATCTCGAGATCGAAGGTGGTGCGCTGCTCGAGTCGCTGTGCCTCCAAGAGGCGGCCCTGGTCGTTGAGCTGGTCGAGGCGCTGCTTCAACTCCGATTTGATCGACTTGATCGCCTGCACCAGCGTCGGGCGCGGCGTCACATAGTGCGAGTTGGCGTACATCTTGATGAATTCGAGCTCGTCCTGCTTGTGGCCGGTGAGCGGATCGAACTCCTCGATGGTTTCGATGGTGTCGCCGAACAGGTTCACCCGCCAGGCGCGGTCCTCATAGTGCGCCGGGAAGATGTCGATGACGTCGCCGCGGACGCGGAAGGTGCCGCGGGTGAAGTCGGCCTGGGTGCGCTTGTACTGGAGAGCAACGAGGTCGGCGATGAGCTGCCGCTGATCGATGCGCTCGCCCTTCTTCAAGGCGAAGGTCATCGCGGTGTAGGTCTCGACCGAGCCGATACCGTAGATGCAGGACACGGAAGCGACGATGATGACGTCGTCGCGCTCGAGCAGCGCGCGCGTCGCCGAGTGACGCATGCGGTCGATCTGTTCGTTGATCGAGGAATCCTTCTCGATATAGGTGTCGGTGCGCGGGACGTAGGCTTCCGGCTGGTAGTAGTCGTAATAGCTGACGAAATACTCGACCGCGTTGTCGGGGAAGAAGTTCTTGAACTCGCCATAGAGCTGGGCGGCCAGCGTCTTGTTCGGCGCCAGGATCAGCGCCGGGCGCTGCGTCGCCTCGATCACCTTGGCCATGGTGTAGGTCTTGCCCGAGCCGGTGACGCCGAGCAGCACCTGGGTGCGGTCGTTGCGGTCGATGCCCTCGACCAGCTCGGCGATCGCGGTCGGCTGGTCGCCTTTCGGCTGGTAGTCGGACTTGATCTCGAAGCGCACGCCGCCTTCGGATTTTTCCGGGCGCGGCGGGCGGTGCGGGGTCCACACCCGCATCGAGCCGTCGTCCTTGCGGAATTCCGGGCGGCCGTCGCGGATCAGGTTCTCCAGCGCGTCGGCAGTCGCCTTGACGCCGAGCGCCTCCATCTTGCTGCGCGGCGGCCGCGCCAGGGCTTCGTCGTCGTCCTCGGCGGTCGGCAGGCCGAGCTGCCGCGCCAGTTCCGGATCGAGGGTCGGGATCGTGGCCGAGGTTCCGTAATTCGCCTGCGGGGCCTCCTCGAGCCCGGAAGCATCGCGCTTCGCGACGCCCTCGCTGGTCTCGCGCGTCGACGCCCGCGCGCGATGCGCGGCGGCCTCGCCGCCGGCGCGACGGTCCCAGGAATTGTCCGGCGGCGGCTGCAGGCCGGTGCCCGAACCCATGCCGGCATCGCCGCGGTTGATCGCCGGATTGAGCAATTCGGCAAGCGCGGGCCCGATCGGGAGGACCTGGGGCCGGTGTGCTTTGGATTTGGGGGTTTTGCCGGGCTTTTTCGGAGTGTTCGGTGTCTTCGCCATGCCCCGAATATGGGACGAGTCCGGCAGCGAGAAAAGGGCAAACGGCGGCCGGATCGCTGCTCGGGCAAGGCTGCTGACAGCAGGGTGTCAGCAGGCGGCGGCTTCGCGGACTTTACGCCCGCGGCAGGTCGACGATGTCGAGATGGATCCCGCCGCAGCCGTCGCAGCGCATGGTCCAGTATTCGGCGGCGCGGCCGGGGATCACGCGCAGCAGCGAAAGCGATGCGGCACATTCCGGGCAGCTGGTGCGGACCTGCGCCGGCCAGACCGGATCCGGCTCGCATTGCGGGACGGCGGCGACCACGACGTTACCGGTCACGCCGACGCTTCGGCCGCCGGCATTGTCATGCCATAGCGTTGCGGGAACCGGTCGATAGCCCGCTTCGCGTCGGCGATCGCCGCATCCGGATCGGACCACGCAAAGCCGATGTCGAGCGTCGGAAACAGCATGCCATCGATGACGACCGGCCTTTGATCGACCCGTTGAACCCTGGCGTGCCATTGCCCCTTCCCCACTTCGAACGACTTGATCTCAAAACCGCTGTAAATCATGTGCGACCTCGAAATGCCCTTCTCATAGGAAGCACGAGCGCGTTGCGCTAAATGTGAAGCAGTTCACAACTCGCCGGGTTTATTTCCGCGCAGCAAAGGAACCCGGAGCTAGCCGCGGCCGGCGATGTGGTCGGCGAGCACCGCGGCATCGTCGCCGACGCCTGACAGGAACGAGGATTTCATCTTCGACAGCCATTGCAGGCCGAGGAAATAGAGGCCCGGCACTTCGGAGACGCCATGGCGGTGGCGCGGGGCCCCGGCGGCATCCAGCACCGGTATGTCGATCCAGTTCAGATCGAGACCGTAGCCGGTGGCCCAGATCACGCTCCTGATCCGCGTGGCGCGCAGGTCGATCGCGTCGAGCGGCGCGGTGAGGCACGGCGGATCGGGCAGGCGGAGGCGCGCCAAGGGATCATCGGGATGATCGAGGCCGCGCGCCGCGACGAAGTCGTCGACGATCCCGAGGAACGTCGCGTAATAGGCGTCGCCATTGGCGATGTTGGCGGCGAGATCGGGCGCGATCTCGAGCACGCCGTCGCGCGCCGCCGTCACGCGGCCGAGCAGGGTCACGCCGCCGGCGGCGAAGCGGCGGAAATCGACGGTGTGGCCGCCATGGGCGCCGGAAATCACCGGCAGCAGCCGCGACGGGCCGCGCTGCTCGACCGGCGTCCGGTCGATGCCCATCTCGGCCAGCCACCAGATCAGATCGCGGCCGCGATAGCGGCGCGGCAGGCGGTTGTGACGTCCGACCGAGAGGAAGACATCACGGCCGGCGCGCATCAGCTCTTCGGCGATCTGCGCGCCCGAGGCGCCGGCACCGACCACCAGCACTGCGCCGTCAGGCAATTGCGCCGGATTCTTGTAGCCGGCGGCATCGACCTGGAACAGGCCGGGGTGATCGCGCAGCAGCGCGGGCCGCAGCGGCCGTTGATAGGGACCGGTGGCGATGACGACGTTGCGGGCTGCGATGCTGCCGCCGGCAAATTCGGCGAGGAAACCGCCGGCGTCGTGGCGCAGCCTGGTGACCGCGACACCGCAGCGGATCGGCGGCGCGATGAACGCGGCGTAGTCCTCGATGAAGGCGATGATGGCGGCGGTGTCCGAGAAGCCGTCGGGATCGCTGTGCGGAAACGCGAAATCCGGCAGCCGCACCGACCAGTTCGGAAACTGGAACATGAGGCCGTCCCAGCGTTCGCTGCGCCAGCGCTCGGCGATGCGCCCCCGCTCCAGCACCAGATGGGCTATGCCGCGCTGCTTCAGCCGATGGCTCATGGTGAGCCCGGCTTGGCCGCCGCCGATCACCAGCGTATCGACGGTCTCGTCAGGCACTGCGCGTTCCCTTGCGGCGGGCCGCGGGCTCCGCCGCGGCGCGGATGATCCAGCGCCGGAACGCGGCGAAATCGCGCTGCTCGGCGTGGAAGCCGCGATAGACCAGATACCAGCGCATGCCCTTCGGCACGCTGAGCGCAAACGGCGCCACCAGCCGGCCGGCGGCGAGATCGTCGTCGATATAGGGCCGGATGCCCATCGCGATGCCGAGCCCGTCGCTAGCTGCCTGCAGCGCCTGGCCGTAGAACTGGAATTCCGGCCCGCGCGCGGTCAGGCGCGGCACGCCCGCCGCCTTCAGCCAGGACGGCCAGTCGTCGGGCGAATGCGCGACGCGGATCAGGCTCGGGCCCTTGAGGTCGGCGGGGCGCTTCAGGGTGTTGGCGAGCCGCGCCGTGCACACCGGCATCAGATCGGCGGCGAACAGCGGCTCGGCGACGAGGCCCGGCCACTGGCCGTCGCCGAGCTGGATGCCGCAGCTCCAGTCGTCGGCGAACGGCACCGCCATGCCGCCGGTCGTGATCCGCACCTCGATGTCGGGCTCCGCTTTGCGGAACTCGGCGAGGTGCGGGATCATCCATTTCAGCGCAAAGGTCGGTCCGACGCCGACGGTCAGCACCCGCGCGCTCGCGGATGCCGTGACCTGCGCGGTGAGGCTCGCCAGCGCGTCGAAGATCGGCGTCAGCCCGCCCTGATAGGCGCGGCCCGCCGGCGTGGTGACGAGGCGGTTGGCCTTGCGCTCGAACAGCGCGACGCCGAGCCGCTCCTCGAGCAGATGCACCATCCGGCTGATCGCGGCGGCCGAGACATTGAGCTCGCTGCCCGCCGCCGCGAAGCTGCCGGTCCGCGCCGCGGCTTCGAACGCCTTGATGCCGTTGAGAAAGAGCAGCCGCCGCATGAACCCTCAGGAAAACTGATGCAAGGTCAAGATAACTCAGTTTGCCGGAAGAGGCCAAGCGGCGCAGAAATACCGGAGACAATGAATCCCTGCTGATCCCGGCGAGGACCACATGACAGAGACCACAGACGCCCTGGTGCTCGATCTCGTGGAATGGGTGGCGCGCGAGCCGCGGCCTTATGCCGAGGTGCTCGAGGTCTGGCGCACCTCATGCCCGCGGCTGACGATCTGGGAGGACGCCGTCGACCGCGGCTATGTCGCGCGCCGACCCTCGGTTGAGGGCATGCGGGTAACGGTGACGGAAACCGGTGAGACATTCTTGCGCGCGCATGGGCGGATACATTGAGTCCGGCGATTTGTCCGATCCGCCTGCCGAACTGCTTTCTTCACCTCACCCGCAAGCGGGAGAGGGGGCGCAGTATTGACGCGGCTGGAATTGCCAATCTCTGATGTCAGCGTACCGGTTCGGCGAGCCGTGGCCGGATGATCTCGACCATCCGGTCGGCTGATGTCCCCGGCGGAAAGAAGCCGAGATAATTGCCCTCGCGGTCCATCAAATAGATGTAGGCGGTGTGATCGACGGTATAGTCGCCGGCATCCTTCAGCGGCACCCGCGCGAAGTAGACCTTGT
Source organism: Bradyrhizobium sp. USDA 4510 (assembly GCF_054059095.1). Taxonomy (NCBI): domain Bacteria; kingdom Pseudomonadati; phylum Pseudomonadota; class Alphaproteobacteria; order Hyphomicrobiales; family Nitrobacteraceae; genus Bradyrhizobium; species Bradyrhizobium sp. USDA 4510. Next base: position 6,837,192 of record NZ_JBSSBT010000001.1, on the reverse strand, counting down.
AGGCATCAGCGAGCTTGCGGATCGCATCACCGCTGCCGGTCAGTCCGATCAGGCGCGGGTGGAACATCGGCACGTAGTCTGCGAGATGCGCCGCGGTGTCGCGCTCGGGATCGACCGTGATGAAGATCGGTTGCACCTGGCCGCCGTCGCGGCCGAGCTTGTCGAGCGCCAGGGCGATCGCCTGCAGATCGGTCGGGCAGACGTCTGGGCAGGTGGTGAAGCCGAAATAGATCAGCATCAGCTTGCCGCGAAACTCCTTGTCGGTGCGTTCATGGCCGGCCTGATCGGTCAGCGCGAACGGGCCGCCGACCGGCTCCCTGTTCCACATCAGGATGTCCATGATCTCGGCGGCCGAGCGCGCCGATTGCGGCGGCGCATCGGCGGCCAGCACCAGCGCCAGCGTCAGCCACAGGCCGGCGCCGGCGAATGCCAGGCCCGCGCCAGCGAATGCCAGGCCCGCGCCAGCGAATGCCAAGCCCGCGCCAGCGAATGCAATGACGCGCAGGACCGGCGCGATCATATGCCGAAGGAGAGGCGGCTGCCCGTCGTCGTGACCAGCACCTTGTCGCCCATCTGCGCGGTCGCCTCCTGCACGAAGTTGAGCCCGGAGCAATGCATCGGGATCAGCACATCGGGGTCGAGCTTCTTGATCTCGGCGACCACCTCGGTGAGGTAGTCCTTCGGCGCCGGCCCGAGATGGAAGCCGCCGACGATGGCGTGAACCTTCTGGATGCCGGAGACCTCCTGTGCCTGCTTCACCGAATTGACGATGCCGACATGGCCGCAGGACGAGATCACGACGAGGCCGAAGTCCCGCACGTTGAAGCAGGTGGCGTGCTCATGGATGTGCTCGTCGGGCACGATCTTGCCGTCCATCTCGGCCGGCAGATAGTGACTGGCATTGCAGCCGAGCCCGTCCTTGATGCCGAACTCGACCCAGGTCTGCGGCAGCACACGCTCGATGCTGCGGCGGGTGATCTTGCCGGTGGTGAAGGCATGGCCCGCGATCACGGTCGGGGTCTCGCACAGCACCGTGGTGACGCGCTGCGCCGCGAGCTGGCGGCGATCGAGCGTGCCGAAATCGTTGAACTGGCCCTTGGTCGGCGTTGCGCTGACGCGGTGGCAGAAATTGTCCTCGCCGCCGGCATAGAGCTTCACGTCGGCCGGCAGCTTGTCGCGGAATTTGTCGAGGAAGCCGTTGAGGCCGCCGAAATGGTCGTAATGCCCGTGGCTCACGATCAGGGCATCGAGCTTCGCCGGATCGACGCCGACCAGCGCCATGTTGTTGAGCAGCACCTCCGGCGTGTAGCCGTAGTCGAGCATCAGCGTGCGCTGTGCGCCCTTGGCTTCCGACTCCAGCCACAGCGACAGGCCCCATTCGTTGTGCAGCGACTTCTGGTAGTCGGCGGAGCGCGGCGGCGGCGCGATGGTGACGCCGCCCGACTGCTTCGGCTTGAAGAACAAATCGAAGCTGGAATCGACCAGCACGCGGATCGAGAGCTTGTCGACGGTCGGCACCTCGATCGGTGCGGCGCTCGCGATCTCGACGCAAGAGAAGGCGCCCGCGGCTGCTGCGCCGGCGATCGCGGCCGAACCTTTCAGGAAATCACGCCGTGCCAAATCCCGTGTCATCGCAATCCCCGTGTTTTGAAAACTTTTCAATACCAAACACGTTGAGCCTAGGAGCAATCGGGACGCGGCTCAATCGGGCACTTGCGCTGGCCGCAGATCACATTCGCGCGCGCTGCAATGCGGGCGCCATTGACTTGGCTGCGGTTATGCGCCCAAGTCAATGCATTCGCATCTTTCTCGCCGATGCACGACATCGGCAGTCCCTGGCAATGCAGGATCACGCCCATGATCGACCTTCACTACTGGTCCACGCCGAACGGTCACAAGATAACGATGTTCCTTGAGGAAACCGGATTGGAGTACAAGATTTTCCCGGTGAACATCGGCAAGGGCGATCAGTTCAAGCCGGATTTTTTGCAGATCGCGCCGAACAACCGCATCCCCGCAATCCTCGATCACGCGCCGAAAGGCGGCGGCAAGCCGCTACAGCTGTTCGAGTCCGGCGCGATCCTGCTCTATCTCGCCGAGAAGACCGGACAATTCCTGCCGGCCGATATCCATGGCCGCTATGACGCGATCCAGTGGACGTTCTGGCAGATGGGCGGGCTCGGGCCGATGGCCGGGCAGAACCACCATTTCCGCAACTACGCCGTCGAGAAGCTGCCTTACGCGATCGACCGCTATGTCAACGAGACCAACCGGCTCTACGGCGTGCTCAACAAGCGGCTCGCCGACCGCGAATTCGTCGCCGGCGACTACTCGATCGCCGACATGGCGAGCTATCCCTGGGTCGTGCCCTACAAGAACCAGGGCCAGGAGATCGACGATTTCCCGCATCTGAAGCGCTGGCTGGAGACGATCGGCAAGCGCCCGGCGACCGTGCGCGCCTATGCCAAGGCGAAGGAGGTCAATCCGAATTTCGGCCAGCCCGCGATCCGCACCGAGGAAGAGCGCAAGCTCTTGTTCGGGCAGACCGCGGCGGTGGTGCGGTAGGGCGAACTCCTCCGTCATTGCGAGGAGCGAAGCGACGAAGCAATCCATCTTTCCGCGTATGCGGGTCGATGGATTGCTTCGCTTCGCTCGCAATGACGGATGTAGCACTCGCGGGTTTTCAAGCCCCGACATACCTCGCCGGCCGCCGTTCCTTCCACGCCGAGAGCCCCTCGGCGAGATCGCGGCCCGGCACCAGCGCGGCGAACTGCTCGCTCTCGACCAAAAGGCCCTCGGCAATCGGCATGTTGAGCCCGCGAGTCACCGCGGTGATGGTGCCGGCGACCGATCCGGGCGAATGCCTGGTGATCCGGCCGGCGAGTTCGCGCGCGGCGGTCAGCAGCTGATCGTGCGGCACGACCTGATTGACCAGCCCGATCTCGCGCGCATGCTCGGGCGGGAACGGATCGCCCGTCAGCAGCAATTCAAGTCCGCGCTTGCGTCCGGCCAGCCGCGGCAGCCGCTGCGTGCCGCCGAAGGTCGGGGGCATGCCGAGCTTGATCTCGGGTTTTGCAAATAGCGCGCGGTCGCTGGCGACAGCGAGATGCACCGCCTCGGTGATCTCGCAGCCGCCGCCGAAGGCGAGCCCGTTGATCGCGGCGATCACGGGCTTCTTGAATGCCTCGAGCCGCGCGGTCATGGCCTGGCCGCGGCGGACGAAGTCGCGCACCGCGACGGCGGAGCCCTGCTTGACGCTCTCGGAAAACTCCTTGATGTCGGCGCCGGCCGAGAAGGCCCGCTCGCCGGCCCCGGTCAAAATCACGGCGCGCACCTCAGCGTCGCCCTCGATGCGGTCGAGCGCGGCCATCAGCTGATCGATCAGCGCGTAGTTCAGCGCGTTGAGCTGCTCCGGACGGTTCAGGGTGATCAGGGCGATCGCGTCGGTGATCTCGAGCAGGATGGGGGCGGGCATGATGCAGTCTCCAGCAATTGTGTGTCGGGCCGAATGTAGGGCCAGCCGCAATTTGTATATATTCACTGGTTAGTATACATACGCGCCATGCCCAGACCCTCCGAGCCCACCCGCGAGCGCATCGTCCAGGCGGCGAGCGCGCTGTTCTACAATGAAGGCATTCGCCGCGTCAGCGTCGACGAGGTCGCCGCCAAGGCCGGCCTCACCAAGCGCACGCTGTACTATCACTTCAAGAGCAAGGACGATCTGGTCGCTGCCTATCTCGCCGCGCGCGACCAGCCCAATCTCGCGCTGTTCCGAAAGTGGTTCGCGGAGGCCGAGGGTGGCCTGCCGGTGAAGGTCGAGGCGATCTTCAGGAACCTCGCGCGCTCGGCGCGGCATCCGAAGTGGAAGGGCTGCGGCTTCCTGCGCACCTCCGCCGAACTCGCCAACATGCCCGGGCATCCCGCGATCAGGATCGGCGCCGCGCACAAGAAGAAGTTCGAGGACTGGCTGCGCGCGACCTTCGCGGAGCAGGGCATCGCCGATCCGCTCAAACTGGCGCGGCAGATCCTCTTGCTGCTGGACGGATCGTTCGCCGTGGTGCTGCTGCATCGCGACCCGAGCTACATGGAGACCGCCGGCGAGGCCGCGCGCACACTGATCGAGACGGCGCTGGGGAAGCAGGGCTTAAGCGGGGTTAGGACATGACGAGAGTAGGTTGAATGGTAGTCGCGAAGGCGGTGCGCTCCCTGCCCCGCAAGCGGGAGAGGGCTGGGGTGGGGGCTCTCTCCACGAGTCACATCGTGGAGAGAGCCCCCACCCGAATCGCATCTTCGATGCGATACGACCTCCCCGCACGCGAGAGAGGTGCAGCAGCCTGCGGCGAGACCTTCTCGCAATGACGATTAAAGCGCGCCGCGCTCCTGCAGCAGCGCCAGCACGGCGTTGAGATCCGGCAACACGGCTGCGCATTTCGCACGGGTCTCGTCGGTCGGTGGCGCCATGTCCGGCACCATCAGCGTGATCGCGCCGGCGGCGTGCGCCGCCGCCACGCCGTGGTTGGAGTCTTCCACCGGGATGCAGGACGCCGGCCTCACGCCGAGCCGCGCGGCGGCCTTGAGATAGAGCTCCGGATCCGGCTTGCCCTGCGCGACATCGTCAAGCGTCAGCAGCGTGTCGAAGCGCGCGCGGATGCCGGCGAGGGTGAGGTTGCGTTCGGCCGAACGGCGCGATGACGAGGTGACGATCGCCATCGGGCGCTCCGCAAGCGCGAGCGCATCGAGCAGAGCGAGCGTGCCTGATTTGAGCGGCAGGCCCGACCGCATCATCCGATCGCGATGTTCGAGAAACGCTTGGTTGACGTCCGCGAGCGGAAACGCCGCGCCGTAATGGTCGCGCAGCATCGCCTCGCAGACCGGGCCGGGAAGCCCGACCATGGAGTGGCACAGCGCGACGACGTCGTCGGTGTAGCCGCACACGTTCAGCGCCGCGACCAGGCTGTCGAAGTAAACCTTCTCGGTGTCGAGCAGCGTGCCGTCCATGTCGAGCAGGACGGCGTCGACGGTCCAGCGTGCGTTCACGTGGCGCTCACCGCTGCTTGCTGTTCCGCGAGCTTCCGCAAGCATGCGGGGCACAGGCAGTCGCCGCCATCGGTCGGCATCGGCAGGCGAAAACTCTCATCGCAGCACCAGCATGCTCCGGTGAGCGAGCAGGAAAATTCGCTGCCGCATGCCGTGCAGGCAAGCTGGCGCGGAGATGCTGGTTTGGAACGATCGTTTGACGAGAGGTCCATTCTAACCGCGATTTAATGCGCGAATTAATCTCGGGTTCATCCCGGACCGCGCTATGATGCCAGGCAACTGATATAGCCGGGATAGGCCGTTAAGGGAATTCTGATGGCCCGTGATTCGCAAGCCGCGCTGGTTGCTCTCAACCGGTTTGGATTCGGTGCCCGCGGCGGGGCGTCCGGCGACTTCATCAACGCCGCCTCCGATCCGCGCGGTTTCGTGCTGGCGGAACTGGCGCGTCCGAACGGCGCGCTGCTCGAAGTGCCGGGCCTGCTCTCGACGCCGGAGCTCGGCAAGCAGGTGTTCGACTATCAGTTCGAGATCCAGCAGGCGCGCAATGCCGCGAAGGTCGCGCAGCAAGGCGCGAGCGAGACACCGCCGCAAGGGTCCGACGCAAAGCCGGCGCAGCGGCGCAATCTGTCGCTGTCCACGGCCGCCAAGGAGATCGCCGGCAAGGATCCGGCGATGCAGGCGCAGGGCGCCGATGGCGCCAACGCGGCGATGACGCCGTCGGCTCCGATGCAGCCTCCGACGATGCAGACGGTGCCCGGTCCCCCCAAGCCGCCGGCGCAACCGCTCAACATCATCCAGAAGACGTTCCGCGCCGAGGCGCTGGCGCGCCTGCAGCGCGGCGTGGTCGCCGATTGCGGCTTCGTCGAACGGCTCGTGGTGTTCTGGTCCAACCACTTCTGCGTCTCCGCCAACAAGGGCGCGCTGGCGCGGATGTGGGCCGGCTCGTTCGAGCGCGAGGCGATCCGTCCGCATGTGCTCGGCCGTTTCCCGGACATGCTGAAGGCCGTCGAGCAGCATCCGGCGATGCTGTTCTTTCTCGACAATCAGCAATCGCTCGGCCCGGAGTCGCGCGCTGGCATCAACCGCAATCGCGGCCTGAATGAGAACCTCGCGCGCGAGATCATGGAGCTGCATACGCTCGGCGTCGGCGGCGGCTACACCCAGGACGACGTGACCTCGCTGGCGCGCGTCATCACCGGCTGGACCTTTGCCGGCCGCCGTGGGCAGTTAGGTGTGCCCGGCAGCTTCGTGTTCAACGCCAATGCGCACCAGCCCGGACCGCAGCAGGTGCTCGGCAAGACCTACGCGCAGGCGGGCGTTGCGCAGGGCGAGGCCGTGCTGTCGGACATCGCGCGGCATCCCTCGACCGCAAAATTCATCGCGACCAAGTTCGCGCGCCACTTCGTTGCCGACGATCCGCCGCCGGCGCTGGTGGCGAGGCTGCAGGATACATTCACGAAAACGGACGGCGATCTCAGGGCGCTGGCCACCGCGCTCGTTCAGTCCAGCGAGGCCTGGCAGGCGCCGCTGACAAAGATGCGTTCGCCTTACGAATTCCTGGTCGCCTCCGGCCGCCTGCTGGCGCGCAATCCCGAGGATCCGAGCCGCTATCTCAATGGCCTCAATGTGCTCGGCCAGCCGCTGTGGTCGCCGGCCGGGCCGAACGGATTTTCGGACACCGCCGCGGCCTGGGCGGCGCCTGAAGGCATCAAGCTCAGGCTCGACATTTCGGCGCAAGTCGCCTCCCAGCTCGCCGACCGGTTCGACCCGCGCGACCTGCTCGAGCTCATTGCCGCCGATGCAGCCTCGCCCGAGACGCGGCGCACCATCGAGCGCGCGGAATCGCGGCAGCAGGCGCTGGCGCTGCTGTTGATGTCGCCCGAGTTCCAGAGGAGATGACGATGGAATGCTCCGAGAGCCTGATGCTGCAGGCGACGTCGCGGCGCGCGCTGCTGCTCGGCGGCGCCTCCTTTGCGGCCTGGGCCTACCTCCCGAAATTCGCGCGCGCCGCCGATGGCCGCGATCCGCGCTTCGTCACCATCATCCTGCGCGGTGCACTCGACGGCCTCGCCACGGTCGCACCGGTCGGCGATCCTGATTATGCCGGCTTGCACGGCGCGATCGCGCTGCGCCCCGATGGCCCGAACGCGGCGGTGATGCTGGATCAGTTCTTCGCCCTGCATCCGGCGATGCCGGAATTTTCGCGGATGTATCGCGCCAAGCAGGCCGCGGTGGTTCATGCGGTGGCGACCTCCTATCGCGATCGCTCGCATTTCGACGGTCAGGACGTGCTGGAAAGCGGCTTCCCCGGTCCGGGCCGCGTGCAGTCCGGCTGGCTCAATCGCGCGCTGGAAGCCTTGCCGAAAGGCGAGCGGGTGACGAGCGCGCTCGCGGTCGGCCCGACCACGCCGCTGGTGCTGCGCGGCGCGGCGCCGACCGTCGGCTGGGCCCCGACCGCGCTACCGCAAGCCGCCGACGACACCGCGATGCGGCTGCTCGATCTCTATCAGCACCGCGATCCGGCGCTGGCGAGCGCGCTGACGCAAGGCTTGCAGCTCGAGAAGCAGGCGCAGGGCGAGGAGATGAAGCCGAAGCCCGGGGCGGGCGGCGTGGCGGCGATGCGCCTCGTGGCGCGGGGCGCCGCGAAATTGATGGCGGCCGATGACGGCCCGAGGATCGGCGCGCTCGCCTTCGACGGCTGGGATACCCATGCCAATGAAGGCGGGCCGGTCGGCCGCCTCGCGCAACTGCTCGGCGGCCTCGACGGCGCGCTGGCGGAATTCCAGAGCGGCCTCGGCGCGCGCTGGCGCGACACCGTGATCGTGGTCGCGACCGAGTTCGGCCGCACCGCGCGCATCAACGGCACCGAGGGCACCGACCACGGCACCGGCACCATCGCGCTGCTCGCCGGCGGCGCGGTGAATGGCGGCCGCATGATCACCGACTGGCCCGGCCTCAAGCCCGCCAATCTCTACCAGGCCCGCGACCTCGCCCCGACCACCGACCTGCGCGCCGTGATCAAGGGCGTGCTGCACGACCAGTTCGGCCTCGGCGAGCGCGTGCTGGCCGATGCCGTGTTTCCGGACAGCGCCCCGGTAAAGCCGATGAAGGGGCTGGTGGCTTGACTTCCTCGACCTCTCCCCGCTCTTTGCGGGGAGAGGTCGGAAGCGACGCATCGCGTTGCTTCCGGGTGAGGGGCAGGGCAATGCGTGGCCGCAAGGAAACACCTATCCGACTCGCGAAAGGGCTGCGCGCCAATCAAACGGACGCGGAGACCGTGCTTTGGAATCGCATCCGCAATCGCCAGATTGATGGCCATAAGTTCGCACGGCAGGTGCCGGTCGGGAGTTACATTTGCGACTTCGTCTGCCGCGAGCGACGGCTCGTGATCGAAGTGGATGGCGGTCAGCACGCGGACTCAGCTGCAGACGTGGTCCGGGACTGGTATCTCACCGGGGAGGGCTATCGCGTGCTTCGCTTCTGGAACAACGATGTGCTCGGCAACGTCGAGGGTGTGTTGATTACAATTCAGACTGAGTTGCGCGGATAGATGCCCCTCACCCCAACCCTCTCCCCGTGAAGGACGGGGACAGGGAGCGGAGAGAGTGCCGTTCGCTTCACGCCTTCGTTATCCCATCGATCTCCGCCATCTCCTCCGCGGAGAACTTCCAGCTGATCGCCTTGACGTTCTGCTCGATCTGCTCGGGACGCGTCGCCCCGGCGATGACGCTTGCGACTTGCGGGCGGGCGGCGAGCCAGGAGAAGGCGAGCTCGAGCATGGCGTGGCCGCGCTCCCTGGCAAACGCCTGCAGCTTCTCGACGATGTCCTCGTTGCGCGGCGTGACGTAGCGATCCTTCAGGGCCGGCGCCTTGGCGAAGCGGGTATCGGCGGGTGCAGCGGCGCCGCGCTGGTACTTGCCGGTCAACAGGCCGCTGGCGAGCGGGAAGAACGGCAGCAGGCCGAGATTGTATTGCTGCGCCGCCGGCAGCAGGTCCTTCTCGATGCCGCGCACCAGGAGGCTGTATTCGTCCTGGCAGGACACGAAGCGGTTCATGTTCATCTGGCGCGCGACGTACTCGGCTTCGGCGATCCGCCAGGCCGGGAAGTTGGAGTTGCCGATGTAGCGCACCTTGCCCTGGCGGACGAGATCGTCGAGCGCGCGCAGCGTCTCGTCGATCGGGGTGAGCGGATCGTAGTCGTGCTGCTGGTAGAGATCGATATAGTCGGTCTTCAGGCGAGTGAGGCTCGCTTCGACCGCCGACATGATGTAGCGCCGCGAGGCGCCCTGCTTGGTGCCGTCGGTCGCCATCGGCTTGGAGAATTTGGTGGCGAGCACGATGTCCTTGCGGCGGTCGCCCAGCACGGTGCCGAGCACGGTCTCCGAGCCGCCCATGCCGGCATAGATGTCGGCGGTGTCGAACAGCGTGATGCCGAGATCGATCGCCTTGTGGATTACCTTGCGCGAGGTCTCGAGGTCGGTGCGCTGGCCGAAATTGTTGCAGCCGAGGCCGACCGCGGACACGCGCAGCCCGGAGCCGCCGAGATTACGAATTTCCATGAGACAATCCTGTGGGATAGGCGAGCGGTGCCGCGTATTGTGACAAGCACACTAGGGCCCGGCAAGGCGCCGTCCTACCGCCGATCACGCATGACGATGTCGCAAAATGAGATGCCGCAAAAAAAGCGGTCCCGGTCAGACGCGGCGACTGACGGGGACCGCTTGGCGAAGATCTGAGACGGGGGGCCTGATCTGCGCGAGCGGAAGCCTAGCCGGGCTTTGTAACGTGCCGGTGACACCTCTATTCAATCCACAGGCCGCGAAGATCCGCTCAGACAATCTTGCGATAGATGACGAAGCCCGGCTTGTCTGCGACCTTGTCATAAAGCTGCATCGCGGTGTGGTTGGTCTCATGCGTCTGCCAGTAGACGCGTGGCGATCCCGCGAGCTTGGCCTGCGCGTAAACCCCGTTGATCAACGCGCGGCCAACGCCCTTGCCGCGTGCGGCTTCGCTGGTGAACAGATCCTGCAAATAGCAGGTTGGCGCGATCGCGGTGGTCGAGCGGTGAAACAGATAATGCGTCAGCCCGAGCAATCTGCCGCCGGCGTCGGCGACCAGCGCGTGCACCGGCTCATAGGCATCGAAGAAGCGTTCCCACGTCATCGCGGTGATCTCGGGCGCGAGCGCGGTCGGCCCGGATCGCTCATAGAAGGCATTGTAGCCGTCCCACAGAGGAAGCCACTGGGCGTAGTCGTCGCGGGTGACGAAGCGGATGGTGACGTCGTCGGCCATGGAGGATTCCTGGATGATCCTGCGTTGCGGGCGATGTCTCCGCACCGCTCGCAAGGTTCTACCGTCGCTATCTCGCAGGATCAATTGCGGACGAGGTCGCGCCTCACTCGGCGGCGCGCAGCAGCCGCGCCAGACGGCGCTCGCGCCCGGCGCGCTGGGCCCGATATTCATCGGCCTTGGCGGGATCGTCGGTGTGCCGCACGAGGTCGGTGACCGGAGTGTAGCTCAGCATGCGGCCGCCGTCCGGCAGTGCGGTGCAGCTGAAGCGCAGCACCTGGCCGTCGGCGAGGTTGAGATTGATCGGCGTGGAGTCGCCGGCGCGCATCATCGCGATGCGCTCGGCGATGAATGCGCTCAGCTCGTCTTCCGGCAGTTCATAGGCGCCGGTGTCGCGGCCGTGATACATCAGTGCGACGAAGGGCGGCTTGCTCTCGGCCTGCGCATCCGACAGCGCGAAATAGTCGCGGAAGGCGCGGTTGATGAATTCGGCGCGGGTGTCGGCGTCGAGCAGCACGATGCCGATGTCGACCTGGTCGAGCGCGGCTGCGAGCCGCTCCGCGGTGGCGTGATGCTGCTGGTCCGCAGCAAAGGCGTCGATCCATTTCTGCCGTAGCATTCCGGTGATCACGGCGGTGCCGGCCGCGGTCGCCGCCAGCATCAGCATCCGCGCGACGTCGGCGGTGTCGTAACCGGGCAGCGCGCGATGATTGAGGAAGAACAGCGCCGAGGCGGCCACCGCGATCGCGGCGGAGATCAGCCCGGAGGTGATGCCGCTGATCGAGCTCGCAAGCGCCACGATGCAGACGAACAGCGGCGCGGGATTGGGGACGGCGACAACGAGGCGATCGAGCAGGAAGGCGGCGGATGCCGTGATCGCCGTCAGGGCCGGACCTGAAATTGCACGCCAGTCGAACCGCATGCGCGTTCTCGCTATCTATCAAACGAACGATAAAGCCGCAGTTTGACGACAGGGCCGCAACCGCGCCGGCATTTCCGTCCCGACCGTTAAGCGGGCGTTGCGGGGGCCGAACCAGCTTTCGCTGCTTTCAAATCAAATGATATGCAGATCGGCACGGAACCCGGTTCCGTGCCTGCGGGTTACCGCGTGCTTTGCTTGCAAGAGGACATTCGATGCCCGCCATTTCGCCGTCGCTGCTGCCGATCCTGATGCTGTTCGCCTCGAACGTCTTCATGACCTTCGCCTGGTACGGCCATCTCAAGTTCAAGGATCACTCGCTCCCCATCGTCATCATGGTGAGCTGGGGCATCGCCTTCTTCGAGTACTGGCTGGCAGTGCCGGCCAATCGCTGGGGCAGCGCGGTCTACTCGGCGGCGCAGCTCAAGACCATGCAGGAGGTGATCACGCTGGTCGTGTTCGCCGCCTTCTCGGTGTTGTACCTGAAGGAGCCGCTGGGCTGGAATCACGCGCTCGGATTTGCCTTCATCGCCGCCGGCGCGTTTCTGATCTTCCACAAATGGGGCTAATGCTTCACCTCGCCCCGTGTGCGGGGAGAGGTCGGAACGCATCGTTAGATGCGTTCCGGGTGAGGGGGACTCTCCGCAAATGCAGCGATCTCCGAATACGCGGAAAGAGCCCCTCACCCCAACCCTCTCCCCGTAAGAACGGGGCGAGGGAGCACACTGCCGCCGCGGTTCGACCTGATCTCATTGCGCTTTAGTGGTGCGGGGCCGGCTTGGCGGTCGGCGTCGTGACATGCGCGGGGCGTGCGCGGTCTTCGCCTTGCGTGCCGGTCACGATCAGGAGCGATGCCGCCAGCAGGATCGCCGCCGACAGCGTCACGGTCACCAGTCCGACGGGGGTCTTCATCATGTCGCGCCGCTGTCTCTCCCGCGCCTTGCCGCGGATCAGGTGCCAACCGGAAATTGCTTGATTACGCCGGGATCGCCGTTGCCATGGTGATGTTGCTCGACAGCACCGTCACGGCGACGACCAGGCACAACGTCAGCGCGCCGAGCGCGAGCGACGCGGCGATCGCGTTCGTCAGCCGGGATGATGCCACCGGGGCAGGGCGGCCATCGAAGCCTGCCGTGCCGGACCACCGTTTCATGGTCTAAATCCCTCAGGCCGCGAGCGAATCACTCGCGACATCCGCGCGAATCTGCCGGTTGTCACCGGCAACATTGCGGCGGCGGCGCCGTCCAAAAATGGCTAAAATACGGCGGTGGCGCGAGTTTTGCCCGTTATTTGGGCAGTTTCCCCGTTATTCCCTGGATTCACACCCGGCCGTTCAGACGCCGGCCGCGAGGCGAGGCTCAGGCTCGGCCTCGGTACCAGGCTGCCAGTCCATCGAGACAAATCCGGGGGTCTGCTCGACCCGCTTGAGCCAGGCGCGGATCGACGGAAAGGTCGCCAGGTCGAAGTCGCAGCGGTCGGCGACGTGGGTGTAGCCGTAAAGGGCGATGTCGGCGACGGTGAGCTGTCCGGCGGCGAAATAGGCGTGTTCCTTGAGGTGATTTTCCATCACCTGCAGCGCCGCATAGCCGCGCTCCATCCAGTCCTCCAGCGCGTGCGTCTGCAGGTCGCGTCCGCCCTTGACCAGCGACAGCCAGAAATAGGCAGCGCCGATGTTCGGCTCCAGCGCGTGCTGCTCGAAGAACATCCACTGCAGCGCCTCGGCGCGCTCGATCCGCGACTCCGGCGCCAGCGGCGTGCCGATCGCGACATACCAGAGGATGGCATTGGACTCGGCGAGATGGCGGCCCTCGGCGACCTCGAGCAGCGGCACCTGGCCGCTCGGATTCTTGGCCAGGAATTCCGGCGTGCGGCTCTCGCCGCGCAGGATGTCGATCTCGATCGCCTCGTACGGCGTGTTCAGCACGGCAAGCGCCAGCCGGACCTTGTAGCTGTTGCCGGAGCGCTGCATCGAATAGAGCTTGTACATTGCGTCGTGGTTCACTCGGTCAGGGAGACGGTACGCTTAAAAATTGCGCGGCCTGTCACACCGCAACGCCGCTAAACAATGATGCTGACGGGGGTGCGTCGCAAGCCCTGCAGTGTGGAAAAAGTCGAAACGTCTACTGCACTGCACACGTGCAGAACGATTCCATCCACACGGCAGAACAACTCGGATCACGCCTGCGCGACGCTCTGCACGGTGGCGGTCGATCGCCAAGGTCGCGACCATGGCCGGCGCGCTGCAATTCACAAACCTTAACGCGCGTCCTTGGCGGCACGACGCGCGCCGGTCTGCGTTGACGACCCGCCGTTAGCGCCGTCAGGCAGGTTGCCGCGCGGCATTGTCCTCGGAGCAATCCGCGCTGGCGCATGCCGCCGAAGGGCCCGCCGGCAAGACCGGAGCTATGGTCGCCGGCCTTGCCGGATATGAGTCATCCGGTGCCGGAACTTGCGGAAAATTGCGCGCGCCGCGAGCCATGCGCGAAAGTTTTCGTGCTTTACCGCCAAGCTTCTTGCGGTGCAGCGGCGACAGGCCTAGGGTGCCGCGATCCCATTCAAATCAAGTCGTGGCCCTACGGCTCACGACGTTTGCCAGGAGATGATAATGGCCTTCCTGTCCGCTGCGCTCGACCGTGTGAAGCCGTCCGCGACGATCGCGGTCACGGACAAAGCACGCGCGCTGAAAGCCGCGGGCCGCAACGTCATCGGCCTCGGCGCCGGCGAGCCTGACTTCGATACGCCCGCCAACATCAAGCTGGCAGCGATCCACGCGATCGAGGCCGGCAAGACCAAGTACACCGATGTCGGCGGCATTCCGGAGCTCAAGGAAGCCATCATCAACAAGTTCGCGCGCGAGAACGGCCTGACCTACAAGCCGAACCAGGTCATCGTCGGCACCGGCGGCAAGCAGGTGCTCTACAACGCGCTGATGGCGACCATCAATCCGGGCGATGAGGTGATCATCCCGGCGCCGTACTGGGTCAGCTATCCCGAGATGGTGGCGCTCGCCGGCGGCGAGTCGGTGCCGGTGGTGTGCCCGGCCTCGACCGGCTTCAAGCTGCGTCCGGAAGATCTCGAGAAGGCGATCACGCCGAAGACCAAGTGGGTGATCCTGTGCTCGCCGTCGAACCCGACCGGCTCGGCCTATACGAAGAGCGAGCTCAAGGCGATCACCGACGTGCTGGTCAAGCATCCGCATGTCTGGGTGATGACCGACGACATGTACGAGCACCTCGTCTATGACGACTTCGTCTTCACCACGGCGGCGCAGGTCGAGCCGAGCCTGTACGATCGCACGCTGACCGTGAACGGCGTGTCGAAGGCCTACTGCATGACCGGCTGGCGCATCGGCTATGCCGGCGGCCCGGCGCAGCTGATCAAGGCGATGGCGACGATCCAGTCGCAGTCGACCTCGAACCCGTCGTCGATCGCGCAATGGGCGTCGGTCGAGGCGCTCAACGGTCCGCAGGACTTCATCGCCGCGAACAACAAGGTGTTCAAGGAGCGTCGCGACCTCGTGGTGTCGATGCTCAACCAGGCGAGCGGCATCGAATGCCCGCGGCCGGAAGGCGCGTTCTACGTCTATCCGTCCTGCGCCGGCACGATCGGCAAGCAGGCGCCGTCGGGCAAGCTGATCGACAACGACGAGGCGTTCGTCACCGAATTGCTCGAGAGCGAAGGCGTCGCCGTGGTGCAGGGATCGGCATTCGGGCTCGGCCCCGCGTTCCGCATCTCCTACGCCACCAAGACTTCCGATCTCGAGGATGCCTGCAAGCGCATCCAGCGCTTCTGCGGTAATCTGCGGTAGGTCGATCCGAAATCAAGAAACGCTCCCGCACCTGGTGCGGGAGCGTTTTTGTTTGTGTGCTGAAATCGCGCCGGTAGATTCGACGAGTCAAATCACATCCTGCTCACCTCACGCGCGTGTGTGCGAACATCGATGCCACACGCGGGAAGTTTTTACGGCGTCTTTGCGCGCTGCCTTGTTTTGGACACGAGCCTTCCTTCCTGTCCGCCGCGCGAATTCAATTCAGTTCACCTTGCGGAGACAGTTCAATGCGACTTTCGACCCTCACCCTTGCAGCGCTTGCGTTGCTGGCGCAGTTCGCCACCGCCAACGCGGCGCCTCAGGTTCAAGCCGGGGTCCTGCAATGCCAGGGCGGCGAGAATGTCGGCTTCGTTGTCGGCTCTGTCGCGCGCCTCGAATGCGTGTTTCAGAGCGGCGGCCGTCGGCCCGAGCCCTATGTTGCGACCGTGAAGCGGATCGGCGTCGACCTCGGCGTCACCGCGACGACCCAGCTCGCCTGGGCCGTGAGCGCGCCGACCACGCAGCTTCCGCGCGGTGCGCTGGCCGGCAGCTACGGCGGCGTCGGCGTCAACGCCTCGGTCGGCCTCGGTGCCGGCGGTAACTTCCTGTTCGGCGGCCCGAACAATGCCTACGCGCTGCAGCCGGTCAGCGTGCAGGGCCAGACCGGCCTCAACGTCGCGGCCGGCATCGCCGGGATCGATCTCGAGCCGGTCGCCTACGGCGGTCCGCGCCGTCATCATCGTCACCACCGTCATCATCACCACCACTAGATTTTGTTTTGACGCGTTTTCTTCACGCGAACCGGTATCCGCTTCGCTCGAAAACGCTCTAGGCTGGTCGGTGTTCGATCAAAGAGGCCCGCGAAGGCGGGCCTCTTTTTTGTTGTCTGTTGTTTGCTGTCCATTGCTCGATCAATCGGCAGACCGAAAGGAACAGCAGCGCCGCAACATCTCCTGACAATCGGTGGCCGGGCACCGCAAATTCTGGCTGGACGTTCGATGTTGTGGCATAGGATGCGAACGGCGCCGCAGACACGGCGCCGTTCTGTTCTCTGCTCGCGTCATGCCTCTCAGCCGGAGACTCCCCAACATGCGTCGCTTCACTCTCCTCGCCGGTGCCGCCATCGCCACGCTGACCGCAATCGTTGGCGCCAGCGCCCAACAGCCGATCCAGCGCGTGCAGGTCGGCGTCCTTGAATGCCGCGGCGGCGCGAGCGTCGGCTTCATCGTCGGTTCCGTGACCCATCTCGGTTGCGTGCTGCGCGCCAATGGTCTGCCTGAGGATCGCTACATCGCGACCATCCAGAAGGTCGGCATCGATCTCGGCATCACCCAGGAATCGGCGCTGGCCTGGGGCGTCTATGCGCCGGTGGAGCGGCTCGGGCCGGGTGCGCTCTCCGGCAACTATGCCGGCGCGCAGGGCAGCGCGACGCTCGGTGTCGGCGTCGGCGGCAACGTGCTGGTCGGCGGCTCCGACAACACGATCGCCCTGCAGCCGCTCAGCGTGCAGGGCCAGGTCGGCATCAACATCGCCGCCGGCCTCGAGAGCCTGGAGCTGCGTCCGGGCCGCTAACGCGCGCCCGTGCGGTTGATCAGCTTGCCGAAGAAGCCGCTTGCTTCTTCGGCAACGATCCCGGGCGCCTCGGCGTGAACATAGTGCCCGGTCTCGACGAACCTGATCGAAGGTTCGCTCCAATAGTCTTTCAACCTGTCCGACCATTCGGGCGCGATCAACGGATCGCGGCGGCCCCAGAGAAAGCGCGACGGCACGTCGATGCGCGGCTGCGCCGGCAGCTTGCCTTCCAGCCAGAGCCGGCGATTGGGCGCGGACGAGAGATACCAGTCGAAGCCGCCCTGGATGTTGCCCGGCTTCATGAAGTTGTCGACATAGGCTTCCAGCAGGTCGCCGAACACCGCGGGATCGTCGCCCGACCAGTGGTCGAGGAAATGCCGGAAGTAGAGCCGGCATGACTCGCGCGAGCTTCCGACCAATTGCGCGGCCCATGGCAGCTGCTGGAAGTATTGATACCAGACCTCGATCAGGTGGCCGGGCTGGCCGTAGCGATGGCCGAGGCCCGGATAGGGCGTGCAGAGATAGAGCGTGCCGGTCAGCCGCTGCGGCTGACGATGCGACATCGCCTGCATGACATAGGCGCCGAGATCGCCGCCGATGACGCCGAAGCCGTCATGACCGAGCGCGTCCATGACGGCAAACATGTCCAGCGCGTGGCGCTCAGCGGTGGCGGACGCATCGGGCCCCGGTGTCGGCTTGCCGGTGTCGCCGCAGCCGCGCAAGTCGGGCGCGATCAGTTCAAAACTGTCGCCGAGGCGCAGCATCAGCGGGCGCCACACCAGCCAGAACTCCGGCCAGCCGTGAAGCAGGAGCAGCGGCGGCCCTTTGCCGAAGCGCGCGACATTGACGCGCAGGCCGCCGATATCGATCTTCTGTTGTGTGATGCCTGCCGCGGCTGCTTCCGCGAAGGCTTTTTCCAGCGCCGTCATGAGGACTCCCTGTGCTTTGCCGCAGGCTGTCCGCGTTCGCGCGTCCGGTCCAATACTCGTTCGATACGGTTGCAGAGCTGTTGCGTATGACTGACGGCACCCGCCGCCGTGCTATACCGACGGCATGGAATTGCGACATCTCAGATATTTCGTGGCGCTCGGCGAGGAATTGAACTTCACCCGCGCGGCCGAGCGGCTGCACATCGCGCAACCGCCGCTAAGCCAGCAGATCCGTCAGCTCGAGGACGAACTCGGCGTGACGTTGCTGCAGCGGAATAGCCGTCCTGTCAGGCTCACCGAGGCGGGCGAGCTGCTGCTTGCGCGCGCCCGCTCCCTGCTCGCAAATTTCGAGGCCGCGGTTGCGGACACGCGGCGCGTCGGGCGCGGCCAGGCCGGCAAGCTCGCGATCGGATTCGTCGGCTCCGCGATGTTCGCCGGTCTGCCCGATATCATAGGCAGCTATCGCGACGCCTGTCCCGACGTCGAGCTCGTGCTTGACGAGATGCTGGCGGCCGAGATTGCCGAAGCGCTGCGGCGACGCCGGATCGATGTCGGCTTCGCACGCCCGGCGCTATTGCCGGAGGCGGGTCTTGCCCAGCGCCTGATCCTGGAGGAGCCCTATATCGCGGCGTTGCCGCGCGCGCATCCGCTTGCCGAGAGGGACGACATTGCGCTTGCCGAATTGTCCGATGATGCCTTCGTGCTCTATCCGGCGCGGCCGGAGCCATCGGTCACCGGCCTGATCGTCGCCGCGTGCCAGGCCGCCGGATTCACGCCGCGACTCGCGCAGGAGGTGCTGCATCTGCAAACCGCGATTGGCCTGATCGCCGCCGGCGTCGGTGTATCGCTCGTCCCGGAGGCCGCGGCACGCGCGCAGACCGGTCGCGGCGTGGCGTATGTCCGCTTGGCCGCGCCGGCGGTGACGGCGCCGCTCACGATTGCGTGGCGTGAAGAAGATGTCTCGCCCGCCGTGCAGCGTCTGCTCGACCTTGCGACACGCTGGCGCGAGATTGCTCCGGGACTTGCGCGAAGGAACTGACGCAGCGGATGCAATTGTCCGGACGATGGCTCGGAATTGCAAACCTCCGCGACGCCGCACCGCAGCGACGTTTTCCCGCTTGCCAAATGTCAAACGCAGGCAGAGCATAAACGGTCGCCGACCCAATCATGGGCCGAGCTCCAAAACGAGGAGGCGGCAATGGGACAAGACGTCAGAAGTCCCCGAGGTCCACGGTGCATCGCATTGGTGGGCCCTTTCCAAAGCGGTAAAACCACACTTCTGGAAGCGATCCTGGCGCGCACTGGCGCCATTAAAACTGCCGGCAGCGTCGATGCCGGAACCTCCGTCGGCGATGCCAGCCCCGAGGCGCGTCAGCACAAGATGGGCGTAGGCCTGACCGCCGCCACCACCACCTTTATGGGGGACAGCTACACCTTTATCGATTGTCCCGGCTCGATCGAATTCGCGCACGATATGCGTGCAGCGTTGCCGGCGGTCGATGCCGCGGTCGTGGTCTGCGAAGCCGACGAGAAAAAGCTGCCGCAGCTGCAGATCATCCTGCGCGAGCTCGAGGAGCTCGGAATTCCCCGTTTCCTGTTCCTGAACAAGATCGACCGCGCCAACAAGCGCGTCCGCGAGACGCTTGCGACGCTGCAGCCGGCCTCGCGCGTGCCGCTGGTGCTGCGCCAGATCCCGATCTGGAACGGCGATCTGATCGAAGGCTTTGTCGATCTCGCGCTGGAGCGCGCCTTCGTCTATCGCGAGCACAAGCCGTCGGAGGTGATGGCGCTCGAGGGCGGCAATCTCGATCGCGAGAAGGAAGCCCGCTTCTCGATGCTGGAGAAGCTTGCCGACCACGACGACGCGCTGATGGAGCAGTTGCTGGAGGATATCCAGCCGCCGCGCGATGCCGTGTTCGACGATCTCGCCCGCGAACTGCGCGAAGGGCAGATCTGTCCGGTGCTGCTCGGCGCTGCGAGCCGCGAGAACGGCGTGCTGCGCCTGATGAAGGCGCTGCGCCATGAGGCGCCCGGCGTCGCCGAGACCGCCGATCGGCTCGGCATCAAGGATCAGAAGGATGCGCTGGCCTACGTGTTCAAGACCGTGCACTTGCAGCACGGCGGCAAGCTGTCGCTGGCGCGCGTGCTTGCGGGCCGGCTCGACGACGGCGCGACGCTGCAATCCTCAAGCGGCGAGAGCGGACGCGTCTCAGGCATCCTCGCGGTCTCGGGCGGGCATGACAGCAAGCGGCCGCAGGCCGAGGCCGGCGACACCGTCGCGCTCGGCAAGCTCGATGCGATCAAGACCGGCGATACGGTCTCGAGCGGCAAGACGGCGCCGGCCTCGCTGGTCAAGGTCGAGCCGGCCGCGGCCGTGCTGTCGATCTCGATTGCCGCGACCGACCGCAAGGACGATGTCAAGCTCGGCCAGGCGCTGCTGCGGCTGAACGAGGAAGATCCCTCGCTGACGATGATCCAGAACCCGCGCACCCACGACACCGTGCTGTGGGGGCAGGGCGAGATGCATCTGCGCGTGGCGCAGGAGCGGCTGAAGGACCGCTACGGCGTCAACGTCAAATCGCATCCGCCGGCGATCGGCTATCAGGAGACCATCCGCAAGCCGATCACCCAGCGCGGCCGGCACAAGAAGCAGTCCGGCGGCCATGGCCAGTTCGGCGACGTCGTGCTCGACATCAAGCCGAAGCCGCGCGGGTCAGGCTTCGAATTCCACGAGAAAGTGGTCGGGGGCGCGGTGCCGCGCAACTATATCGGCGCGGTGGAAGAGGGCGTTGTCGACGCGCTGGCGCGCGGCCCGCTCGGCTTCCCCGTGATCGACGTCGACGTCACGCTGACCGACGGCTCCTATCACAGCGTCGACTCGTCCGATCTCGCGTTCCGTACCGCGGCGAGGATCGGGGTCAGCGAAGGGTTGCCGCAGTGCCAGCCGGTGCTGCTGGAGCCGATCCATATGGTCGAGATCGTCTGTCCGACCGACGCCACCGCCAAGATCAACGCGATCCTGTCGGCGCGCCGCGGCCAGATCCTCGGCTTCGACACCCGCGACGGCTGGATCGGCTGGGATTGCGTCCGCGCCACGATGCCGGAATCGGAGATCGGCGACTTGATTGTCGAACTGCGCTCCGCCACGGCCGGCGCCGGCACCTTCACCCGCCAGTTCGACCGCATGGCCGAAGTGACGGGCCGCGCCGCCGACCAGATCATCGCCGCGCATCGCGACGCGGCGTGATCGAATTGTCATTCCGGGATGGTCCGAAGGACCAGACCCGGAATCTCGAGATTCCGGGTTCGATGCTGTCGCATCGCCCCGGAATGACGGGCCAAGATAGCGCCCGTGATTCCCTTCCTATGACGCAGTTTCCGCCAGCATGCTTGAATCCCGCCGTAACCTGGCGCTGGCCTGCGCGCTCAGCGCAATGGCCGGCTATGTCGACGGCATCGGCTATCTGCATCTCGGCGGGCTGTTCGTCTCCTTCATGAGCGGTAACTCGACGCGGCTTGGCGTGACGCTGGCCGAGGGGCATTGGCAGCACGCCCTGGAAGCGCTGGAGCTGATCGTGCTGTTCGTCGCCGGCGCCGCAGCCGGCAGCCTGATCGTGCTCAGCGCGCTGGTGCATCGCCAGCCCCTGCTCCTGCTCATCGAGGCGTGGCTGCTCACGGCGGCGGCGGTGGCCTATGCCTATGGCCTGTCGAACGCCGCGGTCGCCGCCATCGTGCTGGCGATGGGGCTCGAGAACGCCGTATTCCAGCTCGAAGGCGGGGCCGGGCTCGGCCTCACCTATGTCACCGGGGCGCTGGTGAAGGCCGGTCAGCTGATCGCCGCCGCGCTCACAGGCGGTGCGGGCTGGGCCTGGCTCCCGAACCTGCTGCTGTGGGCGGCGCTGGTCGCGGGCGCGCTCGCCGGCGGGCTGGTCTATGGCTGGATCAACCTCGCCGCGATCTGGTTCGCCGCAGCCGCCGCGTTCGCCCTCAGCGCGCTGGTTGCCGCAACCGCGAAGCGGACGCATTGACAGCGCGCCCGCCTTGGCCGATGTCACGATCATGACGTCCTCAAGCAAAACCCGCGCCGCGTGCCTGATCGGCTGGCCCGCCGCGCATTCCCGCTCGCCGTTGATCCATCATTACTGGCTGCGCACGCTCGGCATCGAGGGCGGTTATGTGATCGAGGCGGTGCCGCCGGAGGACTTCAAGGATTTCCTGTTCCGCCTGTCGCTGCGCGGCTTCGTCGGCGCCAACGTCACCATTCCGCACAAGGAGCGCGCGCTGGCGCTGTCGGCACCGGATGCGCGCGCCCGCGCCGTCGGCGCCGCCAACACGCTGTGGTTCGCCGATGGCGAGCTGCGCTCGACCAACACCGATGTCGAAGGCTTCATCAACAATCTCGACGCCTGCGCGCCCGGCTGGGACAAGACGGAGGACGCGCTGGTGCTCGGCGCCGGTGGCGCGGCACGTGCGGTGGTGTTCGGCCTGATCGAGCGCGGCATCGCGCGCGTGCATCTGGTCAACCGCAGCATCGATCGCGCCCGCGCGCTGGCCGGGCAATTCGGCGCGCGGGTTCATCCCGCGACATGGGACGAGGTTGATGAGCTGCTGCCGCGCGCCGGCCTGCTGGTGAATACCACCTCGCTCGGCATGCATGGTCAGCCCGCGCTCGAGATCGATGTCGGCCTGCTGCCGCAACACGCGGTCGTTTCCGATCTCGTCTATGTGCCGCTGGTGACGCCGCTGCTTGCGGCGGCAGAGGCGCGTGGTCTGAAGACCGCTGATGGACTGGGCATGCTGTTGCACCAGGCGGTGCGCGGTTTCGAATTGTGGTTCGGGCGGCGTCCGCAGGTCACGCCGGAGCTGCGCACGCTTGTTGAGGCCGATCTCACAAAGACTTGAGGCCTGGAATAGCATCTCCGGAACGGGGTCTGGTGTTAGTCCCCCCGCGTTCCCTCCGGAGATCAGTCATGCCTGCCAGCCGCTCCCATCTCATTCGGCCGTTCATCGCGCTTGCGATGGTGACGGTGTCCACGCTCTACGCGCTCGCGCAGCAGCCGCCGACACCGACGCGGGTGCGTGGAACCGTCGAGAGCGTCGACGGCGATACGCTCGCGGTGAAGTCGCGCAGCGGCGAGGACGTCAAGCTGCACATGGCAGGCAACATGGTGGTGCTCGGTCTCACCAAGATCGCGCTGTCCGACATCAAGGTTGGTTCCTTCATCGGCACGACCACCGTGCCCGGCCCCGACGGCACGCCGAAGGCGGTCGAGGTGCACGTCTTCCCGGAGAACATGCGCGGCACCGGCGAAGGCTCGCGGCCGTACGATCTGAAGCCGAACAGCAGCATGACCAATGCGACCGTCGCGCAATCCGTCGTCAGCAATGACGGCCACACATTGCTGGTCAAATACAAGGACGGCGAGAAGAAGGTGGAAGTCGCACCCGATACACCGGTCGTGACCTATGTTCCCGGCGACAAGGCGGACCTGAAGGCCGGCGCCAAGGTCATCGCCTTCATGAAGAAACTGCCAGACGGCTCGCTTGAAACCGATCGCGTCAGCGTCGGCCGCGACGGGCTTACGCCGCCGATGTGACGCGCAGCGCGTAGCCCGGATGGAGCGGAGCGAAATCCGGGAATCTTCCCAGGAAGGCGGTCCCCGGATTGCGCTCCGCTCCATCCGGGCTACGGCAGAACATGCAAACGCATCACCTGTCCGTTATCGCAGTAACGGCCCCCTCATCCGGTCCGTAGTTGTTGAACGGTCACCTTTCCCGCGAACGGGAGGTAGCCGCACGGAATACCTTCAACTCCCCGGTGTTCCCTGATTCGCCAGCCCAACCCATGAGGGACACCATGCCGAAATCGACGCTGTTCGCCGCATTGCTTCTCGTTGCCTTTGCCTCGGCTGCATCCGCGCAGCAGCCGCCGGCGGTGCGTATCCGAGGCACCATCGAGGCCGTCGACGGCGCGATGCTGTCGATCAAGTCGCGCGACGGTGCCGACATGAAGGTGCGGACCACTGACAACGTCGCGGTGTTCGGCGTCGCCAAGACCGATCTGTCGGAGATCAAGCCCGGTTCCTATATCGGTGTCACCGCGATGCCCGAGCCCGACGGAACGCAGAAGGCGATCGCGGTTCACATCTTCCCGGAGAACCAGCGCGGCGCCGCCGAAGGCTTCCGCCCCTGGGACCTGCGCGCCAATTCGACCATGACCAACGCCACCGTCGCCGAGACCGTGAAGGGCACCGACGGCCAGAACATCACGGTGAAGTACAAGGACGGCGAGAAGAAAGTCGTGGTGCCGCCGGGCACCCCGGTCGTCACCTTCGTCGCCGGCGACAAGTCGGAGCTGAAGCCGGGCGCCAAGATCATCATCTTCGGCGCGCTGAAGAAGGATGACGGCACGCTGGAAGCCAACCGCGTCAATGTCGGCCGCGACGGGATTGCGCCGCCGATGTGAGGCAGAGCAGGCTCCGCTGTCGTCCCTGCGAAAGCAGGACCCATAACCACAGGGTTGAGTTGTTGAAGCGCGCTGTCGCCGCGGCGTTGCGAAACGACGGCCATCGGTGGTTATGGGTCCCGGGTCGCGCTTCGCTTGCCCGGGACGACGTGTTGAGAGAGGCTGCCGCTCCGCGCTAAACCGCCAGCACGTGATCGTCGATCTCGGCGATGGTGTTGACGCCGCACAGTCCCATCGTGGTGGTGAGCTCCTTGCCCAGAATATCGATCGCCTTGGCGACGCCTTCCTGGCCGCCGGCGCCGAGGCCATAGGCATAGGCGCGGCCGATCATGCAGGACTTCGCGCCGAGCGCGAGCGCCCGCATGACGTCCATGCCGGTGCGGATACCGCCGTCGAACATGATCTCGAGCTTCGAGCCGACCTCATCGACGATCTCCGGCAGCACCTCGATCGAGGACGGCGCGCCGTCGAGCTGGCGGCCGCCATGGTTGGAGACCACGATCGCCTGGGCGCCGGTCTTGGCGGCAAGCTCGGCGTCCTCGACGTCGAGGATGCCTTTAAGGATCAGCTTGCCCGGCCAAATGCTGCGGATCCAGTCGATGTCCTTCCAGTTCAGCGAGGTGTCGAACTGCGAGGCGGTCCATTCCGACAGTTTCGTCAGATCCTCGGTGCCTTTGACGTGGCCGGCAATGTTGCCGAAGGTGCGGCGCTTGCCTTGCAGCACGCCTGATACCCAGGCGGGCTTGGTCGCGAAGTCGATCAGCTTCGACAGTGACCATTCCGGCGGCACCGTCATGCCGTTCTTGATGTCCTGGTGGCGCTGGCCGATCACCTGCAGGTCGACGGTCAACACCAGCGCCGAGCATTTCGCCGCGATCGCGCGCTCGATCAGCGACTTGATGAAGCCGCGGTCCTTCATGACGTAGAGCTGGAACCAGAACGGCTTGTCGACGGCGGCGGCGATGTCCTCGATCGAGCAGATCGACATCGTGCTCTGGGTGAAGGGAATGCCGGCCGCCTGCGCGGCGCGGCAGGCATAGATCTCGCCGTCGCCATGCTGCATGCCGAGCAGGCCGACCGGCGCCAGGATCAGCGGCATCGCGGCCGGCTCGCCGAGGATCGTGGTCGCCAGGGTGCGCTTGGACACATCGACCAGGATGCGCTGGCGGAACTTGATCTGCTGCAGATCTTCCGAATTCGCGCGCAGCGTGTCCTCGGTGTAGGAGCCGCGGTCCGCATAATCGAAAAACGCCTTCGGCACCCGGCGCTTGTGCAGCTGGCGCAGATCTTCGATGCAGGTAATGTGCTTCATGGACGGTCCCGGCCCTTCTTCTGTGTCGCAAGTTCGATATCGCGAGCCTTGTTTTAGGCAGCAAGTCTTGCGGGTGTTCGATCTTGCCGTCATCTAGCATGGATGGGAGGCCTGCCAAATCGAAGACGGATGGGAGAGCGCGATGACCCAATCAGGCTCCAAACCGAAAGCAGACGAGAACGCCGAGAAGCGCCGGCTCGACGAGGCCCTGGAAGAGGGGCTTGAGGAGACGTTTCCCGGTTCCGACCCCGTCAATGTCACCCAGCCGGCCCCCAGCAAGGGCGACCAGCACGTCAAGCGCAACGGCAAAGGGTAGGGGACGGCGTTCGTTCCCCAGGTTGCCGAAAGAGTAATAATGTTATATCTTTCAGTGCCTTAATGTAGAGGCACGGGGTTTAGCCCCGGTAATGATTCATCATATTTTTTGAAGTCCTTTTAGCGCCTGGCAGTCTATAAGGCCGATGCACGCTAGACTGGTAGGCGTTCAGGA
Source organism: Bradyrhizobium sp. USDA 4510 (assembly GCF_054059095.1). Taxonomy (NCBI): domain Bacteria; kingdom Pseudomonadati; phylum Pseudomonadota; class Alphaproteobacteria; order Hyphomicrobiales; family Nitrobacteraceae; genus Bradyrhizobium; species Bradyrhizobium sp. USDA 4510. Next base: position 6,811,370 of record NZ_JBSSBT010000001.1, on the reverse strand, counting down.
CTCTCTCGCCGGGTGGTTCGAGAGGTCCGTCTTGGGGGTTACATGAGCCGCAAATATTTCGGGACCGATGGAATTCGGGGCCGCGCCAATGGGCTGATCACGCCGGAGCTCGCGCTCAAGGTGGGGCAGGCCGCAGGGTTGGTGTTTCAGCGTGGCGATCATCGCCATCGCGTCGTGATCGGCAAGGACACGCGGCTGTCCGGCTACATGATCGAATACGCCATGGTCGCGGGCTTCACCTCGGTCGGTATGGACGTGCTGCTGGTCGGCCCGATGCCGACCCCGGCGATCGCGATGCTCACCAAGTCGATGCGCGCCGATCTCGGCGTCATGATCTCGGCGTCGCATAATCTTTTCGAAGACAACGGCATCAAGCTGTTCGGCCCGCAGGGCTTCAAGCTGTCGGACGATGTCGAGAAGCAGATCGAGCAGCTGCTCGACGAATCGCTCGACCGCCGCCTGGCGCAGAGCGCGAGCCTCGGCCGCGCCCGCCGCATCGACGGCGTCCATGACCGCTACATCGAATTCGCCAAGCGCACGCTGCCGCGCGATCTCTCGCTCGACGGCCTGCGCGTCGTGGTCGATTGCGCCAATGGCGCCGCCTACAAGGTGGTGCCGGAAGCGCTGTGGGAGCTCGGCGCCGACGTGGTGCCGATCGGGGTCGAACCCGACGGCTTCAACATCAACAAGGAATGCGGCTCCACCTCGCCGGAAGCGCTGTCGCGGAAGGTGCGCGAGATGCGCGCCGACATCGGCATCGCGCTCGACGGCGATGCCGATCGCGTCATCCTGGTCGACGAGCGCGGCCACATCGTCGACGGCGACCAGCTGCTCGCGGTGATAGCGCAGAGCTGGAAGGAGGAGGGGCGCCTCGCCAAGCCCGGCATCGTCACGACCGTGATGTCCAATCTCGGGCTGGAGCGCTTCCTGCAGGGCCTCGGGCTGCAGATGGTCCGCACGCCGGTCGGCGACCGCTATGTGCTCGAGCAGATGCTGAGCGGCGGCTACAATCTCGGCGGCGAGCCGTCGGGCCATATCATCATGTCGGACTATTCGACGACCGGCGACGGTTTCGTCGCGGCACTGCAGGTGCTGGCCGTGGTGCAGAAGCTGCGCCGCCCGGTGTCGGAGATCTGCCGGCGTTTCGACCCGTTGCCGCAAATCCTGAAGAACGTGCGCTATCGCAGCGGCAAGCCGCTCGACGACGCCGAGGTCAAGTCCGCGATCACCGACGGCGAGAAGCGCCTCAACGGCCATGGCCGTCTGTTGATCCGCCCCTCCGGCACCGAGCCGGTGATCCGCGTGATGGGCGAGGGCGACGATCGTATCCTGGTGGAAGAGGTCGTCGACAACATCGTCAGCGCACTCGGCCACGCCGCCGCGGCTTAAGCCCCGTCCGGCCTCGTCAGCTCGTGATCCTGAGGAGCGCGCCCTTGCGCGCGTCTCGAAGGATGCACGGCCCATTGTCGCAATGTGGCGAGCGCCGGGCCGTGGACCCTTCGAGACGCGCGGAGCCTGTCATCGGGCCGCGCTTTGCGCGGACCCGTTGGCGCTCCTCAGGGTGACGGGGATAGAGTTTGGCCGCCGGCTGGCCACACAGCGCATCGCTGCCATCGGCTAACGCAACTGGTTTGCCTCACCTCCGCGTCGTACGACACGGAGGTATTTTTGCGAATCTGTCCGGGAATGCTGCATTGAACAAACCCGTCGTGAGCAAACAGGCGCTGGGCGAGCCGGTGGCGGTGCCGGAGCTGACGGCCGCGAAGGTTGCCGCCGCTGCGGGGCCGGCCTATGTCGTGCTTGCCGGCATCAGCTTCTCGCACTTCCTCAACGACACGATGCAGTCGCTGATCGCTTCGGTCTATCCGATCCTGAAGGACAATTACGCGCTCGACTTCGCGCAGATCGGCATGATCACGCTGGCGTTCCAGTTCACGGCGTCGCTGCTGCAGCCGCTGGTCGGGCATTTCACCGACAAGAAGGCGCAGCCGTTCTCGCTTGCGATCGGCATGGGCTTCACCTTTTTCGGTCTGTTGCTGCTCAGCGTTGCGCATACCTATGGGGTCATCCTGATTGCGGCTTCGCTGGTCGGCCTTGGCTCCGCGGTGTTCCACCCGGAATCGTCGCGTATCGCGCGGCTGGCGTCAGGCGGACGTTACGGTTTCGCGCAATCGGTGTTCCAGCTCGGCGGCAGTTTCGGCACCTCGATGGGGCCGGTGCTCGCAGCACTGATCGTGGTGCCGTTCGGTCAGCCCTCGATCGCCTGGTTCTCCTCGATCGCGTTCCTTGCCATCGTGATCCTCTGGCGCATCGGCGTCTGGTACAAACCGCAGATATCGGGCAAGAAGACGGCCGCCAGCGCGCGGCATCCCGACCATCCGGATCAGCGGCGCGTGAAGATCGCGCTCATCGTGCTGGTCGCGCTGCTGTTCTCCAAGCAGCTCTATGTCTCGAGCCTGTCGAGCTATTACATCTTCTATCTGATCGACCGGTTCGGTGTCTCGACCCAGGCGGCGCAGCTCTATCTGTTCGTCTTCCTTGCCGCCAACGCCGCGGGTGCGTTCATCGGCGGTCCGCTCGGCGACCGCTTCGGCCGCAAATACGTGATCTGGTTCTCGATCCTCGGCGCGCTGCCGTTCACGCTGGCGCTGCCCTATGCCGGCCTGTTCGCCAGCGCCGTGCTGACGGTGGTGATCGGTTTGATCATCTCGTCGGCGACGTCGGCGATCATCGTGTTCGCGCAGGAATTGATGCCGCATCGCTTCGGCATGATCTCTGGCGTGTTCTTCGGCGTCGCCTTCGGGATCGGCGGTCTCGGCGCCGCCGTGCTCGGCAAGCTCGCCGACCACACCTCGATCGCCTTCGTCTATCAGCTGTGCGCCTTCCTGCCGGCGATCGGCCTGCTCGCGGTGTTCCTGCCGAGGATGCCGCGGGCCGTGCGCTGAACGCCCGGCCGCGGACGCGACGCCCGCGTTAAGCATTCGCTAACACACCCGGCCCGCGTGCCTTGCGAACGGCGCGGATGCGTCAACGCTTCATTAGCACTTTTGGCGGGATCGCGATGTTTCGTCGCCAACCTGCGTCATTTATGGACCCATAAGCGACAGCCGCAGAGAAAGGTGAGAGAAAATCAACCTTAAAAATTAGGGTTAAGTGCCGCTTAAACATTTCCTGCCATCGTCCGGGCCGTGAGTTTCAGACGTGGGGCTTTCGTGTCGCCTCACTTGGCCCAAAAGGACGAAGCCAATGCGTAGCGTAAAGACCCTGATTGCCGCCGGTGCGGCATCTCTGTTGTCCTCGGCGGCGTTCGCCGCCGACATGCCCATCATGCCGCCACCTCCGATGGCGTATGCTCCTCCGCCGGTCCAGGATTTCGGCGGCTGGTATCTGCGCGGCGACATCGGCATGACCAACACCCAGGCCAAGCTGCACGTCAACGCCTACGACACACTGCCGGCCGGCACTGCCTTCAACCAGTATGGCCACGGTTTCGACGGCGGCGTGCTCTACGGCATCGGCGTCGGCTATCAGTTCAACAGCTGGTTCCGCGCCGACATCACCGGTGAGTATCGCTCGAAGGTGAGCTTCAACGGCACCGATTTCTTCACGTTCCCCGGGCCCAGCCCGCTGAGCGACGCCTATCATGGCGGCATCCAGAGCTGGGTTGGCCTCGTCAACGTCTACGCTGATCTCGGCACCTGGGGCTGTTTGACCCCGTTCATCGGTGCCGGTGTCGGTGCCGCGACGATCAAGACCTCGGCCTTCTCCGACGTCGCGACGTTCCCGAGCGGGTCGGGCCTCACCAGCTCCTTCATCGCCGATGGCGCCACCAAGACCAACTTCGCCTGGGCGCTGCATGCCGGTGTCGCCTACAAGGTCACCAACAACTTCACGGTTGAACTGGCCTATCGCTACCTCGACATGGGCACTGCCGCCCACGGCCAAGGTCACTTCTTCGACGGCACGCCGGCCGGTCCCTCGAGCTTCCAGTACCGCGACATCACCTCGCAGGACGTGAAGCTCGGCGTGCGCTTCAACTTGCCGTGCTGCGACGTGCCGCCGCCTCCGCCGCCGCTGATCCGCAAGGGTTAATTTCGGGCCTTCACGGTTAACGATTGCAACGGCGCGGGACCATCCCGCGCCGTTTTTCTTTGCCGCGTCATGTCGCGAACTTGCCGCGTCATGTCGCGCACTTCTGCAACTTGCATGCTCGAAAACGGGCGGCGACAACGATTGGTTAAGGTTAACAGGCGATGATCAGCGCGAAATCGGTGCGGTGGATGGAGCGTTGCAATGCGTAGGTTGGTGCTGGCGGCGATGATGATTGGAACGGTGACCGGCGCGCAGGCTGCCGACCTGCCGGACTTTCCGATCCTGCGCGGCTCCTATGTCGATGCACCGAGCAGGAGCGGGAACTGGGAAGGATGGTACGTCGGCGGCCAGATCGGCTATTCCTCCGGCGACATCGATTTCAGCCACGCGCCAAGCGCGATGACCTCCTTCATGCTGCGCGAGAGCGTTCTGGCCGACCCGGTTTCGGGTTGGGCCCTGCTGCCGAAGAACCATGCGCAGAGCAACGGGTTCGGCGCGTTCGTCGGCCGCAACTGGCAATGGGACGACGTCGTGCTCGGCGTCGAGGCCAACTACAATTACCTGAACGGCCTCGAAAGTTCGGCGGGCGACTCGATGACGCGGCAGATCGTGAATCCCAAGGGCGAGACTCCTCCGAGCGGGCACACCTACACCTACAACACCACGTTGTCGGGGAGCGCCGCCTTGCAGGTCAAGGACGTCACGACCTTCCGTGGACGCGCCGGATGGGCGGCAGGCAACTTCTTGCCTTACATGTTCGGCGGTGTTGCGGTGGGACGCATGTCCGTGTCGCGTTCGGCGACGGTGTCGTTTGACAAGTACGATGCCTGGGCCGAGACCCAGACGGTCGGCAACAACACCGTTACAATTCAGCATAACGACTACCTGGGCTCAGGCAGCGCCGCCCAGACGGAGCAGCGGGTGAACAACTATGCGGTCGGCTGGACCGCGGGCCTCGGGCTTGAATATTGCGTGGTCGGCGGGTTGTTTCTCCGCGGCGAGTGGGAATATGTGCGCTTCGCGGCGGTCAAGAATATCGCCGTCGACATGAACAGCTTCCGGGTCGGCGCCGGCTACAAGTTCTGATCGCCGCTGCCGTAGCCGGCGACGGTTGACAGACCGGGGAGCGACTGCTGCTCTGTCGCCACACGGTGCGGAGCGCGATCACATGAAAATCTACGGCGACGCCAATTCAGGCAACTGCCTGAAGGTGAAATGGGTGTGCGACAGGCTGGCGCTGCCGTACACATGGGTCGAGATCGACACCATGAAGGGCGGCAGCCGGACCGCGGAATTCCTCAAGCGAAACGGCTGGGGCCAAGTGCCGACGATGGAGCTGGATGACGGCCGCACGCTGGCACAATCCAACGCCATCATCCGCTATCTCGCGCGCGGCAGCGACCTGATCCCGAGCGATCCCTATCGCGCGGCGCAGATGGATGCCTGGATGTTCTGGGAGCAGAACAGCCACGAGCCTTATGTGGCCGTCTGCCGCTTTCAGGCCGTGTATCTCGGCAAGGCCATCTCGGAGATCGATCCGAACCTCGTCAAGCGCGGCTATGTCGCGCTCGATCATCTGGAGCGGCATCTTGCGGGGACGCAATTTTTGGTCGGAGACGCGTTCTCGCTCGCCGACGTCTCGCTGCTCGCCTATACGCGTGTCGCGGAGGATGGCGGCCTCGAGCTCGCGCGCTATCCCGTGATCCGTCGCTGGATCGCCGATGCCGAGCGCGTGCTCGCGCTGCCGCCGGTCCGCTGACCTCAGGTGAATGCCGCCATGACTGAAGCTTCATCCATCACGATCCGCCGCGCTCGCCGCGAAGACGTCGCCGCCATCGTCGGCATGCTTGCGGACGATCCGCTCGGCAGTGCGCGCGAGCGGATCGAGGATCCGCTGCCGCAAAGCTATTACGAGGCCTTCGCGCGGGTCGAGCGCGATCCCAATTTGCAGCTCGTCGTCGCCGTCGACGGGGACGGCGTCGTCGTCGGCTGTCTGCAACTCGCGGTTCTGCCGGGCATCAGCTCGCAAGGCGGCTCGCGCGGCCTGCTCGAGGACGTTCGCGTTGCAAAGCATTGCCGCAGCCGCGGCATCGGCGAGAAGCTCGTGCAGTGGGCAGTCATGGAGGCGCGCGCGCGAGGCTGCATGCTCGTCGAGTTGCTGACGCATCAGACGCCGGTCGATGCGCAGCGCTTCTATGAAAGGCTCGGGTTCGCGCGCAGCCATGTCGGGATGACGATTCGCTTTTGAAACGCGTGCAAGAAGTTGTGCCATCTACCAGGCAATACCTGCAGCAGCGGATAGTCTGCGATCCGGTTAACAGCCAATAAACTAAGCCGGTCTCTGTGATTTTACGGGTCGGAACGAGTCCGGTATGTCGGACGTCTCCCACGGGGCGGCGGGCAACTGGGGATTGGAATGTCGGATTATTCGATCGTGCGGGTCGGCAACGAATACATCGTGCAGGCCGGCGAGAAGCGCATTCTGAAAGTATCGAGCCGGCGCAGGGCAGTTAAGATCATGACTCTGGCGGCAGATTTGCTCGATCAGGAGACGATCCAGCAGGTCGAGGACGCCCCATCAATCAGCCGTGATGCCCGGATTGTTCCAGACGAGTCCGAACTTTCTTGACGTTTGGGTACCTTTCCACTATCCCCGACTGCGGGAAACCTCTCCCCACCGAGAGGCAGCTATCTGGAAGGGTAGATTATGACTGCAGCGAAGCCCGCTTCGCGGCCTGAAGTGCCGCATTTTTCCTCCGGCCCCTGTGCCAAGCGCCCCGGCTGGAACCCCAACAATCTCAAGGACGCTGCCCTCGGCCGCTCGCATCGCGCGAAAGTCGGCAAGCTCAAGCTCAAGCTCGCGATCGAACTGACGCGCGAGGTGCTTGAGGTGCCCGCCGATTACAAGATCGGCATCGTGCCGGCGTCGGACACCGGCGCGGTCGAGATGGCGCTGTGGTCGCTGCTCGGCGCGCGGCCCGTCACCACGCTCGCCTGGGAATCCTTCGGCGAGGGCTGGGTCAGCGATATCGTCAAGGAATTGAAGCTGAAGGACGTCACCAAGCTCAACGCGGCTTATGGTGAAATCCCCGATCTCTCCAAGGTCGATCCGAAGTCGGATATCGTCTTCACCTGGAACGGCACCACCTCGGGTGTGCGCGTGCCGAACGCTGACTGGATCAGCGCGGATCGCGAAGGCCTGACGATTTGCGACGCGACCTCGGCCGCCTTCGCGCAGCCGCTCGATTTCGCCAAGCTCGATGTCGTCACCTTCTCCTGGCAGAAGGCGCTCGGCGGTGAAGCCGCGCACGGGATGCTGATCCTGTCGCCGCGCGCGGTGGAACGGCTCGAGACCTACAAGCCGGCCTGGCCGCTGCCGAAGATCTTCCGCCTCACCAAGGGCGGCAAGCTCAACCAGGGCATCTTTGAAGGCGAGACCATCAACACGCCGTCGATGCTCTGCGTCGAGGACTATCTCGATGCGTTGAACTGGGCGAAGTCGATCGGCGGCCTGAAGGCGCTGATCGCCCGCGCCGATGCCAACACCAAGGCGCTCGCCGACTGGAAGGCGAAGACGCCGTGGATCGACTTCCTGGCCAAGGATCCCGCGATCCGCTCCAACACCTCGGTGTGCCTCAAGTTCACCGATCCCGCGATCACCTCGCTTCCATCGGACGCACAGGCCGACTTCTGCAAGAAGCTGGTCGCGCTGGTGGAGAAGGAGAACGCCGGCTTCGACTTCGCGTATTACCGCGATGCGCCGGCGGGTCTGCGGATCTGGTGCGGCGCCACCGTCGAGGCCAAGGATGTCGAGCTGCTGACGCAGTGGATCGACTGGGCGTTTGCCGAGACCAAGGCAGCGTTGCCCAAGGCGGCATAAGCTTTCTCTTGTCACCTCTTCCCGTTCTTGCGGGGAGAGGTCGGATTGCTCGGCAGCGCAATTGCGCGCCTGAGCGATCCGGGTGAGGGGCCCTTTCGGCTTGTTCCTCGCCCGTGGCTGCCGTCACCCCAACCCTCCCCCGCAAGAGCGGGAGAGGGAGAAGTGATCAGAGACTTCACCAGATCGGTCCAGGAGACCCGCCCGCGGCAGGGCAAAGGAACAATCGAGATGACAAAACCCAAAGTTCTGATTTCCGACGCGCTGTCTCCCGCCGCCGTCCAGATCTTCAAGGATCGCGGCGTCGAGGTCGACTTCCAGCCCAACCTCGGCAAGGACAAGGAAAAGCTCGCCGAGATCATCGGCAATTACGACGGCCTCGCGATCCGCTCGGCCACCAAGGCGACCGCCAAGCTCATCGAGAAGGCGACGAGGCTCAAGGTGATCGGCCGCGCCGGCATCGGCGTCGACAATGTCGAGATCCCGGCCGCGACCGCCAAGGGCATCATCGTGATGAATACGCCGTTCGGCAATTCGATCACGACCGCCGAGCACGCGATCACGCTGATGCTGGCGCTGGCGCGCGAGATTCCGCAGGCCGACGCCTCGACCCAGGCCGGCAAGTGGGAGAAGAACCGCTTCATGGGCGTCGAAATCACCGCCAAGACCATCGGCGTGATCGGCTGCGGCAATATCGGCACGATCGTCGCCGACCGCGCGCTCGGCCTGCGCATGAAGGTGATCGCGTTCGATCCGTTCCTGTCGCCGGAGCGCGCCAAGGACATCGGCGTCGAGAAGGTCGAGCTCGACGATCTCTTGAAGCGCGCCGACTTCATCACGCTGCATACGCCGCTGACCGAGAAGACCCGCAACGTGATCGATGCGGCCGCGATCGCCAAGATGAAGAAGGGCGTGCGCATCATCAACTGCGCGCGTGGCGGCCTGGTCGACGAGCAGGCGCTGGTCGACGCGCTGAATTCCAAGCATGTCGCGGGCGCCGCCTTCGACGTGTTCGTCGAGGAGCCGGCGACCTCGAACGTGCTGTTCGGCCATCCCAACGTGATCTGCACCCCGCATCTAGGCGCCTCCACCACCGAAGCGCAGGAAAACGTCGCGCTGCAGGTCGCCGAGCAGATGTCGGACTATCTGTTGTCGGGCGCGATTTCCAACGCGGTCAACTTCCCCTCGATCACCGCGGAAGAGGCGCCGAAGCTGAAGCCGTTCATCGAGCTCGCCGAGAAGCTCGGCTCGTTCGCCGGCCAGCTCACCGAGAGCGGCATCCTCAAGACTGAGATCACCTATGAGGGCCACGTCGCCGAGATGAAGATCAAGGCGATCACCTCGGCGGTGCTGTCGGGCCTGCTGCGGCCGATGCTGGGCGAGGTCAACGTGGTCTCGGCGCCGGTCGTCGCCAAGGAGCGCGGCATGGTGGTGGACGAGGTCGTCCGCGCCGCGCAGAGCGACTATGAAAGCCTGATCACGGTCACAGTCACCACCGAGCGTCAGGAGCGTTCGGTGTCCGGCACCGTCTACGCCGACGGCAAGCCGCGTCTCGTCGACATCAAGGGCATCCGTGTCGACGCCGAGTTCGGCAAGTCGATGATCTACGTGACCAACGAGGACAAGCCGGGCTTCATCGGCGCGTTCGCGAGCCTCTTGGGTGATGCGAAAATCAATATCGCGACCTTCCATCTCGGCCGCGTCAAGCAGGGCGGCGATGCCATTGCGCTGGTCGAGGTCGACGGCGCGGTGCCGGCGGAGCTGCTCGCCAAGGTACAGACACTGCCGCAGGTGAAGCAGGCCAAGGCACTGACGTTCTGAGCCGCTGACGTTTTAAAGGCGCTGGCGTTTCAAACGCTGTTTGAGCGGTCCTCGTCATCGCCCGGAACGCCCGGCATGACGGAAGGAAGATACCGCTCAAGCAGTCCATATTCCGATCTGCGGAACATGACGCCGTCTCCGGTCCCGGAGGCGGCGTTTGTCGTTCCGGGGCGTCCGGTATTGCTGTTGCGCCCGCCGAAAAATGTGTACGAACGGGCCACGACGCGCCACAATGACCGTCATCTCAGAGGGAGAAAACAATGCGTGAAGCCGTAATCGTTTCCTACGCGCGCACCGGCCTGGCAAAGTCCGGCCGTGGCGGATTCAACATCACCCCGCCGATGTCGCTCGCCGCGCACGCCATCAAGCACGCGGTCGACCGCGCCGGCGTCGACAAGGAATATGTCGAGGATTGCTATCTCGGCAATTGCGCGCATGGCGCGCCGAACATCGGCCGCCAGGCGGCGCTGCTCGCCGGCCTGCCGAAGTCGACCGCGGGCGTCTCCGTGAACCGCTTCTGCTCGTCGGGCCTGCAGACCATCGCGATGGCCGCCAACTCGATCCGTTCCGACGGCTCCGATTGCATCGTCGCCGGCGGCGTCGAGAGCATCTCGATTCCCGGCGGCGGCTCGCCGAAGGAATCGATCGATCCCGAGCTGCTCAAGACCGCGCCCGACATCTTCATGGCGATGATCGATACCGCCGACATCGTGGCCGAGCGCTACAAGCTCAGCCGCGAATACCAGGACGAGTATTCGCTGGAGTCGCAGCGCCGCATGGCCGCCGCGCAGCAGGCCAACAAGTTCAAGGACGAAATCGTCCCGATGAAGACGAAGATGAAGGTGGTCGACAAGGCGACCAAGGCCGAGTCGATCGTCGACTACGTGGTCGATCGCGACGAGTGCAACCGCCCCGAGACCACGCTGGAAGGCCTCGCCAAGCTCGAGCCGGTCAAGGGCCCGGGCAAGTTCATCACCGCCGGCAATGCCAGCCAGCTCTCCGATGGCGCCGCCGCCGTGGTGCTGATGGAGGCCAAGGACGCCGAGAAGCGCGGCCTCAATCCGCTCGGCCGCTTCGTGGCCTGGGCCTCGGCCGGCTGCGAGCCCGACGAGATGGGCATCGGTCCGGTGTTTGCGGTGCCGAAGCTGCTCAAGCGCCACGGCCTGAAGGTGGACGACATCGATCTCTGGGAGCTCAACGAGGCGTTCGCCAGCCAGTGCCTCTATTCGCGCGACCAGCTCGGCATCGATCCCGAGAAGTATAACGTCAATGGCGGTTCGATCGCGATCGGCCATCCCTTCGGCATGACCGGCGCCCGGCTCACCGGCCACCTGCTGCAGGAGGGCCGTCGCCGCAAGGCCAAGTGGGGCGTCGTGACCATGTGCATCGGCGGCGGCCAGGGCGGCGCCGGCCTGTTCGAGATCTACAGCTAAGCGCGATCGACACTGATCGTGTGCGAACGAGCGGCCCGGCGGCAACGCCGGGCCGCTTTTCATTTGGAGCCGGCTAGCTCGCCGGTGAGGTAAGCGCGCGCTCGTCAAACTCGAGCGAGGCAATCAGTTCGAGCGTCTGCCGGAGATCGGCGGCCTGCCTTGCGCCGAAGGCGGTCTCGAAGCGCTCCTGCGCCTTGAGCCATGCGGCCTGTGATTCCTCGAGCCTGGCTTCGCCGCGCTTGGTGAGCCGCACCAGCCGGCTGCGCCGGTCGCTCTTGTCGACGGTGATGGTCAACAGACCGTCGCGCTCGAGCGGCTTGAGGTTGTGGTTCAGCGCGGTGCGGTCGAGCACCAGGGCTGCGGCAAGCTCGCCCATCGTCGGCGCGCCCGACCGCCTGACATAGACCAGAATCGCCCGTTGCGTGCCGCGCAGGCCGGATGTCGCAAGGACCTGATCGTAGAGCTGCGACACCCGCCGCGTCGCCTTGCGCAACGCCGTGAGATTACACCGGCTGGGTTCCGTTTTCGCCATCGCTGCCTCCGAGGACTTGACAGATACATGCATATGCACCTAATGGCAATAGATGCATATGCACGTATTTCGGAGGGTGTGATGTCGGAGGTAGAGGCGGAGACCATCGATCTGGTCGTCGAACCTGATGCGCGGCCGCGGTCCTGCGTCGCCACCGCAACCCCGCGCCAGGTGCTTGCGATCGTGTCGGTCGGAATTTGCCTCGCCAATCTCGATCTGTTCATCGTCAATGTCGGGCTGTCGAACATCGCGCAGGAATTTCGCGCCGCCTCGCTTGAGGATTTGTCCTGGATCCTCAATGCCTACGCCATTGCCTACGCGGCGTTGCTGGTGTTCTTCGGCCGGCTCGCCGAACGCCACAGCCGCAATCTCAGCTTCCTGCTCGGCGTCGCGCTGTTCACGGCCGCGTCGGCGGCATGTGCGCTGGCCTCCAGTGTCGAGTTCCTGGTCGTCTCCCGCGTGGCGCAAGCGGCCGGTGCGGCATTGATGACGCCAACCTCGATCGGCCTGCTGCTGGCGTCGTTTCCGCCCGAGCAACGCGCCGGGGCGGTGCGCACCTGGACGGCGATCGGCGGCCTTGCCGCCGCACTGGGCCCGCTCGCGGGAGGCGTGCTGGTCACCTTCGACTGGCGCTGGATCTTCATCGTCAATGTCCCGATCGGCGTCGTCGCGCTGATCGTCGGCTGGCTAAAATTGCCCGAAGTGCCCGGTCACGACGTGCCGCGTCCGAGTTCATGGGCTGCGCTGCTGGTGACCTCCGGTATCGGTGCGCTGACATTTGCGATCGTGAAGGCGAACGATTGGGGATGGAGTTCGCGCGGCGTCGTGCTTGGCTTTGCCGTCGCGACCGTCTCGCTCGCGGCCTTCGCGTGGCATTGCCTCAGATCGAGGAATCCCTTCGTCGATCCTGCGCTGTTCGCGGTCAGGCCGTTCACCGGCGCGTCGTTGGTGATGGCGCCTTATTCGGCGGCCTTCGGCGCCATGCTGCTGTCCTGCGTCTTGTGGGAGCAGACGGTATGGGGCTGGTCGGCGTTGAAGACCGGCCTTGCGATCGCTCCCGGCCCGCTGATGGTGCCGATCACCTCGCTGCTGTTTGCCGGCCGGCTGATTGCGCGGTTTGGCGCCGCGGCCGTCGTCTCCGCCGGAATCCTACTGTTCGCGGCCGGCCTCGCGATCTGGGCGACGCTGCTCGGGGCCGACCCGAATGCGCCTGCCGTCGTCGCGGGCGTGATGCTGATCGGTATCGGCGTCGGGCTGACCTTTCCGACCCTGATGGGCGTCGGCGCCGGCGCGCTGCCGCCGTCGTCGTTTGCCACCGGCTCCGGCGTCATCAACATGATCCGGCAGGCGGCACTGGCGATCGGCGTCGCGATCTTTGTGGCGATCCTTGCAACGCCGGTCTCGATGACCGAGCGGATCGCAGCGTTTCAGCGCGGCTGGTGGATCATGATCGCGATCACCTTGGCCGGCTTCGTGCCGAATTATCTGTTCATCCGGCGCAAGGCAGATCGCTAACGCCCGAAAGACATCGCCGCGCCATGCGGCAGCCGCGGCGGCGCCATCGTCGCGCCGCAGGGAAACCTCAATCGAACCAGTCCCTTCCTCGCTGCGTCTCACCACGAGAAACGGCGCGCAGTCGAGCCCGGCGCGCCGTTCGTCTCGCGCGCGATGCGGCGTTTTTTTCTGGAGGGATGTCATGTGTAGGATTGCGAATTATCTTGTGACCACCAGCCTGGTGCTGGCGGGTGCGCTGGTTGCCGGGCCGCTGCAAGCGGCCAATCTCGATGCGGCCTCGCAGGTCGATGCCGTGACCGTCTATCCCGATGGCGCGAGCGTCACCCGCGTCATCACGCTGGATCTGCCTGCCGGCGACAACACCCTCATCGCTAGGGATTTCCCGATCGGGCTCGATCCGTCCTCGCTGCGGGTCGAAGGCGAGGGCGGAGCGAAGCTCACGATAGGCGCGATCGACACCAAGCTGCCGGGGCCGCTGCTGCCGCAAAATCTCTCCGAGATCGACAAGCGCATCGAGGCGCTGAACGATCAGCGCGCCGATTTGCAGGGACTGATCAGCGCGGCCGAGGCGCGGCGCAAATTTGCCGAGCGGTTTGCCGAGGCGTCACCCGCGGGCCTCGGCGAAAAGGGCGAGGCGCGTCCGCTCAGCGAGTGGCGCGCGGCGTTCTCGGCGGTGGCCGACGAGGTCGCAACCGCCGACAGCGCGATCCGTGACGCCGAGCGCAAGATCCGCGTGATCGACCGCGATCTTGCGCAGCTCGCAGCCGATCGCACCAGCAAGCCGCCGAGCAAGGTCGAGGTGCGGATCGATGTCGCCTCGCAGGCGGCGACCAAGGCGACCTTGCGGGTCACCTATGCGGTTCCCAACGCGCGCTGGACGCCGCTCTATGACGCCCGGCTCGACACCGGCGCCAAAGACCGCAAGCCCGCGATCGAACTGGTCCGCCGCGCCGAGATCACCCAGTCGACCGGCGAGGACTGGTCGAGCGTGGCGCTCGTCGTCTCCACCGTGCGGGTCGCGCGCGGCGGCAATGCGCCCGACCTCCGCTCGCTGATCGTGCAATATCCGCAGCCGCCGCGGCCGCTGGCGAAGCTTTCGGGAGAGGCCAGCATGCGGTCGCGCGAGGCGCTGGCACCCGCGCCGGCCGCCGACGCGGTTCAGCAATTCCGCTTTGGTGGGGGACGCATGGACGAACTGGAAGCCACCGCCGAGGTCGGCGCCTTCCAGGCCACCTTCAAGATTCCCGGCCGCGTCAGCGTTGCCGCCAATGAGGGCGCGAAGAGCCTGCGCATCTCGACGGCGACCATCACCCCCGATCTCGCGGTTCGCGCCGTTCCGGTGATCGACCCGACCGCGTTCCTGGAAGCGAGCTTCGTGCAGGCCGACGATGCGCCGTTGCTGCCGGGGCAAATCTCGATCTACCGCGACGGTATCTTTGTCGGCCGCAGCCGGATGGCCACCGCCGCCAAGGACGAGACCGTGCGGCTCGGCTTCGGCGCCGACGACAAGGTCAAGATCGAACGCACGGTGGTGAAGCGCAACGAGGGCTCCGCCGGCCTGATCGTGACCACGTCGAAGACCGACGAGCGCGCCTTCAAGACCACGGTGCGCAACGGCCACGACTTCCCGATCAAGGTCGCGGTCCAGGATCAGCTCCCGGTCAGCGAGAACGACGATATCGTGGTGGAGATGCTGCCGTCGTCGACGCCTGCCACGACCACCAATCTGCGCGACAAGCGCGGCGTGCTGGAATGGGCGTTCGAGGCCAAGGCCGGTGATATCAGGGACATCAATTTCGCCTGGCGAATGCGCTGGCCCAAGGACAAGGGCGTCGTGATGGTGCCGGCGGGCTAGAGCCCGTGCCGGGGCTCTAGCGTTGTTGCTTGACGCGTTTTCTTCACACGAACCGGAACCCACTTCGCTTGAAAACGCTTTGAGGACCTGCGTCATCTGCCGATGACAACCCTCCCGATCTCGGGCATCACTTTGCCAAAGGCAACAAAGCCTGAGATCGGGAGGATCCATGAGCTACCAGCACATCATCGTCGATGATCCGCGTCCGCGCGTCCGCCGCATCACGCTGAACCGACCCGAGAAGCGCAACGCGCTGAACAATCGCCTGCGCGGCGAGATCTTCGAGGTGCTGGAGCAGGCCGACCGCGATCCCGAAATTTCGATCTCGATCCTGCGCGGCGCCGGACCCTGCTTCTCGGCGGGCTACGATCTCTCCGCCGACAACCGCGTCGACCAGCCCTATCATTCGGCATCCGGCCCCGGCCAGTGGTCGCGCCATGTCGTCGAGGGCTGGTTCTCGATCTGGGATCTCGCAAAGCCCGTGATCGCGCAGGTGCACGGCTATTGCCTCGCCGGTGGCACCGAGCTCGCGACCGCCTGCGACGTGGTTTATGTCGCCGACGACGCCCAGATCGGCTATCCGCCGGTGCGGCTGATGAGCCCGCCCGACATGCAGTATCACCCGTGGCTGGTCGGCATGCGACGCGCGATGGAATTGATGCTGACGGGCGACGCGATGTCCGGCCGCGAGGCCGCCGAATGGGGCTATGCGACCCGGTCGTTTCCGCTCACCGAACTGGAGGCGAAGACGCTGGATTTCGCCGAGCGCGCGGCGAAGGTGCCGATCGAGCTTCAGCAGCTCAACAAGCGTAGCGTCCACCGCGCGATGGAAATCATGGGTGCCCGCGCCGCGATGCGGGCCGGCACCGAGATCCAGGCGCTGGCCTTCACCACCGAGGCCAGCAAGGCCTACATGGCAGGCTTCCGACGCGACGGCGGCAGCGTGAAGGCCCAGCTCGACCAGCGCGACACGACGTTCGGAGATTACCGGACGAAGAAGGAGTGACGATCACGCAAGCCGCGCGCTGAGCTGTATCACCGTCACCCTGAGGAGGCCGCAAAGCGGCCGTCTCGAAGGGCGGCAGCCCGGCTCTCCGCGCGGCTGCATCGGGGGCCGTGCATCCTTCGAGGCTCACCCAGCGGCGCAATTGCGCCGCAAGGCTCGCACCTCCAGCGACAAAGGCGTAGCCTTTGCGCGGGGAGGACGGAATGGCTGTCGTGCCGGGATGAGCATCACGCTATCCGCATATTCGCTGTCATGCCCCGCCTTGAGCGGGGCATCCAGTACGCCGCGGCCCATCCACTAAGTTCGGACGTCTCTGCAATACCGGGTCGCCCGGCCGAGCCGGGCAACGACACGCGTGTGATCGGCGAAAGCAGCCCTTCACTTCGCCTTCAGGAACTCGCCGACCTCGAGCAGCACGAACTCGTCGTCATCGGCCTTGTTCGGGTCGCGGCTGGAGGAGAACGGCAGGTTGTTGTCGTTGCCGACGATGATGTGGGTCTCGTCGACCCGGTCGACATTCTCGATGGTGAAGAACGGGAAGGTGTAGACGCCGTCGTTGAGCGGCTTGCGCGCCTTCTTGTTCGGATCGCGGATCTTCATCAGGTCGATATAGGCGATCTTGCGCACCGGCTTGCCGACATTGGCATCGGACAGCTCGATCTTGTAGACGCGCTTGAACTTGGCGAGGTCAGGAAAACAGTTCTCGCCGCGCTGGCCTTGCGGGCAGGCCTTGTCGGCGGTGCCTTCGCCATTGTCGCGCTCGATCACGAGGCCCTGGGCCGGATCGATCATGTTGAAGTCGCCGATCGCATTGCCGTTCTGCTCGAACGCATATTGCCAGTAGCGTCCAGTGAACTTCTCCGCCGCGACGTCGAATTCCAGGATGCGCGAGGCTTCCTTGCCGTCGACCTTCTCCCAATCCTTCTTGTCGGCATCCCACAGCGGCCCCTCGAGCAGGCCGTAAAGGAACTTGCCGTCCTTGGAGGAAGCAAAACCTTCATAGCCCTTGGAGCGGCGCAGGTTGACGTTGGTGTAGCTGGCGCCGGGCGCGCCGGGCGACTGCACCGCCCAGTGATCCGGCGAGCGCACCGGCTTGCCGTCGGCGACGGTCTCGAACACGGCGAGGATCTTGCCGGTCTTGTCGGCCTTGAGGATGTAGGGCCCGAATTCATCGCCGATCCAGAAAATGTCGTTGATGATCTGGAAGCCTTCGGTGTCGAAATCGGCACCGGTCAAATAGCGCTTGGCGGTGTCCTCGTGGACGATGCGGAACGGCACCTTCCTGTCGGGATCGTGCAGGAACACGGTCTCCTGACGCTCGATCTTGCCGCTCGCCCAGTCGATCTTGTGCCGGTTCAGGTACAGCATCGAGTCTGCCGAGTTGTAGCGCGAGCCCATGCCGTTGTCGGTGATCACCCAGAACGAGCCGTCGGGCATCACCTTGATGCCGGAATGGCCCTGCAGCGGCTGGCCTTTGAACGGCAGCGACACGCCGGTCGGCCGCTCGTACGATTTGCCCATCACGGTGCCGATGGCGTCGACGCGCTTGCCGGTGGTGTATTTGCCCGAGGTCTTCAGATCATCAGGGGCGTCGGCGGGCGCGTCGATGAAGCTCTCCGCCGGCATCACGGCGTGTCCCGCCAGCGTCGCCGGGAATTCGCCCTCACCCTGCGCGAATGCCGATGTGGCGAGCAGGATCGAGGCGACGGAGCAGAGCAGGGACAGGCGCATGGTTGATCTCCCAAAGGATAAACGATGCGGTGTTCTCCGAGCCGCCTGTTACAGCCGGCTGACAGTTTTGTGAACCGCGGATGTTGCGGCGGGATAAGGCTTGCGGCGTTACGTCGCCTTGCCCGCCGGCTGCATCGTCTGCGGCAGCAGGAACGGCACGCCACCTCCGGTATAGGCGATCGCAGCGTCGATCTCGAAGATCTCGCGCAGCGTCTCGGCCTTCATCGCCGCCGTACGGTCGCCGTCGACGGCAAGCCGGCCGCGGTGCAGCAGCAGGATGCGGTCGGCGAACCGCATCGCGAGGTTGAGGTCGTGCAGGATCGCGATCACCGCGGTGCCGCGGGCGGCGCGCCGCCGGGCCGTTTCGACCAGGTCGATCTGGTGCCGCAGATCGAGGCTCGAGGTCGGCTCGTCCAGCAGCAACAGTCCCGGTCCATGCAGCGCTTCGCCGCAGGCGAGCTGCACCAGCACGCGGGCGAAATGCGCCCGCTGCTGCTCGCCGCCCGACAGCGTCGGCAATTGCCTGAAACGGAAACGCGCGAGCCCGACCTCGTCGAGCGCCGCCTCGACCAGCGCGCGCGCCACCGCGCGCGGGCTTTCGCCGGCGCCCATGCTGACGATTTCCTCGACGGTGAACGGGAAGGTGACGTTGACGTGCTGCGACAGCATCGCGCGGTGCTGCGCCAGCGCGCGCGGGCCGTAAACCTGCAGGTCGCGCTGCCTCAGCCTGATCGCTCCGCGCGACGGGCGCAGGTCGCCCGACAGCATCCGCAGCAGGGTCGATTTGCCGGCGCCGTTGGGACCGACGATCGCGACCATCTCGCCGGCACCGATCTGCAGCGACACCGCATCGACCAGCGTCGCGCCGCCGACCGTCATCGATACCGACTGTGCTTCGAGCAGGGCCGTCATAGCGACACCAGCCCGCGCTGCCGCAGCAGCATAGCGAGGAAGAACGGCGCGCCGATCGCTGCCGTCAGGATGCCGATCGGCATTTCCGCGGGTGCCACGATGGTGCGCGCCACGGTGTCGGCGCCGACCAGGAGGATGGCGCCGAGCAGCGCGGAGGCCGGCAGCAGCAGCCGATGCGCGGGCCCGATCACCAGCCGCAACAGATGCGGCACCACGATGCCGACGAAACCGACCACGCCGCAGACCGAGACCGCGACCCCGGTCATCGCCGACACCAGCACGATCGAGATCCGCTTCAGCCGTTCGACGTCGACGCCGCTGTGGAACGCCTCCGCCTCGCCGAGCACCAGCACGTCGAGCCCGCGCGAGATCGAGAGGCAGGCGACCAGCGCGACCGCCAGCACCGGCGCCAGCGCCGTGAGCTTGCTCCAGGTCGCACCGCTGAGCGAGCCGAGCAGCCAGAAGGTGATGTCGCGAAGCTGGCGATCGTCGGCGACGAACACCAGAAGGCCGATGCCGGCATTGGCGATCGCGGCGATCGCAAGCCCGGCCAGCAGGAAGATCGCGATCGATGTCCGGCCGCCGCGGCTGGCGATGCCGTAAAGCACGACGGTCGTGATCAGCGAGCCGGCAAAGGCCGCGATCGGCAGCAGCTGGTGTTGCAGGAAGCGCAGGCTTTCGCCGAGATGGCTGTCGGTGAACACGATCGCGGCCGCCGCGGCAAACGCGCCGCCGGAGGAGACGCCGACCAGCGCGGGGTCGGCAAGGGGATTGCGGAACAGGCCCTGCATGATCGAGCCTGATACGGCAAGGAGGCCGCCGACCATCGCCGCCGCCGCGATCCGCGGGATGCGGATCGACCACACCACGAGCTGGTCGCGTGCGAGCAGCGGGTTGGCGACACGATCAGCCCAAAGCCCAAGCGCCGCCGGAAGCCGAGCCATTGGAATGCCGGCAGCCCCGACCGTCAGGGCGACGAGGGCGGTGCCTGCGAGCGCCGCAAGCAGGCAGAGCAGGGTGAGTGTCGCGGCCGGCCGCAGCGACATGCCGGCGCGCCGTCGTTTCGCACGCCGGCGGCGTTCGGCCAGCACGCTCATTGCCGGCAATTCGCGGTCAGCGCTGCCGGCTTGAAGTAGTCGGCCTCCGGCGCCAGCGCCGGATAAAGCTTGACCGAGAGGTCGCGTGCCGCGGCCGCGGTGCGCGGTCCGAAGCCGAGCAGATAAAGGCCTTCCATCGAGATGAAGGCCTTGTTGGCCGCGACCGGCGTCAGCGCGAAGGCCGGATGCGCGAACACGGCATCCGACGTCAGCGAATCCTTGCCGCGATCGATCGACAGCACGACATCCGGTTTCGCCGCCACGATGGCCTCGTCATTGACCGGCTTGTAGCCGTCGTAACCATCGATGGCGTTGACGCCGCCGGCAAGCCGGATGATCTCGTCCGCCGCGGTCTTGTGGCCCGCCGCCATCGCCCGGCCGTTCAACAGCGACATCACGAACATCACGCGCACCGGCTTCGTTACCTTGGCACGCAGCGCGCGCAGTTGCGCGAGATCGCTCTCCACCGCCGTGGTCAGGCAGGCGGCGCGCGGATCGGCGCCCATGGCGTGGCCCACCAGTCTGATCTTCTCGACCAGCCCGGCCTCCGAGAACGTCTCCGGCACCAGCACCAGCGGCACCTTGGCCGCCTCGAGCACGTCCATGGTCTCCTTCGGCCCTGAGCCCTGCACCGCGAGCACCAGCGACGGGTGCAGGCCAAGCACGCCCTCCGGCGACAGCTGACGCATGTAGCCGACGTCGGGCTTCTCGCGCAGCGCAGCCGGCGGGTAGAGGCTGGTCGCATCGACGCCGGCGATGCGGTCCTCGAAGCCGAGGGCGTAGAGGATCTCGGTGATCGCGCCGCCGATCGAGACGATCCGCGACGGATTGTCGATCACGACGTCGCGGTCGCGCGCGTCATGCACGGTGATGCCCTCGGCCGTCACGGCTTCGATCGGCAGCAGGCAGGAGAAGGCGAGCAAAGCGAGCGTGCGACAAATTGTCATCGGGGCCGTCACTTGGTCAGGATCAGCTTGTTCTGCGAGGTCAGCCGCAACCGGTAATGTTCTTCGCCGTGCGTGATGATGATCTCGCGCTCCGCAGCGAACAGGTCGCGGCTGTCGAGACGATTACCGCGCATGATCAGCGTTTTGGCCGCGCCGGATGCAGGCTCGGTCTGCTTTCCGGCTGCGTCGATATTGTCTTCGGAAGCTGCGGACATATTGTGGTGCTGCGCCTGCGAAAATTTTCAAATGGTGTTTGCTTGTATAAGCGGACGAAGGCGCATTCCAACGGCGGCACTTTACAATCGATATAAACAGCGCTGCCGCATTCTTGACCGTTTTGTTGCCGGCTCGTAACCAATCCTCACGCGATGCAGGCGGGTGACTTGCATCGCGATGTAGCCAGCAAGCCGCTCGTCGGAGCGCACGCCAGCCAAACCAGAAAAGCGATGATCAGGCTGGGGCTAGAATGGCTGATGGGGCTAGGGTTTCGCGCGCCCTGATTTTGGGCGCGTCGGTGTTTTCATTTGCGGCAGCACTGCCGGAACGCGGTTTCGCGCAGACCGCCGATCCGTCGGCTGCGCATCCTTCTACCGAGCGGCTGAAGCAGGCCAAGCGGAAGCCGAAGCCGGCGGCCGAAGCTCAGGCGGCGTCGGCGGCGATGAATGCGCGCGCGCAGATCGGCGCGGTGCCGGTGCAATCGCTCGACACCATCACGGCGGTGGCCTCCAAGACCGAGGAGCGCGCGATCGATGCGCTGGCGCCGGTCAGCTCCGTCACGCTGGAGAAGATCCAGGGCCTGCAGCCGAACCGGCTCTCCGATATTTTCTATAACGTGCCCGGCGTCTCGGTTCAGGAGCGCGGCGACGATCCGGCAACCGTCATCAACATCCGCGGCTTGCAGGATTTCGGCCGTGTCGCTGTTGTCGTTGACGGCGCGCGGCAGAACTATCAGCGCACCGGCCACAACGCCAACGGCTCGTTCTTCCTCGATCCCGAATTGATCGGCGGCGTCGACGTGGTGCGCGGCCCGACCGCGAACATCTACGGCTCCGGCGCGATCGGCGGCGTGGTCTCATTCCGCACCAAGGACATCGACGACGTAGTGCGTCCCGGTGAGCGCTGGGGTGTCGACATGTCGGGGTCCTACGGCACCAACAAGGACCGCGGCATGGGCTCCGTGTTCGGCGGTGTACGCGTCGATCCGAATGTCGATGTGTTCGGCGGCGCGGTTTATCGCACCCAGGGCAATTACAAGGACGGCGCGGGCACCGAGATCGGTAACACCGGCAACGATATCGCGGCCGGCCTGATGAAGGTGACGTTCCGCCCGGCCGAAGGCCACGAGTTCAAGATCGGCGGCATCTTCCAGGACTACCAATACAATATCGGTCAGCCGAACCGCGGCCCGACCACGGCGGCGGCACCGCTCGCCGCGATCGCGGGCTCCTCGGTCTATGCCTCCGACGCCAAGAACTACACGGGCACCTTGAGCTGGCGATATTCCAAGCCCGACGACATGCTGTTCGACTGGAATATCTCGGTCTACGGCAACCGCACCGACAACGACCAGGTCAAGACCTACAGCAACCGCATCACCACCGGCGGCGGGGTCTGCACGCTCGCCAATCCCGGCAACAACATCTCCGGCTGCGTCGGCGACAAGCGCGGCTATTTGCTGGATACGGTTGGTGTCGACGTCAACAACACCTCGCGCTTCAATTTCGGCGACTGGCGCAACGCCGTGACCTACGGTTTCGACGCCTTCCGCGACGATGTCGAGACGTTCGATTCGCGCGGCAATTCCAACATCACGACGCCGGGCGGCCAGCGCACCGTGTCCGGCGGCTTCGTGCAGCTGAAGCAGAACTATTCGACCTGGCTCGAGCTGATCAGCGCTGTCCGCTACGACCATTACGAACTCAATTCGATCAACACCACGACCAGCGGCGACCG
This sequence comes from Bradyrhizobium sp. USDA 4510, assembly GCF_054059095.1. Taxonomy (NCBI): domain Bacteria; kingdom Pseudomonadati; phylum Pseudomonadota; class Alphaproteobacteria; order Hyphomicrobiales; family Nitrobacteraceae; genus Bradyrhizobium; species Bradyrhizobium sp. USDA 4510. The sequence goes on along the minus strand of NZ_JBSSBT010000001.1, from coordinate 6,788,599 downwards.
GCTGTCGCCGAAGATCACGCTCGGCGTCACGCCGGTTGCCGGCTTCACGCCCTATGCGAGCTATGCCGAAGGCTATCGCGCGCCGTCCATCACCGAGACGCTGATCGCGGGCGGCCACGCCACCGGCGGCGGGCCGGCGCTGTTCAACTGCCCTGACGGCACCAGCGGCCTGTTCTGCTTCCTGCCCAATGCAGCGCTGCGGCCGGAGGTCGGCAAGAACAAGGAAGCCGGCATCAACCTGAAATATGACGGCATCTTCACCGCGAGCGACTCGTTCCGCGGCAAGGTCAACGTGTTCCGTAACGACGTCGACGGCTATATCGACCTCGTCGCCTCGGCGCCGACCCTGACGCCGTTCGGGCGGTTCAGCCAGTTCTACCAGTACCAGAACATCGCCCACGCCCGCATCGAGGGCTTCGAGCTCGAGACGATGTATGATGCAGGCGACTGGTTCGTCGGCGTCGCCGGCCATCTGATGCGCGGCCGGAACACCCAGACCAATGTCGGGCTCGCCACCATCACGCCGCGCAAGGTGACGACGACGGGCGGCGTCCGCCTGCTCGACCGTTCGCTGATCGTTGCCGCGCAATGGTCCTCGTTCGGCGCCAACAACGACCTGCCGGCGGGCTATCTGCCCTCGACCGGCTACGAGCTCGTCAACCTCTATCTGACCTGGAACGCCACCAAGGACATCACCTTCACGGCATCGGTCGACAACCTCTTGAACCAGTACTACCGGCCTTATGCGATCCCGGGCTCCTCGACCGACGGCACGACGCAGAACGACGTGCTGTTCTCGAGCCCCGGTCCGGGCACCGTTTACAAGGCCGGACTCAGGATTCACCTAGGTGGAGCGTAACGCGAGACGCCGATCATTCCATCCAGGTTGCTCCGGCCGCGCTGGTGCCCCCAGCGCGGCCTTGGCGTATTCCTTGGCGCGTTCATGTTATTAACGAGATCAACCGGCAGGATCCGGGCATCCGCCGTCAAACAGGAGAGAGTTTTCATGTTCATCGCAATGAACCGGTTCCAGGTGATCAAGGGCAAGGAGCAGGCGTTCGAGACGGTCTGGAAGACGCGCGAATCCTATCTCGGCGATCTGCCGGGCTTCATCGAATTTCATCTGGTGAAGGGACCCGAGGCCGAGGACCACACGCTCTATGCGACCCATACCGTCTGGGCCAGCAAGGCGGCGTTCGAGGACTGGACGAAATCCGATGCGTTCCGCCGCGCCCATTCGCGCGCCGGCAACGAGACCGGCGGCAGCCTCTATCTCGGCCATCCCAAATTCGAGGGTTTTGAGGTGCTGATCACCGAGCGCGCGAAGAGCCCGGCATGACGGAGACGGCCGTGCAGAACGCGGAGCTTGCGGGATTGAAGGCCTATATGGCCGACAATCCCGGCACGGTCATCGAGGACGTCGCGCGCGAGCGCAAGGTGACGCCGCGCGCGGTGCTCGAGGCGCTCCCCGAGAGCATGGTGCGGATCGGCGCCGGTGAATTTGCCGCCGCGATGCAGGACATCGCGGAGTGGGGCGAGGTGACGCTGATCGTGCATACCGATGACGCGATCTTCGAGTTCACCGGCGCCATTCCGAACGGCGCGGTCGGTCGCGGCTATTTCAACCTGATGCAGCCGAAGGGCTTGCACGGCCATCTGAGGCACGATCGCTGCGCGGCGATCGCGTTCGTCGAGCGGCCTTTCATGGGCAAGGTGTCGGCGTTCATCGCCTTCATCAATCGCGACGGCGGCATCATGTTCAAGGTGTTCGTCGGCCGCGACGAGACGCGCGCGCTGCGTAGCGATCAGCTGGTGCGCTTTCATGCGCTGGCGGACCGCCTCGCACCGAACGCGGGCTGAAGATTTCTTCTCCCTCTCCCGCTTGCGGGGAGAGGGTCGGGGTGAGGGGACCCTCCGGGCACCGTGCTCGTGGAGAGTCCCCCTCACCCGGCTCGCAACTTGCGATGCGATCCGACCTCTCCCCGCAGGCGGGGCGAGGTGAGATGCGGTTGGAGGTGAGTATGCTAATTCGCACGTTTGGCAGAAGTAGCCAGCTATCAATCGTCGTCCAGTTGATTGCGGTCGTGACTGCATCTCTCCCAAGCAGTAGCCTTGCCGCATCCGACGCCGCACTGCTGCCGCGCAACCTCTCGCCCTGGGGCATGTTCGAAAGCGCCGACATCGTCGTGAAGGCGGTGATGGTTGGGCTCGCCTTCGCCTCGCTCGTCACCTGGACGGTCTGGCTCGCCAAGACCGTCGAGATCCGCCGCAAGACCGCGCTCGCCCGGCAGCGGATCGGCCTCCTTGAGCGCGACACCCAGCTTGCCGAGGTCGAGCAGGCGAGCCGCGACGGCAGCGATGCGGTAGCGCAGATCGTGCAATCGGCCTCGCGCGAGGCTGCGCTGTCCGGCGGGATGTTCGACGACGGCTTCAAGGAGCGCACCGCGCTGCGGCTGGAGCGGGTCGAGGCGGCGATGTCGCGGCAGATCGCGCGCGGCACCGGCGTATTGGCGACGATCGGCGCCACCGCGCCGTTCGTCGGCCTGTTCGGCACGGTATGGGGCATCATGAACGCCTTCATCGGCATCTCCGAGGCCCACACCACCAATCTCGCGGTGGTCGCGCCCGGCATCGCCGAGGCGCTGCTTGCGACCGCGCTCGGCCTGGTCGCCGCGATCCCGGCGGTCGTGATCTACAATCACCTGACCCGTTCGATCGCGTCCTACCGCGCATTGCTCGGCGACGCCTCCGCCATGGTGATGCTGCTGGTCAGCCGCGAGGGCGATCGCAGCCTGTTCCGGCTGGCACGCGCTGCGGAGTAGGCGATGGGCGCGAAGCTTGGCACTGGCGGCGCATTCGGCGGCCGGCGTCGTGGCGACGACGATCTGGTCGAGGCGCATGAGATCAACGTCACCCCGTTCATCGACGTGATGTTGGTGCTGCTGATCATCTTCATGGTGGCGGCGCCGCTCGCGACCGTCGATCTCGGCGTCGATCTGCCGGCCTCGACCGCCGAGCCGCAGCCGCGGCCGGACAAGCCGGTGTTCGTCACCGTGAAGTCCGATCTCTCCGTCGCGGTCGGCGAGGACGTGATCGCGCGCGAGACGCTGACGTCGACGCTCGATGGCGCCACACAAGGCAGGAAGGACGAGCGCATCTTCCTGCGCGCCGACAAGGCGGTCAGCTATGGCGATCTGATGGAGGTGATGAACCTGCTGCGCAACGCCGGCTATCTCAAGATTGCGCTGGTTGGCCTCGACGGGCGTAGCTGATCCATGAATGCGTACGCGCTTCATGATGCGGGCGACGAGATCTGGCTGCGGCGCTGGGGCCTGTCGGTGGCTGCGATCCTGGCGGCGCATGCGGCAGTGCTCGCGGTTGGCACGAGCTGGGTCCCGGCGCCGCCGCCCGGCGTTGCGGTGCCGGCGGTGCTGGTCGATCTGACGCCGATCACCTCGGCGCCGGAGATTTCGGAGACCGAGCTGCCGCCGGGGCCGGCGATGCAGGAGGCCGACGCGTCGCCGCCGGAGCCTGCCGCCGCGCAGCCAGTGCCGCAGGAGATCGCGCCGACGCCGATGCAGGAGAAGCCCGACGTCGTCGCGCCGCCGGAACAGAAGCAGCAGATCACGCCGCCGAAACCCGAGCCCGCGAAAGTCGTTCCGGAGACGAAGGTCGAACCGGTCAAGCCGAAAGTGGTTCGTCGGGAAGCAAAGCAGCCGTCCGAGGCAACCCCGGCACCGCGCACCATCGCACCAAGCCGCGCCGAACGGCAGGCGCCGGCTGCGTCCGCGATCAGTGCCGGCGCGGCCGCGTCAGCGATCGCCGCTTATAACGCCCGCGTCCGCGCGCATCTGTTGCGCTTCCATTCCTATCCCGCAGGCGGCAACGGCCAGCGCGGGGTGGTCCGCCTGGTGTTCACGCTCGGCCGCGGCGGGCAGGTGCTGTCGAGCCATCTCGGCGGCTCCTCCGGCAATCCGACCTTCGACGCGCGCGCGCTGGCGATGGTGCGCCAGGCCCAGCCGTTTCCGGCGTTTCCGTCCGAGATCACGCAAGGCTCGATGGGTTTTTCCGTGCCGGTCGCGTTTGTGCTGCGGTAGTGTCAGATTCTTGTTGATCCAGGCCGCGCTTCCTTCCCCGTCATCCTGAGGTGCGAGCGGAGCGAGCCTCGAAGGATGAATCGGCCACCGGCGGGGCCGTGCATCCTTCGAGGGTCGCCGAAAAAGCTCGCACCTCAGGATGACGGAGATAGAGCGAATTGCGCGTACCTGTGCCCAGTTACTCCTTCACCGCCCCCGTCAGCGACGACACGTAGTAGTCGACGAACAGCGAGTAGAACAGCGCGACCGGCAGCGAGCCGAGCAGCGAGCCGGCCATCAGCGCGCCCCACTGGTAGACGTCGCCGGTGACGAGCTCGGTCAGGATCGCGACCGGCACCGTCTTGTTGGCGCCGCTCTGGATGAAGGCGAGCGCGTAGATGAACTCGTTCCAGGACAGCGTGAAGGAGAAGATGCCGGCCGAGATCAGGCCGGGCACCGCGAGCGGCAGCGTGATCCGCCACAGGATCTGCAACCGCGTCGCACCGTCGACCAGCGCGCATTCCTCGAGCTCGTAGGGGATCGACTTGAAATAGCCGATCAACAGCCAGGTGCAGAACGGCACCAGGAAGGTCGGATAGACCAGGATCAGCGCCAGCGGCGAGTCGAACAGGCCGAACTGCACGATCACGGTGGCGAGCGGAATGAACAGGATCGACGGCGGCACCAGATAGGCGAGGTAGATGCCGAGGCCGACATAGGGACTGCCGCGGAAGCGCAGCCGCTCGATCGCGTAGGCGGCGAGCGTCGAGGCGAACAGCGACAGGAAGGTCGAGCCGATCGCGACCAGCATGGTGGTCTTCAGCCAGCGCGGATAGGCCGTGTCGAACAACAGATGCTTGATATGCGCGAGCGTCGGCGAGGTGATCCAGAACGGATTGTGCTCCTTGTAGTTCAGCAGCTCGGCGTTCGGTTTGAACGAGGTGACCGCCATCCAGTAGAACGGAAACAGCAGGATCAGGATGAAGCAGGCGAGCGGCAGATAGATCATCACCACGCGCCGGGCGCGGGAGTCCCACGCCATCGTATCGGGCGTGGCGCTGGCGACGTTGGAGGATTGGGCTGCAACGTCAGTCATTGGCTTCTCCCTGCTGCCATTTGCGGCGCGCGAGGCCGAAGTAGCTGAACAATGTTGCGAACACCAGGAACGGGATCATCGAGACGGCGATCGCGGCACCCTCGCCGAGTTCGCCGCCGGCGATGCCGCGCTGGAACGCCAGTGTCGCGAGCAGATGGGTCGAGTTGACCGGGCCGCCGCGGGTGATGGCGTAGACCAGCTGGAAGTCGGTGAAGGTGAAGATGATCGAGAACGTCATCACGATCGCCAGGATCGGCATCATCATCGGGAAGGTGATGTAGCGGAAGCGCTGCCAGGAGGTGGCGCCGTCGAGCATCGCCGCCTCGTAGAGCGAGGGCGAGATGGTCTGCAGCCCCGCCAGCAGCGAGATCGCGACGAACGGGATGCCGCGCCAGATATTGGCGGCGATCAGCGAGAACCGCGCCGGCCAGGGCGAGCCGAGGAAGTCGACATTGCTGTCGCGCCAGTGCAGCACGTCGACCAGGAGATAGGAGATGATCGAGAACTGCGGATCGTAGATCCACCAGAACGCCAGCGCGGAGAGCACCGTCGGCACGATCCACGGCAGCAGCACGATGGCGCGGATCAGGCTCTTGAACGGGAAATGGTTGTTGAGCAGCAGCGCCAGCCAGAAGCCGAGCGCGAACTTTCCGAAAGTTGCGATCGCGGTGTAGAAGATCGAATAGAACACCGCGTTCCACCACAACGGATCCTTGAGCAGATACTGGAAGTTCTCAAGTCCGATGTAGATGCCGCGCTGGCCGATCGTGGTGTCGGTGAAGGCAAGCCAGATGCCGAGGCCCAGCGGATAGGTGAGGAACACCAGCAGCAGGCCGATCGCGGGCGCAAGGCACATCACGATCAGGAACGGCTTGTAGTCGAACAGGCGCGCGAGCCAGCCCGGCTGGTGCAGCGCCGCGCTGCGTGAGGGGAGGGTGGTGACAGACATCAGGTTCTTGTCTCGGTCCGACTTCCAGGGGCATTCCGGGATGGTGCGTTAGCACCAGACCCGGAATCTCGAGATTCCGGATTCGACGCTACGCATCGCCCCGGAATGACAGCGGCTTGAGGTCGATCTTACCGGCCCTGCCGCCGGAAGTACCGCTTGGCGCGCTGTTCGGCTTCGGCGGCTGCGGCTTCGGGCGTTGCGGCATCGGTCGCGACCGAGGCGCACATCTGCACCAGCACATAGTCGGCGTTGACGGCGCCGGTCGCGGTCGAGATCGGCCCCTTGTAGCCGTTGTAGTAGGGGCTCCGCATCGTGTCCTTGAAGATCGCGACCTTGGGGTCGCTCGACCACACCGCGGCGTCGGCATAGGCCGCCAGCGGCTGCGACCAGTAGCCGGAGTTGGCGTTGAGCCACGGCTCGTACTGTTCGTGCTCGAGCATGAACTGCAAGAACGCCTTCGCGGCGTTGGGATACTTGCTGTGCTTGAACACCATTGCGTTCAAGGTCAGGCCGGACATCGGAGAGGTGGGAGCCAACCCCTTGATCAGGAACTGATGCGCGGTGTCGTCGGCGATCGCCTTGGTCGCGGGATCGTTCTTCAGCGAGAAATACAGCGAGACGCCGTTTGCGGTCAGGCCGATCTCCTGCGACGAGTAAGCGCGGTTGTTGGAGACGTCGTTCCAGGACGGGGTGCCGGCGATGAAGGTCGGATAGAGTTCCTTCAGATATTTCAGCGCCGCGATCGTCTCCTTGCTGTTGATGATGATGTTGCCTTCCTCATCGAGCAGCGCGGCGTTGTGCGACCACAACAGCCAGTTGGCGAAGCCGTTGCCGTCGCCGACCGCGTTGCCGAGTGCGAAGCCCGCGGGCTTGCCGGCCGCCTTCAGCTTCTTGCAGAGTTCGAGGAAGCCGGCGTGGTCCTCCGGCACCTTGTCGAAGCCGGCGGCGTTGACCAGCGACTTGCGGTAGACCAGCGGGCCGCCCGAGGCGCCGAACGGCAGGCCGACCCAGCTCTTCGACTTCGAGCGCATGCCGTATCGGCGCGCCAGCGTGAGCCATCCGCCATAGCGCTTGTCGAGATAGTCGGCGACATCGGTCAGCTCGATCAGCTTGTCGATATAGATGTGCGGCGCGTCGCCGAAGCCGATGATGATGTCGGGGCCGGCGCCGGAGTTCGAGGTCACGGCGGTCTGCTGGTTGATGTCCTCCCAGCCGACGAAGTCGACCTTGATGTCGACGCCGGTCTTGTCGGTGAATTTCTTGGCATTGGCGCGGAACACGTCCTCGTCGGCCTGGACGAAGCGCACCGGCCGCAGCATGCGTAAGGTGGCGTCCTTTTCGATCGGCAGCGACGGCGCCGCCACGTCGGCTGCCTTCACCTTCGACGCCTCCTGCGCCGAAGCGCCGGTAACCGCCAGCGCCGCCGCGGAAGCCCCCAGCACCAGCGCGTCGCGACGCGTGATCTCGTACTTCATGTCGTTCGCACTCCCGTTCTTATTGTTTCGTTGTTTTTTCCTTCCCGGCGTTTGGCCGCCGGTGAAGGTGTCTTGGTCTCGGCGCCTGCCGCGCAAAGGGCCCGCAAGAGACGGGCCCCGCACGAAAAACGCATTCCCGCCCTAGCTGTTCGGACCGCGATCCATGCTGACGGGCTGCCAGCGGCGCAACGCGGTGTTTTGCAGCACCGACGGGTTGACGCAGCTTACCGGCCACATGCCTTGCAGCACTAGTGACAATTCGTAGCCCACCCGGCGCTTGCGCGCCTCGTCAAAACGTGCCGACGCCGACGCGACATGGGCGGTCAAGGTAACATTGTCCATCCCGAGCATCGGATTGTTGTGCGACGGCGGCTCCTTTTCCAGCACGTCGAGCGCGGCGTGGGCGATCCAGCCCTCCTGCAGCGCCTTGATCAGCGATTCCTCGTCGACCGTGGCGCCGCGGCCGGTGTTGATGAAGATCGCCGACTTTTTCATCTGGCGAAAATGCTTCTCGGTCAGCATGTGGTGCACTTCGGGCCGCGCCGGGGCGTGCATCGAGACGAAATCCGACTGAGACAGCACCTCCGACAGCGTCGAGGGGATCACGCCGTGGTCGTACATCAGGGTTTCCTGGATGAAGGGATCGTAAGCCACCATCCTGAGGCCGAACGGCGCGGCGCGCTTGGCCACAGCGCGAGCGACCCGGCCGAACGAGATGAAGCCGAGCGTCTGGCCCATCAGCCGCGGAATCTTCAAAAGCGCCGGGCGGCCCTCGGCCCAGCGGCCGGTGCGCACCATCTTGTCCTGCTCGATCAGGCGGCGGAAGCCGGCGAGCAGCAGCATCATGGCGTGATCGGCGACCTCCTCGATGAAGGTGTCGGGGATGTTGGTGACAGGAATGCCGCGGGCGGTCGCGGCCTTGACGTCGACCGAGTCGACGCCGACGCTGCCGAGCGTGATCACCTTGCAGTTCTCGAGCGCGTCGATGACCGCCTTGGTGATCGGCATGCCCTTGGCGTAGATCGCGTCCGCGGTGCGTGCCGCCGCGATGAATTCGGCCTCGTTGGCCGGCGCCTCGACGATCTCGGCGCCGATCGGATCGAGCGCCTCGCGCTCATAATCGTAGCCGCCGCCGGCGACCGTGAAGCTCGCGCCCTTCGGCGTGACCACCCTGAATTTCGACATTGTCTGCTCCCGATGTGAGTCTGCTGTTCTTGCTTCTTGCTGGTTTGCTTCTTGATCTTGATTCTTCTTGCTTCTTGGAGCGCGGCTGGGTCGCCGCCTTCCCATGCTTGTACGCGAGCCGCGCTGTTCTCTCCACAATTGCCGGTTGGTCCGCGGCCTGATTCTCCGGGCTTCTACGGGGAACCTCCGTAACCATCAGGTAAAGGGTCTCACATTACGGTGCGCGGAATCAATCCGCCAATCGCGTCGCGTTCCCCGCCTCTTCTGGAGACCCCCGTGAAGCTGTCAAATCTGAAGATCACCCCCAAGCTCGGCATTCTGGTGGGGGTGACCCTCCTTGGCCTGTGCACGGCCGGCATCCTCGCCGGTCACCTGATGCAGCGGGAGATGATGAATGCGCGCATCGACCAGGCCAAGGCCATCGTCGAGATGGCGAAGAACATGGCGGCGGGCCTGAAGAAGGATGTCGACGCCGGCAAGCTGACCAAGGAAGCGGCACTGGCCGAGTTCGGCAAGCGCGCCAACACCCTGACCTACGACAACGGCGCCGGCTATCTGTTCGGCACCGACTACAGCGGCATCACGGTGCTGGCGCCCGATCCGAAGCAGGTCGGAACCAATCGCATGGACATCGTGACCAATGGTCGCAAGCTCTCGCAGGAACTGATGGACGGCGTGAAGGCCAAGGGCGAGATCCTGCTGTTCTATGATTATGTGAAGCCCGGCCAGGAGACGCCGATCCGCAAGCTCGGCTACGCCGTCGCGGTCCCCGGCTTCGATATGTATCTCGGCACCGGCGCCTATCTCGACGATATCGATGCCAAGATGCGGCCGATTGCCTGGCTGCTCGGCCTCGCGATCCTCGGCATCGGCATCGTTTCCGGCTCGGTCGCCTGGCTGATCGGCCGCAGCATCTCCCGTCCGCTCAACCTCCTCGGCGCTCGCATGCGCGACATCGCCGACGGCAAGCTCGACGGTGACATCCCCGGCGTCGGCCGCGGTGACGAGGTCGGCGGAATGGCGGCCACGGTTCAGGTCTTCAAGGACAACGCGGTTCGCATCCGCGGCCTGGAACAGGCCGAGGCCGAGACCAAAGCACGCGCGGAGGCCGAGCGCCGTGGTGCGATGGAGAATATCGCCAACGATTTCGAGCGCAGCGTGAACGGCATCGTCCGCACGGTGGCCTCCGCCGCCGCCGGCATGCAGACCACGGCGCAGTCGATGACCGCGACCGCAAGCGACGCCAGCGCGCGGGCCGCGACCGTCGGCGCTGCGTCCGACAGCGCCTCCAACAATGTCGGCACCGTCGCCGCTGCCGCCGAGGAGCTCTCCAGCTCGGTTGCGGAGATCTCCCGCCAGGTGGCGCGCTCCAGCGAGGTCGCGAGCCAGGCGGTGGCCGATGCCGAGCGCACCAACGCGACCGTGCAGGCGCTCTCCACCGGCGCCGAGAAGATCGGCGAGGTGGTCAAGCTGATTCACTCGATCGCAGCCCAAACCAACCTGCTCGCGCTCAACGCCACCATCGAGGCGGCACGCGCCGGCGAATCCGGCCGCGGTTTCGCGGTGGTCGCCTCCGAAGTGAAGGCGCTGGCCAACCAGACCGCGAAGGCGACCGAGGAGATCTCGGCGCAGGTCGCCGCGATGCAGGCGTCCACCGGCGAGGCGGTGACCTCGATCGGCGGCATCACAGCGACGATCGCGCAGATGAGCGAGATCACCGCCTCGATCTCGACCGCGATCGACCAGCAGGGCGATGCGACGCGCGAGATCGCGCGCAACATCCAGCAGGTCGCGGCCGGCTCGAGCGAGATCTCCGCCCATATCGGCGGCGTCACGTCAGCGGCCGCCGCCACCGGCACCGCGGCCGGCGACGTGCTGTCGAATGCCCGCGAGCTCGACACGCAATCGGGCATGCTGCGCAACGCGGTCGACGAGTTCCTGCAAAAGGTGCGCGCGGCGTAAGCGAGCCGCGTAGGGTGGGGTAGCGACGCTACGCCACCCTACGATTCCGCATCCCCCGTCATCCTGAGGAGCGCGCTCTTGCGCGCGTCTCGAAGGATGCACGGCCACCAGTGGGGCCGTCGATCCTTCGAGACGGCCGCGTTGCGGCCTCCTCAGGATGACGGAGTTGGCAGACTTCGTCGCGTCGCTTCGCTCGCAACGACCGGGGCCTACTGCTTCTCGATTCCGGCGTCGGCGATCAGCTTCTCCCACAGCACGAGCTGCTCCTTGAGGAATGCCTCAAACTCCTCGGGCGTGCCGGAGAATGCCTCCATGCCGCGCTCGGCGAGCTGGCTCTTGATGTCCGGCCGCTCGACGATCTTGCGGATCTCCGCATTCAGCCTGACCACGACGTCCTTCGGCATGTTGGCGGGGCCGAGATAGCCCTGCCAGGAGGTGATATCGAAGCCCTTCACGGTGTCGTCCATCGTCGGCAGGTCCGGCAGCAGTGCCGACTTCCGTTTGGTGGTGACGGCGAGCGGCTTCAGCACCTTGGCGTTGACGTGCGGCAGCCCGGTCGGCACGTCGATGAACATCATCGAGATGCGGCCGGCGATGACGTCGGTCAGTGCCGGCGGTGAGCTCTTGTAGGGCACATGCAGCAGGTCGATGCCGGCGAGGCGCGCGAAGGTCGCGCCGGAGACGCTCGCCGATGACGAGCCACTGGCGTAGCTGTACTTGCCCGGCTCCTTCTTGGCGAGCGCGATCAGCTCGGCGACCGAGTTCGCCGGGATGTCCGGATGGATCACCAGCATGAAGGGCAGGTCGCCGGTGCGCGCGATCGGCGTGAAATCCTTGATCGGATCGTAGTTCATGGTCTTGAGCAGATACGGATTGGCCGAGTGCGTCGTGTTCGTGGTGACGAACAGCGTGTAGCCGTCGGGGGCGGAGCGGGCGACATAGTTCGCCGCGATCGAGCCGTTGGCGCCGGCCCGGTTGTCGATCACCATGCCGACGCCGAGCGCAACGCCGAGCTCCTTGGAGATCAGCCGCGTCGTGGTGTCGGTGCCGCTGCCGGCGGCAAACGGCAGCACCAGCGTGATGTTGCGGGTGGGATAGGTCTGGGCAAGTGCCGCCCCGGATATCGCCGCAAGCGCGGCGGTGGCTGCGGCCGCCAGGCAGCAGTATCGTCTCAATCCCATGATCATGTCGTCGTCCCCCCGCGCAGGCCCTGAACAGGCCCATTGCGGCCGAAGCTAACCCGGCCGCCATGGCCGCGGAAGCCGTGCCGGGAGCAGCCTTTCGCCGCATGGCTACTCCCGGGCCTCGCAGGGGCGCGCTGCCAAAAATATCGAAAACAACCCCATGCAAAGGAGCCGGTGGCGGCCGGCGCTCGACCAGGCAGCTTGACACGTCGGGCAAATCAGTGTCATATTTCTAATATTCCGAAAGTCGGCCGTGAGTGCGTTACGATCCCGCCGGAAAGACCTGCGCGACGTGAAACGCCTTGGTGGTGATGAGCCACCGGCCGTCGATCCGATGAAACACCAGATGATCGATGAAGCCGGTTTGGCCGGCCCTGACGCGCACCTTGGCGATGGCCAGGTCGGACGCGGTCTGGTCGATGCTGATGATGGCCTCCTCGCGCGGCGATTTCATCGACGCCGGCGAGGGACGGCTGCGGATGAAGTCGCGGAATTCGGCGGCCGACCGCACCGTGTGCCTGCCGTCCCGGATGCCGTGCACGATGCAGGCATCGGAGAAGACGTCGCGGAACCGGCTATCGTCGACGTCGTACATCAGGTTGAAATATCCATCGATCGCGGATGCGATGGCCTGGATGTCGCTCATTGCAAAATCTCCTTGGCGGTTGATGTGGCGGTGACCGCACCGGATCGAACCGGTGATCTGCGCCGACAGTGGCCGATATGGCGGCGGAGTGCTACGACTGGGCGGTCATCTCTTGGATGACTGAAGGGCATCGGCATGGACGAAGTTGACGGTCGGCTGGTTGGCGGCCTGGTGGTCCTCGCGGCGCTGGCGGATGCGCGCAGTTTTGGCCGGGCCGCCGAACGGCTCGGCATGACGCAATCCGGGGTCAGCAAGGCGATCGCCAAGCTCGAGGCGCGCCTCGATGCCAGGTTGGTTCACCGCACGAGCCGCGCCGTCGAGCTCACCGAGGAAGGACGCGCGCTGTGCGAGCGGGTTGCTGCGCATCTGGCCGGGATCGGCGAAGCGGCGGCGGAGACCTCGAAATCGCGCGATGCGGTCCGCGGCAGGTTGCGGGTCAATGTCGACCCGCTGTTCTCCCGCATGGTGCTGTCGCCGAAGCTGAGCGAGTTCCTGCTGCAGAATCCAGGCATGGAGCTGCGTATCGAGACCCGCGACCGGATCGCGGATCTGGTCAGCGACGGTTTTGATCTGGCGGTGCGTTTCGGCGAGCCGGTGCCGTCGGCGCTGATTGCGCGCCGCGTGCTCGATGCGCGCGTGCTCACCGTGGCCTCGCCGATCTATCTCGAACGACACGGCCGGCCGCTTGATCCGCGCGAGCTGGCAAGCCGCGACCATCAGTGCATCCATGCAATCGATGCGGCGACCGGGCGTCCCTTCGATTGGGAGTTTCGGCGCGGCAACGAGGTCGTGCCGGTCGCGGTCAACGGGCGGCTCACCGTAACCGATTCAGGAACCAAGCTCGGCGCTTGCCTGGCCGGCTTCGGCATCGCGCAGGTGATCGATCTCGGCCTCGACGATCACCTGAGGAGCGGCGCGCTGATCGAGCTGTTTCCGGACTGGCCCGACGAGTGTTTTCCGCTCTACGTCTATTACGCCTCGCGTAACCACGTGCCGGCGAAGGTGAGGCGGTTTATCGACTTCATCACGGACACGCTGGCGGCAAAGCCATATTCGCCACGCAAATCCGCCGGCTTGCGCAAGGTCAGCTAGCCATCTCCTCGGCGTCTGCTAGAGCGGGATGGGTTTGGTTGGATTGGCTTGGCGCGCTCTCGGTTCACCTATCCCGTTGGGGAGAGGTCGGATTGCGCCTGGCGATGCGAAGCATCGTCCAGTGCAATCCGGGTGAGGGCTCTTGCTCTCTCGATAGATGGTGCTGTCCTAGCACGCAGCGCGGACCAGGACACCCCGACCGTTAAGCATCCGGACGATTTGTTTACCTTTGATTCACTCAAGTTAATTGACTGGCACACGCTTTGATTCGATCATTCCCGCACTGGGCAAGGCGGTTTCATTAAGGACAATTTTTTCAGGCCCAGAGGGGCTAGCCCGATTACCGACGCGGCGGCTCGGCAAGCAATGGAATGAGGAGCGGCCTCAGCATCACCTCCAAGGGTGCTGGGGCCGTTTCTTTTGCCGTTAGGCAGTTCGCTGACTTGCCTATGCGAATGCGGTGGCTCGGAACCGGGCGCAGACTGGGCGCCATGTTCAGGCTCAGTCACTACGATGGCGTCGAGTACACCTTTATGGCGTTGGCGGCGATATCGTTCGTAGCGCTCATCGTAGGCGTCGGCGTCCTGTTGTCGGCGTCCTGTTTATGTGATGAACCTGTCATCTCATGGATTGATCCAACCGCCTTGGCCTCAGCGTGTACCCCCTCGCCGGGGCCATTTCTTTGGATAGGAACGGCCGACGTGGATCCCGGTTACCGCAACGTCCATTGCTGACTACCTGCCCACAGCGCATGGACGAATCCACGGGAAATCGGCCCCAGCCAGTCGCCTCGCTGGGGCTGCTTCTTTGGAGCGCTCCCAAGAGCGCCCACCGTCGATTACGGTGAAGTTGCGCGTTACGCGCAAAGTGAAAGAGGCCATCAAACTGGGGCGGTCTCGATCTCAAACAAATAGAACGATGGCAACCAGAGCGATGGGGCTCAGCCCCAACGCTACAATGCTCGCCCTATAAAGTAGCTCACTAGTCATGATACAACCCCTGCGTGGGGTTGAAATCTAGCTCGGGATGACTGGCGACCGAAGTGCAGTTTGTGCCACTGCTAGGAAATTAATCGTGCGCTGGATGAGAATAGGCCGCCAGCTGAGGCGGTCTTACTTGCCGTATGCCCGCGACGGTCATTTGCACGCCGAACACCGCGCGGCTTGTTCGGCATCGGTTTGATGGCGGTCCACTCGTAGTCGCTGAGTTCGCCGCGCATGCTCCGAGGCTCCGGTTTTCGGAGCTTGAATCACGTCTCGGGCAGCGCCATCAACTGGCAACGCCCCGTGCCGTGTCGCTAATGCTCTGAATTGACTTCCGCTTTCGGCGGCACAGCGGACTGGGCCGGACTTGCTACTGGCTCGACCCGGTCGCGGATGACCCGCAACGGACTTTAGGAACGCCCCGGGCCGATAGGAACAATCCATTCCGCATGGCTTTTACGTGCGATGGACGATCTGCTCAAGCGCGCCGACCGCGCTATTGAGGATAGCTATCGCGTCAAGGAAGAAGCGATAGAGCACCTTATACGGGCCCAAAGGGTAGCCCGGGAGGTGAGAGCTACTATCGTTCGTGCCGAAAGCGCTAGGTCCCGCTATCGTCAGCTTGGGCTGGAAACGGCTGAGAGGCAGGGCGCGTTTCAGGAAAATCCTGCGGGTACCTCACCTTCCGATCAGCGGGACTGAAGCCCAATAGTCGTCGCGCGGATATTTGGTCCAGCAGGCGTTTATGCGCTGCAGAAACAGCCTCCGCCAGCTGTCTGGAACGCTGTATAGCGGCGTCGGCACGCGCGAACAGTGTCTCAAGGTCCTGTGCCATGCCAGATAACGCGGGGGGGGGGGGCGCCGTTCCGGCGAAGGCGCCTCAAGTGAACTGCCGCCCGCTTCGCTGTATTCAGTGCCCTAATTCCAGTAAAGTGCCCTTGTCGTCGGCGGCGGTTCCGCGTCCCCCCGACTGGGGCCGGTCGCGCTTCCGCCTACGACAGGGAGCGCCGGGATGGTGTTGCCAGGTTTCCGCTTTTTCCGTCTCTCGTCGCTCGACAGAGAGCACGACGCTCGTCACCTGGCGTCGGGACGCGCAGCCATTGCGCTGGGCCGCAAAGTGCTTTCGGAAAATCCTCGACCAAACATTCCAAAAACCAAGCAGCGCGAGATCAAAAAACCATTACCTCAGCAGCCTCACGGCTTTCGGATGCAAGCAGCTATCGATAGAAAAAGGAAGGCGCAGGAGCGGCGCTCTTTTGAGCGGCAACAGCTATCTATTGCCAATAAACACGTAGCAAAGGCTGAATGCGTGATCAGGGAGCAAGTGGCCTTGATCGAGAACCTACGATGCAGCGGCCAAGACACGAAGCTCGCGGAGGAAACGTTGCGGGTATTCGAGGCCAATCTACAGGTAATGCAAGAACACCGCGAGCTTATCGTTAGGGCCATCGAGGAGACCGAGGAAGGGCTTCAAGGCAACCTTGTTAGTTGGCCAGCTCCCGCATGGGGAAAACAGGGAGCCGATTCGGCCGAACCGTAACGTCCGGTGATCAAGCCAGCCCCTCGTCGATCTGCTCAATCGTTTTGACAATTATCGCTCGATGCTCACGCAGCGTCTTTAGATTGTGCTCAAAGCCCGTGAGCATCTCCTCCGCAACTTTGGTGTCGTGACCTTCCGCCCGCAAATTATCAAGTAAAAGTCGTTGCTTCGTGATGTGTTGCTCGGCGGTCGCGATATGCCTGTCGGACTGCGCAAGGTGTTCGACTTCGGCTTGTCGATCCATGTTTTAGCTCCACGACGCCCATCTTCAAACGCGTCCACGGAGATGTCGTTCCTTTGGGCGGTACGTCAAAATGTACCGAAGTTGCCTATTGGCCCATCGCGTCATTTAGCTGCGCTGCAGAATTTGGTCGCTATCGGTGCTATAGCAGACTTTGGCAAGCTGTCCGCCCGGCAGATTTATGGGTTCACGGCCTCGCGCTTCGCCGACGTCTTGGCCGATCCTTGCCGCGAGGCGATGATGACGCCGGCGAGCACCAGCGCGTAGCCGATCAGATGGAACGGCGCGAGCGTCTCGCCGAGCAGCAGGATCGCCATCGCCGAGCCGAACACCGGCACCAGATGGAAGAACGGCGCGGCGCGGTTCGGACCGATCAGCGCGACGCCGCGGTTGAAGAACAGATAGGCGAGCGTGGACGGGAAGATCAGCACATAGGCGAGCGTTGCGCCGGTCAGCAAGTCGAACTTCAGCGTCACGCCGTTGGCGAACTCCCAGGCCGCCACCGGCAGCAGCATCAGCGCACCGCAGCAGGTGGTGAACGAGATCAGCGAGAGCTGGTGGATTTTCGGCCGCCGCGGGATCAGCGCCGAATAGAGTCCGAACGACACCAGCGAGGCGCCGAACATGATGTCGCCACGGTTGAAGCTGATGCCGGCGAGCGCGGAGAAGTCGCCGCGCAGGATGATGGTCAGCACGCCGGCCAGCGAGATCGCGATGCCGGCCAGCTGCGCCGGCGTCAGCCGCACGCCGAACAGGATCAGTGACCACAGCGCCACGAACAGCGGCCCCGCCGACTGGATCAAGAGCGCGTTGAGCGCCTCGGTATACTGCATCGCCCAGTAGGAGATCGCGTTGTTGAAGGCGAAGCCGACCGCGGACAGCAGCAGCATCAGCGGCAGGGCGCCGCGCAGCTTCGGCCAGTCCAGCTTCAGATGCGGCCAGGCGAACGGCAACAGGATCAGGAAGACGCCGAACCAGCGGATCGTGGTCAGCGTGACCGGCGGCACATGGCTGCCGACATGCCGCGCCAGCACGATGTTGGCGGCCCAGAACAGCGATGTCAGGCTGAGCAGCAGATAGGGCTGGTTATTGAGCCAGCTGAGCGGCGAGCGGCGTGGGGTTGTGGCAGGTGCGGGCAAGGCGGTCATTATCGGGCGGATGTTGTGCCCGAATCCGGCGCCGCGACAAGACGAAAGAGCGGATTGGAGCCATGCGCGGGCGCTCAATCTGACGCGGAAGCCACACTGCCGCGGAATAACAGAACCCGTCATCCTGAGAGACCGTGAATGAATGCCTCTCGATGCCGCAACATACTCGATGTCGTCCCGGCGAAAGCCGGGACGACGAGCGGAGAGATTGCGCTGCATCCCTGCCTATTTCTGCGGCCCCGACAGCGAGATGTCGCGCTCGGCGCGAAACACGTTGCTGTAGAGATTGGCGATCCATTGCCGTCCGCTCGAGGTGATGTTGAGGTAGCGGATCGCCTTCTGCACATGCGGGGCGACGCTGTCCCAGTAGAACCGCGGATAGCGGTCGACGAGATCGGCCGGCGAATCGTAGCCGAGCTGGCGGTTCAGTCCGGCCTCCTCGAATTCGATGTACAGCGCGTTGGCCTTGCGGATGTAGTGGGGATCGCCGAGCTGGCCGATCAAATCGGCGGCCCGCAGCAGGGTGGCCTCTTCACCGAAATCCTCGTCGTCATCAGGGGCGCTCAGCGGAAAGCGGGTGCCTTCGATGGCACGCACAATGCGCTCCTTGTCGAGCAGGGTGACGCCCTTGAGCCGCTCTATCACGAAGATCTTGGAGCGGTCGACGTGGTAGGACATCAGCGCCGCATCCGACGACCCGCGCGGCAGGATGATCTTGCGGCCGTCGGCCTCGACCAGATAGCCGTCCTGGCCGTCGGCCTCGAACAGCCCGCGCACATAGCCGATGTCATGGGTGAGGCAGGCGATGATGACATGGG
The DNA here is from genome assembly GCF_054059095.1 of Bradyrhizobium sp. USDA 4510. NCBI lineage: Bacteria > Pseudomonadati > Pseudomonadota > Alphaproteobacteria > Hyphomicrobiales > Nitrobacteraceae > Bradyrhizobium > Bradyrhizobium sp. USDA 4510. The sequence continues at coordinate 6,770,204 of NZ_JBSSBT010000001.1, read as the reverse complement.
CATAGTCTTCGGCGCTCATATGCGAGTGCAGCGCGCGGCCGCGCAGGATGTCGTGGCCGGCCAGCGTCACCAGCATGGTGTGCTCGACATTGTGATAGAGCGCGTCGCTGTTGCCGATGCATTCGAGCGCGATCCGGGCGATCGAGGGCACCATTTCCACCAGCTGGGTCTGCGAAGAGCCGAACCGGCGCTGCATGTATTCGCCGAGGAACTTGCCGAGCGCGTCGGCCGCTAGTTCTGGAAGGGTCATCACGGCCTTGACCTCCGAGAGCTGACCTGAGCTTACGGCGCGGCGGTATTTCAGGCTAGTCCCGCGATGTGACATAATCGTTGCGGCCGGACCGATGTGGCGGGAGTGACGGGCTTTGGGCGGGAGCGGGTGATGGGTGTCGATCTCTTGAACGTCAAAGGCTTGAACGAGCTGGACCGCGAGGCGCCGGTCGTGATGGTCAATCTGATGCGGTTTCGCGCGCGGTCGCTCGACGGCGACGGCTCGGGCTGGGATGCCTATTTGCGCTACAGCGCGCTCACCGTCCCGATGATCAAGGCGCGCGGCGGCACGCTGTTGTGGACCGGCAGCGCCGAGACTGTCGCCCTCGGCGAGCCGGCCGGCCAGAGCTGGGATTATCTCGCGCTGGTCTACTACCCGAGCGTCGCCGCCTTCATCGACATGATGACCTCGGCCGACTACGAAGACCGCTGCGACCCGCATCGCCGCAACGGCTGCGAGGAGCACGTCATCATCGCGACGCGCGAGGCCTACAGCAAGTTCAAGATGGGGTAGCCGACGAGCCGGCTCCCATCCCGTCATTGCGAGCGTAGCGAAGCAATTCATTTCACTGCGTAGTGGAACGATGGATTGCTTCGTCGCTAACGCTCCTCGCAATGACGGTTGATGGACAGCGACCCTCAGGATGACGGGTTTGCGAGCGGCTGCAGCGCCGCGTGGCAGGCGCTCTGCACGACACGGCAGACATCATCGCTCGACCGCCCCGCGCTCAGCGAGGCGAAGGTCGGATAGCTCGTCAGCGCGAAGATCAGGTCGACCGCGTCGCTGCGGGCCTGCTGTGACGCGCTCTTGCCCGCGATGCGGTCGATCAATGCGGTGACGCCGCGGCGGCGGCGCTCGTTGCGCTCGCGCACGGCCTCGGCGAATTCGGGATCGGTCGCCATCGCGTCGTGCAGCCGGCCGACCGCGGAATCCCGACTCCAGAATCCGCAGAAGATCTCGACCATCCGGTCGAGCGCGGCGCGCGGATCGGCCATCGTCATGGCGTCGGCGAGCTGGTGCAGCCCGCCATGGCGCGCGATCTCGTCGAACACCGCCTCGAGCAGCCCGCGCCGCGAGCCGAACTGGTTGTAGACGGTCAGCCGGGTCACGCCGGCCGCCTTGGCCACCGTATCCAGCGAGAAGCGCGCGATGCTCTCGTCGCGCAATGTGCGCGAGGCGGCCTCGATCACGCGCTCGCGGGTCTCGGCGGCGGCGGCGCTGCGCGCCGGGCTCACATAGCTGCGCGGCGGCATCGGTTTGCCTTGCTTTCGTCAGATTGACTATACATTATGTATATCTAATTTCCAATGCCCATCCGGAGCGACATCATGCAGACCGCCCTCATCATAGCGCTGTCCCTTCACGTCCTGTCATCGGTGTTTTGGGCCGGCTCGAGCTTCACTCTGGCGCGCACCGGCGGCCTCGGCGGCGAAAAGCTGCTGTTTCCGCAAATCGGCGCCGCGACGGTCGCGATCGTGACCGGCGGCACGCTCTGGCGCCTGGTCCACGAAGGCTCGTTCGGGCTGTCGGAGCAGATTCTGGCGGGCGGCGCGATCGCGGCGCTGGCCGCGATCGCCGTGCAGGTCATCGTCGGCGGCGGCGCGGTCCGGCAGCTGCGCAGCAGCGCGGGCGATACCTCAGCCGCGCGCTCGCGCCTGGCGGTCGCCCAGCGCATCGCCGCCGGGCTGCTCGCGATCACCGCGCTCTGCATGGGCGCGGCGCGCTATGCGTGAGCCTGGAGCCTTTCCCGTTCCGGTAGAATCGCAACGGGGCTCTAAAGCGCGATGAGATTGGGTTGAATCATCATCGCGCTTTAGCTCCTTGTTTGAGCATGATCTTTTCGGAAAACCGCTTCGCACTTTTCCGGATCATGCTTTGGACTCTTGTTGTGACGCGTTTTCTTCACGCGAACCGGTATCCACTTCGCTCGAAAACGCTCTAGAACTTCCGCACCAGGTCCGGGGTGATCTCTTTCAGGCTGCGGATGCCGAGCAACGCGAGGTCGCGGTCGATCTCGGCATGCAGCAGCGAGATCGCGCGCGCCACGCCGGCCTCGCCGGCGACCACGGCGGCATAGAGGAACGGCCGCCCGACCCAGACGAAATCCGCACCGAGCGCCAGCGCCTTGATCACGTCGGTGCCGCGGCGGATGCCGCCGTCGACCATCACGGTCATGTTGCCCTTCTGCGCCGCGATCTCCGGCAGCGTGCGCAAGCCGGAGACGGTGTAGTCGAGCTGGCGGCCGCCATGGTTGGAGACCATGACGCCGTCGCAGCCATGCTCGCGCGCCAGCCGGGCGTCTTCCGGCGAGATCAGTCCTTTGACCACGAGCTTGCCGCGCCAGCGCTTGCGGATCAGCTCGACATGCTTCCAGGCCAGCTGGTCGCGGCTGCCGATGTTGCGCATCAAATTCTTGGACAGCACCGGCGGGCCCTGCTTGGCGTCCATGTTCTCGAAATGCGGCATGCCGTGGTTGAACACGGTGCGCGCCCAGGTGTTGAGCAGCCAGTCGGGATGGGTGATGGTGTCCCAGAACACCCGCGGCGTGATCTCGAGCGGCACCTGGAAGCCGTTGCGGATATTGTTCTCGCGGTTGGGCGGCACCGGCACGTCGGCGGTGACGACGAAGGTGTCGTAGCCGGCGGCTGCGACACGGTCGACCAGCGGCTCGATCCGCTCGGGAAGGCCGGCGAGATAGGCCTGGTACCAGGCCGAAGGATTGGCGGCGCGAACGTCCTCCAGCGTGATCAGCGAGGAGGCCGACAGGATCATCGGGATGTTGGCGGCAGAAGCGGCGCGCGTCAGCACGATGTCGCCGCGATAGGCGCAAAGCGCGGACGAGCCCATCGGCGGAATGCCGAACGGCGAGGCGTAGGTCTTGCCGAACAGCGTCGTCGTCTGGTCGCGGCCGGAGACGTCCTGCAGCACCCGCGGCACGAAGCCGTATTCCTCGAACGCCCGGCGATTGTCGGTGCGGGCCATATCGGTCTCGGCGCCGCCGGAGATGTAGCCGTAGAGGAATTTCGGCAGCAGCCGGCGCGCCTGCGGCTCGAAATCGTCGAGCGTGAGATAGCGCCGCAGATGCCGCGGTACGGCGGGTGCTGCGCGGTTGACGGTTACGGGAGGCGGAGAGGGGGCTGCGGTCCGGTCGTGCACGTTGAGCGTTTCCGTTGTTCTTGGTTCTTGGTCGGAAGGCCAGACTAGAGCATGATCCGGAAAAGTGGATACCGGTTTTCCGAAAAGATCATGCTCAAACAAAGAGATGAGATCATGATGCGATTCCATGGAAACGCATCATGATCTAGCGCCTGCCGGCGGGCCCGACAAATTTCTCGTTGAACTTGTTGACGGACTGGCTGACGTCGCTGAGCGTCTTGCGGGTCTCGGCGATCATGGCGCCGGATTTCTTGTCGAAGCTCTGGATCAGCTCGCGCAGCGAGATCACGGTCGGCAGTAGCTCGCCGCCATATTTGTCGCTGCCGAAGCTTTTCAGGAACTTGTCGGCCGAGTTCATCTTGGCGTCGACCGCGCTGATGCCGTCGTCGGCGGCGTCGATGAAGCCGGCGATCAGCTCGCCATTGCCGGACAGCGAGTTGGTGAAGTTCTCGAGCCCGAGCAGCGAGTCCTTGATGTCGGCCTCGTTCTCGCTGATGACGCGGTCGACATTGCGCAGCGCGACCCGCAGCTTCTCCTGGATCCCCATCGTGCCTTCGGCGTCGGCCGTCAGTTCGGGAATGCCGTCGGCGCCGAGCGTCGGCGGCGGCGCATCGTCGGTGCCGCCGGTGAAGGAGATCGAGGCGATCCCGGTCAGGCCCTGGAATTCGAGGCCGGCCTGGGTATCCTTCTTGATCGGGGCGTTGCCTTCGATCCGCGTCATCGCCACCACGCGGTGCCGGTCGAGCCTGATCGAGACCACCTCGCCGATCCGCACGCCGGCGAAGTTGACGCTGCCGCCGCGGCGCAGGCCGGAGGCCGAGCCCTCGAAGATGACGCGGAACGGCACCATCCGCTTGATGCCGGCATAGCGCTGATAGCCGAGCCAGCCGCCGAGCGAGCCGGCGATCAGGGCCAGCGTCAGGGTGCCGATCAAGAGATTGCTGGCGCGCGCCATGCGTAAAACCCGTCTGCGAAGCAGACCCTAGGAGATAGCGGATTTGCCGCCGATAGTCACCGCGCTCCGCGGGGGATCAGGCCGACTGCTTCCGCGACGCCGCGAACACGCCGGCCAGCACCAGCGCGAAGCCGATGAAGTGGAAGGCCTGCGGATGCTCGCCGATGAACACGATCGACATGATGGTGCCGAACACCGGAACCATGTGGAAGAACGGTGCGGCCCGGTTGGCGCCGATCAGCTGCACACCGCGGTTGAAGCACAGATAGGCCAGTGTCGAGGGGAACACCGCGACATAGAACAGCGACAGCAGGTTGTTGATCGTAAGCTGCATCACCGGACGCGTGCCGAGTTCCCAGATGTAGAGCGGGATCAGGACCAGCGCGCCGCAGCCGAAGGTGAAGGCGGCGACCGACAGGCCGTGGATCTTGGGCCGCTTCAGGGTCAGCACCGAATACAGCGCGAAGATCACCAATGCGACGATGAAGATCAGATCGCCCTTGTTGAACTCGATCTTCGACAGCGTCGTGAGATCACCGTGCAGCAGGATCACCAGCACGCCGGCGAGCGACAGCAGCACGCCGAACAATTGCGCCAGCGTCAGCCGTGCGCCGAGCAGGATCAGCGACCACAGCGCGACCACCAGCGGTGCCGCGGATTGCAGCAGCAGCGTGTTGAGCGCCTGGGTGTGCTCGAGCGCCCAGTATTGCAGCGTGTTGAAGGCGCTGATGCCGGTGATCGACATCAGCACCATGATGCCGAGATTGTTGCGGATCACCGGCCAGTCGCGGACGAGGTGCTTCCAGGCAAACGGCAGGATGATCAGGAATGCCGCCGACCAGCGCAGGAACGACAGCGTCACCGGCGGAATGTGGCCGGCGGCGAGGCGGCCGACGATCGCATTGCCGGCCCAGCACGTCGCGGTGATGCAGAGCAGCAGATAGGGCTGGTTGGCGATCCAGGAGCCGGCCGCAGGCGTTGATGTGGTGGAATCGGAGGCAGACATGAAGAGGGCCCGGGTTCACGACGCCGCGGCCTGCCCGGCTGGCACCGCCGGGCCGGTATGGATCTCCCCGGCTCGGATCACAGACACGGATTTCGTCATTCCATCAATGGGGATAGACGCATCGCGACCATGCGCGAAGGCCCCCTCACCAAGGCAGCCTGACGGCGCCTGGCCGGGCCAGCCCCGGGCCGGTCGCGCAGGGAATCGAACGCTTGGTCCTAGCCGGTCTCCGGCGGCGTGGTCTGGCGCTTGACGATCTGCTCGGCGAGCTCGATCAGGATCCGCTTGGTGTCGGGGTCCTGCACGTCGCGAAACACCCGCAGCATGCGCAGTTCGAGCAGGGACTGCAGCGATTCCGCTGTCTGGCCGGCTTGCGTCGGCACTGCCGTGACCGGCCGGCGATTGAGGATGTCGGCGGCGATTCCGAGCATCTCGGCGACCGTCGCCAGGCGACCGGTATCGATCTTCACCGTGCCGTCGACGCCGTTCTTTTGCAGGGAGGCCCCTGCGCACAGGATCTCGGCGAGATCCGCCTGCGACAGCCCGATGGCGCGCCAGCGCGCCTGCACCAATTGGTCGATCTGGTCGTCCTGTGATGTGCTCATGATGCGTTCAGACCATCTCCAGCTAGGTCCGTGGACAGCATTTCCGCTACAAAAGTTGGTAGCAAATGAACCGGCGGTTCGTCGCGATGGGACTTCTACGGATCAAGCGGCTGGACAACGGGTCCTGCCGTACCGGGCAACGTGCAGGATGATCCGCGCCTCGACGCCGGCCGGGCAGTCGCGCCGGACGGGCACCGGAGTGCGCACCCTGGTCTGGGATGCTCGCATCAGCGTCATCCGGCCACGGCCCTTATTATCAAGACCGTGCGCGAATGCAATCAGGGGGCGATCGGGAAGATGAACCCAACCGGATGTGTGACCGCGCCACATATCGCGGTGTCTGGTCCTGGCAGGGCGATGCGGTCGGCATGGCGGCAGCCCCGGGAGCGCCGCCATGGCTGCGCGGCGCCGCTCACAAATCGATGATTCCGAGCGCGATGCTCTTGGCCACCCCATGGGTCTTGTTGGATGCCTCGAGCTTGCGCAGCGCCTGCTTGATGAAGCCTTCCACCGTCTCCGGTGAAATGCCGAGGATCTGCGCGGTGTCGGCCACGGTCTTGCCGCGCGCCGCCCAGGCGATCACTTCCTTTTCCCGCCCGGTGAGCTTGATGGTTTCGGCGGCGTCCGCGGGCTTGAGGATGGTCGGCGCGTTGCGCTGGTCGCGGTTGACGATGTCCATCGCCCGCTGCACCCAGTAGATCATCAACAGATGCAGTTCATGGCGATGGCAGACGAACAGCTTGTCGAAGTCGCGCGGCTCGTCTTCCCAGAAGAACACCGTCGAGCTCGAATGCACCGCGCCGAGCCGGTCGCGATAGTGGAAGGGAACGACGAAGCCGTCCTTGAATCCGAACTCCCGGGCGGCATCCATCGTCTTGACCTCGGGCGGTCGCTTGCGTCCGCTTCGCTCCGGCAGCTTCAGGCTGCTCCAGCTGAACGGCGTGTTGGTACGTCGTGACCGCGCCAGCGCCGGATCGGCATGAACGAACTCGTTCTGCACATACGCTCGCTTCCAGGCATCGGGAAATGTGCCGATATGATAGGGCAGATCAAGGTCGGGCCGGCCGGCATCGACAAAGGCAAAGCCCGAGAAGCCGTAATTCTGGACAACGCGATGCAATGACGAGCTGAGCTCGTCGATGGTATCCGACGCCTCGATGGTCGAAATCGCGTCTACCAGGCCCATTGACGAAAACCCCCGGTTTTAGGGGGTACCACAGTTAACCCCTTTTGTTCCAGATGTTCCCGCATTTGGAGGAAGGGACAAATGCTTCATTCATTGGACGGCTACCACGCCCTCATTACCAGGGAAGAGCTTGATCCGGCGCATGTCGGGGCGATGTTGCGGCTGCGCAAGCGCCTGTTCGTCGACCATTGCGGCTGGCTTCTGACCACGGTCGGGGATGTCGAACGCGATCAGTTCGACTGCTGGTATACCGAGCACTGCCTGTTGTTCTCCGGCGTCGAGCTCGTCGGCGGCTTCCGGGCCATCCGCACCGATTATCCCTATCTCACCAGGTCGGTGTTCCCGCAGCTTGCGCTGCGTCGCTTTCCGAGCAGCCGCGACGCCTGGGAGATCAGCCGTTTCGGCGTGCTGCCGAACGTTGCGAGGTCGCAGGCCGCACGCGTGACCTACGCGCTGATGTTCCGCTTCGCCGAGCTGCGCGGAGCGAAGGCGCTGGTGGCGCTGGCCGACCTCTCCTATGAGCGTTTTCTCACCCGCATGGACATCCGCACCCGCCGCTACGGCCCGCCGCAGGTGATCGGCAATGATCGCATGGGCCGCCCGCTGACGGCGCTCGCCGGAGAAATTCCGCTCGGTCTCGCCGCCAATCCCGGCCTGACCAAATTCCTCGATCTTGGACGGCAATTGGAGATCCACGATGCTTCACATGTTCTCGGACGTTCGAGCATTCCAGCGTGATCCGCTGCGTCTGCTGCTGACGCGCGGCAACGAGTCCGCGCTGGGGCTGGTGCCGTTGCAGCTCGGTCCCGCGCCGGTGTTCCTGGTGAACGATCCGGATCTGCTGCGCCCGATTCTCAAGGCGCCGGAGACCGACATCGGAAAGGGCAAGCTGATCAAGAAGCTGACGCCGGTGCTCGGCCGCAGCTCGCTGATGCTGAGCGGCGAGGAGCACAAGCGGCGCCGAGCGGTGCTGCAGAAGCACATGGCCAAGGGCAGCGTCGAGAAATTCCTGCCGCATATGTGCGCCGAGATCCGCGCGGTCGGCGCCAGCCTGGCGCGGCTCGGATCGTTCGATCCGCACCATGTCACCGCGATGCTGGCGCTGCGGACGATCTGCGTCGCGATCTTCGGCTCCCAGGTGATGTCGTCCGGCGACGAGGAAGCCCTGGTTCAGGCGGTGGGCGCGATCGAGGACGATCTTGCGGAAGAGATGTTCCGCGCGTTGCCGTTCGGTCCGGTGGCCTGGTATCGGCGGCGCAAGAACCGGATCTGCGCCAAGCTTGCGATGTCGACGGTGGTGCAGCGCCTGCGCCGCAAGGCCGGCTCGAGCAGCGCGCTGCGCGATCTCGAGGCGCTCGGCCTGACCGATCGCGATCTCGAGGACGAGATCCTGACATTGCTGCTGGCCGGCCATCACACCACAGGTTCGACTGCGGCGTGGATGTTCTACCAGATGGCCACCAATCCCGCCCTGATGGACGAGATTGCCGACGAGGCGGCGGAGTGCCTCGGCGACGACGGCGAGCTGCGGCTCGAGGCGGTGAAGCGCGCCAATCTGAGCGCGACGTTGGTCAAGGAGGTCTGCCGGCTCTACCCCAGCGCCTGGTGGTTCTCGCGCGAGGTGATGCAGCCGGTGACGATCGGTGGGCGCGATCTCAAGGTCGGCACCTCGCTGTTGATCTGCCCCTGGCAGCTGCAGCGCGATGGCAGGCATTTCGAGGATCCGGACCGCTTCCTGCTGACGCGGCGCTACAACACCGACGCCTACATCCCGTTCGGCGCCGGTCCGCGCGCCTGCGCCGGGATGGGGGTTGCGATGCTCGAGCTGCAACTGCTCGCGCTCGAGATCGCCGCGGCCTATCGCTTCACCGGCGTCAGCCCGAATCCGGCGCCGTGGCCGAAAGCCTCGGTGACGCTGATTCCCCCGCCGATGACCATCGACATCGAAATCCGCGAGATGCGCCCGCGCATCCCGCATCTCGGCGACGAAGCCGAGCATCTGCCGTACATCCCAACCGTGGGTGCGGCGTCCATCAGCACACTACAATCGGTATCCCAATGACAACTCAGCTAACAACGGCCAGCGCCGGGCAAAGGGCCATGGATCAAGTGCAAATGCGCAGTTTGCGCGACGTCATCGCTGTCTTGATCGAGCAGCGCAGCATCGTGAGGGCGGCCGGCGCAAGCTTCGCCGCGCATCTGCTCGACCTCGCGATCATGCAGCTGCGGCTCAACGTCAACGATATTACGGCGGAGGAATTATCCGGTCTGTCCGACTTCGTCGGCGCGGAGTTCATGAGGGACAAATCCTCGCATTGATCGCGGCGACCGGTCTTCGGATCAGTCTTGCGCAGGATCGGTCTCGCGTAGGTTCAGTCCTGCGTCGCCACCAGCGGCTTCATCGTGGCGCCGGCGGCAAGCGCGGCGTCGTTCGGATCGATCTCGATCTGCAGGCCGCGCTGGCCGCCATTGACGAAGACCGTGACGTGGGTGAGGGCGGTCTCGTCGATCGCGGTCGGCACCTTCTTCTTCTGGCCGAACGGGCTGATGCCGCCGACATGATAGCCGGTCAGCCGCTCGGCATCGGCCGGGCGCATCATCCTGGCCGACTTGCCGCCGAGGGCGGCGGCAAGTTTCTTCATGCTGACCTCGCAGTCGGACGGCACCACGGCGCAGACCGGTTTGCCGTCGACCTCCGCCATCAGCGTCTTGAGCATGCGATTCGGGTCGACGCCGAGCGCCTCGGCCGCCTGCAGCCCGATGCTCTCGGCGCTGGAATCGTAGACATAGGTGTGAAGCTTGAAGGCAATGCCGAGCTTGCGCAGCGCCATCGTCGCTTGGGTGGAATTGGGCATGGACCCTGCCGGTTAATCTAGGTGAATGATCGCCGTAATAGGAGCTGCGATCAATCCACAGCAGATCCAGCGTCACGTTGCCGTAACATTAAATTCCCGCCAGCCCGGCGCAGCCGGGCGCAGCATGGAATTTAATGGGGATATCAAAGGGTTGTAGGTCGTCTAAAAGGCGTAAACGAGCCCCTTCTTGCTTGCGCAGCCGAGCCGCTTCCTTTATCCGGTAGGCGCCTTGCGTGCGCGCGGCCGGGCGCCGCGATTTAGGCTGGGCATATCAATGCAGGTCGCTGTGGGCGGACGCGTTTTCGCCGCGATCATGGTCTGAAACACCTGAAGGGAACATCTTCGCAATGGCCAATGTTGTCGTCGTCGGCGCCCAATGGGGTGACGAAGGGAAGGGCAAGATCGTCGACTGGCTGTCGGAACAGGCCGACATCGTCGTGCGCTTCCAGGGCGGCCACAATGCCGGCCATACGCTCGTGATCAATGGCGAGACCTACAAGCTGGCGCTGCTGCCCTCCGGCGTGCTGCGGGCGAACAAGCTCGCGGTGATCGGCAATGGCGTGGTGTTCGATCCGCAGGCCTTCCTCGACGAAGTCGCCAAGCTGAAGGGGCAGGGCGTCGCGGTCGGACCGGACAATCTGCGGATCGCCGAGAACGTCACGCTGATCCTGCCGCTGCATCGCGAGCTCGACGCCTTGCGCGAATCGTCCAACGCCATCACCTCGATCGGCACGACCCGCCGCGGCATCGGCCCGGCCTATGAGGACAAGGTCGGCCGCCGCGCCATCCGCCTGATGGATCTCGCCGACCTCGACACCCTGCCGCACAAGATCGAACGCCTGCTGGCGCATCACAATGCGCTGCGCCGCGGCCTCAACCTCGCGGAGATCGACGGCAAGAGCATCCTGAGCGAGCTGTCGGCGATGGCGCCGAAGCTATTGCCCTATGCCGAGACGGTGTGGCGGCTGCTGGACCTCAAGCGCCGCGAGGGCAAGCGCATCCTGTTCGAGGGCGCGCAGGGCGCGCTGCTCGACGTCGACCACGGCACCTATCCCTATGTGACGTCGTCCAACACGGTGGCGGCGCAGGCCGCGACCGGCACCGGCCTCGGCCCGGGCGCGGTCGGCTATGTGCTGGGCATCTGCAAGGCCTACACCACCCGGGTCGGCCAGGGTCCGTTCCCGACCGAGCTGAACGACGAGATCGGCGAGGAAATCGGCCGTCGCGGCAAGGAATTCGGCGTCAATACCGGGCGCAAGCGCCGGGTCGGCTGGTTCGATGCCATGCTGGTGCGACAGACTGTCCGCACCTGCGGAATTGCCGGGCTGGCGCTGACCAAGCTCGATATTCTCGACGGGTTCGACAGCATCAAGGTCTGCATCGGCTACAAGCTCGACGGCAAGGAAATCGACCATCTGCCGGCGGGCGAGGGCGCGCAGGCCCGGGTCGAGCCGATCTATGAGATCATCGAGGGCTGGAAACAGCCGACCGCCAATGCGCGGTCCTGGGCGGACCTGCCGGCCCAGGCCATCAAGTACGTTCGCCGGGTCGAGGAACTGGTGGGGTGTCCGATCGCCCTGCTGTCCACCAGCCCGGAGCGTGAAGATACTATTCTGGTACAGAATCCGTTCGAGGCTTAACGGGATATTACCTATATCCCTCCAATTGTGTGGAAATGGCTGACTACTACCCGCTGATCGCCCGTGCCATCGCCGGATTGGACCCCAACGCCCCCGGCGAAGCCCGCCGTGCGCTGTATGCGCGGGCGCGAACGGCGTTGATCCAGCAGCTCCGCGGCGTGCAGCCGCCGCTCTCCGAGTCCGAGATCACCCGCGAACGGCTGTCGCTGGAAGAGGCGGTTCGCAAGGTCGAGTCCGAGGCCGCGCAGCGCGCCCGCGAGGCCTCGCGTCCCGGTGGCGCTGCCGCTGTCCGCGGCAGCCGCGCCAATGCCCGGCCGCCCGAGCCCGGTCCCGCCGACACTGCCGCGCGCCCGCGGCCCCCGGCCGAACCCCGTCCGCCGCGCAATCTGCGCCCCGACGCGCCGCCGCCGGCCCCGCCGCGGCCGCAAAACCCGCCGGTCCCGCCCGAGACCCAGGCGCCGCCGGCCCGGCCGGGCCCGCCCCGCCGCGGTCCGGAAGGCGCGCCGCCGCCGGTGCCGCCGGCCGCGCCGGGCGTGCGCGGCTTCCGCGACATCACCGCCGATGCTGACGATCTCGGCCGTGCCGCGGCGCAAGCCAGCCGCAACGCGCGCAAGACCTACGCCAACGTGCCGTCGCCCTCGCCGGAATTCGATCGGCTCGAGCCGAGCCTTGAGAATCGCGGCGGCGATCCCGAGGCGCCGTATTCCTACGACGAGTCGATCGAGGAGGCCGAGCGCTACACCCCGCAGCCGCCGCAAGGTCCGCCGCCGCAGCGGTCGCGGGCCGGCAACGGCGAGCGCGAGCCGAAGAAGCCGCCGCGCGTCGGGTCGATGTTCCCGTTCAAGACCGCGATCGTGATCGGCATCCTGCTGATCCTGGTCGGCACCGGCATCCTGTTCCGGCAGCAGGCCATGACCCTTGTCAGCAGCCTGTTCAAATCCTCGGCCCCGGTCGAGGCGCCGAAGGATGCCGCGTCGACGCCTGCGAGCAAGAAGATCACCGACCGCGTCGGCCAGCCCTCGTCGTCGGGCGAGACGGTCGCCCCGGTGGCGCAGCGCGTGGTGCTGTATGACGAAGACCCGTCGGATCCGAAGGGCAAGCAGTATGTCGGTTCGGTGGTCTGGCGCACCGAGCAGGTCAAGGGATCGGGCAACCAGAAGCCCGACATCGCCGTGCGCGCCGACATCGACATTCCCGATCGCAAGTTCAAGATGACGATGTCGTTCCGCCGCAACACCGATTCATCGCTGCCGGCGAGCCATACCGCGGAATTGACCTTCATCCTGCCGCAGGACTTCGCCAATGGCGGCGTCGGCAACGTGCCGGGCATCCTGATGAAGTCCAACGAGCAGGCGCGCGGCACGCCGCTGGCCGGGCTCGCGGTCAAGGTCACCGACGGCTTCTTCCTGGTCGGCCTTTCCAATGTCGACGCCGACCGCTCGCGCAATCTGCAACTCTTGAAGGAGCGCTCGTGGTTCGACGTGCCGCTGGTCTACACCAACCAGCGCCGCGCCATCATCGCGATCGAAAAGGGCGCCCCCGGCGAGCGAGCCTTCAACGAGGCGTTCGCGGCGTGGGGTGAGTAGCGGCCCTAGCTCTCGCCCCGGTCGCCAGCAATGTCGTCGCCCGGCTTCGTCCGGGCGATTCCGTATCGCAGCAAGATCAGCGGCTGTTGCAGCGCATCGACGTGCAGAGCTCCGGAACATCGCCGCGACTTTCGATTTTTCCCTAGAACCGTCGCGCGACCGCGTTACACTTGGTTGACGTCGGGCAAGGGCACGCCATGAAACGCTATCTGATCTTCGCAGCCATCGGGCCGTTCATCGGCGGCTTCCTGCTGCTGCTCATGACCACCTATCAGTCCGGCTACTGGACCGAGACCAGCGGCGGCGAGGTGACCAAGCTGCTCGTCGTGTTCGTGAAGTCGCTGCAATACAATTATCTGTTCGGCATCGTGCCGTCGCTGATGTTCGGTGCGATCGACGACATCCTGATGCATGTGAGGCGGATCGCGCCGGTGGTGCGGATGCTGCTCGTTGGTGCGGTGGCGTTCGTCGGCGCGGCGTTGACCTACGCCTCGCACGGCTCCGAAAGCGGCGCGGTGCAGTTCATCCTGTACGGAATGGTCGGCTTCATCCCGGGCGTGATCACGTCCTGGCTGGCGCACAAATATGCCGAAGAGCTGCACGCGCCGGCGCAGCCGGCTTCCCAGCATTAGGGCAGGTGCTCAGTACCAAGGGAAAAGCAGAAGTCGCGTTCGGCGACTTCTGACCCAACCGCGAAATGAGCACGTCGCGATCGGACAAGGGCCGCGCTCAACGCCCGGCGCGGAATAGATCGCCCCTTGCAGTAATCGTATCAGCGCGCGAGACGCCGGAGGTCCGGCTACCTTCACACAACTGTCACATCATCGTCATGCAAACGTAGTCCCAATGTCATGTCCGCGTTCGTCCTCGCGACCCGCGGCCGCCCGGGGCAGTGGCGATGCCGATCCCGGGCCTGCTCCATTCTGTGTTCGCGCATTTATTTCAGCCGTTGCTGCAGACGACCGGGACGTACGGGATCTGCGTTTCGGATTCGGGGAAAGGAATTTCGAGTGGCAGATGCAAGCTTCAGCCTTCTGACGGGCAACAGTATCGAAACGCGCCTGGTCCGAGCCGGCGGCATTATTTTTCGCGAGGGGGAGCAGGCCAACGAGCTCTTCGTGATCAAGAGCGGCTATGTGCGCATTCAGGTCGGCAACAAGACCATGGCGGACCTCGCGCCTGACACGATCTTTGGCGAGATGGCGTTGATCGACAATGGGCCAAGGAGTGCGACCGCCACGGCGCTCACGGATGTCGAACTCGTCCCGGTCTCGGAAAAGCAGTTTCTCTTCCTCGTGAGCCAGACGCCGCATTTTGCCCTGAAGGTGATGAGGACGCTGGCGCAGCGGCTCAGAACGATGAACAAGGGCGTCTACTGAAGCGAGCACGGCAGAGCGTCGAGGTAACAGGCCTTGAAGGTGACACAGTGGTAATGTGACGCAACTTGAACCGCCTGCCTGCGTTACCATGTGATGGCCATGACCGAGGACGACATCTTCACGCCCCACGCCGCGCGATCGCGGCCGCCCTTTGGCGGCGCGCAGGCGCGCGGCAAGGTCATCGACCAGGACGGGCGCGAGCTCGCCGATGGCCCGCTGCATCCGCAGTTCCAAGGTTTTCAGGAAGGCTTTCAGTTCGACTTCCGCAACTCCACCGCCAACCCGTTCGGCAATCTGACTCGCGAGCAGCGGCTGCAGCGGCTGGAGTCGATCGCAAAGTTGCTCGACGTCGCCTTCATCGTGCCGGGCACCAATGTGCGCTACGGCATCGACGGGCTGATCGGCCTGATCCCGGTGGTCGGCGATATCATCACCACCGCGATCTCGCTATGGCTGGTGCGCGAGGCCCGGTTGCTGGGCGCGCCCTGGCACATCACTGCGCGGATGCTCGCCAACGTCGCCGTCGACGGCGTGATCGGCATGGTGCCGGTGGCGGGCGATGCCTTCGACGTCATGTTCCGCGCCAATATCCGCAATGTGCGGATGCTGCGGCGCTGGCTCGACAAGCAGCCGAGATTGTGACCCTCAAAAACAAAAGCCCCCGGATCGATCCGAGGGCTTTTCGTTGAGCGAAGAGCAGAAAGCTTATGCGGCGTCAGCGTCGGTCTGGCTGGCGGCCGGGCGCGGACGACGCGGCAGCGGGAAGGCCTCGCTCTCATAGAGCGAGCGGATGCCGTTCTGGTCGAAACGGGCTTCCTCGACCTGGAGATAGGCGCCGTTCAGCGAGTCCGCCGGCAGCTGCTCCATCGCGAACTGCACGGCCTCGGCAGCGGTGCCGAAACGGCGGTAGGCGAAACCCGCCCGCTTCTTCTTGCGGATCGCGGCGGGGAACAGTTCGGCGGATGTGTTATAGTTGAACGGACGCAGGGGACGCATGGTCGACGACCTCTTGTGTTCTTTTCAGTTGGCGTTGCGAAAGGGATTTTGGGGGACGGCGGCCTATTATCGGCGGCGCGCCGTACATGTCATTTCGACCCCTAATATAGGCCTCTTTGACAAAAATGCGACCCCAGAAGAGCCCCTGACAGGGCACATGCTGAATCCGCGCATAGCACCGGCACCGGCCAGATAAGTCATTTTGTTTCAATGACTTACGGCTCTCAAATCTTGTCGAGCCAGGCCAGGATCGCGACCACGATCAAAATCACCCCGAAAAGGCCCATTCCGGAGTGGCCGAGGCCATAGCCATAGCCGCGAATTCGGCCGCTATAGCCGCCCAGCAGGATAATCAGCAAAAGGATGATGAGGATCAGTCCAAGCGACATGGCGCCCTCCTCAGAACAGGCGGCAGCCGCACGGCGAGACGCCTACGGCCCCGCGAACACCGAGCAAAGCACATTCCGGCCTGCGAGTCGTTAAGGCCGTTTGCCGATCCACGAGGATGTTGCTGGGGCCGGAGCCAAAACAAAGCCCCACGCGACCGGCCTGTTGGTCGCGTGGGGCGCGGCGTGGTGGGCGCCGTCACTTCTTCTCGTCGAGCTTCAGCGCCGCCGAGTTGATGCAGTAGCGCAGGCCGGTCGGGCCGGGGCCATCGTTGAAGACGTGGCCGAGATGGCCGTCGCATTTCGAGCACAGCACCTCGGTGCGGATCATGCCGTGGCTCATGTCGCGCTCCTCGTCGACATGGCTCTCGACCGCGGGCTTGGAGAAGCTCGGCCAGCCGCAGCCGGAATCGAACTTCTGGTCGGATTCGAACAGCGTCTGCCCGCAGCCGGCACAGACATAGGTGCCCTTGCGGGGATCATGCTCGTATTCGCCGGTGAAGGGCCGCTCGGTCGCTTTCTCGCGCAGCACGGCGTACTGCATCGGCGTCAATTCCTTGCGCCACTCGGCCTCGCTCTTGCGGACCTTGCCGTCGGTCTTGGTATCGGACATTCAACCTCCTTTGCGAGATGCTCAGTTGGTGACCTTGGTGCTGCCCACCAGCGTCGGCTTCTCGACGTAGTTCTCCGCGAAGATCTTCTTCAGGTTCTCGACCTTCGGGATGTCGTTATACGCAATATAGGGCTGGTTCGGGTGCAGCGTCAGATAGTCCTGGTGGTAGCCCTCCGCCGGATAGAAAGCCTCGAGCGCGCCGACCTTGGTGACGATCGGCTTCTTGTAGACCTTGGCCGCGTTGAGCTGGACGATATAGGCGTCCGCGACCTTCTTCTGCTCGTCGCTGGTGGTGAAGATCGCCGAGCGATATTGCGTGCCGGAATCCGGGCCCTGCCGGTTCAGCTGGGTCGGGTCGTGCACGACGGAAAAGAAGATCTGCAGGATCTTGCCGTAGGAGATCTTCTGCGGGTCGTACTTGATCTCGACCGATTCCGCATGGCCGGTGGTGCCGGTCGAGACCTTCTCGTAATCGGCGCTTGCCTTGCTGCCGCCGGAGTAGCCGGACACCGCGCTGACGATGCCGGCGGTGTGCTGGAATACGCCCTGCACACCCCAGAAGCAGCCGCCGGCCAGCACTGCGGTCTTGATGCCGGATTCCGGCGCGCTCGCGGCCGGCGCCGGGATGATCACGGCGTCCTCGGCGGCAAGCGAGGGCGCAACGGCAAAAGCTGTGACGGCCAGCGCGCCGATCGCGGCGGCGCACAGCGAGAGGCGGCTGAGGGAGCTTTTGGGCATGGGTTCCTCGTGGGATCGCAATTGGGGCCAGTCTAGAGCGGGAGCCGGCATTGGCCAATCAGGCCGGGTGGCTCCGACGCTTCAAAATACGGGCGAGGAGGCGTTTTGTTACGGCGCCGGCCACACGGTTTCGTGAGGGAAATGCTGGGGATTCTCCTCCCGTCGTCCCGGCTTTCGCCGGGACGACATCGGGTATGTTGCGTCATCGAGAGTCATACATTCACGGTCTCTCAGGATGACGGGTCTACAAGTGCGCGGCACGTCACACCACCACGCTCAGCCGCTTCGCCGCCCGCGTGATCCCCGTATACAGCCACCGCGCGCGCGAGTCCTGGAAGGCAAAGCTCTCGTCGAACAGCACGACGTCGTCCCATTGCGAGCCCTGCGACTTGTGCACGGTCAGCACATAGCCGTAGTCGAACTCGTCATAGGGCTTGCGCTGCTCCCACGGCACGCCCTCGACGCCGCCGTCGAAGCACTCGCCGCGCACCGAGACCTTGGTGACCTTGTAGCCGAAATCCTCGTCCGGCATCACGCGCATGGTGATGATCCTGGATTTGGACTGCGCGCGCGCCTTGACCCGCCACAGGCCGCCGTTGAACAGGCCCTTCTTGCGGTTGTTGCGCAGGCAGACCAGTTTGTCGCCGGCGACCGGCAGCGGATCCTCGATGTTCTGCCGCTGCCGCACCCGCATGTTGTAGGCGCGGCGGGTGTTGTTGCGGCCGACCAGCACCTGGTCGGCGCTCATCACGCGGTCCGGATCGAGCTCCTTGCGCGACACCACCTCGCTCTCGCCATGGCGGCCGATCTCGAGCTCGCGGCCCTCGCGGATGTCCATCGACATCCGCACGATCGGATCGTCCTGCGCCTGGCGGTGCACCTCGGTCAGCATCGCGTCGGGCTCGGCATCGGTGAAGAAGCCGCCGCCCTGGATCGGCGGCAATTGCGCGGGATCGCCGAGCACCAGCAGCGGGCAGTCGAACGACATCAAATCGCGGCCGAGTTCGGCGTCGACCATCGAGCACTCGTCGATCACGATCAGCTTGGCCTTTGATGCCGGCGCATCGTCCCAGAGCTCGAAGCTCGGCTGCTCGACGCCGGACTCGCGGGCGCGGTAGATCAGGGAATGGATCGTGGAGGCGCTGTCGCAGCCCTTGTTGCGCATGACGAGCGCCGCCTTGCCGGTGAAGGCCGCGAACTTCACCTCGCCGTCGACGCCTTCGGCGATGTGGCGGGCGAGCGTGGTCTTGCCGGTTCCGGCATAGCCGAACAGGCGGAACACCGGCGGCGTGCCGTTCTGGCCGGGCTTGGCCTTCAGCCAGTCGGCGACGGCTTTCAGCGCAGTGTCCTGATGCGGCGTGAAGGTGGTCATGGGCTTTCGGAAGAGTGAGCGCGCGACCGATAGCGCCGCGACTCAGGCCAGCACAAGCTAAACATTCATGCGTTCCGATCAAGCCGTCTCCCGCTGCGCGGAATTGGGGTTTCGCCCCCAAGGCTAGACTTGATCCGGAGCGCCACTAGACTGCCCCAAAACAACAAGCGGTCGAGACCACGACAAGTGGTCGAGCAAGCGACCTTGGGAGTGACTCCATGAAATTCGGCATCTTTTACGAGCTGCAACTGCCGCGCCCCTGGAACGACGGCGACGAGCTCAGGCTCTACCAGAACGCGCTGACGCAATTGGAAACCGCCGACCGGCTCGCTTACGACTACGCCTGGGTCGTGGAGCACCACTTCCTCGAGGAATATTCGCACTCGCCGGCGCCGGAATCCTTCCTTGCCGCCGCGAGCCAGCGCACCAAAAACATCCGGCTCGGCCACGGCATCTTCCAGCTCACCACCAATCATCCCGCCCGCGTCGCCGAGCGGGTCGCGGTGCTCGATCTCCTGAGCAACGGCCGCTGCGAGTTCGGCATGGGCGAGAGCGCCTCGATCACCGAGCTGACGCCGTTCGGCCGCGACATGGAGACCAAGCGCGAGGTGTTCGAGGAAGCCGTGCAAGCGATCTTCCCGATGTTCAACAAGGTCGGCACCGAGCATCACGGCAAGTATTTCGATATCCCGCTGCGCAATGTCGTGCCGAAGCCGGTGCAGAAGCCGCATCCGCCGCTCTGGATGGCATGCTCGCAATTGCCGACCATCGAACGCGCCGGGCAGAACGGGTTTGGCGCGCTCGGCTTTCAGTTCGTCAGCGCCGAGGCGGCGCATGCCTGGGTGCACGCCTATTACAACGCGATCACCAAGCGGCTGAACAAGCTGGCCGACTACGAGATCAATCCGAACATGGCGCTGGTCTCGTTCTTCATGTGCGCGAAGACCGACGAGGAAGCGCGCCGGCGCGCCGACGGCGCAACCTTCTTCCAGTTCGCGCTGCGCTATTACGGCCAGGCACAGAACCGGCAGCGGCCGGCGCCCGGCACCGTCAACATGTGGGACGAGTATAACAAGTGGAAGCGCGACAATCCGGAGGCGCAGGAGGCCGCGCTGCGCGGCGGCCTGATCGGCTCGCCGGAGACCTTGCGCAAGAAGCTGCGGCGCTTCCGCGCCTCGCATATCGATCAGGTGATCCTGCTCAACCAGGCCGGCAAGAACACCCATGAGCACATCTGCGAGTCGCTCGAGCTGTTCGCGAAGGAAGTGATGCCGGAGTTCCAGCACGATCCCGAGCACGAGGCCTGGAAGAAGGGCGTGCTCGACGGCTCGATCCAGCTCGAGGAGATCGACACCCAGGCGTTCACCGACCGCTATGGTAAACTCGCTGTCAATGTCGGCTCGAAGGCAGCAGCTGCGGGCTGATCAATTAATGCGCAGCCGCCTCGCGATCGCGTGAAGAAAATAATTCGCTACACGCGCTCGGAGCTTTAAAAGAAACGGCACGCGCGATGCCTGCACCGAAGTGCGGGCATCGCTATTTTTGTGCGGTGCTCGACAGCTTCATTCGCGCGCCCCATCATCCTGACATCGCATGATCGTGCAGCGCGATAGCGCGCTTGATCGTCAGGAGAGTTTGGAATGAAGCGTCGTGAGTTCCTCCAGCTGTCGCTCGTCACAGCCGCCGCCGCGCTGTCACGCGGTGCGAAGGCGCAGGCGGACGCGAAGGAAATTCGTATCGGCTACCAGAAGAACGGCGTGCTCGTTATCACGCGGCAGCGCGAGGCTTTGGAAAATCATTTCAAGCCGCAGGGCATCGGCGTGAAATGGGTCGAGTTCTCCTCGGGTCCGCCGATGATGGAAGCGATGAATGTCGGCAGCGTCGATTACGGCGCGGTCGGCGATTCCCCGCCGATCTTCGCGCAGGCCGCGGGCGCGGCCATCGTCTATGCCGCGGCTCAGCCCATCATCAATGGCTCCGGCATCCTGGTGCCGCAGAATTCGGCGATCGCGTCAATTGCCGATCTCAAGGGCAAGCGCGTCGGCTTCACCAAGGGATCGAGCGCGCATAATGTCGTGATCCAGACGCTGGAGAAGGCCGGGCTCACCTATGACGACATCACGCCGGTCTATCTGACGCCGCCGGACGCCGGTCCCGCCTTCGCCAATGGCGGCATCGATGCCTGGGCGATCTGGGACCCGTATTTCGCGATCGCCGAGACCAGGCAGAACGGTCGCATTCTGGTCAAGACGCGCGACATCACCAAGACCAATTCGTTCTACATCGCCAACCGCGACTTCGCCCGCAATCGCGGCGCGATCCTGCAGCAGATCGTCGATGTCACGACGTCGAGCGCGGCATGGGCGCAGGCGCATCCCGATGAGGTCGCCAAATCGCTCGCCGCCGTCACCGGCGTGCCGCTCGATATCCAGACCATCGCGGCGAAGCGGGCGGGCTTCTCGGTCGGACCCGTGACCGACGACATCATCGCGACCCAGCAGGGCGTCGCCGACCGCTTCTTCAAGCTCGGCCTGATCCCGAAGCAGATCGCGATCCGCGACATCGTCTGGCGCAATCCCCAGACCTGATCGGCGCGCGTTTGGTCATTTCAATGCAGAGGATAGTCCCATGACGCGTTTATTTCGACGCTGGGTCGCTCGCGCGGTGCTGTCGCTCAGCATCGTCGCCGCAACCGTCAGCGCCTCCTACGGCCAGGAGAAGGTCGTCCGCATCGGTTACCAGAAATACGGCAAGCTGGTGCTGCTCAAGAGCAAGGGCTCGCTCGAGGAAAAGCTGAAGGTGGTCGGCACCAAGGTGGTGTGGACCGAGTTTCCGTCCGGGCCGCCGCTGCTCGAGGCGCTCAATGTCGGCGCGATCGATTTCGGCAACACCGGCGAGGCGCCGCCGATCTTCGCGCAGGCCGCCAGCGCGCCGATCCAGTATGTCGCCTATGAGCCGCCGGCGCCGAAGGGCGAGGCGATCCTGGTGCCGAAGGACAGCGCGATCAAGTCGGTCGCTGACCTGAAGGGCAAGAAGGTCGCGCTGAACAAGGGCTCCAACGTCCACTATCTGCTGGTGAAGGCGCTGGAGAAGGCCGGCGTCAAATATTCCGAGATCGAGCCGGTGTTCCTGGCGCCGGCCGATGCGCGCGCGGCGTTCGAGCGCGGCGCCGTCGATGCCTGGGTGATCTGGGATCCGTTCCAGGCCGCGGCGGAGGCTGCGACCGGCGCCCGCACCGTCGCCGACGGCACCGGCATCGTTGCGAACTATCAGTTCTACTTCGCCTCGAAGAAATTCCTGCAGGCCGATCCGAATATCGTCGAGCTCGTGCTGGCGCAGCTGAGCGAGGTCGATGACTGGGCCAAGGGCGATATCCACGCCGTTGCCGAGCAGCTGGCGCCGAGCATCGGCCTGTCGGTGCCGGTGGTCGAGGTCGCGTTGAAGCGGCAGGCCTACGGCATCAAGCCGGTCACCGATGCAGTGGTCGCGGACCAGCAGCAGGTCGCCGACACGTTCTTCGCGCTCGGCCTGATCCCGAAACAAATCAAGATTTCCGACGTCGCATGGAGGCCGGGCACGTGAGCAACCCAACCAACGCCAACATCCTCTGGTTCCTGCCGACCCACGGCGACAGCCGCTATCTCGGCACGTCGATCGGCGGCCGCGAGGTGAACTTCAATTATCTGCGCCAGATCGCGCAGGCCGCGGACCAGCTCGGCTATTACGGCGTGCTGCTGCCGACCGGGCGGAGCTGCGAGGATTCCTGGGTGGTGGCGTCGGCTGTTGCGCCCTGGACCGAACGCCTGCGCTATCTCGTGGCGGTGAGGCCCGGCCTGCAGTCGCCGAGCGTCGCCGCACGGATGACCGCGACGCTGGACCGGCTGTCGAACGGCCGCCTTCTGATCAACGTCGTCACCGGCGGCGATCCGATCGAGAACAAGGGCGACGGCATTTTCCTCGATCATGACGAACGCTACGCGGTGACCCGCGAGTTCCTCAACGTCTACAGCGATCTGCTGGCGGGCAAGACCGTCAATGTCGAAGGCAAGCACATAAGGATCGAGGACGGCCGCCTGCTGTTCAATCCGGTGCAGTCGCCGCGGCCGCCGCTGTATTTCGGCGGCTCCTCGGATGCCGGCATCGACGTCGCGGTCGACACCGTCGACAAATATCTGACCTGGGGCGAGCCGCCGGCGCAGGTCGCCGAGAAGATCGCCAAGGTGAAGGCGGTAGCGGCGCAGCGCGGCCGCAAGCTCTCGTTCGGCATCCGCCTGCATGTGATCGTGCGCGAGACCAACGCGGAGGCGTGGCGCGCCGCCGACGAGCTGATCCAGTACGTCACCGACGACACGGTGGCCGCCGCGCAAAAGATCTTTGCGCGGATGGATTCGGTCGGCCAGCAGCGCATGGCGCAGCTCCATGGCGGCCGCCGCGACCAGCTCGAGATCAGCCCGAACCTGTGGGCCGGCGTCGGCCTGGTGCGCGGCGGGGCCGGCACCGCGCTGGTCGGCGATCCCGAGACCGTCGCCGCGCGGATCAAGGAGTATCAGGAGATCGGCGTCGATACCTTCATCATGTCGGGCTACCCGCATCTCGAGGAAGCCTATCGCTTCGCCGAATTGGTGTTCCCGCTGTTGTCGCTGGCGCAGGGCGGCAACGTGACGCCGATCCGCGTCAACACCGGGCCGTTCGGCGAGACTATCGGCAACGACTACCGTCCGCAGAAGCAGGCATCGCAATCATGAGTCTCATCGACAGTCTCCCGCGCCGCAAAGCGTTTTCGAGCGAAGTGGATGCCGGTTCGCGTGAAGAAAACGCGTCAAAACAAAAATCTGGAGCTCCGTTCCGATCCCATCGGAACGGAAACAGCTCCAGCGCGCCGAAACTCCCGAAGGTCGATGGCTTGATCCCCTGGATCGTGCCGCTGGCGATCGTGCTGGTGTGGCAGCTTGCCTGCGTCACCGGCTACGTGCCCTCGCGGGTGTTGCCGGCGCCGACTGACGTGGCGGTGGCGGGATGGAAGCTGCTGCTGTCCGGCGAACTGGTCCGCAACATCTGGGTCAGCTTCTGGCGCGCCTCGATCGGCTTCTTGATCGGCGGCGGCATCGGCTTTGCGTTCGGTCTCGCCAACGGGCTGTCGCAGCTGTCGGCAAAACTCACCGACACCACCTTGCAGATGGTGCGCAATATTCCGCATTTGGCGCTGATCCCGCTCGTCATCCTGTGGTTCGGCATCGACGAGTCGGCAAAGCTGTTCCTGGTTGCGCTCGGCGTGTTCTTTCCGATCTATCTCAACACGCTGCACGGCATCCGCACCGTCGATCCGCAGCTGATCGAGATGGGCCGCATCTACGGTATGACCGACGGTGAGCTGTTCCGCCGGGTGATCTTCCCGGGCGCGCTGCCCTCGATCTTCGTCGGGCTGCGCTTCGCGCTCGGCATCATGTGGCTGACGTTGATCGTCGCCGAGACCATCGCGGCCTCGTCGGGCCTCGGCTACATGGCGATGCAGGCGCGCGAGTTCATGTTGATCGACGTCGTCGTGCTCTCGATCCTGATCTACGCCTTGCTCGGCAAGCTCGCCGACAGCGCCTCGCGGGCGCTGGAGCGGCTGACCCTGTCGTGGCATCCCGCCTTCCAGAAGAAGTGAGAATGAGAATGCAAGAAGCGCTTCGTTTCGAAACCGCTGAAGCCGAGCCGGTCGACCGCACCGAGATCGTCGTGAAGGCGAGACAGTTGCGGCGCGTGCCGGAAGGCGCGGCCCGCGGCCTGTCGCTGACCATCCGCGGCCTGCGCAAGGCGTTCGGCGACAACGAGGTGCTGCGCGGCATCGACCTGCACATCCCGGCCGGCCAGTTCGTCGCGATCGTCGGCCGCAGCGGCTGCGGCAAGAGCACGCTGCTGCGTCTGATCGCCGGCCTCGACGCGCCGACGGCGGGAAGCATCGCGTTCGGCGAGCCGCCGCGGGCGCAGGACGTCCGCGTCATGTTCCAGGAGCCGCGGCTGCTGCCCTGGGCGCGGGTGCTGTCCAATGTCGAGGTCGGGCTGGGGCGCGAGCGTGCCTCCGCCGACGCACAGGCGCGCGCCGAGCGCGCGCTGGTCGAGGTCGGACTCGGCGACAAGCGCACGCAGTGGCCGTCGGTGCTCTCGGGCGGGCAGAAGCAGCGCGTCGCCCTGGCGCGGGCGCTGGTCAGCCAGCCCCGCGTGCTGGCATTCGACGAACCGCTCGGCGCACTCGACGCGCTGACCCGGATCTCGATGCAGCAATTGCTGGAACGGGTTTGGCGCGATCAGGGCTTCACCGCGATCCTGGTGACGCACGACGTCGCCGAGGCGGTCGCGCTCGCCGACCGCGTGCTGGTCATCGAGGACGGCCGCATCGCCGAGGACGTCGCGATCGACCTGCCGCGGCCGCGCCGGCGCGGGTCGGCCGAACTCGCTGCGCTGGAGGGCGAGATCCTGAAGCATCTGCTCGAAGGCAGCGAAGACAGTCTGTGAGGTCGCCATGAATTCCGTCGTCCGCAATGTTTCGATCGAGCCCGCGGTTGCGGCCGCCGAATTCCGCGGCGCGATGCGTCACCTCACCGGCGGCGTCAGCGTGATCACGGCCGGCCGGGCCAAGGATATCTCGGGAATGACGGTGACCTCGGTGTCGTCGCTGTCGGTCGAGCCGCCGTCCTTGATCGTCAGCATCAACCGGGCGGCCTCGTCATGGCCGCTGATCGCGCGCCACGGCGTGTTCGGCGTCAACATCCTGGCCGCGGATCAGCGCGACATCGCCGAGCGCTTCACCGGCAAGGGCGGCCTGAAGGGCGCGGACCGCTTCACCGGAGCCGAGTGGACGACGCGTGCGTCAGGCGTCCCGCTGCTGGTCGGCGCGCTTGCCGCGGTTGATTGCGAGGTCGAGGAGACCATCGAACGGCATTCGCACGTGATCGTCATCGGCCGCGTGCTCGACGTGATTGCGTCCGAGCGTACCGCCGCGCTGGCGTATTGGCACGGCGAGTATGTCGCGATCGACCATGAGGAAGACGCCGCACGGCTGGCTGAGGTCAGCCTGCCGTCGCGTCATGTTCATGTGCGAGGGCCGCGTTAGCGCGCCGTGCTTATCCGGATCGGACTTTAGAAAACTGCGCTCAGCGATGCCGGGCTGTCGATGATCACATTGCTGCCGCGGACGCCAGCCCATACAGCCTGGACGGTCTGAGCTGCATTGGCCAGCGGAATGCCAACGACGAGTGTGGTCGGGATACGGCCAAAGCTCGACGGGGTCTCGTTATAGGTGAAGCTTGCGACGACCGGCGAGACCGTGCCATTGACGGTGACTCCGAACACGCCGCCCGGAATATCGTTGCCCGTGGCGTAGGGATTCGGAACGTTAAGGGTGATGATCGCGGTGGTGCCGACGCCCTCCGGAATCGTCAGGCTGAGGCCTTGCATCGGCGTTAAAGTCGCGGAGGTCGTGGACAGGGTGCCGCTGGTCTGCGCATAAAGGGCCATATCACTCTCCAGTTGTCTAATAATGTAAACGCAATAGGAGATTGAATAAGGCAACCTGCCGCAAGATTCAAGGGATGAACGGCGCCGAGGCCGGCGCGGCACGTTGGCCGTGGCGCTTTCCCAATCGGCGCATTAAATGGCGCGGATGTTTCGGAGAGGTGATCGTTGGATGAAGCGCGTGGGAACCTGGCTGTTCTACATCGTCGGTGCGATCGCCGTCGCCTATCTCGCGCTCTATGCCTATGTGACGTTCACGGGCCGCGACATCACGCCGGGCGATCCGATCCGGATCTTCCGCAAGCCCGACGCGCCCAGCTATTCGTGAGGCGAGGCAAGCGGCGGGACTTGCCGCCACCAGGGTTTCTCAGCCGGCGTTCGCCATGCGCTGATAGTCGGGCGCGCCATTGCCGGCCGGGGTGATCGGGATGCCGCCGTCGGCATATTCGTTCAGCTTGTTGCGCAGCGTGCGGATCGAGATGCCGAGGATGTTGGCGGCATGGGTGCGGTTGCCGAGGCAGTGCTTCAGCGTTTCCAGGATCAGGTCGCGCTCGACATCGGCGACGGTGCGGCCGACCAGCGCGCGGGTGACCTGCTCGGCGGCCAGCGTAGCGTGCGCGACCGCGGGCGCGGTCTTGGCAAGGTCGAGGCGGTCGCCGTCGGGGGTCAGGATCGCGTCAGCGCCGATCTCGTCGCCCTGCGCCATCAGGACCGAGCGATGGATAGTGTTCTCGAGCTCGCGGACGTTGCCCTGCCAGCGGTTCGCGGTCAGGACGCGGCGGGCATCAGTCGAGATCGGACGCACCGGCATGCCGTTGGCCTCGGCATATTTCCTGGCGAAGTGCTGCGCCAGCTCGAGGATGTCGGCCGGGCGGTCGCGCAGCGGCGGAATCTTCAGGTTGACGACGTTGAGGCGGAACAGCAGGTCCTCGCGGAAGGTGCCTTCGCGCACCGCCTCCGAGAGGTTGCGGTTCGAGGTCGCGATGATGCGGATGTCGACCGGGACCGGCTTGGTGCCGCCGACGCGGTCGATCACGCGCTCCTGGATCGCGCGCAGCAGCTTGGACTGCAGCCGCACGTCCATCTCGGAGATTTCGTCGAGCAGCAGCGTGCCGCCGGTCGCTTCCTCGAACTTGCCGATGCGGCGGGCGACCGCGCCGGTGAAGGCGCCCTTCTCATGGCCGAACAGCTCGGATTCAAGGAGGTGCTCGGGGATCGCGGCGCAGTTGATCGAGATGAACGGCCGCTTGGCGCGGGCCGAGCGGGAATGGACGTAGCGCGCCAGCACTTCCTTGCCGGTGCCGGACTCGCCGGTGATCATGACGGAGGCGTCCGAGCCCGCGATCTGCTGCGCCAGCTTGATCACCCGGCCCATCGCCTCGTCGCGGTAGATCAAATCGCGCGCGTCATTGGCGACCGCGGCCAGCACCGCTGCGATCAACTCGGGGTCCGGCGGCAGCGGGATGTATTCCTTGGCGCCGGCATGGATCGCGGCGACCGCGGCGCGGGCGTCGTTGGAGATGCCGCAGGCGACGATCGGCACGTGGATGTGCTCGGCTTCGAGCCGCATCACGAGGTCGCGGATGTCGAGGCCGACATCGACCAGCAGGAGGTCGGCGCCCTTGCCGCCGCGCAGCACGTTCATCGCCTGTTCGGCGGCCTCGGCGTGGGTCACCGAGGCGCCGTTGTCCATCGCGATCTTGGTCGCGGTCGTGAGCTGGCCCTTCAGGGTGCCAACGATGAGAAGCCGCATGATGATCTCCTGTTCGTCTGGTCGCGCAGGTCCCGCGCGTGACCGCCTGAGTTGTTAAGAGCGTTCTGCCTTGATGATTTCGGTCATGGTCACGCCGAGCTTGTCTTCCACCAGCACCACTTCGCCACGTGCCACCAGGCGGTTGTTGACGTAGATGTCGATCGCCTCGCCGACGCGGCGGTCGAGCTCAAGCACGGTGCCCGGTCCGAGCTTCAAGAGGTCGCCGACGTCCATCTTGGAGCGGCCAAGCACCGCCGAGACCTGCACCGGCACGTCGAACACGGCCTCGAGATCGGCCGCGATGCGCGCGGCATGTTCGTCTTCGTTGTAGCCGATGTCGTCGATGGTGGGCGCGTCGGCGGAGTTGAGATCGGGAAGCGGGACTTGGGTGTCGGTGTCGGTCATGGTTCAGCCCTCAATCGCCTTCAGCCGGCCTGGCCGCGGGACGCCAGATAGCGCCCGACGAGTTCGTTGATCTTGCCTTCGATCGCGGCGCGTTCCAGCACGACGCCGCCATCGGCCCATTCGATCCGGCAGTCGCCGGTCGCAATCGTCGGCTCGGCCAGGATCACCAGCCGGCCCTGAAAGCCGGAATGCGCCGCCATCCGCTCGATATTGTCATGCGCCGCCTCGTAGAGCGCGTCGTTGATGCGGACCACGAGATGCGGCGTCGCCACCAGATGCGAGAAGCAGTCGGAGACCAGCGCGGTGATCTCGCCGAGCGGCTCGCGCGCGATCAGCTCGGAACAAAGCTTGCGGGCGACCGCCACCGCGACGTCCACCGCCTCGGTCTCCATCCGCGTCTCGATGCCGGCGAAGCGCGCCGCGATGCCCTTGATCGCGGTGCCGATCTCCTCCAACGCCTGCGCGGCGCGGCGGTCGCTCTCGACCTTGGCCTCGCGCAGCGCGGCCTCGTAGCCGGCGCGATAGGCCCGCGCCTCGGCGTCGGCGACCTTCTGCGCGACCTCGGCCGGCGTCGGCGCGCGTTCGCGTGCGCGGTCCGGCGCCGAGAAATCCGTGTCGAACAGGAATTTTGCGGGCGCGGCCATCAATACACCAGCTCGTCGTCGGCGCGGTTCTTGGTCAGCGTGATCTCGCCGCGGGCGGCGAGATCCTTGGCGAGGTTGACCAGAAGCGCCTGCGCCTCGTCGACGTCGCGCAGCCGCACCGGGCCCATCGCGGCCATGTCGTCCATCAGCATCTTGCCGGCGCGCGAGGACATGTTGCCGAGGAAGAAGCTGCGTACCTCCTCGTTGGCGCTCTTCAGCGCGACGCCGAGCTTGTCCTTGTCGATGTTGCGCATCAGCGTCTGGGCCGAGGCGGTATCGAGCTTGATCAAATCGTCGAAGGTGAACATCAGCGCCTTGATGCGCTCGGCGGATTCGCGGTTTTCCTCTTCCAGCGAGGTGATGAAGCGGGTCTCGGTCTGGCGGTCGAAATTGTTGAAGATCTCGGCCATCACCTCATGGGCGTCGCGGCGGCGGGTCTGCGACAGGTTCGACATGAACTCGGTGCGCAGCGTCTGCTCGACGCGCTCGATGACTTCCTTCTGCACGGCTTCCATCCGCAGCATGCGGCCGACCACGTCGAGGGCGATGTCCTCGGGCAGGATCGCGAGCACGCGCGCGGCGTGCTCCGGCTTCAGCTTCGACAGCACCACGGCGATGGTCTGCGGGTATTCGTTCTTGAGGTAGTTGGCGAGCACCTCTTCCTGCACGTTGGAGAGCTTCTCCCACATGTTGCGGCCGGCCGGGCCGCGGATCTCGTCCATGATGCCGGAGACGCGCTCGGCCGGCAGGTATTGCTGAAGCAGCCGTTCGGTGGCGTCGAAATTGCCCATCAGCGCGCCGGAGGCCGACATCCGCGAGACGAATTCCAGCATCAAGTCCTCGACCACGTCGGCTTCGACGGTGCCGAGGGTCGACATGTGGACCGACAGCTCGCGGACTTCCTCGTCGTCGAGCATCGACCAGATCTTGCCGCCATACTGCTCGCCGAGTGCGAGCATCAGGATTGCCGCGCGCTTGGGGCCGGGTAGCGGCTTGCCCTTGGGCCGGGCGCTTTGCCGGTTCGCCAGCGTCGAGAGGACGGTGGCGATGTCGTTGGCGTTGGTGGTCTGGGGTACGGCGGCCATGTCAGTTCTCTACCGGCTCGCTCAGCCATTGACGGACGATGGAGACGGTTTCGTTCGGATTGCGTTCGGCGAGCTCGCCGACCCGGTGCACGGCCTGGGCGTGGACCTGGCCCTGGATCTGGGCGACGTCGATCAATTGCGCTGCGCCGCTGCCGCTCGGGATCAGCGCCTGACCCGGCGTTGCGGCGCTCTCGGCATGGGCTTGCGCCAGCGCGGGCATGCCCGCGCCGGTCAGCGCCGGAATGACGTCGGCCGCCACGATGCGCTTGACCAGCGGGCGGACCACCATGAACAGCACGACGAGGCCGAGCATCATCATGACGCCGAGCTCGATGACGTACATCACGTCATCCTTGGTGAACTGCAGCATGCCGAGCAGGCCGGTCGGCTCGGCGATCGGCTGCGCGGCGGGCGGCTCGGCGAAGCGCAGGTTGACGACCTCGACCTGGTCGCCGCGCTTCTGGTCGAAGCCGATCGCGGAGCGGACCAAAGCGGCGATGCGGTCGAGCTGCTCCTTGGTGCGGTCCTGATAGACCAGCTCGCCTTTTTCGTTCTTGGAGTAGCTGCCGTCGACCAGCACCGCGACCGAGATGCGGTTGACGCGGCCGGCCTCGGTCACCTCGGTCTTGGTGGTGCGGGAAATCTCGTAATTGTTGGTCTCTTCGCTCTTCTTGCTCTGGTCGCGGGCGCGGGCGGCGTTGTCCTGGTTCTGGCTGCCCGGCAGCTCGTTGGCGACGGTGACCTGGCCGGAATTGTCGGCGGTGAGGCTACTTTCCTCGCGGGTCTGGGTCGAGCGCAGCACCCGTCCTTCGGGATCGAACTTGTCCGAGGTCTGGGTGATCTTGTTGTAGTCGAAGTCGGCGGAGAGCTGGACGCGGGCGCGGCCGGCGCCGACCACCGAGGAGACGATGTCCTCGACCTGCTTGCGCATCCGCTTCTCGAAGGCGGCGCGGCGCTCGTCGCCGACCGCGGCGTCGGCATCGGACTGGGCGCCGTCGGCGAGCAGTTGCCCGGCCTCGTCGACGATCGAGACCCGCTGCGGCTTCAGCCCGTTGACCGCGGAGGCGACGACGTGGCGGATCGCCCGGATCTGCTGCGGCTCCAGCGCGCCGCGCACCCTGAGCACGATCGAAGCTGATGGTTCAGGCGTCTCGCGCGAGAACAGCGGCTTCTCCGGCAGTACCAGATGGACGCGCGCGGCCTGGACGCGGTCGATGGCGCGGATGGTGCGGGCGAGCTCGCCCTCCAGCGCCCGCAGATGATTGATGTTCTGGACGAAGCTCGTGGTGCCCAGGGCATCCGACTTGTCGAAGATCTCGTAGCCGACGCCGCCGCCCTTGGGCATGCCGCCCTCGGCGAGCTTCATCCTGAGCCGCGTCACCTTGTCCTTCGGCACCATGATCGCAGCGCCGTCATTGCGCAGCTCGAACGGGATCGCCTGGCGCTCCAGCTCCTTGATGATTCCAGAAGAATCCTCGGTCGACAGGTCGGTGAAGAGGGTGGTCATCTGTGGCGTCGTGACGCGCATGATGACGAAGGCGAAGAAGCCGATCAGAGCCGCGGTGACCGCAACCATGGCCGCGAGGCGGGCCGCACCAAGACCTCTCAGGAAAGCAACCAGACTTTGCACCAACGGCCCCCAGGGATTCGGCCCGCGCGGGTCCGACTGGGCAAATATTGCCTAGGGTATGGTTTCCATATGGTTAACGAAGGTTAAGGACCGCGGCAAAATCGCGGACATGAAAAAAACCGGCTTCGCAAGGCGAGGCCGGTTTTCGTCAAATGCCACAGGATCGGCGCCGAATTACTGCCGATATTGCTGGATTCGGGTGGTGCGCAGCCCGGCCAGACCGTGCTGGTCGATCGAGAACTGCCAGGAAAGGAATTCATCGACGGTCAATGTGTAGCGGCTGCAGGCCTCCTCGAGGGAGAGCAGGCCGCCGCGGACCGCAGCGACGACTTCGGCCTTGCGGCGGATGACCCACCGTTTGGTACCGGGGGCCGGCAAATCCGCAATCGTTAACGGGCTGCCGTCAGGCCCGATGACGTATTTCACCCTCGGGCGATGGGGTTCTGTCATGGCGTACTCACAAACTCTCAACCACTGAACTCGCAAGGGGTAAGCTACGCCTCCCGGTTTAAAATTTGCCTAAGCCCAAGCGTTCAATACGAATCTCGTTGGAACGGCCGGGAACAGGCGGGTCTGCCCGCCGGCAGGCACACCGGCGCGCGGCGCAATTCGCGGTTCGGCGCGCTCAGATCGTGGGGCGCAGGGGACCGCGCGCCAGCGTCAGCAAGGCGTCGGCGAGCGCCTCCGCGGCCTTGTCCGGCCGTCCTTTCTCGTAGATGGCGAATTCCAGATCGGGAAGCGGCGGCAGGCCGTCGCCAATTCCGAGAACGCGCAGGCCCGTGGTGACCGCGCTGAGCGGCAGCGGGGTGACGGCAAGTCCCGCGACGGCGGCGGCACGGACGCCGGTCAGGCTCGGGCTGGTATAGACGATCTCCCAGCCGAGCTCGCCGTCGCGCAGCGCGGAGAGTGCGGCGTCGCGCGACACCGATCGTTCGCGGTACAGCGCCAGCGGCAGCGGCGCGCCGGGAACGAGATCGAACGTTTCCGCCGCGGTCCACACCAGCGGTTCGCGCCACACCAGACGGCCTTTCGACGTTCCGAGCGGCCGCTTGGCGAACACCAGGTCGAGCCGGCCCGCATCGAGCTGCTCGATCAGTTCGGCGCTGACACCGATCTGCACCTCGAGCTTGACCCCGCGATGCAGCGCGGCGAAGCGGCCCAGCGCCGACGGCAATGAGCCGCCGGCGACTTCCTCGACCACGCCGAGACGAACCGAGCCGGACAGCCGCGGCGCCACCAGCCGCTGCCGCGCCGCTTCCTCGAGCTGCAGCAAACGCCGCGCATCGCCGAGCAGCATCTCGCCTTCGTCGGTCAGCGCGACGCTGCGCGTCGTGCGCCGGAACAGCGGCCGCCGGGTCTCGAGCTCGAGCCGCTTGATCTGCTGGCTGATGGTCGACTGGGTCAGATGCAATTGCTCGGCGGCGCGGTGGAAGCCGCCGCAATCGGCGACCGCGACGAAGGCCCGCAAAAGTTCGAGGTCGAGCATCGATTAATCCATATCTGTAATCAATCATATTATAGAATATCGTTTCTATTATCAATTCCGCCCCGCCTACCTTCGCTTCAGATGATCAAGCAAGGAGAGGCCATCATGTCGGAGACGACACCACGAACCGATCGCACGGCGCGCCTGGCGCGCGCGCGAACTGTCTGCGGCACAAACGGAAAGGTCTGCCCGACCGACCGCGCGGTCGAGCTGCTCGAGGCGGTCATCGCATCCGGCGACCGGGTGGCGCTCGAGGGCGACAACCAGAAGCAGGCGGACTTCCTGGCCGCGTGCCTCGCCGGGGTGGACCCGTCGCGGGTGCATGATCTGCACATGGTGCAGTCGGTGCTGGCGCTTCCCGATCATCTCGCGGTGTTCGAGCGCGGCATCGCCAACCGCCTGGACTTCGCCTTTGCCGGCCCGCAGAGCCGCCGCCTTGCCGAGCTCGTTGCCGCCAAGGCGCTGCGGATCGGTGCGATCCATACCTATCTCGAGCTTTACGCGCGGATGCTGGTGGACCTGACGCCGCAGGTTGCGCTCATCGTGGCCGACAAGGCCGATCGCGACGGCAATCTGTACACCGGTCCGAACACCGAGGACACGCCGACCATCGCCGAGGCCGCGGCGTTCCGCGGTGGCGTCGTCGTGGCGCAGGTCAACGAGATCGTCGATCGTCTGCCGCGCGTCGACATCCCCGGCGACTGGGTCGATGTCGTGGTGCCCGGTCCGAAGCCGTATGCGATCGATCCGCTGTTCACGCGCGATCCCGCCAAGGTCAGGGACGAGAACGTCCTGATGGCGATGATGGCGATATCGGCGGTGTATGAGCCTTATCAGGTGACACGGCTCAATCACGGCATCGGCTATGCCACCGCGGCGATCGAGCTGATCCTGCCGACCTTTGCCGCCAAGCGCGGGCTGAAGGGCAAGGTCGCGCGGAATTTCGTGCTCAACCCGCATCCGACGCTGATCCCCGCCATCGAAGCCGGCTTCGTCGACAACGTCTATTGCTTCGGCTCGGAGCTCGGCATGGAGCGATTTGTCGCCAGCCGTCCCGACGTGTTTCCGGTCGGCGCCGACGGCAATCTGCGCTCCAACCGCGCGCTGGCGCAGGTCGCCGGACAATATGCCTGCGACCTGTTCGTCGGCGGCACCTTGCAGATCGATCCCGAGGGCAACAGCTCGACCGCCACCAAGGACCGCATCACGGGCTTCGGCGGCGCGCCGAACATGGGCGCCGATCCGCGCGGCCGACGCCACGACAGCGTTGCCTGGTTGCGTGCCGGCGAGGAAGCAGGCGAGCGTCTGCGCGGCCGCAAGCTCGTGGTGCAGATGGTCCAGACCTGGCAGCCGAACGGCGCGCCGAGCTTCGTCGAGCGCCTCGACGCGTTCGACCTCGCGGCCTCGGCCGGCTTTGCGCTGCCGCCGGTCATGATCCATGGCGACGATGTCAGCCACGTGATCACCGAACGCGGCGTTTGCAACCTGTTGCGTTGCCGCTCGCCGCAGGAGCGCGAGGCCGCCCTGCGCGCGGTCGCCGGCGACACCGAGTTCGGCCGGCGGCAGGACGCCGGGACGACCGACGGCCTGCGCCGCCGCGGCATCGTGATGCTGCCGTCCGATCTCGGCCTCGACGTCGAGACGGCGACGCGCGACTGGCTCGCCGCGAAATCGATCGACGACCTCGTCACTGCATCGGGCGGCCTCTACGTGCCGCCTGCCAAATTCCGCCGCTAGAAGGAGGCTCCCATGACCCACGCCGAGCACATCCCAGGCGGTCCACCGGCCTCACTCGACAAAGCGAGGCAACTCGCCGCGGCATTGTTGTCCGAGCGCGGCGAAGCGTCGGGCGCCCTGATCGCGCGCCAATTGCAGCAGACCATGCGCGCGCTCGATGCCACCGGCCGGCACGGCTTTCAACGTTATCTGGCGAGCGCGTTTCAGCCCGACGCGGCGGCGCTGCAGGATGCGGCGAAGCGTTATCTTGCCGACGGCACCGCGGCGGCCGCGGCCGATTTGGCCGACGCCGCGGATCCGCCGCGCCAGGAGGTGTTGCGGCGGATGAACATGGCGCCCGGCGGCACGGCGAGCCTGATCGCGATGCGCAGCGAGATCGCCGGCCGTTTCGGCTCCGAACCGGAGCTGAAGCTGCTCGATGCCGATCTCAAGCATCTGTTCGTCTCATGGTTCAATCGCGGCTTCCTCGAGCTTCGCCGCATCGACTGGCAGTCGCCGGCCGCCGTGCTCGAGAAGCTGATCGCCCATGAGGCGGTGCACGAGATCAAGGGCTGGGACGATCTGCGCCGCCGCCTTGCGCCCGACCGCCGCTGCTTTGCCTTCTTCCACCCCGCGCTGCCCGGCGAGCCGCTGATTTTCGTCGAGGTCGCGCTGGTGCAGGGATTGGCCACCGCCGTGCCACCGCTGCTGGTGCAGGATGCGGATCAAGACAGCGCAGGCCTCAGGGCCGCGCATGCCGACACCGCGATCTTCTATTCGATCTCCAACTGCCAGGACGGACTGCGCGGCGTGTCGTTCGGCAATTTCCTGATCAAGCAGGTGGTCGAGGAGCTGCAAACGGAATTCCCGCAGCTGAAGCACTTCTCCACGCTGTCGCCGATCCCGGGCTTCCGGCGCTGGCTCAGCCAGCAGCCGCAATCCGGCGGCAACGAGGTCGCGATGCTGCGCGAGCTGGAGCGCGAGGGCTGGTGGCACGACGCGGCGACCTGCGAGACCTGGCGTCCGGTCCTGATGAAGCTGTGCGCGCAATATCTCACGCGCTCGCCGGCGTCAGGAAATCGCATCGATCCGGTGGCGCGCTTCCATCTCGGCAACGGTGCCCGGCTGGAGCGGATCAATTGGCTCGGCAACACGGCCGACCGCGCGATGGCGGAATCCTTCGGCATCATGGTCAACTATCTTTACGATCACGACAGCATCGAGCGTAACCATGAGGCCTTTGCGCGCGTAGGAGAGATTGTCCGTTCACCGCAGGTGGACGCGCTTCTCTGATTTTCAACTCAGCATACAACAACGGAGCAGTAACATGATGATGAACAGACGCGCCTTCTCGACCGCCTTGCTCGCTGGAGCCGCGGCTTCATTGGTGTCCACGCGCGGCATGGCCGCCACCACGCCGCCGGTCAAGGCGCGCAACGTCGTGCTGGTGCACGGCCTGTTCGCCGATGGCTCCTGCTGGTCCGAGGTCATTCCGCGGCTGCAGGCCGCCGGGCTCAACGTCACGTCGGTGCAGAATCCGTTGACCACGCTGCCTGAAGCGGTTGCCTCCGCGCAGCGGGTGCTCGATCGCCAGGATGGTCCGACCGTGCTGGTCGGTCATTCCTTCTCCGGCATGATCGTCACCGAGGCCGGCGTGCATCCGAATGTCTCGGCGCTGGTCTATGTCGCGGCGCGCGCACCCGATGCGGACGAGGATTACACCGCGCTGGCCAAGACCTATCCGACGCCGCCAGCGAGCGCCGGCATCGTGTTCGACGGCGACGAGGGTCGGCTCGGCGAAGAAGCGTTCCTGCGCGATTTCGCCGGCGACCTGCCGGAGGCGAAGGCGAAGGTGCTCTATGCCGTGCAGCAGCCGTTCCAAAAGCAACTGCTGGCCGGCAAGACCAGCCATGCGGCCTGGCGCAGCAAGCCGAGCTACTACGCCGTCTCGACCGAAGACCGCACCATCAATCCGGATCTCGAGCGTTTCATGGCCAAGCGGATGGGCGCCACCACGATCGAGGTGAAGGCCAGCCATCTCGCGCTGATCTCGCAGCCCGACGCGATCGCGCGGCTGATCCTCGACGCCGCGCGGCAGTCGAGCTGAGCGTCGGCGCCAGCCGTGCGTGGAAGAGCATCCGCTTCTCCCGCGCACGATCACGCGATTTAAAGGATATGCGCGCCATGACCGTCGAAGATGCCGCGATCGCCGGCGCGCGGCACAAGATCATGTCCGGCGGCATCGACATCCGGCGGCCGGGCGCGCTTGGTGCCGAGCGTGTTCAGCAGCGCCGCGACCGCGACCATCACAAGGACACCGGCAAGACTGAGTCCGATCTGCATCGAGAGCCGGTTCGAGATGTCGAACAGGTCGCATTGGCTGGCGAGCGCCAGCAGGACGCCGAGACAATAGATCGGCAGCGAGTTCTCGCCACAACGCCTCGCGCTGCGCAGCATCGGCGTCGTCAGTCCCTGCCAGCCCGCTGGAACGAGCCATGACACCACGATGGCAAGTGCCAGAAAATGCAGCAGCCGCAACGGGCTCAAATTCGACTTGTCCATCGGAAACAGCAGATCCGTCAGCGCCTGCGGCAGCAGCGGCGGCTTGATGCCGTGGCCCAGCGCAACGACGAGGCCGAACACAAGATAGAGCGCAGACAGAACAAGCGCAGGGCGCGACTTCAGCCATCCCTGGATGGTCCTTCCCTCGATGACGTACCATGCGCCCAGCACGACCGGAAGCTGCCAGGCCAGCGGGTTGAAGAACCAGACGCCGTCGGGCCAGGCAGGAATGCTCCAGCCGAAGACGTGCACCAGCGCGTAAAGCGACATCGAAAGACCAAGCGCCAGGTTCGGCGCTCGCAGCAGCAGCCACAGCAGCGGTGCGAACAACACGTGACAGATCACAAAGACCGGCAGCACGTCGGTATTGACAGGGTGGAATTGCAGCACCGCGGCGTGCGCAAGCGCTGCGCCCGGACGTTCGAACAGAACCCGCGTATTGCTGTCGTCGGCGAGGCGATCGCTGC
This sequence comes from Bradyrhizobium sp. USDA 4510, assembly GCF_054059095.1. Taxonomy (NCBI): domain Bacteria; kingdom Pseudomonadati; phylum Pseudomonadota; class Alphaproteobacteria; order Hyphomicrobiales; family Nitrobacteraceae; genus Bradyrhizobium; species Bradyrhizobium sp. USDA 4510. The sequence goes on along the minus strand of NZ_JBSSBT010000001.1, from coordinate 6,732,215 downwards.
CCGCGAGGTAGACGACGATCGCGCAGGCGAGCGTCAGCAGCAGAAAGGCGGCATAAATATCCCATCCTCGCCGCAGCGAACGGCCGATCATGCCGCGCCAGCCGTCGCGCTGACGCGCTCTGCCGTAGGCCAGGGCGCAGGTGACGCCCGAGATGAACATGAAGATTTCGGCGGCATCGCAGAAGCCGTAGTTGCGCAGGGTCAGCCAGCTTCCGACGTTGTCTGGAATGTGATCGAGAAAGATCCACCACAACGCGATTCCGCGACAGACATCGATGCGCGGGTCGCGGCCGGTCGATCTGAACTCCGGCGGGGTCTCGCCGAGCAATCGCTTCGAGCTGCGGGTTCGATCGTGCATCTGTCGATCTGTCTGGCGGGCGCGCGCGGCCTCATCGGACCCAGGTCCATGAGACGCTCGGGTGCTCCGAGGCGTGCGCGTGCCGGACTAGCCTCCGGTCAACCTGTATGATTATGCGTTGCGGCTACCCGAGGGTTGGCGGCGCTTCCGCCGGCCATCCGCAATCACGGGGGCCGGGTGGATCGCTATCCTCCGACGGCGCCGCCTGCGCGACGTCGCCGATGTCCGGCAACAAATGCTGCTTTCGCATTTCGGCGAGGCGGGCACGACAGTATTCACGATAAAGCATGTCGAATATGATGGACATGATCGAACGCCTTCTTGATCACCAGGTTGACTTTCCCACGTGACAGATTTCGACCATTTCAACCGGCGGCGATAACCGACAGTGCCGCAGGCAGTCCGACGCAACCAAAATCGATATCAGTCGTCCTACTGAATGACCTGCGCGTGGCGACTTAGCCAGGAGACCGCGTACAGGGGCATGACACTGATTTGCGCTATACTCTGCCAGGAATGTTTGAAACGGATCCGATGGCAGCAATTACAAATAGAGCGATCGCGACTGCTTCTTCTTAAAAGGGAAATTTGCCGCGATTTTCATGATGTCATTATATACGTAATATTTTGACCACCAAGTGAATTAGTTCACATCAGCATCAATCACAGGCGAACAAGACTAGCAGACCGGTAACGTGGCTTCTTGGACTCATGCGCACGGATCGGGCGAAGACCGGTGCGTGAATCGCAAAATGCAGATACCGATTGTGGAGTGCCGCAACATTTCATTCCGACGTTTTGTGAAGGCTGGAGGTCCCCATGCCGATGGACGCAGCCAATTTCGCATCGTATCGATTTTCGACGTGCGAGCTTCCGGAACGCATTCGTATCCCGCTCTGGCGCGAGCACTTTGGCCGATGCATCGTGCACGCCGATATCGAGCCTCTATCGAACGTTTCATTCCAGGCCGATGCGTCGCTGCGAGCGGTTCAGGGTTTGCGCATGCTGGCGCTGAAGGGCACGTCGATGCGGTTCAAGCGTTTGCAGGCGAACCTTGCCGATGGCGATGACTCCATCGGGGTCATCTTCTGCTCTCCGGGCAGATGTCAGCTATCGCAGCGCGGCCGGGACGCCGATTTTCGCGCCGGCGACGCAATTGCAATTCTGCATTCCGAGCCCGCCAGCGTCACCTATATCGACGGGTTGCAATTCGGCCTGGCCGTGCCGCGCGAGGCGCTTGCGCAGCGCGTGACCGACGTCGAAGGTCTGGTCATGCGGCCGATTTGCCACCGGACAGAAGCATTCCGACTGTTCATCTCATATCTGAAATCGGTGCTTAAGACGAAAGCGCTGAGCGCGCCGAAGCTTCGCGATACAGTCGTGACCCATATCCACGATCTCATCGCGCTCGCGATCGGCGAGTGTGCTGCGTTGGGCGAGAGCAGCGCGAGCGCCGTCGTCGCTGCGCGGCATCGTGCTATGCTCGACTACATCGCCGCACACTTTGAGGAGCCCGGGCTCAACGTTCAAACGGTTGCGCGTGGCCAGGGCATCTCGCCGCGCTATCTGCAGCGCCTGATGGCGTCATCAGGCCCGTCGTTCACCGAGCGCTTGAATGAATTGCGCCTCCAGCGGGCGCTCAAATTGCTCACCGAGCCAGATGCCGGCCGTCGGCGAATTTCCGATATCGCGCTCGAGGTCGGTTTCTCGGATGTTTCGCATTTCAACCGTCTGTTCCGAGCCCGCTTCGGCGATTCGCCACGCGGTGTGCGGCTCGCACGAAAGGGCTCTCACTGAGCCGCCGCCCCTGATCGGCATGTGCGCGAGATGCTGCCTGGGGGCGCTCCGGAGCGAAGGGCGAGGTGGGTTGAGGCCGGCTGCAAGTCTCGTTGGGGCAAAACCCGACGTTGGGGCGGGCCCGAGCCTCGAACGCCTCTCGCGGCTGTGCGCGCATTAGCTTATGTGAATCGACACAACTTATGTGAATCGAAGCGCTATGGTGGCGGCTCTGCTCCCGGAGTGGCGAGCCATTGGTCGATCTGGACGGCGCGCTCGGCCTCGCGGGCCTTCTTGAGAAGTCGTTCCCGCTCGGTGCCGGGAGGCAGATGCGAAGCCCTCGCGCGGGCCGCTTCCTCCAGCTGAATGAGGCGGTATGCGAGCGTCGTGGTTTGCTTGAAGCGATTACGGCGTTTCATGTGTGCAATTGGTGTTTTCAACCCTGATGTAGGTCCGAACCGCGCTCGTCGTCGTTTGTTCCTATTGAACGGCGGGGCGTGGCCTGTCCTGGTCGCGTCCTTGAGAGCACCATGCGGCGGGCCGGCCAAGGAATGCCGGACATCGGCCGGCAGCGTCGGTCTGCGGGAAGCGAGCCGAGCCGAGATGAGAACGATCACTCCCCGTCAGACGCTCGTCGAAGCCAGCGGGATGCGGAAGAGCTCGCTATCGCCCGCATCGCGAACCGAAATGAAATTGCCGTCGCGAACCATCTCCGGCTTTTCAGTCCCGATCCGGTGAGCGATGAAGCTGCCGTGATCCTGGGCGTCCTTGTCGTCGGCACAGTCGTGACCGACGACGTCGTGTGCGGGGATGTCGCCCGCGAGATGGAAGAAGTATCTGGGCATCTAGGTCAGCTTGTCCAAATTGCCGAACGGCTTCGCGGGCGGCGCGTTCTCGGCCTTCTTGATCTGCTGCGCGCCTTCCTCGGCAAGCCTGCCATCGTTGATGATCTCGGCGATGAGCTGCTTGACCCGTCCGCCGATCCTGTCTGCAATGCCTGTCATGGCTTACCTTTGTTCGTGCTGCCGCCCGCTGCCTCTCACGACTGAAGTATCGCTCGCGGAGAATGTTCCTCCGAGGGGTGACGACCGATCCATCCAAGAAAGGAACAAATGGCTGTCCGGAAGATTGGATCGCCAGCAACGGCCGAGGCTCAGGCCGAGCGGTTGACGCGAGAAGTTCAGTGACGAAGCGCCTGACCAGGAAAGAGCAGTTCGATCGATCGAAGATCAACATGCACGATCTGCTTCAGGTGAGATGCTGGACACATGCCCTCGGCGTGTCGCGCGAACAGCTGCGTAAAGCCGTCGAGAAGGTCGGTGACTCGGCCGTGACGGTTCGCAAGGAGCTCGGAATTCCCGAGGAATGACATGGCCACCGAACAGCAGATCCGGGACTACGCGCGGCAGCTCTGGGAGAAGGCCGGAAAGCCCGACGGCAGGGACGAGGAATTCCGGCACGCGGCCGAGGTCGAGCTGAATGCGGAGAGCGAAAGTCCGGACGCGCCAACACTGGACCAGCCGAACAAGACGTCGATTCCCGGATGAACGCCTTGGCGCGAGGAGCGCGCCGGCAACGCGATTGATCGGGATCCTCCGTTAGGAACATTGCCATTCTGTCGCGGTTCTCGAAACGCCGCATGGAGCGGTGAGGAGGACGTTATGAAGAAGCTGGTTCTGATTTCTGTTGCCGCCGTATTGGCGTCGACGGGCGCTTTTGCCCAGAGCACGATTGTCGGCACGACCGGTGCCGGACATGCCGCCACAGTGCAGATCGAGCCGCAATATCGCACGCGAATCCACAGCTATGTGACCGAACACAAGATCCGTCCCGTCGAGACGCGGGAGAGGATCGTCGTCGGCTCGCCTGTGCCGCGCGAGGTCGAGCTTGAAGCGGTGCCTGCCGATTGGGGTCCGTCGCTCACCAGATATCGCTATGTCTATACCGGCCAGCGCGTGATGCTGGTCGATCCCGACACCCGTACGGTCGTGCAGGAAGTCGAGTGAGGCCGCTCTGATGGCGGGCCGCCTGCAACGGCGGCGGCCCGCGCTCAGCCGGAACGTCCGATCCGCGGGCAAGCGCCGTTCCGTCAGCGGCCATCGACCGCGTCGGCCGTCAGAGACCGATGCTGGCCACAGCCGCTTCCGCGACGCCCTTCGCGTCGAGGGCGCCGGTCTTGCCGATCTCGATGACCTTGCGGGCCACGATCTCGCAAAGCGGATCGTTGCGATCGACCAGACCCATCGAATGCAGCGCCAAGCTGAACGCCCTGTTGAAGAGCTCGATTTGCTCCGGCGTGTATTCGCCCGTCTTCAGCAAGCGATTGATCGGCATTGTCGAGCCCCACAGCAAGCAGCCAAGTGATGTGGCTATAGCATGGAACCGTCGCGATCGGCACCCGGCTTTTCCCTGCGCGCCCTACAACAGTGAAGGCGGAACGAACAGCAAAGCTCGGGCAAATCATGTCGCGAGAATGCGATCGTGTGACCACAAAAACCGCGCCACACACTCAGTGTCGTCCCTGCGAAAGCCGGACCCATTACCCCAACTCTCAATTGTTGCGCGACGCTGGGGCCACGATCCCGTTCATTACCAAATGCAGTGGTTATGGGTCCTGGCTTTCGCCAGGACGACGATAAAGTGTGGTGTGCGCGGTCGCCCGCTCAAAGCGCAGCTACGGATCGTGGCAATGTGCTCAGCTCGAGCCAGTCGCCCCGCGCACCACGCGCTTGATCTTGTCGGTGGTATAGGTCTGCCCGCCGATCGAGAGCAGCGGCGGGGAGGCGGTCAGGTCGACGGAGTCGACAACGCCCTGCACCTCGGTCGAGATGGCGATCGGGTTGCCCTTGGAATCCTTGCCGGTGGCGGTCAGCGTGTAGGAGCCGGCCGGCCATTGCGTGCCGTCATTGCCCTTGCCGTCCCAGACGAAGCTGGCGTTGCCCTGCTTCAGGCTGAAATTGCCGGAATAGGCGGTCTGGCCGGTCGCGCTGGTGATCGTGATGGTGGCGCTGGTGGCTTGCGGGGACACTAGATTCCAGGTCGCGGATTTGTCGAACTGGGTCTTGCTGCCGTCGACCGCGACTGTGTTGCCGACATAGACCAGCGCCTGGGTCGACTGCGCGCTCTTCTCGATCTCGATCAGCGACTTCAGCTGATCGTTGGATTTCAGTTGCTGCTCGACGCCCGCGAACTGCACCAGCTGCTGGGTGAACTGGTTGGTGTCGAGCGGGTCGAGCGGGTTCTGGTTCTGCAATTGCGTGGTCAGCAGCGTCAAGAAGGTCTGGAAATTGTCGGCGATGCCCTGCGAGGAGGTCGTCAGGCCGCTGCCGCTGCTGCTTCCAGAGTTCGTTCCGTTGCTGGTGCCCGGTGCTGAGACGACGGGCGTCGGCATGGTTGCATCGACTGCCATGGTGAACTCCTTACACTCTGATATCGACGCCGCCGAGGGCGCCGGTTGCACGGCCGTAGGAGCGGCCCGCCGCTGCGGCGGGAACGCTGTCCTCCTCGGTGACGATCAAACGATGGGCGTTCGGATTGGACTGGCCATTGTTGTTCTGGCCCGACTGCGACTGGTCGCGCAGGCTGAACTGCAATCCGCCATTGCCGGTCGAGAGGCCGGCATTGTCGAGCGCGCGCTGCAGCTGGTTGGCGTCCTGGCGCAGCATCGACAGCGTTTCAGGGCGTTCGACGGTGAGATGCGAGGTGACCTGGCCGTTGCGATCGACATCGATGCGGACATCGATGCGGCCGAGCTCGGCGGGGTCGAGCCGGATCTCGAAGCGACTCTTGCCGCTCTTGGCGGAGGCGGCGATCTGCATCGCAAGCCCGCTGAGCGGCACGGCGGCGCTCTGCGCGGCGTTGGTCACGGTCAATTGTGCGGTCGCAGACGGCGTCGTCTGGGTGGTCGCCAATTGGGTCTGGAACGTATTGGGCGCCTGAGCGCTGGAATCGGGCGTCGCGAGCGGGGATTGCACAGCCGCCTGGCCGCCGACCGTCGGCGCGGCGTTGCCGTCGCCCTTCGCATCGGACTTGATGGCATCGGCTGCACCGTCCGCGGCGGCCTTCGCCTTGCCGGCGGCGGCGGCCGATTGCGCGACCGCGGGGACGATGTTGGTCGGAGCGGCCTGCGCGGTGTTGGCGTTGCCCTGGGCTGCGCCGTCCTGATCGGCAGGCGCCGTCGCGGCCGCGTCCGTCGTGGCGACCTGCGCCTTGGCCTGCGTCGTCGTCTTCGCGGCGGGCGTTCCGGCGGCAAGCGTGGCGGCGAGTGCCGCATCGCCGGTCGCCGTCGCGGCGCCCGGAACCGTCGTCGCATCGGCGGTGGTGATGATCTGCGCGTCGGTTTTGACGCCGGCTGCCTTCGCGACCTTGTCGGCGTTCGCTGTGGTGGCCGCCGCCGCTGCGGTGTCGGCGCCGGCAGGCGCGCCGCTGCCGGCCGCCGCACCGGTGCCGGCGATGGCCGAGCTTGCCGCGATGGCCGCCGCCGCGATCGCGAGTGGTGCGGCCGGCTGGTCGGACGGCGCGGTGGCCGCCGGTGTCGGGGCGGTCGCCGGTGTCGCGGCAACAGGAGCAATCACGGCATTCACGGTTGCCGCACCGGGATCCTGCTGCGCAGTAGCCTGCGTCGCGTCCGGCTTGTCACTGGTCGATTTCGCATCGGAGCTCGATGTCGAGTCGTCCGATTTCGATTTCGACTTGGTCTTGGACGGCGCGTCGCTGTCGCTGTCGACCTTGTTGTCGTCCCGAGAACTGCCGGAATCCCGCGACGTCCGGTCGGGGCCCGTGCGGGTGTCGCGGCGGCGTGCGTCGGTCGTCGAGGGCGGATCGTCGGACCGCCGCGAGGGCGCCGGCTGGGAGTCATAGCGGCTGCTGTCGTTGGTGGACGCAGTGTTGCTGTCGACCAGCGCGGCAAAGCCGTCGTTCCCCGCCTGCGAAGCGGGATCGGGCCGCGCCGACCGCTGCGTCGCGCCCTGAAAAGACCGGCCTGCCAATGCTTCCGACGTGACGCTGACCACTGCCAACCCTCGCAAATGAGACTTCCGGCGTTTTGTCAGCAAGGAGTGGGCCAACAAGGGGGCGGCAATAAATAGTTAGTTATTTCAGTTGGTTACGGACCGTCTTGGTCGGCTGAAGCGGGGTCCCGACAGGTCTCCTTTTTGCCCGGCGGCAAGATTTGCCGTCCGCGCGCGGCACCGCACGGCTTCCGCGGATTGCCTCACCGGAATACGGCCTATATTAAAGGTGGCCTCCAACGCGTCCGAACCGACCGAAGCGGCCTTGGATGTGTTCTAAGGCTCTCTGGACAAAAGGCTTTTTTCAATATCGTCGCGGAGCGTCTAAGCTCGCCGCGACAGTGACCAATGACCGCTTAAAGATGCTCAACAGTCTGGATCTCGAAGGCCGCCCTGAAGACACACGGATCGTCGTTGCCATGTCCGGCGGCGTCGACTCGTCGGTGACGGCTGCGCTGTTGAAGTCGCAGGGTTACGACGTGGTCGGGATCACGCTGCAGCTCTACGACCATGGCGCCGCGACCCATCGCAAGGGCGCCTGCTGCGCCGGCCGCGACATCCATGACGCGCGCAATGTCGCCGAGCGGATCGGCATCCCGCATTACGTGCTCGACTACGAAAGCCGCTTCAAGCAATCGGTGATCGACAATTTCGCCGACAGCTACGCGCTCGGCGAGACGCCGGTGCCGTGCATCGAGTGCAACCGTTCGGTCAAGTTTCGCGACCTGCTCGCGACCGCGCGCGAGCTCGGGGCGCAGGCGCTCGCTACCGGCCACTATGTCGCCTCGCGGCGGCTTGCCGACGGATCGCGCTCGCTGGTCTGTGCCGCGGATGCCGATCGCGACCAGAGCTATTTCCTGTTCGCGACCACGCGCGAGCAGCTCGACTTCCTGCGCTTCCCGCTCGGTGACATGACCAAGCCGCAGACCCGCGAGTTGGCGCGGCGCTTCGATCTCGAGGTCGCCGACAAGCAGGACAGCCAGGACATCTGCTTTGTGCCGACCGGCCGCTACACCGACATCATCGGACGGCTGAAGCCGAATGCGATCGCGCCGGGCGACATCGTCGATCTCGACGGTCATGTGATCGGCCAGCACCAGGGCATCGTTCATTTCACCGTCGGCCAGCGCAAGGGGCTCGGCATTGCCTCCGGCAGCCCGCTCTATGTGGTCAAGCTCGATGCGGCGACGCGCCGTGTCGTGGTCGGGCCGCGCGAGGCACTGCGGATGGATCGCATCGCGCTGCGCGACGTCAACTGGATCGGCGACGGCGCGCTGGATCGGGTGATCGGCGAGGGCATCGAGATCTATGTCCGCGTGCGTTCGACGCGCGCGCCGCAGCCGGCGTGGTTGCGCGCCGTCGATGGCGGCTATGAGGTCGAGCTCGTCGCCGGCGAGGAGGGCGTGTCGCCCGGCCAGGCCTGCGTGTTCTACGACGCCGCCTCCGGGCAGGCGCGTGTGCTCGGCGGCGGCTTCATCAGGAGTGCAAGCGCAAGCCGCGCAATACGGGCCGCGACGCAGGACGCGTTGGCGCCGCTTGCGGAAGCGGTTCGCGGATAGACAGAAGAAACGTCGGGGCAGGGGAATGGCTGGGGACATCGACCGCGAAGGGGTCGAAAAGGCGTATGGCCGCTGGGCACCGATCTACGATCTGGTGTTCGGCAAGGTGTTCGATCAGGGCCGTCAGTCGACGATCGCGGAAGCCGACCGGATCGGCGGCCGCGTGCTCGATGTCGGCGTCGGCACCGGGCTCTCGCTGTCGGAATACAAGCGCACCACAAAACTATGCGGCGTCGATATTTCCGAGCCGATGCTGCGGCGGGCGCTCAAGCGCGTGCGCACGCAGGGCCTGACCAATGTCGAGGCGCTGGCGGTGATGGACGCCAAGAATCTCGCATTTCCGGATGCGTTCTTCGACGCGGTGGTCGCGCAATATGTCATCACCGCGGTGCCGGATCCCGAGGCGACGCTCGACGATTTCATCCGCGTGCTGAAGCCCGGCGGCGAGCTGATCCTGGTCAATCACATCGGCGCCGAGAGCGGCCCCCGCCGCGTCTTCGAGCTTGCCTTCGCGCCGCTGGCACGGCGGCTCGGCTGGCGTCCGGAGTTTCCGTGGGAACGGCTGACCAATTGGGCGGCGAAGCATGGCGGGGTCAGCCTTGCGGAGCGCCGGCCGATGCCGCCGATGGGGCATTTCTCGCTGATCCGCTTCCGCAAATCGTGAGGTTGCGGCGATTTTGCGAGGGAACATCGACGCGTCGTCACGGTTTTCTCGTCATGAGGATCAGTCGAACACTCGCTTTATCCTGTGTGCTGATGCTGGCACCCGCTGTTGCCGCGGCGCAGGCGCCGCCGACATCAGCCACGCCGCCGGCACAGACCGCGCCGCCGGCGCCGCAGCGCGCCGCCGCGAATTGCGCGCCGCAGCAGCAGCCGTCGCATCCCGGCGCGCCGGCTCCCGAGGGAACCACCACCGGGCAGAGCAGCCAGCCGCTGGGCGACAAGCTCGCCAAATCCGACGGGGTGTTGTGCCCGCCGGCCGGGGTCGATCCCGAAATGCGTGCGCCGACCCCGCAAGGCGGCAACACGCCGGTGATTCCGCCGCCCGGCAGCCCCGGTGGCGACCCATCGGTGAGGCCGAAATAGCCTCTGCCTGCAATAAGTTGCTGCCCCGTCCGGGTTTGCTTGACAGGCGCGCATGCCACTCTTTATATGCCGCGCGTTCGCACCCGCGGCTCACCAGCCGCCGATGGCGAGCCCATGGCGGGGTAGCTCAGCTGGTTAGAGCACGGGAATCATAATCCTGGGGTCGGGGGTTCGAGTCCCTCCCCCGCTACCATCTTTCCCCACACTCCTTTGACTTGGTTTGGATAGGCCTTTTCCCCGAGCAGGGCGTTTAGCCGGCCTGCTATCTCCACGGCTACACCACCTGGGCGGCCTGGATCGCGGAACACGGTGACCGACTCAACCAAGTCTCTGATCGCTTCTGCGGCCTCTCCGTCGCCCGCACTGACACCTTTACCAAGTGCTTCTTCAAGCCGACCGAGTTGCTCCTCATATCGTTTGAGGATGGCCGGATGCAGTGCGACTTCCTTCAGGGCGGGTGGTTCACTCTGCAACTCCTCAGATATCCGCTTTCGTTCGGCATCTAAGGCAGTCGATCGCGGTCCGAAAACGGATGGATCGCCATGTCCTTTCGCGATCGCATCCACCAGTCGTTCGATTTCCCGGTTTATTTGCCCAAGCTGCTGCTCAAGGCGCTGCCGTTTTGCATGTGAGGTGGCCGCGAGGCGCTTCCGCTCCTCAAGATACGTGCGTACGTATTCTGAGATAACCTTCGGTGCGCGCAATTCGGCCTTTAGTCCGTTGAGGACTGCGCTCTCGACAGTGTCTAAATAAAAAGTCTTGGCGTCCGGACACGTGCCGCTCTCCGTCGCCGCCGAGCAGCGAATGCGAACGCGCCCTGATTTGTCCCGCCCATTGGTTGCCATGCCCGAGCCGCACGAGCCGCAACGGAGCAGGCCAGACAGCATCCGACGAGGCCGGCGTTGATGGCTGGGGTGGGTGTGACCGCGTTCCTCTTTGCGCTGCTGAGCTGCTCTAAATAGCTCTGGATTGACAATTGCAAGATGCGGCACTTCAGCCACCTGCCAGTCACTCTTAGGATTTGGTCGTGACAGGCGCTTTCCCGAGTCGGGATCTTTCACCATCCTGACTTTGTTCCAGACGAGGCGCCCTACATAAAGCTCGTTCTGCAGAATGCCGGCACCTCTTTCGAGATTGCCATTGATAGTTGAGGCATTCCATGCCCGCCCTCGCGGAGGTGATACCCTCTCTTTGTTGAGATCGTGCGCGATTTCGCGAGGCGTCCGACCGTCCACGTATTCCTGGAAGATGCGCCGGATCACTTGTGCCTCGGCCTCGACGATGACCCGTTCGCCACTCTTTCCAGCGACCGCAGCGTATCCGTATGTTAGGCCACCTCCCGCCAAACCCTGCTTGACCCGGCCTGCTTGGCCACGCCGCACCTTGTGCGCGTTGTCCTCGCGATAGAGTTGTCCAACGAGGCCGCGAAGACCGACCAGCACGGTATTCACGACGCCTTCGTGGACTGCCCGGATCTCGATGCCGAGAAAAGATAGTCGCTTATGGATACCTGCTAGATCTTCCATATCGCGAGAGAGGCGATCGAGCGCTTCGACGATCACCACGTCAAAGGATCTCTCCCGCGCTTGGTCTAACATCCGCAGAAGGCCTTCGCGTCCCATGACCGAGCCACCTGAACGAGCCCGATCTTCATGGCTGCTGATAACCGTTAAACCTTCGCGCTCTGCATAGGCTTGACAAAGTGAAAGCTGATCTTCAATCGAGCGCTCGTTCTGAAGATCGGTTGAGAATCGAGCATAGATCGTCGCTCTCTTCCTTTTCTCTTCGATCGGCGAGCTCTCTTTCATGATCTTCCCTCGCGGCCAGACGAGCAAGTACGCGCGCAAGGCGTAAGATCGCCTTGTCTGGATTCGTCTGCAAGGACAATTTGCGAGGCGCTTCACGCACGATCGAACCTCTAGGTGATCGCGCAACTCAACGAGGTGCACACACCTGCGCTGGCGCCACACCACAAAATGTCGGCGTCGGAGATCATCCAGAGCATCATGCTTGGGCGGTGCCTAAGCGGAATGGCCGCTATGAGCTCGTCGTGCAATTGGATGCCGCGGCGAAGAAAAAGGGATAGAGTTCAGAAGGCCTTCACCGCCGAAGTGCGTGCTGCTAGGCACCCCTGCTCATGCAGACGAGCCGGGCCAGAGATCCGTAAGGTCTCCATCGCAGGACTCTCCTCACGATGATCATCAGGCGGATCGACTTTACCCTCTCAAGGCTGAAACAGGGGTTCGATTCCCCTAGGGAGCGCCAGCGGCTCTAGAAGCGCTGATAGATCAAAAACATCCTGCAAATCATGGCTTTGTCTGCTGTCGGGTGGTAGCAGAGAGTAGTAGCTTTGACGCGCGCGCTGATGGGACTGATCAAGGACAGACACGGGACTTACCACGCTCAGCGCAAGGTGCCGGAACGCCTGCAGGAGGCGGTTGCGCGTGTGCTCAATTCCGGCCGCGACCGCCAAGTCTTCCTCAAGAAATCGCTCGGCACCAAGAAGCTCAAGGACGCAAACGTAGCTGCCACGCACGTCTTGGCTGATTTCGACCGAACATTTGCCGCTGCCGAGGAGCTGCTCAAGAAGCGTCCTGTCATTCCCTCACTGACCGATGGCCAGATCAAGCGCATGGCCGAAAGCTTCTACGCCAGCACGTTGGCGAACGACGAAGAGGAGCGCCAAGAGGGAACTGGATCGGAGGCAATCTTCCAGAGCGTTGCGGAGCAGCTTAACCTCGGCGCGATGCCTCACTGTGGCTGGCGCATTCGCGAAAAATTTTCTCGTCGCCCTTAGTGTCCGGAAGTATTCGAACCGCCGCTGACGTGCGCTGTCGTACGCGAGCGCCCTCGGATGTTCGCATTGACGTTGCTCGTCACACAGAGCCAACTCTCGTCCTGTCGAGCTTTATGCGGATAGGAGGGCCACGTGAGATACGATCGACGAGATCGTGCACGAAGGTGGTCGGCGGGAACTTCATCGCCGCGAGGTCCACGTCGCTCGGCGTCTTGCAGCGCGCGCACCTGATCTCCAGCCAGGGGAAGCCTCCATTCACGGCCTGATCGATGGTCGGCGACGGATCGATCGGTTCGCCGTCGCTCCACATCCGCTCGTTCCAGCTTTCGCAAAGCAGCCTGTCCGCTTGCTGGATCATCGCCTCGCCTTTGGCCCGCATCTCCGCCGATTGGGTTGCCAGGATGCTAGCCATCGCGCGTGCCTTGCCGAGCTCTTTCGTCAGAGCCTTGCGATCGCCGCCCGACAGCGGCGTAGGGTAATACTTCGGGGCCATCCGGACATCCAGGCGCAAAGAGATCGGATCGGCAAATCCAGAGCGACTACGGTGTCTCGAACGCGGGCCAGCACCCGTCTTCTTCATGCCTGCCGGTGCGCTGCTGGCAGGTGTTGTCGAGCAGCCGCTGCGCGACGTCCCTCCAGACAGCGTTGGCGCCATACAAGCGGACGGCATCGGCGGTCTGGATTTCCACGGTCCGCTCGCACCGGCGGCAGGAGACGCGCAGCACGTGGGCCTTGATTTCCGAAAGGCGTCGCTGCCGGCCTGGGCCACGGTCGCGCCGGCGCGAGGATCTTTGAGGACCGATTCCCAATATTCGGCCGGAAGGGGGGCATCTGGACCCGCAGCGGGCGGCGCTCGTCTACGGTCGGCTTCAGCGGTCAGTTTTTCCATCTGCTTCGGGGTCGGCATGCGCCAGCTCGCGGGTCGGTCGGTCATGCCCGAATTAGAACATATCAAGAACAAATGTCGAGTCCGACCTAGCAGCCGGTGAGAAAAATCCTCCTGTAGGACGTGCCGCGATGTCGGAACCAAGCCGGTTCGTTCGTCTTGAATCCGGTATCAGTATCGGAGTTCCCCCGGCATGGCCCCCCGCGCTAACTGGAAAGGCTTTCTGCGTCTTTCCCTCGTCACCTGTCCGGTCGCGCTGTATCCGGCCACGTCCGAATCCGAAAAGGTCTCATTCAACCAGCTGAATCGAAAGACCGGCCATCGGATCAAGTACGCCAAGGTGGATGCCGACACTGGCGAGGAGGTCGACAACGAGGACATCGTCAAAGGCTACAAGGTCGACACGGACACCTTCATCGAGGTGACGAAGGAAGGGCTTGAGAACGTCGCGCTGGAATCAACGCGAACGATCGAAATCGACGAGTTCGTCGACCGGAGTGAGATCGACCCACGGTATCTGATCCGCCCCTACTATCTGTGCCCGGATGGCAAGGTTGGGCACGACGCCTTCGCAGTCATCCGCGAAACCATCCGCGAGATGAACAAGGTCGCCATCGGACGCGTCGTGCTGACGAACCGCGAGCACATCATTGCGCTTGAGCCTCTGGACAAGGGGCTGATGGGGACGCTGCTGCGCTATCCTTACGAAGTGCGTTCCGCGGACGAGTATTTCGACGATATCCAGGATGTCAAAGTCACCAAGTACATGCTCGATCTCGCAAAGCACATCGTCAATCAGAAGGCAGGGCATTTCGAGCCGGACAAGTTCGAAGACCAGTACGAGACCGCGCTCATCGATCTGATCAACCAGAAGCGCGCCGGCAAGCCCATCACCGCGAAAGCGCGTCCTCGCGGCGAGAACGTGGTGGACCTGATGGACGCGCTGCGAAAGAGCATCGGCAGAGAGGGCGCGGCCGCGACAGAGGCACCCAAGAAATCAGGAAAAAAGCCGCGCAAGGCGGCGCCCGGGCAGAAGGAAATGCTGATGCCGATCGCAGGCAAGAAGCCGGCGAAGGAGACCGCGGCGAAGAAGCCGGCGGCCAAGCCGCAGCGGAAGTCGGCTTAGGTGTCGTGAAGCATCCGGTGACGCCGGACGGCCACTCCTTCGTCGTTCCGCGGCAGGCTCTGGCGAATGGCAAATCCCATCTCGACCAAGTCACGCGAGATCATCTCGTCGGCCGTCTACTGGCGGCCCGGCGGGGCGGTGCGCGCGCCAGGAAGGCGACCGAGCGCGAGGCCGAAGTAACGGTGCATAGGACCGTGGACGAGGCTAAGCAGGCGCTGGGCGAGCGCGGTCCGGTATGGCGGGACGACGGCTCGCCGGCTCTCGATTGCTCTGCAAAGTAGGAGCGATATGGCTGCGGTGAAAAAAACTTCCAGGAGATCGACCTTGAGCGCCGGCATTCTCGCATACCGCAAGGGCGCTCGTGGGCTCGAGGTACTGCTCGTTCATCCCGGCGGTCCGTTCTGGCGCAACAAGGATGATGGCGCCTGGTCCATTCCTAAGGGCGAAATCGATGCCAATGATGCTCCGGAGAACGTCGCTCGACGCGAATTTGCCGAAGAACTCGGCCCGAGCGCTTCGATTGGTCTACTCCAGGCGCTGGGGGAAGTCCGACAGCGAGGAGGGAAGCGCGTCATCGCGTTCGCCGGCAAGGGCCACTTTGACCCGGGGGCGCTGACCAGCAATAGCTTCGATATCGAATGGCCGCCCCGAAGCGGTCGACGGCAGAGCTTTCCCGAAGTCGACCGAGCGGAATGGTTTGATATCGAGCTCGCGCGGACCAAGATGCTGTCCGCCCAGGTAGAGTTTCTCGATCGTCTTTTGGCAATCGCAGTTGAGAGCGCCGGGAAATGAGCTTCCGGATTGGAATAATTTCGGACACGCACGGCCTGTTGAGGCCCGAGGCGGAACGAGGCCTGACGGGCGTCGATCACATCATCCATGCCGGGGACATCGGGCGCCCCGAGATCGTCGACGCGCTTCGCCGGATCGCGCCCGTCACGGCCATTCGTGGAAACGTGGACAGTGGCGAGTGGGCTCGCGACTACCCCGACACGAACCTTGTGCGCCTGGCGGGAAAGTCGATCTACGTTCTGCACGACTTGAAGACGCTGAAGGCCGATCCCGGTGGCGGCATCGACGTCATCGTCTCCGGGCATTCCCACGTGCCGAAGATCGACACGGTCGGTGGCATTCTCTACCTGAATCCCGGCAGCGCGGGACCTCGGCGTTTCAAGCTGCCGATCACGTTTGCGACGCTCGAACTCACGCCTGACGGCATGCGACCGGAAATCCACGACCTTGAAGGCGACTGAGTGCCACCGCGGAGGGCCGGAGGAGGCGAGTGCGTCAATCCTTCCGTTTGCCGGGTTACGCCCCCGGGGGGAAGCGCTATTTGCGCGGACGTTCTCGCTCGCGCACGACCTCCTTCGCCCGCTTGTCGGACCTGAGCCCGAGATAGACGGGCTGGCGCAGTTCGCCCTTGCTCGTCCACTCCGCGAATTTGACCTCGGCAACCAACGAGGGCCTGACCCAGGTCGTGGCGGCCTCGTCCTTTGGCAGGGAAGGGTGATTTAGGGGTCGTCAGCTTCACGAGCTTGGCATGGAGGTCTTCCAGGACCTTGTGGCTGAAGCCAGTGCCGACATGACCGATATAGCGCCATGTTTCGTCTTCCCGCACGGCGAGGACCAGGGCGCCGAAGAACGGCCTGGTGCGCTTAGGCGCTGTGAATCCCGCGATCACCACTTCCTGCCGCTTTGCTGTCTTGATCTTCAGCCAATCCGCCGTCCGGCTTCCGGACGCATAGGCGCTGTCGGCGCGCTTCGCCATGACGCCTTCCAGACCTTTCCGCTCGGCCTCGGCGAAGAATTTCGTGCCGTTCGCTTTGCGGTGACGGCTGAAGGCGATCAACCGGTGGCTCGGCAGGATCGCTTTCAGCCGCTCCTTGCGCTCGAGAAGAGGCCGTTTGCGCAAGTCAATTGCGTTCTGAAACATGAGATCGAAGGCGCAATACAGGAGCTTCGCTTCATGGCGCAGCGCGTTCTGCAGCAGCTGGAAATGCGAAACGCCGTCCTTTCCGATTGCCACGAGCTCGCCATCGATCACGGCGTCGCCCTTCACGCCCTCCAGCGCTTTGGCGACCTCGATATAGCTGCGGCTGATGATCTTGCCGTTGCGGCTGTAGAGCGCAACCTTACCCCGGCGGATTTCCGCAATCATCCGGAAGCCATCGTACTTATCCTCGAAAACCCAGCCGCGGTCATCGAACGGCGCGTCGGTGAGCGTAGCGAGCATCGGCTGTAGGCGTTTGGGCAGGGTCGACGTCCGGCTCATTCAATGGCCAATCCTTCAGCGCGTGTTGCGTAAGGCACGGACGTCCTTCAAGAATGAGGGAACGCTGAAAGCCATGGCATGTTCCGTCAGACGCCGCGGCATATCGCAGGGTGCGCGACGTTAACTATCGAACGGGAAGGTCTGATCAGACCGATGGCCAGAAAACTGAGAACCTACCAGACTTCGCTGGGCTTCTTCGATCTGGCGATAGCCGCTCCTTCCATGAAAGCGGCTCTGGAAGCGTGGGGCGCAGACAGCAATCTCTTTCATCAGGGCGCGGCGAAGGAAAGCGAGGATCCGGACGTCATCGCCGCAACCATGGAAAAGCCTGGCGTCGTGCTCAGGCGCCCGGTCGGATCCGACGGATCTTTCAAGGAACGTGCCGAGCTGCCCACGGATCGTCTTCTTGCCAGCGACCGTCAAACTAGTCAGCCAGTTGTCAAGTTCGCCGCCCCGAGTGACAAACACGCCATAGCTTTCGAGCGTGTCGAATAGCTAATCGGCCGCACGTCGACTCATCCATCAAGGAGTCTTACCTGCCATCCTGTCCGAAGGTCGGGGCCATACTGCGGTCGACTTCGTCGAAGCTGGAGTGGCGTTCTTCGACCGCGAGAAATACCCCGACTGCGAAATCTCGGACGAAGAATTTGCATCCCTGCACACATCGCGAAAGTCTGAGGACGTTGTCGAGAGCAAACCGTCTGCGGACATCCGTTTTGTTGGCTGCTTAATGAGCAATGGGCGCTACCTGTCGGCGAGAGGGGCGCCAGACAGGAAAAGTTGGACGCTCAACGATGATCCATCTTGAATGCCGATGACCAGACATTGTTTCGCTAAGAAGCTGTGTTACAAGCCGCTCCTAAATCTAAGGAGCTGTCATGGCGAAGAAAGCAACAAAGAAACGTGCCAAGCGTCGCGAATGGACCAAGGCCGATGTCAAGGAATTGAAGGCGCACTCGAAGGCACGCACTCCGGTCGTTAAAATAGCCAAGATCACCAAGCGCACTGTCGGCGCGCTGCGCCAGAAGGCGCTACATCTCGGGATCGGGCTCGGACATCAGCGATAACGAATAGAAGAGGGGGCGCGTCGTTGACGCGCTCCGCCAGCTTACGGCCTTACGCTGCAGTAAGCGGCGGCACGAAGCTTCGAGGCGGTACGGGGCCAATGCGGCTCGCGGTTGTGGCTGTCGTGCATTCTTGAGCTTTGCTCCTATCTGCGGGAGCCTTGCGCTTGCGAGCAGACTCTTGTCGATTACTTCCATAGCTTTCCGAGAAAGCTAGCCTCGCTCGGCGCGACCGCCATGCTTTTGAAGCGGGTGGTCTGGTACGAAATCACCTAGCGCGTTTTCATTTTCAGACGTTGCCCGCGAGGCCCGACCACGCTCGTAGGTATGTTCTGGGGCCTGCGGCCCCCAGGCCGTCAAGGCCAAGCCCCCATGAAGAATGGGGGCGGAAAACGGGGGCCGTGTAGTCACCTCGCTTCGCTTGGCTCCGGCCCCCACCAGCCCCGCTCGTTTTCCGGCCTGTAACGGCCAACCCCCCGCTCATTGGCGCTGGCCTAGTTCCGGTTGCATGCGCAACCGGCAAACTAGGAGAAGCTCATGAAAGCCAACGTTTACCAGAAGATCACGGATCAGATCGTTCAGAAGCTGGAGCAAGGCGTAAGGCCTTGGCACCAGCCGTGGAAAGTGGAACATGGCACGGGGCGCATCTCGCGACCTCTGCGCGGCAACGGCATTCCTTACAATGGCATCAACATTCTCATGCTGTGGTCGGCGGCCGTCGCGAACGGTTACACCGCACCCATCTGGATGACTTACAAGCAGGCCAGCACGCTTGACGGCAAAGTCCGCAAAGGGGAGACCGGGACGCTTGTCGTTTATGCTGACAGGATCATTCGAAAAGAGACCAAGTCCGAAACAGGCGACGAGGCCGGACGCGCGATCCCCTTCATGAAGGGCTACACGGTCTTCAATGTCGAGCAGATCGGCGGGCTTCCCTCGCACTACTACGGCCAGCTAGAGCAGCCGACCGCCCCCATTCAGCGCACCACCCATGCCGACGCGTTCTTTGCGGCAACCGGAGCTAATATCGTCCATGGCGGCAGCCGCGCCTGCTATGTTCCCTCGACCGACAACATTCATATGCCCTGCATCGACTTCTTCCGCGATGCGATCAGTTACTACGCAACGCTTGCGCATGAATGCACGCACTGGACAGGCCATGAAAGCCGGTTGAATCGTGACTTCGGCCGCAAACGTTTTGGGGATGAAGGCTATGCGGTGGAAGAACTGGTCGCCGAACTGGGTGGGGCCTTCCTGTCTGCCGATCTGGGCCTCACGCCGGAGGTGAGGGAGGACCACGCCGCCTATATAGCGTCCTGGATCAAGGTCCTGAAGAACGACAAGCGCGCCATCTTCACCGCCTCATCGCATGCGCAGCACGCGGCGGATTATCTTCACGCGTTGCAGACAGAAAATTCCGCCGCGGCCTGAGCCGCGGCGTCTCGATGCAGACATGACCGGACTACGTAGCGGAGCCGCGCGAGCGTCCCCCGGCAAGTGCCAAAATTTCGGCCGCGCGCCTGACCGGCGCGCGGCCGATCTAGTTTGCGTACAGCGGCGGCGACCGCTGCGTGGAGGCCCCGTCATGATCGAGACCTCGATGACCTTGATCTACGCCGTCTGCGGCTGCCAAGGGATCGTTATGTCGTGCTCGTCATTCAGCATCGAGCGAGAAGGCCGAACGCGCTGCTCGTGTAATGCCTGGAGCATTGAGATTGCGGTCTGTCGCATCGCTCCAGGCGTAGCTTCGCCTCGGCACGCGGGACTGCGACGAGGGACGCTGGTGTTTGCCGGCATACGTCTCCTAGCTGTTGATACACCAAATGTCAGCATGTGCCCGATCGATTTGGCTCAAGTCCTTGTACTGCGCTGGTGTCGGCCGCCACGGTGGTCTCCGTCGGTTCGTTCATGGCGCGTCCAACGCAACCTCGAATGGGCTGATCAGGCCCGAGGGGCGGCCAAGGCCTCGATCGCCTTCCCACAACGGCTGCGCCTGCTTTTTTCCCCTGCCGCGAAGGAGCGGCATTCCTCGCGGGAAGACAAAAAAGGCAGGCTATCGCCGTCCTCCGCTGCGCTGCGGGCCCAAAAGGCTGCGGGCCGATCGCTCCCCGGGCCAAGGATCGCCATCGAGGCTGCGATGGGCGCGGCCCGAGCAACAAACGGAGACTATCATGGCTACCATCGGCACCTTCACAGCTTCGGACAACGGCTACGTCGGCTCGATCAAGACGCTGACGCTGAACATCAAGGCACGTTTCGCCGCATCCGAGAAGGACAACGACAAGGCGCCCGACTACCGCATCTTCGCCGGTGTGACCGAGTTCGGCGCCGCCTGGAAGAAGACCGCCCGCGACAGCGATCGCGAATACCTCTCGGTCAAGCTCGACGACCCGAGCTTTCCGGCCCCGATCTACGCCTCGCTGGTGAAGGTCGACGGCGACGAGGGCTTCACCCTGATCTGGTCGCGCCGCAGCGGCGACTGATCGCTGGCGATCATCGGCTCCGCCTCCCCGGAGGCGGGGCTTTTTGCGCTTCTTGCGCGCTCTGAAGGAAGCGAAAAGAGCATTTTCCTTCCATCAGTTCGTGACAGTAACTGCGCAATGATGCTCGTCCCCAAATCGAGGAGCCAAGCGGCGAAGACCGTCGGCTCCTTCTGATACCAAGAGTAAATTAGAGCTTGGGACTTCTAAGTCGGACCCCTTCGCCTTTTAAGTCAGCGGAAATAAATTCAATCCCGGCTTTCCTAAGAGCAGCCTCGATTGCATTGGTGGTGCTCGCACGAGGGTCCGAACTTCCCCTCTCAATCCGTGCGATCGCGTTAATGGCAACGATCGCCTTGTCTGCCAAGTCCTGCTGGGTCCAACCTAGAAGGGCTCTGGCCGCCCTAATCTGTCTTGCGGTGATCATGCAGATCACCATTGCCAGCTCTAGCAAATTCGCCAGTAGTAGGGTAATTATAGATGCAACTAGGTGTATTTTAGACCTAATCGCAGAGGTAACTAGGCTGCCTGAGTTCCCGAGTCAGAAAATGCACTTTCAACGAAGTCGAGAGCACGTGGCATGCCAAAGATGCTTATTTGAACACCGCACATCCCATGTCTCTTCCTCGTAAGGCGTAGCCTCCGATGTCCAAACCGCCGCTCAACCCCGATGTAGCGGACGCTGCACCCAGCGATCAAACCGCAACATCCTATGACCATCAGCATGCCATCACGTATTTGCGTCTGCTGCAGGCCGAAAGTGAAGGCGCCGACTGGAGGGAAGTCGTTCGAATCGTGTTGCATATCGACCCCGAGGTTGACCCTGACCGCGCGCGCAACGCATACCAGAGTCACCTTGCGCGCGCGAAGTGGATGACCGAGGAGGGCCGTCTCTTGCGCGGCGCGGAGGCAAGTTAGAAGAGTTTGTCGACCAACGCGCCGGCTTGGAAATCATCCTTTCCCGCCAAAAACATGGTCATCGAGAAGCACCACGTGGTGCCAGACCAGGGGCGTCCTACAACTCGCTCGTTCACAATTGTTGCACCGCAATCCTTGTTGGATTGCGTGCATGCGGGTGGAAGCCATACCTGGGTTCGACTGACGGCTGCTGGAATTCTGCTAGCGCCTTCAGGACGCTGAGATCTCCGACATCGCTCGGGAATGTCTTCGTCGTAACGCGGACATCGGCGCGACTATGAAGCGATGGTCGGCGGCAGCCCAGGTGGCGAAGTGACATCCGTATTCAGGAGGAGACGCGGTATCTGCTTTCGCCCATGGCCCGGAGAGATTGTTCAAGCAACGGACGATCTTTTGGGCGCTCGATGGGCTGCCAACTACCGTGCCGGTCGCGGTGACCGCGTCCCTCGTCCGGAGTGGCTCAGAGTCTCGTCCGTTGCTCGATCTCGCGGCTGGCCAGGTCCGCCGCGGAGGCGACGGCTGCCAGGTAGTGCTGCGCATCGGCGCAGTTGATCACCGTGTCTGGTCAAGAGAATCGCCCAGCCGTGACGCTCATTAAGTAGTCAAGTTGGCGTTCGACGGCGAATGTGACGCGTGGGCGTGCGCGGCCCGACGACCTTGGCGCGGCATGCACGGGCGTGCGCCAGGTCCATCCGTTTACGAGTTATCAGCGACGCGAGCGGTTGAGCGCGGCTCCTTGCGCGCGCGATGCAGAGTGCCGGCAGCACATATCGCGCCATCACAGAAGCGCGGTTCGCTGAGAAGCTTATCCCGGATCGTGCCTGGAAAACGCACGACCTGCGCAGCCGAACCGTCCGTCTGACGCAGAGGCAACGCTTAGGGCGCAGCCGGCCGTTGCTCAAATGGGATGGCTGTCGCGTGGTCGGCGAGCGCGAACTTTCTCTCATAAACTGGCAGTCCGATGATGCGCTGGATGGCCGCGAGATTGCGGGACCATTCCTCCCTCCAGACCAATATTTACGGGGCCGGCGAGCGCGGTAGTGGTCCAGGGCGGCCACTCCACCGGCGTGCAGCAGCTTTACCCTGGAAGGGCGCGAGCACGACGGCATGCTTGGCTCCGTCGAGATGCGCGCGTTTGGGCTGTTGTGCCGCTGCTCTTCGCTTTGAGGCTCTGCAGCGGTCTGCTCTTGCGAAGAAACGGCGTCGCAGCCGGCGGCGAGCTGCCGCATCACCGCGGCCGGAGTGCTGCCGGCCGGCGCAAAGACACGCGGTCCATCGGCCAACTCGATCGCGACCGTGCCGTCCGGCGGCTGCACCAGATCGCGCAAGATAGCGAGCGCTGGGAGCTCATTGGCCGCGCTGTCGGCGAGCGTAACCATCGCGAGTTGCGGTGCCTTGCGAACGGTCAGGCCGAACTTGACCCGCCGGCGGACCACCATGCTGGTGGCGACGCCATGGCGGCAGCAAACCTGCGCCACGCTGACGCGGGGTTTCTCCGTCTCCCGCACGATCACCCGCTTCTGCCCGTTGCTGAACCGACGCCGCCTCGACCGCCCGTCCACCGCTTCCGGCGTCAAGCGGCATTTGCATGGCGCGCAACTGGCAGCGCTGCTTGTTTGAGCCCAGGCACTCGGATGAAGCAACAATCGCCACTCCGTCTCGTCGTCGGAGTCTTCGAGACGATCGCGCCAGATCCGCAACGAATCGGGCGAAAGGCCGAGCGCCGCGGCATGCTTGGCATGCCCGATGCAGCTCCAGTTCGTCGCCTCGACATGCATGCTCCAGAACGCTCGAAGCGCGATCGGACCGCAGTTCGTGCGCACGCTATGGCGATAGCGCGTGACCTCTTGCGTCGCTTCGGCTGCCGCTTCTTGCGCTGACGTTCTGCCGTTGCTTGGTACAAATTCCGCAGCTTTTCCGCATGTTTGCGTAAGTCTTCCGGACTCATCAGATGGCACACCCACGCTCAAACGTTGCCATCGAAAGCATGCGCCGGCCGCAATATTCCTCCGCATCCTGGTCGCTGCGGTACCGGCTCTCAACGTGCGTGGGTGTTGGCCTTTGCCCACGAACGGCGAAGCGCCGTCTGACATCCTCCACTGCAGCAAAGAACCCGAAATGGAACGAGAACACACTGTGGAAGAGTTGTGCAGGGACCGGACGCTTAAAGACGACCGAGCGATGGCAAGATAAAGCGAACTGTCGTTCGCACCTCGCGGGCTCGGCAAGTGATTGTCTGCACATTGTTTTTAGCACCTTGCGAGGGCGGCCTGACGGCGTTGTGCAATGTGCGCATGCGGCGGCCTCAAGGACGTTCTCCTTTGTTTTCAAGCCCAAGACGGTTGCCGCCTGCAATGTGCACCGTGGTTGGCCCCGCCATCTCTCCACTGCCGCAACCCATTCTGCGACGCTCTCCGATCGATGATGCTCAGGTCTTGCGCGGCGTGATTCCCGCGCGGATCGTCGCGTCATGGCAAGCGATGAGCGCGACGATTTCCGCATCAGGCCGGGCCGCGCGCGCAACCGGGGCTCGCGCGTCGTGCGCGATCTGCCCTTCCTGACCGAGGTGCAGATCGCCGTGCGCAAGGCGGGCGGCAACCCCAGGCAGATCGGCCGCGGCCCGGAATCGGCGGGCAGCCGGAACGGGCAGGGCAGCGGCCGTTTCAACGCGCGGGGCCGGGGTGCCAGGGTTGTGGCGTCCTTTGCCCGGGACGGTGGCGGCTGGCAGCAGGACTCCAGCGGTCGCTTCCGCG
This sequence comes from Bradyrhizobium sp. USDA 4510, assembly GCF_054059095.1. Taxonomy (NCBI): domain Bacteria; kingdom Pseudomonadati; phylum Pseudomonadota; class Alphaproteobacteria; order Hyphomicrobiales; family Nitrobacteraceae; genus Bradyrhizobium; species Bradyrhizobium sp. USDA 4510. The sequence goes on along the minus strand of NZ_JBSSBT010000001.1, from coordinate 6,708,131 downwards.
CGCGTCGGGTCGTGGTCAAGGCGCGGGTGGTGAAGCTCAACCCGCAACGAGGTTCGCGCGGGCCAAAGATGCGCGGCGCGGCGAGCAAGGCCGCCGACCCGCATCTGCGCTACCTCGAGCGCGACGGGGTCACCCGCGACGGCGAGCAAGGCCGCGCCTATTCAGCCAGTGAGAACGAAGCGGACGGCAAGGCGTTCATCGAACGCGGACGTGAGGACCAGCACCAGTTCCGGTTCATTGTCGCGCCGGAGGATTCCCTCGAGATGGCTGACTTGCGCGGCTTTACCCGCGACCTCATGCGCCAGATGGAAACCGACCTCGGCACCAGGCTCGACTGGATCGCCGTCGATCATCACAATACCGGCCATCCGCATACCCATGTCATCGTCCGCGGGGTGCTCGATGATGGCCGCATCCTCAACATTGCCGGTGATTATATCGCTCATGGCGTTCGCCATCGGGCGAGTGAACTGGTCACGCTCGAACTTGGCCCACAGACCGAGATCGAGCTTCAGAACAAGCTCCACAACGAGGTGCAGGCCGAGCGCTGGACCCGGCTCGACAGGATGCTGGCCTCCGAGCAGCGCGACCAGGGTGTCATCGATCTCAGGCCCGGCGAGGGGGCGAGCTATCTCGTCCGCGAGAACCGCGCCAACCTGATCGGGCGCGTCCGCCAGCTTGGGCGGTACGGGCTCGCCAGCGAGATCGAGTCGGGACGCTGGACGCTCTCGGACAAGGCCGAGCGGACCTTGCGGGAGCTGGGCGAGCGCGGCGACGTCATCAAGACCATGCACCGGGCGCTCGCCGAGCATGGCATCGCCGACGAGCGCGGGCCCAGCCAGTACGTCACCCACGGCAGGCAGATCGCCGAGCCGGTCGTCGGCCGGGTGCTGGCCAAGGGACTGGCCGGCGACGAGATGAGCGACCGGCTGCATCTCGTCATCGACGGCGTGGACGGGCGCACCCATTATGTCGAGACGGCCGATCCGACCAGGCTGGACGAGATCAAGCGCGGCCACATCGTCGCGCTCGATCCGGTGCTGACCACAGCAGAGCCACGGGCCGCGGACCAGAACATCCGCGACATGGCGGCCATGAACGGTGGCCTCTACCGGCCGAGCGAGCATCTGGAGGCCGCGCGCCCGCAGATCGAACGCTTCAAGGGCGATCCGGACGCGTTCATCCGCTCTCACGTTCGCCGGCTCGAAGCCCTGCGCCGCGCCGGCCATGTCGAGCGCATCGACGCCGACCACTGGAAAATCCCCCACGACATCGCCGAACGCGGCATGGCCTATGACGCCCCCGGCCGGCCGAAGGACTTCGCCATTCGCACGCTCTCCACCCTCGATCTTGAACGCCAGATCGGCAGCGACGGCGCGACCTGGCTCGACCGCGAACTGGCCTCACCCAACCGGACGCCGCTCTCGGCGGCAGGCTTCGGGCGGGAGGTCACGGACGCGATGGAGCGTCGCCGCCAGGCCCTCGTCGATCAGGGGCACGCCACCCGGCTCGACGATGGCCGTGTTCGCGCGCCGAAAGACCTCATCGCTCGCCTTGAGGCGACCGAGATCGGTCGCGTCGGGCGGCAGATGGCGGCCGAGCGGGGGCTGACTTACCTGCCGGGCAGGCCGGGCGAGTTCGTCGCCGGCAAGCTTGCGGGCGTCGCCACGCTCGCCAGCGGGCGCTTCGCCATGATCGAGGATGGCCTCGGCTTCCAGCTCGTGCCCTGGCAGCCTGTGCTCGACAAGCGCATCGGCCAGCACATCAGCGGTGTGATGCGCGACAGCGGTGGCATCGAATGGGGATTCGGTCGGAAGCGCGGGCTGGGGCTGTGAGCTGGCGCCCCCTTTGCCGGTCCGCCGGCGTCTTCCGACCTGCGAGATCGCGGACGAAGGTGGTGGCAACTTGGGCGCGGTGGCTAGATCGCCCAGCCGAACATTGCTCGGCACCGGAATCATCGCCGCTCCAGCACCGCCACAACCCGCGCCAGCACGGCCGCATCGACGCCATTGTCGACGATCACCCGATGTCCGCGCATCAGCACGATCTCGATCCGACCCGCCACCGCCGGCGCAAATGCCTGAGGTGACAGGCTCCGATCCGCAGCTTCAGGCTGTTCCGGCGATATAACTATCGGTGCAAATGTCGTCCCCCCGTCCGCTTCCGCAAGCCGATCATCCCGGGCCAGCCGACGCCATGTGAACAGCTGGCTCGCAGACAGCCCGTTGCTCCGCGTTGTCGCCGACACCTGCCGCGGCGCGGCGTAACTCTCCGCCACGACCCGTTGCTTCTCGTCCAGCGTCTAACGGCGCCGCGCACCCGACGAAATTACGTCGAGCCGCGCGACCTTCAACATAGGCGTATGACCAGTCATACGCCTATGTCTTCACCGCCCCGTCGCGTCAGACAAGGCGGCCCACGCCGTAGGCATTCGTTGCACGCCGCGTTGGGTCGCTCGGTGCAACCGCATTGCGCATCATCGGATGCACGCCGGCGGACGCCGGCGCCGAAATAAGCGCTTGCTCCCCGAACACCCCGGTCTCGGCGCGCCCCTCGAGCCACCACCACGATGACCGGAAACAAGCTGCATTACGTGCGCTGCTCCTCCATCGGACGACGACCGAGGGCACCCAGCCCGATGTCATGCGTGTCACGCCCTGGAGCCGGGGTACACTCAAAGAATCGTCAGCGGTGTAGTTCCGCGCGAGATAGCAGCACCGTCAGCAGTGAGGCTACGCCAAGCACGACGGCGAACATCGTGACCGCCGGTGTACCGCCCCATCCGTACAACAACGTTGCAATTAACGGTGTGAAGCCTCCGACCATGGCGACCGATAACTCGCGTCCAAGGACAAATCCGCTGGTGCGAACAGCAGTGGAGAAGCAGGACGCAAAATACGCTCCCTGGATGGCGACGAGAGACGCGACGCCCACACCAACTGCCAGGATGCCCGACGTGTAGATCCATGCCGGTTCGCGGGTGGCCTGCATCGGAAAGAAGCCGATCGATATCACGATGCTCAGCACCAACGCGATCAGATAGCCGCGCCTGGAGCCTATCTTGCTCCCGCACCAACCCGCGACGGGGACCATGAATATCCCAACGATCGACGCGATTAGGTTGGTCTGCAGCGCCATGCTGCGCGGCAACTCCAGGACATCAGTCAGATAGAACAGCCCGAACACTGAGAACAGATAGCCGAGCCCAGTCTGTGCCAACTGAGCGCCGAAGACCGTCAGCACGCCACGTCGCTGATGACGCAGCAGATCGGCAAGGGGATGTTCGCTGATCTTTCCCCTGGCTTTGGCCTGCTCGAACTCAGGGCTCTCCTTCAGAGAACGCCGGATGTACACGCCGAACACGAGCAGTATCGCGCTTGCGAAAAATGGCAGGCGCCATCCCCAGGTCAAGAAGTGCTCACCGGTCACCGAAGCGGTCATCTGAAGGGCGAGCGTCGCGAGTGCCATTCCAAGATATACACCGATCCCGGGGAACGAGCCGGCCAGACCACGGCGCCGTTCATCGTGATGCTCGAGCGCATAGATCGCCGCGATCGCATACTCCACGCCGGCGCCAATCCCCTGCACAATACGTAAAATGACCAGCAGGACCGGGGCGACAATGCCAGCCTGTTCGTAGGATGGAACGAGCCCGATCAACGAGCTTGTTAGGCCCATCAGAATAAGCGAGAGCACCAGAACCGACTGGCGACCGTATCTGTCGCTCCAGGCTGCCAGGAGAATGCCACCGAGCGGCCGCGCGATGAAGCCAACCGAGAATGTGGAAAAGGCCGCGAGCGTGCCCAACAGCGGCGCCCCCGACGGAAAGAAGACCTTGTTGAAGATCGTGGCCGCGGCGACCCCGAAGAGGAAGAAATCGTACCATTCGAGGGCGCTGCCGACGATAACGGCAAAGCCGACGCGTGCGAGACTGGTCCCATCGCCCTGACGAGTGGATTGCATACATGACCTCTAAGCGTGTTCGACTTCGCCATGCCCCACGAATCGTCGGGCCGCGCTGGACGCCAATGATTGTGTCGATGAGACGAGCAGGGGTCTATTCGACAATCCGGCCGGTCTTCAGATAATACAAAGCGAACAGCAGATATGCCGTCCCCCAAATCAGCTCGCTTTGCGTTGCGTATCGTTTGGGATAATTGAAGCACCCGTTGAGCAGTATGCCGGGCTCACCAAGATCGCCAACGTGACGAGGCGTGAGATGCGTCAACAAACCGTCGATCATCGGAACGAGATAGTTCAGGGCATCTGTGGCCGGAGGCCCGAGATCACGCTTGAGCGCCAGCCGTGCCAATTGCTCAACCACGACTGCTGCCGCTGACGTATCCACCGGCACCGCGCCGGGATTGTCAGCGAGCTGCGGATCCTTGAAGTCATACGGCGGCACCAGCGTTTCATCGCAGTGCCCGACCCAGTAGTTCAGGAGCTTCTTGCCCGTCGCGAGATAGCGCGCGTCGTTCAGGGCTTCATACGCGCGCAGATACCCGGCAATTGCCCAGGCCTGGCCACGCGACCAGCAACTGTCGTCATGCGCGCCGAGAAGAGTGAAATGATGCACCTTCCGACCGGAAACGGTGTCGTAGTCGGCGAATTCGATCGTGGAGCCGTCGGGCAGAACAAAATCGTCGATGGTGGCGTCCAGGTGGCGACGCGCGCCGGCAACGAATGTTTCGTCCCCCGTCCGGGCATACGCCCACCAATCGAGAATCAAGCTCGGATGAACATTGTCGATGCAGGCCTTGTCGCGGCCTGACAGGTTGGTCGAGCGGACCTGAACCTGCGTGCCGATCGGCATGATTCCTGAACCAGGCATGGCCATCGAACGCACGGCATAGGCAGCAGCTAGTGCGAGCGTGCGATAGCGCTCCTGGCCGGTCCAAGCATACTGACGCGCGGCCGAATAATAGAAGCGGTGCCCCCTGAACATGTCGTCTCGCTCGAGATAGGATCGAAGGCGCTCCGTGCGCCGCAGGGCCTCCTCCAGCAGCGCGCTGTCGCCGGTCAGCTCTCCGACGATGCGGAGGCATTCGACCCAATGGCCGCCACACCAGTCGCCGTCGGCTGTCGTATCCCATTGGCGTTCACCGGGCGAGCAATGGTATGGCCACGCTTCGCCGACGCGATCGTGAATCGTACGAACCCTGCCACAGAGGTGATCCAGCGCGGACTGCCAGCGCGCTTCCCAAACAACCATGTCTTCCTCCCGGTTATTCGACGGCGGTTGTCCAGCGCGTGAATTTGGTGCGGCAGATCGCCGTCCCGTCAGTGACGTGGGCGGCAAACTAGTGGCCAGCGAACCATGCAACAAATATAATAATTATGGGGTGTCCCATGCCAAGATTAGATGGGTCGGATCTCGATGGATCTCAACCGACTGAAGAACTTCATTACTGTGGTTGAAGCGGGCAGCATCGGCCGGGCGGCCACGATCCTTCACATCGCGCAACCGGCATTGTCCCGGCAGATGCAACTGCTCGAGGAGGAGGTCGGGCTGGTGCTCTTCGAGCGGTTACCGCGCGGGGTAAGGCTGACGCCCGGCGGCGAGGAATTCTTGAATGGTGCGCGCCATCTGCTCAAAGAGAGCGCAAGAATGGTGGAGAACGCGATCCATGCCAGCCGTGGAGAATTCGGAAATCTCGCGCTGGGCGTATCGGAGGTCTATGCGTTTCATCCGGATGTGCTGACCTTGATACGCGGCTACAGATCCCGTTATCCGGGCGTTCGCCTTCGGCTCTCGCCGCTCCTTTCTGGCGACATCGTCAGGCAGATAGATGCCGGACTGCTCGACGGCGGCTTCATTTTCGGCATGCCGTCACCAGCTTCGACACTTCGTTCCCTGCCACTCCTCAAGGATAGGCTGGTGCTTGCGGCCAGCTCGACGTCGGATGTCGCGCGACGACGACCATTCAAGCTTTCGATGATTCACGGCACCGATCTTATTCTTGTCCCGCGGGAGCAAACGCCATGGCTCTATGATGGTCTGATCCGTTTGCTGCATAGTCATGGCGTGGTTCCGCGTGTCATGCTCGAGGGCAGCAACCACTCGGCGATCATCGCTCTCGTCGCCGCAGGGCTCGGTTGCGCGCTTGTCCCTCAAGCGGCAACTTTCCGTACGCCACCGGATGTCACACTGGTGGAGATCGACGACTGCGACATGGACATCCGCATCGACTTCGCGTGGAGTTCGCAGAATAACTCGCCGGCACTTGAGCGTTTTGTTGCGCTGCTGAACGCCACAATGAAACCTCTGAGCCGCCGGCTGCGCAGACGAGAAGCGTGATCGATCCTAACAGAAGGACATCGCGAGCCGTCAGTCCTGTAATCCAATATCAAGTCTAGCTGTACCTCATCTGCGCCCGGACTCTCCATATACGCGATATCGAGGGTGTAACCATCGGGCGACACGCGGCTGGATTCCGCTCTCGGCGGAACTGTTTGCGGAGCGCGACGGCCAAGCGACCGTGGTAGCGAGCGGTGAGACTTTTTTGACTCCTGTTGAGGAGCGACCGTCTTAGCTGCCGGCTAGATTTGCCAGACGCGTCTAGAGTCGGGTGGCCACCACAAGAGAACAGTGCGAAATGCGCGTCAGCCAGATCGTTGCCTTCGGAGGGCAACACTGCGGCCTCGGAATTCGGATACGCAATTAGCTAATCGTGAGCACGGGGGAGCCCGACGAGCGCGCACCCCAATCCGCCTACTCTATGGTGCGCCGCCCTTCGAAGCCGCGCGATTACTCCTTTGTACTTGGATGGCCAAAATGCCTTTTCTACGGTAGCTTAATTGGTAGGTTTTGATCTCGAGAGAGGTAAAACGCCTTATCTTTCAGAGGGGATTGACTGACACTCTCTCCGCCGATTCACGTTCTCCTTTGTATCCGATTGTTCGAACGGGCAGCAAAACAATGAGTAACGCGACAAACGTTGTTGCGGCTAGTTCCGCGGTGTTTAAGGGAGCGCAGCCGCTGCATGCTTCAGTATCGTGTTTCGAGTTGCCTCCGGATCGACAGACGCTGGCCTTCACGCATTTCTCCGGCCTTTTGTTTCGCTCCGGTACTGGAAACGGTGGAGGAAACTGACCCTGTCGCCAAAGTGCTTTTTTCGGAGGGGATCCCAGCAAAGATGTCCCCCAGCATCCGGTCCTCGGTCTTGTGGCGCTTGCTGGTCTTGACGATCTGCTCAATCGAAGCGTGATCGATGTCAGACATGAAGAGCACGCCGGTCTGGCGGCCGACCGTCGCGCGCGAGCGCGCGTTTTCGCGCTAAAGAGCAAATGTCAGAGGCCTCTACGCATCAAGCGCCCTACGCGATACACAAGCGTGCAAAGCATTCATCTGGTGGATGGATGTGCGATGTCGATTACGATGTTACCGATGACGCGCCCACACTCGACGGCCTCATGTCCGTCTGCGACGAGTTCGAGCGGAAAGCGAGCCGCTATCGTATGCGTGAGAACGCCAGCTTCCATAGCTGTGGTCAAGTCTTCGATCGCGCTTCGACGATCGCCGTCGAGAAGTTCGTAACAGAGGATCCCATGTATCGTCTGATTCTTCCGTGAATACGCCATGATCGAAATGGGCGATTCGTCCGACCGGGATCCGTAGACGACTGCGACGCCATGCGAGCGGAGCGAACGCCGCACGATTTCGAAGTTTGCCGCGTAATCAACCTCGATCACGCGGTGTACGCCGGCGCCAGCCGTGATTTCGCGAACCCGTTCTACGACGTCTTCGGTTCGATAGTCGATGATATGGTCGGCGCCTAGCTTTCGGACGTACGCGGCCTTTTCGGGAGAGCTCACGGTCGTGATCACCGTCGCCCGCATTGCCTTCGCGAACTGCACGGCATAGGCGCCGACCGCACCCGCGCCGCCCGATATCAAGACGCTCTGTCCTTCCATCGGCGGTCCGATGTGGACCGCGCGGTGCGCCGTCGTGGCGGGAATGCCGAGACAGGCGCCCGCCTCGAATGACGTATTGTCCGGCAGTTTCACGGCCTGCTGCGAGGGGAGTGCGACGAACTCGGCGCAGGTGCCGTTGACGCGCTTCCACTGACCGTTCCATATCCATACTCGTTCGCCAATCCGCTGCCGAGAGACGCCCTCGCCTACCTCGTCGATGATTCCTGCGCCATCGCTATGCGGAATGATCGGCTCGGAGAAAGAGGGGCGCGGGACTATTCCGGCCCGACTTTTGACGTCGGAGGGATTGACGCCGGAAGCAACAACTCGCACCCGTACCTCTCCCGGCCCCGGGGTGGGCATCTCTCTGTCGCCGATCTCCAACACTGTACGGGCAGCGCCAAGCCGATTGTAGAATGCAGCACGCATGTCGCGGGTCTCCTTAGTGGTGTTGTGGTCATCTGCGCGCCGACGACTTCGAACTGTTGGCCGGTGATCCGTGGGGTCTCGCCGAGCGGCTCTGCCGCGCACGACTCCAGTGTTAAGACCGGTACCTTGCCGGCCGAACTACCAAGCGAGCCGAAGGATCTCCATTACGTCTCCCGTTCCGCGGACGGGTCGGGGATTGCCCAACAAGAAGCCGGAGGCAACGGACCGTTCAGCGAGTTCGATCAAGTCGCTTTCGCCGAGACCCGCTTGACGGAGCCGTGTAGGTTCTTCGAGAGCCTCGACGAGCTCTTCGAGGACTTGCGCGAGTGGCCGATCGGGGTAGCCGACGCGCTCGCCCAGTTCGCGCTGCCGTTCCGCGTTCGTCTCCGCATTCCATCGAAGTACCGACGGCAGCAGCATGCAAGAGGTGCGGCCGTGAGGAACACCGAAGGCTCCGCCCAGCACGCGGCCGATGCCGTGGCTCGCCCCGACCGGGACACCGCCCGACGGCCCGAGTATGGCGAGCCACATGGCGAGCTGTGCTTGGAGGCGGAGATCGAGGTCGAGCGGATGCGCCTTCAGTTTCGGCAGCGTTTCAAGAAGGATACGAAGCGCTTCGACGGCCATCGCGTCGGCATAGGGTAGAGACGCCGGCGAACAGAACGTCTCTACGCAGTGATCGACGGCCCTGATGCCGGTCGACATCAGCACCCAGTCCGGGACGCCTATCGTCGCTTCAGGGTCGAGAATGACGGTGCAGGGAACTTGCAGCGGATGGTCGAAAACCTCTTTGACGCGCGTCGAGCTTACGGTCACTCCAGCGAAGCTCGTGAATTCCGCGCCCGAGAAGGTGGTCGGTATGGCGATTGAGCGAACGAGCGCTCCCGATGCGTTCGCGAGATCGGCGGATCTATCGGGATCGATACCCTTGGGGAGTCGATCCAGATCTTCTTCGCGATCGAGATCCAGCCTGAGAACTTGTTGCGCCAATTTGCAAGCATCGATCACTGACCCGCCGCCGATCGCCACGATGAGGTCGGCAGATGCGGCACGAGCTGCATCGGCCGCGCCGATCACGCATTCGCGCGGCGAGTGCGGAAGCATCTCGAAATGCTTTCCGGCGAGGCGAGCACCTAACGCACCCGCGATCTTGTCGACATAAGAGGATGCCCGCGCCGAGGGCGAGCACACGAGCAAGAGGCGCGAGCAGCCCAGGCGATCGGCTTCCTCGACGAGTGCGCTCGCAGCCGGTCGACCGAAAACAACCCTATCCTGTCGTGGGAAGCGATGGACGCCCGACCGCATGCGTGCTCCTGTCAGTTCCAGTCGTGGCTGTCGGGGCGATTTAGCTCGCCGAGGGACGGTCGGGCACTGTGGATCCTACCGTCCGAGCGATCAGCCGACCTCCTTCCAGACGTCCTGGTGCATCGTGAGAGGGAAGTAGCCATTTGCAGCCCTGAGTGGCCCGCTTCATCGCCCGCCGCTCCTGCCTCTCGCTCACGGCCGTATTCCCAGACAGATGTGGTTCGGCAAAAAGGACTTCGTCGAAGGGATTCCCGAGTTGATGCTCCAGGTTGTAGAAGACATCCCCACAGATGCGAGCGAGTCCATCGTGAGTCTCGACGAGGACGCTGAGCGAACCTTCGGTATGACCTCCCGAGCGTTCGACAGCCAATCCCGGCAGCAGTTCGACGATGTCTCCGTCTTCAGCGTCGAGCAGCTGGACGGCATCGCGTCGCCATACCCTGCCGAGAATATGCTTGATGTCGGGCGCCGGATAGCCGGGCCCGCCGGACCCGCCGCAACTGACCTCCAACTCGCGGCGCGACACGACGACGCGGGTGGAATCGGGGAAAAGATCGGTCTTGCCCGCGTGATCGATGTGAAGATGGGTGTGGACGATCATAGCAACGTCGGAGGGTTTGATGCCTCGCGCTTGAAGCTGGACGTCGAGCGTACCGTCGACGGCATAGGTCGCCGCCATACCGACGGCCGCCATGATTTCCGGCGAACGGAAGCCGGTATCGACGAGAACCGGCCCGATGCTCAGTCCGCGGATCAGGAAGGTATTGACGCATACCGGCGCCGGCGTACCGGGAGTGCGGTATTTCGCCAGGAATGAGGTATCGACGGTGACGTCCCCGGAATTCAGTATTTCGATGTCTAGCGCCATTCCTTCATGCTCCTTCCAGTCACTTGAGCGGTTCAACCGGGCCCGGTGCTCTTGCGCCCGAAAGTCGGCCCACCACTCGTCCCTGCTCGATTTTGAAGCCCTTCTCGTGCGCCGGCAGCAACCAGGATGCGTGGCCGAGCAATGCCTTCATCGCACACCGGTCGTCGGCTTGGCTCACTGCGCTGTTGCCAGCCATGCGCGGTTCTCGGTGGTTCACTTGAAACGGCGGCGCGACGACTTGCGCCTCCACGTCCTGAATGACGTCGCCGCAGAGGCAGGCTATTCCGTCCGAGGTCTCGACGAATACGTTGATCGATCCTTCGGTGTGGCCGCCGGCCCGCGCTACGAAAACACCGGGCAGGATTTGCTGACGTTCGTACCCCTGGAGGTCGAAGAACCACATCGCGCCCGGGATGTGCGTGCGATCGAGAAGCAGTTCGATATCGGCCAATCGATACTCCTGCCGCGTCATGCCGCCGGCAGCGAACTCGAGCTCTCGTCGATTCACCGCGAAGATGGTCGACAATGGGAAAATCGCGGCTCCTCCGACGTGATCGAAGTGCAGATGGGTAAAGATGACGGTGCGGATATCCGCCGGAGCGAGTCCCAATCGCTTGAGCTCGGTAACGATCTCGTCCGTGTCCTCTGCGCCCGTATCGACGAGCACTGCGCCTGTGGCTCCGTCATCCTCGATCAGGTACGCGTATATAGGAACCCGGATCCTTGTTCCTAAATCACGGTATTGCACGAAGTCCCCGGAATCGACCTCGATGGTCCCCGCGTTTAGGCGATGAATCGACCTGCGCATGGTTTCCTTCCTTTTGCGCCGGGCGCTCGGTGTCCCGGCGCCCGTCCTCTCCCTCGCCAATCGCGATCCGATAGGACGGCGCCGCGGGGCGTTTATTGTTTCGCAAACTGTATCGCCAAAAAAAATTTCACGTCAACTAAATGACGATAAAGTCATGACATATGTCAATAGGGATCCGGAGCTTTTCGGTCACGAACACTGCGAAGGACATCGTCCGTGTGCTCGCCGAGAGCCGGCGCCGGCCGGTGGATGCCGCTCGACCAGCCGCTGAAGCGCACCGGTTGGATGACGTGAGCTTCGCTCGTGCCGTTCGCCCGCGGCACCGTGCGGAATAATTCGCGGGAGCGCACGTGAGGGTCGTCGAGGACGTTGCCGAGGTCGTTGACCGGCGACCATGGAATAGCGTGGGCGTCCAGCAGGGGCTGCCAGTGATCGAGCGTTTGCGACGAAAGAGCAGTCGCGATGCGGACCCGAAGCGCATCTCTGTGACGAAGCCGTTCCGCCTGACGCAGTTCGGCCGCGTCGGCAAGATCGAGGAGCTGACACAACGCACGCCAAAAATGGTCCTCGTGAGCGATGCTGAGCGTGATGCGGCGGCCACCCTTCACGTTGAATATGCCGTATCCGGGCTCTCCCAGAATTTCGAAGGGCGCCATACCTTCCATAGCGGGCGAGAGATACGTGGACATCCACGAGATCAGGCCGTCGGTCATGGAAACGTCGATGTTCGTGCCGCGTCCGCTGCGTTCGCGACCGAACAGCGCCGAAGCGATTGAAAACGCGGCGAACATCGCGCTGCATAGATCGCCGTACGAGATATACGGAAACTCCGCGCGCTCGCCTCTCGCGCGGTCGAACAGATGACCGGCGAAAGCGAGATAGGAGAGGTCATGGGCGGTTCGGCCGCGAAGAGGGCCGGATTGTCCGAAACCCGATATTGACACGTAGATCAGACGTTCGTTGACCCCCTTCATCGCGTCGTATCCGACGCCGAGGCGATCCATGGTGCCCGGTCGAAATCCCTCGAGAACGACGTCGGACTCCGCGGCGAGCGCCAGCAGTCGCTCCCGGCCTTCGATGCTCTTTAGATCGAGGCAGATGCTGCGCTTGTTTCGCGCCAGGGCGCGGAAGAACGGAGGATACGCCCTGGCAGGGTCGCCGCCGTTCGGGCGCTCGACCAGGATGACGTCGGCGCCCAAGTCGGCAAGAAGCAGCGTCGCGTATGGCCCTGGATACTGCTCCGCCAGGGACAAGATCCTTACGTTCTCGAAGATGGCTTTCATGTCCCGCTCCTGTACCCCGCGATCGAGGAAGCGCCTGGTCCAGGGCGCAATACATCCTTGACAGGACTGAATACAAAGTCAATATAATGACGACGTAATCAAAATACGCCGAACGATTGTTTGCAGTTCGGCCGCATCAGAGAGGCGCCGTGCTTAGCGAAGACGATCTGATGATCAGAGATGTGGCGCGGCGCTTCGCGCGAGAACGGTTGCTGCCGTTCGGCCGCGAATGGGATCGCACCGGCGCGTTTCCGCGCAGCCTTCTGCCCGAAATGGGGAAACTGGGATTGTTCGGCATTCTAGCGCCGCAGGAATACGGCGGTTTGGGCGGTGGTTATCTCACCTGGGCGGTGGCGCTCGAAGAGATCGCGGCAGGGAATGGCGGGATCTCCACCCTAATGCATGTTCATGCGCTCGGAACTGCCGGTGTTATCGCCAATCTGGGAAATGCCGAACAGAAGGCGCAATGGCTGCCTCGCATGATAGCAGGCGAAGCGATCGGATGTGTCGCGCTGACGGAGCCCCATGCGGGTTCCGACGTCTCCAGGATCAAGACGCGGGCGCGCAAAGTCGACGGTGGCTGGCGGCTCGACGGGGCCAAGCAATTCATTTCCAACGGTCGTCACGCCAGCGTCGCCGTCATTCTCGCGGTGACCGACCCGGACGCGGGCAGTCGGGGCATGTCGTTCTTCCTCGTGCCGACCGACACGCCGGGTTTCAGGGTCGGAAATCCTGAAGAGAAGCTCGGGCAGACGACATCGGACACGGTTCCAATCGTTCTCGAAGACTGCTTCGTTCCCGAAGCCGCAATGATGGGCGAGCACGGGCAGGCCTTGCCGGCAACCATGGGACTATTGTCGGACGGCCGAATCTCGATCGCGGCTCAGGCGGTAGGCATGGCGCGAGCCGCCTTCGAAGCCGCCCTCGATTACGCGCGAGAGCGTCAGGCTTTCGGCAAGGCGATCATCGATCACCAGGCTGTGGCGTTCCGGCTCGCGGACATGGCGACCCAAATCGAGGTCGCGCGCGCATACACTCATCATGCTGCCCGTCTGCTCGATGCCGGCGCGGACTGCGTCAAAGAGGCGTCGATCGCGAAGCTTTTCGCAGGCGAGATGGCGGAGCGCGTGTGCTCCGACGCCATCCAGATCCACGGTGGCTACGGGTACCTCGCGGACTATCAGGTGGAGCGGATCTACCGCGACGTCCGCGTCTGCCAGATCTACGAGGGCACGAACGATATCCAACGGCTCATCATCGCCCGGAAGCTGAGAGCGTAGCCGAACAGCTAACCGGTCGGCCGCTTGCGGGTCGAGGAACACGAGCAATGGCCGCGGCGGCATCCGCTCGGTCGGGAGCTTGCGTTAAGGAGCAAAAAGAGGTGACCTCATGAACTACTCCGATATCAAGTACGAACGGCGCGGCGCTGCGGCGTGGATCACGCTCAACCGACCGGCCGAGCTCAACGCGCTGAGTCTCGCGATCGTCCGGGAAATGCCGATCGCGCTCGATGCCGCGGAACATGACCGCGACGTCAAGGCGATCGTGATCACCGGGGCCGGCCGGGCCTTTTGCGCCGGCGCCGACCTCAAATTCGTGAACGAACTTCCGCCGGAAAGACGGATCGCCGAAACTTGCGATTTCATCGCGAAGGCCGCGTCGATGATCGACAAGGTCGAGGACTTTCCGAAGCCCGTCATCGCCGCGGTCAACGGCGTTGCGACGGCCGGAGGCATGGAGCTGCTCTTGGGATGCGATATCGTCTTCGCGGCCCGCTCGGCGAGGATCGGGGACGGTCATTCGAATTACGGTCTCGTCCCCGGCGCGGGAGCGTCCGTGCGCTTGCCGCGGAAGGTCGGCTTCAACCGAGCGATGTATCTCTTCATCAGCGGCGAATTGCTTTCGGCCGAAGAGATGGCTTCTGCGGGGCTCGTCAATCGCGTGGTCGAAGATGACGCTCTCTACGACGCGGTCGACGATTTCGTCGGCAAGATCGCGACCAAGAGCCCGCTCGGCTTGGCACGCATGAAGAACATGGCTCTTGAAAGTTTCGACAAGTCGACGCCGAACGGGATCGCTTACGAGCTGATGATGAGCGAGTTGCACGCGCACAGCTTCGACCGCAACGAGGGCATCGCCGCCTTTTCCGAGAAACGCAAACCGCAATTTCAGGGCCGCTAGGGCGTCCCCCACTAGGTGCAGGAGCGAACAGATGACCGAAATCTACATCGTGGGCGTGGGGATGACCCGATTCGGTAAGCTCACCGATCAGTCGCTGAAAAACTTGGTAGCAACAGCCGTCGACCAGACGCTGCAGGATGCCGGCGCCAAGGTATCAGACGTCGGCGCGGCTTTCTTTGCGAACAGCACCCAGGCGATCATGGATGGTCAGCACGCAGTGCGAGGGCAGATGGCGCTGCGGCCACTTGGCTTCGCTGGCATACCCATCGTGAACGTCGAAAACGCATGCGCCGGAGGCTCCACCGCCTTGAACCAGGCCGCGGCCTATCTCAAGGCGGGAGTCACGGACGTGGCGCTGGCGGTCGGCGTCGAGAAGATGGTGGACTTGCAGGACAAGCGCAAATCCTCGGCCATCTTTGACGGCGCATGGGATGTGCACGACGTCGACGCGGTCATCCGGTCTTTGGCTCGGATTGGCGACCGAATGCCGCCGCCTCCTGGGAAAGAGCAGGGCGTGAAGAGTCCTTTCATGGAACTTTATGCATCGATGACTCGCGGTCATATGGCTCGATTCGGTACGACGGAGCGTCAAATCGCGGCGGTCGCCGCTAAGAACCATCATCATTCCACGATGAACCCGCTGTCGCAGTATCAGACGGACATGACGGTCGAGGAAGTTCTCGCCGCGACCCTGATCTCCTGGCCTTTGACGCTGCCCATGTGCTCGCCCGTGAGCGACGGCGCGGCAGCGGCATTGATCTGCACCAAGGAGGCTTTGAAGCGCTTCGCAAGGCCGAGAGCCGTCAAGCTGCTGGCTTCGGTCCTAGTCAGCGGAAGCGATCGCGATTGGTCGGAGTTCGACAGGCATCTTTGCAGGAAGGCGGCCACACAGGCCTACGAAAAGGCCGGCATCGGCCCGGAGGACGTTTCAGTCGCCGAGGTGCATGATGCGTCGTCTTTCGCCGAAATCATACAGACGGAGAACTTGGGATTTTGCGAGCTCGGTCAGGGAGGATGGCTGGCCGAACGCGGCGAAACTTCCATTGGAGGTCGCATTCCGATCAATCCCTCGGGAGGCTTGATCTCCAAAGGGCATCCGATTTCGGCGACGGGCCTCGGTCAGATTCATGAACTGACGCTACAGCTGCGCGGCGATGCCGGAGCAAGGCAAGTACAGGGGGCACGGATAGCGGTCGCGGAAAACGGCGGCGGCTTCCACGGCGTGGAGGAAGCGGCGGCGGTCGTCACGGTGCTCGGCCGATGAGTGCCAGGTTCGGGGACGGAGCCCTCGCGCGTATGTTGGATTGCCGGATGGCGATTCCGGTGATCGTCGCGCCCATGTTTCTCGTATCCTCGGTGGAACTGGTCGTCGAAGCCTGTCGCGCGAGGATAATCGGTTCGATGCCGACACTCAACGCGCGCACACCGGCAATCCTGGACGAGTGGCTGCGACGGATCGGCGACAGTCTGGGGGGACACGACCTGCCGCCCTACGCGATGAACATCATTGCTCACACCAGCAACGCCCGGTTTGACGAAGATCTTGATGTTGTCGTGAATCATCGAGTCCCGCTCGTCATTTCCAGCGTCGGCAATCCGTCCCGGATCGTCGACCGGGTAAGGTCCTACGGGGGCCACGTGCTCGCCGACGTCGCGAGCATTAGGCATGCCCGTCGCGCGGCAGAGGCGGGTGTCGACGGCTTGATCCTGCTTTGCGCCGGCGCCGGAGGACATACAGGCTGGCTCAACCCCTTTTCGTTCGTCGAGGAAGTACGCAGTTTCTTCGACGGTCCGGTCGCGCTCGCCGGCGGACTTTCCAATGGCCGTCAGGTCAAGACGCTGCGGCCGCTTGGCGTCGATTTTGCGTACATGGGCACGCGATTTCTGACCGCTGAAGAGAATCAGGCGAACGAAGCATACCGCCAGATGGTGATCGATTGCGGTGCAGACGACATTCTGCTTACGAGCGAAGTCTCCGGAATGCCGGCCAATATGCTGCGGCCCAGCCTGGAACGCTTCGGAGCGGACGGTAAGCGTCCGCCGAACAAGTTCGAGATCTCGGCCAGCAACGAGCAGCGTGCCTGGCGGGACGTGTGGGGAGCTGGACACGGCGTAGGCAGCGTCAAGAAGGTAGAGCGGCTTCGCGAGATCGTCGCCCGGCTCGAGGCAGAGTTTGCGAACGCCAACTCGTGAAGCGATGCGAATACGTGTTCGGTCGATCCCTCTGGGCGAGCTGTACTAGCGAGGTGGGATGGGCGCCATGATCGGTGGCTCGGTGAAGCGGCCATCGCTGAGACCGTCGGTAAAGTCTTTTGAGTGAGAAATGGTACCTGCACAGTTCAGAGACCGTCTGCGTCTCCCGGCGATCGTTTCGCCGATGTTTCTCGTCTCCGGGCCGGACCTCGTCGTCGAGACCTGCCGAAGCGGCCTGGTGGGTAGTTTTCCCAGCTTGAATCAGCGCACGTCCGACGGATGCGAACAATGGCTGCGCGACATCCGTTCGCGTTTGGCGCCGGATGGACTGCCGTTCGCAATGCAGTTCGCGGTGCATCCCACGCATCGGCGACTGGATGAAGACCTCACGCTGCTCGTCAAGTACGAAGTACCCATTCTCATCAGCGCCCTCGGCATAACCCGGGAGGTGACGGACGCCGTTCACGGCTACGGTGGGCTTGTCTTTCACGACGCAATCAACGTCCGGCACGCCAAAAAGGCGCTGGAAGCGAATGTCGACGGAATTATCGCCGTCTGCGCCGGCGCCGGAGGGCACGCGGGGACATACAATCCCTTCGCGTTTCTGGCCGAGCTGAAGCCCATCACGGGGGATAAGACACTCATACTATCGGGCTGTATCGGCGATGGTCACTCGCTCGCGGGTGCCATCGCGGCCGGCGCCGATCTCGGCTACATCGGAACGCGCTTCGTCAATACGGTCGAAAGCATCGCGTCGGACAAGATGAAGCGACTCGTTCTCGAGTCCGACATCACAAATATCGTCTATTCTGCCGAAATAGACGGGGTAGGGGCCAATTGGCTCGAACAGACGATGCCTCAGGTCAATCTGCTCGGCGACGGCCAGCCCGGCAAGCTCGACGTGGGCGCGATTTTGGGAGATCAGAAGCGCTGGCGTGACATCCTGAGCGTCGGTCAAGGCGTCGGTTCGGTGACCGATATTCCGACGGTCGCCGACCTCGTCGATCGCCTGGAAGGCCAATTTCTGGATGCCTTGGATAGGGCTCGGCGATATTCCGCCAAGGGTGCGAAGTGCTGAATGCAGGTCGCACGAGATTTTGAGCAAGTCGCTTGCCTGCATAGCGCGCAATCAGTTTGGGCAGCCCCTTCGGCGGAGCCGTCGTAAGGGAAAACCTGTCATACGGCCATTGAAAAAGAATGATTATAGAACATATTATATTGACTTAATGGTTCAATGCTTCGTCGCCGATGCCCATTCGGCGGTCGCGGCTAACAATGCAGGGGTTAGGGTAAAATGGCGCGCTGGAACAATTCACTCCGCACCAGCGAGGAGATCAGCGGGCTGAAGCGAGAGGCGGTGGTGCGAGAATCCGGCCGAATCTTCAGCCGCAGGGGCTATCACAATGCCTCGCTCGACGACGTCGCAAAAGCGCTGAAAGTATCGAAAGGTACACTGTACAATTACACCAAGGACAAAGAAGAGATCCTCTTTCAGTGCTGCAATATGGCGCTCGACATCGGCGAAACGGCGTTCGAGGCGGCCAAGCAAGGAAGAAACGGAGCGGAAAAGCTGCGAATCACGCTCCGCAATTATATCGCGAAGCTTCACGATGAGTTGGGTGCATGCGGCGTGATCAACGAGATCGACGCGTTGAAGCCCGCGCATCGCAAGACGATAGTGGCTCGCCGCGATGACCATCAACAGCGTTTCGTGACGATGTTGGAAGAGGGAGCCGCCGACGGCAGCCTGCGGGCGGTGGACGCCAAGCTCGCCGTTTATACCTTCATGGGTGCGATTCACTTCATTCCACGTTGGTACAACCCGCAAGGGCGCCTGACCAACGAGGAGATAGCCGATGGAATGGTGGATCTGCTGATGAACGGCTTGGTCTCCAGCACCGCTGCAAAAGACGAAAGCTCGTCGCGGCCGCGAAAGGCGCGATAAAACTTCGGCGCGAGAAATGAAGATGGATCTCAAGCCTCGCGCCGGCTTTCGGAGCGCGTCGTCCACTAGGTGGTGTGGACTCTAAGGATTCCCTTTTAGGCGCAAATCAGATTCAAGGCTGCTTTTGGGGAGGCCGCCTTGGGTGTGATGGACCGCTTGGTATTGAGCGACGCGACATGGGAGCGGATGGCGCCGCTGATCATCGGCCGGCCTGACCAGAAGGGTTCGACCGGACGGGACAACCGGATGTTTGTGGAGGGCGTACTTTGGATCGTGCGCACTGGCTCTCCCTGGCGTGATCTTCCGGAGGTGTTTGGAGACTGGAACAGCGTGTTTCGGCGCTTCAGTCGATGGAGCATCAAGGGGGTCTGGTGGCGCATATTCGAAGCGATGTCCGGTGATCCGGACTTCGAGTATCTGATCGTCGACTCCACCATCGTCCGGGCGCACCAGCACGCCGCTGGGGCGAAAAAAGGGGGTCTGAAGATCAGGCGATCGGTCGCTCGCGCGGTGGCCTGAGCACCAAGATACATATGGCCGTTCGCGGCCTGGGATGTCCCGTACGGTTCAAGCTCACCGCAGGTCAGAAGAGCGACGTCCGCAAGCCGCCGAATTGATCGAGGGATTACCTGCCCAGGTCGTCATGGCGGATACGGCTTATGACGCCGATCACTTGCGCCAGGCGATCGCTGCCAAAGGCGCGCTCGCCGTCATCCCCAACAACCCGTCACGTGCGCTCAAATATCCGCTGGACAAGCATCTCTATGCCCAGCGTCATCTCGTCGAATGCTGCTTCTCAAAACTCAAGCAGTTCCGCCGCGTCGCAACCCGCTTCGAAAAGACCGCCCGAAATTACCTGGCCGTCGTTACTCTCGCAGCCATCGTCTTATGGATGCGATAAATGTCCACACCACCTAGACCGAAACGGAGTAGCCGCCGTTGACCGGGTAGGTCTGCCCGGTAATCCAGCTTGCCGCGTCCGACGCGAGAAAGAGGATCATGTTCGCCGCATCACTCGGTTCGCCGAGCCGCCGGATGAGATAGGCGCGAAGTATTTTCTTCATCGTGTCTTCGTCGGGCATCAGCGCGGCCACCCCCGGTGTGTTGATTCCAGCCAGCGCGACGCAGTTCGCCGTGATGTTGTTTCGCCCTACGGCCTTGGCCAAGCCGCGCATGAAGCCCGCAGCGCCGGCCTTCGCTCCCGAGTAGACTGCCAAATGGGGCTCGCCGACCCGTCCGGCATCCGAAATGACAGTGATGATTCTCCCTTGGTTGCGCTTCAACATGCCGTTGATCGAGGCGCGCGTGCAGTTGAGCACACCGTAGAGATTGGTTCCGAGCCAGTTCGCCCACTCCTCAGGACCGGTCTCCCAGAACGGTTTAATGTTCGATAATCCGTCGCTTGGGCCCGCGTTACCCGCATTGTTGACGAGAATGTCGACTCTGCCGAATTTTCCTTCGGCGGTCTCCACCATCGACGTCACGGCCCGGAAATCGGTCACGTCGCAGGCGATCGGCAACGCTTTTCCGCCTACGCGGCAGATCTCCTCCGCGACGGCTTGAGCCCGATCCAAGTGGAAATCGTTGACCACGATCCCGCCGGCGTTGTTGGCTGCCAATTGTAGCGCGACCTGGCGTCCCACTCCTTGGCCGGCTCCCGTAACGAGCGCAACGTGACCCTTTAGGTCAAGAATGGAATCCATGAACGTCTCCTTAGGTATCTCGAGAGGTAGGACGATTGCAGCTCGCGGCCGCTGATGCTCGGCGATGGTCCAAGCAGCTGCGGCGCCAAAGCGCAGCCGCTCGCGACGTGTGTATGATTGTGTCGTGCAACAAATTGACGTAAAAGTCAATATTGCTGGACGAATTCAGTGAGCGGCGCCGGGCGCTTTGCAATCGTCCTGCGGGATCAGGATTTG
Organism: Bradyrhizobium sp. USDA 4510; assembly: GCF_054059095.1. Classification (NCBI taxonomy): domain Bacteria; kingdom Pseudomonadati; phylum Pseudomonadota; class Alphaproteobacteria; order Hyphomicrobiales; family Nitrobacteraceae; genus Bradyrhizobium; species Bradyrhizobium sp. USDA 4510. Next base: position 6,687,286 of record NZ_JBSSBT010000001.1, on the reverse strand, counting down.
CGACGAGGAAACGCTCCGGCGGTGATCCCGCCATCCAGTATAAGCTCGGCTCCAGTCATGTAACTCGAGCTGTCGGTCGCCAGGAAGACAACCGCTTCCGCGACTTCCTCTGCCGTTCCGGCACGACCCATCGGCGCGTCGTTGTGACCCATGCGCTGGACATCTATTCGGCGCTGCGGACGACCTTCCTCGCCGCCCAGCGGTATGGTGCCCCAGAGCGGTGTGTCGATCACGCCGGGATGGATCGAGTTGACCCGGATCTCATCGCCTAGCCCCGCGCACTCCAGCGCCAGCGCCTTGGCGAAGAATCGGACACCTCCCTTCGTCGCGCAATAGCCAGCGAAGCCCGCCGAGCCCCGTAGACCAGCGACGGACGACATCACTATGAAGCTTCCGCCGCCGGCGCGCCTCAGCGCCGGTATGGAGAATTTGGCGGTCAAAAATACCCCATCCAGATTTATCGCGGTCTGCCGACGCCAGTCCGCTAGCGTCATTTCGGTGACCAATCCCTTCATCGCGATGCCTGCGTTGGCGACCACTATGTCCAGCCGGCCAAATCTCTCCTCGACGGCGTCGATGGCCTTCGGCCAGGCGCTTTCGTCAGTCACGTCCTGAACGAGGGGCATTGCGCGAATTCCCCGGTGGGACGACGCTTCAGCCAGCGCTGCCGCGCTTCGTCCATCAATGTCGGACACTACGACGGCAGCGCCTTCGCGAGCCAGCGCCGCCACGGAGGCGGCGCCGATTCCAGAGGCGGCCCCGGTCACGAACGCAACCTTTCCTTCCAATCTCGACATATCGTGTTCCTTTAGGGTCGTTTTCGACGCCCCATTTCGCTGGGGTCGACAATGGAAACTTGTACTTGTTGACGCCGATAATGACCATGAAATTTATTATATTGACGATAGAGTCAGATCATGCACTACTAGCCGACACGTTGCGAGGGCCGCCGCGATCGCGCCCGAGAGTAAGGGGAAGCAGTAATGAACGTTAAGGACCATGCGTCACGAGCGGTGACGATTCGCAGCCGACCCGAACAGACCGGACTTCCGAAAGCCGAATACGAGGCGTTCAAGCGAAATATCTTCGAAGCGATTTGGCGAGATCTCGACCCGCTGGAGGAGCAGATCGAGAATGACGAGCACGTGCCGCACGAAGTCGTCGATCCCTTGTTGAGAAAAATGGGGGCGTTCGGCCTGATGATTCCTCGCAGGTTCGGTGGCATTGGCCTCTCGACCTCGCAGTATATGCCTATTCTCGCCGAATTCTCGAAAATCCAGGGCGGCATCCGCGTGCTGGTTCACGTGCACAACTCGGTGAGCCACGGCCTGCTGGAAATCGCGTCTGAACAGCAGTTGCAGGCGATTATGCCGGGCGTGGCGCAGGGGACGAATTCCGTCGCATTCGGTCTCACCGAACCGGATTTCGGTTCCGGCGCGGACATCGGCACGCGCGCCGTCAGAGACGGCAATCACTACGTGATCAACGGCCGCAAGTGGCTGATCACGAATTCGGATATCGCTACCCATTTCATGGTCATCGCCAAGACCGACCCCTCGAAAGGAGCCGAGGGCATCAGTAGCATCCTGGTCGAGCGCGACACGCCTGGTCTGACGGTCACGGCCTTGCCCGAGACGATGGGCTGTAAGGGCGGAGAGCACGGTCAGATCGACCTGGTCGATGTGCGTGTGCCGGTGTCCAACATCATCGGGAGGGAAGGCGAAGGATTGGTCCAAATGGAGGAAGTACTCGAGATCAGTCGAGTCTTCATTGCCGCCACCTCGCTGGGCACCGCCGAGCGCTCGCTCGAGCTGTCTCTGGATTTCGCGAAGAAGCGTGTGACGTTCGGAAAACCCATCGCGTCGCGCCAGGCGATTCAGCGGTACCTCGCCGAAATGGGGACCGACATCTACGCCCTCCGAGGAATGATCGCAGACGCGACCGCGAAATGGGATGCGGGACGCCGAATTCCCGCCGAAGCTTCCATGTGTAAACTGTTCGGGCTCGAAGCGGTCGGCCGTGTGACCGACCGCGCTTTGCTGGTTCACGGCGGCATCGGGTACACGCGCAAGTATCCGATAGAGCGCCTTTACCGCGATGCGCGCCTGAATTGGCTGGAAGAAGGGCCGCCAACGATACAGATGGCCGTCGCCGCGCACGCGTTCCTAAACGGCTACGATTGGAACGCATGACCATGGCTGCTTGTTCGGGCAAGATCGCGCTAGTTGTCGGAGGAACCCGAGGAATCGGCAGGGCGAGCGTGCTTGCGCTGGCCAACGAGGGCGCGGTCGTGATCGTCGCGGGTCGATCGATCGATGCCGCGCAGCAGGTCGCGGCCGAAGCTACGGCTCTCGGCGCGAAGGCTGAAGGGCTCGCATTGGACATCCTCGATCCTGCCCAATCGAAGGCCGCGGTCGACGGGGTCGTCGGGCGTTACGGTGCGTTGGACATTCTGGTCGCCAACGCGGGGATCAGCCCCTATTGGACACGCGCCGAAAAGGTGACGCCCGATATGTGGGATACCGTGATGGACGTCAACCTGCGCGGCCTGTTCTTCGCTGTCCAGGCGGGAGGGACGCACATGCTGCAAAACGGAGGCGGCAGCATAGTTTCCGTTTCCTCGGTCACGGCGGCCGTTGGCGTGACACGCGGTATGCCGTATGTCGCCTCGAAAGGGGGCATGGACGCCATGACACGCTCGCTGGCCATCGAATGGGCCGACCGAGGCGTGCGCGTCAACGGTGTGGCGCCGGGCTACATCGCGACCGACATGACCCACGGCATGCGGGAAAACGACGTTCTCAAGCAGTCGCTCCTCGATACGGTACCGATGGCTCGCTTCGCCCACCCCGAAGAAGTCGGAGCCGTGATCGCCTTCCTGGCTTCCGACGCGGCTTCCTACATAACGGGACAAACGGTCATCGTGGACGGCGGATTCGCCGCAGGACGAAACTCTTCCCCCAGCCGTTCAGCAAAGCGAAGCGGGAGTCCTAACGAATAGTACTTTCGTCGCATCGGCCACGAGATCTATCTCAATTGACCATAGAGTCAATATATACTACATGATAGTCAAATAAAAAAACCAACCGAGGAGGCGATCCGTGGAACGGCGCGGCAAAGGCGACGGCATAAACAGTTATGTCTTGAGTCGCCCGTACGACAAGGTCTGCAGTCGCTTGGATGTCGCGTGGACGCGCCCGGCCGCGCTGGGATCGCACGGCTCCAATTTTGAGCCAACTGAAAGATCGGTGACGATTTGCGGTAGTTTGCGACGCATCGGGTTGGAGACCTCGTCGTGAGCGGCCCAAAGCGCTTCCTCAATCAGGAGAGCATCGTACTCGCGCTGGCGCTCGTAGCATTTTGCGTATTCGGCATCTTCGTCCGCGGCTTCGCCTCGACCGACAATCTGCTGTCTCTCGTCCGAAACGTCTCCGTCCTGGGAATCCTGGGAATCGGGATGGCAATCGTCGTCATCGGTCGGGGAATCGATCTGGCGCTGGTGGCAACGATGGCCATCTCCTGCGCATCGACGCTCGTACTCATCGGAAGTTATCAAACCATCTTGTTGCCATTGCTGTATGGGGCGGCGTTGTCCGTCCTCATCGGAGTGGTGAACGGCCTGCTCGTGGCCTACGTTGAGATTCCCGCGCTCTTTGCCACGCTGGCAATGGCGACGCTCGTCTACGGCTTCGGCCGTCTAGAACTGATCAGTTCCGACGTCGTCTATGTCCCCGCGAACGGCGGCTGGATTTCCATTTTCGGCGCGCGCGAGCTGCTCGGCGTGCCGACCCCGGTGATCTTCTTCGCGGTCATGGCTCTCCTCGCGCATGGCTTTCTCGCCTACACTCGCATCGGCAAATACATTTACGCGACGGGCGACAATTATGCGGCGGCGCGGATCACCGGAATTCCGATCCGCCCGATCGTCGTGCTCCAGTATACGCTTTCCTCGATCATCGGGTTCGTCGCCGGTCTCGTTACAGCTGGTGCCGTCGCCAGCATGAACACGCGCATCGTGAATTCCACCCTGATCTACGATGTTATCCTCGTCGTGGTGCTGGGCGGCGTGGGCTTGAGCGGCGGCCGTGGCGGTATCCGCAACGTCGTCGTTGGCACGCTACTCATAGGCGTGCTCCTGAACGGCATGACGATTCTCAATGTCCAATACGTCGCGCAGAACCTGATAAAGAGCATCATCCTTCTCCTTGCGCTCGTGGTGGACAGCATCCTGAACCCGCGGGACGAACAGACCGCTCAGCAGGGCGATATTTGATCGAGAGCAACCCGATCATCTCGGACCAAAGCCAACCGCACAAGGAGGAATTGAAATGGTACGCATTGCTGCGCTGGTCATGGCGGGAGTGGTGGGTCTCTGGAGCGCAGCGGAGCAGGCGCGCGGTCAGGACGCCAAATTGCCGTCCACTGAAGCCGCGCCCTTCAAGGGGAAGACCGTGGCCTTCGTGCCTGTCGCCCTCGGCTTTGATCTTACGGACGGTTGGAATGCGATGGTGCGCCGCCGGCTGGAGCCGCTCGGAGTAAAATTTATCGTGCGCGATCCCAACTGGAGCACCGATGCGGGCGCTCAGGCGATAACGTCCCTTATCACTGAGAAGGTCGATCTTCTGATCGTGCACAATCCGGACATCCAATCGTATGCGAGACTCCTGAAGCGGGCTCAGGAAGCCGGCATCTATGTCATACAGGTCAACATGCAATCCAGCACTCATACCGATGCATATATTGGCGACAACTACGTCGAGCTCGGAGAAGCCGATGCGAACTTGATGGTGAAGAAGTGCGCGCCCGACAACGGAGGATCGGGGAAAGTCGCCATCATCCAGGGAGCGCTGACCGCGGCGGCAAACATCGACAGAATGAAAGGCATCGCCAACGTGCTGTCGAAGCACCAGGAAATCAAGGTCGTGGCCAACCAGGCCGCCGATTGGGACGCGTCCAAGGCCCGCGCGATCGCGGATACGGTGCTCAAGCAAAATCCGGATCTCTGCGGCATAATAGGCTTCTGGGACGGCATGGACGTCGGCACGGGTGCGGCGATCCGCGAGGCAAAGATGCAGGGGAAGGTCACGCTAGTGACCGCCGGGGGCGGTGAATCGTTCGCTTGCGACGATGTGTCTAACGGTACGTTCACCGCCTATCACTCCGCCGATGTACGGCAACAATCGGACGATATTGTTCGGATCACCAAGGAATTGCTGAGCGGCAAGGAAAAGCCCGGCGCGAACAAACGCGTCCTTTACACGCCTTTGAAAAGCATCGACAAGGCGACGCTACAGCCGGATTCCTGCTGGCGGCTGAGCGATTACAAGTCGAACTGAGCGTCGGCGGTCGGCGCCGTCCGATGGCTCGAACGGCGCCGTCATGGAAGTCCTTAGAGGGTCTCTTCGATGTCATTGCAGGATGCCGCGGTACGGTGGCGCTACAAATTGGTGCCGGACCATTTTCTGGGCGAGGTTCTGTCGAAGAACTGGATCGACAACACGGTACCTTTTCTAGCGTTGCTGCTTTCCATCGCTATCTTCGGTCGGATCATTCCCGATTTTCTTTCTATGGCGAACGTGACCGACGCGACCCGCCAATTGGGGGAGCTCCTTTTCGTCACCTATGCGATGGTACTGGTGATGTTGGCGGGTGGAATCGACTTGAGCGTCGGATCCAATTTCGCGCTCGGCAATCTGCTGATGCTCGTGCTGATGAACGTGTCCGGATGGTCGTTCTGGACGGCGGCACCGACGGTCATCCTCTCCTGCGCGCTCGTCGGACTCGTCAACGGGCTGCTGGTGGGTTATCTCCGCTTGCGCGCTTTTCTGACCACGCTCGCGACGCTCATCATGGTGCGTGCGGTGGTCGACTGGCTTCTGCTGAAGTACGCAGTTACGATCGCTACCGAGGTGCCTGAATCCGTTCCTCGCGACGTTCTGTCCGACGGACTTCTTCTCGGCGTTCCGGTCGGGTTTTGCATTGCCGTAGCGTTCGGTGCGGTCGCTCACGTCGCACTGACTCGGACCCGTCCAGGATGGCACATCATGGCCATCGGCGGTTCGCGCAAATCGGCCTACAACGTCGGGATATCCGTCCGGCGCGCGATATGTCTCGCGTACGTGGGGTCCGGCGCACTCTGCGGACTGGGCGGTATTCTATACGCGGCCCGCCTGCAAAGCGCCGGCTCCGGGGTGGGCGTCGGATTGGAAATTACGGCGCTTACGGCCGCTGTCCTGGGCGGAAACAGCTTGGGCGGCGGCCGCGGCTCCGTCGGCAAAGCCATCATGGGAGCGGTGATCGTACTCACCGTCACCAACGGTCTTGTGCAGATCGGATTCCAGAGCGGTACGGGATCCTTCGCGCTCGGCATGATCCTGCTCATCGCGATTGCCGTCGACGTGCGATGGCTGAAGAACCGGCACAAGCTTCTGGCGAAGGTTTATCTGTCGCCCGCCTACCTGGCTTTGCCCGCCTGCCCGCCGACGGCCGTCGATTGTGGCTCACCCTTCGCGGTCAACGATAAATTGCGCGACGTGGAGCTCATTGGGCTTGGGCAGATCGAAGGACCCGAAGACGTGATCTTCGACAGCTCCGGCAACCTTTACTGCGGCTCCCGCCAAGGCGACGTCATGCGATTCATCGGGCCCGACCACAGGCAGGTCGAGACCTTCGCGCACGTTGGTGGCGTGCCGCTTGGGCTCGCCTTCGACCGGGAGGACAACCTTCTGGTTTGCATCGGAGGCATGGGACTCTACGGAATCCGCCCCGACCGCGAAGTCTTCAAACTTACCGATGAGACCGAACGCACTAAATTGTCGATCATCGACGACACACGTCTCAGGGTGGCCGACGACCTAGATATAGCACCGGATGGACGGATATTCTTCAGCGAAGCGACTGTCCGTTATGAGGCGCACGATTGGGTATATGATGCGATGGAGGGACGCGGCAACGGGCGCATCATCTGCTACGATCCGCGTAACGGCCGCACCAGCACAGTGCTGCGCAACCGCATTTTTCCGAACGGCGTCTGCCTGTCGCACGATGGCCGAGCGCTGTATTTTTCAGAGACTTGGGCCTGCCGAATCAGCCGCTATTGGTTGGCCGGACCGAAGGCCGGTTCCGTCGATTGTCTTATCGAAACGTTGCCAGGATATCCCGACAACATAAATCGAGCATCCGACGGCACCTACTGGCTCGCCCTGGTTGGCATGCGGACCCCTTCGATGGACCTCTCGCTCCGAATGCCGGGCTTTCGCAAGCGCATGACGCGGCGGGTCTCCGCGCAGGACTTGCTGTTTCCGAACATCAATACGGGCTGCGTGGTCAAATTCAACGACGAGGGGCGCGTGCTCGAGTCGCTCTGGGACATACGAGGGACCAATCATCCCATGATTACCTCGATGCGGGAGCACAGGGGGTACCTCTATCTCGGCGGCCTTCTAAACAATCGGATCGGAAAGTACCGCATTCCGGGGGCGAACCCCGACTGGACGAGCAACGGTAGCTACTGGGGCGTTCGCTGATGCTCGGGCATGTAGGGCGCATGATGGCGCACGGGATGGACGCGTTCTTTGGGCGGGGTGAGTTTGCGGTGACGGTTCCGCCTATGGACGGCCCTCTGCAGCCGAACAACGAGCTGGACGCCGCGACCTCACTGCTCGAAGTGCCGGCGCCAGACAATCTCATCGCGATCGGCGACTCCATCTACTTCTCGAGCGGACCGAAGTTGTTCGCATACGAGCCTACGGCGTGTGCAGCGCGCTCGATAGCACGTTTTCCGCAGAACATAACCGCTCTTGCGGTCTTGGACGACGCCAGCGTCGCGGTCGGGTTGGCGAGCGGTGAGATTGCGCTCCACGGCGGACCCGACGATGGACGCGTCATCACCGAACTGGGCGCTTATCGCGGAACGTGTCCGACGGCACTGCTCGGGAGCCGGCGCAAACTGTTGGTCGCGCAGGGCTCGGCCGTTCGACGTCCGCATGAGTGGCGTCGAGACCTGTTGGAGACTGGATCAACCGGCGCCGTGTGGGAGCTGGATCTGGTCGACCGTTCCTCAAGCTGCCTGGCCGCAAACCTTGCATTTCCTAACGGCCTCGCATGGCATGCCGATGGCGATCTCATTGTCAGCGAAAGTTGGAAACATCGGTTGCTTAAGTTTGGGTTGGACACGAGGGAGTCGACCGTCGCGCTCGATCAACTCCCAGGTTATCCATCCCGCCTGACTCATGCCCGTGATGGAGGCTACTGGCTGTGCGTCTTCGCCCCACGAAACTCTTTGGTCGAATTCGTTCTGAAAGAGCCCGCCTACAAGCGCAAAATGATGGTGCAAGTCGAGGAAGAATACTGGGTCGCGCCGTCGCTCTCCAGCGGCCGCGACTTCAAGGAGCCGCTGCAGAATGGCGCGATCAAATCGATGGGGATCCTGAAACCATGGGCCCCGACCCGCTCCTATGGACTCTTGATCAGATTAGATGAGCGGCTCTCGCCTATCCGGAGCATGCATAGCCGCGCGCAGGGCCGTCGCCACGGCATCACGAGTGCGGTGGAAGTAGCCGATCGAATCTTCGCCACTAGTCAGGGCAGCAACGAGATCCTCTCGATGGTTGCGAGTTGAATCCATGAGCAGACTAATTGAACTGAAAGGCATCACCAAGGAGTACCGCGGCTCCCTCGCGCTGAACCACGTAAACTTCGACACTTGCGCAGGCGAGATCCACGCGCTGCTCGGTGAAAACGGGGCGGGAAAATCGACCTTGACTAAGATCATCGCCGGCGCCGTCCAACCGACGTCCGGCACGGTGAAGTTCGACGGCAAAGCCACGCGCTTCTCCGGTCCGCACGACGCATTGCGGCAGGGTGTGGCCATGGTGTTCCAGGAGACGAGTCTCGTACCGTCGCTGACCGTGGCACAAAACCTCTTCCTCGGGGACGAACCGTTTTTCAACCGTCTCCGCGGTCTCTACATCAGCGCACAGCAATTCCTTCAGTCCCTGAATTTTCCCGTCGACCCGGCGCGACAGGTGTCGAGTCTCGGCGCCGCTCAACGGATGATGGTGGAAACTGCCCGCGCCGTGCATCACAAGGCCCGTCTCATTATCTTCGACGAACCCACTGCGACCTTGACGCCAGAGGAAAAGCATCATTTTTTCGCGCTGGTGAACCGCCTGAAAACGGCCGGCGTCGCGATTATCTTCATATCTCATGCGCTGGAGGAAGCGCTGGCGATCTCCGACCGCATCACGATCCTGCGTGACGGCGAACATGTCGTGACCGCAGACACGCGGGAACTCGATCGGGGGAAGATCGTGCGCGCGATGGTCGGCCGGTCCCTATCTGGCGAGCTCTACGGCAATGCCGGTACCGTCAACATCCGGAGGGGACGAGGCAAGAAAGTCCTGAGCGTGCAGAATCTCTCGTTCGGAGAAATGGTCAAGAACAACACGTTTTCGATATATGCCGCTCAGGTCACCGGGATGTTCGGACTAATCGGCTCCGGTCGGACGGAAACGGCTAAAGTGATCGCCGGCGTCGTCAAACGTGATTTCTGGCATGGAGGAGAGATCGTTCTCAACGGTAGATCCGTGCGCTACCGGACACCGCGTGCCGCCGTTCAAGACGGGATCGTTTACGTGACGGAGGACCGAAAACTGGAGGGCTTTTTTGAAGCTATGTCGATAGCGGAGAACATCTACGTCGGTAGGATGGCCTCACGCGAAACGACGCCGATGCTATTGAGCCGAAAGGCCATGGTGGGTCTCGCCGACGAGCAGAGCTCGGCACTTGCAATCAAGGCGATCAACGAAGATGCTCGGGTCATCGAGCTGTCCGGAGGCAATCAACAGAAGGTCGTGATCGCCAAGGGCCTGGTCCAGGCCCCGTCGCTCATGATTTTCGACGAACCGACACGGGGCGTAGACGTCGGCGCTATTGCCGAGATTCACCAACTCATTCATCGCTTGGCGGACGCCGGAATTGCTGTGTTGGTGATATCGTCGTATCTTCCCGAGATATTGCGTCTGTCGGACCGGATCCTGGTGACCAGGCAGGGTAGGGTTGTCGAGGAGTTCTCACCGGAAGACGCGGACGAAGAGAAGATAATGTACGCTGCGGTTCATTGAAAAACCAATGGCGCCGCGCACGGGTGCAAACCGAGCAGGAGTCCGACAGTGACCACGGGCCCACTGGATCGACCGAACAGGATTGCACGAACACGTAGCCAAATTTGCGGGCCGAATGGCCAGGAGCTGGGCATCAAGCATATCCGCGATGCGCAGGCTCCGGCGGAAGCTCGGCTCTTCAGAGCTGAGAGAAGTGACCCCACCTCATCGTGATTACCCGACGTTGGCTGAGGGGTAAGTCAGATTTGGCGAGCGCTCGTTTGCCAGAACTTGCTGCGCACTTCGCGGCGAAGCACCTTTCCCACGGTGCTTCGGGGCAGTTTATCCCATATTTCGACCTGCTTCGGCGCCTTCACGCTGCCGATCCGCGCCTTGCAGAAGGCAATCAGTTCCTCCGCGTTCACAGTACATCCAGACTTGACTTCCACTACGGCTATGATGCGTTCGCCCCACTTTGCGTCGGGCACGCCTACCACTGCGCAATCCTGCACCATGTGATGGCTCATCACTGCCTGTTCGACTTCCGACGGGAAAACGTTGAACCCGCCGCTGATGATCATATCGCGCTTGCGGTCCGTGAGATAAATGTAGCCGTCTTTATCCTTGTAGCCGACATCGCCGGTGCGGTGCCACCCGTTCAGTCTCGTCGCCAGGGTCTCCTCAGGTTGCTTGTAGTAGCCGAGCATGAGCAGCCCGGTTCGACAGACAATCTCGCCCGGGCGATCATCCGCGATGATCTGGCCATCGTCGTCCATGATTTCGACGTGACTGAATGGCCCGGCGCGGCCAGCCGACGCGATACGGTGACCGAGCGCCGGGTTAGTTCGGATGTCTGCGTGATCCTCCCTAGTCAACGCCGTGATGGCCATTAGGCATTCGGTTTGTCCGTAGAGCTGCATCATTACGTCCCCGAAGGCTTCATTCGCCAGCCGCAGCTTTTCGACCGACATCGGCGCAGCTCCATACACGAAATATCTCAGCGAGGAATAGTCGTGTTTCTTTAGGCCCGGATCCGATAGCAGCATGTAGATCAACGTTGGCGGCATGAACAGGATCGAGACCTTGAACTTCTCGAGACTTGCGAGGATTTCGGCCGGATCGGTGGATTTTTGGATTACCGTGGTGGCACCCAGAGGCAACAGCGCCCAATGAAGCACGCCTGCGGCATGTGTAAGGGGGGCGACGACCAAGTGTACCGGCGGCTCGTCGAAGCGCAACGTCGCGTAGAAGCTCGCGGTCATGACGCCGAACGAATGGCTGTTGTGGACGACTCCTTTGGAGGCGCCTGTCGTGCCCCCCGACGAAAGAATGCAAACCGCGTCATCCATCCCGCGATTCGGCAAAGGGCGTGGCTCTCCCCGTTCTGAAAGCCAATCGAGAAGATAAGGTCGTCCTCCATCGGCCTTATCGATGCAGACGACGCCTTTCATCTGGGGCGACCGCTTCAGAAGTTGAGTCGCCTGCTCTGACAAACTGGAATGGTAGAAGAGCCAAACGCAATCCATCTTCATGGCATGCCGGACGTTTTCGTCCGCCGCGTTCCTGTAATTCAACGGCACCCAGACCGCGCCGGCCCGCTGGATGAGATATTGGCTCGTCACAACGTGCGGATGATTGGGAGATACTATTCCGACCGATTCGCCCGGGAGGACGCCGGACCGCAGCAATGCCTGGGCACCGGCTTCGCAATGTGCGTCCATCTCGGCGTAAGTGTAGGCCAGCTCGCCATCCGTCACGCAAATGCGGTCGCGATACTTCTCGACACCCTGTTTGAAGAAATCGATGAGCAGCAATTACCGGTCCTCCCTTGTGGCGTCTTGATGTGCTCTGCGCGGCCCGGATCGCCCCGAGGAGGGAGCGGCCTTCAAGTTCGCCTTCGCAGCGCGACGCCTTCGTTCTTAGCTTTCGGCAACGGCCAGAATAATGGCCGCGACCGCCGATCCGATGTTTCCGTCTCGGCGAGGGAGCGGAGCCCAATCGACCCGGCGGAGCGTATTCCGCAGGCCGGCCGGACCTCGACACCCTAGACTGCTCGTCCACGGCGCATCTTGGCCGAGATTGACTTAAAAGTCAATTGAATTGAATTTAGAGATGAGAGGGGGATGGATGCTTGTGTCCCGCCACGCGCTCAGAGCTTGCTTTTTTACCGGCGCGCCTGCGAGCTTTTTGAGCCGCTGCCCGCGCCAGCATTGTTCATTCAGAATCGACGTGCTATGTGAATGACGTTGGAGTCAAAGAAACCGAACGTGATAGTCAATATGAAGTCAAGGGCGATCGACAACGTTCGAAAGCGTTGTTGCCGAGTGTATCGATCTGCAGCCCACATTCTAGCGAAGCCGCACACAAAGGAGGGGACGTCGAAATGGAACTCTGTTTGAAGATAGCAGCCGTTATCGCATTCGCTATATTAGCAGGTCCGGTCTCCGCGGGTGACGCGGGGGTCAAGATCGGTGTTCTGAGCGACATGTCAGGTCCGTATTCGTCGATCACAGGTCCCGGCTCCGTAGTGGCGGCTCAGATGGCGATAGAGGATTTCGGCGGAAAATTGTTCGGCAAGCCGATTACGTTGGTATCGGCCGATCATCAGAACAAGGCGGATCTCGGTTCTGCCATCGCGAAGCGTTGGTACGACGTCGAAGGGGTCGACGCGATATTCGATGTACCTAATTCGGCTGTCGCGCTCGCTATCGCCGGAATAGCCGACGAAAGAAAGAAGATCGTGGGTTATTCCGGGGCTTCCAGTTCGACGCTGACGGGTGCCGCCTGCAAAGAGACGACGTCCGCCTGGGCATACGACACCTATTCACTCGTGAATGGTGCGGTCAAATTTCTCGCGCGACAGGGAATCGATACTTGGTTCTTCGTCGCCCTCGACAGCGAATCCGGAAGAGCATTCGAGGCTCTCGGAACGCAGGCCATCGAAGGGCTAAATGGGAAAGTTCTCGGAGTCGTGCGGCACCCGATCAACACAGCCGATTTCTCCTCCTTCCTCCTCCAGGCGCAGGCGTCGAAGGCGAAGGCTATCGCACTGGCCAACGCCGGGAACGACACCGTCGTGTCTCTCAGACAGGCGCACGAATTTCAATTGCCTCAAAGCGGCCAGACTGTTGTTGCGCTCATCTTGGTGCTGGCCGACGTGAAAGCACTAGGGTTGGAGACCGCTCAAGGCGCCATCCTTTCCGAAAGCTTCTATTGGGACACGGATGACGCCACCCGTGCCTGGAACAAGAGGTTCATGGACCGTCATGGAAGTCCAGCGGATATGATGCAAGCCGGCGTCTATAGTGCTGTGCTTCACTATCTCAAAAGCGTAGAAAAGGCCGGAACGATCGATGGGCGCAAGGTTGCGGCCACTATGAAGTCGCTGCCGATCGAAGATTTCTACACGCACGGCGCCTCTATTCGCGCGGATGGGAGGGTCATGCGCGACATGTACATCTTCCGCGTCAAAGCGCCTTCGGAATCGAAGGGCCCGTGGGACCTATATCAGAAGCTGGGGAAGGTAGATGCCGTCGATGCCTATCCGCCGCTCGCCCAAAGTTCCTGTCCTCTCGTCAAACCATAGGTGACGTTCGGGACCAGCGAGAGCCGCCGTCTCTGAATGCGCTTGATCGCCAACGCCATAGGAGCGCGGCATGCCGGCTCAGGTCCGGCTCGCGCGAGGACACGGTCGTCAAAATCCTCTCCGGTCTGCTTGCCACAATAGACAGCATCCACATCGACCTGACGTTTGCCTCGGGCCGCGACGTTGCCTTGTCGCGCGGCTTGCGGCTGCGGGTTGGCAAAACCGTCGTGTCGTAGTGCTCGGCCATGGCCGCAAAGGTTTGGTTGAGCGTCGGTTCGAACCACAACGCCTTGACGACCCCGGCCTTCAGATTGTCGCAGACGATCGCCTTGGGAACTCCGCCGAAGTACGACAAGGCCCGGGTCTGGCCTTCGATCCAATCTGGTAGTCGCTGACCGAAGCTCCCCATAGCGAAGGTCAGCGACGAGGCCCCGAGCACCGCGACAAATATCTGCGCCTGACGGATCTCGCCGGTTTGCGGATCGATCACCTCCACCGTCGGACCGGCATAGTCGGTCTGCATCACTGCACCCGCCGCGTGGCGATGACGGAAGGTCGGGTTCGCCCGGCGCCGATAGGCGTCAAACTTCTCGCAGAACCACGTGTAACCATAGCCGTCGGGATGCGCCGTCCGGTATTCTTGCCAAAGCAGCGTCAGCGTGGCAGGCATCATCCGGCGTCATGCCACTGCTGACTGCATCCGGGAGTGAGTATTGAGCAACCGTTCGGCTGCAACGCCAAGTGCCTCCAAAGCTCTACGCCATGATGGGAGCCGCGTGCCTGGCCGCGGTAGAAGCTGGCCCGAGCGTGTCTTTGGCCAACCTGGTGAAGCTGGAGGTCCACGCTACGGGCAAAGGCAACGCCAAGAAGCCGGAAATGCGAGCAGCGGCGAAGGCGAGGTGGGGCAATCAACTAACCGAAGATGAGGCTGACGCTGCGTGGGCTGGCGCTTACGCATTGGATAGCGGCCTTTTCAACTAGAAGAGCTTTGCAAGCCGCACGACGGCGCTGGGCAAGTTCTGGTAGCTCGCCGCTGCCACGACGAGCAGCGAAATCGCTACGCAAGTCAACAGAATCGAAAGACCAATCCTTGCTGCGTTGATGGCCTCTTTGCCTTTGGCCAGCAGCTTGATCTTGTTGTTGCCGATCTGCAGAAGAAGCTCTGGCTGGTCAACCGCTTTCATTGTTACGGCCCTTGAAGTTCAAGCCGCGTGCTGCGGCCAAGCTGCTCACTTGAAGCCGAATGTATTGTGCTTGGATCGACCTAGCAATGCAGCCAACATGAACGCGCTAGCGTTTTAGCCCCCATGCTTACCGCAGATCTTTGCGCGCATGCTTACCGGCGAGACGCCGAAAAAACACAAAGGTCGCAGCGCCAACTAGCGCGAACGCAGCATCTCAACCTTTGCCTCGGCTTAGCGAATGGCCGCGACTTCATTGGAGCGCAGGTCTCCGGCGCTCATTTCGTCAAAACGCGGCAGCGTAGTGATAACGGCGCTCACTCGCCTTCGTGACGTTGATGCCCCACACCTGCACGAGCCGATGAATTTCCGAGTGGCTCACGTCGGCGACGGTGATAGTGCGCTAGACCTGTTGGCCATGTCGTTTCTTTCGTTAGTTGCCGCTGATCTGGTACTTCGCCTTGTAATCAGCCTTAAATGCGCTCCGGCTGGTACGGGCTTCTTCCCAAGCGTATCCAAAGTGTCGTCGCGGCCTCCACGTGCTTGTCGATGCCCTTGCTTCGGTCGTCTACCGCCTGACAGTGAGCCGCCAACTTGGCGGCATCTGCGGTCTTGGGGCGTGTTCCATCGGGGGGCTCATGAAACACGGTCTCGCCGGTTGATACGGGGGATAGTGCAGAAGGCATTGACTCCTGCTGCGGGCGATTGGGTAGATTAGTAGTCAGACCGATTCGCTGCAGCCTTTGGGTGTCGGATGTCCAAACCTCGGGAAGTACATTTAAAGGATTTTCTGAAGAACTCGAACCTTGCCGTCCCCAAGAGCCCGCCGTGGGTTCACAGCACGCCTTCCGCTCGGCTGTTCGACATCGTGCAACAGGAAAAGCTACTCGCGGTGAAGTGCAGCATCTTCAAGGGCGAGAAGCTTTGCTACCTCTTCGTGGGTCGCGCCGCCTATAAGACGAGGGACACGCTCAACCCGGAGCCATGGCAGCTTCCTTCCGTTTTCGTGATGAGGTTCAATACGCCGCCTCCGCTGAAGCGCATCCATCCTTTCGATTCCGGTGCATTTAAAACTGGCAGGATGCCGGACTACCTCACGACGTTCGGCTTGGACGACTTCAACGTCGGCAGCGATCAGGACCAAATCGGCCGGCTTATCTCGCTCTATTTCGATACTCCCCGCCGTTACGTCGACCGTAACGCGCTCGACCAGGAAAAGCTCAAGGACGAGCATTTGCTCAACATGAGCCACGCTAAAATTTTGGCAGTGTCGAAGCTGTACAACGAAGGCGCGACCAAGAATTGTGATGACAGAGCTGCGGCCATAGAACTGCAGGTCGAGCAGGACATTCCGCTGAAGAAGGAAAATCTCCTCGGTGTCGTTATTCCAGAGGAATACCTGAGGACACCCGGCGTGAGGGAATCTATTCTTACCTTGACCAACATCATAGAGACGTACCGCCTTCTTCCGCTCAAGCTCAGTCAGCATTACGGACTTGTCTACGATTGCGTTGAGAGCGTCTACAAACGCGCTGGAATAGGCATTTGAATCCTGAAGCGCTTAGGGTCACTGCTGCGTTGCGGCTATCGGAAGCCGATTCTATCGGTGTGCCCGTCTTCGAGTTGGGCAACTCGATGTATCTCCCCGAGATGGATGCCGACTTCAACATCAGCGCGTTCCTGCAATTCGAGAACTACGACGGCTACCACGTTACTCGGCTCATCCCGCATTCGTATATCGATCGGCTTTTCCGCGTTGGAGATCCCGCGCCGATCATATTCTGGTACAAGAAAGAGCCGCATATTATCGAGGGCGACGCCGAGCGCGAGCGGCTAGTAGGTCTGTTCGGTGTCGACGCGAGAACGAACCCTGTTCTTCGTGACCTGGGCGGAATGCTGCACGATGCCCGCACCGGGAAATTCAAGGCGCAGCAGGAAGAGTGGCTGGCCCGCGAGATTGAGACTTCCTACAACGATGTTTTCCTCGAAGCTCCCAGCAGGACCAAGTACTGGATCTCCAGATATCGCGCCGCGCTGGAGAACGCCCGCAAGTTAACTCAGCCGCCGCATCCCATCGATGTCCGGCTGCGGCGCGCTTCTTCACTATGGCTGGAGAGGTTCGCAACCAAGGCCGAACTGCCGATGGTGTCTGCGATCCTGGGGGAGGCTTCGCAAGGCATTTACTCAATCAAGCAGATAGGGGACATCATATTTGCCTATGTGAGCAATCGTCTGTCTTCGGCGAACGGAACAGAGATTGCTCGATTGGCCGAGGATGAAACGATCTCGTCACTTCTGCGAGGGGGGATGTACAACACCTACCTCTACGACGGATGGCCGCATGTGCCGTTCTCATACGAGAAACCGGATTTCATCGCCCTCATGAAAGAGAGATTGGTGCAGGGTCAGGAGCGCTGGTCGTGGAGAACGGCAAACCTTTTGTCCAAGTTGCTTTTTGGTGACCGGGAAGCGCCGGCAGAAGTGGACGACATTGCGTTGCTCTACATGAAGCGCGTCGTGCAACGCTATGACACTTTGACATCAAGCGTGGAGTACGACTTTGGTGGGCTAAGTACCGGGCGCGTGCCTGAAGAAATGGCAAAGGAAGTGGTGGCCCGGTTTGAGCAAGCCACCGACCTCAGCTGCGTCATGCATGGAGAAGATCGGATCAACGGTAGGCTGCAGCAGCCGAGATTTGGATTGCTCCACGAAGAGGTCGATCGGTATCGAAGATATTTGGACAGTCAGCCGTGAGTCTTCGTCACCCATCAAGTATCCAAGGGCTGAGAACTGACCGATACTCGATGATGGGGCCGCATTGTTGGCGGCGATCGAGGCTGGGCTTTGGCGCTAGTCAACTTAGTGAAGCTGAATATCCACGCTACTGGCGAAGGCAACGCCAAGAAGCCGGAGGTGCAGGCGGCTGCGAAAGCGAGGTGGGGGCAAGGCCTTGCTGAGGATGCCGCCGATGCCGCCCCGGGCAGGCGCATTTACGCTGGACACGGGCATACGCTCGCGAGGCAGATCAGGCTCGGAGTTGTGCCGCCCGATACCAAACTGACCGCCCGCCCGGAGCAGATTCCAGCGTGGGATGCCTTGTCGGCGGACCAGAAGCGCCTGTATGCGCGGATGATGGAAGTGTACGCGGGTGCCTTGTCACACGCTGACTATAACATCGGTCGTCTGCTCGACGCCGTCGAACAATCAGGCCAGATGGATAACACACTCGTCATTTTCATGATGGGCGATAATGGCGCGAGTGCCGAGGGCACCCAGCAGGGCACGACCAACGAGGTCGCTACCGCCGCCAATGGCGTGACGGAGAGCCTTCCGTTTCTGCTCTCGATGATTGACGAACTGGGCGGCCCGCTGACCTACAACCACTATCCGGTCGGTTGGGCGCACGCGATGGATACTCCGATGCAATGGACGAAGCAGATCGCATCGCACTTCGGCGGCACGCGCAACGGCATGGTGATATCGTGGGCGGCACGCATCAAGGACAAGGGCGGCTTGCGAACCCAGTTCTGCCACGTGATTGATATCGTGCCGACGATCTATGAGGCCGCGGGGATCACACCGCCAGACATGTTGGATGGTGTGAAGCAGAAGCCATTGGATGGCTCTAGCCTTGTCTACACCTTCTACAACGCCACCGCGCCGACGCGCCACGGCACTCAATATTTCGAGATGCTTGGGAATCGTGCGATTTACAAGCACGGCTGGATGGCGAGCACGACACCGCTTCGCCTGCCTTGGGTGACGAGCGGATATGAACCGAACCCGGATGACTTCAAATGGGAGCTTTACAACATCGATGATGATTTCAGCCAAGTCAACTTGGCTGCGAAAAAATCCCGACAAGCTCAGAGAGCTACAGGACGCGTTTGATGTCGAGGCACGAAAGTTCAATGTCTACCCGCTCGACTCCAGCTTCGCATCCCGGGTTGATCCGGCAATTCGACCCAGCCTCACCCGCGGACGGAGCGAGTTCGTCTACTATCCGGGAATGATCCGCATCCCGGAGGGTTCAGCGCCGGACTTCAAAAATAAATCATGGACGATTGCTGCCGAAGTCGCCATCCCGCGAGGCGGTGCAAACGGCGTGTTGGCGACAATAAGGGGCGCTTCGGCGGCTGGGCACTGCTGGTGACGGACGGCAAGCCTGTCTTCGCCTACGCATTTTCGAACCAGCCGGACCACAAGTTCAGAGTTGCTTCCGATCAGCGGCTTCCGGTAGGCAATCATATCGTCCGCGTTAAATTCGACTACGACGGCGGCGGCATTGGCAAAGGAGCTGTCGCGACGTTGTTGGTAGACGAAAAGCAGGTCTCGCAAGGTCGTTTCCACAGACGATACCTGCTCGCTTCTCACTGGACGAAACATTTGACGTTGGACAGGATACTGGAACACCTGTGCTAGAGGAGTACGCCGACCAAATGCCGTTCCGCTTCACCGGAACGCTCAAAAGATTTGTCGTGGTGCTCGAACCTTCGAAGCTCAGTGCCGATGAGCAGCGAAGACTGCACGAGCAATTGGCAGAGGCGTTGGCGGCCGTTCACTGATCGATCAAGATGCGGCGGGTGCGGCGTCCTGGAAGAAAGAACCCAGGCGCGCCCGGTCATCGATGTCCGTTCGTGCCCCCAAGCGATGGTTGGCAGATGGCAGATGCCTCCTATTCCGCCGCTGTCAGGAGGTAAGCAGACATCTGGTGAACGATCCGAAACCGACGCTCATGACCCGAAGCTGACGTTTCATTGTCCCGAGTTCGCTTGGATGAAGCGCAACCATATGTCCAGGAGGACGGCGGATGCCATCCTCTTTGCAGCACTAAGCGGTCAGCACGTCTTCGATCCGGATCGGCAAGGTGCGCACGCGCTTGCCCGTCGCATGAAAGACGGCGTTGGCGATCGCGGGGGCGATACCCACCAGGGCGATTTCGCCGAGACCCTTGACCCCGAGTGCATTGACGTGCGGATCCGCCTCCTCGACGAAGTGCGCCTCGAGCTGGGGAATGTCGAGATTCACGGGCATCAGGTAGTCGGCCATGTGAGCGTTAACCGGGCGTCCGTCGCGGGCATCGAGGACGGTGCGCTCCATCAGCGCCATGCCGATGCCGCCCACCATGCCGCCGGTACATTGGCTGCGGGCAAGGCGCGGGTTGACGACGCGGCCGATGCCATAGGCGCCCACCGCGCGGCGCACGCGGATCGTGCCGACGTCGGGATCGATGGCGATCTCGACGAAGACCGCGCCGAAGGAGTGCATCGAGAACCTGGCGGCGGCTTCAGGATTCCGCTGAGACGTCGCCGTGGCCTCGATCGGTCGATCATTGCGCCCTTTTGCGGCCTCCTCCCGCACGGCCATGCAGGCGGCGCGGATCGCGGAGCCGACCGAGGCCATGGTCCATGAGCCGCCATGGGACGGTGCGGGCGGATAGTCCGAACGACCGAGGCTGAAGCGCACCCGCTCTACGGGGAGCCCGAGAGTCTCGGCGGCGACCTGCGTCATCGACGTATAGGTGCCCGGGCCCATGTCGCTGGCTGCGATCTCGACCTCGGCTGTCCCGTCCGGCAGTAGCCGCGCCCTCGCGGTGGCCGGCGCGTGAAAGGCGGGATAGCTTGCGGAAGCAACGCCCATCCCGATCAGCAGCCGGCCATCGCGCATGGAGCGCGGTTCGGGCGTACGCCGCGACCAGCCGAAACGTTCGGCCCCAAGGTCGTAGCACTTCATCAGCGAGCGGCTCGAGAAGGGCTTGTTTTCTCCCTCATCGATCTCCGGCTCGTTGCGGCGCCGCAGATCGATCGGATCAAGGCGGAGCTTGTAGGCCAACTCGTCCATGGCGCATTCGAGGGCGAACACGCCGCTCGCCTCTCCGGGACCACGCATGTGGTTTGGCGTCCCGGTATCGAGCGGCACCAGACGGTAGCGCGTTCGCACGTTCGGACAGGAGTAGAGGAAGGTCGTGACCGAGGTCAGGGCCTCCATGAACTCCTCATAGCGGCTCGTCTCGCCCGTGCCTTCGTGAACCACACTGGTCAGCTTGCCGTCTGCCGTGGCGCCGAGAGCGATCCTTTGCACCGTGCGCGGCCGGTGTCCGGTCGTGAAAAACATCTGCTTGCGCGTCAGCACGAGCTTGACGGGGCGCCGAACGTGCCGGGCGGCCATGGCCGCGAGCGTCACATGCGGCCAGGTCCTGAGTGAGGTGCCGAAGGCGCCGCCGATGAACGGGCAGATCACCGTGACGTTTTCGGGCGCCAGACCGAAGATCGCCGCGATCTCGGCCTGCTCGTTGACCACGAACTGACTCTTGCTCCAAAGCGTCAGGCGGTCGCCGTTCCAGCTGGCAATCGTCGCATGCGGCTCCATCGGATTGTGGTTCTCGCGCGCGATGTCGTAGGTCTCGTCAACCTTGACCGGCGATTCGGCGAGCGCGCGGTCGGCGTCGCCACGCGCTTTGTCGGCCGGAAGCCGGGCGTCCGGCTGCCGGCCGGACTCCGGCACGATGGCACGGGCTTCGGGACCGGCGGAATCGACGACCGGCCGCTCAGCAGTGTAGGAGACGCGCAGCGCCGCGGCGGCGCGCTCCGCCTGCGGGATTGTCGTGGCCACGACGACCGCCACCGGCTGGCCGTGGAAGCGCACGAGCTCGTCCTGCAGCACGTGCAGCCGCTCGCCAGTCGCCGGATCGATGTAGCTCTTGTGCGGGCCGTACGCCAGGCGCGGCGCGTTGAGGTGCGAGAGAACGGCGAGAACGCCCGGCATCTTCTCGACCGCGGCGCTGTCTACGCCTGCCACGCGGCCGAGTCCCACGGTAGCGCTGACGATCACCGCATAGGCTTGGCCAGGCTGATTGAAATCGGCGGCATACCGCGCGGCGCCCGTGACCTTGGCGCGGCCATCCACGCGGGGCAGCGGCTGTCCGATGATGCCCGTCGTCATGCGATTCCTCCCGTCATTTCGAAGGCGCGGACGATCGTCCGGGGCAGGAGTTCGAGTTTGTAGTGATTGCCGGACAGCGGAAGAGCTCCTTCCAAGGCCGATCTGGCGGCCGCCTGAAACACCTGCCGATCCGGCACCTTGCCGATCAGCGCCGCCTCCACGGCGCGCATTCGCCAGGGTCGGGTCCCGACCCCGCCAACCGCGAGCCGCGCGCCGCGGATCACGCCATCCGCAACGTCGAGCGCCGCTGCCGCGGAGACCAGCGCAAATTCGTATGACGCGCGGTCGCGCACCTTGAGATAGCGTGCCCGGCGGCTATTAGGCCCCCCGGGGACCCGCACCTCCACGATGAGCTCGCCCGGCAGCAGCGTGTGTTCGAGATGGGGGGTATCGCCGGGCAAGCGAAAAAGCTCCTCGACCGGGAAAGAGCGCTCGCCCTTCGGACCCTTGACCCTCATCGTGGCGTCGAGCGCGACCAGCGCGACCGCGACATCCGAGGGGTGTGTCGCCACGCAGTGATCGCTGGTGCCGAGAATGGCGTGGCCGGCATTGATGCCGTCGCGCGCGGCGCAACCGGAGCCAGGGTTGCGTTTGTTGCAGGATGCGTCGAGCATCCGGAAATAAGGGCAGCGCACGCGCTGAAGCAGGTTGCCGCCGATCGACGCCATGTTGCGCAGTTGCGGCGAGGCTCCCTCGATCAGGCTCTCGGCGATCAGCGGGTGGAGGCGCTGGACATCGGGATGGGCGGCCACGTCGGCCATCAGCGCGAGCGCGCCCATGACGAGGTCGGAGCGGTCGACGCGGATCTCCGAAAGCGGAAGCGCATTGATGTCGACGAGCTGCTGCGGCTGCTCCACCTCGTCGCGCATGAGGTCGATCAACGTCGTGCCGCCGGCGATGAGGCGGCGGCCGGAGGACGCGGCAGCGATGGCGGCTTCAACGGAGGTCACTTTCTCAATCGTGAACGGGAGCATGGTCAAATCCTCTTGGCAGCGTCGGCAACGGCGGCGACGATGCCGGGATACGCCCCGCAGCGACAGATGTTGCCGCTCATCCAAAACCGAATGTCGTCCGGAGAGCCCGCATGACCTTCGGCGATGCAGCCGACGGCCGACATGATCTGCCCCGGGGTACAGAAGCCGCATTGTAAGCCGTCGTGCTCGACGAATGCGCTCTGGAGCGGGTGAAGCTCGCCATTCTTCTCGAGGCCCTCGATCGTCTCGATCGTGGCCCCCTCATGCATGGCAGCCAGGGTCAGACACGACACGACCCGCCTGCCGTTGAGCAGGATGGTGCAAGCGCCGCAGGCGCCCTGATTGCAGCCCTTCTTCGCGCCGGTGAGACCGAGATCTTCGCGCAGGACGTCGAGCAGGGATTGCCGTATATCCAAGTCAAGCTCGTGCCGCGTTCCGTTCACGGTCAGGCGAACCCGGGCCGTCGATGCGGCTGGCCTGCTTCCGGGTGTGGATTGCGCGGCCACTTGGGGCACGACCGCCATGGAAGCCACTCCCCCGACAGTCCGCAGGATCGAACGGCGCGATACTTCTCCCCGCGTGCTTTGGGTCTCAGCAGCGCCGGCTACGAACGGCTCTTGGCTTGTCATGGTGGTCGGGATCCTCTCAGATGTTCCAGCCATTAGGCCATGATCCCGACGGACGTACCGTTCCGATATTGCGGCGACTGTCGCAATCTTGCGACGAAGTGGCGCCGGCGCCTAAACTGTGCGGCGGAAGGCGGGGGGCACTTCCACCTTTCGGAAGGTCACGGCGAAAGCCGATGGCGTCTCATACCCGACCGAAAGCGCGACTCGGTGGCGCTCAGCATGACTGGCGAGAAGCTCGCGCAGGAGTTGCATTCGTTGCCCGGTCAAGGTTTGCCCCATCGACCCTCGAAGCGCAGTGCGGAGGTGAAGCGCCTGAGATGCGAGGAGCCCATTCGCAGGGGAAGCTCAAGAGACCTCATTGCGTCGATCATCCCGACGAGAGCGCCGGAGAGTTAGTGGCGCCGGGAGGACTCTGCTTCTCGCCCATCGCGGCCCATCAGTCAGACATTGCGACATTTCGGACCACAGCTTCCATTCCCGGCAATGTCGTGAAATATTGGCATGTCGATGAAGCGCCTGCCGCGGATGCGGTCAAACATTGCGTAACCAAAACTATGCCTGATCCGGTACACACACGAGAGCGAAACCCTTCCCAATCTATGTTCCGGATTCTATCGGAAGCACCGCCGCCGTTGGCACCCATCCACTTAAAGTGCGGCACTGAACTCACTCATCGTTTTGTTCGTGGCACGCGTTACGGCTATGCCCCAGGCATGCCCGGGCACCTTGTCGGCACCTACTATGGTGAGCCTCAGCACAGCGCGTGGACGGTTGAGCGACGGCGGCTCTCCGCTCCGCTGCGGCCGAATTCTATCACAGTGATTCCCGACCGGCATGATGGAGATTGGGAAGTTGAGGGACCGCTACACGTGTCCCATGTCTACCTCACCAACGAACGACTAGAGCATTGCCGAACGCTCATCGGCGGACGAGGCAATGTAGAGCTGATGGCACGCGTCGGCAGCGAAGACGCTGTGACCTCGCAGATTCTCGCGATCCTTAGCAACCCCGACGTCATTGCCGATCCTTCGGCAAATTTGCTGGTCGATCGCGCGGTCGACCTGCTCTGCATCCAGTTGTTGCGTTTGCACAGCATAGTACAGCTGCCGCAGAGCCTCGCCCACACTCGCGGCGGGCTCGCACGCTGGCAGCTCAAGCGTGTGACCGATTACATGCTGGCTCATCTCGACAAGCCGATCGGCCTCGACGAACTGGCGTCGCTAATCGGCCTCAGCCGCTACCATTTCTGCACGGCGTTCCGTCTCTCGACCGGATTGACGCCGCATGTCTGGCTAAGTCGGCAACGCATGTTGCTTGCACAACGGCTGCTGAGTGATCCAAATCTATTGATTAGTGAAGTTGCGCTCGCAGTCGGATATTCGACGCAGTCGGCTTTCGCCCAGACCTTCCGCAGAATTGTCGGCACGACGCCGCGAAGTTTCCGCCGATCCTTGTAGCCTCACATCGGATGTCTGCTTGTGGCCGATTTTGTTGCAAAAGTCGGCTGCTCGCGATGGATTGTTCGGCCATCTCGCCAAGGACGACCGGCTTTGGTTTGCCGGCCCTGACGCTCTCTACGCAACTCTACGCGGTGTACACCGTGTGTGCCGGTGGCGGCCGCGCGACCAGGCTCGCGAGCCGCCGTAGGTTCTGAGCGATGGCGGCCAGAACAAACTCATCCTGGGCGCCTCGTGGGCCACGCAGTCGCAGTCAGCCGAGCCTCAGGATGCGCTTCAGGTGTGCGAACCGCAACTCAATCTTCTTTCGCTCACGTCGCGACTGTTCAAAGGCCTCGGTGCCAGCGAAGGAGCGTGCAACGTCTCGGGCGCGCTCATGGACGTCGCGCGGGATCTTGCGTGAGGGCTCCTTTGTGTCATTCGGCCTGCAAAATTGACCCCCTAAGCCGGGGGATCGGCGTCCAAAATTGACCCCCTACAGTTAGGTCTGTTGCGCCACCTGCTTTGGAATGAAGCAGGTGGTTGGGGATGCTGGTCGTGGAGACGATTGCGCGGATTCGGCGCGAGCACTTCATCAAGGGCAAGACGATCAAGGAGATCGCCCGTGACCTGAAGGTGTCGCGGAACACAGTTCGGAAGGTGCTGAGGTCGGGAGAGACCTCCTTCGAGTACGAGCGGAAGGTGCAACTGCGGCCAAAGCTGGGACGATGAGCAGTAGAGCTTGACGGATTGCTGGCGGCGAACGCGGCCAAATCGGCTCGTGAACAACTGACCTTGATCCGGATCTTCGAAGAGCTGCGCGGCCGCGGCTATGACCGCGGCTACGATGCCGTGCGGCGTTACGCCAGGCGGTGGAGCAAAGAACGCGGGCAATCGACCGCGGCCGCTTATGTCCCGCTGAGCTTTGCCCCAGGCGAAGCCTACCAGTTCGACTGGAGCCACGAGGTGGTCTTGCTGAGCGGCACCACGGTGATGGTGAAGGCCGCCCATGTCCGGCTCTGTCACAGCCGCATGCTGTTCGTGCGGGCCTATCCGCGGGAGACGCAGGAGATGGTGTTCGACGCCCACGACCGGGCGTTCGCCCTGTTCAAAGGCACCTGCACCCGCGGCATCTACGACAACATGAAGACCGCCGTAGAGACGATCTTCGTCGGTAAAGGGCGTCTCTACAATCGCCGCTTCCTACAGATGTGCAGCCACTATCTGGTCGATCCGGTTGCCTGCACGCCAGCGTCGGGCTGGGAGAAGGGGCAGGTCGAGAACCAGGTCGGGCTGGTCAGGGAACGCTTCTTCACGCCGCGGCTACACAATTGGACTTCACGGAGCCTGGGCGCCGGAGACGGTACGCCGAGAGGCGAGAGTGCAACTCGGTCGGGTCGCTGGGGGTGACGACCCGGTCGAAGATCGCCAACTCGATCACAAGGCGATCACCGTGAAGGAGCTGTGTACTCGCTATCTTGCCGATCTTAAGGCCGGCCTCATCCTCGGAAAGGGAGGGCGACCAAAGAAGGCCTCGACCATCGTCACCGACACTGGCCGTATCGCAGGCGAAAAGCATCGAGCCGGGTCGGCTGGGCCAATGCGGCGAGTGCCAAGATGGCTTGCTCTGGTTCCATATATCGAGAATTATTGATAAATCAGAAAACCGTTTAGGCGATCATTCGCCGTCTTTATTTCGATAATACTAGAAATACAGTTGACATTCTGAAGCTGTTGCGACAGATTATGGACATGAAACTGGATGACGCAGCCATGCACCTTGAAGCTTTGGGCAATCCGACCCGGCTCAAGATCTATCGTGCCCTTGTTCGCGCTGGGCAGGCTGGTCTGGCCGTCGGCCGACTGCAGGATAAACTAAAAATCGCGCCATCAACCCTGTCGCACCACGTCAAGACGCTCGTGACCGCCGGCCTCATCACCCAAGTGCGGGAGGCAACGACTCTGACGTGTCACGCCAACTATGACGTGATGCAGGGGCTGGTCGACTTTCTAGTTGCTGAATGCTGCGCCGATGCGACCGAATGCAAGAATACAAGCACGGCGGCCTGATCTTTTCAGGTCGAAAATTTCGATATTTTTAGTTTGATAGGAGAAGCAAAATGGAACAGTCGAAGTCGGTTGCGATCATTGGCGCAGGTCCTGTCGGACTTGCCGCCGCTGCTCATGTTCTTGAACGCGGAATGACGCCGGCCGTTTTGGAAGCAGGTCCGGAAATTGGTCATGCGATGCGGCAGTGGAGCCACGTGCAGTTGTTCTCGCCGTGGGAATACAACGTCGACAAAGCGGCTGAGCGCTTGCTGGCGCCAACCGGTTGGAATTCGCCGGATCCAAAGCAATATCCGACCGGCGGTGAGTTGCTGTCGCAGTATCTCGAACCGCTGGCTCACCGTACGGTGCTCAAGGATCACATTCATACATCAAGCCGCGTGACCGACATCAGTCGCGTTGGTTTCGACAAGCTCAAGACCAAAGGCCGCGGCGACGCGCCTTCGAGCTTCGCTACCAAAACGGGCAGGGCCCGAAAAGCATTCGCGCCGATGCGGTGATCGATACGTCAGGTACTTGGTTCTCGCCGAACCCTGGTGGCGCAAACGGTCTTCCGGCCCTCGGCGAGCGGGAGAACGCTACCAAGATCGCGTACGGGATGCCCGACGTGCTCGGCAAGGATCGCGCCCGGTATGCTGGAAAGGCCATCGCCGTGCTCGGGGCTGGGCATTCTGCGGTTGGCACGCTAATCGAACTCACGAATCTGAAATCTCAGGCTGCAAGCACGGAAGTCATTTGGGTCTTGCGCGGTGACAATCCTGCCAAAGCTTTTGGCGGGGGCGTCAATGACAAACTCGTGGCGCGTGGCGAACTGGGAATGGCTCTGGCAGGGCTGGTAACCTCTGGGCAAATCCGAGTGGAAGCCAGCTTCCCTGTGACTCGCATCGACCGTGACGGCGAGCGCCTGAAGCTTGCCACTGCCGGATGCTACGACCGGAGCATTGTGGCTGACGAACTAATCGTCGCGACGGGGTTCCGTTCCGACCTCGAATTCTTGCGTGAACTTCGGATTCAACTCGATCCGGCCATCGAATGCCCGATCGCGCTGGCGCCGCTGATCGATCCCAATGAACATAGCTGCGGCACAGTACGCCCACATGGCGCGGCCGAACTCGCGCAGGACGAGCCGGGATTCTACTTCGCCGGCATGAAGTCATATGGGCGTGCGCCAACGTTCCTGATGCTCACCGGCTATGAGCAGGTGCGGTCAATTGCGGCCAAAATTGCCGGTGACAATGAAGCGGCAGCGCGGGTTGAACTCGTATTGCCCGAGACAGGCGTGTGCAGCCGCAGCGCGACACCGGGACAGGTCGAATGCTTTGGCGGGCCGGCCACCGAACGGGCGGACGCCTGTTGCGTCGATGATGCTAAGGCGAAGGGTGCAGGAAAAGCTGGCTGTGGCTGCGCAGCTTAGCGCGGAAAGGTGCGAATGCTGACGCTAGAGGGGCGATCCGTCATCGCGGCGATGTGTGTGGGGCAGCTCGGTAGCTTGCTCCCGCATGTCGTCGTGCCGTCGATACTTGCCGCATTCCTGATTCCGGAATGGCACCTGAGCGGTGCGCAGGCTGGCCTTCTCGCCGGTTCGGGCGCAGCTGGCTACATGTTGACGGTGCCGGTGTTGGCCACGCTGACTGACCGGATCGACGCGCGCAAGATCCTGATTGCGGGCTCGGCGGTCAGTGCACTCGGTACATTGCTGTTCGGCTTGTTTGCGACCGGCCTCTGGTCCGGAGCATTGTTCAACGCCATTGCGGGCATCGGCTTCGCGGGCGCTTATATGCCCGGTCTCAAGGCGCTGACTGACCGGCTGGCGCCCGGCGATTCATCCCGCGCGGTCACGCTGTATACGTCGAGCTTTTCGTTCGGCGTCGGGCTGTCGTTCCTGGTCTCGCAGCTCGTTGCGGAAGCTTTGGGCTGGCGCTCAGCCTTCCTCGTGACAGCGCTGGGCCCGCTGATGATGCTTTCGGTCTGTTTCCTGCTGCGGCCGGTGGCGCCAAAACCCGCGCAGGGCCGCCTCTTGGACTTCGCGCCGGTGTTCCGCAACACCAACGCCATGGGCTTTGTTCTCGGCTATGGCGCCCACTGCTTTGAGCTTTACGGCATCCGCACCTGGCTGGTTGGATTCTGGACTTTCGTGGCGGTGAGGAACTCGGAAGGCTCACTCCTGACGCCCGTCGTCGTCAGCGTGCTTTTCTCCTTGCTCGCGATGCCGGCTAGCATCCTCGGCAACGAATGCGCGATCCGGTTCGGCCGACATCGCGCCATCACCGCCGTGATGTTGAGTTCTGCTTGTGTGGCGCTGCTGATCGGCGCGTTCGCCGACAAATCGCCATGGCTGTTGCTGCCACTGGTGTTGGTCTACGCCATCACGGTGCCCGCCGATTCCGGTGCGTTGACCTCGGGAATGACGATGGCCGCCGATCCCAACTACCGCGGCGCAACGATGGCCGTGCATTCGACCGTTGGCTTTAGTCTGTCGGCTTTGGGCGCGTGGGCCCTTGGCGTCGCGCTGGATGCGGCGGGCGGACCATCGAGTGCCACGGCCTGGGCGGCAGCCTTTGCCGTACTCGCGGCAGGCATTCTGCTCGGCCCCGTCGCGCTCTATTGGTCGAGGGCGAGGGCGCCACAGGGATGAGTCAACGTCAGCTTCCGATCATATTGGCGCTTGGCACCAGCCAGACGCTGGCGTGGGCCTCCACCTATTATCTGCCGGCGATTCTTGCCAATCCGGTCGCCCGCGACCTTGGGATCTCGTCGACTCTCGTTTTCGGCGCGCTTTCGGTCGGCCTAATCATGGCGGGCCTCCTGGGACCGCGTGTTGGGCATTTCATCGATACGTTCGGCGGCCGGGGGCTGCTTGCCGTTTCGAACGTCGTGTTTGCGGCGGGATTGGTCCTTCTTTCTTTCGCGTCCGGAAGCGTTGTGTTGATTGCGTCGTGGCTCATCCTCGGCGTTGGCATGGGGATGGGGCTCTATGAGGCCGCCTTTGCGACACTGACGCGCATGTATGGATACGCCGCCCGCAGGCCGATCACCGGCATCACCCTGATTGCAGGCTTCGCAAGCACGATAGGTTGGCCGATCACCACGTATCTCGATGCGCCCTTTGGCTGGCGGATTGCGTGCCAGGTTTGGGCGCTTATTCACATTGCGTTGGCGCTGCCGCTGAACCTGTCGCTGCCGCGCGCTAAGCCATTCCAGGCGGCTTTGCCCGATGAGGCAAGCCCCGCAGAGTCGGCGCAGCAAAGCGAGACAGTCGCCATGATCCTCGTGGCTTATGTCTTTGCGGCGACCGGGTTTGTGAGTTCGGGACTTTCTGCCTTGATGCCTTCCCTGCTCTTGCAGTTCGGTGCAACACCGGCGGCAGCGCTGCTCGCGGGAACCCTGATCGGCCCGGCACAGGTGGCAGCGCGGATTATCGAAGCGGGCTGGCTTAGCCGCTACCATCCTCTTGCGTCGACTCGGCTTGCGACGGTCATGAATCCACTCGGCATAGTAGTTCTTGCGGCTGGAGGACCGGTGCTCGCCCCCGCCTTCGCCATCTTCTACGGTGCAGGCAATGGCATCTTGACCATAGCGCGCGGCACGCTACCGCTCGCACTATTTGGGCCGCACGGCTTTGGCCGTCGCGTTGGCGTGCTATCGCTTCCGGCCCGCGCGACCGGTGCCGTCGCGCCGCTCGCCGTTGGCCTGTTTGCTGAATATCTCGGTGCAGGAGCGTTATGGATCACGGCGCTAGCGTCGGTTTCCGCATTCATCGCGCTTTTTTTCCTGCGAGCGAGACAAGCGCCATAACGGAGTGGCAACACCTTAGGCGAGACGAACTTCTGACCGACACTGTCAGTTAGCAACCTATCGGCTCTCGGCGACGATTTTATCCAGATTGCTTACTCGCTCGAATGAGACAGAACCGGAATTTCGGTTCGGACGCTCATATCGCGTTGTAAGCAAAGAAAAACTGGCGCACCCGACACGATTCGAACGTGTGACCTTTGCCCTCGGAGGGCAACGGTACTGATCATGATGAGCAGCGCCGCTTTGTTGCCACAGCGTAGTATAGTCCACCTGAGTTCCTGACAAGAGATGAGCTTCCCGGTAGCGAGGGCTTCCGAGCAATAAACATCTATCAAGTGGGAGCGGTACTTCACGACCTCATCATGAAGACACCAATCTTCCCGCAACGTGCAATATCCAATCCCGCCAGGCGATCGTCTCGCCATCCGCGATCGCTCCGTCTCCAATCCCGACCAGCTCCGACGGAGCGATCGCTACCGGCGAACCACCGGGGAGAAAGAATGGTAACTTGACAACAACCCGCAATTAAAGGGCCGATTGACAGATACTCGGGACGCGGTCCCTCCCTCAGCGCCTGGCAGGGTCTGTTTCATATGGCCAATAACTACGACCTCGAGGAAGAGGCTGAGGGCAGCGGCGTCGCGGTGGCGGCGGCGTTCACGCGTTCGGAGATTGCGAAACTTATTGGCGCGACCCGCCAGTGGGTTACGTTCAGTCTGAACCGCACGCTGGCCCGCTTCCTGAAGAGGGCTTCGGGTGATCAAGAGGGCCCGAGAAGGAACGCCGGTTGGCCGCGTAAGGCATGCATCTATTCGCGAGGCTTCTGCTGCAGATCAGGCCAAGTGCGATGCCCACTATGGCTTCGAAGGCGACGACCGGCTATGCTGACATGCAACCCAACGCGCTGCGCTCCTGACGCCTAGGGATGGACAGGCGCGATCGACGAAATCGGTGCGCTGGCCGAGGCAAACTTCGTCTCCGTCGCATTTGTCCCATTTGGCCAGATCTCTGGATTGCAATTGGTAGCGCCTCAACCGGTAGGGGACGTTGTCCCGACGGAAAACCATCATGGACGCAGGTGAGAAGACAGCGGGCATTTTACTCTCGGAAACTGACGATTCGATTCCTCGCCAATCAAGCCTCATCGAGCGTCTCCCGGAATCTGCACGCGATCGAGTCAAAGCTTGCGGTCAACTCATATCATACAAGCGCGGCGAAACATTATTTCGGCAAGGGGACCCTCACAACGGAATTGTTGTTATTGAAACCGGTCTCGTTCGCAGCTTTTATACGGCGCCGGGCGGTCGAGAGATTACGCTCGCCTATTGGCTTCCGGGAAATTTCGTGGGTGGACCGGAGGTCTTTGGCGGCGGCGTCCATATGTGGTCGGCGGTTGCTGCCAAACAAAGCGTCGTCACCTACTTGCCCGGATCTGATATTCGGGATCTGACACGAGAACTGCCCGATTTCGCAGTCGCGATCATTGATGCACTGTCCTTCAAGGCCCGTTGCTACTCATCATTGGCTCAGATGCTGGGAACGCGCTCCTTGTCTCAGCGTCTGGCGCACGTGCTGCTTCATCTCGCCCAAACCTATGGTTTCGACGAGACTGAAGCCGACGGCGGAATATTGATTGCCGCCGCCTTTACCCACGCGGAAATCGCCAACCTCATCGGGGCGACGCGGCAATGGGTAACGATCAGTTTGAATCGCTTGCAGAAGTCGGGAGTGCTGCGGCAGAAGCGCGGACTTCTGGTCATCCGGCGCACTGATTTATTGCACGCCGAACTTTCGGCCGGGGACGAATAGGCGGGGCGCGCATATTCAACAGCACCACTCCGCCGATGCGCAAGCAGTCCTCGCTTTGGCTGCGATGGAAATTTTCTGACAATTCATCGTCACGCATTTTCATGCACAATTACAATGCTTTAGGGGTGTCCTTCCTCTCGGAAGCTCCTCGCCTCCGGGTGGCATATCGCTTGCTGTAGTGAGAGCAGGACAATTCGGAGCGATTATGCAGGAACTCTCGCAACTTGCCGAACGAAGCAGCCTTTCCGATGTCGAGCGGCGGGTGCTTGACCGGATCACGGAGAAAGCCTGGCTTGATCTCGCGTGCGAGCTTATCCCGGCGGGGCAACCCGAAGCCGAAAATCCGCTCGATCCGGACGAACCTCCCGCCCGGGAGGAAGGTGCAGCGCTCGCTGTCGCCGACAAGCTCAAGGATATGGGATTCGAAGTGACCCTTGCGACAAAGCGAGAGGGCAGACCCAATGTCATCGGCATACTCGAGGGGACCGGCAAAGGTCCATCGCTCATCCTGAATGATCACCTCGACACCTATCCCGCAGGCGACTGGAGCGCCTGGACGACGACGGGCGGTCACCCCTTCCGTCCGACCCGGCATGGCGACAAGCTTTACGCGCGCGGCACGTCTGACACGAGAGGCAATCTCGCATGCACGCTGCTTGCTGTGCGCGCCATTCGCGAGAGCGGGATCAAACTAAAGGGAACACTCAAATGCGTCTACACGGCCGATGAGGAAAAGAACGGACCTGACGGTTCGATCTTCCTGCTCGACGAGAAAGGCCTCAGTGCAGACTACACGATAGTTTGCGAACCGACGGGCTGGACGAAACCTGACGGCCGTTCTGGCATGGGCGTCGCGGTTGCCAATGGCGGCAACTTCCTGGTCCAGATTGAGACCCGAGGCGTGAAGAGCCACCTCTGGCGGCCCGACACCGGCGTCAACGCAGTCGCCAAGATGGCGCATCTGCTGACCGCCTTCGAGACGATGACGTTCAGTCACGTCCCGGCGCGGATTGCCGGTGGTACACCACCGATGGTCGCCATCATCCGCGTCCAGGGAGGTGTCAAGCGAGAGATGCAGTTCACGCCTGACGTCGCTCAGGCCGTCCTCGCGGTCGTCGGCATCCTGCCTGGCATGACGCCCGAGAGCGTGATGGCAGACATTCAGAAGGTGATCGACTCCCAGGCTGCGATTGACCCCGCCTTGAACGCGATCGCGAGACCTTATCCCGGCGCCCTGTTCGTTAATGGCACGCTTGAGCAGGACGACAGCCGCGATCCGACCGCAACCATCAGCCGGGCCTATCGCCGTATCCTTGGCGAACCGCCCGTGATCTATCGAAAGAACGCGTTCAACGACACGATCCGGTTCGCCGAACGTGGGCAGGCGGCGATCACCTTTGGCCCCGGCGAGGACGGTTGGCCGCCCATCAACGAATACATTCAGATCAGCAAGTCGGTGGCAGCAACCAAGATTCTTGCACTCACAGTGCTCGACCTTCTCGGCATTGCCGCATGATCTCGATCCTCACCAACTTCCTTCAGTCAAAAGGAGACGATCCGTGCTCAATCTAGTTCGGTGGTTTGCACTCGCTGCGACGGTGTTGGCGTCGTCCGGAATCGCGAGCGCTCAAAATCTGAAGCCTATCAAGATCGGGTTTCAGACGGGAGAAATCAACGTCATCCTGTCCTACGCCCTTGCCACCGGCCTGTTCGAAAAAGCAGGGCTCGATGTCAAGGTTGCGCAGTTTCCAGCCGGGCCGGCGATGTTACCTGCGCTCGCAGCGAATGAGGTCGATCTCGCCTGGATGGGAGAATTTCCTGCTGTGACGGGCTACTCCAATGGACTCCCGATTGAAATCCTGTTCATGGAGCGTCTCGACCTGACCAATGTACGGCTGGCCGCCAATCCCCAAGCAGGGATCGCGAGTTTGCCAGACCTTAGAGGGAAGCGGGTTGGCGTGGCGATCGGCTCGACGAGCCACTACCACACGCTCCAGGCGCTCGCGAAAGCCAATCTTAAGGCCTCCGACCTAACGCTCGTCAATCTCACGCCGGCAAACATGCCGCCCGCCTATCAGGCCGGCCAGATCGATGCTGCCTTTGTCTGGGAGCCGAACGTCGGCGCGATCGAACGCGCAGGCGCCAAAGACATCGCAACGACCAAAAGCCTCGGGATGATCACCGGCGGGGTCTGGGTCGCCCGCAAGGCATTTACGAGCGGAAACCCCGAGACGGTGCAGCTCTTCCTGAAGATGTGGGATCAGGCACAGAGAGACTACAAGGCCAAACCGGCCGAGGTTCGTCAATATGAAGCCAAACGCGTCAATATGAACCCCGTGGAATTCGACAAGCTCGTTGAAGGTCAGACTGTTGCTCACCCCACCTTCGAGGAAATCCTCACGGCCGACTTCATGGGCCCACCGGGCCAGGAAGCCGCTTCTCGCCTCGGCAAGCATCTCCAGAACATCGCCGCATTCCTTCTGGAGGAGAAGCGCATTCAGGCAGTCCCCTCGGATTGGGCAGGCCTCCTCAACACGAAATCGGTTCAAGCTTACGTCGCGAGCACAAGATGAGCGCCAACGTGAGAGGCTTGAGTCTCGTTCCCGTTCCGACAGAATACGCGGTCAATGCCACGACCACTCATCCTGTCACGCCGATGCTCAAGTTCGAGAAGGTTGGTTTCCAATATGATGGCCGCGTCATTCTCGGTGACGTGTCCTTCTCCGTTCGGCCGGGAGAGTTGGTTGCACTCCTCGGTCCGTCCGGATGCGGCAAAACCACGATCCTCAACCTGACGGCCGGCTTTATCCGGCCGTCGGAGGGGGTTGCTTTCGTCGACCATCAAGAGATCGTCGGACCAGGTCCCGATCGCGGCGTTGTCTTTCAGGCGGCGGCCCTGTTCGACTGGATGACGGTTGGAGAGAACATCGCATTCAGCCTGCGCTGCGCGGGACGAGGAACCGCGGAGCGCCGCCGGGTGGCCGAGGAAATGGCGGCCCTGGTAGGGTTGAGCGGCTCGGAAAACCTATATCCGTATCAGCTGTCCGGAGGCATGCGTCAGCGTGTGGGACTGGCCCGCGCCCTCGCGGCAAAACCCAAGGTCTTGCTGATGGACGAACCATTTTCAGCCTTGGATGTGCAGACGCGCGAGGTTTTGCAGGAAGAGGTGCTCCGCATCCGCGATCGCACCGGCTGCACGATCCTGTTTGTGACCCACAGTATCGACGAAGCCGTGTTTCTTGGAGATCGGATATTTCTCTTGGCCGACCTCAAACAAGGGCATTTCGAGGAATTCTCCGTCGATCTGCCCCAGCCGCGGGCTAACGCTGACAATAGGCTGGATTCGACCTTTCTGAAATTGCGCGAGACGATCTACCGAAAGATGCGGCATTGACTACTGTTGTACACACTCCCCACGAGACCTTGCTATGAACTCGGACGCAGCACGAGCACGCCGGCAATATTGGGCGCTTGCCATTCTCTCACCGTTTTGCATTCTTTTGGTGTGGGCATTGGTCACGGCCAAAGGTGCAGTCACGACGACCATCCTGCCCTCCCCGTGGGAGGTTGCAAAGACATTTGCCGACATGATCGAACGCGGATATTCCGGCGTCGGCATTTGGACCCATGTAGGCGCGAGCTTGTGGCGCGTCAGCGTGGCCTACATCCTCGGCTCCCAGTTCGGAATCGCTCTTGGACTTCTGCGCGGCCGGGTGCCGGCAATTGATGCGCTGTTTCTCGTGCCATCAGAAATTCTTCGCCCCATCCCGCCCTTGGGACTTATCCCACTGTTCATTCTATGGTTCGGAATCGGAGAAGCATCAAAGATCCTCCTGATCTTCATCTCGGTATTCCTGATCATGATGGTGAATGCACAGGCGGGTGCGCAGGGGTGCGCTGTGGATTCCCTGCGAGCCGCGCAATCCATGGGCGCAAATCGCTGGCAGGTCTTCCGCTTCGTCGTTTTGCCATCCGCACTCCCGCAGATCATGACCGGCCTTCGCGTGTCCATGGGAGCGGCGCTGACGATCCTCGTCGCTTCAGAACTGCTTGGCGGCGATCGCGGTCTCGGTTTCGTGATCCTCGATGCAAGTAGCTTCTTCAGAACGACCTATCTGTTCGGGGGCATCATCATGATCGGCTTGATTGGCCTTTTGAGCGATCGGGGGATCGCCTATCTGGCGCGGCGCATCGTCCACTGGGAAGGCAAACGCTGAACACTGATCTGACAATCTTGTTCAGCTGCGTCATACGCCACCGCGAGGACCGTCAAATGATCGATTGGTTGAGCCCGCGTGGCGGCTCATTGATGTTAGCCGTTGCGACTGCCTGCGCCGGTCTCGCAGGTGGAGCCGTTCGGGGCTACTCCGGCTTCGGTTTCGCCCTGGCGGCCATACCCCTTCTAACGCTTTTCCTCCCACCGGCGACCGCGGTGCCTGCCGTACTGCCGATCGAGGTTGGCATCGGACTCGCGACAATACCGGCCATTCAGGGGGACATCGCCCGGCCTGCATTGTTCGGCCTAGTAGCCGGCACCCTCATCGGGACGCCGCTTGGCTTGATATTTCTTGCGTCACTCTCACCCGACTGGATGCGACTGGTGATCGGAACCGCGATCGTGGTCGCAGTGACTGTTGTTTGGTGGCGTCCCGCCTTTTCCGCGGGCCCGATGGGCTTCGCGCCGCTTGCCGGCGCAGGCTTCGTTTCCGGACTCCTGAACGGTGGCACGGCTCTGAGCGGACCGCCGGCCATCGTGGCGCTTCTCGGAAGCGGCCTTTCCGGATCATCGACTCGCTCCACCATCATGGCGTTTGTGGCTTTCAGCGCCGCCCTCGGCATCGCAATTGCGGCCTCAAACGGGCTCTATTCGTCCGGCGCCCTGGGAGCGTCGCTGGTTATGGCTCCAGCGGCCGCCACAGGAGCGTTGATCGGCAACGCGCTGTTTCGAAAACTTCCGAAGCTCACTATCGAGTTGCCAGCCTCGTCATTCTGACCACCGTTGCCTGTATTGCAATTGTTGGCGCCGGCTGGGCACTGTTTCGCTTAACACCGTGATGGATCATGATGGACCTCTCATCCCTTCCCTTCACCTTTGAACGTGTGCGCGATGCGCGCAGGCTCGGCATGACCGCCACCGATCTCGTCGCCGAAAGCTGCAGACGCGCTAACGCCGCTGCTTCAGATGGAATCTTTACCGCCCTCGTTTCTCCGGAGGATGCGATCCGCCAGGCCAAGGCGCTCGAGCGACGCGCAAGCGAAGGCGAACATCTTCCGCTTCTCGGTCTGACTTTTTCCGTCAAGGACAATCTTCATGTCGCTGGGATGCTGACAACCAGCAATTGCCCGGGGCTCGCGATCCTTCCGGCGGAGACCGCACACGCCGTGCAACGCGCTGAAGCTGCCGGCGCGGTGCTGATCGGTAAGAACACGATGGACCAGTTCGCAACCGGGCTGAACGGGACTCGCAGTCCAGAGCCCCTGTGCCGAAACGCGGTGAATCCGGCATTCATCCCTGGCGGCTCAAGCTCGGGCTCGGCGGTCGCCGTCGCGGGCGACATAGTTGCGTTTTCCCTTGGCAGCGATACCGGCGGTTCAGGGCGTGTTCCGGCCGCCTGCAACGGTATCATAGGATTGAAGCCGACCATTGGTCTCGTGAGTTCGCGGGGCCTGCTGTACAACAGCAGGATATTTGATTGCGTCCCTATCTTCGCCAAAGCGGTTGTCGACGCCTACGAAGTACTCGAACTCATCGCGGGCCACGATGCGCTCGATCCCTTCAGCCGCACGGATGCCGATGAGATCGATTTGTCCGCGAGGCAGGCGCAGAACCAGATCCTTGTCATTCCCCGAAAAGACCAGTTGCAGTTCTTCGGAGACGAACAATCAGGTCGTGCCTTCCGCGCCAATCTGGATCGTCTCGCCGAACTCGGCTTTTCGTTTGTGGAAATCGATTTTGCGCCGTTCGAAGCGGCAGGACGACTGGTTTTCCAGTCGGCCATGGTTGCCGAGCGGCTCTGTGACTACGGGGACGTCATCAAAAATCGGCGCGATACGATTCATCCGGCAGTATGGGCCGCGATAGAGCCCGGGCTATCCTATAGTGCGAAAGAAGCGTTCGAGGCCCTCTACGAACTCAAGCGCTTGCAGCGCGTCGTTTCCCGGGAATTCGACAGGTGTCACGCCCTCGTCGTGCCGACCGTTCCCACGATCTTTACAATTGCTGAGATGCTTGAAGAACCCATGAAGAAAAATGCGATCATGGGCACCTACACCTATTTCGTTAATCCGCTGGACCTTTGCGCAATCTCAGTACCCGGAGTGCATCGCGCCGACGGCTTGCCATCAGCTTTGTGCTTTGTGGGACGCGCAGGCGACGATGGAAGGTTGAGGAAAGTTGCCGTCGATTTCGAAGGCGTCGCGCGAAGTTGATTCTTCTGCTGAGGTAAATGTCTGAACCAGCAGCGCGTCGCTCTAAGGCGAGCAATCACCACGCTTGAGTGCTGACTGTGCTTCGCCATCACATTGTTGCATGTCCCCGCAACCAAATTGTAGTCCGTGTGGTCTGTTGGGGTTCTTTTTGTGTTGAAATCGACACCAGTAACGTCAATGACTTGGCGGTTGGGTTCAAATCACCCCGCGACCGCTCATCTGGGCGTGCCTCGGCAGGGAAGGCGCGCTTCTGAAGCGTGATGGGCTCGCCTTACCATCAGAGGACCGAAGCGAGCGAGTGCCCTTGCAGCTCGATTGTCAATCCCTGCATGCCGAGGTCATTGATCTCGCCGCCCATCGCCTTCAGGCTTTCTTCGCGGATCAGGGACATCAATCCTCGGCGCAAGGCAAGAAATTCCGACGACATCATCATCGACTGCTGCCGTGGGCGTTCGAGCGGGATCGGGATTTCGGCCTTGATCGAGCCGGGACGCGCGGTCATGCAGTAGACGCGGTCCGACAGGAAGATCGCTTCGTCAATATCGTGGGTGACGAACAGCACCGAGATCTTCAGCCGCTGCCACATGTTGGTGAGGATCTGTTGCATGATGACGCGGGTCTGCGCGTCCAGGGCGCCGAAGGGCTCGTCGAGCAGCAGCACCTTCGGTCCCGTCGCAAGCGCGCGCACGATGCCGACGCGTTGCTTCATGCCGCCGGACAGCCGCTCCGGGTAGTGCTTCTCGAACGCCTCGAGTCCCGCGAGCCCGAGCAGCGTGCGTGCCGCGCGCTCGCGCTGCGAGCGCGGCATGCCGCGCATCTTCAGACCGAACTCGACGTTCTCCCGCACCGTCTTCCATGGAAACAACGAATATTGCTGGAACACCATGCCGCGCTCGGCGCTCGGGCCGTTCACGGGCTCGCCGTCGACGGTGACCACGCCGGTGGTGGGCTTGAGAAAGCCGGCAACCGCGTTGAGCAGCGTCGACTTCCCGCAGCCGGAGGGGCCGACGATCGAGACGAACTCGCCCGGATTGACGTGGATGTGGGTGTCGGTGACGGCCTGCACCGCACCGTCGATGCTTTCATAGCTGAGCGAGAAGTTGTCGACCTCGATGCGACCCTGCGGCGGCTTGGTCCGAACGTCGTTCATTTCGAGCTCCATGGCATGACCAGTCGACCGGCAGCCCGGATCAGCAGGCTCGATCCCAGTCCGAGCACGCCGATTGCGATCATGCCGAGCGCGATGTCGGCATATTGGACCAGCGAATAAGCCTCCCAGGTGAAGTAGCCGATCCCGTACTGCCCGGAGATCATCTCGGCGGCGATCAGGGACACCCATGCCACGCCCATGCCGACGGTGAGGCCGGTGAAGATGTGTGGCAGGGAGGCGGGGAAATATACCTCGCGGAAGATCGAACGCTCGCGGGCGCCGAGACATTGCGCCGCGCGCACCAGCACGGGATCGACCAGCGACATGCCGTGCAGCGTGTTGACCAGGATCGGGAAGAACGAACCGAGGAACGTGATGAACACGATGCTCTGCTCGTTGGTCGGCCACAGCATGATCGCCATCGGCACCCAGGCGATCGCCGGGATCGGGCGCAGAACCTCGGCGACCGGGAACACCACTTCATGGACCAGCTTGAAGCGGCCCATGACCAGTCCCAGCGGCACGCCGACGATCGCGGCCAGCGAGAAGCCGATGAAGATGCGCCGGCAGCTCAGCAGCAGGTGCATCAGGAATTTGGGATCGTGGATCGCCTTGGTGAAGCTCGCATAGACCGCGAGAGGCGTAGGCACGTTGACGAAACGCACGAAGAAGACGACGCGATAGGTCGTGAGCAGATGCCAGACGAGCAGGAAGGCCGCGAGCGAAAGCGCGCCGATGACGGCCGCGCGCAGGCTGTCCCGATTAAGCCGATACCATCGCCGCGCCAGCGTGGCGAATGACGGTGCGGAGCCGGGCGGCGTGGCGGACACGAGCCCGGTATCGGCTGCGGCTGACGGCATGGCGTCCTCCTGGCGCCGCAGGACGGCTGGACTGCTGCTCACGTCTTGCCTCCGCTGACCGCCGATTTCACCGCGTCGTCGAAGCCGAGCACCTTGCCGCCGATCTTCGCCGCATACGCCTCGGCGTCCTTTTTCAGCAGGAACGGCGCCACCTCGCCGTCGCCGACGGCGTAGAACGCCTGGTCGGCGAACAGCTTGATGCCGCGGGTGGTGTCGAAGACGTAGGCAACGTTGATCTTCTTGCCTTTGGCCTTGAGGTCGGCGTAGGCGCCGAGCGTGCAGGCGGCGTTCGCGAACGGCAGGATGCCGGCATCGTCGACCCACACTTCGCCGGCCTTGCGCGGATCGGCGATCGGCTTCTTGCAGAAGCTGTCCTGGCCCGAAATCTCGTAATTGGCGGTGCTCGCGAGCTGTGTGTCGTAGTCGAGCTTCATCTCTGAATAGGCTTTGCGGATGTAGGAATCATCGACCCATTTCCTCGGATCGAATTCCTTCATGCGCCCGAGCTTCCGCAGCACCGTGACGTCGGTGACGGCGGCATCGATCAGCGCCGGCTTGACGGTGGGATCGGTGGTCATGTTGCCGCCCGGTCCGAGGAAGACGTAGACCACCTCCTTGTTGATGCCGGTCCACTCCTGGATCTTCTCCGCGGCGCGCTTCGGATCGTCGCGCAGCCATTGATTGGCGG
Organism: Bradyrhizobium sp. USDA 4510; assembly: GCF_054059095.1. Taxonomy (NCBI): domain Bacteria; kingdom Pseudomonadati; phylum Pseudomonadota; class Alphaproteobacteria; order Hyphomicrobiales; family Nitrobacteraceae; genus Bradyrhizobium; species Bradyrhizobium sp. USDA 4510. The sequence goes on along the minus strand of NZ_JBSSBT010000001.1, from coordinate 6,645,637 downwards.
CAATCAGCGCCTTCATGTAGGCGACGACCACCTCGGGATATTTTTCGGCGAAGTCGGTGCGCACGACGATGCCGTGAAAGGTCGGCAGATTGGTCTCTACGCCGTCGAAGATCTTGCGCGCGAAGCCGCGGAACGGCAGCAGCTCGGCGAACGGCACGAAGTCGGCATGCGCGTCGATCTTCTTCTCCTGGAGATTGGTCGATCCGACCTCCGGGCTCTGGCTCACCAGCTGGAAGAAATCGGATGCGTAGCCGCGGTCCTGCATCGCCTTCAGCACCATGCCGTGCGCGGCGGATCCGAACGGCACGCTGACGAGCTTGCCCTTGAGGTCGGCGAGATCGTAGTAGGGCGAGTCCTTGTGGACGACGATGCCGTTGCCGGAGCCGGAGAGATTGTAGGCGGCGATCGCGATCAGCCGGCTCTTGCTCTCGGGATTGTTCTCGAAAGTGAAGCCGTTCACGATCAGCGGATAGTCCCCCATCATGCCGATCTGCAGCTTGTTCGCCATCATCGCATTGGTGACGGGTGGACCGGAGGTGAAATTCTGCCAGTCCAGCTCGAACTTGATGTTGGCGTATTTGCCTGTTGTCGGCAGGTATTTTTCCAGCAAATGGAGCTGCCGGATCACGGTGCCTGCCGTGGCCGTGTTGGTGGTCGTGTCCTGCGTGCCGATGCCGATCGTCACCGTTTCCGCCGCAGCCGGCTGCGCGAGCAGAAGCGCCAGCGACGTCACCGATATCGCAAGCGAGAGCGTGGGAAGATGGTGGACCATTCTCATCCTCTTTCGGTTGGATGTGCTGTGGCGGCCATGATTGGGTGAGGGCGCAGGCCGGGCAAATCCGGATTCATCGTCGCGGTCGATTAGTTGCCGGGAAATGCCAATTGCTTAGTCCTTGTGCAGTTTTGCGGCCCAAAGCCGATTGCATGTGCATCGGCCTCAATCGGATGCCCTTTTAATCAGAGGCCTGGCCCCGCATCTCCTCCAGGATCTCGCGTCGGCAGACCACGATCTGCGAGCGTTTGGTGAGCACAATTCCCTTTTCCTGCATGCGCTTCAGGCTGATCGTCACCCACTGCCGGGTCGCGCCGACCATGTGGGCGATGTCGGCATGGGTGAATGCCGCCGCAATCACGGTGCCGTCGGCGTCCTCCACGCCATAGAGATCGACCAGGTGCAGCAGCAGATGCGCCAGGCGCTGGGTGATCGAGCGCGTTCCCAGCATCTGGGCCAGCGCGGAATAGCATTTGCCCTTGAATGTGAGGCCCTCGATCAGGCCGATGGCGAGGTTCGGCATCTCCGCGGCCAGCGCGCGCAGCTGCTTTCCCGGAAGATGCACGACGCTGCAGTTGCTGGATGCGACGCCGGACCATTGATGCACGGTGCCTTCGAACACTTCGGGCCCGCCGACGAAATTGCCGACATGCCAATAGGCAAGGGTGATCTCGCGCCCGAGCGGCGAGGTGTAGAAGACGCGAATGCGGCCGCTCTCGATCAGCCAGATGCCGTCATGCTTGCCGCCCTGGCTGAACAGGGTCTGGCCACGGTTGAGCACCTTGCGGCGGCCCTGCTTCAACACGAGCTCGCGCTCGCGCGGCGTGAGCTTGTCCATCAGCGGCGGCGGGCCGCCGATCCACTGCTGGTTCTCGGTGAGCAGCAGCGAGGAGCTGCCTGCGGGCCGGATTTTTGCGGGAATGGTTCCGCGAATCGCATTGGCCGCCTGCAGCAACATCGAGCCGCCTCCAGTGTTCAAACCGTTCTAAACAGGAGCAATGTCCGTGCCAGAGCGGGTTGGCAAGCCGGGGACAGGTGGGCGCCGACGCGTGCGCCATCCCGGGATGGCGCTCGGCGCGCCGGCCCGGAAAAATCATCACCGACAACGGGGGATTTGTGGAACAGGGGCTCGCCGAACGGCGTCCGCGATAGAACGGGAGATCCGCTAGTGTCCCGCCAGGCTCAGCAGATAAATTTTTGGATAGATTCCGCGATTGTGCCCGTCGGAGAATGAGATGTTGAGCCCGTAGCCCAAATCGCCGATCTCGGTGATCGCGATGCCGGGAAACCGCTCGGGGAAGCGGCCGTCGAAGCGGGCACGGGTGCAATGCGCGCATTTGCAGGAGAGCCGGAGCTGTTCGGCGCCGAGCCTGACCTCATCGTTGCGCGCGGTGCGTACGACGAGCGTCGCAAGATCGGCGCTGGCCTCGTAGCCGGTCACTGTCGGTGCCACCAATGCGCTCATGGTCATGACTACTCTCCACCATCCCTCCTGACACCGATGCGGCGACCGCGATAGCAACTAATTGCCGGATCAGGCTCGAGGCCGCGCATCTCGAAGCGGACGTTGCCCGTACGCCGGTCATCGATCGCCAAATGTGAAACTAATCGACCGAGAACGGCGCTTCGTCGTTGCGGGACGTGTCGCTCTCCGAAACCTTGCGCGGCATCGAGCACGCAAGGAGAGACGACATTGAGCGCTTTTCAGAGGGAGACGGTCATCTCGGTCAGGCACTGGACCGATTCCCTGTTCAGCTTCACCGCAACGCGTGATCCCGGCTTTCGCTTCCAGAACGGCCAGTTCGCGATGATCGGGCTCGAGGTCGACGGCCGGCCCCTGATGCGGGCCTATAGCCTCGCGAGTGCCAATCACGAGGAGGCGCTCGAGTTCTTCAGCATCAAGGTGCCGGACGGTCCGTTGACCTCGCGGCTGCAGAAGATCCGGGAAGGCGACACCATCCTGGTCGGCCGCAAGGCGACCGGCACGTTGATTACCGGCAATCTCCTGCCCGGCAAGCGGCTCCTGCTGCTGTCGACCGGCACCGGGCTCGCGCCGTTCGCGAGCCTGATCAAGGATCCCGAAGTCTACGAAAGCTATCAGAGCATCGTGCTCGTGCATGGTTGCCGCCAGGTCTCGGAACTGGCCTATGGCGAGCACCTCATCGCGAGCCTGCGTGACCACGAATTCCTCGGCGACCTGATCCGGGACAGGCTGATCTATTACCCGACCGTCACCCGCGAGCCGTTCAGGAACCGCGGCCGCATCACCGACCTGATCGCCTCGAACCAGTTGTTCGACGACATCGGGCAGCCCGCGCTCGACCTTGAGACCGACCGCATCATGCTCTGCGGCAGCCCGGCCATGCTCGAAGAACTCCATGTGATGTTCACGGCACGCGGCTTTGCCGAGGGCAATCACAGCAGGCCCGGCCATTTCGTGATCGAAAAAGCGTTTGTCGAGCGATAGCGGCGGAAATTGTCCGCCCGGCGACAACTAATTGCTATCGCCGCCGGACCGCCTGAACAAATCTCACGCAAAAGGCGCCGGCAGCGCCGGCGAACCAGGAGCAAGCGATGGCACTAGATCAGATCGTCGACGGACTTTCGGAGGTTTCCTGTGATGTGCTGGTGATCGGCGGCGGCACGGCCGGCCCGATGGCCGCGCTCAAGGCCAAGCTCAGGAATCCGAAGGCCGACGTCGTGCTGCTTGAAAAGGCCAACGTCAAGCGCTCCGGCGCGATCTCGATGGGCATGGACGGGCTCAACAACGCCGTCATCCCCGGCTATGCGACGCCCGAGCAGTACACCAAGGAGATCACGATCGCCAATGACGGCATCGTCGATCAGAAGGCGGTCTATAAATACGCCCAGAACTGCTACAAGATCGTCGAGGAGCTCGACAGTTTCGGCATCCGCTTCCTGAAGAACGAGAACGGCGACTTCGCCGTCAAGAAGGTGCACCATATCGGCACCTATGTCCTGCCGATGCCGAACGGCGACACCGTGAAGAAGGCGCTGTATCGCCAGCTTCGCCGCGCCCGCATCCTGATCTCGAACCGCTACATGGCGACACGGTTGCTGAAGTCCGCCGATGGTCGCGTCGCGGGCGCGATCAGCGTCAACACCCGCACCGCCGAGATATTGGTGATCAAGGCCAAGGCCGTGATCCTGTGCATGGGCGCAGCCGGCCGGCTCGGACTTCCGACCTCGGGTTACATGTTCGGCACCTACGAGAATGCCGCCAATTCGGGCGACGGCTATGCGATGGCCTATCACGCCGGCGCCGCGCTCGCGAACCTGGAATGCTACCAGATCAATCCGTTGATCAAGGACTATAACGGCCCGGCCTGTGCCTATGTCGCCGGTCCGTTCGGCGCCTTCACCGCCAACAACGAGGGCTCGCGCTTCATCGAGTGCGACTACTGGTCGGGCCAGATGATGCTCGAGTTCTACAATGAGCTGCTCTCGGGCAAGGGCCCGGTGTTCCTCCAGCTCAAGCATCTTCACGAGAAGACCATCGAGGAGATCGAATCGACCTTGCACAAGGTGGAGCGGCCGACCCGCGGCCTGTTTCAGCAGGGGCGAGGGGTCGACTATCGGCAGGAATCGATCGAGATGCACATCTCCGAGATCGGCCTCTGCTCCGGCCACAGCGCCTCCGGCGTCTTCGTCGACGACAATGCGCGCACCACCGTTCCCGGCCTTTATGCGGCGGGCGACATGGCCAGCGTGCCGCACAATTACATGCTGGGCGCCTTCACCAACGGTTCGGTTGCGGGCACCGATGCGATGGAATTCGCCGACAGCCACGATTTCGCTGGTTTCGACGCCGCCGAGGTCGCGCTGGAGCGCGAGCGCGTGCTGGCACCGACCCGGCGCGAGGACGGCATTCCGCCGAACCAGATCGAGTACAAGACCCGACGCCTGGTGAACGATTATCTGCAGCCGCCGAAGGTCACGCGCAAATACGAGCTCGGCATGCGTCGGCTCGCCGAGGTCCGCGAGGACATGCAGGAGCGCATGATCGCGCGCAATGCGCATGAACTGCTCCGCGCGCTCGAAGTGCAGTCGATCATGGACTGCGCCGACATGGCCGCGCACGCCTCGCTGTTCCGCGAGGAGAGCCGCTGGGGCCTCTACCACTGGCGCACCGACTTTCCGGAAAAGGACAACGAGAACTGGTTCTGCCACACGCTGCTGTCGAAGCAGGATGGCAGGATGACGAGCGCGAAGCGCGCCGTGGAGCCCTATGTCGTGCCGATCGCCGACGACGAGAAGGATCTCTACGACAAGCAGCGTATCCGCGCCAGCGCGTGAACCGCCGGCCGAACAGCAAACAGGAGATTGGACGATGCCTCTCGCTTCCTATCAGACGTCGGTCCCCGTGGTGGTCGACGACGCCAAATGCATCGCGGACAAGGGCTGCACGGTGTGCGTCGACGTCTGTCCGCTCGATGTCCTGCGCATCAGCGACATGACCGGCAAGGCCTATATGGCCTATGACGAGTGCTGGTACTGCATGCCCTGCGAGGCGGATTGCCCGACCGGCGCCGTGACCGTCAACATTCCCTATTTGTTGAGGTGAGCATGTCGAGCCCGTTCGAATCCTATGACGATCTCGAAGATGCCGATGAGCGGCTGCAGGCGGCGGACCCCGCGGAACGCCGCGTCGCCATCATAGCGCTCGGCCATTCCGGCGATCCCGCCGCGGTCGGCCACCTCGCCAACATGGTGTCGGATCCCGATGCCGGTGTGCGGCAGCAGGTCGCGATGGCGCTCGGGGAGTTCGACGGGCCGGAGGCCGCGGCTGCGCTGGCGCTGTTGCTGGTCGACCCCGAGCGCATCGTGGCGTCGGCCGCAGCCGACAGCATGGCCGAATTCAAGGATCCGGCCTGCGCGGATGTCATCCTGCCGCTGGTCAGGCATGGCCACGCTTTCGTCCGCATGGGCGCGCTGCGCGCCCTGAAGGAGCTGCGCCGCAAGGACACGCTGAAGCCGGCGCTGGAAGCGCTGCAGGATCCGGACGCTGCCGTGCGTGTACAGGCCATCGGCGTCATCGGCTTCCTGAAGCTCGAAGAATCGATTCCGGCTCTGACGGCGCTGATCTACGATCCGGACGCGCATGTGCGGCGCGCCGCGGTCAGCGCGCTCGCATTCTCGCAGATGAAGCCGGCGGCGGAAACGATCACCCGTGCACTCAATGACGACGACTGGATGGTGCGCGAGATGGCGGCCGAGACGCTGGGGCTCAATGTCAACGGCGGGGTCGCCGCCGATCAATTGATCGCGTCGCTTTCGGACGCGTTCTGGCAGGTGCGGCTCAAGGCGGTCCGTAGTCTCGGCAAGATGAAGATCGAGCGGGCCGTGCGCCCGGTAGGGAGTTGCATCAATCACGAGCAGGCGAACCTGCGCAAGGAAGCCGCCGCCGCGTTGGGCGAGATCGCTCATCCGGACGGCGAAGCGTTCCTGGCGGTGATTGCCGACGACCCGGATCCCGATGTCAGAAAGAACGCGCGCTGGGCGCTGCAACAGATCGTGGCGAAGAAGGCAAAGGCGAATTCGTAGGCTGGTATCCGAATTCTGCGAATGGGAGCTACTGCGCTCAATTGGTTGAGGCAGTGCGTGGAACAGCGTTCGTACGTCGGTCTTCCGCGCCGGGCGCGGAGCATCCTGAGGATCCCAGTCGAAACGCTGGGACGGAGAGCGGGGATTGAATTCCGCTCTCTCCGCCGCTGAATAGTTTCCTTTGTAACCGATCGCTCGAACCGACAGCAAAACAATCAGTGGCGCGCCAGGGGCTGTCGTGGCTAGTCTCGCGGCGTTATATTCTTAGTCACCGCGTAAATCGTAGCTTTTGAGCGTGGGTTCGGAGGACGGATGACGCGGAAAGCGCTTGGCTCGCTTGCAATCGCGAGTACCGTCCGCACAGGCCTTACTTGAGACTACACAGCTCATCGGCTTGCCCCTAGTCGCGACCGTTAGCTCTGCGCGCCCTTCTATCTAGTCAGGGCCAACTCTGACACGGCTTCCTACGGTTTCGAAGTGGCATCAGAAACGGATCAGCATCCGCCTTTTCACGCGCTCTGTCGATATACTCGTCGTCCAGGACTCCGGCAATTCCCGTGAGTTACAGCATGGCATCTATATCCACCTCGTCGACACCGCACACCCTAAGGATCGCTCTACAGAGGTTATCGGTGAGCTTCTCTTTGTCGTATGATGCGGTCGCACCGTACCAGCGGATTATCGTTTGAGTGTACGTAAGCACGGTAAGTGTTGCGAGTCTGACATCAGAGGGGGCGATTGATTTTTCGGATACCGCTTGCTCGATCAACGATGTCGTCAGCCGATTGAGCCTTCTTCTCTTGGCAATAACCTGCTTGAAGTGCTCGTCGCTTAGAGCGTTCAAGTCTCGCTCGGTGACCCGAATCGCGGTCGGATTCCTGGTGCACATCACAGTGAACTCGCGCACAAGCCGAGCTAACCGTGCAATCGCCGGACCGTCGCTCTGAACAGCGTCTTCGACGATCTTGAGACCTTCGGAATGTCCATTGTTAATCCACCAGAAGAGAATTTCTTCTTTCGATCGAAAGTGCGCATATAGCGCGCCGGTGCTCAATCCCGCATTGCTGCATATGGCTCGAGTGGACGCCGCGTGAAATCCGTGTTTGTCGAATTCATTGAGCGCGCTGTAAGCGAGCGCTCGCACTGACGGCGGCTGATCAATGAACGCGGGAGATTCTAGACCGTGAACTGCGGGGGTCGCGTTGCGCATAAATCCTGGCTTCCGTAGACGGCGGTTCGATGTTTGCACGACCGGACCTTAATATGAACATCTGAGGTTTCTCCGACACTCGAGGATTATGTCGGTGTCCCTTGGCATCCTCCGCGGCGCACGAGAGTGCCTATCCGGAGAGCCGAAGGCGGGACGTCTTATGCGCTTCGGCGGAACAGAGGAAGGGCGTCGGCGAAGAAAGCGCTCCGGCAACTCACGAGAAAGCTCCTTTTATTCACGATAGTTGCATCCATTCGCGCTCGCCCTCGTCGCAGGAAAGGCGCCAAGACCTCACGTTGGTTCCTGATCCTATCGCTCATGCGCCGATGTGCCAGATTTCTCTGAGCCACGCACACCAATTCGATTGCGATCACGTGCACCATCGTTCTCGGGTACAAATTCATAATAAGTTATAATGGTTTACTAGCATAACGAGCGATCGTTATCAATTCTATTGACATAACGAGCGCTCGTTACTAACGGTTGGATCATTCTAGCCGCGGCGTGGATGTGCCCGCCGCAAAAACAAGAGGGGAGGTGCGAGTTGTCAGCGCACGTATCGATTTCGTCCGAGGATAGTGTCTTCCGAATCCGGGTGCAGCGACCCGACAAGCTGAATGCCTATTCGCCCGCGATGTGCGCCGCGATCTGTGTCGCTTGGGAGAAGTTTAACGAGAGCGAAGACCTGGTCGCGGTGATCTCGGGCACCGAGAAGTCGTTCACTGCCGGGGCCGACCTGACATCGCTCACGGCTACTGGCGGGCAGGGCTGGCGAATCCATCAGGCGGTTCCCAATGTCGTCGCCCGTGTGGAGAAGCCTGTCATCAGCGCAGTCTCGGGATGGTGCGTTGGCGTCGGCATGTATCTCACTCAGGCAACGGACCTGATCGTTGCAACCCGTACTGCGAAGTTCTCCTATCCGGAGGCGAAGATCGGTATGGGCGGCTCGTGGGTTCCGTCTGCCTCGGCAGCTCGCTTTCCGTTGAAGATCGCCATGGAGCTGGCTTTGCTTCCGGATGCCGTTGATGCTGAGCGGGCTTACAGCGTGGGCATGGTCAACAGGCTCGTCGAGGTGGGTGAGGAAGAGGCGGTGGCCATGGGTCTTGCCCGCCGAATCTGTGAGAACTCGCCAAGGGCGAACCGGCATATCATCGAGCACATCCGTCGGTTCGGGCCTCAGTCGATGCCGGATATTACTGCCTCGGCCCCAGACTTCTCTGCTCTCGGCATGGCCGAGGGAAGAGAGGGCTCTCGGGCAATGGTTGAGCGCCGCAAGCCGAATTTCGCCAAGGATACGGGCAGGCTGCCGCCCGAAGTCTACGAGCTGGCCGAGGGCGCGCTGGACGATCGGCGGAGGGGCGGCTGATGAGTGGCTCGCTGGTCGACGCGAAAACCAGTTTGGTTTCGGCTCTTGAGTTTTCAGGGGCTACCGCATTGGAGGCTTTCGATCGTTGGGTGACCAAACAGCCGGAGAAAATCGCGGTCACCTACGGCGAGACCGGCGAGTCTTTCACTTATGCCGCTTGGGGTGATCTCACTGACCGGATCGCGGCGAATCTAGTCGGTGCCGGAGTCGAGGCGGGAGATCGGGTTATTGTTCTCTCCACCAGTCCGCTCGTCTGCACCATGTGGATGTTTGCAGCGTGGAAGGCGCGGGCCATATATACCCCGATCAACCCGGTTTATCGGGATGAGCTCCTCAGTTACTCCATCCGCGACGCGGCTCCCAAGCTTCTGGTGGCTGACGTCGACCTGCTTGGTCATGTAGAGCGGGCATGTGCCGGTTCGATGGACGGCATAACGATCGTGTCCGCGGGCGGTGAGCATTCGCGCGCGGCTCCGGTCGAGAGGTTCACCGTTGGGGGGCTTGCGGTTCCTCGCCGTCCGCGATGGCACGAGCCGGCGAACATCATCTATACATCTGGGACCACGGGACCGGCCAAGGGGGTGGTGCTCACGCATCGCTGGATCGGATCGTATACGTGGAGCCAGCGATTGGTGACGTCGCCGGACGATGTGATGAACATCACCGCGCCCATGTACCATGTGGGGGGCGCGCTGATCGGGTTTGCCCGCGCGATGTGGGCGGGCGCGAGTGTGTGGCTCTGGGATCGGTTCAGCGCAACGGCTTACTGGGAACGGGTCAAGGCAAGCGGAGCAACGATCGGTGGTCTCCTCGATGTGATGGTCCCGTACTTGATGTCGGCCGAGCCCCGTTCAGATGACCGCATGAACACATTGAACAAAGTGATCATGCAGCCGCTTCCCTCAAACCATCATGAGGTCGCCTCCCGTTTCGGCTTCGACTTCGTGTTTGCGGGATTCGGGCAGACTGAATCCGGCCTTCCGATCAGCCTCGCAATCGAAGAGACCCCGGCAGGTGAAGGAACGCCGGCGGAGCTTTACGCCGGATACTCGCATCACGAGGTCATCGCACGGCTCACTGCGGCCGGCATTTCCGTGGCTCGCGGTCCCGATGTTGAGAAGGGGATGATGGGTTCGCCGATCCGTTTCTATGAGGCGGCGATACTTGATGAGTTCGACCAGGAGTGTGAACCTGATGTGGCGGGTCAACTCGCGATCAGGCCCCGTTTGCCCGGGACGATTTTGACGGAGTACTTTGGGAAGCCCGCAGAAACAGCGAAGGCCTTCAGAAACGCCTGGTTTCATACCGGCGATTCCGCGAAGCGCAACGCTGACGGAACTTACACGTTCGTCGACCGCATCTCGAACCGGATCCGTGTGCGCGGCGAGAACGTTTCGTCATTCCATGTCGAGGACATGATTACGCGCTGTCCAGGCGTCGATGTGGTTGCCGTGGTCGGTGTGCCGAGCCAGCTCGGCAGTGAGGACGAGATTGTCGCATTCGTCGTTCCCGCAGCGGGAGCCGAGAAAGCAGACCTGATCGACGCCTTACATCGCCATTGTGCCGAGAATCTGCCTCGCTTCATGCGTCCAAGCCGGTTTGTCATTGTCACTGAACTTCCCGTAACCCCCACGAACAAGATCGAGAAATACCGCCTTAGGAGCGACCTCTTGGCCGGAAAATACGGCTCATAAAACTCGCGCGAAAACCGCTTGCTTTGTCGGCAAACATTTCAGGGAGAATTGATCGAATGATCAGCTTGACGTCCAAGGCTGTCGCTCTGTCGACCGTCGTTATGTTGCTATCGATTGGCAGCATGTCGGCGCAGAATAGGTATGACACTGGCGCGAGTGATACCGAAATCAAGATCGGAAACACCGCGCCCTATAGCGGGCCGGTCTCGGCCTACGGCATCATCGGCAAGACCAATGCAGCGTATTTTAAGATGATCAATGATCAGGGCGGCATTAGAGGGCGCAAGATCAACTTCATCTCATATGATGACACCTATAGCCCGCCAAAGGCCGTGGAGCAGACCCGCAAACTGGTCGAGAGTGACGGGGTACTGTTCATGTTCAGCGGGGTTGGCACGCCACCCCAGTCGGCTGTGCACAAATATCTGAATGCCAAGAAGGTGCCGCAGCTCTTTAACTCCGGCGGTGCAAGCAAATGGGATGACCCTACGCATTTCCCATGGACCATGGGCTATCAGCCGAGTTATCGCTCCGAGGCGCAAATATACGCCAAATACATTCTCGCAAACAAGCCGGACGGCAAGATCGCAGTGTTCTATGCGAATGACGATTTTGGCAAGGATTATCTGCTCGGATTGAAGGATGTTCTCGGCGACAAATATGCCAGGATGGTCGTCGCCGAAGAAAGCTTTGAGAACAGCGAGCCGAGCATTGATACGCATGTTGTGAAATTGAAAGCGACGGGCGCGGATATCTTCATTAATGCCGCGACGCAGAAGTTCGCTGCTCAAGCGATCAAGAAGATGCACGAGATCGGCTGGAAGCCGATGCATTTTTTGACCGACGTGTCGGTATCGATTGGTGCTGTTATGACGCCGGCCGGATTCGATGCGGCGGAAGGTATTATATCTGCCAGTTATCGTAAGGATGCGTCCGACGCGCAATGGAAAAACAATGCCGGCATGAAGAAGTTTATGGCCTTCGTCGATAGGTACATGCCGGGCTTCGACATCTCCGACTCCAATATCTTGTCCGGTTATACTTACTCGCAGACTCTGGTGCATGTGCTTGAGCTGTGCGGGGATGATCTCACCCGCGCTAACGTGATGAAGCAGGCGGCGAGCATCGATAAGTTCGTTCCAGATACCGTTCTTCCTGGCGTTTACGTCAAGACCAGCGCGACCGACTTCGCGCCGGTCGAGCAACTCAGATTGATGAAATTCTCGAATGGTCAGTGGAATCTGTTCGGGGATGTCCTCAGCGCGGAGACCGCTCGCTAGACGTGTTTTCAATGTTGTTTTACGGCGCGGATTAGAGAATTTCGATCAATAGGAAAGACAAGATGAAATCGCGAGCAGCTGTTGCTTTCGCGGCGCGTAAACCGCTGAAAATCGTCAAGATGGAGGTCTCTCCGCCCCGAAAGGCAAATTCCTCGTGAAAATCTCCCCCGGTTGCGAGCCTGACGGAGAATTTTGGGAGGCGGAGACCTGCCATCGCTCTTTAGTGCTCGGCCGCTGCTCGTGCGCAAGTCAACAGGGATCAGATCGGAAAAACCGTGTCCTCTTCGTTAAAGAAGCTGCTGATCGCTAACCGCGGAGAGATCGCCGTACATATCGCTCGAAGTGCCGCCGATCTCGGTATCGCGACCGTCGCGATACATCCCGAGTACGACGCGAAATCGCTGCATGTCGAAATGATCGATGAAGCAGTCGTGCTGCAGGATACAGGCGCAACGAGCCGCCTCGACGTCAGTGCTGTCGTCGAAGCGGCGCGCGAAGCGAAATGTGATGTGATCCATGCGGGTTATGGCTTCCTTAGCGAGAACGAGGACTTCGACGAAGACGATGTTCTCTTGTTTCACGATTCGGCGACGTGGCGCGATGTGACGTGCGTTCATCCCCGTCGCGACGGACGATGAGGTTAACCGATATGCAGGGATATATTCTTCGGCGCATCATCGCTCTGATTCCGACGCTGATCTTCGCGTCCTTCATCGTCTTCATCACCGTTCGCCTCATCCCCGGCAACATCATCGATTTGATGCTGTCCCAGAACGACGTGAGCGCATCCAAGCAGACGCGCGAACAACTTGAGGCGCTGCTCGGTCTCGATACGCCCATGTACATCCAGTACTTCAAATGGATGGGCGCGCTGTTGTTTCATGGGGACCTCGGCAATTCGCTCTGGACCAACACGCCAGTGATGGATGAAATCACGCAGCGGCTGCCGGTCACCGTTGAACTCGGCGTCATGGCGCTGCTGGTCTCGCTGATCGTCGGCATTCCGATCGGCGTCTATGCGGCGCTGAAGCAGGATTCTGCTGGCGACTATACCCTGCGTACGCTCTCGATCCTTGCGCTGGCAGTTCCCAACTTCTGGATCGGCACGCTGGTCATGGTTCTCCCATCGATCTGGTGGGGGTGGTCGCCACCGGTCCAGTACGTCAGTTTCTCGCAGGATCCGTGGGCACATTTCGCGCAATTGGTGATCCCGGCGCTGATCCTCGGCATGGCGTTCTCCGCGATCATCATGCGGCTGACGCGCACGATGATGCTCGAAGTCCTGCGTCAGGATTACATCCGCACTGCCCGCGCGAAGGGCCTCTCGGACAGCACCATCGTCATGCGTCACGCGCTGCGCAATGCCTTGATTCCCGTGGTGACGCTGGTCGGGCTGTTGGCGCCGCTCCTGTTCGGCGGCGCGGTCATCCTCGAACAAATTTTTGTCATTCCGGGAATGGGGCTGTTGCTGCTCGAGGCCGTCGGTAGCCGCGACTATCCGATCGTCACCGGCGTTTTCCTGGTGATCGGCGTTTCCGTCGTGCTGATCAATCTGCTGGTGGACATGAGTTACGGCTTCCTTGATCCTAAGGTGAGGGGCCGCTGATGACCGAGAGCATCGCCGATGCCGCCGCCGCGCGCGAAGGCAGCGTCCGTCGCCTGAACCCCTATCTCGAATTCTTCGGCCGCCTGTTCCGGGAGAAGCCGCTCGGCGCGTTCGGCGCGGTCGTCTGCCTGATCTTCCTGTTCGCGGGCATCTTCGCCGACGTGCTGGCGCCCTACGGTTTCAATCAGATCATGCCGATCAACCGGATGAAGCCACCGAGCTGGCAGTTCTGGTTCGGCACCGATAATCTCGGCCGGGACATCTTCTCGCGTATTCTCTACGGGGCGCGTCTGTCGGTCATCATCGGCCTGTCCGCGGCGCTGCTTGGCACCGTCATCTCCGTGGTTCTCGGCATCATCACCGGCTATCTCGGCGGCAAGGTGGACATGCTGATCCAGCGTTTCGTCGATGCGTGGATGAGCTTCCCCGACATCGTCATTCTCATCGTCGTGGTCGCGGTTGTCGGTCCGGGCATGTTGCAGGTGATCTGCATCCTCGGCTGCCTCTACGGCATCGCCGGCTCGCGCATCATCCGCAGCGCGGTGTTGCAGGTTCGCGAGCAAAGCTACATTCACGCGGCGCAATCGATCGGCGGCACGACGCCGCGCATCCTGTGGCGGCATGTTCTGCCGAATGTGATGCCGCCGGTGATCGTGCTGTTCACCACCCGCGTCGGCGCGGTCATCCTCGCGGAGGCGGCGCTGTCGTTCCTCGGCCTCGGCGTGCCGCCGCCGGCGCCGACCTGGGGCGGTATGCTTTCGGGCAGCGCACGCAGCTACATGTATCTCGCGCCGTGGATGGCGTTGGCGCCGGGCGTCTGTCTGACGCTCATCGTCTTCAGCATCAACATGTTCGGCGACGCGCTTCGCGATCTGCTCGATCCGCGCATGCGCGGCCATCGCTAGGTCGAGACCGGGGGCAAACCGGCGGAAGAGATAAAGGCGTAAAGGAGGACGACCATGAGAATGCAGACCTATCGTAGAGCCGCCGGCATCGGCGGACTGGCAGCGGCCATCATCGCCGGGTCAGCCTTTGCGCAAGACTTCAAGATGGAGACGCCGAAATACGGCGGGACGATCGAGATCGCGACGGTCTATCCCACGATCTCCACGTTGTCCTGGGACAATTACGACTACAACTGGAAGCACAATCACGACACCGGCCAGATCTACGAACAATTGTTTGCGGCGGACATGTCGCAGGCCAGGAGCCGCGGCGGGAAATCGGCGCTCACACCCGATGGCTATATTCCGTCAGGGATGTTGCACGGCGAACTCGCCGAAAAATGGGAGATCAAGGATAATCCGCCGCAGATCGTCATCACGCTGCGGAAGGGCATCATGTATCCCGACAAGTCGGGCGTCATGGCCTCGCGCGAACTGACCGCGGAGGACATCGTCTATACCTTCAACCGGCAGAACACGAGCCCGAAGAAGCTCGAAGGAGTCTTCGACTATATCGATAACGTGAAGGCGACGGACAAATACACGGTCGTCTTCAATCTGAAGCATTTCAATGCCGAGTGGGCTTACCGGTTCGGCTATGGCTACTATTCGGCGATCATTCCGAAGGAGGTGGTCGAAGCGCCGAACGGCGGCGCGAGCAACTGGAGGAACATCAACGGCACCGGTCCGTATCGGCTGACCGATTTTGTGCAGGGCAACGTCAACGTCTACGAGCGCAACCCGACCTATTGGGGCACCGAGACGGTCAACGGCCAGACGCTCAAACTCCCTTACGCGGACAAAATCGTCTACCGGATCATCAAGGACGAAGCGACGCGCGTGGCAGCGCTTCGCACCGGCAAACTGGACATCATGGAACTGGTCCGTTGGCAGGATGCCGAGAGCCTGAAGAAGAGCGCGCCGGCGCTCAAATGGCACCGGTGGCTGGCGACCCTCGGCACCGGCCTGGCGATGCGCATGGACACGAAGCCCTTTGACGACATCCGGGTACGCCGCGCTCTTAATATGGCGGTGAACAAGGAAGAGATCATCAAGAGCTACTACAACGGCAACGCCGAAATGCTTGCCTATCCGCAGCATCCGGACTTCGGTCCCTACTATAGACCACTTGAGAAACAGCCGGCTTCCGTGCAGGAACTGTTCAAGTACGACCCCGTCAAGGCCAAGAAGTTGCTCGCCGAGGCGGGCTATCCGAACGGCTTCACTTTCAAAACTCAGGTCTGCACCTGCCAAGCAAATCATATGGATCTGCTGCCGCTGGTCGCGGGTTATCTCGAACAGATCGGCGTCAAGATCGAGATTCAGCCGATGGAATACGCCGCGTTTCTCTCGGCGATGACGTCGTTCAAGAACGCACCGGGCTATTTCGTAGACATCGGCCATAGTAACCCCACCCGCACGCTGCAACGTCTCGAGTTCGGTCAGGTCTGGAATCCAGCGCAGTTCAACGATCCCGCTTTCAACGCCAAGATGGACAAGGTCTATCTGGAGAAGGACGAGTCGGTTCGTGTGAAGATGATCGACGAGATGACGACGGATGTGCTCGACAAGGCACCGTTTATCTGGCTGCCGACACAGTACTACTTCACCGCATGGTGGCCGTGGGTGAAAGGCTATGAAGGCGAACTTCGTTCGGGCGCCGTGCGGCCGGGTCCGATCTATGCGCGCATGTGGGTCGATCAGGAACTGAAGAAAAAGATGGGCTTCTGAATTTCTAGCGAGGCAATGAAGAGGGGCAGCGTGAGAGCGCCTGCCTCCGTTTGGAGTGAACGTTCAGTGGGCAATGCACTTCTTCAAGTTCGCAACCTGACAACGAAATTCGGCAACGGTTCGGGCGCCGTGACCGCCGTCAACGACGTGTCCTTCGAGGTCAACGCCGGCGAAACGCTTGCGATCGTCGGCGAGAGCGGCTCCGGGAAAAGTGTGACGGCGCTGTCGATCCTGCGGCTGCTTCCCGAGCCTCCGGGACAAATCACCGGCGGCGAGATCATCTTCGACGGCGTCGATCTGACCAGGCTGTCTGAAAGCGAGATGCGGGAGATCCGCGGCAACCGGATCGCGATGATCTTTCAGGAGCCGATGACGTCGCTCAATCCGTCGCTGACGATCGGATTGCAGATCGCTGAACCGATCAATCTGCACAAGCGGTTGCCGTGGCAAAAGGCTTACGACAAGGCCAAGGAGTTGCTCGATCGGGTACGGATGCCGGATGCGCGGAGCCGGCTCCAGGCGCATCCGCATCAGTTTTCGGGCGGCATGCGCCAGCGCATCATGATTGCGATGGCGCTGGCGTGTCAGCCGAAGCTGATCATCGCCGATGAACCGACGACGGCGTTGGACGTGACCGTCCAAGCGCAAATTCTGGAACTGCTGAAGGAATTGACGCGAGAGACCGGGGCGGCCCTGATCCTGATCACACACGATCTCGGCGTGGTCGCGCGCTACGCCGATCGTGTCTGCGTAATGTATGGCGGCAAGGTGATCGAGACAGCGAGTGCGCTCGACCTTTATGCGCGGCCGATGCATCCCTATACGCGCGGGCTGATGGCGTCGATCCCGCGGCTGGACCAGCCGGCCGGCCTGCGCCTCGTCCCGATCAAGGGCCAGCCGCCCAATCTGGCGCAACTCCCGCCAGGCTGTTCCTTCAATCCACGCTGCAACGAGGTCGTCGATCGCTGCCGCCGGAGCGTTCCCGGTCTGATGAAAGCCGACGACAAGCATCTGCACGCCTGCTGGATAGCTCCTCATGTCTGATGCGATGGTTGAAGAAAAGCCGGCCGGCACCGCGACGTCGGACATCATTCTCGACGTGCAGGACCTGAAGATTCATTTCCCGATCCGCGGCGGCTTCTTCGAGCGCCAGATCGGCACGGTGAAGGCCGTCGACGGTGTGTCGTTTCGGGTGCATGAGGGCGAGACGCTCGGCCTCGTCGGCGAAAGCGGCTGCGGCAAATCGACGACCGGACTTGCCGTGCTGCGGATGTTGCCGATCACATCGGGAAAAATCATCTTCGAGGATGTCGACATCACCCACCACACGCAGAGCCAGATGCGGCCGATCCGGCGGCATATCCAGATGGTCTATCAGGACCCATTTGGATCGCTGGACCCGCGCATGACGATTGCCGACATCATCGGCGAGCCGCTCGAAATTCACAAGCTGCACGGCAACAAGCGCGAGCGCCGCGAGCGCGTGATGGAATTGATGGAGATGGTCGGACTGCGGCACGAGATGATCGACCGCTATCCGCACCAGTTCTCTGGCGGCCAGCGCCAGCGCGTCAGCATTGCCCGCGCACTTGCGGTCGAGCCACGGCTGCTGATCTGCGACGAGCCCGTCTCCGCGCTCGACGTGTCGATCCAGGCGCAGGTGGTCAATCTGTTTCAGGAGTTGCAGGAGAAGCTCGGCATTTCAAGCGTCTTCATCGCGCACGATCTGGCGGTGGTGCGCCATGTGAGCCAGCGCATCGCGGTAATGTATCTCGGCACGATCGTGGAGATTTCCTCGCGCGACGAACTGTACGCCAATCCGAAGCATCCCTACACGAAAGCGCTGATGGCCGCGATCCCCGTTGCCAATCCGGTGATCGAGGCGGGCCGCACCCACCATATCATCACGGGCGAAGTGCCGAGCGCGCAGAGGCCGCCGCCGGGCTGCCGGTTTCATCCGCGCTGCCCGTTGGCGATGCCGATCTGCAAAGAAGAGGTACCGCAGTTGCGGTCGGAAGGGAGCAGCATCGTCGCGTGTCATCTCTATTCGTGACACGACACGCCTCTGGTGCGTGCGCCATTCGTCATTCACACGATGAGAATCGAGGATATCAACAAGGCTCTTGATTTCATGTACGAGCGCAAGTCGATCCGTTCATTCACTACACGTGAAGCCAGCCTCACAATGAGGCAGTCCGATAACATAAAAGGAGAAAGTATCATGAGCTCGATCCACATCCATCCGTCGGTGAGATTTCGCAATGCGTGAAGCTGTCATCGTTTCCTACGCTCGAACCGGCCTCGCTAAATCTTTTCGCGGAGGTTTCAATATAACCCCGCCGATGACAATGGCCGCGCACGCGATCAAGCACGCTGTCGCCCGCTCAGGCCTAGAAAAGGACTACGTCGAAGATTGCTACCTCGGCAACAATGCCCATGCTGCCCGCAACATCGCACGGGAGGCCGCCCTTCTGGCCGGCATGCCAAAATCGACCGGGGGTGTATCCGTCAATCGTTTTTGTTCGTCTGGTTTGCAGACGATCGCTATGGCAGCAAATCACATTCGGGCAGACGGCGCTGACTGCGTTGTCGCCGGCGGCGTTGAGAGCATCTCAATTCCGGCCGGCGGAATTCCGCCTGAAGCGCAAGATCATGAAATTCTACGATACGCTCCAGACATCTACATGGCGATGATTGACACCGCTGACGTCGTCGCTGAGCGGTATAATTTAAGTCGCGAATACCAGGACGAATATTCGTTCGAATCGCAGCGCCGGATGGCGGCTGCGCAGCAGGCGGGCAAGTTCAGTGACGAGATTGTCCCTATGAGAACCCGCATGAAGATTGTGAACAAGGAGACTAAGGAAGAATCCATCGTCGATTACGAAGTGAGCCGCGACGAATGCAATCGCCCGGAGACCACCATTGAAGGTCTTGCCAAGCTACAGCCAGTGAAAGGCGCCGGACGGTTCGTCACCGCAGGTAACGCCAGCCAACTGTCTGACGGTGCCGCAGCTGTGGTTCTGATGGAAGCGAAAGATGCCGAGAAGCGGGGTATCAAACCACTTGGGCGTTTTGTTGCTTGGGCGACCGCGGGCTGCGAGCCCGATGAAATGGGCATTGGTCCAATCTTCGCCGTACCAAAGCTTCTTAGGCGACACGGCCTGAAAGTAGACGACATTGACCTATGGGAGCTCAATGAGGCGTTTGCCTCGCAATGTCTATACTCACGGGATAAGCTTGGTATCGACCCCGCAAAGTACAATGTAAACGGAGGATCGATCGCGATCGGCCACCCATTCGGAATGACAGGGGCAAGACTCACCGGCCACATCTTGCAGGAGGGCGCACGCCGAAAGGCCAAGTGGGGTGTTGTGACAATGTGCATTGGTGGGGGTCAAGGCGGCGCTGGTTTGTTCGAAATCTACAGCTAGGTGGGACAGGAAGCAGGTTCAGAGCCTTTGTCGGAAGAATGGACCGTCATGAAGACCTCAAGTCTTCGGGATGTGCTGGGGCCTGTCTATGCGCGACGTGAAGGCGAATGGTGGGCTTACGGCTTTCGCGCGAAAGAATGCCATCTAAATGACGGAGGCACCGTTCACGGCGGGATCATGATGGCGTTCGCGGACCAAGCGATAGGCCTTGTGGCCTGGGAAGGCCTCCACCGCGCGCGTTGCGTTACCGTGCAGCTCAATTCACTCTTCGTGAAGAGTGCGAGCCTCGGCGATTTCATCGAGGCGCGCGCGGTGGTGATACGCGCGACATCGTCGCTTGTCTTCATGACGGGTAACCTCTCTGTACGGGGTGAGACAGTGCTGCGGGCTGATGGTGTGTGGAAGAAACTGGGTGGCAGTTGACTCGCCGTTGGTGGACCTCTCCCTTGCGGACACATGCGGCTGCGTTTGTCGCGACGGTATGATTTGAGACACTCTCCGCGAGGACGCATGACGGTGCCTTTGGGTCCTCTTTGTCGAGAACTTCTTCTCGTGGCGGTCGTGGCGTTGTCGATGACAATGGAGCGCTGCGCTTCTGCCCGCGTTTCAAAATCGAGCTGCGCATGGCCGCGTCCGTGAAGTCCGTTCTCACGCATCTAGTCGAAGCGGCGATCAAGCCGGTTCCCTGCGTTTCTATGTACTCCTGCTGCAAGAGATGATGAATGTCTATCCGAAATGATCAGCCGCTCAGCGGACTGAAGGTCGTCGAGATCGGCGGTGGTGCCGCGGCGGCTTACTGCGGCCGGCTTCTTGTGGATGCCGGAGCGGCAGTCACGCTGGTTGCCGACGCTGAACGGCCGTGGGCTGGGTACGTCCGCGGAGACGGCGCCACCGAAACTCTTTACGCCCACTATCTCACAGCCGGGAAGCCTGTGTTCGACGGCAAGACGGGCGGCCATTCCATCGAATCGCTGTGCCGCGACGCCGACCTCGTACTCGTCGGAGAGGACGCCGGTTTCGACCCGCTTTCCGTCTCGGCGAGATTGGGCGTCGTCGACATTTCATGGTTCGGGGAGCGAGGTCCCTACAGCGCTTGGAAGGGGCTCGACATCGTTGTCGAGGCCCTGACGGGGATACCCCATCTTGCCGGCGACGCGGAAGGTCCCCCGATTCATTCCGGGGACCGCCATGCGACCCTCGTCGCCGGCGCCACTGCCTATCTCGCCTGTATGGTGGCAATCCTTTCGAGGCGGGCCGTCCGTGAACGCCGTTTCACGGTCAATATCTTGGAAGCCAACATGATCCTCAGCGAGATGGACATCCATCTCGTGGAGCACAACGGCGAGCCTCTCAAGCGGTACGGGGTCAATCGGTTTTCGCCAAACGGTCCGGTCGGTATATATCCCTGCAAGGATGGCTGGATCGGCATTCTCGCCTTCACGCCCGAGCAGTGGCTCAGCCTATTCAAGACACTGGAAATGGACGATCTCGCGGCCGACACCGGTCTTGCGACGAGGGAGCTTCGCTCTCTTCGTATGAACGAGATCGAAGAGGCGATGGTCAAGGCTCTTGCCGGGCGCACGCCGGAGGAATGGGCCGAACGTGGTCGCAACAACCGGGTGCCGATGGTGGTCGTCCCTGACGCCAAGGGGATCCTGTCGCATCCGGTGTTCAGGTTCAGGCAATCGCTCGCGATGCTGAAACTCGGCGCTGACGAATACCGTGTACCGCGAACGCCGTTCGGATTGACGCGAACGCCCTCCGCGACGGAAATCATCGAATCCTCATCCCCCGCGCGGCCCGGTGGAGCGGGCGCGTTCGCAGGGACGTCCGCCGGAACGGAAGACACGAGCACCCTGCTTGAGGACGTCACAGTCGTCGACTTCTCGATGGGATGGGCAGGGCCGCTCACGAGTCGCTTCATGGCCGATTTCGGGGCCACCGTCCTCAAAATCGAGGCCGGTCGCTATCCCGACTGGTGGCGCAGCGTGAATTTGTCGGCCGACTACATCGCCGACAAGGGGTACGAGAAGGCGTGCGGATATTGCGCGCTAAATCGCGGGAAGCAGGGAACCAGTCTCGACCTTACGACGCAGGAGGGCAGGCGTCTGGCCCTGGCTCTGGTTGCGGGCGCGGATGCGGTGGTCGAAAATCAGGCTGCCGGCGTGATGCGGAAGCTGGGTCTTGGCTACGAGGCCATGGCCGACGTGAATCCGGAGATCGTCGTGCTGTCGATGTCCGCTTTTGGCGCCGACAACACGTGGTCGGATACCCGCGCCTATGGCTCCACTATGGAACAGGGCTCAGGCCTGCCAAACTTCACCGGCTTCGAGGACAAGCCACCGACCATGGCGCACCTGGCCTACGGAGATCCGGTCGGCGGCCTGTTCGGCTGTGCGGCGCTGCTCACCGCCCTCGTTTACCGCAAGCGCACCGGAAAGGGCCAGTGGATCAACCTGAGCATGATCGAATCCATGCTGCAACTCACCACGCCGTCGTTGCTTCACTACCAGTTAACCGGCGAGGAACCACCGCGGCCGGGCAACCGGCATCCCGTGTTTTCCCCGCACGGGATTTTTCCATGCGCCGGAGAGGACCAGTGGGTAGCTCTCGGCGTCACGGATGCGGCGTCCTTCGCCGTGCTTGCCCGGACGATTGGGCGCGATGACCTCGCTGGCGACGCCACCCTGTCATCCGCTGACGAACGCCGCGCAAGGCAGGACGAGATCGAGGCAGCGATCAGCGCCTGGACGCGCGCATGTACCCCGGGAGGGGCCGCATGCACGCTGCAGGCCGTCGGGGTGGCCGCGGCACCCGTGCTTCACACGGAAGAGATCGTCGGCAACGGGCATTTCGAGGACTCCGGCTTTTTCATGGATCTGGAACGCGAAGTTTCCGGGCCGCAACGTCAGTGTGGCATCGGCATCACGCAGGACGGCAAGCGCCTGGGCGCGCGAAACCCCGCCCCGCTCATGGGCGAGCACACCAAGGCGGTCTTGAGCCGGTTCGCAAGCGTAGATGGCGCGACGTTCGATGATCTGGTTGGCGACGGCGTCATCAGCTTCGTGCCGACAGCCTCGCACGCTAAGATACTCAAAACCCAGGCGCCGGCGGCTGGGAAAGACGCCTGATATATTCTACCTCACACGGTATATCGACAAGGACTCACAATATAGGCTCCGCACACTCGCGTGGCGGACGAGGCGATTCTCCTGCCGCGGGTGAGCGGCGAGCTCACCTTCAACAACTCATGCGCCGCGGTTAGGAACGGAGCGTGTGGGATGCCTGCACCGTCATGATCGACAACCCCTCGGTGTCGCGGCCGGGGCCGGGAACGAGCCATGGTGTTCCACGGGTAATCAAAAGCATAGATCCAGCGGCGAGGGAGATTGTCCGGTGGTATCCGCAAATCTGCCTATCGCGCCGGGACCGGGTTTGGCGGCGACTTCGCCGACGCCTTGTCGACCTTCTTCGACCAGGAGCGATAGTAAGCCAGCACCGTCATCAGGATGATGCCGACGGCGCTGACCAGAATCTGCATCCAGATGCTGTTGGAGAACTCGACAAGGACGAGATGCGCGATCACTGCGAGGAAGACGCCCGTACAGAAGACCTCTAGCGATTGCTGACCGCATTTGATCATCGGGCGAAAGATCGGCCACTGCAGGCCGGGCCAGTCCTTTGGTAGGAAGCGCGTGACGAAGAAGGCAAGGACCGCAAAATGCAAAAGGCGATAGGGCGCGAGATTGGTCTTGTCGTTTGGATTGAACGCATCATAGAGCCAGGCTGGCATCGCGTGCCCAAACTCGGGGAAGCGACCCGCCAAGGTCATCACCAGCGCAAAAAAGAGATAGGCCGCGCCGAGCAGCAGGAAAGCGCGCGAACGGATCAACGTCATCGATTCGCCGGCGGCGCCCAGCGCGAACCAGCCGCCGAAGACGAACAGGAACTGCCAGCAGAACGGATTGAAGTACCACTCGCCGCTGGGATAGGCCGGCAAATTCCAGCCGAAATAACGCGCGGCGAGATACAGCAGAAATGACGCCAGCAGCGTTAAATTGAGCCACCGCAGCATCAGCCAGAGCACCAGCGGATATACCACCATCAGCGCGATATACAGCGGCAGTACGTTGGCGCCGACCGGTCGTGGCAAGCCTGTTCGCAGGTTGGTTGTGCATGCTCCGCCATCGAGCGGTCCGCGCGTGGCGTTCGCGTGCATCTCGGACCGCTCCGCTGTTTCTGAAAGCTAATACTCAGTATATATCTCTATATTGGCAGACTTGGCGTCCATCAACAAATGGAGGTCGTATGCATTAAAGATGCTATAACTAGCATAACTAGGCAATTATTCCGAGTTGTCGCTTTGATTGATACCCGGATTGCACAATCTCTAAAAGGATGTATACTGAGTAACTGCGGGCGCGGCTCGGAGGTGCGGTATGGCTTGGCGAAAAGCGATTTCTTTGGGTGAGCTGAGGCGCGAAGGCGTCAAGGGCGTTGAAATCGACGGAAGGCCAGTCGCTCTCTACCGCCTCGGCGATGAGGTGTTCGCTTCACATGGCATTTGCACGCATGCGCTTGCCTTTCTTGCGGACGGATTTGTGGAAGATGGCAAAATCGAATGCCCCCTTCACCAAGGTCTTTTTGATATCAGGTCAGGAAGAGCGCTTTGTTCGCCGGTCGCGCAGGACCTTAAGACGTACGCCGTCAAGATCGAGGATGGTGATGTATTCGTTGATCTAGACGAGACGGGAAGGGCTGAATCGGAAGAGCAGCGCAAGCAGGGCGATCTCGCGTCGAGTATGTCGAGCGATCCGGTTGTCATCGTGGGGGCCGGCCAAGCTGCAGCAGCAGCTATTCGTAGCATGCGCGCGAGCGGTTTCGAGGGCGCGATAGAACTTGTTGGCAGAGAAGAGCGCCTTCCGTACGAACGTCCTCCGCTTTCAAAGGACATCCTGCTCGGCAAAGCGTCAATTGAGTCCTGTGCGCGGTTGTCTGATGCCGACGTGCCCTCTCTGGGCGTAAAGGTTCATCTTGGCTGTTCCGCTGTACAGGTCGATCCCGACGATAAGATCGTCAGTTTGAGCGATGGAGCTAAGCTTCGATATAGTGCGCTACTCTTTGCGACGGGCGGCCTTCCGCGGCAGCTGCCGATGGCAAAGGTGGATTTGCCAGGAGTCCATTATCTCCGCACGATCGAGGACGCGCATGCCATCAGGCAATCTCTTGCGAACGGGAAGCGCCTCGTAATCGTCGGCGGGGGCTTTATTGGCCTAGAACTCGCTTCAGTCGCTGCAACCCTTGGACTCTCCACGGTCGTCCTGGAGCGCGAGGCCGAGTTGATGGCGCGAGTGCTGCCGCCATCATTGGGGCGGACGTTCCGTGCACTCGCGGAGCGTCACGGTGTGTCCGTCCGGCGAAAGGTAGACGTTCGAGATATTCGTCGCGATGGCGCGCGGATAGTGGTCGATACCTCGGGCGGTATCCTTGAAGCGGATATTGTATGCATTGGGGTGGGGTTGGCCCCCGAGACGGAGGTAGCCGCGGCAGCCGGTTGCGATGTTGACGGGGGTATCGTTGTTGATGAAGAGCAGAAGACAAGCGTTGCGGGCATATGGGCAGCGGGTGACTGCGCGCTGTATCATCGCCCCATCAGAGGGCGTCGCTGCCGCCTCGAGAGTTGGCATAACGCAGAGCAGCAAGGCGCCGCCGCCGGGCGATCGATCGCAGGGTTGCCGCCCAGCTCAGATATTCAACCGCCGTGGTTTTGGACCGATCAATTCGGTCTGAATATCCAGATTCTCGGTGTTTCGGATTCCAACGACCAGGTTGCGCTTACTGGAAACGATGGCGAGCCGGGTGCCGTTTATCGGACGATCGATCCGGACACCGGGTGGGTCACCAGTGTCATCGCGTTTTCTGATCCTGCCGCAATACGACAAGCGCGGAAGGAGTTCGCGGATGCGGAGCCTTTCGATGCCGCAAAAGTATCAGCCGTGCTCCTAACGGGCGACAGCAAAAAGGAGGATAAGCAGGTGAAAGAGGCTCCGGTGTCGACGATTTCGAAGCACTATGTTTGGCCATCCGAGGGGCTGACTAGGGTGCCCGACTGGGTCTACACGGATAGTCACATCTACCAGCGCGAAGTCGAGAAGATCTTTCATGGGCGGACATGGAATTATGTCGCGCTCGAAAGCGAAATTCCAAACGCAGGCGACTTTATCCGCTCTAATGTCGGGCCAACGCCCGTCGTCGTGTCGCGTGCGGAGGATGGTTCGATCAATGTCTTCGAAAACCGATGTGCTCACCGTGCTGCTGAGTTCTGCCGCGAACTGAGCGGAAACGCGAAAGAGTTCGTGTGCCCCTATCATCAGTGGTCTTACGACCTGAAGGGTAATTTGTCGGGAGTGCCGTTCCGGCGAGGCGTGGACGGTAAGGGCGGAATGCCGCGTGAATTCAAGAACGCGGACCACGGCCTCAGGCAATTAAATGTCACGGCCCATCGCGGCGTAGTCTTCGCTTCCTACTGCGCGGACATGGAGCCGTTGGCCGAATATCTCGGATCCGAAATCCTTCGCGAGTTCGAGGCGACGTTCGACGGTCGAACTCCCAAAGTTCTGGGCCACTATCGACACAGCCTTCCGGGAAACTGGAAGCTCTATCACGAAAACCTCAAGGATCCTTATCACGCCACGTTGCTGCACACATTCCTGGTGACATTCGGTCTTCTGGTCGCCGGCAACAAATCTTCCATGATTGCGGACGCCTCAGGTCGGCATGGGGTGATGGCATCGGCAAAGTCGGACGCGAGTAAGCTCGACAGCAGCACCAAGAAGGAGATGCGGGCTTACAAAGAAGGAATGCAGCTCGAAGAGCCGCGCTTCATGGATTTCGTCAACGAGTTCGATAGTCCGTGGTCGGTTACCATGACCACGATCTGGCCCAATCTGATCGTGCAGCGGGAGATGAACACGCTCGGTGTTCGACAGATTGTTCCGACCGGGCCGAACGAGTTCATCATGAAGTGGACTATGTTCGGCTTCGAAGGCGACGACGAGGAGATGACCCGTCACCGGTTGCGACAGGGAAATCTGATGGGCCCCGCCGGCTTCCTGGGCCTTGAAGACAACGAAGCGATCAAGTTCGTGCAGGACGGCATGCTTTCGGTACCCGATGGTCAGCACGTGGTCGAATTGGATCCCGGGGTCATCGGCACGGCGGACACGCTGATATCGGAGGCGTCGATACGGGCGATGTACCAGCACTGGCGCAGCGCAATGGAACTCTAACCGAACGAGATATGGGCTAGTAAAAATGTTGGCAACCGATCCCGCCCACACGGCGCAAATCCATCAATTGCTGCTTCGGAATGCCATTGAGCAGTTCAACTGCGGATATGCCGCGGCTTTGGACGAGCAACGGTTGTCCGACTGGAGCGAAATGTTCACGACGGATGCAAGCTATGTCGTTTTGTCGCGCGAGAACGAAGATCGCGGCCATCCGGTTGGTCTTATCTATTGCGAGAACAGGGGCATGATCCGGGACCGCGCGTTCGCTTTGGAAAAGACTGCGATGTTTGCTCCGCGATATCTTCGTCATATGATCAGCAACTTGCATCTGCTCGGCGAAGACGATGATGGAAACATCAAGGCGCGGGCGAACTACGTTGTGCTCCAGGTACTGTTCGACAGGCCGGACGCGACGATACATCAGGTGGGGACTTACTACGACGTGTTTAGGCGCACCGACCAAGGCCTTAAGCTGAGGCAGCGTCGATGCGTCTACGACAATCTGCTTGTCCCCAACGCGCTCTGCATTCCGGTGTAGGTGGGAAGCCTGCGCACGGTCGAATTTGACTGTCGTGACGTCGAGGATGGTTTGCTGGAACGCATGAGAAGGTCCCGATGAACAAGGCCGAGACAGGCGGGGAGGGCATTGGAGCCCGAGCCCGGCGTAAGGAGGATGCGCGACATCTACGTGGCCAAGGACGCTTTGTCGGGGATATCTATATGCCCGGGTTGCGGGAAGTGGCCTTCCTGCGAAGTCCGATCGCGCATGCCAAGATTGCGAGCAAGAAGAAGTCACTGGAGTACGCCGACGCGACCTTCTTCTCTGACGATCTTCTCGGTGTCACGCCGATCGTTACCCGGTCGTCCATTCCCGGCTACAAAGTATCGCAATATCCGATCCTCGCCACCGACAGGGTGCGCTTTGTAGGCGAGCCGGTTGCGATGTGCGTGGCGAAAAGTCGCGCGATCGCGGAAGATCTGATTGAGCAGGTCGAGATCAGCTATGACGGACTGCCGGTTATCGCATCGTGCACGGCTGGGCGTCGCGAGAACGCAGAGCTGCTGCATCCGGAGTGGGGGGATAACCTGTTTCTGGAGACATTCTTCGACAGCGGCGTCGACGACGTGATCGCCAAGGCGCCGGTCTCGGTCGAGCTCGAGATGTTCTGCGCGAGGCAGACTATGCATCCCATGGAGGGCAAGGGTGTGTTGGCCTGGTGGGACCATCGAGCCGACCAACTTGTGGTGCACACGTCGACCCAGGTGCCGCATATGATACGAGCCGGGCTCGCCGAATGCCTTGGGCTCCCGCAGGCACAGATCAGGGTTGCCCCGCCCGATGTTGGCGGCGGCTTTGGCTACAAGTGCTTGCTTCAACCGGAGGAGGTTGCCGTCGCCTGGCTGGCGGCGAATTTCAAGAAGCCCTTCCGTTGGACCGAGGATCGCAGGGAGCATCTTGTGGCCGGCGCGAATGCGCGGCAGCACGAATATCGCGTCAAGGCCTATGCGGATTCAGAAGGACGGCTCCTCGCTCTTGATGCCGAAGTATCGGTGGACACCGGCGCGTATTCGGTATGGCCGTTCACAGCATGCCTCGAAGCCGCTCAGGCCGGAGGAAATCTGCCTGGACCGTATCATCTGGCCGCCTACCGATGTCGGACCTATTCGGTTGCTACCAACAAGCCGCCTTTCGCTCCTTACCGCGGCGTGGCGCGGCCGGGTGTCTGCTTTGCAATGGAGCAGGTCATCGATGCGATTGCGCAGAAGGTCGGACGGGAAGCATGGGAGGTTCGCCGCGACAATCTGGTCCCGGCTGCGGCAATGCCCTACACCAACATCACTAACAAGCACTACGATTCCGGCGACTATCCGGAGGCGCTCGTTGCGGCAAAGGACATGATCGGTCTTGAGCAGTTCCGGGCCGGGCCCAAGCGCGACGATAAAGGGCGCTACCTTGGGGTCGGGTTCGCCAGCTTCACCGAGCAGTCTGCGCATGGCACCAAGGTGTTTGCATCCTGGGGATTGCCGCTGGTGCCAGGCTTCGACCAGGCTCACGTGAAGCTGACGCCCGACGGCGCGCTGGAAGTCGCCGCAGGCATTCACACGATCGGGCAAGGTCTAGAAACGACGCTGGCGCAAATCGCTCACGAACAGACGGGGGTTCCGCTCAAGCACATCAGAGTGACTCTCGGAGACACCGCAACGACGCCTTTTTCGACCGGCGCTTATGCGTCGCGCGGAATCGTCATGTCGGGTGGCGCGGTCTCGCGGGCCGCTGAAGTCGTTGCGCAGCGTATCAAAGCAATTGCAGCCCACTTGCTCCAGGTCGAACCGGCAGCCGTCGGATTTGCCGAGGGAAGAATCTTTGCCGCGAACGCCAGTGTTTCTTACGAGGATGTCGGGCGCGCTTGGTATCTTCGGCCGGACCAGCTTCCGGACGCCGTGAACACTGCTGGCCTGGAGGCGACCGAGGGGTACAAGCCTAAGGTCGATACCGGCGTTTTTTCCTACGCCACACACGCAGTCCGGCTTGCGGTCGACGCCGAGACCGGCCTTGTCGAGATCCTCGACTACGCGATCGTCGAGGACTGCGGGCGCATGGTCAACCCGATGATCGTCGAAGGGCAAACCTACGGCGGAGCCGCGCAAGGTATCGGTACCGCGCTGTTCGAAGAGAGCCCCTACGACGACAACGGTCAGCCGCTCGCCTCGACGCTCCTCGATTATATTCTGCCCGGTCCCACGGAGCTGCCCGCGTTTCGGATTGATCACCGCGAGACGCTCTCGCCGTACTCGGCCCATGGCATCAAGGGCGTGGGCGAGGGCGGAGCCATTGCGCCGCCAGCTGCAATCATCAACGCGATCAACGACGCCTTGGTGCCATTGAACGCTGCGATACGGCAGGTTCCGGCGAGCCCACGGCGGATACGCGATGCCATACGGCACGCAAGTCCGTCAACCCAGGCCGCCGGCGCGGAGAGCGGGCGATGAAGGCGTCGGCTTTCGAACTCAAGCAGGCGCGCACCCTTGGTGAAGCAGTTGAGCTGCTCGCCACATCGGACGGAAACGGCAAGATACTGGCCGGAGGCCAGTCGCTGGTGCCGATGCTGAACCTCAGGCTGGCCCGACCCAAGCTCCTGATCGATATCAAGCGCGCAGCTGGCCTTCGCGAGCTTGCTGCCGACGATAAGGTCTTTTCGATCGGTGCCGGATGGACCCATGCCGAGATCGAGGACGGTGTTCTGGAAGATCCAACGCGCGGGCTGCTGAGATCGGTCGCTCACGGGATCGCCTATCGGGCTGTCCGTAACCGGGGCACCATGGGCGGTAGTCTAGCGCACGCCGATCCGGCCGCAGACTGGGTGTCAACGCTCGCGGCGCTTGGTGCAACGATCATCGTTCAGGGCGACAGGCAGTCAAAGCGCCACGCCGCGGAGACTTTTGTCGAAGGTGCCTTCACAACGAAGCTTGGCGAAAGCGACATCATCTCGGCTGTGGAGGTCCCGCGGCTCTCGGCCGATGCAAGATGGGCCTACCACAAGATCTGCCGTAAGACCGGAGAATTCGCCGATGCGATCGGCGTCATCGTTCTAGATTCGAGGTCAAGCCTGTGTCGAGTGCTTGCGGGGGCGACTGATGGCTCCCCGGCGCTGCTGCCAAATACCGCAGCGCGTCTCGTTGAAGTAGGGCCGAGTGTGGCGTGCCGCGTTGTGCTGGAGGAAATTCGCGAAATTCTACCGAACTTGGATCGTGATGCCCAGGAGTTGCATGCGGTCGCGGTTCGCCGGGCTCTGGCGAGCTTGGACGAGGGGCTGCACCGATGACGCAAGTGTCCATGACCGTAAACGGCGGGGTCGTTTCGGCCGATGTTGAGCCGCGCATGCTGTTGGCCGATTTCCTGCGCGGCGAACTTCAACTCACCGGAACGCATCTCGGATGCGAGCAAGGTGTGTGCGGCGCTTGCACGGTGGTGCTCGATGGGAAGATTCAACGCTCTTGCATCACATTTGCGGCCGATTGCAACGGTGCGAACGTCACGACGATCGAGGGCTTCGATGACGACCAGACCATGCAGGAACTGCGTGAAGCGTTTTCGGAGTGTCACGCCTTGCAGTGCGGCTTCTGCACGCCGGGCATGCTGACGACGGCGCGCGACATCGTCCTGCGGCTCGGCGATCTCGACGAGCGGGCGCTGCGCGAGGAACTCTCGGGCAATCTCTGCAGATGCACCGGTTACGTCGGTATCGTTGCTGCTGTCAAAAAGGTCGCATCGGGAAGGAAGCCGGACGTCCCGGCCGCGTCGGCTCCGGTTGCTGTCCGGAAGTTGGATGTTGCCAAATCTACGTTTGCGGCGGTTCCGACGACGAATGTTTCAGCAGCGCGTTCGGCATCGGTATCCGCATCGCCAGTTGCTGTAGCTGGAAGCACGTCGATCGAGGAGCGCGTCAAGATTTCAGCGCCCATCGAGCAGGTTTGGGATCTCCTATCGGACCTTCGCCGGGTGGTCCCCTGCGTGCCAGGAGCGGAGATAACCTCTCTCGACGGAGACGATCTGGTCGGGAGAGTTCGAATAGCACTTGGCCCGATCAAGGCCACGTTCAATGGCCAGGCGAAGGTTGGAATGGATGCTTTCAAGCGAGAGGGATGGCTCTCCGGCCGCGGGCGTGACACTGGGCAAGGATCGGCAGCTGAAGGCAGTGCGCGCTGGTCCGTCCATGAAGATGGGCCAGCCGCATCGGTTATTGCGGTCACCCTGACGTGGAAGTTGAGTGGGCCACTCGCCCAATTCAATCGAGCCGGGCTAGTACAGGATGTCGTACGTCGGTTAGCGACGACCTTTGCCCAGAATCTGGAAGCCACCATCACTGGAACGCCTCTCAGATCTGAAGGGACGGCAGCCCTCGGTGGTTTCGGCCTGATTTGGTCGGTCATCAAGGCGCGTCTGTTCTCACGGAGATAGGTCGCCGGAAGGCGGCCCCCGCCTCGCTCGCGAGGGGTCATAGCACCTACAGTTACGAGGCATACTGAGTAATGTCAGGCTCGCTGACTTATTCGTCTCCGCGGGCCGTTGCCTTTCGTCGACCGGACGCTGCGGAGGCCTCCGGCAGGCTATATTTGCTATTGCCCTCGATAAGCTCGGCCACCATCGCAAGAAATGCGGCCCTGTACTCCGGCCTTAACGGCGCGAGGAAGCGATCCTGGGCGCGGCGCATGCTGTCGTACATTCGGTCGGCGACGCTCTCGCCCTCCTTGGTCAGGAAGGCCACCATCGAGCGGCGATCCGTCTTGCTTCTTTCGCGCCGCACCAGGCCGCGTTCTGATAGGCGGTTCAAAACATCTGCTACATTCGTGCGGTCTATGCCGACTTCGCCACCTAACGTGACCTGATCTATTCCAGGATTGTTGAGCAGGGTCGTGATCAGGCCGTACTGCACGGGCGTGATTCCAAACTCCTGGCATTCCTCAAGAAAAATCGCCGAGTGAATCTGATGTAAGCGGCGGATCAGGTAGCCCGGGCGCGATGCCAGGGGCATCCGCGCCATTTCCACCTTGACCTCTGACTTCGTGGAATTGGCGGGTGACTGCTTCTTCAACGTGCATTCCTTCCATTCTTTGAGCGGTCGACGGGCAGCAATTGAGCCGAAGGCCTATTGACTGCCGGCTCAATTACTCAGTATACATCCCTTTATCGCGCGCGGTACCGCCAATTTCAGGGGCCACCTGAGAATAAAAACAAAAATCTGGCGGCGCATGAGGAAAATGGAGGACGGTTCATGAACAAACTCGCATCATCGACTCTTGCGCTCATACTAATGTTGGGCCTTGGTCCGGCCAAGGCAGGACCTGACGCGATCACCATCGGGGTGCTCAACGATCTTAGCGGGGTCTATGCGGATCTCGGGGGGCAGGGGTCGGTCGCTGCCGCAGAGATCGCGGTCGAGGAGTTCGGCCCGACCGTGATCGGGAAGCCAATCAAGGTCATCTCGGGGGATCATCAGAACAAGGCCGACGTAGGTTCACAACTGGCGCGCCGATGGTTCGATGTCGATCACGTCGACATGGTGATCGATTTCCCGAACTCAGGCGTAGCATTGGCCGTTCAGGAGATCGCAAGAGCCAAGAAGAAAATCGCGATTTACTCAACGGCCGCCACCATGGATCTCACCGGGAAGGCTTGCTCGCCGACCGGATTTCAGTGGACCTATGACAACTACTCGAACGCCGCCGGTGTAGCTTCCGCACTGGTCAAGAAGGGCTTCGACACCTGGTACTTCCTGACGGTCGACTATGCTTTCGGCCTTTCGCTCGAAGCCGAAGCGTCAAAGGCCGTTAAGGCTGCGGGTGGCAAGGTGGTGGGAGCAGCGCGTCATCCACTCAATACGCCGGACTTCTCTTCTTTCCTGCTGCAGGCTCAAGCCTCGAAAGCGAAGGTCATCGCTTTGGCGAATGCCGGCGGCGACACCGTCAACGCCGTCAAGCAAGCGAACGAATTTCAGATCGTGCAAGGTGGCCAGCGAGTCGTTACGCCGGTCACGTTCATCACTGACGTGCACAGTCTCGGTCTCCAGGTTGCTCAGGGTCTCACGTTCGTGACGGGCTACTACTCGGACTTGAATGAGCAAACACGAGCATTCGCTGAGAAGTTCTACAAGAAGCGCAAAGCAATGCCCACAATGGCCCAGGCTGGCGTCTATTCCGGCGTGCTTCACTATCTCAAGGCAGTGAAGGAAGCCGGCACTGACGACGGCATTGGGGTGGCCGAGAAGATGCGAGCGCTGCCTGTTCGGGATGCCTTCACGCAGACCGGCTCGGTGCGTCCAGATGGGCGGATGATCCACGACATGTATCTCGTCGAGGTGAAGAAGCCGTCGGAGTCGAAGGCGCCGTGGGACTACTACAAAGTTCTCGCGACAATCCCCGCGGCTGAAGCCTTTAAGCCCCTCGCTGAAAGCGATTGTCCCTTGGTGAAATAACGCCCCTAAGGCAGCACGAGTTGTTGCCTTCCAGGTCGTGACCTCCGTCGCGACGCGGGAGCGGAAGCTCGAGATCCGGAAGGAATAAGGCCATGCCAAAGAGAATCCGTAAAATCGCTCTCGAAGAGCATTTCATGGCGCCAGGCTTCGAGGACTACTCGAAAGTCTTCACCAAGCATATGGACCCGTCGGCGCAAGCCAATCTCTCGTCTCAACTCAAGGATTTTGACGAGTTGCGATTGGGGGAGATGGATCGCGCGGGGATCGACCGGGTTGTTCTGTCGCAGACCGGCCCGAGCATACAAGTCGAGAAAGACGAAAATCTCGCTATCAGGCGGGCAGCTGAGAATAACGACTATCTGGCGCAACAAATCCAACGGCATCCGACGCGGTATTCCGGATTCGCGTCGTTGTCGATGCACTCTCCAGCGGCGGCCGCTAATGAACTGACGCGTGCGGTCGAATCGCTCGGCTTCAAGGGGGCATTGGTAAACGGTCACACCAACGGAGTGTACTACGACCAGCCCGCCTACGACACGTTCTGGGAGCGGATGCAGCATCTCGATGTCCCGCTGTACCTGCATCCGACGGACCCGAGCCCAATTCCGAAGGCCTATGACGGTCATCCTGAGCTGAATGGCGCCGTTTGGGGGTGGGGTGTCGAGACCGCCACCCATGCGCTCAGACTGTTGTTCGGCGGCGTCTTCGACCGGTTCCCGCGTCTGAAGATCATACTTGGCCATATGGGCGAAGGACTGCCGATGTTGCTGTGGAGGTTCGACAGTCGATTCGCCGTTTACTCGCATGGCGTTCGGTTGGCGCGTAGGCCTTCCGAGTATTTCGGCCGTAACATCTTCATCACGACGTCGGGCGTCTGCTCGCCGGCGGCACTCTCATGCGCGCTTGCCGAAATGGGCAACGACGCCGTGATGTTTTCGGTCGACTACCCCTACGAGTCGACTGCGATTGCTGCGGAATTTATCGAGAATGCACCGATGCCGGACGAAGTGCGCACGCAAGTCTGTTCACGCAACGCCGAGCGCATCTTGAAATTGGCATGATCGATAGGGAGGCAGAGAATGCAAAAAGTGTATCGCATCGGTCAAATCGTTCCGAGCTCAAACACGACCATGGAGACTGAGATCCCAGCGATGCTAAGCGCGCATGCACTCGCGCACGGCACCCGCTTCACTTTCCATTCCAGCCGAATGCGCATGAAGACGGTTAAGAAAGAAGAGCTCGCCGCCATGGACGGTGAGTCCGACCGCTGTGCACTCGAGCTGTCGGACGCGCGCGTCGACGTACTTGGCTACGCCTGTCTGGTGGCAATCATGAGCATGGGAAAATCGTATCATAGAGTATCGCAGGAGCGGCTCCATGGTCGCACAGTGGAGAATGGCGCTCCAGCGCCGGTCGTCACCAGTGCCGGGGCCCTGGTCGACGCGCTGCACGTCATCGGCGCTAACCGGATTGCCGTCGTCGCGCCATATATGAAGCCACTAACCCAGCTCGTCATCGACTATATCGAGCACGAAGGCGTCAAGGTGATCGATTCCCGAGCGCTTGAGATTCCCGACAACATCATGGTCGGGCGGCATGACCCGGCAAACCTGCCGAAGATTGTGGCTGGCATGGATCTAAAGGATGCCGACGCGATCGTGTTGTCGGCATGCGTGCAAATGCCGTCCTTGCCCTCGATCGCCGAGGTTGAGGCAAGAACCGGCAAGCCTGTCATTACTGCCGCCGTCGCGACGACATACGCGATGCTGACGGCCCTTGGGTTGGACACGCGGGTCCCCGGTGCCGGCGCACTTCTTTCGGGCGCTTTTGGCAAGAAGGCATCGTCCGCTAACGCCGCAAAGCTGCAGGTCGCCGAATGAGCACATTCCGGCGGGGCGCCAACGTCCAGGCAAACGGGATCAGGCACCACTACCTGCTGTTCGGACATGCCCGAACGGGGCGCGATCCTATAATCATTTTGCCCGGAATCACCAGCCCAGCTGTTACTTGGGGCTTTGTGGGTGAGCGATTTGGCCGCGAGTTCGAGACTTACATTCTCGATATTCGGGGCAGGGGGCTGTCGGAGTGCGGGTCCTCACTCGACTACAGCCTGGATGCGCAGGCCGCCGATCTGGTCGGACTGGCAGAGGCCTTGAAGCTGGTACGGTATTCGGTGGTCGGTCACTCGATGGGGGCCCGGATCGCCATTCGTGCTGCACGAGCAGGATTGCCTGGACTGGCCAGACTTGTCCTTGTGGATCCGCCTGTCTCAGGGCCCGGCCGACGCGGCTACCCGGCGAAGCTGGATTGGTATGTCGACTCCATCCGCCTGGCACAACAGGGATGCGACGCAGAGGCGATGCGAGCCTTCTGTCCGACCTGGACGGATGATCAGCTGCAGCTGCGTGCCGAGTGGTTGCACTCCTGCGACGAGCGCGCCGTTAGGGAGAGCTTTGATAGCTTTCACAAGGACGACATTCATGCAGACCTCGAACGAACGACTGTTCCGGTCTTACTGATCGCTGCAGGACGCGGCGACGTCATTCGCGACGAAGACATCTCCGAAATTCGTCGGCTCGTACCGGATGCCTCGGTGACGCGTGTGCGCGATGCCGGGCACATGATCCCTTGGGACAATGAAGAGGGATTCTACGCTGCTTTCGAGAATTTCCTTGGCGCCCGCCTCGACGCCGCAACCAGCAAGGAGAATGAAGATGTCGGTCAGTGATCATGATATGATACAGGCCTGGAAGCAGGTCCTCACACTTTCCAAGCTGCAGCCGCGTCAGCTCGTCACGGTCCTCACCAGCTCTTCGACGCACCCACAGACCTTGTCGACAGCGATTTTGGCTGCGGCATCGATGGGTGCCATTGTCAATCGGCTGGATTTGCTTCCAGTCAACGGCGAGAAGGCTCTGAGTCGCGATTCGCTGGCCTACCTCGGGACGACGCCGCTCACGGGAAACGGGGCGGCCATCGCGGCGCTGAAGGCGAGCGACCTTGTGCTTGATCTCATGACCCTCCTGTTCTCCCCGGAGCAGCACGAGATCCTAAAGTCGGGCACGAAGATCCTTCTTGCCGTCGAGCCTCCCGAAGTCTTGGTTCGAATGGTGCCCACGCTGGCCGAGCGCGCGCGCGTCATGGCCGCGAGTGCCAAACTAAGCAAAGCGAAAGAGATGCACGTCACGTCACCCGCAGGGACCGACGTGCGCTTTAAGCTCGGCCAGTTTCCGGCAATCAGTGAGTACGGCTTCGTCGACGAGCCCGGTCGATGGGATCATTGGCCGAGCGGCTTTGCTCTGACGTGGGCGAATGAAGGCGAGGCTGATGGAACGATCGTCATGGAGCGAGGCGACATCCTTCTTCCGATGAAGTCGTACGTTCAAGATCGCATTCACTTCAAGATCGAGAAGGGGTTCGTCACCTCGATCGATGGCGGCGTCGATGCCGAGATCCTGAGCGAGTATATGGCGTCGTACGAGGATCGGGACGCGTATGCAATGTCACATATTGGTTGGGGCCTACAGCCCAGAGCGAAGTGGTCGACCCTGGGTCTCTATGATCGGGAGGCCACGATCGGTATGGACGCACGTGCTTTCGAAGGCAACTTCCTGTTCTCGTTCGGACCCAACAACGAGGCAGGTGGCAGCCGGACTACCGCCTGCCACATCGACATTCCCATGCGCAATTGCACGATTGCGCTGGACGGGGAGGAAGTTGTCCGCGGAGGGAAGGTTCTTGACGGAGGTCCCGTCCGTGAGGCCGCCGAATGACCGACGAAGCACTTACGTATCGTCGGCAGGGATTCGGTAAAAGTCTCGATCTAGGCGCTCCGTTTGGATTGCTGATCGTCGACTTCGTCAACGGATTTCTCGATCCTGGCGAGTTTGGTGGCGGCAACATTGCGGCCGCCATGGAGAAGACGATCGGCTTGTTGAGCGAAGCGCGCCGGCGTCGCTGGCCAATCGCTCATTCCAGAATTGTGTTCGCCAACGATGACGGCGACCGCAACGTCTTCGCAATGAAAGTGCCGGGGCTGCTCGCCTTGAAGGAGAACGCGCCCAGCAGTGCGATCGTGCCGCAGCTGGCTCCGCAGCCAGGTGAGTTGGTGGTCCGCAAGACCGTGCCATCTGCATTCTTCGCAACTGGCCTGGCGCCTTGGCTGACACAGCGTGCTGTTCGCACGCTGGTCGTCGCTGGTTGTGTCACCAGCGGCTGCGTTCGGGCAAGTGTCGTCGATGCTATGTCGCTGGGCTTTCTTCCACTCGTTGTTCGAGACTGTGTCGGTGACCGCGCAATCGGGCCACACGACGCAAACTTGTTCGACATGGCGGAGAAGTACGCAGCCGTTTTGGATCTGCCTGAGACCTTGTCGTTGGTCGATGCCAAGAAACCTGGAAGTCTAGGATTCAAGCTGTGATCGGTGAGTTGAGAAAGGGTTGACGACCGTAAGACGGCATTCCGACCTTGTTGCTGCTTTAACAAATAGAGGTGAGGGGACAGATGACGGAAATGCTTCAGGGTATGAGCACCACTCGCTCGAGTTCTGTGATGACGGCTGAGGAGAAGAAGGTCGTACTGGCATCGTCGTTCGGGGCGCTTCTGGAATGGTACGACTTCTATATTTACGCTGCGCTCGCAGTTCAGCTCAGTCATCTATTCTTTCCTAAGGGCAACGACACAGCTGCATTCCTCGCGAGCCTTGCCACATTCGGCGCTGGTTTTCTCATTCGTCCGGTAGGCGCTCTGCTTTTCGGCCGTCTCGGCGACATGGTCGGACGCAAGAAAACGTTTCTCGTAACCATCCTCCTGATGGGCATCGCCACTGTGGGGGTGGGGTTGCTTCCGACTTATGATCAGATCGGAATTGCAGCGACCTACGGCCTCGTAGCCTGTCGTCTGCTTCAAGGACTCGCACTTGGCGGTGAGGTCGGTGGCGCTGTGACGTATGTTGCAGAACATTCCCCTACACATCGGCGTGGCGCGTACACTAGTTCGCTTCAGACGACCGCCACGTTGGGGCTCCTAAGCTCCATCATTATGGTATTCGGATTGAAGCTGATGCTCTCCGATACGCAGTTTCGTGACTGGGGCTGGCGTATGCCTTTCCTACTCTCGTTCTTGCTGCTGGTGGTGTCCGTCTATTTCCGGGCCAAACTGCACGAGTCGCCCACATTCCTGAAAATGAAAGTTGCTGGAGCGACTTCCAAGGCGCCGGTGCTAGAGAGTTTCACGCGCGCGGCGAATCTCAAGTACGTCGTCTTGCTCTTTATTGTCGCCGCTGGCCTCGGCGCGATCTTCGGTACCGGACATTTCTATTCGATGTTCTTTCTCAACAAGACGCTGAAAGTGCCGATGGAGCAGGTGCAACTGCTAATGGGACCTGCCTTGGTGATCGTCACGCCGCTGTACATCTTCTTCGGTTGGCTGTCGGATCGCATCGGACGCAAACCCATCATGGCGCTCGCATGCTTGCTTGCAGCTCTAACCACCCAGCCTATCTTCAAGGGCCTGACGCACTATGCCAATCCAGCCCTGGAACGCTTCCTCGCGGATGCGGATATCGTGGTCACCGCCCGTGAATGCAATTTTCGTTTGTTCGCGGAAGCCACCACCGAATGCGACAAAGTGACGGGATTCTTGACGGACCTCGGCGTTCAATACCGATCCATGGAGGCGGAGCCGGGCGCAGAGACGACGATCCGCATCGGGGATCGCGTCGTGGTGGGTTACAATCCCGATGCGCTTAAGCAGGCGTTGGTCTCTGCTGGATGGCCGTCATCCGCGGATCTTTCAACCATGAATCGACCAGCAGTATTTGCGCTGCTATTCGTGCTCGTGCTCTATCTGGCGATGGTGTACGGCCCAATGGCCGCCTTCATGGTCGAACTGTTCCCAGCGCGCATCAGATATACGTCGCTCTCGTTTCCCTTTCATGTGGGCGCCGGCTGGGTGGGAGGCATGCTATCGTTCGTCGTCTCAGCGATGAATGTGTACTCGGGAAATCTATACTTCGGTCTCTGGTACCCGGTGGTCGTGTCCGGTTTCGCGTTTATTGTCGCAGTATGCTTCGTACCCGAGACGCGAGGGCGATCCCTCGACTGATGTCACGAGTTGGCGGAGGAGCGTATTCCAACGTGTGTCGACGGTCGATGCGGGAGGGGTTCCGCCTTGGCACCGATTCCGTCAGATAGCTGGGCGTCAATTGAATAGGGGACGCGGTTCGTATGGTCGATCACTTGCTTCTCACGGGTCTTATTAGCAGCGCGAATAACGACGTGCATTGTCGGCGCCGAGCGACCTAGTTTGTGCCGACTGTGTCGCGGCTCCGCATATTGCCCCCTTTCGGCTTCCAAACATTGACCCCGGCTCACTGCTCCAATTCGAAATGGATCCAGGCACTTACTGCATATCAGGCGGAGTCAATGTTGGGCGCCGGTCGGGGTCAAAAGCCGCGCCGATCCACACGAGGCGCTTCGAGGTGCCGATGCCGGATCCGATTCCTTGAGACCGGTGCCGAGCAAGACCCGATCGATCCAAAGAAAAACATATTTGAGGAAACACCCATGACGATGTCCATCGCGGTAGACAAGGCGCCCGCCGAGCGCGCCAACATCAGACGCGCCGTGACTGCAGCGACCATCGGCACGATTATCGAGTGGTTCGACTATGCGCTTTACGGCGCCGCGTCGGGCTTGTTCATCAACAAACTGTTCTTCCCGCAGTTCTCCGCCTCGGCGGGAGCGCTGGCGGCGTTTGCGACGTTCGCCGCCGGCTTCTTCAGCCGGCCGCTCGGCGGCATCCTGATTTCGCATTTCGGCGATCGCTCCGGGCGTAAGCCCGCGCTCATCTTCACGGTCTCGCTGATGGGCCTGTCCACCGTCGCGATGGGTATCTTGCCAACCTATGCGCAGATTGGGGTGTTAGCTCCCATCTTCTTGGTCATTTGTCGCCTGCTGCAGGGTTTCGGCGCTGGTGCGGAATATGCGGGAGCCGTGACGCTCGTCTCCGAATACGTCCCCGCTCATCGCAAGGCGTATTTCACTGCCTATCTGTCGTCGGCGACTGTCGTCGGCATCATGTTTGCGACGCTGCTCTTCCTTCTCGTTGCCTATCTGCCTGAAGAAACCCTGTTCGGCTGGGCGTGGCGCGTGCCGTTCCTCGTCTCGGCACTCCTCATTGGCGTCGCGCTCTACATTCGCCAGAACCTCGACGAGACGCCTGAATATGTCGAGGCGATGGAGCGTGCCGCCGCCCACCGCCGCGAAGCGCGGGTGCCAGTCGGCGAACTTATCCGCAATAGCCCGCGAGAGGTCGTGTGCGGCTTCCTTTCGATCACTGGGCACAACGCGAACGCGTATATCCTCAGCGCGTTCAGCCTGAGCTACATGACCAACACGCTGGGCATGGCCCGGACGGACGCGCTGACGGCTGTTATCATCGCGACGCTGACCGGCATCGTGCTGACGCCGCCTGTTGGTGCGCTCGCCGACCGCGTCGGCCATGCGCGAGTCTATCTCTTCGGCGGCGTTTTCACAACGTTGTACGCGTTCCCAATGTTCGCGATACTCGGCACGAAGAATGTGGTGCTGGCGACGCTGGCTCTGAGCATCGGCTTCGGCATCGGCTATAGCGGGCTTGCCAGCGCGCAGGGCGCGTTCCTCGCCAACCTGTTCCCGACCCGCTACCGTTTCTCTGGCATCGCGCCGGCGCGTGAACTGAATGCTCTCCTGATCGCCGGTCCGACACCGTTCGTGGCATCGGCGCTCGTGGCCGCCGGCATGGCAAGCCGACGTGGGTCGTTGCCTATCTGATGGCTTGCTGCGCGATCACCGTCGTTTCGGTTATCGCCATTCGGTCGCGGTCCTACGAGCGAGGCAGCGACTGACGCGGGTGCAAGGGTCATGCAGATCCACGATCGAAAGGGAGGGTCGATTGAGGCTTGTTCCTAATGACGGGGGTGGCGCGCGAACGCCAAGCCTGAACAGAGCGACTCGCGGCTCCTGCTGCTTTCCAGCGCCGACAATGTGCTGGTCGCACGCGGCAAGGTCGCTGCAGGGGAGACCATAGTTGTCGATGGCGTGGCGGTAACGCTCGCGATCACGATCTCGCTTGGCCACAAGATCGCCCGCTGCGGCATCGGGCTAGACGAAAGGATCGTCAAATACGGTGTGCCGATCGGTTCGGCGACGGCGCACATTGCGCGCGGCGAACATGTTCACGTCCACAACGTGCGAGGATTTGCAGGCCAGCCCGCATGATAAACAACCGGCGTGTCGCGCAGGCGATCATGGATCTTCGCGACGACCTCGATCCGCGCCAGCGCGGACGTAATCGCCGCCTGCACGTCGGCATTAGGGTCCGACCGCGCCTGCAAACGGAGGATCGACATGATGGTCGCGAGGTCGTTCCTGGTCCGGTGAGCCAACTCCATCATGAGAACGTCCGCGTAGGCCTTCGCCTCCGAGTGCTTCTGGAGCGCTGCGCGCAAGGCTTCCGTTACCCCTGCAAGACATAGCCCGCTCGCCAGGAAGATGAGGAGCGGCAGGATCGCGGCGCTCGGCGGCGGAGGGATAAAATATCGCGCC
This sequence comes from Bradyrhizobium sp. USDA 4510, assembly GCF_054059095.1. Taxonomy (NCBI): domain Bacteria; kingdom Pseudomonadati; phylum Pseudomonadota; class Alphaproteobacteria; order Hyphomicrobiales; family Nitrobacteraceae; genus Bradyrhizobium; species Bradyrhizobium sp. USDA 4510. Next base: position 6,603,184 of record NZ_JBSSBT010000001.1, on the reverse strand, counting down.
GCCAGCGCCGCGCTCGCGCCGGTGGCCAGAAAGCCTGAACCGCGATCGAAGATGACAGAGGCCAGGAAAATGGCCGGGATGAACAGCACCAGCGGATAGGGTCTCAACTGATCGTCCAGCAGGAGCTTGGCGACAAATGCCAGCCCGACGAGCCCGAGGCTCAAAAGGTACCGCGCCCACAGGGGATATCTGGGCGTGACGGACATGAAGCGAAGCAGGAGCCGGTCCATTGAAAGCAACGAACCGGCTTGTCGGCCCGTTCCTGTCGCTTGCTTCAAGCGCTTCGGCCGGCGCGTGGACTGTTGAGCCTAGACCAAAGTCTGGACGCTGTTTGCCGCAGGGCCTGCTGAGGAACGATTCAACAAAGCTTGAGTTCGTCCCAAAAGAACCGACCAAAAAATCCAAGAGGGTAAAATCCAAGAGGGTAAAGCCATGACGCGATCAGTGGAGGAGCTGAGGCGGCAGTCCGAGCGCAGCCGTGCCGAACTCGCGGTGACGGTCGATAGGTTGAGGGAGCGGATATCGGATACCGCTGACGACCTCCGCCACAAGGTCTCGCCGCAACACATCAGATCGGAAGTCTCCGATTACATCAGCAACAAGACCCAGAGTTGGGTCGAGGCGCTGAAGCAACAAGCGATGGATAATCCGATGCAGGCGGTCGCTGCGGGGACTGCGGTCGCAATCCCGCTTCTGCGCCTGGCGCGCGGTTTTCCAGTGCCCCTTCTGATGATCGGGGCTGGCCTTGCCCTGACCTCGAAGACGGTGCGCGACCGGGCCACGGAAGCGGCTGCACCGGTGATGGAGAAGGCGGGAGAGATGCTGGATCAGGCCGCCGACCGGGCCGACGCGCTGAGCAGCGACGTGAGAAACCGGCTGACTTCGGCTCAAAACCAGGCCGGCGATATGGCTGGCGATGCGCAAGATGCCGCCGCCGCCCTGGCCGACGACCTTGGCAGGCGAGCGGCGCAGGCCGCCGGCACCGTCGGCGATACGCTCAAGAGCGGCATGGATGCCGTGAAGGACAGAGCGGGCGCGGCCAAGAACGCGGCGGCCACGGTGCCTGCGAAGGCCCGTCAGGTCATTGGCGACAATGCCGCCTTGATCGGCGGTCTTGGGATCGCGATCGGCGCCATCCTTGCCGCGGCTCTTCCCGAAACCAGCGCCGAAGCCAAGGCGGTGGGCCCGGCGAGCAACAGCGTGAAACGAGCGGCGGGCGAGGCTGCACAATCCGGTTTCGAGGCGGCCAAGGACGCGACGATGTCAGCGGCCGACGCGGCGGCGCGAAGCGTCGGCGAGGCCGATCTCGGGGGGCATGCCGGCCGGATGACGGAAAACGTGGCCGACAGGCTCAAAGAGGCTGCCGACGACGTCGTCAGGGCGGCCTTCAGTCCTTCCCCAAACCCGAACACCTGAAAGAACGATCATGAGCGATGTGGACCTGAGTAAAGAGACGAATTCCACGCAGAACCGGAATACCGACCCCTCGCAGACCCTCAAGGAGCAGATGGCCGATGCCGGCGCCGAGGTGAAGCAGCGCGCCGGCGATGCCGTCCGAGCGTCGACCGATGTCGCCAACGACAAGTTCAAGGAGGCGGCTGATGCCGCCAAAGACGTGGCTTCCGGAACGGTGGACCAGATCGAGGGCCAGGCGCGCGACAAGCAGCGGTCGGGCGCGAACTTCATGGCACGCCTTGCCGGTAACATTCGCGAAGCGGCGCGCGCCTTCGAGAGCGATGCGCCGTTCGCCGCCCGTGGCATGACTTTCGCCGCCGAATATGTCGATGACGCGGCCGATAAAATCCGTGACGGAAGCTTCCGCGACCTCGTCGACGGCGCCACCGATTTTGCGAAGCGGCAGCCGGCCGCGTTTCTGGGGATCTCGGTCCTTGCCGGTTTCGCGGCAGTCCGTTTCCTGAGGGCGTCGGGCGGGCGGTCTTCATCCTCGAAACGGCGCGAACAATCGTCATCCTCGCAGCAAAGCAACGTGTCATGAGCATCCAGAACGATATCAAAACGAGTCAGAACGATCTTCGAACCATCTCGACATTGCTCGGCGATGCGCTGTCGCAGTTCGCCAAGCTGTTCCAGAACGAGGTGGATCTCGCCAAGGCCGAATTCGGCGAAAAAGTTCAGAAGGTCGGCGGCGCGCTGGTCTTCATCGTTGGCGGCGCCGTCCTTGTGATCCCAGCCCTGGTGATGGCGCTGTTCGCCTTATCGGCGGCAATGATTGGGGCAGGGTGGTCACAGCCGCTCTCCTATTTGACGTCGGCGATCATGGCCGTGATGATCGCGGCCGTACTGTTCGCGATCGGCATCAACCGGCTAGATGCCCGCAACCTGGTGCCACGGGAGACCATTCGGCAACTCGATAAGGACAAGGACACCGTGAAGGGGATGGTGAGATGAGCAGCACGCAGGCGGGCTTTTTCGACAGTCTGGTGACCGCGGTGCGGGAAAATCCCCTCGCCGCAGCACTTATCGGAGGCGGTGCGTTCTGGCTGTTGGCTGGCGACGAGAAGCTGAAGAGCGCGGCGCGATCGGCGACCGCGGCGGCTTCGCCGATCGTCGATCTCGGCGTGCGCAATGTTCGCGCGGCCGCCTCCGAGCTCCAACGGACCGCCGCGCCACCGACCGCGCCTGAAACGGATCACGACGACGCTACGGGCTTCGGTGAAACCGTACGCGAGGCCAGTAGCGCGGCTTCAGACGCCATGTCGGGAGCGGCCGACGAGATCAAGGGCCGGTTCGACGAAGGTATCGCCTATGCGCGCGAGAACCTCGGCATGCCTGGAAAAGAAGCTCTCACGAAAGCGCAATCATCGTTGGCCGACGTGCTTGACCGGCAACCGCTCGTCCTTGGCGCCGTGGGCTTGGCAATCGGTGCGGCCATCGCGGGTGCGTTCCGGACTTTCGATCTCGAGAACGAATGGGTGGGCGAGCTCAGCGACGATATCAAGGCTGATTTGAACACGCGCGCCGACGCGGTATCGCAAAGCCTACGCGAAGCCTCCGATACGTTGAAGGCCGAGCTCGGCGACGTCGGCACAGAGGCCGTCGATCGGCTGAAGCAGGCTGGCATCGATGCTGCTGATGCTGCACGGGAAAAGGTGAAGTCGCCATAAAGGAGGCGGTTCCAAGCCTCATAAGCTGCGGATTCGCCTAGGACGATGGCCTCACCGTCAATCACGAACTGCTTCTGGCGGTTCTTCAGCGCGGCCTTCACAATCCAAGGGAAGCGCTTCGTCCAGTCATGGCCGCCCTTCGTGATCAGCCGGACGCGGTCTCCGTCGCGCTCGACGCGCAGGCCGTAGCCATCGTACTTGATCTCGTGGAACCACTCCGGGCCGGCCGGAACCAACTTTCCAACGGTCGGCAGGTAGAACTCGAATTTAGGCATGACCGGCACATGGGTATGTGTTGCCGGTTTTGCGAATCCGCAGCAGAGGCCCCGATGTGGCGCTTCTCCGGGGCCTCGGGTTCTCGGCCTGGAGAGGACCGAGGAGTTAATTCAAACTCCCATCGACGACGGCGTCAAGTCTCGGGAAAAAGCGGAAATTGTCTCGCCGGGATTCACATGGTTTATTTTCGGACCGGAGCGTCGTTTGGGATGATCCGAGCAACAGGGCAGCTAATTTTCATTTCGTATTTTTTCAGCCCTAGAACGACGACCGTTGCTTCCTGGCGAGCGGCTCGGCGATCCAGCTTGGCCCCAGCATGATCCGGATGCTGGGGTCTCTTTTATGAGTAGGAACGAAGCGCAAGCATTGGCATTGGTCGCCCTGTTCAGTGCCGCACCGCTACAGGCACCGAGACGCCCAGCTACACACTGGCCCCAGCTTCACCGCTGGGCCCTTCCTTATTACGCCGTCCAGACAGGACACTTGCTGGGGCCGTTTTCTGTTAGAGGCCGCCAATTGGGGCAGCCTACACAGGCCTAATTTTCGTTTTCAGCTTACGATCGATCAGCATCTCGGCCCGGCGCTTTGCTAGTTCTGCCAATCGTGTGCGCACGGTATGGCGGGTCGTTTCTCCGCCGATCTCAATGATGATCTCGAACTGATCATCATATAGGCGTTTTACCTCGAACGTGACGCCCCTGTGGGTGAAGGTGCTTGGCATACGCAGGGGATAGCAAATCGATGTGCGGTCCTTGCACCGGGATGCTACGGGAAATTGTCCCACTGTAGGAATGGAGCCATGCAAGGCCGCTTGCGGAGGTGGCCTTAATCTCCCGCGTCGCTGGTTAGCGGACTTCCTAGGTCGAGGCCTTCATGGTCCGCTCAACCTCATCAGCTAGAGCGGTTTCCAGTTGAGGTGAATCGGAACAGTCAAAGGGGATTCCCACGGGCACGCAAATCAGATTCGGTGTTGCCCGCGACAACATGCGGGGCATGCGATGGCGAAGGGATACTCCAAGGACCTCAGGGTGCGTGCGGTTGAGCTTGTTGAGTCCGGCGAAAGCGCACGTGAGGCTGCGCGCATTCTCAATCTCGGCGCTTCGACTACGATCCGATGGATGGATCGTTGGAGGAAGACCGGAAACGTTGAGGCCAAGCCCGGCACCGGGCACAGCCGCTCGCCGTTGGAGCAGCACAAGCAGTGGCTGATCGAGCTGATCGCCGCGGAGCCGGACCTGACGCTCGAGGAGATCCGCGCGCGTCTGCGCTCTCAGAGAAAGCAAAAGGCCGGCATCGGTTCGATCTGGCGTTTCTTCGACCGTCACAGCATCACCTTCAAAAAAAACACTGCACGCCGCCGAGCAGGATCGACCTGACGTCGCTGCCGAGCGTGCCGCGCTGAAAGCCGAGCAGCCCAAGCTGCGTGCACCGCGCCTCATCTTTATCGACGAGACTGCGGTCACGACGAAGATGGTCCGGCACTATGGGCGCTCTCCTCGCGGTGAGCGCCTCGTCTCTGGCGTGCCCCATGGTCACTGGAAGACGCTGACGCTTGTCGCCGCGCTGCGCATCGATGGCCTCACGGCGCCCTATGTCATCGACGGTGCAATGGATGGGCCCTCGTTCCTGGCTTATGTCGAGCAAGTCCTGGCGCCGACCTTGCGCAAGGGCGACATCGTCTTCATGGACAACTTGCGCACTCACAAGATCGCCGGTGTCCGCGAGGCGATCGAGGCTGTCGGCGCCCGCGTGCGTTATCTGCCGGCCTACTCGCCCGACCTCAATCCAATCGAACAGGCCTTCTCCCGGTTGAAAGCTGCGCTGCGCAAAGGCGCCACCCGCACGGTCCAAGCCCTGCTCAAACTCATCGGCAAACTCGTCAAGTCGTTTGCGCCGCAGATGTGTGCCAACTACTTTAGGCATGCTGGATACACCAGATGATCCACATCATGTGGAAAATGCTCTAGCTCCCGGTGGTGGGCCGCCAGCTTGGCAAACAGTTCTTTCTGTCGGATTGGTCGCCAGCTTGCTGATCAGCTCGCACTCCTCCGCTTCGACGCGAAGCTTCTGTAAGTGCGCCTGCATGTCCTTCATTTTGGGCTCCCGTGCCGAGATGTTATCACGGTTCCTGCCGACAGAATCTTGGAGAAAGTGGCAATTGCATAAGGGCGTGCTAACGTTGGTTCGTCGGGTCCGCACCCGACCATCCCGCTGGCCTCAGCGCCGGCCTTAAGGCCCCCAAAGGTGCTGGGGCCTTTTCTATGGCTGCTAGGAACGAACGTAGCCGAAGCTTGTTCGTCTGTCATCCGAATGCAGCTCTCACCATCCCGCCGACCAAACCGCATTCGGACAGTGTGCGTGGAAAGCCGATGGCCCCAGCGTGCTCCCAAGCGCTGGGGCCGTCTCTTTACTTCAGGACACCCAATGCCGGCGCACTTCTCCGGGCTCCATGTTGAGCGCTAGGACGTATTCTGCGGCGAGCTGTCGCTGATGAGGCTAACAACCCATCCTTCCGGGATGATTAGGAACAGGCAAGCGCGAGGGCGGTTATCGGCAGGTCCGCATGCTTTCCCCCGAGGCATCGGACACCATGGAGCCACGAACCCCAGCGACGCGACCGCTGGGGTTTCTCTGACCCCGGTCACGCGAACAGGTCTTGCCGGCCTGCGGCGTACTCCACGTCAGCCCAATACTCAGCCGGCGTCGCCTTGTCCTGTTAGATCATAGAAGGCATCTGGATCTAGGGGTGCAGAAGAGAAAGCAGGCGCTGGCGAAGCCTCTCGCGATCAAGCTGTACTTCGCGCATTACCGCAAGCTCGGCTTCAATCTTGCTCGTGTCCTCATTCAGCCGCCTACATTCGATGAGCTGCGCTTCTTTCTCCGCCAGCCGCCTTTCTCCTTCGACTGTCGCGAATTCAATCTGCCTTAACTCGTCAATGATCGGCTCTTTGTACATCTCGTTGCGATGGCTGAACCGTGCGTCATGCTCGTTTGTCTTGCAATCTCCAAACGGCTCAACAACGCTTCAAGTTCCTAATGAGCCTAGCGATAGCGGGAACGACCGCAAGCGCTGCACCTGATGTGCGCCGAGTTTTCAGGCGAGTCCCAATCCAGGCAGATCGGCGAGCTTCAGCCGGCCGTTGTGCTGGCACCCGACGCAGAACATGAGCACCGTCTTCCGCCGTTGCGATCGACGGGGCCGGACAGTAGCGGAGATGACGAGCGGGCTTGCGGCGCTAGGGCATGCGCCAATGATCGCGAATATCTCGCGCCGAGTGAAGCCGCTAGAGTTCGCGACCGCGATGCGCAGTTATCGCTAGCGATTGGTCAAGTGGCGGCGTCCTTTTCAGTCGAGGGGCCGCCTAGCTTTTTCATGATCCATTCCATGGCTGGATTAGGATAGCGAGAGTCCGTCGAATTGACATCCATTCGAGTGGCTGGGTTGAACGTCAGTTCATAGAACGCCGTTGCCGCTATCCCTTGCTCTAGCTCTGGTGCCTGCTTCTTGAAGCCATCGACCGATGAGGCCACGGAGAATTTGTAAGCGTAATGCTGACGCAGTCTAAACAAGCGTTCATGACGGGCGCCGGCAAAACGAACTAACCAATGCCAAGAACCCCAGCCCAAGCGCTCCGCGGGCATATCGAAAATGGTCGCGTCGGGCTAAGCGGCTGGCGGATGATCTCGAGCTTACACCCAAGCTTGAGCACTATGAGATGGCTCAAAAGTGCTATCGAGATGCGCAGCATGGCATCGGTTTAGTGCGGGCCAGAGATCTCTCCGAACTTGCTGTAAAATCGATGGCCTCCATGGCTTTTGAGGGGGCGGCCTTGGGCGACGCCAAGGCGCAGTATCGCCTGCGCGACGAGAAGCAGATCGTCGCATGGTCCGTCGCGTTCGATCTCATATTGCTTGCTGGTAACCCGGTTGCCGCCTCAGCGTCGAATCGAGGAGGGCGATCACCGCAGGGCACTGATCCGGCTTTGGAGGCCATCGCAAAACACCAGCAGGCGGACGCGGACCACAATGCAGCCATCACGGCGACCGACGCCACCGAATATCGCTCTGAGGCCTATTGGCAGGCCGACGACCATCAAGGAGCATGCTGCCATGCGGAGGCCGATGCAGGTTGGGATCTGGCCTGGACAATTCCGACGACATTGGGCGGCGTTGCTGCGGTTCTCGAGTACGTGAAGCAGTACGAAGACAAGGGCGAGGAATGGCCCGACAGTGACTGCATCGGTCGGGAGGGCTGGCATTATCAGCTACGGCAGATGATGGCCGCTGCAGCCGTCAACTTAGCCTAGCGTGAAGGCGAGGCGCCCGCCGGTTCACGCCGGCGGGTTTTCCCCTGGCTCAATTTCCATCGTTTCCGGTGTTCGACGGTGGCGCGCGCTATGTTCGGCCATGGCTTTCACCGCCTCATCTTCGTCGGCGCAAAAAGCGATGCTTCGCCGATCGGCAAACACGAGCCACTGACGAAGGCCAACTTCCCTGATGACGTACTCGGTCATTTTCGAGCGTCCCGCAGCGAGTGGGCTGCATCTTATGCAAACGACGTTGCTGTTCCATTAATCAGAAGCCGGCCCAGACGGTGAGCGCGGGCGGCGGCCTGGATCTGATCAAAAAGTACGCCGCCGGGCTTGAATGCAGCATCCCGGCGGCGGTCTTCCAGCTGGCCCTGCGATCCCAGCAACACTGCGGTAGCAGGGCGGTCACACACGCGAGTGATGCAGATCAATCTGCCCGCCGGATGATCCTACCGACGGGCTTTTGCGCGAAATCACCAGCGGCGATAACCGCCGTGATCGCCGTAACCCCTATGATAACCGTAGCCCCTGTGCACGTATCCGTAGCGACGGACGCCGTAGCCACGATAGCCGTAACCGTAGCCGTACGGCCTGTAGACGGGCGCCGTGCGGACACAGCCGTTCGGGCCGCAGACTACGGCGACGTTCTCGATGTTTGAAGCGGGAGAAAGTGTCGCGAGCGGCATCGCTGACGCGCTTCCTGCCGCAGCAAGGCTGCCGAGCGCAGCAAGTCCAACAAGTGCAAATTTAAGCTTCATGGTTTCCTCTCGTGGAATCTAAGGCACCCCACACTGTAGGAAGTTGAACATGAATGCTGGATGAGCAGGCCAGCCGTTTTTGCGTGATGAAAATGCGGCATGCTTGTGCTCTGCGCGGGGGTGTCCCCAAGCGGTCCCCTAGGAGTATCCGGAACGATGAGGGCGCCAAGGTCAGACTAGCTAAATGCGACAACGAGCAGGCCCGAGCACAACAGCACAAGGCAGGTCGCGATTAGCGCGAGGAACCCATCGGACACGAAGTCATGATTACGCATGACACACCTCCCTGTCGCGGAAGGAAGCTGGTCCGAATTTATTAAAGATTTCGGAATCGAGTTTTTGAAGGGCGGGCAACTACGGTCTTTGCTGCCCAACTTCACGAAAGCCGTGTGGATCATCGAAATAGTCCCAAGAAAAGACGCCGCCGGTCTCAAAAATACACACCCGGCGGCGTTTCCTTCCTGAACCGGGGGCCCTGAAATCCCCAGCGCAGAGTCAACCGCAGAACCTGTGGCCTCGGTGATCGGCCGAAGGGCACTTCTTGTTACGCACTGTGATGTTGCGAGAGGAGCAGGAACAAGTGGCAATGTCGGGAATCTTACACAGGCTCCCGCGATAGGTTGCCCCCGACCGGGAGTTTAAACGGCCTTGGCGTTCCCCGCGCCAGGGCCGCTATCGTTGTTGTGCGGCATCGCCATCCTCAGGAACAAGTGGTCGGGCCAATGAGTCCCTTCATTGCTCCCGGAGGCAGGTGGCGCGCTCGACCGGGAGTCTGGAATGGCGGCCTCGGCGCGCCGCGTCGGGGCCGTTCGTGTTTGTGGGCTGGACTGTGGGCTAATTTCGGTAGCTTAGATTAATTGTATTGTTTTCAACAGCTTAGGTGTGTATTGATCGGCTGATGCCGCAGCGGCGCCGACTACCGCAACAACTGTTTCCTTGGCCAGTCCAGATGCCGAGCTGATCGACCTGGGGAGCCGGTTCGTCGAAATATCGCGGCTTCGGGATGCCGCGAACGATGAAACGGGCCGCCTGGTTGAGATCGCCCGCTGGTCATACCCGCCCGGGACCTATCGGGACGCGTGTCTGCGCGGCGAGGAGGCGCGCAGCGCGTACAATGCAGCTATAGCCGACGCTAACGAGCAGTCGGGCTTAGCAGCGGCGCAAGAGGCGTTTGATGGCGCCATGGATCAGTTGCGCGCGCACTACGCCCGCATGATCGCAATGCGCCCGACGACGATCGACCATCGCTTCGGCGGTATTCCATTTCGAGTGGGATAGGGTCGAATACGCCGAGGGGGCCATCGAAGACGCAGCGCTCGCCGTGCTGGTCGCCGGCCTACTCGATAAGTCACTTCCGGATCATCTGCCAGTGTCGAGGCGGAAGAGTGCGAACTAATCAGCAAGCTCGCGACCAACGCGGCAAAGAAGGCGCTGTTCGCCAAACTGGCAGCGCATCACCGAGCACTCGCTGACGAAGTCGCGCGCGCAATGATTCCTGCGAGAGGACGCGCAGCGCACCGCCTTGCGAGGCGGCAATCCCCACAGGGCGAAAGCCTACTCTCGGGCCGCCGACAGCCTGGCGGCTCTTGCCGTCCCGCTGGACGTGCTCATCGCCGAGGATCGTCTTACGGAGATCCCGGGCGTCGGCAATGCGATCGCCGACATCATCACCAAGCTTCAGAAGACGGGCAGTCATCCCAGCCTCGAAAAGCTGCGGAAGGAGATCCCCACCTTCGCTTTCGCAGAGCTTAAGACGATGCCCGATGCGATCCGGCAAGGTCGGCAGGTGATGCCGCCGCAGAAGGCTTCGACCGCGCTGGTCTCGGCGGCGGCAGAACCGACGCCGGAAATGCAAACTGTCTTCATGCTGCGCTCTGCGTGGTTTCGTGACGAGCATGGGCAACGGAAGTTCGCGGGCCAATACGAAGATGCGACCATGCCGATCGCAGCGGCACTCCGTGCCCTGGACCAATGCATCGCGGTCGACGTGACCGATCCGCGCCGCGCACAGCTCTGTGGCGTGCGCGGCGGGGACTTCAATCCGCAGGCGGCTGATGTGATCGATCTCGACACCATCGAGGAGCCGATGAGCGCGACGCCCGTCGAGCTCGATCGGGTGCTGCGCGATGCCGTCTTCACCGTGATCGACCGCAGCGCAGATGCGCGCACGATCCAGATTGAGGTGCCGCGCCTGTGACCGCGAAAACCGCACCTCCCGGCTGGGCCATCGCATCGAAACGAGTATCGACGGCTACATCGCAGCGCGGGGAGACCGCATCCCGGTCGCCGTGGCGAAGATGATCGCCCGCGCTACGCGGCAGCCGGGGCACGGCGCCGTCGCAGCTAGGGGAATCCGATTCCCTCAACGTGTCGCAGGTCTGAAGCCGGGCGACCAGGATGCGGCGCGGCATACGGCTACAATAAACGTGGTCCGGATCGTGCCGACGGCTCGGGAGATCGCCCAGGCCGGGACCGTTGCGGATTGGCCGGCATTGTTCGGGCATCAACAGCGCGACGGCGCGACAAAGCGGGTTGAGGAGCGCCGATGATCACCTTGCCGATTACACGAAGCCGATCCGGATTCAGCTGAAGTCTGAGGCCAGCCGTTGCTAGGCTGCAGCGCTCGGTGCCCGCCGCGGTCGAGAGCGCTCTCTGGATGCCTGATGGAGGCATAGCGACGACTGCCAAGGCGGTTCAATGCGACCTGGTCCTCCATGCAAGGGGGATGGTTCGTGGTTGGGTCTGAAACGGCCACAGCAGCGGTCGAACTGGCCTTGGTGCGCATTCGCTCGTTGGCAGCCATGGCATGGCACGACCAGCTAAAACGGCAACACCGGGAATAGGAACAATCCCTTAACCGGTCGGTTGATCGTCTGTTCAGTGCCGACCGTCATCGGCGTTGAACAAGGGATGACGTAGAAAACTTGGTCTCGGCACTTAACCGTCTCGTGCTGAGGCCTTCCTTTGCGCGAAGCGATGCGATTTGAGAGAAAGCTGTATGACGCCTAATGAACGCCGTGACATGCCATGGATTATTGGGGCTGCTGCTTTGGCTTTTGTCTTGTCGATCGTTGCCGGCGGCATGACGTACTTCCGGTAGCGGCCGGTCGGTTAGCCCGGGCGAGTATCGGGACCATTCACGAGTTGGCTCTCTAGCTCGGAAGCGCGACTTTCCAAGTCATTCATCTCGAGCCGGATTTTGAGAGCTAAATCCGTGTCCTTGCTTTGCTTAGCCAGGGCGAGATCCGTCTCTAACTCGCTCAGGTCCATCAAAATCTTCCCCAATTCCACGCTCGTCGCATAGGTCGGATCATCTTCAAGGTGGCTGTATCGGCTCCCGACCGCTGTACGAGATCGAGCCTCCTCATCGCGTTCGCGGTCGCCGATTGCGGAGAGAGCGCTTTGCGGGCTAGCGTTCTCGTGACGTTCATCGGCGATATGTTGTCCTTGGCTATCGCGCTCACGCCGGGTTTTCCTCGCCAGCAGGTAAACGACCATCACAGTGGCTAGGCCGATAACGATCGCAATGGCTGGACCGATGACGCTCATTTGTTACACCCTTATCCTTCTCCACAGGTCCAGACCACGAACTGACTTTCGACGCAGCCGATATTTGCTCGCAAATCAGCTTGAGTGAATAGATGCGCCCGCGGCACAGCCGCGGAGGGTTTACCGCGCGTTTTCAAATGAGCACGCCAGAAGACGTTCCAAAGAAGAGAGAAACAGATGGCGCACGGGATCAAAATCGGCTGCCGCAAGAAAGGCACGCCGAACAAGTTTTCAGGGCAGCTGAGCGCTGACCGAACCGGCGCGGTATCGCCAGGCGCGACCGTCCCGCCGGCCCGCACCACGCCAAGCACCCCGGATTTGAACGGAGGGTCAGTTTCCGCCGACGAGAGCATGTGCCGCTTAAGGCCGGCTCGGAAGCGGTCCATGAGGACGCACGGCGTCTGGAGGCCAGTCAGCTCTATGATCGCCGTGGGTCCGAGCTTGATGAGGGACCCGAGCGGCATTCGCTCAAGGTCCAGGCCGGCAATATGTTCTCGGCGAGATCGCCCGCGCCGACGTCGAAGCCAGCTTCGAGAAGGGATGCGAAGATTTCGGATTGGATCAGATGGACCTGTCGGAGATTGGGTAGGCGGGGCTGGCGGCGGGAGAGATAGCGGTGCCGGACGAACGCCGGCGTGGGCGTCGCCTTCGACGCCGTGACCTTCCACCAGGACTATGCAGTCCTGCGTCGGTTTGCTGAAGTGGTGCCCGCGGTCAGCCGCGACCGCCACCACCGTTCCTTCGAGCGAGTGGTCTTGTGCCAATGGCATTAGGCGACGCGGAAGAGCGAGCGCCGCCTCTGGCCGAGGTAGCGCGTGATCTCGGGAAGCGTCATCGCGTTCAGGACCCTGTCCGGCGGCACACCGCCTTTGCGCGCCATCTCTACACCCCAATGCATGTGATTGAGTTCAGGCGCCGAGTGCGCGTCCGGATTGATGCTCATCATGCAGCCGAACTCGAGCGCCGCCTCATGCCAACGCCAGTCTAGGTCAAGCCGCCATGGGTGGGCGTTGGTCTCGACGGCCACGTCATGCTTCACACATGCCTGCAACACTTTCTCAACGTCGATTTCGTAGCCTGGCCGCCGCTGGATTTGCCGTCCGGTCATGTGGCCGATGATAGTGGTTTGAGGATGCGAGATGGCCCGGAGCATGCGCTGCGTCTGGGCCTTGTCGGTTCAATTTGAACCGGCCGCGAATGCTCGCGACCACGAAGTCGAATCGCTCCAGCACGTCGTCGGCATTGTCGAGCGACCCGTCGGCAAGAATGTCGGACTCGATTCCTTTGAGGATCCGGAAATCCTTGCCGAATCGCTTGTTCAGCCGGTCGGCTTCCCTGTGCTGCTGCGCGATCTCCTCGACAGAAAGACCGCCAGCATAGTGGCCGCACGTGGAATTGAGCATCAGCCGAACGCCAGCTCAGGCGGACGGCGTCCATCACCGAGGTCGGACAATTCCTGCGGCCTTCCGTCATGGAACCTGAAAAGATGGCTAGGGAAGGGCCGTGATGCGGTTCTTTGTTCCGCATTGTGTTGACGTTCTGAACGAAATTTTGTGCCCCCACCGTACCCGCTCGAAAGGGAACTCACCGCTGGGACCCTGCGTTGGCCAAGTGTACTTCTACAGCCGCCGGGGGCCGTCAAGAAAGTCGAGCTACTGACGCCGGCCTGCCTCCTTCCGGGATGTGGCATCCGCACTTTTGTCAGGGAGCATCGATGATCGAAGCTGACGACCTCGCAAGCGCGCCCGATGAAATCAGCGCGGCCCAGTGGCGTCAGATCGTCAATGGCGCGACTGATACGGCCATCATCAGCGCCGATGAACGCGGACTCGTTACCAGCTGGAATACCGGCGCGAGCCGGATCCTTGGCTGGAGCGAACCCGAAATGCTCGGCAAGTCCTTGGACCGGATCTTTGCCGCAGACGCTGGCCAGGCGCAGTTGCGCAAAGAAATGGAAGATGCGACCGCGCACGGTAGGGGCGGCGGCGAGGAAGGCTGGCGCCTCCGCAAAGACGGGAGCCGTTTCTGGGCGGTGGGCGAACTGAGCCCGATCCGCGAGGGCGGAAAGATCGTCGGTTTCGTCAAGATCCTGCGCGACCGCACGATCCAGCGGGAGGCCGAGGAGATGATCCGTGAAGAGCGGCATTCGCTCGAAGTGCTCAATCGTGCCGGATCGGCCCTTGCCCTCGAGACTGATCTCCAGCGCCTGGTGCAAATCGTAACGGATGCGGGCGTCGAACTCAGCGGTGCCGAGTTTGGGGCGTTTTTCTACAACCTCACCAACGAGGCCGGCGAAAGCTACATGCTCTACACGCTTTCGGGAGCGCCGCTGGAGGCATTTTCGAAGTTTCCGATGCCGCGAAATACCGAAGTGTTCGCGCCGACCTTCAACGGCGAGGGCATCGTGCGCTCCGACGATATCACCAAGGATCCCCGCTATGGCAAGAATGCGCCGCGTCGAGGCATGCCCGAAGGCCATCTGCCCGTCCGGAGCTATCTCGCCGTTCCCGTGATTTCGCGGACGGGGGATGTGATCGGAGGCCTGTTCTTTGGCCACGGCAAGCCTAGCGTCTTTTCGGAGCGCTCCGAGCGGGGCCTCTCGGGGCTCGCCGCCGAAGCGGCCGTGGCAATCGACAATGTCCGTCTTTCGCAGGCGTCGCACCGCGAAATCGCAGAACGCAAGCGCGCCCAGGAGGCGCTCGTCGAGTTGAATGCCACGCTGGAAAAGCAGGTGATCGAGCGCACCGAACAGCTTAAGCGCAACGAGGAGGCGCTGCGGCAGTCCCAAAAGATGGAAGCGGTGGGGCAGTTGACGGGTGGGGTCGCCCACGACTTCAACAACCTTCTCCAGGTGATCATGGGAAATCTCGACACGTTGCAGCGTAATGTTCCTTCGGATTCCGCGCATCTGCAGCGCGCCGTGCGTCACGCGATGAATGGCGCCCAACGGGCGGCCTCGCTTACCCAGCGCCTTCTCGCGTTCTCGCGCCGCCAGCCCCTCGATCCCAAGCCGATCGACGTGAACGTTCTGGTCAACGGCCTTTCCGAGATGGTCCATCGCACGCTCGGCGAGACGATCGCCGTGGAGACCGTGCTCGGCGCCGGGTTGTGGCGCGTGGAAGCCGACCCCAATGAGCTCGAGGCTGCCATCCTCAATCTCGCCGTCAACGCTCGCGATGCCATGCCAAATGGGGGAAGGCTGACACTTGAGACCGGTAACGCCCACATCGACGAAGCCTATGTCGCGGCACATAGGGAAGTGGTGGCGGGCCAGTACGTCGTCATATCGGTCACCGACACCGGCGTTGGCATGGACCGGCAGACCGTGGCGCAAGCGTTCGAGCCCTTCTTCACGACGAAACCCGTCGGCAAAGGCACGGGACTTGGGCTGAGCCAAGTGTATGGCTTCGTCAAGCAGTCGGGCGGTCATGTGAAGATTTATTCGGAACTTGGGCAGGGCACCACCGTCAAAATTTACCTGCCTCGTCTATTAGGTGACTCGTCGGATGACACCACACCTGATGAGACGCTCAATCCGGAGGCGACCCAGGAAGAGACCATTCTCGTCGTCGAGGATGACGCCGACGTCAGAGCCTACTCTGTCGACAGCCTCCGCGAGCTCGGCTATCGCGTGCTGGAGGCCCATGATGGGCCGGCTGCTCTGCGGATTCTAGACCGGCAACCCCGAGTGGATCTCCTGTTTACAGACGTGGTCCTTCCGGGCGGTATGACGGGCGCGCAGGTCGCCGCTCAAGCCAGAGCCATCCGCCCCTCCTTGAAGGTGCTGTTCACTACCGGATATGCCCGCAACTCGATCATTCATCACGGCCGGCTCGATAAGGGCGTGCAATTGATCGTCAAGCCCTTCAGCTTCAATGAACTGGCCGCCAAGGTACGCGACGTGATGGATCAAGTCGAAAACTGAGCGATGGGGCGCGCAGCAGAACGAGTTGGCTTTTCTGCCGTGACACGTCAAGGATGATCATCGGCATCGAGCATTGGCCGTGGCGGCACCGATCGGGTCAAGTCAGCGCGGCGGCCGACGCTCGCGGGCGAGCCAGCCCACCGCATCTGACTTCACGGGGTCAACCTCGATCGTAACCTTTTCCGTCCTGCCGCAGGTAGAGCACTCGAACGTGCGCTCCTCGAATCCCCGCTCGCCGGAAGAGATACGCGACAGCGCGAGCCCGTGCTTGCACACCGGGCACATCGGACGATCGTTTAGGGACTCCATGCGACTGGCCTCGAAGGCAACATCGCAGGCGCTGCGGAGGACGGTTCGACTCTTACGCCTGGAGGAGGCCGCCGCCTTTGGCTATCCTCGCGAGCGCTAGTTCTGAATAGCGGGCCGTGAGACCTTTGGCTATCCGCGACAGGCGCCGTAGTTCAACGGCGGGCGACGGTCCCTGCAGTTCAATGGGGCAGGACGATTATCGTTCCTTCGACCTGGCCCGATCGCCGCTGAAACCGTCGACGTCCCGCCGACGTTGCTTTCAGGAGGTGGGTCGCAACGAGATTGCTCCGATGCTGGGGGGCGTCGACCGCGGTCCGCAACACAGCGGGTCAATTGTGCGGGAATCGGCGGGCGGCTGCATCAAGGAAAAGCCGGAATTGTCGGCCGCCCTGCGTCTGCAATTGGAGCGGCTCCCGAAAACCGAAGCCCCCTGACTCGGCCCCCTCGGCTCGCCGATCTGTGGTTCACGCGGTAGCCGCCGCCCGCCCGGCGTCGGTGATGCGATACTCGATATCTCCGGATGGAAGTGGTTCGGTTTCCACGTGACCCGGCTCCACGAGCCGCGCCAGATTTCGTGGTCGAACGTCGGCGGGCTGACCAAGGATTCGCCGGGGAGCTTCCTCAGAAAATCGCGCTCCAGATCGGTCAGCTCCATCTTCGCGCTCCTCTGCGATCTCTTCCGGGCGCCGCTGCGGGACCCGGTCGGCGCAAGAAGGACTCGATTCCGGAACCCGGCGCGGTTCACCTGCAGTTCAGGCCGGAACACCTAGTCTGTCATGGGGCGTTGCAGAAAGAGGGCCGTGATGGGTGCACCCGAGACTTTCGATGCCATGGCCATCGTCGTCGATTTGCTCGACGCGTGCCGGGACCGGCGAATGTCCGATCTGCTCGGCCTGTACGACGAAGACACCACCGTGGAATGCTGCGAAGGCGGGAGGTTCGAGGGCAGGCGGGCATTGCGTTCCTATTGGACACTGAGGTTGGCGGATCAGCCTCCCGGCCCCTTCCAGATCGAGGCGATCGTGCCGGAAGACGGCGGCATCTACCTCGAGTACCGCGATGCAGGGGGACGGCTGTTCCGGACGCGCCTCCGCTTGAACGCCGCCGGCAAGATCGTGCACTCGACCTGCAATCCGCTGGTCACCAACGATGAGGCGTTTACGGTTTGATGCCGTGACGACTGTCCGTTCGCGGCGGCCTAAGCCGACCGCTCCAGCTGCCGCCGTTGTCGATTGCGCCGTCGCCCCTCGCGTCTGCTTGGTCGCTGTGCCGGGATCGCGCGTTCGAGCAGGCGTGGCGGAGGCGCGGTCAGTGCATCGGGCTGCGGCGGCGCGGATACAGCTGAGACCGCGGCCCGAGGTCCAGCATCCTCACGAAGGTCCCGCTTTCGTGATACTCGAGCCAGCCCCGATCCTTCGCGTACTCCAAGCCAGCCCAATACTCAGCCGGCGTCGCCTTGTCCTGGTAGAGCATCGGATAGTTGATCTTTTCGATGCAGATCCGGCCGATCCTGGATCGGCTCGAAGGCCCGAGCGTGCTCCATGATCCTGCGCGCGGCTTTTTCGGATTCGGAGTAGGGGCGGTCGCCAACGTGTTTCATTGCTATGAATTTAGAGAGTTAGAAACGGCCGCAGCAACCTTTGGGGGCCAAGAGGCAGTCGCTGGGGCCGCTGTCTCGGCCGGTTCGCTCCGGCCGACTCGCGAATGAAACCGTGTCAGCTTTGCACGAGCAGAGCAATTGCAACGATTGCGAAAGGGCAAAGCCCCAAAAGGACGATGCCTACGCGGACGAATGTTTCGGCCATGGCATACCCCGACAGTGCAGCATTTGTCACATAGCTTAAGCCCGGGCGTCTCTCGCTGAAAGCGCAATTTATGCCGGATGCACGTAGCCCGAATAGGCTATAAAACCGCACGTCCAAAGCGCTCCTCGCAGACGCTAGGACCTATTGTTTTAATGTCTCGGGTTCAAATCGGCGGAGGGCCGCCGACTCGGCCCCAAGGGGCTGCATGGAACTTCCGCCGCCAAAGCCACTAATAGCGAGCCAGATTGGCAGGCCCCCTACCTTCGAGATGCTTGTCGATTGTCCGTTTCGCTGCAGCGATCGCTTCCTGGGTACGTTGATAGGTCATTGTTCTGATCGTTTGTCCGCCAGCGATCGGCGTCGCTTCCACCAAGAACCCGCCGCCGGGTTGCTCGATAATCACCAATCGGTGCGCTAGATATTCAAGTTCGTCCGTCACGTTGGTGATCTCGTTCTGGATTTCGGAACAAGCGGGTAGGCCCGGAATGTTCCAAATGTCGAGGTCGGTCTTCCGGGCGCAGCAAGCTCTGCGTTGGTGTCAGCGCTCTCACAACTCGATGGCGGCCGCTTCCGGCTTTAGGTGGAGGGCGCGACGCCGCCCGCTTAAAATACACACGGACCGTTGGCTCTAGCCCCAGGATGTAAAGTGCAAAATTCTGACGAGTTGATGACTGCGGCGGTACGTAAATGTTTCTTACCTAAGAAGGAGTAGGCTCTGGGCTTGACCGACGCCTCGGGTCGAAGCTGGCACTGAAGCGCTAGCCGTCGTGGGATTGAAGGTCGCACGCGACGCAAAACAAGCCGCTAGGAATTCGCCATTCCGCGCAGGTACGCAATCCGTGGGTCAAGGCGCGCCGCCGGTCAATGAAAGAGTTTTTCGAGCTCTACGAGAATATGCATATGATCCTTCGTGGTAACCGTCATCGCGCGCTGCGACCGTGTTGGATCTTGTCGGGGTTGACTGGCGAAATGGTGATCACGATTGCGGGTTGGACCACGCAGACAATGGACACCGCCCGACATTGCCGGGTGGGTGGCCGCGGGTCGATGCTGAACTCATCGGGCTCGCTGCGAAGTTTGAGCCGTTAGTGCGCGAATACTACGCGCGGCATGTAGAATGGGCGCGGTTGCACACGAAGATGCATGAAGAAATGGACGAGCGGTTTGGTGAGGGTGCGCCGATCGATGTGTGGGATAAAGCAAATAACAGATCTCTGACCGAAAAAGGCAGGTTCTTTGAGGAGGCCCGCGACAGGCTGGGTATTACGGAGATTTGCGAGCATCGGCGGACTGAAGGCAAAAGCACTCGTTGCATTCTGGCACGCCAGTCCGCTTTGTGCGGGTGATGGCGAGTTCTACTTTCAAGACGAAGCCGCCTTTCAGAGTCTGTTCCAGTCGCTGAGTTCTGTGGGCTTGCGGGTAGTGATCGGGCCACGGGGTATGCAATGCCCGAGTGGCCGAACGTCGAGCAGCAAGATGAAGACGACGAGGCGGTCTGAAACGGGCTAGCTCGCGCTGGCTCAAGAAAAAGACGCCGCCGGTCTCAAAAATACACGCCCGGCGGCGTTTCCTTCCTGAACTGGGACGCTGAAATTCCCAGCACCAAGCAAACTGCAGGGGCTGTGCCACGGGCCGATGACGCATCAAGTGCGCGTGATATGTGAGACCGTTCACACGCGATCATCGCGAGTCGGCCTAACGCACCGATGGGTGGCAACTCGGTGTCGGAGAATCATGATGCCGTTTTTCAGCAGCCAAAGCTTGGCGTCAGCAGCCGCCGCTTCAGTGCTCAGTATTCTCGTCGTGGGAGCGCTCGCCTTTTCGGCCGTTGGTTATGTGGAGTGGTCATCGGGCGTTAATCTGACCCATTTCATGGGCCGGACTGCCGCGGATGCCTCAACGCCGGTTCTACCGCTCAAGGGGCGAACAGGTTGCGAGCAGGGCAATAGGCCGCTGCCCGCGCTTTCTCTACCGCTCGAATGACGCCGACCTAAAGCGACAGCGCCGAATGTCCCTAGGAGACTAAACCGCCAGACGGGCAGGCAGGGCCTCATCGCCTGCTGGCGACGTGCATCGGCGAATTTGTGCCTGGCTCGGGCGCCCCCATAGTTGCCCATATGGCAATGCCTATGGCGAGCGCTAACAGCACGGTCTTTGTAGCAATCTTGTCGCCAGACATCTTGAGACGCCTCTCATGCGTCAGCGCGGCAAATCTCAAAAACTACGCCGCCGGGCCCGAAATGGTTTGTCCCGGCGGCGCCCTGTCATTCCCAGCGCTAGGGCCCTGAAATTCCCAACGTCACTTGCTTAGCAGGTACCCGGAGTGACGGCTGTTGCCTAACTCACACAAGGTCCAAAAGAGGAGCCGACGCTCAGGGCCGGTGCGCCAGCTCCTCCGAAACGTGACCGTGCTGCGTCCCCAACGGTCCCGTCCCTCAGAGAAGCCTGCGCCGATCACGTTGCTGATTTGCTAACGCCTCGGGAACAAGTGGGAATGCGAAGAGTCAATTCGTTGCTCCCGCGATCAGGTGCCCCCCCGACCGGGAGTTCAGTGGCGACCCTGGTGCCCCCAGCGCCGGGGTCGCTTGTAGCGTCCCCCCGAGGCCCTCGGCAAGTGCGCTGCGACGTCGAGTGCAATTCAGGCTGCCGCGGATGTACCGGCATTCTGCCTGAACCGAGGTGGCTCTTGCTCACCGGCGCCCGCGCCCCCAGCAGACGAAACGACGGCCTCAGCGATCCCCAAGCTGGGGCCGTTTTCGCGTTTTGTGTGTAGAATTGGCCGCGGGCGCGGAAGACACGCCATCGGGGCCCGGGCTATTGCGGCGAACAGGGAGGCGATTGGGGAGCGTTTGTCGTCGACCAGATGGGCTTACAGGCACCTGCGGGATTGCTTGCCATCCACACCAACATGCCCGCCACCGTTCCAGCCGACGTCGACAAGGCCCTCAAGGGCGGCAACCCACCGCCGTCCAGTCTCTCCGCAGAGGAACGACGCGCCTATGAACAGCTGGTCAGAACGCTGGCGCGAACATGCTCACCAGAGGTCACCCATGAAAAGATTGGAGGCGATGCGCCAGTTTTCGGCGTAGCTCGAGTGGTAGGCTTTAGCCCACGAGCGATGGGAGTGCTGTGGTCACCATTGTCAATTTGGAATTGGAGGACGTTTGATTAGTGCTCGACCAAACGCGCCGATCATTGCTGCCGCCTCATGATCTCCACGATCATCGAGAATGCGATGAAGCGTCCTCGCACTTTCTTGGAATACGGGCAAAAGCGATGGGTCACGTTCGCACAAGACACCTGCGATACACAGTGCAAGGGCCTCCACACCCATCTTCGCTTGAGCTAACGGATCTGCTGCCATCTTTTCCTGCCTTCATCGACAGTTTCGCAATCGTACACCGCCCGATCCCCGGGGCTCAGTTTGTGTGACGACGCTCGCTCCTGGAGGCGATCAAGCCCTTTAATTCCTCGACAAGACGCCGCCTGATGAAGTTGCGTTCTGCGTCAGTCAGTTGAGTGTCCAACAGCCGCCGGTACCGCCGTACATTTGCTTCGCGAGTCCACCGAGCATCCGCGCGGGATACTCTCAACGGCCGATGCCGCTTCGTCGCAGCATGTCGTTCGGAATCGCAAACGGCGCGCACCGGCTTGCTCAACCGAGGCAGCTGCATCGCCATTCCACCGCGCGGCGGCGGATCCTCCTCGTCGTCCAGCCGCTTCAGCGCCGCCACGATATCGGCGAGGCGCAACCGATGTGGAATGCCAGGGATCTCCCGCAGGGTCGGTTGCGATTCGATGACGTACATATCCGATGCCCAGGACGATAGGATGACGCGCTTCTCGTCCGTCGAGAGCCGCGCGTCATTCAATACATCGCCGGGTGAATTGTAGTGGGATACTGAATGAAATAGCGACTCATTGATGTTGGCATTGCGATTGACATGGCTCATGTCGTGCCTCCTGTTTCTCCTTTCGCCCAGAGACGCGTTGCTGAAGGCTTGGATATAGAGGTCGGCGACGGTCGTGCGCCGCCGACCTCTGGCCTTAGTTGCTGTTGATCACGATACGCTTGACGTTCGACCGTGACTGCTCGGACCTCGGTAGCGTCACGGTGAGGACGCCGTTCTTGAAGTCGGCCTTCGCCCTATCTTCCTCGACGCCATCAAGCGGAATCTGGCGCTCGAAAGAGCCGTAATATCGCTCGCTGACGAACTTGGAATCGTCGCTGCGTTCTGCTTTCCTTTCACCCCGGATTGACAGGATGCCATTGGCAATTTCAACCTGGACATCCTTTTCGCTGAGGCCTGGAAGCTCGGCGGAAACCGTAACCTCCTTGTCGGTTTCATTCAGTTCAAGGCGTGGCCAACTAAACTGGCCCTCCATCAACGGAGCGTTGATGCGACCGAATGAGCCGAAGCCGCGAAAGGCGTCATCGAACAGGCGGTTCATCTCACGGTGAAGCGTGAGAAACGGATCGAATGCCTCTCGTCCGGTTGAGAGTTCTTGCCCTTTGCCCCAGGGAACGAGATCCCGAATACCCATGATATCCTCCTTAACTTGACATGCAGCTGGTCAGCGCACGGACGGGTACCGTCCGTGCGTGTTTTGGCCCAATAGGAAGCGGGCTCAGGCCGCCTTCTGCGTGATTTGTCCGCCAGGAGCGCCACTTCCGATGGCAATACGCCGAGGCTTCATGGCCTCGGGGATTTCGCGCACGAGCTCGATCCGCAGCAGACCGTTCTCGACCATTGCCGATTTGACCTGCACGTGGTCGGCGAGGCTGAACTGTCGCTTGAACGGACGCGCCGAGATACCCTGATAGAGGTATTCGTGCTGGTCCTTGTCGCCCTTGCGGCCTTCCACGGTCAGCACGTTCTGCTCAGCCGTCACCGAAATCTCGTCCTGGTTGAAGCCGGCCAGTGCGACCGAGATCTGGTAACGGTCCTCTCCGAGCCGCTCGATATTGTAGGGCGGGTAGTTGTCTTCGGACCGTTGCTGGGTTTCGTCGAGAAGATCGATGAGGCGGTCGAATCCAATACTCGAACGCCACAGGGGAGCGAAATCGTATGTCCTCATAGCCAAGTCCTCCAGAGAGCAAGATGGATACGAAGGAGCGCAAGACGATCGGTGCAAGACACCTGTCCGGCGCCCTGGTTGCTTTGCCGAGCCCAACCTGGCGCCCGGCACCGCCCGTAAGCGGCAAAAATCCAATTAGAAAAGCGGCGATCAGTTTCAAGAGCGTTCGCAAAAATTTTTTGGCTTGGTTTTAGTCGGGTTATTCCGGCCCGCGCACCGGAACCGAGTTCGGGCAGTTGGCTCGCGAGGGCACGCCGGCCATCTGCGCCGGGTCGGGAGACCGCTCAATGCTGAATCTCGCGCGGGAACGGAGAAGTTTGCACTTTGTCCCCGGGCGTGCCAGTCCCATTGCGGTATTTCCATTTGCTCTGGGGCCGGCTGCCGTGCAAAGGCTCACCACGAAGGCACGCGTCATGTGAGATCCGTTGCGCAGCCGGCGCGGAAGCCTAGCTTGCAACTGACCTGTCAGAATTTCAGCCGGCCAATCCGGGCAATTCGCTCCGCAGGCCAGTCATAATGAAGTTCACGCCTATCGCCGCTACAATGAGCGCCATGGTGCGGGTCATAACGTTGATCCCCGTTTTTCCCAGGAACCGCTCAATCGCCGCCGCCGTCCAGAGTGTCAATCCGATCAGGAATGTTGCGATGATTGACGCCGCAGCAAGCAGCGCCTTCGAAAGCCAACCAGGATTATCATTGGAAAGGGTGATCATGATGCCGACTTCGGCTGGTCCGACGAGCAAAGGGAATGCAAACGGTGTTATCGCCATTCCATGGATATCTACCTCGCTGCTGTCAACTCCGCTGGATTGCAAGAATTTCCCATACTGTGCCTGAAACATCTCGAGCGCGATGACCAGTGCGAGCAACCCGCCCGCGATACGAAAGTCATCGAGGCCGACATTGAAGAAGCCGAGGATCTGCTTGCCGAGGACCGCGGCCCCCACAAAGAAAACCGCAACCGCCGTGCATGCCAAGACGATGATACGATGGATATTTGCGCTTCGCGCCTGCCGCGTGATCGCAAGAAAGACTGGAATGGCTCCGACCGGATTCGTCAGCGCATAGAGCAGCATCGTGATTCCGACGAACTGATTCCAAAGCATAGTCGCAGCCCACCTTGGACAGCTGAACGCCGCCGCCCTCAATCCTTTTCGATGGTAATTTGTGACTCAGCTGCGAGGCCAGCCAGTGAACTCACTATTGTACGACGCAAAACGTCATCTGGAATGTCGGCGGATTTACACACGATAATGCGTGGCGCCTCGCTACGACCGGCCCAGACCAGGCTGTATTTGTGAATTAAACCGCCCGACTTGATGCTTTCAAGGGCCTCGGTAAGTAAATCGTGAAGCTGTGCCGTCATGATGGAGCCCGCAGTTAGGTGCCCGACGTCTCCAATTCAGTCATTTCCAATTCGCAACATCGCGCGAGCGAGCTCGAGCTCACTGATTGCCTGGCGCAATGCCGGCGGGCCGCACTCTTGTCGCCGTTCGCACAGGCTGCGCTCAATTCAGCAAGGTGTCGACGCGCCGTGTCCGCGTGCGCCACAAGATCCGCAGCCCCTGCAAAGCTGGATCCCCGTTTCGGGTCCATGGTCAAATTGTCTCCGAGGACCTTTCGGCAAGCTGAAGCTTGGCCACAACAGACGATAGGAGCAGAGTCAGCCATTTCAAGGGTTCTTGGCTGTGGTCGCAGCCCGGAAGGCTTGTGATTGTAGAGCCGACCGCCTCGAGATCATCGTTACGAAGCAGCGAAGCGAGCCCACTGACTCGTCAGGGGTATTCTGTGACCCCGCAGCACAGCTATGCGCTCGACTTGGTCGCGACGATCACGCGGCTGCAGGCATCGTTGCCGACCAAGCTGGCGGTGCGCTGCCCTCTGGGTGCCGAACCGCGCGATCGCGACCAACATCTCCAAGCCGGTGCAATGCGACATGATGCCGATCAAGCGGGCAGGTGGGTGGTACGAGGCGCCGGGCGCGACGATGGAGCGGGCGGTTCGGCGCGACGATGCTTTGGCATGATTATCTTCTGCGGAGATGGCGAGATCAGGCAGCGTGACAAATGCATAGCGAAAGTGTCATTAGGAGACGAATGAGTATTTTGAACCGTTTGAGTATTTTTGAATGAAAACAATTATTTACGCGAGTAACGTGGGATATAGAAGCCCGCCGCTGCCCCTAGTATTTATTCCTCATCACCGCACGGCTTTGGGTATCTATCGGTGATGAGATCGCCGTCAACGCGCTCCCGCCTTGTGCAACGGAAAGGAGTGCGCTGTGGTCATCAAGCGTCGCAATCGAACGAAACATACCAAGACATTCGAAGAGAGATTGGCCGAGGAGGCCGCTCGCTTCAGGGTCGCTGCTGCGCAGCTCCCGCCGGGCACTCAGCGCGAGCTATATCTCCGCCGAGCGCGTCAGGCCGAAACGGCAGCCCATATCAACGAGTGGCTGACATCGCCAGGGCTACAGCCGCCTAAGGCGCTCGAGGACGTACACATGAGGAAGTAACATGACCCCCAGAGAACGCCGTGACATGCCGTGGATTATTGGAGCTGCCACTTTGGTTTTTGTCCTGTCGATCGTCGTTGGCGGCATGACGTACTTCCGGTAGACAGCCGGCCTTGTGGAGCGAGATCCCCAGTGGATTGACTTTTGCAGTCGTAGCCAATATTCGCCCGCAAATCAGCTTGAGTGAATAGATGCGCCCGGCGGCTCCCGTCCGGGCGTCTCTCGTTTCAGGCAGCTTTCGCGTCGATCGGTTTGATCTTTTCCAGGTCGCTGCCAAGTTCTTGTTCGGCCATCTGCACGTCATAGGCATTCTGCAGGTTCAGCCAAAGCTGAGCAGAGGTTTTCAGCGCCTTGGACAGGCGAAGAGCAGTGTCCGCGGTAATCGAGGTCTCCTCGTTCGCAATACGCTCAATCCTGGTACGGGGAACGCCGCAAACCTTGGCGAGCGCACCGGCCGAAATGTCGAGCGGGATGAGAAATTCCTCGCGTAGCACCTCACCGGGGTGCATTGGGGGCAGTTTCTTTGCCATATGACCCTCCTTGGTCTGGCTAGTGGTAGTCAACGAACTCGACCTCCTTTGGACCTTCAGCGTGTGTGAAGCAAATGCGGAACTTATCGTTCACGCGGATGGAATATTGCCCCTTGCGGTCGCCTTTCAGGGCTTCAAGGTGATTGCCGGGAGGGGCCAAAAGGTCGCGTAGGTTCACAGCTGCGTTCAGATACTGGAGCTTACGGCGAGCTAGCTTGAGCAGATCGGCCGGAAAGCCTTTCTTGGCTTTGCCGTTGAAGGCTGCTTCGGTCAGCTCGTCCTTGAAGCTCTTGATCATGATCAGAGTGTATCATACGGTGATACGCCTCGCAAGAGGTTTGTATCATAATATGATACGTTCTTGTAGATCCGCAAGTTTTCCGATGCGGAATCCTCCTACCGAATAGGTGGGAGCCGCGGGATTACCACGCCGCTCTGGAGTGCGCTTTGAAGCCGGGCGTCGGCGCGCGATCGGGATTTGGCATCGTCGAGCCGGCAAGGATGACGTTTGCCTGCACTGGGCGGCCGCGTCGGCATTCGAGCGGCCCGCAGGGGCGCAAAGCGATCTTTTCATTCGGTTCAAGAACGGGGCGACCTGGCAGGTCGTCGGCTCGGAAAGCTATAACTCGACGTCGGGTCTCCTCCAGCCGGTGTGACATTCTCCGAACGGGCGCTTGCGAACCCAGCAGCGTATGCGTATCTCGCCCCGATCCAACCACGCCAAGTCGATGCTGGACGTGGCGCGCGAGAGCTCTGACTGGTTCGCGCAGGTTCTGACTGTCGACAACACGGGCGCGATCTCGCGTGAAGCCGTTGAGATCCAGCGCAGGGAGTATCTACGGCGACGAGGCCGGCGATGCGCTGATCGAGCAGGAATATTTCTGTTCCTTCGAGGCTGCGGTTCTGGGCTCCTGTTGGGGCAAGCAGATCCGAGAGGCAGAGCAGGGCGACCGGATCCCCGATGTCGCGGTGAATCGCTATCTGCGCGTGAACACCGCGTGGGATATCGGTGTCGACGATGCGATGGCGATCTGGTGCTTCCAAGTCTATTTCATGTTCCTAGCCCGGTGCTCCATGCGATCCCGGCGCTCAAGAGCTTCTACGCTGAAGCCAACACGTTCTGGGGCAAGGTCTGGGCGCTCACGGGGCGTTCGGTCACGGTGCTATGGGGCTTGTTCCTGACCGGCATCGGGACCGTATTTCAGTGGCTTGATCCAATTGCCGCGGCGCTTGGCGTGCGGATTCCGATGATCTCGCCCGGGTGTACCGATTTGATCTCGCCCAGGATTCCGAGATGATCTCGCCCACCATTCCGATTTGA
This sequence comes from Bradyrhizobium sp. USDA 4510, assembly GCF_054059095.1. Lineage (NCBI taxonomy): Bacteria > Pseudomonadati > Pseudomonadota > Alphaproteobacteria > Hyphomicrobiales > Nitrobacteraceae > Bradyrhizobium > Bradyrhizobium sp. USDA 4510. The sequence continues at coordinate 6,575,682 of NZ_JBSSBT010000001.1, read as the reverse complement.
TGTCGCCCGGGGCGCGAGGCGTTCTGGCTGTTTGGTTTCTGGCATCGGTGAAGCCGCGGGGTCAACCTTGAATCGCGGCTTGAGGCCCTTCTTCGTCTGCTGTTGGTCTGCTGTGGGCATGTGGGCAACGCTCTTTGCGTTGTCCAAGCGCAGCGGCATGTCCACAGCGCCACTGGCTCAGGCCTTTCGATCGGGTTTGCGGGTTCGCCGCAGGCTCTCGCCGTTGAGATCGATCCGGTGGGCGTTGTGGACCAGGCGGTCGAGGACGGCATCGGCGTAGGTGGGATCGCCGATCAGCGCGTGCCATTGATCGACGGGGAGCTGGCTGGTGACGGTGGTGGAGCGGCGGCCGTAGCGGTCCTCGAGGATCTCGAGGAGGTCGTGGCGGGCTGCGGCGTCGAGCGGCTCGAGGCCCCAGTCGTCGAGGATGAGCAGATCGATGCGGCCGAGCGCCCGCAGGAGCCGCGGGTGGCGGCCGTCGCCGCGCGCCAAAGCGAGGTCGGTGAACAGCCGCGGGACACGCTGGTAGAGCACGGAGCGATTGTCGCGGCAGGCCTTGTTGCCGAGCGCCGAGGCGAGCCAGCTCTTGCCGACGCCGGAGGGCCCGCAGATCAGCAGGTTGGCGTGATCGTCGATCCATTGGCCTTCGACCAGCATCGTCAGGAGGCTGCGGTCGAGGCCGCGCGGGGTGCGATAGTCGATGTCCTCGACGCAAGCCTGTTGGCGCAGCTTGGCGTATTGCAGCCGCTTCGATAGCCGCTTGTCGCGTCGCAGCGAGGCTTCGCGTTCGAGCAGCAGCGCGAGCCATTCGGCATGGCCGAGGCTTGCGGCATCGCCGCCGGCTTCGATGTCGGCAAAGGCCTTGGCCATGCCATGAAGGCCGAGCGCGTGGAGTTGATCGAGGGTCGGATGCGTGAGCAAGGCGTGATCTCCTAGTTGTAGTAGCGTGGCCCGCGGATGTTGGGATGAAGGACCGGCGCGTTGTCCGCGGGGCGCTTGGGTGAAGGACGCCGATCGAGGTTGTTGGCAAGGATCGATTTGACCGAGCCGTAGGTGCGCGCGCCGATGTCGATCGCCCGCATGGCGGCAGCATCGAGCCGCTCTTGCCCGTAGGATTGGCCGAGCCGGATGATGCCGAGGCAAGCGCGGAAGCCCTGCTCCGGGTGCGCCCGCTCATCGAGGATCAGGTCGCACAGCGCCGCGGTGGCCGGCCCGATCGTGGCGGCCTCCTTGCGAATGCGCTCGATGGTCCAGCCGGCGTAGCGCCGATGACTGGACGCCATGTGTTCCGGCACGGTGGTGTGCTTGTGGTTGCCGCTCATGCGCTGATGCGCGGCGATCCGCTCGCCCTTGTGGAAAATCTCGACGGTGCGGGCGGTGAAGCGCACCTCGACCTCGGCGCGGACGAAGCGATGCGGGACGCTGTAGTAATGCGCCTCGACCTCGACGTGATAGTCGATGCTGACCCGGCAGATCCGCCACTCGGCGAACACGTAGGGGCTCTCCGGCAAGTCCTTGAGCGCCGGCCGGTCGATCTCCTCCAATAGCTTGCGGCGGGTCACGCCGAGCCGCCGGATCGGCCGCTCCTCGTTGAGCCGGGTCATTAGCTCGGTGATCGCTGCGTTGACCTCGGCGAGGCTGTGGAAGGTGCGGTGGCGCAGCCGCCCGAGCAGCCAGCGCTCGACCATGAGGACCGCCTGTTCGACCTTCGCCTTGTCCCGTGGCCGTCGCGGCCTGGCCGGCAGAATGGCGGTGCCGTAATGCGCCGCCATGTCGGCGTAGCTGCGGTTGATCTGCGGGTCGTAGAGGCAGGCCTTGATCACTGCGACCTTGGTATTGTCCGGCACCAGCAGCGCCGGCACGCCGCCGATCGCCTCGAAGGCGCCGACGTGGCCGCTGATCCAGTCGGCGAGCCCCTGCGTCCAAGTCGCCTGCGCGTAGGTGAAGCTCGATGCGCCGAGCACCGCGACGAAGATCTGCGCGGCGCGTCGCTCGCCGGTGAACCGGTCGATTACCACCGGCACGCCGTCGCCGGCATAGTCGACGAACAGCTTGTCGCCGGCCGTATGCGACTGGCGCATCGTCACCGACAGGCGGCCTTCCCAGGCGCGGTAGAGCTCGCAGAACCGCGAATAACGATACCCGCCGGGTTCGCCCGCGATGTACTCGTCCCACAGGATCGACAGCGTCACATGCTTGCGCCGGAGTTCGCGGTGTACCGCCGCCCAGTCCGGCTCGGCCTGCCGGCGATGGCCCCGCCGGGTGCCGGGACCGGCTCCCGCGCTGGCGAACAGCCGGGCTTCCAGCGCAGCGTCGGTGATGTCGTCGGGCAATGGCCAGGTCAGCCCCGCTGCCTCGAACCGGTGGATCGTCAACCGCACCGTCGAAGGGGCTGTCCCCACCCGCCGCGCAATCTCGCGGGTCGGCATCCCGGCCGACTTCAATCTGATCACATCGCGCACATGGCGCATCGCAAACCTCTCCGTCGGCATCCAGGTCCCCCTTCGCAAAGCCGAAAGGCGGGACCGTATCGGAGCCAGAAGAGGCCTCGTCACCCCGGGCGACATCATCCCGGAATGGTGGGCGAGATCATCTCGGAATGGTGGGCGACATCAAATCGGAACGGTGGGCGAGATCATTCCGGAATGGTGGGCGACATCGAGCGGAATCAGCAGCTTGGCGATCCTGATCTGAAGGCCCAAGTGATGGAGGCGCTGGAGGACAACCCGCAGTACCTCGCTTACGTGTTGATGGGATCTCAGCCATCACTATCGCGGCTCGGCTTCGATCGGTTGGGAAGGCCTGACCGATGTGGGAGACCGTCATTGGATGGTTCTTGAAGGGGCCGCTTGACCGCATCTTCAGTACCGTGGACAACGCGATTAACAATGAGACGACCCGAGAGCAGGTCAAGGCCGATCTCGCGAAGTCCTACCTCTCGTCTCAAGTCGCTATTTTAACCGGTCGCGGATGGTGGTTCCCACTACTGTTCATCGTGCCAGCAGGCTTCTGGTTTGCTGCTGTATGCATCTATTCAGTCCTTTGGTGCAAGGCATGCGCCTTTCCACAGTCGTGGACGATTGCTGCGCTTCCCTCCCCACTGGATCAATGGATGGGAGCCATCTTTGGCTAGCTGTTCATCGCCAAAGCTGGCGGCGAAAATTGTCGCGCGACTTAAGCGGTAGGGCAATGCGAAGTGGAAAGGATATCCGAATCCAGCTGCTCGAAAACCAGCTGACCGAAAGCTATGACAAGCGCGTGTTGGCTGCCGATCGCCTCGCCGAAGCCATTCACAGCACGCGTACCGCGTTGGAAGCCCTGACCTCAGAGATACGGGCAAAGCGATGAACCAGATCATCAATCAGTTTCGACGCATCTTCGCCGGCGACGGGCGCGGGGACAAAGATTTCACCCAGCAGGAAGAGCGGTTGAAGAAGGCTCAGGATGAACTGAAGGAAGCATCCGCTTCATTGGCGCGAGCCGCTAACCATCTCGCCGACTTCATCAAAGCCAGGATGTGATGGAGTTCCAGCCTTCATGATCGTTCTCTCGGTTCTCACCATCGCCATCGCGTTCAGGAGTGGCGCGAGTGGCGAACGAATCCGCCTGATCTTCTGGACAGGCGGTACTCGGCCTGATGCCTTCACGCCTGTTTCCCTCCCTAGACTTTCCCAGCACCCTTTCGTTCACGCCGAGATGTTGAGGAAGTCACGACCTTGCCCCCGGGTGTGATTCTGATGCTGTGCCCATTAGGGCAGCTGAGATCGGATATCGTCCGGGACGCGAAGGCAAGCGTTGCTGCCGAAAGGATCAACGCTAGCTCGCGACAAATCGGGCACAGATACTTTTTGTCTGTAGGCGGTATTGGCGACGCCATCGGGCTCTCCGCCAAAACACTGCCGGGAAAACGCAGGTTAGGATTGCGGGTTCCCGTGCTGGCTCTCCTCTTGCGGGAAAGGATCGTGCGTTTTGCGGCCGAGGAAGGTGTCAGGCGGAGGTAGTTTTTAATAGTTCAGCCGCCTTTGCAATGAGTTCGCGGACGAATGCGGTCTGCTTGGATATTTGGGCGGCTTCATCGTGAACCCGATGAACAGGTTGGATTGGCATGGCTGTGCTCCTTGGCTTTGCAGGCGGGAGAGCTCTCGGTCTCTCAGCCACCGACGCCTACGGGCAGAGCCTTGGCCGGTGATAACTCATCAACGGCGCTGGAGCGATTTTGCTCAATAGTGAACATAAGCTGGCGCCCAATCGGCGTCGGGCTCTTCTTTGTGCCTCGCCACAGCTTCATTAACTTTGTGGCGGTCGAGCCGATCTTCGGGGGAGAGCATCGAGACAGGGCGCCAGATGCTAACGTTGATCTCCAAGTTTGAATTACGTGGCTTCGTGGCCCACTCCCACCATTGATCAAATGCGTCTTTGGTCACTCACGACTCCTGCGACATTGCCGGGTGCGTCCGGTTCTTGATCTTCCCCTGCCTGGATATGGTTCGGGCCGGCGCTGCCTAGGCCGGTTCACTCGGCTGCCAATATGATCGCGCGCGGACTTGGGACTTTTAGCGCATGGAGATAATCGGCGCTGAACTCGGCCACCGTTTCGAGCTCCTCGCGCCGAAGCACGTAGGCGATTTGTCCGCGCCAATCGAGCAATCCCATCTTTCTCAGTTCCTGAACTGTGCGATTGACATGGACGGTTGAGAGGCCACAGGCATCCGCAAGGTCTTGCTGCGTTAAAGGAAGACGGAAAGTGTCGTTGTCGAGCAAACCCACCATCTCAAAACGGGTGGCAAGCTCGCAGAACAGATGCGCGACTCTTGGCAGCGCCGCCCTTGAGCCCAGGTTTTCGACCCATTCTCGGTAGATCGCTGCATGGATAAGGGTCTCTCGCCAAAATGCGTTTGTCAGCCCCGGAGATTCCTTCAACATCCGCCGGAGATGCGAATGGGATATGAAGGCCACAGTCGAGGTCCCCTCGCTGCAGAGATCGTGATCCAAAACGGGCAGATGCAGCGTATGGAGATCAGGTACGTCCCCCGGTACGTAGATGGACGATATTTGATTGCGTTCGGAAACAACCCTTCGACGCGACAGCATTCCAGTCATCACGACGGCACAATGCACGGGCACGTCGCCTTGCTGTGCGACGCGGTCGCCGTCTCTAAATGTTTTGATGATGTGAGGCATCTGCTGGAGCCGAACCTTGTCTTGCTCGGACAGCTCAACGACGGACAGCAAACGCGCGATTAGCTTGACATGCGGCATCAGACACTCCCTCCCCTTCGCAGGCGGGAGCACGAGAGTGTCTCTCAGTCACCAGCGCCCACAGAAAAGGCCTTGGCCGATGATGCTCAAGCAACGCGGGAAAGGGAACTAAGTTCCCGCGCTTGACTGAACCATCAGATGCGTGTTCGCCCTGCGAGAAAGGTAGGATATCTCGCTGTAACAAATTGATGCAGAAAGTGCGCTCCGCCGGGCGCAAGATTCACTTCGGTTATTTCGGGAACCCTACTTTGCCAAGATCCTCGATGGCATGGGGCAGGTGATTTTCATTTCCTATTTTTACAGCCCTAAAATGACGACCGCTGCATCCTGGCGGACAGCGGTTCGGCAATCAGTCTAGGCCCCAGCCAGTCCCCTCGCTGGGGCCTTTTTTTTGGAACAGAGGGCCACAGGCGCGGTTCTAGTCTCGCTTTGATGAGGAGTGGGACGACCCCTCGGCCTCAGTGCTCTTCCCGGGCGCTGGGGCCGTTTTTGCAGTTTGAGGTTAGCTCACTTTGTTGCGGCTGATCGCGAAGGAAAAGCGGACCGTCATAACGGGGCCGGCGTCGTCCCGGACCTCGATCTCCATTTGCTCAGCGCCGCTACCGCTGAGGGTCGCTACGGCATCACGGGCCATGCCGCCTAAAGATCGCGCAGCCTCGTCCTGTGCCGCGTCCAGATCCCGAAGATCGAGGCCTTCCTCGTCAGGGGTTGTTCCGTTGCCATCCTTTAAATCGAAGTAATACCGAGGCATTGAGCGCGCCCATTCATTTCCTAACATTTCAAAGCGAAATTCGGAGGCGCGTTCCTAGTGGCCCCGCTTTTTGAAATGCGGGCGGCCTGTTTGGGGAGCACAGGAACAGGTCCTCATTCGGCGGTTGGGTCATCGGCGGAGCTGCACCTCGATCACATCGCGGGTCGTGCCGGCATGCGGCGAGACGATCGCGACCTCGCGCTTGGCGAGCTGATTGATCAGGGTTGATTTGCCGACATTCGGCGGACCGGCGATCGCGACCACCAGGCCGTCGCGCAACCGCTCGCCTCCGGACAAGTCGAAGCACAAGGTCAATTTCGACAACCTCACGCCGCTGTTTCCCAATCAGCGTTGATTGGCGGTGATGGAGTGCGCGATGTTCTGCATCAGCACCGTTTTGCCGGTGCGCGGCGGCGCCACGATCAGCGCGCGCACTGCCCCCCGCGGCATTCCGACAACGACGGAGCCGAGCTCCAGCGACGCCCCCGCGCTGGGGCTACTTCTCTAGGCCATCACCCGAACGGGTCTTTGCCTGGCTGAAGAATGGCGCAGGGCGCGCTTCCAGCAGTTGCTGGATGGACCGGCACCGAGAATCGGCATTCGGGGCGGCGCGACTCTATCTGGAGGTTGGGGCGCGGCGCATGGCAGCTGAGCGGGGGCTTGTTTAGCGAACCCTGGTAGGCTTGCTCATCTCCGCAAGCCCGCCAGCAGTAATGCGATAGCTGACCTTTCCGTCAGCTTCTCGAATCTCAATCCACTGATGGCGAAGTAAGGTCAGCTTCAACTTTGCCTGATCTGGCAGATCGACAGCGGGGACCCATTCACCGCCCCGAAGGTGCTCCAGAAACTGCCGATGGCGATGATTGAACGAAGTGGCCAAGCCAAGCCCAAAGAGCAAAAATTGTTCAGAGTGGACGAATCCAGCAGTCCAGACATTATGGGCATCGAAGGCCCGTCCGTCGTGATCCAAATGGATCACTGACTTATCCCGCGCGAGGCCGACCCGTGAAATACAGCGACAGAACGCTCCCGACGCGATAGAGTGAGTTGTTGAACACAACCGAATGCGTCAAGTGGCTCGTGTATTGGGAGATCGTTCATGAGATTCTTTTTCCTCGGTATCGCAATGGTCGGAATCGTAGTCGGGACACAAGCAAAGGCAGGCGCGAGCCGAGACTATGAAGTTGACTACTACGCGGAGCGACAGCTTCAGACGCAGGTTGGAACATTCTACAAGCCATGCGGTACCGGCGCCGCCACAATGAACGGGCAGCGAACGCACTACTTCAAGAAGTCGCAATCATCATGTCTGGTCACTGGGGGACATCCGCCGCCAGCGACAATAAGCTGCGAGTTCACCCAAGCGGGTTGCACAGACGCTCTCGCACATGCGTTTCCGCTCATCCCTCACGCACCCGGCTTCAGCCTGAGCATGGGTGCTGCACCCGCGTTGTTCCAAGCTAGCGCCGTTGACCAGGAGCTTTATAAGCGAAACAAGCGCGATTCCGGCGTGAAGTAAATCGGATTGGAGCTTTACGCGACTTAGGTGGCCTCCGGATTAGCCGCATTTGGAGCCGCCGCCTTTGCCGCGGCTAGTTCATTCGCCTTGTTAGCGCTGAGCGCTTTGATTTCCGCCAGCCGCATTTCTCGCTTATGCTTTTCATCAAAAAGCATCTCGATCAAGTCACAACATCTGAGCCTCGCCGGGCTCGATGTCGACGATTAGATTCACGTCCTTTTCCATGTGGGCGCCAATATTGCCAACGATGCGAACCGCGTCGATCGCATCCACGCTCTCGTGCGTTACGCCCTTTGGAGCCGTATGATCGTCTAGCTATTTTCGTCGATTAACGGCGGAATCTGCCTCCTAGAATTTCAAAGTCGTGCGCAGGCCGAAGACTGTTGCGTTCTTGAGCGCTCGGCCCGGGATCGGCCCCGCCGGGTCCGTTGCTCCGCCCCCGGGATGAATGATGTATTGGAAATTTGGCTGCAGGGTCCAGCCGTCCCGTAACTGATATTGATACACCGCCGTCAACAGTCCTTCGAAGCTGCGCACCGGCCATGTCGGACCAAAGAGTACGCGATAGTCGACGTCCAGTGCCTGAGCCCGCCTCGAGACGTGGGCGTAGCCAGCAGCGATGCCGAATTTGTCGTCTGGTCGTTTGTCGCTGAGGCCGATGAACTCGAGTCCGGCGTCAGCGTAGAGATCAATCAGATTGCGGTCCGCGGGAGCGCCGGAGATGCGAGCGAAAACGCCGATTCCCCGATCATCGCTTTTGGGCACGCGATAAATCTGCTGCTCGAAGACTGCCCATCCGCCGACATCGCCTGTCAACATCAGGGGAGTGCCGCTGCTGGCCGGCGCCGCAAGCGAAACGCCGTTGCTGGCGAGTTGAAGATCGGAGAATGGCCCGAGGTGACGCCACCCGCCGAACTTGATCTGGCCCGTCAGATTGGGATCGCCCTTCGTGTTGTTCCAGGAGTACTGGATTTGGCCCAGCAGAAGGGGCGGATCGTTAATCCGGAAGTTGACGCCATATCGGTTGCGTTGTTGTGGATCGCCTGGGCCCGGACCCGCCTGGTTGCCGTCGAAGACGCCGCCAAGAATGGATAGCTGATCCGTGATGTTGACCAGCAGCCGGGTGCCCATTGCCGCCAACGGCGGCGACGGACCGCCGCTGGGCAGGTCGAGAGATGTGATTGCCGGCCACCCCATCGATGCGTTGGTGAAGACATCTGTATATTTCGTGTTGAAGAACTCGCTATCGGCGGCGAGCTGCCCGAACTTCAGGGAGACCTTTTTGTTACCCCACTGCTTCTCGAAGTAGGCTTCGTAAAGTCGCGTCGACGGCAATGCCTCGATGCCGCTGACGACGAAGAGATTGTCGAGATAGTTGCGCGACAGTCCCGCACCGTGAATCTGGAACATATTGGCGTGGAAGGTAAGCTTGTCGATGCCGGCGAGCTTCTGCAGGTCGACATCGACGGCAAGGTTCAGCCGGCCTTCATAGATCGCTCCCTGCTTCAGCCCGCCGGAGAAATTTCCGAGCGTCTCGCCGATGTAGGTCGCGGCGAATTTGATCCCGTATTTTTGAAACGGGTTCGGCAGAAGTCCAAGCGTCTTCTCCTCGATGGTGCTCTCGCCGGTGTCCGGATCGGCAGGCTTGTCTTCGTCGGTCTTCTTGTCTTCCTGCGCGAAAGCGTGGGTGCCGGCGAGAAGCCCCGCAACAAGGACCGTCAGCGTCAGGCATCTAACGACCATGTTCAATCGAACCGCATAGCGAGGAGTCCGCAAGACAGGGGCACATTGGGACACGGTCGAATAGCAAACTCAAGAGGGCGCGCCCGTTGGCCGGTTCCGCCCAGGTGATTTTCCAAGCCCGTGATTTTTGCGGCAGCGCGAGAGGCGAGCCGGCTGAAAACGGCAACCCCGGGAGCAATCGGAACTTTGCCTTGACGCTGCCGTTCGTGAGTGGGGCCAGAAATGGAGGAGAGTGAGATGAATAAGCTGATCGTCTGCGGCGCCCTTGCCGCTTTTGTGCTCGGTGCGCAGGCTGCGAGCGCCGCCGAATTCTACATCGTGCGCGATGCCGCGACTAAGAAATGCACGGTCGTCGACACAAAGCCGACAACTACCACCACGACGGTCGTTGGCGACGGCGTCTATAAGACCAAGACGGAAGCCGAATCCGCCGTGAAGACCACCAAGGTCTGCACCGAACAGTGATGATCCGTCGGCCATGGTTCGGGCCGGTCGGAAGGACAAGGAGGATGAACGATGCCTGTATTTCTGTTGTGGGCCGTTCCCGCCGTCACCGTGATCGGCGGCGCCGGCTATTGGCTGATTCACATACACTGATCAAACTACGATGATCACGAAGCGGCCCGTCCGGTCATGTCAGGCGAGTCGCTTTTCTGCCGGGCCGGCGCCCTTTTCGGACGGGCAGCGGACGAAGCCAGGCAACCACGCCAACCGCCGTACGTTGACCCTCGAATGGGGCGCAGCTACGGAGCCGCCGATGATCGAAACCGATACCCTTTTGGTGAAGTGCCCCAACTGCGGCGCTTGGCCTATGGCGGCGGGCCCGGACGCCCCCTATTCCCATCAGGACGTTCGGCTGAGATGCGCCAAGTGCGGCCATGGCGAGGATGGCCGGCTGCGACGCTCCACGTCCGTCGAACGCCCCCCACAGCAGCCGCATGCCGTTTGAATCATGAAGATACGCGCGCACTTGCAAAGCCACATCGTCGAGCTCGATGACGGCTCGAGATGGCAGATCTTTCCGGGCGATCTCGACTTGACGCTGAACTGGGAGCCCGAGACGGACCTGATGGTTCTCGATGCAGACGACGAAGTTGCGTCTCATGTCCTGGTCGGTAGTGGCGCAAAGGTGCGCGCGAGGCCCGTGGGCGACAGCTGGCCTGCGACGCAAGTCAAGGACGCGCTGAAGGGCGGTTGAGCGCTTTTTTGCAACCCGCCGGTTGGAAGACGAGTTTGGCTCGCGGAGGCGCAGGGATGCCGACGCCTGGCGTTGTCGATCAGCGATCTGGATACTGTCGAGCGGCTAAATGCGCTGGGCGATCCTGCTCCGGAAGAGCGTGACGAAATCGAGAAGCTGCTCGCGAAGATCGACACCGCGCTGAGCTTGCTCGAGCCGCGACATGTTGCCGGACCGAGCAGCGAATGAACCGGCGCTGCCGCCAGTCAGCGCGCGGCAAGCTGACAAAGCGATCTCGGACGATGATCGTCTCCGTGTGGCGCAGGGCTGGCTAGGCCTACTCCGGAGACGCCCGCAGTCGGAGCAAGAGGCGTTCGAAGCTAGAAGCAAAGCCGAGGGCACAGGGCAGCCCGACTCGGAGGCCTCGAACTAGCGATAATTGGTGAACAATTTCCGAGAGGAACGCGCCTTCTGTCCAAAATTAACAGAGCATCGCTAATGGCAGTGGAGCAACGCATGCAAAAGCGGCGTCGTTTCAAACAAGAGCATTCTCTAGAAGTGCGGTTGACAGAAGAGGCCAAGAGCCTGCGCGACGAAGCCAGCGGGCTTCCACCAGGTATCGAGAAAGAAGAGCTGTTGAAGAAGGCCCGACAGGCTGAGACTGGCGCTCACATGAGCGAGTGGCTCCCCTCCCGGACTCCAGCCGTCCACCTAGCTTGACCTACGTCAACGTGGCTTTAGCTGCTGGCCTGAGAGTTCGCGTTGATTTGGCTGCGGATGTCGTAGAGGCCGCCTCAGTTGGCGGCCTCTTTCATCCTGGATCCAATTCATATGTTGGCCGAAAATCCGGCGAAGTGCCATCATATTGGGATACTGAATACCCAAAAGATGACCGAGGTATTGGCGCAGCGCTCTCATTCCGGTATCTGACAGGAACTGCTGGTCTTGCGGTCCTTCGGGCCCTGAGCACTTGCGGCCCCGCCAGCCGGCGTTATTCGGCCTGTTCGATCGCGGCTGGCATTTTGGCTACCGACATCAGAGATCGAGCGACTTGGTTTAGCAACTGATCAGAATTCTCCTCCTCCGCAAGTGACTTCGACAACAGCGCGACGACTGCACTGTGGCGTAGCTGCTGGGCGAGATTCTTCGCCGTGGTGTAAGCCGAGATTTCATAGTGCTCCACACGCTGTGCAGCTCCGATTAAGGCGAGGTCCGCGGCCGCGTCTTCCTTTTCCTCTCCTTCAGCCATGATTTCCTGGCCTTCCTCGATAAGCCCCATCATGCCCTTGCAAGGCTTCGCTCGGACGGTCTTGCCGAGCAACTCGAAGCATTCATTGATGCGCTCCACCTGGTTTTCGGTCTCGACGAGATGTTGCTCAAACAGCTCTCGCAACTGATCGAAGCGAGCTGCCTCGGCCATCTTCGGAAGCGTCTTGGTGAGTTGCTTTTCGGCATGCAGGATGTCGCGGAGCTCATCGATCAACAAGTCGCCAAGCCCGGCTTGGTCTTCTGGCGGCGAACTTTCCGCGACGATCGCGGCGGACGTGCCGGGGTCAGCCTGGATCGCTGGCGATTCCGTGAAGACCCAGCCATTGCCCTCGTTCCACGGACCGCGGGCGTCGATCTCGCCGTGGTCGCCGGCCCCGGTGGAGTCGTTGAAGAACTGGTCGACCAGTCCCGGTGTCGGGGCGATGCGGCCGATGCTGAAAGCGGGCTTGGCCATGCTCTCGAGCGCCAGCGCGAACGCTCTCATGTGTGTGATTTCCCGAGTCATCAGGAACTGCAGCGCGTCCTTGGTACCGGCGTCGTCGCAGAAATTGATTAGGCGTTCATAGACGATCTTGGCCCGCGCTTCGGCGGCGATGTTGCTGCGCAGATCGACGTCGAGCTCGCCCGTTATCTTCAGGTAGTCGGCCGTCCACGCATTGCCCTGGGAATTGAACAGGTTCACGCCGCCGCCACCAGCAATCGCAATCAGGGGATCGGCTTCGGCGGCCTGGCGATCGAACTTCGCCGGCTTGAGGTGCATCCGGGCGAGTGTCCCCACGACTTCGAGGTGACTCAGTTCCTCGGTGCCAATATCCATCAGCAGGTCCTTGCGATCCGGATCCTCGCAGTTGAGCCCCTGTATTGAATATTGCATCGCGGCAGCGAGTTCGCCGTTGGCACCACCGAACTGTTCAAGAAGCATGTTGCCAAAACGAGGGTCTGGTTCATCGACGCGGACAGTGAACATCAGCTTCTTGACATGGTGGTACATCGAAAGGCCTTGCAATGAGAGGGGAGATCATCCCGAACGGAAGCCAGGATCGTTTGTTCCTATCGGACGGAGGATTCCTGCCCGGACGCCGAACCGCCGACTTTCCTTGTTTGGAAAGCCGGGGGAGGACCTCGACGGCACGTTGAGCGTTGGGGAGGTACTTACCTTTCCGATCGTTGAGACATGTTCAAGATCGCTAGCTTGTCAGCAAGGCGCCTTGGCCGCAGTCCAAGCTTTCCGGTGAATGTTAGACCGACCAGAGCGGATGTCGCGGTGGCACATTCAATCGCCCGCAGCACTGCGCCGGCCCCGGAGCAGGTGGCCCGCGCCCAGACCTGGGGCGCAGATGAGAAGCTTCTTCTGGTCCTGACAGCCGTCGGCCGGCTTGCCTCGCGCGGTTGTGGGGTGCCGCTGCGGCGCGCAGGAAACCATGCTCTGCCAGTGACGGTCACTGCGTCGCTGCTGCCCCATGATTTAAAACTCGTATTCGACCAAACTCGGCCGGATCGTCCGACGGTGATTGGGCATATGCATGGCGTCCCGCTTTCCGGCAAACGAAAAGATGCGTTTCCCTCAGGCCACGCGCTGCACATGGACTGGCACCGGCGGCCAGCGGGTTGCCGGCTGGTCCCCGGCGGGCGATCCGCGCGATTGCGGTCGGGCTGTCGCTCACTCGCATTGCGATCCTGGCGCATTGGGCGAGCGATGTCGTTGCCGGCTTCGCACTCGGGGCGATTCTCGAACGGGTCCTCCGGCTTTGGACCGGCTACTCGAACGGAATTTCAAAGGAGGATGATCATGCCGACTCTTGAAGACCTGAAGGGATACATGGAGCGCGCAACCGGTCTGAAGCGCCCCGGCAAGCGGAAGGCTGTGGATCTCGCGCGAGCGCGAAAGCCTGTTACGGTTCGCTTTAAGGACGACGGTCTCATTCCAAATCACCCGCGATGGCCGCTTATACTGTATCGAAACGCGGTCGCTTTCGACGAGGGCCTGGACGCCGCAGCCGTGATCGAGGACCTATTTGAAGCGAACGGATGGGGAGATAGCTGGCGGGATGGCATCTACGATTACGTGCATTATCACTCCAGGATCCATGAGGTGCTCGGCATCGCGCGCGGCAAGGGCCGCGTTCGGTTCGGCGGCAACAAAGGGAAGATCTTCACCCTGAAGGCTGGGGACATCGCGGTTCTTCCCGCCGGCACAGGCCATCAGTGCCTTTCCGCGGGCGATGAGTTCCTCGTCATCGGGGCATACCCGCCGACCGGTACATACGACGAGTGCACGAGCGTCGAAGACCGTCAGCGGGCGCTGAAAGCCATTCCGAAAGTTTCGGTGCCGCGTAAGGATCCGGTCTATGGGGCCGGCGGGCCGCTCTCGAAGCTCTGGAAGAAAGCGAAATGACCGAGTACGTCATCCGCTTCGTCCTCGGGGGCGCCGTCGTATCGGCCTTCGCAATGCTGGGAGATCTCCTGCGTCCAAAGAGCTTCGCCGGCCTGTTCGGAGCAGCACCCTCGGTCGCGCTCGCGACGCTTGGGATCGCGGTGTATCAGCACGGGGTCAATTACGCCGCCTTGCAAGCTCAGGCGATGATTGCGGGAGCTGTTGCGCTCGCCATCTACGGTGTCGTCGCCTGCCATCTGCTTGTCCGCGCAAAGCTGCGAGCGGTGACGGCGACCTTGCTGTCACTCGTCATTTGGCTGGTCGCCGCTTTCGGGCTGCTGGTTTTCGCTGGAGGTCAGACGTGAGCCCCATCCGCTTTTCAACGTCATCTCTCAAGGAAGGCCGCTGGTACGAATATCTGATTCGCTTCGTGCTTGGCGGCGCTGCGACCGTCTATACCGGCCTCATCAGCAGTCGCTATGGAGCAGTCATCGGTGGCGTTTTTCTTGCCCTTCCAGCCATATTCTGCGCGAGCGCAACGCTGATTGAGAAGCATGAAATTCGCCGCAAGCGCGAAGCGGGTCTCGCCGGCAAGCGCCGCGGGCAAATGGCGGCCGCCGTCGATGCCGCTGGCGCTGCGCTCGGCGCGCTGGGCATGCTGGCCTTCGCGGTTGGTTTCTCGATGCTAATCCCACGCGGCAACATCCCCGCCGTCTTCGTCGGCGCCTCCCTCGCCTGGTTGACTATCGCGGTAGCGGCTTGGTACGTGCGCCGGAAAATGAGATCGACGCGGACCGTGAAAGAGCCCAGCGGCTCCACGAATTCGCGAACGCGATAGACGGGCTGGCGATCTTTTCTTCATTAGTTCGCAATGAGGAAGTTTGATCTCGTCATGGCCGAGCTACCTTCCGGGCATTCATATCGGCACCGTCACCCGCCCAGATATTGATTTCCCAGCAGTACACGGGCTGACGCGACTCCTGTTGAGGCACTTGAGGTCCTATTGGGGCATTTGAGGGCCGGCGAAATGCAGCACGGTTCGTCCCAAGATCGTGCACAAGGGAGACCAGAGGAACTGCGGTTATCGGCGCGGGTTGAATGCAAAGCAGTCCAGTTGCTGCCCGCGGCTTGTGCAAGGTTTAGAATGGCCGACGATACGACCAAGACCACCGGCATAGCCGCACACGGCGCCTCTCGCCTCCCGTGGGTCGAGATCGACAGTTTCAACCTCGAACTTAAAGATGAGGACGAATTCCTGGGGGACCGTGCCAGCAAGGGCGCCTTCCGGGAAACTCTCGAAAAATGGCGAAAGCCGCTGCGCAAATTTGGCGAAGATCCCTTCGGGAAGGAGCTTTCCGAAGATATCAGCAAAAAGGAGCTCGACGCCGTCCTTGGCGGCGACGATCCCGAAGCCTCCGTTGTCGTCCACAGCGCCATCGAGGACTTTGCACAGGAGCTCGCCCGCGTAACGCGGCAGTTCCTAAAAGCCAAGGCCCGGGAAAAAACCGAGCGCATCGTAGTGGGCGGCGGTTTTCGGGACAGCCGCCTCGGCGAACTCGCCATCGCCCGGGCCGACATCCTCCTGAAGGCGGACAACTATAAGGTCGAGATGCTCCCGATCCATTCTCATCCGGACGACGCCGGCCTTATCGGCGCGCTATATCTCGCTCCATCCTGGATATTCGAAGCGCACGACTCCATCCTTGCCGTGGACATCGGAGGCACGAACATCCGCTGCGGCGTCGTGGAAACGCGACGCAAGAAGGCGCCGAACCTCTCCAAGGCGTGCGTGTGGCAGTTCGAGCTATGGCGTTATGCCGACGACGAGCCGTCGCGTGAGAACGCTGTGAGGCGCCTTGTCAAGATGCTCAAAGAACTGATCGCGAAGGCGGAAGACGAGGGATTCAAGCTCGCGCCATTCATCGGCATCGCATGCCCAGGCGTTATCAAGAGCGACGGCTCGATCGAGAAGGGCGCGCAGAACTTGCCCGGCAACTGGGAGAGCAGCAAGTTCAATGTACCCGCAAGTCTCGTCCAGGCGATCCCGCAGATCGGGGAGAACGACACCGCGGTCATCATGCACAACGATGGGGTCGTGCAGGGACTTTCTGAGTCCCCTTCATGCAAGACGTGAAGCGTTGGGGCGTGCTGACGATCGGCACCGGTCTCGGCAACGCCCGCTTTACCAACCGCAATGGCAAAGGCGAACGCTGAGGTTATGGGAAGAAGATGGCTCGATATCCGGTAAAATGAGGGCCGATCGTTGGCTGGGTTGTGAAACGCGTTTTTGGGGGAGACCAAGATCGGCATCTCAGGAGGCAGCTGAAATTTCCTTCCTGAACTGGCATAGGCGGCGGTCACCACCGCGATTTCGTTCGGCCAAGGGCGACTTTTTGCCGCTCATAGGGCAAGGTTTCAACGGAGGAACCTCGCTGACTTCGCGGGTTTATCACCGGAAGGAGGGATCGCGCTAGCGAGTGGAAATGACTGCTGTGATAGCGGCGGCCGAGCGTGTCGCTGCCGACTAACCGTCGAAGAGGCCGTGATTAGCGGAAACCCAGCCCACGATCCCTACAGAGTTGAAGGAGGCACGTGGTGACCCAACCGACCGAAAAGGAAATCGAGAAGCGCGCCTACGAGATATGGGAGCGGAGCGGCAAGCCCGAAGGCAGGGAGGAAGAATTCTGGCGGTTGGCGGAGCAGGAGTTGCGAAACGAGGACAAGTCATCTCCCCTCCGCACTCCAGATAGCCTGTAAGCAGAGAAGAAGCGCTAACCGGATGTCTCATTCCGCAGCAGCCGAAACTGTATTGCTGTACTTTGTGCTGCCCCTTTGGTTATTGGCGGGGTTTGCTGATTATCTTTGCCATCGCGCATCTCGGATTGAGACGACAAGCGGCTATAAGGAAACCCTACTTCATCTGTTGATGTTGATCGAACTTGCGATACCATTGCTGGCGGCGATTTTTTTTGAAATCAACGCTCTTATTATTGCGGCTATGATCGTGGGCTTTGTTACGCACCAGCTGACAGCCCTCTGGGATACAACATTCGCCAGCCATAAGCGGAACATCACGCCCATCGAACAGCAGGTCCATAGTTTTCTCGAGCTGATGCCTCTCATGGCGATGGTGATCGTCATCATCTTAAACTGGCCGCAATTCCTCAGCCTTTGGGGACTGGGTTCTGGGCCCGCACGTTACGAACTCGCCCTGAAGCGAGAGCCATTACCATGGACGTATGTGGCGGCGTTTCTATTCGCGGTCCTGCTGTTTGAAGTCCTTCCCTATATGGAGGAATTCGTTCGAGGCTTACGGTCGCGGAAGAGGGCTTAGCTCCGAACGCGGAGCACCATCAATGAAGGTTGCCGTCATCGGAGCGACAGGACTTTTAAGGTCCGCTATTGTGGCTGGCTTTCCTCGCACGGCCATTCGGTCCTTTCGATGAGTAGAATCGCCGACATTAGGTGTCCTGGCACGATCTCAACGAGGCGCGGATTGTATCTTCACAACCACCGCTGTCGTTGCACAGCCCGTCAACAGGCTCGCTGCTTGTGCTGCACGTCGGTTACTCCTTCTGGGAAGGATGGATCGTGGTCGATGGTGCTGTATCTCTCGTCTCACCGAATCTGCTGGCTGTGGTTTGCCTTCGGCATTCCAGTGTTCATGGCGGTGGCCGCTATACTCTGGCTGATGATAGCTAAACCTTAACTTGAGGTGTTTTGAAGCGTGATGGCAGTGCCGAGCTCGCCAGGATGCTCCGCTCGCGGTGGCATGCCAGCTTGCAGTAGTTGCCGGGGAGCGAGCAGGCCTCCGGGATGGTCGAGCGGATAGGAGGGGATACCTGTTAGGCCGCCAAAGCGCCCGTTGCTCAGGCGCGCCTCCGTAATTGGCCAAGAACTCTGCGTGCGAGATGAATATACGCAATCGCTCTGGATGAATGTCCCGGTGGTCGAAGTTGCTAGCCTGTCGGGATCCGACCGGGCGGACGTGGTCGTGGTCGGTTCTGGCATTGCTGGGCTGCCGGTGGCGTGGAGCTTGCAAGCCGTGGGCGCTCCGTGATCGTGCTGGATCGACACCGCCATGACGGCGCGCACGACCGCGCATCTCGCCACAGCGCTGGACGACTATTCCAAGGAGCTCGTGGGCGCGCGCGGCGAGGAATGTGCGCCTTACTACCAAAGCGTCATGACCGCGATTGACCGCTGAAGCTATCCTGGAACTCGAAAACGTCGACTGCGATTTCTGCCGGGTCGACGGAATCTGGGTGCATTGCCGAATCCCAGACCGGGCGGCCAACCGCCAGCGGCAGCAAAAGGGGAAAGGAGCCGCCTCGCAACGGCTCCGTCCTTCCGCTATTTCTTGCCCTCGCCGACCGTAGGCGCGGGCTTCTTGTCGAGATCCTGCGCCATCTCAAGATGATGCTTAAGCACCGGCAGGGTTTTGCCGGCCCAATTCTTCAGATCCGCGTTATCGCCGCCCTTGGCATAGCGCTCGAACAGGTCGACGGCATCCTTATGAGCGCTGACCTGCATCGAATTGAACTCCGAGCTGAAGTCGTTACCGTTGGCACCCTTCAGCTTGTCGAGCTTGCTTTGGTGCGATGAATCGAGAGCGCTGGGCAATTCGGCTTTCACCTTGCCACTGGTGACAAGTCCCTTCAGCTCGGTGCTGGTTTTGGTGTGGTCCGTTACCATCTGGGAAGCGAAAGTTTTCTCCGCTGCATTTCCCTTCTGCTGTGCGAGCTTGTTAGACTCGATTTCAAACATGTCCGATATCGCGACCTGCTTGACAAAATCCACCGTCGAGGGGCTGACCCCGAGCACGGAATTGACCCCGGTCTTTTCGCTGACGGATTGCGCCATGACCGGTGTCGCCAGCAAAATGCACGCGATTGCTATTATAGTGCGTCTCATGTGTATCTCCATCAGTTTGCGGTCTTGCAATTGACGCCCTTGCGAGGCGTTAGTTGAGCTTAGTCGCGGTCTGCTCGTCGAATTTGGCGGCGAGGGATCGAACGATATCGTGTGGCTGAGCTTTCCATCCAGGCGATCAAGACGTCGTAGTGGCGACCGGCCGCAACAGGAGACCCGCCAGATAGCAGCGGCCTCAAGTAATCGGTCTTGCGGCATCTTCGACCGCTCGGGCGGTGGAACGATCCCGTGACCAAACGAGCCTGTTGCGGGTGTAGACCTCCTTGCGGTTGAGGCGGAACTGGACGCAGTAGCCGTCGCATTTGCGCTTTTCGCTGATTCCCGCCCCGTTCTTGGCCAAGCTATCGTCAAAGGCGAGGTGGTGGTTGGCCTACGCACTACCCTGAAGTTTTAAGCCGAGTGCCGGTAAACGTGGCGGAGGTATACGCGTCACTACGCAGCGACCTGTACATCGGCTCCATTACTTCTTTTTCTTGGGGACTTTCTTGCCTTTTTTGCGGGCCTTGGAAAGTCCGATCGCGATCGCCTGCTTCTTGCTTTTTACCTTGCCGCCCTTTCCGCCACGGCCACTTTTGGCCGTCCCCTTCTTGTACCGTCGCATCTCGCTCTTGACGTCCGAGCCCGAGCTCTTCGAGTAGCGACGCTTCTTCTTGGCTTTTTTTGCCATGGGTTCTTCACTTTCCACTAAAAGACGCTGCTAGTTGAACTGCCAGAAGCATGACTTCCGCGCTGTCGGCTTTCCCATCCACCGCATCGACAATCTAGATGGCGCTGGCAAGTTCCAACGCACCATTCCGAGCATCCGTTAGAGGATATACCGAATGCGGTGTCCTCATAGGAACGCTGTCAGATGTTTCACGCTTGATAGGTTGGAGAACCTCGATCGATGCGCCGCACCAGAATTCGGCTCAAGCACCAGCCATCCGACCAAGCCGGCCGACGCGGTTGGCGGCTTAGCACCGAGGAAGATGAAGAAGGTATCGAGGATTGGATGGTCGGCGGAGGCGACAGCCCGTCAGCTTGAACGGCAAATACTCCCGGAAATTGTTGCTGCATCAACCAAGGGATCAGGGTAGCCACACGATGGTTCGTCCCAAGGGTTCACCTCCTATTTCGAGCCCGATTCAGCGGGCCAGCCGTTTGATGGTCTTGGCCGCACGGCTGGGACCATGCCAGCCGAGAAACTTCAGCTCCTTGTTCTCCAGCGCATTCGTTGCTCGAAAGAACTGTTCGAGGTCATCGCGTGCATGGGTGGGAAGATCGCGGATATCCTTGAGATCAGTTTCGAGCGGTGATCTATCAGGCACCGCAAACACCCGATCGTTGCGCTCCGTCTTGCCCTTTTTCTTCTGTTCGACTTCGAGAATGCCGATGGGACGGCAGCGCAGCACGACGCCCGGATAGGTCTGCGCGTCATGCAAGATCAGCACATCCAGCGGATCGCCATCCTCGGCCTTGGTCGAGGGAATGAACCCCCAGTCGTAGGGATAGGTCAGGCCGGCCATCAGTGGCTTCGCCAAGGCAAAAACGCCAAGCTTCGGATCGAAATCGAGCTTGCACGAACTGCCGCGCGGCGTCTCGACCACGGCGAAGATGTTGTTATGGTCGGCCCAACTCGGTAGTTTTGTCAGATTGGTCATGGCGGACGACTCGGGCCTCGAAAGGAGCAGCGGGCCCGACGGAAATCGATCCGCCGAGCCCTGCCGGGAATCAGGCGGAGGTGGAGGCCTTCTTGTTGACGCCCTTGCGCAACGCAACCGTATTGAGCTTGGCGTTCGCGGCCTTCTCTTCGTTTAGGTTCGTGGTAAGGAAGCGCACGATATCGTCGTGGCCGAGCTCCTCCGCCCAGGCGATCAAGGTGCCGTAGCGGCATATCTCGTAGTGCTCGACGGCCTGCGCGTTGGCGACGAGCGCCGCATCCAGCACCGTCTTGTCCTCGATCTCGCCGGCCGTCTCGTCGGCTTCCTTGATGATCCCGTCGATGGCTGGGCATTGCGTGCCGCTTGGCGATTGGCCGAGTTTCTCGAACACCTTTTCGAGACGCTCGATCTGCTTGTTGGTCTCCTCGAGATGGCTCTTGAGGCCCGTGGCCAGATCCCGGTTGTTGGCTTTGTCGATCATTTTCGGCAGGGCCTTGGTGATCTGCTGCTCGGCATAATAGATGTCCTGCAAGCCATGCAGCAGAAGATCATCCATCGTCTTGATGTCTTTGGTGAATAGTCCCATGACGCCGCTCCTCGCTCCTAAAGCGGGGGGAACGCATGCTCGCCGTGCTGGTTCCTGGGCGTGAACGCCGCAGCCGGCCGGGAAGATTATGATGGTGGGGGCGCCTCGTGCGTCCGCAGGAACTCGCGCAAACAGGCCGCGTTTTGCCTCTTTGGGTGGAGTTCAACATGGTCAGCACCTCGCTCTGGATGGAGACCGAAATCCTGCCGGAGGCGGGTGCCCTCAAAGGCGATGTGCAATGCGATGTCGCCGTGGTTGGTTCGGGCATCGCCGGACTGTCGACGGCGTACGAATTGATGAAGCGCGGCCGCTCGGTCATCGTCATCGACCGCAAGGGTATCGCAAGCGGCATGACGGCGCGCACTTCGGCGCATCTTGCGCCGCTCTGCGATGATTTGATGAGCGAATTCAGGAAGCTGCGCCGCGCCGAGGCCGCCAAGCTGTTCTACGAAAGTCAGGCCGCCGCCGTGGATCGCGTCGAGGAAATCCAGACAAGCGAGAAAATTGCCTGCGACTTTCTCCGTCTTGACGGTTATCTTTTTCAAGGCAATGGCATGCCGGCCGACATATTCGATGAGGAGCTGGAAGCGGTGCGCGAGGTCGGCGCACCGGTGCACCGGCTGGTCGGCGTGCCGCTCAAGGGCTGCGAGAGCCGGCACGTCTTGCGCTATCCGCGCCAGGCAAAATTCCATCCCCTCAAATATCTCGCCGGACTTGCTGCCGCTTGCGCAAGCGGCAGCGTCCGTTTCTTTGCCAACAGCCCGGTCGAGGAAGTCGCCGAACATGACGGCGGCGTCACGCTGCGAACCTCACAGGGGCAGATCACGGCCGCGCATGCTGTCATCGCGACCAACGCATCAATCGCCGACCGCTTTCAACTGCATACCAAGGTTGCTCCTTACCGCACTTACGTGCTCGCCTTTGCCATCGCGCGGGGCGAACTGCCCGACGCGCTCTATTGGGACACCGAAGATCCCTACCATTATGTGCGGTTGCAAACGGGCCCCGAGGAGGTTGATTTCGTGCTGGTCGGCGGCGAAGACCATAAAAGCGGTGAGGCCAACGATGCCGACCAGCGCTTTGCTCGGCTGGAGAACTGGGCGCGTGAATTGATCCCGGCTTTGGACCGCCTAACCCATCGCTGGTCGGGTCAGGTTCTCGACACGATCGACTATGCCGGCTTCATCGGCCGCGAGCCCGGCAGCCAGCGCATTTACCTTGCAATGGGCGATTCAGGCCAGGGCCTGACCCATGGTGTGATGGGCGCGATGCTGAACACAGCCCTCATTCTGGGCGAAGATCATCCGTGGAAGTCCGTCTATGCGCCGGATCGCAAGCCGCTCGCAGCGGCGCGGAATTTCCTGCGCGAGAACATGACGATCCTGCAAAACCTCGCGGAATATGTGGCGCCGGGTGAAATCGCTTCGCTCGAAGAGCTTCAGCCGGGTGAGGGCGCCATTCTGCGGCGGGGACTCGAAAAGATCGCAGCCTACAAGGACAAGGCTGGCGAACTGCATCTTCATTCGGCCAGTTGCACGCATATTGGCTGTCATCTGCACTGGAACAGCTTCGAGAGCTGCTGGGATTGTCCGTGCCACGGTTCGATCTTTGCGCCCAACGGACGGCCGATCAATGCTCCGGCCGTGTCGGCTTTGCGCCCGGTAAAGGTCTAGCGAGATCCGGTCAAGGCTCAGGGAGCGTTCCATCTTCAAGGACGAGGACATCGAGCAGGGCGATCTGCGTAGCCCGCGCACACCGTGGGCCGTCCTACGGCCGCTGCCAATTGAGCCGATCGTTGACAGCTTTCGGTGCGAGGTGTTGATCATCGGCGCCGGCATCACCGGTGCGCTGATGGCCGAGCGCCTGACACGGCAAGGCCGCCAGGTGGTCGTCATCGATCGCGAGCTTCCCAGTCTCGGCAGCACGGTGGCCAGCACCGCCATGCTGCTCTGGGAAATCGACCGGCCGCTGTTCGAACTCGCGCAGCTCTATGGTTTCGAGAAGGCCGTTCGCTGCTATCGGGCCAGCCACCATGCCGCGCAAGGCCTGCCGTCCCTGGTTAGGCAGCATGGAATTGCCTGCCAGATGCGACGGCGTCTCTCGCTCTATCTCGTCGTCGATGACAGTCCGAACCTTGTTCAGGATGAATATGCGCTGAGGAGCCGCGCCGATCTGCCGTCCCTCTATCTCGATCACGCCGCGCTGCTGAAGCGCTTCGGCATCGCGCGGGCGGGCGCCCTTTTGTCAAGGGACGCGGCTGATGCCGATCCTGTGCTGCTCACACATGGCCTGCTTGATATCTCCCTGCAACGCGGTGCCCGCCTTCTCAAGGCCAACGCGGTTGCCTACGACAGCACGGCCCAGAGAGTCACCGTCGGCCTTGAGAACGGACTTTCGATCGAGGCGCGCCAGGTTGTGCTCGCGACCGGCTATGTGATGCCGGATATTGTGCGGCCCACGGCGCAGCAACCAGCTTCCAGCTGGGTCATCGCGAGCCGGCGGCAGCCAGGCCATCTGTGGCCCGAACAGGCGCTCATCTGGGAAGCGAGCCGGAACTATCACTATGCGCGGACCACCGCTGATGGCCGCATCATCCTTGGTGGCGAAGATGACCGTACGCTCATCGAGCCTGACGCTCGTGATGACGCCACGCCTGCCAAGGTGAGGGCGCTCAAAGATTATCTGAAGGCGCTTTGGCCGCATGCATCGGAAGATGTGGCGTTCGGCTGGTCGGGCGCCTTCGATACCACCCATGACGGCTTGCCGTTGATCGGCAGGGTGCCCGGCTCCAAGAATATCTTCGCCGCCTTTGGCTATGGCGGCAACGGCATTACCTTCAGCTTCCTCGCGGCGGAACTTCTGGCGGCGATGCTTGCCGGAGGTTCTTCGCCCCTGTTCGATGATCTTGCGATTGATCGCGATATTCCCGGCTAACGACGCGCGATCAGGCAGCCCAGCATGAAGGCGACGAGCACCGAGGGCAGCGGAGCCTCTCGCACCACATCACGCAGAAATGCGAGCACCTGGCCCGGCGGCTGCCCTTCTTTCCTTTGCCGCACCGTGCGGGCGGTCTCACGCCTTCCGAAACGTCTGTGCTGGATTGCGCTTCATCGCTCCGCGCCGCACCTGATCCGCCATTCCCTGCTCCTTCAATCTGGGCAATGGACCGGCGGCGGAACCGTTCC
Organism: Bradyrhizobium sp. USDA 4510; assembly: GCF_054059095.1. Lineage (NCBI taxonomy): Bacteria > Pseudomonadati > Pseudomonadota > Alphaproteobacteria > Hyphomicrobiales > Nitrobacteraceae > Bradyrhizobium > Bradyrhizobium sp. USDA 4510. Next base: position 6,551,247 of record NZ_JBSSBT010000001.1, on the reverse strand, counting down.
TACTGCGAACGCTGTGGCCGTACGCGGTGCTCTAGCAACGAAGGGGACCCGAGGCCGTTCTGGAAGGACCGACAACGATCGATCAAGAATGGTCATGGCTAAAGATCCGCCGGAGCCTAAACGAGACGGCAAAGGGGCCCACATCTCGGGCTCTCGCAAGCCTGCGCGGGAAGTTCAGGAGCCCTTCACCATCCGCCCGCCGGAAACCGATCACGGCTCGATGCCCAATCTGAAATGGTCGTTCGCTGACAGTCACGTCAGGATCGAAAAGAGCGGGTGGACCCGCGAGACGACGATCCGAGAACTGCCGATCGCAAAGGACGTGTCAGGAGTCAACATGAGACTGGAGGCAGGGGGCGTCTGAACTGCATTGGCACAAACAAGCCGAATGGTCGTACATGCTTCGAGGCAAGGCGCGGATCACCGCGGTCGACGAGGCCGGCTCGAACATTCGCGGACGATGTTTCTATTTTCCGGCGGGAATCCCGCACTCGATCCAAGGAATCAACAGCGACGTGAAGGGTGCGAGTTTCTGCTCGTCTTCGACGATGGTGCGTTCTCGGAAGAAAACACTTTCCTACTAACCGACTGGCTCGCCCACACGCCGCGTTCGCGATGGGCACTACATCGACAACACGGGAGACCGCCCGCTGCGGTTTCTGGAGATGTCAGGTCGAACCGGTATGTCGACATCTCGCTTAACCAATGGCTTCCCCGCGCGCTCGTCGAAGCGCATTTGAAAGTTACGGGTGACGTCCTGGCGCGGCTCCTGACCGCCAAAGTGGCGCGCACGATAGTATTCCCGCGACCAATCATCGAGCAGGAGGTCGAAATGCCGCCGCGTGGTGTCCGTATGGAGGCGATGGAGGCACGTTCTGTCGATGCCATTCCAGTCGGAAAGGAGTGGCAATATGAACCCAAATGGGACGGATTTCGTTGCCTGCTGGCGCGGGACCGGGACGCGGTGTCCATGCGCTCGAAGTCCGGCCGGGATCTCGCCCGATACTTCCCGGAGATCGTCGCCGCAGCCCGCGATTTGCGCGAGCAGAGGCTTGTGCTTGACGGCGAGCTCGTCGTCGAGATTGGCGGGCAATTTTCGTTCAATGACCTCCTGCAGCGCATCCATCCGGCCGCTAGCCGCGTTCAGAAGCTGTCCCGGGACACGCCGGCCCTATTTCTCGCTTTCGATCTGCTGGAGCTGGGCGACAAAAAGTTGGCCGACCAACCGTTGTCCCGACGGCGACTTCAGTTGGAAAAGCTTGCTGGCCGCAGTTTTTCGAGCGCGCCGCTATTTCGGCTATCGCCGGCCAGCACGAAGTTCGGGGATGCCGAGCGGTGGCTGCAGTCGGCCGGCGGCGGAAGTGACGGCGTGGTCGCGAAGCGGCTCGATCTTCCGTACCAGACCGGGAAGCGCGAGGGCATGCAGAAGATCAAGCGATATCGCTGCGCTGATTGCGTCATTGGAGGCTTTCGCTACGGCGAGAAGCTGCAGGCCGGCCGCAAAGCTGTCGCCTCATTGCTGCTGGGGCTTTACGATGCAGATTAGATGGCCTCCTGCACCACGTCGGCTTTTCGTCAGCCATCAAGGCAAAGGACAAGCCGGCGCTGACCGAAAGACTCGAGATGATTGCGGCGACCAAAAGCTTCACTGGCAACGCGCCAGGCGGACCAAGCCGATGGTCGACGAGACGGTCGTCCGAATGGCAGGCGGTGAAGCCGAAATACGTTGTCGAAGTGTCCTACGATCACTTCACCGGTGGCCGCTTTCGGCACGGCACGACCATCCTTAGATGGAGGTCCGACAAGAAGGCGAACCAGTGCACCAACAGATGAAGCAAAAGATCGCGCGGGACCTCATGAGGGCGATCGAGCCAGCCTGACGGATACTTGGGTCGACGCAGATGTGAATCGTATTGGCGCCAGGTGGCCCCAGCCGTAGCACATCTCTCTTGGCCATTCTTCGGTCGTCTCAAGGACTTTGCCGTATCAGACGCAACAAGGGTGTTCCTTCATGGTTCCTTCGTTAACGCGCCCCGGGCGACTCGACCGGGTGCCCTCGGGAACCACGAGATGCAGCCGGGCTTTTACCTCTCGATGTTCGAGAAAGCCGATAGAAGTGAAGAACTGACTTCCGCGATTGCCGACGGTTTCGTCCGCGTCCGCGGAGCGCGGGAGCATAACCTCCGGAACGTTTCGCTGGACATCCCGCGCAATGAGCTCGTGGTCTTCACAGGCGTGTCCGGATCCGGCAAGTCCTCCTTAGCGTTTGGGACGTTATACGCGGAGGCTCAACGTCGTTATCTCGAATCCGTATCACCTTACGCACGTCGGCTATTCCATCAGATGCAGGTGCCCGACGTCGACGCAGTCGAAGGATTGCCGCCAGCCGTCGCTCTTCAGCAGCAGCGCGGATCGCCGACAACCAGGTCGTCGGTGGGAAGCGTCACGACGCTCTCCAACCTCTTGCGCATACTGTATTCGCGGGCGGGCACATATCTACGCGGGCAGGCCTTGCTTTACGCGGAGTCCTTCTCGCCCAACACGCCGGAAGGCGCCTGTCCGAACTGTCACGGCATCGGGCGAATTCATCAGGTCGTCGAACGAAGTCTGGTACCCGACGACACTTTGACGATCCGTGAGCGCGCCATTGCGGCCTGGCCTTCGGCTTGGCAGGGCCAGAATCTCCGGGACATTCTCGTCACCTTGGGGTATGACGTCGATAGGCCGTGGCGCGAGCTTTCGAAGAAAGATCGTGACTGGATTCTCTTCACGGACGAGCAGCCAACCGTACCGGTGTATGCGGGATACACGCCAGCCGAGACGCGAAAAGCCCTGAAGCGCAAGGAGGAGCCCAGCTATATGGGCACCTTCACCGGCGCCCGCCGGTACGTGCTTCAGACATATGCCACCACGCAGAGCGTCATGATGAAGCGGCGTGTAGCGCAGTTTCTGTCGAGCGATGATTGCCCGGTCTGCGGTGGGAAGCGGCTAAAAGCAGAAGCACTTTCGGTCAAATTCGCAGGAATGGACATTGCCGAGATGTCTCGCCTGCCGTTGGCCAAGCTCGACGAGCTTATCAAACCGTATATTGATGGAAGCAAGAAAGACGGTACCGACGATCATCCCGAAAAGGCGCTTGTTGTTCAGAGAATCGTCGAGGATCTCGTCGGGCGTCTCGAAGTTCTGCTTGAGCTAGGCCTCGGTTATCTCACCTTAGAGCGCAGCACGCCGACGTTATCGCCGGGCGAACTGCAGCGTCTGCGTCTCGCGACGCAGGTCCGATCGAACCTGTTCGGGGTCGTCTACGTACTGGACGAGCCCTCCGCTGGCCTGCACCCGGCAGACACTCAGGCGCTCTTGCGGGCACTCGGGCGCCTGAAGGCATCGGGAAATTCGCTCTTTGTCGTTGAACACGAGCTCGATGTGGTGCGCGAGGCCGACTGGATCGTCGACGTTGGGCCCGCTGCCGGGGACCAGGGCGGTCGGATACTCTACAGCGGGCGCCTTGCCGGTTTGGCCAAAGTCGAGGCGTCCCAAACACGAAGGTATCTGTTCGAAGATGCCGCGAGGGCACCACGCAAGATCCGTCGGCCGAGCAGCTGGCTGAAGCTGCGGAACGTGACGCGGAATAACCTGAGCCGTCTCGATGCCGACCTCCCTCTCGGCGTCCTTACATGTGTGACCGGCGTGTCCGGCTCGGGCAAATCCACTCTCATCAGCCAGTTTCTCGTCGAGGCGATCGCGGAGAACCTAGGTCAGCAACGCAAATCCGATCTGGACGAAGCTGAGCTGCAGGAGACCGTGCGTACGCTGAGTGGGGAAATTACGGAAGGGTTGGATCGCGTTAAACGTCTCGTTGTGGTCGATCAGAAGCCGATCGGCCGGACCCCGCGGTCCAATTTGGCGACTTACACCGGCTTGCTCGATCACGTGCGTAAACTGTTCGCCGGGACGAAGCAGGCGCGTGCCAGGCGCTACGACGCGGGCAGATTTTCGTTCAATGTGGCCAGGGGCCGTTGCGAAACCTGCGAGGGCGAAGGGTATGTATGCGTAGAGCTGCTGTTCCTTCCGAGCGTCTATACTCCGTGTCCGACGTGCCGGGGCGCTCGCTATAACGCGAGAACGCTCGAGATCAAGATACGGGACAAGTCGATCGCCGATGTGCTGGCGATGACCGTCGACGCGGCTTTCGAGTTCTTTAAAGACGATGACGTTCTTTCGCGCTCTTTGGGCGTTCTGCGTGAGGTCGGGCTCGGTTACATTAGACTTGGCCAGTCGGCCACCGAACTTTCAGGAGGAGAGGCGCAACGCGTCAAACTCGCCACCGAGCTCCAGCGCGCCCATCGTGGCGGCACATTATATGTGCTCGACGAGCCGACGACGGGACTGCATCCGTCCGATGTCACAAAGCTCGGCAATCAACTGCAAGGGCTCGTCGAGGCTGGCAACACCGTCGTTCTGGTCGAGCATGATATGTCTGTTGCAGCGGAGAGCGACTGGATCGTAGAAGTCGGCCCTGGCGCTGGAAACGAAGGAGGCCGCATCGTGGCGTCCGGACGACCGGATCAAGTTGCTGCCTCCGGGAGCCGGACAGCAGAATATTTGAAGCGAGCGCTCTAACTAGTTCATCGAAGGCCGCCAGCCCCCATAGGAACACCGGGGGACGCAGTTGGTTGTTTGCCATCGCCTGCCCGAAAGAGACACGCATGGAAGGCATCCTCGTCGCCGAATTCGATACTCGCCGCGCGGCAGAACTCGCGGTCGAGCACGTTGTGCAGGAGTGCGGAGTCCAGAGAACCGACGTGGTGCAGCCGATGGGCGCCGACAATACATCCGGCGATCGACCCGCGCTCGCCGACGTGAAGGTAAAGCCGAAGCCGGGCGAGAAGCTTGAGGGCCCGATCGAAGTATCCGTCGACTTCCATGGCGACGATCCGAAGCGCGTCGCGGACGCGCTGAAATCCGTTGGTGCTAAGGCCGTCCGGACGAAGTAAAGGACAGAATCATGCCCGAATATCCCAAACCGCCGTTTCCCAGCCAGCGACAACCCATGCCAGGCTCGACGGGGAAGATGGACCCGCGCCCGGATCATGGCGAGACAAGCTATAAGGGCTCGGGACGGCTTCAAGGCAAGTGCGCCATTATTACTGGCGGCGACAGCGGCATCGGGCGCGCGGTCGCCATAGCCTTCGCCCGCGAGGGCGCCGACGTCCTGATCGCCTACCTTGACGAAAGCGACGATGCGAAAGAAGTCGCGGCGATCATTGAGAAGGAAGGGCGCAGGGCTGTCCTCGTCGAGGGCGACCTTCGCTCGGCCGACCATTGCCGCACCGTTGTCGACCGCGCCGTGCAGGAACTTGGCGGCGTCGACATTCTCGTCAATAATGCCGCGCATCAGGCGACCTTCGCCGACATCGGCGACATTAGCGACGAAGAATGGCGCATGACCTTCGAGGTGAACATCCATGCGATGTTTTACCTCGCCAAGGCCGCGGTCCCGCATATGAAGCCTGGAGGCGCCATCATTAACACGGCATCGGTAAATTCCGACATGCCGAACCCGATCCTGCTCGCCTACGCGACGACGAAGGGAGCGATCCAGAACTTTACGGGCGGCCTGGCCCAGATGCTGGCGGAGAATGGCATCCGGGTGAATGCCGTTGCGCCGGGTCCAATTTGGACCCCGCTCATTCCCTCGACGATGCCAGAGGAAGCCGTAAAGAACTTTGGCAAGCAAGTGCCGCTGAAGAGGGCTGGCCAGCCGGCTGAACTCGCCACAGCCTACGTGATGCTCGCCGACCCGCTATCCAGCTACACTTCGGGCACGACCGTCGCGGTGACCGGGGGCAAACCCTTCATCTGAGAAGTGGCTGGCATAAAGCATCCCGTGACGCCCGATGGCCGCTACTTCGTCGTGAAAGGGAAGCTTTGGCGTCTCAGCAATCCGGACGTTGAGCCGGGCGCCTCCATAGAGCTTACGCTTTAAGCGAGGGGGCAAGTTGGGCGATGCGCATCGATGGTCCTTCAGATAGGAAGCACCGCTCGGAGCAGTAAGATGATTGCAGCCGAACCGAGTTCGGCAATGCTCCGGCCTTGCGGTGCCGATCACCGCGCGCGTGCCCTCTATAGTGATGCGCTCGAGGAACTCTTGCCCACGCGTCAATGTTCGTCTTCGGAAAGCTGACTCAGATAGGCCAATCCGAAACTTGCGAGGTCTTCCGCATCGCCTTCGCGGCGATCCCAGCTCCCATAGAGGTGACGCTCAAGCAGGCAACGACGCCTATCTGATGTATCAATCCCGGAGTGAGTGGCGCAGAAAACGCTCCAAGCGATATCGATCGCAGTCCGCAATGTGATTGCATTTGCCATTTCAAGCTCCGCGACGAAGGCATCATTGGCGTGCAATCCCTTTCCACGGCGAAGGTTGCATCTTTTTCCCAACCTTAAAGCTGGCACCGGGCGTATCGTAGGAACCTTGCTCTCCCGAAGACATTTGCCGTTAAGATCTTAAACGGAGGATGTTATGGCACTCGAAGCGAAGGAATCCGGCAACTTGATCGGCAGCGACAAGGTTGAAGGCACGACAGTTTACGGTGCAGACAGTCAGAAGATCGGCAGTATCGAGCGGGTGATGATCGACAAAAAGAGCGGAAAGGTCTCCTACGCGGTCCTGAGCTTCGGCGGCCTTCTTGGCATCGGCGATGACCATTATCCACTGCCTTGGCAATCGTTGAAGTACGACACCAATCTTGGCGGGTACGTCACAGGCGTGACAGAAAGCCAACTGCAGGGCGCGCCCAAATATCGTGATGAGACGGCATGGAATTGGAATGATCCGGCGGCCGGTCGATCGGTAAATGACTATTACCGAGTACCAATCTGATTGCCCTCGAAATGCGGTGTGCTCGTCATCAAAGTGCGCTGCATTCGCGAAAAGCGTGTGGGAGCATCGTCGAATAACCGGTCGGCCGCAAATCGGGTCTTGAAAGCGAGTTCTAGGAAGCGCTCGCGCGAGCAAGCCTAGCGCAGGTACTCGCCCGCGCCGCGGGAACCTTATCTCCTCAGGCGAAGCGATATAGCGCGCCTCTACTTCCCGCACCACGAGGCCCTGAGAAAAATGTGGAGACCCGGCACGCGCGCGGCTGAACGCTTAGTGCGCTCGGCCCAGTCAGGGCCGCTGGTCACGCGTTAGTTGGACTGCGATATGTCAGACTGTCAGACATCTGAGTCCGTGTATCTCAAGCGCTCGGGTTCACGGCCAAGGCCGGGATTAGGAACGCGGTACGGGTCCGCGATCCGGGCCCGGGGAAGCTGATCTAATTGCTGTCCAGGAACTGTCGCATTAGCGGCAAGCACGCCGCACGGCCTTGCAAGTCAAGAAAGGTAGGTGCGCGCGAACTGGAATATGAGAGCGGATAGGCTATCCGAGACTGAGGGCGTAGAAATACATCGCCGCGATTATCGCGACGCTTAGTAGCGTGATGCCGAAACTTTCCCATCCCGAACCGATTTGACGAATCGCTCAAACGTTCCGGCGCTGCGACATCCTGTCAAAGCGCTTGATGAGCAATGCGCCTCACTCCTTGTCGCCCGATTAACTTGGTGGACGCCCGCGACGGGGCAGCTTCGGGCCAGTGATCCGGTCTGCCGCGACGCGAAGGGCGCCGGCATGTTTCATCGCTTCAACGCGAGCCGGCCCAGGCGGCAAAGCGCGCGCATGATCCAGCGCCAGTATCGCTTCCGCATAGCGAGACGCCAAGCATTCGACGAGCGAACCGGTATGGACCGCCAAGGGCAAGATTTCGCCGGCTCTGTGGGATGCTTATTCGATGGCGATGGCGCGATATCTTCCGGCATCGCTCGAGGTCGCCGTTGCCTTTTACGCGGCCGAACACGAGGGACGGAACTGGCGGCACCTGTGTTCTCAGCTCGAGGTCGTCCAAGTGCCTTGGGGGCATGATGGCTGCATGACTGTCGGTGCGGAGCGGCTGGTTGATCATCTGCGGCAAAGAATCAACGCTCTAGCCTCGCGTGCGCCTCCTTACGGCCGAGCAGATGGAGCGCGCGTCTGAAAACGCGACAAAGCGGGATAAAATGTACGCACACGACGAGGGCCGCCCGATTGACGCATGCGCGCGGGTCTCGAGAGCGCTATGATGGCGTTGGGTGAAGATCAGGCGGCCCGCTGATCGGAGGGCTCTGCAGCCTGGCGCAGAAGCTTCCATTCCCAGGGCAGCAGTTCGTGCAGACGCGAAGTGGGAAGATCGGCGATACGGGTGAGGACGTCGGCAAGCCAGGCCTTTGGATCGACGTCATTGAGACGACACGTCGTGATCATCGTCAGCATGATGGCGGCACGGTTGGCCCCACGCTGGCTGCCGGCGAAGGTCCAGTTGCGCCGTCCCAAGGCGATGCCTCTCAATGCGCGTTCAGCGCAATTGTTGGTCAAGCAGATCCTGCCGTCGTCGAGGAAGCGGGCGAAGCCCTCCCAGCGCCTGAGCATGTAGTTGATCGGCTTCAGGACCTCGGACGAGCGCGAGAGGGTTTCGCGCTCGCGCAGCAGCCAGGCGTGCATGTCGTCGAGAAGCGGCTTGCTCTGTTCCTGGCGGACGGCGCGCCGGTCGTCAGCGTCACAGCCGTTGATGGCGCGCTCGATCTCGAACAACGCGTCCAGCCGCTTGACCGCCTCCAGTGCGATCGGGGAGACCGGTTTACCCTTCTTGCCCTCCCGAGCATTTTTCTCGATGTCAGCCAGCTCGAAGAAGCCTCGCCGGGCATGGGCAAAGCAATACGCCGGCGTAATTGGTAGTGTCTTCTTCTGCGGATCGAACAGCGGCTCGAAGCCGTTGTAGCAATCGGCTTGCAGGATGCCGGCGAAGGCGGCCAGATGCTTCTGGGGATGCTCGCCTCGTCGGTCACCCGAGGCGTAATAGACCGCCGCAGGCGGCGCAGGCCCGGCAAAGGGCCGATCATCCCGTACATACGTCCAGATCCGTCCGGTCGTGCACTTGCCCTTCGCCAGGATCCGGATGGTAGTGTCATCGCCATGAAGGCGCTCGGCAGCGAGCACATGGCGTTCGATCAGGTGGAAGAGCGGCATGACCGCGAAGGTCCCGTGGCCGACCTGGTCCGCCAGCGTCGACAACGACAGGTCGATCCTCTCGCTCTTGAAGCGCGCGCTTTGGCGGTTGAGCGGGATATGCATGCCGAACTTGTCGAACAGGATGGTCGCCAGCAATTGTGGACCGATGAAGCCGCGCGGCGTGGCATGGAACGGCGCCGGCGCCTGACTGATCGTCTCGCAATCGCGGCAGGTGAACTTCTCGCGTACCGTCTCTATGACCTTGAAGCGGCGCGGGATCTCCTCCAGCGTCTTGGTCACATCCTCGCCGACCTTCGCCAGCCGTGATCCACCGCAGCAGGCGCAGGTCGTTGGAGCTTCAACGACGACGCGCTCGTGTTCGATATCGTCTGGCCAAGGCTTGCGCACCGGCCGCTTACGCGTGAAGGGACGGACGTTCTGCGTCTTCGCCGCCGCCGCCTGAGCGGCAAGCTCATCCTCGCTCGCCGTGGTTACGAGTTCCTCGAGCTCCAACTCCAACTGCTCGAGCAGCCGTGCCGAGCGCTCGGATCGCTGCCCGTGCAGTTCGCGCTTGAGCTTCTCGATCCGCAGCTCAAGATGTGCGATCAGCGCTTCGTTGTCCGACAGCTCCGCCCGCGCACTGGCGGCATCCGCGACGGCGACATCGCGCTCAGCCTGCAACATCTCTCGCTCGGCCAGCAGCGCAAGGTAGGCGCTCGCGAGGTCAGAAGGAAGATCGTCCGGCTTCGATGTCATGAAGCCATTGAATCAGATCGAGCAGCAGATTCAAATCGTAAAAGCGGCTATCCGACCCGCGTCGGCCGATGGGTTTCTTGAGGGTTACGCCAATCGATTCCGGACAACAGGTAGCTCATCTGAGCCGGCGAGATCGTCACAGCTTCACCCGCAACCGATGGCCAGACGAACTTTCCTCTCTCGAGTCTCTTGGTGAACAGGCATGCTCCCTGGCCATCGTGCCAGATCACCTTCACAAGATCGCTTCGGCGACCGCGGAAGACGAACAGATGACCGCTGAGCGGGTCCTTGCGCAGCACCTCCTGCACCTGGAGTGCCAACGACGGAAAGCCTCGGCGCATGTCCGTGTAGCCTGTCGCGAGCCACACTCGCGCGCCCGTGGGAACTGGGATCATCGGCGGACCAAAGCATCGAGAACACGACGTAGCGCGTCTCCATCAACGTCGCCATCGACCCGGATGCGGTGCCCGGTACCAAGATCAATCTCGATGATGCCGTGGCTCTTGCGTCGACGCGTCGTCGTCGTCAACGGCGCTTCGGCCACCTCCCGCGGTGGCGCGGACGACCCAATCTCGACCGGAACAAACGGCGCTATGCTCGCTTCGCCGTGCCTGCAAAGCTCCTTGCGCCACCTGAACAGCTGGCTCACATGAAGCCCGGCCACGCGAGCCACCTCGGAAACATTGGCGCCGGGCTCCAGCGACGCTGCAACAAGCCGTTCCTTCTCATCTTGCGACCAGCGGCGCCGCCGCTCGACCGACGTGATCACCTCCGCCCTCGAAATCGTCATAGCGCTTCTTCCTAGGATTACCCCTAGGACCTGCAGCGATCGCGTTCGTCAAACAAGGCGGCCCTCAACGGAGGGATACGATAAAATTCAAGGTGAGACATTACCGAACTTAGACACGTGTCAAGTCGAGGTAATCCGGCAGAGCGGTCTAAAATGCTGAGATTTCCCGGTAGACTGACGGTGCGCTCAGCCAGTCGCGCGCTGAGGATGCGGTCCGGGGAGGATCACATCCGGAAAGAAGCCCTGACGCCGCTAGCCCCCGTCGGGGCTTCTTGCTGCTTACGCCGGCTCAGATTGTACGAACGCCGCCCGCTTAAAATGCATGCGGACGGCGTCGGTTCTAGCCCCAGGAAGGATCTGCAAAATCCTGGCTAAGCTAAGTCTGCACAAAGACTTAAAAAGTTTAATACCCCTGAAGGGGTAGCTTGCCGTCAGAACGCGCGGCGCGCCCACGTTGTCGCACGACTGGCGTGCTCTCTGCCGATCAGCCGAACGGGCCTTTGCCAGCCTGCGTCATTCTGACGAAGGTGCCGTTCTCGCGGTACTCAAGCCACTTCATGTTTCCTCGGCATACTTCAGGTCAGCCCAATACTCAGCCGGTGTCGCCTTATCCCGGTAGAGCATTGGATAGTTGATCTTCTCGATCTAGATCCGGCCGCCCTGGATCGGCTCGAATGCGTGAGCGTGCTCCATGATCCTGCGGGCGGCTTTCTCGGGACTGGCGTAAAGGACGATCTGCGGTCAGTTTCATCGGCGGTTTGGAGATTAGCTACTTTTCTGCGGGGCGCCGTTCCGTGTGCATTCATTGGAAAATATGGCGCTCTCACGGCAATCGAAGCGAAAGACTTGAGATCGACGAAGCTACAGTATTGGTTCGATCGATCGATGCATGGCCGACGTCGACTATACCAGTCACCGAGTCCTACAGCCTCAGCGATGAAGAGAAAGTCAGCCTCTCTTAATTTGAAGGTCAAAGCCCTACCGCTGTTCAACCCTGGTGCGCCACAGGGCATCGAAGGTATTCTGGCGAGATGGCGTCCATTCTTCTGAACCGATCGGATCGCTGGGCTTCTCTATGAGTGCACTTGCAAGCTCCTCGGTGGGACGTGCCTGCGTCGAAATCCGCACGGGCCACTCCAATAATGATTTTGAAAGCATGGGCTTGCCTTCGTACCAGCATTTTCGTCCGTCGATGAGGCGCCAAGACCAATACTCGCGCGGATTTGGGGGCATCACCGCACTGCATTGCTGTTTTGCCTGCGCGGTCGGCATTCCAATCAATAGAAAAGTAGCGATGCGAGCGGCCAAAGGAATAAATGAAAATTGCCTCTTCATCGGAACACTTAGAGACTACTTCGTTGCCGCAGTCGACTTACAGCAACGACCAAGTCGGGCCGCTCAAGAACCTCAACTAACTTGTCGAGTATGCGTTCACTGTCGTGGGGGCGGGGCAGAAGATACTCGTCCAATATGCACAGGGCTTCGCTGACGGCATGAAGAGCCAGCTGTTGATCGGTCATCGCTTCTTACCCATTCGAATTGGCGGAGCGTTGCGATTTCAAGGAAGCTTAAAGATCAAGTCAGCTTTTGGACTTATCCCATCAAATTTTATTTCAATCGAGGGTGAATTTAGGTCAGCGCTTCTGTCTCAGGATTGCGATTTGGCTATCGCCTCACCGCCGCTCCGCGCCACGCCACGTGCACTTCGATTGGCGTATCGCTACACAAACGAAGAGTCCGACGAGGCGCTGCGCCTCCACGCCCGGATCAGCGCGACGGATCACGCGATGGGAGCGCGAGGATCTGCTCGACGCTTTGCAGCAGCGGCTCGATGCGAACCCGCTTGCTATGCGCCTTCGTCGCGAGACGGTCGAGCATCCGTTCAGCGTCACCTCATCAAGCCGTGCGAAATGAGCCTTCAAATTTTTCAAGTCAGTGAATTTCTTGCATAGCGCCAGCAACTACCACCGTTGCCCGATCTTCTTGACTCCCGATCTAGGAAGAACGGCGCGAGCGCGGGAGTTAAGGTTCAATAGATTGGGGCCAAAAAAGCGAAGTGTGGCAGGATCACTGGCTTGTAGCAGCCACCAGTCGGCGCATAGTCAAGCAATGATCGAGCAGCGCCCAGCCTTCATGGCTTGCAAAAACCCCGGCACCGGCTGGAGAATCGATATTCTGTGGGCCGATGGCGAAACCGAAGTCATCAAAGGTTTTGTTACGGAGCACGACGCAACCAAGTGGATTTCCGAGCATTCGGTGGCGTGCCAAGAAAGCGCTAGCCCACCGCGCTAGCGTGGCTTCTAGTTCGGAGGAGCGGCGACGATGGATCGCGAGACGGAGGAACTGGCAAGTAAAATCGCAGAATGCGCGAGACAGGCGCGCCATCAAGCCGCGCTTCTGCCGGAAGGTCCAGTCCGCGACGCACTGATAGAAAAAGCCAAGCATTACGAAGCACAAATCCCCGCCGACTCTACGTATACGACTGTTACCCAGCGCTAATGGGCAGGTGACTGCATTGCTTCGGCGCTCCGATTCATCCGGCAGGCTTCCACCCGAGGTTTGCCTTTGAGTTAAGTGTTCTTTCTTCATCTTCATCGTCGAATTGCGTCGTTTTTAGATGTGCCCGCGGTGTGTGCAGCTCTCGGCCGGTGCTGGCTATCGACGTTGCGCCGCAGGGACAGCGCATCAGCGACACGGCCTCCCTGAGGGCAGCTTCTCGCCGCATGCCCCATGGCGCTGCTTCGACCGCGCTCGGAAACTCTGCCAAGAACCCGTCTCCGGTGTTCTTCACGATACGGCCGCCGTGACTGGCAATAGCAGGCTCACTTCTCTTGCGAGAAGTTCGCTCAGCTTGGCGTGCGTGGCCTCTTCGTCATCGTGCATGAGCCGTGAATAGCCGGCGACATCGGCCGCCATTATGGCCGACAGCCTGCGCTCTATCCGAACTGGCCGCTCTTGCACTATGGACCCGCGATCCAAGCGATGCCCGATTGTACGACGGACAAGCCGCGCCCCCAACGGCCTTGACGAAGATGCCCGAGAGGCCGCCGATCAGCTATCGGCCCGAACGGCACAACCTAGGAACAGTCGATATTCGCCGGACGTTAGCGCTCATGCAACAAGTCCGTTTGGTAGGCGACCGGCGCGAGGAGACTTACATGGCTGACGAAAGCTCAGTTGCACCTACTGCCACGCCCGAGCAGCGAATAGACCGAGCTTCAGAAGCGATCCGGCGGATGGCTGAAGACGACGCGTTGCAACATTTGCCACAACATGATCGGTGGCTGCATCATTTGAGTGAAGCGACCCGGGCAGCTCCATTTCAGTCCCTTGCCGTTGCATTCTTGCTAGGCGCCTTCCTAGCTCGTCGGTAGCGTCCATGCAGCGCAGCCCTACGAATTGCCAGACGGCAATATCTTATTCGGATTGCTCAATGACCTTGCTCGCATCAGGCTCATCAATCCCATCCGCCCGATTGCACTCGCAAGGCATGCCGGCGCCGCACTGACAGCCATGTGCCTCCGCCGTCCAAGGCAAGTGCGGATGGTTCTCGCAGACCCAGCCCAACCCCAAGCAAATCGGACAGGTCGGTTTGGTCATTCTTGAGCTTTGTCGGGCAGACCCAATTCCTTGCGGACCGCAGCAGCGGAGTTGCCGACCTTTTCGACGACCTTCTGAAGGTCATTCTTCGACACACCAAGTGCATGGGTCCAATACTTCACCTCGTATGGCTCGTGCATGTTGATCTTCGAGCGATCTGGCTGGACGCGGTTGGTTAAATTGTCCGGCATTGCTTCTATCCCAAAATAAAAGGTCGCGGCCGTTGGCTGGTCCGAAGAAGATCAGGCTATTGTCGGGGCGGTTTGCAAAATTGACCGTCGCGGCAGTAACGTCGGCCACCCAAAGCTAGTTCCTGCCAACGCTTCCTTGCCCCCGAAGATCCGGGGTACATTCTCAATCAGTTTAAACCGGTGGCCCCGGCTGCACCTCGCTAGGGCCGTCGACTCGGCCTCAGCGTCTCGCCGGGGCCGTTCTGTTCAGGGAACGAGCAGCAGTCCACGACGTCAAATCTAAACGATGGACTGGGACTATTACCGCGGCCTTAGCGCTCTCCGCGGGCGTTGAGGCCATTCTAACGTCAGGGGCCGCTTTTCGCGACTCGTGAATAGCTTCGCTAAAATCTCAGCCTGGTCTTTTGTCAGCTTCTCGGCGAACGCGCCGTCCTTTTCTATCTGGGCCGGTCCTTTGCATTCGCTATCGTAGACCATCCAGCCGTTGCCGCCTTGCCGAACGAGGAATCGGCCTCTCATCGGGCGTCCAATAAATTCCATTGCAACACCACCTGTGAAATTGAAGGGTTTCATGCGTCCAGCGAATTGAAACGGCCCCAACCCGAGGGCCGCCAACCCGAACAATGCGGGTTTTCCTCCAGCAGCCGGGGGGGGGCTGGATCGGCTGGGGGACCTGAGCCGACTCGTTGCCAAGCCGATCGTTCCTATTATCGATCGTTAGGATAAACGGCCCAGTGATGCTGGTTTTGGCGTGCAGGTGATCGTGGCAACTCGGCCCTCCGCGCCGCGCCTCACCGCGTTGGGGCCGTTTTTGCAAAGACTACGCGAAAAGGTCTTTGCTGACCTGGGTGATCCGCGGAGTGCCAGCGTTATCAGCGAACCGAAATAAACATTCAGCTGAAGTCGTGTTTATTCGGTTAGCCGAACAGATGCTCGCCGGCCTGGGGTCATGCGATTGGGTGCCGTCCTAGTTAGGACATTCGCTGCGGGCCTACCTTAGAACGCGACAAAGAAAAAACCCATCAGTAGCAGGGCGAGCAAAACAGACGCCCCGGCCGCTATCTTTCGTCCGGCGCTTGGCTTCGCTGATTGGTTCATATGGGGGGCCAGAACCCGGAAGATTGAAGTCACTCGCTCATATGCGCGCCGGTCTCAGCTTGCCGGGTTCTCTTAAGTAGCTGCTCTTTTTCCATACCTGCGGGGAGTACGCTTGCTTCTTCACGAAGACTCTTGGCCTCTTCGGTAAGGCGTTCCTCCAGAGAGTGCTCTTGCTTGAAGTGCCGACGCTTAATGACCATGCGCTGTCCTTTCCGTGGCGGAAGGCGACGTGCCCCCCGAGCTGGAGCTACTTCGAGATAGCGATGCGGCGTTGAGCGCGTCGCCGAGGCGCGGATGGGCGCGGAGGCGACCATCTGGATTCGAGAATGCCCCCGGCGTAGCTTTCTCAAGCTGAAAAAGCGGGTGCGCGTTTGCGACCGCTTTTTCTTGATGTCGGTTTGAGGGGACCTCTTACTTTGCAGGCTCCATCATTGGTTTACCCTTATCGACGATATGGACCGTCAACATCTTCAGGGTTTTGTCGCCTGCCACCTTGAAACCACCGTGGGGCACGTCGCGAATGTTGATTGTTGCTGCTCCCGTAGGAAATGGCACCTCTTTTCCATCGGGTAGCGCCAACGTTGCGCCCTCTAGAACGTAAACGGCTTCCTCGCCATGATGCGTGTGGCGAATGAGATTATTTCCGGGCTGTACGTCGACGACGCTGACTACAATCTCCATATTCGTGCCGCTTAGGTCGGCGCGTTTCAACTCGGTGCGGTTTGTTTGGGCATTCGCGGACCAGGTAAGGGCGAAGAAAATAAGAGCAGTGATCCGAAGCATACTTTCCTCCTCAAATAGACAATGAAATGTTTTCGCGACACGCCAATGTGACGCCCACTTATCCAACAGCAACCATTACGAGAGTGCAAGGGAAGTGCAGCATAATCCATCCTGAAGCAGATTGTGGCGATTGAGGCGACGACTACACCACCCCGCCGATCGTGGTATCGACCCGTGATGGCCGCATCGTCAGAGATTGCGAAGCAAAGGGGCGTGAAGAACGCAATGCCCGTCGATCGAGCAGCGTTTGAGTTCTATATTGAGACCCTTAACCGGTTGGCGCCTGATGCGACCTGGACCGGCGCCGGCATTGGAAAGGACCAGATCACGCTCAATGCGTGGTCTCTTGAACTCGGTGGACACTGCCGCACAGGACTTGAGGACAATGTGCGACTGGATCGTGAGAAGCTTGCACCGTCGAACGCTGCGCTTGTCAAGCGTGTGGTCGAACTCTGCGGTCGATACGGGCGGCGTCCAGCGACCGTGCCGGAGGCGCGCGCGCTATTGAAGCTCGCTCCATGAGTTGGGCGTCGAAAATGCCTTTTAGTTGTCGTGCGAGGACGGCTAGGAATTGGTGCTGCTCGCCGGGATTATCGTCATGAGGGTCGGCCTAGCCATGCATACGTTGCGGTTGTGTAGGTCGCAGACCGTCTTTATGCGTAACCCTGATTACCCCTCACTATCCGACGCGCCTCGCACTCCTCGGCGCCACGCTCCCGGACTGACGCCGACCATTGCTGAAAATACCCTCGTAAAGTGGCTCTGATTGGCAAACCCAGCCGATTTCGCAACCTCGGACAGCGGCAGATCGCGGATGGTCATCAACTGCTCGGCCGTCTTCACCCGCCGGCGAAGTAGCCATCGATGCGGCGGCAGACCAGTGGAGATTCGGAACGCCCGCGAGAAATGATCGACCGAAAGATCAAACTCGGCTGCGATCTGCCGTAAAGGAGTCTTTCCGGCGAGATCGGCATTGAGCATATCGCAAGCGCGGTCTAACTGCCACGGAGCGAGGCCGCCGCGTATCGTCTTGGCGCTACGCCGAAGGCCACCGTAGGTTTGAGCGACGTGCGCAGTAAGTGCGTGCAACATGTGGTCGACGAAAAGCTGGTTGGTCTCGTCCGCTCGACGCAAAGCTTCCACGAGCGACGCACCGAGGTTACGGACGACTGCGTCGTCGTGGCCTATACCCGGCTCATAGGCAAGCTCGCCAATGCGCGGTGCGCCGGCCTGCCTCGCAATGTCGTCAAGGGCCGAGCGCGGAAGATAGAAAAAGAGGGAGTGAAACGGCTTGTCGATGACGTAGCGCGGATCGCGCTTCAGATCGTAGAGATAGGTCGCGCCGCCGTGGACATTCGTCTTGATGACGCATCGGCCCCGCTCCCAGCACTCGCAGTCCGGATAATCACGAAATTTGAGGCTGACGAGGTAGGCGTCCTCGGAGGGCAGCGAACCGGAAAGGCTCGGCACCGGGTCGTCGTTTCGGGTTTCGGTCACCGCCAGCTCGGAACTGCGCAGCGTACGTGCAATCAGCGAAGGTGCGTTCTTCGCCTGCAGGGGTCGTCCGAGCCTCGATCCGTAGACGCCGGCCTGTGCCATTTGAGTTGATCCGGAAGGTTAGACCGCAGGCGCTGATCGCCCTGCGAATTTTGCGGTGCATTATCGGAAATAGGCAAGCGGCTGTCCACGGCCACCCGGCGACGCGCAACTTTTCGTGAGGGCAAATCGTCGCGAAAGTCGCAACGAATTCGGAAGCAATTTCAATGCGGTCGACCCAATCAACTGCCGCCAGGAACTGGGGTGAAATCCGGAGCGCAGGTCGCAACGATTCGCAAGCACACGTGATTCCGCGACTCGCAGTCGCATGGTCCTCGTTTGGCACGGAATGAGGCAAGACATGACGGCTTTGGGAAAGACGCGGGGGCCCTGCGAGCCCTAGAAACACGCCGTAGAAGCCAAGTGACCGTGACGGCCGTGTCATGACATGGACCTTACGGGCATCTGCGAAAAAGCAGCGAAAGACCGCGGGGCAGAAGCGATCAGGAGGCCACGCAAATGCTTAGGGCAACCGTATCCACGGGCTCGCAGCCTTCATCGCACGTAGCGCGCTTACCTATGACTCTCAATACTAACACTGCAGACCGCCCACTTGTTTTGATCGTGGACGACGACGAGGAGATCCGGTCGGCGCTTCGGGAGCTTTTGCTATCGGTCGGCATCGACGCGTGCTGCTTTGGCTCGACGCAGGAATTGTTGCGTGCCGATCTTCCGGAGCGGCCCGGCTGCCTGATTCTCGATGTTCGCATGCCCGGAGCAAGCGGGCTGGATCTGCAACAGCGTCTGGCATTGAACGGCAACACGAGGCCGATCATTTTCCTCACGGGTCATGGCGATATAGCCATGACCGTCCAGGCAATGAAGGCGGGAGCCGTCGACTTCCTGACGAAGCCAGTCAGAGACCAGACACTCCTCGACGCCGTCGCGGCGGCGATCGAGAAGGATGTCTCGCAAAGAGCCGCGGCCAGGCGCATAACGCAACACGCCGCCCGCTTCGCAACGCTGACACCGCGCGAACGTGAAGTCCTGGGCGAGGTAGCAAGGGGGCGCCTCAACAAGCAGATCGCCTTTGATCTCGGCATCAGCGAGATCACTGTGAAGTTGCATCGCGGCAACGCGACGAGAAAGCTGCAAGCAACGTCCGTCGGAGACTTGATCCGGATTTGGGAAGCACTTCCTGCGGAACTTCGCGGGAGGTAGCCCATCCTACACCAAGGAATAGGTACAACCCGATCAGCAATGGGCAGATGATCGGCGGGCCATGCCAGCGAAAGTCATCTGTTTGTCCAAAACGCCCCTAGTTGCCATCGTAGATGACGACCAAGCTGTACGAGAGGCTCTTTGCGATCTCCTCCTGGTCCTGGACGTTGCGTGTCGCTCGTTTGATCGGGCGGAGGCGTTCATGGCTGAATTTGTGCCAGGCCGCTTCGATTGCCTGATCACGGATGTGAGCATGCCCGGCCGGAGCGGGCTCGAACTACAGGAGCGATTGCGCGAGCTGGGCTCGTCAATGCCGGTCATTTTCATCACCGCGGACACAAGCCCGGCGACAGAGGCTCGCGCACTGAGGGGCGGTGCCTATGCCTGCCTGACGAAGCCGGTCAATGATGAGGTGCTCTTTCATCTCCTGCAGAACGCAATGAACTGCGCAGGCCGCTCGCGACGCAACGAGCGACGGGATCCACCATCAGATGACTAATCTCGCCCGACAGATATCGCAAGGCGGCCAGCCGAATCTCGTTGCCTCTGCTCCCGGCACGGAACTGGCCGACCTTGTGTCCGAAAGCATCATCGTCAGCAACCTGCACGGTGTCATCCAGTACTGGAATGCCGCATCGGAAGTC
The DNA here is from genome assembly GCF_054059095.1 of Bradyrhizobium sp. USDA 4510. Classification (NCBI taxonomy): domain Bacteria; kingdom Pseudomonadati; phylum Pseudomonadota; class Alphaproteobacteria; order Hyphomicrobiales; family Nitrobacteraceae; genus Bradyrhizobium; species Bradyrhizobium sp. USDA 4510. The sequence goes on along the minus strand of NZ_JBSSBT010000001.1, from coordinate 6,531,546 downwards.
CTGTACGGCTGGCCTTCCATGGCGATGGTCGGTCGACACGTGGCAGAGATCGGCTCGCGCGGCCACTCGGGTGTCGATCACATCGACATACTGCTCCGCGAAGGTCGATGGGAAGGTATCGTCTTTCGGCGTAGCCTGACCGGGGTCGAGGTTGCGGCGGCCGTGCGGCAGGTGGTGCGACGAGACGCAACCGGCGCGGTCCTTGACATCGTTGAGTGTGGCCGAAATGCAGGACCACTAACCGAAGCAGCGTACCTGCGCATGGATGCCGAGTTGCAGGGATCTCTGGCCGCTGCTTGGGAGCTTGATGCCTCGCCGGCCCGGCCCCTGCTCGATGCAATCGCGAAGCACAGGCGCGGCGGAGCCGCTATCGACCTTGATCAGCATCCGGACTGGGTCAACGGACTGCTTACCGCCACTCGAATTCTGGCTGTCAATGATCGCGCGGTTCGCATGTTCGGGGCACATGCAGGGCACGAGCAGATGATCGGTCAACCGATCGGTACGTTCTGGCCGGCTGAAAGCCGCTCAATCCTGGCCGGACTAATCGGAGACGTTGCCACAGACCGCTCGCGCCTCGAGACCCGCAGAATGGTCCTGAGCGGCGCGATACGCAACCCCATCATCAGGGCCTGGCATTCTGCGGACCCGAAGCCGTCGGGCACCGTGCTTGTTACGATCAACGGCGCGATCGATGATGACCGCACGTCCTGGGAGTTGCACGCGAGCGAGGATCGATATCGCAAGCTCATTCAGTATCTACCGACGGCTCTCTGGCAGGTCGATTCCCGACGCGCGGGCGAGGTCTTCGACGATCTGAAGGCGAAGGGTGTTCGCGATATTGCTTCCTATCTGGCGACACACCCTGATCTTATCGAGCACGCCAAGGACGTCGTTCGTGTGACGGACGTCAACCACGATGCAGTCTCACTGTTTCGGGCACGCAATCCCGCCGACCTAATCAAACCGGTTCGATACCTGTTTGCCGCCGTCCCGGGGCTCGCCGAGCGGGTCATGGTGGCTCACTTTGAAGGTCGACGCAATCTCATAGAGGAGACCAGGATCCGTGCATTCGACGGTTCGCTCATCGATGTCCTGTTCACGGTCACATATCCTGTGCCTCCCGAGCAACTCGACAACACCTTCATCACCATCCAGGACATCAGTGAGCGCTTGAACGCCGAACGGCAACTTCGGAAGCTGCAAGCTGATTTCGCGCATGCTGGCCGCATCGCAACTCTTGGGGAGCTCGGAACTTCGATCGCGCATGAGATCAATCAGCCGCTTACGGCCATCGTGACCAATGGTGAGGCAAGCTTGAGGTGGCTGGCGCGCGCAGATCAAAACATCGAAAAGGTCACCCAGCTCACGTCCCGAATCGTGGAGAATGCGCGGCGCGCGAGCGAAATCATTCATCGCATACGAGGCATGGCGGCGAAGCATGAACCAGAGAAGCGGCTCATGGAGATCAATGACGTCGCGAAAGAAGCGCTGTTATTCATTCGCCACGACATTGAGTCAAAATCAATTGCCTTGTCGACTACGTTTGCATCTGGGCTTCCCCAAGTGATTGGTGACCGGATTCAGCTGCAGCAGGTGATTATCAATCTGCTCGTCAACAGCGTCCAGGCCATCGTGCACTCCGGTCAACCGACACGTCGAATCGACGTCCAGACGTCGGTCACCGAAGAAGGCTCGGTCGGCTTCTCCGTCTTCGACAATGGGCCGGGTATCGCCACCGGAGACCTCGGGCGCATCTTCGACAGCTTCTTCAGCACCAAGGATGCAGGAATTGGCATCGGCCTCGCGATCTGCCAGTCGATCGTTAGGGCGCACGGAGGCAGCATTTTGGGCGCGAATCGTCCAAATGGCGGCGCGCATTTTCGCTTCACGCTTCCGGTGCCGGCGACTGCCGGTCCCGATTCCAGCGTTGTCGCGCTCATTCGGTAAGTGCGCCAACGTTCGCATGAGCGCCTGCGTTTGCAAGGAATTGCGCCCGCGATGCGGACAATCTCTCCCGAACTATACCGAGGTATAGGTCGACCTATCCGCTGAACCAGCGCGACCAGACCCGCTGCACGATGCCCTCGTACAGCGCTCACCGCCATGATCGCAGCACACGGGAAGCGATGCATCCGCAGACACGCGGAACGAACGCTCTTCCCCAATGCGAGTGGAAGTTCATGAGCAAGCCCATCTTGCGCGCCCCCCTGGACAATGTGCCCGGCGCGACGCAGGCGCATAGGAGTGACCTGCCGGTCGGTGAGCGGCGCCCCGCCAATGAAGAGATGGCACGCGTGCTCAGGACTAAGCCCTTTCGCGTTGCTTTGGAGCCGTCCAGCGGCACGATTGCATACTGGAAGCACGAGCCCGTACACGACATCGTCAAGCCGATGGTCGATCACGTCATCATGACCTACCCGACCGGCGTACAACGGCTCGAGCGGCGCACCGGACGATCAGTTGCGATCGGAACGGCTCGTCCCGGCGTCGTGACGCTCATTCCGGCTGGTTCGACCTCTCGGTGGGATATTCACCGGCCGATGCATGTCCTTCAGCTCTATCTTCCGCAGGCAACACTCTCGCGTGTTGCCGACGAAGCCTACGTGGCCGCGCCCGGCGATCTTCTGGAGCGGACAGTGTACTCGGATCCCGTTACATCCCGGTTGCTGATGAGTGCAGTGGATGTTCTGGAAGGACACGCGACGCTGGAAGCATTGTTCAGGCAGCAATTGATGGACCTTCTGGCAACGCGCCTCTTGGCAGCACATGCTGGCTCGTCGATCACGGTCCGGCCAGCTCTGGGCGGCCTGTCGCCAAATGTCCTGCGCCGCGCCATCGAGCGCTTGCGCTCCGATAACGATGCGGACGTTTCCCTCGGAGCACTCGCTTCCGAGGCCGGCCTCTCGCGCTACCACTTTTGCCGTGCCTTCAAGGAGAGCACAGGCCTTTCGCCTCATGCCTGGCTCCGCCAGCGACGGCTCGAGCAGGCCATGGAGATGCTGCGCGACACGGACGCATCGGTCGTCGCGGTCGCGGAGGTCCTCGGCTACGGCTCTCAGACCGCGTTCGCCGCGGCATTCAAACGGTTCACCGGCGAAACGCCGACCAATTGGCGGCGCAGCATGCGTTAGCAGCAATCGCGCTGCAATCGGCGCAATCGCTCTTGGGCAGTGGTCCGCGAGCTCCCCTAGATAGCCGCAAGAAATCTGACGACACGGAGACCAACAGATGATTTCCAAAAAGACCTTCAGCGGCCTCGCCACGTCGCGTCGAAACTTGCTGGCGAGCACGCTCATTTGCGCGACATCGCTGGCCGTTCGCCCGTCTTCGGCGATTGGCAAGGAAAGGGACCATTCGATGTCGGCCACACAAGGAAGCGATCCCGCGACTTCTGTGACGACCAGGGACGGCGTGCAGATATTCTACAAGGATTGGGGGTCGAAGTCCGCCCAGCCGATCGTCTTTCATCACGGTTGGCCGCTCAGTTCCGACGATTAGGACGCGCAGATGCTGTTCTTCGTCGGCAAGGGCTATCGAGTCATTGCGCATGACCGGCGAGGTCATGGCCGCTCGAGTCAAGTGAGCGATGGCCATGACATGGACCACTACGCAGCCGACGTTGCGACTGTCGTTGACCATCTCGATCTTCGCAATGCCATTCACGTTGGTCATTCCACGGGCGGCGGCGAAGCAGCGCGCTACGTCGCACGCCACGGCAGGAACCGGGTGGCCAAACTGGTCCTGATCGGGGCCGTGCCTCCCTTGATGTTGAAGACGGAAGCCAATCCGGCGGGCGTGCCCATTGAGGTGCTTGACGGATTGCGCAAGCAGCTTGCAGCGAACAGGGCACAGTTCTATCTCGAATTCGCGAGTGGCCCGTTCTATGGCTACAATCGCCCAGGTGCACAGGCGTCCCCGGCGGTGATCTGGAATTGGTGGCGCCAAGCAATGATGGGTAACGCCAAGGCACAATACGATGGCGTCAAAGCCTTCTCGGAAACCGACTTCACCGAGGATCTGAAGAACATCGACGTCCCCACGCTCGTCCTGCATGGCGGCGACGATCAGATCGTGCCCGTTGGCGATTCTGCAACCTTGTCGGCGAAGCTTCTGAAACGAAGCACTTTGAAAATCTACGACCTGCTACCGCACGGTCTGTGTACGACGCATCCCGATATCATCAACGCAGACTTGCTGAAATTCGTGAGCGCCTAACCCGGTGCCTTCATCGAAGAGAGTCAAACCCAAGGAGTAATCAAATGCGACTAGTCATCATTGGCGCCGGATTCGCCGGCATGTATGCCGCTCTCTCTGCGGCCCGGTTGCGCGACATCCAGGGCGTTTCGCCCGAGGCGTTCGAAATTGCGTTGGTTTCACCGGAGCCGACGCTGGTGATTCGACCGCGGCTCTATGAGCCGAAACCGGAGACCCTGACAGCTTCGCTCCTGGATGTGCTGAAGGCCGTTGACGTTGCCTATGTGAAAGGCAGCGCCGAGTCGATCGATACCAAGTCTCAAGTGGTAGACATCGTTGCGGCCAAGGGTGCGAAGCAGAGACTCACCTATGACCGATTGATTGTCGCAGCTGGTAGCCGGCTGTTCCGTCCCAGTATCCCCGGGCTCGCTGAACACGGTTTCAGCGTCGACCAGCTCGACGACGCGATCGCCCTCGACCGGCATTTGCATCATTTGGTGGGGTGGCCGGTATCACGGATGCGCGACACGGTTGTCGTGGCCGGCGGCGGATTCACTGGCATCGAAGTCGCGACAGAAATGCCCGCACGGCTTCGTGAGATCCTCGGCAAGGATGCCAAGCCGCGTGTCATCATCGTCGAACGAAACAGTGCGATCGCCCCCGACATGGGCGAAGGTCCTCGTCCTATCATCGAAGCCGCGCTCCGCAAGTTGGGGGTCGAGACCCGGCTCGGGGTTGGCGTTACCTCGCTCGACAAGTCCGGCGTCACGCTTTCCAGCGGCGAGCATATTGATAGCGGGACCGTGATCTGGGCGGCCGGCATGCGTGCCGCTCCGCTAACCGCGCAGATTCCCGCTGAGCGCGACAACTTTGGGCGCCTGCTCGTCGATCCCGACTTGCGCGTGCTGTCGGTGCCTGGGGTCTTTGCGACCGGCGATGCGGCGAGGGCGGCATGTGACGAGGTTGGCAACTACGCGCTGATGTCCTGCCAACACGCCACGCGGATGGGCGCCTTCGCCGGCAACAATGCGGCCGCCGAGCTGCTCGGCGTCCCTACCAAACCGTACCGCCAGAAGGCTTACGTCACTTGTCTCGACTTAGGAGAAGCCGGTGCGCTCTTCACGCGCGGCTGGGAGCGCAAGGTCGAGATGGTTGGCGACGAAGCCAAGAAGACCAAGAAGGAGATTAATACCGTCTGGATCTATCCGCCGCGGGCCGAGCGTGCCGCTGCTCTTGCTTCCGCTGATCCGGAGCGTGTCACTGATCTCTAAACACCTCACGAGCATTGACCGCGCTTTCTGCGCGAAAGCACGAGCCGCTCAGGATCGAGCGCTGAAGTTCTCGAAGATGGATCGGATGATTCGCAATACTCAACAGGAGACAACCATGAACTTAGACACTGCCGTACGCTCCGTTAGATCGAAGCCCGACGAATTGGTACCATCGCGCTACGCGCTGAAAATCGGCGACATCGATGTTATGGTGATCAGCGACGGCGTGCTGCCGCTGCCGTCCAAGATGCTGGCGCACAACGCCGACCCGGCCGTCCGCGCCGCCTGGCTGGACGACATGTTCCTGCCGCCGGACGCGTTCGACTGGGCACTGAACGTGGTCGTGGTACGCAGCGGCGCGCAGACCATCTTGATCGACGCGGGTCTCGGACTGGACCCGGATCTGCACCTGCCGCGGGCCGGGCAGTTGGTCAAGCGACTGGAAGCCGCCGGCATCGACCTGGCATCCGTGACCGACGTGGTGCTGACCCACATGCACATGGACCATGTCGGCGGCTTGCTGGTCGAGGGCGTGAAGGACCGGCTGCGTCCGGACCTGCGGATCCACGTGGCGGCCGCGGAGGTCAAATTCTGGGAGGCGCCCGATTTCTCCCGCGTCTCCATGCCGCCGGGATTCCCGGACGCGCTTCGGGCCACCGCCAAGCGGTTCGCGAACGAGTACCACAACCAGCTGCGGACGTTCGAAGATGAGCACGAAGTTGCGCCGGGCGTCGTAGTCCGCCGCACCGGTGGCCACACTCCCGGACACAGCGTGGTTCGCGTGGCATCCGGCGGCGACCGGCTGACATTCGCTGGCGACCTCGTCTTCACCGTCGGGTTCGAGCACCCGGATTGGCACAACGGCTTCGAGCACGATCCCAAGGAAGCCGCTCGCGTCCGGATCGAACTTTTGCGCGAACTGGCAGCGAACCGCGAACTGCTGGTGGCCACGCACATGCCGTTCCCGTCGGTCGGTCATGTTGCGGTCGCAGGCGACGCGTTTCGTTGGGTGCCGGCCTTCTGGGACTACTGACCGATTGTTGGCTCAAATCCGAACCAGGGGCGGGCGCTGACAAGCGGCGACCGCGCCCGCCACTGACAAGCTTGGAGCTTACCACCGTGAAACACGAGACCGTGCGCGCATCGTCGTTCGCGATGCCGCTGAGCAGTCCGGCCTTTCCTCCCGGTCCTTACCGCTTCGTCGACCGCGAATATTTCATCATCCAGTACCGCACCGATCCCGACGCGCTGCGCCGCGTGGTGCCGGAGCCGCTGGAGATCACCGAACCATTAGTGAACTACGAGTTCATTCGCATGCCGGATTCCACCGGCTTCGGCGACTACACCGAGAGCGGCCAGGTCATTCCCGTATCCTACAGGGGCCAGCTGGGCGGCTTCACCCATCAGATGTTCCTGAACGACCATCCGCCGATTGCGGGCGGGCGCGAGCTATGGGGGTTTCCCAAGAAATTGGCGCAACCGAAGCTCGAGGTCGAAATCGATACGCTGGTTGGCACTTTGAACTATGGCTCAATCCGCATTGCGACCGGCACCATGGGCTACAAGCACCGGTCGCTCGATACGGCGGCGGAAGCCCGCAAGCTCGCAGCCCCCAATTTCCTGCTCAAGATCATTCCGCATGTCGATGGTTCGCCGCGCATCTGCGAGCTGGTGCGTTTCCACCTAAAGGACATCACCGTGAAGGGTGCTTGGACCGGCCCCGCTGCCCTGGATCTGTACTCGCATGCCCTGGCACCCGTCGCCGAGTTGCCGGTGCTGCAGGTGCTGTCGGCCAAGCACCTCGTCGTGGACCTGACGCTCGGGCTAGGCGGCGTGGTCCATGACTATCTTGCCACCGACCAGGGCTGCGGCTCGGTCTCGGACGTCTTGATCGAAGCAAATGCCGGCTGACCGAGATCAGCCCTACATCCGGAGCTCCAGAAAATGCTGAACGTCATGCGCGGGGATATCGATCCGGCGCCGCAAGCGGCCAAGCCATTGCCATATGATGTCGTGGCCTTGGTGCTGCAGGGTGGCGGCGCGCTTGGTGCATATCAAGCCGGCGTTTACGAAGGACTGCACGAAGCCGGCATACGGCCGAACTGGTTGGCTGGCATTTCGATCGGCGCGCTGAACGCCGCCATTATTGCCGGCTCGCCCGAGGCCGAGCGGATCGAACGGCTACGCAAGTTCTGGGAGAGCATCTGCGCGGCGGCGGTGGAATGGCCGGTCGGCGAAGGGCTTGCCAATGCGATGCCGTTCGCCTTCGATCTCCGCTCAGCGCACAATGCCCTGGCGGCGCTCAGGGCCCTCTTGCAGGGGCAACCCGGCTTTTTCAAGCCACGCTTCCCGCCACCGTTCCTGTCGCCCTTCTCGGGCAACGCGGCGACGAGTTTCTACGATACCTCACCATTGCAGCAGACGTTGGAGCGGCTTGTCGACTTTGATCGGCTGAACGCCGGGGAGGTGCGCGTCAGCGTTGGCGCGGTCAACGTCCGTACGGGCAACCTGACCTATTTCGACACGGCTGAACGCCGGCTCGGACCGCAGCATTTCATGGCATCCGGTGCCCTGCCGCCGGGCTTCCCTGCGGTCGAGGTCGACGGCGAGCACTATTGGGACGGCGGCGTCGTTTCGAACACGCCTCTATCCCGAGTGCTGTCGAGCGAGCCGCGCGACACGCTGACCTTCCAGGTCGATCTTTGGTCGGCACGGGGCCGTGTGCCGAATGACTTGATGGAGGTGTCGAGCCGCCAGAAGGACATTCAGTATTCCAGCCGCACACGCGCCATCACGGACCAGGCGCTACGGATGCAGAAGATGCGTCAGGCGCTGCAGCGAATGCTCGAAATGTTACCGGATGGCGCGAAGCAGGATCCGGAAATCCGCGCCATCGCGGACATGGCTCGCCATCGCTCCTGCAACATCATCCATCTGATCTACCAGTCCAAGATCTACGAGCGCCATTCAAAGGATTACGAATTCGGGTTGAATGCGATGCGGGCGCATTGGCAGAGCGGTCTGGAGGATATCCGCCGTACATTGGCCGATCCGCGGCGGCTCGACCCGCCTGCTCCCGAGCTCGGCATTGTCACGCACGATATCCACCGCCGTGACTGATCTCGCGGCAAATCTAATCCCAAACCATCGAAAGGAAGTCCCATGTGGAAGGGCAGGGTAGCCGTCGTCACCGGATCGACCAGCGGTATTGGGCTCGGTATCGCTAGGGAGTTGGCTAAGCTCCGGGCAGACATCGTTTTGAATGGCTTTGGCGATGCCAGCGAAATCGAGGCGATCCGAGGCGGCATCGAACGCGAGCATGGTGTGCGCGCCGTTTACGATGGCGCCGATATGTCGAAGGAGGAGGCCGTGCGCGGATTGATCGCAGCGACGGTCGAGAAATTCGGCCGGCTCGACATCCTCGTCAACAATGCCGGCATCCAATTCACTGCGCCGGTCGAAGAGTTCCCAGCCAACAGGTGGAACGCGATCCTGGCGATCAATCTGTCGGCCGCGTTCCACGGCATTGCGGCGGCGGTCCCGCAGATGAAGAAGCAGTGCTGGGGGCGGATCGTCAACATTGCCTCCGCGCACGGCCTCGTCGCTTCGACGCATAAGGCAGCCTACGTCGCGGCCAAGCACGGACTGGTCGGCTTGACCAAAGTAGTCGGCCTGGAGACTGCCGGGAGCGGGGTCACATGCAATGCAGTCTGTCCGGGCTGGGTGCGAACGCCCCTCGTCGACAAGCAGATCGACGACATCGCTGTGCAAAGAGGGGTCAGCCGGACGGAAGCGGCCAGGACACTCCTGGCGGAGAAGCAGCCGTCCCTCGAATTTGTTTCTCCGGCGCAGCTTGGCGGCACTGTCGCTTTCCTATGTTCGTCCGCCGCCGACCAGATCACCGGAACCGCGATCTCGGTTGATGGCGGTTGGACCGCCCAGTAACCGCAAAGGAACGCGATCAACATGCATAGCGAAGAAAAGGTCATTGTCCTGACCGGCGGCACTTCAGGGATCGGGCGAGCGGCGGCAATCCGCCTTGCCAACCAGGGCGACAAGGTGCTCGTGACCGGCCGCCGGGCGGGTCCTCTGGACGAAACGATCGCCGAGCATCCGAACATCGCGGGTATCGTTGCGGATGCGGCCTCGATCGATGATGCCAGGCGCACAATTGCCAAGGCGATGGATCTCTGGGGCAGAATAGACGCCTTGGTCAACAACGCCGGCGCGGGCGCAATCCTTCCATTGGCCGATACCACGGCCGATCGGATCATGGATATCTTCTCGGTTAATGTGCTCGGTCCTAGCCTGCTTGCCTCCGCTGCCCTTCCGCACCTGAAGACGAGGTGCGGCACCATCATCAACGTGTCGAGCACCTTTGGTCACCGACCCGCGGCCGGACTGTCTCATTATGCTGCGAGCAAGGCCGCGCTGGAGCACCTGACCCGTTGTTGGGCGCTGGAGCTTGCGCCATTCGGCATACGGGTGAACGCTGTCGCCGCTGGGCCAACGGAATCCGGCGCCCTCACCGGCATGATGGGACTGACCCAGGAACAGGCCGCCGCGGTCAAGGAACAGGAGCGTGCGCGCATCCCGCTCGCGCGGCGCGGCGTTCCGGACGATGTCGCAGAATGGATTGTCCGGCTTGCCGGCTCAGCCTCGGAATGGATGACCGGCCAGGTGGTTGCCATCGACGGCGGCCTCGGGTTGGCCTAGTCGCAATCGGGGTGTGGGCGCTGAATCCGGAGCGATGATCAGCACAATGGATGCCGACCTGAGGAACAGGGTCGATGAGCTCGAACAACGACGATCGATGGGCCGAAACATTTCGGGAGCGCTGGAAACAGAGGGGCGTTGACTTCGGTGTCACGCGGATAGGCGTCCACGCCGGACCTGCGCTGGTCGGCAATTTCGGCGGCGGCCGTTACTTTGACTACACAGCCTACGGGGACACAGTTAACACTGCCGCCAGACTGGAGGCGGCGAACAAGACATTGGGCACACGGATCTGCGTCAGCGACTCGATCGCATGTAAGGTTCGGGAGTTCAGAGGGCGGCCGATCGGCGACCTTGTTCTGCGGGGACGAAGTGAGGCGCTACGCGCCCACGAGCCCTTGTCAGCTGCGGAGAGTTATGGGTTGGCCGCGACACAGTACGCGACTGCCTTTAACAAGTTGGAGGCAGATGACACTGACGTGGTGCCAGCCTTCGCAGCACTGGTCGGTCTCAACGCCGCCGACCCGCTGGCGAATTTTCATCTGAAGCGGCTCCTCAACGGGGCCAAGGGTGTTCGAATGCATGTGGGGTAATTGGGCACACCTCCAGGGCGTGGGCTCATTGATGCGTAGCTTCACCTGAGCGTAGGGCCCTTCCGTCGGTGGCAACCGACCGCTATTGCTGAATCCAAATCATGTTAAACGAAGATCATATGATGCCGCTTGTTCTGACCAACATCCTCGGAATTGCCGGTATCGTCGTTTGGCATCTTCAGGGGAGCAACCGTCCGACCGGCCGACTGATCGCCCAGATCCTGTTCTTTATCGGCATGAGTTTTACGTTCTATCTGGGCGGCATCGCTCCGCATCGCGTCGATGGCGCCCAGTTGCGGGGTCTCGGCGCGTTGCTCTCCATATCGGCCAGGATCCTATGGTGGACCCATCTCGCATGGGCCATCATTGGCCTAGTCCACATCTATATGTTGCTCAATCGTCGGCCACGGGAAGCGCACCTGATCCAGGACATGGCCGTTGGTGTCATCTATCTCGGTGTGGTGCTGTCGATCATTGGTTTTGTGTTCGGTGTCCCGGTTGGTACGCTGGTTGCGACCTCAGGCGTCGTCGCGATCATTTTCGGCCTTGCGCTGCAAAATACCCTTGGCGATGTCTTCTCAGGGATCGCGCTGACGCTGGGGAGGGCCTATGCCATAGGCGACTGGATCCAATTGAAGGATGGCACGGAAGGCCGCGTCGTTGAGACCAACTGGCGCTCGACCAATCTGCTTACCGGAGGGTACAATGTCGTCGTTGTGCCGAACAGCATCCTGGCAAGACAGGGTGTTACCAATCTCAGCCGCCCCGACGAGACGCACCAGATCACGTTGACCGTACGCATTGCCACCACGACGCCAAACTTCGTCGAGCAAGTCATGCGGTCCGTACTGGATGCCAGCACGCGGATCGTCCAGGACCCGTCGCCGATTGTCGCCCTGAATTCGATTGACGCCGCCGCGATTGAAGTCGAGTTGTTATTCCGTGTGGAGAGTCCCGCCGGCTGGACGGCGGCCCGCAACGAAGTCATCGACCTCCTTTACAGCCAATGCAAAGCAAACGGTCTATCTTTGGCCGCGCCGGCCGAAAGCCTTGTCTTCGACTCGGCCGCGATCAGCGGCGAACATTCTGCCAGGGCAATCGAAGCGCATTCATCCCGCGCGGGTTAAGGTTCACGTAAAGGTATCCTTCCAGAGCGCCGCAGGTGTTTCCTTTGAAAGGAACGAGATCGGACAGCGTGACGCTGCGCGGTTTCTCGCGCCAAGCGTCGTCGGCCTCCCACATGATCTGTGCGACAGCGCCCCTAGTACCCAACGCGTGGACATGGAGCTTGAGGTTGCCGTCCTCCCGGTTGCCGATGTCGATCGCGCTAAGCGATTTCGGCGGCTACAAGGCGTAGTCGATTGCGCAGCCAGGCGTGTGCGGGGTCGTTGTTATGTCGAGGATGCCAATACATCGCTTCGTGAATGTCGGGCAAGGCAATGGGGGGCTCGAATAGTTTGAGCCTCGGGCAGGAATGCAGCGCCCGGACCTCGCGCTCCAGCACGAGACTGATGAGCGGGGTACCCTCGATGAGAAACGGAACCAGCAGGAAGCTTTCGACCGTCACGTGAATGCGCCGCTGGATACCCATCTCGGCAAGGCGTTGGTCGGCCAAGTTTAGCTGCCGGTCCATACCGATGCCATAGACGAGATGCGGCAGTTCCAGGAACTGTTCGTGGGTCAAGCAATCCTTCGCGATGTGCGGATGTTGGGCGTCGGCAGCACATAGCCAGCGGTCGCTAAGTAGAGGCGTCGACGGGAATCCGGCGTCGCCAAACAGTTCGCTGGGCTCGATCACGAGGTCGGCCTGGCCGCTCTGCAACATGCGCCCCGGGTCGCGGGCGCGCGGCACGAGATGAACGGTCACGTTGGGTGCTTCGGTGGTGAGCGCACGCACCAGCGGCGTCAACAATACCAGGACGGCGTAGTCCGAAGCACTTATCGAAAAGCTACGCGAATTTTCGGCAGGATCGAAATGCGCCTTCTTTGAAAGCGTCTGCTCGATGCGCTCCAGCGTCTCCCGCACCGGAACGATGAGCTCTTCTGCGTTTCGCGTCAGCTCCAACCCTCGACCGAAGCGAACCAGAAGCGGATCGTCGAACAGCTCGCGGAGACGCGACAGAGCCGCACTCATCGCAGATTGCGTAAGGCCAATGCGCTCGCCGGCGCGACTGACGTTTCGTTCCGTCAGCAGTGCATCGAGCACGACTAGGAGATTGAGGTCGACGCTGCGAAGGTTCAAAGCCCTGCTCCCGTTGACCGGCAAGTGGCACGATGCAGGAGTGTGCACGTTCCGACCGAACAAAATCAACCTGATTTGATGGTTTCGGGAGCCCGCGGCCGGGGAAAGATCGGGTCATAATATCCATACGATCGATGTTAGACATCCATTGCATCGATAGTGGGGCGCGGCGCCGGGTTTGCTGACCGCCACAGTCCGATCGCCTGCAAAACGCAGCATTCGCGTAAATATTTGAAATCACAAATATCGATTGGACGCCTTGTAATTCTCCCGAATAGCCTCGTGACGTCGCCAACATGTCGCGCACTTTACTCTAAGCGGGGCAGGAAATAGCGCGAGGCTGCGATGGGAGGCTATACGATGAGACATCGTTTGGAGATGGGCGTTAGTGCGCGCGCTGCGCTTTGGGATCTCGCTTCCGGTCCGCGACCCGATGCTTTCCGCACGGTGATGCGTCGGATCGTGGGAGGCGTCGCCGTCGTTGGCACGCTTCGGGAAGAACGGCCGTGGGGGATGACGGTGAGCGCGTACACGCCCGTCTGCATGGAGCCACCGACCCTTCTGGTCTGCATCAACGCGAAGACGGTCACGGCCGCGGACATCGAGAGAGACCGGAAGTTCTCGCTCAATCTGCTCAGTGAAGCTCAAGCCGGACTCTCTCAACGTTGCGCACAGCCCGGTGCTTCGAAGTACCTCGACGGCTATGTCGTGCCCGCGGACGAGCTTCCCGTCCCATCTTTTACACCCGTGCTGCGTGAGGCGATCGCAACGTTCGATTGCGACGCCTCCGAAATCCGACGGATAGGGACCCATGTCGTCGTGATCGGTGCGATCCGCACGATCTTGGCGCCTACGTCGCTTCGTCCCCTGCTGTACGGGCAGGGCCGTTACTTGAAGACAGTCGCGTTGGACCTCGCATCCGCAGGGGCGTCTGCATGAGTATCGAGAAGGTCGTCGAACGATTCTACGAAGCCCACAACGCCCGCGATGCCGCAGCGGTCGCGGCTCTTTATGCGCGCGACGCCAGTCACGAGGAGATTGCGCAACGCAAGGTCAAACAAGGTCCGAAGGAAATAGCGACGGGCCTGGAGCGCTTCTTCGGCTGGTTTCCCGACGCTTCCTGGACACCGGAACGGCGTGCCGTCGGTGCGAACGGTGTCGCCATGATGAGCTACCTCCTGAAGGCGACGCTCAAGAGCCAGATGGGACCGATCGCGCCGCGCGAGCAGGCGATTTCACTTCGCGGCGTGCATTTGTTGGTAATCCGCGACGGCCTCATTCACCGGAGCGAGGACTACTGGGATGCAGATACTTTTCAACGTCAACTCAACCATGTCTAACGGAGAATAGAAATGAGAAGCGGGAATGAATACCTGGAGTCGCTCCGCGACGGCCGGAAAGTCTATGTCGGAGGCGAACTGATCGAGGACGTCACGACTCACCCTGCGACTAAGGGCTATGCCCAAGCCATCGCCGGATACTACGATCTCCACCTCGATCCGAAGAACCAGGAAATTGCGACCTTCATCGACAAGCACGGTAACCGCCAGTCGATGCATTGGTTCCTACCGCGCAGCAAAGAGGACGTCGTCAAGCGCCGGCAATACTGCGACTTCCTCTGCCGCCATTTCAAGGGCGGCATCTTCACCAGGCCGCCTGCCGGCATGAACGTCGTGATGTTTACCCAGGTGGACGATCAGAAGCCCTGGTCGGAAAACTCCCGCTTCTCCGGAAAGAAGCGCGATCTCTCCGGCAACATCCAACGGCAGTGGGAAGAAGTGACTTCGCAGGATCTGGCCATCTCGCCGATGTTCCTCGACGTGCAGTTCGATCGCGGCCGCGACAATGCGATGGCCGAGACGCCGATGCTCAAGATCATCGAAGAGCGCGATGACGGCATTCTGGTACGAGGCTGGAAGGCGATCGGCACTTCCGTTCCGTTCGTCAACCACCTCCTCATTGGAAACCTCTGGCGCCCCGGTCAGACGCCCGAGCAGACCGTTTACGCGCTGGTACCGATCGCCACGAAGGGCATCTCGGTCGTCGCCCGTAAATCGAACGCTCAGCCAGATGCCGATCCGTACGATCGTCCCTTGGCCACGATCGGAGACGAATTGGATGCGATGGTGTACTTCGACGATGTCCTGATTCCCTGGGACCGCGTCCAACACGTCGGTAATCCCGATCATGCCAAGTGGTATCCGCAGCGGCAGTTCGACTGGGTGCATCTCGAGACTCAGATCCGGCATTGCGTCCACGCCGAACTGATGGTTGGTCTCGCGCTGCTCCTAACGCAATCGCTGGGTACCAGCACCAATCCGGTCGTACAGGCCCAGCTCGCTGAACTCATCCGCTTCCGCGAGACGTGCCGTGCATTCATGATCGCCGCCGAAGAAACCGGCTTCGCGACGCCCGGCGGTCTTTTCAAGCCGAACAACATCTACATCGACTTCGGCCGTGCCTATTATCTTGAAAATCAGAACAAGATGGTCAACTTGCTCATCGATTTCTGCGGCCGCGGCGTCGTGATCCAACCGTCGAGAAAAGAGCTGGAGGACCCCTACATCGGTCCGAAGCTTTCCGAGGCTTTGCGCGGTGCCGAGATCAGCGCGTACGACCGCATCAAGATCTTCCGTCAGATCAGCGAGCGGTTCCTGACCGAATGGGGCAACAGGCACGAGATGTTTGAGAAGTTCAATGGAACGCCGCTCTACCTCATCAATCTGCTCACGATGCAACGCACGGAGTACCAGGTAGACGGTCCATTGACCGAGTTGGCTCGGCAGGTTCTCGGCTTCGGCGATACGGCAGAACTCGGCAAGCGAGCTGCAGAGGCACAGAAGAACTCGCACTACGCCAATGTGCGCTTCCAACCCGAATACGCCAAGGCGCAGGACCAGCGCGACGGTTATATGTCGACGGCCGCCGAGTAGAAAACATCCTGAAGCGCTCGGGCGAAAGCCCGAGCGTCGAGGGCTCTCTTCAGTGACAGGCCGGCAGGTGGCAGCGCTCCGCCATCGACCAACCCCTCACATTTCGGACTTGAATCTACTCGATACGGATTTGCAAGGCGCCGCGGCAACCGCTGCGATGCCCTCGAACTTGAGCGACCCACGGATCGGGCTGCCAACTTACGCTCTCATAAGAACAGTGCTGGCATGATCGGATCATTCACGTACGAAAGTCTTCCGTGTCGCGTTGTCTTCGGCAGTGGCACGCTGGGTACCGTCAACGCCGAGGTCAGACGCCTCGGTGGCAAACGAGCTCTGGTGTTGACCAGTTCGCAACAAATGACGCAGGGCGTCTCGCTCGCGGACGAGCTTGGGTCGCTCTGTGCCGGCATATTCTCCGACGCCACGATGCATACGCCGGTCGAGGTGACAGAGCGGGCATTGACCGCGCTGAGGACGTGCCAGGCGGACTGTGTCATTTCGCTCGGCGGCGGATCGACCATCGGCCTCGGCAAGGCGTTAGCGTTGCGCACCGGCGTCAATCAGCTCTGCATTCCCACCACTTATGCGGGCTCCGAAATGACTCCGATTCTCGGAGAAACCCGCGATGGACGGAAGACAACCCTACGCAGTGCGGCCGTGCTGCCGGAAACGGTTGTCTACGACGTCGACCTGACGATGACCTTACCTGCTAAGCTTGCCGCGACTTCGGGCATCAATGCGATCGCCCATGCCGCGGAGGCGCTCTATGCTCAAGAGGCCAATCCCGTGATCTCGCTGATGGCGGAAGAGGGCATCCGTGCCCTTGCACATGCGTTGCCCGTGATTGCCGTCACAAGCGACGATCACGACGCGCGCACCGAAGCACTCTACGGCGCATGGTTTTGCGGGGTTTGTCTCGGTACCGTCGGAATGGCACTGCATCACAAGCTTTGTCACGTGCTCGGTGGTCGGTTCGATCTTCCGCATTCGGAAATGCACGCCATCGTTCTCCCGCATGCGCTGGCCTATAATGCGGCGGCAGCCCCCGACGCCGCGGCTCGCATCGCCAAGGCAGTAGACGCGAACAACGCAGCCACCGGGTTATTCGATCTAAGCCGGCGACTAGGCACGAAGCGCGGGTTGCGCGAGATCGGTATGCCGGAAGATGGTATCGACCGTGCGGCGGACCTTGCGATAGTCGACGCCTATTGGAATCCCCGTTCTCTCGAGCGCGACGCAATCCGAGACCTTATCGCCCGCGCTTGGGCAGGCGAACCGCCTGCCGTACCTTAGGAGACGATGCTCTCTTCCGCCAAACAAAGCGAACTCAACCCACGGAGTGATAATGCGCAACTTCAACGAAGATACGATCACTGATGCGGTGCTTGAGCGACTGCAGGGCGCAACGAATGCCCGCATTCGAGAGATCAGCGAGGCCCTGGTGCGACATCTCCATGCGTTTGTACGCGAGGTGCGTCCCACCCAAAAGGAATGGGAATACGGCATCGACTTCCTCACGAGGACCGGTCAAATGTGCGACGACAAACGCCAGGAGTTCATTCTGCTCTCGGATACTCTGGGCGTCTCGATGCTGGTCGACGCGATCAATGTTTCTTCGGTGCCCGGCGCGACGGAAAGCACGGTGCTCGGCCCGTTCTTCGTTCAGGACGCTCCAGAAGGGAAATTGGGGGAGGACATCTCCAACGGCGTCGAAGGCGATCCGCTTTTCGTCACGGGCTCGGTTTCGACCGTCGACGGTCTCCCCCTTGCCGGCGCATCGGTCGATGTCTGGCATTCCGACGACGATGGTAATTACGACGTGCAGCAACTCGGTGAGATCGGGGGGCTGGCGATGAGGGCCCGCTTCCGCACCGACGCCAGCGGTCGATTTAATTTTTGGTCGATCAAGCCGGCAGCCTATCCGATACCGCACGACGGCCCAGTCGGCGAAATGCTAAAGGCACAGGGCCGGCATCCTTGGCGGCCGGCACACGTGCACTTCATGATTTCCGCCCCGGGCTTCGAGCAATTAGTGACGCACATCTTCGTCGCAGGCGACCAGTACCTCGATTCCGATGTCGTCTTCGGCGTGAAGGACGATCTGGTCCGGGAATTCGTGCTTCGTAACCCCAGCGACGAAGGCGAGGGTCGGGCCACCAATAGAAAGTACTACTACCTAAACCACAGTTTCGGTCTGAAGAGGGCTGCGAAAAGCTCACAATCCTTGGAGTCAACGAAGGTCTCGAGAGTTCCCGGCGCACAAACCTGAGTGCGTTCGCCGCTCAGCTCTCTCGACCGTAGCGTCGAGCAGCTACTCACTAGTGTTGGGCTGCCAAGATAAGCATAGGCGCCACGCAGGGCTCAGCGCGCCCGGCGAGACTGGCGGTCCATCGTCCGATCCCTGTTGCCGGCACGCGTGGCCCATTCCGACAAAGCAAAATTCTCTAATGATCTCAATAGCCCGAAAGGCTGCAAAATATCGGAATAGCACCAGAAAACATTGCCGAGATTCGAAGACTTCCAATCTGAATGGAGACCGGCTTCTCGATCATCTTAGCGCGATAGGAGGTCGCGTTGAGGCGGCTTTAGGCGAAAGATTTCAGAAGGTACCGTAGGTTTTCTGGCTGTGCGGAAAGGCGGTAGCGCTCCCCCCGCTACCATGCGGCATTCGTCATAACGTCGCGGTTCACCGCCTTATCCAGCCTCCAAAGGGATGGTACCTTCCACGCGGTCCGCCAGCTCGGGGGCCAGCGCGCTCTGCGGCCAAGGCACGAGTAACGAGTGAAAAACTGCCTGGCGTTCAGCTGTCGGGTGGGGGCGCTGCATCCTCATGCTCGACTCTCGCCGTTTTGATGGCGGTCGTTACTCTAAGACCTTCGTACGAGTGCGGTGCCTTGGCGACCATTGAGCGAATTAGTGGCGCCAAGCTTCCCGGCCGTCAGCGTCGTACCAAGATACGGCCCAGCAATGCCGTGCTGTACTCGCCGGTGGCCCGCGCCAGATTTCTTGCGCTCGAGCTCGGCTGCCCCGTCGGAAAGTTGAAGGGCAGGCTGAGCGTCCAAGGCGCGATGAACCGGAATCCCCAGGAGTCGTCCTTTTGCGGCGGCTTTGAGATCGGTGCGAGTTCGATCTCCTCTGCCTTATGAGCGAAAGGCGAGGATAGCGCGACCTTGCCCTTGATGGGTTGAACGACCGCACCGCCAAGACCGTATTTCAGCATCGAGTAGATGAAATTGCCATCCGGCTGGACGCCGACCAGAGGCTGATCCAGTTTGTCGCGGAGTTGCTTGATGACGAGATAGCTGTCGATGCCACCGGGCACGCCGTCGCGCTCGAACCAGGTTCTTATGGTGCCGGATGAGCTTCGCATGGAGAAGGAGTCATTATCATCCTGGATTCGTGCGACCTGTTTGTTGAAGCCGTAAAAATTCTGGCCGATCAACGTGGCTGCCAGCGAGCTCACGAACAAATGCGGCATGTAGCTGAACAGGACGTTCTGCAATGAAGGTGCGTTCTTATGGATAACGTCGGGAATCAGCTGGGCGATTTCGAGGTAGTGCGCGCCGCCGAAGGGTAGTGGTCCTGGACGCACGTTGCGTTGCCGGGCAAAGATCAGGACGACATGATGCGGTGGCTCGGGAATAATCTCCGGTGTCCTTTCCGTCTTGCCCTCTGCATCGGACGACGCGCCGTGATGCGCTGTCTTGATCGTGCTGTGGGGCGCTGGAGGTTCGAGGAGTGTCAGCCCATCGGGTAGCATCTTCTCGAGTTCGCAGCGCGGCCGTTGTTGGACGACGCAAAACGCCTCGATTTCGCCGGTACCGGCGACGGCGTTAGTGGCAAGCTTGCGCAACAGGTCCAATGCCGGCAACAAGGCGGTTGGCAGCGAAACGTCGTTGAAGTCGTTGGCGTTTGGCATGGCAATATCTACTCCTGCAATTGCGGCTGCCGCGGCGCGGCCCGCCATGACCGATGCTTCAATACAACCCGCATTAATACCGGTACGAACCCAGTCGCCGGCGAGAAAGAGATTGTCGACCCCCGACTTGCCGGCCTCCATGCGTTTGAACACGCTGCCGGGAACCGATAGCACATATCGGTCCGAGGGATTGATGTTCACCCTCGGATATTGCGCGAAGAACCGCCTTCGAGTCGGGGGGGAATAAGCACGATAGTCGAAGAATCGCTCCCAACGAATGGCATGG
Organism: Bradyrhizobium sp. USDA 4510; assembly: GCF_054059095.1. NCBI lineage: Bacteria > Pseudomonadati > Pseudomonadota > Alphaproteobacteria > Hyphomicrobiales > Nitrobacteraceae > Bradyrhizobium > Bradyrhizobium sp. USDA 4510. The sequence goes on along the minus strand of NZ_JBSSBT010000001.1, from coordinate 6,511,389 downwards.
CCGGGGCCTTCAATTCCGGGCCATAGGAAGTGAAGGTTGCTCTCGACCCAGTGCAGCATCCTTCGCCTTTGCCGCGCGAGCATCCTGGCCGGATAACTGTGTTTGCAGAACGGGGGCGGCGGATGCAGGGGATCGTCGACCAGGGAGCCAACGAAATATGCCAACCCCTTGGGAGGCGATTGAGGCCATTTTTCCAGTGGCAACATCAGGCTGAGGTCGGCCCAGGTGTCGAGCGGCAATACGAATCCCGAAAGAGCCGTTCGATCCTGCTTGCAACCGAGCTCTCGCATGCCGACGCTTGTCCATGCCTGAAAGGCTACCGTCGCCGTCGTCTTGATGGCATCGACCATCTCTCGCCAGCCGGGCGTGTGGCAGATCAGGTCGCTGCATATCGTGCAAAATGCGCCGATGCCGATGCCGAGCACGACATCGTCGAAATCCCTCCCTCGCAGCAGCTTTCGGGGAGGGGCGACGCCGGGCCACTTCGTCCACGCCGATTCCAGGTCTATTCTTTGGTCCCGCAGATCCCGTCCTTGGACCAGCTGACAGTAGTCTGGATGGGAAGGCCAGCTCGGGATTGTGCCGTCTGCGCCGATCCAGATCAGCGGATCGTAAGAATTGCCGGAGTGGGTGGTCGCCTGCACGGTGGTGTCGATGAACTCGATCGAAGCTTTGTCTTGAGACAGTCCGATGTGCTCGACCTTGGTAAAGAATTCGAATTTGACATGGCGTTTCGTGAGGACCTGGTAGAGCGGAGCGAACAGCAGCTCGCCCATGGTCGCCTTGAGAAGGTAGAAGAACGACCCGCGATATGTGAAGAGCAGCTTCAACAGGATGCGGGTGCCGGTGCCTGCCGCCACGTTCCTGCAGGGAATGACATTCCCGTATTCATGCGTGTGGCGGCTACCGAAGAACCCGAACACATAATCATAGCAGCCACGGATAATGGCGGAATCCAGCGTCGAATCCGAGCAACCGTTCGACCTCATCCAATCGGTCCACTCCTGATGGTCGATGCAGTCGAAGCCCTGCCACAGCACGCCGTCGCTCAACATGCCGATCGCGATCGTCAGAGCGACCTCCGCCACGATCTCGCGCGGGTCGCGAGACATCGCAGCTGATGGCGGCTTGTCGCAGAGCTGAGTCCGCGCATGCCTTAGTATCGTCTGTAGTTCGGCGGCGTCACTCGGGCTGACCGCCCTGGGATCCTGCGGCAGGATATCGATCTTCGCCCGCGCCGTTCTGAACGGACCGTCGGTTGTTCCGGCCGCCACGGCGGAGTGCTGGGTCCCCGCCGGCCATTGGTCGGTGAAACCAGCGATCGACTGGCTCTGCTGCACCGAGCATTCGAGCAGGGAGCGCAGAAAATCGACGAGCGAGACTGCGGGACGCGGTGTGCCGGGAATACCTTCATGGGGTGGAATGTCGATAGTCCATGAAGTCCAACCGGAATTGAACGGCTCCATGAGCACGGATCGATCGAGGCCCTCGAAGGCGTTCTCGCGTGATCCGAACGGCGGGCTGAGATCGAGATCGTTCATCGCGGCATAAAGCCGGTCGACCAGTTCGAATGCGTTATCGTAGAAACCGGTCCAGACATGAAGTCCGTGTTCTTCGGCGCGATATCCTTTTTCCTTGTCGCGGCCGACCGCTCCCTTGCCGCCAAGCCGCCAGCCGATCGTGTAGACGGTGATGTCGAACAGTTGATGCTGCGGATCTTGCTCCGTCAGCTCGAACGCCGCGCTGAGCGCCGCGACACCGCCTCCCAGGATTGCAATCTTTCTGAGCGCCATGCGGCCGATCCTCATTCAGCGGGGGCGGGCGCGCAGCTGCGCATAACATCACAGAGAGACACAAATTGTCGGGTAGCGTGAAGGAAACGCTCGCCGGGAATTTCGAGCTCTGCGCCGGTGATCGCGCGCGCCGCCTGCATTCCCGAGATCACGGCTGTTTCAACGCATTCGGTGTTGAAGCCGGTGTCGATCCAGGTTCCGGCGAGGTACAGGTGCTTGAAGCCGGATTCGTCGGTCTTCAGGCGCCAGGCGCTGGTGCCGGCCGCGGTCGCGACACAGCAGTCCCAGGGACTGATATTGGCTTTGACGTGCTGCGCCCTGATCCGGCGATAGCCGTGGCGATCCTGATCGTCGTAAAGCACGGTCCAGTCAAACGCACCATTCGTCATCACCTTCGGCCAGATGAATTTAGCCTTGTGCTCGAGCCAATCCAGCGTCTTGAGATAGGCGAGCAGATTTGCCATCTCCTGGGCATGCCGGCTTGTCTGCGGCGCTGCGTACAATTTCGAAGGGAAGACGTCACAGAGGTAGTGAAGCGAGTAGGGAGGAGGGGCGCGGCGCTCATACCGCAGGAGCTGGAACATGTCCGCCCAGATGTCGAGAGGATTGGGGCCTGACACCAGCGCGGGCTTTTGTCCGGACCAGCCGAGGTCGGCAAGCGAGCGCGTGCTCCAGAGCTGAACTGCGATGCTGGGCACCAGGCGAAGCTTTGCCGCCATATTCCAGAAGCCGGTGCTGTAGTTGTAAAGGTCGTCGAACGGCTCGTGCATTGCTTCAATGGCAGATAGGCCTGGTCCGGGCGGTCGCTCGACACTTTTGTTGCCCGTGAACTTCTTGAAAGCGCCGAGCGGTATCGCCAGGACGACATCGTCGAAATCGTCGACGCGTGTCTTTACGTCGGTGCCGACCCGCTCGTTGCACCAGAACGATTCAAAATCAACGCAGCCGTTCGGGGGCACGTCGAGGTGAAGCCAGTCGGGTTGGCTGCTCCAGCCGAACAGTCCATCGCCAATCGGCACGGTCCATTCATAGCCGGACTTCGGTATCGCCTGCACGTCAAAGTGCAGTGAATCGACAGATCGCCCATCCGACGAGACCCTGATGTCGGTCAGTTTGTGAAAGAACCGAAACTCGACGTCTCGCTGCTTGAGTATCTCGAACAGGGGAGCGACGATCACTTCGCCTGCACCGGCCTGCAGCTCCCACGCCACGGCTCCTTGATAGGTTCCGAGTGCTCGAAGCAGGACCTGGACTGCGGTTCCTGCGCCGTAGCTCGCGTTGGCGATGTCTCCGTCCGGATACTGAAACATCGTGTCGTAGAGCGCTCTTACCATTGGCGACTGCTTGACCAGTGAGGGCTCGGCGCCATGACGAACCAACCAGCGGCGAAAGTCCTCGCCGTCCATCTGCTGGATGGATCGTTGCTCAATCACGATGTCGTCGAAAATGCCGTCCACCAGCGGCCACGCTAGTCGCAAGGCCTGGTCGAACAAGTGACCGGCTGCGGTATTCGCAAAGGTCATATGACAACTGGCGCCGGCAGCGCCCTGAAGCACCCGGCGGACTAATTCCATGTCCGCGGGGCCAAACGAGATCATGTCTTCGTCGAGATGCAACAGCCATGCCGAGGCAATCTCCAGACAGGTTCTTGCCGTCACCACACCGAGTAGTCTTGAGGGGGGAAACCGCGGGTCGTCGCGCATTTTGATCGTTTCGATCGAAACTTCGTCGAGCTTGACGATCGGCGAGTCTGACCCGAGCGCATAGTCGTGGAAGTTGATCAACAGCCCTATCGCGTGCGACAGACAATTGGCGATGCTGAGGTCAGCCGGTTCTCTGCCGGGTATACCGACTTTCTTCGATGTCGGGAAGTTGACGTCATACACGGTCGGCTTGGCCCCATCGGGATCGCCGATCGGCGTGTAACCCTGTGGGAGAATCAAAGTGTTCAAATCGACTTTCGCTCCCTTCCGCGGCAAGTCTCGGTAAACTTCGGCCAACATCTGGAAAGCGTTCAGGTAGTGGCCGAACCAGATATGCAGGCCATGCTCGATGTTGCGGCCCTGCGCATCGCGCCCGCTGGCGCACTTGCCTCCGAGCCGCCATCCCAGCTGATAGACCGTGACGTGATATTGCTTGCGCAATTCCGATGTAAGGCTGAGCTGATAGGCGGCGGAAAGTCCCGCCATTCCGCCGCCCACGATGATGATGCGGCGCTGGCTCAAGCCTGTCTCCATTGCGACGACGGCGATGGATGGACACGTTTCAGTTCGGCGAGCTCCTTGGCGGCGCCGAGGCGTTCAAAGATGTCGGCCGCCTGCCGCAGGCGAGACTCACGCTCAGGATCGCTCGCGCTGGTCGCAAGGCCGATTCGATAGATCGCCTGCGCCTGCTCGCGGGGGGTTTGCAGCAGCTCGGCCACTTCGGCGGCGCGCTTCCAATTCTCGAGCGCCCGCGCCGGTCGACCGGTCAGGAAGCACAATCGGCCGTTCATTAACAGACTGTAGAGACGGCAGATCGGCGATGTTCGAGCGAGCCGGGAAAGCTCCCGGCACGCCAGCTTCGCCTGGCTTTGAATGTTCGAAGAGACCGCGCCGGAAGCTTGCTCCCAATGGCTCAGTAAGACATCGGCGATTCCTGCCGGCCCGAAGGCATATCCGCCCCACACAACGCCGCATTCGCGCAGGATTGGAAGTCCCCGTTCCGCAAGCTCAAGGGCGACCGCGGCCTCGCCGCGCTCGAGATAGCCGGCCGCGGCCACGCCCGTGCAAAGCAATTGTTCGGTGCGGATCAACCGCTGGCCTGCCAGCGCTTTCAGTTTGTCGAGGCATCCGGTATCGGCCCCGCCCCGGGTGATGTCGATCAATGCCCGTAAGGAAAGACTCCAAGCGCGGATCTGCGGCGGGGAATCGTCGGAGAGTTCCGCGAACAGCCTGGCAAGCCGCTCGTCGGCGAGCGAAATATATCCCCGCAACAGCGCGATGAAGATCAACATCGTCTCGCTGTTCTGCGCACGCTTTCGGTCTCCCAGGCGCTCGTAACAACGTCTTGCATGCTCGCCATGCGCCTCGGCATTATCCCATTCGGCGAGGCCATAAGAGAGAACGCCGAGCACGAGTCGGACCCGCGCGATCTCGGGCAGCGAGCCGTAACCTTCCGCAAGTTGGATCGCGCGCGCCGCGTAGCTGCGGCCGATCCCCACCATGCCGGACATCCCCATTCCGAGCGCCAGCGCGCTGTATCCTCGAATCGTCTCCGGGGTCGCGCCGCATTTCTCGGCCAGGTTCAACGACGCCAGGGTTCCGTTGAGCACGGCCAGCGAGTCATTCTGGTAGAAATACTGCTCCGACAGAAATTCGTGCATATGAGCGACGCGCTGCATGTCGGACCTGTCCTGCTCAGCCAGGGCCACTTGTTTCGACGAAGTATACCGTAACCTCAACTGGGTTGCGGCGTTGCGAACAAGCGCGCCGATTCGTTCGGTCTTGCTCGCCGGAAGACGATGACCAAGCAACTCCATCGCGCGGTGGTAGTGGTTGGCGGAGCTCTCGTAGTCCGACAATTCGTGACAAGCGTCACCGAGGATGACCTCCCAAGCCGCTTTGCGGCTGCGTCCGATCTGGATTGCTTCGCGCTGCGTGAGATCGAATAGCTTCTCCACGTAACGGATCGCTTCGCGATTTGCCGAGTTGTTGCGCGACTGTTGCGCCGCAAGCTCGAGGTAAGTGATCGCCCGCAACGGCTCGCCGCCAAGCTCGAGATGCCTTGCCAGGCGCGCATAATTCGGTTGCAGCTCCTCGGCGTGATGCTGCTCGATGAAGCCGGCAATCCGCCGATGGAGGGTTTTTCGCTGCGCAAAAGACAAGACATGATAGGCAACCTCCATCGTTATGGAGTGCCTAAACACAAAGGAAAGTGGCCGCGTCTCGCGATCGAGTTGCAGGAAGTCGAAGTCGATCAATCGGCGGATGCATTCCGCCTTGGTGGCAGCGGACAACTCCGGGACGATTTGATCCAGCAACTCGGAGGAGAAGGCGTCGCCGACCGCGCTGGCGGCCTTGAGCACCAGCTGGTCGTCGAGCGATAGCAGGTCGATCCGGCTGACGATTGCGCGTTCAACGCTGGTCGAGAGCGAGATACTGGAATCGGCGAGGCTCTGTTCATCGAACGAACATATCCCCCGCGTAACCTGAATCTTTCCAGTGTCCCTGAGCGCGAGCGCGAGCTCCTCGCTGAAGAACGGATTTCCACTGGCATGACCGTAGACATATCGCACCAGTTCCGGCGGAACCTCGGACGATCTCAGGCGCCGCTTCACCAGCAGCCGCACGTCGTCGCGCGACAGCCGGTCGAGCCGCAGCTGCAGCGATGAGGCGAGTTCGACGGCAAGACGCTGCTCTGCGATCGCTGTCGTCTGGGTCCGCTGAGTAACCACGATCAGGAAGTCCGAAAGCCGGCGCGCGACGGCGCCAAGCAGTTCGATCGAGGGGCCGTCGAACCAGTGGACGTCCTCCATCAGGAGGATGCGAACGCTCGATCGGCGAAGGATGAAGATCACGAGTTCTTCGATCGCGCTCGCGCGAGCCGAGCCGACGATCTGTTCGGTGAAGGCGAATTCGGAAAATCCCAGTGGAATGACTTCTTCGAGCAGCGGAAGCCAATTCAGCAGCGACTCGTTTTCGAGCAGCGCTTCCGACAATTCGCGTCGAACCCGCGGTCCGTCGCCCGGTCCTTCAAACTGCAAGATCTGCCGCAATACGGCGCGCCACACGAAATAGGGCGTCGATCTTTCGATCGCCGTGGCATTTGCAACCAGGACGGCGTGATTGTCGGCCTGCGCCGATCCGATGAAGTCTTCGAGTAGGCGCGATTTTCCGATGCCGGCTTCGCCTGCAATGAGGACGAGCTTACCGGTTCCTGTCTTCAGACCGTCGAGACAGCTCCTGAGCATCGCGGTTTCGCTGACGCGGTCGATGATGGTGCGCCGGGGTGGAGCATGGAAATCGTCGGTCACTGCCGCCGGACTGAACGCCAACATCGATGCGCCCGTCCCCTTGACCTGGAGATGTGGCAGCAGATTGAACACGATCCTGCGCCCGACGGCCTGGGCCGTCGTGGCGTCGCAGACGATGTCGCCCTGTGCGGCCTCGGCGAAATGCGCGGCCACATTGATCGCCTGCCCAAAAATCCCGAACGTCCTTTGATGGAGGCCGCCATAATTGCTGCAGAACAGGCGGCCGGTCGCCAGGCCGACAGAAATCGGAATGGCCTTCGCTTCCAGCTGGCGACGGAGGCGCAGACACGCCTCGACTGCCCTGAAGGGATCGTCTTCGTGGGCAAGCGGAGCCAATCCGAAGACGAGCGTAAGAGTCAAGCCCTTGTCGTCCATCAGGACCTGATGAACGGTTCCCTCGAGCCGTTCGGCGATTTGCTGGACGTCAACGACGAAGGCCTGCAGTCTCGTCAGGAAATCATCATCGAAATTGAAATCGGGGAGGCCGACCCGCGCCACTGTGAGCGTGCGAAACTCGCCGACCCAGTCGCTGGCATCGGCCTTGCCCGTGTGGCTTCCGAAGATAGTGCGGTCTATCGGTGCGACGGCATCGGGTGAGTTCATTCCAAGGAGCCGTGCCCCATAGGGCATGGGCTCGAGTTCGCACGAGCCCGTCAACAGCCGCGCGGCGTTTGCACACAACGCGATGTCGCCGATCGCGGCCTTCTGATAAGCGAGGCCGATGCGGTAAAAGGGTTCTCCGGCTGCAACATAGTGCCATTTGTCCTGCCAGCCGCCGAGCCTGCAGAAGAACACTTCGCCGGTTTCCACCGCCGTGCGCGCACTGATTGCTTCTCGGCCCGGCCCGGCGGTCATGGCCTGTCGCAGCGCAAGGCCGCAGCGCACGGCCTGCGCGGTAGCGACGGCAGCGTCCGGATCGACCCAAATCGCGAGAATGGCGTCACCGGCGAAAGCGACGATGTCGCCTCCCTCGGAATCAATCACGTCGGCCAGTATCGCAAAGCAATCGTTGATGAAGTAGGTAAGGCTTTCAGCGCCGTCGCCGGCAGCGCGGTCGGTCTTCGCTGTGAAGCCGGCAATGTCGATAAGCAGCACTGCCGCGGTCCGGGCGTCCGCGCGGGGGTTGTTTGACCACTCTTGAGACCGGAGGCGTGCATTCACCCATTTTGGCGTGTGGGCGGCTTGCTCCCTCGCGACAGCTCCGGCAGGCATTGCAGGACCTCGGCTCAATGGAGCCGGAATGGAACCCTGTCTTGGAGAGAAAATCAACAAACCTGCGGTTCTCGGACCGCCGGAGACCGTCAGCGGTCTTGTCCAATGTCTAAAATGCCTTTTATCACTTCGGCCGCATCCGGGCTGTGGGGTGGTTCACAATGATCGTCAAACTTCGGGTCCGTTCGTGATCGGAAAGAGCGCGACCACAGGCGATGACTTTGTCACTCACACGCATGTCGACGTGCACATGAAGGGCTGGCCGAGCCGTGCGCATGACGCGGCGCGAACGCGCGCCAAAGGACGGTGACTGGCTCTCTCGGCTTTCGACACCTTGCTTTCGTTCCAGTCTTCATGAGGCTGCGCCTTCTGAACAAGCTCGACTTCCAAATTGAGGCTCAACCTATTGAAAACACTGGGCCGGGAAATGACGGGGCGATCCCGGCAGGAGGGATATCCCAAGCAAATTCAATGGCATGGACTTGATAACCCCGCCAATGCCGCCATTGCCTAGCGTTTTCGTTGCGGTGGCTACCGTGTTCGTCGCTGAAAGGGATATCAGCGCGAACAAAACGGATTAGCCGTTCTGCCCGTCGCGGGGTGCTGCCCGACTGCAGGGATTGGATGGTTTTCAGTGCTGTGGGTTGACCAGGATCGGCTTACTGGTCGGGACGGCTAGCCCGTGTCCGTGGGCCGTTCGAACGTCTCGATACTTGCCGAGATTTGCGGAAATCTCCCTTGCGACGGGCGACCGTGAAGGTCACCGACGCTCCCCGACCTCTCCCGACTGGCGGGTCGCAGGCGATACATTCTCGAACCGGTGCGCTTGCCAGCCTATGCTCAAGCCGAGCTGTGCTGCCGCCATCACCGCAGCCCGGGCCAAGATCCCACCGTAGGTGGAGTAGGCTAGCCGCGACGTTCAGCCGCTTCGTGTCTGCGACCCAACCCACCGCCACAACCGCAAGCGAGGCTTCAGCATCCAACCGGGCTCCATTCTTCGTAAAGACCACGCGCACGCCAGCGGGTGTCTTCGCGAACGCCTCGATGGTGCCGAAACTCTCGTATCCTGAGCGTTATGGTGTCATTTGTCGCTGCCTCGCAGCTCATGCCGATGCTTGCGATTTTGTTGAATTGAGAGAAGCGATGCCGTCACCCGCAACGTCGACAATCGAGCGTCTGCGTTGTGAAATTCAACCTGAGGTTAGTTAGCCCTCCGGACATGGCCGAAGACTCCTTCGCCTTTGTTTTGACGGACAGGCGTGTGACGAATGCTGCCAAGAGAGTAGCGAAGCTCCGGCCGGCAATCCCGGTATGCATCGAGGTGAGCAATGAGTTCATTCGAGGCTTTCCCGTCAGCTCTGCACGACCGCCACTTGGGGGAGGTGTCGTGTGAGATGGCTGCCCACCGCGCCAGGCGGGGAGATCCAATCTCGCAACGCAAGCGGACGTCGATTCGACCGGTCTGGTTATGCATCCTGGCGCTGGCGGTGGCCGCGTTCGGCTGCGGCGCCCTTCACGCCCAAGCTGCCGCGGCCCGTGACAGGGAATTAGTCGTGGCGACCAAGCAGGCCCCTCCATTTGCCATCAAGCAGCCGGATGGGAGTTGGAGCGGTATGAGCATCGCGCTCTGGAAAAGGATCGCCGATCAGGCACACCTACGTTTTCGCCTGGTCGAAACCCAGAGCGTGCCGGATTTGCTGGACGGCGTCGCAAACGGCAGATTCGATGTTGGCGTCGCGGCGGTTACAGTGACTGCCGAGCGTGCGCGCAAAGTCGATTTTACGCAGCCGTTCTACAACACCGGGCTCGGCGTTGCGGTGCCGGTCAACGAAAACCCCTGGGTCGCGATCGGGCGGGCGCTTCTCTCTTTCGGATTCTTCCAGGCCGTCGCGGTGCTGCTTGGTTTCGCAATGGCGGTCGGATTCCTGATCTGGATGCTGGAACGGCGCAAAACGGAGCACTTCGGTGGCGGCGCCAAGGGACTCGGCTCCAGCTTCTGGTGGTCGACCATCGCCATGACGCAAGCCGGGGCCGCTCAGAATGCGCCGACAACACTCCCCGGCAGGATCGTGGCAATGGGATGGATGATCGCTTCCGTGATCGCGATTGCGGTGTTCACCGCCGGTATCACCTCCACCCTTACGCGCAGAGGGCTCGAGGGCGCCGTTCACGGCTTCAACGACCTGCGTTCCGTGCGCGTCGGCGCGGTCGCGAACTCCGCGACGACCGACTACCTCGCTCGTCAGCGGCTTTCGTTTCGAACGTTTCCGGACATCCAAGGCGGCCTCTCCGCGCTGGGGCGTGGGACAATCGATGCCTTTGTTCATGACAAGCCGTTGCTGACCTGGATGGTTCGCAGCGACTTCTCGGCCTCGGCTCGCGTCGTCGATACCAGCTTCAGCAGCGAGAGCTATGCGATCGTACTGCCCAAAGACAGCGCCTTGCGGCCGATGCTCGATCTCGCCGTACTCGATCAAATCGAAGGTGATTGGTGGCAGCAGACGGTGTTCGAGACGCTTGGAAACGCTCAATCTCGCTGACGATACCGTGCGAGGAGCCCGGTCCGTTCAGTGCTGTCAGGGCCTCATCGTTGCAGGGGAACCGACAAAGTTCCGAACATCGGCCTCGCGAGCGATGCAAACCGTCAATAGCCCTGTGCGTATGCGCGAGTTGCTGTTCCACCAAATCAGCTTCAAGCTTGGTTCATCCTCGGCGTGGCGGCTTGGCGCATTTTCTAACATGGCCCCCAAACCACGTGCGTGAGTTGCCGTTGCCGAGGAACTGCTCCAGCGCGCCTTGTCCGTAGGCCGAGTTCGATCCATCGGCCAACTACGCGGGCCAATCATTCCCATCTGAGCGGCCTTCCTATTGGCGCGGTCTCAACCTGTTGTCGGCAACTGTGCTGGCGCGAGTGCGTTCCATGCTTCTGCGAGATGTTCTTCGGTGCCGCGACCGGCGCCACCGGGCACGCAACGTGAGCGTGATTTCCCAACCGTCGCGTCCGTGCCTGACCAGCATTGTCGACTATCGCGGCCGGCTGCCCACACGCTTTCATTCGTGCAGCACCAGAGTTGATTCTCTTCTCTGCCAGAGCGACTGGCATTTTCGACATCATCCTGACCGCAGATCAGGCCGCCCCAACCGGCGATGGTCTCGAAAAGGAGGCGGCGTTATACGCGCGTGCACATCAGTGCGCAGCGCAGTTCCACGAAGCGAGGTTGAAAAAAAGCGCAATGGGTTTGTGCGTCGATCAATCTCTGCAATAGGGCATCAAGCACTTGAACGCAGCAGCCGTCGAGTGGCTTGCAAGTTGAAATAGGAGACCGGGTTGCAAACACATTTTTCGCGCATCAATCAGTCCAAGGCCGTCTTCGATGATATTTATGCCCTGGATGATCCCAGGGCATATTTCTCTGTCCTCGGAGATTTGGATTACATGATCCCGGACGTGGCTGAGCCGGTTGTGCGCCAAATTCTGGCAGCGAAGGTTTCAGAAACCGGCGCTAAGCCGACCGTACTTGATGTTGGCTGTTCATACGGAATCAACGCAGCGGTGCATCGGTTTCCACTGACTTTCGGGGGCTTGCGCCATCGCTACGCCCGACGCGAGATGAGGGCGATCGGTTCTGAGACATTGGTGCGCCTCGATCGCAATTTTTATTCGGCTTGGCCGGATGTCGGTCTCGCGCGATTTATCGGTCTCGATGTATCGGCGCCGGCGATAAGGTATGCGACGGGTGTAGGTCTGCTTGAGCAGGGCATTGTCGCAGATCTTGAAACGGAGGCGCTCTCGGCGGGCAGCGCGCATCTTGTCCGATCCGCGGATGTCATCATGTCGACTGGGTGTATCGGCTACGTCACCGAGAAGACGTTCAGCAAGATTCTCGATGCGACGGAGAAGCGTCCATGGATCATTTCGTTCGTGCTACGAATGTTCCCGTTCGAATCTCTAGCCGCGACGTTCGCGAAGCGTGGTCTTGTGACAGAGCGTCTTGCCGGCGCGACTTTTATCCAGCGTCGTTTTCGCGATGCTGAGGAGTTTGAAAGTTGCTTGGCAAGCCTGGCGGCTCTTGGCATCGATGCTACCGGTCTTGAGTCGGAAGGGCTGTTTCACGCCGATCTGATGTTGTCCCGGCCTGAGGCGGATGCGCGCGCCGCTCCCCTGGAAGACATTGTCACTGTTGCCAGCGGCAGGGGGCGTCCGATCGGACCCCGTTATGTCCATGTTGAGGGCGACGACGGCCTGCAGGTCGCGTTGGAGCCGTGACGGTTCGCCTTCCGAAGATGGGCGTGGTGTGACCCAGGGACCTGTGCATCCAAGTGGATCATGCCCTGACGCCTGCTTGCTCATTTTCTGGCAGTTCTGCAGTCCACAGGGAGGCCCTGTTCATGACAGCTTCGCCGATTTCGAATCCGTCTAATTCCGTGCCGTATATCGAGATCGATGCTGTATCGAAATCCTACGATGGGGGGCGGAGTGTTGCTGTTTCCAACGTATCGCTCGACGTACAGCAGGGGTCACTGGTCGCGCTCGTGGGCGGCTCGGGATCCGGCAAGACCACGCTGCTGAAGACCATCAATCGACTGGTCGATCCTGACGTTGGAGAAGTCAGGATCGACGGAGTGCCTGTAAGCAAAGCCGAACCACCGATGCTGCGGCGGAGCATCGGCTATGTCTTTCAGGGGATCGGTTTGTTTCCACACATGCGAGTTGCCGACAACATTGCCGTGACACTCAAATTGCATGGCTGGCAGGCGAACGAGATCGAATCGCGGGTGGCCGAGATGCTGGATATGGTGGACTTGCCGCAGGATTACGCCAGCCGCTTTCCGCACATGCTGTCCGGAGGTCAGCGCCAACGGGTTGGCGTCGCGCGTGCAATCGCCGCCCGACCGCGCATTGTTCTGATGGACGAGCCGCTGGGTGCGCTCGATCCTGTCACCCGCGACAGCCTGGGTTCTTCCTACCGCGAGTTGCACGACCGGTTCGGCATGACGACCCTGATGGTGACCCATGACATCCAGGAAGCTGCGCTGATGGCTGATCGAATCGTCGTCATGAAGAACGGCCGCGTACTCGCCGACGATACGCCGCATACTCTGATGATGGGCTCTGGTTCTGACGATCCGGACGTGACCGCCTTGATGGAAGTGCCGCGACGTCAAGCGGAACGCATCGCCGCGCTTGCGACCAAGAACGGACCTGCTCGTGCCTGATGCCGGCGCAGAGCTGCTTTCCAGTGCCCGATTAGACGCGTTGTTCGACGCCTGGCGCCTGCTTCCCACCTATCTCACACCACATATTGTACTTTGCGCCACGGCGCTGGCGCTTGGACTGCTCGTCAGCCTGCCGCTGGCTGCCCTCGCAGCGGAACGACCATGGCTACGCAGGCTGGTGCTTGCCATCGCCAGCTTGATCCAGACCATACCGGGACTTGCGTTGCTCGCACTGTTCTATCCATTGCTCCTTGCGCTCTCGACATTGACGGCACGGCTCTTCGGCTTCGGCATCCCCGCACTGGGATTCCTGCCGACGCTGATCGCATTGACGCTCTATGCGATGCTTCCGATCTTGCGCAACAGTGTGGTTGGTTTGAATGGCGTCAGTCCAGCTATCGTCGAAGCGGCAGAAGGCGTTGGTATGACGCCTCAGCAGATTCTGACGCGCGTCAAGGCGCCGCTCGCCACGCCCGTCATCATGGCCGGGGTGCGGACTGCAGCCGTATGGACGATTGGAGCAGCCACGCTTTCCACGCCCGTCGGCCAAACCAGCCTTGGCAATTACATTTTTACGGGGTTGCAAACCGAGAACTGGGTTTCCGTGCTGTTCGGCTGCACCGCCGCGGCCGGGCTTGCTCTGATCACTGACTTCTGTCTCGGTCTTGTGGAGACAGGGGCGTCTGAACGCAGCAGGAAGCGTGTGTTGTTCGGCATCGCCGGGCTTGCTCTCGGCACGCTCGCCGGTTTCGCGCCGCTGCTCTCGAACGAAGCGGAAACCTATGTCATCGGCGCGAAGAGCTTCTCCGAACAGTTCATTCTGGCGGACCTGATGGGTGACCGGCTGAAGGCTGAAGGAGTCGGCGTAACGCGCAAGGATGGGCTCGGTTCGGCTATCGCCTTTCGCGCGCTGGCTCACAATGACATTGATGCTTACGTCGATTACTCCGGCACGCTCTGGCGCAACGTTATCGGTCGCACTGACATGCCACCGCGCGAGGAGATGCAGGCGGAGATCGTCCGCTGGATGAAAGCGGAGCAGGGCGTCACGGTACTCGGTGCGCTTGGTTTCGAAAATGCTTACGTTCTCGTGATGAAACGGGAGAGAGCGCAGGAACTAAATGTCACCTCGATTGCCGATCTTGCTCGTGTTGCACCTCAACTCACCATCGGCGATGACCTTGAGTTCTTGGGCCGACCGGAATGGCGCTCGCTTAAGGATGCCTATGGTCTGTCGTTCAGAACGCGACGCTCGTTCAATCCAACGATCATGTATCACGCTCTCGAGGCCGGCGAGGCCGACGTCGTCTCCGCGTTCTCCAGCGAGGGGCGTATCGCGGCGCTTGATCTGCTCGTACTGGCTGACCCGAAGCATGCGATACCTTCCTATGATGCGCTGATCCTCATCTCGCCAAAGCGTGCCGCCGATGCGCGGCTGAAGCGAGCACTTGTTCCGCTTGTCGGCTCGGTGCCCGTTGAGGCGATGCGCGCCGCTAACCTCATGGTCGACGGTGATACGGACAAGGCTCCTCCGGCAGAGGCGGCGCGAGCCCTGGCAAAGGCCGTGCATTTGCAGTCGCGATAAATGCGAGAACACGATCAGGGGCGTTCTCGTTCGACGTTCGACCATCGCCGATGAGTCGTGCTCGAGATGCCGAACGAAATTGCGCGCCTTGCAATGAACGATCAGTTCGGAGCGTGGTCGGGCGCCGTTGGCAACGCTTTTGCGGTGACGCGAGGCCCCAGTCCAAGCTGGGGGCATTCGGATTCATAATGACGCCACGAATCGTTGTCACGAACGTACAACCGTATTTGGGGATGACAATGCGGGCAAAAAAAATGGAAAGGGCGGTTGGTTCCAACCAATCGCTGCTTGAACTGCTGCAGGCAGAACTTGCAGCCCTCAACTCGCAAATCGAAGCGGTTGAAAAGACGCGGGCAGAAACGCAATCGATCGATGAGTTGAGACAGTGTGCGATCCGCGCGTGTCGACGGATCGACGAGATTCGTTCCATCGTTGCTGCCGAACAGTCGAACGACGCGCCCAACAGCGCAACTCGTGAATCTCCGTCTACGGTTGCTCGTTGAAGCATGTTCGAGACGCTGTTTTAAGTATCGCCGGCCGCGTGGTCCGTCTCTCGGATTCCTGAGCGGTAGACGCGATCAAGGCGCTCGCCAAACGGGGGCGGCGATGCTCCGCTCGCTCGTCTGCGGCGGTCGTCCTGAAGGCGAGGACGAATCTCGACTTGCGTCATGCGCTTGGGCATCGGCCCTAACCAAAATCGTCCCTTAGATCCCGACAGCGGTGCGTGTCGCAATCAGCCAACTTCCGGTTGTAGCGCGATCAGCAAGATCGCCACCGCGACCACTGCGAGCCAGCATTCAGCGGCGATGATGGCCCATTCGGTGCCTGTTCGATTTTTCATTGGCGCCACCTTTTTCGACGGCTCCGACGTGAGTCTGAGGGGCTTCAACGTCGAAGCGGTCTTCGCCAGTGCTTCGGCCTATCCGAGTTTGATGCGCTGTGGGGCTCGGCTGATCCGAATGACGATCAGATCACACTCGGCCTTGGATGGAAGTGCACTTTGTGCCAACGCAACTGGTTCCGCTGTCCTGCTTGTATCATGGTTCATGCACAACGCAGGTCGTCCTTCGTGCGGCACCCAATTGTGTTGCCGCCAGTGCATTCCAAGCCAGGCCGAAGCTCAGTCCGATGGACGACACTTGATCCGCGTTGAGCGCAAGCCTGATTTCCCATCCGCGTCCATGGCGGCGTGAAATCAAAACTTCGGACGACCCAAATCCGCGCACGTCGCGTTTCCATTCGCGCAGCATTAGAATCAATTCCTTCTCTTCTGCGCTCACTTCTATTCTGGACATCGCCATCACCGCATCAAGCCACCCCAACCGGCAAAGCTATTGAGCGCCTCAACGCCGCGTCAACACGCGCGCGTGCATATCCGACTTGGCACTCGATGGCTGTCACCCGTCTCGCAAGCTCCGCTGACGCAAGCGACGGCCCCGACGTGCTGTCTGAGGGCCGCGCCGGAGCCGTCTTTGCCAGTATTTCGGATTGGCCGAGCCGATGCGCGTGCTCGGTCGATCCGATGTACGCAATGAGATCACAACCGCCTCGTGATGGGATGTGCAGTCCGTGCCAACAGCACGAGTTCCATGGTCACGATTGCATCATAATCAATCAACAACCAATACGCCCACGCGTGTTGCTGTTCCATCGAATGCGTTTCACTTTGCATTTTCCTCGGCGGTGGTGGGCGACTCATGATCCAGCACTGGACTCGCAAAGTGTGTCGGCTAGCACTCGCCGGGGAACGGAGGCCATGATGAAACGCTGCGACCGCAAGCGCTCCGACATGACGCCGTGCGTGATTACCGACGGCGCGGATGCCTATAGCTTCGAGAGCGATCAGGACACCCACCCGATCTGCGTTGGCTGCGGTCGCAGCCCGCAAGTTACAGGCGTGGCGCCACCCGCCGATTGGGCTGAGCAGGTTGCCGACTATCTGAAGGCCGTGCAGATCAGGCAGCGGCGCTGAAGCCTCGCAGCGCGCGGCGCCCATGCAGCAGATCCGACCGGCCTGCCCAATCCACCAGCCCGGCCGAACCGCTCGCAACGGGCCTCGTGTTCGCGCTCGATCAGCCCGATGAGCGCTAGCTGCCATCGTCCCTTGCAGGTCAGTTCCATGACGCATTGATCGTCGTGCGTCATGTCGTCACGGATCAGTCCGTCGCGCGGCAAAACTGGGCCGCCGACCGAGGAGGTCGGTGTCAACGATTGCGGCTCACCCGGACCTTGAGGATGCTCGGAGTAGTGCGCGGTCGCTTCGTATTGGCCTCACGGCGTTGCGTCAGTCGACCGCACAAGAGGCTTCCAATCCGGGAGAAACCACCGTTTCAACGAAAAAGCTCCGGGCCTTTGTTTGGCCCGGAGCTCTCATGTCGCTTGGAGTTAAGCGAGCGATCAGTACCTGGCGACGGCCGGGCCGCCCAGGTTGAACCTGTAGTTCAAGCCCGCCTTGATGGTGTGCTGGTCGTTGCGGAAGCTGCCGATAAAGCCGAGAGAATCGGACACGTTGACGGTGCCGAAGTCATAGTACTGGTATTCGAGCTTGCCCGACCAGTTCTGGGTAAACATGTATTCGAGACCGGCACCGACGGTGTAGCCGTCACGGCCGCCGTCGCCGCCGAAGCCGTTCGAGAAGCGCGTGTCAGCCCAGGCATAGCCGCCCTTGACGTAAAGCAGCGCCGGACCCCAAGTGTAGCCGAGGCGGCCGGTTACCGAACCGAGGCCACGATTAGCGAAGCTCGAACTGGTATCCAGAAAACTATAGTTGGCTTCAAGACCCAGCACCCAGCTCGGCGCGAACTGGTAATCATAGCCAGCCTGCACGCCGCCCATGAACACACCGTCGTTGCCACCGCCGAAGCCGGGGGCGAGGACGTTGTCGTTGCCACCGAACGCACCACCGACGTGACCACCGATGTAGAACCCGGTCCAGTTGTAGATCGGGGTCGGAGCAACATAGGGCGGAGCCTTGGCGTAGGGCTGCGGCGCGAGATCAGCCGCGGAAGCGGGCGCGACCGCGCCGAGCGCGATCATGCCGGCGGTGACAAGCAGAATTTTCTTCATCTTTTTCATTCCAACTTTCTTGTACTAGCCCAGCCCCAAGTTCATCGCCTATCAGACACGTGCGGAATTGCTGTAACTTGGCTGCAACAGGCGGCGCCAAACGCGGGCTGCTCAGGGCAAGGGCGAGAGACGCTTGGCGTTAGGCGAGTTTGGAACTTTCGTGACTCGCATTATGCATTGCAGATCACGTCCCGGCGCAACGCGTCGGTGGATAGATGACTATCTTCGCATGGAACTGGGGCGAGCTCGAAGACGACCGAGAGCGAAGCGCAGGCCTGCAGCGCTTGTCGAGCCAAAAGGAAGAGTCACTATCGGGCTTCTGTCCCGTAGCGGAACGAAGTGGGAGGCCCCGACGCATACCAGCCCCGCGCCGCGGTCCGTTTGCGTGCGCGCAACACCCCGCCCGATATCTCTGACAGATTGATCCAGCGATAATGCAGGGCAGCGTCCCGATGATAGGAGTCCTGAACCAGGCTGTGTCAATCACCGGAGAGGATGTCGCAGCAGACTCGTCCGATGAGCCACGAAATAAGGCCAAGGGCGGCGATCACGACTCCAACTATTGGGGCAAACGCCACGTAATGGCGATAGGTCGTCGATTGGGGCGCTACGTAAGCCTTCTCGTTCGCTGGACGGTGCCGTTCTCGTGAAAACGGCGTGCTGTGCGTTCGGCCGGAGTAAAGTGCCCGTAATGCGGTCACATTCTCTGCGCTTGCAACGCGAACTCGGCTTCGTCGCTCGCGCTGAACTAGGAGCGCTTTTCGAGTCGCGGCCGCGGCCCTTCGGTGATGCGGAACCGGGACAGCACGTCGGTGCGAATGGCGCCGCGGAGGATCTTGCCGATTCCGTTGCGCGGCAATTCGTCGAGGGCAAGCAGCAGGCGCGGACGCTTGTAGTCGGTCATGTTCGGCACCACGCGATTGATGCGCTCCTCCCAGCCTGGTGCGGGATTTTCCACCGCTGCCAGAATGACCTCGCCCCAATAGTCCGAGGGAATGCCGACCACCGCGACTTCCGATGGCTGCAGCGCCGGCGCAAGCAACCGTTCGACCTCTTCCGGCGCTACTTTGTAGCCGCCCGACTTGATGACGTCGGCGCTACGGCCGGTGAGGTGCAGCCGGCCGCGTGCATCGAGATAGCCGAGATCGCCGGTTTCGTGGAATTCATTCGGTGCCAATCGGACGAAACCCTCGGCGGTGCGGTATCCGGCCATCAGATGTTGCGCGCGCATCAGGACTTCGCCGCCATCGCCCATGGCGGCCGGCCGGCCGTCCTCGCCGCGGATGACGATTTCAACACCGGGAGCGGGCCAGCCGACGCAGGCGTCCTCGCCTCCGGATGCATACCAGGACTCGGTCTCCTCGGCTTCAAGCACTGTGATCGGATTGAATACCTCGCTCTTGCCATAGGTCACCCGCACCACGGGGCCGAACATCTCCTTGACGCGCGCGTAGAGCGTGGGCTTCAGCACGGCCGTGCCGCAGAAGATCGTGCGCAGCGACGAGAACTGGCGCGTGCCCGCGGCAGCCACGATCTTTGCCAGCACGGTCGGCGGCGCAAACATCGCATCGCATGCGCCGCGTGCAAGGATATCAAGTACGCGCGGCGGGTCGACGCCGTCGAGCAGTGTCACGGCCGCACCCGACGACAGATAGGCATGCGTCATCAACGAGGAGCCGTGCGAGAATGGCGTCATCAGCAGGACGTTGCTGCCGGCACCCGGGCGGAACGGCAGGTTCGCCCGCAGCAATATGTTGGCCGTCCAGCGGCCGATCTGGCTGTGAACCGCGCCTTTCGGACGTCCGGTGGTACCAGAGGTGAAGACGATACGCGCCGGCGCGTCGCCGTCGACCTGCGAAAAGGCGGCCGGATCCAACGCGGTCCGTTCGATGCTTTCGACCTCGATGATGATCGGACCGCCGGCGGCCTTTTCGGTCGCGAGGGCCGCGCCGGTGATCAACAGACGAACGTTGGAGACCGCGAGGCAGTAAGCGCGTTCGTCGCTGCTCAGCGCAGGGTTGATCGGGACTTCGACGGCGCCCGCCAGCATGACGCCGAAAGTGGCCGCAACGGCGTCGGCGCT
Organism: Bradyrhizobium sp. USDA 4510; assembly: GCF_054059095.1. Taxonomy (NCBI): domain Bacteria; kingdom Pseudomonadati; phylum Pseudomonadota; class Alphaproteobacteria; order Hyphomicrobiales; family Nitrobacteraceae; genus Bradyrhizobium; species Bradyrhizobium sp. USDA 4510. The sequence continues at coordinate 6,491,419 of NZ_JBSSBT010000001.1, read as the reverse complement.
GTTGCGGAACAATGTAGCCACGGCATCTGCCGGGCCGATCCCGGCCTGCATCAGGGCATCCGCAACGCCGGCGGCTTTGGCGAACAACTCCGCATAGGACGTCGTGCCGGCGGCGTCGACGACAGCCGGCCTGTTGCCGTAGCGGAGCGCGAGCGTGGAGAATTCGCCGGCCCAATGGATTGATTTCGATAACATGCTCGAGTTCTCCGTCGAGACGATCCGCGCTGCTAGCCCGCGCCATAGACCAGATTGGGCAGCCAGAGCGAAAGCTGTGGGACATAGGTGATGATTGCAAGGCACAGCAGCAGGCCGAGGAACGGCAGAACGCCGCGCACCACTTCGGTGACCGGCGCCGTCGAAATCGTGGCCAGCACGTAGAGGTTCAGTCCGACCGGGGGATGAACCAGCGCGATCTCCATGTTGTGGGTGAAGACGATCGCGAAATGGACGGGATCGATTCCGAGCGGTTTCAGCGCAGGCGCAAGGATCGGCATCACCACCAGCAGCGTGGCGGCGACCTCGAGAAAGCATCCGAGCACGAGCAGCAGCACGTTGATCGCGAGCAGGAATTGCCAGGGATGAAGCTGGTTGTCGAGCGTGAACTTCACCAGCGAGGCCGGGATGCCCGAGTCCGTCATCCAGTGGCCGAACGCCAAAGCGGTCGCGACGATGATCATGATCGTCGCGGCGCTCTTGATTGCCTCGGCGATCACCTCGAGCGTCTGGCTGACCTTAAAGCCGCGATAGAAGAACAGGCTGACGAGAAGAGCCACCGTGGCCGAGACCGCGGCTGCTTCGGTGACCGTCATCAGGCCGCCGTAGATTCCGACCATCACGATGAAAGGCACGCACAGCGCGGGCAGGGCATTGAGGCTCATCCGCACCAGTTCGGCGCGAGGCACGGACGGTTCGCGCGGCAGCTCGTATTTGTGCGAGTAGTAGAACACCCAGCCGAAGAACATCGCCGCCTGCAGCAGCCCGGGAAGGATGCCGGCCAGGAACAGGCGCGGCACGGACTGCTCTGCGATCAGCCCGTAAAGAATCAGCGACAGGCTGGGTGGAATCACGATGCCGATCGTGCCGGAAGCGCCGACCACGCCAAGCGCAAAATGACGCGGATAGCCGCGCTCGATCATCGCCGGCACCAGAATGGTGCCCATGGCGAGCGCAGTCGCAACTGAGGAGCCGCAGATCGCGGCAAACAGGGTACATGACACCACCGTCACGAGACCGAGTGCGCCCCGCAATCGTCCGAACCAGGCGATCGCGACATCGACCAGCGCCTTGGCGACGCCGCCGCGCCGCATGAATGCGGCGGCCATCACGAACAGCGGCAAGGCCATCAGTGTGCTGGAATTCATTTCATCGGCGATCTTCTGCGCGATCGCCACCAGAGGCTGGTCGCTGAAGCCGAACAGGACCGCCGCGCAGAGACCCAACACCAGAAAGATCGGCATTCCCGCGCAGAGCAGCCCGAAGAACATCAGCAGGAAAAGCATCGTCCACATCGTGTCGGTCTCGTTGTTGCTGGACCTGAAGCGTCCCGATGCGGGACCACGACGGTCAGTTTGCCGATGGCAGATCGGTCATCAAGACGGCTGACGTCGTCGATCGCTCAATGATCGTGAACGGCGATGACCATGGTGGCGGGATCGAAGCGGAATACGAGCAAATAAAGCTTGATGACGTAGCGCAACAGCATCAGCACGGCGCCGGTCAGGATGGCCGAGTAGTAGATCCACATCGGGAATTCGAGGCCCGTGATGCTGCGCTCGTCGAGGCTGCGGGCGACATCCGCAACCTGGAAGCCGCAATAGGCCAGGCCGCCACAAAACAAGATCGCGACACAGCAGTTGAATGCCTCGACCCATCTTTGCCCTTGCGGCGGCAACAGTCGCAGCACGACGTCGGGCCTGACATGCCCATCGGTCCGGACCAACTGGCTCGACGCCAGAAACACCGCCCAGACCGTCAGATAGACCACTACCTCCTCGCCATTGATGAAGGCGAAGTTCTTGTTCACGTAGCGACCGATGACCTGAGCGGTCCCGACCGTCAGCGCGGCGGCACCAAGAACTCCTATCAACAGGAGTTCAAGCCTGTTCCAGATCTTCATCATGGGTGGCAATCAATGGCCGACGGTCGTTACATCCGCCTGCACCTGCAGCAGCAAGGCGGGCGAAATCCGCAACTCCTTCGCGATGCCGTCCTGCAAAGGCAGCATCTTGGCGCGGACCGCAGCGAGCGCGCTCTCGGACGGCGAAACGAACACGATGCCGTTCTTTTCCAGCGTGTGGCGCGCCTCGGTCTGAGCTTCTTCCATACTCTTGCGGTAGGCCTGGATGTTCTCCTGCCAGAGGTCGACGACCAGCTTCTGGAGATCCGGCGGCAGCTTCTTGTAGAAGCTCTCGCTGATCATCGGCACGTAGAACCCGACGAATTCGCGATCCGCAAATCCATATTTCACGCCGGATTCCCAGAGCTTTGCGCTGGCAAGGCTTTCATCGGTCGAGCTCAGCCCGTCGAACGTGCCTTGCGAGAGCGCCAGCGGAACGTCCGGCCAGGCTGTGACGTTCGGTGTTGCATTGAAGAACTTGGCTCGCGCCGATTGTGCGGCACCGCCGGAGTTGCGGATCTTCATGCCGGCCTGATCGGCGAAGTCGCGGATCGCCTTGTTGGTGCTGTAGGTGTTTTGATATCCGAGCTGCAGCCAGGGGCCGAGCAATTTGACATCGAGCTTGCTCTCGAATTGCTTGTTGATGATCTCGCCGATCTTGCCGTCGGCAGCAGCATAGACCACCGGGTAGGGCTGCCCGAAAAATGCCGGCAGCTGGAAGACGTCTGCATCGGGGACGAAGCCGGTCAGCACCCAGGTGCCGGGGATCGCCATCTCGACGGCGCCCTGACGAAGCGCCTTCACCACGTCGCGGTCGCGAAACAACTGGCCGCTGTGGAACAGCTCGGTCGTGATCCGGCCGCCGGATTTTTCCTGCAGCTTCTTCAGGTAGTCGGCGGCAGACAATGTCCGTCCGTGTGTCGCCGACGTGTCCACCGAAGCCCGCAGCTTGAACTGAGGTTCGGCTGCTAGCGCTCCTGGCTGCACTGAATCGCAAGCACGGAAAGCACGGCCGTCACGGCGCCCCGCATCATCGAGTTTCTCCCCTTGGCCGTCATCTTCTGTCCGCGACGGGTCACGGAAGCTAACGGGCAGGCTAGGTTGATTCAAGTGGAACGTTTCATTTCATAGGTGTGTCAGTAGCGATGCGTCGTTTGGAGTTTCTGATGGATCATTCGATCGACAGGGTAAATTACTGTTATTATTCATGTTTATTGCATGTCCAGAATGGTGGCTCATCTCAAGCATAGCTGATCTGCCCTATTTTTCATGAAACGTTTCATTGACAAGGCGACCTCCGCGCGCCTAGCGTCCCGGCGCCGAGCGATACGCGCGGCCCCGGGGCGAACGCTTCGGGTTTCCACGCAACAAGTGGACGGCGCATGAGCCGCAACAAATTACGGGGGGAATGATGAGCACTACGCGGAGAAATCTGCTGTTGTCTGGCATCGCCGTCGGCGCTGCGCTGGCCAGTTCGAATGTCTCGGTGATGGCGGCGGGACAGGAATTGACGCTCGGCGTCGTCGGCGTTCTGTCGGGTCCCGCTGCGCAATGGGGCCTCGCGCTGCGCGGCGCGGTCGAACTCGTCGCCGCCGAGGCCAACCGGGACGGCCTGATCAAGGTCGACGGGGCGCCATGCAAGGTCAACGTCGTTGCCATCGACAGCAAATACACGGCCGAAGGCGCCGCCGCTGCAGCCAACACGTTGGCAGGGCAGGGCGTTAAATTCATCATCGGCCCGATCGGCTCGCCCGAGCTCACCGGCGTGAAGCCGATCGCCAAGCGCAATTCGATGCTGGTGATGGGCAACGGCTACGCCAAGGATGCGCTGTCGCCGCAGTTGCCACTGGTGTTCCACATGGGGCCGGGTCCTTCGGGCTGGGCCGAGCCGATCATCAAGATCGCCAAGCAGAAGTTCGGCATGAAGAGCGTGGTGCTGGTCGCGCCGAACGACCAGGGTGGCACGGATATCGCGAGCGTCGACGCCGACGCATACAAGAGAAGCGGCATCACCGCTTCCGAAGAATATTATCAGCGTGGCACCACCAATTTCGCGCCGATCGTGACCCGGATCATGAACGCGAAGCCCGACGCCGTCGATCTCGCTTCATCGCCCCCTGGCGACGCCGGCATCATCGTGAAGCAATTGCGTCAGGCTGGCTTTGAGGGACCGATCGGACGTCTCGGCGGTCCGGGATACACCGAAATCTCCCGCGTCGCCGGTGGCGACGAGGTGCTGAAGGACTTCTATTGGTACGAGCCGGTTCTCATCGACGAGAAAGTGCAAATGATCGCCGACGAGTACAAGAAGCTGCTCGGTGCCGAGCGGCCGGAAAACAATCTGTTCTTTCAGTGGGTCTCCGCCGCCCGCATGGTAACCAAAGCCATCGCCAAGGCCGGTACCATCTCGGACACGGCCAAGGTTGCCGAGGCCCTGCGATCGTTGCCGGTTGAGGATCCCAATATCGGTCCCGGTCACTGGATCGGGCAGGATTTCTTCGGCATCAACCAGGAACTGTCGTTCCCGTTCGGTGTCGGACTCGTGGAAAAAGGCAAGCTGCAACCGACCATCAGGGTCGAAGCGGCCGGCGGCAAGTAGCGGGTACTCCGTGCAAGGTTTTGTCGCCACCTGCCTCATCGGCATCAGCCTGGGTGCGCAGTACGCGCTGCTCGCCCTCGGCTTCACCCTGATCTTCGGCATTCTGGGAGTCGTCAATTTCGCGCATGGCGGCTTCTACGTTCTCGGAGGATATCTCGCCTATTCCGCGGTGACCTATCTTGGCATGCCCTACGCGCTGGCGGTGATCTGCGCGGCGCTGGGCACCACGCTGCTCGGATTCCTGTTCGAACGCTTCGTGCTGGATCGCGTGATCGACGATCATCTGGCGACGCTGATGCTGACGCTCGGCCTCTATTTGATGATGTCGAGCGGCATATTGGTGGTGTTCGGACCGCAATCTCCGGCCTTCGCCTTTCCATTGACCGGTGTCATTCACGGCCATGGCTTCTTTGTGCCGATCGAGAATCTCGTGGTGCTGGGCGTCTGCATCGTCGGGATCCTGTCGATCTACGGCCTGATCTATTACACCGATTTCGGCCGCGCGCTGCGAGCGCTGGCCGATGACCGCGCGGTGGCGACAGCGCAGGGACTGCGTCCCGCGATTCTGTTCCCGGCCGCCTTCGCCCTGGCGACGGGGCTCGCCGGCCTCACCGGCGCGCTGGTCACACCGATCCTGTCGCTCGCGCCGCATATCGGCGATCCTGTGCTGGCGACGTCCTTCCTGATCGTCATTCTCGGCGGTCTCGGTAGCATCGGTGGTGCGACAGTCGCGGCTTTCATCGTCGGCATGGCGGAGGCGTTCTCTGCGGTCTATCTCGGTGGCTCGAAGGGCGCACTCGCGCTGTTCGTGCTCGTCCTGGTCATGCTGGTCGTCAAGCCATCGGGTCTGTTCGGTCACCGGGTTCGGGGAGCTTGAGCACATGACAGCCCGCACCCTTTCCAAGCGCGGCGACCTGGCCGAGGCAGCAAGCGTCGTGGTCATCGCGGCCGCTTTCGTAGTTCCCTGGCTCAGCCAGAACCCGATGGTCTATTCGCTGGCCAACCAGATGCTGATCGCGATTACGGCCGCGTTCAGCGTCTACATCATGCTGCGCATGAATCTGATGACCTTCGCGGTGCCGACCTTCATGGCGATCGGCGGTTACACCGTCGCGATCCTGGGGCTTCGTCACGGCGTGACCGACGTGCTGCTGCTGGGGCTTGCGAGCTTCGTGGTGCCGGCGCTGTTTGCGCTGCCGCTCGGCGCGCTGGTGCTCCGTCTGACCGGCGTCTATTTCGTGCTGGTCACGTTCGTCCTCACCGAGATCACGCAACTGTTGCTGTTTGAAACGCCGGGGTGGACCGGGGGGGCCAATGGACTGGTCGGCATGCCGGCCGTGACGCTGTTCGGGCTGGAGCTCGCCGACAACCGCGCGGTGCTGCAGGTCACGATCGGGCTGGCGCTCGCCGGCGCTATCGTCACCGCTGCGGTGACCCGCACGCTGCGCCAGCATTTCGCGGCGATCGAGGAGAACGAACTGCTCGCCCAGAGTCTTGGTCTCGTCGTCTGGCACTACAAGGCGTTCGGCTTCGCCATCGCCGCGGGCGTATCCGGGCTCGCCGGCTTCGCCCTCGTCAACATGCTGCTCACGGCCCATCCGACCTCGTTCAGCGCGCTGTCATCGGTCAACTACATTGCCTATGCGATCATCGGTGGGAAGAGCAGCATGCTTGGCCCGGTTGTCGGTGGCGCCCTGCTGATCTGGGCGGGAGACGTCTTCGCATTGCGCGGGGAGTATTCCCAGTTCCTGTTCGGCTTCCTGATCGTGGTGGTGGTGCTGGTCGCGCGCGAGGGCGTCGTCGGGACGATCCATCGCCTCGGCGTCCGCGTGTTTTCGCCACCGTCGCCGTCGCGGTCTTCCACCGTCGCCTCGTCGCCGACGCTGAGTGTGCCCAATGCGATGGAGCCCCTGCAATGACGGCTGAACGCACCGGACGGACCGACGGCGGCGCGCTGCTCGAGGTCGCAGCGATCTCCAAGCGTTTCGGCGGGCTGCATGTCTTCGACAATGTCAGCTTCGCCATCCCGCCAGGCGACGTCCTCGGCGTGATCGGACCGAACGGCGCCGGCAAGACCACGCTCATCAACGTCATTTGCGGCATGCTGCCGCCGACCATCGGCCGGGTGCGGCTCGACGGCAAGGATATGACCGGCAAGCCGCTACATGCCGTCAGTCGCATGGGAATTATCCGCAGCTTCCAACAGACCAACACCTTCCGTACGGCATCGGTCCGCGAGAACATTTCGAGGGCCCTTCGCTTCAGCGGCAGTGGGCCCGGATGGGACAGCGTCGCGCCGCTGATCGACGAGTTCGAGCTCGAACCGCAGCTCGACGAGCAGAGCGACAAGCTGCCGTACGGGCTCCAGAAGATGCTGGGCCTTATTCTGGCTTGCGCCGCCCGGCCGAAAGTCCTCCTGCTCGACGAGCCGGCGGCCGGTCTCGAGCGGCGGGAGCGCCTGCGGGTCGATGCTTTCGTGCGCCACGTGAGGACGGAGCTCGGTTGCGGGGTCCTGATCGTCGAGCATGACATGGATCTCGTGCGCCGCCTCTGTCCAAGAATACTGGTGCTCGATTCCGGTCGTGTCCTGGCCGAGGGCGCTCCGGCCGACGTCCTGGCACGCAAGGATGTCATTGACGCCTATCTCGGGACAGTGGACGAGGAGGCGGCCTGATGCTGGCGGTGAAAGACCTCGAAGTCCGCTACGGCGGCATCACGGCAATCAGCGGCGTCTCGATCGACGTCGCCGAGGGCGAGACGGTGCTGCTGATCGGCGCCAATGGTGCCGGCAAGTCGAGCCTGATCAACGCCATCATCGGTCTGGTCCAGGCCTCGCATGGCAGCGTGCGCTTCGCGGGCCGTGATCTCAGTGCCGTATCCTGCGATGGGCGCGCGCGGGCCGGAATTGGGTATTCGCCCGAAGGGCGCCGCGTGTTCCCGACCATGTCGGTCGCTGACAACGTCCTGAGCGGCGCCTGCTGGCACGGCGGAGCGAGCCAGCGCCAAGCCTGGGCCTGGCTTTGTGGCATCTTTCCGATCCTGAAGGAGCGCGCCAGCCAGCCGGCCGGACAATTGTCGGGGGGACAACAGCAGATCGTCGCCTTGGCGCGCGCCATGAGTTCGTTTCCCAAGCTGCTGCTGCTGGATGAACCCTTCCTCGGGCTCGCGCCGGTGTGGATCGCGCAGATCAGCGAGGCGATCCGTCATATGCAACAGCGCGGCACGACCATTCTCATGACCGAGCAGATGGCGCGTCCGGCGCTCAAGCTTGCCACACGCGGCTACGTGATGCGCGGTGGCGAGGTCAGGCGGAGCGGCACCGTCGCCGAAATTCGCGACGTTGCGCTTGCCGAGGAGTATTTGTGATGTCCGCTACTTTGAACGCCACTGCGCTGCTCGGGACCTTCGCCGCAACGACGTCGGCGAGCGAACTGTCCCCGGATGTCGCCACGAAGGCAGCCGTTTGCCTGCTGGACTCGCTGGGGCTCGCGCTCGCGGCGCGACACGAGCCGACGGCCGCGGCCGCGCGCGCGATGTCCGCGGAGGTGCTGCCTGGACCGCGCACCGCGCGCATCTGGGCGAGCGGCAAACATGCCGCGCTGTCCGAGGCGGTTCTCGCCAACGGCATTGCCGTTCACGCCCATTTTCAGGACGACACCGACCACGATTCATGGACGCACCCGGGATCCCTGATTGCGCCGGTCGCGGTGTCGCTTGGTGAAACGCTGGATGCGCCGCTGCGCACCGTATTGACCGCTCTCACGGTCGGCTATTCCACGCTCAAATGGCTTGGTGCGGGTGAAGTCGTTGCCCGCGGCCTGATCGGCAGGGGCGTGCGGACCAGCCCGACCTTCGGCACGATCGGTGCTGCGGCGGCGGCCGCAGCCGCACTTGGGCTCGATCCACCGAGGTCCACCAGCGCGGTTGCAATCGCGGCCTGCACGACCGGCGGCACGCTGGAGCCGGTGCGCTGCGGCTCCGATGAATGGCGCGTACAGAACGGGCGCGCCGCCCAGGGCGGGCTGGTGGCCGCGGAGCTTGCGGCGCGCGGCGTCCAGGGGGCGCCCGATGCGCTGGAAGGACCGAAGGGATTGTTGCGCTCGCTTGCCGGCCTCGATCGCACGCCAGAACAATGGCAGCGAGGCCCCGATGTCGCGACGATGATCGGCATCATGGCAAAGCCGTTCGCAACCCTGGGCGACAACATGTCGGCGGTGCTGGCGGCGCATATGCTTCACCGCGACGGCATCGATCTGTCGCAGGTGAAGCGGATCACCGTGACGATCTGGGAGCCCTATACGCAATATCCGGGAACGTCATTCAAGGGACCGTTCACGCGGACCGTGCAGACCCAGGCCAGCACCGCCTTTGCGGTCGCCGCCATGCTGCGCTACGGCCGCCTCGACTACGAGATGGGCGTCGAGCACCGCCAGGACCGGGAGATTATGGCACTCGTCGGAAAAACGATCGTCGAGCCGGACGCGGTCGGCACCCATCTCGACGCGACCGTCGAGTTGGAGATGGAAAATGGTGCGCGTCTTCGCCGGACCGCGCGCGAGGCGCCCAAGGTTCTGGTGTTCCAGGACGAAGCCCGCGCCACCGAGGTTTTCGATAGCCGCTTGGCCGGCACCGGAATTCCGGCCGGCGAAGGCGCCAGCCTTGCGGCCGAGGTTTTCGCCTCGGCACGTAGTGGCGGATCGATGCCTGTGCGCAGGCTGCTCGACCGCCTGACCCGATCTCAAAGGGATGCGATCAAATGAAACTTGGACTTGAAGGCAAGACTGCGATCGTCACCGGCGGCAGCAAGGGCATTGGTCTCGAGACCGTACGCTTGCTGGCGGAGGAGGGTGTCAAGGTTCTGGTCTGCGCGCGCCGCGAGGACGCGCTGGCCGAATGTCGTTCTGACGTCGAGCGGAGCACCGGCGTCAAGGTCGAAACGCTGTCGCTTGATGTGACGGATCTGAAGCAGATCGAGCGGCTGCCGGCGGTCGCCCGCGACCGTCTCGGCCGCGTCGACATCCTGGTCAACAATGCCGGCACGGGCACCTACAAGCCGTTCCTCGAAGTCACCGACGAGGAACTGCAATACGGCATGGCGATCAATTTCTTCGCTCAGTTCCGTATCTGTCAGCGCATCATCCCGATCATGATCGAGCAGAACGGCGGCGGCATCGTCAACGTGTCGGGCGAAACCGGGATCATGGTGACGATGCCGCCGTTCCTGTCGTCATGCACCGGTCCGGCCAAGTCGGCCGAAATCCGCTTCTCCAAGATTCTCGCCAACGAATTCGGGCCGCACAACATTCGCGTCAACTGCGTCGTTCCCGGTTTCGTCAATACTCCGGAACGTTTTGCAAAATGGGAGCGTGAGCTCGCCAAGCGCAATCTGGGCGAAGAGGAGGCGGAAGCCGAACGCAAGCGCTGGTCGGAAAATAACTCGATGCGCAACACGCGCTGGGGCACGCCGGAGGAACTCGCCAATTTGATCGTCTTCGCGCTGTCCGACCGCGCGAGCTTCGTCAACGGCGCGGTGCTGGTTGCCGACAATGCGCAGGACAAGTCGTGAAAGCGCCGCCGCTCGACATGATGAATCGATTGATGACAACAGGAACGGCGGCGGCCCTTGCGGCAGCCGGGAGGATTTGATGGACGTTGACAAGCCGCTCGCTGGTATCACCGTGATTGAACTCGGACACAGCGTGGCCGCCCCCTATGCCGGATTGATTCTGGCCGATCTCGGCGCCCGTGTGATCAAGGTCGAAAATCCCAAAAGCGGCGATTATGCGCGTGGCTGGGGGCCGCCGTTCTGGAACGGAACGGCAAGTGTGTTCCATAGTCTCAATCGCGGCAAGGAAGGCATCACCGTCGATTTCGGCGCAGCGGAGGATTGCGAGAGGCTGAAGTCGCTGATCCTGAACGAGGCCGATGCCGTCATCCAGAATCTGCGGCCCGGCATTCTGGACAAGTTTGGTCTCACCGCGGATGCGCTCAGCGCCGCGAAGCCATCGCTGATCTGGTGCGACATCGGCGCGTTCGGCGCCAAGGGGCCGCTCGCCAGCAAGCCCGGCTACGATCCGCTCGCACAGGCCAGCACCGGCATCATGAGCGTCACCGGCGAGGGCGGCCGGCCGCCGGTGCGTGTCGGCGTCTCGCTGGTCGACATGGGCTCCGGCATGTGGGCAGTGATCGGCATGCTCGCCGCGTTGGTGGCGCGCAACAAGGGCGGTCAGGGCCGCAGCGTTGCGACCTCGCTTTACGAGACCGGGCTCGCGTGGATGACCGTTCCGCTGGCCGGCTATGCGGCGTCAGGTGAGGTGCGCAAGCCCTATGGATCGGGCACCGCGGAAATCGCGCCCTATCAGGCATTCGAGGCGTCCGACGGATGGCTGATGATTGCCGCCGGCAACGACAATCTGTTCCGCAAGCTGTGCGTGGCGTTGAGCCTCGAGGCGCTTGCGCATGATCCTGACTTCGCGACCAACGCGGCAAGGGTCGTCAACCGCGAACGACTGATCCCCCAAATCGCGGCCGCGGTGCGTAAGTATACGGCCGATGCGCTCGGCGGCATTCTCGACGGCGCCGGGGTTCCCAATGCACCGCTGCTGACCACCGACCAGGTTGCGGAGCATCCACAAACCCGCGCCCTCGACATGATGGTGCGTTGTGCTGGCGACGATATCGATCTTGTCGGCGTTCCGCTTGCCTTCGACGGTACGCGACCACGCGCGCGCACCGCTGCGCCGGCGCTCGGCCAGCACAATGCCATTCTTCGAAAGCCTGCGAGCAAGGGAGCCATCAATGCGAACTGATTTCCAGACCATCAAGGTCGAACGGCGTGATGGCGATATCCTGCTGGTGACGTTGCACCGGCCGGAAGCGTCCAATGCGATGAACACCCAGATGGGCCTTGATCTGGTGGAACTGTTCGAGGGCTTCTCGACCGACATCGAGGGGTTGCGCGCGGTGATCCTGACCGGACACGGCGACAAGGCGTTCTGCGCCGGGGGCGATCTGAAGCAGCGCAACGGCATGACGGACGAGGCCTGGCAGGCACAGCATCTGGTCTTCGAGCGCATGCTGCGCGCTCTGCTGGGCTGTCCGATTCCCGTGATCGGCGCGATCAACGGTGCGGCCTATGGCGGCGGCTGCGAGATCGCGGCGGCGCTCGACTTCGTCTACGCCTCGACCAATGCGCGCTTCGCGCTGACCGAAGTGACGCTCGGCATCATGCCAGGTGGCGGCGGCACGCAGAATCTGCCGCGCGCCGTCGGCGAGCGCCGCGCCAAGGAATTGATCCTGTCCGGCCAGCCGTTCTCGGCTGCCGAGGCCGAGCAGTGGGGACTGGTCAATCGGGTGCTGCCGCCAGGGGAATTGCTGGAGGCGACCTTCGCCATCGCCCATCGCATCGCTGCCAATGGCCCGATCTCGGTGCGCCAGGCCAAGCAGGCGATCCATCGCGGTTTGCAGATGTCGCTCGCCGATGGCCTCGCCTTCGAGATCGAGGCCTACAACCGTCTGGTCCCGACGGCGGACCGGCGCGAAGGCGTGCTGGCGTTCAACGAGCGCCGCAAACCCAACTTTCAAGGCAAGTAGAAGGAGGCGCGAAATGCGTGAGAAAGCTCATGTTCGCGAGGTCGGACCCCGCGACGGCATTCAGATGGTCAAAACGATCTTGCCGAGCGCGCGCAAGCTGGCCTGGTGCCGTGGCGCGGTGGAGGCCGGAATCCGCGAGATCGAGGTGACCTCATTCGTGCCGGCCAAGGTGATCCCGCAATTTGCCGACGCGGAGGAGGTGGCCCGCGGCGCGCTGACAATGCCGGGCTTGCGGCCCTCGGTTCTGGTTCCGAATCTGAAGGGGGCCGAGCGCGCCTTCGCGCTCGGTGTGCCAATCGTCAACTACGTGCTGTCGGCGAGCGAGGAGCACAACCAGGCCAATGTTCGCCGCAGCACAGAAGAGTCGCTGCAGGACTTCGCGCGCATCGCCGCGGAGCGCGATCAGCGCCCCGGAGCACGAATCGGACTTGGTGCGGGCATCGCGACCGCGTTCGGCTGCACCATCTCGGGGACGGTATCGGAGGCACGAGTGGTCGAGATCGCGGTGCGACTCGCCGGGATGGGCGCCGACGAGATCATCGTCGCCGATACGGTCGGCTATGGCGATCCGGGTCAGGTCCGCCGCCTGATGGGCGCGGTGATCGCCGCGGTGCGTCCACTGCCGGTCGCCTGCCACTTCCACGACACGCGCGGTCTCGGTCTCGCCAATGTGACGGCGGCACTGGATGCGGGTGTACGCGCCTTCGACGCATCCCTCGCCGGACTCGGCGGCTGTCCGTTCGCACCCGGCGCCACCGGCAACATCGACACCGAGGATACCGTCTTCCTGCTCGAGCAACTCGGTTTCGATACCGGCGCCGATGTCGAGCGGCTGGTCGCCTTGCGACGCGAGGTCGAGAGCTGGCTGCCCGGCGAACGGTGCTCCGGCGCGATCGCCCGCGCCGGCCTGCCCAAAACGTTCCGCGTGTCGGCCAGCGCCGCCGCCTGAAAGGATATGACATGAACTATCACGACGCCGCCCAAACCGCCGACATGGAGGTCACCGTCACGTTGGGCGAGGATTTCTCCGACCTGCGCAACACGGTGCGGCAGATCTGCAAGGGCTTTCCGGGCGAATACTGGCGCAAGCTCGACGATCAAAGCGCCTATCCGACCGAATTCGTCGCGGCGTTGACGGAGGCGGGATTCCTCGGCGCGCTGATCCCGGAGGAATATGGCGGTTCGGGCCTGCCGCTGCGTGCGGCGGCAGTGATCCTCGAAGAGATCAATGCGAACGGCTGCAGCGCCAGTCCCGCGCATGCCCAGATGTACATCATGGGTACGTTGCTTCGTCACGGCAACGAGACCCAGAAGCGGACCTACCTGCCGGAAATCGCGGCGGGACGGCTGCGGCTGCAGGCCTTTGGCGTAACCGAGCCCAATACCGGCTCCGATACCACCCAGCTCAAGACCCGCGCCGAGCGTCAGGGGGACGTCTATGTCGTCAACGGCCAGAAGGTCTGGACGTCGCGGGCGCTGCACTCCGACCTGATGCTGCTGCTGGCGCGCACCAGTCCGGTCGATCAGGTGAAGCGGCGCACCGACGGACTTTCGGTGTTCCTCGTCGACTTGCGTGAGGCCAAGGGCAACGGCGTCGAAATCCGCCCGATCAAGGCGATGGTCAATCACAATGCGACAGAGGTGTTCATCGAGAACCTGAAAGTGCCGGTCGCCAATCTCATCGGGGAGGAAGGCAAGGGCTTTCGCTACATCCTCGACGGCATGAACGCCGAACGAATCCTGGTCGCCTCCGAATGTGTGGGCGACGGACGCTGGCTTCTCGGCAAGGGCGTCGCTTATGCCAATGAGCGGCGCGTCTTCGGACGATCGATCGGCCAGAATCAAGGCATCCAGTTTCCGCTGGCGCGCGCCTACGCCGAACTCGAAGCCGCCGACATGATGTGCCGCCGCGCCGCCGCGCTGTTCCAGGCCGGGCAGCCCTGCGGAGCAGACGCCAATATCGCCAAGCTGCTGGCGTCGGAGGCCACCTGGAAGGCTGCCGATACGACATTCCAGACCCATGGCGGCTTCGCCTTTGCGCAGGAATACGACGTCGAGCGCAAGTGGCGTGAGGTCCGTCTTTACCAGACAGCCCCGATCTCGACCAACATGGTGCTGGCCTTTGTGGCGCAGCACGTGCTCGGTCTTCCGCGTTCCTACTGAGGAGACGACCCATGCTGGATATCACGCGTCAGACGGCCAATTTTGTAGCCGGCCTCAAGCTGTCCGATCTGTCCGGCCGCTGCCGCGAGGCGGCGCGGACCGGCATCATCGACTGCGTCGGCGTCATGATCGCTGGCGCCGCCGAGCAGCCGGTGCGGATCGTGTCGGCGATGGTGGCCGCGTCCACGCAGAACGACGGCGCGCCCGAGGTTCCGTCGGGCCGCAATCTCGCGGCGCCGGATGCTGCGCTCGTCAACGGCGTCGCGGCGCATGTGCTCGACTATGACGACGTGGCGCTGGCCGGACATCCGAGCACGGTGCTGGTGCCGGCCATCCTGGCCGAAGGCTGGTCGCTCGACTCCAGCGGTGCCGACGCGCTCGCCGCCTATGCCGCGGGCTACGAAGTCTGGGCGCAGGTCATTGCGCTGGAGCCCGGTCACCTCCATGAGCGCGGCTTTCACCCGACGGCCGTGATGGGCGCGCTCGCCACCGCGGCCGCCTGTGCGCGGCTGCGCAATCTCGACTCCACGAAGACCGCGCATGCCATCGCGATCGCCGCCTCGCTCGCCTCCGGACTGGTCGCCAATTTCGGCACCATGACCAAATCGCTGCATGCCGGCCGCACCGCTCAATCCGGCGTGCTTGCCGCGCGCCTCGCCGATCAGGGATTTACCGCATCGCTGGACGTGCTCGAGCACCAAACCGGCTTCCTGCGCGCCCATTCGCCATCGGGCACGCCGGATATCGAAAACGGGACGATCGATATAGGCCGCAACTGGCGGCTGGCCGATCTCGGCATCAATGTGAAGCGCTATCCGACCTGCTATGCGACCCATCGTTCGATCGACGCGATGATTGGCCTGGTGAATGCGCACAAGCTCAAACCCGACGACGTGAAGGAAATTCGGGTCCACACCGGCGTCACCCAAAGGCTGATGTTGCGCAACACCAATCCGCAGACCGGTCTCGAGGCCAAGTTCAGCATGGAATTCGCGATGACCGCCGCGCTGATCGCCGGCCGTGTCGGGCTGTCCGAGCTCACCGATGAGTTCGTCTCGCGGCCCGACGTCGGCGCTACCTTCGCCAAGGTTCGCTGCACGACGACGGACGAGATCATGCCGGGCGACCAGCCGTTCGCGCCGGCCGACCGCGTCAGCGTCGTGTTGACGTCGGGCGAAGTGCTTGAGCACGCGCCGGTGGTTCATGCCAAGGGCAGCTGGCAGCGCCCGCTTTTGCGCGACGAACTGCAGGATAAGTTCATGGACTGCGCGACCCGGGTGTTCAAGCAAGGCCAGGCCGCAGCACTGTTCGAGCAGCTCTGGAATATCGAGGACCTCGGGTCGATCCGTTCGCTGCGCCTGACCAACGATCGGGGCGACGCATGAGCGCGGCAATGCCTGGGAAGAGATCGACGCCGCGGATCTGGCACCAGTCGGTCAACGAGCTCGATCATCTCGAAGTCTACAAGCGCGCGCTCGAGGCCCATGCGGCGGAAATCCTTGGCGACGACGCCGAGGTCGTCGTCCACGGGCTTCCGTCCGGATCATACGCCGGCGCTTCGGCCACTGCGGTGCTCGGCAATGCATTCGCCTATCACCGCATTCTCAGCCGGGTGATCGACAATGCGATCGCGGCCGAGCGGCAGGGTTATGATGCCTTCGTGATCGGCTCGTTCAGCGAGCCGTTTCTGCGCGAGATCCGCTCCGCGGTGGATATTCCCGTCGCCTCGCTGACCGAGAGTGGTCTTCTGGTCGGCTGCTCGCTCGGCAGCTATGTGGCATTGATCTCCAATGCGCCGGCGGTGCAGTGGATGACGAAGGTGGCGGTCGACAAGCACAAGCTCGCCGCGCGTGTGCTGGAGGTCGCGGCGATGGATCCGCCGCTCGACGAGCCGCAGCTGGCGCGTGCTTACGCCGACCCGGCTCCGGTCATCGCAAATTTCACCGCCGCGGCCGAGCGCCTGGTGGCGCGCGGCGCTGACGTCATCATTCCGGCGGAAGGCGTGCTGGCGGAACTCTTGGTTCGTCACGGCGTCCACCGCATCGCCGGTGCTCCTGTGATGGACGTGTTTGCCGTCACCTGGGCCTACGCGCTGATGCAGATCAGGCTCTGGTCGAAGGCGCAACTTGGCGTGGGCCGGAGCTGGCACCACAGGCGCGACGATGCAGCGATCGTTGCAAGATTTTGGCAAGGGGACGCACAATGAGCACTTCACCCTCAACGCAAGTCGCAGGAGTCTATCACCGCAGGCTTGGCGACGCGCTGGTCACCGGCCTCAGCGACGGTTACGTCGACATGGGATACACGATCTTTCGCAATATGCCCGAGGAGGAAACCAAGGCCATTCTGGCGCGCGATCACCGCACCTCGCCGCCGCGCATCTCGGTCAACGCCTTTGCCGTGCGCATGGACAACCGGACCTACCTGATCGACTGCGGATCAGCGGATCTGATGGGGCCGACCTGCGGTCGCCTGCCGGCAAATCTCGCTGCCGCCGGCATCGATCCGGCCTCGGTCGACGCGGTGCTGCTGACCCATGTCCATCCCGACCATTCCAACGGGCTGACAGATGCCGCAACCGGAACGCGGCTGTTTCCCAATGCGGAAGTCATCGTCCATGAGAACGAGATCAATCACTGGTTCAACGACGAGGCGATGGCCAAGGCGGCCGAGCGGCCCCGGCGCCGCTATTTCGAGGCCGGCCGCACCCAGCTGAAGCCCTATATGGCTGCCGATCGCGTCAAGACATTCCGGAAGGGCGAGGTGCTCCCGGGCGTCACGGCGATCCCGATCCACGGTCATACCCCCGGCCACGCCGCCTATGTCGTATCGCGCGGCCGCGAATCAATGGTGGTTTGGGGAGACACGGTCCATGTGCCGGAGATCCAGGTTGCACGTCCGGAAGTGACAATGGAATTCGACACCGACCCCGAGGCCGCCGCGGCCGCTCGTCAGATGATGTTCGACGTGGTGGTCACTGACGACATGCTGGTCGGCGGCATGCATCTGCATTTCCCCGGGTTCGGACATATGCGGCGCGAGACAGGCCGATACAGCCTGGTGGCGGAGCAGTGGGCGTTCGAAGTATGAGCCGCAATATCGTCGAAGCCGACGCCATCTGATCGTTCCGGAACAAGGACGGGAGGCCAGGCCGTTTGGATCACGGTGGAGAAATGCACAAATCATTTGCCTTCGGCCGGCGGATAGCACCTGCGGCCGAATTGGCTTCCGCGTATTGTGCAGGGGATTGAGGTCTCAGCCCCGGTGATGGTGATGGCAGAACAGCAAACGGCAGGTCGCGGAAGCAAATTGACGATCCGCGACGTGGCGACCGCAGCGGGCGTTTCGACCGGCACGGTGTCGCGGGTGCTCAATGCCAATGCCACCGTCCATCCCGACATCCGCCGGAAGGTCCAGCGCGCAATCGATGATCTGGGCTATACGCCGAACGCGGTTGCTCAGAGCATGCGCATCCGGTCGACCCACACGATCGGCTGCATCTTGCGTGAGATCAACATTCCGCAACTCGCCGGCTTCGTCAAAGCCGCGCACGACGTGCTGGACGAGGTCGGATTCTCGCTGCTCATCTCCAACTCGGAAGGCCGCAAGGAGCGTGAGCGAGAGCTGCTCAGCCGGCTGTCGCGGCGGCAGGCCGACGGCGTGATGATGGGGCCGTACACGCCGATCGCCGGTGAGTTCGAGGCCTTCCTGCGCGATCTCGATATTCCGATCGTGCTGATCGATCGTGATCAGCCGGATTGGACTGATGCCGTTATGGCCGATCACGCCGAAGGGATGCGCGTCGCGGTCAGTCATTTGCTCGATCTTGGTCATCGGCGCGTGGCGCTGATCACCGGCGACGCCGGGCTCTATCCGGCGCGCGAACGCGTTCGCGGCTATCAGGAGGCTTTTGCCGCGCGAAATCTCGAGCCCGATCCCTCGCTCGTTCACGCCGGGAGCTTCCTGCCCGGCGCTGGATTTCGTATCACCTCGGCATTGCTCGGCCAGCGCAACCCTCCGACCGCGATCATTTCCGGCGGCATCGACATGCTGTCTGGCGTGCTGCGCGCGGTGCGCGGGCGAGGCCTGCGGATACCTGAGGACGTGTCGCTGATCGCGTCAGGCCATTCCGAGCTCGCCGAGCTCGTCTCGCCGGCCGTCGCCATCATCGGCTGGGATCAGGCGGAGGTCGGCCGGATTGCGGCTGGCATGCTGCTCGATCGCATCCGAAACGACGGTCCGCACGAGCCGCGGCGCGTGCTCGTGCCCAACGAGTTCATCCCGCGCGCGTCGCTGGGGCCCCCAAGACGTACCTGAAGACTTGCCGTCCATGGCACGAACGGACGGCCATAGCATGCAAGGAGACAATTCCATGAGTGGTGAAATGATCAACGGCAAAGAAGACGAGCGGCCGATGCTGTTCAAGCCACTCACGATTCGAGGCCTTACGCTGAAGAACCGCCTCGTCGTGCCGCCGATGGTCCATTACAGCTGCGAACCGGGAAATACCTGCGGAGCGTTTCATCTCGTACACCTTGGTCGCTATGCGCTCGGTGGATTTGGGCTCGTCTTCGTCGAAGTGACGGCGGTGGAGGAAGTCGGACTCACCAACGAAAACGATCTCGGCATCTGGAATGACGAGCAGGCCGAGAGCTTCAAGCCGCTGGTCGCCTTCATGAAGCGTCAGGGGACGGCGATCGGCATTCAGATCGGCCACGGCGGCCGCAAGTCGTCGGCACAGTCCGCCATGCAAGGCATGGGGCCGCTGACCGAAGAGAATCTGAAAGCCGGCGCCAGGATCTGGCAACCGGTAGGCCCGACCGCCGAACCGGTCGCCAAGGGCTGGCTGACGCCACGGCAATTGACCACCGCCGAGTGCAAGGCCATGGTCGGCACCTGGGCAGCCGCTGCAAGGCGGGCGGTTGCCGCCGGGTTCGACACCATCGAGATCCACACCGCGCACGGCTATCTGCTGGCCTCGTTCCTGTCGCCGGTCTCCAACACACGTAATGACGAGTATGGCGGCGACCGCGCCGGGCGCATGCGTCTGCCGCTCGAGATCGTCGAGGCGGTGCGCCGCGAAATGCCGGCGGACATGCCGCTGTTCGTGCGCGTCTCGTCCGTCGACGGCACTGTCGAGGGCTGGAACATGGATGATACGGTCGCCTTCGCGCGCGAGCTGAAGACGCGCGGCGTCGACGTCGTCGACTGTTCCTCCGGCGGAATCTCCGGCGCGGCTACGGCAGCGCAAGTGCCGCGCAGCCTCGGCTTCCAGGTTCCTTTCGCCGAGCGCGTGCGCAAGGAGGCGGATGTCACCACCATGGCCGTCGGCATCATTCTCGAGGCGCAGCAGGCCGAGGCCATCCTTCAGAAAGGCCAAGCCGACCTCATTGCCGTCGGGCGGCAATCGCAGTTCAATCCCAACATCGCACACCACTGGGCGCACGATCTCGGCATCAACAGCCGTTTCGAAGATTGGTCGCCCGAGTTCGGCTGGTGGCTCGAGAAGCGGATCAAGACTCTCCAGGGCTTTGCCACGCCGACGGGCGTCGTTACGCGTCACTCCTGACCGGCGTCACACACATCGCTCGCAGCCGGTGAACGGAACGCCGTCCACGGCATCGCTACTATCTTTGAGGATCCGCGGTGCCGCGCGACGGGTATCGCAGCGCGGGTCCAGCAGCGCGTTTCAGGTTCGCTGCTGAACCTGCGCCGAGTAGATATCGGCGAAGCGGTCGCACGACAGGTTCTTCTGCATCCTCCCCATCGTGTTGCGTGGAAGTAACTCGACAAAGACGATCGAACCGACTTCTCGCTTTCAGCCGGATCCCGACAAGCGGCGGAATCATGTCGTGGAGGTCCGGATTTTTACGGACTGAGCGTTAACGCTATCGCACGAGCACTAAGGCGGGGGTCTTGTCAGGACGCGATTTGGCCAATTTAATCGAGAGATTGCAGTACGTTATTCTTATTGTAGAGCGCATTTCCGATGAAAGCCATCGAGCAGATTGTTGCCGGCTACGTTTCGTTGAAGGATCGCCAAGCCCTGGAAAAGCTGAGGCACCATCGACAGCAATTGCTGGATGATGTTCAGATGCACACCATTCCAGGGTTCAAGCCGTCGATCGTGAGCGATATCCTCCGCGAGGAGATCGAGGTCATCGAAGGCGCGCTAGCGCGCGTAGATGAGGATCGATCATTGCCATGAGCAAAACCTTCGACGAGATCGAGACACTGAAACCAATGGCCTGCAGTGCCATCACCGATCCCAGTCTGAGGATGATATACGAAGCTATCCGCGGCGCGCTCGAGGCCGACGATGAATTCGAGGCAAGCGGCAAAGATCCCAAATTCCGAGTCCGATCGACGGCCGAATGGAAGCGGCATGCCCGCGATCTTGAGGCGGAGATGTTGAAGCGAGGGCTCGAGTTCGACGTTATCGATTGGACGAATGGTCAGAGTGAGCGGCGATACAGCCGGTGAAGGCACTCGCTGTTCATGCGTAAACGCCGTTGCGATGGCACCAACGGACAAACGTGTAGATGGACCAAACCCGCGACCAGTACATGCCGGGCGCTCCGTCGAGAAAGGCTCGCCAAAGTCGCTCAACCGCGTCGGGATTCAGGCCGGTAGGCGCGATCGCCTGCGGATCGCGCATGGTTCGATCCATGGCGTCCTTCAATCCGCGGCGAATCCACCGGTCAAAGGGCATGACGAAGCCAGTCTTTGGGCGCTCGAAGAGCGCAGGATCGAGACCGCGCAATCCGATCCGCCGAAGCATATCTTTGCGCCCCAAGGGCTGATATCGCGCTTGGTCCGACAGGGCGTCGACGCTTTCAAACAATACGTGGTCGACCAGCGGAACGCGCTGCTCGAGCGAGCTGGCCATGCTTGCTGCATCATTGTCGCGCAGGAGGCGTTCACCCAAAAAGAGACGTTGTTCCATCACGCTAATAGCGGAAACAGGGGTGCGGCCGGCCGTTTCGGCCGTCAGCCGCCGGCGCATCGCGTCGGGAAGGCCTTCCATGAGCGAGCCCGCGAAATCCGGTGCAAGCAATTCACCCTGAAATCCAGGCAGGAAGAGCGCGTAGGCCATCTGGTATAACGCCAAAAGATCCTCGCTACGATCGACCATATCCGGAAGCTTCGCCCAGCGCGTTTGAGGCGGCACGGGATGCGAGGATCGTCGCAGGGGCCAAGTCAACAAAGCTGCAGCCTTGGCTTGCCATTTTCTGGGAAATGCGCGGCCCCGATGACACCACTGCTGCAAGATCGGAAGATCGCGGTACGTCGGATACCCGCCGAACAGCTCGTCACCCCCGGTTCCTGACAGCGCGACGGTAAAGCCTGCTTCGCGAATGGCCCGGGAGATGAAATAGGCGTTCAGTCCATCGAAGGTTGGCTGGTCGAGACTATCGAGGGCGTCGTCCAGACTGTCGACGAACCGCTGCTCGGACAACACTACTTCATGATGCTGAGTGCCGATTGCCGCAGCGGTCTGCCTTGCGAACGGCGCTTCGTTGAACTGCTGGTCCTCGAACGCGAGCGTGAAAGTATGAACCGGGGCGTCAGCGGTCAGTTGCGCGAGATTTGCCATCGCGGAGGAATCGATGCCGCCCGACAGGAAAACCGCGAGCGGCACATCACTGGCGAGGTGAAGCTTCATCCCTTCGTCGAGGATCGAGGCAAGCGCCGCTTCGTCCATTGTCGGTTTTGGCGCCTCTCCGGGAATGCGCCAGAAATCGTGCTCGCTTATTTTGCGGCCTGTCCCGTCAAACTCAGCGTAGTGACCCGGCGCAAGAAGTTCAACACCCTGAACGGCGGTGCAGGGGCCGACAACAAACCCGTTCCATACGTTGCTCGCAACCGCCTGCGGATCAAGACGCGGCGTTCCGAGCAAGCCTGAGGCCAGCAATGCACGCAATTCGGATGCAAATATCAGCGACCACGTCGTGTTCGGATTGCTGGACTGCGCGATATAGAGCGGCTTGATGCCGAGCTGGTCGCGCGCAAGCAGAAGTCGTCGCTGTTGCGGATCCCAGCTTGCGAATGCGAACATGCCGCGCAGCCATCCGACTGCCTCCAGGCCATGCAGCCCGAGTGCCCGCAGCATGACGGCGGTGTCGCCGCTGGACCGAAAAGACTGCCCTTCGCTCTCGAGGCGTTTGCGCAGGGCGACATAGTTGTAGATTTCGCCGTTGAACGAAATCACGTGCCCGGTTGTATCGTCCACCATCGGTTGGGCGCCGGCGGATGACAGATCGAGGATCGAGAGGCGGCGGTGATCGAGCATGACACCCCAGCCGCGGGCATCCGGCGTCGAAGCCCACGAGCCATGGCCGTCCGGCCCGCGATGGATCATGGCCTTGCTCATCCGAGCGAGCGCGGCCCGGTTGTTTTCGTCAAGCCGGCCGATGATACCCGAGATACCGCACATTCAATCGTCGCCTTCGCGGCTTGAGCTTGAGCTGGCCCGCACGAGGTAACGTTGCGGAGAACCTACCAAGACTGCTTCGGCAATGCTTTTACGTCGAAAATCCAAGCGGATAAATGGACACGCCGCCTTTCTATCATTGTTTCGTTAAGAGGAACGAGGCAACTATTAACGCAAGGCTTCGGCTTAAGCATTGAGTAAGCCGAGCTATGTGAATGTGGGCCTCAGCGAGCATCTCAGTACCTGTCGACGTCGGCAGGCAGGTTTGGATCGATGCACTCAGACCGCCTAAATATTCTCTTCGTGTCACAAATGCCTGCGAGCCCGCCGCGGATCGGCGCGCAGGCACGTATGCACGGTTTGATGACGGAATTGGCTCAGCGCCATGACCTGACGGCAGTCATGCTCGTGGATGACGAGCACGACATCGAGGAATGCCGAACTGCCATGCAGGCCTACTGCCGCAAGGTGGTACTCGTGCGTAACCCGTTCGGTCGCGATGGGATGCCGAAGCGCCTGCTTCAACTCCGCTCCCTGGTATCGCCCCTCAGCTTCGAGCGTTTGCGAATCACGGCTGACGTCGTGCGTCAGACGCTGGATGACTTGCTTGGGTCGACGCGCTTCGACGTGGTTAATCTCGAGTTCACGTTCCTTGGTCACTACGAACTGCGCAAGGCGCCGGCAGGAGAGAAGCTTCCGGTATTGGTCGTGGATTCTCACAATATCGACTACGACCTTGCCCGACAGTACGCCCAAAGCGGCGACAGCTTGTTTCGTCGCCTTTATTCCGAAGTCAATTGGCGCAAGCTTCGGAAGGAGGAGCTCGGGACCTATCGTGACGCGGATGGCGTCTATCTGTGCAGCGCTGCTGACGAACGACGGCTGCTTGAAGAAGTGCCGGAAGCCAGGACTACTGTCATTCCCAATGCCGCGGATATCGAGTTCTATCGCCCGCGTGCCGACGATCCGAAGCCCGACGGGCGCACTGTCGTGTTCTTTGGCCTTTTGTCATATGCACCGAATGTCGACGGTGTCATCCACTTCATCAATGATATATGGCCGCGCATCGCGGCCAGCCATCCGGATGCGCGTTGCAAGATCATTGGCGGGTCGCCGCCCTCCGCCTTGTTGGCGCTGGCGGGTCCGCGAATCGAGTTCACCGGCTTCGTGCCGGATCTGAGACCGCATCTTGCCGAGGCGGCGGTCGTCGTCGTCCCTCTGCGATTGGGAGGCGGGACACGGCTCAAGATTGTCGAGGCTATGGCGATGGGCAAGGCAATCGTCTCGACAACCCTGGGCGCCGAGGGGATCGAGGCCGTGCCGGATCGTAACATCATGATCGCGGACGATGTCGAGAGCTTTGCCGCCCGTGTCAGCGGCTTGCTGGGCTATGCCGATCGCGCTGCGGATCTCGGACGTTCCGCGAGGCATTTGGCCGAAAGCAAGTATGCCTGGAGTTCAGCAGCTCGCGCTCTCGAGGGCTTTTACCGTACGAGGCTCGCCATCAGTTGCGGTACGGATGGGAAGGCGCCAACGCTTCGCCAGCAGCAACGGCGCGCCGAGCGTTGAAGAACCGCTTCAGGTCCAGGAAACGCTTTTCGACGAATTCATAGCTCAGATAAGCGATCAGCAGCGAGACGAGTGCTCCCGCTGTCGCCTGTATTGCCACGGCTGCGCTGTGAGAGCCGAGCCATTCGCCGAGTGCCAGTTCGGTTCGGTGAGTCACGAGATAGTACGATATAAAGTGATGGTAGACGTACAGGCCGTAGCTATAGGTCCCGAGAAACATCAGCGGTCGGCTGCAGAAAAGGCGCGATACCAAGGAACGCTTTGGCGCAACAAGCGCCCAGATGAGGAGACAAGCCAACAGCACGGTGATGATGGAAGACCGAACCGGAAGGACGAAAGCGTTACCTTGGTCGGTCACCAGGCGCGTCCAGATGAAAGTCAGGGACAGCAAGCCAAATGCAGTGGACGCAACGTATGGAAGGGCGCCTACAAGTCGCTGAAGTCCGCCCGGTTGTCGGACCACCACGGCGAGGAAGGCGCCAAGGGCCAGACCGTCCAGGCGAAACGGTGTCAACACGTAGGTTGTCCACCAGCTAAGTCCGGCCAAGGAGCCGCCCAGGCGAGCGAGCATCGCAGCGACCGATAGGCCGAGGCTGACCGCAATCAACTTTCTCGGTTGCTTCGCGACCAGATATACGACGAGCGGCCAGAAGAAATAGAAATGTTCTTCGATGCAAAGCGACCAGAGATGCTCCAGATATGAGAATGACCAGTCACCGTTCCATGCGATGTAGACGTTGACTCCGTACAGCCAGGCCCAGGTCTGACGATCTATCAGATAGTCGAGGGTCGGACCACGCAGCGGGCTCAAAAGCGGAGCGACGAAGAAGACAAGCGCAAGCACGCCATAATAGAGCGGAAAAATCCGCAGCACGCGCCGTATATAGAAATTGCGAAAGAAGTTCGGCTCCTCCCTTGAATCATAGAGGATGCCGGTGATGAGAAAGCCGGACAGGACGAAGAACAACTCGACGCCGTAGGAGCCGTAGTTGGTGATTCCGACGACGATCTTCTCGACAGCGTTGGTGGGCAACGTATTGCCGACGAAGTGCAGCAGCATCACCATGACGATGGCAAGTCCCCGCACGCCGTCGAGCGCAGGAATGTGTCCGTGAAGGCGGGGCCACCGGTCGCGGACTGCTGCCTCGGCGGATTCGGTTGCCGGCAGCATACCTGCCGCGCGAGCCGATTCCGCCAGGCCAATTGTCGTCATCGGGACGACGTAACGATGGTTGTCGCGCCAGAGATGCTGCCGTTGGCGAGTCCCTTCAGCGTGTAGGCATCGATCCCGGCGACGATTGGATCGCTCACTGTGCCGATGATCATCCGCAGGTAAGTCATGAACTTTGTCGCTTCGACAGAATTTGCGTTGGACGCGAAGATGACATCTTTATTCCGCATCTCGAATTCTGTCGCGATGAAGTAGCCGCCGGGATCTCTCAAATCGAGAATATAGATAACCGGGACAAGGGGTCCGCTATAGCGAGTGCAGTCGACGCCGAGCTGCTTGGCAACTTCGCGTGGCTCCCCGCGGTAAATAAACACGGACCCAGGGTCGGCGTGATCATCCTTGAGGCCGCCCGCTTTCGCCATGGCCTCGGCCAGTGTCAGGCGCCAGGCTCCAAACGAGAACTGCCCCTGTTGCCCGGAGGCGCCCATCGCGAGGAAGGTTTGCGGCTGCGTGAATACGTAGACCGTATCTTGGGGGCGAACGAAGATGTTGTTTGCCGGTTGGCTGAGCAGCGATCCGAACGGTGCGGTACCCTGCCGGCCGTCGCGTTCGAGGGTCACCCAGGTATCGAAGCCGGGATTCTTGGGGCCGCCCGCACGCGTGATGATGTCGAGCAGCCGCTCGCCGCTGGCGCTTGCGGGCAAGCGTGCAGGCGTTCCGACCTCGCCCAATACGCTGATGGACGTTGCCTTCTGATCCACCAGCGCAACCACTGCCTGTGGTTCGATCGCACGGTCCTGCAGGGACTTCACGATCGCATTCTGGACTTCCTCCGGCGTCCGGCCCGCAGCGCGGATCGAGCCACCATACGGAACCGTGATGTTGCCTTTGTAGTTCACGGCCTGATTGGGCAACGTGACGTAATTTCCCTGACGTGTGCCGGCTTCGGTTGGAGTAAACAGGCCACCGGCCATCGATTCGAACAGCGTCACGCTGACCGTGTCGCCGATGCCAAAACGAATCTCGGGCGGACCGCGGCGATCCGTGAAAACGCGGTCGATCCGCCTGGAGTTGCGCACCAGGACCCTCTCGGTGTCAGCCGTCAGGCGCACCAGAGCATAGTGCACGCTTTCAGGGTCGGTCTGCCCCGCGCGGACATACGAGCTTGCCGGTCCCGAGGTCGGCATGGTCGAGCAGCCAGCGAGCGCGATTGTCGCTGTGATGGCCAGGGCGCCCAATAGGCGGCCACCACCGAGACGCGAGGAATTGCCAGCCGAATGCGCCGGCGTCACTTCGCGAGTGGTCAGGCGCGGCGTTCGTTGACTACTCTTGCCTGCACTTCTCGGCACGACATTGGACCCTGGTTAACGAAGATTAGCGAACGGAGTCTTGGTAAACGCCGGTCTCTTCTTCGCGCTTGCTTGCGCGCCGCTTGCGGTCGTCGCCGTCCGGCATCGACCGCCGCACCGCCGGACACAGGCTCGGAAGAAATTTGCGCGAGTAAACATGTGCTTACGCGGCATCCACAATTTCCCGGAATATCAATCGACCAGGCGAAACAGCCCGCCCTGTGCGCCACGCTAGGGGACAAGCGTTAACGAAGCGTTCACTATAAAAATTCAGGAAAGATTGACTTATCGTTGGTGTTCGGAGCCGTGTCTGAGTACGTGTTGGCGCCAGCACCATTGAGAGGCTGATCGTATCGCTGCGTGGCCCCACGATCGGGCAAGGCGGGCGAGTAACGATCAGCGTGCTGCCTTGGCGACTGGAGTTGACGGGCACCGAGCATGCACGAAGCCGTATTGCGTTCTCAGCGACCAGGCTTGGCGGCCCCGTCCGATCGGGTA
Organism: Bradyrhizobium sp. USDA 4510; assembly: GCF_054059095.1. NCBI lineage: Bacteria > Pseudomonadati > Pseudomonadota > Alphaproteobacteria > Hyphomicrobiales > Nitrobacteraceae > Bradyrhizobium > Bradyrhizobium sp. USDA 4510. Next base: position 6,463,927 of record NZ_JBSSBT010000001.1, on the reverse strand, counting down.
ATCGATAGATACGCAATCATCCCGCTGCTGGCTTGTGTCTACGCCACGATTGCTTTTCCCCTGATCCTCGTGACCTGTAGTCCGACGGACTCGGCTTGTCTTTTGGAAGCTCGACCAGAGAGCAAAATCTTTTGGCCGATCCTGTCCGCAGTCGCGCTCGTCGTTGCGCTGCGCAATCGGTCGCGACTCCGCTTTCCGCCGATCCTGATCATACTGTTTGCCTATCTTGCGCTGGCGGGGGCGAGCGTTGCCTGGGCATTCAAGCCGGAGGCTTCGGGGATCAGGTTTGCGCAGCAGGCCATGATCATTGCCTCGATCGCGCTCCCGGCGATCGTTGCAACTCGATCGACCGACCTGCTGCGCGGCTTGTTCTGGTGCTTCTTTATCGCTTCCGTGCTGAATCTGCTGTTCGTCATGGGCCGGCCGCCGATCGATGTGAAATTCGCCACATGGGGCTATCCGGGCTATTTCTCGGGCAAGAACTATCTAGGCGAATGCGCTGCCGTTGCATTCCTGCTTGCGCTACATGAACTGCTTCATCCCGGACGGCGACGGATTCTCGGCATCGTTACCGCGCTGATGTCTGTTGCGCTGCTGCTGCTGAGCAATTCAAAGACGGCACTTGCACTTGCGGTGCTTGTCCCGGCGTTCGCCTGGACCTTGCTCAAGCTTTCCAGGGCTACCCGCGTTCCGGTGTGGGTGATTGTCGTATCGATACCGATTTGCTGGATGGTCTTTTCGTTCGTCACCGGCTTCAGCATGAATCGCGTGTCGTACATGCTGTATGGCGATTCGAGCTTCACGGGCCGTACCATCATTTGGGATTTTGCAAATATGCAAATCGCAAAGAAGCCGCTGCTGGGCTGGGGTTATCAGTCGTTCTGGCTGGTTGGGCCCGACGCGCCGAGCATCGTGGAAGCGCCGGGCTGGGTCAAGGAGATGCCCAACGCCCACAATGGGTATGAAGACACGTTGCTTGAACTAGGCTATGCGGGATTTTTCCTGCTTGTCGCGTTCATCCTTGCGACGATACACGGCATTGGTCGCCTGGCGCGTTTTGATCTTTCGCGGGCATGGATCCTGCTGTCGATCGTTCTCTACGTTGCCATTACCAACGGTCTCGAGAGCACGTGGATGCGTGGCTTCGAAATGCTGTGGGTCGTGTTCGTTATAGCCGCGGTTGAAGCTGCCAGATATTGGGGACAGGCGCGTCCCGCGGCCAGCTTGCGGATAGCCAGGCGTCCAGCAATGCGGCGCACCCACGGATCGCGGTTCAGGCCGCCGTCCACTGCCGTCAACGTCGTGAGGTCACGCTAGCAGGCGCGAAGCCGGTCGGTTCGGCGCTGCAAGTCAGAGGATGCATGTTCAACCGGAAGGTCATCGCGACGCGGCGCAACCCTGATCACGAGACGCTGCGAGCCGCCCCGCGGCGGCGACCTTGGCGATGTTTGGCTGCAACGATGATCTTCGTTGCATGCTCAAGCCATTCGTCCGCATTTGCTCTCGATTCGATGGAGATACTGCCCTCAGATCGCGCGACCACCTGGCAACCCGGCCTGATGGCCGAGGGTAGTATACCCTCTCGAAAAACCATCTGCGCGACGCTGTCGCCTCGTGGCGGCACACTCGATGACGCTGCGGTAATCCAGGGCGCAATCAACGCATGTCCGGTAGGGCAGGTCGTGCAACTGTCCGCGGGACGGTTTCTGATCAATGGCGGCAATTTCCTGCTGCTCAACAAGGCAATCACGCTGCGCGGCTCCGGTCCGGGCCGGACGATGCTCGAAAAGCAGGATGGCGCGAAACCTTTTAATGACGCAGTCGGTGCCAAGCCGTCTCCGCTGGTCGTGGTGGGACCGTCGCTTTTCTCCAGCACGAGCGATACGGTCAATGCCGTGCGATCGGCGAACCTTCGGAATGATGCAATAAAGGGCGAAAAAACCGTCGAGGTCGACGATGCTGCAGGCTTCGTGCCTGGACAGATCGTGCTGCTCGACGAGGCGTCGGCCGCTGATTGGCGTGTCGACCCGCAGGGGCGAGGGCAGATCTGGGCGTCGGAAGATTTCAGGGTTGTCTGGCAAAAGCACAAACCTGCAATTCAGTTTGTCGACGACTTTGCACCCGATGCGTTTCCGTCGACGTCACAGAGCGCTGGATCGTGGTTCGGAAGACCTGATCGGCCTGTTGCCGAGATCAAGGAGATCAGCGCCGTCTCCGGTTCCAGGATCACCTTCACGACCCCAATTCACATCAGCTATCGGAAGGCAAACGCAGCTCAACTGTCACGGTTCGCGCAGCCGCATGTGAAGCACGCGGGCATCGAAGATCTGGCGCTCAAGGGGGGCGACGCGGGCAATCTTCGCTTCAATTGGGCTGCTTCTTCGTGGGCGAAGAATGTCGACAATTCGGTCTGGCACGGCGAAGGCTTTGCAATTCACAGCTCCTTCCGGGTCGAACTGCGCGAGTTCTACGTGCACGACGCGGCCTGGGCTCAACCCGGCGGAGGCGGATATGCCATTAGCCTTTCCGCCGGATCGTCGGAAGTTCTGATCGAGAATGGAATTGCCGTGAGGGCCAACAAGCTGGTGGTGGCGCGTTCCGCCGGGGCCGGTTCGGTGGTCGGTTACAACTACATGGACATGGGCTACATCAATACCAATGGAGCCTGGATCGAGACCGGGCTCAACGCCAGCCACATGGTGGGCGCCCATCACGTCTTGTTCGAGGGCAACTATGCTCAGAACGCCGACAGCGACGACACTCACGGCAACAGCATCTATCACACGTTTTTCCGCAACTATCTGCGCGGCGTCCGGGCAGCGTTCGACAATCAGGCTGGCGGGACGATCGATGATGTGTCGCAGCCCCGCAATGGGCCGCGTCGCGCCGCTGGTCTGATGGCGTATTCCTACTGGATGTCTTTCATAGGAAACGTGCTCGGGGTTCCCGGTCAGATGGACGGCTGGTCGTATGATACTCGTTTTACCGACGCAAAGCCCGGCGTCTGGATGCTCGGCTGGGACGCCGTGAAGCCATATCCGACGGACGCAAAGGTTGCGACGTCCACGATTCGATATGGCAATTTTGATTACCTCACCAACAAAACGCACTGGGATTCCGGAAGCGAGGATCGCGCCTTGCCTGCTTCCATGTACCTCACAAGCCGCCCCCCGTTCTTCGACGCCGGGCGCGGATACGAGTGGCCTTGGGTGGACCCGGTCGGAGAGACGAAGCTTCATGTGCTTCCGGCCAAAGCGCGCTATGACGCCGGCACGCCGTTCGTGCAGCCAAATTTGGATGGATCGGCACGCAAAAATTCGCAGTGAGCACACGCCTCGAGGGCAATGATTAAATATGTTTTGAACAGGCGCGGTATTGCGTCAATGCGTCACCTGACCGACGCCGAGCTCGGAGGCTAACTAGGCGAGCGCCCCGATTTAAATGCTGCAGACGTCGTTAACTACAATAGAAGCTAAGGCCTTCTGATCCGCGCGGACCTTGGGCATTTCTGCACGTTTTGGTTTAATCAGATTGCCGATTCGCTATCCGGTTAGTCTCCGGAAGAGGAATTTGATGCGCAAATCGGTCTTTCACGAGGATTGGTGGCTGGATGCGCTGGCTCCCGGTGGCTGGCGCGAAGTCACTTGTTCGCGTGGCGGGCGCGTCGTGGGTTCTCTGCGGTTCGTCACGCGTACTGAAGGCGGGATGAACATATGTGAGATGCCTCAGATCACGCGCTTTCTCGGACCGACGGTCACGCTGCAGTCCGGCAAGACGGAAGCGCGCATGCGGTTGGCGCATGCGGTCATCACTGACCTGCTCAAACAGGTCGCGGATTTCGATCACGTCGAGATGACGCTCGATACCGGGTTCAGCGATGTGGCCGCGTTCCTCGCGTGCGGCTACGAGGTGCGCGCGCATCCGACTTTCATGCTGAAATGCACGATCCCCCGAGACGAGCTCTGGTCGGGATTGCGCGACAAGACAAAGAACGTGATACGACGCGCGCAGGAACGGCTCGCCATTCGCGAAGTCACGTCCCCAAAATACTTCGTGAAGTATTACCAGGCCAACCTGGAGGGCGCGAAATCGTATTTCGACCTCTCGCGATTGGAAGCTGTCTATGCCGCCGCGAGCGAGCGACAGCAATGCAAGATCCTCGCGGCGGTGGACTCGAACAACAACGTCCACGCCCAGGTCTTCTTCGTCTGGGACCACAAGTTCGTGCACTATTTCCTGTCATCGCGGGACAGGAGCATTGCGCATCCAGGCGCAGTAAGTCTGCTCCTCTGGAGTGGCATCGAGCTGGCGCACGAGCGGGGCCTTCATTTCGATTTCGATGGCGGAATCGAAAACGAGGCGCGATACAAATTCGTTGTGGCGTTCGGCGGAGAACTGGCCAATCGCTTCGACGTCAGCCGCTCCACCACACGTTACCGGCTTCACCGGCAACTACGCAGAGTTCCCCAAGCGCTGCTGCGGCGTCTCTCGCCTGGCGCCGCTACCGGCGACGTCAACGATCATGGGGTACGGCTCAACCATTTTCCGTCGTCCTGAGCGGATCGTTCCCGCAATTTCAGGCGCGCCATTAACTAAGGTTTTACAAACACGTGCATCAGCGGGCGATTTTGAAATAAGTAGGCGAGATAGAAACAGAATAAATTTGGAGGCGTTTAGATGCGCGTTCTCGTGAGCGGACATCTCGGCTACATCGGAACAGTGCTCACCCCGATGCTACGGCGTGCCGGGCACGAAGTCGTGGGCCTCGACAGCGATCTGTACTCTCGCTGCACATTTGCAGAGGGCGGGTCGATCGTGGATGTGCCGGCCCTTTGCAAGGACACGCGAGACATCGAACTTGCGGACCTGAAGGCTTTTGACGCGGTCCTGCATCTTGCCGCGCTGTCTAACGATCCGCTCGGCAATCTGAGACCTGGCCTTACCGACCAGATCAATCATGTAGCCAGCGTGCGCCTCGCGCAGCTGGCCAAGCAAGCCGGTGTGCGACGGTTCGTGTTTGCGTCCTCCTGCAGCAACTACGGCAAGGCGGGCGACGGGATGATCGACGAAACCGGAGCCCTCAACCCGGTGACTGCTTATGGCGAATCCAAGGTGCAGTCGGAGCGCGATATTGCCAGCCTCGCCGGTGACGGATTTTGCCCGGTCTACCTGCGACCCGCAACGGCTTACGGCGTATCTCCCCGGCTCCGATTCGATGTCGTGCTGAACAATCTCGTTGCCTGGGCGGTGACAACGCGGAAGATCCTCTTGAAGTCGGACGGCACGCCCTGGCGGCCCATCGTTCACATCGAGGACATCTCCCGCGCCTTTATCGCGGCGATGGAGGCTCCCGAGGCGGCGGTGTTCAATGAAGCTTTCAACGTCGGCCAGACGGCGCACAACTACCAGATTCGCGATCTCGCGAAGATCGTCGCCGATGTTGTCCCCGGTTGTCAGATCGAATTTGCCGATGGCGCCGGTCCCGACACGCGGTCCTATCGCGTGAGCTTCGAAAAGATTCGAACCAGGCTGCCGGAGTTCAAGCCGCAATGGGATGCGAAGATGGGCGCGGAGCAGCTCTATAAGGCCTACCGGGTCTCGGGCATCACGCTCGAAGAGTTCGAAGGTCCCCGGTATCAGCGCATCAGCCACGTCAACAAGTTGCTGGCGGACGCCGTGCTCGATGCGGATCTCCGCCATGTAAAGTCGAGGCAGAGCGTCGGGCAATCGGCTCTCGCCGCGAACTAATACACGCGCCGATCGATTTGACACACCAGGAGGACGGCGTGTCGGCGGCAGACGATGGCACGAATTCAGGCGCAAAGATCTTTGCGCTTGCCCAAAAGATCTACCCGATCTGCCGCAGCATTACCGGTAACGGTGTGCGGCAGACCCTTCGGGAGATCGGTGCGTACATCTCCCTTGATGTCCACGAGGTGCCGACCGGTACACCCGTTCTCGACTGGGTCGTGCCACGTGAGTGGAACATCCGGGACGCGTACATCAAGGACCCGCGGGGCCGGAAGGTCGTAGATTTCAACGAATCGAACCTGCACGTCATGAGCTACAGCGTGCCGGTGCGCCGCACCATGTTGTTGGACGAGCTTAAGTCCCACATCTTCACATTGCCCGATCAGCCGGACCTGGTCCCCTACCGAACGTCTTACTACCAGGAAAACTGGGCTTTCTGCATGGCCCACCGACAGCTGGAGCAACTGCGGGACGATAGCTACGAGGTCGTGATCGACTCGACCCTCGCCGACGGGCATTTGACCTATGGTGAGTATTTTCACCGGGGAGAGTCAGACGACGAGGTGCTTCTGTCGGCGCATGTTTGCCATCCCTCGCTTGCCAATGACAATTGTTCCGGTCTGGCCCTGCTTGCGGAGCTCGCAAGCCGCATCTCCCAGATGCGAACGCGATACAGCTATCGGTTTCTCTTTGCGCCGGGAACGATTGGCGCGATCACCTGGCTCGCCCGCAATGAGCATCGTGTGTCTCATATCAAGCACGGCCTCGTGGTATCAATGGTCGGAGACGGCGCCGGTCCGACATACAAGAAGAGCAGGCAGGGCGATGCCGAAATCGACCGTGCAATGTTACACACGCTGCAGCATTCCAAACTGACGCCGACGATTTTGGCGTTTTCGCCCTACGGCTATGATGAGCGGCAATACTGCTCGCCCGGGTTCAACCTGCCGGTGGGATTGTTTCAGCGCAGCCGTTTCGGTGCCATCCCTCAGTATCATACCTCGGCCGACGACCTGAGCTTCATTCGGCCGGAGCACCTCGGGGAATCCTTCCGCATCATTTCCGAAGTCATCGACCTGCTCGAAGGCAACCGTAGCTACTACAACACGTCGCCGAAAGGCGAACCGCAGCTGGGTAGACGCGGACTCTATGGTGCGATCGGCGGCGACAAGGACGCTGCTGCAGCCAACATGGCGATGCTGTGGATTCTAAATCTGTCCGACGGACATCATTCTCTGCTTGATATCGCCAGGCGTGCCGACCTGCCGTTCCCGGTCATTCTGACGACAGCAAAAGTGCTCGAGCGCCACGGGCTCCTCGCGCCTGTGCGGTAAGCGTTCACGCACCCCGAAGCGGCCAGTTCAGGTCCTTATCGGAGATCGTGCTGACGACCAGAGGCCAGCTGATGCCGAACATCGGGTCGTCGTATCGGACGCCGCTAGCAGCCGAAGGCTCGTAGAACTCCGAAATCAGGTAATTGACCTGAACGTTGTCGCTCAAGGTTTGAAAGCCGTGTGCGAACCCCTCGGGGACGTAGAGCTGCGAACCGTTCTCCGCTGAAAGCTCGAAGCCGCGCCATTGACGAAAGGTCGGCGAGCTCGCACGCAGATCGATGATGACGTCCCAAATCGATCCGTTCAAGCAGCGCACGAGCTTAACTTCGCCGTGCGGCTCATTCTGAAAGTGCATTCCGCGCAATGTTGCCTTGCGCGAGGAGCTCGAGATGCTGTGCTGGGGAAATCTGGTCACGAGCCCATGTGCACGAAACTCGTCTTCGCAAAACGTGCGCGCGAAAAAGCCGCGCTCATCGTGTGCAGGCTCGACTTTGACGAGCCACGCTCCGTCAAGTCCTGTTGCTTCAAAGCGCATGGGACGTATCCACTCCCGACCGAGAGGCCAATTGTCGACGACCAGTTCTATACAATTTTACTAAAATTTTCAGCAACTGCGTGGTTTACCTTGTTGTTCGATATCGCTTCATATTGTTCGCTTTCATACGATAAAATTCAATCTAACGAGCCCGATTTAAGCGCCGGCAATCTCATATTCGGCAATCCTATATTCATGGTACGGCCCAATGAACGCTCACTCGAGATTCGAATCGATTCGGTCGAAATCCTCTCACGGTAACTGCCGTCTGTGCGGCGCGACGTTGAAATCGACGTTTGTCGACCTGGGGATGTCGCCTCTCTGCGAAAGTTTTCTCACAGCCGACCAGACCGACGCCATGGAGCCGTACTACCCGCTGCACACCGTGGTTTGCGGGTCCTGCTTCCTGGTGCAACTCCAGGAATACGTTAAACCGGAGCATATCTTCACCGAGTATGCCTACTTCTCGTCTTACTCGACGTCGTGGGTGGAACATGCGCGGCGCTACTGTGAGATGATCAAGGCCAGGCTGAGCCTTGGTGCCGAGAGCCGCGTCTACGAGATCGCGAGCAACGACGGCTACCTGTTGCAGCACTTCCTGCCGCTCGGGGTGCCGGTCACGGGAATCGAGCCGGCGGCCAACGTGGCCGAAGTTGCTAGGCAGAAGAATGTCCCGACAATGGTCGAGTTCTTCGGCCTGGAGCTGGCGCGGAAGCTGGTGTCAGATGGCAAGCGCGCCGATCTGATTATCGGCAACAACGTGCTGGCACAGGTTCCGGATCTAAACGATTTCACCGCCGGAATGGCGTGCCTGCTCGCGCCGCAAGGCGTGATTACGCTCGAATTCCCGCATCTTGAGCGGCTCATCGACGAAAATCAGTTCGATACCATCTACCACGAGCATTTCTCCTATTTCTCGTTGGTAACGATCGACCGTCTCGCGCGGCGGCATGATCTGAAGGTTTTCGATGTCGAGCAGATCCCAACGCATGGCGGCTCGCTTCGCGTCTATCTCTGCCGCGCCGATGCGACTCACGCCGTCTCGGCCGCGGTGACCGCGCTGCTGGCCCATGAGCGTCGGATCGGCCTGGAAGACATAGGTCAGTACGAGCAATTTACATCGCGTGTTCATCGCACCAAGCGCGAATTGCTGTCGTTCTTGATTGAGAGCAAGAACAAGGGGGCGCGGATCTGCGGCTATGGCGCTCCCGGCAAGGGCAACACGCTGCTTAACTACTGCGGCATCGGAACCGACTTTCTCGACTTCACCGTGGACCGCAACCCCTACAAGCACGGCCGCTATACGCCGGGAATGCACATTCCGATCCTCCCAGTCGAAGCCATTGACGAGGCTCGTCCCGACTACCTGTTCATCCTGCCCTGGAATTTGAAGAGGGAAATCGTCGCGCAAATGCGGCATGTCGCGGACTGGGGCTGCAAGTTCATCGTTCCGATTCCTAACGTCGAAATCATTGATCCGCGTGAGGTTGCGCCATGAAGGTTGTCCTTTTTTGCGGCGGTCTCGGTACGCGGATCCGCGAGTATTCGGAGAGTATACCAAAGCCGATGGTCCCGATCGGCCATCAGCCGATCCTCTGGCATGTGATGCAGTACTACAGCCAGTACAATCACAATGATTTCATCTTGTGCCTTGGCTACAAGGCGAACGTGATCAAGGATTACTTCCTGAATTATCGCGCGACTGCGAACAGCGACTGCGTGATTTCAGAGTACGGCAAAAAGGTCGAGTTGATCGGCGAACATCAGCCGGACTGGCGGGTTTCGCTGGTGGATACGGGGACATGGCGCAACATCGGGCAGCGCTTGCTGGCCGTCCGCCATCTCGTCCAGGACGAGGAGATGTTCCTTGCGAACTACAGCGACGGGCTGACCGATGCGCCGCTGCCGGACATGATCCAGAAGTTCAAGGAAAGCGGAAAGATCGGCTGCTTCGTGGCGATCCATCCACCGATCAGCTTCCACCTTGCCGAGTTTGACGCCGAGGGGTCGGTGCAGCGGATTCGCTCCAGCCAGGAGTCCGAGATCTGGATCAACGGCGGCTACTTCATCTTCCGCAACGAAATCTTCGACTACATCAAGGAGGGAGAAGAACTCGTCCAGGAACCGTTCAACCGTTTGATCGAGGGCGGTCATCTCATGGCCTATCGCTATGAGGGTTTTTGGCGCGCCATGGATACCCTGCGCGATAGACAAGTGTTGGAGGACATGGTGGAGCGCGGCGACACGCCGTGGCGGCTGAATCACTCGTCGGTCGCCAGCGCGGCATAACCGGAATGAGAGCATTGCAGCTTGCCAAGCCCGGAGACCGTCTGTCGATCCTGTGCCTTGGCGCCCATTCGGATGATATCGAAATCGGCGCGGGAGCGACGCTGCTGGATCTGATCGAGCGGGGTATCAAGCTGGACGTGCATTGGTGCGTTCTAAGCGGTGGCGCCATACGGGAGGCTGAGGCGAGAGCGTCGGCGGCTGACTTCTTGTGCGAGGCGGCATCCGCGAATGTCGAGGTGCTGTCATTTCCCGACGGATTTTTCCCGGAAAGGGGAGAAGCCATCAAGGAATGGTTTGAATCGCTGAAGCGGCGGGTCGAGCCCGACGTCATTCTGACGCATCGCAGGGATGATGCTCATCAGGACCATCGTCAGGTCTGCCGCCTGACCTGGAACACGTTTCGTGATCATCAGATTCTGGAATATGAGATCCCGAAGTGGGATGGGGACTTCGGTCAACCCAACGTTTACATGCCGGTGTCGGCGGCGGCGCTCGATCGTAAGATTGAACTCCTGCTCAAGCATTTCGGGACGCAGCGATCCAAGCAGTGGTTCGATGCGGACACCTTTCGCGGCCTCGCACGGATTCGGGGCATGGAGTGCAGGGCTACGGAACGCTTCGCCGAGGCATTTTTTGGGCGAAAGTTGACACTGATCTGACGATGGTTGCGCGGATGTCACGCAGCCGGTGAATTTCTGATTGCAGGGTGTATCTCAAGGCGCACGATATGAGCACGCTATTTTCAAGCATCTTTCGCGCTGGTGACCTGGTGGAGGTCAGAAGCAAGGAGGAGATCCTCGCGACGCTGGATGCCAACGCTCGCCTGGAGGAAATGCCCTTCATGCCCGAGATGCTGAAGTATTGCGGCAAGAGGCTTCGCGTCGGCAAGCGAGCTCACAAGACCTGCGATCCCGCGCTCGGTATCGGCGGGCGCAAGATGCTGAACACGGTCCATCTCGAGAACATTCGCTGCAACGGCGCGGCTCATGACGGCTGTGAGGCGGCCTGTCTGATATTCTGGAAGGACGCCTGGTTGAAGCCGGCGGGCGAGAAAACGCCGTCGCCAGATGGCGCTGACAAGCCGTTCAGGTCAGGCGGCTGCAGCGAGGATACGCTGTGGAGCACGATCAAGCATCCGCCGAAGGTCGGCGAAACCGAGCCGACCTACGTTTGCCAGAACACACAGGTCAAATTCGCCACGCAACCCCTGAAGTGGTGGGATCCGCGTCAGTATGTCGAGGACTACACTTCGGGTAACGTTCGGTTGCAGGACCTCGTCGCCGGATTGACTTTCTCGGTCTGGCGCACGGTCACCGAAGCAGGGCTCGGCATTGGCACCGCGATGCGCTGGATCTACGACACATTCCAGCGCATGAGAGGTGGCGTGCCTTATCCGATCAGGCCCTTCGGTGTGCCGGAGGGTAGCAAGGTCCCGCAGTCCCGGCTTGATCTGCAGGTGGGCGACGTCGTGCGCGTCAAGCCGTACAAGGACATCCTCGAGACACTGGACTGCAATTACCGCAATCGCGGCCTGTATTTCGATCCGGAGATGGTGCCGTTCACCGAGCGCGAGTACGAGGTCGAGAGGCGTCAAAAGCAGATCATCGACGAAGGCTCATGCAAGATGGTCCGTTTTAAGACGGACGCGATCATCCTGAAGGATGTCGTGTGTGAGGCGCGCTATGCGATCTGCCGCCGCTTCTGCCCGCGCGCCATCTATCCCTATTGGCGAGAAATCTGGCTTGAGCGGGTACCTCAAGGCCAGAATCCAGCGAATTGAACGGGAACGGCGCGTGCATCGGAGCGAAAGTGCCGATCAGTATTTTGCGGACAACAAGCCATATTCTGGCCTTGGCCGCAGGTCGCTGCACAGCGGCGTAGCGTTCATTGCTGCGCGTGGACTGAATATCTTCGTTCAATTGGCCTCGACGATCGTGCTGGCGCGACTGCTCGGACCGCACGATTTCGGGTTGGTGGCCATGATGCTGGCCCTGATCGGCTTCGCGCCCCTTTTCGTCGATCTCGGGATGAGCGAGGCCTCCGCCCAGCGGCGCAGCATCTCACGAGCCGAGGTCAGCACGTTGTTCTGGCTGAACGTTCTGATCGGCGTCGTGCTGGCTGTCGTGCTGGCTGCGTCCGGTCGGTGGATAGCGCGTGCCTTCGGCGAGCCATCGCTCGCGGGCATGGCGTTGGCATTGTCGGTGACCTTCCTGATGATGGCCTTGTCGACGCAACACTATGCGCTGATGCGTCGGGCAATGCAGTTTCGCCGCATCGCGATGATCGACATATCGGCGAACATCATCGGAAGCGCTGCAAGCGTCGGACTGGCGCTTTCGGGCTGGAGCTACTGGGCGCTGATCGCCAAGCCGATCATAACATCGGCCTTGACCGTCGTGGGAGCCTGGACCGCCTGTCGATGGATCCCAGGCAGGCCCGGACTTACGCCAATGGTCAAGGAACTGCTGCGGTTCGGGCTGGGAGTCACCGGCTTCACCATGACGGATTACTTCGCTCGTTCAGCGGACAGAATCGCGATGGGGTATTTCCTCGGGGCGGGGCCGCTTGGCTATTTTCAGAACGCCTTCACGATCTACAACAACCTGCTGTCGATTCTCAGTGAGCCGCTGCATAACATCGCGGTTTCGGGACTGAGCAAGCTCCAGCACAGTGCGGCCGAATTGAAGCGTTCCTGGGAAGGCGCGCTTTCATTGCTTTGCTACTTTTCGGGACCTGCCTTCGCGGCCCTGGCCGTGAGCGCTCATGACATCGTGATCGTGCTTCTCGGAGAAAAATGGTCTCCCGCGGGCCCCCTGCTCTGTATCCTCGCCATTCGCGGCATTGCAGACTGCATCGAGCGAACTCTCGGTTGGGTCCATGTCGCTGTCGGGCGTCCAGATCGGTGGATGCGATGGGGCATCTTCAGTGCAATCTGCCAATTGGTTGCGCTTGCAGCTGGACTGCCGTTCGGCGTGATCGGAGTGACGATCGCCTACACGGTCACCATGTTCGTGCTGTTCGTTCCAGCGCTGGTCTACGCCGGCAGGCCTGTCGGGATCACAATCGGGGACGTCCTGCGCGCGACAGCGCCGCAGACCATTGCTGCGCTGGTCGCCGTCGCGGTCGCCTCCTCGATACAGGACGCATTCCTGCAGGAATTGCCGCGGTTGCTGCGAATTCCCGTCGCGAGCGTGATCTGTGTGACGGCCTACCTGACCGTCGTGATCGGGGTCTTCAGGATCACGCGGCCACTGCAACTCGCGTGGTCGTTGCTACGCGACTTCGGCATTGTACGACTGCAAGTCAACTCCTGATCCTGGATTACGCCCATGACCTCCGTTGAGCGCTTCCTGATTAAGTTGGACACCTGGCCCGCCGGGGCATTCCTGAGGATCGGCCTCGGCCTTTGCATTCTGCCGGTGTTCCGACTGCTGTCCGGCGGCGACGATCGTATCGTCGTCGCGTTGACGATGTTTCTTGCCCTGCTGCTCGCGCTTCGCCTTGTGCCGGCCGTGTGCCGGCGTGTTCTTCCGTTTTCGCGCGAAGCGAAAGATCTGTGGTTCAAGCGTCGCAATCTTGGCAAGAGGTACGATTCCTACCAGTGGCAAAAGCTGTTCTGGATGGGCCTGGGCATGCCGCCCTACGCACTGATCTCTGGTGGATTGGGGCGCGGGGAAATCGTGCTGCTTGCGATCTGTACGATCGGCGGCGGAGCAGGGTTGCTGCTTTGGCGTAGGACCGGCCAGCTCGGCGTCGGTGCCGCCACTGCGAAAGCGACGAAGTTGCCGCCGGCCGCGGTCGCGTCGACGCCGCCCTAGGACCGGGCCGCCCTACATTATGGGAGCTTGCGGCACTCGGTGAACCTGTCGCCGTCCGGCGTTTCCGCCCTCTCGAGGCAATGAGCCTTATCGGTAACCTTGCCGGCTACGACAAAGTCGTAGGCCTGGTTTTTGAAGACCAGCACGTAACGGCCGGGTGAGAGGACGAGATCTGGGTTCACTGGCTGCAGCTCGACCATCTCGCGGCTTTCAGGGACCGGCGCTACGGTCAGGTCGACGGAAACGGACCGGATAGCCCAGGCATCGTTGGCCATAGCGACTGCCGGTGACGACGGTGTTCGTGCCACCTGGGCGAGAATGCGCAATTGTGCGTTGTCGGGCGCGCTTGTCATAAGCTCGCGCTGATACGCGACAAACGAAAGCGGGCCGTGCGGCACCACAACCGTGCCCGGCTTCGTGGTCAATACCGACACGGCGATCCGGCTGTCGGGAAGGCGGATGTTCATCGGCTCGAGCCGGATCATCCGCCCGATGCTTGACGCAAAAATCCCATATGTCGTCGGCAGTGAACGTGCGGTTGGTGCGGGCGCGGCTGCTTCGATCGGAGCACGATGTACGAACGTGGCAATTGCCGGTTTCAGCTTGCGTCTGCTTTGCGGTGGCGACTGAACGGGCGCCGCGTTCGAATGGCTGACAACCTGGGGTGTTGTATTGAACACGGATGCAACATTGCCCCGCATGAGCATTCCAGTGCCAATCGCCAGCAGAACCGCTGTCGGAGCAAGGAACCAGACAAAGTTGCGCACTTTCCATTCGCTGGTGATGGAACGTCGGTCTCGCGGCGAGCTCTGAAGTTCTTCCGCGATCAGCTTGTCGATCAGTATGATCTGCTGTTTCTGCACCGCGACGCTCGCCTCGGCGGTGCTGGTGTGCACGGGCGGTTGCACTGCTGGACGGATTGACGCCGGCGGCACCGAGTTCGGACCTGGGTCCGCGGCCGGACTGAATCCCTCTCCTTCATCTGCTTCAGGCGCGTACGAGGCAACGGCTGAGCCAGCATGCGAGTCCGGTGGCGCTGGCTGCGTGTCGTTGTCGGATTCCTCCGCTGAAGCATCGCTTGGATCGGCCGCAGAGGAGACGGACCCGTCGTCTGGTCCGGCATCAGGCGGAGCCACATTTGTCCAGCGGCCGATGTTCTCCGCGGCCTCATTCAGGCGCAGACTGACCTCATCCTGCGGGAGCACGATCGGCTGCAGGTGTTCCAAGTCGGGGACCGGGTGGGCTTCATTCGTCGGCCCACCGCCTGGCGAGCTCGGATTGTCGCCGAGGATCGTCGGTTGCTTGTCGGTCGGACTGTCTGGCGGCGGCTCGGCGGGATTTCGTTCCGGATTTACGGGCTCGCGCAGGCGGGCTTCGACGAATTGCGTCCAGGCGCCACGCCGTCGCAGAGGTGCAGCAAGCCTGTCTGCCTGACGTGGCAAGGGCGGCGCATTGAGGATGGCCGCCTGAGCCGAGGGGAGCTGACTGGAGCGTTTCATGCCTGGATACGCAGCTTGACGTTTGTCCGCCATTGCGGACGTTCGCGACACCCTGGCGATCGTATGAAAAGGATCGCCTACCTGCCGGGATGTAGCAGCCGCCGCTTAACAGGCCGTTAACCATAAACCGGCGGAAACGCCGCATTGCTCCGCACCACGCGAGGGCGACGATTTCAGGCGGCCGCTGGCAGCTCAAAGGATCCGGCGATCTGGCGCAGACGGTTGGCTCGTGCGCGCATCTGATCGGTATGAGCAATATCGAGGATGTCGAATACCGTCTGTATGCGGTAGAGCCAATCGTGCCTCAGCGCGGCTTCCCGGACGTTTGCGTTCTGAACCGCTCGCAGTCGCGCCGGGTCTGCGTCCAACGCTTCGAGGATCTGGCAAATGTCGGGCGAATCGAAGGGTACATGAATGACGGCGTCGGGCCAGTCGAACTGCCGTGCAAACTCTTCGGTGCGCGGCGCTTCTCCAACCATCACCGCCCCGGCCGCAGCGCCTTCATAGTAGCGGGCGGAAATCTCGTCACGTCCCGCCGTGAATTCCGGGTTGTTGACGTGACTGCGATTGGCAATGAAATAGCGGCTGCGCTGGAGGATATTCGCAATCATGATGCGGTGTTCCTCCGGACTGTCGACCCGGAACGTCCTTTCCTTTCGGTTCGAACCGCTCGCCGCCACAGTGTCGTAGTAGTAGAAGAAGCGCTCTCTCTCGGCGCCGGTCAGCAACGCGGCGTGGGTTGTCGCCGAACGACGCCCGATGTTGCACACGGCGATCGATCGCTGCTGCTCGGGCCTCGGCGCGAACCGCTCCACGTCGACCGCCAGCGGCAGATAGCTGCACGGTCGACCTGCTATTCGCGCAATCTGCGGTGCGCAGTGATGCAGGCCGACGAATATATGATCAAATCCAGATAGGAGCTCGACCAGATACTCCGGGATGTCGTCTGCCCAGACTTCAGTGATGAAGCATGCGGCCTTGCGACACCGTTTGCGCCAGTCGGGAATCGCGGCGAGTGAGTGAAGTTGATACGCATTGCTGAAGATCGGGAAGAACAGTTCGTAATCACGTTGCAGCCGCAGTTGCGGCGGGGAGGGTGCCAGCACACCTGCCAGTTTGGTCGATCCTGATGCAAGGCGCGTCCACTTGTAGACCCGTCGCGAGAACTCCAGCGCAGCGCGATTTTGAACATCGAACCGATCGGCGCGCGTCATCGCCGCCAAATTGTCCTCGAACTCATAGCTGAGGCAAAATGCAACAAGATCGGAAATCCGACGCTGCGAGAGGAGTAAAACCTTGCCTTCCACGAGGCGCTGCCTCCGACCTATCAAATGCCGGAAAGTGCCGGCCACACGACTTCCGGAATCTCTCGACCAGGAGCGAGTTGCGCGTTGATCGTCGTCACGATGCGCGCAATGGCGCCAATCAACGCTAGTCCAGATACGCTATTTAATCTTGTTTTGTACAAGTTTTACCGAAATTGGATAATGCGAGCCTGTGGGGTTCATTGCACGCGCATTGGCATTCCCGCCGTGCCGTTCCGAATGCAAGCACGAGGATGCATCGGCGAAGATTTGCGAACGGTACAGCGAATCCGCGTTAACCTGGAGAAGTTAAATCTGGAACTCGCTGGCAGTAGCGAAGAACGTCAGCGGACAATGACTGAGTGCGCGTTAACCCGAAAAGGTTAAATCTGGAACCGCCTGACAACAGCCGGCTTCGATGATGCGCAACGCGCTCTGCGGCAACTCCGAGAATTAGCTATAAATTTCATTTAACATGTGCTGAGCCAACGTTGGCGATGAACGCGTCGGGAAAATCCGGTAGCGTGCCGCATCATTTCGAAACGACAAAAATATTCAACACGACAAATCATTGAACACAGGCGGCGTCGGGGTTCATGCGTATTCTTAGCGTATTTGGTACTCGTCCAGAGGCGATCAAAATGGCACCGCTTGTGCTTGCGCTGGGCGAAGCAGAAGGAATTGATACGCGCGTCTGCGTGACGGGCCAGCATCGTAAGATGCTCGATGATGTGATGTCGGCCTTCTCGTTGAAGGCTGACTACGACCTGAACATCATGCGACCGAACCAGTCGTTGAGCGAAGTGTTCAGCGCGGTCATGACCGGAATCGATCCGATCATCGCCGACTACAATCCGGACTACGTTCTTGTACAGGGCGACACCGCAACCAGTACGGCGGCTGCACTTGCCGCGTTCTTCCGGTCGGTCAGTGTCGGGCATGTCGAAGCGGGATTGCGAACCGGCAATCTCATGAGTCCATGGCCGGAGGAGGCCAATCGGCGGGTCACTGCCGTCGTTACGACGAGGCATTATGCACCGACGTCGCGGGCGCGTTCTGCCCTGCTGAAGGAGGGGTATCCGCCAGACGCCGTCATTGTCACCGGCAATACCGTGATCGACGGACTGCTTCGTATGGCTTCGAATATCTCTCAACCGGGCGAGCTTCGTCAGTCGCTTGAAGCGAAATACTCATGGCTCGATACCTCGAAGCGGCTCATCCTCGTGACTGGACATCGGCGCGAGAGCTTTGGATCCGGGTTCCGGCAAATCTGCGAGGCATTGAAGACGATCAGTCGGCGGGACGATATTCAGATCGTCTATCCCGTCCATTTGAATCCGAACGTGCGCGGGCCGGTGTTCGACCATCTGCGCGATGCGTCGAATATCTTCCTGATCGAACCCCTTAACTATCCCGAGTTCGTCTACCTCATGACGCGTTCGTATCTCATCCTCACGGATTCCGGTGGAATTCAGGAGGAGGCGCCGGCGCTTCGGAAGCCCGTGCTTGTCATGCGAGATACCAGCGAGCGCATGGAGGCCGTTGACGCCGGCGTCGCTCGCCTGGTCACCACCGACCCGGTTCGCATTGTTGCAGGCGTCGAGCGCCTGCTCGATGTGCCAGCGGAGCACGAAGCCATGTCTCTCGGTGCCAATCCGTTCGGTGAGGGGCGCGCCAGCAAACTGATCGTGCATGATCTTCTGAATGTCCGTCGGCCGAAACATCCAGCTGATGGCATAGCGAGCGTCAATCTTTTGTCGAATGCCGAGATGCATACGAAACCGCCGTCGCCGGTTCCCCAACCGGCCCACTGATCAAACGAAGCCATGGACACCAGAACCAATCAATTGGTTATTCAGGAATACGGCCAGCCACTTGCGGAAGACTATGGTCCGCCTGCGGCGGGCCGTCCCGCTTTCGGCTTATGGGACATTGTCGACGTTCTGCGCCGCGAATGGCGGTTGCCCGTTATCGGGCTGTTGATTGGGCTGGTGGTTGCCGTGGCTTCCGTTGTGGTCATGAAGGCGCCCTACAAGAGCAGTGCACGCATCCTCATCGATCGAAGTCTCAATCGTTATCTGCAGACGAACAAGATCGTAGATCAGCCGACGATGGATGAAGTGGAGGTCGGCAGTCAGCTCTACGTACTGTCATCAGACAGGGTCCTGCTTCCGGTTATTCGCTCGCTGGGTCTGGCCAGTGATGGCGAGTTTGCCGGGCGATCTGCACTTGGCAGCGCCACAGACGGGAACTCCAGCACGGCGGAAGCCACTGCAGCCGCTGAACGAGCGGCGCTCGAATCTCTGCTGAAGCGGGTGACTGTTGCACGTGAGGATGTCGCGAACGTTATCAACGTAACGGTCGAGTCGCAGAGCGCGGAGAAGGCCGCGAAGATCGCCAACGGAATCGTGGATAGCTATCTCGCGTCCCTGCAGGACGCAAAGCTGAAATCAACGCAGAAGGTGAGTAAGTGGCTGCAGGAGCGGCTGATCGAGCTGAAGAAGCAGGTGGCCGATGCTGACAAGGCGCTGCAGGACTTCAAGACGGCTAACAATCTCAGCAGCACTGGCGCTCAGGATACCGAGCTCCTGGCAAGTCTGAATACCCAGCTGATGAATGCCAAGTTCGCGGCAGTTGAAGCAAAGGAGCGTCTCGACCGGATCAAGCGGACAGAGGCAAACGGGATTCCGTCGGCCGTGTCGACGGACGCGCTATTCAACGACAAGCGAGCGGCGGTCATCAACTTCGCACTCAACAACAGCGAACTTGCACGTCTCCGCACGCAGAAGCGCGATCTTGCGTCTCGGCTTGCGGAGATGGAAGCTCGCGTCGGTCGCAAGCACGCGGCTGTCGTCAAGCTTCGTGCGCAGCTCAACGGCGTTGACGCCGCCATTCGGTCCGACGAGGGGCGCATTACCGATTCCTACGCCAGCGAATACGAAGTCGCCAGGGCACGACAGACTGAACTCGAAGACACCGCCGCGAAGCTTTCCGCGGAAACCGGAAGCCAGCTGCGCGAACTCGAGAGCGCTGCCGAGGCGCTGCGCAATCTCTATAGCGGATTCCTGCAAAAGCATAAGGAGATCGAGGCGGCGCAGGCGGAGACGCTTCCGGCCCAAAGTGCGCAGATCATCACGAGAGCGGTTCCGCCGCTGACAAAGAGTTCCAAGAAAACCCTCGTCGTGGCGGCAGGCAGCATTGTTCTCGGTCTGTTTCTCGGCATAGGCTCTGCCTTCGGACGTGAATGGATGGCGGATGTGTTCCGTACGCCCAAGGCCGTCGAACAGGTGACCGAGATGCGGTGCATCGGACTGCCCTTCGTCTATGCTGGTCAATTGCCAATCGAGGAGCATGTCCTTGCTGTCCCCTTCTCGCGCTTCGCGGAAGGTCTTCGCAATGTGAAGGCGATGCTCGACCGTTCGTCCGCCTCGACCGGGGGCAAAGTCATCGGCGTCGTGTCGGCGGTTTCGAAAGAGGGAAAGACTGTCGTTGCCGCCAATCTTGCCGCGCTCATATTGTCGTCCTCTGGATCGCGCACGCTGTTGATCGATGCCGACCTTCATCTCCGGAATCTCACGACTGCACTGTCCCCGGATGCGAAGGTCGGGCTTTTCGAAGCGCTGGAAGATCCGTCCCGTCTTGGCGAGCTTGTTTGCAAGCGACCGCATTCGGGGCTGGATGTCCTGCCGAATGCCTGCGCGCTTCGGATTCCCAACGCTGCTGAACTCCTGGGCTCGCGGGAAATGGAAAACCTGCTCGCCGTCGCACGGAAGTCCTATGACTACATTGTGGTGGAGGTGGCGCCGATCATGTCGGTCGTCGATGCAAGGCTGATCGAGCGCTTCATCGATGAGTTCGTCTTCGTTGTGGAATGCGGTCAGACCAAGCGCACGAGCGTGCTTGAAGCGTTGTCGGTAACGCAGCTCATCCGTGAGCGCGTGTCGACCATTGTGCTCAACCAGATCGATCCCGTCGAGCTTAGAACCATCGAGGCAAGAAATGGCGTCAGGTCCGAAGGATATTACCGGGAGTAGACCTGTGGACGAGCTTGACAGGCGCGCTTCAGGTGTTCCGCACAGCGCCACGCCGCGCAGGTATGTGCTGATTTCGCCCTGCCGCGATGAGGGAGCCTATCTCTGCCGTACGCTGGACAGCGTGGCTGAACAGTCGGTGCCGCCTGCGCTGTGGATCGTCGTTGACGACGGATCCACCGACGAGACGCCACGGATTCTGGAAGAGTATGCGGCGCGGTTGCCTTATCTGCGCGTCGTGCGCCGCCATGACCGAGGCCATCGGCGGGTAGGGCCCGGCGTGATTGAGGCGTTTTATGATGGTCTCGATCAAGTGTCGCTCGGCGACTTCGGCTATTTGTGCAAGCTTGATATGGATCTCGACCTGCCGCCTCGCTACTTCGAACTGCTGATGCAGCGAATGGAGGATAATCCACGTATCGGGACGACCTCAGGCAAACCCTGGTTCGTTCATCCCCAAACCGGCGATCTCGTGCCCGAAATCTGCGGCGACGAAATGTCGGTTGGAATGACGAAGTTCTATCGGGTTGAGTGCTTCGAGCAGATCGGCGGTTTCGTGCGACAAGTCATGTGGGATGGCATCGATTGCCACCGCGCCAGAATGCTGGGCTGGATCGCGGAGAGCGTCGATTCAGAGCCAATTCGATTCGTCCACCTTCGTCCGCAAGGGGCCAGCCAGAAGAGCATCTGGGCAGGCAGAATTCGTGCTGGCTTCGGTCAGTATTTCATGGGCACTTCGCCGTTTTACTATCTGGCGGTGGCGGCTTCCCGTCTTCGCGCGCACCCAATGTTCATCGGAAGCATCGCGATGCTTTGGGGTTACTTCAGCAGCTGGGCAAAGGGGTTGCCGCGCTATAATGACCCCGAGTTCAGACGTTTTCTTCGTACCTATCAGCACGCGTGCCTGAGACTGGGTAAACGAGCTGCCACGGCTCGCCTGGACGCCGAGCAAGTGGCTCGGTGGCAAGCCGGCCGGCAATCGCCGCAGGGGAGTTGAGCAGATGAAGCAACACGCGAGCCTATTGGGCGTCGAATTTGATGCGGTTACGCTCGATCAGGCGGCGCAGCGCTGTGTCGATATCTGTCTCCGCTCGAACAATTCTCACATCGTGATGACGATCAATGCGTCGCATCTCTGCATGATGCGGCGAGACGTGGAGTTGGCGCACGCATGCTCCGCGGCCGATATGACGGTGGCGGACGGTATGCCGGTGGTTTGGGCAATACGAGCGTCAGGTCAACGCATGCCGGAACGCGTGGCCGGCATCGATCTGATGGAAGGACTTTTAAGGGGGGCCGCGTCCAACGGACTTTGTGTCTATTTTCTAGGGGCGCACCAGCAAGTCGTCGAGAAGCTCGTGCGCGTCTGCGAGGCGCGTTTTCCGCAGCTGAAGATCGCTGGTTTTCGGAACGGTTACTTCGGTCCGGACGAGCACGAAATTATCGTCGATGAGATAAGAACCAGCGGCGCTCACATTCTCTTTATCGGCTTGCCGTCCCCGTTCAAGGAGGTGTGGAGCGAGCGCTATCGGGATCGGCTGCAAGTTCCTGTCATCCTGGGGGTAGGCGGCAGCTTCGACGTCTTGGCCGGCTTTATCAGGCGCGCTCCTCGGCTATTCCAATCGCTCGGTCTCGAGTGGTTCTGGCGCCTGATGATGGAGCCGCGCAAGTTATGGCGGCGATATCTTTCCACCAACAGCGAGTTCATCTGGCTGGCGCTCCGCGAAGTGGTGGCGCGCAGGGCTTACGCCGCCCGTCCGAAGAGAGCGATCGCCGGATCGGCAAGCGTGGTGCGGAGAGACGACCGAAAAGTGGGTACGGAACGCAGGGTAGCTGATCGGCGAATTCTTGTCCGGCGAAGGAGCAACGTGCGGGATTCGCAGCTTCCGATACCCGATCGCCGGCGCGGCATAGAGCGGCGTATCTCAGAGCGTCGGGCACGGACGGCTAATGCCCTCAAGGGTATCGAGGTGAACGCCTGATGTATCGGCTGACCAACCAGGATCATTGATCCACGCAGGCAGCTAAGCGATTAGCTTCATGGCGCAAGCGCGGGAAGCATCAAAGTGATTAAACCGCCAAGCAGCACCGATTCCTTCGGGTACGATAACGCAGACCAACCCATCGTCGTTAAGCTAAAGCCTGATGTGTACGTATTTGGTTATGAGTTCTGCCACGTTCTGCAAACGCTGATCAAACACGGCTGCGTGCCCGCTGAGCTCATCTATGAGGACGGAGGGGCGCTCATCCTTATTTTTGATCCCAATGAGAAGAAAGCGGAACTATGGTCAGGATGGTGGAGGTGCGACAAACCCGACATTTACTCCATCATTGAACCAGAGCATCGCGGGCTCGTGAATCAAATATTCGAAACCACGGACGCCTTCATGGAGTTCTCCAATGCTCGATCTCCTCAGATTGAGCTGATCCCAGGCCAGATCCAAAAGATTCAAAGATCGGAGGCTGCGGTTTTCCGCGGAGACGCTCCCCTTCGTCCTCGACCTCTATGAAGAGCTGCTTCCGCACAGCGCGCATTGGAGGCGTTTTTCTGAGTGTTGGGAATGGCGGCAGCGCTCCCCCGCTACCACGGGCTATGAATCTCGCCACGCCAAGCGTCGATCCTCCCATTGCACAATCCAGACCGCCGCGGCGCTCAGGAATTTGAGGTTGAAGCAAGTCGAGGCGGAGCACCGCTGTCGGTCATTTTCGAACAGCCTGTGGTGACCCTCGTTACGGCTCAGCCGGATAAGCCGGCTTTGCGCAAGCCGTCGAGGAAGTGCTCGCGTTCGGCAGAAATTCTGTACCTTTCGGCCCGTGCTCGAACGAGATCGAGGGTGTTCGCTGGCGGCGTTGCGCCGTTCGCGCTCATTTCTCGACAACGTTCCGTGACGAACGCTTCGGCTTCGGATCGCGCTTCGCTGAGCCGACCCATCTGCGCATAACAGGCGGCAAGCAGACTGTGCGACCAGCGGTCGGGGGACCGCGCCTCCATCAGCGTCTTGACTGCTTCATCGTACTGGCGCCCCGAATAGAGCGCGAGCGCGTGGTACCAGTGGTACAGATTGGGCGGGAAGGGATTCAGTCGTTTGGCCGCACCGATCCATGTGAGGGCCTCTCGCCACCGTCCCCAGTAGACCAGAATGTTCGCGAAAACGGCGGCGACGTCGGCGTCGTTTGGATTGAGCGCGAGAGCCCGGCTGAAATGGATTTCGGCCTTGGCGTCCTCGCGACGCAGGAACAGCAATTGCGCGAAGACGCCATGGGCCCAGGCGTCGCCGCCGTCGATGTCGAGCGCGGTCTCGATCTCGCTCAGCGCGTCGTCGAGCTTCGCCATGCCGGGCGATTCGAGAAACACGTCGCAGACGATAGTCCAGGCAATGTTGACGTGAGCGCGGGCATATTGCGGATCGAGCGCGACGGCGTCCCGGAAAAACTGCCTGGCTTCCGCCATGCCCTTCACCGTCAATTGACGCCACCGCTCGTTGCCCAGCAGAACCAGGTCATAGGCGGTGATGCTCGGGGTCGGCTTGCGTCTGGCGATCTCGCGGCCGGCGTCCTCGAGCCGGCCCGGAAGGGCTGCGACGATTGCGCGGACGATCTCGTCCTGCAGGGCGAAGATGTCCTCGAGTTCGCGGTCGTAGCGCTCGGTCCAGAGATTGTAACCGCTGGCGCCATCGAGAAGCTGGACGGTCACCCGCATCCGGCTGCCGATCTTGCGCACGCTTCCTTCGGCCACGTACCTGACGCCGAGTTCGCGGCCGACTCGCTTGATCTCGGGCGTCTTGCCCTTGTAGGCGAAGCTGGAGTGGCGGGCGACAACGAACAGCGAGCGGAAGCGCGACAGTTCGGCGATGATGTCTGCCGTGATTCCGTCGGAAAAATATTCCTGCGCGGCATCGCCGCTGAGATTCGAGAACGGTAGCACCGCAAGCGACGGCCCATCCGGCACCGTCGGTGCCGGCGAGGTGGGCAGGCCGGCGCCGGATTCGGCAGCGACCAGTGGCCCGACATAGCGGTAGCCCCGGCGCGGCAGGGTCTCGATCCAGGTCGCGCCGCCCTCTACGTCGGCAAATACCCGCCGCAGAGCGGCGATCTGCACCGTCAGGTTGCTCTCCTCGATCGCAAGCCCCGGCCACGCCGCCTGCATCAATGCGTCCTTGGAAACCGGCGTTCCGGCCTGCTCGACAAGCAGGCGAAGCAGCGTCACCGCGCGCCGCCCGAGCGCGACCGGTTCGGACTCTCGAAACAACATCACGGCTTCCGCGTCGAGGCGGTAGGGGCCGAATTCGTGGATCGTCGCCATGGTTCGGGAGACTACATTTTTTGCATCTTTTTCGGAACAGATTCAGGGCCTCCGGGAATTCGGCGACCCGCCCCGCTGCCGCTGACGCGCAGCTTTGCGCGGCCGATTTCCGCTTCGCCTTGATCCACCTCGCGCGGCACCTCCGCCAGCCGTTCGCGCAGCCGCGGCGAGGCGACGGCTGCTTGACAATGTAAGTAAGAATATTATTACAAGCTGCTGCTTTCGGAGAACGCGTTGATGCTGCAGACCAAGCGAAGCTATAGCGGAATGGTGACCGCGCCGCATCACCTTGCGGCGCAGGCCGGGCTCGCCGTCCTCTCCGAAGGCGGCAATGCGGTCGAGGCGATGATTGCGTCCGCTGCCACGATCGCGGTGGTCTATCCCCATATGAACGGCCTCGGCGGCGACAGCTTCTGGCTGGTCGGCCGGGCGGGCTCCGCACCGGTCGGAATCCAGGCGTGCGGACGGTCGGCGAAGGCCGCCAGCCGCGCCTGGTATCGCGAGCATGGCTGCAGCACCATCCCAAGCCGCGGACCGCTCGCGGCACTCACCGCCGCCGGGACCGTCGATGGCTGGCAGAAGGCCTATGAGCTCAGCCGCGATCGTCATGGGGGGCGCATGCCGCTGTCGCGGCTGCTCGAACCTGCGATCGGCTACGCCGCCGATGGCGTCGCCGTGACCCAGACCCTGCACGACAACACCTCGAAGAAGCGCGCTGAGCTGCAGGATGTGCCGGGCTTTGCCGATGTCTATCTGCCGCAGGGCGTTCCGCTTGCAGTCGGCGCGCGGTTGCGGCAGCCGCGCGTGGCAGACACGTTGCGGCAGCTGGCGCAAGCCGGCCTTTCCGATTTCTATCGCGGCGACCTGGCGCGTTCGATGGCCGCTGATCTCGAACGGCTCGGCAGCCCGCTCCGCCTATTCGATCTGGAGCAGCATCAAGCCACGCTGGTGACACCGCTGTCGGTCGATGTGGCCGGGCACAAGGTGTTCAACATGCCGCCGCCGACGCAGGGCCTGGCCTCGCTGTTGATTCTTGCGCTCTATGCCCGGCGCATGGCGAAGGAGGCGGACGGGGTCGATCATCTGCACCGGCTGGTCGAGAGCACGAAGGCGTCGTTCCGCATCCGCAATCGCTACGTGACCGATCCCGACTACATGGCGCGGTCGGCGGCCGAGTTTCTCACCGACGAGTCCATTGCGGCGCTCGAAAAGACGGTCGCCGTCGATCATGCAGCGCGCTGGCCTGACCCGCCGGCCCAGGGCGATACGGTCTGGCTCGCTGCGACCGACCGGAACGGCCTTAGCGTCAGCTTCATTCAGAGCATCTATTGGGAGTTCGGCTCGGGCGTCATCCTGCCCCAAAGCGGGGTCACCTGGCAGAACCGTGGGACGAGCTTCGGTCTCGCCGAGACCGATATCAACCGCCTGGAACCTGGGCGGTTGCCGTTCCACACCATTCAGCCCGCAATGGCTGAACTCAGCGACGGCCGGCTGTTGTCCTACGGCACGATGGGCGGCGAAGGGCAGCCGCAAACCCAGGCGGCGATCTTCACCCGCTACGCGTTGCACGGTCAGGATCTTCAGTCGACAGTGACCGCGCCGCGCTGGCTGCTCGGTCGCACATGGGGCGAGGAGAACAACAATCTCAAGATCGAATCGCGTTTCGATCCTGCCGTCATCGACGCGCTGCGGGCGCTCGGCCACGACATCCAGGTGGTCGGGGCGTTCGAGGAATTCATGGGCCACGCCGGCGCAATCGTCTGGCACCCGGATGGACTGCTCGAGGGCGCCAGCGATCCCCGCAGCGACGGCGTCGTCGCTGCCCGGTGAAGCGAGCACCCTTAGCGCTCACCCGCAGACTGTTCGGAATTTGCCGCGCGCGAGCTAGCGTGCGGCGCCGGCCGGTGTTCTGGCTGCGGACGATTTCCGTTTTCCCTCGCTTGCGGCCGCCGTCGCCGTCAACCAGGTCATGATCACGTCCAGCGCGTGGTGGCGACGTTTCTCCAGCCAGTCCGGCTCTCCCAGATCCTTGTCGAACATCGCCGACAGCGTGTAGCGGTTGGAGACATGAAAATAGCTCATGGCCGTGATCGTGACGTAGAGCTGAACCGGATCGACGTCGCTGCGGAACGGCCCGACGGCAAGGCCCCGGCGAAGGATATTTTCGATGCTCGCGACCAAGGGTAGCGTGAGGTCGGCGATCTTGCGCGATTTGCGCAGGTTACGCCCACGCTGCAGGTTCTCATTGTTGATCAGGGCGATATAGTTCTGGTGCGCTCCGAAAAAGGTGAACGTGAAGTTGATCAGCTCGCGCATGGCCGCGACCGGATCGAGGTCGTCGAGCTTGAGTTGCTGTTCGGCCGCGCGGATCTCGGTGTAGACGTGCTCGAGCACGGCGAGATAAAGGCCGTTCTTGTCGCCGAAATAGGCGTACAGCAACCGCATGTTGGCTTTGGCGCGTTTCGCGATGGCTTCAACCCGAGCTCCGCCAATGCCGTTGCGGCAGAATTCGAACGTCGCCGCGTGCAGGATCGCTTCCTTGGTCAACGCGGAATCGCGTGCCCGTCTGCCGCGTGTGGCGCTGCGGGCCGGGCTGGTCGATGCTGTCGTTTCAGTCACGGGACAAGCTTTTCTCAGGTTGTACGAGCCCAGCGCGGACAATATGCCCCCGCCCATCATGTTCAACGGGATGCGGGGCCCTGCCGTGCAGGCTCGCGGGATTGAGATCGCTATTGCGGTGGCTCGTCAAGGGGTAACCTTCCCGATGTTCCGGTCTCCACATCCACATCAACGCGCCGACGTCACGACCGTGCCGCCATGCGCGACGAGGCGCCCATTCTTGTAGACGTCGCGCGGCCTGGGCCGGGCCACCACGGCCTCTTGCACGTGCTGCGCGTCGATCACGACGAAGTCCGCCGCCGCGCCCTCGGCCACCCCATAGTCCGGGAGGCCGAGTGCCTGCGCGGCGTTGGTGGTCACCATGTCGAAGGCCGCCGCCAGGTCGGCATCGGTGCTGAAGCCGGAGCGGTAGCCGACGATCATGGCGCGCTCCAGGAGGTCGCCGTCGCCGTAGGGCCACCAGGAATCGCGGATGTTGTCATTGCCGGCGAATATATTGACGCCGGCATCGCGCAGCAGCAACACCGGCGGAAACGCATGCGCTCCGGGCGCGTTGGTCAAAATCGCGACCCCGGCCTCGGCGAGCAGCTGCGCGGTGCGCTGAACCACGTCTCGCGGCACCTCGCCGAGAGCATAGGCATGGCTGATCGTGACCTTGCCGCCGAGCCCGAGGGCCTTGGTCCGACGTGCAATGTTCTCGATCTCGAAAATACCGAGCAAGCCGCCGTCATGCAGGTGAATGTCGATGCCGACCCCGCGCCGATCGGCAATGCCGAAGATGACGTCGAGATGCCCGTCGATGTCGGCATCGTAACCCGCCGGATCGAGGCCGCCGACCAGGTCCGCGCCGGCGCGAACCGCCTCGTCGAGCAATCCGGCCACGCCCGGCGACGTCACGATGCCGCTTTGCGGAAAGGCGACGATCTGGACCGACACCTTGTCGCGGTGCGCGTCACGCGCCGCCATGACCTGCTCGAGATTGCGCAACCCGACCTGAAGGTCGATATCGACGTGGCTGCGCATCCAGGTCGTGCCGTGCGCGACGCAGAGGTCGATCAGCGCGGCCGCCCGCACCGCAATCGGCCTCGCGCCGGCAAGCGCCTCCTTCTCGAACTTGACGCGCTCGCGCACGCTGAAACCGGCGGTGCAGGGGCGGTGGGACTTCCAATCGTCGCCGACGAAGCCCTTGTCGAGGTGGATATGACCATCGACCAGCCCCGGCAACACCAGGCGTCCGGCCAGATCAAGGGTTTCGCCGGCCGCGACCGGCGATTGCGACGCGATCGAGGTGATGCGGCCATCGCGCACGGCGATATCGACGGTGCGCCCATCGACCAATCGGGCGTTTCGAAACAGCGTGTCGGCAGTGCTCACTGGTCGTCTCCGGTTCGTCGCAATGGCGAGGCGATCGGGGCCCGATTCGTTTTCATCATGTTGGGACGATGCCATCGGGCAGCGCGCGCGAGAATGCGGCTATACCTCCGGCGGTGGTGATCCAGATCTCGTCACGCCGCGCCAGGATTGTCTGCAGGGCGCGCCGCAGCGGACGTAGGCGGTGCGGCTGGCCGACCAGATAGGGGTGCAACGCAATTCCCATGACGAGCGATTGCCTTTTCGACTGTGCCAGCATCTCCTCGAACGTCTCGGTGATCATGGCGGCGAACTGCTCGCCGGAGTCCTTGCGACCGACGATCGAAGGGATATCGTTCAACTCCTGCGGATAAGGCACTGAAAGGATGCGGCCGCCGTTCCGCGTCGAGAACCACACCGGCTGATCGTCCATGCACCAGTCGAGCAGGTACTCGTAGCCTGCTTCGGCCAGCAGATCGGGCGTGACCTGTGATTGCGAAATCCAGGGCCCCAGCCAGCCGCGCGGCGGCCGCCCTTCGGCTCGCGCGATGACATCGGTCGCTTCCGCGATCAATTGCCGCTCCTCGTCGGGCGCAAGCACACCCTGGCGCTCGGAATTGGTGCGGCCGTGACCGACAATTTCGTCGCCGCGGGCGCGAAATGCCTCCATGACTTCAGGGCAGTAGTGATAGATGCTGCTGTTTGCGAGCACCGACAGCGGCAGCTTCAGCTCGTCGAACAGCTCGATCAGGCGCCACACGCCGACACGGTTGCCATAGTCGCGCCAGGCATAGTTGAGGACGTCCGGATGCGGACCGCCGGGGCAGAGCTCGGCACCGAGCCCGTCGCCGAATGCGAAATGCTCGAGGTTGAGACCGACGTAGACGGCAAGCCGCCGCCCTTGCGGCCAATTGAAATCCGGGCGTTGCCCGATCGCGCTGTAGCGATAGCGTCCGTGAGCGGCGAGGACCGGTCCGACAGAATCCGAGCGCAGCACGGCTTCCCTGCGCGACAGGCGGTCGCCATCTTCCGCGATCGAGATCAACACGTCGCCGGCCTCGACATTCCTTGGGTCCATCGGAATCTTCCCCGCGCGGTTGATCGCTCGCTTGACATCGGAATATTTTTGAAGAAAGTTTTTACTTCCGTCAAGTCCGCGCATAAGCGGCAGCGGAGGAACTGGCGGCTTCGATGCCGAGGCCGCCATCAGCGGAGGAACACCGAACATGAACTTCAGGAGCATAGTTTCGTCCGGACCTGCGCGTCGTTGGCCGGCTTGGCACGCCGCTGCGACGATCCTGCTGGCCGCGTTGCCGTTCGCGTTCGGCGCGCGCGCGGCCGAACCGATCAAGATCGGCCTGGTGACCGCCCTGTCGGGACAGTCGGCGCGCGCCGGCGAGGCGCTCACCCGCGGAGCGACGATCGCCATCGAGGAAATCAATGCGAAGGGCGGCGTGCTCGGACGTCCGCTCGAGCTCGTCCGCCGCGACGACGAGAGCAATCCGGCCAAAGGGCTGATCGCGGCGCGCGAGTTGATTCAGCGCGAGAAGGTCGCGGTCCTGGTCGGCGGCCTCGACACGCCGGTCGAGCTCGCCATCGTGCCGTTCGTCAACAACGTCAAGGTGCCGTTCGTGGTGCCATGGGCCGCCGGGACCAACATCACGCGGAACGGCGCCCCGTCCAACTACGTGTTCCGCGTCTCGGCCATGGACGATGAGGTCGATAAGGCGATCGTCCAGTTCTCGCGCAAGACGTACAATGCGAAGAAGCCCGGGCTCATCCTGGTCAACAATCCCTGGGGCGAGTCGAACGAGCATGGCCTGAAGGCGGCATTGAAGGCCGCAGGAATCGAGCCTGCCGGCGTCGAGAAGTTTGAAGGCAACGACGTCGATGTCGTTTCCCAGCTGTCGCGGCTGAAGCAGGCGGGCGCCGATACGCTCTACCTGGTGGGCAACGTCGGACCGTCCTCCCAGGTGGTGAAATCGCTCGACCGTATGGGCTGGGCGCCGCCGATCGTCTCGCATTGGGGGCCGGCCGGCGGCCGCTTCACCGAGCTCGCCGGGCCGAGCGCGGAGAACGTGATCTTCGTCCAGACCTACAGCTTCTTCGGGAACTTGTCGCCGGTCGGCAAGCGGGTGATGTCGGCCCTTCAGGCGAAGTATTCGGACATCAAGGGGCCTGCGGACGTGACGCCGGCGGTTGGCGTGGCCAACGCCTACGACTCCATCCTGGTCATTGCGCGAGCGATCGAAAAGGCCGGTGGCACCGAACCGACCGCCGTCCGTGACGGCTTCTACGCCATCGATCGCGTGGATGGCTTGATCAAGACCTACGAGAAGCCGTTCGCGCAGGACAAGCACGATGCGCTGACGGCGGGCGACTACATCTGGGCGCGGTTCGAGGACAACCACATCATGCCGTTCGCACGGAACTGACCGCGCGAGATCGTCCGACAAACAAGCAGGGTGGTCATCGATGTCATTTCTTCCCGCGGTGATAACAGGACTGGCGCTTGGGAGCATGTACGGGCTGCTTGCGCTTGGCTTCCACGTTACCTACGCCGTCTCCGGCACGGTCAATTTCTCCCAGGGCAGCTCGATGACCCTGGGAGCCGTTGCCGGCTACTTCTTCCTCGTGCTGTGGGGCTGGCCGGCGGCGGCCGGCATTCCCGCCGTTCTGCTCGTCTGCGCGGTCTATGGCCTGCTGATTGAGCGCTTTGCGGTTCGGCCATTCGTGCAGCGCGGCTCCGACAACTGGCTGATGGCGACCGTTGCGGTCGGCATCATCGTCGACAATGTGATGATGTTCGTCTTCGGCAAGGAGCCGCGCAGCTTTCCGTCCGTCCTGGCGGCCAAGCCGATCCAGATCGTCGAGGGCGCGGGCGTCTATCCGTTGCAACTCCTGATTCCCGTGGTCGGATTGCTGCTGGCGCTGGCACTTCATCTGCTCAGTCGCAGGACGCGTCACGGCGTCGCCATGCTCGCGGTGGTCCAGAACCCGAACGCCGCGCGTCTGATGGGCATCA
Organism: Bradyrhizobium sp. USDA 4510; assembly: GCF_054059095.1. Taxonomy (NCBI): domain Bacteria; kingdom Pseudomonadati; phylum Pseudomonadota; class Alphaproteobacteria; order Hyphomicrobiales; family Nitrobacteraceae; genus Bradyrhizobium; species Bradyrhizobium sp. USDA 4510. Next base: position 6,432,069 of record NZ_JBSSBT010000001.1, on the reverse strand, counting down.
ACGTCAGCGGCGCCATCGCGGCAAGCTACGCGGTCTCGGCGATGCTGGCCGGGGTTGCGGCGCTGCTGATCGCGCCCCTGTTCAACGTGTCCTCGGAAATGGGCACGCTGTTCGGCATCAAGGCCTTCGCGGCGGCGATCATCGGCGGTCTCGGCAGCGCCTGGGGCGTGATGCTGGCCGGGCTCTGCCTCGGCCTGATCGAGGTGTTCGCGACCAACTATCTGGGGTCGGTCTACACCCAGATCATCACATTCGCCTCGGTGATCGCGATTCTTGTCGTCCTCCCCCACGGGCTGCTCGGCCGAGCCGGAGTGAAAAAGGTATGACCTCTCGCGTCTCCGTTCTCGCCGCCGTCGCGGCACTCGCGGCCGCCATCCTCTATGCCGCCGTTGCCGACAGCTACGGCGTATTCCTGGTCGCGACCATCTCGCTGACGGCGATCGCCTGCATCGGCCTTAACGTGCTGCTCGGTCTCGCAGGGCAGATCTCGCTCGGCCACATCGGTTTCATGGCGATCGGGGCCTATACGACCGTGCTCCTGATGGAGAAGGCAGGGTGGCCCTATCTTGCGGCGACGGCTGCAGCGATTGCTCTTGTCAGCGTCGTCGGTGGCCTGCTCGCCATGCCGGCCTTGCGTGTGCGAGGTCCATATCTCGCGATGGTGACAATCGCCTTCGGCTTCATCGTCGAGCACGGCACGATCGAGTGGCGCGACCTCACGGGCGGCGGCAACGGCCTGATCCTGACCGCGCCGCCGCAGGTGTTCGGCTTTCCGCTGTCGGAGCGGCATTTGGCGATCGCGGGCGTCGTGTTGGTGTTCGCCGGCCTCATCCTGTTCGAGCGCTTGAAGCGCAGCGGCTGGGGCTACGCCATGCGTGCCGCCCGCGACACCGAGGTTGCGACGCGCTCGATCGGCATTGATCTCGTGCGGGTCCGCACCGTGGCGTTCATCATCTCGGCGGCAGCGATGGCGTTGGCGGGGGCGCTATTTGCGCCCCTCCAGGGCTATATCAGTCCAAGTTCGTTCCCCTTTCTGCAATCGATCCTGCTGCTGTTCGGCGTCATGGTCGGCGGCGCCGGCTCGGCGCTGGGGCCGGTGATCGGGGCGGCGCTCGTCGTGCTGCTGCCGGAAATGCTGTCCGATCTCGCGGAGTATCGTCTGCTTGCCTTTGGCGTGTTGCTCTTCGCCGTGCTGCGGGTCGCGCCCTCGGGCATCATGGGGCTGATCGAGCAATTCGCTGCAAGGTTCCTGCCGGCGGGATCGAAGGCCGATACGGGCGCGGGGGCCGTCGAGCCGGTCGCCGACCTCAGCATCGGAACCAGCAGCGCGTCGCGTCTTGACGTCGCAAACCTCTCGATCTCGTTCGGCGGTGTCCGCGCCGTGCAGGACGTCTCGTTTACCGCCGAACCCGGCACGGTAATCAGCGTCATCGGCCCAAATGGTGCGGGGAAAACCAGCGCGCTGAATCTGCTTTGCGGCTTCTACCGCCCGAAATCCGGCACTGTGAAGCTTGGCGACCGCGACGTCACCGGCTTGCCGTCGCACCAGCTTGCGCGTGTCGGAGTGGCGCGAACGTTCCAGACGACGCAGCTCTTCGGCTCGCTCTCGATCATCGAGAATGTCCTGCTGGCGGCGACGGCCGGCAAGCTCGGTAACATCGTGTCGGCGCTGCACAATGACGCGCAGGAGCGCCTTGCACGGTCGCTGTTGCGCTTTGCGGGTGTCGACGGCGATTTGAGCAGACGCGCGGACGCGCTGCCCCATGGTGAGAAGCGACTGGTCGAGATCGCGAGGGCGCTCGCCTTGCGTCCGAAGGTCCTGTTGCTCGACGAGCCGGCCGCGGGTCTTTCGAAGGGCGACAAGCAGCGGCTGACGGTTCTGCTCCGTCGCATCGCGGAGACCGGGATCGCGGTCATCATCGTCGAGCACGACATGCCGATGATCATGTCGCTAAGCGACCTCATCGTCGTTCTCGATGGCGGCAAGCGCATCGCGATCGGCGATGCGGCGGCGATCCGCAACGATCCGCTGGTCCGCAAGGCCTATCTCGGCGATGCGCCGTCGGGTGAGCGGCGCCGCGCGACGCGCCCGGCAAAACAAGGCACGGCGCTCGAAGTCCGCACGCTCGATGCCTTCTATGGCCTGTCGCGGGCGCTCGGTGGGATCGACCTTGCCGTCGCGCCCGGCGAGGCCATCGCCGTACTCGGCGCCAATGGAGCGGGCAAAACCACCCTGATGCGCTCGATTGCCGGTCTCGAACCACCGCGGTCGGTCGGCGAGATCCGGCTGTCCGGCGCCCGCGTCGACAAGATGCCGGCGCATATCCGCGCCAGGGCCGGCATCGTGCTGGTACCCGAAGGACGGCAGGTGTTTCCCGAGCTGACGGTGCGGCAGAACTTGCAGCTCGGCGCTTTCGCACGCAAGGGTCTCGAACTCGACGCGGAGATCGACGCGATGTTTGCCCGCTTTCCGCGCCTGAAGGAGCGTATCAACCATCGCGCGGGCCTTTTGTCGGGCGGCGAGCAGCAGATGCTCGCAGTCGCGCGTGGGCTCCTGACCGCGCCCAAGGTCTTCATGCTTGACGAGCCGTCGCTTGGACTGGCGCCGCTTGTCGTCGACGAGTTGTTCGCCTCGTTCGAGCAGCTTCGCGTGGAGGGGATGACCCTGATCGTGGTCGATCAGATGGCCGGGCAAGCCCTTGCGCTTGCCGACAGGGCCTATCTGCTTGAGACCGGCACCATCCTGAAGAGCGGTGCGGCCGAAATCATCGCGGAGGATCCCTCGCTTGAAGCCGCCTATCTCGGCGGAGAGGCCCACGGGAGTAGCGTGCCGCGAACCGCCGTGCTCACGTCCTGACGCCATGGTTGCGCAGCAGGAGATCGGTGTGATGCGGCCAGGCAATACGTTTCGCGACCTGCCCGGCGCGCCCGTGTCTGAACGATTCGACGGCGGTGCCGTAATCGAGGTCGGCGTGCTTGCGCGCCGCGCGCTGCGCAGCGGACGGCGCGGCCGTATTGCGGCGGTGTTCGAGCGCAGCCTTTATGCGGTGCTCGACGACTGCTGGATCTGCATCGGTGTCAAAGACCTCGGCTCCGGCCCGCTGCATCTTCGGTGCACCGGGATCGAGCCGCGGCTGCTCGTTCCCGGACAAGAGGTTGCGATCGTCGACACGATGCTGCTCGTCGACGGTATGCGGTTTGCCGGTTTCGAGACGGCCTCCGTATGGGCGCCGCCGCCTTCGCCGGAATGGACGGTCGACAGTTTGCGGGCAGGGCTTGCGATGGTCGATCAGGTCTGGCGTCGCTTGCCGGTCGAGCAGGGGCTGGCCGCCTCGGGTGGCGCGGAGCCGCCCACAAGGCCGTCGCGGGTGCTCGCTGCCGCGGCGCCGGCGCTCGCCGCGCTCAAGCAATTGATCGAGGCCGGGCTTCGCGGAGAGCGATGCGTACCGCGTGACTACCCGGAGATCGTCGAATTGATCGGACTTGGTCCCGGGCTCACGCCATCCGGCGACGACTTGATCGGCGGCGCGCTGGTCGCGCTCGCCAACCTCGGCCGTCTCGCGACGCGCGACGCGCTGTGGAAGACCTGTCGCGCGCATCTCGGCCGGACCAATCAGATCAGTGCCGCCCACCTGCACAGTGCCGTGCTCGGCTTCGCGGCGGCGGCGCTCCATGAAGCCATCGACGCGACGATTGGCGGACGGGTCGATCGTATCAAGTCCGCGGTCGCGGCGCTGTCGCGGATCGGGCAAAGCTCTGGACTGGATGCGTTTGCAGGTGCGCTGATGGTGTTGCGCGCGATCGAGTGCCGGCTGCTCAACGACAGCGCGCTGCATCATGCCGGCCTCACCGGCAACGGCCCGCCGACGCGATCAATCGCAGGGGCCTAGACGATCATGCGCCGCGACGGGAATTGGACGACTGGTCGCGCGTGTTTGACAAAGTAAAAATTTTCTTACTAAGATCGATGCATCGGATCTCGGGAGGCCGCAAGTGGTGACCAAGCAGGAAGGGACGCCGAGCGGGCGTTTGTTGATGAGCAAGCCAAGCGTGGTGAACGTCGGGCTGGCAGGCTTTGTGAAGGACTTGCGGGACTGCGATGTCGAGGTCGTGCAGGTCGACTGGACGCCGCCCGCCGACGGCGATCCCGAAATGGCGGCACTGCTCGCCAAGCTCGGTACGTGAGAGTGCGGCCATGAAGCTGATCGAAGACGCCAACAAGCAGGCGCTGGCCCGCATCCTCGAGGGTGAGCCCAGGCTGATCGATATCGTTCCGGCACGCGACGTGCTGGAAGGGTTGAAGGAACGCATGATCCTTCATGCCGGGCCGCCGATCACCTGGGACCGAATGTGCGGTCCGATGCGTGGCGCGGTGGCAGGCGCCATCGTGTTCGAAGGCTGGGCTCCGGATCTTGAAGCCGCCTTCGAACTCGCGGCCGGCGGCGGCGTCGCCTTCCACCCCAACCATCATTTCGGCGCGGTCGGTCCGATGACCGGCATGACCACGGTCTCCATGCCGGTGTTCGTCGTCGAGAACGTCAAATACGGCAACCGCGCCTACTGCGCCATCAACGAGGGCCTTGGCAAGGTCATGCGCTTCGGCGGCAATGACGATAGCGTGCTGGCCCGCCTCGGCTGGCTGCGTGACGTATTCGGGCCGGTGCTGGCCAGGGCGATCCGCGCGCATGGCGGGATCGATCTGAAGGCGATCATCGCGCGCGGGCTCTCGATGGGCGACGAAATGCACCAGCGCAACCTGGCTTGCTCCAGCGTGTTCCTGCGCGAGATCGGGTCGGCGCTGGCGCGCACTTCGAGCGACAACGAGGTTCTCGCAAGCTGCATTGGCTTCATCGCGCAGAACGATCAGTTCTTTCTCAACATCGCGATGGCGATGGGCAAGGCGCTGACCGATCCCGCCAGCGGGATTCGCGGTTCGACGGTGGTGACCGCGATGTGCCGCAACGGAACCGACTTCGGGGTCCGCGTCAGCGGATTGGGCGATCGCTGGTTCACGGCGCCGGTGGAAATGCCGGAAGGGCTCTATTTCCCGGGCTATTCGCGCAAGGATGCCAATCCCGACATGGGCGACTCTGCGATCGTCGAGACGGTCGGGCTTGGTGGCTTCGCGATGGCAGCAGCTCCGGCAGTTGCCGGCTTCATCGGCGCTGGCGCACCGTCGTCGGCGGGCAATTTCACGCGGGCAATGAGTGAAATCACCGTCGGGCAGAATCCGGAATGGACGATCCCCGCGCTCGACTTTGCCGGCGTGCCGACCGGCATCGACGTTCGCCTGGTGGTGGATACCGGCCTTGCACCGGTCATCAACACCGGCATCGCGCATCGCGACCCCGGCATCGGCCAGGTCGGCGCCGGCGTGGTGCGGGCGCCGATGGCCTGCTTCCGGCAGGCCGTCCTCGCCATTGCGGAAGATCTGGGGGTGTCATGAGCGCGTTTGTCCTGAACGAAATTCGCAAGGGCTTCTATCTCGACTCGGTGGCGTTGATGCGGTTGTCGCGCGAGATCGCGTCGGCGGCGGGCGTCATCGAAGCCGCGCTGATGATGGGCACGCCGTCCAACCAGGCGATCTTGCGCAACGCCGGATTGCTCGATGGCGAGGTGATCGCGCAGGGCAATGATCTGATCCTCGCGATCAAGGCCGAGAGCGAAGCGGCGGCACGCGTCGCGCTTGCCGAAGCGCAAAAGGCGCTCGATCGCCCCAAGACGAGCAGCACGGGCGAAGCGGCGTGGCGGCCGCGCAGCATTGCCGCGGCCGTCAAGGCCGCACCCGCCGCCAACCTCGCCCTGATCTCCGTTCCCGGCGAGTTCGCCGCGGCAGAAGCGCGCAAGGCGCTGAACCGCGGACTTCATGTCCTGATGTTCAGCGACAATGTCTCGATTGCGGATGAATTGTCGCTGAAGCAGCAGGCGCGCGAAGCGGGCCTCTTGATGATGGGACCGGACTGCGGCACGGCGGTCATCGGCGGCGCGCCGCTCGCCTTCGCCAACCGGCTGAAGCGTGGGAGGATCGGGATCATCGGCGCATCGGGGACCGGTACGCAGGAGGTGTCGTGCCTGCTGTCCGAGGCGGGCGAAGGAATTTCCCACGCCATCGGCGTCGGCGGACGGGATTTGAAGAAGGAGATTGGCGGCATCACGACATTGATGGCGATCGACGCCCTCGATGCCGATCCCGAGACCGATCGCGTCGTGCTCATCTCCAAGCCGCCGCATCCGGACGTCGCCAGGGCCGTGCTTGGCCGGATCGGCCGGAGCTCGAAGCCCTACACAGTGTGCTTCATCGGCGCCGCCGCGGAGGACCTGCCGCCAAATGCACGCTTTGCGACTACATTGAGGGAAGCGGCCGAAAAAGTCCTGGGCAACGGCCGGAGCATTGGCGGCAAGTTCGACGCTGCCGCCGTGGCTGCGCGTTTGCCGCCGCGACGCAAGGCGGCGCAGCGGATCGAAGGGCTGTTCGCCGGCGGCACGCTCTGCGCCGAGGCGCAGGTGATCCTTGCCGCGGGCGGTCGCAAGGTGGCATCAAACGCCGCTATTCCCGGCGTCCCGCATTTCGGTGAGCCGGAGGCGCAGGGGAGGGACCGCATCGTCGACCTCGGGGCCGACGAATATACCCAGGGCCGGCCGCATCCGATGATCGATCCCTCGGTGCGCGACGATGCGTTGCGGGCGGCGCTGGCCGATCCCGCGGTCGCCGTCATCCTGCTCGATCTCGTGATCGGATACGGCGCACATGACAATCCGGCTGCGCATCTTGCGGCTGTCGCGGCGGGCCGCGCGGATGACGCGCCGGTCCTGGTTGCGTCAGTGACGGGGACCGAGCTCGATCGCCAAGTGCGTTCGGCGCAGATCAGGCTGCTCGAGGACGCCGGCATCGTGGTGGCGCCGTCGAATGCCCAGGCCTGCGACCTTGCTCTCGCTTTTTCCGTCAACGACGTCAGGATGCCGCGCTATGCGAACACTCAATGAGGTCCCGCGCCGTCTCGTGATCGCGATCGGCGGCAATGCCGTCCACCCCGAAGACATCAGGGGCACCTCGGACGAGCAGAAGGCGGTCGCCCAGCATACGGCCGAGGCGCTGCTGCCGCTCGCCGAACTCGACAACGAACTGGTGATCACCCACGGCAACGGGCCGGTGGTGGGCAAGATCATGATGCGCCAGATGCTGACGATGAGCCGGATCCCGCCGATGTCGATGGACATCTGCGTCGCACACAGCCAAGGTGGCATCGGCTATCTTCTGATGCAGGCGATTGAGAACGTCTTGCGTGCGCATGGCAACGGCCGGCACGTCGCCAGCCTGCTGACCCAGGTCGAGGTCGACGCCAACGATCCCGCCTTCGCCAATCCGACCAAGTTCGTCGGACCGTTTTTCACCGAGCAGGAAGCCCAGCGCATCAGCGCCGAGTTGAACTGGAAAATGCGCGAGGACTCCGGGCGTGGCTGGCGCCATGTCGTGCCGTCTCCGAAACCCAAACATGTCTGCGACATTTCGCTGGTCGACGCGCTGGTCAAGCGCGGCACGATCGTTATCGCAGGCGGCGGCGGCGGTATGCCCGTGATCCGCGACGAACGGGGCGTGCGCACCGGCGTGCCGGCAGTGATCGACAAGGATCTGACCTCAGCCCATATCGCCAACGTGCTTGGCATCGAGGAACTGCTGATCCTGACCGCGGTGCCCCGCGTCGCGATCAATTTTGGCAAGCCCGACAAGAGGGAGCTGGATCAGGTCAGCCTGGCGCAGATCAAGGCCTATCATCGCGAGGGCCATTTTCCGCCGGGAAGCATGGGGCCCAAGGTCGATGCCGCCATCCGCTTTCTCGAAGGTGGTGGAAAGCGCGCGATCATCAGCCATCTTAATTGCGCAATGGGCGCGCTGACCGGCGAGACCGGGACCCACATAGTTCCCTAGCGTTCGTCAAATGCGATGGCGGCACCATTGATGATGGCCGCCGGGATCTGCCCAGCGGGATACCGATGTCGGTCGGCCGCGAGCACGGGCCCGGAACCATGCCGTTCCGCTCGGGCTGCCTGCGCGCCTATTTCAGCATCGCCGCGACGTTGTCCTTTGTCACAACGTCGAGACCGGTGTGGATGATCGGCGGCGCCTTCTGGCCTTTCTTGATGGCAAGCAGCGTGTCCATCGCTTTCTCGCCCATTTCGAACGGGCGCTGGCCGATCAGCGCATTTGCGTAACCCTCATTCAAAAGCTCAAGCTGCATCTTGAGGGTGTCGGCCACGACGAGCGTGAACTTGCCGGCGTCCATGTCCTTCTTGCTCTTGCTGGCGAACGCCTTGAAGCCTTCGGGCGCGAACATCGGCCAGCCACCGACCGGGATGATGGCTGCAAGGTCGGGAGCAGCGGTGCGCAGATCGTTCATCTGCTGAACGCCGAGCGCGGGATCGTCGTTGCAGAAGGTCGGCGAGCCCCCGACCTCGGTCCACTTCGAGCCCTTGAGTGCCTCACGCACGCCGTCGACCCGCTCGGCCAGGTTCTCCGCACCCGGCCCGCCGGAGATCATCGCGTATCTGCCGCCATCAGGCCGCAGCTTCAGCAATTGCTTGCCGAGCGCGAGGCCGAACTCCTTGTTGTCGGTGCCGATATAGGCAATCCGCTTCGAGCCCGGCGCGTCCGAGTCGAAGGTGATGACGGGAATGCCGGCTGCACTTGCCGCCTCGATCGACTTGGTCATCGCGGCAACGTCGGCAACCGAGATCGCCAGGCCATCCACCTTTTGAGTGACGAAATCCTGGATGATCTGCGCTTGCGTCGCCGGCTCGTGCTCGACAGGACCCTTGTAGATGCATTCGATGTTGCCGAGCTCCTTGGCGCGTTTCTGGCAGCCGTCGCGCGCGAAATCGAAGAACGGGTTGTTCATGGCCTTGGGCACGATCACGAATCTGTAGCTCTGGGCCAAGCCAGGCGTTGCCATCATGGCGAGGACCGCAGCGGCAAGAAGTGCCTTTCTCATTGTTTCCCTCCACATTTCTTATCGTGCCTATCCGCTCAAATCTGCGGCTCCGGGAGGCGGATAGGCGGACATCCATGATCCTCCAGGACGAACTCTTCAGGCCATGCGCGAGCGGAGACGATCGACTAGCACCGCGGCGATGATGATCACGCCCACCAGGGTCTGCTGCCAGTACGAGTTGACCTGCGCGAGCACGAGGCCGTTGCGGATCACCTCGAGCAGCACGCAGCCGACAATGGCCCCGAGCGGGCCGCCGGCGCCGCCCGCGAGATTGGCGCCACCGATGACAGCGGCCGCAATCACGTTGAGCTCATAGGATGTGGCCATGTTTGCCGGCGCCGATCCCAGCCAGCCCGAGACGATGATGCCCTGCAGACCCGCCGCGAGCGCACAGATCACGTAGATCTCGATCTTCACCCGGACGGCCGAGATGCCGGTCAGCGCGGCCGCCTTCTCGTTGCCGCCGACGGCAAAGACGTGGCGGCCGAAACCAGTGTGATGCAGCACGACCGCCATCGCCAGCGCGAGAACCACGAGATAGATGAACGGCGCCGGCATGCCGAACACAACGCCGGATGTAAGCGTGTAGAAATATTCGGCGTCGGGGCCGCCGGGAAAACTGCCGCGGCCGTTGGAGACGACGTAGCCGAGGCCGCGCACGATCGAGAGCATGCCGAGCGTCGTGACGAACGGCGACAGTCCAAGCACCGCGATGCAGAAGCCATTGACGAGGCCGACAATCAGCGCGACGCCGAGCCCCGCCAGAACCGAGACGAGCAGAATCAAGCCCGGCATATTGGCAATCACGGTCTTGCCGTCAGGGGCTAAATGCACGAACCACTCCGCGCCGGGCATGCCCGGTGTCGAGACGTGCGTCATCACCATTGAGGTGGTCATCGCTGAAAAGCACATCACGGAGCCGACCGAGAGATCGATGCCGCCCGTGATGATGACGAAGGTCATGCCGAGCGTGGCGATGGCGATGAAGGAAAAGTTCTTCGCCACATTCTGTATGTTGCCTGCGGTCAGGAAATAGGGGCTGGCGAAGTTCATCAGCACGAACAGCGCCGCCAGCGCCAGCAGAACGTAGCCGGTCTGCGAGGCGAACAGGCCGCTGCGCCACCATCTGGCCTTGCCGACATTGGTGAAGGTGAGGGGAGATTCCAGGGGCGTGGCCATCACGCAGCCTCCTTCGCTCCCGTGATGAGGGAGGTGACTTCCTCGGGGCTGGTGTCGCCGATCGCCTTGTCGGCGCGCTTCTCGCCGCGCCGCATGACGACGACGCGGTCGCAGACAGCGAACACGTCGGGCATGCGGTGCGAGATCAGCATGACCGCAACGCCCTGTTCCTTCAGGCGATGGATCAGGCCGAGGATCTGCTCGACTTGGCGAACCGAAATCGCGGCAGTCGGCTCGTCCATCATCACCAGCCTGGCGTTGGAGAGCCGCGTCCGCGCGATCGCGACCGCCTGGCGCTGGCCGCCCGACATCTGCTTGACGAGATCGTGCGGGCGGGTCTCCGAGCGCAGCTCGCCGAACAGCTGCAGCGCGCGCGCTGCCATCGCCTTGTGGTCGAGCAAGGCGAATGGACCAAGCTTGCGCTTGAGCTCGCGGCCGAGGAAGACATTGGCCGCCGCAGTGAGATTGTCGGCGAGTGCGAGGTCCTGGTAGACCACTTCTATGCCGACCGCACGGGCATCGATCGGACGGGCGAAATGAACCGCCTTGCCATCAAAGCGGATCTCGCCGTGACTTGGCGGAAAGTTGCCGGCAATGATCTTGACGAGCGTCGACTTGCCGGCGCCGTTGTCGCCCATCAGGCCGACCACCTCGCCGGGCGACACGCGGAGGTCGACGCCATGCAACGCGCGAATGGCGCCGAACTCCTTGCCGATGCCCTTCAACTCCAGGACCGCTAGCCCGGCGTCGTGAGGGGTTACCATGGCTGGCTTTGCTCAAGCATGCTGGCCACCTCCGCTCAGAAGTGCACCAGCGTGCGCAGACCGAGAATCCAGGCGTTGTCGGTCTTCACGCCGGCGGCATTGTACCCGCGCCCGCCAGGATGCATCACATACTGGGCGTCGAACTTCAGGTTCATCCAGCCCGTCGCCTGCCACCCGTACCAGGCTTCGATCGGAACTTCGTTTCCTCCGGCGTTGGGCGTGAGCGCAGCGGTATTCACATGGGTCGTACCGACCGCAAAGCCGACTTCGTCCTCCGGGCGCGAGGCGAACGTTCCGGTGTGCCTGAAGCCGAATGCAATCTGGTAATCCTGGTACGACGTGCGGTGGTCGGCGACGGTCGTATTGAGGAAGGTGTACCAGCCCTGTGCCTTGGGACCTTCAACCGTCAGCCGCTGCAGGATCGATTCATAGACGCCATAACGACCGCGCGAATCTCCGAGATTCTGGTCCGAGACGCCGCCGGTGCCCGGAGAGATCGCAATGATCCCCGGTAGGCCGCCATCAATTGTCGATGCGCTGTCATACCAGCCGCCAAATCTCCAGGTCCCGTTCAACGGACCGCTCGGCGCCCAGACCACCTCGACCGGCACCAGAACGCCCGAGGCGGGGCTAGAGCCGGGGACACCCGGCAGGAAGTAAGTCACGGAGTCCGACGTCGTCAGGTAGTTCGGGTTGGCGTCGTAGACGCCGACCGAGAGCTGCCATTCCTTGGCGAAGTTGTAGTGCACCACACCGGCCCATTGGCTCGCCGGCCAATTGTAGATGTAGCCACCCTGGATGTTGCCGGGCTGGCCGCCGCAGAAGGTCAGGTTGATGAACTCGCAGAGACCAAAGAAGAAGTCGGAGCCGACCGGAAGACGGCCGCCCTTGAGCTCAAGGCGATCATCGAACAGCTTCTGCGAGTAGTAGAGTTCGGTCAGGCGAAGAATGCTGCCGCGGCCGAACACTTCGTTGGTCAGCTGCAGCGCCGGAATTCCCGCCTCGTCATTCAGGTTGCGGCCGAAGCGGTCGACCAGCGTGAGGCCAACCGTGCCGCCATGGATGCCGGCAAGTTTTGCCATGTCGAACTTGGCCTGAAAGAAAAGCTGTCCGGCTTGGGTCGCGGTGTTCCTGTTGCCGCCCGACAAATTGCCGACGGCTTCGTCGCCCAGTGTCAGGGCCAGCGAGATCCCTCGCTCCTTTAGTTGCGTCCTGCCGAGATCGCCGAACAGATATGGTCTTGTCCAGAAGTCATCGGTCTCGGTGTAAGGCACCGGCGGAGCCTTCGACATGAGATCGGCCGCATGCGCGCCGCCGCCGCTGAACAGAGATAACAACGCCAACGCCATCCCCACGCCGCACGCCCGCGCGGTGTTTACAGACCTAAGTGACATTTTCTGCACTCCCAGCGTCCCCGGCTTTGTCCATTTTTGTGCCACGTTCCCGCCCAAAGCCCTTCAGCGGGGAACGCGATAGTTTCAATTCATCGCTCTATCAATCAAAGATAGAATATGCAGCACGCAAAGCCCTCCGAGACGGTCGCGAGGGTCTGCCTGCGGCTCACTGGGCCAGGCTTGCTGCGCCAAATTGGATACGAGCGCCGCGAGCTTGATCGATCTTGCGCCTCGAACTCCTTCCCCTCGTTCCTCTACTCAAGCCGCCGCGACCATATTCCCGGTCCGGGTTCTTCCTTTTCGAGTTGTCATGCCTGATCGCCCGTCGTCGTCGGCAACGCAGCCGCGCTATGCGAAGCTGCGCCCTGCAGAAATGTGCTTTCCTTCGATCTTGGTGCAGTGCGGGCGAGGCCTGCGAGCGCGGCCTTGCGCCGTCGACGGGCCTGCAATTGCTGATCCGCCAGCACACCGATCAGGATCACGGTCCCCATCACCGCGAAGTTCAGCGAATTGGGAATGCCGAGGATGTTCACGAGGTTCTGCAGCACCTGCAGCAACGCCGTCCCGAGCACGATGCCCAGAATGGAGCCCTCGCCGCCGCGCAGGCTGCAGCCGCCGAGGACGGCCGCCGCGATCGCATAGAGTTCGTAGAAGTTGCCGAAGGAACTCGGAGAAACCGAGTTGGTGTAGAACACAAACATCACGGTCGAGACGCCGGCGAGCCCGCCGCTGATGACATAGGCGGTGGCGATCACGAGATTGGTGTTGATGCCGGAGAAGCGCGCCGCTTCCTCGTTCTTGCCCACGGCATAAAGCCAGCGCCCGTAGACCGAGCGGTGCAGCAGCACGCCGAGGATCAGCGCAAGGATGATCAGGAAGATGAAGGTGTTCGGGATGCCCGCAATATTACCGGAGGCGATGTTGCTCAGCGTGCTCGCCTCGTCACCGTAGCCGAAGCCGCGTGTCGAATCGCTGGTGTAATAGCGCGCGGCGCCGCGATAGATCAGCAGGCCGCACAGCGTTACGATGAAGGGCTGCATTTTCAGCCGCGTGATCAGGAAGCCCTGGATGCCGCCCAGCGCAAGCCCGCCCATCAGGACCAGCAGCAGCGCAAACGGCCAGGGCACCTGATAGGTCGTCAGCAGGTCGATGAAGATGACGCCGAGCAGCGCGAACATCGAGCCGAGCGAAAGATCGATTCCGCCGGTGATGATGACGAGGCCTTCACCGAGCGCGAACACGCCGAACAGGCCAATCAGATTGGCCATGTTCAGCAGATTCACGAACGACAGGAAGGCCGGATTGATCGCGCCGGTGATGGCGGAAATCACCGCCAGCAGCAAGAACAGGCCGAGTTCCTTCTTCATCATGGCGCAGCGGCCTCCATGGTTTCGAGCGGTTGGCCGACCGCCAGCCTCAACACGTTGTATTCGCTGAACTGGTCGCGCTCGATCACGCCGCTAACACTGCCTTCATGCATCACCGCCACCCGGTCGGAGACGCCGATCACTTCCTCCATGTCCGAGGAGATCATCACGATCGCGACGCCCTGGTCGGCGAGGCTGCGCATCAGCGCGTAGATCTCGCTCTTGGCGCCGACATCGATGCCGCGGGTCGGCTCGTCGAAGAACATCACGCGCGGCTGCATGGAGAGCCACTTGCCCAGCACCACCTTCTGCTGGTTGCCGCCGGAGAGCGTCACGGCTTCGATGTCGATGCTCGGCGCCTTGATGGACAGCCGCCTGGCCTGGTCTTTGGCGATTCTGCACTCGGCCGCGCCGTTGACCAGCCACATCCGCGCATGATCCAGCAGGCTCGCGAGCGTCACGTTCTCCCGGATCGGCAGTTCTAGCACCAGGCCGGATTTCTTGCGATCCTCCGGCACCAGGTAGATCCCTTGCCTGATCGCGTCACGCGGCGAGGCGACGCCGACCGGGGCGTTGTCGATCCGGATCTCGCCGCCCAGCAGCGGATCGACGCCGAACACCGCGCGGGCAAGCGAGGTGCGGCCGGCGCCGACGAGCCCGGCGAGGCCGAGGATCTCGCCGCGCCGCACCGACAGATTGATCTGTCGGTCGGGAAAGGCAGTGGTCACGACGCCGGCGATATCGCAGCCGCCCGGCTGCGGCGTGCAGGACGGCGGTGTATATAGCGCCTTCAGGTCGCGGCCGATCATCAGCCTAATCATGGCGGCGTGGCTGAGTTCGTCGCGCGCCAATTCCCCCACCGTGCGCCCGTCGCGCAGCACCACGACGCGATCGGCGCAGCTCATGATCTCGCCGAGCCGGTGAGAGATGTAGATCACCGAGATGCCGTGCGTCTTCAGGTCGGCAATCACCTCAAGCAGCCGCTCCGTCTCCGAAATCGTCAGGCTGGAGGTCGGTTCGTCCATGATGATGACGCGGGCGTCGATCGAGAGCGCCTTGGCGATCTCCACCATCTGGCGCTCCGCGATCGACAAATTCTCGACCAGCGTGCCCGGCGTGAAATCGGCGCCCAGCCGTTCCAGCAGCGGCATCACGCGGGCGTGCATCTGCACATTGTCCACCAGCTTCAGCGGGCCGCCGGCCAGCTTCTCGCGTCCGATGAAGACATTGGCCGCGACGTCGAGATTCTCGAACAGGTTCAGTTCCTGGTGCACGAAGGCGATGCCACATCGCGTCGCCTCGGTCACCGTCATCCGGGCGTGCTCGGTGCCGCCGATGCGGATCACGCCGGTGCTCGGCGCGATCACGCCGGCCAGCACGCGCATCAGCGTCGATTTGCCGGCGCCGTTCTCGCCGATCAGGCCCAGCACCTCGCCGCGATTGACGCGCAAATTGACGTCGTCGAGCGCCCTGATGCCGGGATAGGTCTTGCTGATTCCGCTGAGTTCCAGCAGCGTTTCCGCCATTCGCATGTCCTCCTGCACAACGCCCGGCGGCCTGTGGCGGCCGGGCGTTGAAGCCGACTGAAGTTACTTCTTGAGCAGTTCCTTCAGATGTGCGGCGAACTCCGCGACGTTGGTCTTGCTGATCACCTTGGTCGGCACGATCAGCTTGCTGTCCTTCGGAATCCAGGACTTGTCGCCGTTCAGCGTCTTGATGATGTTGGTGGCGGAGAGATAGCCGAACTCGTAGGGCTGCTGCACGACCGTGGATTCGATCGTGCCGTCGGAAATGCCGCGCAGCGTCCGCTGGTCCTCGTCGAAGCCGACGATCTTGACCTTGCCGGCCTTGCCTGCGGCCTTCACCGCGTCATAGATCAGCGGCGTCTCGTAGCTCCATAGGCCGGACAGCAGCGCGATGTCGGGATATTTGACGAGCACGTTCTCCATGTTCGCCTTGGCCTTGGCGAAGTCCACCTGGTCGGTGAACACGTCGACCAGTTCGACCTTGGTGCCGGCGATCGCTTCCTTGATGCCCTGCACCCGCTCGCGGGCGTTGTCGGCGTCCATCGTTCCGACGAACAGCGCGATCTTGCCGCCGTTCGGCAGCGCCTTCTTGATCTCCTCGCCGGCCTGCCGCCCTGCCGCGACGTTGTCGGTGCCGATATAGGCGAGGCGATTGCTCTGCGGCGCGTCGCTGTCCGTGGTGATCAGCACCGTCTTGGCCGCAACCTTATTGAGTTCTTCGGTTGCATGCGGTGCATCGTCGACCGAGATCGAGATACCGGCGACGCCGCGCACCAGCAGATCGTCCAGTTCGCGCCGCTGGCCGGCCGCCGTCCCTTCATTGGTGACGATCAATTCGATATTGTAGTCCGGGTGCTCCTTCTGCGCCTTCTCAAGCCCACGGCCCGCGATGGTCCAGAAGTCGGCCGCGACATTGGTCACCAGCGCGATGGTCTTTTTCTGCTGTGCCTGTGCTACCCCCGTCGCCATGGCGAGCGCGGCAGCGCCCGCCATGAGCGGCACGATCAATTTTCTGGTTGAGACATTCATATGCACCTCCCTGTCGACAACCCCGGTGAGGGGGTTTCACGCCTGGCGCTTTTCACGCCTTATTTTATTCACGCAACTAATAAATTAGCGCGACAAAATGTCCAGTCAAGGATGTTCATGATCACGCCTTCACCCAATAATAGTACAGTGGTGATGTTTTCCAGTCGCTATCCGCGCTTTTTGACCCGCAAACGAGTAGCCTGCGTTGAATAATTTCATCAAGAGAATTAAAAAGCGCAATATGAACGAACAGCCCGAGCCGTTGAGACGTGCTTCGAGCCTGGCCCGCGGATCGAACCCCGGCCGTCTCGTCGAGGTCCTGCGACGCCAGGGGCCGTTGCCGCGGGTCGAGCTCGCACGCAGCACGGGCCTGAGCTTCCCCGCCATTTCGGCCATCACGTCGAAGCTGATGGCGGAGGACCTGCTGTGCGAAGCCGAGACAGATGCGGCGACGCTGTGGCCCGACGACGCCGACGAAGAGGACGCGGATGGTGGCCGTCGCCGCGGCCGGCCGGCAGTCCTGCTGACCCTGAATCCCGAATTTGGCCGCATCATCGCGGTCTCGCTGCGCATGAATCTGGTCGAGACACTGATCGCCGATTTCAGCGGCTCCGCCCTGGCGCAATCGCGACTTGAACTCGCGACGCGCGCGCTCGATGCAAGCGCACTATGCGAGCTCGTGATCGCACAGATCGACGCCATGCTTGAGGCGACCGCCACGCCGCGACATCGCTTGCTCGGAATCGGAATAGCGCTGCAGGGCATCGTCGACGGCGATACCGGCCGGCATCTGTGGAGCCCGGCGCTGTCGATCACCGACGTCGATCTTGCCAAGCCGATCCACCAGGCGTTCGCTGTCGAAGTCGTGATGGCGAACGACGCGGTCGCGGTCGCGCTGTCCCTCGCTGCCGCCGAACCGGCACTGGCGCAGGGCCTCACGGCCACGATCATGGTGGGCCACGGCGTCGGCATGGGCATCATTGTCGACGGTGAAGTGCGCTGGGGTGCCGGCGCGGGCAGTGAGATCGGTCATGTCAAATTGGCGCTGAACGGCCCGCAATGCCGCTGCGGTCAGCGCGGCTGCATCGAGGCCCATCTTGCCGACTATGCGCTTTACCGCGATGCCCGCACCTTTCTCGACCTGCCGCCGGCGGCGTCGCAGCAACCGTCCGAGGCGCAGATGGCTCTGTTGCGCGATCGGGCGCGGAGCGGCGATTCCCGTCTCGAGCACTTGTTCCAGCAGGCGGGCCACGCGCTTGCCGAAGCGGTCGCCACGACGATATCGGTGCTGCGCCCGCATCATGTCATCCTCGCAGGTCCCGGCCTGCAGGCATTCGACATGATGCGCAGTGCCTATGAGGAGAGGCTCGACCAGGCGGTGCTGCCGTGGCTGCTCAAGTCCACGGCAATATATGTGCGTCCAAGCGAGTCGGCGACCATCGTCGACGGCATGGTGCGGCGGACGCTGCGGGTCGTGGACCGCAGCCTCATGGAGACAACCGAGTGAACCTCGGAATCTGTGGCCCTTTTGCCTGAGCCGCAGCAACGCAACCGACGCCCTTCAGGCGCCAATATCGAGAGGATGCCAATGCAGGGCGCCATCTATCCAAGTCTCAAGGACCGGACCGTACTGGTCACCGGCGGCGGTTCCGGCATCGGCGAGGCGATCGTCCGCCGGTTCATCGGCCAGGGCGCGCGGGTCGGATTCATCGATATCGATCTGACGTCGTCGGAGCAGCTACTGTCCGATCTCGGGGCACAAGCCCGCGTGCACTTCGAACATGCCGATCTGCGCGACATCGGCGCGCTGCGGCGCGCGGTCGCCGGCATCCGCGAGGCGCTCGGGCCGGTCACCATCCTGGTCAACAATGCGGCCCGCGATGATCGTCACGCGATCGAGGACGTCACACCGGAATTCTGGGACGAGCGGATCGCCGTCAACCTGAAGCACCAGTTCTTCAGCGCTCAGGCGGTCGCGCCGGACATGAAGCAGGCAGGGGGCGGTTCGATCGTCAACATCGGCTCGGTGAGCTGGGTGATCGGCCAGGGCAACATGCCCTGCTACACAACGGCCAAATCAGCCGTTCAGGGCCTCACCCGGGCGCTAGCCCGCGATCTCGGGCCGCACAACATACGGGTCAATTCCATCCTGCCCGGATGGATCATGACCCAGCGGCAGCAGGATCTGTGGTTGACGTCTGAAGGCGTGGCCGAACTGATGCAGCGCCAATGCCTCAAGCGCAAGCTCGTGCCTGATGATATCGCCCGCGTCGTGCTGTTCTTCGCCGCCGATGACAGCGGTGCCTGCACCAACCAGAGCCACATCGTTGATGGTGGCTGGGTCTAGCGCTTCAGGTAATCCGGCAAGGTAAACGCGTCATAGAAGCGGTCGGACAGGATCGTGGTCTTGAACGTCTGTGATTTGTAGCCGGCGACGATGTCCTGCGCCCACGGCGAGCCCGCATTGGCCTGCTTCACCGCGACCACATTGATATAGGGCGTTGTCATCTTCTCCAGGGCGAATGCATTGGTCAGCTTCAAGCCGCTGTAGATCGCGAAGTTGCCCTGGATGGCGGCGAAATCAACGTCATCGAGCGCGCGCGGCGCCTGTGCCGCTTCCAGCGGCACGATCTTGATGCCGCCGGGGTTCTTGATCACGTCGAGTTCGCTGACATCGACCGGCTTGGAGTCGCGAATCTCGACGAGGCCGAGATCGCGCAGGATCCAGAGCGCACGCTGCAGATTGACGGGATCGTTGGGCACGGCCACGGTCGAACCGGGCTTGATCGGCGAGCCGACCGGGTGCTTCTTCGAGTAAAGCCCCATCGGGGGCGTCGGGACGTGGACGATGCCGACGAGGTCGGTTTGCTGCCGCTCGTTGTACGAGTTCAGGAAGATCGTGTGCTGCATGACGTTGGCGTCGATCTCGCCCTTGAACACTGCATTATTGGCTTCCAGCCCGGTCGAAAACTCGACATAGCGGATACGGTAGCCCTTCTTCTCGAGTTCCGGCGCGACGCCAACCTTGAATTCGTCGATGTAGGGGCCCGGCACGAAGCCGACTTTCAGATCGGATTTGGCTGATGTCTCCGCGTGCAGGGCGGCGCCGGTCAGAGCACCGAGAATGAGCAGGGTCGAAACGAGCAGGACGCGCGCAGTGGTCATTGAACTCTCAAATCCTCAGGCTGTGGGCAAATAGCGATCCGGCCGACGCGGGGTCGGCGGTTTCGATCACGTCAGGCAATCGCCTTGATCGATCGGGAAAACACGCTTTGCGGCCGGCTCAGTCCGTAATGGTCACGCAGCGTCGTGCCGCTGTACTCGTCGCGGAATAGGCCGCGCTTGCGCAGGATCGGCACGACCTGCTCGGCGAAGATATCGAACCCGCCGGGTAGCCAGGGCGGCATCACGTTGAAGCCGTCGGCCGCGCCATTGTCGAACCAAGTCTGGATGTTGTCGGCGATCTTCTCCGGCGGGCCCGCGATCACCCAGTGGCCGCGCGCCCCGGCGAGACGCTGCACGAGCTGGCGGATGGTCGGCTGCTCGCGATCGACGATGTCGACCACGAGCTTGAAACGGTTGGCGACCCCGCGGGCGCTGCCGGTGTCGATCAGGTGGCGCGGAAAGGGACCGTCGAGGTCGAAGCCGGAGAGGTCGAGCCCGATCATCTGGCGAAGTTGGGTCAACGAGTATTCCGGCTGGATCAGCTCGTTAAACTCGTCCTGCAACAGGTCGGCTTCGGCCTGCGTGCTAGCGATGAACGGACTGATGCCCGGCAGGATCCTGACCTGATCGGGGCTGCGGTCGAACGCGCGTGCCTGCCGCTTGATGTCCGCATAAAACTCCTGGGCGCTCGCCAGCGTCTGATGCGCGGTGAAGATCGCTTCGGCATAGCGCGCGGCAAAGGCGCGTCCGTCATCAGACGAACCCGCCTGGACATAGACCGGCCGTCCCTGCGGCGTTCGCGAGATGTTGAGCGGGCCGCGTACCCGGAAGTGCTTTCCGACGTGATCGATCGGATGGATCTTTCCCGTATCGGCGAAAATGCCGGATGCGGGGTCGTTCACCACGGCGTCGTCTTCCCAGCTGTCCCACAGCCGCGTGATGACATCGATATATTCCCGCGCCCGCTCGTAGCGTTCGTGGTGAGGTGGATGCTCGGGCAAGCCAAAGTTCTGCGCCGCCTGTGCCGTGCTGGTCGTGACGATGTTCCAGCCGGCCCGGCCGCCGCTGAGGTGATCGAGTGACGTGAACAGGCGGGCCAGATTATAAGGCTCGGTATAGGTCGTCGACGCGGTCGCGATCAGGCCGATCCGTTTCGTGGCGACGGCGATCGCGCCCAGCCAGGTGATCGGCTCGAACCGGAAGCGTTGTGCGTAGCGAACATTGTCGGCGAGCGCGGGGCCGTCGGCGAAGAAGATCGCGTCGAATTTCTGCGCCTCGGCACGCTGCGCCAGCTCCTGGTAATAGCTGACGTCAAGGATGCGATCCGCCGCAGACCCCTGGTAGCGCCACGCCGCCTCGTGATGGCCGCCGGGATAAATAAAGAGGTTAAGGGAAAGCTGTCGTTTGCTCATCTCGGATCTCGTGAGTTTTGCTGATTATTATTGGTGGGACGGCGCCTTGTGCGCAAACGCGAAGCGCAGGTAGCGCTCCAGCTTCAAACCTTCGGGCGTGCGCTGTTCTTCGACAAGGCGCGCGAAGGTGCGGCGCACCAGTTCGCGCTCGTGAGGGGTGAACGCTTCGAGGAAATTTCCGAATGCGCTCGCTTCCGACCACTGCAGCAGCGATGCCGCATCGTCGTGGATATCGATCAGCGCGCGCAGCTCGCTGCGGTAGCCGGCGAAGCCGTGTGCCGCGAACAGCGATTTGAGCTCCTCCTCGGTCGATCCGAGCACCGGGTTCGAGTCCTGGCGATCGCCGGCAAGACCCGCCTCGATGATGGCGCGACGAAGCAGCAGGCGCGACTGGTGCGGCCTGGACGGATCCTGCACATTCAATCCGAGGCGGCCGCCGGGCTTGAGCACGCGCCGGACCTCCCGCAGCGCGCGATCCTTGTCGGAGATCCAATGGAAGACGCTATTGAGATAGACCGCGTCGAACTGCGCGTCGTCGAAGCGCGACAGTTCTTCGGCGCGCCCGGTGGCGAACTGGAGGTTATCCCCCTGCCGAAGGCGCGCAATTTCGATGCGGCCGGCAAGTGGATCGATACCGATCACGCGGCCGTCCGGACCGACCAGTCCGGCGACGAATTCCGCAAGCCGGCCGGTTCCCGTCCCGATGTCGAGCACGTGCTCGCCGGTCTTGATGGCGAGCGGCCCGATCAGGAACTTGCCGTGGCGAAATTGAACGAGTCCCGCTTCATCATAGGAGCGGGCGAGCTCCGGGGTATCGTGTTCAAGGCTGATGTTGCCGGCAGTTCGCGGCATTTCGAGAGATCCATCGTTGCTCGCCGCGCGTCGACGTCAGGCGCGTGCGCTGCGTCAGACTCTATGTCGGCGGCGGTGAAATGAATTTGCGTTGTTGCACGGCAAGCGAGCATGAACGTGACGAGTTCGTCGTTCACCGGAGATGACTGCGATCGCGCCGATCCCGGCGACGTATGATTTGGGAAGTTCTCCCGATCGATCGCGCCGATCCCGCACGTCGCAATGCACATGAGATGATCGGTCAGGCGGCGATCATCGCAAATATTTCAATGCCCGCGTTGTCCACGACGCGAACATTGCCTGCTATCAAAAACAAAGCTGGTTTCGTTTCATTGACTGAATGTCGATCGCTTTTACGATTTGTAACGTCAAAGCGAGGTGGTCATTCATGCCGCAATCCGATCCCGACAGCGTCGCCCGCAAGGCCCTCCGGCTGATCGGGGTCGACCCACAGAACTGGGTGCCTGATCGCGACGGAATCGATCACAACGTCGTCGTGGTCGGCGGTGGCCAGTCCGGCGCGGCCTTCGCGTTTGCGTTTCGGCGCGCCGGGATCGGCAAGGTCTCGGTGATCGACGCCGCCGCCGACGCCAGCAAGGCCGGCGTGTGGCTGACGAGCGCGCGAATGCACAAGCTTCGCACTCCGAAGACGCTTCCAGGTCCGGAGCTCGGTCTGCCCGGTCTCGGTTTCCAAGCATGGTATGAAACGCGCCATGGCGCGGCGGCCTTCGACGCGCTCGATCGGATTCCGCGGCTCGACTGGGCGGCCTATCTCGACTGGTATCGCCGCGTGACAGGCGCCGGCATTCGTTACGGTACGCGGCTGCTCCGCATCGAGCCCGCAGCCGATCATTTGCGGTTACATCTGGAGCGGAGCGGGGTCACGACCATCGAGACCACGCGCAAGCTGGTGCTCGCAACCGGCTTTGCGGGTAGCGGGGGCGCTTATGTCCCCGACGCGCTGCGTGTCCTGCCGAAACGATTCCGTGCGCATACATCGGAGAAGATCGATTTCAGGATGCTGCGTGGTCTCTCCGTTGCGGTGGTCGGGAGTGCTGCGTCGGCCTTCGATGCGGCGGCTGCAGCCCTTGAGGCCGGAGCGCGCGATGTTCATCTGTTTGCACGCCGGGAAACCTTGGCCGCGTTGCCGGTCATTCGGATCCGCGGTTATCCGGGAGCCTATGACAATTATGGCAGCCTGCCCGACGGGGTGCGCTGGCATCAGGCGATCCGGTTCAGGCAGGCTGGGTCGACCCCGCCGCCGGATGCGATTTCGCGCGCGGTAGCCTTCCCCAATTTTCATCTGCACCTGGGCGCACCCTGGACCTCGGCGCAATTGAAGGGGTTGCGGCCGGTCGCCATCACTCCGCAGGGCGAGTTCGCGTTCGATTTCGCGATTGCGGGAACTGGCTATTCCGTCGATCTGGGCGCGCAGTCAGAGCTCGGCGATTTCGCCGACGAAATCCTGCTGTGGCGAGATCGCTTCGTGCCGCCTGACGACGAAAAGGACGATCGCCTGGCGGCCTATCCTTATCTCGGGTCCGGGCACGAGTATCTGGAGAAAGTTCCGGGCCGCGCGCCGTATCTGAAGGACATTCACGTCTTCAACCCGGCAGCATTTGTCAGCTTCGGCCTGCCGATCGGCGACGTTCCAAGCTTCAAGCGCGACATTCCGGGGATCACGGCCAGGGTCAGCCGCGATCTGTTCCTGGCCGACCTTGCATCTCACGAGGCGCGCATCAACGGAGAGATCGCGGAGGATTTCACCGCCGAACTCTATGCACCGGCTGTCTGGCGACCGCCGCAGCCCGTCGCGGCGGAATAGCGAGGATCGCGACCACATCATTGATCTCCGCCGTCGTTTCCGCGACCGGCGCATGGCGGAGCTTTGTCCAGGGGATCGCGGCGACGAGACCAACATCATGAGCAACACGACCACTATCGACAACGTCATTCCGCGCGCCGACATCGTCAAGCGTGCCGCCCGGCTTGGTGCCGAGATCAAGAATGTGAAGTTGTCGGGCGACCTTCCCGACGCGGTCATCCGTGCCGTCAACCAGGTGCTGCTCGAGCACAAGGTGATCTTCTTTCGTGACCAGGGGCACCTCGACGACGCCGAGCAGGAGCGCTTCGCGGTCAGGCTCGGCAAACTGGTGCCGCATCCGACCATCGGCCCGAGCAAAGGCACGTCGTCGATCCTCGAACTGGATTCGGGGCGTGGTGGCGGCCGCGCGGACCAATGGCATACCGACGTCACCTTCGTCGACGCCTATCCGAAGATCTCGGTGCTGCGCGGCGTGGTAATCCCGCCCTATGGCGGTGACACCGTCTGGTCGAACACGGGGGCCGCCTATCTCGATCTGCCTGTGCCGTTGCGCAAGCTCGCCGACGAGCTCTGGACGGTTCATAGCAATGCCTATGATTACGCCGTGAAGTCTCGCGCCACCGACGCCGACAGAAAGCATTTTGACGAGGTATTCACCGGGACGATCTATGAGACCGAGCATCCGGTCGTGCGCGTCCATCCCGAAACGGGCGAGCACACGCTGGTGCTCGGCAATTTCGTCCAGCGCTTTGTCGGCCTGCCGAAATATGACGGCCAGAAGCTGTTCGATCTGTTCCAGTCCCACATCACGGCTCCGGAGAATACCGTGCGCTGGAGCTGGCGGGCCGGAGACGTCGCGATCTGGGACAATCGCGCGACCCAGCACTACGCCGTCAATGACTACGGCGATCAGCATCGTGTGGTGCGCCGCGCCACCATCGACGGCGAGGTTCCGGTCAGCGTCGACGGCCGCCACAGCGTGACGCGGATCAAATCGCCGAAGCCGCAAGCGGCGAAGGCAGCCTGAGCATGTCGCCTATTGGAGCAACACAATGAATGCCATCATTCGAATTCTGCGCGCGCGGCGAGCCGCTGCGCGCCGGGCGGCGCGATTGCTGCTGGCCGGCGTCTTTGCGTTGGGCCTGATCGCTTCGGCCTTCGCCGAGCCACCGCTCGATAAGACCGAGATCCGTTATCAAGGCTGGGCCGGGCAGGTGACGTTCACCGAGCTCGCCGAGGACCTCGGCTACCTCGCGCCGCTCAAGCTCAAATGGGTCGGCAACACCATCAGCGGGCCGCAGGACATTCAGACCGTCGTCACCGGCGACATCGACGTCGGCGGCGCTTTCTATGGTGCGATCATCAAGCTGATCGCGGCCAAGGCGCCGATCAAGGCGGTGGTCGGCTACTACGGTTCCGACTCCAATACCTACTACGGCTACTTTGTGAAGGACGACAGTCCGATCAAGACGGCCCGCGACCTGATCGGCAAGAAGGTCGCGGTCAATACGCTTGGCGCTCATCTGGAGTTCGTGCTGCGTGAGTATCTGGCGCGCAACGGCCTTAGCGCCGGCGAGGCCAAGCAGGTGACATTGGTGGCGGTCCCACCCGTCACCGGCGAGCAGGCGCTGCGGCAAGGGCAGGTCGAGGTGAGCGCGCTCAGCGGCGTGTTGCGCGACAAGGCGCTGGAGCGTGGCGGGATCCGCTCGCTCTTCAACGATACCGATCTGTTCGGACAGTTCACCGGCGGTGCCTATGTGCTGCGGGAGAAGTTCATCAAGGACAATCCGAACACCGCCCGCAAGCTGGTTGAGGGGATCTCGCGCGCCATCCAGTGGGCGCAGACGACGCCGCCCGATGAAGTGCGGGCCCGCTTCGACCGGATCATTGCGGAGCGCAAGCGCAACGAGGATGCCTCCTCGATCAAGTACTGGAAGAGCACCGGCGTCGCGTCCAAGGGCGGCGTGATCTCGGATGCCGAGCTGCAGGTCTGGGTCGACTGGCTGGTCAAGGATGGCCTGCTCAAACCGGGCCAGATCAAGGCCTCGGACACCTACACCAACGAGTTCAACTATTTCCGTCCCGGAAAGACGGCGGAGGCGCGATGACGTCGGTCAAGATCAGCTTTGACAAGGTCCGCAAGGAGTTCGTCACGCGAGGCGAAGGGGGCCGGCCGGCGGGCTATTTCACCGCGCTCGAGGACATCACGTTCGACGTCCGCGCCGGCGAATTCCTCGCTCTGGTCGGTCCAAGCGGTTGCGGCAAGTCGACATTGCTCGATCTGCTCGGCGGGCTCGCGACGCCGACCAGCGGCCGCATTCTGCTCGACGGCCGGCCGATCGTCGGACCCGGACGCGACCGCGGCGTCGTGTTCCAGCAGTACGCGCTGTTTCCGTGGCGCACGGCCGCGCAGAATGTGGAGTTCGGGCTCGATATCGCCGGCCTCAAGCCGAAACAACGCGGTGAGATCGCGCGGCACTTCCTCGACTTGGTCGGGTTATCGGGTTTTGCTGACCGTTATCCGCATGAACTCTCCGGCGGCATGAAGCAGCGCGTCGCGATCGCGCGCAGCCTTGCCTATGATCCGGAGGTGCTGCTGATGGACGAGCCGTTCGCTGCGCTCGATGCCCAGACGCGCGAAACGTTGCAGGGCGAGCTGCTGCGGATCTGGCGGGCCACCGGCAAGACCATCATCTTCATCACCCACGGCATCGACGAGGCGGTGGTGCTCGGTCAGCGCGTGGCGGTCATGACGTCCCGTCCGGGGCGGATCAAGGAGATTGTCGACATCCCCGCGGCCTTGCGGAGCGAAGCCGAGGATGTGCGCTCGCTGCCGGAATTCGGCCGCGTGCGCCATGAGATCTGGAGCCTGCTCCGCGAGGAAGTGCAGAAAGCGCAGCTGGGGCAATCGGCGGGCAGGGTCAGCGCAGGCCGTGTCGAGCGTGAAGTAAAGGAAGTCGCTCATGTCTAGCCTGGAGATGCTGACATTGCTGGAGCTCGCGCATGGACGGCGAGACGAGCAAGCGGTGGCGGCGCGGTCACCGCTAGTGAGCGCGGTCCGCGCCGCGACCCGCGGTCTGGTAGCTTTCGGACGCCGCTCCCTGCTGCTGATCGCCCTTCTGGCGATCTGGGAGGCCGCGCCGAGGCTCGGCTTGATCGACGCGGTGTTTCTGCCGCCATTCTTTGATGTCATCGCCGCAGGCTGGCAGCTCGCGCAAACCGGCGAGCTCTATGACGACGCCTCCGCGAGCCTGCTCCGCGCCCTGAGCGGGTTTCTGGTGTCGGTCGTGTTGTTCGTCCCGCTCGGGCTGGCCGTCGGCTGGTACACAAGGCTCGGCGATCTGCTGAACCAGTTCATCGAGATTTGCCGCAATACCGCGCCGCTCGCGCTGTTGCCGGCGTTCATCCTGCTGCTTGGCATCGGCGAGCTCTCGAAGGTCACGATGGTGGTCTATAGCTGCGCATGGCCGCTCCTGCTCAACACCATCGCCGCGGTGAAGCAGGTCGATCCGCTCTTGATCAAGTCGGCGCGGACCATGGGCGCGACCCCGCAGCAGCTGTTCCGCAAGGTGATCCTTCCGGCGGCGCTTCCGACGATCTTTGTCGGCATTCGCCTCGCCAGTGCGTCAGCCATGCTGGTGCTGGTCGCATCCGAGATGGTCGGCGCCAAGGCCGGTCTCGGCTATCTCATCATCAACAGCCAGTACAGCTTCCTGATCCCGCAGATGTATTTCGGCATAATCGGGATCACCGTGATCGGGTTGGCATTCAATGCGGTCCTGGAGGCGTTGGAACGGCGCTTGATGCGATGGAAGGCACAGGTTGCGGCGTGATGAGATCGTGGTTCAGGCGCCGCTCGGGCTGTTTCGTGCGGTGGCCTGCGTCACAATGCTGTTCGGCGGCACGTCCTTGGTCAGCCAGACGTTGCCGCCGATGGTCGACCCGCGGCCGATCGTGATCCGGCCGAGTATGGTTGCGCCGGCGTAGATCACGACGTCATCCTCGACGATCGGATGGCGGGCGTCGCCCTTGATCACATGGCCCTCGTCGTCGGTCGGGAAATGCCGCGCGCCGAGCGTGACCGCCTGATAGATCCGGACGTTGTTGCCGATGATGGCGGTTTCGCCGATCACGACGCCGGTTCCGTGATCGATGAAGAATCCGGAGCCGATCCGGGCGCCGGGATGGATATCGATGCCGGTCCTTGTGTGGGCGATCTCCGACATCAGGCGAGCCACCAGCCGCGCGCCGATCTGGTAGAGCAGATGCGCAAGGCGATGGTGGATGATGGCGGTCATCCCCGGATAGCCGATCAGGATCTCGGGAAAATTCTGCGCCGCCGGATCTCCAACGAATGCCGCCCGCAGATCGTTGATCAGAAGTCCGCGGACCGACGGCAGTTGGGTCGCGAATGCGCGTGTCAGCTCGATCGCCTCTTCGTGCCCAAAGCCCGGCTCCAGCTCGTCGCCAACGAACAGCGCGCTGCGATGGATCTGCGCGCTGAGCGAATCCAATGCTGTGCTCAGCGTATTGCCGACGAAATAGTCGATGTTCTCGCCGTCGAGGTCCGATTGGCCGTAGTGGCGCGGAAACAGCGCCTCGGTGAGGCCGTCGAGGATCGCCTCCAGCGCGTCCCGCGAGGGCGCACGGCGTGCCTCGCCGTCGCGCCGGATGCTATGGGTCTCCTCGCGGGAGGTGCGCAGCTCGGCCACGATCCGGTCGAGCTGCCAGCGGCCCGGTGGTCTGCTGACCGCGCCGGCCGTTGACGGAGGCGATGCTGGCGGCAATTCGCGTTTCATGCTGCACCCTTTCTCTGTTCTAACGGACATGCGCCAGAGGAATGCTGACTTCGGCCAATAGGTCGAGATCGGCCTCGTGATCGATCTGGACATACTGTCCATTCCAGTAAGTGAGGCCGGACAGCCGATGCGACAATTCCATGCTGGCGAGGCGGCCCACGATGATGCCATGGGAATGCCGCTCGATGATCTCCTCGACCTGGCATTCGATCATCGCAAGCGACCGCTGCAGCAAAGGCACGCCCGAGGCTCCATGGGTCCAATCGGTGCCCTCGAAGCGTTCCCTGCCTTTCAGCCGGCCATTGCTGAAGCGCTCGGCCAGGGCCTGCTGGTCGGAGCCGAGGATGTTGACGCCGAACAGCCGATGGCGGGCGATCGGTGCGAAGGACGATGCCTGCCGGTTGATGCTGACCAGCAGCCGGGGTGGGCTGGCGCTGAGCGACGTCAGCGAGGTCACCGTCATGCCGGTGATGTCCTCACCCTGTCCTGCGGTGATGATGCAAACGCCGCCCGGGAGGCGGCGCATGACAAGGCGAAATTGACGCTCGATCTCGTGGTCGGCGTCCACAAGATGAATATCCGGCTTGCTCATCGGGATTCTCCCTTGCTTTGCCTCGCCGGATTGGACCTCGCCAGAGCGTTTTCGAGCGAAGTGGATACCGGTTCGCGTGAAGAAAACGCATCAAAACAACAATCCAGAGCTCCGTTCCGATTCGATCGGAGTGGGGCTCTAGAAGAAGCCCTTGGCGGGTAGCGGCGTGCCGCTGATCTCGTATTGTCCGATCGAGCGCGCCTTGAAGGTGTTTGGATTGTGCGACGCCAGGGTGCGCGCGTTGCGCCAGTGGCGGTCGAAATTGGTCGCCTTCTTGGTGGCCGATGCACCGCCGACGTCGAACAGCAGGCTGCCGCTCCGGATCGCGAAATCGTCCGCAACGATCTTGGCCTTGGCCGACAGCAGCGCGGCCTTGTGCGCGGCCTCGACGGCGTTTTCGTCGCCTGCATCGAAAGCGTCGGTGGCGGCATGGAGCGCCTCCGCGGCCGCAAGCACCACGGTCTCGGCGGCGAATGCGCCGCTGGCGATCTGGCCGACGGTCTGTTGCAGCAGCGGGTCGTCCACTGGCACCTCACTCGGCGCGTAATAGAACGTCCGCTTGCGGGTCCGCACCAGGGCGCTGGCGTCGCGCAGCACGGCGCGCGCGATGCCGGCATTGATCGCAGTCAGGAACAGCTGGGCAAATGTGTTGGAGTAGGGAATGCCGTAGCCGGTATCCGGTGCATCGAACACGACCTCCTGGCGCTTGACGCGCACGTTGCGGAAGTGGGTGGTGCCGGTCGCCGTCAGCCGCTGCCCGAGACCGTCCCAGTCGTCGATCAGCTCAATGCCCTCGCGGTTCACCGGAATCAGCACGGCAGCATTGGTGGCGGATGTGTCGGCGGTGCGAACGAGGACGTAGTCCGAATACAGTGTGCCGGTGCTATAGTATTTCGTGCCGTTGAGCAGGTAGTCGTCGCCGTCGGCAGTGAGTGTCGTGTTCGGCGTGACATTGCCGACCTTCGGCGTGTCGAGCTCGGTCGCCGCGAGCCCGATGATCGCGCCGTCGGCAACTGCCTTCTGCCACTGCCTGTGCTGATCGTCCTTCGGCCGGCGCACCAGGCGTTCGACGACGCTGAAATGGTTGCGCAGGATATGCGCGACATTGGCGTCGGCCTCGCCGAGACCGATGACGATCTCGAACAATGCGCGAATCGACAGGCCGGCGCCGCCGGCCTCGATCGGAAGCCGCAACGCGCCGAGGCGGGCCTTGCGAATGAGATCGACTTGCGCGAACGGCAGGACGCGCTCGCGTTCGCGGTCGGCGGCGCCTTCCGCGATGCGGCCGAGCAGCGCGTCGATATCGGGTGCGCGGCTGTGAAGGCGGTCGGAAGGCTCCAGCGAGGTGGCGGACAGAGGCTTGTTCATTGGTATCACCCAAATGGCGTTGATTGATATGACTGCTACTGATCAGAGCTGGGCCAGGTGGTCGGTGACTTTGATCGGCTCCGGGAGCACCTTGCGCGCGACCAGCCAGTCGGCGGCCCTTTGCAGCTCGGCGAGGAAGTTTTCGTCGTTGGCGGCGAAGTAGCGATACTGCCGGTTCAGCGCGATGAACTGGTCGCGGACCTGGTCGCTGTACTTGCCGGCCTTCTGCGCGATGTATTCGGCATCCTTGCTGTTCGCGGAGATCCACTTGCCTTCGGCGCGGAAGGCGTCGTTGACGGCCCGGACCAGCGCAGGATTGTCGGTCGCAAATTTTCGGGTGGTCAGGTAGGACGTGTAGTCGATCTGGAACTCGAGATCGCGACCTTCCAGGAAGATGTCGTGCGCCTTGTATTCGAGCCGCGCGATATCGACGCCCGGGCTCCACATCGACCAGGCGTCGACCTTCCCGGAGGCCAGCGCCGGCGCTGCGTCCGGCGGGTTGAGATAGACGAACGTCACCTTGGAGCGGTCGACCTTGTGCTTCTCGAGCGCGGCAACCAGCAGGAATTCGCCGAGACCCGAACGGTTCACCGCCACCGACTTGCCGACGAGATCCTCGACCTTGTTTATGCCAGAGTCATCCCGCGCGATGATCGCCGTGGTGCGCGGCTCGTAGACCACGAATTGGGTGAATACCAGCGGCGAGCCGGCGATGATCGCGGCGAGTGCCGGCGTCGTGCTGCCGCCGAAGCTGAAATCGGCGCTACCGCCGGTCACAGCCTGCAGCGTCGGCGCATGATTGGGGAACGGCCCGAGCCACTCGACCTTGATGCCGTCCCTGGTCAGCAGCTTCTCGAACTCGCCGCGCTCCTTGGCGATCAGATTGAGGCCGCTCAAACCCCAGGTCAGACGCACCGTGTCGGTGACGCGGCCGGTCGCCGCATGCGCCGGCTCGGACAGGTCAAAGCCGGCAAGCGCGCCGATGCCGAAGGCGGCGCCGCCAAGGAAGCTGCGACGGGTGGGGTTGGTGAACCGGGGGATAGACATTGAGTGGTCCTCAGGCAGGAATGGGGTGAGAGGTGTCGACGCCGAGCTCCGCCAGCAGGTCGGTGCGGGCGATCGGCGCTGCGCCGTTACGTTTCATGGGATGCTCGAACGCGATCCGGCCCTCGCGCATCACCAGGATGCGGTCGGCGAGCGCGATCGCCTCGTCGACGTCGTGGGTGACCAGGAGCACGCCGGGGCGATGGACGGCGACCAGCTCGCGCACCAGATCGTGCATGCGAATGCGAGTCAGCGCATCGAGCGCTGCGAACGGCTCGTCGAGCAAGAGCAACTCGGGTTCCTGCACCAGCGCGCGCGCCAGCGCCACGCGCTGCGCCTGTCCGCCCGAGAGGTTGCGCGGCCAGTCATCGAGACGGCCGCCGAGTCCGACCTCGGTGAGCGCGGTGGCGGCGCGCTGACGGGCGTCGCTCGCATTGAGGCCGAGCGAGACGTTGCGCCACAGACTGTCCCACGGCAGCAGCCGGTGCTCCTGGAAAACGACGGCCGGCCGCCGCGGTGCCGTGATGCGCCCGCCGTCGATCGCATCGAGGCCGGCCAGCGCCCGCAGCAGCGTGGTCTTGCCGCAGCCGCTTTCGCCGAGCAGGACGACGAACTCGCCGCGCTCGATGCGCAGGTTGAGGTTCTCGATCACCACGCGGCTGCCATAGGCGCGATGCAGTCCGGTCACCACGACGGCCGGCGCAATCGCGGCCGGTGAGGGCACGGCGTGCAGCGTCATCGCGCGCTTCCATAGTTCGGATGCCAGGCCAATAGCCGCCGCTCCAGGGCGCGCGCGATACCGTCGGCGGCGACGCCGATCAGCGCATAGATCACGATCGTCAGCACGATCACGTCGGTGCGCAGGAACTCGCGCGCATCCATGGCGAGAAAGCCGATGCCGGACTGGGCGCCGATGGTCTCCGCGACCACCAGCGCCAGCCACGCGGTCGCCAGCGCATAGCGCACACCGGTCAGGATCGATGGCAGGGCGCCGGGCAGGATGACGCGCCGGATCAGCTCGAGTGTCCCGAGGCCCTGGACGCGGCCGAGCTCGAGCAGCTTCGGGTCGACCTGCCGGATGCCCAGCGTGGTGTTGATGTAGATCGGGAAGGCGACGCCGAGCGCGACCAGGAAGATCTTCTGGGCTTCGCCGACGCCGAGCCAGACGATCACCAGCGGTAGCGCGGCGAGAAACGGGATCGCGCGGATCATCTGGATGCTGCGGTCGATGGCAGCCTCCGCGATCCGCGAGAAGCCCACGAGGATGCCGAGCGCGAATCCGACGCTGCCGCCGATCGCAAAACCGGCCGTTGCGCGCAGCAGGCTGACGCCGAGATCGTTCAGCAGGC
The DNA here is from genome assembly GCF_054059095.1 of Bradyrhizobium sp. USDA 4510. Taxonomy (NCBI): domain Bacteria; kingdom Pseudomonadati; phylum Pseudomonadota; class Alphaproteobacteria; order Hyphomicrobiales; family Nitrobacteraceae; genus Bradyrhizobium; species Bradyrhizobium sp. USDA 4510. Next base: position 6,399,417 of record NZ_JBSSBT010000001.1, on the reverse strand, counting down.
TTCCGGACGTCGCCAGCTTGAATGCCGTCCGGACGACCTTGCTCGGTGCCGGCAGCACCTGCGGCGAGAGCCAGCCGGCCTGCGCCGGCAATTCCCAGACGATCAGAAGCACGACCGGGGCGAGCCACGATAGCAGCAGCATGCCGCGCCGGCCGATCTCTACTCGTGGCTTCCGGGACGGCGATGCCGTTTGAACGCTGCGCGGCGTTGAATCAAACGCGATCGATGACGCAGCCTGTTCGAGGTTGCTCAAGTCTGTTCTGTCCTCGTCCAACATTGCGCGCGAGCATCATTGATCGCGCGCGGCATGGTCCGCCATTCTCTCGATGAACGGCGCGTCGCCGCACGAAAGAAGGCGTTGTTCATGTCGCGCAAACTGTCCCACGAATTTTCTCGAACAGAAATAGAGCCGTATTCCAATTGTCGCTGCGTCCGGAGTTTTCTGGTTTATCGGCGCGCGCGGCGCGGCAAGGAAAATCTTTTGATGCGCCGCTGCTTGATCTGTCGCCGTGCTTCTTTGAAAACACGCCGACGTAACGTCAGGGAAATCGGAGAGACGGCATGTCGACACGACCGCTTCGCTTTGGCATCTGGGCGCTGGTCCATGGTTCGCGCGCGGCCTATCAGGATCCGGAGGAGCCGTATGACGCATCGTGGGAGCGCAATCGCGACCTCGTGCTTGCCGCCGAGGCACTGGGCTACGATTCCACGCTGATCGCGCAGCACACCATCAATCCGCATCGGGAGGATTTCGATCAGCTCGAGGCCTGGAGCGCGGCGGCGGCCGTTGCGGCATTGACCAGCCGGATCGAGATCATCGCGGCCATCAAGCCCTATCTCTATCATCCGGTGGTTCTCGCCAAGCTCGCGCTCGGGATCGAGAACATCAGCCGCGGACGCTTCGCGATCAACCTGGTCAATGCCTGGAACCGGCCCGAACTCGACAAGGCCGGCATCGGCTTTGCCGAGCACGATGCCCGTTACGCCTATGGCCGCGAGTGGATCACGATTGTCTCGCGCCTGATGCAGGGCGAGCGGTTGACCTACAAGGGCGAGCATTTCGACGTCCGCGATTATCTGTTGCGGCCGACGAGCCTCTACCGACCGCGACCATTGATCTATGTCGGCGGCGAATCCGAGCCGGCGCGCGCTTTGGTCGCCGACCACGGCGACGTCTGGTTCATCAATGGTCAGCCGCTCGAGGATGTCGCGGGCCTCATTGCCGACGTGGCGGCGCGGCCGCGGACGTCGGTGCCGCTTCGCTTCGGGCTGTCCGCCTTCGTCATCGCGCGCCAGACGCAGGCCGAGGCCCAGGCCGCCTATGAGCGGCTGCTTGAGCTGTCGCGGAAGGACGCCTCGATAAAGGTGATCCAGCGACAGAACACCGACCCGAAGGTCGTGATGATGCAGACCATGCAGAAGTCGGAGCGGATCGGCAGCAACGGCGGCACCGCTGCCGGGCTGGTCGGCAGCTACGATGACGTGGCCGCCCGAGTCGGGGCGTTCCATGCCGCAGGCATCGAGTTGTTCATGCTGCAGTTCCAGCCTTTCGAGGCCGAGATGGAGCGCTTTGCGAAGGAGATCATCCCGCGCGTCCGCGCAGCGTCATCTGCTGCAAATGACACCCCACCACTGCTGGCGAGCTCGCGGTAACTGCGTCACGCGGTTGCGGCGGCTTCCGTCTGACGCGCAAAGCGGCTGATCGGCCGAGGCAGGCCAAAATGCTCACGCAAGGTGGTGCCGGCGTAATCGGTTCGGAACAGACCGCGGCGCTGCAGGATCGGCACCACGTTGTCGACGAAGACCTCGAGCCCGGTCGGCAGCACGTCCGGCATCAGATTGAATCCGTCGGCCGCGCCGGCCTTGAACCAGGCCTCGATGTCGTTGGCGATCTGCTCGGGCGTGCCGACGATGATGCGGTGTCCGACCCCGCCGCCGAGCGCGCGCAACAACTGCCGGACGGTGAGGTCACCGCGGCGCGCAAGGTTCACCGTGCCCTGGAACATGGTGTGGTTGGCGTTGGCCGGCAGCGGCAGCGGATCGGGTAGTGGCTTGTCGAGCTCAAGGATCGCAGGATCGACCTGCAATGTGCCCGCGAGACGCGCCAGGCTGTACTCGATCGGAACCAGCTCCCACAGCTCATCCTGCCGCCGTCTCGCCTCGGCTTCGGTGCTGCCGATCACTGTGGCAAGGCCCGGCAGGATGACGATGGAGTCGCCGGCGCGGCCGTAGGTCGCGGCGCGGGCGCGCAGATCGCGCGCATAGGCGACACCTTCCTCGATCGTCTGCGCCAGCGTGAACACAGCTTCGGCCTGCGCGGCAGCGAGATCACGGCCGTCGTGCGAGCCACCGGCCTGCACGGTGACCGGGCGGCCCTGCGGCGAACGCGGCACGTTAAGCGGACCGGCCACGGCGTAATGGGCGCCGCGATGCGCGATCGGATGAACCTTCGACGTATCGACAAATCGCGCCGAGGACTTGTCGCCGACAAAGGCGTCGTCCTCCCAACTGTCCCACAGCGCATGGACGACCTCGGCGAACTCCTTGGCGCGCTCGTAGCGGGCCTTGTGCTCCAGCACGTTGCTGAGGCCAAAATTGCGGCTGGCCGACGCGTCGGCAGTGGTCACCGCATTCCAGCCGGCGCGGCCGCCGCTCGCGAGATCCAGGGTCGCGAAGCGGCGCGCGATGTTGTACGGCTCGTTGTAGGTGGTCGAGGCGGTCGCGATCAGCCCGATATGGCTGGTCGCCGCGGCCACCGATGCCAGCACGATCGTCGGTTCCATCGACATGAAGGAGCGGTAGTCGATGCGGTCGGTGATCGCCGGTGTGTCGGCAAGGAAGATCGCATCGAGCTTGCCGCGCTCGGCGATGTCAGCCACGCGCACATAATGGCCGACGTCGAAGCAGGCGCGAGGATCGCTTTCGGGCAGCCGCCACGCCGACGCATAGACGCCGGAGTGCAGCAGATTGACATTGAGATGAAGCTGACGATCGGACATGGCTGCCCCGCATTGAGGTGAGACGACTCACGAAGTATCGCCTGTCAGGCCACATGAAAACGAACGGCCGGCGCGTGCATGCAAAAAGAAATTTCCGTCTCCGCTGCGCGATCTGCGAACAAATCCGGTGTCGATCTTCTGCGATGAGCGGAACATCCCCTCCGCCGCCGCATGAATATTCTGCCACGTGCCGCGGCAGGGGAAGCTTCGTCCAAGTCTGCGCAAATATCTGAAATTGCCAGGGCAGCCTGCGCGCGTAACGATGCTGTTGCGGCGCGTTGCAAGCAATCGGTGCCTCCCGGAGAACTGAACCATGACAGTCCACGAGCGACGCGCCGAACAGCGAACCGCGCCAGGCGGTTCGGTCGAATTCGACGCCGACGTGCTGGTGATCGGCGGCGGACCGGCAGGCACGTGGGCTGCGGTGAGCGCAGCCGAGTGCGGCGCACGCGTCGTGCTCGCCGACAAGGGATTTTGCGGCACGTCGGGTGCCACCGCGGCTGCCGGCACCGGCGTCTGGTATGTCGATCCCAATCCGGCGCTGCGCAAGGCCGCAATGGCCAATCGCGAAAAGATGGGCGGGCACCTGCAGGATCGCCGCTGGATGGCGCGCGTGCTCGACCAGACCTACGAGGACAGCAATCGTCTGGCCGCCTGGGGTTACCCTTACCCGGTCGACGACAGCGGCACATCGCAGCGCAACTCGCTGCAGGGGCCGGAATACATGCGCCTGATGCGCAAGCGCACCAAGCAGGCCGGCGTCACCATTCTCGATCACAGTCCGGCGCTTGAGCTGCTGGTGGATGACGACGGCTCGGTTGCGGGAGCCAGCGGCGTGCGCCGCCAGAAGCACGATCGCTGGATCGTGCGCGCCAAGGCTGTCGTCATGGCGACCGGCGGCTGCGCGTTCCTGAGCAAGACGCTGGGATCGAATGTGCTGACCGGAGACGGCTACCTGATGGCCGCGGAGGTCGGGGCCGAGTTCAGCAGCATGGAATTCTCGAATCCCTATGCGATCTCACCGGCGTTCGGCTCCGTGACCAAGACACTGTTCTACGGCTGGGCGACCTTCAGCTACGAGGACGGCAGCGTCGTTCCCGGTGCGGCATCCAAGGGCGGGCGATCGGCGATTGCGCGCGCGTTGCTTCAGGGGCCGGTTTACGCGCGCCTCGACAAGGCCGACGACGACGTGCAGCGTCACATGCGCGCGTCGCAGCCGAATTTCTTCCTGCCGTTCGATCGCACCGGCATCGATCCCTTCAGGGAGCGTTTTTCCGTCACCTTGCGGCTCGAAGGCACCGTGCGCGGCACCGGCGGCCTGCGCATTGTCGACGACAGCTGCGCCACCAGCGTGCCCGGGCTCTATGCCGCCGGTGATGCAGCGACGCGCGAATTGATCTGCGGCGGCTTCACCGGCGGCGGCAGCCACAACGCCGCCTGGGCGATGTCATCGGGGACCTGGGCCGGATGGGGCGCTGCTGGCTATGCAAGGCAGCTGGGCCCGGCGCGTCAGCGACGACTGGCGTCCGCCGGCACCGTCGCGTTCCGGAGCAATGCGGGTCGCGCGTTTGAGCCCGCCGCGCTGGCAAAGGCGGTCCAGGACGAAGTCTATCCGTATGAGCTGAACTACTTCCGGCACGCCTCGCGTCTTGAAGGCGCCCTCGAGCGGCTGGATGCGGCGTGGGTCGATGCATCATCGGCCGATGCGGCGAGCAAGGACGATCTGCTACGTGCCCGCGAGAGCGCGGCCATGCTGGCGACGTCGCGCTGGATGTACCGCAGCGCGCTGGCGCGGAACGAAAGCCGCGGCATGCATCGCCGCGACGACTATCCCGATCAAGACGACCGCCAACGCCATTACGTGACGAGCGGCGGCTTGGACGAGGTCTGGACCACGGTGCGGCCGCATGCCGAGGCCAGCTATGCAGAGGCCGCGGAATGATCGAGGTGATCGACGCCGAGCGCTGCACGTCCTGCGACATCTGCGTGAATGTCTGCCCCACCAATGTCTTCGACAAGACGGAGGGGATTCCGGTGATCGCCCGTCAGGGCGATTGCCAGACCTGTTTCCTCTGCGAACTGTATTGTCCCGAGGACGCGCTTTACGTGTCGCCTTATGCGGAGGAGCCTCGCCCGACCGACGTGGTCGCGTTGCGGCAGACTGCCGCGTTGGGCAGCTACCGCCGCGCGGTCGGCTGGACCGACGAGACGCGCGATCTCCGCGGCATCGACCGCAGCTATCTGCTCTTTGGTCATTGAGCCCGGGCTGTGCCCGGCGACCGAAGCCATTTCCCAATTGGACCGACTGAATGAATGTACATCAATCCCTGACGACGGCGCAGCATGTTGCGCCGCTGCCGTCCATTCCGCTCGCTTCCAACGCGAGCGGAGCCATGATCCGCTTCGAGGCGGTCTCGAAGGTCTATCCGGCCTATCGCGGCAAGCCGAGCGTGCATGCCTTGCAGGCGATCGACTTCGCGATCCCGCGCGGCTCGATCACCGGCGTGATCGGCCGCTCCGGCGCTGGCAAATCGAGCCTCGTCCGCCTCATCAACGGGCTTGAGAAGCCGTCGAGCGGCCGCGTCGTCGTCGATAACAGCGAGATCTCGGCGCTTGCCGGTCGCGAGCTGCGCCTGGCGCAGCGCTCGATCGGCATGATCTTCCAGCACTTCAACCTGCTGTCGTCGCGGACGGCGGCGGACAATATCGCCTTGCCGCTCGAGATCGCCGGCTGGTCCAGGGCCGACATCGCCGTCCGTGTGGCCGAGCTGCTCGAGCTCGTCGGCATTGCCGACAAATACGATCGTTATCCCTCGGAATTGTCCGGCGGCCAGAAGCAGCGCATCGGCATCGCCCGCGCGCTGGCGACTCGGCCGAATGTGCTGCTGTCCGACGAGGCGACGTCGGCGCTCGATCCGCAGACCACGCGCGCGATTCTGGACCTGCTGGCCAACATCAATCGTGAACTCGGGGTCACGATCGTGTTGATCACCCACGAGATGTCGGTGGTCCGCCAACTCGCCAAGGAAGTCGCGGTGATCGACGGCGGCCAGGTCGTCGAACGCGGCCATGTCGCGGAAATCTTCACGCATCCCCAGCATCCGGTCACGCAGGCGTTCCTTTCCGAGGTGATCGGGGACAGTGTTCCGGTCTCGCTGGCGAGCCGCCTTTCGCCACAGCCGGTTGCCGGCGGGCAGACGGTCCTTCGCGTGCAGGTGCGCGGTACTGAAGCCGGCGACACCGTCGTGGCGCGGCTTTCGCGCGAACTGTCCCATGACGTGGCGCTGCTATCGGCCCGCATCGATGAGATCGGCGGCCAGCACGTGGGCTCGCTAATCCTTGGCATTCCCGGCGGTGAAGCCACGGCCAGGCAGGCCCTGGCCTATCTTTCTCAGCATGACATTCTGGTGGAGCGTCTCGGCTATGTCGCGTGAACTCATCAACCTGATCGTTCAGGCCACGGGCGAGAGCCTTTTCATGGTCTCGGTGGCTGCGCTGGTTGCGACCGCGCTGGGCCTTCCGCTTGGCGTCTTCCTGGCGACCAGCCGGAAAGGGGAGCTGTTCGCCGCGCCGCCAGCCAATGGCGTGCTCGGCGTCATCGTCAATGCGGCCCGCTCGACGCCGTTCATCATCCTGGTGGTTGCGATCATTCCTTTCACGCGGCTGATTGCCGGCACCTCGATCGGATCGGGCGCGGCAATCGTGCCGCTCACCATCGCGGCAACGCCGTTCATTGCCCGTCTGGTCGAGGCGGCGATCCGCGAGGTCGATGCCGGTCTGATCGAGACGGCGTCCTCGTTCGGTGCAAGCCCGTTGCAAATCGTGTTCAAGGTCTTGATCCCGGAGGCGTTGCCGGGCCTGGTGCTGGCCTTGACACTCGCGGTGGTCAGCCTGCTCGGCTACTCCGCAATGGTCGGGGCCGTCGGAGGCGGCGGCCTCGGCGACCTCGGCATTCGCTATGGCTATCAGCGCTTCATGCCCGAAATGATGCTGGCGGTCGTCGTCGTTTTGATCGCGCTGGTTCAGACCGTGCAGACCGCCGGCGACTATCTGGCGCGCCGCGTCAACCGCCGCCTGCGTCATCGCTAAAGGCGCGGTGGCGTCACGATCCCTTCGGTGCCCAGATCTTGACGTCGCCGGTATCGACCTTGCGTGGCAGCAGACCTTCCGCCGTGAAGGTATCGGCGATCTTCTGCTGCTCGGAAAGGCCGGCCGCGGTGACCACGCCGACCTTGTAGGAGCGATGGCTGTTGGCCTCCTCCACCGTGGCGGCGTCGATGCCCCACAGGCCGGCGAGCAGCGCCGCGGCCTCGTTCGGATTGGCTTTGATCCAGGTGCCGGTTTCCACCAACCTGGCAAAGATGACATTCAGTGCATCGGCCCGCTTTTCGGCGATCGCGGCCGAGGCAAGATAGTAACGCTTGTAGTTGGCGAGCCCGCCGCTGCCGTCGGTCAGGACGCGCGCGCTGGACTGGCGTTGCGCGCTGCTGAGGAACGGATCCCAGGCGACCCAGGCGTCGACATTGCCGCTGACGAATGCCGCGCGGCCATCGGCCGGCGTCAGATAGGCCGGCGTGATGTCCTTGAAGGACAGTCCGGCCTTGGCAAGTACCGCTAGCAGCAGGAAGTGGCTGCCCGCGCCCTTGGTGACCGCGACCTTCTTGCCCTTGAGATCGGCCGGCGCTTTGATCGCGGAATCCTTCGGCACCAGGATCGCCTGCGCCGATGGAGAAGCGGCTTCCTCGGCGACGTAAGCGAGCTTGGCGCCGGCGGCCTGGGCGAAGATCGGCACGGTGTCGGCGACGTCGGCTCCGAAATCGATGCTGCCGACATTGATGGCCTCGAGCAGCGGCAGGCCGCTGGTGAACTCGTGCCACGACACGGTGATGCCGAGCGGCGCCAACGCCTTCTCCAGCGCGCCGTTGGTCTTCAGGATAGCGGTCAGCGTCGACGATTTCTGGTAGCCGATCCGGATTTCCTCGGCGGCCGCAGGCCGAACCAGCGAGGTCATCGCAAGCAGCCCGATGGCGGCGACAGCAAGACGGCGCGACATCGCAGTCGCCGATGATGCGGCCTGCGCTTGCGGGATGGGGCGGGCAAAGATGGGCATGGCAAGTTGTCCTTAGCCGGTTCGATCTGTTGCCATTTGTGTGCAATCGGTGCGTCGGAGGCAATCGCGGAGAAGCCGTCCGAACGAGTGCAATTTTCTCTGCGAGCGAAGTCAGCGAGAAAAGTATTTTTGGCCTACGCGTTGCCGCCGGCATCGGCAGATAAGTCGCTCGCTGCGCCAAGATGCCCGGCCGGCTCCATTCTCTTTTCATCGCGGCCACAGCAGCGGCGACTCGTCATCGGGAAAAATTTGGATTCTCATTTCATTGATTTCGTCCCCGGCGCGAGCGATGAGCTTGATAGCGAGTTCAGTTCCATGGAGACCAAGATGTTGCTTCGATCCATTTTCGCTCTTGCAGGCGCTGTTGCGATCTGGTCGACCGCCGCCGCGGCAGAAACGATCAAGATCGGCGTGACACCCGGGCCGCATGCACAAATCCTTGAGGCCGTGAAACCGATCGCGGCGAAGAGCGGGCTCGAGCTTCAGCTTATCGAGTTCTCCGACTATGTCGTTCCGAACGCGGCGCTCGACGCCGGCGACATCCAGGCCAACTCGTTTCAGAACCAGCCTTATCTGGACAACCAGAAAGCCGATCGCGGCTACAAGATCGAGCAGGTGGGACTGACGGTCAATTTTCCGATCGGCGTCTATTCGCGCAAGCACAAGAACTGGGCCGACGTTCCTGACGGAGCCAAGGTCTCAATTCCCAATGATCCGACCAATGGCGGCCGGGCGCTGCTTCTGCTGCGCGACAAGGGCGCAATCAAGCTGAAGAGCGACGTCGGCTTCAAGCCGACCGTTATCGACATCGCCGACAATCCCAAAAACCTGAAATTCGTCGAGGTCGACGCAGCCCAGGCGCCCCGGGCGCTCGACGATGTCGATGCGGCGGTCATCAACACCAACTATGCGACACAGGCCGGTCTCGATCCGGTCAAGGATCCGATCCTGCGCGAGGATCCGAAAGGGCCATACGTCAATCTGATTGCGGTTCGCTCCGCCGACAAGGACAAGCCGTGGGTCAAGATCCTGGTCGACAGCTACCACACGCCCGAGATCAAGGAATTCGTCCAGACCAAGTTCAAGGGCGCGGTGCTGCCCGGCTGGTAGTTGCCGCTCCAATTGCTGAGGGATGATGATGCGTATTCTGATGACGGCGGTTGCCGCGGTAACGCTCCTGGTCGGCACCGCGAGGGCCGAGACGGTCCGCGTTGGCGTCACGACCGGACCACACGCCGAGATCCTCGAAGTCGTCAAGAAGGTGGCTGCGGGCCATGGGTTCGACATCAGGGTGGTCGAATTCACGGACTACGTGATCCCGAACCAGGCGCTCGCGCTCGGGGATCTCGAGGCCAATTCGTTCCAGCACGAACCTTATTTGAAGAACCAGATATCGAAGACCGGCTGGAAGATCGTCAAGGTCGCCAACACGATTGCGTCGCCGCAGGGTGTCTACTCGTTGAAATACAAGAAGCTGGCCGATCTTCCGGATGGCGGGCGGGTGGCGATCGCCAACGATCCTTCCAATGGCGCGCGCGGCCTGATGATCCTTGCGCTGCACGGCGTGATCAAGCTCAAGGACCCCAACAACGTCGCGTCGACCATTGCCGACATCACTGACAATCCGAAGCATCTGCGCTTCGTCGAGCTTGATGCCGCGCAGTTGCCGCGTTCCCTGCAAGATGTCGATCTGGTCTCGATCAACAACAATTATGCGGTTCAGGCCGGGCTCAATCCCGCCACCGATGCAATTGCTCGCGAGGCGGCCGATGGCCCGTGGGTCAACATCGTTGCCGTGCGCGAGGCGGACAAGGACAAGCCCTGGGTCAAGCAGTTGATCGATGCCTACCATTCCGAGGAGGTCAAGGCATTCCTCGAGAAACGCTTCAAGGGCACCTACATCGCAACCTGGTGACGGGCGTTGACCGCCCATCGCCAGGAGGTTTCCAGGCCGATCTATTCGGCGGCTTCGGTGCGCGCTGCCGTCGAGGCGCGGCGGAAGCCGGCGCCGGGATGCGTGGCGTCAAGATAGGGTCCGCGTCCGGGGAACAGCTTCTCGCGGAGCGTGCCTTCGCGATAGGCTGTCTTGTAGACTCCGCGTGACTGCAATTCCGGCACGACGAGGTCGACGAATGACGTCAGTGATTCCGGCGCGACGAGGCGGAACAGGTTGAAGCCGTCGACGTCGGTTTCGTCGGCCCAGGCGATCAGCTCATCGGCCACGTCCTGGGGTGAGCCGACCACGAATGGCGAGCGTGCGCCGATCCGGCTCAGCGTCGCGAGATCACCGACCTTGACCGGCCGCTCGCTCCGCAACGTGAAATTCTCGACCATCGACTGGATCGCGTTGCTCTCGACATATTGTACCGCCTGATCGGGACGATAGTTCGAGAAGTCGATGCCGGTCCAGCCCGAGAGCAGAGCCAGCTGGCCGGCTTGATCGACATACCCTGCGTACTCCTCGAGCAGATCGTTGGCCTCCGCGCGCGTCGGGGCAACGATCACGGTCGCGCCGGCGAACAGGCGGATATCATAGAGATCTCGTCCGAACGCCTTGGCCGCTTCCCTGATCTCGCGTACGGCACGGGCCAGAATGGGCCTGGTCTGGCCGTTGAGGAAGATCGCCTCCGCGTGCCTCGCCGCGAAGGCGCGGCCGCGCTTCGAGGTTCCCGCCTGATACAGCAACGGTGTGCGTTGTGGCGAGGGTTCGGCGAGGTGGATGCCGTCGACCTGGTAATGAAGTCCCTGGTGCCGCACATTGTGGATCCTTGCCGGATCCGTGAACACGCGCGCTGTCCGGTCACGGCGAACGGCGCCGTCCTCCCAGCTGCCTTCCCATAGCTTATAGCTCGCAATGAGAAACTCCTCGGCCGCCTCGTAGCGTTCATCATGCGCGCGGTTGGCCTCAAGGCCCATTCCGCGGGCGCCGCTGTCGAGATAGCCGGTGACGATGTTCCAGCCGATCCGCCCGCGAGTGAGATGATCGAGCGTCGAGAAGCGGCGGGCGAACTGGTAGGGATGCTCGTAGGTGAGGTTGGATGTGATGCCGAAGCCGAGATGCTTCGTTGCGTAAGCCATGGCGGAGACGAGCAGGGTCGGCTCGGCGTTCGGCAATTGAACGGCGTGACGCAGCGCAGTGTCAGGACTGCTGCCGTAGACGTCATAGATACCAAAGACGTCGGCGAGGAAGATGCCGTCGAGCAGGCCGTGTTCGGCGGTTCTGGCGTAGTCGACCCAATAGTCGAGCGAGTTGTAGTTGAGTGAAGTGTCGCGCGGATGCGACCAGAGACCGGCCCAGTTGTGGCTCGGCGCCATCATGTTGAACGCGTTGAAGCGAAGTTCCTTTGGTCTGGTCATTGCGCAATTTCGCTAATTGAGGACTGAGAGGTGATTTATCACGTCAGCTGCGCGGTTTTATTTTCTATATGGAAAGACAGGATCAAGATCGTGCTTTGTCTTCGATCCGGCGCAGCAGAGATTCGTTTGTTCGACGTCGTCGTGCTGTTCGAAATGACGGTATGCACGACATTGCGTACTGATTTGCAGGCGCGATCGGCAGATGACTCATCAGCTCCACTGAGCCGTTCAAACCGGCGGAGCAGTGAAACAAATGTTACGCGACAGGCGCCGCGGCTGAAAAATTAGCGACGCCATCAGACGCGCCGCCAGCACGCTCATCGCTATTTTCTCCGATGTCTCGACAGTCGCGGACGCTGCTGCGCATCATTCTTTGCCTTTTGATGCTGGGTCCACGGATTTCAGGAGAATTTCGAGATGCCGATCGAAACCAAGAATGTCGAGACGCTCGCCTTGCATGGCGGATCGTACCGGTCTGACCCGGCGACCGGCGCCGTCGCCGTTCCGATCTACCAAACGACGTCCTTTCAATTCGAGAATACCGATCACGCATCGCGGCTGTTCGCCCTGGAGGCGATCGGACAGATCTACACCAGGATCAAGAATCCGACGGCTGACGCGTTCGAGGAGCGCCTGGCCGCGCTGGAAGGCGGCGTTGGCGCGCTGGCCGTGGCGTCGGGCCAGTCGGCGACGGCCTACGCGATCTTCAACATCGCGCAAGCCGGCGACAATATCGTCTCATCGACCGATCTGTACGGCGGCACCTGGACGCTGCTGTCGCAGACGCTGAAGCAGTTCGGCATCGAGGTTCGCTTCGTCGATCCGGCCGATCCGGAAAACTTCCGCCGGGCGACCGATGCGAAGACCCGGGCCTATTTCGCCGAGACGCTGCCGAACCCCAAGCTCAACGTCTTCCCGATCAGGGAAGTCGCGGATATCGGCCGTTCGCTCGGCGTGCCGCTGATTCTCGACAACACCGCCGTCCCGCTCATTGCGCGCCCGTTCGAGCACGGCGCAGCGATCGTCGTCTATTCCGCGACAAAGTATATCGGCGGCCACGGCACGTCGATTGGCGGAGCGATCATCGACGGCGGCAATTTCGACTGGGCGGCGCACGCCGAGCGCTTCCCGCTGCTGACGCAGCCGGACGATGCCTATCACGGCGCGATCTGGACCGAGGCAGCCAAGCCGCTGGGTCCGATCGCCTACATCCTGCGCGCGCGCGTGAAGCTGCTGCGCGATCTCGGTGCCGCGGTCGCTCCCCAGAACGCATTTCAGTTCATCCAGGGACTCGAGACCTTGCCCCTGCGGCTGCGTCAGCACAACGAGAACGCGATCAAGGTCGCGAATTTCCTGGCACGACATCCCGCCGTTTCGCACGTGATCTTCCCCGGACTGCAGAGCGGGGAGGACCGGCGCCGCGCCGATCTCTATCTGAAGGGCGGCTATGGCGGGCTGGTCGGCTTCGAGCTGAAGGGGGGCGTCGAGACCGGCCGTCGTTTCATCGATGCGCTGAAACTGTTCTATCACGTCGCCAATATCGGCGATGCGCGCTCGCTGGCGATCCACCCGGCGTCGACCACCCATCAGCAGCTGAGCGCCGCGGAACAGCTCGCGGCAGGCGTGACGCCCGGCTACATCAGGCTTTCGGTCGGCATCGAACATCCCGACGACATCCTCGCCGACCTCACCCAGGCATTGGCCGAGGCTGAGGCGGGAAGCAGCGGCCGCAAGGCGGCCTGATCGATCCCTGAAGACGGAGTTGAAACCGAGACCATGAAGACATTGTTGCGCCTGGCGCAGGCGGCTGGCGTGCTGCTTGCCATGACTGCGGCCGCCGTTGCGGACGAACCTCTCAAGATCGCGACCAGCGCCGGCCCGGTCGGTCAGCTGGCTGGCTTTGCCGCCAAGCTCGCCAGGGATAAGGGGCAGGACGTCAAGATCGTCGAGCTGTCGGACTGGGTCGCGTTGAACGAGGCGGTGAACAGCGGCGACGTCGACGCCAACCTGTTCCAGCACGCCACCTATCTCGCGATCCAGAACAAGCAGCGCGGCTTCGACCTGGTCCAGGTCGACAAGGTCGGCGTGATCGCGCCCGTCGGGCTGTTCTCGAAGAAGATCAAGTCGCTCGAGGAGATCAAGTCCGGCGACAGCGTTGCGATCCCGAACGAGCCGCTCAACGGCGCGCGTGGCTTGATCCTGCTCGAACGCGCCGGACTGATCAAGCTGGCGCCGGGCAAGGGTTTTTCGGTCAATCGGTTTGATATCATCGAAAATCCCAAGAACCTGAAGATCGTCGAGCTCGATCCGGCGCAGACCTACCGGTCGCTCGATGACGTCACGCTTGCGCTCGTCAACATCACCTATCTGATTCCGGCCGGCGGTGATCCAAAATCGGCGCTGGTGATCGACCGCACGGTCGATGACGGTCTCGTGCTGCGCTTTACCGCGCGGCCGGACAAGAAGGACGATCCGCGCCTGAAGGCCTTCATCCAGGTCTTCAATTCACCCGAGGTCAAGCACTTCATCGAGGAGAAGCTGCCGGCGTTCATTCCGGCCGGCTTCGGCAGCTAGAGCTTTCCCGAGCGAAGTGGACGCCGGTTCGCGGCAGGAAAGCGCGTCAAAACTGGAATCTGGAGCTCCGTTCCGATTCCATCGGAACGGGGTTCTAGACGCGCGCGAGGGATGCAAGTCGCCGCCCCTCGTCGGAGTGAACCAGCAGAGCGGCAAGCTCGGCGCATTGGTTGCGGATGTCGGGAATTGCGCTGATTTCCCAGAACGCGGCGCGCGTGAGCGGGCCGACGGCATACAGGCGGCGCGATGGGACGCCGTCGTGACCGATGATCGCGCAATTGCGATCGGTTTCGATGCCGATGCGGAGCGGATCGACGCGCGCCAGGCCAAGCTCGAGCAGGCTGCGCACCGCGGGATTGGCGGTTGCGCGCGGATCCTTGACAATGCCGGTGCAGTCGACGATGGCGCCGACATGCATGCGACGGAGCCTGCTCTCGCCGCGCCGCCGGTAACTGACGATCGCGCCTGTCCGGTCGGGCTCGGCCGAGATCAGCTTTGCGGCCATCGGGGTGAGCCGGCCTCCATAGATCGCTTCAGTGATCCGGACCTCCACTTGCGGCGCCATCCGATGCCGATGCACGTCCCACCAGGCGCGTGCGTGCTCGAGGAACCGGCGCTTGGACGAAAGCGGGAGCTCACGCCACAGTCGCTGGGTATGGGGGCGAAGCCCATCGATCACGCTGCGCCAATCGCCGCCCGCTGCGATGTGCCGGTCGATGCGGCCGCGAAGCCAGCGAAGCAGGCTGCCGATTCCGGAGCCGAAGGGGACCTCCGCCTCCTCGATGTGCACGGCGTCGACCCGGCGGTGCGGTTTCGCGAGAAGGCCTCGGCGCGACATCGCAACGATCGGCCCGCGATGTCCGTCGCGCAGCAACGACAGCACGTAATCGACCATCGTCAGGCCCGTGCCGAGGATCAGGACGGTCGCGTCGTCGGCGATCGCAGCGGCAGACGGTGCTGCCCAGGGATCGGCATGTCCCGGACTGTTCGCGCGTGGATCGTGTCCGGTTGCGAGAACGACGATGTCGCCGACCAGCTGCCGGCCGTCGTCGAGGCTGGCGGTGACGTCGCCTCGCCGTTCGCGGATCGCGATGCATCTGCCGTGCACGATCGACAGGCGTTGGATGTTGGCCTGATCGGACGCCTGTTGCTCGAGCAGACTGGCAATGTAGTCACCAAAGATGCGCCGCGGCACGAAGCAATAGGGATCAGGGCAGAGCGGCGCGTCCGCCCCGCGCGAGATCAGCCAGTGCCAGAAATGGTCCGGCTGGTCGGGCAGCGCACTCATATTCGCGACCCGTACATTGAGCAGATGATCCGGATTGCCGGTATGATAGGCGATGCCGCGCCCGATGTCGGGACGCTGCTCGATCAGGCTGACACGGACATCGTCCGTCGGTTGACGCAGTAGCTGGTGCGCCAGCAGGACGCCGCTTGCACCGCCGCCGACGATGATGACGTGACGCGCTCGAGGAGCTGTCATGCTATCGCTCTGTGCGTGATCCTGCCGCACGACATGTGCGGCGTGGGCAGACTGACGTCGGCGTGGCGATGGATCACATCTGCTGCGGTCTCGACTGGGCATGCGTCGCGCCAACGAGCGATCAGCCGTGAGGACCAAACAGAAAGAGTTCGTGCATGTCCTTGCCGTCGGGGTTGGCGGCGCGGGCCAGCCGCCGCTGCCATCTCTTCAGCCGACGGGCCGCGCGACGAAGGACGTGGAGCCAAGAGGATGTCCGCACCCAGAGCCTCCTTCGCATTCCGAGCCGTTCGATGAACGATAACACGCTCCTGTTCGGGACGCGCGCGAAACTCGGCGGCGCCGCGAACTTTGCAATCAGACGCGCATGGCGAGGCGATTTGCAGCAGAGAGATGCTCTCGCGACGCGGCGCCAGGAAAATTCATTCCGGGCAATGTTGCCCGATCGCCGGGCTTATGGAATTGTCCGACCGGATGGTCAATAAATAGCGGTTCGGAGGCGGGGCTGTGGTCCCGGAACCTTGCGACTATTGACTGACATCTCTGGACGATGGCCGAACGGCCGCCTGGTGAAACGGACAAGACATGGCCCGATCGCGCGCCAAGGACTATGACGACAAGCGCCTCTCAATGCTGCATCGCTCGGCCCAGCTGTTTGCCGCATCGGGATATGTCGGCACGTCGATGAACACCATCGCCGATGCCTGCGGGGTTTCGAAGGCGCTGCTCTATCACTATTATCCCGACAAGGAAGCGATCCTGTTCGATATCCTGTCGTCGCACCTCGCGAAGCTGGTGGCGGCGGTCCGCAAGGCGAGCGCACAGGCCGGCGATCCGGTCGCGCGCTTCAGGACGATCGTTGCGACCCTGCTCGAGCTCTACCGGCATGCCGACGCCGAACATCAGGTCCAGATCTCAAGTCTCAAGCTGTTGCCGAAGGACAAGCAGCAGCCGCTGCTCGCAAGCGAGCGGATCCTGGTCGGGATCATGTCGGACGCACTCGCCGCCGCCGTGCCGGCGGCGAAGCACAAGCGCCTGCTCAAGCCGCTGACGATGAGCGTCTTCGGCATGCTGAACTGGCATTACATGTGGTTTCGCGAGGGCGGGCCGATGACCCGCGCCGAATATGCCGGTTTCGTCGCGCAGCTCGTGCTGGCCGGCGCCGACGATGCCGCGGCCGGCGCCACCCGGCCGCGCGGCAGGGCGAAATCGGCCGGCCGCGGCCGACAGGCCGAGTTGCTCTGACGCGCCTCTTAACCCCGCATCGCGTTCATGGTCAGCAGCTCGTAGGTCGCCGCGGTTTCGCCGGTGCCGGTCGTGATCTCGACGTCCCAGCGTACCTCGCCATATTGCTTGTTGCGCGGCATCTTCTCCTTCGCCGTCAGCCGCACCTGGATCTGTTCGCCGGGCTGGACGGGTTTGACGAAGCGCAGCGAGTCGAGGCCGTAATTCGCCAGCACCGGCCCGTAGTCGGGATCGACGAACAGGCCGGCCGCAAACGACAGCAGCAGATAGCCATGCGCGACGCGGCCCGGGAAGAAAGGATGCCCCTTGGTCGCTTCCTCGTCCATATGGGCGTAGAAGGTGTCGCCCGTGAAATGCGCGAAGTGCTCGATGTCGTCGAGCGTGACCTGCCGCGACTTCGAGACCAGCGTGCGGCCGATCTCGAGATCGTCATAGTGATAGCGGAACGGATGCAGGTCGCCTTCGAGCATCGGGCTGCCCTTGAACCAGCGGCCGGTGACGCCGCTCAGCATCGCCGGCGATCCCTGCAATGCGGTGCGCTGCATGTAGTGCTGGAGGCTGCGGACGCCGCCCAGTTCCTCGCCGCCGCCGGCCCGGCCGGGGCCGCCGTGAACCATCTGCGGCATCGGCGAACCGTGTCCGGTGTGCTCGCTCGCGCAGTCGCGGTCGATGATCGCGACGCGGCCGTGAAAACTGCCGATGCCAAATGCCAGTTCGGTCGCTGCCGGGATGTCGTGCGTGTAGATGGATGCGACGAGGCTGCCGCCGCCGCGATTGGTCAGCGCGATGGCCTGCTCCAGATCGTCGTAACCCATCACGGTGCTGACAGGGCCGAACGCCTCGATCGCGTGGACTGCGGATGCGGCGAGCGGCTTGGCGCAATGCAGCAGCAGCGGCGGAACGAAGGCGCCGCGCTTCGCGTCGGCATCGAGCGGCGCGAAGTTGCCGGGATCGCCGGCCACCAGTTCGGCTTCGGCGCGAAGCTTCGCGACATGGGCAAGCACATCGCTGCGCTGGCCGAGCCCGACAAGCGGCCCCATCCTGACCTTGTCGTTTTCGGGATTGCCGATCGTGACCTTGGCCAGACGGTCGCGCAGCGCCGTGATCACGGCATCGAGTCGTGCCGACGGCACCAGCGCGCGACGGATCGCGGTGCATTTCTGGCCGGCCTTGACCGTCATCTCCTTCGCCACTTCCTTGACGAAGAGGTCGAACTCCGGACTTCCCGGCACTGCGTCCGGAGCGAGGATTGCGGCGTTCAGCGAATCCCGTTCGGCGATGAACCTGACCGCCTCGCGCGCGATGACCAGATGCCGCTGCAGTTTTTGCGACGTGTCGGCCGAGCCTGTGAAGGACACGACGTCCTGGCAGGTCAGATGGTCGAACAAGTCGCCGGTCGATCCGACGATGAATTGCAGCACGCCTTCGGGCAGCGCGCCGGATTCGGTGATGATCCGAACCAGCTCGTGGGCGACATAGGAGGTGACCGTCGCGGGCTTGGTCACGACGGGCACGCCGGCCAGCAGCGCCGGCGCCAGCTTCTCCAGCATGCCCCAGCACGGGAAGTTGAATGCGTTGATGTGCACTGCGACGCCGTGCAGCGGCGTCACGATATGCTGACCGGCGAATGCGCCAGCCTTGGAGAGCCCTTCGACGTTGCCATCGAGCAGGAATTTGCTGTTCGGGAGCTCGCGGCGGCCCTTGCCGGCATAGGCGAACAACGTGCCGATGCCGCCGTCGACGTCGATCATTGCGTCGGTGCGGGTTGCGCCTGCGTGGAATGACAGTTTGTAGAGCCGGTCCTTGTGCTGGGTCAGATAGTCGGCCAGCGCCTTCAGTAGGCCCGCGCGCTGATGGAACGTCAGCTTTCTGAGATGTTTGCCGCCGATCGCGCGGCCATAGGCGAGGATCTCGCGCATGTCGAGATCGCTCCTGGTGGTGACCGCCACCACATCGCCGGTGACGGCACTGTGAATCTCGGCTGCCGGTTCGCCCGGGCCGGACCATTTTCCGCGCACGAAGCTGTCGAGCTTCATGACGTTGCCCGCCGTCCGTGCACCACTGGATTGAGGCTGTGTCATCGCAATTGGACCTTCTGACTTGTGATCAATGATGCGTCTCGCCTTGACGGCGGAATGTTCAATCCGAACGTTCAAGCTTTGGCTCGTCCGACAAAGCGCGTCGCGCGCTTTTCGAGAAAGGCGTTGAGCGTCACGACGCGATATCCGGTGCGGATATCGGTCAACACCAAATCGCTGACCATGATGACCTCCCGTTGCGGCTTCTGGTGGCCGAAGGTTGCGTGACGTGCGCTTGGATTACTATTGACCGTCCGGTCAGTCAATTATAATCCGCGTAACGGCTTGGGATGACGACACCGGGCAATATCGAGCGAGCACGATTTCGGTCTCGGTTGCGATTTCAGATCCGACAAGAACGTCAGGATGATCCGGCCGAGCATCGCCTGTCGGCCAGCAAAGCGCCGACGCGTAAGCACGGGACCGTGCTTACGCGCGGTGTCATGCTGCCACAAATCGGCCGAATATCACCGGCCACCTCCTGCCGCCATGAGGATCAGCCGGTGACGATGCAGTCGCCGGATATCGCCGGGTTTCGGTTCTCGACCGCGGATTTCGGCGAGCGCGACCGCTTGCCGATCTTTCGCGAGCAGATCGGGCGGATGATCGTGAAGCTCGATCCGGAGCCACTGAGCGTCGGCGCGTTCCATGCCGAAGCCAATGTGCGCGAGCTGCCTGGGCTCGGGATCGTGTCCTGGGCGTGCAGCAACCTCAAGATCGCACGGCCGCGCGAGCTGTTCGACGGCAATGACGACCTTGTGCTGACGATCATCACGAGCGGCAACGCCCGCGCGTCGCAGCGCGGCCGCGACATCGAGCTGGGCCCGGGGCAGGCCGTGCTGGAGTCGAGCGCGGAGGTGGGCAACATGGTGGTCCCGGTCTCGCCGAGCCGTTTCGTCGGTCTCAGGCTCCCGCGCAAGGCGCTGGCACTGCTGGTCCGCGATCCCGAGGACATGCTGAACCGGTCGTTGCCCGCGAACACCGAGGCGATGCGTCTGCTGGCGCTCTACATCAGGGAGCTTGACGACAGCTACCAGCTCGCGACGCCCGAGCTGCGCGGCGCCGTCGTCCGGCATCTGGTCGATCTCGGGCGACGTCGCAAACAGCGCTCTCGGCCAGCCTGTGTGCTGTCGCGCACCCAACATCGCCGCCCAATCACGTCCGCTGCGGGCGATTTCAGACGTCAATGCACGACAACGTGTTTCACATTGTTGCCCGATGTCGCATATGTCCAATCCCCCGTCGCCTCAGTCCGAGCCTGCCGATCGTCTCGCGCTTAAAAGGCAGCCCCCGGTGATCGTTGCAATCGGCGGATTCGTCGACTGCGATGCATTGAGGCGACTTGAGACCATCGAGGAGAATGTGATGAAGTTTGCACTTCGAGGATATTTTCTTGCGCTCGGCGCGAGCCTGGCCTTGTCCGGCGCCGCCATGGCACAGGATATCAGTGTTGCCGTGGTCGGGCCGATGACCGGCTCCGAGGCGAGCTTCGGCCAGCAGTTCAAGAACGGTGCTGATCTCGCGATTGCCGATATCAATGCGGCGGGTGGCGTGCTTGGCAAGAAGCTGAAGCTGGAGGTCGGCGACGATGCCTGCGATCCGAAGCAGGCGGTGTCGGTTGCCGAGAAGATGGCAGGCGCGAGGATTCCGTTCGTCGTTGGGCATTTCTGCTCATCGACCTCGATCCCTGCGTCGGACGCCTATGCAGAGGGCAATGTGCTGCAGATCACGCCGGGCTCGACCAATCCGCAATTCACCGAGCGCGGGTTGTGGAACACGTTCCGTGTCTGCGGCCGGGATGACCAGCAGGGCTCGGTTGCGGCCGCCTACATTATCAAGAACTACAAAACCAAGAACGTCGCGATCATCCACGACAAGACGACCTACGGCAAAGGCCTTGCCGACGAAACGAAGAACGCCATCAACGCCGCGGGCGTGAAGGAAAAGCTTTATGAGGCCTATACCAAGGGCGACAAGGATTTTGCCGCTCTGGTATCCCGCTTCAAGAAAGAGTCGATCGATTTCGTCTATGTCGGCGGCTATTATGCCGAGGCTGCGTTGATCCTGCGCCAGATGCGCGAGCAGGGCGTCAATGCTGTGCTGATGGGCGGCGACGCCCTGGTCGACAAGCAGTTCGCCGCGATCGCAGGTCCGCTTGCCGAAGGCTCGCTGTTTACCTTCTCGCCCGACCCGCGCAAGAAGGCGACCGCGGCCGCGACCTTGAAGAAGTTCAAGGACAAGGGCATCGATCCCGACGGCTACACGCTCTACAGCTATGCCGCGTTCCAGATCTGGAGCCAGGCCGCGGCCCGTGCCCAGACCACCGACGCCAAGAAGGTCGCGGCGGCCATCAAGGCCGGAAGCTGGGATACCGTGCTCGGCAAGATCAGCTATACGCCGAAGGGTGACATCACCCTGATCGACTACGTCGTGTACCGCCGTGACAAGGACGGCAACTACGCCGAATTGCCGGCCGGTCAATGATCGCCAGAGCGTTTTCGAGCGAAGCGGATACCGGTTCGCGTGAGGAAAACGCGTCAAAGCAAAATCGAGAGCCTCCGTTCCGATGCAATCGGAACGGAGGCAACCCTGGCCAGGCTGAATCGTTTCCCGCTGCGCCCGTGGTCGGCGCATCCGGTCACATGTTCCGGGGAAAGCGCGCAGCGCCGGGGATCGGCGCGAGCCATGCGACGGCGCGATCGGTATAGATCTCGGCCTGCGGCTGCAATCCCTCCATGCTGTCGAGCGTGCCGGCTTTCACCACGACCTTGCCGGGCATCAATGCGGTCTTCGCCAGCAGAGGGGACCCGCAGCGCCCGCAGAAATGACGATGGACCGGATGGCCGCTGTCGCCCTTGTCGACGAACGCCACCGTCTCGCCCGACTGCTGGTAGTCGGTTTCGCGGATCACGAGGTTGAATGAAAACAGGCTGCCGCTTTGCCGCTGGCAATGTGTGCAATGACATATCGCGATGCTCCGCGGTTCGCTCTTGAGCGTGTAACGCACCGCGCCGCACAGGCAGCCGCCGTTCCGTTCCTGCATGCTGGTTTCTCCCATTCGATGACGCCGTCGCCGCGACAAGGACGCCGCCTCAGGCGTCGCCAATCACGGCATCGATGAATGTGGTGGCCGACTCCCTCAACTGCTTGCGGCTGTATCCGGCGCGCTCCATCACGGCGAGCCCGCGCGTGAACGTCACGATGACGCGCGCCAGCCGGTTTGCATCGGCCGTGCTGCGCCTGTTCGGCGCCGCGCTGATGGCTTTGCCGACCAGTTGCTCGAGCCGGGTGAGCACGTCCAGCACGCGCTGACGCACATCCGCGCTCGAAATGGCAGCGTCCAGCGCAGTGCGCGTCGTCAGGCAGCCCCGCTGCGGCGTGCCGTTCGTCATGTTGACGATGATCATGTCAAAGAAGTCCCTCAGTCTCGCTGAGGTATCGCCCTGCGCCAGCGCGCTGCCGGCCGCGTCCAGGAATTGCGCGGCATACTGATCGAAGGCGCGCAGGAAGATCGCTTCCTTGTCGCCATAGGCGTTGTAGAGGCTGCCGCGCTGGACGCCGGTCGCGGCCGCGAGGTCCTGCATGGTCGCATCGTGCAGGCCCTTGCGCCAGAACACGTCGAGCGCGGTTGCGATCATCTCGTCCTCGTCGAACTGACGCACGCCCACCATTTCGATCCACTCCATCGGCTCATTGTTGACACAATCGTCAATATTGACAATGATGTCAAGAATGAACCCGAGGAGATCCGGATGATTACCGCTGTCACGACGTTCAAGCTGCCGAAGCCGATCACGCGCGAGGAAGCCCGCAGCATCTTCCTGAGCACCGCGCCGATCTATCGCGGCATTCAGGGGCTGTTCCGAAAGACCTATTTGCTGTCCGAGGACGGGATGACGGCCGGCGGTATCTATTTCTGGAACTCGAGGGTGGAGGCGGAGGCGCTTTACACCGATGCGTGGCGCGCCCGCGCCCGCGAGAAATATGGCGCCGATCCGACGGTGACCTATTTCGAGAGTCCTGTGGTGGTCGACAACCTTGCCCATCAGATTGTTGCCGACGATTAGCAACGACGCGGCGGAGGCGGATGCGCATCACGGGTGCGCGGCGGCGCTGGGACCAGCTCGCGCGCGATCCAGACCGCCGCCGGCCCATGGCGAGCTCGGCAACCGCCGCGACGGATTTCAGCCAGATAGGCGCGAGCTTCGGTGACGGCGGCAGGTGGTTCGCGATCTGCCGGCGAAACAGCTCGTCATCGGGCAGTCCCGTGATCGGAGCGGTGAATGCTTCCTGCGGCAATCTGCGCCGCCACAGCGGAATGCCCGCCGCGGCCGCGGCGTCCGCGAGCGAGCGGCCGTCGATGACGCATGCGCGTGCGCGCGCCGACGCGATCCCGGCTCGCGGGACCGCCAGCGCGAACAACAGCGCAGGAAAGCGCGCAGCAAGGTCCGCAAGACGCGTGTGCCGCATGGCAGCGCGCGGACCCTTCCCTGAACGTGTGGATGATACCTCCGCAGCTGATGTTCGAGCAGCACGGAGCGTGTGGCTCGCGACGAGAGGTCACCTGAAGCGTCGAGGTCATGACAAAAGTTCCGCAAGCGCGGAGCCCAAGGCCCGCGGCAGATTCGATTGCGGGTGGGTGTTGCGATTTTACCCGGGATCCGATCCCGGGACGCGCGTCAAATATCGCGCGGCGAACCCGGGAAGCGCACAGACCTGAACATCGTCGCCTCCTGCGTTGAAGTTGCGGAGCGCTCCCATAGCCTATTTCCCGCCGATAGGCAACGTGAAGCTGTGCATTGCATTTTAGCGATGTGGTGCGTGCGCGATGAGAGACCACACCGCGGCGTCGGCCGCCAAGGTCTCTTCACGATCCCGGTCAACGACGCTAGTCTGATGAGGGGCTAACAAGAAACGCAGGCGGGAGGCCATAATGACCCAACAACAATCCTCCGATCCAGGCTCCCCGGCACTGCCACGCCGCAGGCTCGGCCGCACCGGGCTCGATGTCTCCATTCTCGGCTTCGGCACAGCACCGCTCGGCGACCTGTTCGCACGGCTCGACGACACTGCTGCGATCGCAGCAGCGGAGCGGGCGTTTGCGCTGGGCGTCAACCTGCTGGATTCCTCGCCGCTCTACGGCCATGGCCTCGCCGAACACCGCAGCGGCACCGCGCTGCGCCGCGTGGCGCGCGACGACGTCGTCGTCTGCACCAAGGTCGGGCGCTGGATGGACCCGTTCCACGGCCGCGGCGACGGCTCCAATTTCGCCGGCGGCGCGCCGCATCGCGCGGTGTTCGACTATTCCTATGACGGCACCATGCGCTCGGTGGAGCAGTCGCTGCTGCGGCTCGGCACCGATCGCATCGACCTGCTGCTGATCCACGACGTCGACGTCTGGACCCACGGAGCTGACGCGATCGAGGCGCGGTTTCGCGCGGCGATGGAGGGCGCCTATGTCGCGCTCGACAAGTTGCGTTCCGAGCGCGTGGTCAAGGGCATCGGGATCGGCGTCAACGAGGCCGAGATGTGCGTGCGCTTCGCCAAGGCCGGAACGTTCGACACCATGCTGCTTGCCGGCCGCTACTCGCTGCTCGAGCAACCCGCACTCGCCGAATTCCTGCCGCTGGCGCAAGCAAAGGACATCGGCATGATGCTCGGTGGCGTCTTCAACTCCGGCATCCTGGCGACCGGCGCGGTTGCCGGCGCCAAGTACAATTACAGGGATGCGCCGCCGGACGTGATGCAGAAGGTGGCGGCGATCGATCGGGTCTGCCGCGCCCACAACGTGGCGCTGCCGACCGCGGCGCTGCATTTCGCGCTCGGCCATCCGGCGGTGGCAAGCCTCGTGCTCGGCGCGCAGACGCCGCAGGAGGTCGAGCGCAACGTCGCCGCGTTGTCGTCGCCCGTGCCTGCCGCGCTGTGGCGCGACCTGAAGAATGAGGGGCTGCTCGACCAGCATGCGCCGGTGCCGGCATGATGCGGATCGACGCCCATCACCATGTCTGGACCCTGGCGCGCGCCGATTACGGCTGGCTGACGCCCGAGCGCGGGCCGATCTACCGCGACTTCGGCCTGGCCGATCTCGCGCCGCATCTCGCCGCGGCCGGGATCGAAGGCACCATCCTGGTGCAGGCCGCGCCGACCGAAGCGGAGACGGCATTTTTGCTCGATACCGCAAAGGGCGCCGAGCAGGTGCGCGGCGTGGTCGGCTGGGTCGACTTCGACGCCGCCGATGCCGCGGCGCGGATCGACGCGTTTGCCGGGCGCGAGCTCCTGGTCGGTCTGCGGCCGATGGTGCAGGACATCGCCGATGACGACTGGCTGCTGCGCCCCGAACTGGCGGCGCCGCTCGAGGCCATGGCGCGGCATGACCTGGTCTTCGACGCGCTGGTGCTGCCGCGCCATTTGCCGCGGCTCATTCAGGTGGTCGATCGCCATCCGGACCTGCAATTCGTGCTCGACCATTTCGGCAAGCCGCACCTTGCGACCGGCGACATCGCGGCCTGGAAGGACGACATCGCAAGCCTCGCCACACGATCCAACGTGGTCTGCAAACTCTCGGGTCTTGCGACCGAGGCGGCACCGAACTGGCAGGTTGCCGATCTCAGCGAGGCCGTCGATCATGCACTGGCATGTTTCGGGCCGCAGCGGATGCTGTGGGGCAGCGACTGGCCCGTCGTCAACCTCGCCGGCGGCTATGCGTACTGGTTCGCAGCCGCGGAGTGCCTACTTGCTGATTTGTCAAGTGAAGCAAGAGCTGCGATTTTCGGCGGCAATTCGGCGCGGGTTTATTTGTCAAGCCGCGGACGGCCAACATCCCGGAAATAGATTGCAGCCCGCGCCCAATTTGATCCACAGCGCGTCTTGATGAATCAATCCGGGATGGTTCATAAGCGACCTCCGCGCCATCGGTGATCCGGCGGCGCAACGGAATTTCAGAGAGACAGGCGTGGCAAAGATTCATCATCAGATTGCGCAGGAGCTGGGGGTTCGCGACGAACAGGTCGAGGCGGCGGTGACGCTGCTCGACGGCGGCGCCACGGTGCCGTTCATCGCGCGATACCGCAAGGAGCTCACCGGCGCGCTTGATGATGCCCAGCTGCGTACGCTGGAAGAGCGGCTGACGTATTTGCGCGAGCTCGAGGAGCGCCGTACCGCGGTGCTCAATTCGATCCGCGAGCAGGGCAAGCTCGACGCCGCGCTCGAGGCTCAGATCATGGCCGCCGACAGCAAGGGCCGGCTCGAGGACATCTATCTGCCGTACAAGCCGAAGCGTCGCACCAAGGCCGAGATCGCCAAGGAGGCCGGCCTCGAGCCGCTCGCCGATCAGCTTCTGACGCAGCCCGAGAGCGATCCGAACGAGGCCGCGACGCCCTTCGTCAATGCCGAGAAGCAGGTCGCCGACGTCGCCGCGGCGCTCGACGGCGCGCGCGCGATCCTGGTCGAGCGCTTCGCCGAGGATGCCGACCTGATCGGCGCGCTGCGTGAGGAGATGTGGTCGAACGGCATCATGGCCTCGACCGTCCGCACCGGGAAGAAGACCGAAGGCGAGAAGTTCAAGGACTATTTCGATTTCTCCGAGCCGCTGCCGAAGTTGCCGTCGCATCGCATCCTGGCGCTGTTCCGCGGCGAGAAGGAAGAGATCCTCGACCTCGCCATCAAGCCGGAGGCGCAGGAGCCGGTCGTAGGCCAGCCCGGCCTCTACGAGCTCAAGATCATGAACCGCTTTGCGATCTCCAACCAGGGCCGCAAGGGCGACAAATGGCTGACCGAGACGGTGCGCTGGGCCTGGCGCACCAAAATCCAGATCCACCTCAACATCGATTTGCGGCTGCGGCTGTGGACGGCGGCCGAGACCGAGGCGGTGCGCGTGTTCGCCTCGAATCTGCGCGACCTCTTGCTCGCGGCGCCGGCCGGCGCGCGCGCCACCATGGGGCTCGATCCCGGGTATCGCACCGGCGTCAAGGTCGCGGTGATCGATGCGACCGGCAAGGTGGTGGCGCATACGGCGATTTTCCCGCACGAGCCGCAGCGGCGCTGGGATGAGGCGCTCGCCATTCTCGGCAAGCTCGCGATCGAGCATGGCGTCGAGCTGATTGCGATCGGCAACGGCACCGCCTCGCGCGAGACCGACAAGCTCGCCGCCGAGCTCGTGAAGCGGCTGCCCGAGCGCAAGATGACCAAGATCGTGGTCTCCGAAGCCGGCGCATCGGTCTACTCGGCCTCGGCCTTCGCCTCGAACGAATTGCCCGACCTCGACGTCACCATTCGCGGCGCGGTCTCGATCGCGCGGCGCCTGCAGGATCCCTTGGCCGAGCTGGTCAAGATCGATCCGAAGGCGATTGGCGTCGGCCAATACCAGCACGATCTCGGCGAGGCCAAGCTCGCCCGCTCGCTCGATGCCGTGGTGGAAGACTGCGTGAACGCGGTCGGCGTCGATGCCAATACCGCCTCGGTGCCGCTGCTCGCGCGGGTGTCGGGCATCGGCCAGGGACTGGCGCAAAGTATCGTGCAGCACCGCGATGCCAACGGCCCGTTCAAGTCGCGCAAGGCGCTGAAGGAGGTGCCGCGGCTCGGCCCGAAGGCGTTCGAGCAGTGCGCCGGCTTCCTGCGTATCAGCAATGGCGAGGATCCGCTCGATTCATCCGGCGTGCATCCGGAAGCCTATCCGGTCGTGCGCCGCATCCTCGAGGCGACCAAGAGCGACATCAAGGCGCTGATCGGCAATGCCGACGTGGTGCGGGGTCTCAAGCCGCAATCCTTCGTCGACGATACGTTCGGATTGCCGACCGTCACCGACATTCTGCGCGAGCTGGAAAAGCCCGGCCGCGATCCGCGTCCGGCGTTCAAGGCGGCGGTGTTCAAGGAAGGCGTCGAGGAGGTCAAGGACCTAAAGAAGGGCATGATCCTCGAGGGCACCGTGACCAACGTCGCCGCATTCGGCGCCTTCGTCGATATCGGCGTGCACCAGGATGGGCTGGTGCACATCTCGGCGATGTCGCGGAATTTCATCAAGGACCCGCGCGAGGTGGTGAAGCCCGGCGACATCGTCAAGGTCAAGGTGCTGGACGTCGAGGTCGCGCGCAAGCGCATCGCGCTGACGCTGCGGCTTGACGACGAGATCGGGCCGAAGAAGGACAATGCGGCGCCGTCGCGCGATTTCTCCCGCGGCTCCGGCAAGATGACGTCGTCGGCTCCGCGCCGGCCGCAGGAGCAGTCCGGCGGCGGCGCGCTCGCCGACGCGCTGCGCCGCGCGGCCGAGAAGAACGGACGCGGCAAGCCGACCTGAGCCGCGGAGGAGGGCTTCGAGCCGAGTTCGCCGCCTTGTTCGAAATCGACCACCTGACGCTTCTGGCTGAGTTGCCTAAGCTGTCCCCGTCATCCTGAGGTGCGAGCTCTTGCGAGCCTCGAAGGATGCACGGCCCCATTTCTGGCCGATTCATCCTTCGAGGCCCGCTCCGCGGGCACCTCAGAGCCTGACTGAAAAATGGGTGAGTGATCTCAGTGGGGTGTGATTCCATCGGATTTGCAAAGATTCGAGGGAGAGCACGATGCCCTGGACCAAGATCACTCGGGAGCAATATCGGCGGGACGATCTGCGTTATGCAAGCGATATGACCGATGCGGAGTGGGCGGTGATCAGACGCCTGTTGCCGCGAGCGAACCGGCGCGGCCGGCCGCGTAAGACGGAGCTGCGTCGTGTGATCGAAGCGATCCTCTATATCGTTTCGACCGGCTGCCAGTGGCGGGCGTTGCCGCAGGAGTTCCCGCCCTATTCGACGGTGCAGGGCTATTTTTATAGATGGCGGGATACAGGCCGGTGGCAGAGGATTGTCAGCGTGCTTGTCCGACGGGCGCGAAAAAAGCTTGGACGGACACCGAAGCCGACGGCAGCCGTGATCGACAGTCAAAGTGCGCCAACCACGCAAGCTGGCGGACCGCGCGGCTACGATGCAGGCAAGCGCATCTACGGCCGCAAGCGGCACATTGTGACGGATACCAATGGCCTCCTCCTTGGGGTTCATGTTCATCCGGCCAACGTTCAGGACTGCCATGGCGCCGTACCGCTGCTGAAGAACGTGCGGATGAACTTCCCCCGGCTGCGCCACGTCTTTGCCGACCGGATCTACCGCGGAAATCAACTCCTCGACGCGCTCTCAGACTGCGGTCCATGGACTGTCGAGATCGTCGAGCGGCCCCAAGGCGTCAAAGGCTTCCAGCTTCTGCCGAGGCGGTGGGTGGTTGAACGCACATTCGCTTGGTTCGGCAGATGCCGCCGCCTCGCCAAGGATTTCGAGGCGACGGTGGCAACCGAAGCTGCCTGGCTGCTGATTGCACACATCAGGCTCCTGACCCGCAGACTCGCGGCCGCAGCTAAGGTTGGGTGATTTATGAGTCAGACTCTCAGGATGACGGGGCCGAAGGGGGCCGTCCCGGCTACAGCTCTCCGGCAGCAAACCTCGCCAGCGCATCCGCGACGCCCTTGCCGTAGGCCGGGTCGGCCTTGCTGCAATTCGCGACGTGCCGTTCCTGGATGTGCTTCGACGCGTTGCCGACCTGACGGGCGGTGTTGTCGAACAGGGCCTGCTTTTGCGCGGCATTCATCTTGCGGAACAGGTCGCCCGGCTGCTGCCAGTGGTCGTCATCCACGCGATGATCCCAATGCGCGGCCGCGCCTGACAATTCGAGTGGCGGCTCGTTCAGCTGCGGCTGATCGGTCCACTCGCCATGGCTGTTCGGCCAGTAGGTCAGCGTGGCGCCCAGATTGCCGTCGGTGCGCATCGCACCGTCGCGGTGATAGCTGTGGAATGGGCATTTCGGCGCGTTGACCGGGATCTGGTGGTGGTTGACGCCGAGCCGGTAGCGCTGCGCGTCGCCATAGGAGAACAGGCGGGCCTGCAGCATCTTGTCAGGTGAATAGCCGATGCCGGGCACGACATTCGCCGGCGTGAACGCCGCCTGCTCGACCTCGGCGAAGAAGTTCTCCGGATTGCGGTTGAGCTCGAAATACCCGACCTCGATCAGCGGATAATCCGCCTTGGGCCACACCTTGGTCAGATCGAACGGATTGAACGGGAATGCCTTGGCCTGTGCATCCGTCATCACTTGGATAAACAGCGTCCAGCGCGGGAAGTCGCCGCGCTCGATGCTCTGGAACAGGTCGCGCTGGTGGCTCTCGCGGTCCTTGCCGACCAGCGCCTCGGCCTCGGCATCGGTCAGGTTCTGAACGCCCTGCCGGGTGCGGAAATGGAATTTCACCCAGACGCGCTCATTGTCGGCATTGATCATGCTGTAGGTGTGGCTGCCGAAGCCGTGCTGGTGACGGAAGCTTTTCGGGATGCCGCGCTCGCTCATGACGATGGTGACCTGGTGCAGCGCTTCCGGCAGCAGCGTCCAGAAATCCCAGTTCATGTCGGGGTCGCGCACCCCCGTGCGCGGATGCCGCTTGATGGCGTGGTTGAGGTCGATGAAGCGCAAGGGGTCGCGGAAGAAGAACACCGGCGTGTTGTTGCCGACCACGTCCCAATTGCCTTCATCGGTGTAGAATTTCAGCGCGAAACCGCGAATGTCGCGCTCGGCGTCCGCCGCGCCGCGCTCGCCGGCGACCGTCGAGAACCGCGCGAACATCGGCGTCTGCTTGCCGATCTCCGAGAACATGCTGGCCTTGGTGTAGCGCGTGATGTCGTGGGTGACGGTGAAGGTGCCGTGCGCGCCGGCGCCCTTGGCATGCATCCGCCGCTCCGGGATCACCTCGCGGTGAAAATGCGCCAGCTTCTCGATCAGCCAGACATCCTGCAGCAATGCGGGTCCGCGCGGCCCCGCCGTCAGGATGTTCACATTATCGGCAACGGGGGCGCCGGAGGCGTGGGTCAGAAACGGTCTTTTGGTCTCGTCGCTCATCGAAAGCTCCTTGCTGAAGGTCAGCACTTCGCCGTCCCGGCGCCCGCAGGGAGGCCAGGCGAAAGGTGATTGCATCGCGGGTTGGATGACGGCCGCGGGGAGGGCAGAGTCCGGTGATTGACAAATTGTGAAGCGGGTCTGCGATCCCTCGACGCCGTCGTTGTTCTCCGACAGCTGCAGGATTAAGAACCGCGGCCGATCGATTCAACGAGCGCTATCCGCCGATTCCAGCCAAATGTCCGTCGATCCCGGCCAACGCAATCGTGGCCGCGCCGGTCCG
Source organism: Bradyrhizobium sp. USDA 4510 (assembly GCF_054059095.1). Classification (NCBI taxonomy): domain Bacteria; kingdom Pseudomonadati; phylum Pseudomonadota; class Alphaproteobacteria; order Hyphomicrobiales; family Nitrobacteraceae; genus Bradyrhizobium; species Bradyrhizobium sp. USDA 4510. The sequence goes on along the minus strand of NZ_JBSSBT010000001.1, from coordinate 6,368,390 downwards.
GGCAACTGCCGCTCGGTATGCCGGCACGCGAATTCTAAATCCGGTGTCAGAATCTGGCGCATTTGTCAGTTGAAGTCGGGCATCGGCTTGCGTCTTCTGATCATGCTCGCGTGCGGCGATACGAGTTCGCCGCGGTCCCAATCAGGGAGGATTTCATGAAGAACAGGCTTCTCACGTGTCTCACGGCAGCGACGCTCGCTGTCAGCGTTGCGCTTGCACCCGCTGCCCTCGCCAGAGGCGGCGGTGGTGGTGGCGGACATGGCGGAGGTGGCTTCGGTGGCGGCCACGGTGGTGCCATGGGTGCCATGGGTGGTGGCATGCACGGTGGCGGCTTTGGCGGCGGCATGCATGGCGGTGGTTTCGGCGGCGGAATGCGTGGCGGTGGCGCGGCGTTCGCCGCCATGGGCGGCGGCGGGCATTTCGCGGGCGGGCACGTTGGTGGTCCCCGCTTCGTCGGTGCACCGGCGATCGGCCCGCGCTTTGCCGGCGCCAGATTCCACGGTTCGCGCTTCTTCCATCATGGCGGCTTCTTCCGCCACCACCGCTTCCATCGCTTCGCATTCTTCGGCGCGCCCTATCTCTACGCCGGCTATGACTACGGCTGCTACCGCAGGGTATGGACGGCTTACGGTCTGCAATGGGTCAATGTGTGCGGGGACTATTGGTGATAGCCCAACCAACCGCACCGTTGTCGCGGTCGTCGCCAGACGTTCCATCCTGCCCCGGAATGGGATAGTCTGGCGGCGATCGTCGCGGGGCGGCCGCTCGGAGAGTTTGAGAACTCGGAGAGTTCGACACAACTCAGAGAGTTCAGGAATATGACCGGTGCTCACCGCCGCATTCTCGTCGTCGAGGACGACCCGGAAACCGCGGATCAGCTCGTCGAGGAGCTCACCACCAGCGGTTATGATGTGGATCTGGCGGCGAACGGCCGCGAGGCGCTGAGCCAGGGTGCGGCGCGCGACTATGCCGTGATCACCATCGATCGCATGCTGCCCGACATCGACGGCATCACGGTGATGCGTCAGATGCGCGACGGCGGCATCGCAGTGCCGTTCCTGATCATCAGCGCGCTCGGCGAAATCGACGACCGGGTGCGTGGCTTGCGCGCCGGCGGCGACGACTATCTTGTCAAGCCGTTCTCCTTTGTCGAACTGCTGGCGCGGCTGGAGGCGCTTGGCCGCCGCAGCGAGACCGTTGCAAAGGAGACCATCCTGCGGGTCGGCGATCTCGCGATCGATCTGATTTCGCGGACGGCGAGCCGCCGCGGCCGCAGGATTCCGCTGCTGCCGAAGGAATTCCAGCTGCTCGAATACCTGGCGCGCAACGAGGGCCGCGTGGTGTCGCGCGCCATGCTGCTGCGGCATGTGTGGGACCTGCACTTCGATCCCTCGACCAACATCATCGACGTCTATGTCGGACGTTTGCGCCGCAAGGTCGACGACCAGCAAGCATATCCGCTGATCCACACGATCCGCGGCATCGGGTACTGCCTCCGTGCTCCTGGCTAAGACCCTCAAGTCGTCGACGTTCCGCCTGGCGTTGATCGCCATCGGTGTCTTCGGCCTGATCGTCTCCGCGATCTTCGCCTATGTCTACTGGTCGACGTTGTCCTATGTGCGCGACAGATCCGACCGCGCGATCATGACCGAGCAGGCGAGCCTCGATGATGCCTATGCGCGGTCCGGCCGCGATGGACTGACCGCGTTGATCGCGCAACGCGTCGCGGACAAGGGCTTTGCCGATCATGTGTATTTGTTAGTCGGTCCCGGATCGACCGTGCTGGCGGGAAATCTCAGACAGTGGCCGGCGGGCGCTGCCGAGAAGGGATGGGCTGAATTTCGTGCCTCCCTGCCACAGCTTTCCTCGGGCCCCTCCCTGCTGCGAGGCGTGACGGAAACCCTGTCAAACGGCGATCGGCTGCTGGTCGGCCATGACATCAGCGATCTCGACGGCTTCATGGCGCAGATCAGGGCCGCCGGCATTGCCGTCGTCGTGCTGATCATCGGGCTTGCGGCTGCTGCCAGCATCGGCGTCACGCGGCGAACCGTCGGCCGGATCGAGTCGATCAATGCGACCAGTCGCGCTATCATGCTCTCCGGCCTCGACCAGCGCATCCCGCTTCGCGGCAGCCATGACGAATGGGATCGCGTCGCCGAGAATCTCAATCTGATGCTGGACCGGATCCAGACCTTGATGGGAGACGTCAAGCAGGTCAGCGAAAATATCGCCCACGACCTGCGCACGCCGCTGACCCGGATGCGCGGCCGGCTCGAGAAGGCCTATCACGCCCCGCGGAGCGGCGAGGGGGATGCTGCGCTGATCGGCGACACCATCGCCGATCTCGACGCGGTGCTCGGGATGTTCGCGTCGATCACGCGGATTTCCGAGATCGAGACGCGAGCTCGCAAGGGTGCGTTTCGCACCGTCAATCTCGTCGAGATCGCCGCCGAGGTGGTCGAGCTCTACGATGCCGCGGCTGAGGAGGTTACCACCCGGCTCGACCTTGCCGGCGATCGGGCGGTGCTGGTTACCGGGGACCGCGACCTGCTGTTCGATGCGATTGCCAATCTCGTCGACAACGCCATCAAGCATGGCCGCGCGGGTGGGCGGGTGACGGTGACCTGCGACAACGATGAGCGAGGCGCGGTGATTTCGATCGCCGATGACGGCCCCGGGATACCCGCCGAGCAGCACGACCGCGTCTTCAAGCGGTTCTACCGGCTCGAGCAGAGCCGCTACACGCCGGGCAACGGCCTCGGCCTCAGCTTGGTCGCGGCGGTCGCGAGCCTGCACGGCGCACGGATCGAATTGCGCGACAATGCGCCGGGATTGTTGTGCAGGCTGGTCTTTCCCGCCGCGGAAACGTAGGGATGGCCGAGGGCGTCTGTGGTTCTACCCCTGGGTGCCGATGCACGGCTCACACCTCAGTCAACACACGTCGTCGTCGTGGCGAAAGCCTAGGACCCATTACCCCGAATGACAATTGTGATGCTGCGCTGGGCCCACGATCTCGTTTACATTCAGATTCGGTGGTTATGGGTTTCGCCAGGACGACGATGTGGTAAGAGCAGGTCAAAACCTCCCCGCCATCTCCACCAGCCGCCGGTGCGCCGCCTCGCGGGCGGCGCGGATCGGCTCGGTGGGCCCGGTGGTAGGGCCGATCGGTACGAAGCGCACGTCGCTGATGCCGATGAAGCGCAGCGCCTCGCGCAGATAGGGCGTTGCCATGTCGATGCGGCCGCGGTTCATGCCGGTGACGAAGTCGCTGCCGCTTGCGAGGATCACGATCGTCGGGCGGTCCTTGAACAGCGGCAGATAGCCCTGCGCCGAATCGAAGCGGAAGGCCAGCCCGGGCTGGATGATGACGTCGAGCCATTGCTTGAGCTTGTAGGGAATGCCGAAATTCCACATCGGCGTCGAGATCAGCACGCGATCGGCCAGCGACAGCCGCAGCGCGAGGCGCTCGACGATTGCGAAGGCGTCGTGCTGCGAACTGGTGAAGCTCTTGCCGTCGATCCGGGCGTATTTGGCCTCGAGCAGATATCCCTCGAATTCCGGCAGCGGCTCGCGCCAGAGGTTCATCGCGTCGATCTCCCAGTCCGGCCGCGCATGACGGAAGCGATCGAGAAAGGCACGCGCGCCGGCCGCCGATTCCGAATCGGGGCGCGGTGAGCAGTTAAGGTGCAGCAGCTTCGGCACCGCGCCTCCCTAGCCGAGTGCCTTGATCACGGTGTCGGCGTTGGTCACGACGGAGACGTTCTGGAGCGCGAAATTGATCGCGGCGTTGTGCCAGTCGGCATTCATGGTCGAGCAGCAATCCTCCGGCACGATCATGAAATAGCCTTTGTCGGCGCCGGTGCGCGCGGTGTGCTCGACCGACATGTTGGTCCAGGCTCCGGTATTGATGATCATGTCGCGGCCGGTTGCCTTCAGGATGGTCTCGAGCCGGGTGCCTTCCCAGGCGCTCATCCGCATCTTCTCGACCACGAAGTCGCCCGGGCGCGGCTCGAGTCCCGAGACCGGTGCCGCGCCCCAGCTGCCGCGCACCATCGCCTTGCTGTCGACCAACCCCTCGAACAGCGGCGCGTTCAAGGTGATGCCGGGCGCGCCCGGCTCGACGACGAACCAGACATGGATGATGGCGACGCCGCGCGCCCGCGCAGCCTCCGCCACGCGGCGGACATTCTCGACGACATGCTGCTGGCGGGCGTGCGCGGGCGCACCGGACTCGGCGAACGCGCCGCCGTCCATGATGACGTCGTTCTGCATGTCCTGGATGATCATCGCGCAGCGTTGCGGATCGAGCTGCATCTCACCGGCGGCGAGATTCGGCGCAGGCCTGGACGATGCGGCACCCGCGCCGCCGCGCTTGCCGCTCATATAGGGCTCGTGGCGCGGGCCGACCTTGGTCGGGATCGCATAGACCGAATGGGTCGCGGTCAGATAGAGCGTGCGGAAGTCGGCGCCGCCCCAGACGAGGTTGGCGACGAGCTCGGGCAGGCGGACCTTGCCGAGCAGGTCGGCGGCGGGCGAATAGACCCAGACGCCGCCGGGCGCGGTGACCCAGACATTGCCGCGCTGGTCGCATTTCATGCCGTCGGGCAGGCCGGGCTCGAGCTCGGAGCGGATGCCGGAGGCGAACACGCGCGGATTGGTGAGCGAGCCGTCGGCATTGACGTCGAAGGCGCGGATCAGCGCCTGCACGGTGTCGTTGACATAGAGGATGCGCTCGTCGGGCGAGAAGCACAGCCCGTTCGGCTGCTCGAACAGGTAGCGGTCGACCAGCAGTTTCGGCGCGCCGCCGCCGGGCGGCACGCGGTAGACGCCCTGGAAGCCGAGCTGGCGCGGCCGTTCGACGCCATAGACCGGCATGCGGCCGTACCAAGGATCGGAGAAATAGATCGCGCCGGAGGAATGCACACAGACATCGTTCGGACTGTTGAGCTCCTGGTTCTCGTAATGCGAAGCCAGCACCTCGCGCCGCCCGTCGGGCCGCTCGCGGATCAGCGAAGACGTCGCGTGCTCGCAGACGATCAGATTGAGGTCCGCGTCATAGGTCATGCCGTTGCATTTGTTCGATGGCCGCCTGACCTCGACGACGCCGCGCCGCGCATCCCAGCGCCGGCGCACATCGCCCGGCATGTCGGAGAACAGCAGGAAATGATCGGCCGGATGCCAGATCGGTCCCTCCGTGAAATCGAAGCCGGTCCCGACCTGGCCGACCGGCGCGTAGGGATCGATCAGGTCTTCGAACTCGCTGCGCAGCGTGACATGCGTCATCGCCTCGATCCTCTACGCCGGGAACCAGTTGCGCTGCGGCAGGCTCTGCACGACAGGCCCGGGTACCTGGTCATGCAGGCGGCCGACCACCATGCCGCCCTCGATCTTGGCCGGGCGATCGTGCACAGGAAGCAGATAGCGGGAGCTCGAGAGCAGCTTCTTGATCGCTGCCTTCTCGGCGCGCTTGCTGGTGCCGTGGTTGCCCGTGGTGCGCGGCTCGGCGTCGTGGATCTCGTTAAAGGGATTCACGATCTGGTCGTTGAAATCATAGATCACGTCGCCGCAGATCGTCGCAATCCCGTCGGCGGTGTGGACATGGATGTTCATCGAGCCTTCGGTATGGGCGTTGGCAGCGTCGCAATAGACGCCCGGCATCAGCTCGACCGGGCCGGTGATTTCGAGGTCGAGAAAGCGCAGCGCGCTCTTGGTGTGCAGGCGGTCGATCAGGTGCTTGATGTCCGGCGCCGGATACTGCGGGTGCATCAGGCCCGAGACGGAGTATTCCAGCTCCTTGCGGTTCAGCACGACGGTCGTGTTCATCGGGAACAGGTCGTCCTTGCCGGCATGGTCGATGTGCAGGTGGGTGTGACAGACGAAGCGGACGTCGCCCATCCGCACGCCGTGGCGGGCGAGCTGGTTCTCGATCATGTTCTCGTGAAACTGGAGCCCGCGCATGCCGAGCGTCTCCATGATCTGGTTGGAGCGATAGCCGGTGTCGACCAGCACGGGATAGGGGCCGCCGAGGATCAGGAAGCCGAGCGTCAGCACGCGGCGGGTGCGACCGCAATTGTGCCCGAGCACGAGGAAGCTCGATTCCAGCTCGATATCGCCATAGTCCAGAATCTTGATCTCTAGCGGCATCTGTCTCCCTCCCAATTCGTGTTCGTTGTTATGTTCGACCCCGCGGTGCGGCTATGGCTGTAGCCGATAGACCCGCGCCGCCGTCGTGCTGAAGATCGCATCGCGCTGTTCGGGGCTCAGCCGTTCGGCTGCCGCCTTGAAAGCGGCGACGAGTTCGCGATAGCTGGTCCACAGCTTCTCGATCGGAAAGTTCGAGCCGAACAGGCAGCGGTCGGCGCCGAAGATCGCGACGGTATCGGTCACCACGCCGGCGATATGCGCGGCATCGTTGCGATGGATGAAGGTGCCGAGCCCGGACAGCTTCGACACCACATTCGGACATCGCGCGAGCCGCGTCATCCCGCTGCGCCAGGCGGCGCGGCCCTGCGGCGACAGGTCCTCCAGCATGCCGGCATGCTGCAGGATGAAGGTCACGTCAGGGCAAGCCTCCGCGAGGCCGGCCGCATCGGCCATCTGCGGCGCGAATACCTGCAGGTCAAAACTCCAGCCGTAGTCGGCGAGGTGGCCGACATTGCGCCGGATCACGGGATCATTGCAGAGATCGGCACGCGCGGCGAAGCGGTACAGCGGGTTCTCGTGCCAGTGCAGCTGCATGCGCACGCCGTGCACCAGCGGATAGCGCTTCAATCGATCGAGTTGCGGGCGGACGTCGGCGACGGAGAAATCGGCATAGGCGACGAGGGCGTGCGGCCAGCCGTGCTGGTCCGCGGTCTGCTGCACCCAGGCGGCTTCGTCCTCGAATTGGCCGTTCGGCCAGTTGGTCTGGACATAGACCGAGCGGTTGACGCCGGTGCCCTTGAGGTCGCCGAGATACTCCTCGATCGGATAGTCGCGGCGGATCGGCTCATAGGGGCCGAAGATGCGCGGCTGCATCGGGCCGGACAGCCAGGCGAGATCGGCCTGCCGCCAGATGTGATGATGTCCGTCGACAATGCCAGTCACGCGGCTCTCCTTGTTCCAAGCGACAGCAGATGCGCGACAACAGCCGCGCTGGATCCGCCGTCCACGAGATCGTCGACAAAGCGCTGGATCGCGATCAGCGCCTCGGTTTGCGGCGTGAAGCCGGGCGAGGTTGCGAGCGGCGTCAGCCAGCTGACGCGCCAGGCCCGCCGCGACAGTTTTGCCACGGCATCGCGCAGCGCAGCCGGATCGCCGCGTTCCAGGCCGTCGGAGACGATCACGACCGCGGCGCCGCGGGCATATCCGCCGAACCGCGGCACGGCGAGGAACGCCTGCAGCGCATCGCCGATCCTTGTGCCGCCGTCCCAGTCGCTGACCAGGAAGGAGGCCGCGTTCAGCGCCTGCTCGCGCCGCTTCAGCCGCAGCGCCGGCGTGACTCGGGTCAGTCTTGTGCCGAAGGTGAAGACCTCGACATTGCCGGCCGCCTGCACCAGCACATGCGCGAGCTTCATGTTCTCCTCGGTGCGTGCCTTCATCGAGCCGGAGACGTCGATCAGGAACAGGATCTTGCGCGGGCGCTGGCGGCGTCGCATCCGCCCGAGCCGCAGCACCTCGCCGTCATTGCGGACGCTGTCGCGCAGCGTGCGGCGCAGATCGGCGAACGGACCACTGCGTGCACGGCGGCGCCGGTGGCCGCGCCGTCGCGGCAGGCGCCTTGCCGCCTCGCGCGACAGCTTTCGCAGCGGATCGCTGGTCGCGGTCTGGGCAAAGCGGCGCTCGACCAATGCCTCGGCGCGCGCCGCGGCGAGGCCGGACTCATTGGCCTCGTCGGCAAGCGGCGGCTCGTCCTCGCCGCGGCCTTCCTCCTGCAGGCGAACGGTCTCCTCATCCTCACCCTCGGCCTGCTCGATCGCCTCGGCGCCGCGGAAGTGGATGTCGAACAGCCGGTCATACGTCGCCCGGCGCTGGGGCGGCGGCGCCAATGTCGCGAGCCCGGCCAGGCGGATGTGCTCCAGGCTGCGCGGACCGAGCAGCTCGATTGCCGCGAGGAAGCTCGTCGTCTGCTCCGGCGCAACCGAAAAGCCGTTGGCGCGCAGCAGCGCGACGAACGAAACAAATATCCGCGCGGCGCGCGGCAGCTGCAGGTCGTCGTTCACGCGGCCGCCTCCGCGATGATCGCATCGAGCCGGGGCGAAATGAAATGCAGATCCTCCTCGTCCTTCAGCGCGACGCCGATCGAGCGTTTGAACGCGTCCGGCCAGCGCGCGCCGCCCTTGTTGAGCAGGGTCGCGGCCTCGGCCCAGTCGACCGCCTCGGCGATCCCGGGCGCCTTGCTCAGCGGCTCGCGGCGCAGCCGGCCGACGGCGGCGACCACCGCGCGGGCGGTGGCCTCGGCGACGCTGGACGCCCGCATCATCACGATGCGCGCCTCGCGCTCGGCATTCGGATAATCGATCCAGTGATAGACGCAGCGCCGCCGCAGCGCCTCGTGCAGATCGCGCGTCCGGTTCGACGTCAGCACCACGACCGGATGCTCTGCAGCGCGCACCGTGCCGCGCTCGGGGATCGAGATCTGGAAGTCGGAGAGGAATTCGAGCAGGAAGGCCTCGAACTCCTGATCGGCGCGGTCGATTTCGTCGATCAGAAGCACCGTCGCGTCGGGCGCGCGCAGCGCGGCCAGCATCGGGCGCTCGATCAGGAAGGCGTCGCCATAGATATCGATGCTCTCCTCGCCGGCCTGCCGGATCGCCAGCATCTGGCGCGGATAGTTCCACTCGTAGAGGGCAGCGGCGGCGTCGATGCCTTCGTAGCATTGCAGGCGGATCAGCCTGCGGCCGAGCACGGCGGCGATCGCTTTTGCAGCTTCGGTCTTGCCGACACCCGGCGCGCCCTCGAGTAACAGCGGCTTGCCCAGCGCAAGCGAGAGATAGGAGGCGGTCGCGATGCCGTCGTCGGCGAGATAATAGGCCGCGCGCAGCGCCTTCTCCAGCGCCTCTGGGCTGTCGATGCCGACGATGTTGCTGCGGACCGGCATGGAGAAACCTCAGCGCCGTGGCTGCGGACGCGCGCCGCCTTGCGCCCTGATGGCGCGCAACACCTTTTCCGGCGTGATCGGGAGATCGTCGATCCGCACCCCGACCGCGTTGAAGATTGCGTTGGCGACCGCAGGCAGCACGGGATTGGCGCACATCTCGCCCGGTCCCTTGGCGCCGAACGGACCGTCGGGCGCCGGGCGTTCCAGCACCGCGATGTCGTGCGGGCAGATGTCGCCCGGACCCGGCATCAGATATTCGACGAAGTCGCGCGGACCGTGCACCGGCTCCGGATAATAAGGCTCCGGCGTCTCGTAGAGCGCGTGGCTGACGCCCATCCAGGCGCCGCCAACCAGCTGCTGCTCGACCAGCCGTGGATTGAGCGCGCGGCCGAGTTCATAGGCGGAGTCCATCCGGACCATGTCGACCTCGCCGGTCTCGTCGTCGACCTCGACCTCGGCGACCAGGCAGGCATGCGCGTAGCATGTCGCCGGCGACATCTCGCCGGTCTCGGGGTCGACGTCGGACAGCGGCACCAGGAAGATACCGCGGCCGGAGATCGTCTTGCCCTGCTTGAACTGCGCGGCGATGGCGACGTCCTTGGTGGAGATCGAGCGATGCGGCGCGCCCTTGACGTGGATATTGCCGCGGCCGTCGGTCTCGAGGTCGGCGGCATTCACCTCCAGTTCCTCGGCGGCGGCCTCCATCATCACACCGCGTGCCTCGCGCGCAGCCGCCATTACGGCGTTGCCGACGCGATGCGTGCCGCGCGAGGCGAACGAGCCCATGCAGTGCGGGCCGGTGTCGGAATCCGCGGTGTCGACATAGACGTCCTCGACCGGCACGCCGAGCGTCTCGGCGCAGATCTGCCGCGTCACCGACTTCATGCCCTGGCCGAGGTCGATCGAGGACAGCGCCACGGTGAACTTGCCGCTCGGGTTGGAATGCACCAGCGCCTGGCTGGGATCGCCGCCGAGGTTCATGCCGATGGGATAGTTGACCGACGCGATGCCGCGTCCGCGATGCCGGGTCATGGTCAGCGCCTCCTGGTGCCGAAGACGGAAGAGAAGCGGGTGGCGCCGTGCGACGGCGCGCCCGGCCGCGGCGGCGGAGACGACGGTGGCGGCGAAGAGGGCGGCGGTGGCGGCGGCTCGCGGGTCGCGGCCGGCGCGCGGTCATACGTCGTGCGCTGCTGGGATGGTGAGGCCGGCGGTGCATGCGGCTCGCGCGGGGTCGGCGTCACGGCGGCTCGCGCGCCGCCACCATCCTTGCGCGACGACATCCGCTTGAAGTCTTCGCGGAGCGGCCACTTGGCCTTCTCCGCTGCGACCTGCACGCATTCGATCAGCGCGGTGTTCTTGGCCTCGCGGCGGTGCGCCTTCATGTCGCCGTCGCGATACGCATTGAGGATCCGGAACTCCATCGGGTCCATGCCGACGAGATGGGCGAGCTTGTCCATCTGGCATTCGATGGCGAAATCCATCGCGGTGACGCCGAAGCCGCGCATCGCGGTCGCCGGCGTGCGATTGGTGAAGACGCAGTAGACGTCGCCATGAACGTTCGGGATCGTGTAGGGTTGCGCCTTGCAAGCGCGTTGAAGTCTGCCGTCTGAGATGACGGCCGCGGCAAAGCCTAGCGAGCAGCCGCGAACCGAGTCTTGCGTGGCGTCCGGTAACGGCCGTTGCGAAGCGTAGACAGGGAGGTTGTAGGCCGGAATGAAGTGAACGGGAAAATAGCCCCGAAATCGAACGTGATCGGAGTAGCCGACCCTGTCTCTCAAAGGGGAAGGCGGAACCGCAGGCCGCGACAACGCGAGCGGTCAGAGGTGCTCCCGGGGTTCGTACCGCCAGCATGCAATCAAAGGAAGCAGCGTGAACAAGGGAGATCCATCCGGTTCAAGCGCAAGCTTGTAAGACCTGCCAAGCCGCTGAGGTGAGAAGGGTCTGACGACCGGGTGGAAGTCAGACTGACCGATAGTACTCCGAGGACGGGAGAGCCGGCCACATGGGGAAGCGGTCAGCGGTAGTTGAATTGTTCTTGGGCGACATGGGCTCCATTCAACGGGAGTTACGGCCTTCTATGCAAAGAGAAGATCAGCTGACCATGGAAACGAAACTTGAACAAATAGCAGTGAAAGCTCGGCGCGAGACAAATCTTCGCTTCACCTCGTTGGCCCATCACATCACGCGCGACCGAGTGCAAAAGAATCTATTACAGATTCCGAAGCGCTCCGCCGCCGGGGTGGACGGACAGACGGTGGAGGCGGCGAAGGAGAGCTTCGAGGACTGGATAGGGCCAATGCTCCAATCCATCCATCGCCAGGGATATCGGGCGCCGAACATTCGGCGGGTCTATATCCCCAAGCCCGGTAAGACGGAGAAGCGCCCCCTCGGGGTTCCAACTGTCGCCGACCGGGCGCTCCAGCGCAGCACGGCTGAGGTGCTGGCCGCTATTTACGAGCAGGACTTCTTACCCTGCTCGTTCGGCGGCAGGCCGAAGCTCAGCGCCCATCATGCCTTGGCGACCCTCAATGAGGTGATCGCCGGCGGCATGATCAGCTGGGTGTTGGAGGCGGATTTGAAGAACTTCTTCGGGAGTCTCGATCATGATCGGGTCCTCCGGTTTGTCGAACATCGAGTCGGTGATCCGCGCCTGATCAGCTTGATCCGGCGCTGGTTGAAAGCGGGCATCCTGGAAGACGGAGCGGTGCACCCGAGCGAACAAGGAACGCCACAAGGCGGATCGATCAGTGTGCTTTTGAGCAACCTCTACCTTCATTACGTTCTCGACCTCTGGTTCGAACGCGTGGTGAAGGGTCGGTTGCGGGGCGAAGCCCGACTGGTGCGCTATATCGACGACTTTGTGATCTGCTTCCAATATCGATCGGACGCCACCCGCGTACAGGAGGCCTTGCGTCTTCGGTTGGGGAAGTTCGGCCTCACTCTAGAGCCGACCAAGACCAAGTTGGTCGAGTTTGGTCGGTTCGCGCAAAGACATGCGGGCAAACGCGGCAGAAACCGCCCGGAAACAATCTACTTTCTGGGGCTGACGCTCTATTGCACGCGAAACCAAAAAGGCAACTTCAAGGTTGGGATGCGCACCGAGAAATCTCGGCTAAAGCGCAGCCTTATGTCTCTGCAGGAGCTGATGCGGCAAATACGGCATTACAAGATCAGTGACCAGGCCGATGAAATCAACCTCGTCCTGCGCGGCCACTATGGCTATTACGGCGTCGCCGGAAATCTCCGGAGCCTCGTAAAAGTCTATCGGGCCGTGGAGCGTTACTGGCGCGGAATGCTGCGCAGCCGCAGCTGGGCAGGCCGACGCCTCACTTGGGACGCCTTCAACCAAATCAAAGAACGGACACCGTTGCTGAAGCCTAAGCTGCGCCTCCCTTATCGGGAGCTGCAAGCGCTTGCAGTGCTGTGAACCAACTGTCGAAGAGCGTCGGTGCGGGAAATCCGCACGCCACGTTCTGTGGGAACCGGGGGCGGGCGACCGCCTCCGGTGACCCGGTGCCGGGCAGATGGGCGGCGCATTTCACCGCTGCATAGCTCGACAGCCGCGTATAGGCGCCGCTGTCGAAGTAGGCGCGCACCTTGCGGGCGACGATGCGGCCGTCGCGCATCACGCCGTCCTTGATGTAGATGCGCTCGGCGCCGCGCGGCGGCCCGTACTGCATCTCCTCCTCGCGCCCGAACACATAGCGCACCGGGCGACCGGTCAGCATCGCGCCGAGGATGCAGAGCGGCTCGGTCAGCGTATCGACCTTGCCGCCGAACCCGCCGCCCACGGTGCCGCCGATGAAGTGGAAGGTGTTGGAAGGCACGTCGAGGATCTTCGCGCAGGTGTCCACCGAGAAGAACAGCGCCTGCGTCGAGGTGTAGACGATGTAGCGGCCGTTGGTGTCGGGAGCTGCGATCGAGCCGTTGGTTTCGGTCGGCGCGTGCTCGATCGGCGACATCTGGTAGCGCTGTTCCAGCACATGGTCGGCCGTCGCGAGTGCGCGGTCGGCATCGCCGAAGCGCAGCTGCTGGTGATCATAGGTCTCGTGATAGGTGAAGGTGTTCTTGGGATAGACCTCGTTGACCACGGGCGCGCCCGCCTTCAGCGCCTCCTCGACGTCGAACACCGCCGGCAGCGGCTCATAGTCGATCTTGACCTTTGCGATGGCCTCATAGGCCTCGCGCGGGCTGTCGGCGACGATCGCGACGATGGGTTCGCCCTTGTAGCGCACCTTGTCGACCGCGAGCGAGGGCTCGTCGTCCTTGCCGAAATTGATCAGGCTGAGCAGCGTGTTCAGGTTGCGCGGCACGTCGGAGGCGCGGATCGCACGCCGGACCCCCTGCGACCGCTCGGCCTCCGAGGTGTCGATGCGGCGGAGTCTTGCATGGGGATGCGCGCTGCGCACCACCTTCAGATGCAGCATGCCCTGCAGCTTGTGGTCATCGAAATAGGGCGAGGTGCCGGTGACATGGCCGAGCATATCCTGGCGCTGCGTGCCTTTGCCGATCTCCTTCAGATCGTCGTCGCGCTCGTCGGCGAAGATGTCCTTGCGCAATTCCAGCATGGCACTATTCCCTTACGCACGCGCCCGGCCGCCGGAAGCGGCTGATAGCACGGCGTTGATGATCGGCTCGTAGCCGGTGCAGCGGCAGATGTTGCCGGAGATCGCCTCGACCACTTCGGCGCGGCTCGGCTGCGGATTGCGGTCGAGCAGCGCCTTCGCGGCCATCAGCATGCCGGGCGTGCAGTAGCCGCACTGCGCGGCGAAATTGTCGGCGAAGGCGCGCTGCAGCGGGTGCAGATTGGGGCCGTCCTTGACGCCGTCGAGCGTCTCGACCGAGCGGCCGGCGACCGTTTCGGCGAGCGTCAGGCAGGAGAGATGCAGCTCGCCGTCGATCAGCACGCTGCAGGTGCCGCAGCCGCCCTGGCCGCAGCCGAACTTCGGCGTCATGTCGCCGATCAGTTCGCGGAGCGCGACCAGAAGGTTGGTGCCGCCGTCGACGAAGATCGCGACGTCACGGCCGTTATGCTGGAATTGAAGGGCAGTCTTGGCCATCACGAATTATTCCTGACCGGACAACAGACGGCGGAGATGCACGCCGACGATCTCGCGGCGATACCAGGCGCTGGCGAGCGCATTGTCGCCGGGTGACGTTCCCTCAACGGCTGCCGCAGCAGCTGCGCTGATGGTGGAGGCGTCGAGCGCGCGGCCTTCGAGCGCGCGCTCGACGGCACGGGCGCGGATCGGCGTCGGCGCCATCGAGCCAAGCGCGACGCGGGCGCCGACGATGCGGCTGCCGTTAACGGGCAGGTGCGCCGCGAGCGTGATCACCGCGCCGCCGTTGGGCTTGATGCGCGCGATCTTGCGGTAGCGGAAGGCCTCAATGCTGCCGGGCCTGGCAAAGGAGATCGCCAGCACCAGCGATCCGGCCTGCCGGTCGCGCGATTGCAGGAACTCCTCGATCGGAATCTCGCGCCCGCCGAGGCCGCCCTGGACGGACACCGTGGCATCAAGCGCGAGCATCGCGACCGTGAAGTCGCCATACGGCACCGGCGCGAACAGATTGCCCCCGACGGTGCCCATGTTGCGCACCGCCGGCCCGCCGATCGAGCGCGCCGGGGCGTGCAGGAAGGCGAGGTCGCGTTCGGCCAGGACGCGGGCGAAGGTGACGCCGGCGCCGAGCGTGATGCGCGAGCCGGTGGCATCGATCCGTGTCATCGCTTGGTCGCTGGCGCGCACGATGGTCGAGATCGAGATGTCGCCCTCGTTCAGCGCCCGCATCACCAGCGTGCCGCCGCCGAGATAGCGGGCGCTGCGATCCGAGGACAGCGCCGCCGCGGCGTCATGGGTGCTGGTGAAGGTCTTCACCGTGACTGGCATGATGGTGCTCTCCGCTTACGCGGCCTCCTTCAGATGCCGGCGGATGGCGTTGAAGCCGGCCTGGTAGATGTCTTCCGAAACCATCCGCGTGATGCGCTCGCTGTCCTCGGTTCGCGTCGTGAAGCGCGACTCCCAGTGCCAGAAGGTGCGGTCACCATCGGTGACCGGCAGCAGACGGACATGCGCCACGTAGTTGAACATCGGGATCGGCGTATCGAGCAGGCAGTAGCTGAACGATTGCTCAAGATCGGACAGCGCCAGCAGTTGCTCGCGCAGCTCGGCGCCGTCCTTCAGCTTGAAGCGCCTGACGCAGCCGATCTTGTCGGACGGCTGGGCGCGCTCGATGCCGCTGCTCGCGACCGCCGGATGCCAGCGGTCATGACCGTTGAAATCGCGCAGCACGGCCCACACCGCATCGGTCGGCGCATCCAGGATCGTGCTTTTGACGATATGCGGCACGGTCTATCCTCCGAACGCCCGCTTCAACGCGTCGAAGCCGCCCTGGAACACGCCGCCGCCGATATTGTTGACGAGCTCCGTCTCGCGCTCCGGCGCGCAGTCGAATTCGGCGGTCCATTCCAGGAAGGTCTGGTCGCCGTCGGTGACTGGCGTGAGCCGCAGCGTCGCGACGTAGTTCTCGACGCCCATCGGCGATTCCAGGATCGAATAGGTGCAGAACATGTCGTAGTCGGACAGCCCGAGCAGCTTCTCGCGGATGCGATCGCCGTTGCGCAGCCGGAAATCCCTGACGCAGCCGATCTTGTCGGAGGGCTCGCCGCCCTCGATCCGGCTTTCGGCGATCGCGGGATGCCAGTTCGGCAGCCCGTTGAAATCGCGGACGCGGGCCCAGACCCGGTCGTTGCGGGCGTTGACGACGGTGGAAACGTAAACCCGTGCCATGGCGTGAGCTCAGTCCTTCTTGCGCGGCGTGCGCTCAGGTCGCGCCGGCTCGCCGCCGCCCTCGGGCGCCGGCGGCTTTTCCTCGGCGCCGCTCTTGCGCGCGGAGTCCTTGATGCCTTGCATGTCTCGGGCTTCGCGGATCAGGCCGGGCATCTTGGCGAGGCTGCCGCCCTCGACGCCGATATCCGAGAGGATCGAGTCGATCAGCGGCGCCTGCACGCGGTAGCGCAGCGCCGAGTCGATCACTTCGTCAGTGGCGCTGCGTCCGGTGCCGTTGCCATGCCCGTTGCCGTTGAGGCCGTCGACCTGGAGGATGCGGATGCCCTCGATCTTCTCCATCGGCTTGACGCTCTCGCGCACGATGCCCTCGATCCGGTCGAGCAGCTTGCGGCGGAACAGCGAGTAGCGCGCCTGATCGGTCAGCACGTTCTCGGCCTCGTTAAGCAGACGCTGCGCCTCGGCCTCGACCGTGG
The DNA here is from genome assembly GCF_054059095.1 of Bradyrhizobium sp. USDA 4510. Lineage (NCBI taxonomy): Bacteria > Pseudomonadati > Pseudomonadota > Alphaproteobacteria > Hyphomicrobiales > Nitrobacteraceae > Bradyrhizobium > Bradyrhizobium sp. USDA 4510. Next base: position 6,352,053 of record NZ_JBSSBT010000001.1, on the reverse strand, counting down.
CACGGACCCGTTCGGCCCCGGCTGCGATCCTGGTTTCCTCGGCCTGCTTTTCGGCGAGCAGCACCTCGACGGTCTTGCGCCGCTTTGCGATCTCGCTTTCGCGCGCGGTGACGACGCGTTCGGCCGCTTCGGTGGCGTGGATCCGGGCGTCCTCGGCCGCGGCTCGTGCCGCGGATTCTTCCAGTGATTTCTGATGCAGCGCGATGGCCTTTTCCATCAGCGCGGTCTCGACATCCTTCTCGCGGTTGACCTCGAGCTTGCGTAGCTCGCGCTCGCGGCCGATGCGGGCCTCGTCGAGGCCACGGTCGGAGGCGATGCGGGCGCGTTCGACCTCCTCGCGGGCGACGATCTCGGCCTCCTGCAGCGACTGGTTGCGAGCGACCTCGAGCTGTTCGATCGCACGGCGCCGCTCGATCCGGGCCGCCTCCAGCGCCTGCTCGCGGGAGACGTCGGTGGTGTCGATGTCCTTGCGCGCCACAATTTCGGCCTGCCGGACCTGCCGGTCGGCATCGATCCGCTCGGAGCGCTTGGCGGCGAGCGCGATCACGCGCTCCTCGTCGGCGAGCTCGATCGCCTTCTTCTGGTCGATGTTGAGCACTTCGCGGGTCCTGGAGGAGGCGATCCGCTCACTCTCCAACGTCAGCTCGACATCGATGCGCTGCCGCTCGATGGCGTCGCGGCGCTTCAGCTCGGCGGCCTCGATCGCCTCGGTGCGCGCGATCTCGAGCCCGCGGGTTTCGCGCTCGGCGCGGATGCGCTGCGCGGCGACCGACTTCTCCTGCGAGATCCGCGCCGCCTCGATCGCCTCGCGGGAGGCGATATCGGCTTCCTCGATCGCGCGGGTGCGGGCGATCTCGAGCGCCCGGACGTGCTCTTCCTGGGCGATCCGCGACGCTTCGGTGGCTTCGCGGGCACTGATCCCGGCGATCTCGACCGCCTGGTTGCGCTCGATCTCGAGCTTGCGTGTGGTGTGGTCGGCGGCGATGCGCTCGGCGGCCAGCATCTTCTCGCGCGCGATGCGGGCGGCCTCGACCGCCTTCTGCGCCTCGATCTCGGCTTCCTGGATGGTGCGAACCTGCTGGATTTCCAGCGCGCGGGTGCGCTCGTCCGAGGAGATGCGCTCGACATTGACCGTCATGGTCTGGGCGATGCGCGCCTTCTCGGTGGCCTCGCGCGCGGCGATCTCGGCCTCGTCGACCGCGCGGGTGCGCTCGATCTCGCGGCGCCGGGTCTCCTCCTCATTGGCGATGCGGGCATCGGTGACGACGCGGTCCTGCTGGATCCGGGCCTTCTCGATCGCCTCGCGAGCGGCGATCTCGGCTTCCTCGACCGTGCGCATCCGCTCGATCTCGCGCTGGCGCACCTCGCGCTCGGAGGCGATGCGGGTGGTGTCGACCGAGCGCTGGTTGGCGATCCGGACCTTCTCGATCTCCTCGCGCGCCAGCAGCTCCTTCTCTTCGACCGCCCGCGTCCGCTCGATCTCCTTGTGCCGGGTCTCGCGCTCCGAGGCGATGCGTGCTTCGGTGATCGCCTGCTCGTTGGCGATGCGCGCTTTCTCGATGGCTTCGCGCGCCGCAATCTGGGCCTGCTCCGACTCTGTCTCGCGCAGCGCGCGCTCGCGGGCGACCTCAGTGCGCTGCAGGGCACGGCGCATCTCGATGTCGCGTTCCTGCTCGAGACGGGCGGTCTCGCTTTCGCGCTCGATCTCCAGCGCCTGCCGCTCGGCCTCGAGATTGCGGGAGCGGATCTTGATCATCGAGTCCTGCTCGATGTCGTTGCGCAGCTTGCGCTTGGCCTCGATGTCCTCCATCAGGCGGGTCAAGCCTTCGGCGTCGAAGCGGTTCGAGGGATTGAAATATTCGAGGTCGGTCTGATCGAGATCGGTGATCGCGACCGACTCCAGTTCGAGGCCATTCTGCGCCAGTGCTTCGGCGGCATTGGCCTTGACGCGCGCCACATAGTCGCCGCGCTGCTCGTGCATCTGCTCCATCGTCATCTCGGAGGCGACTGAGCGGATCGCGGAGATGAATTTGCCGGAGAGCAGGGTGTGGAGCTGCTCGGGCTCCATGGTGCGGCGGCCGAGCGTGGCGGCAGCGATCGAGACCGCTTCGCGGGTCGGCTGAACCCGGACGTAGAAATCGGCCTCGATGTCGACGCGCATGCGGTCGCGGGTGATCACCGCGTCCTGCCTGGAGCGCACGATCCCCATCGGCAGCACGTTCATGTTGACCGGCGTGTAGTCGTGGATGAAGGGCAGCACGAAGGCGCCGCCATTGATCACCACGCGCTCGCCGAGGAAACCGGTGCGGACGAAGGAGACCTCCTTCGACGAGCGGTGATACAGCCAGTTCACGACATAGACGATGATGACGATCGCGACGATTGCGACGATGAGCCAGAGGATCAATTCACCGACCAGCATCCCCGACATCTCTTCCTCCCTTGGTCACGGCGGCTAGCGCGCGCCGATCGCCTTGAATTTGCGAACCTGATCCGTGAGCGCCCGCTCGACCGGCAGGCGTTCCATCGAGGAGGCGCCGTAGAAGCCGTGGCAGTTGCGGGTCTGCTTCATGATGAAATCGGCATCGGCGGGGTCCGCGATCGGACCGCCATGCGCGAGCACGATGATGTTCGAATTGACGCTGAGCGCGGCCTCGGCCCAGGCCTCGATGCGGGCAGGGCAGTCGGCGAGCTTTGGCGCGGTCTGCGCGCCGATTGTGCCGCCGGTGGTGAGGCCCATATGGCAGACGATGATGTCGGCGCCGGCGATCGCCATCGCGGCAGCCTCCTGCTCGCTGAACACATAGGGCGTGGTCAGCATGTTCTTCTCATGCGCCTTCGCGATCATGTCGATCTCGAGCGCATAGGACATTCCGGTCTCTTCGAGATTGGCGCGGAAGGTGCCGTCGATCAGGCCGACGGTCGGGAAGTTCTGCACGCCGGCAAAGCCGATCGCCTTGAGCTGGTCGAGGAACACATCCATGTCGCGGAACGGATCGGTGCCGTTGACGCCGGCGAGCACCGGCGTCCTGGTCACGACCGGCAGCACCTCGCCGGCCATCTCGACGACGATGGCGTTGGCATCGCCATAGGGCATCAGGCCGGCGAGCGAGCCGCGGCCGGCCATGCGGTAGCGGCCGGAATTGTAGATCACGATCAGGTCGACGCCGCCGGCCTCCTCGCATTTCGCCGACAGTCCGGTGCCGGCGCCGCCGCCGACGATCGGCTCGCCGCGTGCGATCATGGCGTGAAACTTCTTCAACAGCGCTGCGCGTTCAAACCTGGCCATGGGTCACCTCGCCACTCTCCGCCGACCACCGGCGCGTCCGAGCAAGGGGCGGAACGCGCTGACGATGGCGGCGCTGAACTCGGGATCGTTGATATTGCGCTTGATGTGGATGATCTGCCGGTTGCCGGTCTGGCGCACGGTGCGCTCCAGCGCGCGGAACAACGCTGCATCGGCCTCCGGGTCCCAGAACGGCTGGCCGGGTGCATCGAGCGCGGAGACGCCGCCCTCGGCCAGGAAGAAGCGCACCGGCCCGTCCATCTGGTTGAGCCGTTCGCCGATCCAGCGGCCCATGCGCTCGTTCTCTTCCGGCGTGGTCCGCATCAAGGTGACCTGCGGATTGTGGATGTGGAATTTGCGCTGCCGATAGCGCTCCGGGATCGTGTCGGGTGCGCCGAAGTTCACCATGTCCAGCGCGCCGACCGAGCCGACATAGGGCACGCGGCTGCGGACGATGGCGCCGAAGCGATCCTCGGTCGCCGGGAACACGCCGCCCATCAGGAGGTCGCAGACCTCGGTCGTGGTGAGGTCGATCACGCCGGCGAGTTGGCCGGACTCGACCAGCTTCTCCATCGAGCGGCCGCCGACGCCGGTGGCGTGGAAGACGAGGCACTCGAAATCCTCGCGCAGGTCCGCCGCGATCTTCTGCACGGCCGGGGTGGTGACGCCGAACATGGTGATGCCGATCGCCGGAAGGTTCGCGCCTGCGCTGCGCTGCTTGCCGGCCTGCTCATCGAGCTGCGCCTTAACCATGCCGACCAGCGCATGAGCGCCGTTGCCGAGCACCGTGCGCGAAATCGAGTTGAGACCCTGCACGTCGGTCACCGAATACATCATGGTGATGTCGGCGGGACCGACATAGGGACCGACGTCGCCGGACGCGACCGAGGAGATGATCAGCTTCGGCACGCCGACCGGCAGCGCGCGCATGCCGGGCGCGACCAGCGACGCGCCGCCGGAGCCGCCGGCGGAGATGATCCCGGCGATATTGCCCTGGCGACGCAGCCATCGCTCGAACGCCTCCGCCATCGCCGTCACCGAGGCGCCGCGATCGGCGCCGAACACGCCGGAGCCGCCGCGGCCGTGGTTCAGTGCGATCTCCTGCGCGGTGACATCGCAGCTCGCCGCTTTGCCGCTGGTCGAGACGTCGACCAGTCGCGTGCGCAGGCCGCTGCCGGCGATGATATCGCGGATGAAGCGCAGCTCGGCACCCTTGGTGTCGAGCGTGCCGACGATGAGGACGACCGGTGGCCCGGACGTTCGGGAGGTCGTCGGTTCGCGTCGCTGCCGGGTTGCCTCCTCGAGCCGAGTGACCCCGGTGGACTGCGTCCGTGCGGCGGCCTCGATGCGGGCGATCGGCACCGGCTGCGACCAGCGGGTCGGCAGCACGGGATTGGAGACGTAGATGCGGGTCGGCCCCTTGCGTTCCGGCTGCGGGGCACCGGCCGCTTCGGCCTTCGCCGGTGCTGGCTCGGCGTCGGTCTCGTCGGCGCCATGGGTGCCGACGCCGAGCAACCGCTGCTGCAGCTCGCGGTCGGTTGCAAGGCGGGCGGAATCGATGATCCGGTTGATCCGGCCATTGACCATGATGGCGACGTTGCGCGACACCGCCGTCGCCACACCGATGTTCTGCTCGATGACCAGCACGGAGATGTCGCCCTCATCGCCGAGCCGCAGCAGCATATCCTCGACCTGGGCGACGATCACGGGCGCAAGGCCTTCGGTCGGCTCGTCCATGATCAAGAGATGCGGATTGGTCAGCAGCGCACGCGCGATCGCGAGCATCTGCTGCTCGCCGCCGGACAGCTGGTTGCCGCCGTTGGTCTTGCGCTCGGCGAGGCGCGGGAAGGTGTCGTAGATTCGCTCGATGGTCCAGGCGCCGCGCCGCAGGCCGCCGGCAAGCGCAAGGTGCTCGTCGACGGTCAGCGACCGCCACAGGCGGCGGCCCTGCGGCACATAACCGACGCCGAGCCGGGCGATCCGTGCCGGATTGAGCCGCGTGACCTCTTCGCCGCGAATCCGGATCGAACCGCCGCTGGCACGCACGAGGCCCATGATCGCCTTGCACAGCGTGGTCTTGCCCATGCCGTTGCGGCCGACTACCGAGAACACGCCGGACTCGAGCGTGAGATCGACGCCCTGCAGCGCATGCGAATGGCCGTAATAGACGTCGAGGCCCTTCACCTCGAGCGCGGGCATTGCGCGGCGGTCATTCATGGCCGCCTCCGAGATAAAGCTCCTGCACCTCGGGATCGGATTCGATCTCGCGCGGCAGGCCTTCCTTGAAGATGCGGCCGTTGTGCATCATCGTCACGCTCTCGACGACGCGCAGTGCGACGTCCATGTCGTGCTCGATGATGATGTAGCCGATATGCGCCGGCAACGAAGTCAGGATCTCGATCAGCTCGCGCCGCTCGGTCGGCGACAGCCCCGCCGCCGGCTCGTCGAACAGGATGAAGCGCGGCGCGCCGGCCAGCGCCAGCGCGATCTCGAGCTGCCGCTGCTGGCCATGTGCGAGCTCGGCGACGCGCTGGTCCTTCACGCCGCTGAGGTGAACCGCCTGGACCAGCGTTTCGGTCGCGTGCATCAGCGCATCGTTCTGCCCCGGGCGCAGGAACGAGAACCGGCCACGCGAGACGCCACGGCAGGCGAGGTAGACGTTGTCCTGCACCGTGAGGCCGGGGAACAGCGCCGAGATCTGGTAGGTACGGCGTAAGCCCCGGCGGATCCGCTCATAGGGCGGGAACTGGGTGATGTCCTCGCCGAAGAAGCGGATCGTGCCGGAGGAGGGCGGGAAGTCACCGGTGATGCAGTTGAACAGCGTGGTCTTGCCGGCGCCGTTCGAGCCGAGCACCGCGCGCCTTTCGCCCGGCCGCACAGTGATGGTGACGTCGGTCAGCGCCGCCAGCGCGCCGAACAGCCTTGTCACGCCGCGCAGTTCCAGCGCCGCGCCGGCGCCGACCACGGACAGCCGCTGCGCGACGCTATCCATGGCGGCCTCCGCCTGAACGTTGCGTCGAGGATGCATTGCGCTGCCGCCAGCGTTCCCACAGGCCGATCACGCCATCCGACGACCAGAACACGATGGCGAGGAAGCCGAGCCCGATCAGCAGCCGGAAGCGGTTGCCGTCGAGCCCGAACTTGATCAGCACGTCGAGCGCGAAGGTCCGCAGCAGCACGAAGATCAGCGCGCCGATGAAGGGTCCGATCGGCCGCGTGATGCCGCCGACCACGGCGATGATCAGGACGTCGATGCAGGCTCCGACGCTGACCGAGCCGGGCGAGATCTGCCGGTAGTTCCAGACCTGCAGCACGCCGCCGAGCGCGGCGATGAAGGCGGCGAAGGCGTAGGCCGCGATGCGGTGCGCATTGGGGTTGAAGCCGAGCGCCGCCATGCGGCGGGAATTGTCGCGGACACCCTGCAGCGCGAGGCCGAACGGCGCCCGCGAGACATACTGGACGGCGAAGTAGCAGATCGCGGCGACGCCGAGCGTGACATAATAGAAGGCGATATCGGCGCGCCAGTCGACGCCCCAGAACTGCGGCGTCGCGACGGTGTTGATGCCGGTGTGGCCGTTGAAGATCGCCCAATTCTGGTTGGTAAAGTAGTAGAACGCGGCGCCGATCGCGAGCGTAATCATGATGGTGTAGATGCCCTCGGTGCGCACCGCGAGCGCGCCGCCGAGCGTGCCGAACAGCGTCGCGAGCGCCAGCGCCATCGGGGTTGCCAGCCACCACGGCCAGCCGAGGCTGATATTGGCGTTGCCGCTGATGCCGAACACCGCGACCATGTAGCCGGCGAAGCCCGCGATGGTGAGCTGCATCAGGCTGACCATGCCGCCATAGCCGGCGAGGAACATCAGGCTGAGCGCGATGATGCCGAGGATCAGCGTGGTGGCGAAGATCTCGATCAGAAAGAAGCCGTTGGCGATCAGCGGCATGATCACGAGGATCAGCGCGACCAGCCAGGCCGCCGGGTTCTGGAATTCCGGCCAGGCACGGATGAAGGCGCGGCGGGTCGCGTTGGCGGACGGGTCGGGGCGGAACTGGGTGCTCTGCAGCAGCGACATCTGTCATCGCCTCGCGAGCAGGCCCTGCGGCCGCAGCGCCAGCACCAGCACCATGATCAGGAAGGTGACGACGATGGCGTAGGTCGGGATGTAGACCGAGCCGAGTTGCTCGGCGAGGCCGATGATGACGGCGCCGAGCGCCGCTCCCGGGATCGAGCCCATGCCGCCGACGATCACGACGACGAGCGAGGCGAGCAGGAACCGCGTATCCTCGCCCGGCGACAGCGACTGGAAGGTGCCGCCGACCACGCCGGCGATGCCGGCAAGGCCCGCGCCGAGCGCGAACACCAGCACGAACACCAGCTGGATCCGCACGCCGGTGGCGGCCAGGATGTCGCGGTCGTCGACGCCGGCGCGCACGATCATGCCGATCCGCGTACGGTTGAGCGCCAGCCACATCGCGATTCCGATCACGACGGACGCAGCGAAGATCACCAGCCGCACCAGCGGGTATTGCAGATAGACCGCTTCGCCCGTTGATTTGATCGCGGTCAGCAGCGGCAGCTGGATCGGGCCGATCAGCCAGCTCGGGGTCTGGATCTGGTAGAAGTCGCCGCCGAACACCCAGAGCATCAGATCGGCGAACACGATCGACAGCCCGATCGTCACCATGGTCTGCCTGAGGTCCTGACCCTCCATGCGTCGGAACACGACGAGCTGCAGGATCACGCCGACCAGCGCCACCGCGATGAAGGCGATGATGAAGCTGAGGAGCCACGACCCGGTCCAGCTGCTGATCGCGTAGCCGACATAGCCGCCGAACAGATAGAGCGAGCCGTGCGCGAGGTTGACATTGCGCATCAGGCCGAAGATCAGCGTGAAGCCGCTAGCCACCAGGAAGTAGAGCCCGCCGAGCGTGATGCCGTTCAGCACCGCGTTCAGGAACACGCGCTTGCGGCCGATCGCGGCCTCCAGCCCCGGCGGCCAGATCGCGAACACCAGCCACGCGAGCACCGCGACCGCGATGATCACGATCAGTGCCCAGGCCGGATGGCGTTCGATGAACCTGGCCATCTCCGTCGCGTTCCCTCACTGGTCGCGACCGTCTGCCGGGCCGCGTGTCCAGTATCCTACCGAGGGCGTAAGCTCAGGATTTGATCGACAGTATCTTTTATCGTGCGCTCCGGAACTCCTTCACGGCCGCAACACCTTGGCGGCGCGGCGATAGTCGGTCGGGGCCATGCCGACATTGGCGGCGAAGAAGCGGGTGAAGCCGCTCTGCGAGGAGAAGCCGAGGTCGAAGCCGATATCGGCGATCGGCGTCTCGGTCGCCACCAGCGCATCGAGCGCCTGCTCCATGATCAGCGTGTTCATGTAGAGGTGAGGGGTGACGCCGGTCTGGGTGCGGAACAGCCGGTAGAAATGCGGCCGCGACAGCCCGGCCTCGCGCGCGATCGCATCGAGCTCGATCTCGGCGCCGGGGCTTTCCGACATCAGCTTGATCGATTTGCGCACCCTGAAATCGGTCACCGCGGCCGCCGCGCGCGCATCCTGCGCGGCCTGCCAGCTCTCCTCGTAGCAGGAGTCGATCAGCTGCCGGAGTTCGCAATCGAGGCTGCGCAGCGACGGCGCGCCGCACACTAGTGCTGCGGTGCGGCGGATCAGCCGGTCGAGCGCTTCGGTGCGCGGAAAGAAGGTGCGGCCGAACCGCAGGCCCTGTGCCGTCGCGGGCTGTGGCGCGAACCATTCGGCGTTGACATAAAGCACGAAGAAGATCGCGCCGTGGTCCATGTCGGTCGGCAGAAAGTTGTGCGGTTCCCACGGGTTGACCGCGACGACGGTGTCGTCCTTGAGCAGCAGCCGCTGCTCCGAGACGTCGATCTGCGCCGGCGTTCCGCCGACATGAAAGATCAGATGCCCCTCGCGGTGCGCATGCACGTTGAAGGGACGGTTCAACTGATAGACCGTCGCGCGACCGAACCGGCCGTGGAAGACGGCAAGCGCCCTGCTCATGCCTCCCCTCCCGCGGGATGTTCTTGTCTTTTCGACAAGGGTTCATCATCCGCCCGCGGAAAGCAAGGGCGAGCAGGGCTCTTGATGCAACCGCGCACCATGCCGCGGCCGTTCAGCCTGCACTGCAACAAATACGTCAGTACTTCTTGCACTCCGGGACCGTGCGGCTCGGCAGGCCGATCTTGGCGAACACCGCCGGATCGTAGCCCAGCGTCTGGTTGACGTTCGGGATCACCTTGACGACCTTGCTGAACAGCGCGCCCTTGCCGTCATCGACCACCTCGGTGACGAAATTGGTGCCGATCGCCTGGCGGTTGGAGTCGAGCTTGATCTTGCCGTTCGGCGCGTCGATCTCGATCTTCGCCAGCGCGTCCTTGAGCTTGGCCTGGTTGTTGGAGAGATCGCCATTGACCTGGCGCAGCGCCAGGATCAACGCCATCGTCGAGCCGTAATAGTTGGTCGCGAGCAGCGAAGGGCTCGGGAAGCGTTTGGCCGGCGGGAAGGCATCCTGATAAGCCTTGACGAATTTCTGCCAGCCCGGATCCTCCCAGGTATCGGCCTGGCCGCTGGCGGCGATGGTGCCGATCAGAGCGTTCTTGGCGTTGCCCTTCGACGACAGGATGGTCTGGTCGATCATGATCGAGCCGCCCATCAGATGCGCCTTGCCGCCGGCCTGCTGATACTGGTTGAGGAAGTTGACGGCATCGGCGCCGCCGAGGCCGAGATAGATCGCGTCGACGTCGTCAGGCAGCGCGGCGATCACGGAGGCAAAGTCCTTGGTGCCGAGCGGCACCCATTGTCGGTTGGTGACCTGGCCGCCGGCGCCGCAGAACTCGAGCACCAGGCCAAATACCTGGGTGTAGATGAAGGAGTAGTCCTCGCCGACGGTCGCGATCTTGCGATAGCCCTTGGTCTCATAGGCGTATTTGCCGAGGCCGACCTGCCACTGCGCGCCGTCCATGTTGTAGCGGAAGAAGTTCGGCGCCGGATCGACATAGGTCGTTTCCTGCGCGCCGGAGGCGGCGTTGACGAAGGTCAGCTCCGGATGGGTCTTGGCGAAGTTCTTGACCGCGATGCCTTCGTCGCCGGACAGCGGCGACAGCAGGATTTGCACCTTGTCCTGCTCGATCAGCTTGCGCACCGCGCGCACCGCGGAGTCGGGCGTCGCGTCGGTCGAGGCGACGACGAATTCGAGCTCCTTGTCGCCGATCTTCTTGCCGAGCACGTTGAGCGCCGTCTGGAAGCCGCGCATGCCGTCCTCGCCGAGCACCGTGTAGGTGCCCTCGAGCGTCGCGGTGACGCCGACCTTGATCTTCTCCTGAGCGAACGCCGTGCCCGAAAGCAACAGGCTGCTCAACGCAATCAGTCCCAAACTGCCTTTCAACATCGCGCTCCTCCCTCTGCGTTGTCGCCGGCGTCCACTTGGCGTGCGAAGGCTGATGGGCGTCCGGTTGTTGCCGGCAAAGCTAGCCGAAGGCGGGCGCGGCGCGGATGTCGTCGGCGCCAATTGGCTTAACGGGCAGTCTCATTTTGATTGTTGCGCCGCAGCGCGGCTCGCGGCGCAATGCCGCGGAGCGTGTTCGGTGTCATCACCGCGCATGCGAGTGATCCAGTATTCGAGAGACGGTCCTGCTTGAGCCGAGAGGTCACGGTGCACTGGATGCTCGCACGCGCGGGCATGACACCGAAGAGAATGCCGTCCATGCTCTCTCCGCACGTCGTCCCGGCGAAAGCCGGCAACTGTTACGTTGGTTTGGTCTGCAGGTACGGCTTTCGGTCTCGCATCATGGCATTGAGGACCGTCAACAGCTTCCTGGCGACGGCGATAAGGGCGAGTTTGGCTGGTTTTCCGGCCTGTCGCAGTCGTGCATAGAAGGCCTTGAACGGATCAGCCCTGCGAATTGCGTTGAGGGCCGCCATATAAAGGGCGTCACGAACGCGCTTTCGGCCGCCCGCAATTTTGCGCTTGCCGCGGAAGGCGCCGCTGTCGACGTTGAAGGGAGCAAGGCCAGCAAGCGCTGCGAGTTGTTTCGGTCCGACCCGCCCGAGTTCCGGCATCTGGGCGATGAGCTGCATGCAGGCCACCGGACCCACGCCGGGCAGCGAACGCATTAACTTCGCATCGTCCGCGATCTCCGCTTCGGCTTTAATCAAGGCGCCGATGTCGGCCTCGATCTCGGCGATCTCGCTGTCGAGGACCTCGATGAGGCGGCCAATGCGTTCGGCCATTGCACGATCGTCGGCCTCGCTGCGCCGGTTCTTCTCCTGGGCGCGCATGAGGTACCAGCTGATGACGCGTGTGGCGGATTGTCCGCAAGATGCGGTTGCCGGAACCGATGGTGGCGCGCATCGGAGAGTCGATAACTGCGACGAACGTCGAAGTTCCCTTGCGTTTGCCCAACATTGTCCATCATGAGTCTATCAACTTCGCGTGTGGTGCCTGTTGAATGCGGAGACAGGGGATCGCCGGAACCTGAGGTGCAGAGACTCGGGTCGCGTCAACAGGCAGGCGGAGCGGAACAATCAAGCAAATCGTGGTGCGACGATGCCTGCCGCCTTTGCCGGGGCGGGCAGGGCGGAGGTATTTCATCGCTGCAGCGCGGCGCGTTCTGCGTTCGGCGTGCGTCGCTGTCGTCGGTTGCTCGCTGTGCGAGCAGGCTCACGCGCTCGACTTCTTTGGCCTGTTCGGTTCCGACGATCCGCCGCCGGTCAGCGCCACGACGCTGTCCTATCGGCTGGAGATCGAAGCCAAGGCGCCGGAGGGCAAGAACGATAGCGACGCCGAACAGGCATTGCGCGATGCCGCCGGCACCTATCGCCTTCGACAGGAACCGCCGCCGGACGGGGAAGGTCTCGCGCGCCGGCTGCAGGCGGATACCAATCCGCTGCTCGATGCCCTTTGGGGGCTTGGCCGCTACAACGCCCAGATCGATGTGACGATAGATGGAGTTCCAATCTCCCTCGACGAGATCGGGCTTGCCGCGGCCGCGCGCCGGGCCGACAGCTTTCGCAATCGGACCGTTGTGCCCGTCAAGGTCATCGCGCGACTTGGTCCGTTGTTCAAGCTGCGTGCCGTTGATGTAGACTATCCGCGCGACCAAGCGCCGCAGGGATTGCCGCGCCGCGCGTTTGCGCTGAAGTCCGGCGATCCCGCGATCTCTGCCGACCTGCGCGCCGCGCAGGTGAAGCTCGTCGACTGGTTCCGCAGCAACGGACATCCGCTCGCGAAGGTCGCCGACGTCAAGGCCACCGTCGATCATGGCGCCGCCGCGATGGACCTTCGGCTGCGGGTCGAAGCGGGCCCCAAGGCCGGCATCGGCGCCGTGACGATCTCGGGCGGAGACGTCGATCCGAGAGTAGTGGCCACGCACGTCTACCTGAGGGAAGGCGAGCCTTATTCGCCAGAGCGGCTCGCCTTGGCGAAAACCTCGATCGCAAAGATCCCGGCCATCGGGGGAATTCGCGTCCGCGAGGCGGACCAGCTCGATGAGAATGGCAATCTGCCGGTCTTCATCGATTTGACGGAAAGGCCCAGGCACGCGGTGGGCCTCTCGGCGAAATATTCCACCGTCGATGGTCCCGGCATTGCTGGCTACTACGAGGATCGGAACATATTCGGCGGCGGCGAGCGCCTGAGGCTCGAAGCGTCCGCCTCGCTTTTGCAACGGATCGACGGCACGTCCTTCACCGGCTTCAATAGTCTGAGCGGCTCGGATTTCGGCGCACGCTTTACCGGCACCTTCATCAAGCCGGGCTTGTTCGGTACGGCCAACGATCTACTGATCGAGGCCACTGCGTTCCGCGAGCGCGTCGGCAACAACGACCTCGGCGGTTACACTGACGACACGGTGCGCGGCACATTCGGCGTGATCCATCGCTTTTCGGAGGCGGCTTCGCTGCAGGCCGGTCTCCAGGTCGAGCAATCGAAATCGCAGGACGTGCTGGGGCGGGTCGATGCGACATTGATCGGCTTCACGGCGACCGGCCGCTACGACACGACAGACAATCCGCTCGACCCCACGCGCGGTGTGCGCCTCTCGGCGACCGTCAATGCCTATCCGAAGCTGATGGGTTCCACGATCGATCTGTTCGAAGCGCGGGTTGCGGGCTCGGCCTATTATGCGCTCGACGAGCAGGCCGACTACGTGCTGGCGGGTCGGTTGGCCGCAGGCTCGCTTGCGGGCGCGCCGCTCGACCAGATTCCGGACGCACATCGCTTCTTCGCTGGCGGCGGCGGATCCGTACGCGGTTACGGCTTCAACACCATTTCGCCGATGATGTTCGGTCAAATCACCGGTGGTCGCAGCCTGATCGAGGGCTCCGCCGAGGTGCGGGTCAGGATCACTCCCACCATCGGCCTCGTGCCATTCTTCGACTTTGGCACCGCCTCCCGATCGTCCCTGCCAGGCTTCGACGACTATGTGGGCTACGGCGCGGGACTTGGGTTGCGCTATCTCACGCCGGTCGGCCCGATCCGCCTTGACGTTGCGACACCGCTGAACCCTCGCCCCGGCGACAGCCGTTACGCGATCTATGTCAGCATTGGGCAAGCCTTCTGATGCGCATCCGACGGCTGTTCATTATCGGTTCCGCCGTCGCGGCCTTGGGTCTCATCGCTGCCGCGGTGCTTGGTGTCGTTGTCTACGGAATGGTGGGCGGGAGCGGCGAGAACCAGCAGGATGTGCTGGCCAGTCTCGTCTCGCGGACGCTCTCGACGCCGGCGACCCAGGTCCATGTCGGCGCCGTCGATGGTGTGCTGTCCTCGGATGCAACGGTCCGCGACGTTAGCATCACCGACAAGGACGGTGTCTGGCTGACGCTCGACAAGGCGCGCCTCGTCTGGCGACGCAGCGCATTGTTGCTGGGGCGGCTGGAAATCGACCGTCTCGAGATCGGCACACTTGAGATCAGGCGAAAGCCGCTTCCGTCCGACCAGCCTGCCGCCGAGTCCGATCAGCCGATGCTGCCTGACCTTCCGGTGAAGGTGCAGGTGAAGGCTTTCGACCTGCGGGCCCTGACGCTGGGACAGTCGATTCTGGGTGAAGCTTTGAGTGTCGCGGCGACCGGCAATACCGAGTTCGGCTCGCCCTCGGAAGGGCTCGTCTTCAACCTCGATGCCACCCGCAAGGATTTTCCGGGCCACTTCAAGGCCGCTCTCGCCTACGTTCCGCAGGGAAATGCGCTTACCCTCGACGTCACGCTCGACGAGCCAGCCCACGGACTCATGTCGAAGCTCGGCCATCTGCCGGGCGAGCCGCCCGTCACATTCGCACTGGGAGGCAAGGGCACGCTCGACAGCTTTCGCGGTGCCCTGAAGTTGCAGGCCGGCCCCACGATCGATGCGACCGGCACGATTGCGCTTGACCGAAACGGCGCGGCCCGAGTGCTCGCAACGCGCCTTGCCAGTCACCTCGAACCGTTGTTGCCGGCGATCGCCGCGCCGGTCTTCGCGGGCGAAACCCATCTCGACAGTACGACGCATTTTGGTGACGACGGCAGCGTCGCCCTGGACGGGCTGACGCTGACGAGCCGTCTCGCACGGCTCGACGCGAAAGGTCTGCTCCGAGCTGACAAGGTCGTGGATTTTGCGGCTTCGATCCGCGCCTTGCCAAGCAACGGCGACGTGACCGAGACTGACCAAGGCTCGATCCGCAGCCTCGTCTTCGACAGCCGCGTCAACGGCCCAATCAAGGCTCCTACAGCATCGGTCAAGCTCGCGCTGTCGGGTGCTCATCTGCCGGACGGAGACGTCGAGACGCTTGATGCTTCGATCACGGCCGTTCCTCGTGCCGAGGCCAGCGATCCCGCAACGCGTATCATCCTTGACGCGAACCTGCGCGCTTCCGGCATCGCGCCACGCGACGCGAGTTTGGCGGCCGCGATCGGCAACACCGCGTCGCTCGTGCTCCATGGCGATACGGACCTGGGCGGCCGCGCCAGGATCGAGCGTCTCGAGGTCGGCACATCAACGGTTCAGGCCACCTATACAGGCGATGTCAGCGCCGATCGCCTGAATGGCCGGGCAACCGGAACCGTGCCCGACCTCGGCGCCTTTGCCGACCTTGCCGGGTTGAAGCTCAAGGGTTCGGTGGCGTTCGGCCTCGATCTCGACACGGATTTACAGCGTGGCAGCTTCGATATCAGAATGTCAGGTGCCGGCGAGAAGCTTGCGACGGGACTTGCGGCGCTCGATGGGCTCGCGGGGGCGCGGCTCGCACTGGCAGCCGACATCTCTGCTGACGGACGCGACACTTACACGGTCCGCGACGCGTCGATCGATGGTGCCCATGTTGCGGTTCGCGCCAAAGGAACAGTGACGCGCGACTCGAGCGACCTGTCGGCGCGTGTGGACCTGCCGGATCTCTCGGCGGCCGATGCTCGCCTCACCGGTGCGGGAGCTCTCGACGTCGGCCTGACAGGCGGGCTCGCGCATCCCGGGGTTTCGTTCGTGGCCTCGGTGGATCGTGCCACCGCGATGCGGCGTCCGATTCCGCATCTCGGGCTCGCCGCGACGGTCAACGACATCAATGGAGTCTGTGCTGTCGAGGCCGAGCTCGACGGCTCCGTCGACGGCAAGCCAGCGCGCGGGATTGTTCAGTTGAGTCGTCGATCGTCGGAGCCCGACGATCGCGCAGCTCCCGCCCTTGCCGGATGGCACGCAAAGACCGTCGACATCGCGATCGGATCGGTATCCCTGAAGGGGGCAGCAACGATCGACGCCCAGAGATTCGCCAGCGGGCAGATTCGCTTCGCAGCCGGGGCGCTCGCCGATCTCTCGCCGCTTGCGCTTACAGAGCTCGCCGGTTCGGCCTCACTCGACCTTGCCGCTTCGGCCGATGGCGGCCAACAGTCGATCCGGCTTGCCGGCAAGGGCGCGGGAATCCGTGCCGCGGGTGCGGCCGTCCGCAGTTTCGATCTGCGCGCCGATGGCGCCGATCTCTACAGCCATCCGGTGCTCAATGCTGATGCGCAGGTCAATGGTGCCGAGTTCGGCGGTCAGACAGTCTCAAACGTCACGCTGGCGGCCGCGGGCAATGCCGATGCGAGCACGATCGGCCTGTCCGCCAAGGCTGCCGGATTCGATCTCGATGCCGTGGGTGCACTGACCACCAGGGAGCGGGTGCGGTTCGATCTCAACCGCTTCACCGCGCGCCGTGGCGCCAAAGCGATTGCGCTGCAGGGCCCCGCGGGCTTCACGCTCGACGATGGCACGGTGCTGATCGAGCATCTGGCGCTCGGGATTGGACGCGGCCGCTTCACGGTGGACGGCAAGGCCGGCCAGGTGCTCGACCTTAAGGCCATGGCCAGCGCGATCCCGCTCGGCGAGGCCGATGTCGCGATACCCGGTCTGGGCCTGAGCGGGACCCTCGACGCGTCAGCGGCCATTGCGGGCTCCATGAGCGCGCCGACCGGCCAGTACAAAGTCGCGGTCAAGCAGCTCACCGCGCCGCAGACCAGACGCGCCGGTCTGCCGCCGATCGACGTTGCCGCGGACGGACGGCTCGATGGCAGCCGCGCGAGCCTGAACACCACAATTGCCGCGGGAAGAGCCGGTGCGATCGCGGCGTCGGGCACGGTGCCGCTCGACGCCACGGGTCCGATCGTGCTGACCGCGAAGGGCCGCCTCGATGCCGCCGTCGCCAATGCCGCGCTTTCCGCCTCCGGCCGTACCGTGTCCGGCAGCGTTACGCTCGATGCCCGTGTCGGCGGCACGCGTACCAGGCCACAGATCGGCGGTGTCGCCACCATGAGCGGAGGTACCTTCCGTGACAGCATGCTCGGTACGCGCCTTGATGCCGTCGAGGCGAAAATCACCGCCGAAGGAGAGCGCATCGTCGTGGAGCGCCTGACCGCGGTGACGCCCAACGGCGGTACGTTGTCCGGCTCCGGCGAGGTAAGGGTCGCCCCGGATGCAGGTTTTCCAGGCACGATCTCGATTCGCGGTCAGCAGGCGACGCTTGCTTCCAGCGCGCTGGCGACCGCGCAGGCCAATCTCGCTATCGACGTCACAGGCGCTCTGGCGCGCGATCCGCGGATCGTCGGTCGCGTCGACTTGACTCGCGTCAACGTCGATATTCCGGATCGCCTGCCGTCGACGCTGAAGCCGATCGACGGCATCAACCATGTGAACGCCTCGGGGCAGGCCGCTGCACGGCTCGCAGCTGCGCGCAAGGCCGAGACGCCGAAAGGCAACAAGAAGCGTCCGGCGCTCTTCAACGCCGCGCTCGACGTGACAGTTTCGGCGCCGAACCACGTCTTCATCCATGGCCGCGGGGTAACCGCAGAACTCGGCGGCTCCGTTCATGTCGGCGGCACGAGCAACGCGCCGGTTCCGAAGGGGGCTTTCTCGCTCTATCAGGGCAAGCTGGTGGTGCTCGGAAAGACGCTGACCTTCACCAAGGGCAATCTCTCCTTCAATGGCGATCTCGCGCCCGAGCTCGATTTCGCGGCAGAGATACAGGCCTCTGACATCACCGCGCAGGTCGGAATCTCGGGCCCGGCGGCCGCGCCGGTCTTCGCCTTCCATTCGCAGCCCGAGTTGCCGCAGGACGAGATCCTGTCGCGCATTCTCTTTCAGAAGGGTTCGGGCAGCCTGACGACCTCGCAGGCCGTGCAGCTCGCCGGGGCCGCCGCTCAGTTCGCAAGCGGTGGCGAGGGAACGGTGGACCGCATGCGCCGCTCGCTCGGGGTCGACAATCTGGACGTGGGCGCCGGGGCGGGCGGTCCGATGGTCGGCGCCTCGCGCGCGATCGGCGACAGGCTGAGCGTGGGCGTGCGGACGGGCGCGAGCGCCAGCCAGTCAGGAGTGTCGGCCAATGTCGACGTGACGCGCCATATCCGCGTCGAGTCGGATGTCGATGCGAAGGGCTCGACATCCGTCGGAGTCGGCACGCGATTCGAATGGTAAGGGCGACCGAGATCGCGCCTCACTTCGTGGTGTAGCCGCCGTTGACCAGGATGGTCTGGCCGGTCATCCACCAGCCGTCCGACACCAGCAGGCGGATCCACGGCACGATGTCCTTGATGTCGGTGAGCCCGGTCCTGGAGAAGCCCGACAGCGCCGCCGCCGATTTGTGATAGGCGACCGCGTCCGCGCCTTCGGCCGGATAGAAGAACGGCGTGTCCATCGGTCCGGGTCCGATCGCGGTGACCGAGATGCCGCGCGCGCCGAGCTCTTTCGATGCCGCGCGGGTGAAATGCTCGACCGGCGCCTTGGTCCCGGCATAGGCCGCATAGAACGGCGTGTAGGCGCCGAGCAGCGACGTCACCAGCGTGCAGATCTTGCCGTTGTCGTTGACGTGGCGGCCGGCCTCCTTGAGGAAGAAGAACGCGAACTTGGCGTTGACCGCGCTCATCGCGTCATATTCGGCTTCCGAGATCTCGATCATCGGTTTCTTCAACACCTTGCCGACGGTGTTAATCGCGATGTCGGGGCGGCCGATCGCGGCGACCGCCTCGGCGAACAGTTTTTCCATCGCGCCCGATGTCGTGAGGTTGGCCTGGAAGGCGACCGCCTTGCTGCCTGCGGCCTGCAGCGCCGCCACCGTCGCGTCGGCATCGGCCTTGGTGGCCGCGCTGTTGTAGTGGATCGCGATCGCAGCGATTCCGGTCTGATCGCAGCCGCTCGGCGATCTGACGCTGATGAATGTCGCAGGCCCCGGATATCTCGCACGCCGCGAACGCCCGACGATCTCGGCGCGCATTGGGCGGTCAACTACGCCTCGCCCTCCACCGGCCGCATCGAGGAGTGGGAGTGGAGCGAGCAGGGCGCAACGCGCACGATCGCGATGCGTGGCCGCGTCACCGTCAACAGCGCCGAGGCTTATATCGCCTGCTGCCTCGCCGGCCAGATTCCCGCGGACGACGTGAAGCGGCATATCGACGCCGCAGAGCTCGTTGAACTGATGCCGCGGCACCGCGCCGAGCCGATGCCGATGACCTTGCTCTATCCGCACCGTCAGCACCTGTCGCGGAGGCTGCCGGTATTTGCCGACTGGCTGACGGTTTTGCTGAAGCAGAAGCTGCTCGCGGCGGGGTAGGGCGCAGGCTGGTGTTCCCGGTCGGTGGGACGTATAATCCCTGTACTCGTGACGGTAATCTGATGACCACTTTGGTAAGCAAACTCGGCCCCGCAATCGCAGTGTTGGCGCTGTGCCTGAGCGGCCAGCAGGCCAGTGCCCAGGCCGGCCCGGTGCGCTACTGGACGCCGGGCTCGCTGTTCGGCTTCGGCGGCAGCCTTGCCGACGGCCAGAAGGCGGATACTTACGGAAACTTTCCGAGCTTTGACGCCGCCGGCGCGCAAGGCGGCGATTTCTCATACCTGAACGGCCGGCCCGACGGCTGGTTCGCCGGCAGCGAAGGCGGTCGCGTCGGCTGGAACGCACTCGGCCAATCAGCGGCGTTCGGCTCGCTGGAATATCAGGGCGCGCAGTTCGGATACAATTTCAGGGGCGTCGGTAATACGCCCGTGACCTTCTTCGCCGGCTTCGACACCCTGAAATACAATCCGCCCGGTGCCGGCGGACCGCTGGCGCCGTTCAGCGGCAATCCGGGTGTCAACGCCGGCTATTCGGCGCGCGCGGGACTCGAGTTCCGGCCGACTTCGAATCTCAGCCTGTCCTTCGGCGCGAGCTTCACCCAGCAAGGGGCGGAGCGGATGGACAGCGACATCCATTCGCAGCTGCTGCCCGGCCAGTCTCCGGTCCTGTTCGGCGGCCGCTAAGGCGCGATCAGATTAGGCTGAATCGTCATCGCGCTTTAGCTCTTTGTTTGAGCATGATCTTTTCGGAAAACCGCTTCGCACTTTTTCCGGATCAAGCTTTAGCGGGTCAGCGCAAGACGGCAGCGCTGCGGTCCTGATTCAACCAAAACTTCAGAACCCAAGAAGGCTCGAGCTCACGGGCACAGTCAGGATCGAAACATGGACATGCAGGGCAAGATCGCACTCGTCACCGCCGCGGGATCCGGCGCGGGCCGCGCCGGGGCACGCATCCTCGCGCGCGAGGGCGCGGCGGTCGCGGTGGTCGACCAGAACGAGGCCGGCGCGAAGGCGGTGGTCGACGAGATCAAAAAGGGCGGCGGACGCGCGCTGGCGCTGACCGGCGATCTGCGCGACGACGGCTTTGCGCGCGACATCGTCACGGCAACCGTGAAGGAATTTGGAGCGCTCGACTGCGTGTGGAATCACCTCGGCATTCCCGGTCCGTCCGTGATCGACGATCTGGAAGGCTGGGATCTCAGCGTCGATCTCAACCTGCGCTCGCAGCTGATCACCACCAACGCGGCGCTCGGCCAGATGACCGCGCGGCGCCAGGGCAGCATCCTGTTCACTGCATCGACCTCGGGCCTGGTCGGCTCGCCGTGGAGTCCGACCTATTCGGCGGCCAAGGCCGGCGTGATCGGGCTGGCGCGCGCGCTCGCCAAGCGCCACGCCAAGGACGGCGTCCGCGTCAACGCGATCTGCCCCGGTGCGATCGACACGCCGATGCTGCGGGTGTTCGTCAACCGGCCGGACCAGCCGGGCCACAACGAGGCCGATCCAGAGGAGCTGATCAAGGCCGCGGTCACCCGCAATCCGATGGGCCGCGCCGCGCGTCCCGAGGAGATCGCGGAGGTCGCGGTGTTCCTGCTGTCGGACAAGGCGTCGTTCGTCACCGGCATCGCGATGCCGGTCGACGGCGGGACGGTGGCGTAGCGTCTTCCAGGAATTGCCCTAAAGCATGATCCGGAAAAGTGCGAAGCGGTTTTCCGAAAAGATCATGCTCAGACAAAGAGCTAAAGCGCGATGACGATTCAACCTAATCTCATCGCGCTTTAGAACTTCGCCCTGATGCCGGCATAGGCGGCGAGCGGCATGCCGGGCACGAAGGTGCGCGGATCGGTCAGCTGCGCCATCAAATTGGGCGCGGCTCCGGCGCTGGCAAAGCCGCCAGTCTCGTAGAACGCGCCGCCGAGATAATAATGCTGGTTGAAGACGTTGTTGATCAGGCCGAACACCTCGATATTCGGCGTGATCCTGTAGGAGGTGTGCAGGTTCACGACCGCGTAGGCCGGGACCTTCTGGCTCTGGTTGGTGTCGTCGCCGATCAGCCACTGGCTGCCGACCACGTTGATGTCGGCGCCGACCTTCCATGCGTCGGTGGCGAGGTACTCGACACCTGCCTTGAAGCGGTGCGCCGGAATGCCCGGGATATGGTCGCCCGGCTTGACGTTGATGAACCGGACGTCATCGTTGTTCGGATCGGTCAGGGCGTTCGGGTTGTCGGGAGCCGGCAACGTGTTTGCGCTTCGATAGGTCGCATCGATGAAGGTGTAGTTGGCATAGGCGTTCCAGCGATTGACGCGGTAGTCGAGCTTGGCTTCGATACCCTGCCGCAGGGTCTGTCCCGCATTCTGGAAATAGCCGAAATTGCCTGTGCCGATGGGGCTCTGCACCCGGATGATGTCGTCGTCGGACAGAGTGTGGAACGCGCCGACGCCCCAGCTCAGCATGCCGGTCCTGGCGTCGTTGCCCCAGGTGCCGCGGAAGCCGGCCTCGATGGTGTGCGACACCACCTGCTTGAGCGGCGGATCGGACACCAGGAAGGAATCGATGACGCAGGGGCGGGCCGGATCGGAGCAGCCGAGCTCGAGCGGCGTCGGCGCGCGGTTGGCCTCTGAATAGCCGGCATAGAAGGTGAGGTTCGGCGTGATCTTGTAGGTGCCGCCGATCACCGGGTTGAGGCGCTGGAATCGGTTGCTGCTGTTGAGCTGGTCATTTGTCCCGGTCTGGTCCTGCAGATCGATCTGGGCATAGTTGAATCGTCCACCAGCAGTGACCGAGAACCTGTTCGTCACGTCGAAGGTATCGGTGAGATAGACGCCGGTGTAGGTGTTGGTGGCGCGCAAGTCGACCGGGGCGAGACCGGCATCGGGCTGGTTGATGAAGATGCCGGTGCCGGTCACGAACAGGTTGTTCGGATCGATGGTTCCGAGCTCGCTGGTCGCCGTGAATTTCGTGTTGCCGTGGTCGACGCTGACGCCCATCACGACGTGGCTGTCGTGTCCGAACAGCTTGTCCGAGTTGGTCAGCTGGGCTGTGCCGCCGAAGCTGTTGGTCGCGGCCCGGTTGCGGTCGACTTCGCCAAGGAAGGCGTTGCCCAGCGTGTTCGGAACCGAGGGACCTCCCGCCGGACCGAAAATCGGCAGGTCGTCGCCGATGCACAAACTGTCTCCCCCGTCGCAGGCATGCACGTCGGTGCCGTTGCCGTCGACATGGGTCTGCCGGAAGCCGCGGAAATAGGCATTGCCCTGGAAGGACCAGGTATCCGAGAAATTATGGTTCAGCGTGGCGTTGACGAAGGCGAGCTGAAGCAGCGTCGTCTGCGGCCAGGTGTAGACGCTCGACCAGCGCTGATTGAGCATCTGCACCGGCGTTGCCGCAACGTTGCCGAGCAGGTTGCTGGCGCCGGTGAAATTGACGTGAAATTCGGTGTCGTCGTTGCGTGCGCCAACATCCACATACATGCGGTTGATGTGCGACGAATTGGCGTAGTCGCGCCAGCCGCGATCATACGCGGATTCGAACGCAGCGTAGGCGGAGATGTTGTCCCTCTGGCCGCCGGCCTGCACGCTGCCCTGCACGCGCCCGTAAGAGCCGCCGAACAGTTCAGCCTCGGAGCCCTGATAGGTGAAGCCGTTCTTCATCTGGATGCTCAGCGCACCGCCGATCGCGTTGAGGCCGAACACCGGATTGTTGGGAAACAATGCGACGCTGTCGATGGCCTTTTCCGGGATGAAGTCCCAGTTGACCACGTCGCCCCAGGATTCGTTGATGCGCACGCCGTTCTGATAGACCGCGATGCCCTGCGGCGTGCCCTGGACCGGCGAGGCGGTAAAGCCGCGGTAGTCGAGGTTGCGCTGGAACGGATTGCCGGTCTGGTCGCCGAGCGTGACGCCGGGCAGCTTGCGGTTCACAGCATCGAGGAAGTTGGTCGAGTAGTTGTGGCTGAAATCCTGCGTCGTCATCACCGCGGTGTTGGACGGGACCTTGTCGCGATCAATCAGGGTGGAGTCGCGGTCGGAGGGGCCAGGTGCAGCGGTGCCGACATCGGGTCCCGCTGCCGGAGCAACAGGTCCGGTTCGGGTTCGCGCGGTTCGCGTGGTCCGAACCACCGGCCGTGCCGTCGGCCTTGCGCTGCGGGTGCCGGCCAGAGGTGTGGGCGCAATCACGTTGACGGGCGGCAGTTCAGTGGGGACCGGATCGGCCGTCTGAGCATGCAGGACAGTCGATGGCAGTGCAGAGCCAATAACAGCCAGCACGGCCGCAGCGCCTCGCGTATAGACCGAAGAAGACAAAGACCGTGTTGCCGCACGCAACAACGCAGCAGCCATGACGCCCACCCCCAAGCCGCGGTTCGGCTTGATCCCCGACGAACCTTGGCTCGGAGACTGCGGGAACGCCCTTGCTTTGGCAAACAAGATCAATCCCGGGGGACCGGGATTCTTTTCCATCTGGAATCGGGAAAAATTCCCGATTTTGATGGACGGGCACACGCACACGATACGGGCGGGATGATTCCGGCCGACTTGGCGCAAATTGGTGCCCAAAAGGCGGGCATCGCCACCTTTGGGACCGCCGATCGTCTCAGTCCTTGAACTCGCAGCCGAGGCGCTGCAGGGCCTCGTCGACCCAGCGGCGGTCGCTGGTGCCGCCGAGGATTTGCTGGATCGCCTTTTCCTCGGTCGCCTTCTTGGCCTCGGTCAGCTTGCAGATCGCCTCGGCGTCGTCATAGGGCACGCAGAGCACGCCGTCGTCGTCGGCCACGACGAGATCGCCGGGCTCGACGATCATGCCATCGATCGAGACGGCGCAGTTGATCTCGCCCGGGCCGTCCTTGTAGGGTCCGCGATGGGCGACGCCGGCGGCAAACACCGGGAATGATCCGGCGCGGATCGCGCCGGCATCGCGGATCGAGCCGTCGATCACGAAGCCCGCGACGCCCTTCTTCTCGGCCAAGGTCGACATGATCTCGCCGATGATGGCGTTGACCAGCACGCCGCCGGCATCGACCACGATGACGTCGCCGGGCTGGGCCAGGTCGATCGCCTTGTGGACCATCAGATTGTCGCCTGGCCGGGTCTTGACCGTCAGCGCCGGGCCGCCGAGCCAGCCGCCGGCATGCATCGGCTGCAGCCGGTTGGTGCCCGCGATCCGCGACATCGAATCGCTGATATTGGCGACCGGCAGGGTGCGGTAGCGCGCGACGAGATCGGGCGACACTTTCCGCTTCGCCTTGTGAATAGCAAATCCTATGGCCATCGGTTTTCTCCGGTATGTTGGGCGTGATTGTACGTTTGCAATCGGGACGATGGAAATATCTTGCTTGTAGGACCATCACCGTCATTGCGAGCGAAGCGAAGCAATCCATGCTTCCGCAGATGCTGAGCGATGGATTGCTTCGTCGCTGACGCTCCTCGCAATGACGGGGCCGGAAACATCGATCGCTTCGTTCAATGCGCGCGGCGTTCGAGATGGGCGTTGAGGCGAGGATAGACGCGGCGGGCGTTGCCTTCAAAGATCTTGGCCTTGTCCGCCGCGCTCAGCGGCAGCGCGTCGATATAGCGGCGGGTGTCGTCGAAGTGATGACCCGTTTCAGGATCGATGCCGCGGACCGCGCCGACCATTTCGGACGCAAACAGGATGTTCTCGACAGGGATTACCCTGGTCAACAGCTCGATGCCGAGCAAGTGATAGACGCAGGTGTCGAAGAACACGTTCTTCAAGAGATGCTCCGACAGCGGCGGCAGCTTCATGTCCTGCGCGAGGCCACGGTAGCGGCCCCAGTGGTAGGGCACCGCGCCGCCGCCATGCGGGATGATGAACCGCAGGGTCGGGAAGCGCTTGAACAGATCCGAAGTCAGGAACTGCATGAAGGCGGTGGTGTCGCCGTTGAGGTAATGCGCGCCGGTGCCGTGGAAGCAGGGATTGCAGGACGAGGAGACATGGACCATCGCCGGCACGTCGAGCTCGACCATCTTCTCATACAGCGGATACCACCATTCGTCGGTCAGCGGCGGATCGCACCAATAGCCGCCGGCGGGATCGGGGTTGAGGTTGCAGCCGACGAAGCCGAGCTGGGTCACGCAGCGCTCCAACTCCTCGATGCAGTTGGCAGGCTTGATGCCCGGGCTCTGCGGCAGCTGGCACACGGGGA
Source organism: Bradyrhizobium sp. USDA 4510 (assembly GCF_054059095.1). Taxonomy (NCBI): domain Bacteria; kingdom Pseudomonadati; phylum Pseudomonadota; class Alphaproteobacteria; order Hyphomicrobiales; family Nitrobacteraceae; genus Bradyrhizobium; species Bradyrhizobium sp. USDA 4510. The sequence goes on along the minus strand of NZ_JBSSBT010000001.1, from coordinate 6,326,548 downwards.
CGAAGTTCTGCGGGAACAGCGTGCAGACCCGGTGCACGAGGTCGTTGCAGATCGTGGTCCATTCGCGGCTGGTCGCTTCCTTGCCGACGTGATGTGCCATGCCGGCGGCGCGCGGCGAGAAGATGGTGACGTCGGTGCCGCGCTCCCTTTGCAGGCGAAGCTGCGCGCCCTCGACGCTGGAGCGGATCTCGTCATCGGTGATGCCGAGATTGGTGGTGAGCGGCCGGCGCGACTTGTCGGCGAGGCCGGCGAGCTGCTTGTCGCGGAAGATCTGCAGCTTGGCCGGCTCGGTGGTGTAATGGCCGTGACAATCGATGATCATGGTTGCTTCCTTGGCAGGGGTGTCAGTGTGCGACGGATGACGGGATCGCGCCCGTCAATTCCGTCTCGCGCGGCTTGACGCGCATGGTGGCGGCGATGGCGGAGGCGACGAGCAGGAAGCCGGCGATGCCGACCAATGCCCAGGAGAAGCTTCCGGTGGAGTCCTTGATCAGGCCGATGCACCACGGCCCGATCAGGCCGCCGAACTGCGCCAGCGTGTTGACCAGCGCGATCGAGGCGGCGCCGGCCGCGCCGGTCAGCAGCGAGGCATTGATGCTCCAGAACAGCGGGTTGCCGGCATTGAGGCTGAAGCCGACGATGCACAGGAACACGAAGGCCAGCACCGGGCTCGCGACATAGGCGCTGCCGAGCATCGCGACGGCGGCGAGCAGATAGACCGCCGCGAGATGAAACTTGCGATCGCCGGTCTTGTCCGAGCTGCGGCTGACCACGATGGTGCCGATGACGCCGAGCAGCGGCGGGATCGCCGAGAGGAAGCCGACCTGGATGTTGCTGAGATTGCCCATGCCCTTGATGATCTGCGGCAGCCACAGCAAGAGGCCGTAGATCCCGACCAATGCGCAGCCGAACAGCGCCGCCAGCAGCCAGACCCGGATATCGAGCACGCATTCGATCAACCTGTGCTGCCCCTGTTGTTCGATCTCGGCCCGCTCGGCGGCGAGTTCGCCCTCCAGCCAGGCCGCCTGTTCCTTGGTGAGCCAGCTCGCCTTGGCCGGGCGGTCGGTGAGATAATAGAGCGTGAACAGGCCGAGCAGAATGGTCGGCACGCCCTCGGCGAGGAACATCCATTGCCAGCCGTGGAGACCGGCAGTGCCATCGAACGAGGTCATGATGCTGGTCGAGATCGGCCCGCCCAAAACCGCCGAGAACGAGCCGGCGATGATGTATCCCGCCACCGCGCGGGCGCGATAGCGCGCCGGGAACCAGTAGGTGAGGTAAAGCACCACGCCGGGCATGAAGCCGGCTTCCGCGACGCCGAGGCCGAACCGCATGACGTAGAGGCTGAGCGGATTCCAGACAAAGGCGGTCAGCGCGGCGACGAGGCCCCAGGTGATCAGGATGCGCGCCAGCCAGATCCGGGCGCCGAGCCAGTGCAGCATCAGGTTGCTCGGCACCTCGAGCACCATGTAGCCGAGGAAGAAGATGCTGGCCGCGAAGCCGAAGATCGCGGGGCTGAGGCCGAGGTCCTTGTTCATCGTCAGCCCGGCATAGCCGAGATTGATACGGTCCAGATAGTTGAAGAACATCATCACGAACAGGATCGGGATCAGCCGCCAATAGACGCGGCGGATGGTCTGTTGTTCGAGCTCAGTGACGGACGCTCCGGCCATTGCAATCCTCCCGTTCATTGTAATGGCGTTCATTGGGTCGCGACGCCATTTCGGATGTTGTTAGGGTGTCCAGTCTCTCGTTCGTGCGGCAGCCGTTCGGCGTCGTCCGAAGCTGCGCCTGCTGTCATCGTTCTGAGGTCGATGCCCTGCTGCTCGGGCAGCAGCAATGCCGCGCAGAACGCGGCGGTGTAGCCGCAGATGGCGCAGATCGCCATTGCGTCGCCGAGATGCATCCGCGTCGAGAGAATGCCGACGGTCGCCGGCACGATCGAGCCGAGGCCACGCCCTGCGCTGAGCGCGAATCCGGCGCCGTTGGCGCGGATGCTGGTTGGAAACAGCTCGGCAAAGGTCGGCATCAGGCCGGAGGCGAGGCCTGCCTGCAGCGCGCCGAGAAAGAATCCGAGGATGACCGTGATGCCCTGTCCGATCGGCGCTTGGGTGTACACGACGACGTTCAGTGCCTGGCAGACCAGGAACAGCATGAAACCCTTGCGGCGGCCGATGCGGTCGGTGATCAGGCCGAAGGCGATCGGTCCGACGAATGATCCGAAGATGTTGACGGCGAGATAGCCGGCGGTGTGCGTGACCGGTAGATGCAGCCCGGTTTGCAGATAGGTCGGCAGCCAGGTGATCATCACATAGGCCGCGCCAAGCGTGCCGGTCGTGAAGAAGGTCGCGACCAGCGTCTTGAACAGATGCTCGCCGGTGAAGATGGTCCAGAAGCTATGCGCCGGCGAGGCGGCGCGCTGTGCCTTCTCCTCGACGAAGATCGCGGATTCCGGCACGAAGCGGCGGACGAAGAAGACCAGCAGCGCGGGGAGGATTCCGATCGCGAAGAACACGCGCCAGGCCATGTCCTGCGACAGCCAGCCGAAGATGACGGGAAACAGCGCCACCGACAGCGCATTGCCGACGGCGTATCCGCTCTGGATCGCGGCGGCGACGCGGCCGCGCATGCCGGCCGAAACCACTTCGGCGACCAGCACGGCACCGACCGCGGCCTCGCCGCCATAGCCCATGCCCTGGATGGCGCGCGCGACCAAGAGATACCAGAAGCCGTCGGCAAAGGCGGCGGCAAAGGTCGAGACCGCGACCAGGAGGATGGTGAATTGCAGCACGCGCACCCGGCCGAACCGGTCCGCGGCAATTCCGGCGACCCAGCCGCCCAGGGCGGTGCCGATCAACGAGCTGGAAGCCAGAATGCCGGCGTCAGGCCGCGACAGGCTCAGCGTTGCGATCAGCGCCGGCGTGACCAGCGCGTAGATTGTCGTGTCCATCGAATCGAGTGCAAGGCCGCCGAAGGCGGCGAAGAAGGTCTTGCGTTCGACGGTGGACAGCTTGGACAGCCACCCCAGATTCATGTTCGTTTCCTCTTGATGTCGCGGCCTCTTGGTGGGCCGTTTCTGCGAGATTTAAGGCGCGTCGAGTGCCGCCGGGTTGACCACATTGGCGCGATCGATGTCGCGTTGCGTGAGGACAGCTGCGATGTTGCGCGCGGCCTCGACGCCGGTCCGCGTGATCGATGCGCCGGTTTGGGCTGCGATATGCGGCGTCACGATCAGGTTCGGCGCCTGCAGGATCGGCCTGTCTTTCGCCGGCGGCTCCTCCGCCAGCGTGTCGAGGCCGGCACCGGCGAGATGGCCGATGCGCAGCGCCGCGCACAGCGCGTCCTCGTCGACCAGCGCGCCGCGCGCGGTGTTGATCAGGAGGGAGCCGGGCTTCATGGCGTTGAGCCGCCCGGCATCGATCATGCCGCGCGTCGCATCGGTCAGCGGCGCGTGCAGGCTGACGATGTCGGAGACCGCAAGCAGCTCGGCGAGATCGGCGGCTTCGCGCGCCAGCGCCGGATCGACACGGCCGCTGCTCCGGCCGAGCGCGACGACGCTCATGCCGAGCGCGGCCGCCGCGCGGGCGACGTGCCGGGCGATGCGACCGAAGCCGACCAGGCCGATCGTGCGGCCGCGGATTTCGCGGCCGCGATAGGTGGCGCGGTCCCAGGCGCCGGAATGGGTTCGCGCGTTCAGGCTGACGACGTCGCGCCCGAGCGCGAGGATTAATGCGATGGTGTGCTCGGCAACCGCAGGCGCATTCGCGTCGCCCGCGACCATCACCAGCACGCGCCTGGCGGTTGCGGCATCGATATCGACGCTGTCGATGCCGGCGCCGTGCTTTGCGATCACGCGCAGGTGCGGATTGCCGGCGATGGTGGCGGCGGAGAACACCGGATTGCCGCGCATCAGGATCGCCTGCGTCGGCGCCCGCGCCATCTCATGCGCGAGACGCTCAGGCGTGACGGCATCGCGCATCAGCACGACATCTGCACCGATCTCGCTGAGGACATTGACGGCGGCCGGCGCGAGGCTGTCGCCGGTGACGAGAACGCGAAACGGAACGGTCATCTTCTATCGTCCGCTGCGATATTGCATGGCTGACCCGCTGCGAGCGCCGCGCCGTCGTGTCTGAACCTGACGCATTTCGCGCGCTTCTCCCTTGGAGGACTGGTGATTTCGCGCGAAGATCGGGAAACGGCCCCGTGAGGTCAAATACCTTGTTGACCCCCGACTTATAGGGAATCGGAATAAGCGATGGATTACAGGCAGCTTCGTTACTTCATCGCGGTAGCCGAAGAGCTCAGCTTCAGCCGCGCCGCCAAACGCTTGCATGTCAGCCAGCCGCCGCTGAGCACGCAGATCAAGGCGATGGAGGAAGAGCTCGGCACGCGCCTGTTGGCGCGGACGCGGCGCGCGGTGGAACTGACGCAAGCCGGACAATTGCTGCTGGAACATGCGCGGCGCGCGGTCAGCGAGCTTGATCTGGCGTCGGAGACGGTGCGCCGTGCGGCGCGCGGCGAGGCCGGCATGATCCGCGTCGGCTTCACCGGCTCGGTCCCGATGCTCGACATGTTCGCCGAGCTGTTCCGCAGCTTTCGCGCCAGCTATCCGCGGGTGAAGATCGAACTCCGGCACATGTCGACGGCAACGCAGCTGCGCGCGCTTGCCGACGCCGAACTCGATGTCGCGATTATGCGCCCGCCGCTCGATTTCAGGCCGGCGGCCGATCTGCAGGTCCATGTGGTTTGGCGCGACCGGCTGATGGTGTTCCTGCCGCTGGATCATCCGCTGGCCGGCGCGAAGGGCGCGCTCGAGATGGCCAACCTTGCCGAGCATGAATTCGTCGGTATGGCCGAGAGCGGCTGCGGTGTCGGTGATCAGGCCGCGATGCTGTGCCGGCGGGCGGGCTTTGCCCCGCGCGTGGTGCAGGAGGCGCATGAACTGCGCACCGTGCTCAGCCTGGTTGCGGCCGGGATCGGGCTGTCGATCCTGCCGTCGTGCTACCAGCAGGCTGGCGTGATGAATGTGGTGGCGAAGCCGCTGGACACGCCGGATGCGGAGAGCCGCATGCTGGTGGCGATGCGCTCCAACGCCTCGCTGCTGCCGCGCCGGTTCGTCGAATGCGCGCTGCAGGCAGCGTCGCGCAGCGCACCGCCGCTTGTTCCGGAGGTTGCGGCAGTGAGTCGTTGATCGTGCCGCACGCCCTATACTTTCGTCGGCCGTAGTCTTCCGGCATCCCGTCTGGCCCTGCTCTTGCATCGTTCAATGTCAGGTGCTGGGGCGCGGATGTGTCGTGCTCTCGCCTGCGGCGGCAGCGTCGCAGGCGAGCAGTCTGTGACGCGCCCGCAGCTGGACAGACGCTTACGGAGACGACGACATGCACGCCATCACGCGTGCGGCACTGCTGCTCGGGACGATGTGGCTGACATCGCCGACCCTGGCGCGGGACGACGGCCGCTACGCCAATTCACCGCTGAAACCCTGGTTTGAAAGCCTGCACAGCGGCTATGGACAATGCTGCTCGGATGCCGACGGCTATGTGGTCGCCGATCCCGACTGGGAGTCGGATCATGGCCACTATCGCGTGCTCATCGACAATGAATGGGTTGTCGTGCCCAACGAGGCGGTGATCACCGAGCCGAACAAGGTCGGGCGCACCATGGTGTGGAAGCACTATATCGACGGCCACCCGCGCGTGCGCTGCTTCATGCCGGGCAGCATGACCTGAGGCGCATCGTCCGGGCTGCAACTCAGGCCGGCGGGACGAACACCCGGTTCGGGAACGCCTGCTCGACGACGTCGAGAAACGCGCGAACCTTTGCGCCGACCAGCCGTCGCGAGCTCTGCAGCGCCCAGACCTCGATCGGAGGTCTGGCATCCGTTCCCCAATAGGCGAGCCGCCCCGCGGCAATGTCGTCATCGACCAGCAGCTTCGGCAGCAGGGCCGCGCCGGCGCCTGCGAGCACAGCATCGCGCATCATCAGCATCGATGAGAGACGCAGCACCGCCCGTGGCCTGAGCGTGATCTCTTCGCGTTCATTCCGGATGTGCCAAAGCGTGTCCGGCGGCGTCTGCGACATCAGAACGGCATCGACGGAGACGCCATTCGGATCGCGCGCGGCGGTCGTCGGCCATTGTCGATCGGGATGCGCCACGACGAGCAGTTCGTCGCTGAGGAAGCGGCAGCCGACCAGACGTTCATCCGCTGACGGGTTGATGCGGATGACGAGGTCATAGCCGTCCTCGACCGGGTCGACCAGGCGATCCTCGCGACGATCTCGAGCTGGACGTCGGGATAGGCGTGCGCAAAGCGCGCACCGATCCGGCCGAACGCGACATGGGCGAGCAAGACCGGCGCACTGACCCGCAAGCGGCCGCGCGGCGTCGACGCGCCGAGCACCACGGCTTCGCCGGCCTCGGCGATGTCGGACAGCGGACCGCTGGTACGCTCGTGCAGCGCGCGGCCCTCATCGGTCCGTCGCAGACTCTGCGAACCCCGCTCGATCAAGCGGACGCCGAGACTCTGTTCCAGTTCGGCGACGCGTCGGGACAGCGTGGCCTTGGCCCGTCCGGAAGCCCGGCTGGCGCGGCCGAGCCCGCCATGCGCGGCCACCAGATTGAAATCGGCGAGTGCCTGAAGGTCCATCGAACTGTTCCATATTCGAAACGGCCTGTTCAGATAATGCCATCTCCAAAGGAAAATTGGAACGTCTAGCTTCTCCGCAGCGGCAGACGATCTGCCGCAACAAAGGAGTTATTCGACATGACCATTCTGGTGACAGGCAGCACGGGCACCATCGGCACCCAGGTTCTCAATCATCTCGCCGGCCAGGGCGTCGAGGTTCGGGCCCTGACGCGTTCGCCCGGCAAGGCGCAATTTCCGCAGCACGTGACGGCGGTTCGCGGCGATCTTGCCGACGTGGATTCGGTCCGCGCGGCGCTCATTGGCGTCAGCACGCTGTTCCTGCTGGTGCCGAACGCCGCCGACGAACTGACGCAGGCGATGCTGACGCTGACCGCCGCACGCGAGGCCGGCGTCAAGGGCATCGTCTATCTCTCGGTGTTCAAGGGCGAGGCCTATGCCGACGTGCCGCATTTCGCCGGCAAGCACACGGTCGAGCGGATGATCGAGGCGCTCGATCTTCCCGCGACTGTCCTGCGTCCGGCCTATTTCATCCAGAACGATCTTCGGCTGAAGGAGCCGCTGCTGAACTTCGGCGCCTACGGCATGCCGATCGGCGCGAAGGGCATCTCGATGGTCGACATCCGCGATATCGGCGAGGCGGCCGCGATCGAGTTGCTGCGCCGCGAGCGCGCGTCCGCACCGCTGGGCCGCGAGACCTACGCGCTGGTCGGCCCCGACGTCGTGACCGGCGAGGGCGTGGCTGCGATCTGGCGCGATGAGCTTGGCCGCGCGGTCAGCTATGGCGGGGACGATCTCGCGGCGATGGAGCAGCGTTTCAAGGCAGCGATGCCGGCATGGCTCGCGCTCGACATGCGCCTCATGTTTGGCCGGTACCAGAGCGACGGCGCGGTCGCGACGGCCGACCAGCTGGCACGCCTGACGAAGCTGCTCGGCCGCGCGCCGCGGGCCTATCGCGATTTCGCCCGCGACGCCGCCGCGCAGTGGCACAAGGGCTAGCTGCGAATGAAGGCTTTACAGCGAAGCAAGCGCTTCCTTCAGCTCTCCCCCGCGTGCGGGGAGAGGTCGCATCGCATCGAAGATGCGATGCGGGTGAGGGGGGAGCCTCCGCGAATTTTTCTGGCTCCGTTGACGTGGTGACAGCCCCTCACCCCAACCCTCTCCCCGTAAGAACGGGGCGAGGGAGCGCAGTTCCGTTGCGGCCGCCAAGCGAACACGATGTCTAGTTGCTACGGCGCACGAGGAAGCGCGTGATCACGCCGCCAAGCGTGGCGTGGTCGAGCGGTTCGGTGAGCGAAGTCTTGGCGGCTTCGATCAGGGCATCCGGCGCGAGGCCGCGGCGCAGGTCGCACAGCGCGTCGGCATAGTCGGCGGTGAATTCCGGATGCGGCTGCACCGACAGCGTCGTGCCGTTGGCGTAGAGCAGGGCGGCGTGCGGCGTGAACCCGGACGACAGGATGGTGCGCGCTGAGGCGGGCGGGTCGACCACTTGGTCCTGATGCGAGCAGGCGACGGCGATCGTCTCGCCGTCGATCAGCCCGTTGTCCGGCGCGATCCGATAGACATGGCGCCCGATGCCCCAGCCTTTCTCGGATTTGCGCACCGTGCCGCCGAGCGCCTGCGCGATCAGCTGATGGCCGAAGCAGACGCCGACAGTCGGAATGCGCTTGTCATGGGCCGTGCGCACGAAGGCTTCGAGCGGCGCGATCCACGCGACGTCGTCGTAGACGCCGGCGGCCGATCCCGTGATCAGGATCGCATCCAATGCGACCGGATCCGGCAGCGTCTCGCCATTGGCGAGGCTGACGACGTCGCAGCCAACAGATGGATCGGCGGTCGCCACCATCCGCTGAAACATCTGCGGATAGCTGCCGTGGCGCTCGCGGGCTTGCGGGTTGACGAGCCCGGTTTCGATGATGGTGATGCGGGGCATGGAACGCGCTGACGGATGAGCGGGGACGCCTCAGCCTTTACTCCGAAAGCACTGGCGGCGACAAGCCGCGCGCGGCGGTCGCCGATCAATTCCGCGACGGTACCGCCGCGTCGATCGTGGCGGTGTGCTGCGCTGTCGGCGCCGGCGTCGTTGCGACGATCACGGGCTCGGTGCGGTAGCGCGGCAGCTGATCCTCGAGCGAGTAGCCGACGCAGAGCGCGAGGCTCGACCAGACCGCCATGCTGAAATACAGCGACATCCAGGCGATCTCCTCGCGCCACTCGGCGATGTCGTGGGTCACGACCCAGCGCCGGCTGACGTCGCGCAAGCCTTCCAGCGGATGCAGCAGCGTGCCGCCGGCGGCGAGGTTGGCGCGCCAGCGATTCAGATACATCGGGATGTCGACGGTCATCAGGAAGGCGAGGAAGCCGGCGATGCCGACGATCGCGACGACGAAGGCCCAGCGCACCGGGCCATGAAACTTCGGCAGCAGCCGGCACAGCGCGATCCCGACCAGGAAGAACACAACCGCCCAGATCGAGTTCTCGATCGCGTTGCAGAGATAATGGGTGGTCAGCACCGCATACCAGGAAAAGCATTCCGCGATCACGATCAGCGGCACGATGATCCAGGCGATGTTCACGGTGGTCTCGGCGCCGGTCATGGTGCCGAGCTGATGCAGGATGATCGCCCATTGCGCGGCGAAGCAGACCTCTGCGACGGTGGCGACGGTGCGGCCGACCACGACGCTCGACAGCCAGGTGTCGAACAGGCAGATGCGCTGCACGTCGGCGCGCGGCAGGACCGAGCGGAAGGCACAGCCGAACACATAGGCCGCGCACAGCAGCATCATCAGGCCGATGCCCGAGGTGTTGCTGAAGCTGCCATTGGCCTGTTCATTGAACTGGCGGTAGAGCGCGAACCAGACCGCGATGTTGGCGGCGCTGACGAGGCTCAAGAAGCCCCACCACCGGACCACTGGATTTGACCAAGCCAGCGAAACCGGCCGTGCCCGCCACTCCATGCTCATTCACCGCTCCGCGTGTAACCGAATTGATATTGAACTGTAGCAATTCTGTCATAGACGGCGGCGAATCACGAACTAAAAATTGCGTGTGGGAGCGAGCCGGGCAGATCCGATTGTGACAGTGCCCGATTGTGACAGTGTCCGATTGTGACAGTGCGCGATTGTGACAGTGCGTGGTGGTGCGTGACCGTCAGCCGCGCAGCGCGGTCTCGGGAATGGTGCGGCGGACCACCTCGCGCATCGCGAAGCTGGAATGGATGCGGGCGACGCCCGGCATCCGCGACAGATGCTGCTTGTGGATGCGCTCGAAGTCGGCGATGTCCCGGGCGATCACCTGCAGATGATAATCGTCGCTGCCCGACATCAGATGGCAGGACACGACGTCGGGACAGCGTGCGATCGCGGCCTCGAAGGCTGCCAGATAATCCTCGCTCTGCTTCTCCAGCGTGATGGTGACGACGACGGTGGTCACGAGTCCAAGCGTTGATGGTTCGAGGTCGACGCGATAGCCGCGGATCACGCCGATCTCCTCAAGATGGCGGATCCGCCGCGCGCAGGCGGTCGGCGACAACCCGACTTTCTCGGCAAGCTCGATCTGGCTGGCGCGGGCATCGCTGACCAGCTCGGCGAGGATCCTGAGGTCGATACGATCGAGACCGTCCACGCAGATTTCCTTCAAGAGCTGAGCGGAATGCGAAGGATATGGGCGTATTTTGCTGTGAGCAAGCCGGAAATCGCCGAGAAACGCCATGTGACGGGGCATAGCCTTGACGACGGCGGAAACGAATCCTTCAAGGAGCGGACCATGCGCATCGGCGTGCCCAAGGAAATCAAGGTCGAGGAGTATCGGGTCGGGCTGACGCCTGACTCGGTGCGGGAATATGTGGCGCACGGCCACGAGGTCGTGGTCCAGCGCGGCGCCGGTGACGGCATCGGTGCCGGCGACGACGTCTACACGCAGGCCGGCGCGCGGATCGCCGATACCGCCGAAGAGGTGTTTTCCGTCGCCGAGATGATCGTGAAAGTGAAGGAGCCGCAGCCGTCCGAATGGATCAGGCTGCGCGAGGGACAGATCCTCTTCACCTATCTGCATCTCGCGCCCGATGTGCCGCAGACCGCGGGTCTGATCGCCTCCGGCTGCACGGCGGTGGCCTATGAGACGGTGACCGACGCACAAGGTGGACTGCCGCTGCTCGCGCCGATGAGCGAAGTCGCCGGCCGGCTCGCGATCGAGGCCGCGGGCGCCGCGCTGCGCAAATCCGCCGACGGCATGGGCAAGCTGCTCGGTGGCGTGCCCGGCGTTCCGCCGGCGCGGGTTGCGATCATCGGTGGCGGCGTGGTCGGCACCCATGCGGCGCGGATGGCGGCAGGCCTTGGCAGCGAAGTCACCATTCTCGACCGCTCGTTGCCGCGGCTGCGCGCGCTCGACGACCTCTTCCTCGGCCGCGTCCGCACCCGTTACGCCACGCTGGAAGCGATCGAGCAGGAGGTCTTCGCGGCTGATGTTGTGATCGGCGCGGTGCTGGTGCCGGGCGCCAGCGCGCCAAAGCTGGTGTCGCGCGCGCAGCTTGCAGGCATGAAACGCCGCGCGGTGCTGGTCGACGTCGCGATCGACCAGGGCGGCTGCTTCGAGACCTCGAAGCCGACCACGCATCAGGCGCCGACTTACCTCGTTGATGACATCGTGCATTATTGCGTCGCCAACATGCCGGGCGCGGTGCCGGTCACCTCGAGCCACGCGCTCAACCACGCCACGCTACCGTTCGGGCTGGCGCTGGCATCGAAGGGGCTGCGCGCGCTGGTCGAGGATCCGCATCTGCGCGCCGGCCTCAACGTGCATCGCGGCCGCATCACCAACCGCGCCGTCGCCGAAAGCCAGCATCTGTCGGCCGTGATGCCGGAAGAAGCGCTGGCGTCGTAGGAAATTCGAAAGATCTAACTGCAGCGCGGGTCCCAACCTCCCCTTCAAAAGGGGAGGTCGCTTTGCTCGCCAGAGCAAAGCGGGTGGGGATCAACTCTCTCCACATAGAGCGTCGCCTGCGGCTGACCCCCATCCCGACCTTCCCCCTCAGGGGGGAGGAGAAGACAGATATTTAGTCCGAATGCTTCGCTTCATCCGGGCTACGGCTCCGTCATCCGCACGACGCGTTATGCGTCCCAAGAGGTCATTTCTCAACGAATTTTGGCCCGGCTTCATCTGTCAATTCCTTCAGCCGGCTCTGCATGACTTCAATGATGCGCGCGCGCTTTGCCGCGATACGTTCGATGGGGCCGCCGATGCCGATAGCCAGCGGAGCGCGTCGCTTTGGCAGGGGAACGAGCATGCCTATTGTGTTTGCGCCTGGCGTCGTGCGGCCGCCTGTCTCGGAAAAGCCGCGGCGGCGAATGCGCTCGACCTCTTCGAGAAAGGCGGATTCGCGAACGCGCGCCGACTGACTCGGCTCCTCGGCATTGTTGCGCCGGATAATGCCGCGAATTTTGGTGTTCGGCATTTGGCTCAGCAGCACATGTCCGAGCGCGGTCCGCACCATCGGTCGTATTTGACCGGCTTGTGCCGTGTACTGAAGCTGAGAGCCGCCGGGGACAACGTGCAGATATTGCATCCCGGCGGCGCCGGCCTGTTGTCCGAGCATAACGGTTTCGCCGCCCGTCGCGGTCCAGAGTTCCTCCATCAGATCGGTGAGCTTGGTATCACGGAACGGGGAACGACGGATCCAGTCACCCAGCAAATTGACCCGGTAGCTCGGGATGAAGAGCCGGGTCTTTCGCTCGTATTCCAGGTAGTTCAATTCAACGAGACATCGAAGCAACACTGACGTGCTCGACTGGGGCATCTCCAGCGCGGACGATATTTCGGTCACGGAAGCAGCCCGCTTTGTTTTCCGAAAGAACTCCAGAACTGCAAACGTCCGCATGGCCGATTTGACGATGGCCGTCTTATTCGGATTCGGCATGGCTGGCTCCTCGGTGGGTCAAGTACCGCACCTCCATCACATATGTGATGTTAGGGCAAAACTGCTTCACTTGACGACAACTTTGGCCCAGATTGGCGCCAATAAGATCAAGCCGCATGGAAACGCACAGAGCAGGGGAAGGCGGATGCCCGGCCGAAGTTTGCTCGAGAAGATCTGGGACCAGCATGTCATTGCTCGCCTCAGCGAAGACACAGACCTCCTTCATATCGACCGCCATCTGCTGCACGATCTCGGCGGCTCGCGCGGCCTGCTCGATCTCAAGAGCCGGGGCCTCAATGTCCACAATCCCGAACTGACCTTTGCAACGCCGGATCACGCGCTGTCGACGGCGCCGGGCCGCGCCGGAACCAGCAAGATCGGACTGGAATTGCTGGCGGCGCTGCGGGTCGAGACCTCGGCGAGCGGCATCACGCTGTTCGACGTCGATCAGCCCGGCCAGGGCATCGTCCACGTCATCGGTCCGGAGCTCGGCCTGAGCCTGCCGGGCGCGACCATCGTCTGCGGCGACAGCCACACCTGCACCCATGGCGGCTTGGGGGCGCTCGCCTTCGGCATCGGGTCGAGCGAGCTCACCCATGTGCTGGCGACGCAGGCGCTGATCCAGCGCCGCCCGAAGACGATGCGCGCGCGCTTCGAGGGTAAGCTGCCGCTCGGCGTCACCGCCAAGGACATGATCCTGGCGCTGATCGGCCATATCGGCGCCGCCGGCGGCACCGGCTATGCGGTCGAATATGCCGGCAGTGCGATCCGCGCGCTGCCGATCGAGGGCCGGCTCACGATCTGCAACCTCTCGATCGAGCTCGGCGCCAAGATGGGAATGGTGGCACCGGACGAGAAGACGTTCGAATTCCTCCGCGGCCGTCCCTATGCGCCGCAAGGCGAGATGTGGGATCTCGCGGTGAAAGCGTGGCGCGAACTGCCGAGCGATCCCGACGCGGTGTTCGACCGCGAGGTCGTGATCGATGTCGAGAAGATCATCCCGCAGGTGACCTGGGGCATCAGCCCCGAGCACGTCGTCGGCGTCGACGGCGTGATTCCCGACCCGAAGGCGGTCGACGATCCCTTGCGGCGCGCCGCGATCGAGACTGCGCTCGAGTATATGGGCCTGCAAGGCGGGGCGCCGATCGCGGGCACGCCGGTCGATTGGGTGTTCATCGGCTCCTGCACCAACAGCCGGCTCAGCGATCTGCGCGCCGCGGCCGAGGTCGCGCGCGGCCGCAAGGTCGCGGCCGGGGTCCGCGCCTGGGTGGTGCCGGGTTCCGAGAACGTCAAGCGCGAGGCGGTCGCCGAAGGGCTCGACAAGATCTTTATCGACGCCGGCTTCGAGTGGCGCGAGCCGGGCTGCTCGATGTGCCTGGCCGCTAATGGCGAGGTGGTGGCGCCCGGGCAGCGCTCGGTCTCGACCTCGAACCGCAATTTCGTCGGCCGGCAGGGGCCGCGCGCGCGGACGCATCTGGCGAGCCCCGCGAGCGCCGCGGCATCCGCGATTGCCGGCGCGATCGCCGATGTCAGGATGATGGGACGCTAGAGCATGCCAAAGCCGTTCGACAAGCTCACCGCAACCGCCGCGCCGATCATGCGCGGCAATATCGATACCGACGTCATCATCCGCATCGAGCGGCTGGTGGGCAATTCGATCCGCGGCACGCTCGGTAAATGGGCGTTCGGCTCGCTGCGCTATCTGCCCGACGGCTCGGAGAATCCGGAGTTCATCCTGAACCGCGAGCCGTACCGCGAGGCGGAGATTTTGGTGACCGGGCCGAATTTCGGCTGCGGCTCCTCGCGCGAGGGCGCGGTGTGGTCGCTGCAGGAGCGCGGCATCCGCGCCATCATCGGCTCCGGCTTCGGCGACATCTTCTTCGCCAACTGCTTCCAGAACGGAATCCTGCCCGTCATCGTCGACAAGGCGGTGGTCGATCAGCTTGCCGCCGACATCGAGGCGACGCAGGGCGCGGGCAAGGTCTCGATCGACCTCGAGGCCCAGACCGTCGTCTCGCCGTCGGGCGCGCGGCATTCGTTCGAGATCGATCCGCGGCGGCGCGAGGGGCTATTGAAGGGGCTCGACGAGGTGGCGCTGACGCTGCAGCGCGACGACGAGATCGGCGCCTTCCAGGCCTCCGACCGCGCGGCGCGGCCATGGATTCATTCGACAACGACACCCGCTTCAAGGACACCGGCATGAGCACGCAATCCAATATGGTCAAGGTCGCCGTCGTCGGCGGCGAGGGCATCGGCCCCGAGGTCACCGCGCAGTCGCGCCGCGTGCTCGACTGGTTCGCGGCGAAGCGCGGCGTTCCGATGACGCTGCGCGAGGCGCAATACGGCCTGATCCCGTATCTGGCGACCGGCAAGGTGCTGCCCGAGGACACCGCCGAGGCGATGGACGAGGCCGATGCGATCCTGTGGGGTGCGACCGGCGGGCCGGAGACCACCGAAGTGCCGGCCGCGGCACGCAAGGCCGGCAGTCTGCTCGGCCTGCGCAGCAAATACGATCTCTATGCCAATCTGCGGCCGATCGTGGCGAGCCCGGCCCTGTCGGCCTCCGCGCCACTCAAGGCCGAGGTGCTCGACGGCGTCGATTTCGTCATCATCCGCGAATTGACCAGCGGCATCTATTTCGGCGAGCCGCGCGGCATCGAGACGCTGCACGACGGCCAGCGCCGCGGCTTCAACACCGAGCAATACACCACGAACCAGATCCGCCGCGTGGCGCGCTCGGCCTTCGAGCTGGCGCGGACCCGGCGCAACAAGGTCTGCTCGGTCGACAAGGCCAATGTGCTGGAGACCAGTGTGGTCTGGCGCGAGGAGGTGATCAAGCTGCACAAGGAGGAGTTCTCCGATGTCGAGCTGACCCATCTCTATGTCGACAACGCCGCGATGCAGATCGTGCGCGAGCCGCGGCAGTTCGACGTGATGGTGACCGGCAACATCTTCGGCGACATCCTGTCGGACTGCGCGGCGATGGCTTCGGGCTCGCTCGGCATGCTGCCGTCGGCCTCGCTCGGCCCGGTCGATCGCTTCGGCCGGCGCAAGGCGCTCTATGAGCCGGTGCATGGCAGCGCGCCCGACATCGCGGGCAAGGGCATCGCCAATCCGCTCGGTTCGATCCTGAGTGTCGCGATGCTGCTGCGCCTGACGCTGAACCGGCCGGAGGACGCCGACCTGCTCGAGAAGGCGGTGCAGGCCGCGCTGGCCTCCGGCGCCCGCACGGCCGATATCGCCGAGGCCGGGGCGAAAAAGCTGTCGACTGTCCAGATGGGCGATGCGGTGCTCGGCGCACTCGACAGGATCTCGGCCAAGGAGCACGCGTGATGGCGCGCCTCACCATGCCCCACATTTCAAGGCGATCGGCGCTGACGGTCATCGCCGCCGGCGGCGCCGCGCTGGCGACCGGGCGTGCGTGGGCGCAGGCGGCCGCGGGCCGCGCGATCTATCCGGTCGCGGTGCCAGTCTATCAGACGCAGTTCGTCGCCGACCGTA
This sequence comes from Bradyrhizobium sp. USDA 4510, assembly GCF_054059095.1. Lineage (NCBI taxonomy): Bacteria > Pseudomonadati > Pseudomonadota > Alphaproteobacteria > Hyphomicrobiales > Nitrobacteraceae > Bradyrhizobium > Bradyrhizobium sp. USDA 4510. The sequence continues at coordinate 6,310,486 of NZ_JBSSBT010000001.1, read as the reverse complement.
TAGGCTACTTCAAGGAGGCCGGGCTCGACTGCAAGCTGGTGCAGGGCGGCAGCGGCGTGAAGACCCGCGAGATCATAGCCTCGTCGCAGGGCGATATCGGCATCGGCGACGTCACCCATCCGATGCAGCTGACCAATCACGGCCGCGCCGCGCGCGTGCTGTTGCCGGTCGACACGCGATCGAACTCGGTGATGTTCATTATCCGCAAGGACCTGAAGGACCAGGGCATCAACTCGCTGGAGGCGTTCACGCAATGGAAGCGGCCCGATGGCCGCAAGCCGATCGTCTCGGTCTCCTCGCTCGGCGGCACCAACCATGTCTGGTCGTCCTACTATATGGAAACCATGGGGCTTGACGACAAGGTGACCTGGATCGGCACCGGCAATGTCGACACCATGCTGGGATCGCTGAAGTCGAAGCAGGTCGATATCCTCGCCAGCTCGCTGTCGCTGTTGAACGAGGCACAGCAGCAGGGCTGGGGCGAATTGCTGTTCGATGGCACCGACGAGGCGATCTGGAACAAGCATATCGGCGGCAAGGTGCCGGTCACGGCGCATTTCACGCTGCAAGCCACCATCGACAAGGACCCCGCCAAGATGCAGGCCTACGTCACCGCGCTGTGGCGGGCCTCGCAGTGGATCAAGACCCACAAGCCGACCGAGGTCTACGACGCCATCGAGCCCTATGTCGGCAGCACCTCGCGAGAGGCCAATCTGCTGGAGATTACGTCGATCCAGAAGGTCGCGGACTATGAGGGCTCGATCGACGCCGCGAGCTTCGCTCGCGGCGAGAAGGTCTGGTTTCGCGAGATGACCGGCATCAAGCCGCTCAAGATCGCCGACGTGGTCAATTCCAACCTGATCGAAGCGGCGCGAAAGGCCTATCCGGGTTGAGCGCGCTCGAGACAAGCGCAACCGTATCGCCGCGCGCCTCGGCCGATCGCCGCGTCGAGGTCAAGGGCCTGAGCAAGTCGTTCCAGCTCGCCAAAACCACGATCGAGGCCGTGCGCGACGTGACCTTCGACGTCCGCCGCGGCGAGTTCGTCGCGCTGCTCGGGCCGTCGGGCTCCGGCAAGAGCACCGTGCTCAACATGATCGCCTCGCTGATCCGCCCGACCGGCGGCGAGATCCTGATCGACGGCAAGCGCGTCGTCGCCGGCAAGGCGACGCCCAACGTCGGCTACGTGTTCCAGCGCGACACGCTGTTTCCGTGGCGGACCGTCGGCGACAATATCGGCTACGGGCTGGAGCTATCAGGCGTGCCGGCTCACGAACGGAAGGAGCGCATCGCCGAATGCGTCGCGCAAGCCGGCCTGAAGGGATTCGAGAACGCCTATCCGTCGGCGCTGTCGGGCGGCATGCGCCAGCGCGCGGCGCTGATGCGGACGCTGATCGTCGAGCCGCAGATTCTCCTGATGGACGAGCCGTTCGGCGCGCTCGACACCCACACCAAGATCGACATGCACGAGGTGCTGCTCCGGATCTGGGAGCGCGAGCAGCAGACCGTGCTGTTCGTGACCCACGATCTCGGCGAGGCGTTGACATTGGCCGACCGCATCATCCTGTTCTCGGCGCGGCCGGGCCGGATCAAGGACATGTTCGAGGTCGATTTCGACCGCCCGCGCGATGCGGTGAAGGTGCGCGAAACCCCGCATTATGCCGAGCTGTTCCAGCACATCTGGCATTCGCTGGGCGAGGAATTCGTCAGGGGCCGCAGCATATGAAGAGGTACGGCACGCTCGGCACGGTCGGCTGGCAGGTCCTGATCTGCGCAGTCGTGCTGTCGGTCTGGCAATGGGGCTACGACCTCCGCACCAAACTGCCCTGGCTGGTGCCCGACCTGCTCGATCCCTACTTCATCTCGAAGCCGTCGATGATCTTCGACAACTTCCTGATCCAGAGCTGCCTGACCTCGAAGCTCGGCGCCTTCAACAGCTGGTTCAACGGCGACTTCGGAAAGTGCCTGGCGCGCAACGAGAACAACCTCTGGGCCGCGACCGCCATCACCCTGAAGAACACTTTCTTCGGCTTCGTCACCGGCGTTGTCAGCGGCTTCATCGCGGGGCTGATCCTGGGACGATCCGACCGCCTGAGCGCGATCTTTCAGCCCTTCATCACCGCGGTGAACTCGATCCCGCGGATCGCGCTGGCGCCGATCATCGTGCTAGCATTCGGGATCGGCGACATGTCGAAGATCGTGACGTCCTGGATCGTCGTCGTGTTCCTGGTGTTCTTCAACACTTTCGAGGGCGCGCGCTCGATCGACGAAGGCTTCGCCAACGCCGCGCGGCTGCTCGGCGCCAGCGAATGGCAGATCACCCGGACGGTGGTGATCCCCTCGACGATGGCCTGGGTGTTCGCTTCGCTGACGCCTGCGATCTCCTTCGCGCTGATCGGCGTGATCGTCGGCGAGTTCATCGGCGCCGAGCGCGGCATCGGTCGCCTCATCATCGAATCGGAGGCGCGCGGCGAGGCCTCGGGCATGATGGTTGCTGTCGTGGTGCTGATGCTGGTCGGTGTGGTGCTGTCGGCGATCATCTGGCGGCTGCAGGCCTATCTGTTGCGCTGGCAGCGGCAACGCAGCGCCGAATAGGCCGCGGGGCCGTGGCGACGTCGCATTTGCCGCCACGGCTGGCCCGGATCTAGGCTGCATTTTCCGATGGCGAGGTCTCGCCGTCGAGCCAGTCCTGTTCCTTTGCCAGCGCGCGCCAAGCCGCTTCCATTCGCTTGAAGCGATTGTAGGTCGGCCCGTCGTCGGCACGCTCGGCAAGTTGCGCGCAGTTCTCCGCATTATCGCGGAAGTGCTGTGACTGTTTCATGGAACGTCCTCCTATTAGTTAAGGACGTGGGACATCAATTCAGGCTATTCAACGCGTGGAACATGGGTATTTCGCCACACAGATGAATGCCTGTTCAGCGAGTTCCCGGTGCGATATTTCGCAACTGAGCGTGAGCAATTGCAGCACGGTCGATACAGGAACGGTGCGTCGCACTCGACGTTCCTCCTTCACGTCGCAACTGGAGGAGGAGAGACGGCATGAGGACGTATCTGCTAACCGCGGCCATGGTGACCGCGATCGCATCGCCTGTGTTCGCCGATGATATCGGTGTCCGCGCAGGTCCCGTCGGCGCAGGCGTAACGGTTGGTCGGGCACCCGAATATCGCGATCGCGATCGTGATCGCACCACGGTGATCAAGGAGCGTGAGCCGCGCCATGACCGGACCACGGTCATCAAGAAGCGGGACGAATTCGGCAATCGCAGCAAGACCGTCATCCATAACGACGACGATTGACGCCAACTCAGGCGATCTTGTGTGAGCATGAACGTCCGTCGCTGACCTCGTCACGGCGGACGTTTGCTTGGTGCCCCAGGCATGGAGCGACGATGGCGGCCGAGACGGAGCTCAAATTCCACGTTCCCGCGCGCAAGCTCAAGGGACTGAAGAAACCGCTGGTCGCCGGCAGCAAGAGCGGTGCACCATCCGAGAGCGATCTCGTCTCGACCTATTTCGACACCGCGAAGCACAAGCTCAAGCGGCACGGACTGACGTTGCGCGTGCGGCGGGATGGCGGCAACTATGTTCAGACTATCAAGTCGGGAGCGGGTCCGCAGTTTGAACGGGGCGAATGGGAGACTGACCTAGCGGACGGAAACCTCAACCTCGACAAGGCCAAAGGTACGCCGCTTGAAGGACTCACGTCTGGCAGGCTGCGTCGCAAGCTGAAACCGGTATTCGAGACGTCAGTGCGGCGTATCACCGTGCCGCTGCGGACCAAACGCAGCGAGATCGAACTCGCGATCGATCGCGGCTACACCACGGCCGGGCACCGTTCGCGCCGAATCGACGAGGTCGAACTCGAACTCAAGAGCGGCCGCCCGCTCGACCTGTTCCGGGTCGCAAGGGCGCTGGAGCGGAAGGCGGCAGCGGAGCTCGATCTGCGCTCGAAAGCCGAACACGGCTATGAACTTGCCGATGGCGAGGAGCATGTCGTCGTCTCCGCCGGGAGCATCGTGCTCGACGCCGGACTTACCGCCGGCGCGGCGTTCCGGGTGATCGCGCGCGCCGCGCTTCGTCACCTCTCGTCGAATGCCGAGGCCGTCCGCGAGGGCGAGGCGGAAGGCATTCACCAAATGCGGGTTGGGTTGCGGCGGCTGCGCGCCGCGATCTCGCTGTTCTCGAAGATCCTGACCGTGGCCCCGACGGAAGACATCAAGACGCAGCTGAAGTGGCTCACCAATGCGCTCGCCCCGGCGCGCGAGCTTGACGTGTTCGTCAAGGAAGATATCGAGCCAGCATCGCATGACGCGCTGCTGCGGCGCGGCGGAAAAGCGATCCGGCAGGAATTTTCCGGCCGCCGTGATCGCGCATTTGCCGGCGCGAGGCACGCGGTCAATTCGCAGCGCTATCGGTCCATGCTGATCGATACGTTGCAATGGATCGAGGCAAAGCAGACCGTTGCCGCGGAGGATGAAGGCGGTCCGATCGAGGAATTCGCCGCCGCGCTGCTGCATCGCCGCATCAGGAAGCTGCGCAAGGATGGCCGGCGTCTCGACGAGCTGTCGGCCCAGGAGCGGCACAAGGTGCGCATCAGGGCCAAGAAGCTCAGATACGCGATCGACTTCTTCGAAAGCCTGTTTCCGCGCAAGGGTGAGCGCAAGCAACTCGCGCGGCTGTCCAGGCACCTGAAGCGGGTCCAGGATGCGCTTGGCTCGCTCAACGATTTTGTCGCGCACCGCAAGCTGGCGGTCGATGCGACGCTGAAGTCCCCGCATCGGAAGGAGCGCGCCAGCGCCTTCGCCTCGGGCGTTGTGCTTGGCCGAGAGGAACAGGCGGTCAAGCCGCTGATCAAGGTCGCCGCCAGGGAAGTGCGAGGACTCGAGAAATTTTGACGAGCGTGTGGTGGCGAACTCCGGACATCTATCCCGCTGGTGATGCCCCCGATTGCCTCTCCCGCTCGGCCGCAGCGATCTGGTTGCGACATTCCTCCGCGTAGGCACGCAGGCGCTCGACGGTCAACGAGTCGATGTCAGTGCGTGCCAGCCGCTCGGCGCGGTCGGCCTGATCTCTGAGATCATCGGTTGCCCGGGTCATGTGTGCCTCCATGCCCAGACAATTTGAATCGAATTGCGACGTTCCCCGGCCGATCAGGACGTGGCTAACGGGTGGTTAAGGAGGCACGGTTGCTCAGGTCACCGGCGCCGGGTTGAACAGCGTCAGATCGTTGTGGATGCCCCAGCGGTCCGACCATGGCTTGGTGCGCCCGCTCGCGACGTCGAGGATCAGGCGGAACAGGTCCCAGCCGGTTTCCTCGATGGTCTTCTCGCCGGTGGCGATGCAGCCGGCGTCGAAATCGATCAGGTCCTTCCAGCGCCGTGCCAGCTCGCTGCGGGTCGCGACCTTGATGACAGGCGCGGCGGCCAGGCCATACGGCGTGCCGCGGCCGGTGGTGAACACCTGCAAGGTCATGCCGGAGGCGAGCTGCAGCGTGCCGCAGATGAAGTCGCTCGCCGGCGTCGCCGCAAACAGCATGCCCTTCTGCCGCGCCTTCTCGCCCGGCGACAGTACGCCCGCGATCGGGCCGGAGCCGGACTTGACGATCGAGCCGAGCGACTTTTCGACGATGTTGGCAAGGCCGCCCTTCTTGTTGCCCGGCGTGGTGTTGGCGCTGCGGTCGGCGCCGCCGCGGGCGAGATAGGCGTCATACCATTCCATCTCGCGGATCAGCGCGCGGCCGACATCCTCGTTGACGGCGCGGCGGGTTAGAAGCTGGATCGCGTCACGCACCTCGGTGACTTCCGAAAACATCACGGTCGCGCCGGCGCGCACCAGCAGGTCGGCGGCAAAGCCCACCGCGGGGTTCGCGGTGACGCCGGAGAACGCGTCGCTGCCGCCGCATTGCAGGCCGATCACAAGATCGGCGGCCGGGCAGATCTCGCGCTTGCGGGCGTTGAGCACCTTCAGCCGGGCCTCGGCCTGGGTCATGATGGCGTCGACGATGGCGCCGAAGCCGTCAAACGCTTCGTCCTGCATCCGCACGATGGCATCGCCGACGCCCTCCGGCACCAGCCGTTCCGGCGCGAGCTTCTCGCAGCCGAGGCCGACGACGAGGATCTCGCCGCCGAAGTTCGGATTGAGCGCGAGATTCTGCAGGGTGCGGATCGGCACCACGGCGTCGGGTGCGGTGATCGCGACGCCGCAGCCATAGGCGTGCGTCAACGGCACGACGTCGTCGACATTGGGATATTTCGGCAAGAGCTCGGCGCGGATGCGCTTCACGGCATATTCCATCGTGCCCTTGACGCATTGCACGGAGGAGGAGATGCCGAGGATGTTCTTGGTGCCGACCGAGCCGTCGGGATTGCGATAGCCCTCGAAGGTGAAGCCTTCGAGCGGCGGCAGCGCGGGCGGCACCGCGGTCGCGATCTCGAGCTGATCGAGCGGTGGCGCCTCGGGCATGCGGATACGGGCCTCGTCGACCCACTCACCGGCCAGGATCGGCGACAGCGCCGTGCCGATCACTTCGCCATAGCGGATGATCGGGGCGCCCTCGGCGATGTCTTCCAGCGCGGTCTTGTGGCCTTGCGGCACGAAAGCGCGCAGCGTCAGGCCCGAGGCGAAGCGGGAGCCGGCCGGCAGGCCAAAATCATTCACGACGATCGCGACATTGTCGCGCTCGTTGAGCTTGATGTAGCGGGGCTGCTCCTGGGCGCCGATCGACTGGTCCATGCCGTATTCCTCCTGGCTTCACTTCACCTCTCCCGCTTGCGGGGGAGGTCGGATCGCATCGAATGATGCGATCCGGGTGGGGGTCTCTCCACAGCATGACTCGCGGGGAGAGCCCCCACCCCAATTCTCCCCCGCAAGCGGGAGAGGGGGTGCAGCGTCTTACGCGGCTGCACTCTGTTTCAACTGCTTCAGCCCGGGAACGTGTAAGCCGTCTTCACCGTGGTGTAGAACTCGCGGGCATAGGCACCCTGTTCGCGTGCGCCGTAGCTTGAGCCTTTGCGGCCGCCGAACGGGACGTGGTAGTCGACGCCGGCGGTCGGCAGGTTGACCATCACCATGCCGGCCTCGCTGTTGCGCTTGTAGTGCGAGGCGTATTTCAGGCTTGACGTGCAGATGCCCGAGGCAAGGCCGAACTCGGTGTCGTTGGAGATCGCCAGCGCCTCTTCATAATCCTTGGCGCGGATCACGCAGGCGACCGGACCAAAGATCTCCTCGCGGGCGATCCGCATCTGGTTGGTCGCCTCGGTGAACAGCGCCGGCTGCAGATAGAAGCCGGGCGTCTCGCGGTTCAACAATTCGCCGCCCCAGTGCAGGCGGGCGCCTTCATCCTGACCGATCTTGATGTAGCGCAGGTCCTGGTCGAGCTGGCTCTGGTCGACGACCGGGCCGACATGTACGCCGCTCTTCAGCGCGTCGTCCACCGAAAGTCCCTTCATGCGCTCGGTCATCGCGGCGACGAAGCGGTCGTGAATTCCCGCGGTGACGATCAGGCGCGAGGACGCCGTGCAGCGCTGGCCGGTCGAGTAATAGGCGCCGTTGACGGCGACCTCGACCGCGACCTTCACGTCGGCGTCGTCGAGCACGACCAGCGGGTTCTTGCCGCCCATCTCGAGCTGGAACTTCTTCATGGGGTTGGAGAGCACGCAGGCCTGAGCGATCTTGCGGCCGGTCTGCACCGAGCCGGTGAAGGAGATCGCGGCGACATCGGGATGATCGAGCAGGGTCTGGCCGACCACCGAGCCCGAGCCGACCACGAGATTGAAGACCCCCGCCGGAATGCCGGAACGCGCAATGATCTCGGACAGCGCATGGGCGGAGCCCGGCACCAGCTCGGCCGGCTTGAACACCACGGCGTTGCCGTAACACAGCGCCGGCGCGATCTTCCACGCCGGGATCGCGATCGGGAAATTCCACGGCGTGATCATGCCGACAACGCCGACCGGCTCGCGGGTGATCTCGACGTCGAGGCCGGGGCGCACCGATGCGCCCTTCTCGCCCATTAGCCGCAGCGCTTCGCCGGCAAAGAACGCAAAGATCTGCCCGGCGCGCGCCACCTCGCCGATGCCTTCCGGCAGCGTCTTGCCCTCCTCGCGGGCGAGCAGGCGGCCGAGCTCTTCCTTGCGGGCGAGGATTTCGACCGAGATCCTGGTCAGCGCATCGAAGCGCTCCTGCGGCGTCGAGCGCGCCCAGGCCGGGAAGGCGGCCTTCGCCGCGGCGATCGCCTTTTCGGTCTGCGCCTTGTCGGCCTTGGCGTATTCGCCGACGACATCGCCGGTGTTGGAGGGGTTGATGTCCCGCGTGATGCCTGTTCCGTCGACCCATTCGCCGGCGATGAAGTTCTTCTGGTGAGCGGTCATGTTTCCAACCTTCCTTGTTTAGCGCACGAGGCAGGGACGCTTGTCGTCGAAGGTCCACCCCTGGATCAGGAACTGCATGGCCAGCGCGTCGTCGCGGGCGCCGAGACCATGCTGCTTGTATAGCGCGTTCGCGGCCTCGATGGCACCGCGATCGAGCTCGATGCCAAGGCCCGGCCGATCCGGAATAGCGATCTTGCCGCCCTTGATCTGCAGCGGCTGGCGCGTCAACGCCTGGCCGTCCTGCCAGATCCAGTGGGTGTCGATCGCGGTCACCTTGCCGGGCGCGGCGGCTCCGACATGGGTGAACATCGCCAGCGAAATATCGAAATGGTTGTTGGAGTGCGAGCCCCAGGTCAGGCCGTTGTCGCGGCAGGTCTGTGCCACCCGCACCGAGCCTTGCATGGTCCAGAAATGCGGATCGGCGAGCGGAATGTCGACTGCGCCGAGCCGCAGTGCGTGCGCGAGCTGGCGCCAGTCGGTCGCGATCATGTTGGTCGCGGTCGGCAGCCCGGTGGCGCGGCGGAACTCGGCCATGATCTCACGACCGGAGAAGCCGGCCTCGGCGCCGCAGGGATCCTCGGCATAGGCGAGCACGCCATGCATGTTGCTGCACAGCCGGATCGCCTCGTCGAGCGACCAGGCGCCGTTCGGGTCGAGCGTGACGCGCGCCTTCGGGAAGCGTTTTGCAATTGCGGTGACGGCCTCGATCTCCTCTTCGCCCCTGAGCACGCCACCCTTGAGCTTGAAATCGGCAAAGCCGTAATGCGCCTGCGTCGCTTCGGCGAGGCGCACGATGGCATCCGGCGTCATTGCAACCTGATGGCGCAGATCGAACCAGTCGGGCTTGCCGGTCTCGCCCTCGACGTAAGGCAGGTTGGTCTTCCTGCGGTCGCCGACGAAGAAGAGATAGCCGAGCGTCTCGACGCTGGCGCGCTGCTGGCCTTCGCCAAGCAGCGCCGCGACCGGGAGATTGAGATGCTGGCCGAGCAGGTCGAGCAGCGCGGATTCCACTGCGGTGACCGCATGGATGGTGACGCGGAGGTCGAAGGTCTGCTTGCCACGGCCGCCGGCGTCGCGATCGGCGAAGGCCTGGCGCATCGAGGCTAGGATGTTGTTGCAGGCGCCGATGGTCTGGCCGACGACGAGGTCGCTTGCGTCCTCGAGCGTCTTCTTGATCTTCTCGCCGCCCGGCACCTCGCCGACGCCGGTGTGGCCGGAGTTGTCGGTGAGGATAACGAGGTTGCGGGTGAAGAACGGCGCATGCGCGCCGCTCAGATTGAGGAGCATGCCGTCGCGGCCGGCGACCGGGATCACCTCCATCGCCGTGACAACAGGTGCGCCGGCAAAGCCGGTGCGGATCGTGTCCTGGATCATCTGCCCCTCCCTTCGTCCTTTGCAGTTTTCCTGGCCGTTCGGCTTATTCTGCCGCCTGCTGCGCGGCGGCCTGCGGCAGCTTGGCGACCAGCGCCGCGAGCTCGCCGATCTCCTGCTCGTTAAGATCGGTCAGCGGCGGCCGCACCGGGCCGGAGTAGCGGCCGATCACCTTCATGCCGGCCTTGATAATCGACACCGCATAACCCTTCCTGCGGTTGCGTATCGCGATCAGCGGCAGGATGAAATCCTTCAGGCCTGCATGGATGGTCTGATGATCGCGCCGGCGCACCGCGGCGTAGAAACCGGTGCCGAATTCGGGCACGAAATTGAACACCGCCGACGAATAGGTGGTCACGCCCATGTCGAGATAGGGCAGGGCAAAGGTCTCCGCGGTCGGCAGGCCGCCGATATAAGTCAGGCGGTCGCCGAGCCGGGTGTAGACACGGGTCATCAGCTCGATATCGCCGATGCCGTCCTTGTAGCCGACGAGGTTCGGGCAGCGCTCGCAGAGGCGCGCCAGCGTATCAGGCTGCAGGATCGCATTGTCGCGGTTGTAGACGATGACGCCGATCTTAACCGATGCGCACACCGCCTCGACATGGGCAGCGAGGCCGTCCTGCTCGGCATGCGTGAGATAGGGCGGCAGCAGCAGCAGGCCGTCGGCGCCGGCCTTCTCGGCGCCAACCGCGATCTCGCGCGCGATCGCGGTGCCGTAGCCGGTGCCGGCCAGCACGGGAACGCGGCCCTTGGTCTCGTCGACCGCGATCTTCACGACGTGGGGAACTTCACTCGGCGTCAGCGAGAAGAACTCGCCGGTGCCGCCGGCGGCGAACAGGCCGGCGACGTCATAGCCGCACAGCCAGTCCATGTTGGCGCGATAGGTCGCCTCGTCGAACGAATAGTCCGCGTTGAACGGGGTCACGGGGAAGGACAGGAGGCCGCCACCGATTCTAGCGGCCATCTCCTGAGGGGTCATCTTGCTCATGGCGCCACTCCTTGAATGTTTCTGGGAACGGGATGCGCGAGCAGCGCGCGTCCATGGCGGAATTTCTAGGGAATGGTTCGATGCGCGTCCAAGCCAAACGCGGTATCGAGCGATGCTAACTCTGCATCAATCGCCGCGCAGATGCGGCGCTGCGATTTCGGTCGCGATCTCGATCAGCGACGGCAGCAACTGGTTCTCGTGATCGCGCCGCCATACCATGAACAGCTCGACCGGCACGGGCGATCGCAGCTTCAGCGGCTTCAACTTGACGTCCGCGATCTTCAGGCTGGCGGCCGCTTCCGGCACGATCGCTACGCCAAGCCCGGCGCGCACCATAGCGAGGATCGAATGGATCTGGCTGAGATGCTGCACATAGCGCGGCAGCACGTCGGCGCGCGTGAACATCGACACCAAGAGATCGTGGAAGTAGCGCGCCTCGTAGGGCGAATACATCACGAAGGGCTGGTCGTCGAAATCCTTAATGCTCACGGTCTCGGCCGCGGCCAGCGGATGCTTCTTCGGGATCGCGGCGAGCAGCGGCTCGGCCACGACGCGCCGGCTGGCGAATTCCGGCCGCGCGATCGGCGGACGCAGCAGGCCGGCGTCGATCTGCCCGGTGGTGAGCGCCTCGAACTGATCGCCGGAGACCATCTCCTTCAGCGAAAAATCGACCTCGGGCAGGCGCGAGCGGCAGGCCGCGATCAGGTCGGGCAGGAAGCCGTAGGCGGCCGCGGCGGTGAAGCCGATCTTGAGCGAGCCGGTCTTGCCGAGCGCGATGCGGCGGGCAACCTGCGAGGCGGATTCCGCGAGCTTGAGGATGCGCCGCGCCTCGGGCAGGAAGCTGCGTCCCGCCGGCGTCAGCCGCACCGAGCGGCTGGTGCGTTCCAGCAGCGGCGCGTCGATGATGTGCTCGAGCACCTGGATCTGCCGGCTCAGCGGCGGCTGCGTCATGTTGAGCCGCGTCGCGGCGCGGCCGAAGTGCAATTCTTCGGCCACCGTGACAAAGCAGCGGAGCTGGCTCAGGTCGAACATCGATGCAAGCCCGGAATTGATCGCGCGGGGATTTGTACGTTCTAGCATCGATGCCTCCCACTGGCCAAGAAGACAAAAAAGCAGACAAAAAAGCAGACAAAGACGGCGGCCGAAGCCGCCGTTTGGTTTTCTGCTCCCTCTCCCCGTTCTTACGGGGAGAGGGTTGGGGTGAGGGGCTCTCTCTGCGCAACGGCCGCCTCGATGTGCACGCGCGATCCGAACGAGTCGGAAGGACTGTCTCTGCGGAGACGTGTTGCTTCGCCCCTCACCGAAATTCGCTGTGCGAATTTCGACCTCTCCCCGCGGAAGGCGGGGAGAGGTGAAGCGCGCTCACGCCGCCTTGAGCTGCACCCGCTTGATCTCGCCGACGATGAACAGATAGGCGATCGCCGCGACCAGCGCGTTGGCACCGACGAACACCAGCGCGCCGTTGAACGAGCCGGTGGCGGCCAGAATGTAGCCGATGACGATCGGCGTCGTGATCGAGGACAGGTTACCGAAGGTGTTGAACAAGCCGCCGGAGACGCCGCCGGCTTCCTTCGGCGAGGTGTCGGAGACGACCGCCCAGCCGAGCGCGCCGATGCCCTTGCCGAAGAAGGCGAGCGCCATGAAGCCGACCACCAGTGCCTGGCCGTCGACATAGTTGCAGGCGATGATCGACATCGACAGCAGCATGCCGCCGACGATCGGGATCTTGCGCGCCATGGTCAGCGAGCCGGTGCGGCGCAGGATATAGTCCGAGATCACGCCGCCGAGCACGCCGCCGATGAAGCCGCACAGCGCCGGCAAGGTCGCGACGAAGCCGGCCTGCAGGATCGAGAGCCCGCGCTCCTTCACCAGATAGACCGGGAACCAGGTCAGGAAGAAATAGGTCAGGGTGTTGATGCAGTATTGGCCGATATAGACGCCGAGCATCATGCGGTTGGCGAGCAATTGGCGGATGTGGTCCCAGCTGGGGCCGCTGTCCTGGGTCTTGCCGGCCTTCGCCGCGTCCATGTCGACCAGCGCGCCGCCCTGCTTGATGTAGTCGAACTCGGCCTCGTTGATCGCGGGGTGCTCCTTCGGCTCGTAGATGGTCTTGATCCAGGCAATGCCCATGACGATGCCGAGCGCACCCATCACGTAGAACACATGGCGCCAGCCATACTCATGGGCGATCCAGCCCATCAGCGGCGCGAAGATCACGGTGGCGAAATACTGCCCCGAATTGAAGAAGGCCGAGGCGGTACCGCGTTCATTGCCGGGGAACCAGGAGGCGACGATGCGGGCATTGGCCGGGAATGACGGCGCCTCGGCGATGCCGACCAGGAAGCGCAGGGCGAACAACAGGACCACGGCCGCGCCCGCGGACAGGAATCCGACCAGGCCCTGCATCGCGGTGAAGATCGACCAGACGATGATGCTGAGCGCATAGACCCATTTGGAGCCGAAGCGGTCGAGCAGCCAGCCGCACGGCACCTGGGCGACCACATAGGACCAGCCGAACGCCGAGAACACGTAGCCCATCGCGACGGGATCGAGATGCAGTTCCTTGGAAAGGGCGGGGCCGGCGATCGAGAGCGTGGCGCGATCGGCATAGTTCACGGTGGTGACGAGAAACAACATCGTCACGGTCAAGAGCCGGACGCGGGATCGCCGCGTGTCTGCGGCGGACACAATTGCGCTCATTAGCGCCTCCTCGAAAATTTCCTCGGGGTCTGTCCTAGAGAGATGACGACAATGGGTCCAAGCCGAAACGGGTATTGATCCATACCGATTTTGAATGGATCGGCCCGGTGTCATTCCACCTTCGCCGCTATTGCCAGGGTTTCGCATTTAGTGTACCAATAGTACAGTTATTAAGGGCGCAGCGTTGCGCCCGGCTGCTCGAGGTCGAATGCTGATGACCACGCCGCGCGACTATGAGGTGTTCGAGGCAGGCGATGTGACGCTGCAGGGCGGCGCCGTGTTTCCGCAACTGAGGCTCGCCTACAAGACCTATGGCACGCTGAATGCGGCGCGGGACAACGTCATCCTCTATCCGACGTCGTTCGCCGCACAGCACTCCGACATCGAATGGCTGGTGCAGCCGGGCGGCGCGCTCGATCCCGAGCGCTACTTCATCGTCATCGCGAATCTGTTCGGCAATGGCCTGTCTTCCTCGCCGTCGAATTCGGTCGAGGTGCTCGGCGGCGCGCCGTTTCCTGCCTTCACCTATCATGACGCGGTCGCGATCCAGCGGCGGCTGCTGGTCGAGCGGTTCGGCGTGACCAGGCTCGCGCTGGTCTATGGCTGGTCGATGGGCGGCATGCAGGCCTATCACTGGGCCGCGCGGTATCCCGACATGGTCGAGCGCGCGGCCGTGGTCTGCGGCAGCGCGCGGTGCTCGCCGTATAATCATGTGTTCCTCGAAGGTGTGAAGGCCGCGCTGACCGCCGACCCGGCCTACCGGGACGGCCGCTTCGTCAGCAAGCCCGCGGCGGGCCTTCGTGCGATGGGGCGCGTCTACGCCGGCTGGGCGATGTCGCATGAGTTCTATCGCGAGGAAGTCTGGCGCGCGGCCGGCTTCAACTCGCTGGAAGACTACCTCGCGGGATCCTGGGACGGTGCCTTCGCGCGGCGCGATGCGAATGATCTGATGGCGCAGATCGCGATCTGGCAGGCCGGCGATATCAGCCGTTGCGATCAATTCGGCGGCGACTTCGACCGGGCGCTGGCCGCGATCAAGGCGCATGTCCTGCTGATGCCGGGGCGTACCGATCGCTATTTCGACCCGCGCGACAACGAGGCTGAACTCGGCCGCCTGGTCAACGCGCGCTCGGCCGCGCTGCATGCGATTCCGTCGATCCACGGGCACCGGGCCGGCAATCCCGCCAACAACGCCGAAGACCGCGCCTTCATCAACGCCGAAATCTCGGCGCTGCTGCAACGCTGACAGGTGAGACGACCATGAGCACCGCAGAGACCAGTGACGCCGGACCCCGCCTGAAGCCGCTCAGCCCGCTGACCTTGCGCGATTTGTCGACCAAGTCGAACCTTGCCGGCGCGGTGCGCGCGGCAAGCCATTACGGGATGATCGTCATCGTCGGCGCGCTGATCTCCCTGGTCTCATCGCGCTACGGTCTGCCATGGGCGCTGCCGCTGATTGCCGTGCAGGGCTACTTCGTCGCATTCCTGTTCATGGTGGTGCATGAGACCGCGCACAAGACGGCGTTCCGCAGTCCAGCGCTCAATCTTGTCGTAGGCAATCTGTCCGCCTTCATGATCGGACTGCCCTACCAGTATTACTGCCTGTTCCACTGGGACCATCATCGCTACACGCAGGATCCGGAGAAAGACCCGGAGCTGATCGTCGGCCCCAAGCCCGCGTCGGACACCCAGCTCGCGATCGCCTATTCGGGACTGCTGCAGGTGTTGGTTCGCATCCGCCTGATGTTTTGGCATGCACTCACCGGAAAGGTGGTCGTGCCGTGGATTCCGGAGCACAAGCGCGCCCCGATCGTGCTGGAGGCGCGGCTCTATCTCGCGGGCTATCTGCTGTTGCTCGCGGCCTCGTTCGCGCTGCACAGTGCGATCCTGCTCTGGGTGTGGATCGTGCCGCTCCTGGCCGGTCAGCTCATCCTGCGCCCCTATCTCTATGCCGAGCACACCGGCTGCGAGCGGACGCGGAGCGCGTTCGAGAACACGCGCACAACGATGACCAGCAGGATCATGAAATGGTTCGCCTGGAACATGCCTTACCATGTCGAGCACCACGCCTATCCCACGGTGCCGTTCCATGCGCTGCCGAAGCTGAACGCTATCGTCGATGGCCACATCGTGTATCGCGGCAGCAGTTACCGGGCCGTCACGCGCGAGACCTGGGTCTGGTTCCGCCGTCAGCGCCAACGCTCTGCTTGATAGTCAAGCGTCCGTGCGCGGCCGCAGCACCAGATTGACGAGATTGCGGGCGTAGGCCGGCGTCAGCGGCTTGATGCCGAAGACGTAGCGGTAGAACAGGCTGCCATAGATGGCGTCATAGATATCGCCGGGGACGCCCGGCGCGCCGATGCTGCCGTCCTTCTGGCCGGCGGCGATGATCTCCAGCATCTTGCTGCGGCGCAGGCCGAGGTAACGCTCGTAGAACAGTTCTGCCGTGCTGGTCTTCGAGATGCATTCCGAGATCACGGCAAGCTGCACGCGGCCGAACTCGCCCTGCAACGCCTCGACATAGGTTGCAACGTGGCGGCGGATGCGGGCCACCGGACTGCCGGTTTCGGGCAGCGGCACGGCCCGCGAGGCCTGGTCGAGGAAGGCATCGATCAGCAAGGCTTCGCGCGACGGCCACCATTTGTAGATCGTCATCTTCGAGACGTTGGAATGCCTGGCGATCGCGTCGATGGTGGTCGCGGCGAGGCCGGTCGTCGCCATCAGTTGATAGGCGCCTTCCAGGATCGCGGCCGTGGTCGCGGCGGAACGCGGCCGCCCGCGCCGCCCCGTTGCCGCTTCCTCTGTCTGCGTCTTGCCGCTGGCCATGGCCGGACTTCGCGTCCTGCGTCTTTCAATCATTGCGCTGCATGCGGGCATAGCATGAAATCGCGCTCGGTTTCAGATCGTCGCCGTCGCTGATAGTGTACAACGCGCAGGCCAGAGCTTGCGTGCGGCACATTGCCCTCGCTCTGTCCAGCTCAGCCGCCGATCCAACAGGAGTGTCCCCGTGAAGGCCGTCTACAGTGATCTGCACCGCAGCCATGATCCGCAATTCTTCCTTGTCCGCGGTGTGGTCCAGCGTACCACCGAACAGCCCGAACGCGCCGACCGCCTGCTGGCGGGCCTGAAGGCTGGCAAGCACACGCTGATCGAGCCGACCAGGTTCGGGCAGGGGCCACGCGCGCGCGTGCACAGTCCGGAATATCTGAGCTTTCTCGCGGACGCCTGGGACGAATGGTCGGCGCTCGGCAATGCCGGACCGGAGATGATCGCGAACATCCACCCGGTGCGCAATGCCGGCACGTACCCTGCTCATATCGTCGGCAAGCTCGGCTGGCACACGATGGATACCGCGGCTCCGATCGGTCCCGGCACCTGGGCCGGTGCCTGCGCCGCGAGCGACGTGGCGGTCACCGCCGCGCAGATGGTGCTCGACGGCGAGGACGCCGTCTACGCGCTGTGCCGCCCGCCCGGTCACCACGCCTATCGCGACCTCGCCGGCGGCTTCTGCTTCCTCAACAACAGTGCGATCGCGGCCGAGCATCTGCGCCAGAAGCATGAGCGCGTCGCGATCCTCGACGTCGACGTGCATCACGGCAACGGCACGCAGGGCATCTTCTACGAGCGGCCGGATGTCTTCACCGTCTCGATCCACGCCGATCCGTCGTTCTTCTACCCCTTCGTCTGGGGCTATGCGCATGAGCGCGGCGCCGCAGGTGGCCTCGGCACCAATCTCAACATTCCCCTCGCCAAGGGCACCGGTGACGACGACTACATGAAGGCGCTCGCGGTGGCGGAGAAGGCGATCCGCTCCTTCGCCCCGACCGCGCTCGTGGTCGCGCTCGGTCTCGACGCCTCCGAGAAGGACCCGCTCGCCGGTCTCGCCGTCACCACCGACGGCTTCCGCCGTATCGGCGAGGGACTGGCCCGATTCGGACTGCCGACGGTGCTGGTGCAGGAGGGCGGCTATCTCTCCGACATCCTCGGCGCCAATCTGACGGCAGTGCTCGGCGGGTTTGAGGCCGCGCGCTAGCGCGGCTTCGGGCGAGGTGGCGACCGGTCCGCGCGAAGAAAGCCCGTCAAGGCCGGAATCCGGAGCATCGGCCTTGATTGGTCAAAGCCGATACCCCGGCCGCGAGGCGCGCAACAGAACGTCGCGGACTTGCGTGTCCGCAACCAAAATCACATCATGCCGTTGGTATTCGGCGCTGGCTTATGATTCTGCCTGGCGACTTCAGCCGGCCAGGTGGACAGCAACGCGAGGACGGCCATGAGTGACCTGCTTCGCATCGCCATCGTCGGCTATGGCGAGATCGCGTGCCGGCAGCACGTGCCTGCGATCGCGAAGACGTCAGGCGTGGCTCTCGTTGCGGTGGCCGATCCCGTCAAGACCCCGCCCGGCCTGCCGCATTTCCGTGATTTGCAGGAGTTGTTGCGCGACGGGCCGGAGATCGACGCGGTCGCGCTGTGTACGCCACCGCAGATGCGCCACGCGCAGGCCGCCGCCGCGCTCGCCTCGGGCAAGCACGTGCTGCTGGAGAAGCCGCCGGGCACGACGTTAAGCGAACTCAAGCCGCTGATCGCGGCCGCGCAGGAGGCGGGTCGGACATTGTTTGCCACATGGCATTCACGCTATGCGGGCGCGGTCGGTCCTGCGCGGCAATTGCTCGCGAGACGCACCATCAACAAGGTCACCATCATCTGGAAGGAAGACGTGCGCGTCTGGCATCCGGGTCAGGCCTGGATCTTCGAGGCGGGTGGCTTCGGCGTGTTCGATCCCGGCATCAACGCGCTGTCGATCCTGACCGAGATCCTGCCGCGTGCGGTCTTTGTCAGGAGTGCGGCGTTGGACTTTCCGTCCAATCGGGAGGCGCCGATTGCGGCAGAGATCGAACTCTCCGACGCGAGCGGCTTGCCAATCCACGCCGAATTCGATTTCCGCCAGACCGGATCGCCGAGCTGGGACATCCTGTGCGAAACCGAGGCCGGGCCTGTGACGCTGTCGAAAGGTGGAAGGCAGCTGCGCGATGGCGGCAGGCTGGTGGTCGATGCGCCAGATGAGGAATATCCCGCGCTGTACCGCCGTTTCGTCGCGCTGACCTCGGAAGGAAAATCCGATGTCGACCTCGCGCCCTTGCAGCTTGTCGCCGATAGCTTCATGTTCGGACGACGGCGCCTCGTCGAGGCGTTCGAGGACTGACAATGACATCAGCCAGCATCGGTCGCGCTCCCTTCGGCAAATTGCACGACGGCACCGTGGTCGAGCGCGTGATCTTGCGCGGCGAACACGGTTTTGAGGCCGCCATCCTTCCGTTCGGCGCCACGCTGCAGGCGCTGCTTGCGCCGGATCGTGACGGGCATTGCGACGACATCGTGCTTGGCCACGATGAACTCGACGGCTATCTCGCACAGCGCAAATTCTTCGGCGCGACGATCGGGCGCTATGCCAACCGGATCGCCGGCGCGCGTTTCGTGCTCGATGGCGAGACCGTGCAGCTCGACGCCAACAACGGTCCCAACGCGCTGCACGGCGGGGTGCAGGGCTTTGATCGCAAGCTGTGGCGGATCGTCGAACTATCGGATGATCCGGCGCCGACGCTGGTGCTGGAGCGCGAGAGCCCGCATGGCGAGGAGGGCTATCCGGGCAATCTCGCGGCGCGCGTGACCTATCGCGTGCGCAGTCCGATGGAGCTCTCGGTCACCTACGAGGCGACGACCGACCGGCCGACATGCCTCAATCTCACCAATCACAGCTTCTTCAATCTCGAGGGCGCGCGCTCGGGCATGCAGATCCTCGATCACCGGCTGACGATCGTCTCCGACCATTTCCTCGCGGTGGATGCCACGGCGATCCCGCTCCACGAACCGCCGCGGCCGGTCGACGGCACGCCGTTCGATTTCCGCAAGCCTACAGCCATCGGCGCGCGGATCAGGATGAATGACGAGCAGCTGCGGCTCGGGCGCGGCTATGACCACAATTTCTGTCTGGCCAAGGGGGCGGGCCTTTGCCTTGCTGCGCGCCTCGAGGCGCCGCACGGCGGCCGCGTGATGGAGCTGTTCACCGATCAGCCGGGACTGCAGTTCTATTCCGGCAATTTCCTCGACGGCTCGACCGCCGGCAAGGGCGATCGTGTGTACCGGCAATCCGACGCGCTCTGTCTCGAGCCGCACGCCTGGCCGGATACGCCGAACCGGCCCGACTTCCCGTCGGCGCGGCTCGATCCAGGACAGCTCTATCGGCGCAGCATCGTCTACCGCTTCTCAACCGCGTGAGTGACGCCATGACCGACCGTGCCGCCGAGCCGCTGATGGAAGAGGTACCGACATCGGTGCTGTCGGCGGAGCGTTGCCATCTCGGCGAAGGCCCGACCTATGATGCGGCGACCGACACCGCCTGGTGGTTCGATATCCGCGAGCGCCGCCTGTTCGAGCATCGATTTGCAGGTGGCCGCACCGTCATCCACGAATTGCCGAAAATGGCGAGTGCATTGGCGCGGATCGACGGCGAGCGGCAGCTGATCCTTGCCGAAGATGGACTTTATGTACGGCACGTTGCAGACGGCCGCCTGGAGCTGTTCGCTGCGCTGGAGGCCGACAATCCGCTGACGCGCTCCAACGACGCGCGTGTGCATCCGTCGGGCACGTTCTGGCTCGGCACCATGGGGCGCCATGCCGAGCAGGGTGCCGGCGCGATCTATGCGCTGCACCGGGGCCGCATCGTGCGACTCTATCCCGGGATCACCATCCCGAATGCGATCTGCTTTTCGCCCGCGGGCGACATCGGCTATTTCGCCGATACCGCAACCAACGTGCTGCATCGCGTGCCGCTCGATCCATCAACAGGACTGCCGACCGGTGAACCCATCGAATTGATCAGGCATCAAGGCAGCGGCGGCCTCGACGGCGCGATCGTCGATGCCGACGGCCTGATCTGGAACGCGCGCTGGGGTGGCGGTCGCGTCGACGTTTACGATCCCGCCGGCCGGCATCTGCGTTCGCTGCGCGTACCAGCGAGGCAATCGAGTTGCCCGGCATTCGTCGGCCGCGACTTCTCGCGCGTGCTGGTCACCTCGGCCTGGCAGGACATGGATGAGGCGCAGCGTGCGGCCGATCCCGAGCATGGCAGGACGTTCCTGCTCGAGGCCGCCGCGCGCGGTCGGGCCGAGCCTCACGTCAAACTATCCTGACGGATGGGTGCCGCGCGGCGTTGTTGACGCGACCGGATTATTTGGACGATAGTACAAATATGGTCCGCAAACCTGCCAGGTCCGACGTGAAGGCGGCCAGCGCCCGCAAGCCGAGCATGCGCGAGGCGATCCTCGCCGCGGCCGAGGAATTGTTCTCGACCTACGGCTTCAACGCCGTCTCGGTACGCGACATCGCGCACGCCGCCGGCGCCAATCCGGGCAGCGTGACCTATCATTTCAGGACCAAGGACGGCCTGCTGCTGGAAATCTATCGGCGCCATTGCGGCCCGATGAACCGCCGGCGCTCCGAGCTGTTGGCGGCGGCGCGGCGGGTGCGCGATCTGCAGGACCGGCTGGAGGCGATCGTGCGCGCCTATGTGTTGCCGGCCTTTACGTCCGGCAGCGATCTTGCCGGCGGCGGAACGCGGTTCACGCGATTGCGCGCGATCATGTCGGCCGAGGGCAATGAGGTCGTGCGCAAGATCATCGCGCAGACCTTCGACGACACCAGTCATGCCTTCATCGACGCGATTCATGAAAGCCTGCCGCATATTCCGCGTACCGATCTGGTCTGGCGCAGCCACTTCCTGCTCGGCGCGCTCTACTACACGCTGGTGACGCCGGAGCGCGTCTCGCGCCTGTCGCGCGGCAGCGCCGACGGCTCCGATGCCGGCCACGCCATCGAGGAACTGGTGCGCGCCACCGTTGCCGCGTTGCAGGCCGCGCCGCTCGACGAAGGGGCGCCCCGCAAGATCCCGGGCGCGAATCCGGGCCGAGTGGTGACCTGAACGTCCGGAGCTTGTCGCGATGGAGAAACTTCGGCTGCGCGCCGTGCTCGGCAATCATCCGCACATCCGGGCGGTGAAGAACGGTGAGCTTCGCTCCGACCTGTTCGATCTCGAGTTCACCGAATTCACGCCGACCAACGCCGCGTTCAAGCCGATGGTGCGCGAGCAGGCCTTCGACGTCTGCGAGATGGCGATCGTGACCTATCTGATGGCAAGGGCGCACGGCAAGCCGTTGGTGCTGCTGCCGGCGGCGATGGTCGGCCGCTTCCAGCACGGCCATGCGCTCTATCGCGCCGACCTCGGTACGCTTGAGCCGGCCGATCTCGAAGGCAAGCGGGTCGGCATCCGCTCGTTCACGACCACGACCGGGGCATGGATGCGCGGCATCCTTGCCAATGACCATGGCGTGAACCTCGACAGGATCAACTGGGTCACGTTCGAGGATCCACATGTTGCGGAATATGTCGACAGCACCGAGCGCGCGCCGAAAGGCAAGACAATCGTCCAGATGCTGGGGGACGGCGAGGTCGACGCCGTGCTGGGCGAGACCTCCAGCGATCCGGAGCTCAAGCCGCTGTTCGCCGATCCAGCCCGAGAGGCGTCCCTGTGGTATCAGCGGCACGGCGTGGTGCCGGTCAATCATCTGGTGGTGGTGACATCGCGGCTTGCGGCGTCGCGGCCGGACGTGGTGCGGAGCCTGTACGAGCTGCTCAAGCGCGGCAAGGCAGCGGCCGGCCCGCCCGGGCATGCCGGACCTGCTGCCGTTCGGCGTTGCGGCGAACCGCAAGCCGCTCGAATTGATGATCGACTATTGCGTCCAGCAGGCGTTGATCCGCCGGCGCGTCACGGTCGACGAGCTGTTCGACGACACGACACGGGACCTGAACTGATGACAATCTCCGGCGATCCGCGGCAATGGCAAATCGGCATGCTCGGCTATGGCGAGGTCGGTCGCATCCTTGCCGAGGATCTGCGCCAGCAGGGCGTGAGGGTTTCGGCCTACGACATCAAGCTTGACCGCGAACAGGGCGCGGCGCTGCGCGCACACGCGGCGGAGATCGGCGTCGAGCTCGCGTAATCCCATGCCGTTCTTGCGGCGCGGGCCGATTTCATCATCTCGGCGGTGACGGCGAGCCAGGCGGTGCCGGTGGCCGCGGCCTGCGCGCCCGGGATCCGGAGCGGGGTCTGGTTTCTCGATTTCAACTCGGCCTCGCCCGGCGCCAAGCAGCGCGCGGCGGCGCACATCGACGGCGCCGGTGGCCGCTATGTCGAAGGCGCGGTGATGACTTCGCTGCCGCCGTACCGGATCAGGGTGCCGCTGCTGCTCGGCGGCCAAGGCGCGCGGGAGCTGGCGCCGCTGCTGGTCGCGCTCGGTTTTGCGGCGAAGGTCGCAAGCGACGAGCTTGGCGTCTCCTCGGCAGTCAAGATGTGTCGCAGCATGATGATCAAGGGGCTGGAGGCCATGGTGATCGAGAGCTTCACCACCGCGCGCGCCTATGGCGTCGAGGATGCGGTGCTCGCCTCGCTCAAGGAGACCTTTCCGTCGATCGACTGGGAGAAGCAGGGCGCCTATTTCTTTCAGCGGGTGATCGAGCACGGCCGGCGGCGCGCCGAGGAGGTGCGCGAGGTGGCGGAGACCGTGCGCGAGGCCGGGCTGACGCCGTGGTCTGCCTCCGGCACGCCGAGCGGCAGGGCTGGATCGCCGATCTTGCCGATGAGGGCGTGTTCGGAGCCAAGGGAACGCCGGACTTCGCCCGCAGCGCCGACTGGCGTACCGAGGCCGACCGGATTCTCGCGCGCATCAAGTCGTAAGGTCTCGCCCGGAGAATCCGCCGCGTTCCCTGCCGACGCGCAATGCGCTATTGCTCCATGAACAGTTTGTTCTGGAGGCACTCCCATGAAGAATTCCGGCAAGGTCGTCGCCATCACGGGTGCGGCACGCGGCATCGGCAAGGCCTGCGCGGCGCGCTTCCTGTCCGACGGCGCCAGGGTCGTCATCTCGGATGTCGACGCTGCAGGGCTGGTCCACACCGCCCAGGAACTCGGACATATCGATCAGTTGCGGGCGGTCGAGGCCGACGTCAGCAAGCGCGCCGATGTCGATCGCATTGTCGCGACCGCGGTGAAGGAGTTCGGCCGGCTTGACGTCATGGTCAACAATGCCGGCGTCGCGCGCAACCGCGACTTCCTCGACATCAGCGAGGCCGAATTCGACGACGTGATGGGCATCAACCTCAAGGGCGCGTTCTTCGGCGTCCAGGCTGCGGCGCGCCAGATGATCGCGCAGGGCGGTGGCGGCGTCGTCGTCAACATGTCCTCGGTCAACGCGCTGCTCGCGATCCCCTCGCTCGCGACCTATGCGATGTCCAAGGGCGCGATGAAGCAGCTCACCTCGGTCGCCGCCGTGGCGCTGGCGCCGCACGGCATTCGCGTCGTGGCGGTCGGACCCGGCACGATCCTGACCGAGATGGTGGCGACGGCGATCTTCTCGTCCGAGGATGCGCGGCGCAGCGTGCTGTCGCGCACGCCGACCGGCCGCTGCGGCGAGCCGAGCGAGGTCGCTGCCGTCGTGGCATTCCTTGCCAGCGACGATGCCTCCTACATCACCGGCCAGACCATCTATCCCGACGGCGGGCGGTTGATCTTGAACTACACGGTCCCGGTCAGCGAGAAGAAGTAGGGCAGGTTCAACCGCGAGCACACTGCCAAAATATCGAAAACAACCCCATGCAAAGGAGCCGCCGGCGGCCGGCGTTCGACCAGGCGACTTGACACGTCGGGCAAATCAGCGGCACTATTCGATTATTCAGAAATCGTGCAATCGCCATCCGGTGTCATCAGCCGCGCAGCGCATGCGCATGCGAGCGATCCAGTATTCCAGAGGCGGTCGTGCTTGAGCCGATGGGCCGCGGCGTACTGGTTCGCCCGGTTGAACCGGGCGATGACCGGTGAGGATGAGGGCGCCGCTACCGGCCCTTGAACTGCGGCTTGCGCTTCTCCATGAAAGCATTGCGGCCTTCGCGGAAATCCGCGCTGTCCATGCATTCGATGCCGACCTGCTTGATCGCCGCCATGTCGCGGTCGGCGGGATCCTTCAGCACCTGCGCGATGGTGATCTTGGCGGCTTTGATCGCCAGCGGCGCGTTGCCCGAAATGGTGCGCGCGATCTCCATGGTCGCGTCCCAGAGCTCGGCGTCCGGCAGCACGCGATCGACGAGGCCGATCCGCAGCGCCTCGGCGGAATCGATCCGCATGCCCGTATACATGATCAGCCGCGCCCAGGACGGGCCGACCAGCGACACCAGATGGCGCAGCCCGTCATAGCCATAGGCGATGCCGAGCTTGGCCGCGGGAATGCCGAACTGGCCGCTGGCGCCGGAGATACGGATATCGGTCAGCATCGCGACCTGCATGCCGCCGCCGAGGCAGAAGCCGCGGATGCAGGCGATGGTCGGCTTCGGATAGTCGGCGAGCAGGGTGCGCTGGGCGGCGCTGCGCCGTGAATATTCCTCGGAGGCCTCGGCGTTGTGCCTTGTCTTCTCGAACTGGCTGATATCGGCGCCCGATACGAACGCCTTGTCGCCGGCGCCGACCAGGATCACGACGCGGACAGCCGGATCGTCGCGCAACGCCGTCAGCGCCTCGCCGAGCCCCTCCCACATCTCCAGCGACATCGCATTGCGCTTGTCGGGATTGTTGAAGGTGATGACGCCGACACCGTCGACGACGTCCTGCAGGATCTTGCCGTCGGCAAGCGATTTGTTTGACATGTTGAGCCTATGAGGGTCCGGACCGATCGAGCGAAGGCTAGCACCCGGCCGACAGCCGGGGCAGGCGGTTTGGAGCACGGCGCGATTGCATTGCCGGGCGGCAACTCTCCCGGCAGTTGTACGGTTCGCAAAATAAACCGCCGCGAAACGGTTGCGCCATGGAGTGCGCCGACGCTCCGTCCCGGTTTAACTTTTTCCTAGTTTTTCGACGGTATGGCTGTACGCACCTGCGCGCCAGGACCATTCCGCCACGCGCTGGGATGCGTGCCGCAGCTGCCCGCTACCATCGCGTCGGTAGCGGACTTCCCCACCACCGGACCGGCAGTGAAGCCGGTCAATCCCGACCTCCGTGCACTCACATCGCCTCGGGCGAGGTTCAGTCGTGTCCGTCGAAAAGTTTCTCAAGCAACGCGCGGTCAAGATCACCGTCAATGGCAGCTACACGTTGCCGAACTGGTACGATGCCCAGGGCAAATTGCGCACCTTCGCCTGCCGCACGACGCGCGTCTCGCCGTTCCGGATGATCGTGGACGTGCCCGTCGTCGGCAAGGTCGGCGACCGGCTGACTTCGTATTTCGAGGAGTTCGGCAAATTCGAGGGCTGCATCACCGACACGATGAGCGGCAGCTTCCTGCTCGAGCTCGAGATGACGCATGCCATGCGTGAGAAGTTCGCCGACAAGCTGACCTGGATCGAGAAGAAGCAAAAGGATCCGAGCATCCGCGAGGCGCGCAACAACCCGCGTTTCGTTCCCGTCGCGCCGCATGCCATGTTGACGCTGGCGGACGGCACCATGCAGAGCTGCTTCATCATCGACATGTCGCTGTCCGGCGCGGCGGTCTCCTCCGAGGCGCAGCCGCCGGTCGGCATGCCGCTTGCGATCGGCGCCTGCGTCGGGCGGGTGGTCCGGCATCTGCCGAACGGCTTCGCCATCAAGTTCGTCGAGACCTACAAGCAGAGCGAGCTGGCCCGCCTGATCTCGCGCAAATCCAAGGAATTGCAGCAAGCGTCGGCCGACGGGGACCCTGTCGCCTGACGGCCGGGATCCGCCGGCTCCCTAGGTCAGCTGTTCCGGGTCTTCGGCCGCGCGCATCCGCGAGATAGTGTGCTCGGTTGCATTTGGACCGGCCGCCGCGATCGCGATCTCCCGCGCCAAATTGGTGCATTCGGCCCACATCAGGAAGAACACCAGCGGTGGCCGTTCGCGCGCTTCCAGCAGTTGCCGGCAACGCTCGGCCGCGCCGTCGATCGCCCACCACTGTTGGGCGACCACCATGACCCTGCGGAAGCTCCGCAACGTGCCGGAAAATTTTTGCGGATCGGCGCCCACGAGCGCGCCGCAATGGTTCAGCCAGTTCAGGCCAGCGTAGATCGCAATCCCGTAGTCTTCGATCGCGGTGCCGGTGAAATCGACGACGGTCTTGTCGTGCGCGCGCTGGCGCAGGAAAGCATCGATCATCTCCGCCTGGCGGGCCGGATCGACCAGCAGCGAGATGTCCTGCCGCGGCACCATCGGGACATAGCGCATCGCTTCAAGCCGCGTGTGCTCCCAGATCGCACTGATGTCGCCGAGCAGATCGCCGGACTTGCGTTTGCAGGCCGGATAGACCAGCACGCCATTGTCGGCGAGATCGAGATAGCGCGGGACCACCTTGTCGAGCGCGGCGACAAACGCCAATGGATCGGTAAGGCCGCGCAAGTCGCTGGCGGCGTCCTCCGCTTGTGCAGGCTTGTTGCCGCGTGTCCAGCCGAAATTGGCCATCCCCGGACGCCCTGATCTCAACCCGGCTATCAGGTTAGTTGGAAAATGCGGCGAAGCAAATGCGGCATTTGCTGCTACGCCGCCGTGCGTGCCCGCCGCTGCCGGTTGACGCGAGAGACCGCCGCGCCTAGCTGATGGTTAATGGCGCAACGCAGGTTGTTGCCGCTTTCGGGACCTATCGCCATGACCGCTTCTGATCGGCAATCGCATTGGCAGACCGTCTATCTGACCAAGGGAGAGCAGCAGGTGAGCTGGTCGCAGGCCGATCCGCAGCCATCGCTGCGCCTGATCGAATCGGTTGCGCCCGGCCGCGACGCCTCGATCGTCGACGTCGGCAGCGGAGCTTCGCGACTTGTCGATGCGCTGCTGGCGAGCGGCTTTCATGATGTGACCTTGCTCGATCTCTCTGAAACGGCACTGGCGAACGCGCGGGAGCGGATCGGCGCAGCAGGTGACGAGGTGCACTGGATCGTAGGTGACGCAACGGTCTGGCAGCCGCAGCAGACCTTCGACATCTGGCACGATCGCGCGGCGTTTCACTTCCTGGTCGAGGAACCAGACCGCGCAGCTTATCTCGACCGGCTGCATCGCGGCGTCAAAGCAGGCGGGCACGCCGTGATCGGCACCTTCGCGCTGGATGGCCCGGAGAAGTGCAGCGGCCTGCCGGTGCAGCGCTATGACCCCGCGACGCTCGGCAGGACCATTGGTCCGGCATTCGAGTTGATCGCGGATGAGGCGCACCGGCACGTCACGCCCTGGGGCGCGACGCAATCGTTCCAGTTCAGTGTGTTGCGGCGCAAGTGACCGGCCAGAAGGAGAGCTGAGATGACGGACGCGCCACGGACGATCGGCGAGATCGCGAGCTATCACGCTCATGTCTATTACGACCCCGCGGCCAGCCGGGACGAGGCGGAGCGGCTGCGCAACTGGATCGGCGAGCGCTTTCTGGTCACGCTCGGACGCTGGCACGACGTCAAGGTCGGCCCGCACGATCAGGCGATGTATCAGGTGGCGTTTGCGGCCGAGTTGTTCCCGACCCTGGTGCCGTGGCTGATGCTGAACCACGGCAGCCTGAGCATCCTGGTCCATCCCAACACCACCAATCCGCGCCGCGACCACCACGACGATCCGCTCTGGATCGGCACGCCGCTCGCCGTCCACGCCGACAAGCTGCCCGAAGAGGCGGAGATGGAGCAGGCGCCGACGCCGAACACGTCGCCGACACTGCGTCCCTGAGCGTCGCGGCTGTTGCGTAAAGTTTGACGCAATTGTGCTGCAGCCAAGTCGTTTCAAACTCATCGCGTTTTGCAACGTGAGGTTAAGTCACCATTCCTAGGCTACCCGATAAATTTCAGGGTCGGGGCGCATTGGGCATGTTCTTTTCGTTTCGAAGCTGGTCGTTGTGGCGGGTGGTGGGACCGCTGCTGGCCATCGTGCTGTTGCTGGGCGGCCTGTCGGCGGGCAGCCTGCAGGTGATGTCCGCGGTCAGGGCCTATGTGGCCGGCGAAAGCATGTGGTCGAAGGGGCAGAAGGACGCCATCCACTACCTGCAGACCTATGTCAGCACCGGTGCGCCGCTTTATCTGCAGAACTTCGATGCCGCGATCGCGGTGCCGCTGGCCGATCGCACGGCGCGGCGCGCGCTGGAAGCGCCGGGCGACAATGACGCGGTGGCGAGGGCCGGCTTCGCCAGGGCAGGTAATCACGATGACGACATCGGCGGCCTGATCTGGCTGTTCAAATATTTCCGCACGATGCACCACGTGGCCGGCGCGGTGACGGCATGGCGCAATTCGGATGCGCTGCTCGATCAGCTGATTGAAATCCGGAACGAGGCGGCGAGCGACGTCGCGCTGCACGATCCGTCGGCTGCGACCATCAGGCATTGGGCCGAACGGATCGGTACGGTTGATGCGGCGCTGAGCACGCTCGCCGTCGATTTCTCCGATCATCTGGGCAAGGCGTCGCGTCAGGTCTCCGCGCTGCTGCTGCTGGTCAACCTCGTGATCGCGGCCTGCCTTGCCGGCATCGTGCTGGTCCATACGCGGCGGATGCTGTGGCGGCGCTGGCTTGCCGAGACCGCGCTCGCGGTCGAGAAGGAGCGCGCCCAGCTCACGCTGGCGTCGATCGGCGATGCCGTCATCGTGACGACGCAGGACGATCGGGTCGACTACATGAACGCCGCCGCGCAGCGGCTCATCGCGGCAGGGCAGGAGGTGACGGGACGGCCGCTGTCGTCGCTGTTCAACATTGCCGAACAGCCGGTGCGCGGATCGTTCGACGCCGACGACGAAAGCCGGCCGCAGCTCCTGGTGCGGCCGGACCACTCCAGCGTGCCGGTCTCGGTGGTCGAGACCCCGATCGTGCATGCCGGAGAACCGGCCGGCCGCGTCATGATCATTCACGACATGACCGCCGAGCGGCGGCTGGTCGAGGAATTGGCGCGGGCTGCCTCGCATGACGCGCTCACCGGCCTTGCCAACCGCCGGCAGTTCGAGTTCGAACTGCACAAAGCGATGTCGGGCTCGCCGGCCGTCGGCGCCGACCTGATGCTGATCGATCTTGATCAGTTCAAGATCGTCAACGACACCTGCGGCCACATGGCGGGCGACCGGTTGCTGAAGCAGGTGGCGAGGCTGCTGGCGACCGAAGTCGGCAGCAGCGGCCTCGTCGCGCGTCTTGGCGGCGACGAGTTCGGCATTCTCCTGCGTGACGACGGCTCCGCGACGCACGACGTCGCTGCCGACGTTGCGGAGCGGGTCAGGGCGGTGATCGAGCAGTCGAACTTCATTTATGAGGGATCGAGCTTCCGGATCAGCGCGAGCATCGGCCTGGTCGGGCTGGCCGACAGCGCCGGCGTGCAGGACGCGTTGCGGCTTGCCGACGTTGCCTGTTTCCTTGCCAAGGACAAGGGACGCAATCGCGTCCAGGAGCACCGCCCGTCCGACACCGGCATGGCCGTGCGCGTTGCCGAGATGAGCTGGGTCAATCGCATTCGCAAGGGACTGGATGAGGGGCGCTTCTGCCTCTACGAGCAGGAGATCCGCCCGGTGAACGGCGTGCTGAAGGGCAACGACCGGCGCGAGCTCTTGCTGCGCCTGCGCGACGAGAGCGGCGCGCTGGTGCCGCCCGGCAGTTTCCTGCCCGCCGCCGAACGCTACGGGCTGATGCCGCTGATCGACCGCTGGGTGGTTCGCCGCGCCTTCGAGATCATCGCCGAGCGCAAGCACCAGCCGCGCAAGATTGCGAGCTACGCCATCAACCTGTCCGGCGCCACCATCGGCGACAGCGACTTCGTCGACTTCGTCGCCGGGCTGTTCGCGCAGCTTGACGTTTCGCCGGCATCGGTGTGTTTCGAGATCACCGAAACCAGCGCAATCTCGAACCTCGACGAGGCGCAGAAGTTCATCGCGCGGCTGCGCGAGATCGGCTGCAGCTTCTCGCTCGACGATTTCGGCACCGGCATGTCCTCGATCGCCTATCTGAAGCACCTGCCGGTCGACATCATCAAGATCGACGGTTCGTTCGTGAAGGAGATCCTGAACAGCAAGGTCGATCGGGCGATGGTCGAGATGATCACCAAGACCGCGAAGATCATGCAGAAGCAGGTGGTCGCGGAATTTGTCGAGAACCTCGCGATCCTGGACGAGCTGCGCCAGATCGGGGTCGATTACGCCCAGGGTTACGCCATCGGGAAGCCGGTCCCGGTGCTCACTCTCTGGGAAGAAAAGATCGCCTGAGCCGCCGAAATCGTCCCGAATCGGGACATTTTCGGTCAATTCAGCCCGCCCAAGGCTGATTCTCTGGCGCTTTCCATCCGAAAAACGTTTAAAAAACCTCTCGTTGTGCGCTTTGTCTCGATTATGCCTTACTCTAATTCCCTGATATGATGAGTGATCGGTGAATCCCGGTGGGCCGGGTAACAGGCCCCAGAGCACCGAACTTGGGGATTGATGGGTCAACGAACGACGAAACCTGCCCGGCGCAAGTCGAGCCGCGGCATGTCTCTGGTGGGCAGCACGGCGTTTGCCGTGAGCGCGCTTGCCCTGTCGTCTGGCCTTGCCGCCTGGATGGTCGGCATCGACCCCACCGCATGGCTTCACGGTCCGGCGCTCGCCAACACCACCGCCTCGCTGAACTTCGACGATCGCTTCGGCTCTCGCTCCACGATCAATTCGGCCTCACTCTATTATCCACTGCGCCGCGGGTTCCGTTCGAGCCGCGGCGATTTCAATTCCGAGTTCGGCCAGATCGAGGACGCGCTGTCCGGCCAGCTGCGCGACACGCAGACCGAACTGCCGACCAGCCAGTCGGCGACGGCGTCCGTCGCCGCCACGACCACAGCGACGACGTCCACCGTGCCGATGCCGCGGTCGCGGCCGGCCGAGGCCAATCTGCTTGCGCGTAACGATCAGCCGCCACCGCCACAGGCGCCGGTGCAGCAGGGCGACAACCGGACGTTCTTGCAGAAGATTGCCGACATGATGCCGGGCAAGATGCAGCTGGCCTCGCTCGATCCGAATGACGGATTGTTGTCCGGTCCGAGCCCCGATCTCGGCAAGCTCGGCTATGACAGCACCACGGCGGTCTACGACATCACCGGCCGCATCGTGTACATGCCCGACGGCACCAAGTTCGAGGCGCATTCAGGCCTCGGCAATCTGCTCGACGACCCGGCGCATGTGAATGCCCGCAACGCCGGCGCGACGCCGCCCGGCATCTATGAGATGAAGCCGCGCGAGAAGCTGTTCCACGGCGTGCCCGCGCTGCGCATGACCCCGGTCGATGGCAGCGACACGTTCGGGCGCGTTGGCCTCTTGGTCCACAGCTACATGCTCGGACCGAATGGCGACTCCAACGGCTGCATCTCGGTCAAGCACTACGACAAGTTCCTGCAGGCCTACCGCAGCGGCACGATCAAGCGCATCGCCGTCGTCATCAACATCAAGGATGTTCAGTCGGCCTCGACCCGCGCGGCGTCGAACTCGTAGGCCGCGCGCCGGCGCCTCCGGCAAATTGCGCAGGCTCTTGCAGAGTCCAATCTTCGATCCGCTGACCGCCTCCAGCGCGGCCTGGTTGCTTCTTCCATCGTCTCGGAAAATTGCACCACGTTGTCGCCAGCTCTCCCTGGAGGCGGCGCCGGCTTGATTGTCTTCCCGACACGGTGCAATCATGTATACTGAAAATCGGACATAAATACCCTGATACCTCATATTTGCCTATTTTGCGAATACAATGTATACATAGCGTATTCATAAACGCTGAGAGGCGGACCAGTGCCAAAACCCTTTCCAATGAACGCATGGTACGCGGCCGGCTGGGATGCCGAGATCAAGCACGCGCTGTTGCCGCGGACGATCTGCGGAAAGCATGTCGTGATGTACCGGAAGGGCGACGGCGAGATGGTGGCGCTGGAGGATGCCTGCTGGCACCGCCTCGTGCCGCTCTCCAAGGGCCGGCTCGATGGCGATGCCGTGGTCTGCGGCTATCACGGCTTGAAATACAATGCGCAGGGCCGCTGCACCTTCATGCCCTCGCAGGAGACGATCAATCCGTCGGCCTGCGTCCGCGCCTATCCCGTCGTCGAGCGCCACCGCTTCATCTGGCTCTGGATGGGGGATCCCGCGCTTGCCGACCCGGCGCTGGTGCCAGACATGCACTGGAACCACGATCCGGCCTGGGCCGGCGACGGCAAGACCATTCACGTCAATTGCGACTATCGCCTCGTCGTCGACAATCTGATGGACCTGACGCACGAGACCTTCGTGCACGGCTCGAGCATCGGCAATGATGCGGTCGCCGAGGCGCCGTTCGACGTCACCCATGGCGAGAAGACGGTCACCGTAACGCGCTGGATGAAGGGCATCGAGGCGCCGCCGTTCTGGGCCAGGCAGCTGCAGAAGCCGGGCCCGGTCGATCGCTGGCAGATCATCCGCTTCGAAGCGCCGTGCACCGTCAACATCGACGTCGGCGTCGCGCCGGCCGGTTCGGGCGCGCCGGAGGGCGATCGTTCGCAGGGCGTCAACGGCTATGTGCTGAACACGATCACGCCCGAGACCGAGAAGACCTGCCATTACTTCTGGGCGTTCGTCCGCAATCACCGCATTACCGAGCAGCGGCTGACTAGCGAAATCCGCGACGGCGTCGCCGGCATCTTCCATGAGGATGAGATCATCCTGGAAGCGCAGCAGCGCGCGATGGACGAGAATCCGGACCGGGTGTTCTACAATCTCAACATCGACGCCGGCGCAATGTGGGCGCGGCGCGTCATCGACCGCATGGTGGCGAAGGAAAATCCGCCGGAGCAGCTGCAGGCTGCCGAGTAGACGAGGGGCGAGCCCATGGCGGAACGCGAGACCGATCGTTCAGTGTCGCAGACCGTGCGGGCGCAGCTTGCGCTGCGCGACCTCGTTCTCTCCGGCGGCCTGCGGCCCGGCGAGCGGATCTCGGAGCTGCAGGCGGTCGAGTTCACCGGGGTGTCGCGCACGCCGGTGCGGATGGCGCTGGTGCGGCTGGAAGAGGAAGGCCTGCTGGAGGCGATCCCTTCCGGCGGCTTCATGGTCAAGGCATTTTCCGAGCGCGACATTCTCGATTCGATCGAGCTGCGCGGCACGCTGGAGGGACTGGCCGCGCGCTTCGCCGCCGAGCGCGGGCGTCTCGTCGCGCGATCTCGAGCCGTTGAAGGAATGCCTCAACGAGATCGACGGCCTGGTGCGGCAGGATCCGATTTCGGTCGAAGCCTTTTCGTCCTATGTCGCGCTCAACGCGCGCTTCCACGCGTTGCTCACCGAGCTGTCGCGCAGCCCGCCGCTGATCCGGCAGATCGACCGCGCCTCGGCGCTGCCATTCGCCTCGCCGAGCGGCTTCGTGATGGCGCAATCGGCGTTGCCTGAGGCGCGCCTCATCCTGCTGATCGCGCAGGATCACCATCGCATTGTGGTCGACGCCATCGAGAACCGCGAGGGCGCGCGTGCCGAGGCGATCATGCGCGAGCACGCAAGGCTTGCGGCACGCAATCTGCGGCTGGCGCTGCGCAACCGCAGCCATCTCGATCTGCTGCCGGCGCTGGCGCTGATCAATTCGGCAGCCGGCTGAGCGGAGAACGCCATGCGATTCATCGAGACCTGGACATCCGCCACGCTGCTCGCCGTGCGCGACCTCACGCCCGGCATCCGTGAATTCCTGCTGCGGCCGGATAACTTTACGGGTGCGCCCTATCCGGTCGGCAGCCATATCGATGTCGGCGTCACCATCGAAGGCCAGCCGCAGACCCGCTCCTATTCGCTGGTCGGCGAAGCCGATCCGCAGGGCTACCGGATCGCAGTTCGGCGCGCAGCGGATTCCCGCGGCGGCTCGCGCTACATGTGGTCGCTCGCGCCGGGCGTGCGGCTCACCGTCACGCTGCCGACCTCGCTGGTGCAGCTCGACTGGACGCGGCGGCAGTTCTGCCTGATCGCGGGCGGCATCGGCATCACGCCGATCGTCGGTGCGGCACAGGCGCTCGCCCGCCGCGACGCCGGCGTGACGCTGCACTATGCCGTGCGCACGCGCGGCGATGCGGTCTATCTCGATATGCTTGAGCGTGCGCTCGGCGACCGCCTCACCGTTCAGGCCGGCGACGAAGGCAGGCGGCTCGACTTCGACAGCGTCTTTGCGGCGCTTCCGCAAGACACGATGACGCTGTTCTGCGGCCCGATGCGGGTGCTGGACGCGGCGCGGCGCGCCTGGGAGGCATCCGGCCGCCCGCTCTCCGACTTGCGCTACGAGACCTTTGGATCGAGCGGGCTGCTGCCGACCGAGCCGTTCCGCGTACGGCTCAGGGGCCCAGGGACTGAGCTGGGGACCGAGTTCGTCATCCCGCGCGACCGGTCGATGCTGGACGTGCTCAACGAAGCCGGTCATGAGGTGATGAGCGACTGCCGGCGCGGTGAATGCGGGGTCTGCGCGCTCGACGTGGTCGATGTCGACGGCGAGATTGACCATCGCGACGTCTTCTTCAGTGACCATCAGAAGCGGGAGAGCCGCAAGATCTGCGCCTGCGTGTCGCGCGCCCGCGGCACCATCACGGTCGACACCCTGCATCGGTCGGACACGCCCTGACGAGCCGATCGGCGCGGACGGTCGATCGGCGTTACGCCGCGTGCACCGAGTGCTGCGGATCGTGATCGAGCAGTGCGGAGATCTCGCTGCCTGACATCGGCCGCCCGATCAGATAGCCCTGGACCTCATCGCAACTGGTCTGGCGCAGATATTCGAGCTGATCCGCGGTTTCGACGCCTTCGGCCACGACGCCGATCTGCAGCTCCTGCGCGAGGCCGATCACCGATTTGACGATCGCGGCGCAGTCCGGCTGGGTCAGCATGTCCCGGATGAAGGATTGATCGATCTTGATACGGCTGAACGGCAGCTTGCGCAGATAGGTCAGCGACGAGAAGCCGGTGCCGAAATCGTCGAGCGCGACCGTCAGGCCGAGCTCGAGCAGCGCGTGCAGGATCGCGGGCGCCGATCCGTATTTCGAGATCAGCATCGACTCGGTGATCTCGATCTCGAGACGGTTCGGCGCGACGTTCGCCTCGGCCAGCGCGTCGACGATCGTCTGCAGGATGCCGACGTTCTGGAACTGGACCGCGGAGAAATTGACCGCGATCCGGATGTCGTCCGGCCAGCGCGACAGCATCGTGCAGGCGCGACGGATCACCCACTCGCCCAGCTGGTGGATCAGCCCGCTCTCCTCGGCGATCGGGATGAAGACGGTCGGCGGGATCAGGCCGCGGGTCGGATGCTGCCAGCGCAGCAGGGCCTCGAAGCCGGTGACGCGGTCTTTGCGGATGTCGAGGAACGGCTGGTAGACCAGAAACAGCTCGTCCGCCTCGATGGCGTGCTCGAGATCCCGCTGCAGGGCGCGGCGGTCGCGCGCCGACCGGTCGTCGCTGGCCTCGAAGAAGCAGATGGTGCCGGGCGCGGATTTCTTCGCCCGGTAAAGCGCGATGTCGACGTGCTTGAGCAGGTCGTGGGACGTGCTGCCGTCCCGCGGCGCCAGCACGATGCCGATGCTGATCGTCCGGTTGACCTCCAGCCCATCGATCGGGAACGGGTCGGCAAAGGCCGCGACGAACCGTTCGGCGATTGCAAACGCGTCCTCGGGCCGCGTCAGATTGGACATGATCAGCGCGAACTCGTCGCCGCCGATCCGTGCGACATGTTCGGCCGCGCGCGTGCAGCGCTGCAGCCGGGCGGCCACCTGCACCAGGAACTCGTCGCCTGCCGGATGGCCGAACCTGTCGTTGACCTCCTTGAAGCGATCCAGATCGAGCAGCAGCACCGCGAATTCCTCGCCCGACCGCGCCAGCCGGTTCAGTGCGCCGTTGAGCGCTTCATTGAAGGCGACGCGGTTCGGCAGATGCGTCAGCGGATCCTGCCTCACCGTCCGTTCGGCCTCGTGCTGGGCGATGACCCGCCGCCTGAACTCGAACGCGTTGACGAACACGCCGCGCAGCAGCACCGAACCATAGACCAGCACCAGCACGGCCATCAGGAGGTAGACGAAATCGCCGTCCCGGCCGAGGCAGATCGCGGTGCCGACGAAGATCGGCGCGGTGAACGCAATCGCGGCGATCGGGATGGTGGAGAACGCGAAGGCGCCGCCGGCCAGCATTCCGGCGCACAGGCAGGTGATGACGAGCTGGGCGCCGCTCGATGCGTTCGCGAAGAAGGCGACGGGGACGACGCCCCAGGCCGTCCCGAGCGCCAGCGCATTGCGCACCAGCCGGTACATGGTTCGGCGCGACACGAATTGCGGCTTGGCGATGCGGCGCGATGCCCGCGCCTGCAGGCCGAAGAACAGCGCCGCGCTGCCCACCGCGACCGCCCACACCAGCGCAAAGGCCCAGTCCGGCGATCGCCACAGCGCAATCGCGAGCACCAGCGCGTTGCAGGCGTTGGCCAGCATGATGCCGAAGGAATAGCCGAGCACCAGCGAGACCTGTTCGGCGCGAATGTGGCCGGCAAGCGCTTCATCCGTCGGTGGTGCACCGAAGGCCGCGAGGTCGCCGGCGAACAGGGGCGCGAAATATGATCTCAGATGGGTACGCATCACTACGTTGCCTGCCCGGTTTGGCCATGGCGCCGTGGCGAAGAATTCTCTGCAAACCTTTGACAAACTATGAACTATTGGAACGGACCGTGCCGCGGCGGGCCGCTCCTTCGGTTCCACCGGCAGGCATTGCTAACAAATCGATACAAATGCGTGACGCGAGGTCACGGATCGGCAAAGCTTGCCGCGCGCCGCGCTGCTTGATCCCCCGCGGGTTTTTCGCGATGAGTCGGGTTCCCGCGAACGGCAAAAACCAGAAGGTGCGCATGAGCCTCCCGACGACGAACCACGATCCCGGGTTCCATATCACGCGGGCCAGCCATGTCGTCCTGAGCGTTCGTGATCTTGCGGCGAGCCGGCAGTTCTACGAAAAGGTGATCGGGCTGATCCTGACCGCGGAGGAGGGCGGCACACTCTATTTCCGCGGCGTCGAGGAGGCCTGTCATCACAGCCTTGCGTTGCGCAAAGGCGAGGGCGCCGCCTGCGCACGGCTCGGCCTGCGGGTCTTTCAGGACGATGACCTCGACCGGCTCAAGGCCTTCTTCGAAGCGCAGGGATGCCGGGCCGCCTGGGCCGAAGTGCCGCATCAGGGCCGCACCCTGCACGCGACCGATCCGGCCGGCACGCCGCTGGAGTTCTGCGCGACCATGCCGGTCGAGCCGCGCATGATCACCAAATTCACCCGCCATGCCGGCGGCTCGGCGCTGCGGCTCGATCACTACCAGGTGCTGACGCCGGAGCTGCGCAAGGCGTGCGAGTTCTACACCGCGGCAGGGTTTCGTCTCAGCGAATATATCGCGCCGGCTGATACCTTCGACCTGCGCGGCGTGTTCCTGCAGCGCAAGGGCAATCCGCACGACATCGTGTTCTTCAACGGCGCCGGACCGCGGCTGCATCATTTCGCATTTCTCGCGCCCGAAGTTCATCATCTGCTCAACGCCTGCGATGTCGCCGGCGAGCTCGGCTATGGCGCGGCGGTTGAACGCGGCCCCGGGCGTCATGGGCCGGGACACGCGATGTATGTCTACATGCGCGATCCCGACGGGCATCGCGTCGAGCTGTTCAACACCCACTATCAGATCATGGACATCGAGAACGAGCCGGTCGGCTGGGATCCGTCCGACCACACGATCTCGTTCCCGTGGGGGTTGCCGGCGCGGCAGGCCTGGTTCGAGGAGGCGACGCCGTTCGAAGGTGTCGCGATCCGCGAACCCGAGGTGAAGCCGAAGCCGCTGACGCTCGAGAGCTACCTCGCGAAGTAGCATGTCATTGTCAGCCGATTATCCCATCCATGACGTGGCCATCATCGGCCTCGGGCCGGTCGGTGCCATCTTCGCCAACCTGCTCGCGAAATCCGGCTTGCGCGTTGCGGTCGTCGAGCGCGTTGCCGACATCTACGACAAGCCGCGCGCGATCACGCTCGACCACGAGGCGCTGCGCGTGCTGCAGGCGATCGGGCTCGGCGATTTCATGGAACAGGCGATCGCTCCGCATAACGGCTCGCACTATCTCGGCGTCGACGGCGAGATCATCAAGATCTTCGATCCGATGCCGCCGCCGTTTCCGCTCGGCTGGATTCCGAACGTGACCTTCGTGCAGCCGGACGTCGAGCAGGCGCTGCGCGACAAGCTCGCCGACTATCCGCATGCCGACATTTTCCTTGCGGCCACGGGCGTGGCGCTGCAGCAGGACGATGGCGCGGTGATGCTGACGGCACGCCGCGAGACCGGCGAGGAGTTCTTGATCCGCGCGCGCTATCTGGTCGGCTGCGACGGCGCCAACAGCTTCGTCCGCAAGCAGCTCGGCATCGGCCTCGACGACCTCGCCTTCGATGAATGGTGGATGGTGGTGGACACGCTGACCAGCGATCCCGCCAAGCGGCCGGCCAAGAGCTTTCAGTATTGCTGGCCGTCGCGTCCCGGCACTTTCGTGCCGGGTCCGCGCAATTTGCGACGCTGGGAGATCAAGCTGCTGCCCGGCGAGGACCCCGAGGTGGCCGGCGCGCCCGACAACGTCGTGACGCTGCTCAAGGGTTTCACCGATATCTCCGACCTGACGATCTGGCGCTCGGCGGTCTATCGCTTTCACGCGCTGCTCGGCCGGCGCTGGCGCGACCGCCGCGTGCTGCTGATGGGCGATGCCGTGCACCAGACGCCGCCGTTCCTCGGGCAAGGGCTGTGCGCCGGTATCCGCGATGCGG
This sequence comes from Bradyrhizobium sp. USDA 4510, assembly GCF_054059095.1. Lineage (NCBI taxonomy): Bacteria > Pseudomonadati > Pseudomonadota > Alphaproteobacteria > Hyphomicrobiales > Nitrobacteraceae > Bradyrhizobium > Bradyrhizobium sp. USDA 4510. The sequence goes on along the minus strand of NZ_JBSSBT010000001.1, from coordinate 6,271,261 downwards.
TGAACCTGGCCTGGAAGTTGCGGCTGGTTCTTCGCGGCGACGCGGGCGGTGCGCTGCTCGACAGTTACGAGATCGAGCGCAAGCCGCATGTCCGCGCCGTCGTCGCCAGCGCCAAGGAGTTCGGCAAGATCATCGGCGAGCTCGATCCGGTGGCCGCCGTCGAACGCGACATGCGGCTGCGCGCCGACCTGAAGGCCGGCAAGGCCGAAACCATCAGGCAGAAATTCATCCCCGATCTCGTCTCCGGCCTGATCGCGCGCGATGCCGCGCTTGCCGGGCGGCTGTTCGTGCAGCCGCATGTGCGCGCGCCGGATGGGCGGACGTGCCGGCTCGACGATCTGCTGCAGCCGGAATTCGCGATCGTGACGACGGCGGCGGAGCGGATGGTGTGGCTGTCGGATGCGTCCGCTGCCGCCTGGCAGCGTCTGTCGGGCGAGCGCGTCGTCATCGCCACATCAGGCGAAAGCGCCGATCGAGGCGATATCCTGACCGTGGTCGAACGCGACAGTTTGTTCGCGGACTGGATGCGGCAGCATGACTCCGCGGCCGTCATCGTGCGGCCGGACCGCTACGTCTTCGGCGCCGCGCGCAATGCCGGCGAGCTCAGTATGCTTGTCGGGCAACTGCTCCAGAACCTCAGCGCAGGGCACTAGTCTTTTCAAGGCTGCGCTTTGTCTGTACCACCGGAAGAAAGAAATTCCGGGGGAAACCAGTGAACAACAATAGCGATGCGGCGGAGTATGATTACGTCATCGTCGGTGCCGGCTCGGCCGGTTGCGTGCTCGCCAACCGCCTGAGCGCTGACGGCAAGCACTCGGTGCTGCTGCTCGAGGCCGGCCCGAAGGACAGCAACATCTGGATCCATGTGCCGCTCGGCTACGGCAAGCTGTTCAAGGAAAAATCCGTCAACTGGATGTACCAAACCGAGCCCGAGCCGGGCCTGAACGGGCGGCAGGTGTTCCAGCCGCGCGGCAAGGTGCTTGGCGGCTCCAGCTCGATCAACGGCCTGCTCTATGTGCGCGGCCAGCATGAGGACTATGACCGCTGGCGCCAGCGCGGCAATGCCGGCTGGGGCTATGACGACGTCCTGCCCTATTTCCGGAAGGCGGAAGATCAGCAGCGTGGCTCCAACACCTATCACGGCGCCGGCGGCCCGCTGCCGGTGTCGGATTGGCGGCATCATGATCCGCTGTCGGAGGCCTTCGTGCATGCCGCAGCCGAGGTCGGGATTCCCACCAATCCGGATTTCAACGGCGCGACCCAGGAGGGCGCGGGCTTCTTCCAGACCACGACGCGGCGCGGCCGGCGCGCCTCGACGGCGCGGTCCTATCTGCGGCCGGCGTTGACGCGCGGCAATCTTCATGTCGAGACCTCGGCGCTGGCGCAGCGCATCCTGTTCGACGGCAAGCGCGCGAGCGGCGTCGCCTACAAGCAGAACGGGCAATTGCGCAAGGCCAAGGCGCGCAGGGAGGTGCTGGTATCGAGCGGTGCGTACAACTCGCCGCAATTGTTGCAGCTCTCCGGCGTCGGCCCTGCCGATCTGTTGAAGCAGCACGGCATCGACATCGTGCTCGATGCGCCCGGCGTCGGCAACGACCTGCAGGACCACATGCAGGTCCGCATCGTCACGCGCTGCGCGCAGACCGTCACGCTGAACGACGTCATCAATCATCCCGTGCGCCGCGTCATGGCGGGCCTCCGCTACGCCGCGCTGCGCAAGGGGCCGCTGACGATCGCCGCCGGCACCTCGGGCGCGTTCTTCAAGACCAGCCCGCGGCTTGCCTCGCCCGACATCCAGATCCACTTCCTGCCGTTCTCGACCGACAAGATGGGCGAGCAGCTGCATCCGTTCTCGGGCTTCACGGCCTCGGTCTGCCAGCTGCGTCCGGAGAGCCGCGGTTCGCTGAAGATCAGGAGCGCGGACCCGGGCGTGCCGCCGGAAATCCGCATCAACTATCTGGCGACCGAGACCGATCGCCGCGCCTTCATCGACGGCATCCGTATCCTGCGCAAGATCCTGGCGGCACCGGCGCTGAAATCCTATTCAGTGGGCGAGGTCGATCCCGGCGCCAAGGTGGTCAGCGACGACGACCTGCTCGATTTCTGCCGGCGCACCGGAAGCACGGTCTATCATCCGACCTCGACCTGCCGGATGGGCAACGATCCGCTCGCGGTGGTCGACCAGCGGCTCAAGGTGCGCGGCATCGAAGGTCTGCGCGTGGTCGATGCGTCCGTCATGCCGGACCTGATGTCGGGCAACACCAATGCGCCGACGATCATGATCGCGGAGAAAGCGTCGGACATGATCCTGGAGGATGCGAGGTAGGACGCCATCCGTCATCCTGAGAGTCTGACTCATAAATCACTCAACCTTAGCTGCAGCCGCGAGTCTGCGGGTCAGGAGCCTGATGTGTGCAATCAGCAGCCAGGCAGCTTCGGTTGCCACCGTCGCCTCGAAGTCCTTGGCGAGGCGGCGGCATCTGCCGAACCAAGCGAATGTGCGTTCAACCACCCACCGCCTCGGCAGAAGCTGGAAGCCTTTGACGCCTTGAGGCCGCTCGACGATCTCGACAGTCCATGGACCGCAGTCTGAGAGCGCGTCGAGGAGTTGATTTCCGCGGTAGATCCGGTCGGCAAAGACGTGGCGCAGCCGGGGGAAGTTCATCCGCACGTTCTTCAGCAGCGGTACGGCGCCATGGCAGTCCTGAACGTTGGCGGGATGAACATGAACCCCAAGGAGGAGGCCATTGGTATCCGTCACAATGTGCCGCTTGCGGCCGTAGATGCGCTTGCCTGCATCGTAGCCGCGCGGTCCGCCAGCTTGCGTGGTTGGCGCACTTTGACTGTCGATCACGGCTGCCGTCGGCTTCGGTGTCCGTCCAAGCTTTTTTCGCGCCCGTCGGACAAGCACGCTGACAATCCTCTGCCACCGGCCTGTATCCCGCCATCTATAAAAATAGCCCTGCACCGTCGAATAGGGCGAGAACTCCTGCGGCAACGCCCGCCACTGGCAGCCGGTCGAAACGATATAGAGGATCGCTTCGATCACACGACGCAGCTCCGTCTTACGCGGCCGGCCGCGCCGGTTCGCTCGCGGCAACAGGCGTCTGATCACCGCCCACTCCGCATCGGTCATATCGCTTGCATAACGCAGATCGTCCCGCCGATATTGCTCCCGAGTGATCTTGGTCCAGGGCATCGTGCTCTCCCTCGAATCTTTGCAAATCCGATGGAATCACACCCCACTGAGATCACTCACCCATTTTTCAGTCAGGCTCTGAGGAGCGCGTAGCGCGTCTCGAAGGATGCACGGCCCCGGTCTGACGGCTCGGAAAGCTCCGGGCCGTCGACCCTTCGAGACGCGCGCAAGAGCGCGCTCCTCCAGCGACAAAGGCGAAGCCTTCGCGCGGTGACGGTGATAGAGTGGGCGACTGGACGTCAGCCCTTATACGCGCGCACCCGTGCGACCATCTGCTCGACATGGGCGATCGGCGTCTCGGGGAGGATGCCGTGCCCGAGATTGAAGATCATCCGCCCCTTGCCGAAGTTCTCCAGCACATCGTCCACCGCGCGGTCGAGCGCGGCGCCGCCGGCGATCAGGGCCAGCGGATCGAGATTGCCCTGCACCGCGACGCGGCTTTGCACGCGCTCGCGGATCATCGACGGCTCGGTGGCCCAATCGATCGAGACCGCATCGACGCCGGTTTGCTCGATATAGGCCGGCAGCATGCCTGCCGCGCCGCGCGGGAAGCCGATGATCCTGGCATCGGGGACCTGCTTGCGCACCCCGGCCACGATGCGCCGGGTCGGCTCGATCGCCCAGCGGGCGAACTCGCGCGGCGGCAGCACGCCGGCCCAGGTGTCGAAGATCTGCAGGCAGTCGGCACCGGCCTTCAACTGGCCGACGAGATAGTGGATCGAGTTCTCGACCAGCACGTCGATGATCTTGGCGAACGCATCCGGATGGCGGTAGGCAAGCATCCGCGCGGGTGCCTGGTCCGGCGTGCCCTGTCCGGCCACCATGTAGGTCGCAACCGTCCACGGTGCGCCGCAGAAGCCGATCAGTGCGATCTCGGGGGCGAGTTCGCGACGGACGCGGCGCAGTGCTTCAAAAACCGGCTCGAGCGTGTCGAAGTTGGCATCGGTTGCCAACGTCGCGATTTCGCCGGGCGTTGCCAGCGGATCGAGCCGCGGTCCTTCGCCGGCCTCGAAGCGCACCGAGCGGCCGAGCGCGTAGGGGATTACCAGGATGTCGGAGAAGATGATCGCGGCGTCGAAGTTGAACCGGCGGATCGGCTGCAGCGTGACCTCGGCGGCGAATTCGGGCGTGAAGCAGAGATCGAGGAAGCCGCCGGCCTTGGCGCGCAGCTCGCGATATTCCGGCAGATAGCGGCCGGCCTGCCGCATCATCCAGAGCGGCGGCACGGCCTGGCGGTGGCCCGATAGCACGTCGATGAGCGGCTTCTTGGTGGGATCCTGGGGCACGCGGATAGTTCCTGATCACGGTCAAATTTGCGCCCCTGATACACGCTGCAGCGCAATGGGCCAAGGCGGTTCTGGAACCCCCCTTTGCGCGGCCGCGTTGTCCCCCGAATGGAGGGACGACATGGCCGACAAATTCGATCCTGCCCCGCACGACAAGCATGCCGAGAAGCCGCACGAGGCGCAGGCTGCCGACCGCAAGGCCCGCACCCGGCTGAAGGAGGGGCTCGAGGATACCTTCCCGGCCTCCGATCCGGTCAGCGCCACGCAGCCCGCGCCGTCAAAGCACGACGGCAATCGGGACAATTAGCTGGTGTATGCCAGCGCCTGCTAACCACGATGCCAAGAGAGTTCCACATGCGGCGAACTATTCGCCGCGGAGCGATGGCCCGGAGCACCGGGCCCGTCCGCATACCGTGATCGCCGGGATAGTCTAGACGGGGCCGCTTGCGGGGCGCTGCATCCGGTCAGATTCGAAGGTCACGCCGAGCCGGCGCTCCAGGCGCCAGGCCACAATGCAGTGCCGCCGGATCGGTTCGCTCTCGATCTCGAGGTCGAACGCGAGCGGGATTGCGACGTCGCTTTCCACGGCGAGCCCCGCGCCGCCGGTCGAGAGGTTGAGCACAAGACATCCGACACTGCTGTTGCGGAAGAAGATCGTCCCGCGCTTCAGCAGGATCGTTCGTTGGCTGTCGGTCTTGTATCTTATCGTTGTGCTCACGGCAGTCTCCTACCCCCGATGTGATGCCCGTCGCGATCGGTCCCCTCAAGCGCGATGGTCGCGCTTTCGCTTCTTGTTCGAGCATGATCTCCGCGCAAACGCTTTGCGTTTGTCGCGAGGGAAAACCGCTTCGTACTCTTCCGGATCATGCTCTAGTTCACCAGCACGGCGCCATCGCAGCGGATGCCCAGCACCCAAACGTCGACCTGGCCGAGCCCGATGCCGAGCGTCGCGAGCAGCGACGCCAGCACCTGATCGACTGAACTCGTCACGCCGTTCAGGATGCTCATGACGAGCGCCCCCAATCCCGGGATCGGCAGCCCGAGCGGGCCGAGATTGATGGTCAGCGAGAGGTCGCCGAGCAGACTTCCTGTCAGCGATGAAAGGAAGTTGGTCGTCGTCACCGTCTTCTTGGTGCCCGACTGGATGTCGCTGTAGCTGAAATTGACATTGGTCGGCGTGGTGTTGCCCATGCCGGCATGGGCGAGGCCGGTGACGGTGGCGAGACCAAGGTTGACCAGTGTCGCCGGCGGCGGATTGGGCTTGGTCGTGAAGTTGGTCATGTCGGCGATCGTGACGTTGCCGATCCATGCATCCACGATCCCAGGCGTCACGCCGATCGTGACCTGCGAGGTGTTGATGTTGGGGTGGCCGCAGGACACCGCGTTGAGTGTCGCGGTACTCGAGGCGACCTCGACATAGACCGGGAGATTGATCGCAGACACGGTGCCGGAGCCGAGCACATTGATCGTCGCCAGGATCCTGGTCTGCGCGGTGTGGACGCTCACACCCTGGGTGCCGATCGCGATCCAGCTCGAGCCGACCGGTCGCTCGCCGATCGTTGCGATCACGGAGACGTTGGCGATGCCGGGCAGGCCGAGATTGATCGAGGTCGCGATCTGATGGTTGCCGTTGGCGATCTGGGCCACCGTGGAAATCAGGTCGAACACCGAAACGCTGGCGCCGACCTTGGGTTTCTGCCCCGCCGTGAGATTGGCGAAGGGACCGAGGTCGACCAGCGTGCCCGGCGAAATCTTGGTGGTGGAGCCGGTGACGGCCTGGGAGATCGTCGACAGCGCTGTGGTCGCCGCGTTGGCGCCGTTGGTGATCTGCTGGGTGGTCAGCGCCGACGCGACGATGTCGCCGACCTTGATGTTGCTGCTCAGCAGGTCGCTATAGGTGACGCCGGTCAGGTTGACCCGGGTCGCCAGTGCCGACAGGAAGTCCAGGGCGTCGATCTTGGCGCTGATCAGCGCATTGTAGTCCATCACCGAGAGCGACAGCGTGGTGCCGAGCATCGAGCCGAGCAGCGCATTGAGCGCGCCGCCGTTGACCGAGAGCAGCCTCGACCCGATCGCGAACGAGGCCATTTCGGTCGATGTCGCGGTAGCGGTCGTCTTGATGGTGAAGCTGCTCGCGCCGGTGAGGTACCGCGCGAAGTAGAGCGGGGTCTGGGTGTTCAGCGTGACCCGCGCGGCGTTGGGAGTGCCGACCGCCGGGGTCACGAAACGGGCCTGCGGCGCGATGGCGCTGTTTGCGGTGTAGGTTCCTGTCTCGACCTTGACCAGCGCACTGGCCGGGTACTTGTTCTGCGTAACCGTCGCGGTGGCGGCGTTGACCGGATTGTTCAGGTTGGCGGCGGCGACGATCGCGGCGAGATCGGCGGTGCTCTGCGTCTTGCGCCGGTCGGCGAAGATCGTGCCGAGATCGATGGCGAGCCCGGCGCACCCGATCAGGAGCGTCATCAGGCCGGCGCTGATCATCGCGAAGTTTCCTCGTTCGTCGGCGCCGAAGCGCCGCATCAGCATGAGGACGCCTCTCATCCTAAAATCCCCCGTACTGAATCGCCGCGGAGCGGACGATGGTGCTCGCCGGGGCGGGGACGAAGGGCAGCTTGTAGATGAAGTTGCCGGCCGCGTTGTAGTTGACCGTCACGACGTAGACGTTGGCATTCGATGGAGACGGCGCGGCATTGACCGTGAGATTGCCGGGAACGAGCAATGGATAGGTCGACGCGTTGGCGGTGACATAGCTCGTCGCGAGGCTGTTGCGTTCGGTGTCGGTCATTCCCGCGATGGATGACCGCGCCGCTTCGGCGGCGAGTTGCTGAACGCCATGCACCATGGCGAGATACGAGCCGAAGACGATGATGCCGAAAATGAAGGCAAGAAACAGCGGCAGCATCAGCGCGAATTCGACGGCGGACGCACCGCTTCGGCAGCGAAAAAAACTGGTCATTGCAACCCACCTCGAAACGCCAACGACGACGTCACGTTGCGAGGCTTTGATTAAGGAAAACTATGAAAACGCTTTCACGAATCAGCGGCCGCAATTCAGACTTATCGGGTCAGTGAAGCATTATGGGGCGATCAGAATATTTGATGCGATACCCGCAAAAACCCGGGGTGTGGTGCGGTTGAGGTGCTGCAGCGTGTGGAGATGTAGTTGTTGGATACCGTGATATGCGGAGCAATGCACGTAACAATACATATGACCTGCAATATCAGTGCCTTGGCGGGTAATTGTGGCTAAACGAAAGTGCAACCAAATGTTAGTATAGCCTGATGGCATACTGTGGAGATTGGAATTGCGTCCCGTGCTGAGACTGGAGGGCTCGCGATGCATAGACCGCGTCAGCATTTGAATATTCCTACTGAAATCGTTCGTACCGTCGTTGCGATCGCGGAGACAGGCAGCCTGTCGAAAGCCGGGGAGCGTCTCGGCCTCAGCCAGCCGGCGATCAGTTCGCAGGTCAAGCGCCTGCAAAGCCTGATTGGTGGCGCACTCTTCGTCAGAACCGCAAACGGCACCACGACCACCGAGCTCGGCAAGGTCGCCGTGCAGCAGGCGAGGCGCATCCTCGAAGCCAACGATCAACTGCTTCGGCTCGGCGGCAATCATGAAGGACCCCAGCCGTTGCGGCTGGGAATCAGCACGATGCTCGCGGAGGAATTCCTGAAGCTGCATCCCTCCGATGCACTCGCCGACGTTCTGCTGCACGCCGACATGTCACCGGCCGTCATCAGGGGGGTGATCGACGGCTACATCGACATCGCGTTCGTCTACAGCAACCCTTCGCAGGAGAACGAAGACGAGGTGACGATCGCCGCCGAAGCCGAGGAGCGGTCGGTGTGGGTGCGATCGCGCGATTTTGTGCTGCGGCCGGGCGCCCCGATCCCGATCCTGGCCTGGCCAGGTGACGACTGGATGATCCGGACGCTCACCAAGCACAACATCACGTACAAGATCGTGTTCAGGAGCCCGAACCACCAGCTGCGACTGGAAGCCGCCCGGGCCGGGTACGGCCTGACGGCGTGCCCCGAGCGGATGATCCCGTCCTCGCTGATCTCGGCGAAGGACTATTATCTTCCGGAGCTTCCGTTGCAGAAGCGCCTGCTGTGCGTTCGCCCTGGTCTCGAAGGCAGCCGCGCCACGGCGATGGTGCAGCGGTTGTCCAGCCTGTTCTTCAGCGGCGCGAAGCCGATGCGTCAGGTGAGCAACATGTAGCTGGTGCTGCCGCGGTCCGGCGGCACCGATCAATAGTGCGGTGGGCGTTCGTTGGCGGGGCCGGGCGCCTGGCGTTCGGCCTCCTGAAGCCGGTCGCGCAACTCGGCGATCTGGCGCGTCAGCGCGTCGATCTGCTTCCATTGTGCCGTGATGGTCTGGTTCAGCGTCTCGATGGCCTCGTCCTGATAGGTCAGGCGAACCTCCAGCGCATCGATCCGCTCGCTCAGCTTGGCCGTGTCATTCATGGACGGCAGCCTCGCAGGGGGTACTCTCGCGCTCCGCGTCGCTCGAACGCGCACCCGCACGCTCGCGCAGGCCGTGGCCGAGCGCGACACGCTCGTCGAACACAAAACAGTCGCCGCGCCAGCGGCTGTCCAGCTGCGGGGTTTCCTCGAGATATTTCAGAATGCCGCCCTTGAGGTGATAGACCTCGGCAAAACCTTGCGCGAGCAGATAGGCGCTGGCCTTCTCGCAGCGGATGCCGCCGGTGCAGAACATCGCAATCCTGCGGTGCTTGGCCGGATCGAGGTTTCGCGCCGCAAATTCCTTGAATTGTCCAAAGCTCGCGATCCTGGGATCCACCGCGCCTTCGAACGTGCCCATCGCGACCTCGAACGCGTTGCGGGTATCGAGTACCACGATGTCAGGCGCGGCGATCAGCTCGTTCCAGTCGGCGGCATCGACATAGGTGCCGACCTGCCGCGTCGGATCGACCGTGGTGTCGCCGAGCGTGACGATCTCCTTTTTCAGCCGCACCTTGAGCCGCTGGAATGGCATCTGCGCCGCTTCGGAGAACTTCAGCTCGAGATTGTCGAGGCGGCCGCCGAACAGCGCTCCGTGCCTGAGCTCCGCAACGAAGTCATCGATGCCTTGGTCGGTGCCGGCAATGGTGCCGTTGATGCCCTCATGGGCGAGCAGCACGCTGCCCTTGAGATCGAGCGCGGCGCAGAACGCGCGCAGCGGCTCGCGCAGCGCGCGGAAGTCCGGCAGCGCGGCGAACTGGTAGAAGGCGGCGACCTTGAAGGGCATCGCCGGGGTTTATCAGGCCGGCCAGGCCGGCGAAACCCACAAAGCCATGCATTGTCGGGATAATTCCCCTGGCATGCCAGGCATTGCTCAGCCGGGGATGAGTGTGCCATGTACTTTGTACTCCCTTGGCATCATCCGCCGCAGCCGCATCAGACCATCACGATCAAGCGAGCACTCCGTTATGAGGAATTTCCATTTCGCCGGCCGTTCCACGGTCCACGCCCAGAACGCGATGGTGGCGACGTCGCATCCGGAAGCGGCGCTCGCGGCCATCGAGGTGATGCGCGAGGGCGGCACGGCCGCCGACGCGGCGGTTGCAGCCTGCGCGCTGCTCGGCGTCATCGAGCCGCAATCGACCGGCATCGGCGGCGACTGCTTCGCGCTGATCCAGCCGCGGGGAGAAGGCAAGATCACCGCCTATAACGGCAGCGGCCGGGCGCCGATGGCGGCGACCGCCGACTGGTATCTCGAGCGCAAGATCCATTCGGTGCCGCTGACCTCGGCACATGCGGTCAGCATTCCCGGCGCGGTCGATGCCTGGGACGTGATCCTGAAGGACCACGGCAAGTTCGGCTTCGACCGGCTGCTGCAGCCCGCGATCAAGGCCGCCGAAGAGGGCTACGTGGTCGCGCCGCGCATCGCCTTCGACTGGAAGAACGGCTTCGAGAAGCTGAAGAACGGCACCAACACCGAGCGCTATCTGTTGCCGCACGGCAGGCCCGCGGTTGCCGGCGACGTGATCCGCCAGCCCGAGCTCGGCAAGACGCTGCGCGCGATCGCGCAAAAGGGCCGCGACGCCTTCTATAGCGGCGAGATCGCCGCCGACATGGTCGACACGCTGCGCGGCATCGGCGGCCTGCACACGCTCGAGGACTTCGCCGCGCACTCGACCGAGGCGACCTCGCCGATCGGCACGATGTACAAGGGCTACGACGTCTGGCAGTGCCCGCCGAACGGCCCCGGCATCACCATGCTGGTCATGCTCAACATCCTGTCGCGCTTCGACCTGACCAAGTTCAAGCCGCTCAGCATCGAGCGCTTCCATCTCGAGGCCGAGGCGGCACGCATCGCCTACATGATGCGCGAGCAGCATATCGGCGATCCCCAGCACGTGCATGTCGACGTTGCCGGCATCCTCGCCAGGGAATTCGCCGAAGAGCACATCAAGAACATCCGGATGGACCGGCTGCTCGAACTGCCGAACGTCGCGCCGCCGATGAATCCGTCGACGGTCTACATCACGGTGGTCGACAAGGATCGCAACGTCTGCTCGTTCATCAATTCGATCGCGCATTCGTTCGGCTCGGCGATCGTCTCCAACAAGACCGGCGTCCTGCTGCAGAACCGCGCCGGCGGCTTCCGCATCCAGCCCGGACATCCGAATTGCATCGCACCGGGCAAGCGTCCGCTGCACACCATCATCCCGGCGCTGGTCACCAGGAACGGCCGTGCGCTGATGCCGTACGGCGTGATGGGCGGGCAGTACCAGCCGGTCGGCCAGACCCGTGTGCTGACCAACATGCTCGACTATGGCTGCGACATTCAGGAAGCCATCGATATGCCGCGCGGCCTGCACTACGAAGGCGTCTACCAGCTCGAGGACTCTGTGCCGGCGGAGATCGTCGAAGGCCTGAAGAAGATCGGTCACAAGACCACCAGCGTGGTCGCGCCGCTCGGCGGCGGGCAGGGCATCTGGATCGATTGGGACAAGGGGACGCTGACCGGCGGCTCCGATCCGCGCAAGGACGGCTGCGCGCTCGGCTACTGATTGTCGCGGCCGATCAGGGGCCGGCGGAAACAAGGTGTTGTCGCGGGGATGGTGCTAGTCCTGCCCCGCGGAAGCCCGTCACCGGCATCACCTACTCGTATCTGGCGGCGCAACTGATCGGTGATCTCATCGCGGGCGCGTCGTCGCCATTGATCGGCGATTTTGCGCTGGACCGCGACGGCGGCATGGCCGGTCACTGAAAAATGGCTAGGGATTCGACCCGCACTGGGCTAGAGACGGCCGTCCTTCACGAGAGGTGCAAGATGCGATCTTCCCGACGCACGATCATCAAGACTGCATTCGCCGGCCTCGCGGCGGCAGTCTCCACGTCCGTTGTCAGCGGGTCGGCAACGGCCCAAACTGCAGGAAAGCCCATGACCACAGCTTCAGGCCTCCAGATCATCGACAGCAAGGTCGGCACCGGCGCCTCGCCGAAGACCGGCCAGACCTGCGTCATGCACTATACCGGCTGGCTCTACGAGAACGGCCAGAAGGGCAAGAAATTCGACTCCTCCGTCGATCGCAACGAGCCGTTCGAGTTTCCGATCGGCCAGGGTCACGTGATCAAGGGCTGGGACGAGGGCGTCGCCACCATGAAGGTCGGCGGCAAGCGCACCCTGATCATCCCGCCGAACCTCGGCTACGGCGCGCGCGGCGCCGGCGGCGTGATCCCGCCGAACGCCACGCTGTTGTTCGACGTCGAACTGCTTGGCGTCAAATAAGCCGATGGGCGTCAAGTAACCGGCCCACAGCAACAGGGGCGCAGCGATGAAGATTTCGATCCTCGACGATTATTTCGACACGCTGCGCACCCTCGATTGCTACCGCAAGCTCGACGGGTATGACGTCAAGATCTGGAACGATCATGTCCAGGACGTCGATGCGCTCGCCGAACGGCTGCGCGATACCGACGCGCTGGTCCTGATCCGCGAGCGCACCCAGATCCGCACCCCGCTGCTCGAACGTCTGCCGAAGCTGAAGCTGATCAGCCAGCGCAGCGTCTATCCGCATATCGACATCGACACCTGCACGCGGCTCGGCATCATCGTGTCGTCGAGCCAGCATGCCGATACGCCGTCCTACGCCACTGCCGAGTTCACCTGGGGCATGATCCTCGCGGCGATGCGCGCGATCCCGCAACAGATGGCGGCACTCAAGTCCGGCAAGTGGCAGATCGGCGTCGGTCATACGCTGCGCGGCAAGACGCTCGGCATCTATGGCTACGGCCGCATCGGCGCCGTGGTCGCGGGCTATGGCAAGGCGTTCGGCATGAACGTGCTGGTCTGGGCGCGCGAGCCGGCGATGGCGAAGGCGCGTGCCGACGGCTATGAGACATCAGCCAGCAAGGCGGATTTCTTCGCCCGCTGCGACGTGCTGTCGCTGCATATGCGGCTGGTCGACGCGACGCGCGGCATCGTCAAGGCGGAAGACCTCGCGCGGATGAAGCAGACCGCGCTGATCGTCAACACCAGCCGCGCGCCGCTGATCGAGCCCGGCGCGCTGGTCAATGCGTTGCGTGCCGGCCGGCCAGGCATGGCCGCGATCGACGTCTACGAGAAGGAGCCGCTGCGCGACACGGCGGACCCGCTGCTCAACATGGACAATGTGGTCTGCACGCCGCATCTCGGCTACGTCTCGCGCGACGAGTACGAAATCCAGTTCACCGACATCTTCGACCAGATATTGGCCTACGCGGCCGGCACGCCGACCAATGTCGTGAACCCGGATGTGCTGGCGCATCCGCGCCCGCGCGGCTGAGCAGCGTCGTTCATGCTCGATCGGCCGGCTTGATGGGGCGGCCGTGTCATCTCTCGTTCAGCGAGGCCAGTGAGCCGCTGAGGTCACCCTGCCGACAATCCTCTTGATGCCGCCGAGTGCCTTCTGTCCCTTGCCCTTGGCTTCCAGGATCGCGCCTCGGCCCTGCATCGCCGGAGAGCCGGTGACCTTGCCAAGACGCCGCTTGAACCTGCCGATCGCCTCGTTGGCCGTGCCCTTGATCCTATCGGTCGCGCTACCCATGAAATTACTCCTTCGGAATACGCTGAGGTAACGCGCCGGAACATGGCGATGTTCCGATTCGGCGAGGTTCCGATTTTCCGCTCGCCTGCGCGGCTGCTTTTCGCTAGCGTTCCACGCACGAAATCAGGCCAACGAAAGCAAGAATGATGAGCGGTTCCCACGATCACACCCATTCCCACGACCATCACCATCACGACGACGAGCGCTGGAAGCACGACGGCGTCCGCGTGATTCCCGGCAACCAGCTCGATCCGAACGTGCCGTCGACCGCCGGCATGGACCGCAAGGCCGCGATCAATTTTGCCCGGGTCGGGGCGCAGAAATTGTGGGCAGGCACCGTCAGCATCAAGCCGGATGCCAAGACCGGCGCGCATCATCACGGCCATCTCGAAAGCATCATCTATGTCGTGAAGGGCAAGGCGCGGATGCGCTGGGGCGAGAAGCTGCAGTTCACCGCCGAGGCCGGCCCCGGCGATTTCATCTTCGTGCCGCCCTACGTGCCGCATCAGGAGATCAATGCCAGCCGCGACGAGGTGCTGGAATGCGTGCTGGTGCGCTCCGACGGCGAGGCGGTTGCGATCAACCTCGATATCGAGCCGATCGAGAAGCCGGAGACCGTGCTGTGGGTCGACCCGGTGCACCGCCATCCCGACGAGAAGAAATAGCCGCGACATTTGCGTCGAGATTCCGGTTCACGCTTCGCGTGCCCCGGAATGACAGTCCGGGGGAGGAGGCCAGCATGACGCTCGTGCGTTACGAGAGCGCCGACCACGTCGCGACCATCACGATGGACCGCGTCTCCTCGCACAACGCGCTCAACAATGCGCTGTGCGACGAGTTGCAGCAAGCCTGGCGGCGCTTTCGCGACAGCGATGACCGCGTCGCGGTGCTGGCTTCGGCCGAGGAGAAGTACTTCTGTGTCGGCGCCGACGTCCGGGATTTCCCCGCCAATATGTGGCAGGCGGTGCCCGGGCTCGGTGTCGAGCTCGACAAGCCAGTGATCGCGGCGACGTCGGGCTGGGTGGTGGGCGGCGGCTTCGTTCTGGTGCAGATGGCCGACATCTGCGTCGCCTCGGAGACGACGCGGTTCGTCTATCCGGAAGCCAAGATCGGCACCACCGGCGGCGGTGTCTCCTCGGTGCTGGCCCGCATGCCGCACAAGATCGCGATGGAGTTCCTGCTTGTCGGCGAGGAGCTGTCGGCCGAGCGGGCCTACCAGATCGGCTTCGTTAACCGCATCACGCCACCGGGGCAGCACCTTGCGGCGGCGCTGGAGCTGGCGGCCAAGATCGCGGGCAACGCGCCGCTGGTGGTGCAGGCGCTCAAGAAGCTCGCCCGTGACGCGATGCCGAAGGGGCCGCTGGAGACGGTCGCCGAGGTGCGCCGGCAGCTCGACGCCATCAAGGACAGCGACGACCTCAAGGAAGGCGCCAGGGCGTTCAGCGAGAAGCGCAAGCCGAGATTTACGGGGCGATGACCTTTTCCGTCATTGCGAGGGGCTCGCGACAAAATTGCAAGCAATTTTGCGCTGTGACGAAGCAATCCATCTGTCCCCGAGCAGAGATATGGATTGCTTCGCTGCGCTCGCAATGACGGGGCCTAACCCCTACGCAAACACCCGGTGATCGATCACACCGTTCGGCACCACATAGCCGTAACGCGTGTTCGACGGCTCTACGCCAGCCTTCTCATACTGCGCCTTCATCATCGCAAAGCGATCGCCCTTGAGGTCGAGCATCGCGCGCTTCGGCTGGATGTTGTAGAGCCGGGCGTTGTTGTCGCCGAAGATCGCCGTCTTCACCGGCCCGTCGGCGGGGCCGAGCGGTGCATAGCCGAACTTCTTCTGCATCATCTCGGGGATCTCCAGCCGCCGCAGGCCCTCGATTTGCCATTGCGGCGCGCCGGTCCACAGCGCATCGGTACCCCAGCAGACGTGGTCGGCGCCGAGCCCCTTGATCAAGGTACCCATCAGCGCGGCGCAGACATTGGGCTCGGCGACCAGCGTGGTCGCGAACAATTGTCCGACGTCGCCATAGACATTGTTGACGCCGTACTGCGCCGGGATGTCGGCGAGATCCGAGGTCCAGGCGATGCGGCCGGTGCGCTCGAACTCGGCGAGCGCGACCTTCGGATCGCCGCCGACATGGCGATAGGCCGAGTGGTAGATGATGAAGTTGAGCTGCGGCCAGTCCTTGGCGGCCTTTCCGACATCGGCAACGTCGGCGAAGCCGCGCAGATTCGGATACTGCTTCTCTATCCCGGGCGGAAACAGTCCCTTGTGGACGCAGACGTTCTTGATGCCCGCCTTCACCATCTTCTCATAACCCTTGTAGGCGACCTTCTCGTCGTCCAGCCGCCAGGGGTAGCGGCTGATCTCCTTGTGGGTGTTGTCGCCGATCGTGTAGCCCTTGCAGGATTCCGGCTTCAGCGCCAATGCGGCGTCGAGCTTGTCGAGCCAGCCGGGCTGCCCGGGCGTGAAGATGGCGTGGCAGAACACGCGCCGCGAGCCGGCCTCGTCGTTCATTTTCTTGCGCGCGTCGGCCATCTGCTCGTTGGTCAGGAACCAGTCCTGCTCGATATCCGACGGCGCCGAGGAGATCAGCGCGATCTTGGTGTCGGAATCGAGAAACATCTCCTTCTTGTAGTTGTCGAACTTGAGATCCTCGATGGTCTGCTCGTGATCGTTGAGCTCCTTGTTCCAGCCGGCCTTGCCGACCGCCTTGCGCATTTCCACAAAACCCATGATGCGGGTGTCGTCGCGCAGGAAATGCGTGTGCATGTCCATGATGAACTGGTCTTTGAGGGAGTTGGCGCGCTCCTGCGCCATTGCGGGTGTCGCGGCCTCCGCCGGCGTCACGGCGAACAGCTCCCCATAGACCTGGTTCATCGCGACGAAGCAGGCGGCCATGCCGGCCGCGGTCTGGAAGAATCTGCGGCGGTCGAGGCCCTGCTTGCCGCCGAGATCGTCGGCCATCGCGAGCAGCCGCGCCTCGACCTCGCGCTGACGTTCGTTCTGCGGATCGGGATAGAATTCGTCGCTGGAGACGATCTGGGTCGGGATCGGCGTCTGGTGCTGGCACAGTTCGGAGGGCATCAAGGCGGCAAGTTCATCGTCGGTGAGATTGCTGCTCATTCTTCGCTCCCACTTCTCGCCGGATTTTTCCGGTCGGATCGCCGCGGAGACTAGGACCAAGTCCGCCCGTCGTCCGCGCCGTTTGCCGGAAAACGCATTCACAAAATCGTGCATCGGATTGGCGGAGGCGAGATGCGCCCGTCGCGCAACCGGACATGCCCGCTGCTATGCTCGATCGCGCCGTATCGGACGAAGAAATCCGGAAGGGAGCGAACCATGATGTCATCTGACCATTCGCGGCGCAGCATGATCAAAGGCATCGGCATTGCAACGGCCGCCGGCGTGTTCGGCGCAGCGTCGGCACGGGCCGCCACCGCGGTTCCTGCCGAAGGAGAAATATGGAGCAACGAATACTGGGCGAAGAAGGATGACATCCCCTTGTGGATGTTCCGCAAGCGGATCGGCGCGCCGAAGCCGGGCGAGCCGGCGCGGCCCGTGGTGTTCTTCGTCCACGGCTCGTCGGTGACATCGCGGGTGTTCGACCTCACGGTGCCGGGCAAGGGCGAGTATTCGCTGCTGAACACATTTGCCCGCTACGGCTTCGATTGCTGGACCATGGACCACGAGAACTACGGCAAGTCCGGCCGCACGTCGGGCAATGCGGACATCGCGAGCGGCGTCGAGGATCTGAAGGCCGCGGTCGAGGTGATCGCGCGCGAGACCGGGCAGGAGCGATATCACTTCGTCGGCGAATCCTCGGGCGCGCTGCGGGCCGGCGCATTCGCGATGGCCGCACCCGAGCGCATCGACCGGCTGGTGTTCGCGGCCTTCACCTACAAGGGGGAGGGCTCGCCGACGCTGGCAAAGCGCGCCGAGCAACTCGCCTATTACCGCAGCCACAACATGCGCAAGCGCGACCGCGACATGATCCGCTCGATCGCGACCCGCGACAGGCCCGGCACGTCGGACCCCGCCGTGGTCGAGCTGCTGGCCGATGTCGAGATGCAGTTCGGCGACCAGATCCCGACCGGCACCTATCTCGACATGACCGCCAATTTGCCGGTGGTGCATCCGGAGAGGGTGCTGGCGCCGGTGCTGCTGGTTCGCGGCGAATATGACGGCATCGCCGCGGTTCCGGACCTCGAGGAGTTCTTCAACAAGCTGCCGAACGGCGATCGGCAGTTCATCATCCTGCCCGGCACCGCCCATTCGGTGGCGCTTGCCACCAATCGGGAGCTGTTCTGGCATGTGACGCGGGCATTCCTGACCATGCCGACACCGATTGTGACCTGACGTCACCCTGCGGCAGGACGCCGCAAGAAAAATCGGCGCGGTGATGTCGGGACGCGGCGAGGCGGTTCGTCCTCGGGGCACAACCCCGCGAAAAGGAGCGCCTTTCATGGCCAAGCCGACAATGATCTTCGTCAACCTGCCGGTCAGCAATCTCGCCCACGCGACCGCCTTCTATGAGGCGATCGGCGCGACCAAGAACGCGCAATTTTCCGACCACACCGCCTCCTGCATGGTGATCTCCGACACGATTCACGTCATGCTGCTGACGCACGACAAGTTCCGCGAATTCACCCCGAAGAAAATTGCCGACACCAAAACCACGAGCGAAGTGCTGATCTGCCTGTCCGCCGACAGCCGCGACGCGGTCGACGGCTACGTCGCCAAGGCAACGGGCGCGGGCGGCAGCGCCGATCCGTCGCCGCAGCAGGATTACGGCTTCATGTACGGCCGCAGCTTCGAGGATCCCGATGGTCACATCTGGGAAGTGATGTGGATGGACGTCGAGGCGGCGATGAAGGCGCAGTCCGCCGCGGCGACCGCCTGATCGCATCCCGCCATCACGAGGAGCTCAGCATGTCGAAGGTATCTCCCTGCCTGTGGTTCAACGGCGAGGCCGAGGAGGCCGCGAACTTCTACGTCTCGCTGCTGCCCGGTTCGCGGATCGAGACCGTCCAGAAGAATGTCATCGACAGCCCCGGCGGAAAGGCCGGCACGGTGCTGCTGGTCGAATTCACGCTCGCCGGTCAGCGCTTCATGGCGCTGAACGGCGGGATGAGGATGGAGCATACCCACGCGGTCTCGTTCGCGATCGACTGTGTCGACCAGGCCGAGGTCGATCGCCTGTGGGACGCGTTGCTCGCGGCCGGCGGCACCGCCGAGCAGTGTGGCTGGCTGCGCGATCGCTATGGCGTCGCATGGCAGATCGTGCCGGCGGCGGTCCGCCAATATCTCGGCGGGTCCGACGCCGGCGGCGCTGCGCGCGTGATGCAGGCCGTGCTCGGGATGATCAAGCTCGATATCGAAGGTCTGCGCCAGGCCTATGAGGGCGACGCGGCGGCGTAAGGCAGGGCTTCGCTGGCACCGCCCGGCTCGCCGCCTTCGCTAAAGCTTCGGCGAGCCAGGGATTCGTGGCCTCGTCGAAGCCTTGGCGTAGACGGGACCGGGCGATCCAGCATTCCAGAGATTTCGGTGCTCGGCCGACAGGCCGCGGCGTACTCGATGCCCGCATGAAGCGGCGCATGACAGTATGGGCATCGATGGTTCCGTCACATGACCGTGGCGACGGATCGCGGATGCAGCTGATATCGTATATTTGTCACAAGCTGTGTTCCCCTCGCACCATGCTTGCCCTTTGAACACCGTATCCAAATCTCCTTCTGTTCCGCGACGTCCCGCCGCGCGCACGGCGATCGTCGCAGCAATCGTCTTCATCGTCGCCCATGTCGTGCTGCTGCTCGGGATCACGGCGCCGGACAAGCTCTATTTCGACGAGGTGCATTACGTGCCGGCGGCGCGGCAGATGCTGCTGCCGGTGCGCGAGGGCCCGATCCTCAATCCGATGCATCCGCCGCTTGCCAAGGAGATCATCGCCCTCTCGATCAAGGCATTCGGCGATGGGCCGCTGGGATGGCGCTATCCCGCGGCGCTGTTCGGTGCGCTGGCGCTGGTCGGCGTCTATCTCGGCGGGCTTGCGCTGTTCGCGTCGCAGCAACGCGCGATCGCTGCCGCGCTGCTCGCCTTCTTCAACCAGATGCTGTTCGTGCAGTCGCGGATCGCGATGCTGGATATTTTCGCGCTCGCTTTCGGCCTGTTCGCGATCGCGGCGTTCGTCCACGGCTTCAGGCAACAGCAGCCGCAATTCGCCCTTGCGCTGGCGGGGCTGTTCGCGGGGCTTGCCAGTGCCTGCAAATGGAGCGGGCTGTTCGTGCTCGCGACCTGCATCGCGATCGTCGCTGCGATCCGCTTGATGCAGGGCTGGCGCACGCGCTTTGCCGACGCCAATGCGGAGGATTGGTACCGGCCGGAGCTGTGGCCGGATTTTCGTGTTCCGCACTTCATGGTCTGCTTCGTGCTGATCCCGGCGGCCGTCTATCTCGCGACCTTCGTGCCGCTCTACGGCCTCTCGTTCACGGATATCATGGAGGCGCAGCGTCGCATCTTTGCCGACAACACCACGGCCGCCATCGCGGGCCACACCTATATGAGCTCATGGCCGTCCTGGCCGTTCCTGGTGCGCCCGGTCTGGTACCTGTTCGAGAAGGTCGGCGATGACAGGTTCGCCGCGATCGTGCTTCTCGGCAACCCGGTGGTGCTGTGGCCGGCATTGATCGCGCTGATCATTGCGCTGCGCGACTGGATCGTCGGGCGCGGCCGTGATGCATTTCTCGTGCTGGCGTTCTACCTCGGCCCGTATCTCGCCTGGGCGCTGCTGCCGCGCACGCTCGGTTTCATCTATTACTATCTCCCCGCGGCGACCACCGCGAGTTTCGTGCTGGTCTACGCCTTGACGCGCAAGGGTGCGCCGCGCTGGCTGCTGTGGGCGTTCGTTGCGGTTGGATGCGTAGGGTTTGTTGCGATGCTGCCGGTCACGGCCGCTGTCATCGAGACGTCGATGGCGACGTTCAACCGCCTGATGCTGTTTCAGGGCTGGATATGACGGTCTTTGAAGTAGTGATCCGCCTGCCGGGCATGGCAGGCGGATCGGGGCTGCGGGAGATTACTGCGAGGCGGTCTTGGTATCCATGTTGACGACCTGCACGCGTCGATTGGTCGGGTCCATCGGCGCGCTCGGGTCCTTCGGCCGGGTCTTTCCGTAGCCGACCGTCACGAGATCCGAGCCGTTCAGGCCGTAATGTTCGACCAGAAATTTCTTGATGGTGTCGGCGCGGCGCTCCGACAGGTCCTGGTTATAGGCCTCGCCGCCGATCGCGTCGGTGTGGCCGGCGACGACGAAGGTCGAGCCCTTCATGCTGGCATCGGACAGTGCCTTGCCGAGCTCCTGCACCGCCTGGGTCGAGCCCTTGCTGATGTCGGCCGAGTTGTAGTCGAAGTGGATCTCCAGATCGATCTTCGGCTTGTTCGCCGCGATGTCGGCGATCTCCTGGCGTTCAACGCGCGACAACGAACGGGTCTGCCGGTTGCGGACGGTGTTGAGGAAGCTTGCCTCCTTGGCGGAAGCCGCGAGGTCGACCTGCGTGCCGGCGGAAAGGCCGCGGGTGGCCGACTTCGGCTTCAGCGCATTGAGAATCTGTGCGGCAGGAACGGCCTCGCTGCCGGCCAGTGCGACGCCCGCCGTCATCGACAGCGCGGCGCCGATCGTCAGAAAAGACAAGGAAAAAGAGCGGGTCATGGTTTTCGTCCTCAAATGTCGGGCTAGCCAATCCGGCTTGCTGTCGTTTTGATGCTGGAAGAATAGGACCGGTTCAAAGCCCGGAATGTGATCTGGGTCACGGTTGGGTGTGCCGCCCCGCCTTGCGCCAGGCAGGCAGACGGGAAGCGAGGACATCATGGCCAACGTCAATCGTGTCCTCCGCTCGATCAATGACGAAGCTGCCTCGCGCTGCGTCGATATCTTCCTTCGCCCGGACGGCAGCATCGGCTTCGAGGAATATCGGCGGGACGTCGAAGATGGCCGTGGCTGGTTTCCGGTCGGCGGTCATTCGTCCCGCATCTTCCATGGAGAAAGCGCCGCGCTCGCGGCGGCGATCGGGGACGTTCCGTGGTTGCGGCGGGTCGTCGGATCGACGTAGCCGTTCCGAATGATGCGGAGCTGATTTCCGCCGCGCGGCTCTCCACAGCTGCGCGAATCTCACTACATTGCTGGGGCAATGTCCCGCGCCGCCGAACCCCTTTCGTTGAACAATGCTGTGGCCCGCCATATCTGGCTGCGCGCGCAGCGGCTCGATACCCAGGTGCCGTTCGGCGAGGGGGCGTCAGCGGTGGCGGCCGCCGTCGATCATCTCGGCTATGTGCAGATCGACACCATCAACGTGATCGAGCGCTGCCATCACCACATCCTGTTCAGCCGCATTCCGGACTACCGCCGCGCCGACCTCAAGCAGGCGCAGAGCCGGGACAAGAGCGTGTTCGAGTACTGGACGCACGCGCTGTCCTACATTCCGTCCAAGGACATCGGCTTCTTCCTGCCGGCGATGAAGGCGCACAAGCGCGAGGGCCACAAATGGTTCTCGTCGGTGACCCCGGCGGATACGCGCAAGGTGCTGCGGCTGCTTCGTGCCGGTCCGCTGACGATCCGCGACATCGATGACGACGTGCTGACCGAGAAGGAGCATCTCTGGCAGAGCCGCAAGCCCTCCAAGCGCGCGCTGCAGCTCGCCTTCTACGGCGGCGTGGTCACGATCAGCGAGCGCGCCGGCATGCTGAAGACCTATGAGTTGATGACCCGGCACTTCGGCTGGGACAAGCCGCCGAAGCCGGCCCCGGCCTCGGCCCGGACGGCCTATCTGCTCGACCGCGCGCTGCGCTCACAGGGCATCGTCAGCCTGGATTCGATCTGCCATCTCGACGCGCCGAGCAAGAAGGCGGTGCGCAGCCTGATCGAGGCGAGGGTGCGCCGCAAGGAGCTGGTGCGGATCGCGCTCGATGGCGCCGGCAAGCAGGAGCATTGGGCGCGGCCCGAGGTGCTGGACGCGACCGGCGAGGGTGATCCCACCCTGGTCCACATCCTCTCGCCGTTCGATCCGCTGATCATCCAGCGCAAGCGCACCGAGCTGTTCTTCGGCTATGGCCACCGTTTCGAGGCCTATGTGCCGAAGGAGAAGCGCCTGTTCGGCTATTTCGCGCTGCCGGTGCTGGTCGGCGACGACGTCGTCGCCGCCCTCGACCTCAAGACCGACCGGCAGAACAAGAAGCTCCTGATGCAGAAATGGAGCTGGGTCGGCAACGGCAAGAAGCAGGCGGCACGCAAGGAGCTGAAGCGGCGCATCGAGGAAGAGCTCGACCGCTTCGAGCGCTTCCAGCTGGCTGAATAGGGTGGCTCCGTCATTGCGAGCGCAGCGAAGCAATCGCGCCACAAGCGGATAAGTGGATTGCTTCGCTTCGCTCGCAATGACGCCGTGCACAAAACGCACAGGTTTCCCGTTTGCGCTGTGAGCTATGAGTTTTTGCCATTGCTCAATGTGGGGCCAGCCAATAATCCTCACGGTAAGCAACACCCGGGGAAAGCTCATGAGCCAGACAGCTACCATCGCGCCCGATCGCGGCGCCCGCAGCGAGATCGAGACGTCGACGATCCGCGCGATCTCCTGGCGGCTGATCCCGTTCCTGATCCTGGCCTACTTCTTCTCCTATCTCGACCGCGTCAATCTCGGTTTCGCTGCGCTCACCATGAACAGCGAGTTGAAGTTCTCGCCGGTGGTGTTCTCGTTCGGCGCCGGCATCTTCTTCATCGGCTATTTCATCTTCGAGGTGCCGAGCAATCTGGCGCTGGAGCGGTTCGGCGCCAGCAAGTGGATCGCCCGCATCATGGTGAGCTGGGGCGTCCTCTCGGCGTTGATGGCGGCGGTCTATGACGAGCACAGCTTCTACGCGCTGCGCTTCTTCCTCGGCGTCGCCGAGGCCGGCTTCTTCCCCGGCATCATCCTCTATCTGACCTACTGGTATCCGGCCGAGTATCGTGCGCGCTTCCTCGCCGCCTTCGCGCTCGCGGTGCCGATTTCGACCGTGATCGGCGCGCCGATCTCCGGCCTGTTGCTCGGCCTCGACGGCGTGATGGGCTTGAAGGGCTGGCAGTGGCTGTTCGTCATCGAGGGCATTCCCTCGGTGCTGCTCGGCATCGTCACCTGGTTCTATCTGACCGACCGGCCGGAGAAGGCCGAGTGGCTCTCGGCCGAGCAGAAGGCGTGGCTCAAGGCAAAGCTCGACGCCGAGGTCGCGGCCAAGCAGGCGGCGAAGCATTTCACCTTGGGCGAGGCGCTGTCCTCGCCCAAGGTGCTGGCGCTCAGCGCGATCTATTTCGGTTTCGTCGCCTCGCTCTACGGCATGCAGTTCTGGCTGCCGCAGATCGTCAAGGCGTTCGGTCTGACCAACGCGCAGACCGGCTTCGTCACCGCGATCCCGTACGCATTCGGCACCGTCGCGATGATCCTGTGGGCGCGCCGTTCCGATGCCACCCGCGAGCGCGTGTTCCATGTCGGCGCGCCGCTGCTGCTGACCGCGCTGGCGCTCGCGGTCTCCAGCTACATCACCGATCCGGTCATGACGATGGTGGTGCTGACGGTCGCCGCGATCGGCGTGTTCTGCACCTTCGCGGTGTTCTGGACGCTGCCGACCGCCTGGCTCTCCGGCACCGCTGCCGCCGGCGCGATCGCGCTGATCAACTCGATCGGCAACCTCGCCGGTTTCGGCGGGCCCTATCTGATCGGCTGGGTCAAGGAAGCCACCGGCAGCACGTCGACCGGCCTGTTGGTGTTGTCGCTGTTGCCGCTCGCCGCGGGCCTGCTGGTTTTCCTCGGCAGCCACGAGACCAAGACCGAGTTCGCCGGCGCGAAGTAGCGATGACGCGTGCGCCGTGACGGGTTGCGATGGGTAGAGCATTGGGCAACCGCGGCGAGATGATGAGTCTCGCTGCGCTCTACCCATCCTGCGACCGGGCTAGCTAGATCGGATAGCGCCACTTCAGCGCGCGGCGCACGAAGAAGATCGCGACCAGCGTGGTGCCGAGCGCGGCAAGCCAAGCCCACATCAGGACGCCGCCCTGTGCCAGGGCGTAGCGCTCGGCGAACGTCAGCGCGACCAAAACGCCGATGAGCCCTACGCCAGACCAATAGAGGGGCGAACGCAGCATTCCAGTCGCAGCATGTTCAGCCGCGCGTTCGCGCGCTCTGCCTACCGACCAGACCAAGAAGCCGGCGTAACCAAGGGCAAAGATCCATGACATCGCCGCAACCTCGCACGCCGGTGCTTCCGGGACCGTAAAGGACGGAAGCGAAAGTCGAGGTATCGGGCGGAGGAGCCTGATCACGGCCAACCTCACGAATAGGTTATCACTGACGAATATTGACATTTATCAGTGATAAATCGATACTCTTCATCAGTCGTCGCCTGAAGGAGATTTCAGATGTTCGTTCGTTCCGTTTTCTCGAGCTATTACAGGCTCTTGACGGGAGCATCATTGGCTTTCGCGGTGTTCGCGCTGACCGGCTGCAATGAAAAGGCGGCTGAAAACGCCGATCCGGGGCGCCCCGTTCTGGTGGCGACCGTCCATTATGAAGCTGAAACCCCTGAGCGCAGCTTTGTCGGCACCATCAAGCCCCGTATCGAAGCCGATATGGGCTTTCGGGTCGCCGGCAAGGTGGCCAAGCGGCTGGTCGAGGTCGGACAGACAGTCGACGTCGACCAGCCCTTGGCCACCCTCGACGAGGTCGACCTGAAGCTGCAGGCCGAGCAGGCGGAGGCGGAATTCCGCGCCGCCACCGGCGTGCTGGCGCAGGCCGCCGCCGCCGAGCAGCGCGCCAAGGATCTGAAGGCCAAGGGCTGGACCACCGACGCGGCACTCGATTCCGCCAAGGCCGCCGGCGACGAGGCCCGCGCGCGGCTGAACCGTGCCGAGCGCTCGGTCGAGCTGACCAGGAATTCCCTCTCTTATGCAACGCTGGTGGCCGACACCCGGGGTGTCGTTACAGCGACCATGATCGAGCCCGGCCAGGTGGTTGCCGCGGGCCAGGCTTCGATCCGTGTCGCCCGACTTGGCGAGAAGGAAGCTGTCGTCGCGATCCCCGAGACGCTTCTTGCTCGTGCCAGGTCGGGCGTAGCCACGGTGACGCTGTGGTCGGACGCCAAGAAGAGCTATGCCGCCAGGCTGCGCGAGGTCGCGCCGCAGGCCGATCCCGCCACCCGCACCTATCTCGCAAAATTCTCGCTGCCGGACGCGGACGAGGCGGTCTCGCTCGGCATGACCGCGACGCTGACGCTGGCCGACAAGGCGAGCGAGCGCGTCGCCAAGTTGCCGCTGTCGGCGCTGTACAGCCAGGGCGGCGATCCCTCGCTCTACATCGTCGACGACAAGGGCGACATCGCGCTGAAGCCGGTCAAGGTGAAGGCCTATGAGAGCAACAACGTCGTGATCTCCGGCGGCGTCGACGATGGCGCCAAGGTGGTCGCCCTCGGTGTGCAGAAACTCGATCCGAGCCAGAAGGTGCGGGTCGTGTCGTCGCTGTCGTTCTAACCCTCGCATAGCAGCGGAAACGGTTCTGGGACTGGTCTAGAACTTGGAGAGTTCGATGAAGCGCTTCAACCTTTCGGCCTGGGCGGTCAGCCATCCGACGCTGGTCCTGTTCCTGATGATCATCCTCGCCGCCGCCGGCTTCTTCTCCTATGAGAAGCTCGGCCGCGCCGAGGATCCGTTCTTCACCGTCAAGGTGGTGAACGTCTCGGTGATGTGGCCGGGCGCGACCTCGCAGGAAATGCAGATGCAGGTCGCCGATCCGATCGAGAAGAAACTGCAGGAGCTGCCGTTCTTCGACAAGGTGCAGACCTATTCCAAGCCGGGCTTCACGGCGATGCAGGTCTCCTTCAAGGATTCGACCTCGCCGAAGGACGTACCCTATCTCTTCTATCTGTTGCGCAAGAAGCTGGTCGATGTGCAGGGCGAGCTGCCCTCCGGCATCCTCGGTCCCGTCGTCAACGACGAATTCTCCGACGTCGATTCGATCCTCTATATGATGACCGGCGACGGCGCCAATTATGCGCAGCTCAAGAAGGTCGCGGAGGGCTTTCGCCAGCGCCTGCTGAAGGTGCCCGGCGTCACCAAGATCGATCTGTACGGCACCCAGGACGAGCGTATTTTCGTCGAGTTCTCGCATGCCAAGCTGGCGACGCTCGGCATCACGCCGCAGGCGCTGTTCGATTCGCTCGCCAAGCAGAATAACGTCACCCCGGCCGGTACCGTCGAGAGCTCATCGCAGCGCGTGCCGCTGCGCGTCACCGGCGCGCTTGACGGCGTCAAGGCGGTTGCCGAGACGCCGGTCGAGAGCAACGGCCGCGTGTTCCGGCTCGGCGATATCGCGACCGTAAGCCACGGCTATGTCGATCCGCCGAGCTTCAAGGTGCGTCAGGAAGGCAAGCCGGCGCTCGGCATCGGCGTCGTCACCGCCAAGGGCGCCAACATCCTCGAGCTCGGCAAGGAGGTCCAGAAGGCGACCGCCGAGTTCCTGAAGGCGGTGCCGCAGGGCGTCGATGTCCAGCAGATCGCCGACCAGCCCAAGGTGGTCGAGCACGCCGTCGGCGAGTTCGTGCACTCCTTCGTCGAGGCGCTCGCGATCGTGCTGTTCGTCTCCTTTGTCGCGCTCGGCTGGCGCACCGGCATCGTGGTCGCGCTGTCGGTGCCGCTGGTGCTCGGCATCGTCTTCATCGTGATGAACGCAATGTCGCTCGACCTGCACCGTATCACGCTCGGCGCGCTGATCATTGCGCTCGGCCTTTTGGTCGACGACGCCATTATCGCGGTCGAGATGATGGTCGTGAAGATGGAGCAGGGCTGGGACCGCATGAAGGCGGCGTCCTTTGCCTGGGAATCCACCGCGTTTCCGATGCTCACGGGAACGCTGGTCACGGCCGCTGGCTTCCTCCCCATCGGCTTTGCCAATTCTGCGGTCGGCGAATATGCCGGCGGCATCTTCTGGATCGTGGCGATCTCGCTGGTCGCCTCCTGGTTCGTCGCGGTGATCTTCACGCCCTATATCGGCGTCAAGCTGTTGCCCAACATCAAGGTGCACCAGAACCACGATCCGCACGCGATCTACGAGACGCGGATGTATCGCGGCCTGCGCAGCGTCGTGCAGTGGTGCGTCGATCACCGCATCAAGGTGGTGGCGGCGACCGTCGGCGTCTTCGTTGCCTCCATCGTTGCGTTCGGCCACGTCCAGCAGCAGTTCTTCCCGCTGTCGGAGCGGCCCGAGCTGTTCCTGCAGCTGCGTCTGCCCGAGGGCACCGCCTTCAACGTCACCGAGAAGGCGGTGAAGCAGGCCGAAGGGCTGCTGAAGGGCGATGACGACATCCAGACCTACACCGCCTATGTCGGCCAGGGCTCGCCGCGCTTCTGGCTCGGCCTCAACCCGCAGCTGCCGAACGAGGCCTTTGCCGAGATCGTGATCCTCGCCAAGAACGTCGAGGCGCGCGAGCGCGTCAAGGCCAAGATCGAGCAGGCTGCCGCCGACGGCGCTTTGAACGAGGCGCGGGTCCGGGTCGACCGCTTCAATTTCGGTCCGCCGGTCGGCTTCCCGGTCCAGTTCCGCGTGATCGGCCCCGATGCCAACAAGGTGCGCGACATCGCCTACCAGGTGCGCGACGTCATGCGCCAGAACAAGAACGTCAAGGACGTCCAGCTCGACTGGAACGAGCAATCGCCCTACCTGAAGCTCGCCGTTGACCAGGATCGGGCGCGCGCGCTCGGCCTGACCCCGCAGGACGTCTCGCAGGCGCTGGCTATGTTGATCTCGGGCGCGCCGGTCACCACGATCCGCGACGGCATCGAGAAAGTCGGCGTGGTCGCCCGCGCGGTGCCGTCCGAGCGGCTCGATCTCGGCCGCGTCGGCGATCTCACCATCACCACGCGCAACGGCGTCGCCGTCCCGCTGCAGCAGATTGCCAAGATCGAATATGCGCATGAGGAGCCGATCCTGTGGCGGCGCAACCGCGACATGGCGATCACCGTGCGCTCCGACGTCGTCGACGGCGTGCAGGCGCCCGACGTCACCAACCAGATCTCGCCGAAGCTGAAGGACGTCCAGGCCCATCTCGAGCCGGCCTACCGGATCGAGCCGGGCGGGGCGTTCGAGGAATCCGCCAAGGGCAATGCGTCGATCTTCATCCTCTTCCCCGTGATGGTGATGGTGATGCTGACGCTGCTGATGATCCAGCTGCAGAGCTTCTCGCGCCTGTTCCTGGTGTTCCTGACCGCGCCGCTCGGCATCGTCGGCGCCTCGCTGGGGCTCAACGTCGCCAACCAGCCGTTCGGCTTCGTGGCGCTGCTCGGCCTGATCGCGCTCGCCGGCATGATCATGCGCAACGCCGTGATCCTGGTCGACCAGATCGAGAGCGACGTGGCGTCCGGCCTGACCCGGCGCGAGGCGATCGTCGAAGCCACCGTCCGGCGCGCCCGGCCGGTGGTGCTGACGGCCCTGGCCGCCATCCTCGCCATGATCCCCCTGTCGCGCTCGGCGTTCTGGGGCCCGATGGCGATCACCATCATGGGCGGTTTGTTTGTTGCGACTTTCCTGACCTTGCTGTATCTGCCGGGCCTTTACGCCCTCTGGTTCCGCAAGACCCTCGAGGAAAGCGGCTCCGAGCAAACCGATACTGCGCCGCAGCATGCCGGCGATGCGCAACGCGCATTTTCGCTTGCTGAAGCGGCCGAATAATTGAAGATTGAGCAGGCCCAACATGACGCTGATCTCGGAACATAGCGAAACCGACACCCGCGAGCGGATTCTCGTGGTGGCGGAGCGCTTGTTCCGGCAGATCGGGTATCAGAAGACGACGGTCGCCGACATCGCCAAAGAGCTGCGGATGAGCCCCGCCAACGTGTACCGCTTCTTCGATTCGAAGAAGTCGATCCACGAGGGCGTGGCCCGCGGCCTGATGGGCGAGGTCGAGATCGAGGCCCGGCGCATCGCGCGCTCGGAAGGGCCGGCGGCGCCACGATTGCGCCAGATGATGACGACCATCAATCGCATGAACACCGAGCGCTATGTCGGCGATTCCAAGATGCACGAGATGGTCGAGATCGCGATGCAGGAGGACTGGGACGTCTGCGTCGCGCATATGGAGTGTATCGCCTCCATTATCGGCGAGGTGATCGCGCAAGGAGCCGCGTCGGGGGAGTTCGAGATCAAGGACCTGCAGCTCGCCTCGCTGTGCGCCTGCACCGCGATGATGCGGTTCTTCCACCCGCAGATGATCGCCCAATGTGCCACCAAGCCGGGCCCGACCATCGACCAGATGATCGATTTCGTGATCGCCGGCCTGTCGCCGCGCGGCCGCGCCAATTGAGCGCCAGCCCTTGAGCGCCAGCACTGACATTTTCGTCAGTTGACTCCTTTGTCATTCCGGGGCGATGCGTAAGCATCGAACCCCAATGCGCAATCGCGCATTGTGGAATCTCGAGATTCCGGGTCTGGTCCTTACGGACCATCCCGGAATGACGAGGACGCAATCGTGACCGCCAAAGACCTGCATTTCTACGAGCCGAAGAACGGCCACGGCCTGAAGCACGACCCGTTCAACGCCATCGTGGCGCCGCGGCCGATCGGCTGGATCTCCTCGCGCGACAAGGGCGGCAACGTCAACCTCGCGCCCTACAGCTTCTTCAACGCCTTTTGCTACGTGCCGCCGATCATCGGCTTCTCCTCCACCAACTGGAAGGATAGCGTCGCCAACATCCAGGACACCGGCGAGTTCGTCTGGAATCTGGCGACGATGGATCTCGCCAAGCACATGAACGCGACCGCGGCGCATGTCGCGCGTGATGTCGACGAGTTCAGGCTCGCGGGGCTCACGCAGGTCGCCGGCAAGCTTGTCAACGTGCCGCGGGTCGCCGAAAGCCCGGTGTCGTTCGAATGCAAGGTGAGCCAGATCGTCCAGCTCCAGGGCGCTGACGGCAAGAAGGCCGAGGCCTGGCTGACGCTCGGCGAGGTCGTGGCCGTCCACATCGACAAGGCCTTCATCAAGGACGGCGTCTACCAGACCGGCCTCGCGCACCCGATCGTCCGCGCCGGCCGCCGCGGCGACTACTTCGAGATCAAGCCGGAAAACATGTTCGAGATGATCCGGCCGGATTGAGTGCTGCTCTATCCTCCCTCTCCCCGTTCTTCACGGGGTCGAGACGAGCGAAGCTCGCTCTTAGAGGGTAGGGTGAGGGGCTGCTTCCACCAGTTGTGATGGTCGTGAGACCTGTACCCCCTCACCCGAAATTCAAGCTGCGCTTGAATTTCGACCTCTCCCCGCAAGCGGGGCGCGGTAAGAGACGTCGCTCCGCAACGACGGCCCGCACCACAACAATGTGAAATTTCCGCGCGCGGGGATGAAAAACCGTCACTCGCAACCTCTCCGAGAGCAGTCTAACCTCCACTCGCCAGGCCGGATCAACGGCCGGCCAACAGAGTGGGAGGATGCGATGACACGCCACGAGCGGAGCGATCCGAACGAAGAACAACGCGATCCGAATGTTTCACGGCGCACGCTGGTTCAGGGACTGGCGGTTTCCGCCGCCGCCGTCGCGGGCATCGGCAGCGCGCTGGCCCAGAACGCGCCCGCGCCGGTCGGGCCGCCGACGACGATCACCAGCCCGCCGCGCGACTTCAGTCCGCGCGGTGCGCCGACCACCTATTTCTGGGACCCCGACATCATCGCGGTCGATCCGTCCTTCAACGACCTTGCCCAGCCCAACACCTCGATCAAGCGCCTCTATACCGGCCTGTTGTGGGCGGAAGGCCCGGCCTGGAGTTCGCAGGGCCGCTATCTGCTGTGGAGCGACATCCCGAACAACCGGCAGATGCGCTGGTCGGAAGATGACGGCCATGTCAGCGTCTTCCGCACGCCGTCGAACTACTCGAACGGCAATTCGTTCGACTTCCAGGGCCGCCAGCTGTCCTGCGAACATCTCACCCGTCGCGTGACGCGCTACGAGAATGACGGCACCGCGACCGTGCTCGCGGATTCCTATCAAGGCAAGCGGCTGAACTCGCCGAACGACGTCGTCGCGCATCCCGACGGCAGCTACTGGTTCACCGATCCGCCCTATGGCGGCCAGCTCTATGAGGGCGAGCCTGATGCCGCGGGCGGTCCGAGCAATCCGGCCGGCAAGCTCAATCCCCGGATCGGCCAGCCGGCGGGCTTCGTCCCGGCCAAGCGCGAGCTGCCGACCAATTGCTACCGCATCGACCCGTCCGGCCGCGTCGATCTCGTGGTCAGCGAGGACCAGGTGCCGGACCCGAACGGCCTCTGCTTCTCGCCCGACTACAAGAAGCTCTACGTGGTCTCGACCGGCAAGGGACCGGGCGATAGCGGACCCGGCGGCAAGGGCGACGTTTTCGTGTTCGATGTCGGCGCCGACAACAAGCTTTCCAACGGCAAGCGGTTCAGCGATTTCACGATCGACGGCGTGAAGTGCGGACCGGACGGCATCCGCTGCGACGTCAACGGCAATGTCTGGTGCTCGAGCAATGCCGGTCGCGCGGTCGGTTACAGCGGCGTGACGGTGTGGTCGCCGGAAGGCAAGCTGCTCGGCCGCATCCGGCTGCCCGAGGTCTGCGGCAACATCACCTTCGGTGGTCCCAAGCGCAACCGTCTGTTCATGGCCGCAAGCCAGTCGCTCTACGCGGTCTATACCGCAACCCAGGGAGCGGGGCCCGCCTAGCTCGTCCTGCATGGGGATGGCGTCTGCGCCATCCCCGGCTACCTGATTGTCGCAGCTCAGCTTTCGGAACTGAACCCGTGGCCTGCCGTTAACAGAATGGCGCCTGGGCCGCGTCAATTTCGCTTTATCTGCGAAGCGAAGTGTTCACCGGTGAACGGCACTTTCCGATAAGATCACCCATCCGCGCCGCCGTTTCATGAGGGATCCGCCATGAGCTTCCGCCGCGACTATATGACAAAACCGATCTTCTCCTGGGCGCGTGGCGTGCTGCCGACGATGTCGGACACCGAGCGCGAGGCGCTGGAAGCCGGCGACGTCTGGTGGGACGCCGATCTATTCACCGGCAACCCCGACTGGTCGAAATTGCTGGCGTTCGCGCCGGCCAGATTGACCGAGGAAGAGCAAGCCTTCCTGCACGGTCCGGTCGACGAGCTCTGCAGGATGCTCGACGAGTGGAAGATCAACTGGGAATGGCGCGATCTGCCGCCCGAGGTCTGGGCTTTCATCAAGGCCAAAAAATTCTTCGGCATGATCATCCCGAAGGAATTCGGCGGCCTCGGCTTCTCGCCCTACGCGCATTCCGAGGTGGTGCGCAAGATCTCGTCGCGCTCGCTGACCGCGGCCGTCACCGTGATGGTGCCGAACTCGCTCGGGCCCGGAGAGCTCTTGATGCGCTTCGGCACCAAGGAGCAGCAGGACAAATGGCTGCCGCGCCTCGCCTCCGGACAGGACATTCCCTGCTTCGGCCTGACCAGCCCGGAGGCAGGCTCCGACGCCGCCTCGATGATCGACACCGGCATCATCTGCAAGGGCAATTTCGAAGGCCGTGAGGTGCTCGGCTTGAGGCTCAACTGGCACAAGCGCTACATCACGCTCGGCCCGGTCGCGACGCTGCTCGGCCTTGCCTTCAAGGCCTATGATCCCGATCACCTCGTCGGCAGCGAGGAAGAGCTCGGCATCACCGTCGCGCTGATCCCGACCCATCTGCCGGGCGTGTCGATCGGCCACCGCCATCTGCCGGCGATGCAGGTGTTCCAGAACGGCCCGAACTGGGGCAAGGACGTCTTCATCCCGCTCGACTACATCATCGGCGGCGAGGCACGGCTCGGTCAGGGCTGGAAGATGCTGATGACGGCGCTTGCCGCCGGCCGCGGCATCTCGCTGCCGTCGCTGTCGGCGGCCGGCGCTGCCTATGCCGCGCGTACCACCGGCGCCTATGCCCGCGTCCGCGAGCAGTTCGGCATCTCGATCTCGAAATTCGAAGGCATCGAGGAGCCGCTCGCGCGTATCGCCGGCACGGCCTATCTGCTCGACGCCGCACGGCGGCTGACCTGCGCCGCACTGAACGAGGGGCATCATCCCGCCGTCATCTCCGGGATCATGAAGTTGCACGCCACCGAGCGGATGCGGATCGCGATCGATGACGCCATGGACATCCATGGCGGCAAAGCCGTGATCGACGGGCCGCAGAATTATCTCGGCGGGCTCTACCGCTCGGTGCCGGTCGGCATCACGGTCGAGGGCGCCAACATCCTGACCCGCAATCTGATCGTGTTCGGGCAGGGCGCGATCCGCGCGCATCCCTATCTGTTGCTGGAGATGAACGCGCTCGGCGAGACCGACCGCGACAAGGGTCTGACCGCGTTCGACACCGCGTTCTGGAAGCATGTCGGCCACAGCTTTGCAACCATGTTCCGCGCCTGGGGCCGCAGCTGGAGTTTTGGGATGTTCGCACCGGCGCCGGATGCCGGCGATGCGACCGAGTTCTATCGCCAGCTGTCGCGCTATTCGTCGGCGTTCGCGCTGTGCGCCGACATGGCGCTGCTCACCCTCGGCGGCGCGCTGAAGCGCAAGGAGATGCTCTCGGCACGCTTCGGCGACATCCTGTCCGAGCTGTATTTGCTCTCCGCTGCTTTGAAACGCTGGCAGGACGAGGGCCGGCAGAAGGCGGATCTTCCCGCGCTCGAATGGTGCATGGCATCCGGCTTCAAGACCATCGAGAACCGCTTTGCGGAAATCTTCGCCAATCTGCCGAACCGCCCGATGGCTTGGCTGCTGAAATTCCTGATCCAGCCGTTCGGCGCCCGCGTCACGGGCCCGACGGACCGCGTCGTGCAGCAATGCGCGCAGCTCGTGCTATCGCCGTCGGCGGCGCGCGACCGCCTGACGCCGGACCTCGCCTTTGTCGAGGATGACGGCGGCATCGCAAGGCTGGAGAAAGCCTTCCGCCTCGTCACCGAGGCCGAGGATGCCGCTAAGCAGCTGCGCGCGGCGCGTCTGCATGACTGGAAGGAGGCGGTCAAGAAGGGCGTTATCACCGAGGCCGACGGCGAGAAGCTTGCCGCTGCCCACGAGGCCGTCGCCAAAGTCATCGAGGTCGATGATTTTGCGCCGGAGGCGCTGTCCCCGATTTACAAGAAATCCGCTGACGTGCATCAGTTCTTCCAGGAGCTTGGTGAGCAGAGGGCGGCGAGCTGATGGCGCGACCAGTCTTTATCGTCGACGGCAGCCGGACGCCGTTCCTGAAGGCGCGCTCCGGTCCCGGCCCGTTCACCCCGGTCGATCTTGCCGTGCAATGCGGTCGGCCGCTGCTGGCACGGCAGCCTTTCGCGCCCACCGCCTTCGACCAGGTCATCCTCGGCTGCGTCAACGTGATCGCCGACGAGATGAACCCGGCACGGGTTGCGGCGCTCAGGCTCGGCATGGGCGAACAGATGGTCGCCTTCACGGTGCAGATCAATTGCGGCTCCGGCATGCAGTCGATCGACACCGGCTATCGCTACATCCGCGAGGGCATCTCCGACCTGATCCTCGCCGGCGGTGCCGAAGCCTTGAGCCACGCGCCGCTGGTCTGGCCCAATTCCGGCGTGCGCTGGTTTGCCGGCTTCGCCGGCGCGAAGGGGCTCGGCGCCAAGATCGCCGCGGCGCTGAAGGTGAAGCCGAGCTACTTCAAGCCGATCATCGGCCTCGAGCGCGGGCTGACCGACCCGATCACCGAGCTCAACATGGGGCAGACCGCCGAGAAGGTCGGTCATCTCTTCGGCATCACCCGCGCCCAGTCCGATGCATATGCTGCCGAGAGCCATCAGCGGCTGGCCAACGCGCAGAAGCAGGGCTTTCTCAAGGGCGAGGTCGAGATCGCGTTCTCCCGCGACGGCAAGTTCTTCGACCATGACGACGGTGTCCGCCCGGACTCGACCCCCGAGACCCTGGCGAAGCTGAAGCCGGTGTTCGAGCGTCCGTGGGGCCAGGTCACCGCCGGCAATTCCTCGCAGATCACCGACGGCGCCTCCTGGGTGATCCTGGCGTCCGAGAAGGCGGTGGCCAAGCACGGGCTGACGCCGAAGGCCGTCATCCTCGACAGCCAATGGTCGGCGCTCGATCCCTCGATCATGGGCCTCGGCCCGGTGCTCTCGGCGAGCGCGCTGCTCAAGCGCAATAGCCTGACCTTGCAGGATGTCGAGACCTGGGAGCTGAACGAGGCCTTCGCCACCCAGGTGCTGGGCTGCCTCGCGGCATGGAACGACGAAAAATTCTGCCGCGAGATCCTTGGCCTCGATGGCGCGGCCGGCGAGATCGACCGCGCGAAGTTGAACGTCGACGGCGGCGCGATCAGCCTCGGCCATCCGGTCGGCACCAGCGGCAACCGCATCGTGCTGCATCTGGTCAATGCGATGAAGCGGCTCGGCACCAGGCGCGGCGTCGCCACCGAATGCATCGGTGGCGGGCAGGGCGGCGCGATGTTGATAGAGACGGTGTGATCATGGATTCACGGATCATGGACCTTCTCGCCGATCGCGAGCTCGGGCCGGAGCCTGCCGCCGACAGCCCCTACAAGAATTTCAAGCTGACGCGCGATGACGACGGTATCGCCTGGCTGCTGTTCGACCGCGCCGGCGCCAGCGCCAACACGCTGTCCGCCGATCTACTCGAGGAGCTCGATGCCATCGTCGCGGCGCTGGAGAACCAGCGGCCGACGGGTCTCGTGGTGCGCTCGGCCAAGCCAAGCGGCTTCATCGCCGGCGCTGACGTCAATGAGTTTCGCGGCGCCAGCGATTCCAGCGCGGTCGAGACCGCGATCGGCCGCGCCCATGCGGTGATCGACCGGCTCGAGGCGCTGCGCGTGCCCTCGGTCGCCGTCATCCACGGCTTCTGCCTCGGCGGCGGCCTCGAGGTCGCGCTGGCCTGCCAGATGCGGATCGCGATCGACGATGCCAGGTTCGGTTTCCCAGAGGTGATGCTCGGCCTGCATCCAGGTCTTGGCGGCACCGTGCGCTTCACCGAGCTGGTCAACCCGATGCAGGCGATGACCTTGATGCTGACCGGCAAGACCATCGACGCGCGCCGCGCCAAGGCGCTCGGCCTGGTCGACGCCGTCACCCAGGAGCGCCATGTCCGCAACGCGGTGAAGGATGCGGTGTTCGGCCGGCTGAAGCGCGCCAGGCCGGGCGCGCTCAACTCGATTCTCAATCTTGGTCCGGTCAGGGGCTTCCTCGCCTCCCGGATGCGCAGCGAGGCCGAGAAGGCCGCGCCGCGCAAGCATTACCCGGCGCCCTATGCGCTGATCGATCTGTGGGAGAAGCACGCCGGCAACCGCTCGGCGATGCTGAATGCGGAGAAGGCCTCGTTCGCCAATCTGATGGTGACGCCGACCGCGCAGAACCTGATCCGTGTGTTCTTCCTGCGAGAGCAGATGAAGAAGCTCGCCGGCAGCGGCAACAAGGTTGCGCACGTCCATGTCATCGGCGCCGGCGCGATGGGCGGCGATATCGCGACCTGGTGCGCCAACCAGGACATGCTCGTGACCTTGGTCGACATGAAGGCCGAGCCGATCGCGGGCGCCATGAAACGAGCGTCAGAGTTGTTCGGCAAGATTATGCGCAAGCGGATCGACCAGCGCGACGCGCTCGACCGGCTGATCCCCGACATGGACGGCGACGGCGTCCGCAATGCCGATCTGTTCATCGAGGCGGTGCCGGAAAAGCTCGAGCTGAAGCAGAAGGTCTATGCCTCTCTCGAGCCGAAGATGAAGCCCGGCGCGATCCTCGCCACCAATACGTCGAGCATCCCGCTGCAGGATCTGCGCACCACGCTGGCACGGCCGGAGCGGCTGCTCGGCCTGCACTTCTTCAATCCGGTGTCGCGGCTGCAACTCGTCGAGGTCGTCAGCCATGACGGCACCGATGCGGCGATGCTCAAGGAGGCGCTCGCGTTCGTCGGCGCCATCGACCGCCTGCCGCTGCCGGTGAAGAGCTCGCCGGGCTTCCTCGTCAACCGCGCGCTGACGCCCTACATGCTGGAAGCGATGATGATGCTGGACGAGAAGACCGACCAGCGCCTGATCGACGCGGCCGCCGTCGAGTTCGGCATGCCGATGGGGCCGATCGAACTCGCCGACCAGGTCGGCCTCGATATCTGCCTCGATGTCGGCGACATGCTGCGCTCGAAGTTCGGCGACACGCTGCCGCCGACGCCTGCATGGTTGCGTGAAAAAGTCGCCAAAGGCGAGCTCGGCCGCAAGACCGGCAAGGGCTTCTACACCTGGAAGGACGGCAAGGCGGAAAAGGCGCCGCTGCCGGAGACCGGTCCCCGGGTCACCGATGAGATGATCGACCGCCTGGTGCTGCCGATCTCGAATGTCTGCATCGCCGCCTTGCGCGAGGGCATCGTCGACAATCCCGATATGGTCGACGGCGCGATGATCTTCGGCACCGGCTATGCCCCGTTCCGCGGCGGCCCGCTCAACTATGCGCGCAGCCGCGGCGTCGACGATGTGGTGTCGGCCATGCAGGCCTTGATGCGCAAGTTCGGCGGACGATTTGCGCCGGATCCCGGCTGGGAGGCATTCAAGTGAGCGATTCGCAAGTGACCGGCTCGCAAGTGACCGACGCCCACGCTCACGCGCCGCTGAGCAACGACGCCGAGCCGAAGGGCGATCTCTGCATCCGCACGCTGGCGATGCCGGCCGACACCAATGCCAATGGCGACATCTTCGGCGGCTGGCTGCTCAGCCAGATGGATCTCGGTGGCGGCGTGTTCGCCTCCAAGGTGGCGAAGTCGCGCACCGTGACGGTCGCGATCGACGCGATGAACTTCCGCAAGGCGGTCAATGTCGGCGATCTCGTCTCCGTCCACGCCAATCTGGTGCGCATCGGCCGCACCTCGATCACGGTGCATCTCGAGGCCTGGGTGCTGCGCCGCCGCGAGCAGCAGTCGATCCTCGTCACCGACGGCAATTTCACCTATGTCTCGATCGACGAGCAGGGCCATCCGCAACCGATTCAGCGCGACGGCGCGACGATCGAAACCTGACATCCTCCGCGCGCCAGTGCCGCTGATTCGGTGGGAAAGGAAACGCGTCGAAACTGGGTCCGGAGCGTGGTTTGATTGCAAAAACCCGGAGTTTTTGGCGCTTCGCCGCGCAAAATAATCGAGGAACAAACAGCCAGCGACTCCGTTGTCGGGCCGAAGTCAAACCGAGGCTGACAATGTCCGACAGTTACGTGATCGAAGTGAGTTCGCAGACGGCGGGTATCGTGGTGCGCGATACGCGTGGTTATCAGTTCTTTGCTGCATCGCACCTTTTTGACCGCCTTGAAGGCCAGATCTTCCGCAATGCGCGCGAGGCCGAGCGCGCGGCGCGCCGGCTGCTCGCCGGTCAATCCATGCAGATGGCATCGTAGAACGCCTTCGCGTCATTGCGCATGGCCCGGGCGAAGCGTCCACCTTCGCCCAGGCCTTCCCTGACCCGGCACTGCACGTTGACCTCCGTGCCGAACGGTCGCACCATGGGCGACTCGCCGTTTCAAGGGGGCCGCCGTGGCCGGACTCTCCCATCGCCAGACTGAAATCCTCAACATCGCGCGCGCGTTCGGCCGGGTCATGGTCGAAGACCTCGCCAAGCGGTTCGAGGTGTCGGCGCAGACCATCCGCAAGGACCTCAACGATCTCTGCGACCAGCGCTCGCTGACCCGCATCCATGGCGGCGCGATCATCGCCTCGGGCGTCGAGAACCTCGCTTACGAGGCGCGCCGCTTCGTCGCCGCCGAGGAAAAGAAGGCGATCGGCGCGGCCGCGGCGGCACGGATTCCGAACGGCTGCTCGCTGTTCATCAATATCGGCACCACCACGGAAGAGGTCGCGAGCGCGCTGACCTCGCATGAGGACCTGCTGGTCATCACCAACAACCTCAACGTCGCGATGCTGCTCTACCGCCATCCGCGCATCGAGGTGGTGGTGGCCGGCGGCACGGTGCGCCGCGCCGACGGCGCCGTGGTCGGCTCCACCGCGACCCAGCTGATCGGCCAGTTCAAGGTCGACTACGCCATCATCGGCGCATCCGCCATCGACGAGGAGGGCGCGCTGCTCGACTTCGACTATCGCGAGGTGCAGGTCGCGCAGGCGATCATCGCCAATGCGCGCAACGTGATGCTGGTCTCGGACTCGACCAAGCTGCGCCGCAGCGCGCCGGTGCGGATCGCCCATATGAGCCAGATCCAGACCTTCGTGACCGATTCACCGCTTCCTGCGGGCCTCGCCAATATCTGCCACAGCCGCGGTATCGAGGTGGTCGTCGCGATGGACAAGCCGCAAGTCGATCTCGACGACAACGCCGCCGACGCGGCACCCGCGGCGCTGCGCAGCGCGCAAGGCGCTTGATCTCTCAAGTTTTAGCGAACCTGTTTCGGATGCCTTTCGGCCGCTGTTGTAGCCTGCCTGAGGTGGAGCGGTTCATTGGTCAGCACGCAATTCAAGATCGTCACGGCATTGGGCATGGCGGAGATGTTCGGCGTCGTCTCGTTTGTCCTTGGCTTTAACGTCGCATCCGCGTGCGCGACGGCGCTGGCCGGCGCTGTTTCTGCGCTTGTGGTCATGCGTGCGTTCGATGGTGAGACCCAGCCGCCATCGAAGAGCGTCCCTGCCGACATCTTTCGCCTCGGCAGCGAGAGCCGCCAGGCTTGGCTTTCGGAACTGGAACAGCAGAACGGCCGTGGCAGGAAACTGCTTTACGGACTGTCGCGGATCTTCCTTTCGGGATCGCCGTGTCAGCGCATCGCGAGCGGGGGCTTCCTCGCGCAGTCGGTAATCGGCCGGGTGGCGATCGTCCTGTTCTGGCTTGGCCAGGCGATGGGCTTTGACATGCGGCTGTTCGCAATCCCGCCGTTCGGGAGCCCGTTTGCGGATGGCATCCCGATGTCGGCTGAAGCAATCGCGGGGGTGAGGTTCGAGCACCTCTTCCTGCCGCTGGTCGCGCTCTACGCCGTCACGTTTTCCCTGTTCCTGATCGCATTGCTTGGCGATCTCGCGACCATCCTGCGCGACTGGCGAGAGCAGTGGAAGTATCTCACGATGCCGCTGTTCTGCTTTGCATTCTGGGCACTCCTGGCGCACCGAAAATCATCGGGATATAGCGCCCTGCAAGTCGCGCTCGGCGGCGGACACCTCTGGGCCTATGTCGCGATCTTCGTGTTCTTTCCGCTTTTCTTTCTCGTGCTGTCGGCGTCGCTGCCAGGCAATCGGGCGATCCGATGAACAGGGCTCGCTCGATCGGGCGAATCTATCTCCGCTTCGCGCTCAAAGGTATGCGATCCTTTTCGTCGCATCGTTGGTCTTCTACGTCCTGTTCGCCAGCGGTCACACATTCGTCGCGTCGACCGGTGTGCTCTTGCTCGCCGTCTACTTTGTGCGCGACAGCCGAGCTTGCGCCAAGCGGGTAGGCGGTGAAGTTCACCGTACCTACGATCCCGAAAAGGCTCTGCCGGAATTGCGCGTCGGACGATCGCCACAGCGTCCCTGACCGTCCGCCACCGCCTTGCCTGGCGTCACGCCAAGCGTCGCTCGTCCCATCCCTCCAAAAGCCCTGACCACGGGCACTCCGCCCAAAGAATCCCCAGCCCGAGTTCCCCATTTTCACTTTGCTTTCGTTTTTGGTTGTGATTTACTCCAATACGAAAGTAAAACCGTCAAAGCGAAGGCGGTTGCCGGGGGAAGCGTTCTTTGGACCAGATTTACGACCTCGCCATCATTGGAGGCGGCGTTAATGGCTGCGGCATCGCACGCGATGCGGCGGGCCGGGGTAACTCTGTTTTCCTCTGTGAAATGAATGACTTGGCTAGCGGGACGTCGTCCTGGTCGACCAAGCTCGTGCATGGCGGTCTGCGCTATCTCGAATATTACGAGTTTCGTTTGGTGCGCGAGGCGCTGATCGAACGCGAAATCCTCTGGCAGATCGCGCCCCACATCATTCGGCCGCTACGTTTCGTTTTGCCGCACCACGCCGGCCTGCGTCCGGCCTGGCTGCTGCGGCTCGGCCTCTTCCTCTACGACCATATCGGCGGCCGGCATTTGCTGCCGGCGACGCGCTCGGTCGATCTGACGCGCGACGCGGTCGGCAAGCCGCTGATCCCGGGCCGCTACACCAAGGGCTTCGAATATTCCGACTGCTTCGTCGACGATGCCCGGCTGGTTGCGCTGACCGCGCGCGATGCCGCCGATCGCGGCGCCGAGATCCGCACCCGCACCCGCGCGGTCGAGATCAGGCAAGTCGACGGCGTCTGGCACGTCACGGTCGAGGACAGCGTCACGGGTGTCCGCGACACGATCCAGTCACGCGTGCTGGTCAATGCCGGCGGTCCCTGGGTCGAACAGGTCCTGGCCTCGGGCGCCGGCGTCAACGCGCGCGCCAAGGTGCGCCTGGTGCAGGGCTCGCACATCGTGGTGCCGAAGCTCTACGACCACGACCGCGCCTACATCTTCCAGAACGCCGACGGCCGCATCATCTTCGTCATTCCCTATCAGGGCGACTTCTCGCTGATCGGTACCACCGATCGCGACTATGACGGCGATCCGGCCAAGGTGAAGGCGACGCAGGAGGAGATCGAATATCTCTGCGCGTCCGCCAGCGCGTATCTCGCCAAGCCGGTGAAGCCCGAGGACGTGGTCTGGAATTACTCCGGCGTGCGTCCGCTCTATGACGACGGCGCCAGCGAAGCCAAGGCCGCGACTCGCGACTATGTGTTCGAGCTCGATACGCCCGGCGGTGCGCCGCTACTGTCGATCTATGGCGGGAAGATCACGACCTATCGCCGCCTCTCCGAAGAGGCGCTGGAGCGGCTGTCGCCTTATCTCCGCGGCACAAAGGCGCAGGAGGGCTGGACCGGCAAGGCGCCGCTGCCCGGCGGCGACATGGATGTATCCGCGGTCGCGGCGCTGAGCGCCGAATTGATCCGCACCTATTCGTTTCTCGCGCAATCGCACGCCAATCGTCTCGCGCATGCCTATGGCACGCGCGCCAGCAAAGTCTTGGGCAATGCAACATCGACGGCCGATCTCGGCCGCTCCTTCGGCGCCACCTTGACGGAAAGCGAAGTCAGGTACCTGATGGCGAACGAATGGGCTCGGACTGCGGACGATGTCGTCTGGCGACGATCCAAGCTGGGCTTGCGGATGACGGCGGGTGAAATCGCCGCGCTCGACGAGTGGATGCTCGCCAACCGCGTGTCCGGTGAACGTCCCCTCCGCGAAGCGGGAGGACGGGCATGAGCGTCACATTGCAGAATGTCACGCGAACCGTGGATGGCATTCCGACCATCCGCGACGTGTCGCTGACGCTGGAGCGTGGCACGCTCAGCGTGCTGCTCGGGCCGACGCTGTCGGGCAAGACCTCGATCATGCGGCTGCTCGCCGGCCTCGACAAGCCGACCACCGGCCGCGTGTTGGTCGACGGCAAGGACGTCACCGGCGCCGACGTGCGGCAGCGTTCGGTCGCGATGGTCTATCAGCAGTTCATCAACTATCCCTCGCTGACGGTCTACGAGAACATCGCCTCGCCGCTGCGCGTGCAGGGCAAGCCGCGCGCCGAGATCGAGCGGCGGGTGGCGGAAGCGGCCGGCCTGTTGCGGCTCGAGCCGTTCCTGAAGCGCACGCCGCTGCAACTCTCTGGCGGCCAGCAGCAGCGCACCGCGATCGCGCGGGCGCTGGTCAAGGGCGCCGACCTCGTGCTGCTCGACGAGCCGCTCGCCAATCTCGACTACAAGCTGCGCGAGGAGCTGCGCGCCGAGCTGCCGCGCATCTTCGAGGCCTCCGGCGCGATCTTCGTCTATGCCACCACCGAACCGTCGGAAGCGCTGCTGCTCGGCGGCGACACGGTGTGCATGTGGCAAGGCCAGGCGCTGCAAACCGGCGCGACGCCGAAGGTCTACCGCCATCCCGACACGCTGCGCGTTGCCCAGGTGTTTTCCGATCCGCCGCTCAACATCATCGGCATCGAGAAGAAAGGCGCGCAAGTGATCTATGCCGGCGGCGAGCAGGCGCCCGCGGCCGGCCTCTATGCCAATCTGCCCGATGGCCGCTACCGGACCGGCTTCCGCGCGCACCAGCTCGAGGTCGGGAACGTCGCGGCCGGCCGCCACAAATTTTCCGCCGCGGTGACGGTGACCGAAATCACCGGGTCGGAGAGCTTTGTGCACGTCCATGTCCACGGCTCGAACTGGGTCGCGGTTCTCCACGGCGTGCACGAATATGAACCCGGGCAGGTGCTCGATGCCGCGCTCGATCCCGACAACATCTTCGTGTTCGACGCCGCCGACCGCCTCGTCGCATCGCCCGCGACCTCGTTTTCGGGCAACGTGCATCGCAGTGCGCGCGCTGCAAACGCGTCAGCCGGCAACGGCACGTGAGGGAGATGCTTCATGGCCCGCATTGACCTCGTCGATCTCGCGCACTCCTACGGCGGCAACGACGCGCCGCAGGAATCCTTTGCGCTGAAGCCGGTTACCATGACCTGGCGGCAGGGCGGCGCCTATGCGCTGCTCGGGCCGTCCGGCTGCGGCAAGACCACGCTGCTCAACCTGATCTCCGGCATCGTGACGCCGTCGCGCGGAAAGATCCTGTTCGACGGCCGTGACATCACGCCGCTGTCGACGCAGAAGCGCAACATCGCGCAGGTGTTCCAGTTCCCGGTGATCTACGACACCATGACGGTCGGCCAGAACCTGGCCTTCCCGCTGAAGAATCGCGGCGTCGCGAAGGCCGAGGTCGACGCGCGCGTCAGGCAGATCGCCGATCTGCTCGACCTCACGCCCTATCTCAAACGCAAGGCGACACGGCTCACCGCCGACGCCAAGCAGAAGATCTCGCTCGGCCGCGGTCTGGTGCGCTCCGACGTCGCGGCCGTCCTGTTCGACGAACCGCTAACGGTGATCGATCCCGAGCTGAAGTGGCAGCTGCGCTCCAAGCTGAAGGCGCTGCATCGCGAGCTCGACCTCACGATGATCTACGTCACCCACGACCAGACCGAGGCGCTGACCTTCGCCGACACCGTCGTCGTGATGCATGACGGCCGCGTGGTGCAGAGCGGCACGCCGGCCGAATTGTTCGACAAGCCGGCGCATACGTTCGTCGGCTACTTCATCGGCTCGCCCGGCATGAACATCGTGCCCGCC
Organism: Bradyrhizobium sp. USDA 4510; assembly: GCF_054059095.1. NCBI lineage: Bacteria > Pseudomonadati > Pseudomonadota > Alphaproteobacteria > Hyphomicrobiales > Nitrobacteraceae > Bradyrhizobium > Bradyrhizobium sp. USDA 4510. Next base: position 6,226,552 of record NZ_JBSSBT010000001.1, on the reverse strand, counting down.
GAAGTCAGTGGTCACGAGGCGCGGGTCGACGGCCATGTCATCGGCCTGCATCGAAACTATGGTGTGCTGCCTGCGGGCAAGAAGATCGAGATCGGCGTGCGGCCGGAATTCGTCGATGTCGCGGCGCCGGCGTCAGGGCTGCTGTCGGCCAGCATCGAGCGGATCGACGATCTCGGCCGCATCCAGTTCGCCCGCGTGCGGGTCGGCGATACCAAATTCGCCGCGCGTGTGCCGCCGGGCTTCTCGGTCTCCGGCAACACCGCCGGGCTGATCTTCAATCCCGCGCACGTCCACGTCTATGCCGACAGCCATTTGGTGGAGGGGGTCGCCTGATGGACAAGACGATCAACCAAAAAGCCTGGTTCCTGGTGCTGCCGGTGTTCCTGGTGGTGGCGTTCTCGGCGGTGCTGCCGCTGATGACCGTCGTGAACTATTCGATGCAGGACACCTTCGGCAACAACCAGTTCTTCTGGAACGGGGTCGGCTGGTTCAAGGAGCTGCTCGATCCATCGACCGATCTCGGCGGGCGCTTCCTGGCCTCGCTCGGCCGCAACCTGTTCTTCTCTGCGGTGATCCTCGCGATCGAGGTGCCGCTCGGCATCATCGTCGCGCTGTCGATGCCGCGCGAAGGCTGGAGCGTCGCGGCCTGCCTCGTCATCCTCGCCTTGCCGCTGCTGATTCCGTGGAACGTGGTCGGCACCATCTGGCAGATCTTCGGCCGGCCCGATATCGGCCTGCTCGGCTATGTGCTGAACCACCTCGGCCTCAACTACAATTACGTGTCCAATGAGGTCGACGCCTGGGTCACGGTCATCGTGATGGACGTCTGGCACTGGACCAGCCTCGTCGCGCTGCTCTGCTACGCCGGGCTGAAGTCGATCCCCGACGCCTATTACCAGGCGGCGCAGATCGACGGCGCCTCGCGCTGGGCGGTGTTCAAGGCGATCCAGCTGCCGAAGATGAACCGCGTGCTGCTGATCGCGGTGCTGCTGCGCTTCATGGACAGTTTCATGATCTACACCGAGCCGTTCGTGGTCACCGGCGGCGGCCCCGGCAATTCGACGACCTTCGTCTCGATCGAGCTCGTCAAGATTGCGCTCGGCCAGTTCGACCTCGGCAAGGCCGCGGCGCTGTCGCTGGTCTACAATCTGATCATCCTGATCGTGTGCTGGGTATTCTACACCGTGATGGTCAATGCCGGCTCCGAGCGTCCGGCCAAGGAAGGAGCGGCGTGATGCATTCGATCCCCGGCCGCCGCCTGATCATGGCGCTGTTTTTGATCTTCCTGCTGTTGCCGATCTACTGGCTCGTCAACATGAGCTTCAAGACCAACGCCGAGATCGTCTCGACGATGACGCTGTGGCCGCACACGCCGACGCTGCAGCACTACAAGCGCATCTTCACCGACGAGAGCTGGTATTCGGGCTACATCAATTCGCTCGAATACGTGGTGCTCAACACAATCATCTCGATCGCGGTGGCGTTGCCGGCGGCCTATGCGTTCTCGCGCTACCGCTTCCTCGGCGACAAGCATCTGTTCTTCTGGCTGCTGTCAAACCGCATGGCGCCGGCGGCGGTCTACGCGCTGCCGTTCTTTAACCTGTATTCGGCGATCGGCCTGTTCGATACGCCGTGGGCGGTCGCGCTCGCGCACTGCATCTTCAACGTGCCGCTGGCGGTGTGGATCCTCGAAGGCTTCGTCTCCGGCGTGCCGCGCGAGATCGACGAGACCGCGTTCCTCGACGGCTATTCGTTCCCGCGCTTCTTCATCAAGATCCTGGTGCCGCTCATCGCAAGCGGCATCGGCGTCGCCGCCTTCTTCTGCTTCATGTTCTCCTGGGTCGAGCTGCTGCTCGCGCGGACGCTGACCTCGGTGCAGGCCAAACCGATCGCGGCGATCATGACGCGCACGGTCTCGGCGGCCGGCATGGACTGGGGCCTGCTCGCCGCCGCCGGCGTGCTCACCATCATTCCGGGCGCGCTGGTGATCTGGTTCGTCCGCAACTACATCGCGCGCGGCTTCGCGCTCGGCCGGGTCTAGGAGGCGATCATGGAATCCATCGCATGGATGGCCTGGACGCTGCCGACCGCGATCTTCTTCGTGCTGCTGGCCTCGACGCTCGGCGTGATGACCTGGCTCGCGGCGGTTTATCCCGAGGCCGAGCGGGTCGGCGTGCTGCGCATCCCGACCACGCGCGGCGATCGTTTGTTCATTTCGCTGGTGCTGGCGGCGGTGATCCACCTGTTGTGGATCGGCCTCGTCGGCACCGATCCGATCCTCACCCTGCCGATCGGCGAGGGCGTGGAAATTTCGAGCCTGTGGCTCGCAACGCTGATTTCGCTTCTTTCAGCCGTGGCGATCTTTCGCACCGTCTGACGAAAGCGAAGAAGAGCAGATCCGGGGTCAACCCGGGCCTGGGGTTTTGTTTGTCGCTGCAACCGGAGGAATCATAATGCGACATTTGAGAACGACAAAGGATAGTCTTTTGACTATGACCAGCGCCGCCGCGCTGATCGCGGCTTCGCTCGCGGTCGCCACGCCGGCCCGCGCCGCCGACGATGCCGTGATCCAGAAGTGGATCGCGGAATTCCAGCCCTCGACGCTGTCGAAGGAAGACCAGAAGAAGGAGCTCGAGTGGTTCGCCAAGGCCGCCGAACCCTTCAAGGGCATGGAGATCAACGTCGTCTCGGAAACGATCACGACGCACGAATATGAATCGCAGACGCTGGCCAAGGCGTTCTCCGAACTGACCGGCATCAAGCTCAAGCACGACATCATCCAGGAAGGTGACGTCGTCGAGAAGCTGCAAACCCAGATGCAGTCGGGCAAGAACGTCTATGACGGCTGGATCAACGATTCCGACCTGATCGGCACCCACTTCCGCTACGGCCAGACCATCATCCTGTCGGACTACATGAAGGGTGAGGGCAAGGAGGTCACCGACCCGATGCTCGACGTCGACGACTTCATCGGCAAGTCGTTCACCACGGCGCCGGACGGCAAGCTGTATCAGCTGCCCGACCAGCAGTTCGCGAACCTCTACTGGTTCCGCTACGACTGGTTCACCAACCCCGAGTACAAGGCCAAGTTCAAGGCCAAGTATGGCTACGAGCTCGGCGTGCCCGTGAACTGGTCGGCCTATGAAGACATCGCCGAGTTCTTCACCAACGACATCAAGGAGATCAACGGCGTCAAGGTCTACGGCCATATGGACTATGGCAAGAAGGATCCCTCGCTCGGCTGGCGGTTCACCGACGCCTGGCTGTCGATGGCCGGCAACGGCGACAAGGGTATCCCGAACGGCCTGCCGGTCGACGAGTGGGGTATCCGCATGGAAGGCTGCCGTCCGGTCGGCTCCTCGGTCGAGCGTGGTGGCGACACCAACGGCCCGGCCGCGGTCTACTCGATCACCAAATATCTCGACTGGCTGAAGAAGTATGCCCCGCCGCAGGCCCAGGGCATGACCTTCTCGGAAGCAGGTCCGGTGCCGGCGCAGGGCAACATCGCCCAGCAGATGTTCTGGTACACCGCCTTCACCGCCGACATGGTGAAGCCGGGCATCGCCGTGATGAACGCGGACGGTACGCCGAAGTGGCGTATGGCTCCGTCGCCGCACGGCGCTTACTGGAAGGAAGGCATGAAGCTCGGCTATCAGGACGCCGGCTCCGTGACGCTTCTGAAGTCGACCCCGCCGGATCGCCGCAAGGCAGCCTGGCTCTATCTGCAGTTCATCATCTCCAAGTCGGTGTCGCTGAAGAAGAGCCATGTCGGTCTCACCTTCATCCGTGAGTCCGATATCTGGGACAAGTCGTTCACCGAGCGTGCGCCGAAGCTCGGCGGCCTGATCGAGTTCTACCGCTCGCCCGCGCGCGTGCAGTGGACCCCGACCGGCAACAACGTGCCCGACTATCCGAAGCTCGCGCAGCTGTGGTGGCAGAACATCGGCGATGCGTCGTCCGGTACCAAGACGCCGCAGCAGGCGATGGACGCGCTGGCTGCGGCCCAGGATTCGGTGATGGAGCGTCTTGAGAAGTCCGGTGTGCAGGGCGCCTGCGGACCGAAGCTGAACAAGAAGGAATCCGCCGAGTTCTGGTACAAGAAGGCCGAGAAGGACGGCACCATCGCTCCGCAGCGCAAGCTCGCGAACGAGAAGCCGAAGGGCGAGACGATCGACTACGACACGCTGATCAAGTCGTGGCCGGCCAACCCGCCGAAGCGCGCCGAAGCGAAGTAAGGCGCAAGCAAAGGCGTACCAGCCCACGCCATCCGAAGACGACGAAAGGCCGGGAGCGATCCCGGCCTTTTTGCTGATTGCCAGGTCATTCCGGGATGGTGCGCAAGCACCAGACCTCAGGTGCGCAACTGCGCACCGGGGAATCTCGAGAATCCGGGTTCGATGCGTCGCATCGCCCCGGAATGACGATGTGGAGAGAGGAGCGCTCCCTACTCCGCCGCCTCGGTCGCCTTCAGCGTCGGATAATCCGTGTAGCCCTTGGCGCCGCCGCCGTAGAAGGTCGCCTTGTCCCACTCGTTGAGCGGCGCGCCGGTCTTGAGCCGCTCGACCAGGTCGGGGTTGGAGATGAATGGCTTGCCGAACGCGATCAGGTCGGCCGCGCCGGCCTCCAGCACTTTCTCCGCTAGCGCGAAATCGTAGCCGTTGTTGGCGACATAGGCCTGCTTGAAGCGCTTGCGCAGCGAGGCGTAGTCGAACGGCGCGATATCGCGTGGGCCGCCGGTTGCGCCCTCGACGACGTGGAGATAGGTCAGCTTCAGCGCACTGAGCTGTTCGACGATGTAGTCGAACAGCGCTTGCGGATTGGAGTCGGTGATGTCGTTGGCCGGCGTCACCGGCGAGATCCGGATGCCGGTGCGATCTGCGCCGGCCTCGGTGGCGACCGCCTTGGACACGTCCAGCATCAGCTGGGCGCGGTTCTCGATTCCGCCGCCATAAGCGTCGGTGCGCTTGTTGGTGCCGTCGCGGGCGAACTGGTCGAGCAGATAGCCGTTGGCGCCATGGATCTCGACGCCGTCGAAGCCGGCCGCCAGCGCATTCGCCGTGCCGCGCTTGAAGTCCTCGATGATCCCGGGAATTTCCGACAATTCGAGCGCGCGTGGCTCGGACACGTCGGCAAACGTGCCGTTCACGAAGGTCTTGGTCTTGGCTTTGATCGCGCTCGGCGCCACCGGTGCGCCGCCGTTCGGCTGCAGTGCGACATGCGAGATGCGGCCGACATGCCAGAGCTGGATGAAGATGCGGCCACCGCGCTCATGCACCCGATCGGTGACCCTGCGCCAGCCCTCGACCTGTTCCTTCGAATAGATGCCGGGCGTGTCCTGATAGCCCTGGCCCTGCTGCGAGACCTGGCTCGCCTCGGTGATCAGAAGGCCGGCGGAGGCGCGCTGGCCGTAATAGTCCACCGCGAGCGGGCTCGGCACCATGCCGGGCGGCACCGCGCGGTTGCGCGTCAGTGGCGCCATCACCAGGCGGTTCGGCAGCGTCAGCGCGCCGAGCTTGTAGGGCTCGAGAAGTTTGGTCGATTGGCTCATGTAAATGTTCCAGAGAATGACTGATGAAGGACAATTGTGCATTGCCGCGACGAGCGCAATGCCCGAGGCATTCGCGCTCCGCAGACTAGCCGCGCACAATTCCGCCCATGTGGCCGGCATCGAGGAACAAGGTGTGCGCGTTGACGTAGGAGGATTCATTCGAAATCAGGAACAGCGCAGTATAGGCGACCTCCCAGCCGGTGCCCTGGCGGCCGAAAGGCACTGTCACGGCGCGGTCCGATCGCCTGCGGCTGGCGTCGCGCCCCATCGGCGTGTCCATGAAGCCGGGCGCGATCACATTGCAGCGAATGCCCTTGTCCTCGCCGGCCCGCGCGATCGCCCGCCCCAGCGCGATCTGCGCCGCCTTGGAGGATTCATAGGCCGGGTTGCGGCCGCCGGCGCGCTGGCTCGCCATTGAGGAGATCAGGATGATCGCGCCGCCCGGCGCCATCACCTCCAGCGCCTTCTGCGCGAACAGCATGTGGCTGCGCACATTGACGGCATAGTCGCGGTCCCAGGATTCGGCCGTCATCTTGGGCAGCGACAGGCCGGAGGAGATGCCGACATTGAGCGCCAGCCCGTCGAGCCCGCCGAGCCGCTGCGCGCAGCGTTCGACCGCGGGCGCGATCGCCGCGACGTCGGCGACATCGACCACGTCGGTGAAGGCCTTGCCGCCTTCGGCTGTGATCTGCGCGACGGTGTCGTCGGCGGCGTCCTTGTTGACGTCGAGGCAGGCGACCGACGCGCCCTCGCGCGCGAACAGCACGCTCATGGCGCGGCCGTTGCCGATCGGCGGGGCTTCATCCACGGTTGTGCGCTGTCCCGCGCCGACCACGATGACGCGCCGCCCGGCGAGGCGGCCGTGGTTCTTCGCCAGTCCGAGCGCTTCGGCATGCAGCGAAGCGGACGGATCGATGGCTTTCGGTGCGTGGGTTGTTGTCGACATGGCGTGCTCCCTGACGTCTTGTTGTTGTCAGGGAGCAGTAGCACGGGCGAGGGCGTGAAGCGAAAATCCCGTCGCGGGGAATATGGATCGCCGAAGCGCGTCAGCTGACGCCGAGGAAATCGCGCTTGCCGATCTCGACGCCGTTGTGGCGCAGGATGTCGTGCGCGGTCACGGCGTGGAAATAGAAGTTCGGGAACGAGAACGCGCTGAGGAATTGCTGGCCCTTCAGGGTCATCGTGCGATCGGGGCCGATCGGGAAGGTGACGTCCCTGACGTCGGCGCCGTCGAACTGCGCCGGCTTGAACGACTTCACATAGTCAATCGTCCTGGCGAGCCGCTGCTTCAGTTCACCGATGCTCTTCTCGGTATCTGGCGTCGACGGCACTTCGCTATGGGTCAGCCGCGCGCAGCCCCGTGCGGCGTGATCGCAGACAAGTTGCACCTGCTTGGTCAGCGGCAGCATGTCGGGATAGAGCCGCGATCCCAGCAGCACCTCGGGCGCGATCTTCTTCGCTTCGCAATGCGCCTCGGCCTTGGTCAGCTCGCCGGTGAGGCTGTTGAGGATCTGCAGGTAGGCGGGGACGACGGCGTCATGAAAGGACATGTGATGCTCCCTGTTCTGATGAAATCCGGATGTTACCGAACGGCGATGCTGCAAGTGGGGCGGCAAGGGGAAGAATACAACTGCGGGGAGCTGTAACACTTGGTCAAATATTTCCCGCGGGCGGCATTCTTGATCCCGTCATCCTGAGGAGCGCGAAGCGCGTCTCGAAGGATGCACGGCCCCAGTGTGGCCGATTCATCCTTCGAGGCTCTCTCCGCTCGCTCAGGATGACGGATCGCCAGAGTCTGCGTAGCCCGGATGGAGCGCAGCGCAATCCGGGGAGGCGCATCGGGGCTTGTCCCGGATTTCGCTGCGCTGCATCCGGGCTACGGAAAATGGGCGTTTGCTCTACCGCGTCCCCGGTGCCGCGGCATCGGCGGCCGGCTGGGTGCGGGGCCCGCCGCGCATCCGCGCCAGGAGCTCCGCGGTCGGCCAGGAATCCGCCGGCAGGCCGTATTTCATCTGCATCGCCTTCACCGCGCTGCGGCTTGCCTGTCCGAGCACGCCGTCGATCTTGCCGACGTCGTAGCCGGCGCGCGCGAGCAGTCCCTGCAGCTCCTTGATCTCATTGAACGGCAATTGCGCGACCGGACCGTGCGGCCGCTGCATCGGCGGTGCGCCCGCGATGCGGCCGGCGAGATAGCCGGCGGTGGTCGAATAGATCAGCGAGTTGTTCCACTCGGTGTAGGCGGCGAAGTTCGCATAGGCGAGGAACGCCGGACCCATCCGGCCCATCGGCAGCAGCAGCGAGGCCGGCATCTCGTCATTCGGCAATGCCTTGCCGTCGGTCAAGCTGACGCCAAGCGATACCCATTTCGATCGCGGCAGCTTGATGGTGAGGTCGGCCTGGTCCCACGGGAAATTTGCCGCCTGCGGCACGCGCACCTCCTGCAGCCACGGCTCGCCGCGCCGCCATTTCAATCCGGTGGCGATGTAGTTCGCGGTCGAGCCGATCACGTCGGGGCCGCTTTGCAGGAGATTGCGATGGCCGTCGCCGTCATAGTCGACCGCGTAGTTGAAATAATGCGTCGGCAAGAATTGCGTCTGACCGAGCTCGCCGGCCCATGAGCCGATCATCTGGTCGGGCGTCAGGTCGCCGCGCTCGATGATCTTCAGCGCGGCGATGGTCTCGCCCTGGAACATCTCGGAGCGGCGGCAATCATAGGCCAGCGACACCAGCGATTTCAGCGTCGGCAAATTGCCCATCTGGACGCCGAAATCGCTCTCCAGTCCCCAGAACGCGGCGATCACCGCCGGCGGCACGCCATACTCCTTCTCGGCGCGCGCGAACGCGGCGGCATAGGTCCGGATGTATTGTTGGCCCTGCTGCATGCGATAGTTCGCGGCCATGCGGCCGGCGAACTGGGTGAAGATCTGCCCGAACACGCGCTGGCCGCGGTCGCGGTTGACGATACCCTGGTCGTAGATCAGGTAGGGCGCGGCCTCCGCGATCGTGCGCTGCGAGACGCCGGCGGCGACCGCCTTCTGCTTCAGCTCGGCGAGGAAGCGATCGAAGTTCTGCCCGTTGTGGCAGGACGCAGCCCGCGGCGAGGCGACGGCGGCAGGGCGCGGCCTGACCGGCGCAGGATTCAAGGGGCTGGGCAGCGGCTGCTGCGCCGAGGCGAGGGTAGAGAGCGCCAGCGCCCCCGCGATCGCTGCGATCATGATCCGGGCGCGGAGGGGAGAGGCTGGCATCGATGTCACCGGCTGGAAAAAAGGGGAATTGAAGCCCAATCTGCATACACCAGGGCGACACCGGGCAACAACGGGGGTAGCGCCGTTAGACCAATTGGGCTGAGGTAGGTTGAGAGGCCGCCGCTATGATCGGCCGGTGATTCGCGGGCGGGGTGTCGGCGGATCGATCACGCCCGGAGGGACCCATGTGGAGTTTTCTCGAGCGTCTCTTGGATTCGTCGACGTTTTCGCCGCACGGCATCTGCCTGTTGTGGGAACCGGAGCTGATCTGGCTCCACGTGATTTCAGACGCGATCATTGCCGCTTCGTATTTCTCGATCCCGTTCGCGCTGGCGATCCTCGTCTCCAAGCGGCGCGATTTCCAGTTCGGCTGGATGGCCTGGCCGTTCGCCACGTTCATCCTCGCCTGCGGCCTCACCCATGTGTTCTCGATCTACACGCTGTGGGTGCCGATCTACGGTCTCGAGGGCCTGCTCAAGGCGCTGACCGCTGTCGCCTCGATCTTCACCGCAGTGCTGCTCTGGCCGCTGATCCCGCGGATCCTCGCGATCCCGACCGAAGAGCAGTTGCGCGAGGCCCATGTCGCGCTCGCCGAGGAGGGACGGCAGCGCCAGTGATCGGAATTCCTGCTCGAGCGCTTTTGCGAGGCCGAGGCCAATGAGAGCAAGATCCGTCAGGCGCAGAAGATGGAAGCGGTCGGCCAGCTCACCGGCGGCATCGCGCACGACTTCAACAACATCCTCACCGTCATCACCGGCACGATCGAGATCCTGGCCGAGGCGGTCACTCACAACCGCCAGCTCACGGAGATCACCGCGCTGATCCGCGACGCCGCCGAGCGCGGCGCATCGCTGACGCGGCATCTGCTCGCCTTCGCGCGCAAGCAGCCGCTGCAGCCGACCACGCTGTCGGCCAATAATGGGAGCGAAGCCCTTGCCGTGCTCGACAGCGGCGCGCCGATCGATCTGTTGTTCACCGACGTCATCATGCCGGGCGCGATGAACGGACGCGACCTCGCCACCGAGGCGCGGAAGCGCCGCCCGGGCCTGCGCGTCCTCTTCACTCGGGCTATACCGATGACGCCATCGATCAGGACGGCAAGCTCGAGCAGGGCATCCTGTTCCTGGCAAAACCCTACAGCCGCGCCGAGCTCGCCCGCATGTTGCGCGTCGCGCTGCGCGAGGAGGGGGCGGTGATTGCACAGGAGCCGGCGGCGTAGCGAGAGATCGTAGCCCGCATGAGCGAAGCGACATGCGGGACCGGTCTTACCCCGCATATCGCTTCGCTCATGCGGGCTACCGATCGCCGCGGCACATAACCGATTATTAACCCGCGCCGCGTCGCTGCGACGCACTGGTTCCCCTTGCGGCTTCAGCGGCAAAATCCCTACCTCAGCGGCGTCAGTTGTGGCAGCATTCCGCTCGCCGTGAGGGAACAACGATGAACTATTTCCGCACCGCGCTCCTGCTTGCCGGCCTCACCGCCCTGTTCATGGGGGTCGGCTATCTGATCGGCGGCGGCACCGGCGCCGTGATCGCGCTGATGGTCGCGGCTGCGACAAATCTGTTCACCTACTGGAATTCCGATCGCATGGTGCTGTCGATGTACGGCGCCCATCAGGTCGATGCGGGCTCGGCGCCCGAACTCTACAATCTCGTCGCCGAGCTGGCACAGCGCGCCGCTCTCCCGATGCCGCGCGTGTTTCTGATGGACGAGGCGCAGCCCAATGCGTTCGCGACCGGCCGCAATCCGGAGAACGCGGCGGTCGCCGTCACCACGGGCCTGATGCAGCAGCTCAGCCGCGAGGAGCTCGCCGGCGTGATCGCGCATGAGCTTGCGCATATCAAGCATCACGACACGCTGACCATGACGATCACAGCGACGATCGCCGGCGCGATCTCGATGCTGGCGCAGTTCGGCATGTTCTTCGGCGGCAACCGCAACAACAACGGCCCCGGCATCGTCGGATCGATCGCGATGATGATCCTGGCGCCGCTCGGCGCCATGCTGGTGCAGATGGCGATCAGCCGCACCCGCGAATACGCCGCCGACAATTATGGCGCACGCATCGTCGGCCAGCCGATGTGGCTTGCCTCCGCGCTCGCGAAGATCGAGAACGCCGCGCATCAGGTGCCGAACATGGAGGCCGAGCGCAATCCGGCCACCGCGCACATGTTCATCATCAACCCGCTGTCGGGCCACGGCGTCGACAATCTGTTCGCGACCCATCCCTCGACCGCGAACCGCATCGCCGCGCTGCAGCAGCTCGCCGCCGAGCTCGGCACCCAGACCGCGCCGCGCCCGGCCGGTGGAAGCTATCCGCCGCGCAGCCCGTGGGGCGGATCCGGCCAGCGTGGCCCGTGGGGGTAGGGTAAGACCAAGCCGTAGCCGCGAAGGCGGTGTGCTCCCTCGCCCCGTTCTTAGGGGAGAGGGTTGGGGTGAGGGGCTGTCTCCGCAAATACGGCGATAGCTGCACTCGCGGAAGCTCCCCCTCACCCGGAACGCATCTAGCGATGCGTTCCGACCTCTCCCCGCACGCGCAGGGGTGTCCGGGGAAATTCAGGCATAGCGGAGCTCCATCTGGTCAGGTGAGATGGTTGATTTCCGACGGCTGGGGTTGATGGGCGGAGGTTTGTCGATGGCAGCGAGGGATCGACGCGTGAGCAGGAGCTGGCCGACGAGTTCGGCGAACCTGAGCGGGAGCATTTTGATGCAGTTGGTGTGAGCGGCGATGCGCAGCAGCAGGTAGGCAATCATCGCAGCGAGCACCTGAAGGCGGATCGCGTTGTCGTTGGCGCCGAGGAACTTGCGAATATCGAGATGCTGCTTGATCCAGCGGAACAGCAGCTCGATTTGCCATCGGCTCTTGTAGAGGGCGGCGATCTCGACGGCGCTACGGGCAAGGTCGTTGGTTAGGAGTGTGATCTTGCCGCCTTTCTCGCGTCTGATCTTGATGCGGCGGAGCGGGATTGGAAGGCGCGAATCGCCCTTGCTGATGAGCTTCACCTCGTCATCGGCAAGGATTTCGAAGTCATCCCCGTTACGCTTGCGGATGGCGCGATGCCTGAGCGAGCGAAGACGGATGCTCGTCTTCGCCCGGGTAACGAAGAAAGCCTTGCTATCATTGATCTTCTGCCACCAGTCGAAACGGCAATAGCCCTTGTCAAACACATAGGTGGTGGCGGGCTGGATTGGGGTCTGTCGGCCGATCTCGATGTCATTGACGTTCGCGGCCGTCATCTCGACGCAGGTCGGGACATCGCTCCTTGGGTCGTAGACGACATGCAGCTTCATGCCGCGGATGCGGCCGTTCCACGTCGCCCAACTGCAGACCTTGCCGAGCGGGATCGGACTGGCGTCGATCAGACGCACCATCTCCATGCCTTCACTCCGCAGCTGGCGACGCGCCATCGCCGACAGCGCCGCAAAGGTTTGCGCGAAAATGCCGATCGGACGGCGGGCATTGGCATCGGACAACGTCGAGCGCGACAGCTTGCCGGTTCCCAAGTGATAGTGATGCTGCGAATTGGCGTTGAAGCCAGTCACCACCCCGCGCAGACTGCTGTTGCCGCTAAGCTGGGCATAGATCAGCGCCACCAGATGATCCCAGCTCCTGAACGACTTGTCGTAGGCATCCCCGTCCAGACGATCCACAACCGTCTGAAACTGCCGTCGATTGATCGGTTCAAGCAGCCTTCCAAAAATGCTACCGCGATATCGCATGCTCGGCCCTCTGTGTCTCGACAACCAGAAAAGACCGATTTGCCTCGGTCCTGCCGAGCATGCACCGCGACACAGTGAATCATTCCCCGGACACCCCTGCCGCACGCGGGGCGAGGTGAAGTGAAGGCAGCTGCTACGCGCTCGCGGCGTCCAGCCGTTCGACCTGATCCTTGCTCAGCTCAAGTTCGGTCGCCGCGACCAGCGTTGCGACCTGCTCGGGCCTGGTAGCGCTGGCAATCGGCGCGGTGACGGAGGGTTTTGCCATCAGCCAGGCGAGCGCGACCGCGGCCGGCTCGGCGCGGGTTTCCGCGGCGACCTCGTCAAGACCGGCCAGGATGCGCATGCCGCGCGGGTTCATGTATTTTGGGATGCTGCGTGCACCGCGGGGGCTCTTGGCGAAGTCGCTCTCCGAGCGATATTTGCCGGTCAAAAATCCTGCGGCGAGCGAGAAGAACGTGATCACGCCGACGTCGTTCGCCTCGCAGACGCGTTGCAGCGCGCCTTCGTAGCTCGAGCGCTCGGCGAGGCTGTATTCGGGCTGCATGCTCTCATAGCGCGGCAACCCGTTCGCCTTGGCAATGTCGAGCGCACTCTGGAGCCGCTCCGCCGAGAAGTTCGAGGCGCCGATGGCCCTGACCTTGCCGGCCTTGATCAGCTTGTTGTAGGCCGCGAGCGTCTCTTCCTGCGGTGTCGTCTCATCGTCCTTGTGGGACTGGTAGAGATCGATGAAATCGGTCTGTAGCCGCCGCAGCGAATCCTCGACGGCGCGCGCGATGTAGTCCGGCTTCAGCCCGACATTGCCGCCTCCCATGTCCATGCCGACCTTGGTGGCGAGGATGACGCGGTTGCGGTTGCCGCGCGCCTTCATCCATTTGCCGATGATGGTCTCGGATTCGCCGCCGCTGTGGCCCGGCACCCAGCGTGAATAGACATCCGCCGTATCCAGGAATGTCAGCCCCTGATCGAGCACGGTGTCGAGCAGGCGAAACGACGACGTCTCGTCCACGGTCCAGCCGAATACATTGCAGCCGAAGCACAGGGGAGGGACAGTGAGGCCGGAGCGGCCGAGCGCGCGATGCTTCATGAGTTTTCTTTCGCTTGTTCTTGATGGCGGGCGCCGAACACTGAGGCAGATCGCCCTTGTTTGCAAGGCGTTGTCCCGCCACCGCCTAGCGGGCGCCGACGCGTCACTCGGCGGGCTCGGATGGATCGCGTTCGTCGGTCGGGTCAGGCGCGCTGCCCTTCAGTGCCGCATCGACCAAGGAGAGATTTCGTCGCAGAGCAGAAACGCGATTTTATTTGCCGCGGGTCTGATGTAGATTGCGCGGCGAGCTGCCACCGGTTGCGCCGAAATCCGGAGAATGAGCGGCAGCGCGACTGGCCATCGGCAGGCCATTTCTTCTCATTTTTCAGTACGAAATGCTCTGCCCGGGCCGCGCGCCTGGGTGAATGTTTTTTTCATTCCAACCAAACGGAGCGATTGCCATGCATTTCTGCTTCTCTGGTGAATACACCCCGCGTTCCCTGAACAACATCATGGAAAACCCGACGACGAATCGATACGAGGCCGCGAAGAAGTTGATTGAGGCCGCCGGCGGGAAACTGATTTCGATGTACAGCACGGCGACCGATGGCCCCGGCGTGATGGTGATCTTCGACGTGCCGGATCCGAGCTTCGCGCCTGCGGTCAGCGGCGTGGTGGTTGCGGCCGGCGCCATGCAGAACGTGCGGCTGGTCCGGCTCTTTACCCAGGACGAGATCAAGGTGGTGCGTCAGCACGCGACCAACCTCAAGGCCGCCTACACGCCGCCCGGTGGCTAGCAGGCCGAGCGATCCAAAACGGCGCAGATTGATCTGATGGCCGGTGTCACTCTCGCGCGGCGGCGCTTGCTGGCGTCCCGCGCGGAGGCGAGGGCCGTTGCGCGCCGCTGATCCGGGGCGTCAACGGAATGGGCACTAGCTCAGGCGGATGTCCTGGCTACGTGCATGCCGGCCACAGCCCCGGCCGGTTGTGCCGTCGCATGACGTCCGCCGCCTCGCTCGGCCTCCGCTTCAGCAAGACGAGCGCAGTACGCGCTAAGGCGCGATGAGATCAGGGCGTGTACTCATGAATTCTTCGCGTCCGCTTTGATCTCGGAAGCTGACGTTGAGGCCGACATCGCCGTATGTCGGCCTTGGGCCAATAAGCAACATCCAAAGAAGTTCAGTTGACTAGGGGCGGGCCTCAAAGTTCATGTTGAACGGCGTCTCGGTCGCGCGACCGAACTACTTAGAGCCCGCCCCTATAACGCATGCTCGCATGTCCAGCTCTTCTTAGCGGACGACTAGCAAATGCGACAGGGGATGCGAAGTATCGCCTTGGCCGACCAGCGCCGCTTGGGGATGGAAAAATCACACCCCCCGCTTCTTCAGACCGAGCCCCTCGAACTGCGTCTTCTGCTCGTCACTCAGGTTCCAACGGAAATCGTCGACCGCGTCGTTCACGCTGATGATCGCCTCTCTCATCGCTTCCAACCGCGCCTTCGCGGCCTTAAGGCGGGCCGGTGGGGTGAGCGCGTCCTTTGGCGGGCATGGGTTTAAGGCTTCCATGGTGCCCATCGTGGTATCCTGCACCACTTCGAGCGCGGCGCGTTGCGTATCGTTCAGTTTCAGGCTGGCGACGATGTCGTCGAGGGGCCATTGCTGGGCGACGAGCTGGCGGTATTGCTTTTCGGCCTGTTGCTCGTCTTGCGGTTCACGGCTCGCCTGGCAGGCGGCGTCCTGCATCTCCTTCAGCTTCGCGGCCGCAGCGTTAGCGCGGCGGTCGCGTTCGGGCGTGTTGAGCTGGGCCTTCTGTTCATCGCTTAGGAGATCGTAGAATTTTTGAAATGGCGGCATAACGGTCGCAACTGCGCTCAGCATCGCGTTGACGCGGCTCTGCATGGCCGCGAATCGCTCCAGCGCGGTGGTTGCGGTCTGTGCTGTGCAGGAAGCGCGGATGGTGTTGCCGGCGGAAATCCAGGCGCTCGCGAGCTCGTCGAAGGCTGCGCGCTGCGCCTCGTTCGCCGCGACCGCCAGGCCGATCCGCTCGAGGGGAAGGCCGGTCGTCTCGGCGGTGTCGCCGCTACAGAATTCCTGCACCGAGGGCGCTTTGCGATGCCGCCTCCCGGCGGGGCGCTCGGCCGCAAACGCTGAGAGATCGCTCGCAGCGTAAGGCGAGAAGATCGCGGCGTAGAGATCGCCGTAGCCATAGGCCCAGAAGCCGCTGCCATCATTGAGAAGCGCGTAGTCATAGAGATCGCTGTAGGCAAACGGCCAGAAGAGCGGACCGACCCAGCCGTATGAACCGTCGGAGTGCTGCCACCAGCCTTGCGCAGCTCGGCCGCCCTGCCAGCCGGCCAGCGCGGCGACGGCAGTGAGCTGCGCGCGCTCACTCGGGCCGATCGACTCGGCGGCGGGGCGAAGATCTTGCGGTCTTAGAGCAGCCATGCGGACGCGGCTGTGGCGCGCCGCCATGCGTGCGTGGCGGCGACCTGCGACCGACAGCACGCCGGCCACCGCGAAGCGCGCGACACTCACGGGGCCGCCAACGCGCAGGCGGAAACCCGCCTCGGCCGCGCTCGGCAGCGCTCCCAGAACGCCAATTGCAACGCCGGCCGCAGCCATTCCAAGGCGGGACTTTGACATGATCTCTCCCTCGGTCTCTTCCTTGGCGGTCCAGGCCACATCGCGTCACAAATATGACTCGCAGCGGAACCGAAAGTTCCTCCCGCCGTTTTCATTGGGTGAACCTGCGGTCGACGTCAACGGATTAGTCGCGTCGAGTACACGCGCTGGGTCGAATCGTCATCGCGCTTTAGTTTGGTGTGTGATTCGCGCAAACGCGTTGTCGCGAGGGAAAGCCGCTTCGCACTTTTCCGGATCATGCTTTAGCGCACGTCGTCCTCGGTCGAATCCTCCTCCGTTTTCGGCGGCCAGGCGCCGCGCCGGACCAGCGCCTCGTGCAGGAGATGTGCTCGCTGTTCGTCGCACCCGATGGCTGCAAGGTGGTCGAAGGTGCGATCAGCAAGGACGGCTGGTGCAAGGCCTTTGCCGCGGTGGATTGATCGGTGGATTGATCCTTGGCTCACAACTCCCGCGCATTCGAGAACGCGAACGAGGACACGCGCCGCGTGGTCTCGTCCAGGATCAGGGTGCGCGTGATCGGCGGCTCGGCGCGCTGGCTGCAATTCTCGCGCTCGCAAAGCCGGCAGTTGACGCCGATCGGGGTACCCTCGACCTTTTCCAGATCCATGCCGGTGGCATAGACGAGCTTGGCCGCATGCCGGATCTCGCAGCCGAGCCCGATCGCAAAGCGCGGCTGCGGCTGCGGGTAGGGCGCCACCGGCCGGCGCACCATCTGCGCGATCGAGAAGTAGCGCGTGCCGTCCGGCAATTCGATCACCTGGCTGAGCAGGCGGTCCGGCATGTCGAAGGTCGAGTGCACGTTCCAGAGCGGGCAGGTGCCGCCGAACTTGGAGAACGGAAAGGTGCCCGAGGAGAACCGCTTCGACACGTTGCCGGCATTGTCGACGCGGAGCAGGAAGAACGGCACGCCGCGCGCGTTCGGCCGTTGCAGCGTGGTGAGGCGGTGGCAGACCTGCTCGAAGCCGGCGTTGAAGCGCTGCGCCAGCACATGGACGTCGTAGCTCAAGGCTTCGGCTGCGGAATGAAACGCCTGATAAGGCATCATCGCGGCGGCTGCGAAGTAATTGGCGAGCGTGATGCGGTAGAGCCGGCGCGCGGTGTCGTCGAGCGGGCCGGCGCGGCTGACGATGGCGTCGATCGAAGCGCCGCACTCGACAAAGCCGATCTGCAGTGCAAGCTGGAAGCTGCGGCCGGAGCTGTCGACGAGTTCGGAGATCAAGAGCTGCCGGCGGTGCCGATCGAAACGGCGCAGCGTCTCGCGCATCACGTCGACCGGCATCACGCGGGTCAGAATCGAATGTTTTTCGCGGAGGCGCGTGGTCAGCGCCGTGAACAGGCCTTCGGTCGGCACGTTGAGCTCGTCGCGCAAATTCTCCGCGGCGGTCTCGAGCTCCGGAAAATAGTTGCGGTTGGCCTCGATCAGGTCACGCACCCGCTCGATCGGATTGGCGTCGAATTGCGAGCCTTCGCGGTCGGCCATCTGCGCCGCCACCAGAGTCTCGCCGCGGCGCGCCTCGGTGTAGGCGGCGTAGAGCCGCTGCAGCGCGTGCGTCACGCCGGGGCAGAGCTCGGCGAGGTCGCGCAGCTCCTGCTTCGGCAGGTCGATCTGGCGGAACAGGGGATCGGAGAAGATCTCGTTGAGTTCCGCGAAGAAGCGGTCCTCGTCGGCGGTGGCGAGGTCGCGCAAGTCGAGGTCGTAGGTCTCGGCCAGCCGCAGCAGGATCTGCGCCGTCACCGGGCGCTGGTTGCGCTCGATCAGGTTGATGTAGGAGGGCGAGATGCCGAGCCCCTCGGCGATCTGGGTCTGCGACAGCCCCAATTGCTGGCGGATCCGCCGGAAGCGCGGACCGACGAACAGCTTCTTTCCGGATTCACCGGGCACGGGTTGGTCTCGCTTGCCGCAGCAAATTCTGACCGCCTCGCCCCGCGCGCGGGGAGAGGCCGGATCGCATCGCTAGATGCGATCCGGGTGAGGGGGACCCTCCGCGAGTCTCGCTGCGGAGACAGCCCCTCCCCCCAATCCTCTCCCCGTAAGAACGGGGAGAGGGAGAAGAAAAACCGGCGGGCATGGCAGGCTTCCTGACCTATTTTGTGACAAAATTTACAAGTCGACATTTATTACAAGTTCAGATGTTACATGACATCACCAATAAAAAACAAGGCATCTGTACGAACTTCGCGTTTTCGCGTTTATCTCCTGACACGCAATTCGCAATACTCTGTCAAGAATGTCGATATGAGCAGATTGCGGAGATCAAGGTGCAGGCGGCTGGGCAAAGGCAGCCCGATTTTTTGAAGGAGACTGACGATGAGCAAGGGCAGCAATTTCTGGGTGATCGGCGGAGAGTTCGGGTCGATGAACTTCCACAAGCTCGTCGAAGGCTCGGCCCAGGTCCGCGGTCCGTTCAAGACCCGCAAGGAAGCCGAAGAGTGCTGGAAGGAAGTTTCGGAAGAGAGCCGCCACAAGGCCGGCGTGCGCTTCTCCATCGTCGAGGAGCCGTCGCGGGTTTCGGCCTGAGCGCCAGAATTTTCAGAGCTAAGAAAACGTCCAAGGACGGCGGCCCCATCCGGTTCATCCGGGTGGGGTCGACCGCTTTTGGGACAGCGTCAGGTATCTTTGATCTGGGGATAAGTGGCGGCCTAAGTGCTTGGGAACCAACGCCCTTTGCGGACATCTTGGTTGCTGATAGGTTAATGCGCAGGAAACCCGTCACCACGAGACCGCAAGGCATGTCCGATCCGCAGAACACCGGCAGCGAGGCGCGCGAGATGCGGCCGACGCTGCGAGAGGCGTTGCGACGGGCGCGGATCGAGGCGGCCGATCGCACCGGTGTCGTCGTCGAGTTGCGCGACGCCGAGGTGGCGCGGCTCGAGATCCTCAACGATGCGCTCGATCCGCTGTTCGCGCAGGTGCCGGACAAGGTCGATCTGTTCGACCGCGCCATCAGCCAGGGCGAGACGCCGCGGCTGTGGATCGACGTCGTCGCGCATGTGCTGATGGGGCGCGACAAGCGGATCTACCGCTTCGTGCAGGACACGAGGTTCGGCCGCATCGTGCTCGCCGAATCGCATGACGTGGCCGCGATCGTCGATGCCGTCACCGACTATGTCGCGCGCCGCCTGATCGAGCGCGAGCATGCGATGGTGGCAACGCCGCTTCCGGTTGCCGAGCCGCCGGCGCCGCCGCCCGTCCCGGTGGTGACGCCGAGGCGCCGCGGCGGGATCGGCATGTTCGTGTTCGGCTTCGTCATGGGCGCGCTCGCGCTGTTCGGTCTCGCGCTGTATGCGAGCTTGCAAAACTTCTAGCCGCTCAAGGGGCGGGGCATCGTGGTCATAACACCCGCCTCGGCATTTTTCGGCGTCCTGGCGGCGGCCGCGGTGGTCGGCAGCGCCGTGCTGTTCGGCAAGTGGCAAACGTTGCGGCGTGCCGAATACATCCGCACCTTTCACTGGCCGGCGGGCCTGTTGGCGCGGCTCGAGAAGCGTCACCCCGGCTTCACCCGCAAGGACAGCGCGCTGGTCTCGCGCGGCCTGCGGCAGTTCTTCCTCGCCTATCTGATGAGCGGCAAGCGTTACGTCTCGATGCCCTCGCAAGCGGCCGACGACCTCTGGCACGAATTCATCCTCTACACCCGCGAATACGACGCGTTCTGCCGCCGCGCCTTCGGCGGCTTCCTGCATCACACCCCCGCGGTCGTCCTGGTGAAGGAGCGGCGCAGGAGCAATGAGGGGCTGCGCCGGGTCTGGTGGTACTGCTGCAAATACGAGAACATCGATCCGGTCAGGCCGACCCGGCTGCCGCTGCTGTTCGCGCTCGACGCCAAGCTGAACATCGCGAACGGCTTCATCTATCACACCGACTGCGAGGCGCTGCGCCGCAGCGGCATCGGTGGCAGCAGTCCCTATTGCGGCGGCGATTTCTCCGACTCCTCGATCGACGGATCGTCAGCCGGCTTCGGCGATGCCGGCAGCGACGGGAGTGGCGGCGGCGATGGCGGTGACGGCGGTGGTGGTGGCGGCGACAGCGGAGGCGGCTGCGGCGGTGGGTGTGGCGGCGGCGGGGGCGGCGATTAGGAAAGTCGTGCTTGCTTCAATTCGCGAATGCCGGCGTGCTCGCCGAGCCCGCGCACGGTCTGCTCGCAGCGCCACGCATTGCCGTCACGCTCGATCGTGAACAAATTGTAGGCCGCCGCCGGATAGTGCTTGCGCGCCAGCGCCGATGCCGACGGCACGCCGATCGCCGGGATCTTCCGCTCCGGGCCGTCGAACCACATCGTCGAATGGATGTGGTCGTGGCCATGCAGCACCAGCTCGACGCCGTGGCGCCTGAGCAGCGCCAGCAGCTGATGCGAATCGGTCAGCCGCTTGGCGCGGCCGTCGGAGTGCAGCGGGTGATGCACCAGGAGGACGCGGAAGGCGTCCTCCCGCGACAGCTGCGCGAGAATCGCATCGAGCGCATCGAGCTGAGGATGGCCGAGCCAGCCGGTCGCCATCAGCGGCGGGGTCGGCACCGCCGAGGAGACGCCGATCAGCGCCAGCGGCCCGCGGCGACGCACGAACGGAAAATGCGTTGCCGCACCGTCGGCGTCGCCGCGCAGATAGTCGCCGAAGTGACTGACGAAGCGATGCCGGGTCGCGCGCACATAGGCGTCGTGGTTGCCGGGGACCACGGTGACGTCGGCAGGCGAACCTACCCCCTCCAGCCATTGCCGGGCCGGATTGAACTCGGCATCCAGTGCCAGATTGACCAGGTCGCCGGTCACGGCAATGTGGTCCGGCTGCTGCGCCTGCATGTCCGACACCAGCGCGTCGAGCACGTCGCGGCGGTGATATTTGTGACGGTTGCGCGTCCAGTTCAGATAGCCGAAGGCGCGCTTGCCGGCGAGATCGCGCAGCCGCGCCGCCGGCAGCGGCGGCAGATGCGGGTCCGACAGATGCGCGAGGCGGAACGCCGCCATCATGCGATTCCCTTCGGATTGTCCGCGAAAAGTGGCCGGCAGCCGGTCATGTCGTGCTATCCCGAACGTCCTGCCCTGTATTGGCAAGAGCTGCGCAGGCGCGCAAGGATCAAAGCACGGATCAAACACCATGATGTCGAGGGTTCAGTGACGGTCCTGCTCGATTTACGCAAGCGCTACGAGCCGCAGATCAGATGGGTGTTTCATTTCTACTGGCGGCTCGTCCGCAGCATGACGCTCGGGGTCCGTGCCGTCGTGCTCGATGCCGACAACAGGGTGTTCCTGGTCAAGCACAGCTACGTCCATGGCTGGTATCTGCCTGGCGGCGGGGTCGAGGTCGGCGAAAGTTTTATCGAGTCGCTGCGGCGCGAATTGGAGGAGGAGGGGCGGATCGAGCTCAAGGGCGAGCCGGTGCTGCACGGCATCTTCCACAACAGCCACGTCTCGCCGCGCGATCATGTCGCGGTCTACGTCGTCAGGAACTACCGGCAGGACCGCCTGCCGGAGCCGAATCGCGAGATCGTGGCCTGCGGCTTCTTCGATCCGGCTGATCTGCCTGACGAGACCACCCCGGGCACGCGGCTGCGGATCGCGGAGGTGCTCGAGGGCAAGCCGCCGACGGCGACATGGCGGTGATGGACCGCGCCCGCGCCAGATGCTATCCCGCGCCCCACAATGACCGAATTGTCCCTGACCATCCTGCCCGAGACCCCGAAAGACGCCCAGGCGATCGAGCGTCTGCACGAGCGCACCTTCGGGCCTGGCCGCTTCGTGCTCAGTGCCTACCGGCTGCGCGAGCATGTCGATCATTTGCTCGATGTCTCCTTCACGGCGCGGATCGGCACGCTGCTGGTCGGCTCGGTGCGCCAGCTGCCGGTCACGATCGGCGATACGCCGGCCCTGATGCTTGGGCCGTTGACGGTCGAGCCGCCGTTCCGCAGCCGCGGCGTCGGCCGTGCGCTGCTCGAGCGTGCGATCAACGACGCCCGCGCCAAGGGCCATCGGCTGATCGTGCTGGTCGGCGACGAGCCGTACTACGCGCGGGTCGGCTTCAAGCCGGTCCCGAAGGGGCGGATGACCATGCCCGGCCCGGTCGATTACAGTCGCCTGCTTGTCATGGAACTGGTCGACGGCGCGGCCGAGGGCGTGTCCGGGCCAATCCTGCCGGACTGGAGCAAGGCGATCTGACATCCGCGCGAGCGGTGCCGGAACGGTTGCGCACCATCGGAAACTGAAGCACAGTTGAGGCAAGCGCCGGGACAAGACCGGCGCATGTCATATCAACAGGGAGAGTGCGCGCCATGATCAAAGTCAGTGTGATGTATCCGAACAATCCAGGCGCACGCTTTGATCACGACTATTATCGCGACAAGCACATGCCGCTGGTGAAGGCGCGCCTTGGCGACGCGTGCAAATACTACACCGTCGACAAGGGTCTCGCCGGCGGCGCACCGGGGCAACCCGCAACCTATGTCGGAATGTGCCACATCTTCTGCGACTCGGTTGAGGCCTTCGCGGCCGGCATGGGCAAGCACGCCCAGGAGATCATGGGCGATATCCCGAACTACACCGATCTGCAGCCGGTGATCCAGATCAGCGAAGTCGTCGTCGGCCACTGATCGTCCAGACCGAGCAGGTTACGCGGCTCCCCTCAGAGACGCTCGTAGCCCGGATGAAGCGAAGCGAAATCCGGGATCAGTCTCACCGCGGGAGCAGTCTCCCGGATTGCGCTGCGCTCCATCCGGGCTACGCGATAAATCCCTCTGCCGCTGGCAGCAGAGGGATGACCTTGGCTCAGAACTTCAGATTGGCGAACGCCCGTATGCCGAGGCCCGGCATCAGCACCTCGTCCTTGGTATAAGAAACGGAGTTGCGGATGTTCTGGTTGAGCAGGTTGTTGCCGACCAGACCAAGCGTCATCTCGCGTGCGCCGATCCATGACGAAGTGAGCTTGGTGTTGTAGGTGATCTCCGCGTTGAGGAGATTGTAGCCCGCGGTCGGGGTCTCGCCGATGACAGCGATGTCGTTCTGCGCGAAGGCGTGCACCAGATTGATGCGGGTCAGCCAGTTGCTGTCGCGCCAATAGAAGCCGCCGCCAAGCCGCACCGGTGGAATCCGCGGCACGTTGGTGCCGTCGGTGAAGGTCGCGCGCACCACGTCGAACTGGTTCTCGATGCCCCAGATGCCGCCGTTGAGCGGGCCGATGTCGAGCTGGCTCTGGAACTCGGCGCCGCGGAAGATCGCGTCGCGCTGCGAGTAGCGCGCCTGGTTCAGTTCGAGGCCGGGGCCGAGCTGGCACGCGCTCTCGTCACACGTGTTGCCCGTCAGCCGGCGGAATATGAAGCCGTCGAACCTGGTGTAGTAGCCGGTGAGTTCGAACCGCAGCGGTCCGGTCGCCCGCCGTAGTCCGATCTCGATCGATTTTGCGGTTTCGATGCCGAGATTGGGATTGCCGATGTCGAACGTGGCGGTCGCATCGTGTGGGCCGCGCGAGAAGAGCTCGGCCGGTTTCGGCGCGCGTTCGACGTATTGGGCGGTCGCGCTTGCTACCAGATCCCACGGCAGATTCTGGATCAAGCCGATGCTGCCGCTCTTGGGTGTGAAACTGGGATTTTGCGGTGTCGCTGGACCGATGCTTGCGGGGTCGGTGGCCACGTCGAACACGGGGGGAATGAAGGCCGGCGTTGTGCCGGAAAGATCGACGTGTTCGATCCGCCCGGCAATCTGTGCTTTGGTGGTGTCGGTGAACTTCAGCTCGTTGAACACGTAACCGGCGACCCTGTTGTTCTTGTTGGGGTCCCATAATCCGTTGAGCGGGCTGGTCGGATCGTCCGGACTCGGGGCGGTCAGCTCCTGGTGCCCACCCTGCAGGCCGAATGCCGTGGTCACGGTGGCGAAGCGCGCGTTGAACGGCATCATCTGCACCTCGACGCGCGCCTCCTGCTCCTTGCTGGTGAAGGTCTGTCTCACGCCGTCGCTCAATGGATCGGCCGGATCGGCAAGGCCAATCTCGTTGTGGCGATAGTCGGTCGCGCCGACCCAGAACCGCACGGCGTCGATCGCCGCGGCATCGGGCCGGTACTCGCCCTTGACCGCGATCTTGGTCTGGTGCGCGTCGATCCGGGTCTGGTGATCGGCGCCGTCGATACCGGGGATGTGGTAGAGCGAGTCGTTCTGGGTGATCGCCGCGCCGATAAAGCCGCCCTGGAAGAAATAGGAGGCGCCGACTGACGCGCCGTCCGACTGCGTCGCGGAGTTCGGCTGGCGTCCATTGAACGGCTGGCCCGGGACGAACAGATAAGGGTAGCTCGGAATGCTGTAGTCGCTGGTGGTGCGGCCATAGACGTCGGCATGCACGGCGACATTGTTGCCGCCGGCGTCCAGCAGCATGCCGCCGTCGACGCCGCGATTGACCGAGCTCGCCGACGTGCGGGTCTCGACATTGAGGCAACCCGGGCCGCCGGCATCGGCCAGCGGCGCCTTCACCGGCAGCCCGTAGGATTGGAACGGCGCCGCCGTGCAGGTCGGCATCGCATCGGGGATGCGGTTGTTGGTGGCGCTCACTACGCCGCCGATCGAGGTCGAGCCGTAACGCAGCGCGGCCGGGCCGCGCACCACCTCGATCTGATTGGTCGAGAGCGGATCGATCGGCACGAAATGGTCTTCGCCAAGATCCGAGGCGCCGCCACCGCCGAGACCATTCTCGACAATGCCGACGCGGTTGACGTCGAGGCCGCGGATAATCGGCCGGCTGGATGCGCCGGGGGCGAAGCTCGAGCCGGTGATGCCGGGCTTCGAGAACAGCAGATCGCCGAGCGTGGCGGCGCCGGAGCGCCGCAGTTCCTCGTTCGGGATCACGGTGACGGTGGCGAACTGATCGGTGACGACGGGCAGCACGCCCTGCTGCGGTGCTGGCGCCGCCGCTGCGGGCGCCGGTTGTACCGCGGCGACGCGTTCGCGGCTGCGGCTCGGCGCAGCCCGAGCAGCACGGGTCGGCGTGCGCGTCGGCGCAGTCCGGTGCCGCTGGATCGGGCTCGGCGCCGTCACGGTGATGTCAGGCAGTTGCGTCGGCGTCTCCTGGGCCAGCGCGCCGCTACTCATTGCGCCCAGCAATAGCCAGCTCGCGCTCCCGATGTGGAATGCTCGTTTCTTCTGAAGTGTCATTGTCCCGATCCAAGTCCCGATCCAGGGCCCGTCGAAATGACGGATCGATCCCGATTTGCCCCGCTGGAGCAGGCCGCATGTGACGCGGCCGTCCGCTCAGGGCGTGCAGCAACCAGTTGATGTCAGGACAGGGGAGGGGCGCGGGAATGAAAGGCCGCAGGCGCCGACTTCAGATGGAGGAATTCGGCATTGGTGGTTCGGAACAGAAGCTCGACGGCTTCCGGCAGCAACAGCACCGGCGGCGCCGTGAACAGCATGCTGCTCGCGAGCGAGATGACGGCGCAGATTGCGCAATTGTCGGCCGGATGCCGGTCGTTGTCGTGCTTGGCGGGCGGCTCGGTCCCGGTCACCTGGACCGCGAGGTCCGGCGTCGCCGAGGTCCCGATATAGGCGAGATCGATCAGCGATAGCCCGGTCTGAACTGCGGGCGCCGCTTGCGCGGCCGCGATCGGATGGAAATGCCCGAACGACAGCATGAACTGGACGGCGAGCGCGAACAGCGCCAGCCGCGAGCCAGTCTTGATGTGTCGCCGGAACCACTGCATGCCGATAACGCCCGCCCAATCGGGAGCGCGTCAACACCCCAGCGCCCCGATGTTACATTATAACATCGGATGGCATCCGCGATGTCAACCGGCGTTCAGACAATCCGTGTCGATGCATTGCCTGTGTGTGCTTGATGCAACGCAGACGTGAGCCCGGCCGGACTCAGCGTCCCTCGCGCAGCCATGTTGCCGCGAATGCGCCGAGCAACAGCAGCAGGCCAACCAGGCCGGCGAACATCGGCAGCACGCCGACACCCTTCACGACGCTGGCGTCGCGCATCTTAACGCCGAGCCAGCCGTCGCCGCGGAAGATCGAGGAGGAGCGTACCGGCACGACGCGCGGCATGTCGACGCTCGAACCGTCGACGATGCGCCGGGCGTCGCCGCCGGTTGCCTGCGCCAGCGGCTTCAGCATGTCGGTGGTCGAGGTGACCTCCGAGAATTCCTTCGGGTTGGTCGGCCCGACATTGATCAGCGCCTTCAGCGTGCCGTCGGTGGCCTGCCACAGGCCGAGCTCGTTGGCGGGCAGCGTCGCGCGCCACTCGCCGGGATCGCCGGCGGTGAGCGTCAGTTCATGCGTGGTGCCGCTCGGCGACGTCACGGTGACCGGCGATACGGTGTCGGCCATGGTCTGGCGCACCACCATGAGATCCTTACCCTGCACCTGCATGCGCAGCGCCTCTTCGTCGAGGTCGGGCTGCTTCATCAGCCAGTGCGACACCCGCCGCAACAAATCGAGATGCGGGCCGCCGCCCTCGTAGCCGCGCGCCCACAGCCAGATGTGGTCCGAGAGCAGCAGCGCGACGCGGCCTTCGCCGAAGCGCGACAGCAGCAGCAGCGGCTTGCCGTCGGCTCCGGTCATGACCGGCGGATTGATCGCGTTGCGGGTATCGACGGTGCGGAAGAACCGGCTCCAATGCGGCGGCTCGGCATTCGAGCCTTCCAGCCCGCGCGTCACCGGATGGCGCTTACCGGCATCGCTCAGATGCGCGTAGAACGGCTTCTCGGTCACGCCGACCGGTTCGGCCGGCAGCACGGAGTCCAGCGGCGTGCGCCAGATGCTGGTGGTCGAGGCGTAGTCGGGGCCGGCGGACACCAGCACCGCGCCGCCGGCGCGGACATAGCGCGCGATGTTGTCGAAATAGGCGATCGGCAGCACGCCCTGGCGGGCGTAGCGGTCGAAGATGATCAGCTGGAATTCGTTGATCTTCTGCTGGAACAGCTCGCGGGTCGGAAACGCGATCAGCGACAGCTCGTTGATCGGCGTGCCGTCCTGCTTCTCCGGCGGACGCAGAATGGTGAAGTGCACGAGATCGACGCTGGGGTCGGACTTCAGGAGGTTGCGCCAGGTGCGTTCACCGGAATGCGGCTCGCCGGAAACCAGCAGCACGCGCAGCTTGTCGCGCACGCCGTCGATCGCGACTACGGCGCGGTTGTTGACCGGCGTCAGCTCGTTCTCGAGCGGCGAGGCCTCGATCTCGACGATGTTGGGCCCGGCGTGCTTGATGTCGATGTCGACGCTCGAGGTCTGGCCGCTGGTCAGCGTGCGCTCGTTGATCACTTCGCCGTCGCGGCGGATCGTGACCTTGGCGCGCTCGCCGGTGACGCCCTGGTCGTCGAGCCGGAAGGTGATGGTCTGGGTCTGGCCGACGATGCCGAAGCGCGGCGCGGCGGTGATCGCGATGCGGCGGTCGCGCTCGTCCTTGCGGCCGGTGATCAGCGCGTGCACCGGCGCCTGGAAGCCGAGCGCCTGGGCGTTGGCGGGAATGTCATGCACGCGGCCATCGGTGATCATGAAGGCGCCCGCGACGCGCTCGACCGGAACGTCCGACAGCGCCGACGTCAGCGCGCCGAACAGTTTTGTGCCATCGGTCTCGCCATCGGCCTGACCGGCCTCGACGATGCGGACCTCGAGGCCCTTGATCTGCTTCAGGCTGTCGACCAGCGCCTGCCGCGCCTTGTCGGTCTCCTGGTTGCGCGTGCCGAAATTCTGGCTCGGGCTCTTGTCGACCACGACGGCAGCGACCGAGGACAGCGGCTCGCGGTCCTCGCGGGTGAAGGAGGGATTGGCCAGTGCCAGCAGGATCAGCGCCAGCGCCGCGACCCGCACCGCGGCGCCACGCGCGCGCGACACCAGGAGCAGCACGGCAATGACGACGATCGCGCCGAGCGCGAGCCACAGCACGAGCGAAGGAACCAGCGGTGTGAACGCGATGCCGTAGTTCATGACGTCACTCCGTCATTCCGGGGCGATGCGAAAGCATCGAACCCGGAATCTCGAGATTCCGGGTCTGGTCCTTCGGACCATCCCGGAATGACGGTGTTGGCAGCTGAAGCACTTGCATCTCTATTGTCCCAGCCGCTCGATCAAGGCAGGCGCGTGCACCTGGTCGGCCTTGTAGTTGCCGGTCAGCGTGTACATCACGATGTTGACGCCGGCGCGGAAGGCAAATTCGCGCTGGCGCGGCTCGCCCGGCGTCAGCGGCAGCATCGGCTGGCCGTCGGGGCGGATCGCCCAGGCGCCGGCGAGGTCGTTCGACGTGATGATGATCGGCGAGACGCCGTCGCCGCCGCGCGCCGGGCGCTGCGCAGCCTCGTCGTCGTCCTCGCGCGGCAGCGCCTCGACCCAGGTCTGACCGGAGTTGAAGCGGCCGGGGAAATCGCGCAGCAGATAGAACGTCTTGGTCAACACGTGCTCGCGCGGCACCGGCTCGAGCTCGGGCACGTCGAGGGTCGACAGCAATTCGCGCAGCGTCTGCATGCCGGGCGTTTGCGATGAGCCGCTGTCCCCCGGCGGCGCTTCGACGGCGTCACGGGTATCGAAGATGACCGTGCCGCCCTGCTTCATGTAGGCGTCGATCTTGTTGATGGCGTCCTGCGGCGGCTTCGGCGCGCCCGGCACGATCGGCCAGTAGATCAGGGGGAAGAACGTCAGCTCGTCGCGCGCGGGATCGATGCCGACGGGATCGCCGGCTTCCAGCGCGGTGCGCTGTCCGAGGAACAGCGTCAGTCCGGACATCCCCGCCTTGACGATGGAATCGACGTCGGCATTGCCGGTCACGACGTAGGCCAGCCGCGTCTGCGACACCGCCTTGATGGCGAAGTCGTCGCTGCTGGCGTTCTGCGCGCGGCTCGGCGAGGGCACCATCGTGGTCGCAAGGATGAAGGCCAACGCGAGCACGGCCGGTGCCGCGCGCCGCCGGATCAGCGCGGCAAGGCCGCCGCCGAGCATGGCCACCACGATCGCATCGAGCAGGAACAGCGCCAGCGCCGTCGACAGCATGATGCCGCGCAAATCGCGCGGCTCGGCGTTGGTGTAGCTCGCACGCGTCGCGCGCAGGGCCGAGGTGTCGAGCGGCGCGATGCGATCGGCGGAGGCGAGCGTGTTGACCGCGATCGGGCTCTCGGCAGTGCCGTAGAAGCCGGGCGGATGGTCGGCCGTGCCGCGATCGCGATAGTCCGCCGACATCGGCTTGGCGCTCGAGGGCGGCGGGCCGAAGACGCCGAAGCCGTCGAGCGTGCGCAGCGGCGCAACCGTCTCGGCATTGGGATCGCTGGCGACGCCCGGGCCGGGCTTCGAGGTATAGCCGGACATGTCGATCAGCCGGCGCAGCATCTCGACGAAGGTGCCGGACATCGGCAGATCCGACCAGCGCATGTCAGCGCCGACATGGAACAGGCTGACAACGCCCTTGCCGCGACGCTCGCCGGTGACCAGCGGCGTGCCGTCCTCCAGCGAGGCCCAGCTCTTGGTCGAGAGCACGGCGTCGGGCTCGGCCAGCACCTGGCGGTTGACGGTGATGTCCTTCGGCACGGTGAGGCCCGAGAACGGGCCATCGGCGGCGAACGAGGCCATGTGCTGCGGCTTCTCCCAGGTCAGGCTGCCGCCGAGCGTGCGTCCGCCGCGGCGGAGCTTGACGGGAACGAGGTCGTCATCGGCCTGGGCGAGGCGCGGACCTGCGAAGCGCACCAGCACGCCGCCTTGCTCGATCCAGGCATTGAGCCGGTCGCGAATCTCTGGCGATAGCGTGCCGACGTCGGCCATCACGATCATCGGCAGCCGCTGGTCGAGGAATTGCCCGATCACCTGCTGCGGCGCGCCGCGATCGCCGAGCCTGACATCGGCGAATGGCGACAACGCCCGGGAGAGATAGAAGGTCGACGCCAACAGCGGCTGCGCGGTGTCGTTGCTCGCACCCGAGACCACGCCGATGGCGCGGCGGCGCCAGCGCCGGTCGAGCAGCTGCACGGCGCCGGCCGAATGCTCGCCGGAGATTTCGAGCCGTGCGATGTCGTTGCGCAATTCGACCGGAAGATCGAAGGCGGCTTCGGTCTCGCGATCCTGCGGTCCGAATGTGTAGCGCGCCTCGCCGATCGGCGATCCCTTGGCGTCGACCGCGCGTACCGTTCCCGCCGCGATGCCGCTCTCGGTGCGCAGCACCTTCACCGTCATCTTGGCGGCGGCGTTCTCGGCCGCGACCAGCGCCTGCGCCGACTGCGCACCGCCCGCATAGATCGTCAGATTGCGGCTCTCGATCACCTTGCCGAGCCCCTCGGTGAATTCGCTGCCGCGTCCGGTGTCGACGCCGTCGGACAGCCAGGCGATGTCGCAGTCGCCGGTCGACTTGAGGAAACGTCCAAGCGCGCCGAGAGTTTCAACCCGATCGACCGAGTAGGGCTTCGGCGCGAGCTGGCGCAGCGCGACGCGCGCGGCGCCGGCCGGCATCAGTGTGATGTCGCGCGCGGGCTCGGACAGCGGCACCAGCGCGACGCCGCGGCGGTCGCTGTCGGCGTTGGCGATCAGTTCGTCCGCGGCCCTGATCCGCGCATCCCAGCTCGAGGCCGCGCTCCAGCCGTCGTCGAGCAGGATCACCAGCGGCAATTTGCCGGCGGCAACGCCGGTCTGTGGATTCCAGATCGGGCCGGCGGCTGCGAAGATGACGAGCGCGGCGGCGGCGAGCCGCAGCAGCGTCAGCCACCATGGCGTGCGCGACGGTGTCTCCTCCCTCGGCGCGATGTCGAACAATAGCCGCGTCGGCGGGAATTCGATCCGGCGCGGCCGCGGCGGCATCACGCGCAACAGCCACCACAGCACCGGCAGGCTGACCAGCCCCAGCAGCAGCAGCGGTTCGGCAAAGGAGAGGGGGAGGCCTGCGATCATGCGCTGCGTCCCGCCTTGACTATTGAGCGGCCGCCGCCCTTGCTCACCATCATGCCGGCATGCAGGAACAACAGCAGCTCGGCAGCGGAGCGGCTGGTGGTATGGGTCGAGAACAGCCAGTCGAGCCGATTGGTCTCGCCGCGGATCTGGTCGCGATGCAGCGCGACCCGGGCGACATAATCGCTCGCCCAGCTCTCGGCGCGGCCCGCGGTGATGACGCTGCCGATCTCCGGTTCGACGAATTCGACGCGCCCGGAATAGGGGAAGGTCTCTTCGGCGGGATCGACGACCTGGATCATGGTGCCGTGCGCGCCGGAGGAGGAAAGCCCGGCCAGCATCGTCGTGATCTCTGTGATTGGCGACCAGAAATCCGACAACACGACGACTTCGGCCAGCGACGACGGCACGAAGGACGGCGGCAGGCTCGCGCGCGTCTTCTCGTCGTGCAACATCGCTTCCGCCATCTTGTCGATCACGTTGAGGCTTGCCGTCGGATTCAGCAGGCCGGGAATGCCGACGCGTTCTCCGCCCGCAACGAGCAACTCGGCGAGCGCGAAGGCTACGATCAGTCCGCGCTCCAGCTTGCTGTCGCGCGCCTCGCGCGAGGCAAAGGCCATCGACGGCGAGCGGTCGGGCCAGATCCACACCGTGTGCGCGGCTTCCCACTCCTGCTCGCGGACATAGAGATGGTCGTCGCGTGCCGAGCGGCGCCAGTCGACGCGCTGCGACGGCTCGCCGGAGACGAAGCGGCGGTATTGCCAGAAATTCTCGCCCGAGCCGGCGCGGCGGCGGCCGTGCAGGCCATGGATGACGTTGGCAGCGACACGGCGGGCCTCAAGCACCAGACGCGGCAGCGATGCGGCGAGCGTTCGGCTTTCGCCATCGGCACGTCGAACCGCAAGGATCTCCTCGTTGTGGTGCCTGTTGTCTGCGGCCATCAACCGATCCGGGTCTTCAGTTGCTTGATCACGTCGGGAATGGTGCGACCCTCGGCGCGCGCCGAGAACGTCAGCGCCATGCGGTGCTTGAGCACGGGCTCGGCGAGATCGAGCACGTCGTCGATCGACGGCGCGAGTCTCCCGTCGAGCAATGCACGGGCGCGCACCGCGAGCATCAAGGCCTGGCTGGCGCGCGGACCCGGGCCCCATGCGATCAGCTTGCCGGCCTCGCCGCCCTCGGTGCCGGGACGCGCGGCGCGGACCAGCGTCAGGATCGCCTCGACCACGGAATCACCGACCGGCAGCCGCCGCACCAGGCGTTGCGCGGTGAGCAACGTCTCGGCGTCCATCGACGGCTTGGCCGCGGCCTCTTCGGCGCCGGTGGTTTCGAACAGGATGCGCCGCTCGGCGTCGCGATCGGGATAGTCGACGTCGATTTCCATCAGGAAGCGGTCGAGCTGCGCCTCGGGCAGCGGATAGGTGCCTTCCTGCTCCAGCGGGTTCTGTGTCGCGAGCACGTGGAACGGTTTTGGCAAATCATGCCGCGCGCCGGCAATGGTGATGTGCTGCTCCTGCATGGCTTGCAGCAGCGCCGACTGGGTGCGCGGGCTGGCGCGGTTGATCTCGTCGGCCATCAGCAGTTGCGCGAACACGGGACCTGCGATGAAGCGGAACGAACGCTTGCCGGCCGAGCTCTCGTCGAGCACTTCGGCGCCGAGAATGTCCGACGGCATCAGGTCGGGGGTGAACTGAATGCGCTTGGCATCGAGGCCGAGCGTGACGCCGAGGGTCTCGACCAGCTTGGTCTTGGCGAGGCCGGGCACGCCGATCAACAGCGCGTGGCCGCCCGACAGAATCGTCACCAGGGTGTTTTCGATCACCTGCTCCTGGCCGAAGATCACGGTGGAGACCGCTTCCTTGGCGGCCTTGATCTGGCCCGCGACCTGCTCGGCCGAACGGACGATCACATCCTCCAGTTTCTCGACGCTGTCTGCACCAGCCATTCGATCCGCTCCTTCTTGACGATGCGCGCACATCGGCGCGTCGTCATCATCTGTCGTCATCTCGGCCCTCATGCTAAACCTGAGCGAAGGCCATGTATTCGTTGAATTAAACTATCCCCACCTTATCGGTGTTTCAGGGTATGAACGGCATCACGATGTGGCGAGAATGACATCCCGACCACATCTCAGGATATGTGCACCAAACGTGCCAGATTGAAGGTAGGAAACTTTAAGGCAAACAATGGCGAAGCAAGGGCAGAGCGATTCCGGCAGGGAAACCACGGGCCTCGGGAGCAAGGGTCTCGAAGGGCTCACCACGGCCGCCAATCAAGCTGCGACATCGGGTTCGGCCGGACGCAAGGGTCTGCCGCCGGTTCACCTGTGGAATCCGCCATTCTGCGGCGATCTCGACATGCGAATCGCGCCTGACGGCACCTGGTTCTACATGGGAACGCCGATCGGCCGCCCCGCGCTGGTGCGGTTGTTCTCCACGATCCTGAAGCGCGAGGACGGCAAGCACTTTCTCGTGACACCGGTGGAGAAGGTCGGCATCCGCGTCGATGACGCGCCGTTCCTTGCCGTGGAAATGCAGGCCGGGGAAGACGCGCGCGGCCGCCTGCTCAGGTTCCGCACCAATGTCGACGATTGGGTCGATTGCGAGAAAGGCCACGGCCTCAGATTCGAGGCGGCCGAGGACGGCGGATTGACGCCCTATCTGCACGTCCGCGCCGATTTGTGGGCCAAGGTCACCCGCGCGCTCTATTACGATCTGGTTGACATGGGCGAGCAGCGGATGGTCGATGGTCAGGAGATGTTCGGCATCGAGTCCGGCGGCGAGTTCTTCGCGATGGCCGATGCCAGTCAGGTGAGGGACGCACTTTGAACGAGCCGTTGCTGAAGGTGGAGCCGGCGACGATCAGCTCGACGGAATTCTTCGCGCGGGCCCGCACGCGGCTCACTTTCGATGTGCCGCCGGGCCTGGTCGATCCGCATATCATTCCGCGCACCGGAGATTCCGGCAACGACCGCATGCTCGAGATCGTGGCGCAGGAGCAGCCGGTGCGGCCGGCCGCGGTGCTGATCCCGGTGGTCGATCACCCCGAGCCGACCGTGCTGTTGACGCAGCGCTCGCCCAATCTGTCGAGCCATGCCGGCCAGATCTCGTTTCCCGGCGGCAAGATCGACGCCACCGACGCCTCGCCGCTCGATGCCGCGCTGCGCGAGGCCTGCGAGGAAGTCGGACTGAAGCGGGAATTCATCGACCCGGTCGGCTATCTCGACCTTTATGGCACCGCGTTCGGCTTCCGCATCCTGCCGACGGTCGCCAAGGTGAAGCCGGGATTCACGCTTGCGATCAACGAGGCGGAGGTGGTCGATGCGTTCGAGGTGCCGCTCGCCTTCCTGATGAATCCCGAGAATCATCAGATCCACACCAAGGAATTCCGCGGCATGGACCGGTCCTATTACGCGATGCCGTTCGCCGAGCGCTACATCTGGGGCGCGACCGCGGGCATCCTGCGCGTGCTGTATGAGCGGATCTATCTGTCATGATCCGCACGGTATTGACCGAGATCGGAATCTTTCTGGTCCCCTTCGCGGTCTATGCCATCTTCCTCATCGCGACGCGGTCCGGCGTGACGCTGCCGGCGTCATGGCCGCTCGACATGATCGCAAAGCTGACGCTGGTGGCGCTGGTGATGGTCATCGTGAGCTTCGTGCTGCTGGCCGAATTGACTGGCGCGCCGCCGAATTCGATCTACGTTCCAGCCCATATCGAGAACGGCAAGCTGGTGCCGGGAGTTGAGAAATGAGCGAGATGCGCCTGTTGTCCGACGCGCCATGGCTCGCTTCCGGGCCCGCGGCGCGCGTGCTCGACCTGCTCAATGCCGACGGCGAGGAAGCGCGGGTGATCGGCGGGGCCGTGCGCAACGCCTTGATGCAGATTCCACTCGCCGACATCGACATCGCCACCACGGCGCTACCGGAGGAGGTGATCCGCCGCGCCAAGCGGGCGGGCATCAAGAGCGTGCCGACCGGCATCGAGCACGGCACGGTGACCTTGGTCGTCGACAGCCAGCCCTTCGAGGTGACGACGCTGCGCGAGGATACCGAGACCTATGGCCGCAAGGCCAGGGTGGCGTTCGGTCGCGACTGGGTGCGTGACGCCGAGCGGCGCGACTTCACCATCAACGGCCTGTCGGTCGACGCTTCGGGCGTCGTGCACGATCACGTCGGCGGCCTCGCCGACATCGAGGCGAGGCGCGTGCGCTTCATCGGCGATCCCGCGCAGCGGATTGCCGAGGACTATCTGCGCATCCTGCGCTTCTTCCGTTTCCACGCCGCCTACGGCGCGGGCGAGGTCGATCGCGCCGGCTATCTCGCCTGCATCGGCGGGCGCGCCGGTTTGAGCGGCCTGTCGGCCGAGCGGATCCGCATGGAGATGCTCAAGCTCGTGGTCGCGAACGGCGCCGCAAGTGCAATGGTCGCGATGGGTGACGGTGGTTTGCTGCAGCCGCTGTTCGGCGGCATCGCCTATACTGGACCGTTCGCGGCGATGATCGAGATCGAGCGGCTGATGAAGCTCGCGCCGAGCGCGATGCGAAGGCTCGCCGCGCTGACGGTCGCCGTGACCGAGGACGCGCGGCGTATCGCCAGCCGGCTGCGGCTCTCCAACGCCGAGGCCAAGGCGCTCGATTCGATGGGCCATCGCTGGTGGCGCTTGCCCGGCATGGACGAGGCGCATGCCA
Source organism: Bradyrhizobium sp. USDA 4510 (assembly GCF_054059095.1). NCBI lineage: Bacteria > Pseudomonadati > Pseudomonadota > Alphaproteobacteria > Hyphomicrobiales > Nitrobacteraceae > Bradyrhizobium > Bradyrhizobium sp. USDA 4510. The sequence continues at coordinate 6,190,853 of NZ_JBSSBT010000001.1, read as the reverse complement.
GGCGCAGGCTGTACCGGCTCGACGAGGAGCCGTATCGCGACCGGGTGCTATTGGCCTGGGCGCGCACCGGCGCGGGCCAGGATGTCGATCAATGGCGCGCGCTCGCCACGCTGCCGGAGCGCTGGCGCGCGCCGCACTTTCCGTTGCGGGCGTCGGATTTCATCGCGCGCGGCATTGCCGAGGGACCGGCACTCGGACATGTCCTGACCCTGGCGGAGGATGCCTGGTTGGCCGCGGACTTTCCGCTGGAGCCGAAGATACTGTCTGATATCGCCGACCAGACCGCGGCCCGTTTCACCCGCGACCATCGGCTTTGAATTTCCTCTGAGTTTTCTCTGAGTTTTCTTGCCGACGTCTCGATGCCGCCGTGGTCAGCGGCGGCACGGTGACGATTGGCTGAACGACGATCGGTCGAACGTCGCATGGAGGCGATGCTGCCGGCATCTGCCAGTCAGCATCGCGCCAATGGATCTCACGCCGCCTTGCGCTTCTTCTTGCGGTCGCCGTCGTCGTCTTCGTCCTCGTCGTCCTCTTCTTCCGCGTCGTCCTCGTCTTCGTCGTCTTCCTCTTCATCGTCCTCCGGATCGAGCTCGGTCGATTCGAGTGCGACAAGCGGCAAGGTTTCGCGAAACAGGTCGCCGTCCGTACCCATCCACAGGCACTCGACCTTGTCCTCGTCGATTTCGACGACCGTGACCGGATGGCCGCCGGACTTCAGCATGACAACATCGCCTGGTTTCAGTTCCATGATTTTCCCTCCGCGCTGGATGACGCGGGCGGCAGGCTAGCGACCGGTGATGACAGCCAAATCACGGCCGGCGCCAGCTTCAATGGAATTGACGTGGAAAACGGCCGCGATGCGCTATTTGCGCGCGGCAGGAACCAGTTCGCTCAGCGAGCGGATGATGCGGTCGGGCTTGATGGTCGATCCCGGCGGCAGCCCGACACCGTGCACGTCCATCCAGATCGCATAGATGCCAAGCCGCTGTGGCGCCACGACTTCCCACTCGAGATTGTCGCCGATCATCCAGGTGTCGGATGCGGTGACGCCGAGCGCTTCCATCGCGTGCAGGTAGGCGCGCTCCTCCGGCTTGCCGAAGCCGTGCTCGCCCTCGATCTGGATGTGATCGAAGCGATGGCCGAGCGCGAAGCGTTCGACCTTGGCGCGCTGCATGTCGGCGGCGCCGTTGGTGACCAGCGCGAGCTTGATGCCGAGCGCCTTCAACGCATCGATCGCTTCATGCGCGCCGGGGAAGACGAACATCTCTTCCTCGCGATAGGCGGTGAAGCGATCGGCGATGCGGTCCGCAAGATCGTCCGGCAGCGCGCGGTGACCGGCTGCCGCGAGCGCCGCGAAGCCGCCCTTCACGGTGAGCCGCCGAGCCTCGCCGAGCTTGATCCGCCAGATCGGCTCGGCGGTCGACCAGAATTGCCGTGCATAGGCCAAGAGCGCGGTCGCGACCTGATCCGGGGGGAGGGGCGCCAGTTCCGCGGCGAACTCCGTGGTGATCGTGGTCCAGGCGATCTCGGGGCGTCCATAGGCCGACAGGATGGTGTCATCCATGTCGATCAACATCGCGCGCGGCAGGTTCATCATGGCCATTTCACCTCCGGCGGCAGCGACGACAGGATCGAATCCACATTGCCGCCGGTCTTCAGGCCGAAGATGGTGCCGCGGTCATAGAGCAGGTTGAACTCGACATAGCGGCCGCGGCGGACCAGCTGCTCGTCGCGATCCTCCGCGCTCCAGGCGGCCGCGAAATTGCGCCGCACCAGGTCGGGATAGATCTTCAGGAAGCTGCGCCCGACGTCCTGGGTGAAGGCGAGATCGGCCTCCCAGTCGCCGCTGTCGTGCCAGTCGTAGAAGATGCCGCCGATGCCGCGGGCCTCCTTGCGGTGCGGCAGGTAGAAATAGTCGTCGCACCATTTCTTGTACTTGTCGTAGTCGGCGACGCCGTTCGGTCCGCTGCACGCCTCCTTCATCGCGGCGTGGAAGGCGACCGTGTCGGGGTCCTCCTGGGTGCGCCGGCGGTTCAGCACCGGCGTCAGGTCGGCGCCGCCGCCGAACCACGCCTTCGTGGTGACGACGAAGCGGGTGTTCATGTGCACGGCGGGCACGTTCGGATTGCGCAAATGCGCGATCAGCGAAATGCCCGACGCCCAAAAGCGTGGATCGTCGGCGGCACCTGGAATCTGCGCGCGGAATTCGGGGGCGAACTCGCCGTGCACGGTCGAGCAGTGCACGCCGACTTTCTCGAACAGCCGGCCCTTCATGATCGACATCACGCCGCCGCCGCCCGGCTTGCCGGTGTGGTCGGTGCGGTCCCAGGGGGTCCGCGCGAACCGGCCGGCGGCGCCGGGATAAAGCGTGGACGGGGCGTCGTCCTCGAGCTTCTCGAAGGCGGCGCAGATGTCGTTGCGTAGCGCCTCGAACCAGCCGCGCGCACGCGCCTTGCGGTCCTCGATGATGGCGGGATCTGTTGGCAGCATGACTAACCTTGCGGGCCGAAATAGGTGCAGCTTTCGTTGCAGCTGTCGCGATGGACGCTGACGCGGGTCAGCTTGCCTGCGTGTTGCAAGCGCTCCCAGATGAAGCGCGACAGATTCTCCAGCGTCGGCACGCCGATCGCCTCAATCTTGTTGAGGAACTTATGGTCGAGCGTCTTCTGCACCTCGGCCATGGCGCGTTCGAGGAGGCCGAGATCGACCACCATACCGGTCGCGGGGTCGGGCGTGCCGCGGACGGTAACTTCGGCTCGAAAGGAGTGGCCGTGAATCTCCTCGCTGGCGGCGCCAAAGGTCGTTCCGGACAGCGCATGCGCAGCCTCGAACCGAAACGCTTTCGTCAATTCCCACATCTCGTTCAACAACCCGATTCTGTTAGTTCATCTAATGCCGAGCGACTTGTGCGTCTGCACGCTAAGGCGCCATTGCGGGTGCTTCAGGCAATAGGCGATCGCCCGCTCGGTATTCTCGATCACGTCGGGGCCGTCCATCGGCTGCAGCGAGAAGCGCTCGAAGGCGAGGCCGGCGAAATCCTCCGGTGCGTTCTCCATTTGCGGATAGACCAGTTTGAGCTCGTGCCCCTTGCGGATCACGAGCTCGGCCGCGGCCTTGGGACTGACGCAGATCCAGTCGAGCCCGTCGGGCGGGACGATGGTGCCGTTGGTCTCGATCGCGATCGCAAAGCCGTGGCCGTGCAGGGCATCGATCAAGGCCGCGTCGACCTGCAGCAGCGGCTCACCGCCGGTCAGGACCACGTAGCGGTCGGCCTCGCCCCCCGTCCACTGCGCGGCAATGGTGCCGGCCAGCTCTTCGGCGGTCGCATAGCGGCCGCCCAGCGTGCCGTCGGTGCCGACGAAATCGGTGTCGCAGAACTTGCAGACCGCGCCGGCGCGGTCCTGCTCGCGGCCGCTCCAGAGGTTGCAGCCGGCGAAGCGGCAGAACACGGAGGCGCGGCCCGCATGGGCGCCTTCGCCCTGCAGGGTGAGAAAGATCTCCTTGACCGCGTAGCTCACCAAAAATCCCTTAAGTTGCCGAACCGGCAATTCCTGTACCGGTTTGCCGCAGCGCCTCGCCGACGGCCATGGCCGCTGTGACGGCCACATTGAGCGAACGCATGGTCGGCCGGATCGGAATCACCAGCCGCGCATCCGCAGCGGCCACCACCACGTCGGTCACCCCTGCCGTCTCGCGCCCGAACAGCAGGACATCGGAGGCCGTATACGCGAAATCAAGATAGGATTTCGCCGCCTTAGTCGTGAACAGCACCAGCCGGCATCCGGTCTCGGCCCGCCATTCCTCGAATTTCGACCATGAGTCGTGACGCTTCAACCGCACATGGTCGAGATAGTCCATACCCGCCCGGCGGAAATTCCGGTCCGAGGTGTCGAATCCCGCCGGTTCGATGATATGGGCTGCCACGTCCAGGCAAGCGCAGAGGCGCAGAATCGTCCCTGTATTCTGGGGGATGTCGGGCTGGAACAGCGCGATCTGCATGGTGCGGGCGGCCTGTGAAATCCGGATGAAATTGTCTCAATAAAACATCGCTCGGCGCGGATTTCGTGCATTGCACGTGTGCGAGCCGATAGCGGGCTTGCGCTCGTCCGGCAAGGGTGCCAATAGAACGATTCTGGACTGCTGTTCCGCCATTTGGGGTGGGGAATAGCGGTTTTCTGCCGCCGCGGGGGCCGCGGGCGCCGGCAGCCTTTCTTGGGGCGCGTCCTGCGTCTCCAGGGCGGTTCCACCGGCTGCAGAAAAGAAAGGGCTAGGAATCGTGACGACAGCGTCTTCGGCGGACCATCCGACACGCCGTGATTTTCTCTTTGTTGCAACCGGAGCTGCCGCCGCGGTCGGCGCAGCCGCCACCGTCTGGCCGCTGGTTGCGCAGATGAACCCGGATGCCGCGACGATCGCGGCCGGCGCGCCGATCGAGGTCGATCTGACGCCGATCGCCGAGGGCCAGGACATCAAGGTCTTCTGGCGCGGCAAGCCGATCTACATCAGCCATCGCACCAAGAAGCAGATCCAGGAGGCCCAGAGCGTGGCGCTCTCGAGCCTGCCCGATCCGCAGCCCGACTCGGCCCGCGTCAAGGCCGGCCACGACCAGTGGCTGGTTGTGATCGGCATCTGCACCCATCTCGGCTGCATCCCGATCGCCCATGAAGGCAATTACGACGGCTTCTTCTGCCCCTGCCACGGCTCGCAGTACGACTCCTCCGGTCGTATCCGCCAGGGGCCGGCGCCCGCCAACCTGGCGGTGCCGCCTTACGCCTTCCTTTCCGACACCAAAATCCAGATCGGCTAAGTCCCGGCCCCTCCGGGATTTCAGCTTCCACTTGGACCCATCGCGTCGTTTTTCTTCTTCAGGATCGCATCAATGAGCGGACCATCTGATTTCCAACCGAGCAACCCCGCCTTGAAGTGGATCGAACGGCGCCTTCCGATCTTCGGCCTGATCCACTCCTCGTTCGTGGCCTATCCGACGCCGCGCAACCTGAACTACTGGTGGACCTTCGGCGCCATCCTTTCGATGATGCTGGCGCTGCAGATCCTGACCGGCGTGATCCTGGCGATGCACTACACGCCGCACGCCGACCTCGCCTTCAAGTCGGTCGAACTGATCGTCCGCGACGTCAATTACGGCTGGCTGCTGCGCAACATGCATGCCTGCGGCGCGTCGATGTTCTTCTTCGCCGTCTACATCCATATGTTCCGCGGCCTCTATTACGGGTCGTACAAGGAGCCGCGCGAGGTGCTGTGGATCCTCGGCGTCATCATCTACCTCCTGATGATGGCGACGGGCTTCATGGGCTACGTGCTGCCGTGGGGCCAGATGAGCTTCTGGGGCGCCACCGTCATCACCAATCTGTTCTCGGCCGTGCCCTATTTCGGCGAGAGCATCGTGACCCTGCTGTGGGGCGGCTATTCGGTCGGCAACCCGACGCTGAACCGCTTCTTCTCGCTGCACTATCTGCTCCCGTTCGTGATCGCCGGCGTGGTCGTGCTGCACGTCTGGGCGCTGCACGTCGCGGGTCAGAACAACCCGGCCGGCGTCGAGGCCAAGACCGAGAAGGACACCGTTGCGTTCACGCCGTATGCGACGATCAAGGACATGTTCGGCGTGTCCTGCTTCCTGATCTTCTTCGCCTGGTTCATCTTCTACATGCCGAACTATCTCGGCGACGCCGACAACTACATCCCGGCGAACCCGGGCGTGACGCCGGCGCACATCGTGCCTGAATGGTACTACCTGCCGTTCTACGCGATCCTGCGTTCGATCCCGAACAAGCTCGCCGGCGTCGTGGCGATGTTCTCGGCGATCATCATCCTGTGCTTCCTGCCCTGGCTCGACAGCGCACGGACCCGTTCGTCGAAGTATCGCCCGCTGGCCAAGCAGTTCTTCTGGATCTTCGTGGTGGTCTGCATCCTGCTCGGTTACCTCGGCTCGCAGCCGCCGGAAGGCATCTATGTGATCGCCGGCCGCATCCTGACGGTCTGCTACTTCGCCTACTTCCTGATTGTGCTGCCGCTGCTCGCCCGCATCGAGACGCCGCGTCCGGTGCCGAACTCGATCGCCGACGACGTGCTGGCGAAGAGCAAGGGCAGGGCCGCGACCGCGGCCTCTGTGATGCTCGCGATGGTCGTGGCCGGCAGCCTGCTCGTCGGCGGCACCCAGAACGCCAAGGCCGAGGAGGGTGGCAACGCGCCGCCGGCCCAGAAGTGGTCGTTCTCCGGTCCTTTCGGCACCTATGACCGTGGCTCGCTGCAGCGCGGCTTGAAGGTCTACAAGGAAGTCTGTGCCGCCTGTCACGGCCTGTCCTATGTCGCGTTCCGCAACCTCGCCGATCCCGGCGGTCCCGGCTATTCGCCGGCGCAGGCGGCGGCCTTCGCGTCCGAGTACAAGATCAAGGACGGTCCGAACGACCAGGGCGAGATGTTCGAGCGTCCGGGCCGCCCGGCGGATTACTTCCCGTCGCCGTTCCCGAACGAGCAGGCCGCGCGCGCGGCCAATGGCGGCGCGGCGCCGCCCGACCTCTCGCTGATCACCAAGGCGCGGTCCTACAAGCGCGGCTTCCCGCAGTTCGCGATCGACTTCTTCACCCAGTACCAGGAGCAGGGACCCGACTACGTCGACGCCATCCTGCAGGGCTTCGAGGACAAGGCTCCGGCGGGCGTCACGATCCCGGAGGGCTCGTACTACAACAAGTACTTCCCCGGCCACGCCATCAAGATGCCGAAGCCGCTGTCCGACGGCCAGGTGACCTTCGACGACGGCTCGCCCGCGACGGTCAAGCAGTACGCGCATGACGTCACCACGTTCCTGATGTGGGCGGCCGAGCCGCACATGGAGGAGCGCAAGCGGATCGGCATGCAGGTGTTCTTCTTCCTGGTCGTCTTCGCCTTCCTGATGTACTTCACCAAGCGCAAGGTCTGGGCCAACGCCCACTGATCTCGGGTACGGTATAGCGAGTTTGAGAAAGCCCCCTTCGGGGGCTTTTTTGTTTGCAATCTCTCCGTCATTCCGGGGTGACGCGGTAGCATCGAACCCGGAATGACAGTGTCGTCAATTGCGTCGGCCGCCGAGTGCGGACAAGATGCCGGCCAATCAGCCGGCAAACATTGCGGAGGAACTCATGGGTACCAGCATCAGCTTCAAGCGTCCGGACGGCAAGGATGCGTCGGGCTATCTCGCCAATGCGGCGCGCGGCAACGCACCCGGCGTCGTCGTGATCCAGGAATGGTGGGGCCTGTCGGACCAGATCAAGGGCCTGTGCGACCGCTTCGCGGTGGCTGGCTTCGATGCGCTGGCGCCCGATCTCTACAAGGGCAAGGTGGTGCCGTATCACGACACCGATGCCGCGGGCAAAGAGATGAACTCGCTCGACTTCATGGACGCCACCACGCAGACGGTGCGCGGCGCCGCGCAGTATCTCGCCAAGAACGGCGCCAAGGTCGGCCTGACCGGCTTCTGTCTCGGCGGCGCGGTGACCATCATCGGCTCGGTGCAAGTGCCGGAACTAACTGCGGGCGTCGTGTTCTACGGCATTCCGCCGGAGCAGGCGGCCAAGCCCGCCGACGTCAGGATTCCGCTGCAGGCGCATTTCGCCAACAAGGACGATTGGTGCACGCCGGAGCTCGTCAGCAATTTCGAGAAGGCGATGAAGGCCGCCGGCAAGTCGCTCGAGCTGTTCCGCTACGACGCCGAGCACGCCTTCGTCAACGAGCAGCGCCAGTCGGTGCACGACCGCGAGGCCGCCGAACTCGCCTGGGGCCGCGCCACGGACTTCTTCAAGAAGCACCTGGGGTAAGGCGATTGCCAAAACCACCGGCGTCGTCCCGGCGAAGGCCGGGACCCATACGCCGTGGCTTTTGCAATGGGCACGCTGGCAGTCATCTCGCCAAATAACTAGGCCCTGTGGTTATGGGTCCCTGCTCCCGTGCGCAATTGCGCACTAGGCAGGGACGACGGCGAGATCTAACTCTCCGCCTTCACCCCGTCCCACCACGGGCAGGTGCCCGACATCAGCTTGAAATTACCTTCCATCACCTGCACCGGTGCGCGCTTGCCCTCGGCGGCGGCGCGCATCCGCATCTCGCGCGCGACGGCGCGGTCCTCCGGAGACAGCCAGACCCGCTCGTGGCCCCACAGGCTCGGGCCGTCATGCATCTCGAACGGTGTCCAGTTCACCGGATCGATCTCGCGGCCGCCCCAGCCGCACTCGACCATGAAGGCGGACGGCGATTTGGCGTAGAACGACGTCATCAGGTCGTTGGTGTGGCGGCCGAGCGTGACGTTGACGCGGTCTTCCTGCTGCGCGACGTCATAGGCTTGGCCGACATCGTCGAGCGAGAACAGCTCGACCATCAGATGATGCATGCCGTTCGTGCCGGTCTCGATCAGCGCCAGCGAGTGGTGGCGGGCATTGACGTGGAAGAAATAGGCGCGGAACGGTTTTTCGATGTAGTCGCTGAGGCCGAAGCCAAGCACGTCGACATAGAAGCTCATCACCGGCGCGATGTGCTCGACCGTCAGCACGGCGTGGCCGAGGCCGAGCGGCCCGGTGCGGAAGCCGGAGATCGAGCGGCCCGGCCTGAACGGCGTGTCGTCGATCTCGGCGCCATGAAACGCCTCGAGGCGGTTGCCGGCGGGATCCCGAAACGAGATCAGGCCGCGCACCCGCCTGCTATCTGCGAGCGCCAGCGGCTCTGATGTCACGGCGACGCCGGCGCGCTCCAGCCGTGCCGCCAGCGCATCGAGGGCCGCACTGTCAGCTACCTCCCAGCCGAAGAACCGGGTGCCTTCGCCCTGCGCGCGGTCGATCACGATGCGTTGCTTGCGGTCGTCCATCCGGAACGCGAGCAGCGAATTGCCGCGTTCGACCGCCTGCAGCCCGACGAGGCCAGTGCCGAACCGCCGCCAGTCGTCGAGCGCGTCGGAGCCGAAGCCGGCATATCCGAGACCCAAAATCGCCATCTGCGCCTCCGCCATCTGTCTGTTTTTTGGGCGGCCGATCAGCTGCCATTTCACCAAATCCTACGCGGATTCCTGCCCCTTCAAACCCGAAAATGCCGCTCAAAAGGGCGTCCAGGATTGGGGCAGGGGTGCCGGGCCATCTCTTGACACGGCCCGCGCCGGGTGGTGAGTAACGGGCATGAGCACCGTTGCCAGTCCATCTCGTCGTTGGTGGCCCACCTTCTCATAGGTGGCCGGTGCGTTTTCTTTTTTCACAAACGTCGAAGGTCGCCATCGCAGTGCGACCGATGGTTAGTTTATTTGCCCTTCGTTTGTCCTGTGTGGCGCTCTCTCGGCAAGTCTCGTAAGAGGATCACATGAACAGGACAGTCTTCTCCCTGCCGGCTCGAAGCGAATACCTGACCAATGGCGGCCTTGCGGTCGCGCGTGTGGTCGAGCAATTCACCGGCGGCGCCAACCGTCTCGACGATTTGATCGCGCTGCTGGACCGCCGCCGCGGCGTGGTGCTGTCCTCGGGCACGACGGTACCGGGCCGCTACGAGAGCTTTGACCTCGGCTTTGCCGATCCGCCGCTGGTGCTGGAGACGTCGGGCACCAACTTCTCGTTGCAGGCGCTGAACCCGCGCGGCGAGGTCCTGATCGCCTTCCTCGGCGACGTGCTGCGCGAGCCCTGCGTCGTGATCTCGGAGCGGACCCCAACGCGGCTCGCCGGCCATATCATCCGCGGCGCCGCGCCGGTCGAGGAAGACCAGCGCACGCGTCGCGCCAGCGTGATGTCGCTGGTGCGCGACATGGTGGCGGCGTTCACCTCCAATGCCGATCCGCTGCTCGGCCTGTTCGGCGCCTTCGCCTACGACCTCGTGTTCCAGATCGAGGACCTCGTGCAGAAGCGCGCCCGCGAGGCCGACCAGCGCGACATCGTGCTCTACGTGCCGGACCGTCTCTTGGCCTATGACCGCGCCACCGGCCGCGGCGTGGCGCTCAGTTACGAGTTCGCGTGGAAGGGCAAATCCACCGCCGGCCTGCCGCAGGAGACCGCTCCGAGCCTCTACGCCAGGAACGGCCGGCAAGGCTTTGCCGATCACGCGCCCGGCGAATATCAGGCGACTGTCGAGGTCGCGCGCGCGGCGTTTGCCCGCGGCGACCTGTTCGAGGCGGTGCCCGGGCAGCTGTTCGCCGAGCCCTGCGAGCGCTCGCCGGCTGAAGTGTTCCAGCGGCTCTGCCGCATCAATCCGTCACCCTATGGTGCGCTGATGAATCTCGGCGACGGTGAATTCCTGGTCTCCGCGTCGCCGGAGATGTTCGTGCGCTCCGACGGCCGCCGGGTCGAGACCTGCCCGATCTCGGGCACCATCGCGCGCGGCTCGGACTCGATCGGCGATGCCGAGCAGATCCGCAAGCTCCTGAACTCGGAGAAGGACGAGTTCGAGCTCAACATGTGCACCGACGTCGATCGCAACGACAAGGCGCGCGTCTGCGTGCCCGGCACCATCAAGGTGCTGGCGCGGCGTCAGATCGAGACCTACTCAAAGCTGTTCCACACCGTCGATCACGTCGAGGGCATGCTGCGGCCGGGCTTCGATTCGCTCGACGCCTTCCTGACCCATGCCTGGGCGGTCACCGTGACCGGCGCGCCGAAACTGTGGGCGATGCAGTTCGTCGAGGATCACGAGCGGTCGCCGCGGCGCTGGTATGCCGGCGCGATCGGCTGCGTGAATTTCGACGGCAGCATCAACACCGGACTCACGATCCGCACCATCCGGATGAAGGACGGCCTCGCCGAGGTGCGAGTCGGCGCGACCTGCCTGTTTGACTCCGATCCGGCCGCCGAGGATCGCGAGTGCCAGGTCAAGGCCGCGGCGCTGTTCCAGGCGCTGCGCGGCGATCCGCCGAAGCCGCTGTCCGATTTCGCGCCCGATGCCACCGGCTCCGGCAAGAACGTGCTCTTGATCGATCACGACGACAGCTTCGTGCACATGCTGGCGGATTACTTCCGCCAGGTCGGCGCCACCGTCACCGTGGTCAGGCACGTGCATGCCCAGGACATGCTCAAGAAAGAGGGCTGGGACCTCCTGGTGCTGTCGCCCGGGCCGGGTCGCCCGGAGGATTTCGGCATCGCGAAGACCATCGACACCGCGCTCGAGAACAAGCTGCCGATCTTCGGCGTCTGCCTCGGCGTGCAGGCGATCGGCGAGTATTTCGGCGGCCAGCTCGGCCAGCTCGGCCAGCCTGCGCACGGCCGTCCCTCGCGCGTCCAGGTGCGCGGTGGCCGGCTGATGCGGAACCTGCCCAATGAGATCGTGATCGGCCGCTACCACTCGCTCTATGTCGAGCGCGACAGCGTGCCCGAGGTGCTGGCGGTGACCGCGACCACCGAAGACGGCGTCGCGATGGTGATCGAGCACAAGACCCTGCCGGTCGGCGGCGTGCAATTCCATCCGGAATCGCTGATGTCGCTCGGCAACGAGGTCGGCCTGCGCATTGTCGAGAATGCATTCCGGCTTAATGTGAGTAGCAAGTGAAGGCTAAGTTTAACCATCGTCATTCCGGGATGGTGCGTTAGCACCAGACCCGGAATCTCGAGATTCCAGGTTCGATGCTTCGCATCGCCCCGGAATGACCCTCAGAGCGAGACCAATGACCTTCGACTACGACATCAAGGCGACCGTTCGCACCATCCCGGACTACCCGAAGAAGGGCATCCTGTTTCGCGACATCACGACGCTGCTGGCGGATGCGAGGGCCTTCCGCCGCGCCGTCGACGAGCTGGTGCATCCCTGGGCGGGGGCGAAGGTCGACAAGGTCGCGGGCATCGAGGCCCGCGGCTTCATCCTCGGCGGCGCGGTGGCGCATCAGCTCTCCGCCGGCTTCGTGCCGATCCGCAAGAAGGGCAAGCTGCCGCACACCACGGTGCGGATTGCCTATTCGCTTGAATACGGCATCGACGAGATGGAGATGCATGCCGACGCCGTGCAGCCCGGCGAGCGCGTGATCCTGGTCGACGATCTGATCGCGACCGGCGGCACCGCGGAGGGCGCGGTGAAGCTGCTGCGCCAGATCGGCGCCAATGTGGTCGCCGCCTGCTTCATCGTCGACCTGCCCGACCTCGGCGGCGCGGCCAAGCTGCGCGCGATGGACGTTCCGGTGCGCACGCTGATGGCGTTCGAGGGGCATTGATCTCTTAGCCTCGCCCCGCGTGCGGGGAGAGGCCGGATCGCATCGAAGATGCGATCCGGGTGAGGGGACTCTCCGCGCACTCCAATCTCGGTCGAATTTGCGGAACCAGCCCCTCACCCCGACCCTCTCCCCGCAAGAGCGGGGCGAGGGAGCAGAGTCATCCCCGCTGCAGCAGCATGCTCAATTCGAGATCGCGGAACGTCGTGTAATTCCGCCGGATCCATTGATGCAGCTCGGTCGATGAATCCTTTTCCTGGCGCAGATAGCCGGTGAAGGAAAAGTTCAGCCGGTCGATATAGGTCTTCAGGAACACAGGCAGCGCGCGGAAGCGCAACACCCGGCTGGCGGTCATGACCGGCGGCAGCTCGCCGCGCACCACGAATTCGTTGTCGATGACGATCAGCGCGTTCGGCGGGATCGTGCCGAGCAGCGTCTGGTAGCCACGCACCGAGGCGCGGTCGGTATCGGCGACATACAGGATGACCGGCGCGACGCGACGGCGCAGCGCCTCCTTCATCAGCCCGATCTCGTCGCACATTTTGAAGAATTCGTCGAAGGCGTGGTAGCCGAGGTCGATCACCTTGCCGATGCCGTCATTGACGATGACGCGGTCCATCAGCTGCATCTTGCCGTAGGTGTCGATCACGTCCGCGGTTTCGGTGATTCGCGGCAGGTAGTCGAGCAGCGACGGCTCCTTCAGATTGATGTCGTAGCAGACCACGTCGCCGTTCTTGAGCAGCAGGAATTCGCCGAGCAGCCGCGCGATCAGCGTCTTGCCGACCTGCGGGCGGGGCGAGCAGATGATGTAAACGGGCGTGGACGACATCGCCCGCTATATCAGGCCAAATTTTCGCCTAATCCAGCCCCATCAAGGTCGAAGGTCCGACTATTTTTCGCCTTTGGCCGACTTGGCGCCGACGAGATCGGTCAGCTTGATCCGGTCGTACTCGCTCCAGACATTGGCGAGCCAGTGCCGGACGTAGCCGCGCAGCACGAAGGAGTAGTTGGCGGCGTCGTCGTTGATGCCCTTGTTGGCGACGAATTTCAGGAACGGAACCGAGGAGACCTCGACCTGCTCATAGGCCATTTCGTTGAGCTTCGGGATGGTCAGGTCCACGGCATCCTTGATGCGGTGGAAGTAGGAATTGTAGGTCGCCTGGTCCCACTGGAAGAACTGGGTGTCGTTGATGAAGTTCTTCACCAGGAAATATTTCGCGCCGCTCATGAAGTTGGCGGTTTCGGCGATCTCGTCCAGCGAAGCGATCGACGGGCCGAGGATATGGAACACGGCGAAGGTGATCTGGCCGGAACGCGCCGCGTCGAGGAAGCCGATATCGCGCAGCGAGGCCAGCGCGGGCGACAACAGGCCGGCGCGGACGTCGATCACGGTAACCGAGGGCCCCGAGTTCAGCGTGTCGAAGATCTTCATCTGGTCCGCGGTCGTCGTCATGTCGACGATCTCGGTGATGTCAGGATGGAAGCGCTTCAGCGTGCCGCGCGGCGATTCGGTGTCGAACGCCCGGGTCTGCACGTTATTGGCACTGAAATAGTCCAGGAGCGTCCGCGAGACGGTGGTCTTGCCGACCCCGCCCTTGTCGGCGCCCACCACGATCACAACCGGCTTTGCCATGGAAGTCCCTTAAAGCGCGCTCCCGATCGCGATGGCGATCGGCAAGTCCCCACACTGCTTTGGGCGCGAACATGGCAGAAACGAGGGAGAATTCAATTCCTTAAGGCGGCCACGATGGGTTTGGTGGGAATTTCCTTAATGGACTGAGTAGGCTAGGGCGCGATTAGCGGTGTCGTCCCCAAGGGCCCTGGAGAGGACCCAATGGTCCCTGCGTGGGGTTGTTGCCCGGCAGCGCCGGCGGATTGCTCTTCTGTGTCGGCGGCACATCGCTCCATGGGCCGTGGGTCGCCGGCGGGGGCTGGTCGCCCGCCGCGGACGGCTCATCCTGCGGCTCCGTCTCGTCCGGCAGCGCCAGCGGTCCGGGATCGTGGCCACCGGCATATTTCACCAGGGCATCGACCCGGGACTTGACCGAGGGATGGGTGGCGAACAGGTCGGCAAACCCCTCGCGCGGATTGTCGACGCAGAGTTCCATCACGGCCGAGGTGGCATCCGGCAGCTCGCCGCGGTTCTCGATCTTGCGCAGCGCCGAGATCATCGCATCGGGGTTCTTGGTCAGCTCCACCGATCCGGCATCGGCGAGGAATTCGCGCGAGCGCGACAGCGCGAGCTTGACCACTTGCGACAGCAGCCAGGCCAGCACGATCAGCGCGACCGCGATGATGATCACGATGATCGCGCCGCCGCCGGAGCCCTTGCTGTCGCGGTCCGACGAGGATGACGAGGAGCGAGAGGATGAAGACGACCAGCCGCCTCCGCCGCCGCTCGAGTTCCACGACAGGTTCGTGAACAGGCGGAAGAACAGCTCGCCGAAGAAGCCGACCACGCCGGCGATGATCACCGCGATCACCATCAGCTGCACGTCGCCGTTTTTGATATGGGTGAGCTCGTGGCCGAGCACGGCCTCGATCTCCTTATCGTTCAGCGCCTTCAACAGGCCGGTGGTGACGGTGATGGCGTATTGGCTCCGGTTCAGTCCGGTCGCGAAGGCATTCAGCGCCGGGCTGTCCATCACCTTCAGCTTCGGCATCGGGATGCCGCGCGAGATGCAGAGATTTTCCAGGAGATTGTAGAGCCGCGGCTCTTGCTGCCGCGTCACGCTCTCGCCGCCGGTGACGCGTCGATCATCTTCTGGTGGAAGAAATAGGCGATCACGATCCAGGCCGCTGCCGCGATCGTCGCCCACGGGAAGGCCGAGATCAGGTCGCGCGAGGCCCGCGTCAGGTAATAGTCGACGGTGCGGCCGCTATCGATCATCACCTCCGCGACCAGCGCGCCGGCATAGACCAGCACGTAGATCAGCAGGAACAGGCCGGCAAGCAGCAGCATCGAACGAAACTTGTTCGATGCGATATGCGTGTAGAGACCATAGGCGGCCATGGTGCGCGTCCGCTCTCACCGTCATTCCGGGGCGCGCGGCACGCGCGAACCCCAATGCGCAATTGCGCTTTGTGGAATCTCGAGATTAGTGAGTGAGATGAGATTCCGGGTTCGATGCGTTGCATCGCCCCGGAATGACCGAAGGGGCGTCATCTCGAAGGAAGTAATCAGAACTTCACGCTCGGCGCCGCCTCGACCTCCGTGCGGCTGGCGCCGAGGTCGAAGAAATCCTTGCGGGTGAAGCCGAACATGCCGGCGAACAGCGCGGCCGGCATCTGCTGGATGCCGGTGTTGTATTCCTGGACCGCGTTGTTGAAGAAGCGGCGGCTGGCGGCGATCTTGTTCTCGAGATCGGAGAGCTCGGAGGCGAGCTGCTGGAAATTGGCGTTGGCCTTGAGGTCCGGATAGGCCTCCGACAGCGCGATCAGCCGGCCGAGCGCGCCGGAGAGCTGGTTTTCCGCCGCCGAGACCTGGGCCGGGCCCTGCGCCGACATCGCCGAATTGCGCGCCTTGATGACGTCGTCGAGCGTGCCGCGCTCATGTGCGGCATAACCCTTCACCGTCTCGACCAGGTTCGGGATCAGGTCGTGACGCTGCTTGAGCTGCACGTCGATGTCGGCAAAGGCCTGTCCGACCCGCTGGCTGAGCGCCACGAGGCGGTTGTAGGCGCCGAATGCAAACAGCACGAGAAGCACGATGACGCCGATAACGATCCAGCTGGTCGACATGACGGGGCAGCTCCTGATGGACGAGACGGCGGCACCGTAGCCCAAGATCGGGGCGCAGGGCAGCCCGCCGCGGAAAGGTGGGCAAGCGTTAGTCGAAGGTTGGCCGACATCGGTTCAACATATTCCGTCGTCCCGGCGAAGGCCGGGACCCATGCGCCGCGGCCCGCGGTAGGGGCACAAGCGGCGACGGCTTCACTCACAACAAACTTCGGTGGTTATGGGTCCCGGCGAAGGCCGGGACGACGAGATACCGCATCGCCCCAGCGCCAGCGCCGGGCGCTTGCGTATTCGGCTCTGGCGCGGCGCGGGATCCGCGCAACCGATACGCCCTCGGGCGTGCACAGTTTCGCCGCGATCTCGACCTTGCCGACGTCCGGCTGCGCCAGCACGCGCGATGGCCTGTTCTCAACGCGCGCGCGGCTCAGCGCGACATAGGCGAAGCGCTCGTCCTCGAACGGGACGTCGGCGCCCTTGAGCTGCTTGTGCGCGCGGGAGCGCTGCAGGCGCTGCGAGAAGTGGCACCAATCGGGCGCGACCAGCGGACAGCCGCCGTCATGCGGGCAGGGGGCCACGACATGCGCGCCGGCAGCGATCAATCGCGCGCGGAGTGCGATGATCCGCGCGTAGCCGGCGGGCGTACCGGGCTCGACGACCAGTAGCGTATCGCTGGTCTTCGACCACAGCGCATCGGCCAGCGCCCCGCGCTCGGCATCGCCGAGTTCGCCGATCATGTAGCTGGCGACGACGAGGTCGGCGGGCTCGGCCTTGTCGAGCAGGGCGCGCGCCTCGCCGAGTTGATAGCTGGCGTCGTGCAGGCGAATGCTGCCGTGAAACAGCTCCTCGGCGAGCGTCCGCAACGCGCCGTTGGCATCAAGTAGGGTGAAGTCCCGCAGCGACGTGAACGCTTCCGCGGCGGCCCAGGTCACGGTCCCCGGACCGGCACCGACATCGAGCAGGCGCGCCGGCGCGAAGTCCGGCCTGATCTCCGTCAGGGCGTTGAGGCTCGCTGCGACGGCGGCATAGGTCGCCGGCATCCGCGCCAGCGCATAGGCCAGCGCATCGGTCTCGGTCCTGATCGTCGAGGAGCCGCCGCCCTCGCGATAGGTCTGCGAGATCACCGCCGCGCGGCCGGCGGCGTCGCTGCGCGACAGGCCTTCGAGCCCGGCGTTGAGGGCTGCGCGCAGTTCGGCGGGGAGATCGGGTGAGGTCATGTGACGGACTATCCCACGTCATTGCGAGCGGAGTGAAGCAATCCATAGCGCCGCGTGCTGAGGCATGGATTGCTTCGTCGCTATCGCTCCTCGCAATGACGATGCGGAGGCGCGGGTATCCAGAAAATGACGTCGACGCGTAGGTGCTACGCCTAAGCCACGTTCTGGTCGAGGATGTCCACCGCGCCCTGCAGGTCGACCGACACCAGCTGCGACACGCCGCGCTCGGCCATGGTGACACCGAACAGCCGGTTCATCCGCGCCATCGTGATCGGATTGTGCGTGATGATGATGAAGCGTGTCTCGGTCGAGCCGGTCATCTCGTTCAGCAGGGTGCAGAACCGTTCGACGTTGTGGTCGTCGAGCGGCGCGTCGACCTCGTCCAGCACGCAGATCGGCGACGGGTTGGTCAGAAACACCGCGAAGATCAGCGCGAGCGCCGTCAGCGCCTGCTCACCGCCCGAGAGCAGCGAGAGCGTCTGCGGCTTCTTGCCGGGCGGCTTGGCGATGATCTCGAGGCCGGCCTCGAGCGGATCGTCGCTCTCGATCAGATGCAGCGCGGCTTCGCCGCCGCCGAACAGCTCGGTGAACAGCCGCTTGAAGTGGTTGTTAACGGTCTCGAACGAGGTCAGCAGGCGCTCGCGCGCCTCGCGGTTGAGGCTCTGGATGCCCTGCCGCAGCCGCTTGATCGCTTCGACCAGATCGTCGCGTTCGGTGGTCAGCGCGGTGTGCTGGGTCTCGACTTCCTTGAGCTCTTCCTCGGCACGCAAATTGACGGCGCCGAGCCGCTCGCGGTCGCGGCGCAGCTTTTCGAGCTCTTCCTCGACCTGCGTGACCGGCGGCAGCTCCTGGCCGGGTTCGATCTCGGCCATGCCGACGACCGCGCTGGGCTCGACCTCGAGCATGTCGTGGATCTCGCGCTCGATGTCGGCGAGGCGGCGGCGGGTGCCTTCCATACGCTCCTCGGCGCGCGCGGTAGCTTCGCGGGATGAGGACAGCGCTTCGAGCGAGGCCTTGGCGAGGCGATCGGTTTCCGCCATCGCGGCTTCCGCGGTCGCCAGCGCGTCAGCGGCGATGCGGCGATCGCCCTCGGCGTGCTCGATCTCCGTGATCAGCGCGCTGCGCTTCTCGGCGAAGATTTCGGGCGCATTGGCGAGCTCCTCGCGCTCGGCCGACACTTCGGCGATGCGCGCCTCGACGGTCTCGACCTGCGAAGCGGCGCTGGTCTTGCGGTTCTGCCACTCGTTGCGCTCGGCAACGATCGCCTGCACGCGGCGGTCGGCGAGCTCGGCCTCGCGGGCCAGCGCCTGCGCCTCGGCGCGGACTTGTGCCGCGGCCCGGCGCTGGTTGTCGATCTCGGCGCGAACCGCGGCGAGCTGGGCCTCGGTCTCGACACCCGGCGGCAGTTCGGCGAGCGCGGCAGCCGCGCTCTCATATGCGGCTTCGGCCTCGGCGCGGTCGGCGGCGACGCGGCTGTGCGCCTCGGTCAGCGCCGATTTGCGTGCGGCGTGGCGGTTGATCTCGCGCTCGGTGGCGGCATGACGTTCGCGCGCGGCGTCGGCCTCGCGGCGGGCGGCGCGGACGGCTTCGCGCGAGGCACCCTCGGCGGCGGACGCCGAGCGCAATTCCTCTTCAGCCGTCTCCAGCGCCTGGCGCTTGGTGGAGGCATCGATGCGGGCCTGTTCCAGCTCGTGCTCGATGTCGACAAGACGGGCGCGCTCGGCAAGACGGCGGGCGGCGCCGGTCGGGGCATGCGCGTCGGCGACGAAGCCGTCCCAGCGCCAGACGTCGCCTTCGAGCGACACCAGCCGCTGGCCGGTCTTCAGCTGCGACACCAGCGCCGCGCCGCGTTCCTTGGCGACGACGCCGATCTGGGCCAGGCGGCGCGCCAGTTCCGGCGGCGCCTGGACATGGTCGGCCAGCCGCTCGACGCCATCCGGCAGCGCCGGATCTTCGCCGGCCACGCCTATATTGGTCCAGCGCATCGGCGCCGAGGAATCCACCGGCGCATCGAGGTCGTCGCCAAGCACGGCGCCGATCGCCTTTTCATAGCCCTTGGCGACGGTGATGCCGTCGATGATCGGCGGCCACAGATTCTTGGTCTCGCTGGTGACGAGCTTGGAGATGGTGCGGGCTTCCGTCTCGAGCCGCTGCACGCGCTTCTCGGCTTCGGTGAGCGGATTGCGCGAGGCTTCCAGCGTCTGCCGCGCGGCGGCGTGATGCGCCTCGCTGGTCTGCACGGCGGCCTCGGACTCGGCAAGGGTCTGCTGCGCCATCTCCATGGCGGCGGCCAGCGCGTCGATGTCGCCGAGATTGCCGGTCTCCTGCGCGAGCCTGGATTCCTCGGCCTGGACGTTGGCGATCTCCTGATCGAGCCGCGCCAAGCGGTCGCGATGCGTGCGCACGCCGGCTTCGAGCTGATTGCGCTTGGCGGTGAGATCGGCGAGCTGCGTGGTCAGCTCGGAGAACTGGCGCTCGGTCGCGGCCAGGATCTCCTCGGCCTCAGCGACGCGCTCGTCGACGCCGGAGCGCTTCTCGACGCGCGACTTGATCTCTTCCTTCAGCTCTGCGTCTTCGGTGTCGAGCCGCTGCAGCGCGATGTCGGCATCGGAGGTCTGCTGCTGCTCGCGCGCGATGTCCTGGGCGAATTGGGTGAGACGGCGATCGAGCTCGCCGACGCGCTCCTTGGCGCGCTGCTCCTCGCGGTCGAGCATCTCGCGCGTGTTGGTCAGGCGCTGCAGGCCGGCGGCGGCGCGCGCTTCGGCATCGCGCAGCGCCGGCAATTCGGCGGCGCGGATCGCCTGGATGCGGGCGGATTCGGCCTGCTCGCGGGTGCGCTCGGCCATCTCGCGCACGGAGATATCATGGGTCTGCGCGGCGTCGTTGACGTCGGCATTGGCCTCGATCCAGCGCAGATGGAACAGCATCGCCTCGGACTTGCGCACCTTGGCCGCGACCTCGCGGTAGCGGATCGCCTGGCGCGCCTGCTTCTTCAGGCCTTCCATCTGACCGGTGAGCTGGCCGATCACGTCCTCGACGCGGGTGAGGTTGGTTTCGGCCGCCTTCAGCCGCAGTTCCGCCTCGTGGCGGCGGGCATGCAGACCCGCAACGCCAGCGGCGTCTTCCAGCACGCGACGGCGCTGCTCGGGCTTGGCCTGGATGATCTCGCCGATCTTGCCCTGGTGGACCAGCGCCGGCGAGCGCGCGCCGGTGGCGGCGTCGGCGAACAGGATCTGCACATCTCTTGCACGGACATCGCGGCCGTTGATGCGGTAGACTGAGCCGGCTTCGCGCTCGATGCGGCGGGAGATTTCCAAGAGCTGGCTGTCGTTCACCGCGGCCGGCGCCGAGCGATCGGAATTGTCGATCGTCATCACGACTTCGGCGTGATTGCGTGCCGGACGGTTGCCGGAACCGGCGAAGATCACCGCGTCCATGTCGGCGGCGCGCAGCGACTTGTGCGAGGTCTCGCCCATCGCCCAGCGCAGCGCTTCGACGAGATTGGATTTGCCGCAGCCGTTCGGTCCGACGACGCCGGTCAGGCCCGGCTCGATCATGAAATCGGTGGGTTCAACGAACGACTTGAAACCGTGCAGGCGGAGGCGCGTGAGCTTCATGTACACAAATCTCGTTTGGCCGGGCGCGAATCTCCCTGCCGTGACAATACCATGGAAGGCAATGTCGGTGTGTGGGTGAGTTGCTGCGTGCAGCTCTCATGAGCGGCGACAATGGCGATGCGAGCGCGTCAGGGCAACCGCTTGAGCAAGCTTTTCCCAAGGGATTTGCAGGGTTTTATGGCCCTTGCATGTCCTCGATGATTCGCATCGCGCGAATCAGGTTTTCAACAACCAAATGATGCGACGGCTGCGTGCCGTGATCGCAAATCATCCACAATTATCGTGCCTCGACTCGAAAGCGAGCCACGAAGACGTCAGGTTCGCGGGCTCCCGATCAGCTCTTCAGCAGCGGATCGATGTGCTTGCTGAATTCCTCGAACGAGGTCTCGCCCTTTAGCATCTCGCCGTTGACGAAGAAGGTCGGCGTCGAGTTCACCTTCAGCACCTCGTTGGCGTATTTCTGGTCGGCCGCGATCTTGTCGAGCAGCTTCTGATCCTTCAGGCAGTCCTCGACCTGCTGCTGGGTGAGGCCGGCCTGCTTGCCGATCCGGGTCAGTGTCTCGGTGGTGTTCTTCACCACCCAGTCGTTCTGCTGGCGGAACAACAGGTCGATCACGGCAAAATACTTCGGCGCGTCGTCCTTGGCGATACAGCGCGCCAGCATCGAGCCGGCGGCGGCCTTGATGTCGAGCGGGAATTCGCGGAACACGTAGCGGACCTTGCCGGGGTCGATGTAGGTCGACTTGATCTTCGGGAACACGGTCTCGTTGAAATTGGCGCAGTGCGGGCAGGTCATCGAGGCGTATTCGATGATGGTTACCTTGGCGTCCTGCGGGCCGAGCCCCATGTCCGGCAGCGACTGCGGCTTGGCGACCTCGGCGGCGGTCTGCGCGAACGCGTCGGTGATCAGGCGCAGCGGCGACAGGCCGGCGAGGGCGGCGAGCCCGGTCAGCGAGAGAGCGGTGGTGAAAGCGCGGCGCGTGATGATCAAGGTCAGCTCCCGGATTGGCGCATTCACGCCACAATGAAGGGGTCCCGAAAAGAAGCCTTCGCTAGCTTGAAACGGCCATTGTGGCAATGCCGCGGTCTCGCGGCTGGCCCGCCGAAAAGCGTCAATTTCGCTTGATCGAGGCACCCAAACGGGCCAGCGCCGCGCGCAGATCGTCGTCCTCGACGGCCGCAAGGTTGGCCGCCTCCCGGGCCACGGTTTTGGCGTCCGGCGGGCGCGGCCGTACCGGGCGGCTGCGGCGCGAGAGCGGCGCCTGTCGGATGGTCAGGCGGCCGACCGCATGCCAGCCGAAGAAGCGGTTCACCCGTTCCAGGATGACGTCGGAGGAGTGCTGGATCTCCAGCGCCATCGGCCCTTCGACCCGCAGCACCAGCGTCGCCGGCTCCTGCGGCTGTCCCTCCACCGGCCGCGGCCACTGCATCTTCAGCGGCTCGCAATAGGCCGCGATCCGCTCGCCCGCGATCTCGGTCCAGCGCGTCACCAATTCGCGCGCGGCAAAGCCCTGCTTGGCATAGGCGTCGGTGAAGACATCGCTGAGCAGGATCGACAGGGGCTTGGCGCTGATCGGGCCGGGTCTGGACATGGGAGGGTTATAGCAGTGGTGGTGATGTGGCTGAAACCGTGTTCATCATTGTGGCGGCGTTTTCCGTGCCGGGCGAAGAAAGACGTGGATGCCCGGGTCAAGCGCGGGCATGACATGGCGAGATGTGGCTTAAGATGCGTTCATGAGTTCTCGCGCTGCCGCCAAAATCAAATCGACCGATCAGCAGGCCGACCGCCCGGCGCGTCTGCTCGCCTGGTATGACCGGCATCGCCGGACGTTGCCGTGGCGCGCGGTGGCGGGGGAGCGGGCCGATCCGTATCGCGTCTGGCTGTCGGAGATCATGCTGCAGCAGACCACGGTACGGGCGGTCGGGCCCTATTTCGAGAAGTTCGTGTCGCGCTGGCCCGACGTGACCGCGCTTGGGCGTGCCTCGCTCGACGACGTCCTGAGGATGTGGGCCGGGCTCGGCTATTATTCGCGGGCGCGCAATTTGCACGCCTGCGCGGTCGCGGTGATGGGCGATCACGGCGGGGTGTTTCCGGACACCGAGGAGGGCCTGCGCGCGCTGCCCGGCATCGGGCCGTACACCGCGGCCGCGATCGCCGCCATCGCCTTCGACCGCCGCACCATGCCGGTGGACGGCAACATCGAGCGCGTGGTCAGTCGGCTCTACGCCATCGAGGAGGCGCTGCCGCAGGCCAAGCCGCTGATCAAGGAGATGGCGGCGACATTGCTCGGCCCGTCCCGCGCCGGCGACAGTGCTCAGGCGCTGATGGATTTGGGCGCGACGATCTGCACGCCGAAGAAGCCGGCCTGCGCATTGTGTCCGCTGAATGACGACTGCGCGGCGCGCACGCGCGGCGATCAGGAAACGTTCCCGCGCAAGGCACCGAAGAAGAGCGGCATCTTGCGCCGCGGCGCGGCCTTCGTGGTGACGCGCGGCGGCGAGCTTCTGGTGCGCTCGCGCGCGGAGAAAGGCCTGCTCGGCGGCATGACCGAGGTGCCGGGATCGCAATGGCTGGCCGAGCAGGAGGACGCGGCGGCGCTGGCGCAGGCGCCGGACCTGAAGGGCGTCACGCGCTGGCACCGCAAGGCGGGCGTTGTCACCCACGTGTTCACGCACTTCCCGCTGGAGCTCGTCGTCTACACTGCCAGCGTGCCGCCGCGGAGCCGCGCGCCGGATGGCATGCGCTGGGTGCCGGTGGCGACGCTGGACGGCGAGGCGTTTCCGAACGTGATGCGCAAGGTCATCGCGCATGGGCTCGATCTCTGACGATGCGATGAATCAC
The DNA here is from genome assembly GCF_054059095.1 of Bradyrhizobium sp. USDA 4510. Classification (NCBI taxonomy): domain Bacteria; kingdom Pseudomonadati; phylum Pseudomonadota; class Alphaproteobacteria; order Hyphomicrobiales; family Nitrobacteraceae; genus Bradyrhizobium; species Bradyrhizobium sp. USDA 4510. Next base: position 6,167,291 of record NZ_JBSSBT010000001.1, on the reverse strand, counting down.
ATCATCGGCTCATTTTTTTGAGCATGATTTTTTCGGAAAACCGGTTCCCACTTTTCCGGATCATGCTCTGACCTGCTGACACCATGCTGGCAGCAGGGCTTCGCTATCACCTCCGGAAACCGGAGGCCGCCATGATCGTAACCGCACTCGACCGCATTCCGATGCCGCCCGTCGCAAAGCTACTGGGTTGGCACGTGGTCGACGCCCGTCCGCAGGAGGGCTGGATCAGGATCGTGTTCGACGGCAAGCCGGAGTTTTGCAATCCGGCCGGCTTTATCCAGGGCGGCATGCTCTCGGCGATGCTCGACGATACGATGGGGCCGGCGGTGTTCGTGATGACCGAGGGCCGGCTCTTCACCACGACCATCACGATGACCGTGAATTTCCTGGCGCCGGCAAAACCCGGGCCGATCACCGGCGAGGCGACGGTGACGCAACTCGGCAAGACCATCGCCTTCGTCGAGGGAAAGCTGAGCGCCGCCGACGGCGCACTGCTCGCGACCGCGAGCAGCAGCATCCGCCTGGTGGAGGCGGCGCGCGCGCTGCGATGAAGCCGCGCCTGCATTGGTAAGTCCGTCATGCTGAGGTGCGAGCGGAGCGAGTCTCGAAGCATGCACGGCCACCGGCCGGGCCGTGCACCCTTCGAGACGCCGCTTCGCGGCTCCTCAGAGCCTGACTGAAAAATGGGTGAGTGATCTCAGTGGGGTGTGATTCCATCGGATTTGCAAAGATTCGAGGGAGAGCACGATGCCCTGGACCAAGATCACTCGGGAGCAATATCGGCGGGACGATCTGCGTTATGCAAGCGATATGACCGATGCGGAGTGGGCGGTGATCAGACGCCTGTTGCCGCGAGCGAACCGGCGCGGCCGGCCGCGTAAGACGGAGCTGCGTCGTGTGATCGAAGCGATCCTCTATATCGTTTCGACCGGCTGCCAGTGGCGGGCGTTGCCGCAGGAGTTCCCGCCCTATTCGACGGTGCAGGGCTATTTTTATAAATGGCGGGATACAGGCCGGTGGCAGAGGATTGTCAGCGTGCTTGTCCGACGGGCGCGAAAAAAGCTTGGACGGACACCGAAGCCGACGGCAGCCGTGATCGACAGTCAAAGTGCGCCAACCACGCAAGCTGGCGGACCGCGCGGCTACGATGCAGGCAAGCGCATCTACGGCCGCAAGCGGCATATCGTGACGGATACCAATGGCCTCCTCCTTGGGGTTCATGTTCATCCGGCCAACGTTCAGGACTGCCATGGCGCCGTACCGCTGCTGAAGAACGTGCGGATGAACTTCCCCCGGCTGCGCCACGTCTTTGCCGACCGGATCTACCGCGGAAATCAACTCCTCGACGCGCTCTCAGACTGCGGTCCATGGACTGTCGAGATCGTCGAGCGGCCTCAAGGCGTCAAAGGCTTCCAGCTTCTGCCGAGGCGGTGGGTGGTTGAACGCACATTCGCTTGGTTCGGCAGATGCCGCCGCCTCGCCAAGGACCGAAGCTGCCTGGCTGCTGATTGCACACATCAGGCTCCTGACCCGCAGACTCGCGGCTGCAGCTAAGGTTGGGTGATTTATGAGTCAGACTCTCAGGGTGACGGTGATACATAGTGCGCCGCGCTACAACTCAGCCTGCCCGCTGCACGATCGGCGGCTTGGCGTTCAGTCCCTCGACCTGGAAACCGGCGACGCGCTTGTAGTTGGCGGCGATGTCTTCCAGCTCCTGCTGCGACAGCACGTCGGTGACGACCTTGAAGCCGTCAGGCGCGCGCTCCTCGACCAGCTGCATCACCTGCTCCGGGCCGTTGCGGCGATTCAGCATCACGAGGTCCGTGGTCGCAGGCCGCCGCTCGGCCTCATAGGCCGCGAGTGCCGCCTGCGTCGGGCCATGCGCCAGAATCTCGCGCGTCAGCACGCGCGCATCCAGGATCGCCTGCGAGGCGCCGTTGGAGCCGATCGGATACATCGGATGCGCGGCATCGCCCATCAGCGTGACGCGGCCAAAGGTCCATTGCGGGATCGGATCGCGATCGACCAGCGGATATTCGTAGGCATGCGGACAGTTCCGGATCAGGCCGGGGACATCGAGCCAGTCGAAATTCCAGCTCTCGAACCACGGCAGGAACTCGTCGAGCTTTGCGGTCCGGTTGTAGTCCTCGCGGCGCCATTGATAGGTCGGCGACATGTGTCGCTCGGCGACCCAGTTGATGTCGAACTTGCCGTCGGGGCCTGCCTCCTTCGAGATCGGGTAGCAGACGAATTTTAGGATCTCGTGGCCGGCCATGATCATGGTGCGGCCGGTCAGGAAGGCATCGCCGCGGGTGATGCCGCGCCACAGGATGCGGCCGTTCCAGATCGGCGGCCCCTCCTGCGGATAGAGCTTCTCGCGCACCGACGAATGGATGCCGTCGGCGGCGATCAGCACCACGCCGTCATAGCTGCCGGCGGGCTTGCCGGTGGCGCGATCGATGAAATCGGCGCGGACGCCGTCGGCGGTCTCGGTCCAGCCGGTGAGGTGATGGCTGGTGAGAATGTTCGCAGCCCCCAGCCGTTCGGTCGCGGCATCGAGCAGCAGCTGTTGCAGCCGGCCGCGATGGATCGAGAATTGCGGCCATTTGTAGCCGGCCTCGAGCCCGCGCGGCTCGCTCCAGATCGGCTTGCCGTGCTTTGAGAAATAGGCGAGCTCGCGGGTGCGCACCGCAGAAGCGTCGAGCACATCGTGCAGGCCGAGCTCGATCAGTTCGCGCACCGCATGCGGCAGCACGTTGATGCCGACGCCGAGCGGCCGCAGCTCGGGCACGCTCTCGAAGACGCGGGCCGGCACGCCGATCTGGTGCAGGCTGAGCGCCAGCGTCAGCCCGCCAATTCCGCCACCTGCAATGAGCACAGTCATGAAAAATCCCCTCGATTGGCCATGGTCATCGCACGACGGCACCGCCGCGGGCAAGGTCCGCCGCGCGCGGGGTGGACGGCAAAGGGGGCTACCGCTAACCTCCGCGCCGTCAGAACAAGAACCAGAGCCGCGTTCGCAACGAACCGACAAGGCTCGGAGAGGACAGCAACATGCTCAAGCTCTATTTTGCTCCCGGCACCTGCGCGCTCGCGTCCCACATCGCGCTGGCCGAGGCCGGCACGCCCTACACGACCGAGAAGATCGACTTCAAGACCAACCAGCAGAACAGCCCGGAATACCTGAAGATCAATCCGAAGGGCCGCGTGCCTACTTTGGTGACCGATCGCGGCGTGCTGACCGAGACGCCGGCGATGCTGGCCTACATCGCGCAGACCTTTCCGCAGGCGAAGCTCGCGCCCGACGACGCCTTCGAATTCGCCAGGCTGCAGGCCTTCAACTCCTATCTGTGCTCGACGGTGCACATCTGCCACGCCCACAAGATGCGCGGTCCGCGCTGGGCGACACAGGAGACGTCGTTCGCCGACATGAAGGCGATGGTGCCGAAGACCATGGGCGCCTGCTTCAACCTGATCGAGCGCGACATGCTGAAGGGCCCGTGGGTGATGGGCGAGAATTACACCGTCAGTGACGCCTATCTCTACACGCTGACCCTGTGGCTCGACGGCGACGGCGTCGACATCGCAACGCTGCCCAAGGTGAAGGCGCATCGCGCGGCGATGGAGAGCCGCCCGGCGGTGCAGAAGGTGCTGGCGGAGCAGAGGGCGTAGGGCCCAAAAATTCGGTGTCGTCCCGGGCAAGCGCAGCGCGACCCGGGACCCATAACCACCAAGGATCGTTGTTACGCGACGTTGGGGCCGCAGCCCGCTCTCACAACGCAACCCTGTGGTTATGGGTCCCGGCCTTCGCCGGGACGACGTGTGGAGAGAGCTGGGCTACACCTTCCCCGTCTCCAGCTCGCGTCCGGTCTCCAGCATCAGCTTGCGCAGCCACAGCGAGCCCGGGTCCAACTGGGCACGGGTCGGATAGAACATGTGCTGCTCGTCGATCCCTGGATCGAGCGGCGGCGTCACCGTCATCAGCGACAATTGCTTCGACAGCGCCGAGATCAGCCGGCGCGGCACAAAGGCGACGAGGTCGGTGCGCGCGGTGACGTGCAGCGCCTCGATATAACCCGGCACCACCAGCGCGATCCGCCGCTCGATGCCCTTGGCGCGCAGCCAGCTGTCGATCAGGTCCTCGTCCTGGCCGCGGATGACCACGGCGACATGGCGCGCTGCGAGGAACGCCTCGCGCTTCTTCAGCTTCGTGCCGACGCCGTGGCCGCGCCGCACCGCGAGCGCGTCGCTGTCGGTGTAGAGCCGCTGGCGGTGAAAGCCCTTGAAGGAGTCGCCGATCGAGATCACGAGATCGATGGTGCGGGCGAATTCGGGCGTGAAGATCGCAGGTCCCCGCCACGGCACCACGTCGATGGTGACGTTCGGCGCGATCTGCGTCACCTTCTCCATCAGCGGCGGCATCAGGAGCTCGACCGCGAGGTCGGGCATCATCAGGCGAAAGTGCCGGTCGCTGCGCGCGGCGTCGAAATCGTCGGAGACGAACAGCGCGCGCACCTGGTCGAGCGCATGGGCCAGCGGCGAGCGCAACGCCTGCGCCCGCGGCGTCAGCTCCATCCGCGCGCCGGTGCGCACCAAAAGCGGATCGCCGATCAGGTCGCGCAGCCGCTGCAGCGCGTGGCTGGTCGCCGGTTGCGACAGATTGAGCCGCATCGCCGCGCGGCTGACATTGGCTTCGCGCAGCAGGGCGTCGAGCGCGACCAGCAGATTGAGGTCAAGCGAATTCAAATTCATCGAGTGAATATATATCATACTACCTATCGATTGGAAGAATGCGCGCAGGCGCCGCAGGATTGCGGGCAAGGCGTTTTTCACGAGAGCCGAAGACCGCATCGCGTGAGGAAACGCCTGAAATCAGGGTCTATCAATCGCAAGGAGACGCGCCATGAGCGCAGCCGACAACAAGAAACTGGTGCAGGAGATGTTCGTGATCGCAGGCAGTCCCGATCCTGCGGTGCGCGAGAACTCGCTGTTCATGGCAACGCTTGCCGACGACGCGATCTGGACCGTGACCGGGCAATATTCCTGGTCGCGTACGTTCACCGGCAAGCAGTCGATCATCAACGATCTGCACGGCCATGTCCGCTCGAAACTGGTCGAGCGCGGCCGCACCGTCGCCCATCGCATCATCGCCGACGGCGACATCGTCGTGATCGAGGCCAAGGGCGACAACCTCACCAAGCAAGGTCAGCGCTACGACAACGACTATTGCCTGGTGTTCCGTTTCGACGGTGGTCGGATCAAGGAGGTGCGGGAATATTGCGACTCGGTCCTGACCGAGAAGGCGCTCGGCGCGTTTCCGGCGTAGCGGTCCGCCGCTAACGGGCGGCACAAACGAAGACGGCGCCCATCCGGGCGCCGTCGTCTTGCCGTCGTGTGGATTGGCTTACGCCACCTTGGACTTGAGGTGGCCGAACATGATGTCGCGCGCCGCGTCGTCCATCTCGGCCTTGAAGGTGTGCTTGTCCTTCAGCGCGATCGCGCGCGCCGCCGCCGGCCGCGCCGAGATCTCGTCGACCAGCCGCTTGACGTTCGGATATTTGGCGTAGCCTTCCTCGCCGAAGATGAACGCCGCCATCCGCGCCCAGCCCCAGAACGCCATGTCGACGATCGTGTAGCTGTCGCCGACCATGTAGCGCTGTTTCGCCAGGTGATCGTCGAGGATCTTGTAATGGCGGTGCGCCTCGTACTGGTAGCGGTTGTTGGCGTAGTCGAGATCCTTCGGCGCGAAGTGCTTGAAGTGCACGGCCTGGCCGGAATAGGGGCCGAGGCCGGTCGCGATGAACATCAGCCAGGACAGCGTGGCGGCGCGGTTGGCCGGCGTATTGGCGGGCAGGAACTTGCCGTGCTCCTCGGCGAGGTAGAGCAGGATCGCGTTCGAATCGAACACCAGCACGCCGTCATCGTCGATCGCCGGCACCTTGCCGTTCGGGTTGACCTTCAGGAATTCCGGCGCGAACTGCTCGCCTTTGCGGGTGTCGACCGGGATCGCCTCGAACGGCAGGCCGGACTCTTCGAGGAACAGCGCGACCTTGTTCGGGTTCGGCGCACCGTTGAAATAGAATTTGATCATGAAGGGACTCCCTTGGTTCTTGTAACCGGCGAGATCGGGACGCGGCGGGGAAGGCCGCAGACCGGCTCTCTTGCGCAAATTTCACGCCGCAGCGCAAGCGACGAGTTTGTGAATCAGGGTCGCGTGGCGCGCTGGTCAGCCGGCCCAGAAGAAGCCCAGGATACCCGCGACGACCAGCACGATGCCCGCGACGTCCAGCGCGGCAGCGGAGCGGGTCGCAGCACGCAAATGGGAGACCTGCGCCGCGCGTTCTGATCCCCGTGCGTAGCCATGGACGATGATCTCTTCATTGAACTCGCCATGCGCCTCGAGGGCGAGCGTCAGGCCGACGCAGATCAGCAGGATGCCGAAAATGATCAGGCCGAAGAATCCGAGCAGGCCGATCAGCAGCATCGGAAACATGCCGAGCAGGAAGACCGGCAGCAGCGGCACCAGCAGCAAGTTCTCGGATTGTCTTCGCATCGGCGACCAATCGAAACGGGCAAGTGGTGGGACCGAATCTAGTCCCGCCGTCGCGGCGCAACAAGGCGGGCCGCATTCAAGACGGCGTCATCTTTCCCAACGTGTCATTCCCCGGTGCGCAATTGCGCATCTGAGGGCGCCGGGAAGCGGCGAGCCCGGAATGACGAGGAAGATTAGTCGGCTTGCCTCAGCCCGCCGCCATCTCGGAGCGGATCTCGGCGCGCAGCTCGTCGATCAGCCGCAGGCCGCTCTTGGTCTCGACGTGCCAGAAGGTCCAGCCGTTGCAGGCGCCGGAGCCCTGCGCGACCGCGCCGATGCGGTGGATCGAGCCGACCTTGTCGCCGAGCATGATGGCGCCGTCGGCGCGCACCAGGGCGCCGTGGCGCTTCTTGGCGTCGACCAGCCTGGCGCCCGGCACGATCATGCCGCGTTCGATCAGTTCGGAGAACGCCACCCGCGGTGCCTCGCGCGCGGTCATGAACGGCGCCAGCGTTGCTTCCGGCAGCGGCTCGATCGCGGCGATGCGCGCCTCGGCGGCGGCGGCATAGGCCTTGTCGCGCTCGAAGCCGATATAGCTGCGGCCGAGGCGCTTGGCGACGGCGCCGGTGGTGCCGGTGCCGTTGAACGGATCGATCACGAGATCGCCGGGCTTCGAGGACGACAGCAACACGCGGGCGAGCAGCTGCTCGGGCTTCTGCGTCGGATGCACCTTCTTGCCGTCGCCGTCCTTGAGGCGCTCCTCGCCGGTGCACAGCGGGATCAGCCAGTCGGAGCGTGCCTGCACGTCCTCATTGGACGCCTTCAGCGCTTCGTAATTGAAGGTGTAGCCCTTGGCCTTCTCGTCGCGCGCGGCCCAGATCATGGTCTCGTGCGCATTGGTGAAGCGGCGGCCGCGGAAGTTCGGCATCGGATTGGACTTGCGCCACACGATGTCGTTCAGGAGCCAGAAGCCGAGGTCCTGCATGATCGCGCCGACGCGGAAGATGTTGTGATAGGAGCCGATCACCCACAGCGTTGCCGACGGCTTCATCACGCGGCGGCAGGCCAGCAGCCAGGCCCGGGTGAAATCGTCGTAGGCAGCGAACGACGAGAACTTGTCCCAGTCGTCGTTGACGGCATCGACATGCGACTCATCGGGGCGCTTGAGGTCGCCCTTGAGCTGCAGATTGTAGGGAGGATCCGCGAAGACCAGGTCGACCGAGCCGGCCTGAAGCTTCGACAATTCGGCCACGCAATCGCCAATGACGATGTGGCTCGATGGGGCACTCTCAAATTTAGTGCGGGGCGCCCTTGCAGACGCCCCGCGACGCGACACTACCATGACTCAAGAACTCTGACTCAGGCGACGCTGTCGGCGACGCGGGACTAAACAACCGACTGGCGTCACATTGACCCGGCAAAGTAAAAATCGACTTAATTGGAAATCTTCATGCAAAAGATTGCAGCATCTTTTGCGCGGCACGTCGCGATGCCACCGGCGTTGTGCTGCAACATCAGCGCGTTCGGCGAAAAAATTTGCGGATCATCAAACCGGCACGATTCGCGCGGTAAATTTGCGCTCATTGGCAACCGTTTGCACCGCAAGGGATGCGCCTCTTCCGGACTAGGCAATTATTGCCGGGCAGGATATTGATTAACAGAATGGAAATTTTAAGTTGGAGTGTCCCGCGTCGGGTCGCCGACTGGAATGAAGGGAAACCACCATGCGCTATGATGATTTCCGCCGCAGCGACGACATCGAAGATCGTCGCGATGAAGGCGGGATGGGCGGAGGGGGCGGTGGCGGCTTCGGCGTTCCGATGGGTGGTGGCGGGCTCGGCATCGGCACCATCATCGTGCTCGGCTTGCTCGGCTATGCCTTCGGCATCGACCCGCGCATCCTGATCGGCGGCGCCGAGATTCTCACCGGCGGCGGCCAGGCGCCGACCTACCAGACCGACCGGCAGTCGTCAGGCGGCCAGGCCAAGCGCGGCGCCCCGACCGACGAGATGGGCAGCATGATCGCCGGCATCCTGGGTGAGATCGACGATCGCTGGAGCGAGATCTTCAAGGCCAGCGGGCAGACCTACACCGGTCCGAAGATCGTGCTGTTCCGCAATGCCACGAATGGCGGCCGCTGCGGCATGGCGCAGTCGGCGATGGGACCGTTCTACTGCCCGCCGGACAAGACCATCTTCCTCGACACCGGCTTCTTCCGCGAGGTCGAGACGCGCTTCCGCGGCTGCTCGGGCAACGCCTGCAAGTTCACCGCGGCCTATATCATCGCGCATGAGGCCGGCCATCACATCCAGAACCTGCTCGGCATCATTCCGCGCGTGAATCGGCTGCAGCAGCAGGCCGGCAGCAAGGCCGAGGCCAACGCGCTGCAGGTCAAGGTCGAGCTGCAGGCCGATTGCCTTTCCGGCGTCTGGGTCAACCGCGAGGAGAAGAAGCGGCCGGGCTTCCTCGAGGCCGGCGACATCGACGCCGCGCTGACCACCGCGAACGCGATCGGCGACGACACGCTGCAGCGGCAGGCGACGGGCAGGGTGGTGCCTGATTCCTTCACCCACGGCTCCGCCGCGCAGCGCAAGGAGTGGTTCATGAGGGGCTACCAGCAGGGCACCGTGCAGGCCTGCAACACGTTCGGCGGTAGCTTGTAGCCGTGTGCCGGTAGCGTCATCCCCGGATGAGCGCGAACGCGCTCACTCGGGATATGTTCGCCTGTTGGCGAGCCTCGAAGGATGACGGAGCCCGTGGCCCATCCTGAGGTGCTCGCCCAGTGATGCAAGTGCACCGCGAGGCGAGCACCTCAGGATGTCGTCAGCGGGATGGAAAGAGGTGCAAATGTCCTCACTCGACGAATCCAAATCATTCATCCCGCTCAATATCGCGGTACTGACGATTTCCGACACCCGCTCGCTGGCGGATGACAAGTCGGGCACCACGCTGGCCGACCGTCTCACCGCGGCCGGCCACAAGCTCGCGGCGCGCGAGATCGTCACCGACGATGTCGAGGCGATCAGAGCCGTGATCCGGCGCTGGATCGCCGATCCCGCTGTCGATGCCGTCATCACCACCGGCGGCACCGGCTTCACCGGCCGCGACGTGACGCCGGAGGCGGTCGAGCCATTGTTCGAGAAGCGGATGGACGGCTTTTCGATCGCCTTCCACATGCTGAGCCACGCCAAGATCGGGGCGTCGACTGTCCAGAGCCGCGCCACCGCTGGCGTTGCGGGCGCGACCTTCATCTTCTGCCTGCCCGGCTCGCCCGGCGCCTGCCGCGACGGCTGGGACGGCATTTTGGCGGCGCAACTCGACTACCGCACGCGCCCCTGCAATTTCGTCGAGATCATGCCGCGGCTGGATGAACATCTGCGCCGCCCGAAGGCGAAAGGCGCGAGCGCTTAGCCTCCCTCATTCCGGGGCGTGCGAAGCGCGAACCCGGAATCCAGAGATTGTGGCGCGAGATGCCGGGTTCGATGCTGCGCATCGCCCCGGAATGACGCCGGAGGGTAAAGAGCCCTACAACTCCAGCTCCCAGGTCTCGCCGACTAGGTCGACGCCAAAGCTGTGGTGCTTTTCTTCCTTGACCCGCTCGAAGCCGGCACGGGCGTAGATGCCGCGCGCGGCGACCAGGATGCTCTGGGTCCACAGCGTCATCTTCTTGTAACCCTTCTCGCGCGCGGCGCGGATGCATTGCTCGACCAGTGCGCGGCCGACGCCGAGCCCGCGCGCCTTTTCTTCCACCAGCAGCAGGCGCAGCTTGGCGACCCCGTCGCCGCCGTCGACCAGGAAGACCGAGCCGACCGGCTCGCCGTCGACCTCCGCGATCCAGCAATGCTCGCGCGCCGGATCGAACGATCGCAGAAACTGCGCGCAGATCTCGGCCACCAACGCCTCGTAGCTAATGTCCCAGCCATACTCCTCCGCGTAGGCTTGTCCCTGCCGCGAGACGACCCAACCCATGTCGCCGACGCGATGGCTGCGCAGCAGGAAGCCGACCGGTTTCTCGGCCGGCGGCTCCAGCGATTGCTCGATCGTGCCCATGGCGCGCACCACCGCGGCGCGACGGTCGCCGTCCATCTGCTTCAATAGCGTCCCGACCTCGCTGCGCGAGCGGCAGTCGAGATCGGCGGCAGCAGTGCGGCCCTTGGCGGTGAGGGCCACCTCGTTGACGCGCTTGTCGGCCTTCGATGGCTTCCGCGTCACGATCTGGCGCCTTTGCAGCGCCGCCAGCGTGCGGCTGACGAAGCCGGCATCGAGGTCGAGATCGCGCACCAGATCGGTTGCGGTGCAATTTTCGCGGTGCGCGAGCTCGTAGATGATCCGCGCTTCCTGCAGCGTGAATGGTGAGTGCAACAGCTTCGGCTCGATGATGCCGAGCTTGCGGGTATAGAACCGGCTGAAGCCGCGGACCGCGGCGACCTGGCTCTCGAGCGTGGTGTCATGGAAGTTTGATTTCATCAAGCATATTATTTGACGGAATCAAATAATCCGCAAGCGCTTTGTTCAGGCCACCATGATCCGGCTCCGCAGCATGGTGCGGGAGGAACGGCCGAGCCGGCGCAGCAGGCGCGCCTCGGAGCGGCGGGCATCGGGCCGGTAGCCGCCGATCCGCTCGTAATGCTCGCGCGCGATCAAAAGGCCCTGTTCGGCCGAGGGCCCGGTGATCATCCGGGCAACGAATTTGAGGCCGTCGCGCAGGCCCGGGTCGGTGTAGGGTGCGCGGGCGTAGCGGAAGATGCCGGCGCGGTCCTTGCCGCTGGCCGCCACCATCTGGATGAACTGGGTGGTTTCCTCGATCCAGCCGGCATCGAGCACTGCGCCCGGATGCAGGAACATCAGCCAGGGCGACCGCGCCTGCCGCGCGCCTGCCGCAAGCGCCGCGGCGCGCGTGCCCTCGAAGCGCATGAAACGGCAGCCGGCAACGTCGGCGACGCGCTCCATCACATCGCTGTTGCTGCGGTCGACCAGCAGCACTTCGCGGATGACGCCGGCGGCCGCGCCCGGCACCAGCGCCGCCAATGTTGCGACCGCGGTGCGCTCGACGCCGTCGGTTGGAATGATCACGCTCAGCATGATTTTGAGGCTTCGATGGCTCAAACGGTGGAGAAACTCCGGCCGTGTTATCACCTTGTCATATTCAAAGCAGCCTGTTCGCCTGCAGAATTTTGTAGCAAGGTTTTGTGGAATTTCTCCGTTCATGTTCTTGATTTGTTCTCGTGCCGTGTTAGCTTCAAAGCATGAGCCGAGCATCCTCTCATGCCCTCAAGCACCCGCCGGTAACGGCGCCCTCCGATAACCCGGCGGGTGCACCTTCCCCTTTTCCCGAGCTTGCGGTCGCGATCGAGCGCGAGCGGCGGCGCGGCCGCGGCGCGCAGTCCAACGCCAGCGGCCGCTACGAGGCCGAGGCGCGCGTTGCCTTCGACGACGGCTGGCAGAGCCTCGAGGACCTGCCGCCATTTGCGACCAGCGTGGCGCTCGACACCTCGCGCAAGGTGATCACCCGCAACGACTCGCCCGACATCGGCTTCGACCGCTCGATCAATCCGTATCGCGGCTGTGAGCACGGCTGCGTCTATTGCTTCGCGCGGCCGACCCACGCCTATCTCGGCCTGTCGCCGGGGCTGGACTTCGAATCGAAGCTGTTCGCCAAGCCGGACGCACCCGCGCTGCTCGAGAAGGAGCTGGCGGCACCGGACTACGAGGCGCGGATGATCGCGATCGGCACCAACACCGATCCCTATCAGCCGATCGAGCGCGACCGGAAGATCATGCGCGGCATCCTCGAGGTGCTGGAGCGCGCCGGCCATCCGGTCGGCATCGTCACCAAGTCGGCGCTGGTCACCCGCGACATCGACATCCTGGTACGTATGGCCAAGCGCAATCTCGCCAAGGTCGCGCTCTCGGTGACGACGCTCGACCCGAAACTCGCCCGCACCATGGAGCCGCGCGCCTCGACCCCGCCGAAGCGGCTCGAGGCGATCAAGCGGCTCACGGATGCCGGCATCCCGACCACGGTGATGGTCGCACCCGTGATCCCGGCGCTGAACGATTCCGAGATCGAGCGCATCCTCGATGCCGCCGCACATGCCGGCGCCAGGGAGGCGAGCTATGTGCTGCTGCGGCTGCCGCTCGAGGTGCGCGATCTGTTCCGCGAATGGCTGATGGCCAACTATCCCGATCGCTACCGTCACGTCTTCACGCTGATCCGCGACATGCGCGGTGGCCGCGACTACGACTCGCAATGGGGCACGCGGATGAAGGGCACCGGCCCGATGGCCTGGATGATCGGCCGCCGCTTCGAGATCGCCTGCGAAAAGCTCGGCCTCAACAAGCGGCGGACCAAGCTGACCACCGATCACTTCGCCAAGCCGAAGCGCAGCGGGCAGCAGCTGAGCTTGTTTTAGGTGCCAGCAAAGTGATGATCGTCATTGCGAGGAGCGAAGCGACGAAGCAATCCATGCATCCGAATATGTGGAACAATGGATTGCGTCGCTTCGCTCGCAACGACGGGAAAGGTAAACATGAGTAACGCCCCGACCGCACGCTTCACCGTCCTCACGCTGGGCGTCAGCGACATGCGCGCCAGCATCGGCTTTTATGAATCGCTCGGCTTCTCCAGGAAGATGCGCGCGACCGGCGAGGAGGTCGCCTTCTTCGAGACCGGCGGCACCGTGCTCGGCCTGTTCCCGTGGCATCTGCTCGCTGCCGATGCCGGGCTGCCGGATCAGCCACGGCCTTCAGCGTTCCGCGGCGTCGCGATCGCTTGGAACTGCAACGACGACGCCGAGGTCGATCGTGTGATGGCGTTCGCGCTGTCGAAAGGCGCCAGGCTGCTGAAACCCGCGCAGCCGACCAGCTATGGCGGCTATTGCGGTTATTTCGGCGATCCCGACGGCCACGCCTGGGAAGTGGTGCGCGCGCCGGGCTTTGAGGTTCGCGACGACCGCCGGGTGTCAATCCCCGATTAGAGCGCCGATCCCGATTAGGGTGGCGGATTGAATAACGGGGAAGGGCGCCAGGTTCCCGGTTGCGCCGCGGGCCGGGCTTGACCACGATCCCCGCATGATTCGGGACAAGTCCAATCGCACGTCAAAGACCGCGTCGAAGAAGAAGCCGGCCGAGCCGGCCAAGCCGGACAAGCGCGTCATCGTGGTGACGCGGCCGAGCTTTCGGCGCGAGCGCGCGCTGATCAAGCGCGGCGTCTGGCCGGTCGCCGGCTGCGACGAGGCCGGGCGCGGGCCGCTGGCGGGCCCGGTGGTCGCCGCCGCCGTGGTGCTGGACCCAAATCGGATACCCAAGGGCCTCGATGATTCGAAGCGGCTGACCGTCGAGCGCCGCGAGGAACTGTTCGAGGAAATCTGCGCGACAGCAGCGTTCTCGGTCGCGGTGGCGTCACGGGCGCGGATCGACCGCGACAACATCCTGCGCGCCTCGCTGTGGGCGCTGGCGCGCGCGGTGCATGCGCTGCCGGAAATGCCGAAGCATGTCTTCGTCGACGGCCGCGACAAGCTCGCCACGCCCTGCGACTGCGACGCCGTGATCGGCGGCGACGGCATCGTGGCCTCGATCGCGGCGGCCTCGATCATCGCCAAGGTGACGCGCGACCGCCTGATGTGCGCGCTGGCGCTGGATTGCCCCGGCTACGGCTTCGAGCAGCACAAGGGCTATGCCGTCCCCGAGCACCTCGAGGCGCTCGACCGGCTCGGCCCCAGCAGCCATCACCGCAGTTTCTTCGCTCCCGTCGTCGCGGCGCGGCTGAAGCATTTCCCGGTCCCGGCGGAGCCCGACCTGTTCACGGTGGACGCCGAAAGCGAAGCCGCGGCATCCGAAGCGGCGTAAAGCGCGGCGGCGCCGCACTCTCGGTGGCATCGCCCGGCTCGCCGCCTCCGCTAAAGCTTCGGCGCGCCAGGGGGCCCTGGCCTCGTCGAAGCCTTGGCGAAGACGGGACCGGGCGATCCAGTATTCCAGAGACCGTTGTGCTCAAGCCTGGCCGCCGCGGCGTACTGGATGCCCGCCTTCGCGGGGCATGACAGCGATGTTTGACTTTGCACCGTGGACACATCCAGCCCGGTTGCCTCCATCGCCGCCGCCGTTTATCAAAAAACCTCGGGATCAGATGGCGCCGCTTGATACGGGTGGCTGGGGCATTTCAGGCGTTTCATGCGGTTTACCTCCCTGGTTGTCGAACTGATCCGCGCCCGGCCGCGCCTCGTGGTCTGGATCGTGGTGCTGGCGCAGGCCGCGATCTGGCTGTTCCTGCCGGCCATCTTCTACGGCAGTCCGCCCGGCAACCTCGCCACCATCCTCGCCTTCGGCCGCGAATATCAGGTCGGCACCGACATGGGGCCGCCGCTCGCGTTCTGGCTCGCCGACATCGCCTTCCGCGCCGTCGGCAATCACGTGTTCGGCGTCTATCTCCTGGCGCAGGTCTGCGAGATCGTCACCTTCATCGCCTTCTACGCCTTGGCGCGCGCCATCGTCGGTGGCCCGCAGGGCGTGCTGGCAGTGCTGCTGTCGATGACGGTCGTGGTGTTCTCCTCGCCAAGCGTCGAGTTCGGCCCGCTGATCCTGGCGCGCCCGCTCTGGGCGCTGCTGTTGCTGCATTCCTGGCAACTGATCGGGCAGAACCGGCGCAACGCCTGGTTCGCCTGGTCGATCGATTGCGGGCTCCTGCTGCTGACGACGCCGGCGGCGATCGGCATGATCCTGCTCGTGACAGGCTTTGCGCTCGCAACCGAGCGCGGGCGGCGCATGCTCAAGTCGGTCGATCCGATCTACGCGCTGCTCGTCATCATCGTGCTGGCGCTGCCCTACCTGATCTGGATGCTCCGCGCCGACGTCCTGGCGCTGCCGGCCTTGCCGGCACTCGCCGATCTCAAGGCGCGCGCGCTGCGCTGGGGCGTGGTGCTCGGCGGGCTGATCGTGGCGACCGCCGCGATCGCGCTGCTGGCGATCCTCAATTCGCGCTGGTTCGCCGGCAAGACCGAGGATGCCCCGATCATCAACCGCCCGCCGGTCAGTCCGCTGGCGCGGCAATTCGTGTATTTCTTCGCGTTCGCGCCGGCGATCGCGAGCAGCTTCGTCTCCGCGCTGTTCAATCTCGATCGCGCCTTCGGCGGCGCCGGAGTGGCGCTGTTGATGTCCGGGCTTGCCGTCGTGGTCGCGACCGGCGAACTGATCCCGCTCAGGCGGCAGCGGCTGCTGCGTTCGGTCTGGGCCTTGGCGGTCGCGGCGCCTGCAGCGCTCGCGCTGGCGGCGGCGCTGTTCCTGCCCTGGACCAGCACCACGGAGGCGTCCACCTCGCTGCCGGCAGCCGCGATGGGCCGCTTCTTCGATGACAGCTATGAGCGCCGCACCAACCAGCGCCTGCGCGCGGTGGCCGGCGATCCCGAACTTGCCAGCCTGATTGCGATGAACCGCCGCCGCCCGCATCTTTTGCTCGACGCCACGCCGCAGCGGACGCCGTGGCTGTCGGTCGCAAAATTCAACGAAACCGGCGGCGTCGTGGTGTGGCGCGCACAGGACACCGCCGGCACGCCGCCGCCCGACATCGCGCAGCGCTTCCCCGGCCTCGTGCCGGAAGTGCCGCGTTCGTTCGACCGGCTGGTCAACGGACGGCAGCCGGTGCTGCGGATCGGCTGGGCGATCGTGCGGCCGAAAGGGACGTGATTTGACGTGACGTGGAGCCGTAGATGGGGTAACGGGCCGGCCGCCCGCTCGCTACGGCGCAATTTGGAAGCGCGCTCGCGAGCGGCCTGTTGGTTGGAAGGCGGTCGTCCCTCAAACTGATGGTGTTCAACGGAGTCGGGCAAGCCCGCTCCAAGCATCATTAAGGGACGACCATGTACCACTATGCAGGAATTGACGTGTCTTTGGAATGCTCGAGCGTTTGCCTTGTCGATGGGACAGGCAAGATTTTGCGCGAGACGAAGGTTGCGAGCGAGCCGGCGGCGCTGATCGCCTGGTTCCGGTCGCTGGGTCTGGTACTGGAACGGATCGGGCTGGAGGCAGGCCCCTTGTCGCAATGGCTGTATGCGGGTCTGCGAGACGCAGGGCTTGCGGTCGAGCTGCTGGAAACGCGGCACGTTCGCGAAGCCTTCAAGTCGATGCCGGTGAAGACGGACCGCAACGATGCCCGCCGGATCGCGCAGTTGATGCGGCTCGGCTGGTTCCGGCCGGTGCACTGCAAGTCGGTCGCGGCGCAGGAGACCCGCGCCATCCTGACGGCGCGCAAGCTGCTGCAATCCAAGCTTCGCGATGTCGAGAACAGCCTGCGCGGCATACTTCGCGGTTTTGGCCTGAAGGTCGGTGCGACCACCGAGCGCACGTTCGCCGGACGCATCCGCGAGCTCGTGACCGGCCATCCCGGACTGGAGTTGGTCGCGGCGGCGCTGCTCCAAGCCCATGCGGTGCTGCTGCGGGAGTTCAAGAGCCTGGACAAGCACACCCAGAAGCTCGCCAGGACGCATCCATCCGCCAAGCTCCTGATGACAACGCCGTCCGTTGGTCCGATCGTGGCGCTCACCTATGCCGCGGCGATCGACGACCCGAAGCGCTTCCGCTCCTCGAAGGCCACGGGAGCCCACTTTGGGCTCACCCCGAAGAAGTACCAGTCCGGTGAGACCGACTACACCGGCCGCATCAGCAAGATCGGGGATGCCTCCGTGCGCGAGGCACTCTACCAGGCAGCTCACGTCATGCTGACCAAGCCGGTCAAGAATTGCTCGGCATTGAAGAGCTGGGCGATGCGGATCGCCCGGCGCGCAGGCATGCGCAAGGCCAAGGTAGCGCTGGCTCGCAAGCTCGCCGTGATCCTGCATCGCATGCTCGCCGACACCAAACCGTTCAACCCGATGACCAAGGCCATCTAGCCAGGAGCAGCAATCGGTTCCGGGCGGGCCACGACACCAGGCTCTCCCCGAGCGAAGTCCCTCCGCTGGGACGATGGATCCGGTCAGGCCGCCATCCGGGAAGTGGCTCACGACCACGCAATCCGTAGATTGGCCGGCCGGCTCCTCAATGCACCCCATCAGGCGACGGCCTTCGCGCCGATCCCGTACAGAAGCAAGTGCCCGGCGAGTGGATGACGCGAAAAGGGATTGACTAACCAAGGCCCGTTACAGAAGCCCGGATGAAGCGCAGCGAAATCCGGGGCCGCTCTTTTACGCCACCTGATCCACCCGGATTGCGCGGAGCCTGTCATCGGGCGCGCGTCCGCGCGACCCGTTGGCTCCATCCGGGCTACGAAGCTACGCGCTCGCCACCTGCAACACCTTCGCGATCGCGCGCAGATCCTGCCAGGACAGCCGCTTGTACGACGGCGAGCGCAGCAGATAGGCGGGATGGAAGGTGGCGACGGCGCGGATCGTGCGGGTGCCGGTGTCGTAGTCGATCCATTTGCCGCGCGTGCGCATGATGCCCTCGCGCGTTCCGAGCAGCGCCTGCGTCGAGGGATTGCCGAGCGTCACCAGCACGTCGGGATTCACGAGTTCGACATGGCGCTGGATGAAGGGCAGGCACACCTGCGTCTCCTGCGGCGTCGGCGTACGGTTGCCGGGCGGCCGCCACGGGATCACGTTGGCGATATAGGCCTTGCTGCGGTCGAGCCCGATCGCCGCGATCATGCGGTCGAGCAGCTTGCCGGAACGGCCCACGAACGGCAGGCCCTCGATGTCCTCGTCGCGGCCCGGCGCCTCGCCGACGAACATCACGCGCGCCTGCGGATTGCCGTCGGCGAACACCAGCCTGGTTGCGGTGTGCTTCAACGCGCAGCCGTCGAAATTCTCCATCAGCGTGCGCAGGGCTGCAAGCGTCGGCGCAGTCCGCGCAGCCTCGCGCGCGGAAGCGATCGCGGCATCCGGCGCCACGGTGATTTCGCTGCGCGGAACTGACGGCATCGGCGGCGGACGCAGCGGATTGAGTGCAACTGATGGGCGCGGCGCGGCTGGGGCGGGAACTGGCTCCGGCTCCTCGAGCCGGTTGATCGGCGCATCGCCAAGCGCGCAATCGACCCCGGCCTCGAGGTAAAAGGCCAGCAATTGCTGCAGTGTAGGGGTGGGCTCGGGCGGCAGGGCCATCATGGGCGCAATCTAGAGCATCGACCAGAAAAGTGGAGGGCGGTTTTCGGAAAAGATTATTCTCTTGCGGTACCCGGGCCGTGCAAACCCATGGAAGCGCAATTCCATGGTTGTCCTTCCGCCAAAAATCGGAAACAACGACCCGTGAAAAGCTTAGAAGCGTTCTCAATGGGCTGAGATCAAAGATCATGAGTGCTGAAGACCTTCCTCCGCGCGAGTCTATGGAATTCGACGTCGTCATCGTCGGCGCCGGCCCGTCGGGCCTGTCGGCCGCGATCCGGCTGAAGCAGCTCAATCCGGAGCTCTCGATCGTCGTGGTGGAGAAGGGCTCCGAGGTCGGCGCGCACATCCTCTCGGGTGCGGTGATCGATCCGGCCGGGCTCGACAAGCTCGTGCCCGACTGGCGCGACGACGCCGATTGTCCGCTGAAGACGCAGGTCAAGGACGACCGCTTCTACTGGACGACGTCGCAAGGCTGGTTCCGCCTGCCGAACTTCATCATGCCGCCGCTGATGAACAATCATCACTGCTACATCGGCTCGCTCGGCAATGTCTGCCGCTGGCTGGCACCGAAGGCGGAAGCGCTCGGCGTCGAGATCTATCCGGGCTTTGCCGCGGCCGAAGTGCTTTATGACGACAAGGGCGCGGTGCGCGGCATCGCCACCGGCGACATGGGCATTGCCAGGGACGGCAGCCACAAGGATTCCTACACCCGCGGCATGGAGCTGCTCGGCAAATATACGCTGTTCGCCGAAGGCGCACGCGGCTCGCTGTCCAAGCAGCTGATCGCGAAGTTCAATCTCGATGCCAACTCCGAGCCGCCGAAGTTCGGCATCGGCCTCAAGGAGGTCTGGCAGATCGACCCGGCGAAGCACAAGAAGGGTCGGGTGCAGCACACGCTCGGCTGGCCGCTGAACGACAGGACCGGCGGCGGCTCGTTCCTCTATCATTACGACGACAACCGCGTCGCGGTCGGCTTCGTCGTGCATCTGAACTACAACGATCCCTATCTGTCGCCGTTCGACGAATTCCAGCGCTTCAAGACCCATCCCGATGTCCGCGAGCTGTTCGAGGGCGGCAAGCGGCTCGCCTATGGCGCGCGCGCCATCACCGAGGGCGGCTACCAGTCGGTGCCCCGGCTCTCGTTCCCGGGCGGCGCGTTGATTGGCTGCGCGGCGGGCTTCGTCAACGTGCCGCGCATCAAGGGCGTCCACAACGCGATGGGCTCCGGCATGCTCGCCGCCGAGCATGTCGCGGCCGCGCTCGGCGCCGGACGCGCCAATGACGAGCTCGTCGAGTACGAGAACGCCTGGCGCTCGTCGGCGATCGGCAAGGACCTGTTCAAGGTCCGCAATGCCAAGCCGTTGCTGTCGAAGTTCGGCAACATGCTCGGAACGGTGCTCTCCGGCTTCGACATGTGGTGCAACACGCTCGGCTTCTCGCTGTTCGGCACCCAGTCGCACGCCAAGCCGGACCGCAAGACGCTCGATCCGTCCAAGCAGCACCAGCCGATCGCCTATCCGAAGCCGGACGGCAAGATCTCGTTCGACAAGCTGTCGTCGGTGTTCCTGTCCAACACCAACCATGAGGAGGACCAGCCGGTCCATCTCAAGGTCGCCGACCTCAATCTGCAGAAGACCTCGGAACACGACGTGTTCGCCGGTCCGTCCAACCGCTATTGCCCGGCCGGCGTTTATGAATGGGTCGAGGAATCGACGGGTCCGCGCTTCCAGATCAACGCCCAGAACTGCGTCCACTGCAAAACCTGCGACGTGAAGGACCCCAACGGCAACATCACCTGGGTTCCGCCGGAGGGCGGCGGCGGTCCGAACTACGAGGCAATGTGAGGCCAGGGTGAGCTCGAGGCGGCCGACCACATTTGCGTGAGGCGGCTGCGCGAGTTGCCGCAACCTCCGCTTGGCCTCTCCGCGCGTGGAGCGGCCGGATTGCACCCCCGGTTACAACAGAAGGCGCGAAAAGGGGTGCCGTGGCACCCTTATCTCGCGCCTTTTTGCGTCCGCGCGCGAATATGCCCGGCCCGGTCACGATACCGCCATAGTGGAAGCGTCTTGCGGGGGCTGGCTGGATCGGCGGGCCTAAAGGCCTAATCTGCCAATTGATTCGTCATGGGTTGCCTTTGGGCGATCCTTGCGGATGAGCGCCAAAAGCGGCATTGTCCCCCGCCGTGATGCCGCCGCTTGGGTTCGCATTTTGAGACTGATCGCAAGATCTTGGCCATAAAATCCATCTTGGCGTAAATCCCTGGAGCAAGGCGACCGTGATGCTGTCCACCCGATTCCACCGCCTGACGATTGCCGTTCTCGCTGCCGCGGCGCTTGCCGTGCCTGCGCAGCTTGCAGCGCAAACGCCGGACCATCCGACCGACAATGCCGCGCAATTCCCGTCCAAGAACGACCTGAAGTCGCTGACCACCGCCGGCAGCTATCTCGCCGCCCGCCACGCCAGCGTCGAGCGCGATGCGACCTCGGCCGCGACGTTCTACCGCTCGGCGCTGCGCACCGACCCGAAGAATTCCGAGCTGCTCGACCGCGCCTTCATCTCCTCGCTCGCCGACGGCGACATCGAGGAGGCGGTCAAGCTCGCCGACCGCATCCTCACCCAGGACAAGGCCAACCGCGTCGCGCGCCTCGTCGTCGGCGTGCGCGATCTCAAGCTGAAGAAATATGCCGCCGCGCAGTCCAACATCAACCAGTCGGTGCGCGGCCCGATCACCGATCTCGTCGCGACGCTGCTGTCGGCCTGGGCCGCCTATGGCGCCGGCGACAGCAAGGCCGCGGTCGCCTCGATCGACAAGCTGACCGGCCCCGAGTGGTACCCGATCTTCAAGGACCTGCATGCCGGCATGATCTATGAGCTGTCCGGCAAGGAGAAGGATGCCGGCGCCCGCTTCGAGCGCGTCTACAAGCTCGACGATTCGATGCTGCGCACGGTCGACGAATATGCGCGCTGGACCTCGCGCAACAAGGACGCGGCCGCCGCGACCGCGATGTACGAGGCCTTCGACAAGAAGCTGCCGCGTCACCCGCTGGTGCTGGAAGGCATCAAGGAGACCAAGGCCGGCAAGAAGCTGCCGCCGCTGGTCGAGTCGCCGCAGGCCGGCGCGGCCGAGGCGCTCTACGGCATCGGCGCGACGCTGACCCGCCGCGGCGGCGAGGACCTCGCGCTGGTCTATCTGCAGCTCGCGCTCTATCTGCAGCCCAACCATCCGCTGGCGCTGCTGTCGCTCGCCGATCTCTATGAATCGGTGAAGAAGCCGCAGATGGCGATCAAGGTCTATGAGCGGATGCCGGCGTCCTCGCCGCTGAAGCGCAACGCGCAGATCCAGCTCGCGACCAATCTCGATGCCGCCGACCGCAGCGACGAGGCGATCAAGATCCTCAAGGAAGTCACATCGGATCAGCCGAAGGACATCGAGGCGATCCTGGCGCTCGGCAATATCGAGCGCGGCCGCAAGAAGTTCGCCGACTGCGCCACCACCTATTCGCAGGCGATCGACGCGCTGCCGGCCGGCGGCGACAAGAACGCCTGGGTCACCTATTACTATCGCGGCATCTGCGAGGAGCGCTCCAAGCAGTGGAACAAGGCCGAGGCCGACATGCGCAAGGCGCTCGAGCTGCAGCCCGAGCAGCCGCATGTGCTGAACTATCTCGGCTATTCCTGGATCGACCAGGGCATCAACCTCGACGAAGGCATGAAGATGATCAAGCGCGCCGTCGATCAGCGCCCTGACGACGGCTACATCGTGGACTCGCTCGGTTGGGCCTATTACCGGATCGGCAATTACGAGGAGGCGGTCAAGAACCTCGAGCGCGCGATCGATCTGAAGCCGGAAGATCCGACCATCAACGACCATCTCGGCGACGCCTACTGGCGCGTCGGCCGCACCCTGGAAGCCAAGTTCCAGTGGGCGCATGCCCGCGACCTCAAGCCCGAGCCGGAAGAGCTGCCGAAGATCCAGGCCAAGATCGACAACGGCCTGCCGGACGACACCTCCAACGCCGCCGCTGCCGAGAAGAAGAAGGACGACGACGGCAAGGGTGGCTGAGCGGCGGTCGTCGCGCTGCATCTTCATAAAATACCGTGATGCCCGGGCGCGCGAAGCGCGTCTTCGCGCAAGATGTCCCGGGCATTGACGTTTGCCCGTCATGGCCGGGCTTGACCCGGCCATCCATCCCTTCGAGAAATTCGTTCTTGGTTGATAGATGCCCGGGTCATAGGCGAGCGGAAGCGACGCCGTCCTTCAGACGGCTATGCCCGGGCATGACGAGTCATGGCGGAATTTCCATCCAAACAAAGGGATAGGATCGTACGGCGATTTACGCTAATCGCATCACGATGTTTGTTTTTTAGGGGTTTATCGCCGTGCCGGCGCTGATTGAAGAAGGGCGTGCCAAGGTCAACCTGACGCTGAAGGTTGTCGGGCGGCGCGTCGACGGGTTTCACGACTTGGAGAGCGTCGTCGCATTTGCCGATTGCGCCGATCGCCTGATGCTCGAGCCGGGACCCGAGCTGTCGCTTTCGATGGCGGGGCCGCTGGCCGATGCCTGCGGCGACACCTCTGACAATCTGGTGCTGAAGGCCGCGCGGCTGCTCGGCGAGCGCGTCGCGGACCTCGAGGTCGGCCACTTCACGCTGGAGAAGGTGCTGCCGGTTGCGGCCGGCATCGGCGGCGGCTCGGCGGATGCCGCGGCGGCGCTGCGGCTGTTGGCGCGGCTCAATGAGCTCTCGCTCGACGATAGCCGGATCATGGAGGTCGCGCTGCAGACCGGCGCCGACGTGCCGGTGTGCGTCGCCTCGCGGGCCTGCGACATGACCGGCGTCGGCGAAGGCCTGCTGCCGCTCGACCTGCCGAAAATGCCGTGCGTGCTGGTCAATCCGCGCGTGCCGGTTGCGACCAGGGACGTCTTCAATGCGCTCGGCCTGCGCAATGGCGAGCTCCTGATCGGCGCCACCGACGTCGTGATGCAGGCGCCGTCATGGCCGGAAGCCGGGCGCGCGATCGACGATTGGATCGCGGCGCTGGAGCGCGGCACCAACGATCTCGAAGCCCCCGCGGCGCGCATCCAGCCCGTCATCAGTGACGTGCTGTCCGCGCTGCGTGAGACCCGGGGCGTTCGTCTGGTGCGCATGTCGGGCTCGGGCGCGACCTGCTTTGCAGTGTTCGGAACCGACGCCGACGCCGAGGCGGCCGGCGAACAACTCCGCGCCGGTCACCCCGGCTGGTGGGTGCATGCGGGCACGCTGAGCTAGTGCGCGCCCATTCTCTCTCCGTCATTCCGAGGCTCGCGCCAGGAGGCGCGCCCTCAGGCGCGCAATTGCGCACTGGGGAATGACGACGGAGAGGGGTGCGACAAAACAACCCGACGGGCAACTCAGCAAAACCTGTCAATCCTCGCGCGCGAAAATATTTCGCTTCATCCGAATCGCGAAGCTCGGACAGTGTCGCGAGAACGCGGAAATTTGACTCACTGACCGTGCCACCTATTCGGTGTCGTCCCTGCCTAGTGCGCAATTGCGCACTAGGCAGGGACGACAGGGGCATTTGCGGCGCGCCCATCCCGCCCCAACGCCGGGCAGCCTTGCGGGGCCATTGCTTGGCAAGCCAAACCCCGTTTGCCATAACAGGATGAAACAACAACGTTGCGCGTGCGGGGCCGTTCGGAATCCGCCTGCAGCCAAAGAGCCGGGAGGATGCCATGGCCAATATCCGAGTTCTCGCCACCGATCTGGAGTTTCCCGAAGGTCCCGTCGTCATGCCCGACGGTTCGGTCGTGCTGGTCGAAATCCGCGGCCAGCGGCTGACGCGGGTCTATCCCGACGGGCGCAAGGAGATCGTCGCCAAGGTGCCGGGCGGCCCGAACGGCGCGGCGCTCGGTCCCGACGGCAAGATGTACATCTGCAACAATGGCGGCTTCTCCTGGATTCCGACCCGCAACATGATCATGCCGGGGCCGCAGCCCGAGGATTATCTCGGCGGCTCGATCCAGCGCGTCGATCTGCAATCCGGCAAGGTCGAGACCGTGGTGACGAAATGCGGCGAGCACGCGCTGCGCGGGCCGAATGACCTGGTGTTCGACAGGCAGGGTGGCCTGTGGTTCTCCGACCTCGGCAAGCGCCGCGCCCGCGACATGGATGTCGGCGCGTTCTATTATCTGAAGCCCGGCATGAACGAGATCGTCGAGGCCGTGCACGGCATCCTGCCAGCCAACGGCATCGGCCTGTCGCCGGACGAGAAGACCGTCTACATCGCGGAGACGCCGACCGCGCGGCTGTGGGCGTATGAAGTTTCCGAGCCCGGCACCGTCAAGCCGCGCGACGTGATCTATCGCGGCGAGCGCGGCAAGCCGATCGCCGGCCTCGGCGGCTACCAGATGTTCGACTCGCTCGCGGTCGAGGCATCGGGCAATGTCTGCGTCGCGACGCTGGTGTCGGGCTGCATCTCGGTGATCGCGCCCGACGGCACCGTGGTCGAGCAGGTGCCGACCGGCGACCGCGTCACCACCAACATCGCCTTCGGCGGCCCCGAGCTGAAGACCGCCTACATCACGCTGTCGGGCAAGGGCGAGCTGATCGCGATGGACTGGCCGCGGCCGGGATTGCCGCTGAATTTTCTGAATAGATGACGATTGCGGTTCGCGAAGCGCAATCGTCATTCCGGGATGGTGCGAAGCGCCAGACCCGGAATCTCGAGATTCCCCGATGCGCAATTGCGCATCTGAGGTTCGATGCTGCGCATCGCCCCGGAATGACAAAGATGGAGAGATCTCGAATGCCCTGGCTTGAACCGGTCACCCTTCGCGGCGCGCATGCGCGGCTGGAGCCGTTGTCCCACGATCATCGCGACGGGCTGGTCGAGGCGGTGAAGGACGGCGAGCTGTCAAAGCTCTGGTACACCGCGATCCCGCAGCCGGAGAACATGGCCAAGGAGATCGACCGCCGGCTCGGCCTGCAAAAGGCCGGATCGATGCTGCCGTTCACGGTGTTCGACGCCGACGGCAACATTTCCGGCATGACGACCTACATGAACGTCGACACGTCGAACCGTCGCGTTGAGATCGGCTCGACCTGGTACGCCAAGCGTGTGCAGCGCAGCGCGGTCAATACGCAGTGCAAACTGCTACTGCTGATCCATGCCTTCGAGAAGCTTGATTGCATCGCGGTCGAGTTCCGCACGCATTTCTTCAATCACCAGAGCCGGCGTGGCATCGAGCGGCTGGGTGCGAAGCAGGACGGCATTCTGCGCAGCCATCAGATCGCGCCCAACGGCACGTTGCGCGACACCGTGGTTTACAGCATCATCGCCAGCGAATGGCCGACGGTGAAGGCGCATCTGACCTATCAACTCAACGAAAAGCCGCGCTGACACGATAGTCGGCGCCAGAAACGAGACGATGGAAACGTTCGATTATGTGATCATCGGCGCAGGCTCCGCCGGGAGCGTGCTGACCAACCGCTTGAGTGAAGACGCAGGCACCAAGGTGTGCGTGCTCGAGGCGGGGCCGAGCGACTGGCATCCCTACATCCATCTGCCGGCCGGCTTCATCAAGACCTTCCATATGAAGAGCGTGAACTGGGCCTATCAGCAGGAGGTGGGTCCCTACACCGGCGGGCGCAGCATCTATGCGCCGCGCGGCAAGACGCTCGGCGGCTCGTCCTCGATCAACGGCCACATTTATAATCGCGGCCAGCGCCAGGATTTCGACACCTGGGCGCAGCTCGGCAATCGCGGCTGGGGCTATCCTGACGTGCTGCCCTATTTCCGGCGCATGGAGAGGCGGATCGGCGAGGGCGACGACACCTATCGCGGCCGCGACGGCAACCTCACCGTCACCACCATGGACTGGCAGGATCCACTCTGCGAGGCCTTCATGGCAGGCGCGGTCAGCCTCGGCATTCCGCGCAATCCTGATTACAACGGCCAGATACAGGAAGGCGTGTCGTACTGCCAGCGCACCATCCGAAACGGCCGCCGGGTCAGCGCCGCGACCGCGTTCCTGCATCCGGCGCGGCGGCGGCCCAATGTCGATGTGCGCACGCATGCGCATGTCACCGGCATCATCTTCGAGGGCAAGCGCGCGGTCGGCGTGCGCTACAACCGCGGCGGCAAGCACGGCGATCCCCTGGAGATCCGCGTCACCAAGGAGGTCATCCTCTCCGGCGGCGCCTACAACTCGCCGCAGCTGTTGCAGCTCTCCGGCGTCGGCGCGCCTGAGCTGTTGCAGGCGCACGGCATCGAGGTGCGCCACGCGCTGCCGGGCGTCGGCGAAGGTTTGCAGGATCATTACGCGCCGCGCTCGGTGGCGCGGGTCAAGAACATCAGGACCATCAACGAGCTTCGCCGCGGCTTCAGCCTGTGGGGCGAGGCGATCAAATGGGCGACGACGCGGCGCGGCCTGCTGTCGCTGTCGCCTACCATGGTCTACTGTTTCTGGCATTCCGGCGAGACCACCGAGAGCTCCGATCTGCAGCTCACCTTCACGCCGGCGAGCTACAAGGAAGGCGTGCAGGGCCAGCTCGAGGACGAGCCCGGCATGACGGTGGCGTCATGGCAGCAGCGGCCGGAGAGCCGCGGCTATGTCCGGATCCGCTCCGCCGATCCGTTCGCGCCGCCGATCATCCAGACCAACTACCTCGCCGAGGAGATCGACCGCCGCGTCGTCGTCGCCGGCATGAAGCTGGCGCGCCGGCTGCTCGCCTCCGAGCCGCTCAGTCCGTATTACGCCTATGAGGACTTTCCGGGCCCGAAGGTCCACGAGCGACGACGAACTGCTCGCGGCCGCGACCGAGCGCGGCACCACCACCTTCCATCCCGGCTGCACCTGCCGGATGGGACCGGCGGACGCGCCGTGGGCGGTGGTCGACGACCAGCTTCGGGTCCATGGCATGGAGGGCCTGCGCGTGATCGACGCCTCGATCATGCCGCGGATGATCTCAGCCAATCTCAACGCCTCGACCTTGATGATCGCCGACAAGGCCTCCGACATGATCCGCGGCAAGGCACCCGAGGCGGCTGCGAAGCTGCCGGAGTATGCGTGACGGAATAGAGGCGTACGCGATGTTGCTTTTTGATCAGCGCGCTGTGTCTAACACCGTCATGCTGAGGAGGCCGCGAAGCGGCCGTCTCGAAGCACGACGGCCCGAGTGGGGCCGTGCATCCTTCGAGACGCGCTACGCGCTCCTCAGGATGACGGGACTAATATCAGGAGCTCAGCCGTAGACGAACGCCTTGTCCTTGAGGTCGATCGCCGGGAATTCGTCCTTCTCGGCCCAGTAATCCTGGTTGTGCTGCCACTCCGGCTTGTCGCCGCGCTTCGGCAAGAGGTGCATGCCGCGCATCATGTAGCCGGGGTTGAAGTTCTCCGGATCGATCCACGGCAGCAGCGGCATGTTGTGGTCTTCGGGGCGCAGTTCCGGCGTCACCTTGTTCGCGCCGGTCGCCTTCATGTGCTGCAGCAGGCGGCAGACGAAGTCGCCGACCAGATCGACGCGCAAGGTCCAGCTGGCGCGGAAATAGCCGAACACCCAGACGAGGTTCGGCACGCCGGTGAACATCATGCCGCGATAGGTCACGGTATCGGCGAAGTCGAGCGGCTTGCCGTCGATCTCGAAGTCGATGCCGCCGTTGGCGGAGAGGTGGAAGCCGGTCGCGGTGATAATGATGTCGGCCTCGAGCTGCTTGCCGGACTTGAGCAGGATGCCCGTCTCGGTGAAGCGGTCGATCTCGTCGGTGACGACCGACGCCTTGCCGCCCTTGATGGCGTGGAACAGGTCGGCATCCGGCACGAAGGCGATGCGCTGCCGCCACGGCCGGTAGCTCGGCGTGAAGTGGGTGGCAATGTCGTAGTCCTTGCCGAGGACGGCTTCGACCGCCGCCAGCAGGTCCTTCTTGGCGCCCTCGGGCTCGGCGAAGGTCCGCCTGGTGAAGGCGTCCTGCTCGAACAGTATCTTGCGGCGGGTGATCTCGTGGATCCAGTGCTCGTCGACCTGCAGCCTGCGCAGCTCCTCGGCGATCTCGATGGCGTTGCGGCCGGTGCGGAAATAGGTCGGCGAACGCTGCAGCATGGTGACATGGCCGGCATCCTTGGCCATCGCCGGGATCAGGGTCGCGGCGGTGGCGCCGGAGCCGATCACGACCACGCGCTTGCCCTTGTAGTCGAGGTCGTCGGGCCAGGTCTGCGGATGCACGACGGTGCCCTTGAACTTCGCCATGTCGGTCCATTCGGGCGTATAGCCCGCGTCGTGGCGATAATAACCCTGGCACATCCAGAAGAAGTTGGTGGTGAAGCGCAGCCGCTCGCCGGTGTCGATGCGCGTCGCATCGATGGTCCAGAGATTGGTTTCGTTCGACCACTTCGCCGCGGTGATGGTGTGGCGATAGCGGATGTGACGGGCGATGTCGTTCTCCTCGATCACCTCGCCCATGTACTTCAGGATCTCGGCCGCGGTCGCGATCGGCGCGCTGGTCCACGGCTTGAAGCGATAGCCGAAGGTGTGCAGGTCGCTGTCGGAGCGGATGCCGGGATAGCGGTGGGTGGACCAGGTACCGCCAAAAGTCTTCTGCGTCTCCAGCACCACGAAGCTGGTGCCGGGGCATTGCGTGGTGAGGTGGTAGGCGGCGCCGACGCCGGAGATGCCGGCGCCTGCGATCAGGACGTCGAAGTGCTCTGTCGTGACGGGCTCGGCGGCCCGGATCTGGGTTTGGACGTTCATCTTCCCTGGTCTTCTTGCTTGTTGGCTTGTTTGTTGAGCTGCAGAAGCAAAACGCCGGAGCCATCGCCCCGGCGTTTGCCGATATCGGAACTAGACTTCGCGGCGGCTGAGGAAAGCCAGCCGCTCGAACAGGTGCACGTCCTGCTCGTTCTTGAGCAGCGCGCCATGCAGCGGCGGGATCAGCTTGCGCGGATCGCGCTCGCGCAGCATCTCGGGGGTGATGTCCTCGTTCAACAGCAGCTTGAGCCAGTCGAGCAGTTCCGAGGTCGAGGGCTTCTTCTTCAGGCCCGGCACCTCGCGGACTTCGAAGAAGATCCGCAGCGCCTCTTCCACCAGGCGCTTCTTGATACCGGGGAAATGCACGTCGACGATCTTGCCCATCGTCTCGTTGTCGGGGAACTTGATGTAGTGGAAGAAGCAGCGGCGCAGGAAGGCGTCCGGCAGTTCCTTCTCGTTGTTCGACGTGATCATCACGATCGGGCGCAGCTTCGCCTTGATGGTCTCGCCGGTCTCGTAGACGTGGAATTCCATGCGGTCGAGTTCGAGCAGCAGATCGTTGGGGAATTCGATGTCGGCCTTGTCGATCTCGTCGATCAGCAGCACCGGGCGCTTCTCGTTGGTGAAGGCCTCCCACAGCTTGCCGCGCTTGATGTAGTTCTTGATGTCGGACACGCGGGCGTCGCCGAGCTGGCTGTCGCGCAGTCGCGAGACGGCATCGTATTCGTAGAGGCCCTGCTGCGCCTTGGTGGTCGACTTGATGTGCCAGGTCAAAAGCGGCGCGTCGATCGCCTTGGCGACTTCCTCGGCCAGTACGGTCTTGCCGGTGCCGGGCTCGCCCTTCACCAGCAGCGGGCGCTCGAGCACGATGGCGGCATTGACAGCGACCTTGAGGTCATCGGTGGCGACGTAGTCCTTGGTACCCGTGAATTTCATCTATCTGTTTGCCTTGCTTCGTTCGTCGGCGGCCCGGGCCCCCACACGAAACGACCGCTCTCGCAGCGGTCGCATGTCCTCTCCGATATCTTGTCCGGTACAATTCTAATTGAAAAAGCCGGGCGGTCTAGCGCGGATTCCGCAGCGCAGCGGTACCGATGTGGGCTTCCGCATGGAATGTCATGCATCATCTTTCCGCTCTGCGGAATGATCGCCGGCGTGGCGCGACCTTGCCGCGATGGCGCGGGCGCCGCCACGGACCGACGGCGGCGGAGGTAACCCGGTGAAAGTGGATGGCTGATCTCGGGATGAAGCACGGCCGGGGGCCCTTGACGCCACCGGCCCAGCGGGCGATCTAGGTGGGTATGTTCCTGCAGTTTTTCACATCGCTGCGCGACGCCCAGGTCCCCGTGACGCTACGGGAATATCTGACCTTGATGGAAGCGCTTGACGCCGATCTCGCCGAGCAGACGGTCGAGAACTTCTACTATTTGTCGCGCGCCGCGCTGGTGAAGGACGAGCGCAATCTCGACAAGTTCGACCGCGTGTTCGGCACCGTGTTCAAGGGGCTCGAGAGCCTGCTCGACGCCATGGGCAAGGCGGAGATCCCCGAGGAGTGGCTGAAGAAGCTCGCCGAGAAATATCTCACCGAGGAAGAGAAGAAGCAGATCGAGGCCATGGGCTGGGACAAGCTCATGGAGACCCTGAAGAAGCGGCTCGAGGAACAGAAGGGCCGCCACCAGGGCGGCAGCAAGTGGATCGGCACCGCCGGCACCTCGCCGTTCGGCGCCCATGGCTATAATCCCGAGGGCGTCCGCATTGGGCAGGAGAAGAACCGCAACAACCGCGCCGTGAAGGTATGGGACAAGCGCGAGTTCAAGGATCTCGACGGTAATGTCGAGCTCGGCATCCGCAACATCAAGGTGGCGCTGCGGCGGCTGCGCAAGTTCGCGCGTACCGGCGCGCCAGATGAGCTCGACCTCGACACCACGATCAAGGAGACCGCCAACCACGGCTATCTCGACGTGCACATGCGCCCCGAGCGGCGCAACGCGGTCAAGGTGCTGGTGTTCTTCGATATCGGCGGCTCGATGGATTCGCATATCGAGCAGGTCGAGGAACTGTTCTCGGCCGCCAAGAGCGAATTCAAGCACATGGAGTATTTCTACTTCCACAACTGCCTCTATGAAGGCGTCTGGAAGCAGAACAAGCGGCGCTTCACCGATCGCACGCCGACCTGGGACGTGCTGCACAAATATCCGCACGACTACAAGGTGGTGTTCGTGGGCGACGCCTCGATGTCGCCTTACGAGATCATGGTTCCCGGCGGCTCGGTCGAGCATGTCAATGAAGAGGCCGGCTCGGTCTGGCTCGATCGCATCATCCGCACCTATCCGCACGCGGTGTGGCTCAATCCGGTGGCGCAGAAGCACTGGGACTATTCGGAATCGACCACCATCATCCGCCGCCTGTTCTCCGAACGCATGTATCCGATCACGATCGAAGGTCTGGAGAACGCGATGCGGGAGTTGGTGCGGTAACCAATCCCGTCATTCCGGACGGTCCATGGGATCGATCCGGAATCTCGAGTTGATGAAATTCGATCGTCATTCCGGGTTCGATGCTGCCGCATCGCCCCAGAATGACGATCAAGAAAAGCCAGGGAGAGCCCCATGCCCCAGAACATCCACCGCGGCATCAAGGTGATGATCGACGAGGCCAATGCCGAGATCGAGACCATCAGCGCGGCCGACGCGATCACGCTGATCGGCAAGAACGACGTCGTCATCGTCGACATCCGCGATCCCCGCGAGATCGAGCGCGACGGCAAGATCCCCGGCGCGTTCTCCTGCACCC
Organism: Bradyrhizobium sp. USDA 4510; assembly: GCF_054059095.1. NCBI lineage: Bacteria > Pseudomonadati > Pseudomonadota > Alphaproteobacteria > Hyphomicrobiales > Nitrobacteraceae > Bradyrhizobium > Bradyrhizobium sp. USDA 4510. The sequence goes on along the minus strand of NZ_JBSSBT010000001.1, from coordinate 6,135,152 downwards.
GCGGCATGCTGGAGTTCTGGATCGATCCGAACAGCCCCTATGCCAAGCCGATCTTCCAGGAAGACAAGAAGTTCATCTTCCACTGCGCCGGCGGCCTGCGCTCGGCGCTCGCCGCCAAGACCGCAAAGGACATGGGCCTGAAGCCGGTCGCGCATATGGGCGGCGGCTTTGCCGCCTGGCGCGAGGCCGGCGGGCCGATCGAGGCGTGGGAGCCGAAGAAAAAGGGCTAGGCAGGATGTCACACGCGGGCTTGACCCGCGTGTCCATCGCTTCAAGGCAAGATGGATTGCCGGATCAAGTCCGGCAATGACGATGGAGAAACACGCAAGATGACGATGACCGACGATCCGCTCGTTTCGACCGAATGGCTGGCTGCGCATCTCGGCGATGCCAACGTCAAGGTGCTCGACGCGACCTTCAAGCTGCCCGGCGTGCTGCCATTGCCGAAGGACGATTATCTCGCCGCGCATCTGCCGGGTGCTGTGTTCTTCGATGTCGACGCGGTGTCCGACCATGCCAATCCGCTGCCGCACATGTTTCCGAGCGCCGAGCAGTTCGGCCGCGACATCGGCGTGCTTGGCATCGGCAATGCCGACACCGTGGTGATCTACGATTCCGGCGGCTGGGTCGCGGCGCCGCGCGCCTGGTGGATGTTCCTGTCCTATGGCCATCGCAACGTGCGCATTCTCAACGGCGGCCTGAAGAAGTGGCGCGCCGAGGGCAGGGCGGTCGAGAGCGGCGAGGTGAAGCCGAAGCCTGCGACCTTCAAGGCGAGCTACGATCCGCAGCGCGTGCGCAGCATCGAGCAGATGATCGCCAATGTCGAAAGCCGTGCCGAGCAGGTGATCGATGCGCGCGCCGCCGACCGCTTCGAAGGCCGCGCGCCGGAGCCGCGTCCGGGCATCCGCGCCGGCCACATCCCAGGCGCCCGCAACGTGCCCTACAACCAATTGTTCGATGCCGCGACCGGCGAGATGAAGCCGCTCGATGACCTGCGCAAGTCGTTCGCGGGCGCCGGCGTGAAGCTCGATGCGCCCATCGTCACGAGCTGCGGCTCCGGCGTCTCGGCCGGCGTGCTGACGCTTGCGCTCTACCGGCTCGGCGTCACCGAGAGCGCGCTCTATGACGGCTCGTGGTCGGAATGGGGGCAGGCGAGCGGCCCGCCGATCGCGACGGGACCGGCCTGACAGGTCGTTCCTGCTTGCTAGCGCCGGGTGAGCGGCACCAGGGTCGGCTGGCCGAACGGATCGAGCTGCTGCTGCTGAACGACCTGCCGAACCGGCGGCGCGCGGACAATCCGCCGCCGCTCCTTGCGATGTGCCGGCTTGCTGACCGCGCTGCGCTCCGGCTTCTTCGCCTCAGCGGCCTTCGGCGCTACCGGCACTTCGACAACAACTTCGGGCCCACCCAGCGTTGCGATCTTGGTCGCGGCCGCGATCGCCTCGGGTGATGGCGGCGGGGCGGGCTCCGGCGCTGCCATTGCGGGTGCCGGCGGCGGAAGCGCGGGCTCGCTGGGGGCAGGCGGATCGGCGACGGCGGCGACCTTGGCCTCCGTAGCTGCCGGTGCGGCTTCGGCGGCAGCGGGCGTCGGCTCCGATGCCGCCGAGGGATCTGCGGTCGGAGTCTGAGCCGCAGTGTCGGCGGATTGGGCCGGCGCCGGGGTCTCCGTGGCTTGGGCCTCCGGCTTCGGCGGAGCGGGTGGGACCGGATCATCCGCCGTCACGGCGGCGACCTTCTCCGGCTCGGCTGCAGGGGCGGCGATCTCAGCGGGAGCGGCCGGTTGTTCGGACGCGGCCGGCTCGGACGGGGCTGCCGGCGTATCGGTCGTCACCTTGTCGGCGGCGGGCGGATCGACCCGCACCATGGCAAGCACCGGCGGGGTCTCGGGCTGCTGCGCGAATTGCGGCTCGGGCGGCGGCGCCCGGCGGGCCGGAATGCTGGCGAACTCTTCATGCGCCGCGCGAAACAGCGCGGCTGCCCCTAACCCGAACACCAGAAGCGAAGTCGCCAGCACGATCGCGGCGAACAGAAAACGAAGGCCGGGGAGCATGGGCGCGGGTTCCCCCTTCTGCGGGAGGGTCTTCGATGTCGAGGGAACGCGGTGACCACACAAGAAAGCCGGCGTCGCGAGCGCGAATCAGGCCGATTCGAAGATATCGCAACGTCCCGGGACTGTTTGTTACAAAATGCGGGTGATTGATGACTTTGGCCACGTGGACAAACATTCCCGACCCGTGAGACATCTTTGCCGCAGCGTTGACGCGAAATCACAAAAGGCCCGGAATAGCCCGGGTTTCGCGGATTTGTCTTGAATGCGCCGCTATCTTCCTGCATTGGGCCGTTAACAGTCCGGTGTGGCTTGGGGACTATAACAGAGCAATGATGATCAACCGCATTCTGACGATTTGCGCTGCCGCGGCTCTCGGCGTGGCAGGAACCTCGCTTGCGCATGCGCAGCAGGGTTATCCGGCGCCCCAAGGCACCGCCTATTCGACGGCGCCCCAGCCCTACCCCCAGGGCAGCATGCCGGATTTCGACGCACTCAATGACGATGACGGGCAGGATTCGGCTGCATTGCCGCCGCCCGGCCCGGTGCTGTCGCCGAACGACCCGCGCTATGGCCGTCCGGCGAATGCGCCCGCCTATTCCGATCGTGGCGCGCCGACCGGCCCAGTGATGTCGCCGGACGATCCGCGCTATGGCCGCCCGATGAATGCTCCTCCGGTCTATTCCGACCGTGGCGCGCCGACTGGGCCGGTGATGTCGCCCGATGATCCCCGCTATGGCCGTCCGATGGGGCCGCCGCCGGTGATCTACGGCGATCGTCCGGGTGCGCAACAAGCCAATCGCGACAATGGCGTTCCGGCCGCCGGTGTTTCCTACGGCGACGACCGCGGCGGCATGCGTCCGCCCGAGGGCGTTACCGGAGCCGTGCCGCAGCAGCAGGCGCCGGTCGATGCCAACGGCAAGCCGGTGCAGATCGCGGCGCTGCCGCCGGACGAGCAGCCAGAAGACGCCCCGGCGCAACTGCCGCCGAATCTGCGTCGCCAGGAAGTGTCGTTCGCGACCAAGGAGCCGGCAGGCACGATCGTTGTCGATACGTCGAACACCTACCTCTATTACATCCTGGGCAACGGCCGGGCGATCCGTTACGGCGTCCGTGTCGGCCGCGACGGCTTCACCTGGACCGGCGTGCAGAAGATCACCCGTAAGGCCGAGTGGCCGGATTGGCATCCGCCGACCGAGATGATCGAGCGTCAGCCCTATCTGCCGCGCTTCATGGCCGGCGGACCCGGCAACCCGCTCGGCGCCCGCGCGATGTATCTCGGCTCGACCGTGTACCGTATTCACGGCACCAACCAGCCGTCGACCATCGGCAAGTTCGTCTCGTCGGGCTGCATCGGCATGCTGAACGAGGACGTCTCCGACCTGTTCGAGCGTGCCAAGGTCGGCACCCGCGTGGTTGTGCTGCCCGGTGGTCCGCCGCCGGGAACGGCGACGGCTTCTGCCGCGCCCGCGAACCCGATGGCTCCCTCTGCGGCCCAGGCTCAGGCGGCCGCGCCGCTGCCCGGCACGCAGCCGACCACGGTGCAGCCGCTGCCCGCACCGGTGACGGTGCGCTAGGCCAACCGGCAAGTTCATCATTGAAAAAGGCGCGCGAACAGCGCGCCTTTTTTTGTTGCAACAAGCCGCGCATTTCGACGTTGCAGCTTGGGAAGCAATGCGATGCAGGACGTCTGCGAGACCTATCCGCCGCTGAATGCGCCAAAGCCTGTCGCCGATGACGTATGGATGATCGATGGTCCGATCATCCGGTTCGGTCCGCGCTGGTTCAAGATGCCGTTTCCAATGCGCGCGACGATCGTTCGTCTGCCGGGTGGGCGGCTGTTCATTCACTCGCCGACACCATTGCTGGCCGAGCTCAAGGCCGCAATCGTTGAGCTGGGCGTACCGCGCTGGATCATCGGTCCGAACCGTCTGCATTACTGGTGGATTCCGCAATGGAATGCTGCCTATCCCGACGCGCGCATCTTCCTTGCGCCCGGGATCAAGCAACAGGCGGACAATCGGCTGACCTTCGAAGGCGAGCCAATGGAACGATCATCCGGCTATCCCTGGGATGAGTGGATCGCGACGCTGTTGGTGGCAGGCAGCTACATGACGGAGGTCGTGTTCTTCCATCTGCCGTCGCGGACATTGCTGCTGACGGACCTGATCGAGAATTTTGAGGCCGGACGAGTCCGCTCGCCGTTGATGCGGTTCCTGATCTGGCTCGGCGGGTGCGCGATCCCGACGGCAGCACGCCAACCGATCTGCGCTCGACCTTCCTGCAGGACAGGGACGCGATGAAGGCCGCCGTCGCCCGCATGATCGAATGGGATCCGGAACGGATCATTCTCGCCCACGGGCGCTGGTACGACCGGGACGGCCGCGCCGAGCTCGAACGCGCGTTCCGCTGGCTCGGCTAGCCGCAGTGAATGCCGCTGTCAGGCCAGGCGCCGCGGCGGCTCGTTGCCCTTGGTGAAAGCATCGATGCACTGGACCATCTGCTGATAATGCGCCTGCAGGCTCTCGCGCGTCGCGTAGCCGAGATGCGGCGTGATCACGACGTTGTCGAGCTTGCGCAGCGGGTGATCCGACGGCAGCGGCTCGACCGAGAACACGTCGATGCCGGCGCCGGCGATCGTCTTGTCGCGCAGCGCCGCGAACAGGGCGTCCTCATCGACGATCGGCCCGCGCGCGGTGTTGACGAGATAGGCCGACGGCTTCATGCGGGCGAGATCGGCGGCGCCGACCAGTCCGCGCGAGCGCGGGCTCAGCACGACATGGATGGTGATGATGTCTGATGTCGCGAACAGCTCGTCCTTGCTGGCATAGCCGACGCCGGCCTCCTTGCACTTCTCCGGCGTCAGATTGGGACTCCAGGCGATGACGTTCATGCCGAACACTTTGGCCATGCCGGCGACCTTGCTGCCGAGCTTGCCGAGGCCGATGATGCCGAGCGTCTTGCCCTCGATCTCGGTACCGGCAAAGGTCTGCCAGGCCTCGCCGGCGTGCATGCGCGCATTCTCGCGGCCGATGCCGCGCGTCAGTTCCAGGATCAGGCCCATGGTCAGCGGCGCGGTGGGATCGCGGCTATATTGGGTGCCGCACAACACCACCTTGCGGTTCTTGGCGGCCTCCATGTCGATCGCCGCGTTGCGCATGCCTGACGTGATCAGGAACTGCAGCCTGGGCAGCGCGTCGAGCAGGCTCTTCGGGAACGGGGTGCGCTCGCGCATCGCGCAGATGATCTCGAAATCCTTCAGCTTCGTCGCCGCTTCCGCCTCGCTCGCGAACGGCTTGTCGAACACGGTGACGTCGACCCGGTCCTTGACCTTCGGCCAGTCGGCCACCGAAAGCGCGATGTCAAAATAGTCGTCGAGGATTGCACAGCGGAGCCGCGTCATCGGGGAGGTCCATTCAGGGTGAGGACGACGGCGGGAGATCAACCGTCGGGATACCCGTCATGGTCGCGCGCAATCGGCAGGCGCGCAAGCGGCCGCGGTTTCAAAAAGCGGCGATTGTCACACGCGCGGCGACGGCTTCTTCGTGGCGCGGATATCGGCGAGCATCGAGCGGACCGCCGGCGACAGCGCCATCTGCTTGGCACGGCAGGCCGGACCCGGGCCGCGCATATAGTGCAGTTCCGGCCGGTAGGGATTGAAAGCCTTGGCGACGAAGGCGCGCCAAAAGGCGCGGAATTCGGCGAACAGCGTCGCCTCGCCTTTGGTCGTCGGGCGCGGAAGGGGTGCTGAAATGATGGTAGCCATGACGTGGCCTCAACTGTTTTGGCCGCGGTTCTGCCGCGAAAATCGCCGTTTTTCGACGTTGAGAACGAGTTTTGGCCTGATTTATTAAAAGATGGTTTCAATTGTCGTGATTCGGCGCACACATGACGTCGAACCCGTAATCATCCGTGGTGAAGCCGCGAAACGTGGTGAACGGACGGAAAACAGAGGTCCCGCGGTTGCGCTTTCGGGGGCCGGCCGTTACATCGGCGGCAGCAAAATTTCCACAAATCGGATCAATTCCAGGGACAGCGGATGGCTCGCCAGTTCATCTATTTCATGCAGGGTCTGACCAAGGCGTACCCGACCCGCAAGGTGCTCGATAACATCCATCTGAGCTTCTACCCGGACGCCAAGATCGGCGTGCTCGGCGTCAACGGCTCGGGCAAGTCGACGCTGCTCAAGATCATGGCCGGCCTCGACAAGGAGTATAACGGCGAGGCCTGGGTCGCCGAGGGCGCCCGCGTCGGCTATCTCGAGCAGGAGCCGCACCTCGATCCGGCACTCAACGTTCGTGAGAACGTCATGCAGGGCGTCGCCAAGCAGAAGGCGATCCTCGACCGCTACAACGAGCTTGCGGTCAACTATTCGGACGAGACCGCCGACGAGATGACCAAGCTGCAGGACGAGATCGAGGCCCAGGGCCTGTGGGATCTCGACAGCAAGGTCGACCAGGCGATGGACGCGCTGCGCTGCCCGCCCGACGATGCCGATGTCACAAAACTGTCCGGCGGTGAACGCCGCCGCGTGGCGCTGTGCCGCCTGCTGCTCGACCAGCCGGAATTGCTGCTGCTGGACGAGCCGACCAACCATCTCGACGCCGAATCGGTGTCGTGGCTGGAAGGTCATCTGCGCAACTATCCCGGCGCGATCCTGATCGTGACCCACGACCGCTACTTCCTCGACAACGTCACGGGCTGGATCCTCGAGCTCGACCGCGGCCGCGGCATCCCGTACGAGGGCAATTACTCGTCCTGGCTGGTGCAGAAGCAGAAGCGACTCGAGCAGGAAGGCCGCGAGGATGCCGCGCATCAGAAGACGCTGGCCCGCGAGCAGGAATGGGTGGCGTCCTCGCCGAAGGCGCGCCAGGCCAAGTCGAAGGCCCGCTACCAGCGCTATGAGGATCTGCTCAAGAAGGCGAGCGAGAAGCAGACCCAGACCGCGCAGATCATCATTCCGGTCGCCGAGCGGCTCGGCGCCAACGTCGTCGACTTCGAAGGTCTCAGCAAGGGATTTGGCGATCGCCTGCTGATCGACGATCTCACCTTCAAGCTGCCGCCCGGCGGCATCGTCGGCGTGATCGGTGCCAACGGCGCCGGCAAGACCACGCTGTTCAAGATGATCACCGAGCAGGAGACGCCGGACAAGGGCACCATCACGGTCGGCGAGACCGTGCATCTCGGCTATGTCGACCAGTCGCGCGACGCGCTCGAGGGCAACAAGACGGTGTGGGAGGAGATCTCCGGGGGCAACGAGCTGATCCTGCTCGGAAAGAAGGAAGTCAATTCGCGCGGCTACTGCTCGGCGTTCAACTTCAAGGGCGCTGACCAACAGAAGAAGGTCGGCGCGTTGTCAGGCGGTGAGCGCAATCGCGTGCATCTCGCCAAGATGCTGAAGTCGGGCGCCAACGTGCTGCTGCTCGACGAACCGACCAACGACCTCGACGTCGACACGCTGCGCGCGCTGGAAGAGGCGCTCGAGGATTTCGCCGGTTGCGCCGTCATCATCAGCCATGACCGCTGGTTCCTCGACCGCATCGCGACCCACATCCTGGCCTTCGAGGGCGACAGCCATGTCGAATGGTTCGAGGGCAACTTCCAGGATTACGAAAAGGACAAAATGCGCCGGCTCGGCCAGGACAGCATCATTCCGCATCGCGTGAAGTACAAGAAGCTGACGCGCTGACCAGTATGAACGGTCGAACGCGGCATCTCGCCGCGCTCGACCGTTCTTCGTTGGCAGGATCGTGACGGCATCGCGGCGCAATGTGCGGCCAGTTGTCGCTTTTCAAGCGCGCGGGATTGCGTAGATAGAGCGCTCCGCAATTTTCAATCCTGCGAGCACTCCACCATGTCCGCACTTTCTGAGGCGCGCGCCCCCGCGAAGGGCCGGTCGCTGCGTCCCGTTCCCATGCTGATCTTCGGATCGCGCTGGCTGCAATTGCCACTCTATGTCGGCCTGATCATCGCCCAGGGCGTCTATGTCGTGCTGTTCCTCAAGGAACTATGGCACCTGTTCGCCCATGCCTTCGATTTCAGCGAGCAGCAGATCATGCTGGCCGTTCTCGGCCTGATCGACGTCGTCATGATCTCGAACCTGTTGGTGATGGTGATCGTTGGCGGCTACGAGACCTTCGTCTCGCGCCTCAATCTGCAGGGCCATCCGGACGAGCCGGAATGGCTGAGCCACGTCAATGCCAGCGTGCTGAAGATCAAGCTGGCGATGGCCATCATCGGCATCTCCTCGATCCATTTGCTGCGCACCTTCATCGAGGCCGGCGCGCTGTCGTCAGGCAAGGGCAACTACACCGAGACCGGCGTGATGTGGCAGACCATCATCCACTGCGTCTTCATCCTGTCGGCGATCGGCATCGCCATCGTCGACAAGCTGTCGAACGACTCGATCGAAGGCGCCAAGCAGGCCGCGCATTGAGCGCGGCCGCCAAGGTTCACAGCAATCCGGTGTCGTGGTAAGGCTCACGACACTGATATCGCGGGCGTTGGCCTGATGCCGCGCCCATTGGACCGCTGCGTGAACAGGTTGTTGGATTTGACATTCCTCCGCGCGCTTGCCCTCGGGCTCCTGCTCGCATCCGTCGTCTCACCCGCGCGCGCCGCCGATGCTGCGTTCACCCAGTTCATCGCCTCGCTGTGGCCGGAGGCCAAGGCCGCCGGCGTGTCGCGCGAGACCTTCGATCGCGAGACGCGCTCGCTCGAGCCCGACTACAAGCTGCCCGACCTGATCCTGCCCGGACGTCCGAAGACCGGCGCACCGGCGCAGGCCGAGTTCGTGCAGGTGCCGGCCGATTACATCAGGGAAGCCTCGATCGCGCGGCTCGCCGCCGAGGGGCAGCGGCTGTTGCAGAAGTATCGCTCCTCGCTTGATGCGATCGAGAAGCGGTTCGGCGTCCCGGCCACCGTCGTGCTGGCGATCTGGGGCCGCGAGACCGATTACGGGCGCTATTCGCTGCCCTACGACACGCTGCGCGTGGTGGCGACGCAGGCCTATGTCGGCCGTCGCAAGGATCAGTACCGCACCGAGTTCATCCTGGCGCTGAAGATCCTCGGCGAGGGCGCGGTGACGCGCAAGGAGATGCGCTCATCGTGGGCGGGAGCGACCGGCTACACCCAGTTTCTGCCGTCGGAATATTACAAGCACGGCGTCGATCTCGACGGCGACGGCCGCGTCGACATCTGGCATTCGGTGCCGGACGCGCTCGCCTCCGCCGCGCAGCAGCTGGTCAACAAGGGTTGGCAGCCCGGCGTGCGCTGGGCCTATGAGGTGCAGGCGCCGGCCAATGCCGACTGCACGATGGGCGTGCCTGAAGTGACGAAGCCGATCAGCCAGTGGCTGCGCGCCGGCTTCGTGCCGGTGCGCGGGCAGAAGCTCAGCGCCGCCGAGCAGGCGCAATCGGCGTCGCTGCTGCAGCCGGAAGGCAGCTACGGTCCGGCCTTCCTGACCACGCCGAACTACTTCGTGATCAAGGAATACAATTTCTCCGATCTCTACGTGCTGTTCGTCGGCCACCTCGCCGACCGCATGACGAGCCCGCAGCCATTCGCGACGCCATGGTCGGCGTCGAAGCAGCTGCGCTCCGCCGATGTCGAGGCGATGCAGCAGCAGCTGACGAAGATCGGTCTCTACAAGGACAAGCTCGACGGCAAGGCCGGGATGCAGACCCGCGCGGCGCTCGGCGCCTATCAGAAGCAGGCCGGGCTGAAGGTCGATTGCTGGCCGAGCGAGGCGGTGCTGCGCGCGATGAACGGGCAGCGCTGATCGGGCCGGCTCGCAGGGCCGCCTGTGGCGAAAGCAAAAACCCGGCCGAGAGGCCGGGTTTTCGAATGTGATGCTGAAAACGTGTCGGTCGATCAGTCGCAAACCTGGATGCGACGGAAGCGCCAGCCGTAGCCGTCCCAGAAGCGCTCACGAACCATGCGGCACGGGGCCTCTTCGACGTAAACCGGCGCCGGTGCGACATAGACCGGGGCGGGGCGAGCGCCTGCGATAGCGCCGCCCAGCAGGGCGCCGCCGATCAGGCCGCCGGCAACGCCGGCCGCGACGGCGCCGCCGTCACCAGCCTTGGCAGCCGGAGCAACGGCCAGCGAACCGGCAATCGTGGTGACGGCGACAAGGGCAGCTAAAGTCTTCTTCATGTCTTTGGCTCTCCTGGAAGGTGGTGGCGTCGTGGTTCGGCGCCGGGTTGAGGTGACTCACACGCTGATCTCGAACTGCTGTCTTGCTAAACAGCGCAGAACAGTCAACCGAAAGTAAACGTCCGCAGGCTGATCGCGCAGAAAAGCGGTTTTTTCTGGCCATCTGCAGCAGATGTCCCGGAGAAACAGTCGGTTTTTCCGGGACATTTGGTTCGATTTAATCGAGATGAACGGCGATCAATCGCAAACGCGGACGCTGCGAACGCGCCAGGTGTAGCCGTCCCAGAACCGCTGGCGCTGCCAGAAGCAATCGGGACCATAGCCGGGCTCGGCGACATAGGCCGGACCGGGCGCATAGTAGCCGTATCCGGGACCGTAATAGCGGTTCTGCGATGCGATCGCGCCACCGACAATGGCGCCACCGATCAATCCCGCAGCGACGCCGGCGGCGACACCGCGTTGTGCCTGGGCGGGGGCGGGCACCGCCACAGTCGAAGCCGCCACAGCGGCAACGGCGCAAAGCGCCAGCAATGTCTTCTTCATGGCCTCACCTTTCTCGCGGCAGCAGGGACAGCGTGCATTGGCGATCTGTCTCGCCGGAGGGTTCCATATTCAGCTTGAATGATCAATGAACGACGCTGCCGCATTCGCGACCAAATGCTTGCAGTTTTTGCAATATCTTGCAACGCACAAGCCCGATAGCGCCGCGGCGAGGCGCCTACTCATGGGGGCCGGTGGCGAAGGCAGCGGTTATTGGCCCGTCAGCCACCCGGCGGGTGTCGGATTCCTGACCTCCGACCGATTTAGACTCATTCCAATATGAATCCCGCATCAGTTTGGAATTGCTACAAAAACCGCTTTTTCCTTTTGCATCCCGCGGGAGCCGACAATATCCATATTGCCAAGCATCACCGTTGGACCCCGCCTTTCTCCGATGATTGTCTGTTCCTGTAACGTCCTTAGCGACCACGATGTCCGCAATGCCGTCAATGGCGGTGGGTCCGTGACTCGAAATGCCAAGCAGGTGTACGGCTGCCTCGGCTGCAGTGCCGAATGCGGCCGCTGCGCGCGCACCATCAAGGCGATCATCGACGAGGCGCTCGGTCCCTGCGCCAAGGCCTGCTGCTCCGGCTGCCCCCACAGCGGCCATCCGCACGCCGCCAACGAGGACGCCGAGCCGGCCGAATTCGCGCTCGCGGCCTGCTAACGCTTCTCGTTTCGACGCGCTTCCTGACGGCGAACCGGCTTCCGTTTCGCTGGAAGACGCTGCGCTAATCCTTCGAATCCGGTTATCCACGCGCTGCTTCTGCGAAGAGTTGCTCTTGCCGATAATCTGATTTAGAAGCGTTCTAAGTTTATCGCCGGCCAAGGTTGGCCGCGACAGGTGGAGTGGATCATGCAAGGCGACCCGAAGGTCATCGATTATCTGAACAAGGGGCTGCGCAGCGAACTGACCGCCATCAATCAGTACTGGCTGCACTACCGGATGCTCAACAATTGGGGCCTCCTGGAGATGGCCAAGGTCTGGCGCAAGGAGTCCATCGAGGAGATGGAGCACGCCGACAAATTCGTCGATCGCATCCTGTTCCTCGACGGCTTCCCGAACCTGCAGGTGCTCGATCCCCTGAAGATCGGCCAGGACGTCAAGGAGATCATCGAGTGTGACCTCGCCGCCGAGATCGGCGCGCGCACGCTCTACCAGGAGGCGGCGACCTACTGCCATGGCGTCAAGGACTATGTCAGCCGCGACCTGTTCGAGCAGCTGATGAAGGACGAGGAAGAGCACATCGACTTCCTCGAGACCCAGCTCGACCTGATCAAGCGCATCGGCCTTGAGCTCTACACCCAGAAGCACGTCGGTCATCTGAAGGGCGAGGATTCCTGACCGGCTGTCAGCCGCGCGCCGAGCGTCTGCCAAAATACGAGAGGCCGGCCTTGCGGGCGGCCTCTTTTGTTTTTGTGAACGAGCTATTCGTCAGTAGCACCGCGTGATGTTGATGGTGCGGTCGCCGCCGCGGCCGGGCACCGTGACGCTCTCGGTGGGGCAGCTCGACACATAGGGCCGATCCGACGGCACCACGGCCGGCGGATAGCGGTGCGCCCAATCCCACGGCACGTCCTGGGTGTAGGTGTAGCGGACGTCGCTCGAGACCGGCGCCGGGACCTCGGCGGCGAAAGGAACGCTCGCCGCGCCATCATAATATCCGCCCGCGTCCGGCAACACGATGCCGGGCACCCGCACATGATGGCGGAAAGCTGGATGATGCGAGGAGAACGTGCCGCGCGCTGCGGATCCGGATCTCGCATAGGTCTCGGTCGGGGAAGCAAGCAGCAGCGCTGCAATGCCAAGGGACGCCATCAGCGCCCCAGTTGTTCGATACGCCATTCTTCGAAGAGCCATGGCACGCACCAACTCGCGGTTACGGAGCATTTCTGCAGACGCTAGGCCGCGCCTCATGGCGCCCGCAAACTCATCCTTAATTATTGGTTAAAAAGTAAGGTTAACAGGGAGTAACTGTTTCAAATTGACGCGACCTCGCGCGCAGGCTTCCCGCGCAGGCGGCGGGCGCCGCTCAGACCGCATCCGCCGGAACGAAGCAGCTGATGATGATGCTGCCGCGGTGGTGCACGTACCACACCACGGCCTCGCCGACCGGGTTGCCGCGATCGCGGATCACGGCGCGCTCCGGCACCATCATCCACTCGCCCTCGATCGGCACCCAATAGGCGCCGCCCCGAACGTCGTAGCTGGTGCGATGGCCGTCGGAGATGTCGCAGCACGGCACGCCATTCGGCGCGATCACGCTCTTGAACCAGGCGCGGATATCGGGCGGCACGTTGTCATATTGGCCGTTGTCGAACGCCAGTGCAGCGCCCGCCATCATGGCGAGCCACGCAAGCACCGCGACATGCGTGAGCTTTCGCATTGCCTTCCTCCGGCGAAAACTTCTACGTGACCCGCGCGTAGCGTCACGCGAATCCGGTGTTTGCGCGATTAGGCACGAACCGCGCGCGGGATGCATGCTCAAAGAATCGGCGAAACCGCGCAGTCAGGCGTGATGCAGTGCGGGATGGTTGCGCTCAGGTTGGTTGCTTCGTGCGCGCCTTCTTCGCGGCTTTCACCGCGATATTGTCCCGCGCCATTTCGAGCACGCTGCGCAGCGTGATCTGATCCGCTTTCGCGAGGCGGACATTGGTGCTGCCGCTCTTGCCCCAGCCGCCCGGCACCGGCCGGAAGATCTCCGGCTCGGCCTCGACCACCATCGCCTGCTGCTCAGGTGTCAGCTTCACCATGCCCCAATCCTGGTCGGGATAGCCGAGCGTCGCGAAGATGCGCTTGCCGACGCGGAAGTCGGCGGTGCCGTGATGCGCGCCTTCAACGACCTCGGGCAGGCTCAGCGCAATGCGGCGGAAGCGATCAGCGGACATCGCCTTGGCCTCGATCGCTACATCGTGCGTTGCGGCGCCGTCTGCAACAGTTCCTGCAATTGCCTGGCATAGAACCGCGCGTCGCCGGTGGTGAGATGGCCGCGTGTCTCGCTGCTTGCCGGGATCAGATCAATCCTGCCGTTCTTGATCCGCTTCACTGCAGCTTCGGTGACGCCGGTCTCCGGCGGATTGCGCTCATCGTCGGCCGCATTGATCGCAAGCAGGGTGGCCTCGATCTTCTCCAGTCCCGCCGACGGATCGTAATCGTGCGAGGCCTCCCATTGATAGATGTAGTCGTTGGCATCTGATGTGACCGGCAGGGCCAGCTGGTCGTCGACGAGCTTGTCGGCCTGCGTCGCGGTTGGCGCCAGCATCTGGTAGGCGAGCGTGCCGCCGGCGCTGGCGAAGCGATAGGCGGCGATGGCGTATTTCATCATCCGCGGCTGTCTGGTGTAGTTGCCGCCATTGTAGTCGGGATCGTTGCGGATCGTTTCCAGCATCGTCCGCCGCAGCATCCAGTTGCGTGCCGCCATAGCGGTCGGCTGCGAGGCCATCGGCACCAGCACGTCCATCATCCGCGGATAGCGCACGCCCCAGATCCAGGTGTGCATGCCGCCCATCGAGTTACCGATCACGAGCCGCAGATGCCTGATACCGAGCCCTTCGGTGACCAGCCTATACTGCGCGTCGACCATGTCGTTGTAGTCGTATTTCGGAAAGCTCGTCCGCATCGCGTCCGACGGCTTCGACGATTTGCCGTGCCCGATGCCGTCGGGGATGATGATGTAGTATTTCGCCGCATCGAGCGGCTGGCCGGGGCCGAACAGCTGGCCGGCAAAGCTCGGCGTCAGCATGCTGGCCGCCGAGCCGCCGGAGCCGTGCAGCACCAGCACCGGCTGTCCGGTGGGCGCGCCGACCGTGGTGTAGTGCAGCCGCAGTTCCGGCATCACCTCGCCGCTGTGAAACTTGAAGTCCTTTGCGATCCATTCGCCATCCTGCGGCGTGGGATAGTCTGCAGCCATGGCCGGTACCGACATCGAGACAACAACAGCGGCCACAAAGGCCGCGCACCAACGGATCATTATGCTTCTTCCCACGCGCGGCGCATTTGTCCAGCCGCTTGCGTGCAAGCCTAGCATGACGGAAGGCGTCGTCCGATAGCGGCGCCGCGCCCCTGACGCAGAAGTGTCCGGTTAACTCGCCTTCAGCACGTTCAGCGCATACCATCCCCAATAGACGCGGTGACGCTGGATCAGGCCGTCATCGATCTCCATGACCTCGACCAGATCCATCTGATCGCCGTCCGGAGACTGCCGTGGATACTCCCAGGTGAGAAGGCGGTCGTCGCTGAAGAAGCCCTGCTTGAAGCGCCGCCGTTGCGGCGGGTTGGTGCGGAACACGCGCGTGATGAACTCGCACAGCGCGTCGCGGCCGCGGACGATCCCGTCTTTGGTCTGCATCAAATGCTGGACCAGCGGGCTCTCGATCGAGGCGTCGGCTGCGTAGAGCGCGAGCGCCGCCTCGAGGTCCTTGTTACCGAGCGCATCATCCCAGAGCCTGTAGATACGTTCCGCGTCGTTGGTGCCAGCTGTCATGATCGTTCCCTTGTGTTTGGTCGACTGCCGCCCATTTGAACGGAACAGGCCGCCGCAACGTTTCAGGAAAATCTGAAATGAGCTGCGTGGCACGGCGCATGCGGGTAGGACGTTTCGGCGCGATCTGGAGGACGATGCGGTGGGATCATCCCAGGGCTTGCAGACAGGATTTTCGCGGATCGCCGAGGCCTTGGGCGATCCGGTCCGCGAGGCCATGGTCAGTGCGCTGGCCGACGGCAAGGCGCTGCCGGCGGGCGAGCTTGCTGCGGTCGCCGGCATTTCGCCGCAGGGCGCCAGCGCGCATTAGCAGAAGCTGGTCGACGCCCGCGTGCTGTCGGTGTGGGCACAGGGCAGGTTCAGATATTACCGGATCAGGGACGACGACGTCGCGGCGCTGATCGAGAACCTCGTCGATCTTGCGGCCAAGGCCACCGTCGGGCGGCGGCGTGCGATGCCGGCCGAGCAGCTCAGGCGATCGCGGACCTGCTACCACCACCTTGCGGGTCAGCTCGGCGTGCTGTTGTCGAATGCGCTGATCCGCCGCCGCCTCGTCGTGATCGACGGCCGCGATGGTCGCGTGACCGAGCAGGGGTTAGCCTGGTGCCGGGCCGAGGCAATCGATTTCGATTCGGCGCGGCAGCCGCATCTGCGGCTCTGCAACGACTGGACCGAGCGCGTGCCGCATCTCGCCGGTCCGTTTGCCAATGCCGTTCTGGCGCGGCTGGTCGAGATGCGCGGCGTTGCGCCGCATCGGATTCCGCGCGCATTGCGGATCACCGATCGGGGGCGGGCGTTCTTCGACCGGCTTGGCGTCCAGGTTCCGTTCTGAAAGCGACGAGGTGAACTAGCGGCCGTCCTCGACCTCGGTCTCCGGGCGGTCATTGCCGGAGGCGGTTTCGGTCAACCATTTGCCGTCCGACGTCTCGTACTGGATCGCCTCGGTACGGCCGGGGACGCGCTGCTCGTTGGCGGCGCGTCGGGCAGCGGCGAGTGCCGCGGCGTGGGTAGGAAATGGTTCCGAGAACACCCCGTTGACGGTATAGGCCCAGCCGCCGTCGTGCTGGACGACCTTGTAGATCACGTGGCTCATCCGGAACCTCGCTCCACCGTGGACGATGACACTGCCAGAATAGACCACGATGTCGTATTTTGCAGCAGCCGATCGTCCTTGAGAGACCCGCCCCGTTGCCGCGGGCGAGGGAGACCGACATGTGCCGTAATATCAAGACGCTGTTCAACTTCGAGCCGCCCGCCACCGAGGACGAGATTCACGCCTCGGCGCTGCAGTTCGTGCGCAAACTGTCCGGCTTCAACAAGCCGTCGCAGTCCAATGAGGCCGCCTTCAACCTCGCCGTGACCGAGGTCTCGAATGCCGCGCGCAGGCTCCTGATCTCGTTGCAGACCACGGCACCGGCGCGCGATCGCGAGGTGGAGGCGGAGAAGGCGAGGGAGCGTTCGCGCCTGCGGTTTGGCTGAGGGCGGGGCGTACCGTGACGCAGGTCACGGTGCGGCGCCGCGCGTCCGGGCATCGGTGTCGTTCACCCGATCCCGGAGCGACGCCATGAAGCCTGCCCTGCTCACGTCCTGTTCGATTGCGTTCGCCGTGCTCTGGACCTGCGGCATGCTGTGGTCGAGCGGGACGATCGACCTTGCCAACGTCATCATCCTGTCGGCCTGCGGGGCGCTCGCGGGCGTTGCCTGGTATTACGCCATGCGCTGGGTCTTCCAGCTCATGCACCTCGCTCGCCCCTCAGATCCTCCGGCCAATCCGGGCGCGGAGCGGTAGGCATAGGGCGCGGCACGGACAGAGCTGGCCGTGTCGCCGCGCGAGGACAGGAAGGATTACTTCTTGTCCTTCTTGCGGTGCTTCTTCTTTTTCTTGTGATCGTCGTCCTCGTCGTCATCTTCCGCAAAGTCGATGGCGTCGACGTCAAGCGCGATCGCCTCCGCTGCCGCGCGCTCGGCGGCATCGCGCTCGGCGAACTCGGCGGCTTCACGCTCCTTGGTGCGCTTGTAGTCTTCCCAGGCGTCGAAGATCATGTGCAGCCACGGCATCACCTGTTCGATCGACGGCAATTGTCCGGGCGGGCCGGCTTCACCGCGCGGGCCGGCCGGTCCCTGCGGTCCCTGTGGGCCAGCTTCGCCGCGCGGACCCTGCACGCCCGCCTTGCCTTGCGCTCCCGGCTTGCCCTGGGGCCCCGCCTTCCCGACCAGTCCGGGCTTGCCCTGCGGACCCGGCTTGCCGCGCGCACCTTCCGGCCCCGGCCGCCCCGGATGTCCTTGCGGACCGGGCCGACCCGGCTCGCCCTGACGGCCCTGCGGCCCCTGCGCCCCTCGTGACCCCTGGCGGGAGATTGTCTCGTCAGCCACTGATATGCTCCGTCGCGATTTCAAGCCGCTTGTAACAGAGGTTGGATGACGGCTTCAATTCTGCCGGGCGCGGCTGATGCAAGCGATCAACAATCATAATTCGATGCGAAGATCGTGACGGGAGGACGCGTTGCGGATTCTGAACGACAGGCGCGGGGCAGTTGCAGGCGACGCAACAGGGACGCTGACGTTCGACATCGTGGTGACGCGGCACGATCTGCGCGACGAAGCGGCGTTTCGCAACACTGGCGTCCTCGATCTGTATGCCGAGCTGTTTCCTCCGAACGAGCGCGACGCCCCCGACGACATTGTGCGTTGGGTGTTGTCAGATGATGTCGGCGAGCGACGAGAGTTCAGCGTCGGTGATCAGCAGCTGTCATATTGCCTCGACTCGCGCTGCTTCATCCTGCGCGCGGAAGGGCGCGCGATCGGCCTCGGCTTCTTCACCTACGATCACGCAAGCGAGCTGATCTACTGCAACTATGTCGGCGTCGCGAAGGCGTGGCGCGGCGGCGGCCTGGCGGGCCGGTTCTATCGCGAGATGATCGAGATGCTCGACGCCTTGTTTCCGCGCAATATCGGCGTGGTGCTCGAGGTCGAGCCGTATGATCGCGATCGCTTGGCGGCGATCATCGGCGATCTCGAACGGACCGGCGTGAGGCGGCTCGCAGCGGATCAACAGACCGAGATTCGCAGATTGCTGCGCGTCAACTGGTACGACAAGCTTGGCTATTGCTTCTTCTGCGACGCGCGCGGCATGCAGCCGCTTGAGTGTCGCTCGCCATGCCTCGATCCATCGCTATTGCCATCCGCTTGGGGCGGCGCGGAGGAAAATTATTGGTTGGCCTGGCAGTCGCGGACCGGCGCGCCCTCGGCGGAGGGCGAGCGCGCGGGTGAGCTCTGGCAAAGAGCCGTCGCTGCGATCTATGTCGAGATCCTCGCAAAATCGCTGGTCGACGACGATCCGAAGGGGCGGCGCGACTATTGGGACTATGCGACGGCGCTGGTCGCGCAGACGCTGCAACAGGCCGCGACGACCGAGGTGCGTCTCGCTCGCTGCCTCGATGCCGGCGGCAGCGAGCTGTTGTCGCGCTGGCGGCGGCTTTCGATCGATCTGCCGATCTAGCGTCGACGTGCCGCAAAGCGTGATGAGATCCGGTTGAATCGTCATCACGCTTAGCTCGTTGTCCAAGCACGATCTTCCCGGAAAGCCGCTTCGCGCGTTTCCGGATCTTGCTCTAGGCTGCGGCGTGCTCGCTCAGCGGCACGTCGATCCCGTCGGCCGAATATTCGCGGATCTTGTTCCGCAATGTCCGAACCGACAGCCCGAGCACGCGCGCGGCGCGGGTGCGGTTGCCGTCGCAGCGCGCAAGCGTTTGCAGCACGAGCTCGCGCTCGACTTCATCGACGGTCGCGCCGATCAGCAGTGGGACGATTTCATTTGGAGCCAGCGACGGCAGCAGAGCTTCCGGCGACGGTACGGTGGACGCGTAAGACATGAACTCCTCCCGATCAACGCCCGCTTCGTCGGTGAAGCGAAGACATCGAGAACCAACTACCCCGTAGATCAACGGTGTGCCGGTTTGGTTAACAAGCCCTTAACGCGCCCCTAACTCCCTGCTCTGTAAGCAAAATACCCAGAAATTGCCACGATTGCGGTTCCATCCGTCACAATGTGCGGTAGCCGCCATCGACCATCACGATCGATCCCGAGACATAGGCCGACAGGTCCGAGGCGAGGAAGATGGCGGGGCCGACGATGTCCTCCGGCTTGCCGGCGCGGCCGAGCGGGGTGTGGTCCATGAAGACCTTGACGAGGTCGGGATTGGTGGCGCGCACCTTCTCGTTCAACGGCGTCTCGATGAAGCCCGGCCCGATTGCATTGACGCGCACACCATCCTTGCCGAGTTCGGCGGCCAGCGCCTTGGTGAAGCCGAGCACGCCGTGCTTGGAGGCGGTATAGGCCGGCGAACTCGGCGTGCGCAGATGCACGAAGGACTGGATCGAGCCGATGTTGACGATGCGTCCCTTGTTCTTGCGCAGTGGCGCGAGGAACGAATGCGTCACGTTGAACACGCCGGTGAGATTGATCGAGATGATGTCTTCCCAATCCTTGATCACGGCCTCGTCGGTGCCGAGCATGCCGTTGCGGCGCGCGATGCCGGCATTGTTGACCAGGATCGAGACCGGCCCGGCCTTGTCGGCCACCTGCTTTGCCATCGCGACGCAGGCGTCGCGATTGGTCACGTCGAGCGCAAAGCTCTCCGCCTTGCCGCCGGCATTGCGGATCTCCCTGGCCGCTTCCGCCGCCGCATCGCCGTTCATGTCGAGCAGCACCACGCGCGCGCCCTCGCGGCCGTAGCCCAGTGCGATGGCGCGCCCGATGCCCGAGCCCGCACCGGTGATGACGGCGATGTGATTGTCGAGAAGGGCCATGGCGTTTCCTCGTTCTGATTTGTGAGCGTTGTCGACAACACTATTCAAAACTGCGCCAACCGAAACGCCAAGCCGCGTTTGCGCGTTGCTGTTATCCGGATTCGGATGACAGTTACGGACCGCGGACATGGACCCGCATATCAGACACTGGAAAGTTGCGATCGAGCGCTTTTGCGCGGCGCCGGATCCCGACTACCGCGAGATGGCCAAAATGGTCGCGGAGATCGCCGCGACCGACATCGACGAGACGCTGCGGCATGCGGCCGCACAGGTGCTGCCGATCCTGCGCCAGGCGGCGATGAAATCGGCCGACCGCCGCACCAAAGCGATGGCGCTGCGCCGTCTCGGCATCGTCAACGACGCACTGCACATGCTGTCGGCACCGCGGTTTGGCCAGCGCGGCCTGGCGCCGAAGGCGCTGACGCAGGAGGAGCAGTACCGGCAATTGCTCGGCCTGCCGTTCGGCCGCCGGCTCGCAGCGACCGAAGTCCAGCAGGCTTTCAAGCGCGCCGCCAAGACGGTGCATCCCGACGGCGGCGGCAACGGCGCGGCATTCCTCGAACTCGCCGCCGCGCGCGACGCCCTGATCAAGCATCACTGACGCTGGATGGCGTCATATCTGACAGCACAAGGACGGACGCCGCGCTGTTGCCGCGTGTCCGCCCTGTGCGTGATCGAATGGCGTTCGCTCAGAACGCGCAGGTGCCGTTGTTCAGGAGGCCGGTCTTGTAGCTGAACGCGGCGTCGAAGGTCGGCAGCTCCTCGCTGACGATGGAGAAGTTCGCCGGCCACGGCGTGGTCGGGATGCTCTGGTCCCAGATCTGGCAGAAGCCGGTGTCCTGCCAGCGGATCAGATGATAGGGCGTGGCGCTGGCCGGGCTTGCCGCGGCAAGCAAGGACACGGTGGCGGCAATGGCGGCACAGGCAATCGCAAGACGACGCATGGGAAATCTCCGGTTTGAAAAATGAATGCTCCGCGGGGCAATCCTGGAGCTCAGGGGCCGATCGCCCCCGGACATGCAGTGAGTATTGCAACCCCGGGAACAGGTTCAACACCGGTCGTGCGAAAGCACCCGTCAACAAATCGGCCATCGCTGTGCCAAATTGCGCCTGTTTACGCGCTTGCTACAGTCGGAGCATCGCGATTCGCAGCCGTGTCACGACGCGAGCAAATCGACGAGAGCAAATCGACGTGAGTAAATCCTGGGGAGACCACACATGAAACCTTCATCCACCCTGCGTGCCGCGCTTGTCGCGCTGCTGGCGTTCACCGGCCTTGCGTTCTCTTCCGCGGCCCGCGCCGACAGCGGCTTCTTGACGCTCACGATCTACAAGGCCGGATGGATCATCGGTGGCTCCGGCGGCAGCGGCGTGTTGACCTTCCGCGGCCGCTCCTACCGGCTCTCCACCGGCGGCCTCGACTACGGACTGGTGTTCGGCGGCTCCAAGACCGTGCTACGCGGCCGGGTCAGCAACATCAACCGTCCGTCCGACGTTGCCGGCGTCTACGGTGCGGCCGGCGCGGGGCTTGCCGTCGGACGCGGCGCGCGTGCGATCGTGCTGACCAATCAGAAGGGCGCGGTGTTGGAGTTGACCGGCCACCAGGTCGGCCTGATGGCCAACGCCGATCTGAGCGGGCTTGCGATCACGATGCGGTAGAGCATTTCGTTCGGTTTATCCCCGTCATCCTGAGAGTCTGACTCATAAATCACCCAACCTTAGCTGCAGCCGCGAGTCTGCGGGTCAGGAGCCTGATGTGTGCAATCAGCAGCCAGGCAGCTTCGGTTGCCGCCGTCGCCTCGAAGTCCTTGGCGAGGCGGCGGCATCTGCCGAACCAAGCGAATGTGCGTTCAACCACCCACCGCCTCGGCAGAAGCTGGAAGCCTTTGACGCCTTGAGGCCGCTCGACGATCTCGACAGTCCATGGACCGCAGTCTGAGAGCGCGTCGAGGAGTTGATTTCCGCGGTAGATCCGGTCGGCAAAGACGTGGCGCAGCCGGGGGAAGTTCATCCGCACGTTCTTCAGCAGCGGTACGGCGCCATGGCAGTCCTGAACGTTGGCCGGATGAACATGAACCCCAAGGAGGAGGCCATTGGTATCCGTCACGATATGCCGCTTGCGGCCGTAGATGCGCTTGCCTGCATCGTAGCCGCGCGGTCCGCCAGCTTGCGTGGTTGGCGCACTTTGACTGTCGATCACGGCTGCCGTCGGCTTCGGTGTCCGTCCAAGCTTTTTTCGCGCCCGTCGGACAAGCACGCTGACAATCCTCTGCCACCGGCCTGTATCCCGCCATTTATAAAAATAGCCCTGCACCGTCGAATAGGGCGGGAACTCCTGCGGCAACGCCCGCCACTGGCAGCCGGTCGAAACGATATAGAGGATCGCTTCGATCACACGACGCAGCTCCGTCTTACGCGGCCGGCCGCGCCGGTTCGCTCGCGGCAACAGGCGTCTGATCACCGCCCACTCCGCATCGGTCATATCGCTTGCATAACGCAGATCGTCCCGCCGATATTGCTCCCGAGTGATCTTGGTCCAGGGCATCGTGCTCTCCCTCGAATCTTTGCAAATCCGATGGAATCACACCCCACTGAGATCACTCACCCATTTTTCAGTCAGGCTCTGAGGAGCGCGTCTTCGCGCGTCTCGAAGGATGCACGGCCCGGCTGGTGGCCGATTCATCCTTCGAGGCTCGCCGAAGTGGCTCGCACCTCCAGCGACAATGGCATAGCCATTGCGCAGGGAGGACGGGGACAGCTAGTCTAAAGCGTTGAGTGCGCGAAGCCGCAAGGCCGTGCCGGCACCGGCCGGGGCGAAGCCGCGTTCACCTGAACAGATGCAGCGCGGCGTATTGCAGCAGCATGATGGTCTTGGCGTCGACGATGCGGCCGTCGCTGATCATGGCGAGCGCGTCGTCGATCGCAAGCTCGAGCACCTCGATGTCCTCGCCCTCGTCGGCGAGCCCGCCGCCGTCACCGATGCGCATCGCGGCGTCGTATTCGGCGACGAAGCAATGCAGCTTCTCGGTCACGGCGCCCGGAGACGTGAAAGCCTCGAACACCTTGCGCACATGCGCGAGCCGGTAGCCGATCTCTTCCTCCGCTTCGGCGCGGATGCGTGCTTCCGGCTCGGCATCGTCGAGCATGCCGGCGGCAACCTCGATCAGCAGATCGTCATAACCGTTGGCGAAAGCGGGGAAGCGGAACTGGCGCACCAGCACGACGCAGCGGGTCGTCAGATTGTAGGGCAACAGCGCCGCGCCGTTGCCGCGATCGTAGACCTCGCGCACCTGGGTCTGCCATTCGCCGTTGGCGCGCCGGTAGTCGAACGTCGCGCTCTTCAGCTCGTAGCGGCGCTTCGAAAGCAGCTCGACGTGCTTGACGCGAACGCGGTCGGCGATGCTCATGCGTCGGTCCTCAGCCCTCTCACGGCGTCGCTTCGCGCCCGTCGAGCCATTTGGCCAGCATCACCGAGGTCGACTCGTCATAGCCGAGCGATTGGTAGAACGCGCCGGCCTTGGCGTTCTCCCGCCGCACCAGCAGTTGCAGCTTCGGCACGCCGGCGGCGCGCAGCCAGTCCTCGGCCGCCGCCATGATGGTGCGGCCAAGCCCCTTGCCCTGGCGGTTGGGATCGACCGCGACGTAATAGACCCAGCCGCGATGACCGTCGTGGCCGACCATCGCGGTCGCCACGATCGCATTGGCGTCGCGGCCGACCAGCACGGCTGAATTCGGTCCGCGCCGCGCCAGCGCGATGTCGGCAGCAGGATCGTTCCATGGCCGCGTCAGGCCGCAGGCCTGCCACAGCGCGACGACATCGGCGATGTCGTTATCGGTGATCTCTGCAATGGCGAGGGAGGCAGAGGAGGAGGGCATCGTCGCCTGCGCGGTCACAGCACCTTGCCCGGGTTCATGATGCCGAGCGGATCGAGCATCGCCTTGACCTGCCGCATCAGCTCGATCGCGACCTTATCCTTGACGTCAGGCAATTCGTCGCGCTTGAGCACGCCGATGCCGTGCTCGGCCGAGATCGAGCCGCCCATCCGCAGCACGATCTCGAACACGACGGCATTCACGTCGTGCCAGCGCGCCAGGAAGTCGGCCGCATTGGCGCCGACCGGCTGGCTGACATTGTAGTGGATGTTGCCGTCGCCGAGATGGCCGAACGGCACCGGCCGCGAACCGGGGATCAGCTTCACCACGGCAGCATTGGCTTCCTCGATGAAGGCGGGCACGGCTGCGACGGGCACCGAGATGTCGTGCTTGATCGAGCCGCCTTCCGGCTTTTGCGCCGCCGACATCTCGTCGCGCAGCTTCCAGAACGCCTGGCGCTGGCTCAGATTGGCGGCGATGACAGCGTCATCGACGATGCCGTCCTCCATGCCCTGGGCCAGGATAGCCTCCAGCGTGTCGCGTGCATCGTCGCGCGACGACGACAATTCCATCAGCACGTACCAAGGGTGCTTGCTCTCAAGCGGATCGCGGATATCGATGCCGTGGCGGATCGAGAAGTCGACCGCGACGTCGGCGAGCAGCTCGAAGCTCGTCAACGCACCGGCCGCTTGATCGCGCGAGATCGACAGCAGCTTGAGTGCGGCCGCCGGTGAAGCCAAGCCGACATAGGCGGTCTCGACCGCACGCGGCCGCGGAAACAGCTTTAGCGTGGCCGCGGTAATGATGCCGAGCGTGCCTTCGGCGCCGATGAAGAGGTTGCGCAAATCGTAGCCGGTGTTGTCCTTTTTCAGCTTCGACAGCGCGTTCAGCACACGGCCGTCAGCCAGCACGACTTCGACCCCGAGCGCCATTTCGCGCGCCACGCCATAGGCAAGGGCTCCGGTGCCGCCGGCATTGGTCGAGAGGTTGCCGCCGATCGTGCAGCTGCCTTCTGCGCCGAGCGACAGCGGAAACAGCCGGTCGACCTCGACTGCCTTCTGCTGCGCGACCTGCAGCACCACGCCGGCCTCGCAGGTCATGGTGTTGGATTCGACATCGATATCGCGGATCTTGTCGAGACGCCGCAGCGAGACCACGACCTCGCCATTGTGCGGCGTCTGGCCGCCGACCAGGCCGGTATTGCCGCCCTGCGGCACCAGCGCGATCCTGTGCTCGGTCGCGAGCTTGCAGATCGCAGCGACTTCGGCGGTCGAACCGGGGCGCAGCACCAGCGGCGAGCGGCCGTGGAACAGGTCACGCTCCTCGGTGACATAAGGCTCGATGTCGGCAGCGTCGGTCATCGCATATTTCGCGCCGACGATGGCGCGGAATTTTTCAAGCAATTCGGGCGGAAGCGGCGGCACCGCTGATTGGACGATGTTCATTTTTTCTTGGTCTTTCACTCAGTCGGGGATCTTTGCCTAAGCATGCCCTTCGACCGCTTGGCGCCAACGCGGCCGTTCCGGTCCGGGTCATGCTTGTTACCGCCCAACGGCTGCGCGGCGCAGCCGGTCATTGATGGCTTCGCCCAATCCGTCCTCGGGAATCGGCGTCACCGCGATCGCATCCGCGTTTCTCTTGTCGAGGGTGCGAAGGTAGCCGAACAGATTGGCGGCGGCCTCGGCAAGATCGCCGCGCTCGGACAGGTTCATCTCCACGGAGGCGCATTCGCGCCGCGCGACCTTCGCCGGCCCGAACGACAGCAATGCTTCGCCGACATGGACGTCGCTGGCATTGAGCCGGACCGGTGTCCGCGGTGCGTAGTGCGAGGCGAGCATGCCGGGGGCAACCGGCTGGGCGTCGCTTTCCGCGTCTTGCGGCGGCGACTGCAAGGGCTGGCCGAGCACGCGCTCGATCTCTGCGCGCCTCAGCCCGCCCGGTCGCAGCAGCACCGGATCGGAGAAGCAGCCGACGATGGTGGATTCGACGCCGACCTCGACCGGCCCGCCGTCGACGATCAGGTCGATGCGGCCCGCCAGATCGCCGTTCACATGCTCGGCGGTGGTCGGCGAGACGTGGCCGGAGAGATTGGCCGACGGCGCTACCACGGCACCGCCGAAAGCCTTGATGATGTCGCGCGCCACCTTGTGGGCCGGGATGCGTATGGCGACCGTGTCGAGCCCGGCGGTCGCGAGTTCCGCAACCGGGCAGGACAGCGCCTTCGGCAGCACCAGGGTCAGGGGACCCGGCCAGAACGCGTCCGCCAATCGCAGGGCCTGCCCATTGAATAGGGCAATCCGGCGGGCGGCGCCCAGATCGGCGACATGGGCAATCAGGGGATTGAAGGCCGGCCGGCCCTTGGCCTCGTAAAGCCGGGCGATCGCTGAGGCGTTGCCGGCATCGGCGCCGAGGCCGTAAACCGTCTCGGTCGGAAACGCCACCAGGCCACCCTCGGCCAGGACCCCGGCGGCGGTCGCCGTCGCGGCGGCGCCGGCGGACAAAACGTGCGTTTTCAGACCTGTATCCACTGTGACTAGATTCCTCAATTGGGTGGCTCGTGGTCCCTTGCGGTCCCCGAAACCCGACGCTATAAGCCGGCCCTCAGTCGGAGTGTGGCTCAGCCCGGTAGAGCACTGCGTTCGGGACGCAGGGGTCGCAGGTTCGAATCCTGCCACTCCGACCAGATTTCCTTAGGTTTTTTGTTCTCATCGGTGGCCGTTCCCGAGTCAACCACCGATTTGACCACCGAAACATATCGCGCTTTCTGACCAATGGCTGCTGCCGCCCCGTGCAAATGATCGGGATGGTGATGGCCATAGGTATCCTGCAGGACCTCCGGCGACATGCCGAGGAATCCAGCCGCCTCCCAAATCGGCACGCCGCGCTGCATCAACCAGGTCGCCGCCGTGTGGCGCAACGTGTGCGGAGTGACTTTCCCGGGCAGCTTGGCCAGATCCACAGCAGATTTGAAGCCCTTCTTCACGGAAGCGACCGGCTTGCCATTGAACTCGACGAAGCAGGTGTTGATCAGCTTCCGGTCTTTCCAACGACGCAAATGAGCCAATAGCCGGGGTGGGAGCGGAGCTGGTGTCTGACGCTTCTTGGTGGCTCGCTTCCCGATCAACCTGCGGTAGAAGATACCACGCTCGAGATCGACGTACGAGTGCCCAAGCTCGGGGTAAGGCGATGCCGCCGCGATCGCGCCCGCCCGCGTGCCGGTGTAGAGGCCGATCAGGATAAATCTGGCCACGTGTCGCAGCGGTCGGCGGTCTGTCCATACCGGGTCGCCCTTTGAGCCGCCGGCGTGGATGGTCTGCTTTTCGCGATAGCGCCAACATTGCCAAACCAGGGCTGCCGCCTCAGGGCGTGTCAGCCACCGGTCGCGTGCCTCACCTTTCGGCGGGAGCGATACGCGGACCGTGCCCCGGTGAAAGCCCTCTTTTGCATGATGGTTGATCGCAGCGCGGAAAGTCTCGAGGTCGCGACGCGCGCCGCCCCGGCTGCCGCGATGTTTGACGTAACGGGCACAGGTTTGCGCGTTGACTGCCGACAGCTTCTTGCCACCCCAAAAATCGTTGAGCCGGTCGATCCTCGCTTCGATTTCAAACTGATCACCTGGCTCGCCGATATCGGTCAGATAGATCGACAGCACATCGGCGCAATCGATATCGTCGATGTCGCGCCGATTGCGCTCAGGTTGGTATTTTCGCGCGATGTACTCTGCTAGCGCTTGCTCTGCTTCTCGAGGCGGCTTTGTTTCAGACGGGCTCGCAAGGCAGCCTGTGGCGATATGGCGCTCGCCGTCTTTGATGATCCAGACGGCTCGGGCGACGAGCTTTCCGCCGCGATATCGTGCCTTTCGCTTATAGAGACGGGCTCCCTTACTTTGACGCGGCACAGTTCCCTCATCTTCTCGATGTTTTCGAGCGTAGTATAATCTCTGCCGGCAATTCTTTCTATTTCGAGCCGGCCGCGCCGTGCTTCTCGTCGCAGGCCAGAAGCAGTCATCGATCCGTCTGGAAAAGCCAACGATGCGGCAGCAGACAGGCGGATAGGCATATCACGCGAAACCAGACTTGGGGAGAGATGCGCTCTGGCCATGCTAAGACCAAGTCGTCTAAATCCGAGTGGCATGCATTTGTCGATGGTCCAAGTCCACGCGAGCCTTCCGATGGTCTGAGGGCAGCCAATTTTTCTGGTGACGTTACGACCTCAAAATTCGAGCAGTCGAAGCTTTGCGCGGCGATGGCGAAGTTAACCGTGGAGAAGTATACGGACCTTTGCAAGAATCGCGTCGTCATCGCTCCATTGAGCGAGACGCGCTCCTCCCTTACGCGATCAATGCGTCGCTTCGAGCGTCATAATCTCGTCCATTCCGGGCTGCTATTAGTATAAGCGAAGGCTTCTGCTGTGAAAGCGGAGCGTGCTCGCTCGTAGGACAATCGGCGGCTTCCGAGTGCAAATCGGAACACTGAGACGAGTTTTGAAATGGTCCAAATCGAGAATGCCCTCATCGCATATTATCTCGTAGCCCTTGGCCTGTGTGTGCATCGCCACATGCAAGCCTGATGCGGTCCCGACGTTCGTTTCGACCGCGCGGGAGACCGTCGCCAACCAATCGTGACAATAGTCCGCGCGCCGGTTCGCGCCGACGTTGGCCATGGAGTCGTCGGAATGGCCGTCCCCGAAAGGATGCTGGCAGTAGACGGGTTCGCCGCCGCGCACGCAGGCGCCACCTTTCCAGACCATCACATTCTCCGACGCCCGGCGCTGCGCGAGCGTGACCGTCGGCTCCTTGTTGTCTTCCAGATCCGCACCAGCGGCAGATCGTCAAAAGGAACGAGGTCCTCGAACGGGTCGATCTTCTGGCAGCTGCGCAGGGCCAACAGGCCGTACGAACCGTCGGCGAGGCAGCGGAGCAGCGGTTCGCCGTCAATGTAGCGGTTTGAGCCTCAGCCTCGGTCGATAGTACGGAGAGCGCACGTCCTCCGTGAGGGGGCTTACAGGCCACCACAGCGCGCCGTCGCAATAGACGACATCCATCTTGCCGTCGGGGAGGATGCCCTCCCTGCGAGAGTGAAAGGTGGAGAGCCGAAAGGCGACCCGCGCCTGGTCGGGCTCGGGGGGGCCGGATCTCGGCATGAACGGTCTCGTAGACATGGACCGGACGAACATTTCTGCAGGTGCGCGGGATCAATTCCGCTGTCCATGGGAGCAAAATCCCGACGGGCTTCATGGTGACTCGTTTTTGCATCGGCCATCCATCGCTCGTGTCGTCCACGATGTCCACGAGGTGCGTCAGGTTTTCCCCGTACCTACGAAAACCCTTGCCGAAAAGGAGGAAGCCGGCGGTGTTACCTGCCGGCTTCCCGATATCCGCTTGCTTTAGGTTTTCGGAAAGTGAGCCCTACATCTTTAGTGGTCTTTCAAGCAGCAAAGCAGAATGTGACCGCGGAATCGACCTTTCTTGAATCGCCGGAAAAAGTGTAAAGCAAAAAACAGTAAAGCAACGCACCCTTCATAAGCCTCTTTGGGCTGGAATTCGAGAACGTGGCCGACAAGCGAAAGCAAAAAATGGGATCGAAGTCTGGTCGCCGATCGAGCCAGAAGGCTACCCAAAAATCAAAGCAGAAGCCGGCTCCCAAGAACAGAAAAAAGGAAGCCGCCAAGGTCGCGAAGAAGCCCGTGGTCGATGGAGGCTCCGGTGGCTATTCGATCGCCGGGTACGAGTACCAGATCGACGTTTCGGTTTGGCTGGCGCTCGACCTGGTGTTGGCAAACCGGCTCACTCAGCATCTCATCCTCGAGCCGGCCAGCGAGGAGGACATCGAGGCTGATCTCGAGGAGTTCGAATCGGGCCGTATCACGACGGCTGCGACCCTCGATGGCTACCGGTTGATTGTCCAAGCCAAGCTGCGGACCGGGGACGCATGGACCGTCGCCGGAGTGAAGCGTCTCCTTGAGCATGGCGAGGTTCGAGTGTCCGCGGCCGAGCGGCTCAAGGACCCCCGTGCCCGCTACCTGCTGGTGACGAGCGCCGGGTTGAACGGAGGAGCCGCTAACCTTCGCGTGCGCCATGCCGGTATCTGGCGGAAGGCCGAGTCCATGCCTTCGACGATCGCACGTGTTCTTCCCTCGGATGCGGCCGGGAGAGTGGCGATCATCGGCAACGAAGATCCGGAACGGCTCGAGACGGACATAAAGCGGTCGTTGCGGGAAGGATTCCGGGTCCCGAATGCCCGGCTCGAGGAATGTCGGAAGGCCCTGCGCGAGGCGGCCCGGGCGCGGATCGCCGGCGCTGGTGGTGGTCGCTGGACCCGAGAGGAGCTGGAGCGGCTTGTCCGTAAGCACGAGGGATACATCGCCAGCTCCCCGGAATTGGACAATTACGTCAAGCCGACGAACTGGGACGATATTCTGGGAACCCTCCGGAAACGGCATGCAGTCCTGCTCATCGGACAGTCGGGGACCGGCAAGACGATGGCCACTCGGAAGATCTACGACGAGCTGAAGGCGTCCGTTCCTGGGTTGACCCGGGTGCCGATCTCACAAGGTCCGGAGCAGCTGCGCGACGACCAGACGGTAGGACCAGTCCTTTACGACATCGAAGACCCCTGGGGCAGGTACGATTTCGACCCGACCAGCCGACCGTGGAACGATCTCCTATCCCACTCCTTCGCCGAAGCGCGACACGACCGGTTGATCGTGGCGACTTCGCGCCTCGACGTCGCCACGACCTCCGGCGCCTTGGATACGGTGAAACCGTGGCTCGTCAGCCTGGAAGCGGAACACTACGGCAGGAGGGAGCGCCGGCGCCTTTACGAGACCCGTATTGAGGCCTTACCCCGGAAGCTTCAGAAGCCTGCCAGGGAAAGCGAAGCGGACGTCCTTTCGGAATTGGCGACTCCGCTCGAAATCCAGAAGTTCTTCGACGCCCTCCCTACGGTGGACGAGGAGGAGTTTCGCAATCCGCATCAGATCGTTTCCGAGGCCATCCGTCGTGCCCATCGAAACTCGATCGAGCGGACCGTGGTCGATCAGATCGAAGCGCGCGACGACCTGCGTGCGGCCGCGGTCATCTGGGGAATGCTGAAGGCAGCCGACAGACTTTCGCTGCCGCTGCTGCGGCAACTCGAGGAGCAGCTCGCCGGGCGAGGGGAGGCGTTCCAACGGGGCGTGTCGCCACTCGTCAGCTTCTTCGTCGCCGCCCGGAACCTCCGGCAGGTCGAGACCGCAGTCACCTACTACCATCCTTGGGTCGAAGCGGGGATCGAGCAGGCACTGAAGCGGGCCGAAATCGTCGCCCGCCTCACCTTGCGCGAGCTCATCGATGTCCTGGTCTCCCTGGACGCTGAATGGGGATCGGCAGCCTCCGCCCGTCTGCTTTTTGCCACCGATCGGACCTCCGGGCTCAGGGCCGAGCCGTCGGCTTCTTCACAAGCGAGGATCGATGCCTGGCTCGATCAGGAGTTGGCCAAGGCCGGCAAAGGATTCGAATCCAATCTGGGGCTTGCGGCCGCGGTCGGGTCGCCGGCGAGCAATCTTTCGGAAGCCGCACGGTACCTGCTACACCGTCCCGAGCGCAGCTTCCCGGGGTTCATGCGATGGGGCGCTCCCGAGCACACAGAGGAATGGTATGCCCGAATGAGGGGCGATGCGGCCGTCAAAAGCCTGGTCGAGCGTTTCGTTCGCGACGTGCTGCCTGAATCCCGAGATGACTACCCGAGCGGATTTGCGGCCGCGATCGAGCGCCTTGCGGGCGGGCTGACGCCCGCGTTTCTGGCCGCGGCCGCCGCAGCGGTCAACCACGGCGTCACTCACACTAGCGATGCGGTTGCCGACGGTGCTCTCAACGACCTCGCCGGCTTCGAGGCGATCGTCGAACGTGCAATCGGGGTGCTTACGCCGAGCGAGGCGGAGCGGCAACGATATGCAGAAATCCACCTGGCGATCATCAACGGTGAATACAGCGAGGACTACGCCGAGCATCTGGCCGACGACGAGACCGGGTACACCGCACGTGAGTTCCTCGAGGCCTATGTCGATCGGGTACGAGCGACGACGGGGTGGGCTCGTATCGCACAGCATCCTCATCGCGCCCATCTGCTTTCCTATTGGTTCCGGGTGCTGCTCAAACAGAAGGAGCCTGCCGCCGATGAGGTCGCGGGAGCATTCGCGGCCGGGTACGAGACGAAGTTCGAGGACGATCTTTGGCATGTCCTGACCAAGGCATGGAATTCGACTTTCGAGAGACCGCTGATTCAGCGGATGCTTGCCGGCCATCAGGAAAGCAGCATCAGAACGGCTGCCTTGATCGCGTTGGTAGAACGGGTCCCTCAACGGCTTGGGGACGTCGTGGAGACATTGTCCAAGGCGGAAAACCACCGCCGACTGATCCAACTCGCCATCGAAATCGGTGAACTTCGACATCGCCATGCCCGGCCGGATGGAACGCGCCACACGGAAGCCGCCGAGCAGGCCTCCCAGAATCTGCCGCCCGTACTGCGGGAGATCGCGGAGGCAGCCTTTGCACTCGATAAGGCAATTCCAACGCTCTCCGTCGAAGCGCGCGAATACCTGCTTGGTGTTCCGGACGTCGACGAGGACGTGCGCCTGTTCCGGGTCATGGTGGATCGTCACGTGCCATTGCCGCTCTCCGACGATGCCCGCTGGCTGCTCGCCAACTCCGACGAATCCAGCCACGCGGTCGAAGGCTTGGATTTCGCTATCCGGCACGGCATGGAGGCGGATATCATGGCCGCGTTGTCGCATCGCTTCGCCGACGTCGTCGCTGGAGCGCTGAAAGTCTTGCCGCGGGCGCTACCCTTGCCACCGGATATCCTCGCCATGGTCGAAGCCAAGGGAAGCCCAGTGCGCCTTGCTCTGGTCGATCTGCTCGACGCGCGGCCCCATCCGTCTCACATGCCTGCGCTCCTTCATCTCGCCAAGGACGACTGGTCTCCGAGAGCGAACTATTACGGCGAGGAGGCCGACTACCCGATCGCACTAAAGGCGGTAAGAGCCATGGCGAAGCTCGGGAAGATCGACGACGACCCAGCGGGCGAACTCTACCGCGTGGCCATCGACACACGCGATTTCGATCTTCGTTATGAGATCTTTTTCCTGCTGGCGCGCTCGGCCGGTGAGCAATTTCAGGACCGGCTCTTCGAGCTCGCCATCAATCCAGGTACGCGCGATGTGAGGATCAGAGCGGCGGACGCCTTGCTGGTTGCTTCAGAATTCGTGGTCCCGAAGCTTCTGGAAGCGATAACTTCCCAACTTGTCACGACAAAGATCGAAGTTGTCGCTTCCCGGCTCTTGCTCTTGTTGGCGTTCCGCGGTGACATCGACCGTCTCCTGAGATGCGCCGAGTCGCTCGCCACGCACGAAAAACGGCGCGTGCTGTTGTTGCTCGCGATCTGGGCGGTCCGTGAAAGGGACTTCGCCACAGCCGAGCGGATAGCAAACATGTTGCCTACGAATCATGTCGCCGCAAAGTGGGCGCTCGCTGGCGGTATCGGGAAGCTGAGTGATGCCGCGCTGGACGATCTGGGCGATCCGATCAGCGTCGAGCAAGTGCACTTCTTCATGACTCGAGAGTCCAAAAAGCGCTGATGTGGCCGAGACGGCTTATCGCTTTCAATATCAACATCGCGCATGTCAAGCGCTGCCCGAAGTTTCTGGGGGGATTTGTCCCCGTATATCGGGAATAGGCGGTCAATCTGGTGACGTTCGATATCTGCGCGGAATGCGAGAACCGCGCCAAATCGAAGCCTGCGAATTGGTGGTCGCTGCGTCGAACTACTCCTCGCCCTTTGCGAGAAGCCTGCTCGCGGCGACTTCGGGTGCTGCGCGACTACTGTCCCAGAAGCGTGGCGCAGGTGGGCCGTAAGGCTCGCCGCGAGTGAGGAGCCCGACTTTCGTCGGACTCCGTTTCTCGATACTCACTTCGGATTGTGATCGGCGTAGACGATGAGACGCCAACGGATCGACCCTTGCGCTGCCGTATGCGTATGGTGAGCTTGCGGAGGCAAAACGTGGCCTGCGGCAATGCCGATCTCGCGATGACAACCCATGCATCGGTAGATTCCGGCATGAGGCGCCGCCGCGCCTGGACCATGATCTTTATCAAACGCGTCGTCGTTCGATTCTTGGAGATAGTTCCCGTACTTATAGATAGCCATTCGACTTCTCTTGCCTGAATGAAGCCGGACTTGACCTGTCGGGTGTGACCGAATGTAATGCTGGCGCTGTGCACATCAGCAATTGGCCCGCAGTCCGGCTGGATTGCGCGGGCAATTCGGGGCCGCCAGTCGCAAGCTGGCGGTCCTCCCCGAATCGTCAACTCTCAGTTGATCACGCCCTGCTTCGCGGCAAGGGTTAGTCGGCGGGATTATCCCGGCTATTCACAGGCACATCCTGTGGAGAACTAAAGATTATAGACAAGCGAGCCACGCCGCCCGCCGAGTAAAGTGCACGGCATTTGGCCGAACGCCTGTGAACTCCCGAGGCAAGGTTGCAGCATTCCATATACGAGCCAACCAGATGAGTCGCGTCCCCATACCGGAAGACATTTCATCGAGAGTGCTATTCGAACACGATCATACATGCTGCTTTTGCAACGAACCCGGCAAGCACGTGCAGATCCATCATATCGACGACGACAATACGAACTTCGCCTACGAGAACCTGGCGGTCCTCTGCCTCGAGCACCACAACGATACGCAAGTGCGGGGTGGCTTCGGACGAAAGCTGCTGGCGGCGGAAGTTATCCGTTATCGGGATGATTGGGTAGGGCGCGTGCGGGATAGACGTGCGCAGGCCGACAAGCTGGTGATAGAGCGCCGAGCGCTTGGCGCGCTGCTGAACGTAGATGCAAGTTCGGAATGGGAGCCGCCGGCAAAAGAGCTTCTCTCTATCCGGCTCAACGCGCTACCCGACGTTTTCAAGCTTGCGATTGCCGAAGGCGAGCGCCTTTGGTTGGACGACCACGAAGGCACTGTACCCGGAATGCGTCTTATTGTCGATGTCCTCTCGACAAGCTGGGTTGAATTGTCGGCATGGATAGATCCGTATCATTTCGGCGGAAAGTCGCCGCTCGCGTTCGTCAATGAATATGTGGCAGGCCGCAACGTTTGGAACAGGATGCTCGTCGAGCCGGCCTCCTACGGCCATCGCGCGCGATCCGGAACGTTCGAGACACTGGACCGCACCCTCGTCGACATGCAGGATGTGATCGAGAGGACGGCCATAGCGCTCGGAGTTTCCTACCTGCAGGATTTCGACGCTGCAGCCTGGAGGAAGCGGTGGAATAAACCCAAGTTCATCGGCTAATAGCGCGCGCTCACGCCTGCAGCTTTTTGACAAGCAACTCAGCAATCTCGTCAACGCCCAGCGAGAGGTCGAGATAGCCAATGTTCGGGGGCAAGCCATCCAACTCCGTATTGTCTACCTTGATTGGCAAGATGTACTCATCCCCCTTCTGCTCAAGAGCTTTGGCTTGCGCGCTTCTGAGCTCGTGGTTCGTCCACTTGCGCTCGGCGTAATCGGCGGAGACCAGCACGACGCAAAATTTCGCCCTCTTTCTGTAGATCTCGTCCAGGAATGCGGTAAGGTTTTTGCCCCACAGCTGCTCGGGATAGAAGTTGTCGTAGAAAACGCTGAACCCGGCCGCCCTGACGATCTCGGCAAGCTTCTCTGCTAACTCGCGTTCGGTACCCGCGAAGGAGATGGCGACGTCGAAATGCGCAGGTAGGACGGCGTCCATGTTTGATGTCCGCGCCAATTTGGGCTTCGGATTGGTCGGCTTCCGGATCTGTTGGATGATATCGGTCTTCAGACGTTCCGCTGGCCGTGCGATCGGTAGCACTGAGAGATTGACGCGCTCTGCCGCACTATTGGCTGCCAGCAGCGCCTCGATCGCCGGCGCGAAGCGGGTAGCATGCGCATTGAACGACTGATGCGCGAAATCCACGTTCCCGTCAAAAGGGTTGTCGTTCTCGTAGAGCCGCAGTGTGCGATAGTAGCATGGGTCGAAGTCAAACTCCGGACAGTCTTCGAATTCCTGCAGACCAAGATACTTGAAGACGCTCTGCACCTCCGAAGAAAGGGGCGGATGGAGAGGGCGGTAGTGCGTCACGAAGCCTTTTTCGCGCCCGGTGTCGATAAACGTGAACTTGTAGGCGAACGTGCCGTCCTCGGTGCTATTCATCACCTTGGAGCTTATCGCGTTGTGTCCATCACCTGCCAGCCTCCGATGATAGGGCAGTGCCCGGTCCGACATCCGGCGCCCCCAAGGCGGCCAGAACCCGCAAGCTTGCAGTGCGGCCTCGGCCTTCTGAAGCGCACCGAACCCCTCATTGAAAGCCGTCGCAGACTGCTGAATATCGAACCCCTCGGGGACTTCCTTGCTGAAGCACCGGCGATTTGTCGAAAACTGACACTGCTCGTTGGCCATGAACCCCAGCATTTTGAGCCAGTCCGTCATGTGTGCCCCGCCAACTGAGGTCACGTGGACTGTGAACGCGAAATCCTCTTTTCCCCACTGGAGTTTGACGAGCCTGATATCGATCTGGCCGGCATTGGCCTGGGCCAGCGTGTCAGATCTCAATGCGATATGGTGGTCCTTAGCCGCCACTAATCATCTCCTTCTTGAGCCGCCGATTGTAATGCCGTACCCTGATTCCCGCAAAAAGCGGCGTCGCAGGCAAAGTCGAGACGTGCCTGCATCGACTAGCTTGAAGACAAATCGAACAGTGCGGCCGCTCGATAGCACGCGGTGCTGGCAGAATAACACATTACGTAATTGGGACTGGGAGGTCGATGAACGACGCAAGGCGAAGGTACGTTTCTTTATACGACCTTACGGTACCACCGGAATCCAGGCAGATATTCGAGACGGCTTCAGCCAGCGCCGTTACGATGATCCCAACTTAGGTATCTCGGTTGATGCCCTAGTCGGGTCTCGGCTCTCTTGAGCGGCGATACCGGGGTGGCAGCGCCTTGCCGCGCCATCCGAGAGTCTCCCCTCGCACCTTCCATTGCCCCCGGCTCCCATGAGGTCCTTTCCATTCCTTGTCGAGCAGGGTCACCAGCTTCTTGCCAAATGCACTCATGAGCTTGATGTAGCCTTGCCACAAGTGTTCGTACAAATGCTGTCCCTCCCTGGAGTCCTCGATGGTGAGCGCGCAGGGATATCTGAACCACGAATCCAACCCTGACTCGAAGGCCTCCAACACGTGCGTATAGGACCTCTTGTACGGAACGAGATTCGATTGTTCTCGCAGCACGGTGAGTTTGTGCGACTTGAGTTCGCGGGACAGTCTTCCGTTAGAGATCCAATGAGGGTTTTCGTAGACGAGAAACGCTTTGATCGCATTCTCAAGCGCAAAGCCCCCGAGTAGGAAAACTGGTTTGTCCACCCCGCGCATCTGGTGGATCACTTCCTGTTTTGCATTCAGTCTCGTAAGGATGCTGGATTGTTCGCGTCGGCTGTACATTTCCGTAGCCTGGTCGTGCAGATTTTCGGCGGTGAGCAGCCAGGAATGGGGGTTGGCGTACTCGTCGACGAAACGTCTATTCTCGTCCATTTCTTCTCCTCAACATATTCCTTTGCCAAACGGTAGCTGAACAAATCCGGCGCGGGACCTCCTGATCGCACCCCAGCACCGACTGTGCCGGGCTTCTGGGACGGGTGTGTCGCTGAGTCTTAGTTGCGTCACGTCTGCCGCGTGACTTTATCGAGCCACATCTCCGCCACGTAGCGAGCGTCAGGCACGGCACGAAATTGTGTGTAGGAATAGTGGAGACCGTTTTGCAGCCAGGTCCAGAACGAACCAAAACCATAGTGTTGGCGGCCATCAGGCGGCCAAGGCTCTCCAACTTCCTGTGCCCACTTCCCGATTAACGCGAGCATGGCCGTTTGAGCATCACCCTTCTTCACGGCTAACTCCTGATGTCCAAGTGCCAATAGTTCCAGCGGCGAGCCGACTCACTTCCTTCATCGTCAGCATGTTCTCGGCGTCTCGGAAAAGAAGACTCCCCCGCGCGCAGGTGGCGGACCTCATGTCGGCTACGCACCAGTATCAAATCGAGGTGGTGGTCGCGTCGGCAAGGCGGCGCCGAAGAACTTGTCCGTTGGTGATAGTGAATGCCGCTCGGTACACAGGCGCCGGTTGACCGGTGATAGTGGGGCGGGACCACCGGCATGGGTCAAACCAACCCGACACGCTGTAGGCTACGCCGAATGGTCTAGGTTTCTGTCGGGTCGCGGTCCCAGACACCGAGTCCCCAGCGGTCCGGCTTGTCCAGCAGAACGGCATCGCGCCGGCGATTGAATGGCACGTCGCTGTCGATGCGGTCCTGGATCTGGAAGGCGCCTCGCATTTCGATGAAGAGCAACTGCTTGTGGTGCACGATCATTGTGACGCCGGGCCATCCCTCGACCGGGTGCATGCTGTCCGGATAGCTGGGGTATAGTCTATCGCTGACCATGCCATCCCCGAACCTGCGGGGTGGAGACCAGGTGGTCTCGCCAAGATGCCGATCTTCAATCTCGTTCAAGGTCGTGCTAATCAGCCGATACGCAAGTAATCCATTATCGGCCGGCTCCGCCGCCGCCAACGCCTGCAGCAATTCGTTAATTCGATCGCTCTTTGAGATCATGAAAAACAGACTTCCAAATCTCGCCCTGTGGGCGCGCAGCGGGGCCGGCAAAAGCTTCGCAGCCAAATATCTAGTAGATCGACATGGGTATCAGGCTTGTCAACCTGGGGAAGTGTGCCGGGAGATCACCGAACGTCTTTTCCACGAGCAGTCCAAGGCCACGCTCAACAAGGTAAACGATGCGCTCAGAGGCATCGAGCCCAATATCTGGCTCCGGCTCGGGATGGAGGCCGTCAACCGGGAAGACGGCGTGTTGATAGATGGGATCCGGTTCAAGTCCAACCTCGAGTTTTGCCGCGGGCGCTCGTTTCAGCTCATCAAGATTGAGGCCGATCAAGCCACGAGGCTGCGCAGATTGGCGGAGCGCAATCAAGCATTCGATATCGAGACCGACGGCAAGCACGCGGGCGAAACGGAGCTCGAGGGGGAGCCGTTCGATCACGTCATCCAGAACGATTCCGACGATCCTGAAGACCTTTACAAGCAGCTAGACGCAATCGTCGGCAGAAAACCCATTGCCTGACCTGTTCCTCGACTTCACCAGCCGGCAAATCCGTCGGTATTACGGCCTGTTCGACTTGCCCCGGGCCCAGCACTTCGAGGTGCTGCGGCGATGGATCAACGTTGCGGTGTGGCTGGCGAGTGATTTCTGTCTTGTACCGATCGGGTTCACCCTGGAGTGCGACCTCCTCCGCCGGGCTCTGGATAGCAAGGCGGAGCTGCTGAAGGCAGGTCTGATAGAGTTGCCGCTGCGGGGGTCCTTCGACGAATTCCTCGTCCGGCGTCGCGAGACATATGGCCCCTATGCCGGCGACCATGCCGACCTGTACCAGGACGAGACCGCCAAATTTGTAATGAAGTTCGCGGGAGCATTCAAGGATCGGCGGAGCCAGTCGGCCGATTCCTTGGTCGACAGGTGGTCGGCCGGCCCGGATGGCTCGCGGTTGTGGCGTCCGGTGGAGCGGCTCGGCTTGCGTGCAGTCCGGCGCATCGCGAAAATCCCCGAGCTCATTCGTCGGAATGATGCTGGCATCATCTGGCAGGGCATCCAAAACCGACTGACGGATGGCGACCGCGAGGTCGAAGATCCCCTCCAACGTATTTTGCAGAGCGATTTCGTGGAGAGCTATTGCGAAGAGTATCGCACTGAGACCCTGCACGATTTGCGACATGGCTGGCGCGATCTCCGCCGTGCCGCGTGTGGCGGCGACCCAGCTCTGAGCTACCGCAATTTCGAGACATCGCTAGAGCCACTCGGCATTCGCGAGCTGGTCGAGATGTTGGCCGCGGAATCGATGATCTCGTTGAGGGCTCGCCAGGGCTATCTCGGCTTCACGGCGAAGTACCGCCTTCTGGCGGGCGACCGGGAGGCTCTGAAGCACTCTGCGGCCGATTACGGCAGGAAGCTCGGTGCGCGAGGCGCAGCACTGGCCGCGGCGGTAAAGTCGCGGGCCAAGCCCAGGCGAGACTGGATCTTGACATCAGGCGAGCTGGACGAAATGGACGAGATCTTGGCCAAGGCCGCCGAGCGCATGCCCGGGCAAACCCTGATATCTCAATCACCCGCAGCCCGGCACCAAGAAATAGAGGACATCGGAATGCAACTGAAGCGAATCGCGATCTTCGTCGCGCTCGACGAAGAACGGCAGGTTCTCGGGCGCAGCGATCTCAAGCTGAGCAGGGACGAACACGATCACCATCTCGTTGGCGAGAAGGACGGCATCAGGCTCGAGGTCTATTGCGCGCATGCGATGGGCAGGGTCGCCGCAGCGGTCGCGACCATGGAATACCTTCAACAAGCGAACCCCAAACCGGACCTGCTGCTTGTCACGGGCCTGGCCGGGGGGTTCGCGGACGCGAAGGTGTCCGAAGGGGCGGTCATGGTCCCGGAGCAGGTGTTCGACTTGGCGCTCCGCAAGATCAAGGATAGCGAAATTCCGGAATTCCGCCTCGAGGCCTATAGGTCCGATCCGCGGCTGAAGCGATACCTCGAATCCAACCTATTCAAGGAAGACGACTGGGTCGCAATGGCGCACAAGGCCGCGAACTGGCCCAAGGATCGCAGACCAAACATCCGTTACGAGCCGCTGACATCCGTCGACGAAGTCGTCAGCAGCCTCGATCATGCCAAGGATCTGAGGAGCGCCTTCCCCAAGCTCGCCGGCGTGGAAATGGAGGCCGGCGGTGTGTTCGCCGCAGCCGCCAAATTCGGTGTCGACGTGGCCGTGATCAGGGCTGTTTCCGACAAGGCCGATCCCACGAAGGCCGACAATGAATGGCGGAGACGCGCGATGGAGACGATCATCAGCCTCATTCAGTTCATCGATCTTGCGAAAATGCTCGAAAATCCAGCGAAATAAGGGGGACTCTTGCAATCCGATTCTGCCCGGTTAGAATCGTGGATAATGGGGACAAGGTCGGTTGGAACAAGCTGGGCGCCGGTCGTGTTCGACTCCTATCGGTAGAGTGGTTGGCGCCTCGGATTGTAGTCACTGCGCTTGATCGGACGGTTTTGGCCAAATGACCCAGACCGCTCCGCGACGCAGAGGCAGAGGCAGAAAGTTGTCCGATGACCGCCATGGTCCGTAGATATTACACTGTTGCTGAGAGCCAGAGGACGGACGACGTTTCGAAATACGTCGATCGCGACGTCCAGGCGATCGTGTGGGCGATGGGTTTGCACAACGTTCGGCGCTATTTCCACCAGCGTTTCTGGGAAGAAGAGACCCGGGCTTCCGAGTACGCGGCGCGCATAGAGCCATTTCCTCGCCTTGAGAGCGTCGCCGAGCATAGCTGGCACCTCGCATACATTTGCACGCTTCTGGCTCCGCGCCACCCGGATCTCGATCAGACGAAGATCCTACGAATCGCCGCCCTCCACGATATTTTGGAGATCATTTCAGGAGACGATAGCCCGATTGGGCGCGACGGGACCGGACGGACGACCCATGCCTTCAACCAGGAAGTCGCTCGACAACGAGCCGCGGCCGAAGAACTGGCTCTCGCCAAGTACCTGGATCGACTCCCTGCGGACGCCGTCGAGGAGCAGCGAACCCTGCTCAACGAGTATCGCGACGCACTGAGCCAGGAAGCCAAGTTCGTAAAGAGCATCGACAAGCTTCAAACGCTTGTCTTCGTCCTGCTCAAGAAGCGGGGCGACATGGAAGATAAGCATCTTCGATTCACGATCAGCTATTCCGAGAAGGGTATTTCGTACTTTCCTCCGCTGGAGGATCATTTCCGGAATCTGCAGAATCGGATACTGGATCAGGTCGCGGCCTACCGGCGTACCACCGTCACCGAGCTTAGAATCCAACTGTTCAGCAGCCAGCTTTCATTCTGGCAATAGCCAATAATTGAGCTGGTCGCCTCGTTGAGCCCGCAAGACATTTATCGATACTCTTCGAGATCGGCTTCGATGGGCTCATCGGACAGCAAAGAGTTATTGCGCGAAGGGTTTCGCGAGCGTCGGCCTCGGGCGGATCTGACCGACGGGCACGACCCCGACGGACTCAATCGCTGACCTCGATCCGCTAGTTGGCGGTTAGATTCGTTGCCTTCGACACATCGCTGGCATTCGTGCTGAGCAGAGTTCGCGTTGCGCGCGCCGCCGGCGTGAACGACTTGTCGTAGGAAAACGCATGCCAGTCGATGTTCTCCCGGGCGCCTAGGCCGACCATGCAAATGATCATGCGGCCGGTCGGGCTCGAAAGATTGTGAGAACGGATCTTTGGGGAGCGGTCCCGACCGATCCCGAAGATAGGGCCCACCGACCGTTTGTTCCGATCAGGGCAGATTTTGGAGCAAACACCATCGGAACATAGGAGGCAGCTTGTCGGAAGAGGGTATTAATCTTCCTGTATTCATGCTGACTGTCCAATCCGCTGTCGATCGGAAGGCCACCTGCTCGAGTGTCGCTCCCATTTGAAGTTCACTCATTCGACAGTCATGGAAAAGTAGGCTGGGATATTATGACTCTCACGTTTGGGTGGTCATTTTGAAACGCCTTGAAATACAATGAGGCGTGTCTTACCCAAACGATTCCATAAGGTATTGAATTCGCTTTCTTATTTCAGTTCCCTAGGGAGCGCCAAATGTTCGCTATTCCACGACATTTTACGATACGGCTCCATTCGCCGGGAGCTTTCCTGCTCGACGACTGATTGATCACGCCGGCCGCCTGAGCAGTTGCCGCCTTGTGCTCATTTGCGTCCCGGTGACGCAGCTTCGAGCCCTCATCGCGCCTTGGCGGGCAATCCCCACCACGAAACAAGCGGCGGGCGTCCCTCGTTTCCGCTATGATGAAGCCATGACGATCGGGATTACCGGACCCGGCCGGAAAGGACCACGGCAAAGTGGCGTGGTCAGGCTGATCGTTGCGGCCATCGTCATCACGATTTGCCTGATCCTGCTCTCGTTCGCGAGCGACTTCCTGGTCGATTGGCTGTGGTTTTCATCGATCGGCTACCTACAGGTTTTCCTGACGGCGATCGGCGCCAAGGCAATCGTCTTTCTCTCCGTCTTCGCGGTGACCACCGTCGTCCTCTCGCTGAACGGAGTCCTGGCGGTGCTGTTTGCCATGCAGCAGCCGCTACAGAACCGAGTTGCCCCGGGGAAGGTCGCCGGTTTTACGGCGCCGCCCGATCCGTTCGTAGAACTGCGCGACCAATTAGCCCGGCCGCGGTTTGTCGCGCTCGGTGCGGGTGTGCTCGCCGTGCTGGTTGCCGCAGGCGAAGTCGGCAATTGGAACATCTTCCTGCAGTTTCTCTACCACGTGCCCTACGGTGCGCAGGATCCGCTCTACAACAAGGACATCGGGTTCTATCTCTTTTCGCTACCCGCCTATATCGCGATCAAGAACTGGATGCTGCTGACAATTATCCTGGGCGCGCTGTTTGCCGGAGCGATCTACTGGGTGCGCGGCGACATCGAATACGATGTTCACAACCGT
This sequence comes from Bradyrhizobium sp. USDA 4510, assembly GCF_054059095.1. Taxonomy (NCBI): domain Bacteria; kingdom Pseudomonadati; phylum Pseudomonadota; class Alphaproteobacteria; order Hyphomicrobiales; family Nitrobacteraceae; genus Bradyrhizobium; species Bradyrhizobium sp. USDA 4510. The sequence continues at coordinate 6,091,630 of NZ_JBSSBT010000001.1, read as the reverse complement.
TCAATTTCGCCGACCGTGATCGCGCATGGCTCGGCGCTGATTGGCCTTCTGTTCGCGGTGAAAGCCTGGTCCTATGGGCTCGACCGCTATCTGCTGCTCTACGGCGACAATGGTGTCGTGGTCGGGGCGAGCTACACCGATGTCCATCTGGGGCTGCCGGCTCTGTGGTTGATGATCGGGCTTTCGATCATCGCGGCGCTCATCGCATGGGCCAATTTGCGGGCGTGCACCTACCGGCTTCTTGCCGCCGCGTTCATCCTCGTCGGCGTCAGCTCTGTCATGCTGTCGAGCCTCGTCCCTTCGCTTTTCCGGCACTTCGTCGTCAAGCCGACGGAGTTGGAACTGGAGAAGCCCTACATCGAACGCAACATTGCGCTCACCAGGCAGGCCTACAATCTCGACCGGATCGCAACCAAGCCGTTTGCCGCTGAACAGAGGCTGACCTTCAAGACGCTGGAAGCGAACAAGGCGACCATCGACAACATCCGGCTGTGGGACTGGCTGCCGCTGTCGAATACCTACGCGCAGCTGCAGGAGATCCGTACCTATTACAAATTCCACGATCTTGACGTCGATCGCTATTGGCTCGACGGCTCCTACCAGAGCGTGATGCTCTCGGCCCGCGAACTCCGGGCCTCCCTGCTGCCGGCGAACGCCCAGACCTGGGTCAACCGCCACGTGCTGTTTACGCACGGCAACGGCGCAGTGATGAGCCCGGTCACCCGCAAGAGCACGGAAGGACTGCCGTTCTTCTATTTGCGCGATATTCCGCCCGTTGCCGACGGTGGCCCCAGGATCGACGAACCGCGCATCTATTTCGGCGAAGAGAGCGACGACTACGTCATCGTCAAGGCCAGCATCCCGGAGTTCGATTATCCGAAGGGGAAGGACAACGTCTATGCGGCCTATGACGGCAGCGGCGGTGTGCCGATCGGAGCATTGGGATGGAGAACGCTGTTCGCCTACTACTTCAACGACGCGAATCTGGTCCTCTCAAGCTATATCACGGCCGACAGCCGGATCATGATCCGGCGCAACATTACGGAACGGGTGCGCACGATCGCCCCATTCCTCAGGCTCGATCATGATCCCTATCTGGTCGTCAGCAACGGTCGGCTGTTCTGGATGCAGGATGCCTACACCACGAGCTCCTATTTCCCCTCAGCGCAGCCCGTGCCGGAGCTCGATCTCAACTACATCAGGAATTCGGTGAAAATTGTCGTCGATGCCTATAACGGGACGGTCGATTTTTACCTGATCGACCCAAGCGACACCATTGCAGCGACCTACCAGCGCATCTTCCCGGACCTGTTCAAGCCGTTCATGGCCATGCCGGCGGATTTGCAGAAGCATATCCGCTATCCGGAGAATCTGTTCCTGATCCAGGCGCGGCTGTATCAGACCTACCACATGGAGCAGGCCGAAATATTCTACAACCGCGAGGACTTCTGGCAGTTTCCGCGACAGCCGGGCGGCGACGGCACTTCGGTGATGACCCCCTATTACATCATCATGCGGCTGCCCGGCGAGCCGCAGGCCGAGTTCTTCCTGATGCTTCCCATGGTACCGAGCCGTCGCGACAATATGATCGCGTGGCTCGCGGCGCGTTGCGACGCCCCCGACTACGGCAAGCTGATTGTCTACGAGTTCCCCAAGGACAAGCTTGTCTACGGGCCGTTTCAGATCGAGGCACGGATCAATCAGAATACCGAGATCTCGCAACAACTCACGCTGTGGAATCAGATGGGCTCGCGGGTGATACGCGGTGCGAACCTGCTGGTGATCCCGATCGAGAACTCGATCCTTTATGTCTCGCCGCTCTATTTGCGCGCCGAGCTTGGACACCTGCCGGAGCTGAAACGCGTGATCGCGGCCTACGGTGAGCACGTCGTGATGAAGGAGACGCTCGCTGACGCCCTGGCCGCGTTGTTCGCGGAGCCCGGTGCGGTGCCGGCGGTTTCAAACGCAACGGAAACGGTGTCCCCTGCGGGCGGGACGGCGAGCCCGGCGCAGCAGGCGCTCGATCACTACAATCAGGCGATGGAGCGATTGAAGGCGGGAGACTGGAAAGGTTTCGGTACCCAGTTCGATGCCCTGCGCGAGCCCCTTGAGGAAATGAACCGACGCTCCGCCGGTCACTAGAGCATGATCCGGAAAAGCGTGTAGCGGTGTCCGAAAAGATCGTGTCAAATCAAAGGGCCAGAGCGGGATGACGATTCGAAGAAAAGTCATCGCGCTCCAATGGGCTCGGGAATTGTGAGTGCGGACGCACGCCTCAATCGGGTATTGTTAAAGGTCGCATTGCAGTTTCAATCACATAAGAGTTCGCAGTTTCGTTCCGATTGGCGCGCCATTGAGCCCTCATCCGCAAACCCGGAACTGACCCGCTTCGGCACGCAAAAGCGGCCATTTCGAGCGCATGGCTGCGGCTCCCGATTCAGATTGCGGTGCCGTTGGCCGCGATCACATTCGTGAACGATTGCGCAGGTCTTTCGGAACGGGCTCGCGCGAGAGCGTGCCCTGGTCGTTCGCCCATCGCGAACTGATCGGCGCAGCATCAGACGCGATACCTAGACTCCGCTGCAAATCCGCTGCTATACTTTCAGTTGCTCGACCGGCGTAAGGCACGCGCCGACATTTCGTTTGATTGCGATATCGCGAAAAGGAGCTCAACGATGGCGATCACGCTGACGGTCTTGGCGAGCCTGCTGCAACTGCACGGGCCGGGTGCGACAATCGAAAGCGATCATCAGGGTATCGACGCATTGCTGAGTGGTGTGCGCGAGCAGAGCCTTCAGGAACAGGGCGCTCAGGAACAGAGCCCTCAAGAACAGAGCTTGCAAGAACAGAGCCCTCAAGACGTACAGGGCTTCCAGCTGGGGTTGATTTCCGAACAGCCTCAGGCAACTCAGGTTTATTTCAGGCGCGGGGCCTTTGCCAGGGGGCCCTATGCGGGCGGCTTTCGCAGGGGCGGCGGCTACTATCCGGGAGCCGGCGCATTTCGCAGGGCCGGCGGATATTATCCCGGAGCAGGCGCGTTCCGACGAGGTGGCTTCGTCAGAGGCTACTAGAGCATGATCCGGAAAAGTGGAAACCGGTTTTCCAAAATGATCATGCTCAAACAAACAGACGAGATCATGATGCGGTTCCGTGGAAACGCATCATGATCTAGGCCGATCGCAGCTTGCCGGTAATCCGCATGTCGGTTGACGCTTCAAATTCCGTCGCGTTCCAGGAGCAGCCGATCACGCAGTTGCTGGTCAAGGTAGCGGCGAGGTGCAACATCGATTGCTCCTATTGCTACTGGTTTCGCGATGCGGCCGTCTATGACAAGCCCAAGCTGATGAGTGCCGAGGTGCTGCAACAGCTGTTGCTGCGCCTCGAACAGCACGTCGCCAGATACTCCCTCGTCGACTTTCCCGTGATCCTGCACGGCGGTGAGCCGCTGCTTTGGGGTGTCGATAATTTTCACCGTTTTGCGGAGGGCTGCGAGGGCATTTCATCCCGGACCGGCTGCGAGATCCCGATCGCGGTGACGACCAACGGCATCCTGATTGACGATGAATGGCTCGACTGCTTCGAGGCCCGCAATATTTCGGTGGCGATCAGCATCGATGGGCCGGCACATATTCACGACGCTCACCGCAAGACGTTTCAAGGGACCGGCACCCATGCCGCCGTGGAACGCGCCGCCCGCATGCTGGTATCGCGCGACATCGGCGTGATCGCCCTCGCGGTTTGCAACCCGGCCTACGCGCCGCAGGAGTACGCGGATTTTTTCGCGGCGTGCGGCATCGCCAACTACGACATCATGATTCCCGACGCGACGGTGGACGAGAAGCCGTCGTCCATTGCCCCGTTCTATAACGGCCTTTTCGACTTGTGGCTGGAAGCCAATCGCACGACGCCGACATCGAATGTCCGCATCATTTCCGACATGGTCGCGGCCCTGATCGGCAACAACGCGCCGACCGAAGGTGTCGGCCACAAGCCGGTCGAGCTTTGCACGGTCATGACCGACGGCACGGTGGAGGCCCACGACGTGTTGCGCATTGCGGGTGACGGTTTCACCAACACGCGGTTCAACATCTTCGATCACGCGATCGACGACGTCAGGACCGAGCCGCGCTGGAAAGCCGCACGCGATGCTTCAGTCAATCTTTGCGAGAAGTGCCGGCAATGCAAGTTCATGAACGCCTGCGGCGGAGGCTACCTTCCGCACCGCTTCTCCACGAAGAACGGTTTCGACAATCCGTCGGTCTATTGCGACGATCTCTATTCGATGTTCGAGAACATGCAATCCGTGCTGGAACGTCATCTCTACGTCCGCAAGCAGGACGGGGAACGGATTGGAGTGCGCTGAGCGCAACGCCCGACCGCCTTAAGACCACCGTCGAAAAACCAGGCTGGCGTTGACGCCGCCAAATCCAAAGCCGTTCGAGATCGCGTGTTCGATGGCCATCGGCCGCGCGACGTTCGCGACGAGGTCAATGCCCTGTGCAGCGGAATCGGCGTTCTCCAGATTGAGCGTCGGCGGCGCGACCTGGTCGCGCAGCGCCAGGATCGTGAAGGTCGCCTCGATGCCACCGGCGGCGCCGAGTAGATGTCCGGTCGCCGACTTGGTGGCGCTGACGGCAATTCCTCCCGCGCGCCCGAACACGCGCTTGATCGCTTCCAGCTCGGAGAGATCGCCGACCGGCGTCGATGTCGAGTGCGCGTTGAGATGCTGGACCTCGCCGGGCCGCAGCCCGGCCTGCTGCAGCGCCGCCTCCATCGCGCGCCGGGCGCCGTCGCCGTCTTCGGGACCAGCGGTGATGTGATAGGCGTCCGCCGTCGTGCCGTAGCCGATGAGCTCGGCGATCGGTTTCGCGCCGCGCCGAAGCGCGTGTTCGAGCCCCTCGATGACGAGGACGCCCGCGCCTTCGCCGATCACGAAGCCGTCGCGGTCGCGGTCGAACGGCCGCGACGCCCGCGCCGGCGTGTCGTTGAACGACGTCGAGAGCGCCCGCGCCGCCGCAAAGCCGCCGAGGCTCACCGGATCGATGCAGGCCTCCGCGCCGCCGCAGATCGCAATGTCGGCTTCGCCCGATCTGATCAGGCGCGCGCCGTCGCCGATCGCCTGAACGCTGGCGGCGCAGGCGGTCACCGGCGCGCCGATCGGCCCCTTGTAGCCGTAGCGGATGCTGATGTGCCCGGCCGCGAGATTGGCCAGGAAGGATGGAATGGTGAACGGCGACAGCCGGCGCAGGCCGCTCTTCTCCGCCGTGCGCACGGCGTCCGCGATCGCGGGAAACCCGCCGATCCCGGATGCGATCACGGTGGCGGTGCGCTGCTGCGCCTGCGCGTCGGCCGGCATCCAGCCGGCTTGCGCCACGGCTTCAGCCGCTGCGAGCAGCGCGAACAGGATGAACCGGTCCATCTTCTTCTGGTCCTTGCGCGGGGCCGCCAGGTCAGGATCGAAGCCGCCCTCGGCATCCCCGGCCTTGTCAGGAACCTGTCCTGCGACGCGCGACGGCAGCGCCGCCGCCCATTCCGGCAATGCCGTTAGCCCGGAATGCCCCGCCAGCAGCCTCGACCACACCAGTTCGGTGCCACAGCCCAGCGGCGACACCGTCCCCAGGCCCGTCACAACAATTCGACGCATGGCTCTCCTGTCGCGCCCTGGTGCGAACCGGCATGGCCGGGATTCGAACCTGCCCGGGCGTCGGGTCGTTATATGATGATTGTCATCTATTGTCTCGACCGGCCGGCCGTCAAGGGATTGACTTCGCTCTCAGCGCTCCGCTGACGAGCGACTGCCGTCAGGCAGCAACGATCACGCCGGGACGACGATATGGTCCGGCGCAATGCCCGCCCGGTGACGCGCATACATCGTGGTGTAGGCGGCCTCGATATGCCGGGTGAAACGTTTGGTATCGAACAACGGCGCCGTCAGCCGGTTGGCCGCCAGCCTGGTGCTGAGCGCCGCGAGCCTCGAAGGATCGGTCGCAAGATCGACCGCCATGCGCTCATAAGCCTCCGGAGATTCCGCAATGAGCTCGGGCAGGCCGACCGCATGGAGCAAGCTCGCCGCGACCCGGCTCGCAAACGTGTCGCCGAGAATGGTCAGCACCGGCAGGCCGGCCCATAGCGCATCGCTGGCGGTGGTGTGGGCGTTGTAGGGCGTGCTGTCGAGGAACAGGCCGGCGAGGCGATGGCGTGCGAGATGGTCGGGTGACGACATACGCGGTGCGAACACAAGGCGCTCCGCAGCGACGCCACGCGCGACCGCCTCCTTTCGCAAATTTGCGGCAGAGTCGGCGTTGGCTTCGAGGAGCCACAACATGCTGCCCTCGACGCGGCCGAGAATCCTCATCCACCGATCGAACATGTCAGGCGTGATCTTGTAGTTGTTGTTGAAGCAGCAGAACACGAAGCCCGTCGGCGCCAGCCCCACGTCGCCGCGCGTGAACACGCGATCGGCAATGACGCGCTTGTCGTCGTTGGCCTGATAGCTGTCGGGCAGGGCGACCACCTTTTCGCTGTAGAATTCGCGATGGTGATCCGGAATCACCGTACGGTCGGCGATGATGTAATCGATGAACGGGGCACCGAGCGTTCCCGGATAGCCCAGATAATTGACCTGGATGGGGGCGGGTCGGCGGCCGAGGACTCTGGTGCGGGATCCCCCGGTAAAGCCTTTCAGATCGACCAGGATGTCGATTTCCAATTGTCTGATCAGGTCGGCGACCTCATCGTCGTTGATGTCCCGGACCTCGACAAATCGATCGAACGACGCCTCCAGCCGTTGACGCATCTCCGAGGGGGCGTTGGGCGACCATGAGATTGCCACCGTCTCGAATTTCGACCGGTCGTGGCACTCGAACATCCCTGCCATCAAGAGCGATGTCGCGTGGTTGCAGAAATCCGACGAGAAATAGCCGATGCGAATTCGATCGTGATGGTAGCGCTCGCCCCGCCAGCGCTGGCTTATGGACGGCGGATGATTCTTCGCGGTCCATCGCGTGGCGCACAGCAGTTGGTCGGCGGTCGATGAAGGAACGCTACAAAACAGAAATGGCGGCGTCGTCGCGTTCCGGGTCCTGATCAACTCGACAAGTCGGTCGCACTCGGCGTCAAAGCCGGCCCAGTCGCAAATGTGGGATTTGGCGTGCAGACGATAGCCTTCGATGTCGGCCTGGTCCGGTTTGAGCGCGACGGCCTTGTCATAGGCGGCGAGTGCCTCGGGGTAGCGCGCCAGAACGGATAGAACCTTGCCGCGGTTGGCGTAAGCAGCCGCATCGTCGCCCTTGTGCCGGATCGACTTGTCGATGCTGGCGAGCGCCGCCTCATGATGCCTGAGCCTGAACAGCGCCGAGCCGCGGTTGTTGTAGGCTTCGGCATAGTCGGGCCGCAGGGCGATCGCCTTGTCGTAACTTGCAACTGCCTCTTCGAGACGATCCAGTTCGACCAGCACGTTGCCGCGATTGTAGCACGCGCCGGGAATTCCCGGCGCCCGGTCGTAGCTCGCGAGCGCATCATCGAACCGTTTGAGGTCGTTGAGCACGTTGCCGCGATCGTTGTGTGCACCGGCGTCGTTGGGCTTGAGCGCAATCGCCCTGTCCAGGCTCGCCAGCGCCTCCTCGGGCCGCTGCAGCTTTCTCAGCGCGGCGCCCCTGTTTCGATGGGCATCCGCATGGTCGGGCACGAGCGCGAGCACGCGATCGTAGCTTGCGAGCGCCTCCTCGTGGCGCCCGAGGTCCGCAAGCGTGATTCCGCGATTATAGAGCGCCGGCGCAAGGTTTTGCCTGAGCGCGACCGCCACATCGAAGCTCGCGAGCGCTTCGTCGAAGCGGCGCAACGCGCGCAGCGCGTTGCCGAGGTTGCTGTGCGCGTCCGCGACGTTGCCGTTGAGCCTGATCGCGCGCCGGATCAGGTCGACGCCGCGCTCGCTGCGGCCGGTCTGCGCCGAAATCAGGCCCAGCAGATGCAGCGCATCGAAGTTGTCCGGCTGCTGTCGGAGCATGTCTTCATAGATCTTCTCTGCTGCCGCGAGCTGCCCTCGCTGATGCAGCGCGACGGCCTGCGCGAAGGCGCGCTGCAAGGCGGCCGAACTGGATTCTTGAAATTCACCTGTTTCGGGCATCAGACGTCTTCACGCGCTCCGTGTCCGGATCCTGGCCTCACGCTGGCAGACCTGTCGCATCCTGTGCCCGCGATAGGGATCGCCCGTTGATCAAAGGTTGAAAACTGGCAGATCGTCCTCGATTGCGCAACGGCCTCCAGGAACAGCTCCAGGAACAGCTCCAGGAACAGCTCCAGGAACAGCTCCACCAATAGTCGGGCTGAAGCGGATGGTCCTCGGTCAGCCCGGCGGCTGTCTCGTCGGCCGCAGCCGAACCGTGTCGCCGGAAGCGGGGGCATCGTCCGGAGCATTAAGGCCGGCGTTCACGATGCGCCTGCCATTCTAGCTCGAACACGCGTCGTTGCTGAGCAGCGGCGTCGGGTTCTCGGTCGAATTTTCCCCGCCGCGATACCATGGCTTGAAGCGAAACCCGGTTCTCGCATACGACCATGGCGCGGTCAGGGATCGGGCGCTGCCCTCCGTCGTATATTCTGAAGCGACGCCAGGATCTGGATTGTAGAGCGAGAAGACGCCGCGCCAGCTGCCGTCCGGCTGCTCCTGGGCGTAGGACAGCTCCACCTTGTTTCGCGAGACCGAAACCAGACGATCCGAAGCGTGATCGAACACGAATGGCCGCTCGAACCAGATCGTGGTCTCATCCTGCTTGATTGCGACGTTGGCCTCCTGTCGTGCCGTGCCGCCACCGACCAGCAGGGGAATCCCCAGCGGCACCGCGACATCAGCGGTGGCGGTTGCATTGAGACGGTGGGCGGAAAGCGTCGACGCAAAACCATCCGGCCGCGCAATGACGGTCTTCTTCGTGAACGGGCCGTGCGGGCCATCTGCCGTGGCAACCAGCGCGACGGCGTTCTGCGTGTTGTTGTAGTAGCCGTGATAGAAGATGACATATTCGCCGTTCGCGCGCCGACAGGCATAGCTGATCGACAGCCCGGACGCTTCCTCGGGCAGTGAGGGCGTGATCACGGCGCCGTGGCGCGTGAACGTCATGCCGTCAACGCTGGTCGCAAGCTTGATCTGCTTCGCCGCGCGGTCGAGGTAATAGATCATGTACGGCTCGGCTGCTCCAGGCTCATACACCACCTGCGCCGGGCCGATCCCGCCGGGCTCGGACGCGTCCGACTGAAGGGCGATTCCCTGCGGAATCCAGGCTCCTTCGTTCGTCGACGTCCAGAGCCGCAGCTGAAACCAGCCCGTCGTATAGGCTGACGCATAAAGACGCCTTGTATGCGCATCCGGCGCGATCGCGGATGGCCACGCCAAATGAAGAACGCCATCGGGCGGCGACAGCGCCGGCGTCAGGCTCGACACCAGGCCGTCGTCGCCGAACTCCCAGATGTGATAAATGCCGCTGCTCCCGACGCCATTGAGAAACCAGCTTCTGGCAATTGCGCCTGCCGGGAAAAGCGTGAGGATGACGAAAACAAGTCCCCGCACAATCATGAAATTTATCCTGGGTCGTGCCGTCTATCGAGCAAACAATTCCGTTGTGATGACACACTCGGGCGCTCGTTTCGCCCGGAGATTTGTTTCTGAAAATGACGCGGGCCTCGGATTGAAACGCGCAGGATGCGTCGGCGGATCAGTTACCGGCGGTGCTCGCAGTCGAGGTTGCGGCCGCTGCAGAGTCTTCTTGAAATCGCTGCCACGGCGGAGATCAGATCGTATTGCACAACGATCGACTCGCTGCCGCCGACTGCAACCAGTACAACGACTGACCGGCCTGATTTCTGTACTCAGGACCGGTTCCGCGCGACCATATCTTGGGAATTTGCAACGACAGGAGAATCCGGCTTTTGTGACCAGCATGGGCTCTAAATCTCGGGAGTACTTGTTCGGAGCGACGGTCAGGCATCTGGCCGAGCGCGCCAAGGAGGCTCGGCTCGAGGCGGATGGTGCGGCCTGCCGGGCATGGAACGCCCGCATGCTCGCTTTTCAGGGGCCCGCCCAGCCGTCGCCCGCGCTCGGCGATGCACTCAACGCCGGTTTCCGCTACCTCGAAGTGAAATGCCTCGGCTGCGAGACGCATCAGACGGTCGCGCTCGATATCGTGAGGCGGCCGAAGTGGACGCCGATCCACGAGCTGGAGCGCTATATGCGCTGCAAGCTGTGCTCGCGACGCTCCGGCTACCCGTTCAAGCGCAGCCATCTTGTGGTACTGCGGACGACTAAGATCTCCGCCATGAACCCGCCCTCAACCTGGTGGCCGGGAGAGCGCTGACACCGTCGCAGAGCATGCTGCGCCCAAAGTCCCACCTCACTATTGGAACATTCCAGGCCTTACCCGCTTGTTCCGAAATCCAGAACGAGTTCACTAACGTGACTGACGAATTTGAATATCTAGCGCACCGATTGGTGATTATCGAGCAACCCGGCGGTGGGTTCTTGGTCGAAGTCACGCCGATCGCCGGCGGCCAAACCATCAGAACAATGACCTACCAACGTACTCAAGAAGCGATCGCTGCAGCGAAGCGGACAATCGACAAGCATCCCGAAGGCAGGCGACCTGCCAATCTGGCCCGGTCTTAAAGTGGCTGACCACCCGCTGCGAAATTCAAGCTGAGACCTGTTCGCTCAAAAAGCACCGGCGCGTCAGTTCCTAACGGATGAAAAAATTTCGAGCGCCTAGATTATCCCAGGACAATGCGAGCCCGTGCGGCTGGTGTTCTGACGGTCGCTAGTTGGAATGTCAGGCGAACTGTCATGGTAAAGAAACGGCGCAAACGGACGATACAAACGTTGTCGCTCACCGCTCGGCTTGACCGGCTTGCTCAGGAATCGAGGGCGAAAGCGGCAGGTCTTCCCCCCGGAGCAGAGCGCGAGCATTTGCTGAAAAAAGCGCGCGAAGCCCGGCGGGCCATTGAGATCGAGGACCTGCTCAAGCTGCGAGGTATCGAGCTGCCGGTTTGATTTTCGGCGGCGGGATAGCACCGTTAGGCTGGCGCCCCAAAGAATGGCTCCAGCGAGGGGGTACACGCTGAGGCCAAGACGGTTGGATCATCCATGAGATGGCAGGCTCATCACATAAACAGGGCGCCGACGCCTACGATGAGCGCTACGAACGATATCGCCACCAACGCCATGAGGCTGTACTCGACGCCGTCGCCGTGACTGAACCTGAACATATGGAGAGCTTGCGCCGCGGCCTTGGTGTTCGCATTTACTTAGGCGTGTCAGGAGCCGTGTCCCATCTAGGTTCCGGCCTTATCTTAAGTGAAGATTCTTCGCGGGAAGAAGCTGTTGAGCGAGCCTAGCTCCCCGCCGCGAGACGCTTCCTCATTATCGTCAGTCGGGCGCTGACTGCGGCCTCTGTGCGGCCGAGTTTCTGGGCGATCTCGCGCTGGGTCAGCTCGGTCTCGCGGATCATCTGTAGCAGGCGCTGCTCTTCCTCTTCGGCCCAAGCTGGCAAGATGTTCTCCGAATTGTTTCGTCCTGAAATGCCAGTACCAATTGCACATCCTGGTCATCTCATCTTCCCGGGATTTGCCGGTCCTTCTCGTTTGTTCGGTCGAGTGTCCTAATTAGGACAGTATCTCCCTTAGCACGGGATGCCCGGCCCAAAGCTCGCCGTCGGTCGTCCCGAAAGGGATGACCGGCGCGGGTGGACAGTAAATCAACTTGCCAGGCTTGCTGCACTGGCTCATTGTCCCGCGATCACCGGCGAAGGCTTTGTCCGTAGGCGTCGGTGGCTGAAGACCGAGCGCGCTCCCGCCTGCAAGGAGGAGCTGCGCCATGAGCCAGCCATTCAGCGAAGAGACGATAGCGTTATTGGATCGCGCTCAGCGAGCCATTGATATGCGATCCTGGTGCGTGAACAGAGGCGACGCCATCTCGCCGAGGCCGGCCTTCGGTCGTTCCGGTTAGAGCTAGCGCTTTTCGAGGCAAACAAAGGCCTTTGGCTGGAACAGCATGCTCCAAGGTGTTCCATGCCTTTTTAGGATTCGCGGCGCAACCCAGGAACAACTGTTCACTTTGTAACTTAAGGAGTCCACTAAGAGCGCATCGAGAACTGAAGTGAACCAGCCCACTCTAGATCAGCGAACGACGCCGCACAAAGCCATGAACTGGCAGCAGTGCCCCAGATGCTCTGACATCCCCGAACTCGTCCGTGCCTTCCTCGATCCTGTCGGCGGGAAAACCGTGCGGCTCATGGAATGCAAATGCGGCGAACGCATCTGGAGCGACCAAATGACGGAATGACCCAATTTGGGCTACGGCCGCCTCCGTTGGCGGCCTCTTTCATTTTCGCATCCGCCCAAGAGAAAGCCGACCACGCTCGCGCCGGGCTTTTTTCTTGGCCCAAGAAAATGCCCTCAGCGAGGGCGATGGCCCGCGCTTGGCTGACGGCGCTCGGCCGTCTGGCTCTGTTGGCGATCACCACGAGCCGGTTATTAGCCCCAGCCTCGGTCCGCGCATCTGGACCGCTATGAGCCGGTGATCCATCTCATGTAGGATAGCACCCGTCGCCGCCGTGAGACGGCTCCGGCGCTTTGCGGGGCTAGCGTGCGCGCCAGAGCCGTCCCCACGCGCGCTCATGTCCGAGAGCGCACTGCATATTACCGGGGAATGCGACAAACGCCGACGGCACCTTGGATTACCCCTTAATTGTAAAAACGGCCCCAGCACCTCTGGGGGCCGGGAGGCCGGTGCTGGAGCCGCTACCTGATTCCGGTCTGTGTTGTTGGAGGCAGGTTCACCGGATCATGCTGGCGACGAAAGTTCCGGCACTTGCATGTGTTAATCTCTTGAAGCCCTTAGCTAGCCGAAGTTCGTGTCAGCTCGTCTGGCGAGATGGCGACTTCCTAGCAATTCGATGGCGCCCCCTTTAGGTAATCGCAAAAAGGCCCCAGCACGCCGAAACGCCGTTGCTGAGGCCCAGTCGTCCGATATTGCCGGGGCGCGACCCGACGGAGCTATTGCTAGCACGCTCCTGTGCGACCGCCAGTTTCTCCCAAAATATGCGCAGTAGGCAAGGAACCATCGAGAGGACAAGAGCGTCTAATTGGCGCTTCTGGTCAGCCAAGGTGCCCCCCGACTGCCTGGAAGAAAACCCGTATCGCTCGGGTTGGCGGCCCCCTCGTTGGGGCCGTTTTCAGTTCGCCGCGGAAAGCGCGAGCGGTGCTTGTCCAAAGTTGATCGCAACGATTCACATAGTTCAATGCGGAGCACACCATCCTGCAAGCTAATCGGTGAACTTGCGTTTCACAGGTGGATGGTTGCAATGGAATTTATTGAACGCCCGATGCGAGGCCGTTTCCTCGTTCGGCAAGGAAGCATTGGCTGGATGGTCTACGACAGCGAACTCAAAGGACCGGCACAGATAAAGAAAAATGGCCCCTTTGCCGAGAAGCTGACCAAGGAAAAAGCCGAGATCATAGCGCAGGCGCTGACGAACCAGATTCGTGCGAGATCGGATGATCCTGCGCAATCGCGGTGCGTCAAGGCCGCTATAAACGCGCGGTGAAAATGATCGTCCGGAGGGGGGACCATTGTTCATCATCGAACTCTTGAACCCTGACGCGTTCTCGGGAACAGGCAGCATCATCCTGCTCGAACTGACGGACGAGGATTCCGCGATGCGAGCCGCCCGAAAGATCGCTGCCGAGACGGGACGCCGCGTAACCGTGCGGAAAGAAGACATGCAAATCATTGGGACTATATCCGCGCCCACGACCCATTAGATCCGAGCCGAGCGGCGAGGCCGGTCATCTAAGCCCTTGCTCCGAGAAATATTCAGGCCTACGCTCAATCCTGTACGAGCAGTCCAGTTATTCGGAGCCGGCAATGCTTGTTTACCGCCCAACGAATTTGCAGATTGAACTCGAACGGCTGCGCAGGTCAGCGGACGATCTCCTCGCCCGAGCCAACGCTGCGCTGGGGTTGCCCAAGCCCGACACGTTTCTGGGACGAAGTCACCATGAGCCGATTCCGCTTCCGAACGAGCGCGCTTTCGGGATCGAATGAGCACCGGTTGATTGCTGCCGACCAGGCCCTAACTCCGACCGGCACCGCAACTCGGCCAACGATCGACGCGCTTGCGGCTGACGGCCACCGAGACAAAGGAGCGGGCTGTTTACTCTCGCGAAACGGCCTCTGGACTCCTGCTTGTTCCCCGAAGCGAAACGGCCCCAGCGAGAGGACATGCCGAGGCCGATTCGGTGCCCCAGCGAGGTGCCAGCCGGGGCCGCTCAAACTGATCGAGAATGTGCCCCGGTCTTCGGGGGCAAGAGCCGGGGCACTTTCATCCATGATGCCGCTCTGCCGCGAGCAGCACATTGCTAACGTCGCTTCGAAGGTGCCGTTCCTAACGACCTTTTCATCGCCGACCCGAGCCGACGCTCAACTCGCTTGCGGCTGGTGCCGACCTTCTTGACGGTCTTCTTCACCGATGCGGCCGACTTGCCGGTCTTCTTCGCCTCATAGCGCACTTCGTAATCCTGCCCGCCGGCGACGCGCGCTCGGTCCTGCTTGCGACCGCGCGCGGTCTGCTTCTTCGCTTTCTTTGCCATTCCGGCCTCCCTGTCGATGAGGGCCAACTCGGTTTATGATCGACCGTTCCATTTGCGGACCCGCGTCGGAACGATTGCGATTGCGCCAGTTTGAATCAGCTTATTGTTTGTGGAGTTGCGTTGTGGCGTTTCAGCGTAGGAAGCCCGAGGCGATCGGGACCAAGGCGCTCTTTCCCGGCTTCATCGCGCCGGCCCTGGCATCGCCGATCGAGAAGGTGCCGAGCGGCACACGCTGGATTCACGAGATCAAGTTCGACGGCTACCGGGTTCAGACTCACATCGCTAATGAAGACGTGAAGATCTACACCCGGCGCGGCAACGACTGGACCAGGCGCTTCAAGAAGGTGGTCCAAGACGCCTGGCACATTTCCGCATCATCAGCCATCATCGACGGCGAGATCGTCGTTCCCTCACCAGACGGCACGACCGACTTCTCCGTGCTGCAGAACGAGCTGCGCGGTAAGTCGACCAGGATCGTGATGGTGGCCTTCGACCTGCTCTATCTCAATGGCCGCGATCTCCGGAAGCTGCCGCTGAAGGAGCGCAAAGCGCTGCTGAAGAAGCTCGTCGCTGGCACCGAGGTCCAGTTCAGCGAAAGCTTCGAGGTGGACGGCCCCAAGATGTTCGCGCATGCCTGTAGGCTCGGCTATGAAGGCGTGGTGTCGAAGGTGGCGGATAGCGCCTATCCGACCGGCACCCGCAGCCGCGACTGGGTCAAGAAAACCTGCGCCCAGCGCGAGACGTTGACCATCGCCGGCTTTGCACTGGACGACAACGAATGGGACGGAATTTACGTCGGCCGGCGCAAGGGCAATGAGCTGATCTACGCCGGCAAGGTCGACCACGGCTTCGACAAGGCCTCGGCCGCCGATCTCCGCAAACGCCTGACGCCGCTGATCCGCAAGACGCAGCCCTACACCAAGCGCATCAAGCACAAGGGCGTATGGGTTGAGCCGAAGGTACTGGCCGAGATCGAGTATCGCGCCAAATCTGCCGAGGGCAAGGTGCGGCATCCGTTCTTTCGTGGGGTGCGAGAAGATCTATGAGCAAGCCTCGCTGTATTTTTTGCGACGACACAAGATGGGTGTGTGAGAACCATCAGGACCAGCCCTGGACCGGTCCGCACGCCTGCGCTTGCGGAGGCGCCGGTGCGCCCTGTCCGGCCTGCAATCGGCCGAATGATGACGGTCCCCCTCGAATGCCGGAGGGCTTCCAACCAGACGAATAAGCGAGGCTTGGCTGTGACGTTGCCGACGATGGCGTTGCCGCCGTCCTCCACCTTAACCTTCTGGACGGTGATAAGCCCGACAGGCCGGCAATTGGAAAGAGAGGGTTACTTCCTCAGTCGGATGCAAGGAGCCCACAGGGTTGGCGCCGGCAGCTTGCAGGGGCTAGCCCGGATGGACGGTCCCGTAGATTTACCATGACCCGGAATTCCAGCTGCCCGGGGCCGGAGCGGGCGCTAAGTTGATCGTGCGGGGGCGGCGCCTTGAGGGCAGGAGGCCGCAATGGAGCGTCTGTATTTGGGCATCACCGTCACCAGCACTTACGCGCTGGTCACCTTTGCGCTGATGCTGGCTTTCGTGCACTGATCGCCGGGAATCCGGATCTTTGCTCGCGGGGCCGCTACGGGGTGCGTTGTCTTCGCGGAACGCGCAATGTCCGGCAACCGGCAAGCTTTTACTGCGTCAGCGGGTTTAAACGTATGCCGAGGCCTGTAGCGATAACCCTGATGAGTTTGGCCGTTGCAACGCTCACGGCGTTCGGCATCGCCGCAGCCCTCATGATCCATTAAAGCGCGATGAGATTAGGTTGAATCGTCATCGCGCTTTAGCTCTTTGTTTGAGCATGATCTCCGCGCAAACGCTTCGCGTTTGTCGCAGGGAAAACCGCCTCGCACTTTTCCGGATCATGCTTTAGCGGGAATGGGCCAGCGGGATTTCGCGCCCGGCGGCCCGTTGGTCGTTGAGGCGTGCGGCCATTTGCGGAACGCAATCACTTCATCCCCTCCAGCATCCTCCGCACGTCTCCCAACAACGCCCGGATCTGCCTTCGCTCGGCGATCGCTTGCCGAGTGAACAGGCCATGCTTGCGCGCATTCCGGTTCGCCCGAGGCGCGCCGGAACCCTTTGCGCCGCCGTGCATGCGGCAGCGCGTCTTGCCGCGCACCGCCGGCGCGCGGCAAGAACTGCCGCAGCGAGTCCTGGCGCCGCAACGCCGGCTGGCCAGCATCGGGCCGGTCGTTTGGATGTGGCCGCTCATGCCTGTGCGTCCCGCGCCGCATCGGTGGAATTCCGCCGTCGCCTCGCGCCCGCGGGCCTCAGTGCCCGCGCCGCGGATGCCGGGCTGTTCTCGGACACGATCACGCTCGCATGCTGCGTGACGGTGCCGACGATGGCGTTGCCGCCGTCCTCGACCTTGACGTTCTGTACGGTGATGGCGGGCTCGCCATGGCTGCGGTGGCGGTTCAGCGCCTCGATCTGGGCGGGAAAGGTGCGGGCGAGCCGGCCCAATGCGCGCGCGGCGCTGTCGTGCTGGGCGAGGTCCTTGGCATGCGCGAGGTGATGGGCGCATCGCATTGCCATCACATGAACCGACACCATCTGCGCCACCAGCATGGCCTCGACGGAATCCCGCGGACCGATGCTTCTCACCATCGAGATCATGAAGGCGAGGTTGACCTCGCAGGGCTTGCCGCCGCTCACGCTGGCCTTGACCAATTGCCGCAGGATGCCGTCCATCGCGTCGCGGTCGGCGACTCCAAGTGCGTTCGCCATCAGCCGTGCGCCGAGCTCCGGATCAGGATGGTCGATGCGGAAGCCATGCGAGGAGAATTTGATCCGCGGGGCTGCGGCAGCCTGGGTCGGGCCGGGTGCGGCGGGCATCGTCGGCACGGTGATGTCGGGTGCAGTATCCATGTCGGGTAGTCCCTGGAATGCGCGTGGCAAGCGCGCAGACGATCGCTCGCTGCGGCAGCCGGTGCGATGTCGATTGTGGGGAGGGGTTTCGGTCTCACGTGCATCCGTCGCGCCTGCTGTTGCGGGCGACGGGGCACTTGCACGATTTCGGAATATTGGAAATGTATCCCTGATTTGCCCGACGCGTCAAGTGGCGTTGTCGGGCGCCGGCGGCCGCCCGGCGCCCTTTGCATGGGGTTGTTTTCGATATTTTGGCGGCACGGCCCCAGTGGGAAGTTCCGCCGCCGTCGCCCGCAGTCATGCCGGCAAGGCACGGTGCGATCCGTGTTAGCGGGTACCGTGCGCCGATTGGATCATTATACTGGCGGGGACGTTGCGACGGCGCGGCGAGGTGCCGGCCTCGGATGAACCGGCCTGGGATGAAGGAGCATCGATGAGCGAGACCATTGGCCACCCCGATCCCGGCCTCGATTTGTCCGACGGTTTCAAGCCGCACACCTCGCATTGGGGCGTGTTCTCGGCGCGGCTCGGCAAGGCGGGTCTCGAAGTCAGGCCCTATGCCGCCGATCCCGATCCGAACCGCATCATCAACAATTTCCCCGGCGCGCTGCGCCACCAGGCGCGCATCGCGCAGCCTGCGATCCGCCGCGGCTGGCTCGAGCGCGGGCCGGGCCCAGACGATCGGCGCGGCCGCGATGACTTCGTCTCGGTGAGCTGGGAGCAGGCGCTCGATCTGCTCGGCGGCGAGCTGACGCGGATCCGCGACACGATCGGCCCCAGCGCGGTATTCGGTGGCTCCTACGGCTGGTCGAGCGCGGGCCGTTTCCATCACGCGCAGAGCCAGGTGCACCGCTTCCTCAACATCGCCATGGGCGGCTATGTCCGCTCGGTGAACACCTATTCCTCGGGCGCGTCATCGGTGCTGCTGCCGCAGATCCTGACCGGCTACGAGGACATCACCAAGCGCAACGTCACCTGGGAGCAGATCGCGGCCGAGACCGACATCGTGCTGGCGTTCGGCGGCATGGCGCTGAAGAACTCGATGGTGGCCGGCGGGTCGATCAGCAAGCATGTCGAGCGCGGCGCGATGGCAGCCGCGCAGCGGCGCGGCTGCCAGTTCGTCCTGGTCAGCCCGCTGCGCGACGATCTCCCCGTCGAGGCCGGCGCCGAATGGCTGACGGCCACGCCCGGCACCGACACCGCGCTGATGCTCGGCATCGTCCATACGCTCGTCGGCGAGGGTCTGCACGATCAGGCCTTCCTCGATCGCTACACCGAGGGCTGGCCAGTGTTTTTGCGCTATCTGACCGGCGAGAGCGACGGTCAGCCCAAGAGTGCCGAATGGGCCGCGGCGATCTGCGGCATCGATGCCGGCACCATCAAGACGCTCGCGCGCCGGCTTGCCGGCCGCAGAGCGCTGATCACCGTGTCGCATTCGTTGCAGCGCGCCGAGCATGGCGAGCAGCCGGTGTGGATGGGCATGGTGCTGGCGGCGGCGCTCGGCCAGATCGGCCTGCCCGGTGGCGGCTACGCCTATTCGCTCGGCGCGATCGGCTATTACGGCCGCCGCGTCAATGCGGTGCCGGGACCGACGCTCGGGCAGGGCCGCAACGGCGTCGCCGACTTCATTCCGGTGGCGCGCATCGCCGACATGCTGCTCAATCCCGGCACCAGCTATCGCTACAATGGCGAGACGCGGACCTATCCGGATATCCGCCTCGTCTATTGGGCCGGCGGCAATCCGTTCCACCATCACCAGGACCTCAACCGCCTGCGCAAGGCGTTTGCGCGGCTCGACACGCTGGTGGTGCATGAGCTGGCCTGGACCGCCACCGCCCGCCACGCCGACATCGTGCTGCCCTCGACCATGACGCTGGAGCGCGAGGACATCGGCTATTCCAGCAACGATCCCTTGATGGTCGCGATGCACCGGATCGCCGAGCCGTTCGGCCTTGCGCGCGACGACTACGAGATCTTCGCCGATCTCGCCGAGCGGTTAGGGGCCCGCGAGCCCTTCACCGAGGGACGCACGTCGCGAGAGTGGCTGGAACATCTCTTTGAGCCGACCCGCAAGGCGCTCGCCGCGCGCGGGCTCGAGGCGCCGAGCTTCGACGAATTCTGGGAGCGCGGCAGCCAGGTGGTGCCGCAGCATCTCGACGACGGCGGCTCGCTGCGCCGTTTTCGCGAGGACCCCCTCGCGCGCCCGCTGCCGACGCCGAGCGGCCGCATCGAGATCTTCTCGCAGAAGATCGCTAGCCACGGCGATGCGGACTGTCCGGGCCATCCGGTCTGGCTCGAGAAATCAGACACGCCGACGCCGGGCGCGCCGTTCTTCCTCGTCGCCAACCAGCCGGTGACGCGCCTGCACAGCCAGCTCGATTTCGGCGGCCATTCGCTTGACGCCAAGTATCGCGGCCGCGAGGTCGCGCGCATGAACCCGCGCGACGCCGAGCCGCGCGGGATCGCCGACGGCGACATCATCCGCATCTTCAACGCGCGCGGCGCCTGCCTTGCCGCGGTGCATGTCACCGACGGCATCGCGCCCGGCGTGGTGCAGCTGCCGACCGGCGCCTGGTACGATCCGATGGACCCCGAGGAGGATGCGCCGCTCTGCGTGCACGGCAATCCGAACGTGCTGACTCGCGACATCGGCACGTCATCCTTCGCGCAGGGCTGCACCGGCCAGCTCACCAGCGTCGAGGTCGAGCGGTTCAACGGCAATCTGCCGCCGATCCGCGCGTTCGATCCGGCGTAATTTTGCGCGGAGATCACGAACAAATCATCGCTGGGCGCTGGATGGCGCCCACGCGTTCGGCTACGGCATCACGAGATCGCCCCTGAGTTCTGGATTTGCCGAGATGCACCTGAAAACCCTGTTTCACATCGCCGTCGCCGCGACCGTCGCGCTCAGTTCGTCCAGCGCATTGGCGCAATCGGCCGCCGAGCCGGCCTATGGACCAGAGCTGCAGGGCTTCGACTATCCCTATCCGGTGGAGCATTATCGCTTCAGCTCGCAGGGGCAGGAGCTCGACATGGCCTATCTCGACGTCAAGCCGGCGACGCCGAACGGCCAGACCGCGGTGCTGCTGCACGGCAAGAATTTTTGTGCCGCGACCTGGGACGGCACCATCAAGGCACTCAGCGGCGCCGGCTATCGCGTGATCGCGATCGACCAGATCGGATTCTGCAAGTCCAGCAAGCCGGAGCGCTATCAGTTCACCTTTCAGCAGCTCGCCGGCAACAGCCGCGCGCTGCTCGCCTCGCTCGGGATCGCGCATTCGATCATGGTCGGCCATTCGACCGGCGGCATGCTGGCGATGCGCTACGCGCTGATGTATCCGGAGGCGACCGACCACCTGGTGCTGGTCGATCCGATCGGGCTGGAGGACTGGAAGGCCAAGGGCGTGCCGTGGCTCAGCCTCGACGGTTGGATGCAGCGCGAGACGCGCGTCACCGCGGACAGCATCCGCGCCTATGAGCGCGCCACCTATTACGCCGACACGTGGGATGCGTCCTACGAGACGTGGGTGCAGATGCTGGCCGGCATGTATCGCGGAGAGGGCCGCGCCGCCGTGGCGTCGAGCTCGGCGCGGCTCTACGACATGATCGCGACCCAGCCGGTGTTCTACGAGTTCGAGCAGATCAAGCCGCCGACGCTGCTGTTTGTCGGCGACAAGGACACCACCGCGATCGGCAAGGACACCGCGCCGCCGGAGATCCGCAAGACGCTCGGCAATTATCCGGTGCTGGGCAAGGAGGCCGTGAAGCGGATCCCGCATGCGCAGCTGATCGAATTCCCCGACCTCGGCCATTCGCCGCAAATCCAGGCGCCGGCGCGCTTCCACGAGGCGCTGCTCGGCTGGCTGCAGCATCCGGAGACCGGCGCGACGCTGGTCAAGTAGGGACGGCGAGACAGGCGGGCGACATCATGACGACAGCCGAACTGGTCAGCGTGTTCACGGTCGATGGGCAGGGCGGCAATCCCTGTCCGATTGTCGTGGATGCAAGCGGCATGAGCGCCTCCGAGATGCAGGATATTGCGCGCCGCCATGGTCGCGAATCCGGCTTCGTGCTGCCGGCGCAGAGCGACGATTTCGACGCCACGTTCCGCTTCTTCGTTCCGAATCACGAGATGGAAATGTGCGGCCACGCGACCATCGGTGCGCTCTGGTTGCTTGCGCGCCATGGAAAGTTGCCGGGCGACACGATGCGGATCTCGACGCGCAGCGGTCCGGTCACCGGCTTCATCAGCCGTGGTCGTCACGGCGAGCCGCGTGTCGAGATCACCCAGCCGGCCGGGAAGACCGTTCCGCTGACCACGGGGCAACGCGACGACGTGCTGCGGGCGCTCGCGGTCGGGCCGGAAGCGATCGATGCGGTGGCACCGTGCAATGCCGTCACATCGCGGATCAAGACCCTCGTTCCGATGCGCTCTCCCGACGCGCTGAATGCGCTCGATCCCGCGGCCGAGCAAGTCGAGGCGGTCTGCGGCCGGATCGGATCGACCGGGCTCTATCCATTCGCCGTGATCGACCGAAAGGCTCGCCTGTTCGAGGCGCGGCAATTCCCGCGCTCCTCAGGTTATCGGGAGGATGCCGCGACCGGCATTGCGGCCGCGGCGCTTGCGTTCGGCCTGCTCGACTACCGCCTGGTCGCTCCTGATGACGACGAGATTCGAATCTTGCAGGGCAGGGCGATGGGGCGGCTGTCCGAGATTCGGGTCCGCATCGGCTTCGCCGGCGGCCGTGCCGTCGGCTGCCTGCTTGGCGGCAATGTTGCGCTGATGGCTGCGCCGTCACACTGAGCAGCCGCCAGCGCAAGGCGAGCCGGCTTCGTAAACAGTACATCCTGGTCTAATCAGCGGCACGCCTGGCCCGCTCCTGCGCCTTGGCGTGCACCGGTGATGATTTCCGCGCACCGGGGCCGGGATGCACGTGGACCGCCTTCGCGCTCAGCGGTTCGCCGCATTCCGAACAGACCATGACGGGATCGAACATCTTCTTGCAGGTCTTGTGTTCGTGCAGCATCGGCCGGCCGCGCGAATCGACCATGTGGACGTTGCCCCAGTGCACGATCGACATGATGATCGGATAGAGGTCGAGCCCCTTCTGCGTCAGGATGTATTCGTAGCGCTTCGGCGCCTCCTGATAGGGGATCTTGCGCAGCACGCCGAACCGCACCAGCTTCTTCAGCCGGTCGGCGAGCAGATGCCGCGTGATCCCGAGCGAGGCCTGGAAGTCATCGAACCTGCGGATGCGCAGGAAACATTCGCGCAGGACCAGCAGGCTCCAGCGGTCGCCGATGACAGCCACCGTGCGGGCCACCGAGCACGGCTCCTCCTCGAGGGCATCCCATTTCATCAGCATCTCCTGCGGTCTGCGTCGACATCGCCTTTTAAATTCTAAAACAGAACTAACGCAATTTCAATAGGATGCCTCGCCTGCAGCCGCGACTTAGTCATTGGATGACAAATATCATATTGACAGTTCTAAAATAGAACTTAAGGTCCCGGCTCGATCAACGCGGCGGCTGAGGGCTGCTGGCACTCAAAGGGAAGGGCGTTCCATGGTTGCTCCGCTCAAGGTCGAATTCCATTTCGATTTTGGAAGTCCGAACGCCTATCTGGCGGAGCAGGCGCTGCCCGAAATCGAGAAGCGTACCGGCGTGAAGTTCGACTACATCCCGGTGCTGCTCGGCGGCGTCTACAAGGCGACCGGCAACATGTCGCCCGGCGAGTCGCTGCGCGGCATCAAGAACAAGCCGGAATACAACGCGCTCGAGACCGAGCGCTTCCTGCGCCGCTACAACATCACGACGTTCAAGACCAACCCGTTCTTTCCGGTCAACACGCTGATGCTGATGCGCGGCGTCGTCGCTGCCGATTTCGAAGGGCTGTTCGAACCGTACTTTCGCGCCGCCTATCACCACATGTGGTCCGAGCCCAAGAAGATGGACGATCCGCAGGTGTTCCGCGAAGCGTTCCTGTCCTCCGGCCTCGATATCGACCGCATCATCGCCCGCGCCCAGCAGGACGAGGTGAAGAAGAAGCTGATCGACAACACCAGCAACGCGGTGGCGCGCGGCTCGTTCGGCTCACCGACCTTCTTCGTCGGCGACGAGATCTTCTTCGGCAAGGACAAGCTGCGCGAGGTCGAGGACGAGATCGTCGCGCAGCTGGCCGCGGGGCGGCGCAAGACCGCCTGAGCGGGAAAATTCCTCAAGACAACAAATCAGGCCCAAAGGGCTGTCACAGGGAGGTTTCAGTGCAGGCGTCGACCCAGTTTGAAGGAAGTGTGGAAGGCTTGCCGAACCGCATCCACGAGGTGATCGATCACCACGTCGGGGCGACGCCGGATCATCCGGCGCTGATCGACGACAAGATGCGGCTGACCTACCGCGAGCTCGATCGGGCGGTCAGTCGCGTCGCCGAGGCGCTGCGGGCGCTCGGCATCCGCGCCGGCGACCGCATGATGATCGTGAGCGAGAATTCGATCCCGCTCGCCTGCCTGCTGCTGGCGGCGAGCCGGCTCGATGCTTGGTCCATCGTGGTCAATCCCCGGCTGTCGCCGCGTGAGCTCGACCAGATCAGGGATCACAGCGGCGCCCGCCGCGTGCTGCTGACCGCCGAGGTCTCGCAGGAGGCGGCTACGCATGCCGCGCGTTACGAGGCCGCCGTGCAGGATGTCGGTCCGCTCCGCGGCATCGCCGTCACCGGTTTGAACCTGGCAACCGTGGCTGAGCCGGTCGAGGCCGACGGCGCCAACCAGGTCGCGGTTCTCATCTACACCTCCGGCACCACGGGCACGCCAAAGGGCGTGATGCTGACCCATCGCAATCTCTTGTTCAGCGCCCGGGCGACGGCAAGCTTCCGAAAGATGGCGGCCGACGACGTGCAGTATTGCGTGCTGCCGATCTCGCATATCGTCGGCATCTCGTTGCTGACCATGACCCTGATGATCGGCGCCACCGTGCGTCTGGTGGCGAAATACGATCCGGCCGCGCTGGTCAAGGCGATGACTGAAGAGGGCATCACGATCCTGAACGGCGTGCCCGCGACCTATCAGCGTCTGCTCGAATACCGGCGCAATGCCGGCCTGCCGAAGCTCGATCGCGGCCGGTTGCGGGTGATCTCGGTGGCCGGCGCGCCGCTCGACCTCGATCTCAAATCACGGGTCGAGCAGGAGCTCGGGCTGCCGCTGCTCAACGGTTACGGCATCACCGAATGCTCGCCGGGCATCTCCGGCGTCCGGCCCGACAATCCGCGGGCTGACCATGCGGTCGGCACCGTCATGCCCGGCCTCGAGGCCAAGCTGATCGGCCGCGACCTCAAGCCGGTTGCGTCAGGCGAAGTCGGCGAGCTGCATGTTCGCGGCCCCAACGTGATGCGCGGCTATTACCGCGCGCCCGACCTGACGGCGAAGGCGATCGACCCCGACGGCTGGTTCAACACCGGCGATCTGGCCCGCTTCGAGAATGATGCGCTCTATATCGTCGGGCGGACCAAGGAGATGATCATCCGCTCCGGGTTCAACGTCTATCCGGCCGAGATCGAGGCGGTGCTGAGCACGCACGACGCCGTGGTGCAATGCGCCGTGGTCGGCCGGCCGGTCGAGGGCAACGAAGAGGTGGTTGCCTTTGTGCAACTGATCAAGGGTTCGACCGCCACGGTACAGGACCTGATGGCCCATATTGCCCCGCAACTCACCTCGTACAAGCGGCCGTCGGAGATTATCCTGATGGACGCGCTGCCCGCGACATCGACGGGCAAGCTGCTGAAGCACAAGCTCGCGGAGTCGCTGCGCGGCTGAGGCTGAGCCATCGCCGCGAGCCAGTTCACTCAAACAAGACCGGAGTACACCATGCAGAAGAGAAACAGGACGGTGGCCGTCATTGGTGCCGGTGATTTCATCGGCGGCGAGATCGCCAAGAAGTTCGCCTCCGAAGGCTTTACGATTTTCGCTGGCCGCCGCAACGGCGACAAGCTGGCGCCGCTGGTCAAGGAGATCGAGGCCGCCGGCGGCGAGATCCATGCGCGCTCGCTCGATGCGCGCAAGGAAGAGGAGATCACGGCCTTCCTCAACGACGCCGACAAGCATGCGCCGCTGGAGGTCTGCATCTTCAATATCGGGGCCAACGTCAATTTCCCGATTCTCGAGACCACCGAGCGCGTGTTCCGCAAGGTCTGGGAGATGGCCTGCTACTCCGGCTTCCTGGCCGGGCGCGAGGCGGCGCGGCTGATGATGCCGCGCGGCGAGGGCAACATTTTCTTCACCGGCGCCACCGCGTCACTCCGCGGCGGCAGCGGCTATGCCGCCTTTGCCAGCGCCAAGTTCGGCTTGCGCGCCGTGGCGCAGGCGATGGCGCGCGAGCTGGGACCGAAGAACATCCATGTCGCGCATCTGATCATCGATTCCGGCGTCGATACTGAATGGGTGCGGCAGCGCCGCATCGAGGCGCTCGGCCCGAACGCGCTCGACGATCCCGATCTCTTGATGCCGCCGGCATCGGTCGCGGGCGCCTATTGGCAGCTCTATCAGCAGCCGAAGAGCGCCTGGACCTTCGAGTTGGAAATCCGGCCCTTCGGCGAGAAGTGGTAGGGAGCCGGTCAGATGGAGCTCGCGCTATCCCCTGAAGATGCGGCGTTCCGCGATGAGGTTCGCGCCTTCATCAAGGACAACTACCCGGCGGAGATGCGCGTCGCCAATCCGGAGACCGATCTCTCCAAGGAGCAGATGCTGCTGTGGCATCGCATCCTGCACAAGAAGGGCTGGATCGCGCCGCTCTGGCCGAAGGAATATGGCGGGCCCGGCTGGTCGATCACCCGCCGCTTCATCTTCGAGCAGGAGACGACGCGCGCTGGCACGATGCCGCCGCTGGCGTTCAGCGTCACCATGGTCGGGCCCGTCATCTACACCTTCGGCAACGATGTGCAGAAGAAGAAATTCCTGCCGCGCATCTTGTCCGGCGAGGATTGGTGGTGCCAGGGCTATTCGGAGCCGGGCTCCGGCTCCGACCTCGCGACCGTCCGCACCAAGGCGGTGCGTGACGGCGACCACTACATCGTCAACGGCCACAAGACCTGGACCACACTGGCGCAGCACGCCGACTGGATCTTCTGCCTGGTGCGCACCGATCCCACGGCCAAGCCGCAGTCCGGCATCTCGTTCCTCTTGATCGACATGAAGTCGCCCGGCGTCACCGTGCGCCCGATCATCACCATCGACGGCTCGCACGAGGTCAACGACGTCTTCCTGGAGAACGTGCGCGTTCCCGCCGAGAACTTGATCGGCGAGGAAAACAAGGGCTGGACCTACGCCAAATTCCTGCTCGGCAATGAGCGCACCAGCATGGCCGGCATCGGCCGCTCGACGCGCTACATCGCGCGGCTGAAGAAGATCGTGAAGGCGGAGATCCCCGAAGACGATCCGGCGCATCTGGAATTCATCCGGGACATCGCCCGCGTCGAGCTCGACGTGCTGGCGCTGGAGGCGACCGAGCTTCGCGTCGTCGGCCAGATGGCGCGCGGCATCGACCCGGGACCGGCCGCCTCGTTGTTCAAGATCCGGGGCACCGAAATCTTCCAGAACATCACTGAGCTGACGCATCGGGCGATCGGCAATTACGGGCTTGCGATCCGCGAGCATCCGGTCAGCGCCAATCACTTCATGCCGGGCCCCGACTACGGCCACACCGCGTCGGAGAAATTCCTCAACTCGCGCAAGCTCTCGATCTACGGCGGGTCGAACGAGATCCAGCGCAACATCATCGCCAAGGCGGTGCTTGGACTCTAGCCACAAGCAACGAGGATCGGATGGATATCCAGTTCACGGAAGAGCAGGAATTGTTGCGGTCCAGCGTCCAGCGGCTGCTGCGCGACCAGTATGACTTTGACGCCCGCCGCAAGATCGTCGCGAGCGAGGAGGGTTTTGGCCGCAAGCAATGGGCTGAATTCGCCGAGCTCGGCCTGCTCGCCGCGCCGTTCTCGGAAGCGGTCGGAGGGCTCGGCGGCGGGCCGTTGTCGACCATGATCATCATGCAGGAGTTCGGCCGCCATCTTGTCGTGGAGCCCTTTGTCGAGACGGTCGTCGTCGCGGGTGGCTTGATCGAGCAGGCAGGTTCCGACGCGCAGAGGCAGGCGTTCATCGCCGACATCATCGCTGGCACGAAACTCTGGGCGCTGGCCTGGACCGAGAAGGGTTCGCGCTTCGATCTCGCCACCGTCACCACCACGGCGCGCCGCGAGGGCAACGATTACGTGCTCACCGGGGAGAAGACGGCGGTGCTGGCCGCGCCGTGGGCGGATTATCTGATCGTCTCCGCGCGCACCGCGGGTCATCGTCACGATCGCGGCGGCGTCAGCCTGTTCGTCGTCGATCGCCGCGCCGCCAATCTCGATCTGCAAAGCTTCAGGACGATCGATGGCCGAACGGCGGCCGAGATCAGCCTGCGCGGCGTGCGCGCGGAATTGCTGGGCAGCGAAGGCGGGGGCGTCGCCGCGCTGGAAGCCTGCCGTAACCGCGCGATCGGCGCGCTCTGCGCCGAGGCGGTCGGCGCGATCGGCGAACTGAACGCCGCGACGCTGGACTATTCCAAGACGCGAAAGCAGTTCGGCGTCACGATCGGCAGCTTCCAGGTGCTGCAGCACCGGATGGTCGACATGTTCATCGCGCATCAGGAGGCGTTGTCGCTGATGCAGCATCTGAGCCTCAGTCTCAGCGACGATGAGGCCGGCGTGTCTCGGCTCGCCTCCGGCGCCAAGTCGAAGATCGGATATGCCGGCAAGTTCGTCGCCGACCAGGCGGTGCAGCTGCATGGCGGCATGGGCATGACCGACGAGCTCAATGTCGGCCATTACTTCAAGCGGATTTCCTCCATCAACATCCAGTTCGGCGATCCCGCCTATCACGTGCTGCGTTATGCGCAGCTCGACGCGGTCGCCTAAGCCAGAGAGGCAACATGTCACAGGATGCAGTCATCGTTTCCACCGCGCGCACCGGCGTCGGCAAGGCCTATCGCGGCGCGCTGAACAACACCGACGGCCCGACTTTGGCCGGCCATGTGATGGCCGAAGCGGTGAAGCGTGCCGGCATCGCGCCCGGCGAGGTCGAGGACGTGGTGATGGGCTGCGCGATGCAGCAGGGTACCATGGTGATGAACGTCGCGCGCAAGGGTGCCATCCGCGCCGGGCTGCCGGTGACGGTCGCCGGCACCACCATCGATCGGCAATGCGCCTCCGGCCTGCAGGCGATCGCGGTCGCCGCCCGCTCTGTCATGCTCGACGGCGTCGAGATCGCGATCGGCGGTGGCATCGAGTCGATCAGCCTGGTGCAGAACGAGCACATGAACAGGTTCCACGCCGTCGACGACGAGCTGATGGCAATGAAGCCCGAGATGTACATGTCGATGCTGGAGACCGCCGAGGTCGTCGCCGAGCGCTACGGGATCGGCCGCGACAAGCAGGACGAGTACAGCCTCGAGTGCCAGCGCCGCGTCGGCGCCGCGTTGCAGGGCGGCCGCTTCAACGACGAGATCGTGCCGATCACGACCAAAATGGCCGTGGCCAACAAGGACACCAAGGAGGTCAGCTATCAGCAGGTGACGCTGGCCAAGGATGAGGGGCCGCGGCCGGATACCACGGCGGATGGGCTCGCCAAGATCAAGCCGGTGTTCGAGGGCAGGACCATCAGCGCCGGCAATGCGAGCCAGCTCTCGGACGGCGCCTCGGCCTGCGTGATCATGAGCGACAAGGTTGCCGCGCAGAAGGGCCTGAAGCCGCTCGGCATCTTCCGCGGCTTCGTCGCCGCCGGCGTCGAGCCGGACGAGATGGGCGTCGGCCCGGTTGCCGCGATCCCGCGGCTCCTCAAGCGGCACAACCTCAAGATCGACGACATCGATCTCTGGGAGCTCAACGAGGCCTATGCGGTGCAGGTGATCTATTGCCGCGACAAGCTCGGCATCGATCCGGACAAGCTGAACGTCAATGGCGGCTCGATCGCGATCGGCCATCCCTACGGCATGACCGGGGCGCGGCTCACCGGTCACCTCTTGATCGAGGGCCGGCGGCGCAAGGCGAAATACGGCGTGGTGACCATGTGCATCGGCGGCGGCATGGGCGCGGCGGGCCTGTTCGAAATCGTCCACTGAGCGGAAACGCGGGAGAGACTTGTGAAGACAGCAATCACTGAACTGTTCGGCATCCAGCATCCGATCATCCAGGGCGGCATGCATTTTGTCGGCTTCGCCGAGATGGCGGCCGCGGTGTCCAATGCCGGCGGTCTCGGCATCATCACCGGCCTGACCCAGAAGACACCGGAGCTGCTGGCGAAGGAGATCGCGCGCTGCCGCGACATGACGGACAAGCCGATCGGCGTGAACCTCACCTTCCTGCCGAGCTTCACCGCGCCGCCCTATCCCGAATACATCGCGGCGATCCGCGAGGGCGGCGTCAAGGCGGTGGAAACCGCGGGCCGCAGCCCGGAGCAGTACATGCCGGCGCTGAAGGCGGCCGGCATCAAGGTCATTCACAAATGCACCTCGGTGCGGCATTCGCTGAAGGCCGAGAAGATCGGCTGCGACGCGGTCAGCGTCGACGGCTTCGAGTGCGGCGGTCACCCCGGCGAGGACGACATCCCGAACATGATCCTGCTGCCGCGCGCGGCGGACGAGTTGAAGATCCCGTTCGTCGCTTCGGGCGGCATGGCGGATGCGCGCAGCCTTGTCGCGGCGCTGTCGATGGGCGCTGCCGGGATGAACATGGGCACGCGCTTCATCGCGACGAAGGAAGCGCCGGTTCATCCCAATGTGAAGCAGGCGCTGCTCGACGCCGACGAGCTCGACACCCGCCTCGTGATGCGCGCGCTACGCAACACCGAGCGGGTGCTGAAGAACAAGGGCGTCGATGAGCTGCTCGAGATCGAGCGCGAGAAGGGCGCCAGGCTGAAGATCGAGGATATCCACGAGCAAGTCGCCGGCGTCTATCCGAAGGTGATGATCGACGGCGAGATGGATGCCGGCGCCTGGAGCTGCGGCATGGTGGTCGGCCTTATCAATGACATCCCGACCGTCAAGGAGCTGATCGACCGCATCATGGCCGAAGCCGAAGCGATCATCCGGCAGCGGTTGACCGGCTTCCTCGACGGTAAGTTCGAAACCATGCCGGCCCGCGCGGTCGCCTGACGGGAGAGTGCCATGACCGAGCACGTCAAGGTTGAGATCGCCGCCGGCGTCATGACGCTGACCTTGCAGCGGCCCGAGAAGAAGAATGCGCTGACCGGCGCCATGTATGACGCGATGTCGCATGCTCTGAAAGAGGCCGAGACCGATCCGGCCGTCCGCGTCATCCTGTTCCAGGGCGACGGCGACAGCTTCACCGCGGGCAACGACCTCGCCGACTTCGCGAGCCAGGCACGCGGCGAAAGCGCAGTCGATAGCCCCGCGCATCGCTTCATCGAGACCATCAGCAAGGTCGGCAAGCCGCTGGTCGCCGCCGTGCAGGGCAATGCGGTCGGCGTCGGCACCACCATGCTGCTGCATTGCGACCTGGTCTATCTTGCCGAGAATGCGCGGCTGATCACGCCGTTCGTCAACCTCGCTCTGGTTCCGGAAGCGGCGTCGAGCTGGCTGCTCCCCTTGAGGATCGGACACGCGCGGGCCTATGCGATGTTCGCGCTCGGCGAGCCGATGGATGCGCAGGGTGCGCTGGCATCTGGTCTCGCCAACGCCGTGGTGCCGCAGGCCGATCTGCGCAAGAGGGCGCATGACGCGGCTGTCGCACTGACCAGGCGGCCGGCGGGGTCGCTCAGCATGACCAAGAAGCTGATGCGCGAGCAGCAGAAGATCGCGGCGCAGATCGCCGAGGAAGGCGTGCTGTTCAAGGAGCGGCTGACGACGCCCGAGGCGCGCGAAGCCTTTGCCGCCTTCGCCGAACGGCGTCAGCCTGATTTCACCAAGCTGTCGGCCTGACCGACAGCGGAACTCACGGACACATCGAGGGAGTGAAAGCATGCGCGTCACCGGCAGCCATCAATACCCGACCATGGAATCCGTGATCTACGGCAAGCCGGCGGCCGAAGCGCTGCGCGAGGAGGCCGAGCGGCTGGATGCCAGGCGCGTCTATCTGATCGCCAGCCGGACGTTGAACACCACGACCGACGAGATCGGGAAAATCCGTCAAGCCCTCGGCGACCGCCACGCCGCGACCTTCGACGGCGTGCCGCAGCACACGACGCGGGACGTGGTGACGCAGATCGCGCGGCAAGCCGGCGAGGCCAAGGCGGACCTCGTCGTCGCGATCGGCGGCGGCTCGGTGGTCGATGCGGCGAAGATCGTGCTGATGTGCATGGAGCACGAGATCTTCGAGCCTGATGGCCTCGACGGCTTCGAGACCACGCCGGACCGCCGCTTCGGGCCGTTCCGCACGCCGAAAGTGCGCATGATCGCGATCCCCAGCACGCTCTCCGGCGGCGAATACAATTCCGGCGCGCTGGTCACCGATACCAGCCGCAAGCTGAAGCAGATCTTCAACCACCCGATGATGATGCCGCGCAGCATCATCCTCGATCCCGCGATCACGAAATATACACCGGAGAAGCTCTGGCTCGGTTCCGGGACGCGGGCGATGGATCACGGCATCGAGGCGATCTGCTCCAGCCGTCCCAACGTGCTGGTCGACGCGGTGTGCCAGCAGGGGCTGCGCTATCTGCACGACGGTCTGCTGCGCACCAAGGCCCACCCCGACGACGAGCCGGCGCGGCTGAGCTGCCAGCTCGGCTCCTGGCTGTCGGCGTTCGGATTGCAGTCGCGAGTGCCGATGGGCGCCAGCCACGCCATCGGCCATGTGCTCGGCGGCACCTGCGACGTGCCGCATTATTTCTGCACGGCGGTGATGATGCCGAGCGTGCTCCGCTATAACCGCCCGGCGACGGAAGCCGCCCAGCGATCGATCGCCGCTGCGCTCGGCGCGCCGGGGCGCGATGCCGGCGAGGCGTTTGCGGCGTTCATCGCGGAGCTCGGCTTGCCGCGGCGGCTTGCCGATGTCGGCGTCGGCGAAGATCGGTTTGAGCTGATCGGCCGGAACGCCATGCTGTCGATCTTCACCCGGGCCAACCCGCAGCCGATCCGCGAGCCCGGCGACGTCGTCAAGATCCTGAAGCTGGCCGCCTGAGGCATCAGCACCGGAGCAGCCGCCATGGCCGCCTTGCGCATCTTCTCCTATCTGCCGAACCCACGGGTCTGGAAGGCGACCATCGCGGCGCGGTTCTGCGGCGTCGACGTCGAGGTCAGGGGCGCGTCCGGCAAGGAGTTGCGGGACTGGTTGTGGGACTATGATGCCCGCCCGCTGGCGGAGCATGAGCGCGCCTCGCTGTCGTCGCTGGCACGGACCGGGCGGGTCGGACTGACCGGGGCGCAACTGTTCAAGACCGATGCGTTCATGGCGGCGCAGCCGTTCGGCAATGTGCCGGCCGCGTTCGGCGCCGACGGCAAGGTCGGAATCTTCGAATCGAACAGCATCATGCGCACGGTGGCGCGGCTCGGCGAGGCGAAGTTCCCGCTCTACGGGCGCGACGCCTTTGAGGCGTCGCGGATCGACAGTTTTCTCGATGTAAGCCTGGTGTTCGCGCGGGACTCGCAAATCTATCTGCTGGCGCTCTCGGGCGGCACCGTCGATGCGGCCATTCATGCGCGCGCCAAGGATGCGTTCGCGATCTATGCGTCCGGCATCGAGCAGGCGCTGTCGCCGCGGCAGGAGGCGCTGGTCGGGAACGGTATCTCGATTGCCGACATCTGCTTTGCCGCCGAACTCGCGCTGTTCATGAATGAACATGCGCGGACCGAGCAGCTGAAAAAGCAAGGATTGGCGAAAATCCTGCATTCGGGCGTGCAGGATGAGTATCCGCTGATGTTCGCGCACTTTGGCCGCCTGATCGCGCATGAGCATGTCGGGCCGGACCTCAAGCCTTACGTCGAGAAGCTGCTGTCGAAGGCGGCCGCCTGACCATGAAGGCCATGAGCCGCAACGCGGAGGGTTGATCGCATGACCGCACCTGTCTCTCTGATATCCGGCGTTGGGCCCGGCACCGGTTCGGCGCTCGCCAGGAGATTCACTGAGGGCGGCTATCGCGTCGCGCTTCTCGCCAGGAACGAGGCGCGCCTCGCCGCGCTCGAAAAGCAGCTGCCGGGCGCAAAGGCCTATCGGTGCGACGTGTCCGATCCCGCGCAGGTCGAGGCGGTGGCCTCCGCCGTGGAGCGCGATCTCGGCAATCCCGCCGTGGTCATTCATAACGCCGTCGGCGGGGCGTTCGGCACCTTCCGCGAGATCGATCCGGAGATTCTCAATCGCAACTTCCAGGTCAACACGATGGGATTGCTGTACCTGGCACGGCGATTTGCCCCGGCGATGATCGCTGCCGGCAAGGGCGCCATCGTCGCGACCGGCAATACGTCGGCGTTGCGCGGCAAGGCCGGCTTCGCGGGGTTCGCGCCGACCAAGGCGGCACAGCGGATTCTCGCCGAGGCGATGGCCCGCGATCTGGGGCCGCGAGGTGTTCACGTCGCCTATCTCGTGATCGATGCCGTGATCGATCTGGAGTGGACGCGCAAGCGCTGGCCGGATCGGCCGGACGACTTCTTCATCAAGCCGAAAGCGATCGCCGACGAGGTCTGGCACGTCGCCCATCAGGATCGCAGCGCGTGGTCGTTCAATGTCGAGATCAGGCCGTTCGGCGAAGCCTGGTAGCGCCGCGCGCCGATCGCAAGAGTTGGTCAATTCATAAAAGCTCAGGAGGAATTTCATGTTGTTGAAGACGCTTGCCGTGTCCGTTGCGATGCTCGCGGCGCTTGCCGCGGCTCCAGTCCGCGCCGAAACGCCGGGGGTATCGGAATCAGAGATCAAGGTCGGGGCGACGTTCCCGTTCAGCGGGCCGGCGTCGCCGCTCAGCAACACCGGCAAGGGCCTGATCGCCTACGTCCATTCCGTCAATGACCGCGGCGGCATCAACGGCCGCAAGATCAACCTCATCACCTATGACGATGCCTACACGCCGCCCAAGGCCGTGGAGCAGACCCGCAAGCTGATCGAGAGCGACGAGGTGGCGTTCCTGTTCAGCCCGCTCGGCACGCCCGGCATCGGCGCGACCATCAAATACGTCACCGCGAAGAAGGTGCCGCATCTGTTCGTCGTCAGCGGCGCGACCAAGTTTACGAATTTCGCGGAATTTCCGCTGACCACCACGGGACTGCCGAGCTACAACACCGAAGGCAAGATCTACGCAAAATACATTACGCAGACGGCGCCCGATGCGAAGATCGCGATCCTCTACCAGAACGACGATCTCGGCCGCGATTTCGTCGCCGCGTTCAAGGAGGTGTTGAAGGCCGATTTCGACAAGAAGGTGGTGACGTCTCCCTATGAGGTCACCGAGCCGACCATCGAATCCCGCGTGGTGACGTTGAAGGCGTCGGGTGCGCAGGCGTTCCTGATCGCCGGCACACCGAAATTCGTGGCCCAGGCGATCAAGAAGGCGAACGAGATCGGCTGGTCGCCGCTGACCATCGTCAACTATGTGTCGAGCTCGGTGTCCGCGACCATCGTGCCGGCGGGCGCGGACAAGGCGGTGGGCGTTGTCGTGGCGACCATCACCAAGGATCCGAACGACAAGAAGTGGGCCGACGATCCCGGCATGAAATGGTATCGCGCCCATTTCGAGAAATATCTCCCAGGCGCCGATATCGGCGACAACAACTATCTGTTCGGCACCCAGCAGGGCCAGATCCTGGAGCAGGTGCTGAAGCAGTGCGGTGACGACCTGTCGCGCGAGAACATCGTGAAGCAGGCGCGCAACATCAGAGGGCTCGTGCTGCCGACGCTGATGCCGGGCATCGCCATCAACACAGGCCCCGACAACAGCATGGCCTATACGCAGCTTCAGCTGCAACGCTGGACCGGAAGCTCATGGGAGCAGTTCGGCGGCGTGCTGAGTGCCGACCTGAACTGAACCGGGTCGACCGAGGCTAGTGGAGCCGTCGCGCGATCGGCTTCGCCAGCGTGCCTTGCCACTCCCGCTGGGCTGGTCGGTCGCTTGACCGCAGGCTGTTCAGCAAGGCGGTGGTCTTCGGCTGGACCCGCGAGCCGTCGATCACCTCGAGCCGGCCGCAGCGGTTGAGCGTGTGCAGCTTGCGTCCGGTCCACAGCGGCCCGGGTTTGAGCAGATGGCGCACGGCCTGCCGGTAGATCGTCGGCGACAGTTCGAGCACTTCCGCAAGTCCGAGCGCCGCGCCGTATCCGTTGGTGCAGTCCTGCACCGGCCGCCACAGCTTGCCGTTGATGGTCACGAAATTGCCGGCGGGTCGGGTCGTCGCGCGATCCATCAGGATCGGATTGCTTGCATGCGGCCGCCAGGGGCCGAACAATTGCTCGGCGTAATAGATCGCCAGCGTGTCGGAATATCCGCCGGTGCCGTCGCGCCAGGCTCCGAACATGTAGTAGAGGCCGTCATGCTGCGTGATGGTCGCGTCGGCGAGTTCGAGCCCGGACAGCAGCGTGCCCTGCCGTTCCCACTTGTCGGGAAAGCGAACGCATTTGTAGATCGGGACATCGCGATGCGCGGTGCTTTCCGGGATCATCCACAGCTCGCAATTGTTCTCGATCAGGAACGGGTAGGACAGGTGCCACGGCTCTTCGAGCACCGGCAGCACCGTGCCGACCGGACCGTTGCCGTCGAATTCGATCGCGGAGATGATGCCCTTGCCGGTTCGGTGGTCGAGGTCCTCGAAGAACACGAACGTCCTGCCCTGCCATTTCACCGGGACGGGATCGGCATAGAAGTGATTGCCGGGATCGCCGAGCACGTTCCAGGCAGGTCCCGACAGGTCACCGGTCCGCCAGATATCCGCGTCGTCGGCGTAGCGCCAGCCGACATGCCAATGCGGCGCGTAGCAGCAAAGACGATAGATCTCCTTCGCGATCGAGGTCGCGACGCCGCGCAGGACAAAGGGCGCGGGATTTCCCGGCGCGCTGCCGGTCGCCGGCACAGCGAGTTGCGGCACCAGCCGCGGAGCCCCCGACAGGATCGGCGGCAGCATGGACAGGGTGCGCGCCATCACCGTTTCGAGCCCGCCGCTCAGGCCGGTGGCGATTTCCGCCGAGGGATGGCCGCGGTCCATGACCGTGCCGTCGAGCTCGTTGACGATTTCAATCACCGGCAGGTCGCCGGCGAGAATGGCGGCCAGTGCGGCGGCTTCGCCCGCCTGTCCGTTGAAGTGTGGACGGAGGTAGAGCCTGGCGGAGCAGTTCGGGTCCCGCTCGGCAGTGGTGAAGTCGACCACCACATCGGGGTTGCCCATGCGCGGCCGTTCCGCAATCGTCTTCAGCCTGTCGACATCACCCGCCTTGCCCTTGCGCAGCACGATGCGTTCGAGCTCGAACAGCATGTCGAGGCCGGCGGGCCCCGGCCCCGGCGTCGTCGTCCAGGCGATCTGAACGGGAATATCCTGATCGCTGACGCGCAGCGTCTCGCGACGCATCCAGAGTCGCGCCTGCGCGCGATCGCAGCGAAACTCGATAATCATGTCCAGCCCAATTTCCTAGTGCGCGTCCACTCCCACGGCATTGCCGAGAATGCGGACGTATTCCTCTATCATGGCATCCAACGAATAACGCGACTTCAGGCCCACGGCACTTTGCCGCAGCTGATCGCTCAACAAACGATCGGTCAGGACTTTCGACACGGCGGCCGAAAACTCGGCCTCGTTAGCCGCGTCAACGAAGACCGCCGCGGGCTGTCCCTGGTAGGACAGCACCTCGCGCAGCACGGGAAGATCGTTGACGACGCAGGGAATGCCGGCGCTCGCGGCTTCAACAGCGGCAAGGCCGAAGGTTTCGGCCTGCGTCGGAAATACAAAGACGTCGAGGCACGCCAGGAATTCGGCCATCTGGCGCGGTGGGATCTCGCCGATGAAGTGCAGTCGATCCGCGACTTTCAGCTCGCTCGCCAGGGCTCGCAGCCGTTCCTCGTCCGCTCCTTGTCCGGCAAGGGCAAGATGCCAGGATTGGTCGGCGGCCAGCAGGCGAATTGCCGCATCGAGCCGCTTGTGCGGATGCAGTCTTGCCGCGCAGCCAAGCAGCGTGCGATCCGGCGGCAGCCTGAACTGCTGCCGCGCTACGTTCTTCGGCAGGCTGTGCGACTTGTCATCGAAGCCGTGCGGGACGTGCGTCATGCGCGCGCGATAGGTCGCGGGGTAGCGGGCGTATTCACGCTCCATGTCCCGCGAATTCAGCGTGATGCACTGGAAGAAGCCGGTCGAGCCCATGAAGATGTCGGCGGCGCGCACCGGCATGCTCATCGACATCGCCGAGGACACCTGATTGGCGATCACCGGAGCGCGGCAGACGAGCCGCGACACGCCTCCGCCGATCACATTGCCGAAGTGCTGGAAGGTCAGCACGACATCGGGCCTGATGGTCCTGAGATGACCGGCGAGCGTCCACAGCATCCGCAGCAGGGCCAGGGGATTTCCCGGGCGGGTCTGCGCGCAATAGAAAGTATTGGGCGGCTCGTCGAAGGAATCCGATTTGCGGAAGAAGAACAGGTTGGCGACGTCATAGCCGCGCGCGGAGAGGCCCGCGCCGAGCAGCCGCGATATCTCCTGCGCGCCGGCGTTCTCGGCCTGGGTCTGTACCAGGACGACACGCAGCTTTGGCTTGCTCTCGTTCGGTCGATCGCGTGATGCGGTCGATGCCTCGCGCAATTCTGTGCTTGGCCTGTAATGAAGCACGGCTTCCTCACCCGTCGAAGGAGTGAAATCGTCTCCCTCGCTATTGCGCGCGTACTTATCACGCGAAGCGCGCTCGTAGATCGAGTAGCGCGTGTTGAGGTTACTGCTCATTTAGTGCGATCAGACATTGCCAGCAATCGAGAGCCATTGTTTCACACACAGGGTACAGCCGGCTCGTTAACTAATTGGTTACGTCCGCATGAGGAGGGGGTAACCGTGGATTAACCATAGATATTTACGTTGGAGCAGCACTGTCAGTTGAATTCGAGTAACAGCCCCATGAAGTTCGGTAGCCGCGTAGGCCCGAGACGTTCCGAAGCCACGGAACCCGCCGCGTCGTGGGAAACTGCCGGCGTGCCGACCAGCCGATCCTCTGCGGAAACCACCAAAGGCGTGCTTAGCATTTCCGGCGTGGTGGCTTTTTTCCGCGAGAACGGTCAACGCATTCTCATGCTCGCCGCGGTGATCTTCGCGGTCGGCGTCATTCTGCTGATGTTGATTCCGGCGCGCTATGCCGCGACCGCGCTCGTCGTGGTCGACCCGCGCGAGCAGCGCGTGACCACCGATCAGGACGTCCTGCCGGGGATCGGTCAGGATGCCGCGGCACTGCAGAGCTATGTCGAGATCGCCAAATCCGACGGATTTCTCGGGCCGCT
Source organism: Bradyrhizobium sp. USDA 4510 (assembly GCF_054059095.1). NCBI lineage: Bacteria > Pseudomonadati > Pseudomonadota > Alphaproteobacteria > Hyphomicrobiales > Nitrobacteraceae > Bradyrhizobium > Bradyrhizobium sp. USDA 4510. The sequence goes on along the minus strand of NZ_JBSSBT010000001.1, from coordinate 6,052,653 downwards.
GATCGAGCAGCTCAAGGTCGCCGAGGACAGCGACATCTCCGGCGGCAGAACCGACCCGACGCGCCTGCTCGACCGGTTTCGCAACCGGCTCGACATCTCCCGGCGCGGATTGACCTATGTCATCGCCATCAAGTTCACGTCCAACAACCCGCAGCGCGCGGCGTATTACGCCAATGCGGTGGCTGAGGCGTTCGTCGCCAGCCAGCGCGGCACGCGCAGCCTGGCGACCGACGAAGCCGCCGACTGGCTGAAGAGCCGGCTCAAGACGTTGAACGACCGCTTGCGGTCTTCGGAAGATGCCGTTGCGAAGTTCAAGCTCGAGCACCGGATCGTCAACGCCGGCAAGGAATCGACGACGCAGCAATTGCGCGTCACCGATCTGACCCAGCAGGTCGCCGCCGCGCGCGCCCGAACCGAGGAGGCCAAGGTCCGCTATGAGCAGCTGCAGCGCGACCTGAAGGCCAATGTCGACGGGCCCGTCAAGCAGGACCTGCTGAGCGCGCTGCGCGCCCAGCGCTCGGCGCTCAACGATCAGATCGCACAGAAGCGCGGGGTGCTGGGCGATCGTCATCCGGACCTCGTGATGGCCCTCAGCCAGCTCAGCGATCTCAACCGCCAGATCGAGATCGAGCGGAAGAAGAACATCGAGACCGCGAAGTCGGAATATGAGGCCCAGCGCGATCAGCAGAAGGCGCTCGAGGATCAGCAGAAGGCGGTCGAACAGCAAATCCTGGTCGACGGTCAGGCTCTCGTCAAGCTGCAGGAATTGCAGCGCGATGCAGATGCCAACAAGAATATCTACGAGCAGTTCCTCTCGCGCTACAAGACCACCGACGAGCAGCGGCTGCTGCAGAGCTCGCAGACCAAGGTCGCATCGCCCGCGACGCCGCCGGTGCGCTCGACGCTGCCGCCGCTTCCGCTGTTGCTGGTCGCGCTCGCGATCGTCTCGCTGCTGACGTCGACGGCGATCGTCGCCGTTCCCGGCCTGAATCTGAAGCAGCTCCCGATCAAGGCCATTCCGCCGCTTCGTCGGGCCGAGGCGCCCGCACCGCCGGCGCCGGCCGCGCCGCAACCTGCGCTGCCGCCGGAATTGCCGGTGCTGGCCCGCATTCCCAACATCGCGTCGCCGGATACCGTCAGGAGCGTCTGGCAGACCCCGATCCCGTCGACGGCCGAGCCCGATCTCGCGCCGCATCTTCAGCTGCTGATCGAGAACATCGAGCAGCTTTCGGGAGAGCACGGCAAGGTGGCGCTGTTGCTTTCGGTCGAGGGCGGTGCGGGCGGCAGCACCGTTGCGCGGTCGCTCAACCGATCCGCCGTCAAGAACGGCATGCTCAGCGTCTTGATCGAGATGGAATCCAGGCGCGCCGAGGCCGCGCCGCCGCAAGGCTCGGGGATCATCAAGGCCGATCTGCCGTCCGTCGTCGAACTGCTGGGCGCCAGCAGCAAGGCGCCGCCCTATCCGCCGGACGATATTCGCGCCGATTTCGGCCTGATCATCGTCGACGCATCGTCGTTTGCGCTGCAGCCTGCCGCGGTGGCGCTGGCTGCCCATGCCGACCTCGTGATCCTCGTGGTTCGCGAAGGGGCTGCCAACTCGGCTGCGATCGGCAAGGCGCGGGCCGATCTATCCGGGTATGGTTCGGTCCCGACCGTGCTGGTCGTCAACCGCGTGGCGGTCAATGCCGCCGTTCGCGATCCTGAGGGAGAGGCGCTGGGCCTGGCGAGCTGAAGGCGGTTCGGCTGAAGCTAGAGCCGTTTCCGTTCCCAGAGTATCGGAACGCGGCTCCGGATTCTTGTTTTGACGCGTTTTCGTCACGCGAACCGGTAATCTACTTCCCTCGAAAAACGCTCTAGTCGTTGCTGTCCGCAACGCGGACCGCGTAGGCGTGACCTTTCGACGGCCACAGATGCGACAGCACCAGAATGGATGGGTCGACGCCGGTCCGCCGCCGGCACAGTACATTGAGCGCGACGGTGGCGAGGACCAGCGAGACCGTCGCCGAGATCGCGGCGCCGAGCACGCCGAGCCAGGGGATCAGCACGACAAATCCCAGCAGCCGTAGTGCCACGTTGGCTGCGACGACGGGAACATAATCACGCTCATGACCTGTCAGCTGCAGAACAGCGGCAGAGGGGCCGCCTGCCGCCTGGAAGGCCGTTCCGATCGCGAGCACGATCAACACCCACTGCTGCGCGGCAAAGTGCGGCCCGAACAGGCCGAGCAGATAGGGGGCGCCCACCCAGACAATGACGAGCCCGCTGAGCACGCAGAGTGCGGTCACCTCGGCCATCAGCTTTAACGTATGTTCGAGCTCGCCGTGGTTCTTGCTGAAATACAGCGAGGGCAGCCGACGCGCCCCGAACGTGTAGAGCGCAGCCGACAGCATCGCGAAGATGTTCGCCAGCCGCGAGGCGGCGAAATAGACGCCGGCGGTGGCCGGATCCAGCATCCAGTAGACCAGAATGACGTCGAAATACTGGTTTGCCGCTTCGAGAATGGAGGCGAGCCAGAACCGGAATGCGCTCTTGTTCCAGCGCGAGGTCTCGAAGCGCGCCGTGACCGACCGCAGGTTCGGCAGCACCCGTACGATCGATACGATCTGCACGACGAGCCCGAGGGCCATGGCGGCCGACATCGCGCTGAACAGCTCGGCGGGGGTGAGCTGCCGGTGGCCGAACAGCACCGCGATCAGGAACAGGACGACGGCGACGCGCCAGAAGAACTCCCGATTGCCTTCGCCCATCAGGATGCTGACCAGCGATCGCGCGATCTGGCTGCCGAGCATCAGCCCTGCATTGATCGCGGTGAACGCCGAGACCGACAGGATCAAGAGCCACCACTCGCCGCGAATGCTTGCCGCCGCGGCGATCGCGGCGATCGAAATCAGCATCCCGATCGCGGAGTTCTTCAGGCTCGACAGCAGCACACCCTTGGTGAACTCGGCCTGGCCGCGCACCTCATACTCGTTGAGAAATCGAACCAGGAGCAGCTCCTGGCCGACCAGGCCCACCACCGAGGCGATCTGGGCGACGGAGAGCAGGGTTGCGAAGTTTCCAAACGCGTCCGGCGTCATCGCCCGCGCGGCGAGCGAGAACAACGCGAATGCGAGCCCGCCGCTACCAACCTTGAGCAGGATGGTCCCGGCAACGCCGCGCGTAACGTCGCGCCGTAACAGTTGGAGCACGGAGGCAATCACCAGAGACGTCTCAATATCCAGTCGGGCTGTTGACCGCAGCAATCGGTGAAGCCTGGAGTGTTAATGTTCTCTTGCTAAGATTCCGTTCCTTTCGAACGGCTGCCGGGCCCAACGCAGTTGTGAACAGGGCCAGGTCGCGTTGCTCCATTCTGGAACGGCGCCGTCTGCCCTGTCTCCAAACGGAGCAGGTTGGATTTGCCTCCAGCGTCCGGTCCAGTGGCGCGGACCTTGCCGGAACAGACCGCGCTTGCGCGTCAACGCCATTTGTCGCTGCTCGATGGCCTGGCAATTGCCTCGCCATCCCGCTGCGGAGCCTGCAAAGGTTCAGTTTCATGGCCGACCGTCGTGCAAGCCATGTGCCGAGAGACCGCAGATCGTGGTCCGGACGTTGTCATTAACATCGATTCTGGAACTCGTCGTGCTCGATCGGCAAGGCGACACCGCAGGCAAGGAAATTGCAGTTCCGCGGCCAACCAGAGCTTTTCCGTTCCGATGGAATCGGAACGGCGCTCTAGATTCTTGTTTTGACGCGTTTTCTTCACGCGAACCGGTATCCACTTCGCTCGAAAACGCTCTAGCCGTCGGAGCGGACGAACATGATTGCCGAGAAAAGTGCGACCAAGCCGATCGTGGCCTGCGAGACCGAGGTCATCGAAGCGGACGTCGCAATTGTCGGAGCCGGTCTGGCAGGCTCGCTTGCAAGGGCTGTGCTCGCCCGAGCCGGATACCGCGTCGTCCTGATCGACAAGCGATCGATCCCGCCGGACGAATTCCGGGTCGAAAAAATCGCCGGACGGCAGATCGATATCCTCCGCCGCCTCGGCTTCATCGACGACATCGAGGCCATTGCCGCGCCCTATGACCGGGTGATCAACATCAGGGGCGGCAAACTGGTCGATATCGGCGTCGGCCGGTCCTACGGGATTTCCTATGCCAACCTCGTCAACATGGCACGCGGCCTGACGCCCGATGCGTCGAGCTTGCTGCTCGACCAGGTGACCAATGTCAGTTGCAGCGAGGAACGTCAGCAGTTGACGCTGGCCTCGGGAAAACGCGTCGTCTCGCGTCTGGTCGTTCTGGCGACCGGCATGGCGAACGTGCTCGGCCACAGTCTCGGAATGCGCCGGCAGATGCTTGCTGCGCGCCACTCGGTCTCGTTCGGCTTCACGATCGCACGGCCGGACAACGCGCCGTTCGATTTCGATGCGCTGACCTGCTATGGCGAGCAGGCGGCTGATGGCGTCGACTATCTCAGCCTGTTTCCGATGTCGGGCGGCATGCGGGCGAACCTGTTCATGTTCCGCGATCCGACCGATCCGATCATGCGTGAGCTGCGCCGCGACACCAGACGGACGCTGCTTCGCCTGATGCCGGGATTGCAGCCCTATCTCGGGGATTTCGAGGTGGTCGGCCAGGTGCAGAACTGGGTCATGGATCTGACCGTGACCGAGGGCCATCTGCAGCCCGGCGTCGTGTTGATCGGCGATGCGTTTCAGACCAATTGTCCCGCAGCCGGAACCGGCGTTGGCCGACTGCTGGTGGACGTCGAAACGTCTTTGCACGGACTATGTGCCGCGCTGGCTGAAGACCGCCGGTATGGGCGCGGACAAGATTGCGCAGTTCTATTCCGATCAGGACAAGCTCGCCGCGGATCAGCACTCGCTGCACCTGGCGAGCTTCCGCCAGGCCTTGACGTTGAACACCGGTGTGCGCTGGAACTTGCGGCGGAAGCTGCACTTCCTGCGCCGCACGATCACACACCGGGTGGACCGGATTCATCCGGGATGGGTGATGCGCGTGCGCGGCGCGCTCCGCTGATCGGGTTGCCAGCGCCGGGCGGCGCTAGCGCGTGCCGGTCGAGGTGCGGACCGGCCTGAAATCGGTCACACGCTTGGCGGCCTGCTTGATCCAGGGCGCCTGCTTCAAGGCAAACAGCGCGAGCGAGCCGGCCGCGCTCCCGGCCTGCGTCACGGCCGACATCGGCGTCGGCTGACCGCCGAAGTACGTCTTGTAGGGTTCGTCACCGATGGTGAAGTCCAGCACCCGACCGCCGCGCTCGATGCAATCCTTGGCGACGCTCTCGAATGTCAGCGCGCCGATCGATTGGCTCTTGTATCCCTCGACATCGAACGCCGTCATGACGACAAGGAGGCTGTCACGGTGAACCAGCCCAAGGGCTGCCGCGATGACTTTGCCGTCCATCTTCATGGCGTAGAGCCGGGTAAACGAGCCCATGCCGCGAAGCGCCACGCTCGAGTAGAAATCGAAATACTCCGGTCGCTGCAACAGGTCGCCATCACCCTGTTCGTGAAACCGCGGACCGCGAAACTTTCTCATCGTCTCCATGGCTTCGCCGACGGAAGCGCTATCGGCGCAGCATGAGAAGGTGAGCGTGCCCTTCTTGTGGATCTGGCGCCATTTCTTTGCCAGCTCCTTCTGGTACGACTTTCCCATTGCGTTGATCTGCCACTGCTCGAACGGCGCAACCAGGACCGTCGCGTAGGCATTGGTATCCATCAGGCTGCGATGGGGCGCTCCGAGCAGATTCTCGATCGGCATCCTCGCATCGAGCAGCTTGGGTATGCGCAGCAGGTCGAACGGCCGCAGCACCTGTCGAAGCCGTTCGCAGGCACGCTGGTCTTGCAGCAGGTTGGTGAAGGTCGCGATGCTGCACACCGGCGACAAATAGTCGGACACGCGGAGATCGGCGAATTCGATGGTGCGCATCGGGCCGCGCCGCACGCGCAGCATCGGCAGCACGGCCGCAAGCGACCTGTTCGCACGATGGCGGACGGCGACGACCAGCGGCTTGGCCGACGCAGCGGGAGCGAGCTTGCGATAAAGGCTGTCCAGCCATAGCGGATGCTGGAAGGCGGTCGCGTCCGAGCCTTCAAATAACTTCACGTACTCTTCAGACAGGAAGTCGAATGCGTCGTCGATGCAGACATCGAACGCGTCATCATTCTTGTTCATGTGAGACCAAACAAAACGACAGTTTCAAAGCGCCGACTGAATCCGGCACGCCGCCCTTATAGCAAAGGTCGATCGGCTCGGGCAGCGGCAGAACACGATTTGTATTAATGTAATGCCTCGACCTTTGCACATTGTTGCTGGGGCGAGCCATTGCCTTCATCGCATCGACTGCGATCGGCTGTCATCTCAGTTGGCCGCGTCCGGGGATCAGCATCGTTAACAATCCCTTAAGGATGCGTTCAATCGCGCCGTGGTGAGATATCGCACCCGGTCTGGACCGGATATTGCAGTTAAGGGCTCGCAAGTCCTGGAGTCCCGCCGAAATGCTGAGTCACAGCCAAAAAAACCGCGCTTCCTACGCAATTTCGTTCCCGCAGGCCGACCGCAAGCCGCCTCGGCGTCTCAATTCGGACATCGCTGCTCCGCCTGTCCGGATTTGCGACACGTCGCGGGCCGAGCAGATGTCCCTGGCGTCGGCGCAGATCGGATCATTGCCACACGGTGCGCCGGAGCGGCGTATCAATCCTGTCGGCAGGGCTGCGACTGCCGGTGTTCCCCGGGCGACCATCGGTGGACTGCGGCTCGCCGTGCTCGATCGCGAGCAGACCGCCGAGTTCATGGTCGAGGCGGTGCATCCGAACCGGCGTGTCAATCGTCCGCTGTATCTGACCTCCGCCAACGGCGAGGTGCTGTCGCGCTGCTCGACCGAGCCGATGACGGATCGGCTGTTCCGTACCGCCGACCTGATCAACGCCGACGGGCAACCGCTGGTCATGGTGTCCAAGCTTCGGTCGCCGAATCCGCTTCCCGAGCGCGTCGCGACCACGGACCTGTTTCACGACGTCGCGCGCAAGGCGGAAGAACTCGGGCTGACTTTCTATCTGTTCGGCGCCAACGAGGCCGAGAACAAGGCTGCCATCGCCAATGTCCGCCGGGCCTATCCGGCGCTCAAGATCGTCGGCCATTCGCACGGCTATCTGCGCGGCGACGCGCTGCGGGCCAAGGTCGACGAGATCAACGCCCTGGCGCCGGATTTTCTCTGGGTCGCGCTCGGCGTGCCCTATGAGCAGGCTTTCGTCGACGAATTCATGCCTCGACTCGGCAATGTCGGCGTCATCAAGACCTCGGGCGGGCTGTTCAACTTCCTGTCCGGCTCGCGGCCGCGTGCGCCGAGATGGATGCAGATCGTCGGCCTCGAATGGGCCTGGCGCCTGTGGCTCGAGCCGCGGCGGCTGTTCTGGCGTTACCTGACGACCAACCCGCACGCGCTCTATCTGCTGTTCAACCGGACCCGATCTTCGTCAACGAAAGACTGACGCCTCTCACGAGTGCAATGTGCTGCTCCGATCCACCGGAGCAGCAAGCTCATTCCATGAGCGGAGTACAACCGAATGGACGGACGTGCGATCGACAGTTCGGTCTGGCAGGCACCCGGCGTCGGGGCGGAAAATTTCGCCAAGACCGTCATCGGTTGGTCGATCACCATCAATGTGATCATGTCGATGGGGACCTTCCACGCCGCGCTGCTTCCGACCGAGTTGACCCTGGTGCAGCAAGCCGTCGCCCTGTTGATGTGGGGCGTCCTGATCTACGCAAGCCTGTTCATCCGTCCCTGCCTGCGGCTGGCCCTCAATCTCGACGCGCTCGTGATCGTCGCGTTCTATGCGTTCGCCACTGTTTCCGTGCTGTGGACCAACCTCGGCGTGGCGGCCCTGATGAAGGCCGCGGCGCTCGCAATCACGACGCTTGGCGCGTTCTGCATGATCACTCGCGTCGATATCGACGACATCGTGACATCGGCCACCCGCGGCCTGTTGGTGCTGATCGCGGCCTCTGCGCTCTGTGCTGTGATCCTGCCGGACATCGGGATCGATCAGACCTGGATGCACAAGGGGCAGTGGCAGGGTGTCTTCGAGTCGAAGCAAACCCTCGGCTTCGCCGGCGCCTATCTCATGTTCTTCGCCTGCTATCGAAAGATAGCGGGACAAGGATGGCTGCCGTTCCTCGTGACGTTCGTGCTGGCCTCGACCTGCGTCATGCTTTCGGAGTCGCGCGGCGCCGGCGCCCTGTCGTTGGTTGCCTGCGCGCTGCTGCTCACCTCCCTGTGGTCGGTCCGGTGCATGCAGGTCTACGCGATCCTGCCATGTGTCATGTGCGTCGCGGCAGCGCTATTGATCCTGTATTTCTACACGACCGGATACGATTCGATTCATGCCTTCGACACGACGATCGACTTCACCGAGCGAACCTTCATCTGGCAGTACGCCATCAGCCATTTCGATGACGCGCCGCTGTTCGGATTCGGCATCAACGGTTTCTGGACCAATCCGGCGATCTACGACTATTTCAACCAGAACCACGGCTGGGTGCTCGACAATTATCACAACGGCTATATCGCCATTCTCGTCGAGACCGGATTCCTGGGCTATTTCCTGTTCACGGCGAGCGTCTTCCTGTTTTCCTACAAGGTGCTCTGCCTGATCGCAGGGCGAGCGATCGACCGTCTGCACTGCGCGTTGATCATCGGGTTCGTCTTCCTCAACTGCCAGACCAATTTCACCGAGACGGTCTTCCTTCGTTCGACGATGTTCACGTCGGTGCTGCTGATCGCCTTCTTCCTCGCCATTTGCCGGCCGGTGCCGTCATCGCGCGTAGAGCCGCGCGAGTTGGAGCAGCCATGACCGCGTTCCGATTGCTTCTGCAAAGAGCCTTCGTCATGCTGGCGGCGGCGGCACTTGCTCTCCCGCTGATCGCGCCGGCGAACGCTGCGGGGCAGGGGGCATCGCCGGACGCCGCGCCATTGGGGCGCGGCATCAATATCCTCGGCTATGACGGCATCTGGGAAGGCTACCGGAACGCGCCGTTCCGGCTGGAAAACCTCGCCGCGATTCGCAGGGCCGGATTTTCCCATGTCCGGATCAACTTCTTCGGCTTCAGGCATATGGAGTCCGGCAACATCCTCGATGATGCCGTCCTGCAGCGCCTCGATGCCGTGATCGAGCAGGTGCTGGAGAATAGGCTCGTTCCGATCCTCGATGAGCACGACACCGATCTCTGCCAACGCGACGTGGCCGAATGCGGCGTGAAGCTCAAGGCATTCTGGCGCCAGATCGCATCGCGCTATGCGGGGAAATACCCGGCGCTGGTGTTCGAGATCCTGAACGAGCCCGGCGGCAACATGACCTCGGCCGAATGGAATGCGCTGCTCGGCGATTGTCTTGCCATCATCCGGGATACCAACCCGAAGCGCAATGTCGTGGTCGCGATCCTGAACACCGAGGAGCTGCCGATCGATCAGCTGGTGCTGCCGGCCGGCGACCGAAACCTCATCGTCACATTCCACTATTACCTGCCGCTGCAATTCACCCATCAGGGCGCGCCGTGGTCGCCGACCTTCTCGAAGATCGGTCCGTTGCGCTGGGGCTCTGCGGAAGACTTGGCCACGGCCTCGGCCGATTTCGACAAGATCCGCTCCTGGTCCGAGAAGGAGCAGCGCGCGATCTATCTTGGCGAGTTCGGTGTCTATGAACGCGCGCCCGCGGAGAGCCGCGCGACGTATCTGTCGTTCATGGCGAGACGCGCGGAACGCAATGGCTGGGCGTGGGCTTACTGGCAGTTCGACCACGATTTTGCGGCCTTCGACGGCGTCCGGCAACGCTGGAAGGCGGACATCCTCCGCGCGATCATCCCTCCGGTCCGCTAAGCCGTTCGATTGGACGCAGCGTTCGATTCAGGATTGGCCAGCGGCCTTGACGACGCGATTGTCCCGCGCAACGAGCACGCCACCCTTGTAGACTGAACGCCCGGACGGCCGCGCCACCACGGCCTCCTGGATATGCACGGCGTTCAAGGTCACGAAATCGGCCTTGGCCCCCACATGCAGGCCGTAGTCCTCGAGCCTGAGCGCCTTGGCGCCGGCCGCGGTGATCATGTCGAACGCGATCGCGAGCTCCTCATCGGTGTAGAAGCCCGAGCGGTATCCGATCATCATGGCACGGCCCAGCATGTCGCCGTCGCCATAGGGCCACCAGGAGTCGCGGATGTTGTCGTTGCCGCTGAACACCGTGACGCCGGCTTTCCGCAACAGCGCGACCGGCGGGAACGGCCGGCTGCCCGGGGCATTCGTCATGATCGCCACGCCCGAACGCGCCAGACTGTCGGCGGTCTTCTTCAGCGCATCGGCAGGAATGTCGCCGAGCCCGTAAGCGTGGCTGACGGTGACGCGGCCCGCCATGCCGAGCGCGCGGGTTCGCGCCGCGATCTGCTCGACCTCGAAGGCACCGAGCATGCCGCCGTCATGAAGATGGATATCGACATCGACGCCGTGCTTTTGCGCAACGCCGAACACGACATCGAGATGGCCCTCGACATCCCGGTCGAAGCTAGCGGGATCGAGCCCGCCGACGGCATTGGCCCCGAGCTTGATCGCCTCGTCGAGCAGCTGCGGCGTGCCCGGGCTGGTGAGGATGCCGTTCTGCGGAAACGCCACGAGCTGGATATCGATCAAGTCGCTGTATTCCTCGCGAACCCCGAGGATGGTCTCCAGCGACTTCAGCCCCACCGAGCCGTCGACCATGACGTGGCTGCGCATCTGCGTCGTGCCATGGCCGATGCAGAGGTCGAGCTGGTTCCGCGCGCGCACATCCATCGGCGCGGCGGCGGCAAGGTTCTTGGCCTGAAACGCCACCCGCTCATGGACGTCGAATCCGTCGGTGCAGGGACGGTGTGGCCGCCAGGTATCGCCGTAAAAACTGGTGTCGAGATGGATGTGGCCTTCGACGAAGCCGGGCACGACCAGCGCATTGCCGAGATCGACGATCTCGACCCCGCTGGGGCGTTCGCCCTTCGCCTCAATCGCAACGATGCGGCCGCCACGAACCAGCATATCGCGGCTGGCGCCGTCACCGAACCTGGCATTGATGAAGAGTTTGTCGGCTGGCATCGGATCTGTTCCTCTTCTCGCTTGCGTCGCATGCAGATCGCGCGGCTCTCCATGCCTTGCCTAACATGGTCAGAGGAATAATACTCCGCTCGCACAAGCAGACAAGGAACCGAGAGCGTTGCCGGAGATTGCAAGCGGGGAACAGTTCGATGTCAAGCGCGCAGCCTTTGCCGCGACCATCGGCAACATGCTGGAGTTCTACGACTTCATCACGTACAGCTTCTTTGCGACCGAGATCGGCCGCACCTTCTTCCCCGCGCACAGCGAATACGGCAGCCTCATGCTGTCGCTTGCGACCTTCGGCGCCGGTTTCCTGACGCGGCCGATCGGCGGCATCGTGCTCGGCATCTTCTCCGACCGGGTCGGCCGGCGGCCGGCGATGCTGCTGAGTTTTGCGCTGATGGGCGGCGCAATCCTGACCATCGCGCTGACGCCATCCTATGCCGCGATCGGCATTGTGGCGCCGATCATCGTGATCCTGGCGCGGATGGTGCAAGGATTTGCGCTGGGCGGCGAGGTCGGGCCGACCACGGCCTATCTGATCGAGATCGCTGCACCGAGGAACCGCGGCCTCGTGGTCGCCTGGCAGCCTGCCAGCCAGGAGATCGCGGCGACGGTGGGCGCGCTTGTCGGTGTCATCCTGAGCAGCGCGATGGCGCCCGACATGCTGCAGGCCTATGGATGGCGCATCGCGTTCCTGCTCGGCGCCGTCTGCCTGCCGTTCGGCATCTGGATGCGCCGCACGCTGCCGGAAACCGTCTCGCATGGCGAGCACGTCGCCGGGCAGATCGAACGCTCGAGCCATGTGGCGCTGGCGCGGCGGCATCTTCGCGTCATCGTGCTGGCGGTGATGATCCTGGCCAGCGGCACGATCTCGACCTATGTGACGCAATACATGACGACCTACGCCAAGAATACGCTGCATGTGTCGCCGTCTCTGGCGTTCACGGTATCGCTGGTCAGCAACGGACTGCAGATCATCGGCGCGGTGCTGGGCGGCTGGCTTGCCGACCGGCTCGGACGCAAGCCGATCATGATCTGGCCGCAGCTGGTCGTGCTGGTGCTGACCTATCCGGCCTTCCTGTGGATCGTCCAGGACCCCGGCGCGTGGTCGCTGCTGTTCGGCTTCGGCATCCTGTCGTTCATCGGATCGCTGCCGTTCACCGCGTTCTATGCCGCCTTCACCGAAGCGCTGCCCCAGAGCATTCGCGGCGGCGTGTTCGCCACGATCTACGCGGTCGCCATCGCGACGTTCGGCGGCACCGCGCAACTCGTGGTCACGTGGCTGCTGCACGTGTCAGGCGATCCGCTGGCGCCGTCCTGGTATCTTCTGCTCGCGGCGGCGGTCGGCATCGTGGCCATGAGCCTGATGCCCGAGACCGCCCCGGTGAAGGTCGGCGAGAAGTAACCGCCGCGCTCAATCCATGTCGCGAAAGGCGTGGCCGTTGGCTTCGATTTCCTTCACGAGCTGCGGCGGCAGATTGGCCTGCGCCGAGGTGCCGTCGAACACCCAGTCCTTGGCGTCGGCAAGGTCGGGAAGGCCGGCGCCCTTGCGGACGTAGAGACCGACCGATGCCTTCTTCGGATTGATGTAGAGATCGTAGTCCATTGCGCGCCTCCTCTCCGTTTCACGTTTGGCGGAAGCTCCGGCAACGGCCGGAGACTTCCTGGATAGGTCAACGCCGGCAAGACTAGGCGGGTTTCTTCGCCTCCGGCGCAAGCACCACCGACGCTTCGCTCGTCAGCATCAGGAAGGTGATGGTCTCCTGGAAATACAGCTGAACCGATTTCGCCGAGTGGCTGAGATAGCCGATCGAAAGATCCTGGCCGATCGAGAGCTGGAAATCGCCGCCGCGGGTGGTCACCAGGACGCCACCCTCGATCGCGGGCGCCCAGATGATCTTGCCGTCGATCAGGCGCTGGATGTGCTGCAGCACCGGATAGCCGTCGTCGGTCGCCCCGCCGATCGCGGTATAGGGCTCGGTGCCGAGCAGCAGCGTATAGGGACCGTTGACGCCGGCAAGCCGCAACTGGCTGACCGCCTGCGCGACCACGGCGGGATAGTTCTTGACGCTCGGCGGCAGCGTCAGCACCGGGTTGCTGGTGCCCTGACGGATACCTTCGATGCCGGCGGCCCGCGTAGCCGTCGAACACCGTGCGATCCTCGGCGAAGGCAATCTTGCGCGCCGCTTCCTTGAGCGGATCCCAGTCGGAATCATTCGCGCCGCGCTCGACATCGTCGATCGCCTGGCGCGAGAGCTCGAACGGCACGCGCAGTTCGACCAGCGCGCGAACGTCGCGTTGCGTCGCCTCGACCCCGTCGCCGGGCGCCGCAATCTTCTTGAGATGACCGGTGCCGACCGCGGAGAAATCCGTTCCCTTCGGACCGTCGACGTCGACGACACGGCGCGCCGCCAGATGGCGCTTCAACGTGCGCGAGGCCTCCTCTTCGATCTGGGCCCATGCCGCGTCCGAGATAGGGGCGAGTGCCCGATGAAGATTATTCATGTCCAGCCTCTCCTTTCAGTGAGCCGATCCCGAGCGAGCCGTCGGACAGCGGTATTCCTGGTGCAGGTGTGTCGCGAGCCCCGGCGTCATCCGGAGACGGCTCGGCGGGCGAAGGTGCCGGCGCCTCGCTCGCGACATCCTCCAGGAAGGTCGCCGACGGGACGAAGAACAGCATGCCGGTGACGGCGCGGCTGAAGTCGAGCAGGCGGTCGTAATTGCCCGGCGGCTTGCCGACGAACATGTTCTCGAGCATCTGCTCGATCCGCTGCGGGGACTTGGCATAGCCGATGAAATAGGTGCCGAACTCGCCCCTGCTGATATTGCCGAACGGCATGTTGTCGCGGACGATATCGAGCTCCTCGCCATTCTCGACGATCGTGGTCAGCGCGTTATGCGCGTAGCTCGGCTTCAGCGCATCGTCGAGCTCGATGTCGGACAGCTTGGTTCGGCCGATGATCTTTTCCTGCATCTCGACCGGCAGCTCGTTCCACTTCTTCAGATCGTGCAGGTATTTTTGCACGATCACATAGCTGCCGCCGGCGAACGCCGCGTCCTCGTCGCCGATGATGGTGGCGTCGGCGGCCGCCTGGTCCTCCGGATTCTCCGTGCCGTCGACGAAGCCGAGCAGGTCGCGTTCGTCGAAATATTTGAAGCCGTGCACCTCGTCGGAGGTCGCAACCGCATCGCCGAGCCGCGTCACGATCTGGGTCGCCAGCTCGAAGCACAGATCCATCGGCACGGCGCGGATGTGAAACAGCAGGTCACCCGGCGTTGCGACGGCGTGGTGGACGCCGTTGATCTCGCGGAACGGATGCAGGCCTTTCGGCTTCGGCGCACCGAACAGCCGGTCCCATGCGTCGGAGCCGATGCCCATGACGCATGACAGCCGGCCCTCGAGATCGCGGAAGCCCACCGCACGCAGCAGCGCGCCCAGATCGGCGCACAGCGACCGCACCACCGCGTCATATTCCGGATTGGGCTTGATCGTGACCGCAAGGAAGATGGCCGCGCGCGTCAGCTTCGCAGCGACCGGTTGCGGAACGGCTGATGGCACGCATGTCTCCTTGACTAAACGGCACTTCCACGAGGACAAAAGGCAGGCGCTGGACGCCGGATCGGCGTCCAGACAGGGGCAGAGGAGCATGCCACTGGAACCTTTACAAGGGCTCGAATGGCTCACGCTCTTGCAGAGGTGCCTGCCTCAATCGACGGGCTTGCCGGACTTCTCTTCCTCGAGGGTCACCGCGATCGCGGCGTTGGCCGAGAGCCGAACCTTGGAGCCTTCGACACCCGCCACGAAGCCGAGCTCGATGAAGTGGTGATGGCCCTTGTGGAAGCCGTCGCTCTCGCTCTTCTTGAGCTTGATGCGGTTGCCCTCGACGTGATCGACGGTGCCGACATGCACGCCATCGGCGCCGATGACCTCCATGTTGTCCTTGATCTTGTGCTGCGTCATGGCGCTCTCCTGGTTGCAGGTCAGCTTGTATATTCGGCTTGCATATGATGCCGGCAGACGACGCGGCGATGACAGCGCGTCGTTGGCGATCCGGCCTGTCTCACACCGGTTCGAATTCGTCCGCCGCCGCGTTCTCCGGCTTCTTGCCGTTGAAGGTGAGGCCGGCCTTGGTGGCCGAGAGTTTTACCTCTGAGCCGTCGCGCACATCGCCGGAAAGGATCATCTCCGCCAGCGGATCCTGCACGCTGCGCTGGATCACCCGCTTCAGCGGGCGGGCGCCGTAAGCCGGATCCCAACCCTTCTCGGCGAGCCAGTCCCGCGCCTTCGGGTCGAGCTCCAGCTCGATCTTGCGATCCTCGAGCAGCTTGCGCAGCCGCGAGAACTGGATCTCGACGATGCGGCCCATGTCGCTCTTCTGCAGCCGGTGAAACAGGATGATCTCGTCGATCCGGTTGAGGAATTCGGGCCGGAAGTGCGCCCGTACCATGTTCATCACCTGCTCGCGCACCGCGCTCGTGCTCTGGCCTTCCGGCTGGTTGACCAGATACTCGGCGCCGATGTTCGAGGTCATGATGATCAGCGTGTTGCGGAAATCGACGGTGCGGCCCTGGCCGTCGGTGAGACGGCCGTCGTCGAGCACCTGCAGCAGTACGTTGAAGACGTCGGGATGCGCCTTCTCGATCTCGTCGAACAGCACCACCTGATAAGGCCGCCGCCGCACCGCTTCGGTCAGGGCACCGCCCTCATCATAGCCGACATAACCGGGAGGCGCGCCGATCAGCCGCGAGACCGAATGCTTTTCCATGTATTCGGACATGTCGAGGCGGATCATCGCGGTCTCGTCATCGAACAGATATTCGGCAAGCGCTTTCGCAAGCTCGGTCTTGCCGACGCCGGTGGGACCTAAGAACATGAACGAGCCGATCGGCCGGTTGGGGTCCTGCAGGCCGGCGCGGGCGCGGCGCACCGCGGTCGACACCGCGCGGACCGCCTCGGCCTGGCCGACGACGCGCTTGCCGAGCATCTCCTCCATGCGCAGCAGCTTGTCCTTCTCGCCTTCCAGCATCTTGTCGACCGGCACGCCGGTCCAGCGCGACACCACCTGCGCGATGTTGTCGGCGGTCACGGTCTCGCTGGCGGACGAGGTCTCGCTGGCTTCGACCGCCGCGAGCTTCTTCTCGAGCTCGGGAATCCGGCCATAGGCCAGCTCACCGGCCTTCTGGAATTCTCCCTTGCGCTGCGCATTGGCAAGCTCGGTACGCAACTGCTCGAGTTCGCCCTTCATCTTCTGCGCATCGGAGAGCTTGCTCTTTTCCGACCGCCATTTCGAAGTCATATCCGCCGATTTCTTTTCCAGGTCGGTGAGATCCTTCTCGAGCGTCTGCAGGCGGCTCTTGGAGCCGAGATCGGTCTCCTTCTTCAGCGCCTCCTGCTCGATCTTCAGCCGGATGATCTCGCGGTCGAGCGAGTCGAGTTCTTCCGGCTTGGAATCGACCTGCATCTTCAGCCGGGCGGCCGCTTCGTCCATCAGGTCGATGGCCTTGTCGGGCAGGAAGCGGTCGGTGATGTAGCGGTTCGACAGCGTCGCGGCTGCAACCAGCGCCGAATCCGCGATGCGCACGCCGTGATGTTGCTCGTATTTGTCCTTCAAGCCGCGCAGGATCGAGATGGTGTCCTCGACCGTCGGCTCGGAGACGAACACCGGCTGGAAGCGCCGCGCCAGCGCTGCATCCTTCTCGACATGCTTGCGGTATTCGTCGAGCGTGGTGGCGCCGATGCAATGCAGCTCGCCGCGAGCGAGCGCGGGCTTCAACAGGTTGGATGCGTCCATCGCGCCGTCGCCCTTGCCGGCGCCGATCAGCGTGTGCATCTCGTCGATGAACAGGATGATGCCGCCCTCGGCCGAGGTCACTTCCTGCAGCACTGCCTTGAGCCGTTCCTCGAACTCGCCGCGATACTTTGCGCCGGCGATCAGCGCGCCGAGATCGAGCGCGAGCAGCGCCTTGTCCTGCAGGCTTTCCGGCACGTCGCCGTTGACGATGCGCAGCGCGAGGCCCTCGACGATCGCGGTCTTGCCGACACCGGGCTCGCCGATCAGCACAGGATTGTTCTTGGTCCGCCGCGACAGCACCTGGATGGTGCGGCGGATCTCCTCGTCGCGGCCGATCACCGGGTCGAGCTTGCCGTCGCGCGCGGCCTGGGTGAGGTCGCGGGCGTATTTCTTCAGCGCGTCATAGGCGTTCTCGGCCGATGCGCTGTCGGCGGTGCGGCCCTTGCGCAGCGCGTTGATGGCCGCATTCAGGTTCTGCGGATTGACACCGCCCTTGGCGAGCAGTTTGCCGGCCTCGCTGTCCTTGTCGGCTGCGAGCGCCTGCAGCAGGCGCTCGACGGAGACGAAACTGTCGCCGGCCTTGTCGGCGGCCTGTTCCGCCGCCGCGAAGGCGCGCGCGGTCTCGGGCGCCAGATAGATCTGTCCGGAGCCGGCGCCGCTGACCTTCGGTATCTTCGCCAGCGCGTCTTCGGTCGCCTTGAGGATCGCGCGCGAATTGCCGCCGGCGCGGTCGATCAGGCCGGCCGCGAGGCCCTCATTGTCGTCGAGCAGCACCTTCAGGATGTGTAGCGTCGAGAACTGCTGATGCCCCTCGCGCATCGCGAGCGATTGCGCCGACTGAATGAAACCGCGAACGCGATCGGTATATTTTTCTATGTTCATCGTGGCACCACCTCAAGGCAACGCAGGCTCGTCGAGATCCATTATGCCACGCAGTTCCGTCGGCGACAGATGGCGGAACGATGACATCCATCATGCAACAGCCCCGTGCAATTGCGCCGGCGGAAAACCGCGGGCCAAAGGCTGCCGCATCTCGCATCGTGTGGTCCTTTCAGGGGAGTGTCAATCGCGCAGCGCGCTCGCTGGGATGCTTCGGTTAAGCCGTTGTGAGGGCTGATGTTCGTCGCTGGCACTCATCCGGGGGCACTGCTACGGCCGCGCGGGCAAGCCGGGTGCACGCGTCGCGCTGATTGCGGTTCGATGGATCGCCGGGCTCGCGAAGCGAGTGCTGGATGAGCATGGATCGCCGTGATCGTACAAAGGCCAAAGGCATGATCGGGACACGCTATCGGAATCGATCACGTCGCGTTTCGCGTAGCTCGCCCGATGATGCAGAGAAGCAACGCGCGATGTTCCACTGCATCGCGCAACGTTGCATCACGGCGCGCTCTGAACCGACCATGAATAGCCGGATGAGCGCGTTTCCGTTTGCGTCGATGCGTTTCAGCCTGGTGTAAGGTCAAGGCGCTAGCGATGAAGTGTGTCGGTGCATTGCCGATGCACGGAACCTTTGTTCCGTCTCACGTTGAACGTGCTCATCGAAGAGGCTCCCAATGACAACTCGTCTCCTTTCGACCGCGTCGTGTGCAGCGATTGCCACGGCGCTGTTCTATGCGACCGCGGTGCCCGCAATCGCGCAGGATGCGGCATGCGCGCCGGTCTCTGCCGTCGAGACCGCGCCGCCGCCGTTGCCGACCTACGATCAGCCGCCGGTGCCTGGTCCCGGCTATATGTGGTCGCCGGGCAACTGGTCGTGGGACGAGGATCGCGGCGATTACTACTGGGTGCCGGGCACCTGGGTGCAGCCGCCGCGGGTCGGGCTGCTGTGGACACCTGGTTATTGGGGCGCGTTCGGCGGCGGCTTCATCTTCCATCAGGGCTACTGGGGTGATCGCGTCGGCTTCTACGGTGGCATCAATTACGGCTTCGGCTACGGCGGGTCGGGCTATGAAGGCGGCCGCTGGGATCACGGCAACTTCTTCTACAATCGGACCGTGAACAATCTGCAGGGTGCGCGGATCACCAACGTCTACGAGAAGAATGTCACGATCAATCAGACCACCGTCAACAACGTCAGCTACAATGGCGGCCGCGGCGGCATCGAGGTGCGGCCGACGCCGGCCGAGCGCGCGGTCGCCAAGGAGCAGCACTTCGCGGCGACGCCGTTGCAACGCAAGCAGGTCGAGACCGCAAGCCAGGATCCGAGCCTGTTCAAGCGGACCAACAATGGCGTGCCCGCAGTCGCCGCAACGGCGCGTCCCGGCGAATTGAAGGGACCGGGCGTGGTTCGCGCGCGGCCGGCCGGCGAAGCGGTGCCGGCCAACGCCGCACGGCCGGCGGCCGGGGAGCCGGGGCACCCGGGAGCTGCACCTGCACCCGCACCGGCTGATTCCCATGCGCTCCCAGTCCCGGGAAAGGAGCTTCCGGCGGCGCATCCGCCCGCCGAGGCGAACAAGCCCGCGGCCGAGGAGAAGCGCGGAGCACCTGCTCCCGAGACCAAGGCCGAGCCGCACCCTGCTGCGCCGGCACCTGCCCACGCGCTTCCGGTTCCCGAGAAGGGCGTTGCGGCGCATCCGTCCGCCGAAGCGAACAGGCCCGCGGTCGAAGAGAAGCGCGCGGCGCCTGCCGCCGAGCCGAAGCTTGAGCCGCATCCTGCAGAAGCGACGCGGCCTGCCGTGCAGGAGAAGCGGCCCGAAGAGGTGCGCAAGGAAGAGCCGCGTCCCGAGCCTGCCGCGAAGCCCGTCGCGCGGCCCGAGCCAGCGAGGCCCGAAGCGCGACCGGAGCCAGCAGCGAAGCCGCAAGCGCACCCGGAGACGATGGCGCGCCCTGAGCCGCATCCGCAGCCGCAGGCCGCCCATCCCCAGCCGGCGGCACGGCCGGAGCCGCACGCCGCTCCGCATGCCGCTCCGCATGCTGCGCCTGCGGCAGGTCATCCCGCAGAGGAGAAGCGGCAGGAGCAACACTAAGGCACGTCCGCGCTCCGCTGGCTCGTTCCGGCGGAGCGCGGTATTGTTCCGCCTGTGCAAGCGATCATCACGGGAGGTTGGTCATGGCACAGAGTCACGGTGGCGATGGACAGCTCGACGATGGCAAGCCGCGTTTGAGCGAGGACGATATGCAGCGCGCCCTGCTCGGTCCGCGGGGCGTGCCAGGCAAGGCGGATACCGCCAAGATGACGCCGCAGCAGCAAAAGAACATGCCCACTTATCTGGACCCCGGACATACATCCTAACTTGTCATGTCACGTGAGCGCATGCTGCGTCGGCCGCTTCCGGGCGGCGCGCCTGCGCACTTGCAAATCGCCTGCTTTTGCGCCCTCATGATTACAGGTGCACTCACGGTGTTGCGGAGCAGGTTGTGAGAAATCCGTACGAGGTTCTTGGCGTTGCCCCGACGGCGTCTGCGGCCGATATCCAGAAGGCCTATCGCAAGCTGGCGAAGAAGCTGCACCCGGACCTCAATCCGGGTGACAAGGCGGCCGAAGACAAATTCAAGGAAGTCGCTGCTGCGAACGATCTGCTCTCGGATGCCGAGAAGCGCAAGCGCTTCGATGCCGGCGAGATCGATGCTGATGGCGTCGAGCGGCCGCAGCATCGCTACTACAGGGATTTCGCCACCGCGGATGCGGGGCATCCCTATGCCGACAGTTCCGGCTATGCCGACTACATGGACCAGGACGACGCCTTCGCCGAATTGCTCCGGCGCAGCGAGCAGGCGCGCGCCAACCGGCGCGGCTGCGATTTGCATTACGCTCTCGCGATCGACTTCGCGGAATCGATCACCGGTGCGAGCAAGCGGCTGACGCTTCCCGACGGCGGTACGCTCGATGTGACGATCCCACCGGGGCTCGTCGATGGCCAGATCATTCGTCTGCGCGGCAAGGGCATGCCCGGCAGCGGCAAGGGCGGTCCCGGCGATGCGCTGATCGAGGTGGAAGTTCGCCCCGACCCGCGCTTCACCCGCGAGGGTGACGACATTACGCTGGAACTGCCGATCTCGCTGTCCGAGGCGGTGCTCGGCGGAAAAGTCCGCGTTCCGACGCCGACCGGTGCCGTGACCATGACGGTTCCGAAGGGATCGAACACCGGCACGACCATGCGGTTGCGCGGCAAGGGTGCGCCCCGCGTCGGCGGAGGCCATGGCGACGAGCTCGTCAAGCTCAAGGTGGTCCTGCCCAAGGGACCCGATCCCGAGCTCGAGGCGTTTGTGTCGAACTGGGATCGAAAGGCATTCGATCCGCGCGAGGATGGTGCATCATGAATAAGCAGCAGTTCCTCATCGATGCGGGTCTGGAGGTGCAGACCCTGGAGTTCTGGATCGAGCAGCAATGGCTCGTGCCGGACGAGACCGCCAGCGAGATCAGCTTCTCCGACACCGACGTGGCGCGCGCGCATCTGATCCGCGACCTGAAGGGCGACTTCGGCGTCAACGACGAGGGCATCGACGTCATCCTTCATCTGGTCGATCAGCTGCACGGCCTGCGCCGCGCGTTCGAACAATTGCACAAGGACATGGCGTCACCACCGCGCTAGGCGCCTCACTTGCGATGAACCTCAGCCTTGGGACTCAGCCTTGGGATCAACCTGGGAGGCGATCATGACGGACAAGCCGACGCCGCTGGCGCATGGCGAGATCGACGTTCTTATCCTGCAGGCGCTGGTGCGCAAGCTGATCGCGAAAGGCGTGTTGACGCCGGACGACGTCCGGTCGATGCTGTTCGAGGCCGCCAAGAATCTTGACCTGGTCGGCAGCGAACTGACGACGGAAGCCGCCAACGTCATCGTGCAGGAGGATCTGGCGCCGGCATTCCTTGGCAGCTAGTGTCCCGAATCCGAAGTTCGCATCATTTGCCGCACCTTCGGGGCGAACTTCGGATTCGATAAGGACACTAGCGAACTTGTGATTCTAGTGTGCTTTATGAATGCGAAGTTCGTGAAAGTGGCTGCCGCGAAGTTGCACGAACTTCGCATTCAGCACACTAGCGCATGATCCGGAAAAGTGGAAGCCGGTTTTCCCTCGCGACAGACGCAAAGCGTTTGCACGGTGATCACGCTCAAACAAAGAGCTCAAATAATGAGGCTTTAGGTCTGGCCGCCGCGGGTGGAGACCAGTCGGATCCGGGTGACCTGGCCGGCATTGCCGGCGAGATAGGCTTGTGCGTCACGCACCAGCCGCTCCACGGCGGCCGCGTCATAGCTCGGATGACGGGTGTTCAGATGCAAGTCGGTCTCGATCTGCATGACGTTTGTCGTGTCCGCGGCGCCGATCTCGACCGAGAACGACACCAGCGATACGTGCGGGCTCTTGAAGGCCATCGCTCGATCTCCTTCATCGCGTGACGCGCGGCGCGCATCTGTACGGTGGGTGCAGTCTATCTCAAGCTGCCGAATCCTGCTCGGCCGTTCGCATAGCAGCCGGACGCGCCCTGTCGAGCTCCTCGATCATGCCGCGGGCGATCTCGCGCTCGCCCATGATCACGATGTCGGCGCCAAGTGCTTTGAGATGATCGACCTCGGCGTCGGAATGTGCACGGGCGATGATCTGGATATCGGCATTCGCGGCGCGCGCCTGTTCGACGATCTGGCCGGCCTCGAAGGCTTCGGGAATGGCGATGACCAGCGATCGCGCGCCGGCCGGATTGGTCGCGCGCAGCACGCTGGCGCGCGCGGCGTTGCCCATCAGCGCTTCGATGCCGCGCTCCTTGAGCTTGGCGACCATGTCGTCGGATGCCTCGACCGCGAGAAACGGCGCGCTGCGTTGATGCAGCGCATCGCCGACGATGCTGCCGACCCGGCCGTAGCCGACCAGGATGGTGTGATCCTGCAATTCAGTGACCGGGATTGGTTCAGAAGCTGCGGCAGTTGGCGAGGAGGTCTGCGGCTTATCGAGCCGCGACGTCAGCCAGTCGACGACCGCGAACACCAGCGGGTTGAGCATGATCGAGAAGATCGCGCCCGCCAGGATCAGGTCGCGGCCGGCCTTTGGCAGCAGATTGAGCGCAACGCCGATTTCGGCCAGGATGAAGGAGAATTCGCCGATCTGGGCGAGGCTCGCCGAGATCATCAGGGCAGTTGCCATCGGATGACGGAACAGCACGACGATCAGAAGGGCTGCGATCGACTTGCCGACCACGATGACGAACAGCGTCGCGACGAATGGCCAGGGCTCGCGGACCACGCTCATCGGGTCGAACAGCATGCCGACGGAGACGAAGAACAGCACCGCGAACGCATCGCGCAGCGGCAGGGTCTCCTGGGCCGCGCGCTGGCTGAGCGGCGATTCCCGCAGCATCATTCCGGCGAAGAAGGCGCCGAGCGCCAGCGAGACGCCGAACAGCTTGGTCGCGCCGAACGCGATGCAGAGCGCGATCGCGAGCACGGTCAGCCGGAACAGCTCGCGCGAGCCGGTATGCGCGATGTAGTGCAGGACCCACGGGATCAGCCGGCGTCCGACCACCAGCATCAGCGCGATGAACACGGCGATCTTGATCAGCGTCAGCACCAGCACGCCGGTGAGCCCGAGACCGAAACGGGCGGCGAGCGGGTCGGAGGTGAGCGCCGCGCCATCGCCGCCCTGCAAGCTCGCCACCGCCGGGAACAGCACCAGCGCCAGCACCATGGCGAGGTCTTCGACGATCAGCCAGCCGACCGCGATCTTGCCGCGTTCGGTGTCCATCAGGCGGCGCTCCTGCAGCGCGCGCAACAGCACGACGGTACTTGCGACCGACAGCGCGAGGCCGAACACCAGACCCGCGCCGACGGTCCAGCCCATCAATAGCGCGAGGCCGAGGCCCATCAATGTGGCGACCGCAATCTGCGCTATCGCGCCGGGCACCGCGATCGCGCGCACCGACAACAGATCGTTCAGCGAGAAATGCAGGCCGACGCCGAACATCAGGAGAATGATACCGAGCTCCGCCAGCTCGGTTGCCAGCGCCTGATCGGCAACGAAGCCGGGCGTGAAGGGACCGACGGCCACGCCCGCGAGCAGATAACCGACCAGTGGCGGAACCCGAAAGCGCTGGGCGATGGTTCCGAAGACAAAAGCGAGGCCGAGGCCCGCGACGACGGTCGCGATCAGAGGTGTGTCATGCGGCATTTCGCCTTGTCGCACAGCATCCCTGGCGGTGCACCGCGACCATTTGAGGCGCGGCATTCCGCGCGGAAATCGTGATCTATTGCTCATGGTGTGAGCATATGATCTCATGCCGGGATGGATCAGCGGCTTCCCGAGACCGATCTCGTCATCTTTGACTGCGACGGCGTGCTCGTCGACAGCGAGGAATTGAGCTGCCGCTGCCTTGCCGAGGCGATGGTTCGGGCCGGCATCGGGATGAGCACCGAGCGGGCGCTCGAGCTCTTCCTCGGCCGCAGCACCGCGGCCCTGGTCGACTACTGCCGGGGCGTGGGAAAGCCGTTGCCCGAGACGTTTCTGCCTGACCTCGCGCTGCAGGTCCGTGAGACCTTCCGCTCCCGGCTGAAGCCGATCGCCGGCATCGCGGCGGTGCTCGAGGAATTGCGGCTGCCATATTGTGTCGCCTCATCGAGCGATCTCGAGCGGGTGAAGTTCTCGCTGGAGCTGACCGGCCTCGCCGCCAGCTTCGGGCCGCGGCTCTACACCGCGCAGATGGTCAAGCGCGGCAAGCCGGCCCCGGATCTGTTCTTGCATGCGGCAAGCGCCATGAGCGCCGCGCCGCGCCGCACGCTCGTGATCGAAGACAGCGTCAGCGGCGTGATGGCCGCGAAGGCGGCGGGCATGAAAGTGTGGGGATTTGTCGGCGGCGCCCACTATCGGTTGGCGGATGGCAGTGCTCTGCTGCGGCAAGCGGGGGCGGATCGAATCTTCGCCGCGATGACGGATTTCTGGATGGAAGGCTGACGCAAGACGATGGCTGCGCCCGACAACGAAAAGTCTCGCCTCGACGATGCGGCGCGCGCCGGCTGGCTGTATTTCATCGCGGGCCACACCCAGGATGAGATTGCGAAAATGCTGCAGGTGTCGCGCGCCTCGGCGCAGCGTCTGGTGTCGCTGTGCCTCGCGGAGCGGCTGATCACGTTTCGCCTCGAACACCCCATCGCGGCCTGCATGGAGCTGGCCTCCCGGCTGAAGGCGCGGTTCGATCTGGTGCATTGCGACGTCGTGCCGACCGATCCGGCGGCGCCGCTGTCCAATGCAGGGATCGCCGAGCGCAGCGCCAATCTGCTGGAGACGACGCTGCGCTCGGAGACGCCTGTGATCGTGGCGCTCGGCACCGGCCGCGCGGTGCGCGCCGCGGTCGAGCGGGTCTCGCCGATCGAGCGGCCCGATCACCAGATCGTCTCGCTGGTCGGCAACATCTCCGCCGACGGCTCGGCGAGCTTCTACGACACGGTGGGACGGCTCGCCGACCGCACCGGCGCGCGCCATTACCCGATGCCGCTGCCGTTCCTGATGTCGAGCGAGGACGAGCGCAACCGCATGGTGCGCATCGACCCGATCGCGCGGGTGAGGGCGGTCGCCGCCAAGGCCGATCTGCGGCTGATCGGCATCGGCCAGATGGACCAGAAGGCCCAGGTCCATGTCGACGGCTTCGTCACCCGCGAGGAACTGCTGGAGATGATGCGGCTCGGCGCGGTCGGCGAGGTGACCGGCTGGGCCTATGACGCCAAGGGCCGTCTGATCAAGGGCGGCACCAACAAGCGGCTGACCAGCATTCCGCCGCAGATCCCAGCGGAAGCGACCACGATCGCCGCGGCGGTCGGCGCCGCCAAGGTGCCCTCGATCAAGGCCGCATTGGCGGGCCGGGTGATCAACGGCCTCATCACCGATGAGGCCACCGCGCGCGCGGTGCTGGATCGTTAGGCGCCACGAGTCGTACTTCACCTCGCCCCGCTTGCGGGGAGAGGTCGGATCGCATCGGAGATGCGATCCGGGTGAGGGGGAATCTCCGCGCATTCGTCCGCTTCGTATGCGCGGAAAGAGCCCCTCACCCCAACCCTCTCCCCGTAAGAACGGGGCGAGGGAGCGCTGTCCCGCTGTGGCCGCAAATCGAGTTGCCGTCTGGGTCTCAGCGCCCTTCTTCATCTCCGCAGACACCTCCATTCCAGCGTGCAGTGGAACCCGCGAACGCGCGGGACGGCGCTCCCGCGTGCTTGACAAAGTTTGGCGACGGAGTGAACATACGCTCAACACGTGGGCATATGCTCAACGTGACAAAGGGAGGTCACCTTGAAAAACGTCCTTTGCGCCGTTGCGGGCGCGGCTGCTGTTTTGATCTCTGCCCCCTCGATCGCCCAGACCACGCTGACGGTGGCGACCGTCAACAATGGCGACATGATCCGCATGCAGGGGCTCACCAGCGAATTCACCGCGAAGAATCCCGACATCACCGTCAAATGGGTGACGCTCGAGGAGAACGTGCTGCGCCAGCGCGTGACCACCGACATCGCCACCAAGGGCGGCCAGTTCGACGTGCTCACCATCGGCACCTATGAGGTGCCGATCTGGGCCAAGAAGAACTGGCTGGTGCCGCTCGACAAGCTCGGCGCCGATTACGACGTCGGCGACCTCCTGCCCAAGATCAAGGATGCGGTCTCGGTCGACGGCAAGCTCTATGCCGCGCCGTTCTACGGCGAAAGCTCGATGGTGATGTATCGCACCGACCTGTTCGACAAGGCCGGCCTGAAGATGCCGGAGAGCCCGACCTGGGACTTCGTGGTCGACGCCGCCAAGAAGCTGACCGACAAGTCCGCCGGCGTCTATGGCATCTGCCTGCGCGGCAAGGCCGGCTGGGGCGAGAACATGGCGTTCCTGACCGCGATGGCCAATTCCTACGGTGCGCGCTGGTTCGACGAGAAGTGGGAGCCGCAATTCACCTCGCCGGAATGGAAGAAGACGCTGACGACCTATGTCGATCTGATGAAGCAGGCCGGCCCTCCCGGCGCCTCTTCCAACGGCTTCAACGAGAACCTCGCACTGTTCAACGCCGGCAAATGCGCGATGTGGATCGATGCCACCGTGGCGGCGTCGTTCGTCAGCAATCCGAAGGAATCCACGGTCGCCGACAAGGTCGGCTTTGCGCTGGCGCCGAACACCGGGCTCGGCAAGAACGCCAACTGGCTGTGGGCGTGGAGTCTCGCGGTCCCCGCCGGCTCGAAGAAGGTCGAGGCGGCCGAGAAGTTCATCGCCTGGGCGACCAGCAAGGACTACACCAAGCTCGTCGCCGCGAAGGAAGGCTGGGCCAACGTGCCGCCGGGCACGCGCACCTCGCTGTACAACAACCCCGACTATCTGAAGGTCGCGCCCTTCGCCAAGCTGACCTTGGCCTCGATCGATGCCGCCGATCCAAACAAGCCGACGGTGAAGCCGGTGCCTTACGTCGGCGTGCAGTATGCGGCGATCCCTGAATTCCAGGGTATCGGCACCCAGGTGGGCCAGCAGTTCTCCGCGGCGCTCTCAGGTTCGACCACCGTCGATGCGGCGCTCACCGCTGCGCAGTCCGCGACCGAGCGCGAAATGAAGCGTGCGGGATACATCAAATAAACTCACCGCGACCCGATAGCCAGGGCGTGACGAGCGCCTTGGCCGCCCGACCAGCTTAGACCTCCCGAGCTGGGCCACTTGCGACCATCCTGTCCCGCAGCGGGATGGTCGCTCCTTTCCTTGAGAAGGAGGCGGGGATGGCGACCCAGCAGACCCAACTGCTTGCACGCACGCTGCTCACGCCCGCCGTGGCGCTGCTGTTCATCTGGATGATCGTGCCGCTGGCGCTCACGATCTATTTCGCGACCCTGCATTACAATCTGCTCGATCCCGGCTCTGAATCATTCGTTGGGCTGGAGAATTTCCGCTACTTCCTGACCGATCCGGCCTTCCTCGCCTCGTTGCAGAACACCCTGGTGCTGGTCGGCTCGGTGCTCGCGATCACGATCATCCTCGGCGTGCCGCTGGCGCTGCTGCTCGACCAGCAGGTGGTCGGGCTCTCGATCGTCCGCCTGATGGTGATCGCGCCGTTCTTCGTGATGCCGACGGTGAGCGCGCTGGTCTGGAAGAACCTGTTGATGCATCCGGTGTCGGGCCTGTTCGCCTGGATCGCGCATCTGTTCGGGCTGCCGGCGATCGACTGGTTCAACGACGCGCCGCTGTTCTCGGTGATCCTGATCATCTCCTGGCAATGGCTGCCGTTCGCAACCCTGATCCTGCTCACCGCGCTGCAATCGCTCGACGAGGAGCAGAAGGAGGCGGCCGAGATGGACGGCGCCAGCGCGATCTCGACCTTCATCTACATCACGCTGCCGCATTTGGCGCGCCCGATCACCGTGGTGATCCTGATCGAAACCATCTTCCTGCTCACGGTGTTCGCGGAGATCTTCGTCACCACCGGCGGCGGCCCCGGCCTGCAGACCACCAACATCGCCTTCCTGATCTATTCGCAGGCGCTGATCCAGTACGATGTCGGCAGCGCCTCGGCGGGTGGCCTGGTCGCGGTGGTCCTCGCCAACATCGTCGCCTTCTTCCTCGTTCGTATCGTCGGCCGGAATCTGGAGGCGTAACGTCATGGCGCGGATGGTCACGACACGGCGCAAGGTGATCTCGACGGCGGCGGCCTGGCTGGTCGGCTTCCTGATCTTCTTCCCGATCCTCTGGATGGTGCTGGCGAGCTTCAAGACCGAGCTCGAGGCGTTCGCGATCCCACCCTCGTTCCTGTTCTTTCACTGGACCACCGAGAACTATGCCACGGTGCAGGAGCGCAGCGACTATTTCCACCACGCGCTCAACTCGATCATCATTGCCGGCGGCTCGACCTTGATCGCGATGCTGATCGCGATCCCGGCGGCGTGGTCGATGGCGTTCTCGCCGACCAAGCGGACCAAGGACGTGCTGCTCTGGATGCTGTCTACCAAGATGATGCCGCCGGTCGGCGTGCTGGTGCCGATCTATCTGATCTACCGCACCTTCGGTCTGCTCGACACCCGCTCTGGCCTGATCTTCATCCTGTGCCTCGGCAATCTGCCGATCGTGATCTGGATGCTGTTCACCTATTTCAAGGAGATCCCCAAGGACATCCTCGAGGCGGCGCGGATGGACGGCGCCACGATCGGGCGCGAGCTGATCTATGTGCTGACGCCGATGGCGGTGCCGGGGCTGGCCTCGACGTTGCTGCTCAATCTGATCCTGGCGTGGAACGAGGCGTTCTGGACCCTCAATCTGTCGACGCTCGAGGCGGCGCCGCTCACCGTCTTCATCGCGTCCTATTCCAGCCCGGAAGGATTGTTCTGGGCGAAATTGTCGGCGGCGTCGACGCTCGCGATCGCGCCCATTCTCGTGCTCGGCTGGTTCAGTCAGCGGCAGCTAGTCCGCGGACTGACCTTCGGCGCGGTCAAGTAGCAGAAAGGCTTTTGCCATGGGTCAGATTACGCTGCAGGGTGTGCAAAAATCGTTCGGGCCGGTCCACATCATCAAGGGCGCCGATCTCGACATCGCCGACGGCTCCTTCGTCGTGTTCGTCGGTCCGTCCGGCTGCGGCAAGACCACGCTGCTGCGGCTGATCGCAGGGCTCGAGGATGTCACCGGCGGCGCCATCCTGATCGACGGACGCAATGTGGTCGACGTGCCGCCGGCCAAGCGCGGGCTGTCGATGGTGTTCCAGTCCTACGCGCTCTATCCGCATATGAGCGTGCGCGGCAACATCGCGTTCGGCCTGAAGATGGCCGGGATCGCCAAGGGCGAGATCAACCGCAAGGTCGAGGCGGCCGCGGCGACGCTCAATCTGACGCCCTATCTCGACCGCAAGCCGCGCGAGCTCTCCGGCGGCCAGCGCCAGCGCGTCGCGATCGGGCGCGCCATCGTGCGCGAGCCGAAGGCGTTCCTGTTCGACGAGCCGCTGTCCAATCTCGATGCCGCGCTGCGCGTGCAGATGCGGCTCGAGGTGACGCGGTTGCAGAAGCAGCTCGGCACCACGGCGATCTACGTCACCCACGACCAGGTCGAGGCCATGACCATGGCGGACAAGATCGTGGTGCTGAACGGCGGCAAGATCGAGCAATACGGATCGCCGCTCGAGCTCTACGAAAAGCCGGCCAATCTGTTCGTCGCCGGCTTCATCGGCTCGCCGAAGATGAATTTCGTCACCGGTGAGATCGCCAAGCAGCAGGGCGGCGCGACCATCGGGGTGCGGCCCGAGCATCTGAAGGTCGAGCGCGACGGGCAGGGCGGCTGGCACGGCACCGTCTCGGTCGCCGAGCATCTCGGCAGCGACACCTTCCTCTATGTCGACGCCGGACCGCTGGGAATGCTGACCGCGCGCTATGTCGGCGAGCTCGACTTGCATCCCGGCGACCGAGTGTCGCTGATCCCGGATCCGGCGCGCATCCACCGTTTCGACGACAGCGGAAAATCGATTCACGCGTAGAGCGTGATCCGGACCCGGAGGGGCCGCGTTAGCGCAAAGCGTGAAGCGGCGTTCCGAACAGATCATGCTCAAAGAGAAGCTAAGGAAGAAGAAAATGTATCTCGAAAAATTCAGGCTCGGCGGCAAGACCGCCATCATCACCGGCGCGGGTCAGGGCATCGGGCTCGCCTGCGCCGAGGCGCTCGCCGAAGCCGGCGCCAAGGTCATCATCGGCGATCGCGACGCCAAGGTTGCCAATGACGCGCAGGCGGCGCTGAAGGCCAAGGGCTTTGACGCCGACATCGCGCTGATGGACGTGACGGATTCCGGTCGCGTCGCCGCGGTCGCCGACGAACTGGTCGGCAAGTACGGTAAGGTCGACATTCTCGTCAACAATGCGGGCATCGCCCGCAGCGAGACGCCGGCCGAGACCGTAACCGACGAGCACTGGCTCAACGTCATCGACGTCAACTTGAACGGCACCTTCTGGTGCTGTCGCGCCTTCGGCAATCACATGCTGAAGGCGAAATCCGGCACCATCGTCAATGTCGGCTCGATGTCCGGCTTCATCGTCAACAAGCCGCAGGAACAGTGCTTCTACAACGCCTCCAAGGCCGCGGTGCATCACCTGACGAAATCGCTCGCCGCCGAATGGGGCGCGCGCGGGGTTCGCGTCAACGCCGTGGCGCCGACCTATATCGAGACGCCGCTGAACGCCTTCGTGAAGAACAGCCCCAGAATGTACGACGCCTGGATCGGTGGAACCCCGATGGCGCGGATGGGGCAGGTTGACGAGATCGCCTCCGTGGTGCTGTTCCTGGCGTCCGAGGCGGCGAGCCTGATGACCGGAAGCATCGTTCTGGTCGATGGCGGCTACACTTGCTGGTAGGCTTGCGCCCGGGGATCGTGCTCAACGGAAGATAGAGCGGTCATGCGGCAAGCCTATATCGGGGTGGACGTCGGCAGCACCAGCGCCCGGGCGGGCGTGTTCGACGAGTCGGGGAAGCTGCTCGGGTCGGCCCGGCATCCGATCCGGGTCTGGCACGAGCCCGGCGATATCGTGGAGCAATCGTCCGATGACATCTGGGCGGCCTGCGTCGCCTCCGTGCGCGGTGCGATGCGGGAGGCTGCGGTTGCCGCCGAACACGTCAAAGGCATCGGCTTCGACGCGACCTGTTCGCTGGTTGTGCTGGATGGGGAAGGCCGGCCGCTCACCGTCAGCCCGTCGGGCGATCCCGTACGCAATGTCGTGGTCTGGATGGACCACCGCGCGATGGACGAAACCGAATTCGTCAACGCGACCGGCGACAAGGTGCTGCGCTATGTCGGCGGCGCCATCTCGCCGGAGATGGAGATCCCGAAGATCCTCTGGCTGAAGCGGCATCTGCCCGCGACCTTCGAGGCCGCCGGGCATTTCTTCGATCTTGCCGACTATCTCTCATTCCGCGCGTCCGGCTCGCTGGCGCGCTCGACCTGCACGGTCACCTGCAAATGGACCTATGTCGCCGGCGAGGGCGGCTGGAGTGAATCCTTTTTCAAGCGGGTCGGGCTCGAGGCGCTCGCGGCCGACCGTTTTGGGCGGATCGGCAGCGAGATCGTGCCGCCCGGCTCGCCGCTCGGTCGCGGGCTGTCCGAGGATGCCGCGCGCGATCTCGGCCTGCTGCCGGGAACCGCGGTCGGTGCCCCCCTGATCGATGCCCATGCCGGCGGCGTCGGCGCGATCGGCGGCCGCGATGGCTCCGGCGCCGAGGTCGATGTCTGCCAACGGCTCGCCTACATCATGGGAACGTCGGCCTGCATCATGGCGACGACGGTCGATCCCTGCTTCGTGCCCGGCGTCTGGGGCCCGTATTTCGAAGGCATGGTGCCGGGCTTCTGGCTGAACGAGGGCGGCCAATCGGCGGCGGGCGCCGCGATCGATCACCTGCTCAAGTCGCATCCGGCGCATGCCGAGGTTGCGCTCGCGGCGAAGACCGACGGCGTCGACGTCATCGAATATCTCGAGAAGCGCATCCTGGCGCGCAGCGGCAATGCCGGTGCTGCGGCGCTGCTCGCGCGCAACGTTCACGTTCTGCCGGAATTCCTCGGCAACCGTTCGCCCTATGCCGATCCCGGCTCGCGTGCCGTGATCGCGGGGCTCGATCTCGACACCGACGTGGCGGCGCTGGAGCGGCTGTTCATCGCCGGCCTGTGCGGGCTGGCCTATGGCCTTGCCGACGTCATCGACGCCTTGCAGGCGCATGGCGTCAACGGCAAGACCATCGTGATCGGCGGCGGCGCGAGTCGCAGCCCCCTGGTGCGCCAGATCATGGCCGACACGACAGGCTACACGGTGGCACTGCCGCAGACCCAAGAACCCGTCTTGCTCGGCGCCGCGATGCTGGGCGCGGTCGCCAGCGGCGCGCACAACTCGATCAATGCGGCGATGGCCGGCATGTCGGCGCTTGGACGGTTGAGCGAGCCGACCAGGCCGGAGCTCGCCGAGTTCCACCGCAAGAAGCGCGGCGTGCACAAGCTGCTGCGAGAGCTTGACCGCGACAGCCGCGAGGCGATGAGGCGGGTGCCCGGCGAAGCGCCGACGTAAGGTTTGCCCCATGCTGCTGAGTTGCGGAGATGCGCTGATCGATTTCCTGCCGTCGAAGACGGCGGACGGACGTGAGGCCTTGACGCCCGCCGTCGGCGGCTCCTGCCTCAACATCGCGATCGGCAGCGCCCGGCTCGATGTTCCCACCGGCTTTGTCGGCGGCATCTCGACCGACACCTTCGGCAGGATGATCGCCGATCATGCCGCGGCGTCCGGCGTCGATCTTCGTCGCGCCACGCGGAGCAATCGCCAGGCCACGCTGGCCTTTGCGCGCGTCACCGGCACCGAGACGCAATACGCCTTCTATGACGCCGACACTGCGTCGCGGAACTGGACCTATCGGCGCGATGCGGTCGCGCTTGACGGCGTCACCTGCGTGCACACCGGCTCGACCACGCTGGTCCATGACAAGGGTGCGGCGGAGACGCTGGCCTTGATCGAGGATGCGCGGCCGAACGTGACGATCTCGCTCGATCCGAACTGCCGACCGAACCTCGTCAAGGACAAGGACGCCTATCGCGCGCGCATGCTGGCGTTCTGCGGCAATGCCGACATCGTAAAGATGTCCGACGTCGACTTCGCCTATCTGTTCGGTGACGAGGCCCATGCTGCGCGGGCCGAGACGCTGCTGTCGGGCGGCGCATCGCTCGTCGTCATTACGCGCGGCAATGATGGCGCTTGCGCCTGGCATCGCAAGGCAGGACCGATCGCGGCCGAAGCGCCGGTGGTCAACGTCGTCGATACGATCGGCGCCGGCGACAGCTTTCAGGCGGCGCTGCTCGCCGCGTTGCATCGGTTGGACCGGATCGCGCAGCCGCAGTTGCGCGACGTCTCCGCAGCCGAGCTGACCCGTGCGTTGTCCTTTGCCTGCAAATGCGCCGCTTTCACCTGCACGCGGCCCGGCGCCGATCCGCCGCGCAGCCGGGAGTTGCCGGCCGACTATTGGTAAGCCATGCAGGGCCTCAGCCGGCGCGGCCTCCCGCGCGATGCCGTCGCTTGACGCTTAGTCTCATTTTGCGTGCTGCGCCTGCGAAGGCAAATCTGCCCGGCGATGCGTGAAAGCGTCCGAAGCACCCGATATCGCTCGGATTTGATGCCAACCCGCGATCGCTGCATTTCGATCGTGCGAAGTCATGCTGCTTCGGCTTCGCATTGAGCGCATCGGTTGTCTTTGTGAAAGACCGCGCTAACATGGAATCCATCCATCGATACCTGTCTTCGTCCTTTTTTGATCGTCTATTGCAGCGCAACCAGGCCACGCAACGGGTTGCGGGCTCGCCAGGGCGACCGGGCCTCGAAGGGAAGTAGCAGACACGCATCCCTAATATTGCAACCAAGAAACAACGGGGGAAGATATGTATGTGAGAGGGATTGCGGCATTCGCCGCCGCGCTCGGCGTTGGCCTGTTGTCGGGCGCCGCCATCGCGCAGGAAGTCAAGCAGGAGAAGCAGTCGGTCCTCGGCAACGCCAATGTTTCTCCGGTGACCCAGGAGCAGCTCAACGCCGCCGACAAGAACACCAGGGACTTCCTGCTCACCAACGGCAACTATGCCCAGACGCGATTCTATCCGGGCAAGCAGATCAGCCGGGACAATGTGAAGGACCTGCACGTCGCATGGATCTTCCAGACCGACGTCAAGGAATCGCTTGAGACGTCTCCGATCGTCGTCGATGGCGTGATGTTTGTCACGACGTCGTTCAGCCATGTCTATGCGCTCGACGCCAAGACCGGTCAGCAGCTCTGGCACTACGCCCACAAGATGGGCCCGATCACGGTTTATTGCTGCGGTCCCAACAATCGCGGCGTCCAGGTGCTCGGCGACCGGGTCTATCTGGCGACGCTCGATTCCAAGCTGATGGCGCTGAACGCCAAGACCGGCGAGGTGGTCTGGACCACCAACATCGCCGATCCCGAGCTCGGCTACAGCGAGACGATGGCGCCGACCGTGGTCAAGGACAAGGTGCTGATCGGAACCAATGGCGGCGAGTACGGCATCCGCGGCTTCGTGCGCGCCTATGACGCCAAGACCGGCAAGCAGCTCTGGAATTTCCACACCATTCCGGAGAACTCCGTCGGTGTCTGGGCGACCAAGGATGCCACCGGCCGTGACATGCATCGCAATATCCAGGCCGAGAAGGACATGCTCGCCAAGATCGGCGATCCCTATGCCAAGCTCGGTGGCGGCGTGTGGCAGAACCCGTCGGTCGATCTCGCGACCAACCGGATCTACTTCGTCGTCGGCAACCCGTCGCCCGACCTCGACGGGTCGAACCGGCCCGGCGACAACCTCTACACCAATTCGCTGGTCTCGCTCGATCTCGACACCGGCAAGTATGTCTGCCACTTCCAGTACATCGCCCATGACGTCTGGGACCTCGACGCGGTCAGCCCGACGGTGCTGGTCAACGTCAAGGACAAGAGCGGCAAGACGATTCCCGGCGTCATCCATGCCGGCAAGACCGGGCACATCTATGTGCACGATCGCAAGGATTGCAGCCTGATCCGCTTCTCCGAGGCGATGGTGCCGCAGGAGAACATGTGGGTGCTGCCGACCAAGGAAGGCGCGCGCATGCTGCCCGGCGCCAATGGCGGCGTCGAATGGTCGCCGATCGCAACCGATCCGGGACAGGAGCTGGCCTACGCGATCAATCTGCACCAGCCGATGACCTACCACGTCGAAAGCTCGGCCTATCCGAACGGCAAGCTTTGGCTGGGCGGCGCCTTCAAGGTGATCCCGGGCGAGAAGCAGGCAGGCAACATCACCGCGGTGAACTACAACAACGGCAAGATCAAATGGCAGGTCAACACGCCCGAGCCGATGATCGGCGGCATCCTCGCCACCGCCGGCGGCCTGGTCTTCACCGGCGAGGGCAACGGCAAGTTCGCGGCCTACAATTCGTCGAACGGCAAGGAGCTGTGGAGCTTCCGCGCCGGCGCCGGCGTCAACGCGCCGCCGTCGAGCTACATGGTCGGCGGCAAGCAATATATCGTGGTCGGCGCGGGCGGTAACACCCAGCTCGACTACAAGCGTGGCAACAACATCATCGCCTTCACGCTCGACTGAGCCGGGCCTGATGCATCATCACGCGTGCAAACATTGACGGCGAGGCGGGACCGGTTCGGTCCCGCCTCTGTTTTGGTCGGATAAAAGGTCCAGCCACGTCATTGCGAGCGAAGCGAAGCAATCCATTGTGCCGCGTTTGTGGAAGCATGGATTGCTTCGTCGCTCCAGCGCAAAATTGCTTTGCAATTTTGTCGCGAGCTCCTCGCAATGACGGAGGTGGACCGATACTGCGCCTCAGGATGAGCCAATGTTCGGTAAATTGATGATTTGCGGCGTCGCGCTGTTGCTGATGGCAGCGCAGGCGCGCGCAGAGACGATTGAGGAAAAAGTACAGGTCTGCGCCGGCTGCCATGGCGAGAACGGCAAGCCCGTCGACAAGACCATTCCGACGATCTGGGGCCAGCAGGCCGGTTATCTCTACATCCAGCTGCGCGATTTCAAGCGCGGTGATCGCAAGAACGAGATCATGCAGCCGATCGCGGCGCAGTTCGAGCGCGACGATATGCTGGCGATCGCGGAATATTTTTCGCAGAAGCCGTGGCCTGACCTCGGCCAGCCGCGCGCGCCCAAGGACGTGGCGGAGAAGGCGGTCAGCGCCAGCCGCTCGGTCGGTTGCCCGGCTTGCCATCTCGATCGCTTCCAGGGCGACGGCACGGTGCCGCGGCTTGCCGGCATGGGACGGGATTATCTCGCCAAGACCATCGCCGATTTCCGCACCCGTGCGCGCGGCAACAATCCCGGCATGTCCGACCTGATGCTGGCAACGTCGCGCGACGACCTTGCCGCATTGGTGGACTATCTGGCGGGGCTGTGAGCGGCGGGCACTCGTCATGCCCAGGCTTGTCCCGGGCATCCGCGTCTTGGTATCCAGGCAAAAGAAGACGTGGATGGCCGGGACAAGCCCGGCCATGACGTCCGAGCAAGTCGCCTCAACGCGGCGTCAGCTCTTCGCGCAGCACTGAGAGGATGGTGAGATCGGCGGCGTGCTTGCCGGCCTTGTCGGCCAGCGCAGGGTCGGCGCCGTGCGCCAGCAGTGTCCTGGCAATCGCCGGATGATTGCCTTCGGCGGCGATCATCAGCGCGGTGCGGCCGCGCGCATCGCGGTCGTCGACCTTGGCGCCGCCTTCCAGCAGGTACGAGACGACCTCCAGTGCTTGCGCCTCCGGCACGGTCTCGTCAGGGCCGGCGGCCCACATCAGGAGCGTCAGATCGTTGGCGTAGCGCGCGTTGATGTCGATCTCGTGCGCGAGCAGCTGCTTGACGATGCCGAGCTGGCCGCCCGCCGCGGCGTAGACGACCGGCGGCTTGCCGGTGTCGTCTGCCTTGCGGCCGTCGGCGCCGTGCGCCAGCAGCATGCGCACCACCATGTCCCTGCCGGCATAGGCGGCGGCCGCGACCGGGGAGGCGCCGCTGCGTCCGGTGAGATTGACGTCGGCGCCGCGGTCGATCAGGCGCTGCACGATCGCGACATGGCCGCGCTCGGCGGCAAAATACAGCGCGGTCGATCCCGCGAGGTTGCGTGCATCGAGCGGCGCGCCGCGTGCCAGCAGCAGGTCGACCATGGCAAGATGGCCGGAGCGAGCGGCGTGGCTCAGCGGCCTTGCGCCCAGCCGGTCCCGCGCGTCGACCGAGGCGCCGTGATCGAGCAGCTCGGTGGCAAGGTTGATGCAATCGGCATTGGCGGCCGCAAATAGCGACAGCGAGATCTCGATCGCGCTGAGCTGGGCCTTGTCGGTTTCGTATTTGCGGATCAGCTCGCGGCATCGCGCCGGATCGAGCGCCGCGAGGCTGCCGTGCACGCTGCCGGCAACGATCAGCGCGGGCGAGGGGGATGCGGCGATACAAGGCGTGGTCCTCCGTCATGCTGACAGCAGCGCCATTCGGTCGAGCGTCGCATGATCCTCCGTCGCTGCCAAGCCGCGCGGCCGGGAAGGGCCCGCCGCGCCGGCAGGCCATGCGCCGTCGCGGCTCCGTGGCCTTTCGCCATGCGTCCGAGCCGATGGACTTGCCGCTTGCAGCGCGGCACGATGCGGGCGTCGACCCTATCTGACGCGAGTCCTTGCCCAATTGAGCGACGATCTGTGTCTGCTGTCTGCCGTTGAGCTTCGTGGGCGCATCGCCCGCAAGGAGGTTTCGCCTGTCGAGGTTACGCGCGCGGTGCTCGCCCGTGCCGAGCGGCTGCAACCCGAATTGAACTGCTTCATCACGCTGTGCGGTGACGCGGCGATGGCGCAGGCGAAAGCTGCCGAGCGGCAAATCACGGCTGGCGAGCCGGCCGGTCTGCTCCACGGCATCCCCTTCACCGTGAAGGACATCGTCAACACCAAAGACGTCCGGACGACCTTCGGCGCGGTGCCGTACCGGGACAACGTGCCCGACAATGACGCCGTCGCGGTGGCCCGCCTCCGTGCCCAGGGCGGCATATTGATCGGCAAGACCACGACGCCGGAGTTCGGCAGCAAGTGCCTGACCGACTCGCCGCTGTTCGGGCGGACCCGCAATGCATGGAGTACCGAGCGGTCCAGTGGCGGCTCCAGCGGCGGCGCGGCGGTGGCCGTCGCGAGCGGCATCGCGCCGCTGGCGGTTGCGACCGATGGCGGCGGCTCCACCCGGATTCCCGCCGCCTGCAACGGTGTGGTCGGAATCAAGCAGAGCAACGGGGTGATCCCGCATAGCCAGGTGCAGGACGCTTTCGGCAACCAGACCTATGTCACGCCGACCACGCGCACCGTTGCGGATACGGCGCTGATGATGCAGGCGATGGCGGGAGAGGATCCGTCGGACCCCTGGTCGATCGGGGTGCCGGTGCCTGACTATCTCGGGCTTGCCGCCCCGCGCGGCGACCTCAAGGGCCGGCGGGTGCTGTTCTGCGTGTCGCCGCCGCGGCGTCCGGTCACGTCCGATGTGGCTGACGCGTTCAAGGCAAGCCTCGACCGTCTGGCGAGCCTCGGCGCCGAGCTCGAAGAGTTTTCCGGCGACGGCTTTGACATCGAGCCGATCTGGCGTGCGATCAATCACACCGTCTGGCGCACCCGCTTCGAGAAGCTCGCGGCCGATCATCCGGATGATCTCAGCGCAACCTTCCTGAAGCAGCTCGCGCTGGCGGCCCAGGTCAGCGGTGTCGACTACCAGCGGGCGATGTTCGAGCGCACCGCGCTCTTCCGCCGGGTGCAGTCGCTGTTCGCGCGCGGCGATCTCCTGGCGATGCCGACCTTGACCCGGTCGGCGCTGCCGATCGACCAGGACCTGTTCGGCACGATCGAGATCGACGGCCGGAGTTTCGACAGCGTGCGGCCGCACTGGTTTCCCTGGACCATGCTGTTCAACATGACCGGGCATCCCGCCGTCAGCATCCCCGCAGGTTTCGGCCGCGACGGCCTGCCGATCGGACTGCACCTGGTCGGCCGCTTCCGGGCCGATGCCGAACTATTGCGCGTTGCAGCGTTGTTCGAGGCGGCGAGCGACTTGCTTGGTCGCTGGCCGGCCTGATGTTGTCGGCGCCGCCGGTCGCGGCGTCGCCGGTTTAGCCGGTCTGCCCGGTGCTCGCATTGGCGACGGCGCGCGCGACATTGGCGATCACCTCGTTGCACTTCTCGATGGGAGCACTTGCCCCGGTCAGGTAAGCCGTCACCACGATCGGCTTGCGGCCGGGCGGCCAGAACACGCCGATGTCGTTGTAGGTCCCGCGCTCGCCGGTGCCGGTCTTGTCGGCAACCCGCCAGTCGCGGGGCACGCCGGCACGCAGCCTTGCGTCGCCGGTTTTGTTTGCGACCATCCAATCGATCAGTTTCTGGCGCGAGGCCGCGGACAGGACATCGCCGAGCACGACGCGCTGCAAGTCCTTCAGCATCGCCACCGGGCTCGTGGTGTCGCGCGGATCGCCTGATACCGCCTCGTTCAGCGCCAGCTCCCAGCGATCGAGCCGGCTCACATTGTCGCCGATGGTGCGGAAGAAGCCGGTCAGGCCGGCTGGCCCGCCGATCTCGCGGAGGATCATGTTGCCCGCAGTGTTGTCGCTCCTTGTGATGGCGGCCTCGCAAAGCTCGGCAAGCGTCATGCCCGAGGCGACGTGCTCCTTGGTGACGGGCGAGTTGGCCAAGATATCCTTGGCCTCGAACCGGATTTGCTGATCGAGGCTGGATTCGCCGCGGTCGATCCGGTGCAGCACCGCGGCCGAGGCCAACGCCTTGAAGGTGCTGCACATCGGGAACCGCTCGTCGCCGCGCCGGCTCGCGCGCAATCCCGTCTCCATGTCGAGCGCGGCGACGCCGAGCCGGCCGCTGGTTGCCAGCTCGATGCGCGCAAACTCCTGCTGCAGCCGCTGCGCCGGCTCGCCTGGTCCTGCCGCTGCGCCTTGCCGCGGCAAAGTGCAGGACACCGCAAGGCCCAGCGCGCGCAATCCAAATGTCCGTCTCGTCAGCATGTCGAATCTCCCGTTGGCGGCGCGAACCTGCCGGGCGGCGTGACGGCGCACAAACAATCATTTATACAGCGAGACATGAGGAAAACTTGGTCATGACGCCGTGCGCCGGCATCTCCCGCTGAACGCGCTGCGCGCCTTCGAGGCCTCCGCGCGGCTGCTCAGCTTCACCCGCGCCGGGCTGGAGCTGCGCGTGACGCAGACTGCGATCAGCCATCAGGTCAAGCAGCTCGAGGATCTCCTGGGCACGAGCCTGTTCCGCCGGCTGCCGCGCGGGCTGGTGCTCACCGACGAGGGGCTGGTGCTGCTGCCGGTGCTGTCAGACGCGCTCGACCGGATCGGCGCCGCGATCGACCGCATCGAGGCCAAGGGCACGCGCGAGGTCGTGACCGTCGGCTGCGTCACGACGTTCGCGACCGGATGGCTCTTGCAAAGGGTCGACCGCTTCAAGCGCGCGCATCCCTATATCGATTTGCGTCTGCTCACCAACAACAACCGCGTCGACATCGCAGGCGACGGGCTCGATCTCGCGCTGCGCTTCGGCGACGGCTCGTGGCACGGCACCGAGGCGATCCATCTGTTGTCCGCACCGCTCTCGCCGGTGTGCTGCCCCGACGCGGCGGACCGGCTGCGCAAGCCGTCCGATCTCGCGCAGGAATTCCTGCTGCGGTCCTACCGCGCCGAGGAATGGCCGCTATGGTTTGCGGTCGCCGGCGCGCCGTGTCCGAAAATCCAGGGGCCGATCTTCGACAGTTCGGTCGCGATGGCCGAGGCCGCCGCGCGCGGCGTCGGCGTCGGGCTGGTGCCGATCGCGATGTTCGAAAATGAGCTGGCGACCGGCCGGCTCAAGCGTCCGTTCGCGGCCGAGGTCCCGGCGGGATCCTATTGGCTGACCTGGCTGAAGTCGCGCGAGGTGACGCCGGGCATGCGCGCGTTTCGCGACTGGCTGCTCGAGACGCTGCGGACGGAGGTGAATGAGGTGGAGGACGCCGTCGCGCCTGCACCGCGGCGGAAGATCAAGACAAAGGCCGGACCGAAGCCGCGGACCAAGACCAAGCGGCGTTAACGTCTGACGACGTGATTCAACTATCGTCGCCATTATTTCGGAATTATCGAATGATGCCGCTGATTTGCCCGACATGTCAAGTGCCGTGTCGGACGCCCGCAGCCGCCGGCTACTTTGCATGGGGTTGTTTTCGATATTTTAGGCGGTGCGCTCCCGCGCCGGCTGGCTATCGCATCTGGCGCGCGACCTACGCCAGATGGCACGCCACGGAATGCCCGTTCCTGCCTTCCAGCAACTCCGGCGCGCTCTGCCGGCAGCGCTCCTCGGCGATTGGACATCTCGTGTGGAAGTGGCAGCCCTTGGGCGGATTCATCGGGCTCGGCACGTCGCCCTTCAGGCGGATGCGGTCGCGCTTCGCCTTGGGATCCGGCACCGGCACCGCCGAGAGCAGTGCCTTAGTGTATGGGTGCT
Source organism: Bradyrhizobium sp. USDA 4510 (assembly GCF_054059095.1). Classification (NCBI taxonomy): domain Bacteria; kingdom Pseudomonadati; phylum Pseudomonadota; class Alphaproteobacteria; order Hyphomicrobiales; family Nitrobacteraceae; genus Bradyrhizobium; species Bradyrhizobium sp. USDA 4510. Next base: position 6,010,828 of record NZ_JBSSBT010000001.1, on the reverse strand, counting down.
GCGGGTTGCAGTAGAGATCGCTGGCCTTGGCGAGCTCGACGATGCGGCCGAGATACATCACCGCGACCCGGTCGGAGATGTGCTCCACGACCGAGAGATCGTGGGCGACGAACAGATAGGTGAGGTTCAGCTCGGCCTGCAGATCCTCGAGCAGGTTGATGACCTGGGCCTGGATCGAGACGTCGAGCGCGGAGACCGGCTCGTCGCACACGATCAGCTTCGGCTCCAGCGTCAGCGCGCGGGCGATCGCGATGCGCTGGCGCTGGCCGCCGGAGAATTCGTGCGGGTAGCGGCGCATGTGCTCGGCCTTCAGCCCGACCTTGACCAGGAGGCTCGCGACGCGGTCCTCGCGCTCGCTGGCCGAGCTCACGAGGTTATGGATGATGAAGGGCTCGCCGAGGATCGCGCCGACCGTCATGCGCGGATTGAGCGAGGCGAACGGGTCCTGGAACACCAGCTGCATGTTGCGCCGCATGGCGCGCAGGTCGCCGCCGCCGAGGCCGGTGACGCTCCGGCCGTCGAACACGACCTCGCCCGAGGTCGGCTCGATCAGGCGCAGCACGCAGCGGCCGGTGGTCGACTTGCCGCAGCCGGATTCGCCGACGAGGCCGAGCGTCTCGCCGCGGTTGACCGAGAACGACACGCCGTCGACCGCATAGACCTGGCCGACCTCGCGCGAGAGCAGGCCGCCCAGCACCGGAAAATGCTTCTTCAGATTGGAAACGCGCAGCAGCGGCTCGGTCATGACGCGTCTCCGAGGTGGCAGGCCATGCGGTGGCCGGGCGCGATCTCGCGCAGCCGCGGCTCCTTTTCGGTGCAGATGCTCATGGCGTATTTGCAGCGGGCGGCAAAGCGGCAGCCGGGCGGCGGATTGATCAGGATCGGCACCGAGCCGCCGATCGCCTCCAGCCGCGTCTTGTGCGCGGCGTCGAGATCGATGCGCGGGATCGAGCGGATCAGGCCCTGAGTGTAGGGATGGCCGGGATTGCCGAACAGTTCGTCGACCGGCGCCTCCTCCACCACCTTGCCGGCGTACATCACGACGACGCGCTGCGCGGTCTCGGCGACGACGCCCATCGCGTGCGTGATCAGCATCACCGCCATGCCGAAGCGTTCCTTCATGTCCTGCAACAAGTCGAGGATCTGCGCCTGGATGGTGACGTCGAGCGCGGTGGTCGGCTCGTCCGCGATCACGAGCTTGGGACGGCACGCCAGCGCCATCGCGATCATCACGCGCTGGCGCATGCCGCCGGAGAACTGGTGCGGATAATGATGCACGCGGCCCGCGGCGTTGGGGATCTGCACCAGCTTCAGCATCTCGATGGTGCGCTCGAGCGCCTGCTTCTTGGTCACCGCCTCGTGGCGGCGCAGGCTCTCGGCGATCTGCTCGCCGATGGTCAGCACCGGATTGAGCGAGGTCATCGGCTCCTGGAAGATGAAGCCGATCTCCTTGGCCCTGATGTCATCGAGCTGGTGGCTGGTCAGCGGCACCAGGTCGCGGCCCTCGAAGATGATCTCGCCTTCGACGATCTTGCCCGGCGGCATGGCGATCAGCTTCAGGATCGACATCGCGGTGACGGTCTTGCCGCAGCCGGATTCGCCGACCACGCACAGCGTCTCGCCGCGGTTGATGCTGATGTCGACGCCGTCGACCGCCTGCAGGATGCCGTCGTCGGTGGTGAAATGGGTTTTCAGGCCCTTGATGTCGAGCAGCGCCATCAGATCACCTTGCGCGCGTCGAGCGCGTCGCGCAGCCCGTCGCCGATGAAGTTGATGGCGACCACCGCGATGAAGATCGCGCCGCCCGGAAACAGCGCCCAATGCGGGCCGATGTCGAGAAAGTCCTTGGCGTCATAGAGGATGCGGCCCCAGGTCGGCGTATCCGGCGGGAAGCCGAGGCCGAGGAACGACAGCGTCGATTCGGCGATGATGGCGGCGGCGACGTCGATCGTGCCGGCGATGATCACGGGTCCCAGCGCGTTGGGCAGGATGTGGCGCACCACCTGGCGCACCGGACTCGCGCCGAGCGCGCGCGCCGCCTCGACGAATTCCTTCTCGCGCAGCGACAGGAACTGGGCGCGCACCAGGCGCGCGACCGGCATCCAGCGCAAGCCGCCGATCACCAGCACGATCAGGATGAAGATGCCGCCCTCCGGGCCGAACATCGCCTTTAGCCCGTCGCGGAACAGATAGATCAGCATCAACAGCAGCGGCAATTGCGGCAGCGACAGGAACAAGTCGGTCAGCCACATCAGCGCGTAGCCGAGCGCGCCGCGCGACATGCCGGCGAGCGCGCCGATCAGCGTGCCGACGAACACCGAGACCAGCATCGCGGCGAGACCGACCGCGAGCGAGATGCGCCCGCCATAGATCATGCGGGCGAGCAGGTCCTGGCCGAGATCGTCGGTGCCGAACGGGTGCGCCAGCGAGGGGCCCTGCAGGCCAGCCACGACGTCCATGTCGCTGATCGAGACGCGCCAGACGAACGGGCCGATCACGACGGCCGCGATCAGCAGCAGCAGCAGCACGGCGCTGACCACGGCCGGCCGGTGCCGGCGGTAGCGCCGCCAGGTTTCGCGCCAGGGCGAATAGCCGCGCCGCTCAGCGGAAGGAGATGCGAGGGTCAAGCCAGCCATAGAGGACATCTGCGATCAGGTTGAACAGCACCACGAGACACGCGAAGACGAAGGTCACGGCCATCACGACCGGCGTGTCATTGGCGAGGATGGAGGAAATCAGCAGCGAGCCGATGCCGGGAATCCGGAAGATCTGCTCGGTGACGATGGCGCCGCCGAACACGGCAGGCATTTGCAGCGCAATGAGCGTGACGACCGGGATCATCGCGTTGCGCATCACGTGCTTGACGATCACCTTGGCCTGTCCGAGTCCCTTGGCGCGGGCGGTGGTGACATAGTCGAGCCGGATCACGTCGAGCATTGCCGAGCGCACGAAGCGGGTCATCGACGCCGCCTGGAACAGGCCGAGCACCATCACCGGCATGATCGCCTGCCGGATCATCTCCAGCAGCCAGGGAATGCCGCTGCCCGGCACGTCGGTGTAGACGAAGGGCAGCCAGTCCAGCTTCACCGAGAGCACCAGGATGAACAGGATGCCGGTGAAGAAGGTCGGCAGCGAGAAGCCGATGAAGGCGAAGGTGTTGGCGAGCTGGTCGAAGATCGAATACGGCCGGGTGGCGGCATAGACGCCGACCGGGATCGCGATCAACAGCGCCAGCAGCTGCGCCGAGCCGATCACGTAGAGCGTGGTCGGCAGCCGCTGCAGGATCAGCGTGTCGACATTGATCCGGCTGACAAAGGAGAAGCCCCAGTCGCCCTGCGCCATCGCCGCGAGCCAGTGCAGGTAGCGAAGATAGATTGGGTCGTCGAGGCCGAACTTGGCGCGCAACGCGGCCTGTACCTCGGGCGGCACGTTCGGATTGGTCGCGAGCTCGCTGAACGGATCGCCCGGCGCGAGCGCCAGCACGACGAACAGCACGAGCGAGATCCCGAGCAGGCTCGGGATCGCGATCATCAGGCGACGCAGGATATATTGACTCATCGAGAGATCATCTAACTGACGCTCGCACCTTGAGCACGTTGATCTTGCTTCCAGTCGAAAGGCGAGCTTCACCTCGCCCCGCGTGCGGGGAGAGGTCGGAATTCAAGCACGGCTTGAATTCCGGGTGAGGGGGAGTCTCCACGAACTCATCTTTCACGGTGTTTGCTGCGAAAGCCCCTCACCCCAACCCTCCAAGAGCGAGCTCCCGCTCGTCTCGACCCCGTAAGAACGGGGAGAGGGAGAAGATGCACCTACTCAAACTCCGAACCTGTCCCCGTGTCTCAGGTTTCACGATACCAGTCTTGCAGATTGTCGGTCTGGTTGGCCCAGCCGGAGAGCGCGGGCCGCACCGTGTTGGAGCAGGCTTCCACCGCGAGGCGGTGCATCACCGGGATCACCACCGTGTCCTGCCACATCAGATCGTTGCACTTGATGTAGAGCTCGGCCCGCTTGATCGGATCGGTCTCGGTATCGGCCGCCTCGATCGCGGCGTCGAAATCCTTGTTGACCCAGCGCGGGAAGTTCTGCCCTTGCCACTTGTTCTCCTTGGTCGCGACATTGCGCGACAGATAGCGGCGCATGTGCAGGCCCGGGTCGGGTTGTGTCATCGGGATCTGGAACATCTCGATGTCGGCGTAGAACTTGGAATAGGTGTCGGGGTTGGCGACGTCGGAGGAGAAGAACACCGAGGCCACCACCGACTTCAGCTCGACGTCGATGCCGGCCTTCTGGCAGGCCTGCTTGACGATCGCCTGGGTCTTCTGCCGCGGGCCGTTGATCGAGGTCTGGTACAGCAGCTTCAGCTTCTTGCCGTCCTTCTCGCGGATGCCGTCGGAGCCGACCTTCCAGCCGGCCTGTTCGAGCAGCGCGCTCGCCTTCTCGACCGAGAACTCCCATCTGGTGTTCTTGGAAACGAACTCCTCGGGGCCGTTGAGATAATTGGCGGTGGCGCGGCCGGCGCGGCCGTAGATCACCTTCTTGACGGAGTCGCGGTCGACCAGCAGCGCCAGCGCCTTGCGCACCGCCGGATCCGACAGGATCGGATGCTTGGTCTTGATCGACGAGCGTTCGCCGTCGACCTCGGTGTTCGGGTCGGTGAAGTTGATGGCGATGAATTCGATGTCGCCGCCGACGGCATAGAGCGTCTTGCCCTTGCCGCCCTTTTCCAGCCGCAGCAGCACCTCGTCCTCGACCTGGATGTTCCAGGCGAAATCATATTCGCCGGTCTGGATCACCGCGCGCGCCGCCGACACCGCATCGCCGCCGCCCTTCATTTCGATCGTGTCGAAATAGGGCCGGTTCGGCATGTGGTAATCGGGATTAATTTCGCCGCGCACCAGATCGCCCGGCTTGAACTCGACGAACTTGTAGGGGCTGGTGCCGACCGGCTTCAGATTGTTCGGCGCCTCGCGCGACTTGCTGCCCTTGTACTCCGCGAAGAGATGTTTTGGGATGATGCAGCCATAGGCGCCGACGAACGCATTGGCCCAGAACGGCGTCGGATCCTTGAACTTGATGCGGACCGTGAGGTCGTCGACCTTCTCCACGGTCATGCCGGAATAGGTCCCGCTCGAGACGGCTGCGGTCGCGGGGTCGGTGGCATATTCCCAGTTGAACACGACGTCGTCGGCGGTGAAGGGTTTGCCGTCATGCCATTTGACGCCGGGCTTGAGTTTCCAGACCACCGACTTGGCGTCTTTGGAAAGCCCGCCGTTCTGGATCGAGGGGATTTCGGCGGCGAGGATCGGGTTGAGATGGCCGTCGACGTCCCAGCTTGCCAGCGGTTCGTAGAACAGCCGCGAGCCGTCCTGGTCCTTGGTGCCGGTGGCGAAGTGCGGATTGAGCAGGGTGGGGCCCTGCCACCACAACAGCTTCAGCGGACCGCCGCCGCCGCGCTTGGTCGGCTTGTAGGGATTCGGGCTCTGCGCCATCGCGACGCCGCCGATCGCAAGGATCTGGTTGGCCATCGGCGCGGTGAGGCCGACGGCAATCATTCGCTTGACGAAGGCGCGGCGATCCATCCGCCCGTCCTTCACGTCGTCGATCATGCCACGCAGATTCCTGTCGAACATTGTCCCCTCGGTCCGGCTCAATTGGTTATTGCGGCTGGCCGTGGAACCGGCCGCCGTGTTGGCGGCAGGATGGCACACCGAATGACCGCGAAGGTCAACGCCTCCCGCCCTTCAGCGCCTAGGTCTTTTGGCTATCGCTTGTGCAGAACCTCCCCTTGCCGCACACCGGTTCAGCAGATCGGCGCCAAAGCACGCCCTTGCGCGCCTCGCAGTGCGGAAAATTTGTTCGTTATCCTTTGTTCCGAGATGCTTTTTTGCCACGCAGCAGCGTATTCGCGCGAACTGGCTGCCGGTTCGCGTGAAGAAAGCGCGTCAAACAAAAATCCAGAGCCCCGTTCCGGTCCAATCGGAGCGGGCCCTAGCCGGACCTCGTTGCCAAGAACAGGTCCGGCCCGCACACGCTGCTCTCAGGCGATCGACATGTTCAACGGCGGCGCAACATTCGCCGGCAGCGGACTGACATAGGGCGTTCTTGTGGTCCGCTTCTTGAGGTCGGCCTTGGCGGCCGCGATCAGCTCCGGCTCCATCAGCGCCTTGACGCCGAGGCCGGCCATCGCCTTGGCGGCCTGCACCATCGCCTTGTGCGCGGCCGGCGTCTTGCCCTGCGCCACAACCTGCCAGGTGTGGAACGGCGTGCCGATTGCAACCGTCGGTGCATGGACCTGCACGGTCGGCACCACCCAGCTGACGTCGCCGACGTCGGTCGAGCCGATCAGCGGATTGCGCTTGGCGTCGATCGGCACCAGGAAGTCGGCGAGCGGCCGGTCGGTCGGCTCCATGCCGATCGCGTAATAGACCGAGGCGATGTCCTTGTCGGTCAGGGTTGCGCGGATCCTGCCGGCGAAATCCTTGTCGGCATCGTCGAAATGCGGCGGGCCGAGCTCTTCCATGATCCGGTGCAGCGTCTGTTCCAGCGGCGTGTTGGGCAGGATGTTGGAGACCGCGGAGATGATCTTCATCTCCACCTTGGTCTCGGTCATCAGCGCCGCGCCCTGCGCGATCTTGTGCACGCGCTCGACCAGCTCGTTCATGCCGGGCAGGTCGCGGGCGCGGATCGAATAGCGCACCCGGGCATGGGCCTGCACCACGTTGGGCGCGATGCCACCGGTGTCGAGCAGCGCGTAGTGCACCCGCGCGTCGCTCGGCATGTGCTCGCGCATGTAGTTGACGCCGACATTCATCAATTCCACCGCATCGAGCGCGCTGCGGCCAAGATGAGGCGAGGCTGCCGCATGCGAGGTGCGCCCGGTGAAGATGAAATCGGCGCGGGTGTTGGCGAGCGACGGCGTCACCGCCACCTCCCAGAAGCTGTGCGGATGCCAGGTGATGGCGATGTCGGCGTCCTCGAACGCGCCACAGCGCACCATGAAGGCCTTTGCCGCGCCGCCTTCCTCGGCAGGACATCCGTAATAGCGCACGCGGCCCGGCACCTTGTTGGCCGCAAGCCAGTCCTTCACCGCGGTCGCGGCGAGCAGCGCGGAGGAGCCGAGCAGATTATGTCCGCAGCCATGGCCGTGGCCGCCGCTCTCGACCGGGCGATGCTCGGCGATTCCGGCCTCCTGGCTGAGACCGGGCAGGGCGTCATACTCGCCGAGGAAGGCGATCACCGGGCCGCCTTCGCCCCATTCGCCCATCACCGCGGTCGGGATGTCGGCGACATTCTCGGTGATGCGAAAACCCTGATGGCGCAGTTCGGCCAGATGTTCGGCGGATGAGCGCGCCTCGGTGTAGCAGACCTCGGGCATCGCCCAGACCCGGTCGCTCAATTCGATGAAACGCGGCTTGATCGCGTCGACGCCGCGCCAAACATCACTACGGTTGTCCATTTGCTCCGATCCCTTAACGCTAGAGCATGATCCGGAAAAGTGTGAAGCGGTTTTCCGAAAAGATCATGCTCAGACAATGAGCCAAAGCGCGATGATCTCATCGCTCTTTGGGCAATCTGAAGCGCGAAACGCTAGCAGCTTGTCGCGACGCCGCCTAGCGCGCGCCGGAAGACCTGCTTTTCCGAATGTCACGTCTTGGTGTGCAGAAATGTTTCTGCGTCAGGCGGCGCTGAGCCGCTCCAGGCCTTTCCAGTCGAAGGCGATGCCGTGCCCCGGGCGATCCGGCGCGATCGCCATGCCCTGCTCCAGAACCAGCGGGTGCTCGATATAGCGGTCGAGGCCGAAGCCGTGCGCCTCGAGATACGACCGGTTCGGGCACGCCGCCAGCAGATGCACGGTGATGTCATGCGCGCCATGGCTGGTGACGGGAATATTGAAGGCCTCGGCGAGCCGGGCGATCTTCATGAAGCTGGTCACGCCGCCGCAATTGGTGACGTCGGGCTCGGCATAGGACAGCGCGCCGCCGGCGATATACGGCTTGAACTCCCACAGGCTGCGCAGGTTCTCGCCGGCCGCGATCGGCACGCCGCCGGCCTGCACGATGCGAGCGTGTCCCGCGACGTCGTCCGGAATCGTCGGCTCCTCGATCCAGGTCAGGTCGAAGGGTTGCAGGGCGCGCGCGGCGCGGATCGCTTCTTCGACGGTCCATTTCATGTTGGCGTCGGCCATCAGCGGAAACTCGTCGCCGAGATGGCCGCGCATCGCCTTCACGCGCGCCACGTCGGACGCAAGGCTCGGCCGGCCGACCTTCATCTTGATGGCGCGAAAGCCCTTGGCAAGATTGTCGTCGGTCTGCTTGAGCAGGCCATCGAGCGGCAGATCGAGGTCGATGCCGCCCGCATAGCAGGGCACGCGACGGTCGAAGCCGCCGAGCAGCCGCCACAGCGGCAGCGATGCCCGCCGCGCCTTGAGGTCCCACAACGCGATGTCGAGCGCGGACAGCGCCAGCACCGCCGGCCCGCCGCGGCCGCCATAATGCAGCGCCCACCACACCTTGTGCCAAAGCTGCTCGGTGTCGTCGGCCTCCATCCCGCGCGCGATCTCGGTGATTTCGCGGCCCAGGATATCGGCGATGGCGCCGCCATTGCGGCCGACCGTGTAGGTGTAGCCGGTGCCTTCCGCGCCGTCGGCATCGCGGGCGCGGATCGTGACGAGCTCGAACGCCTTGATCTCGCCATGCGTGCTGTCGCTCAGCACCACCGGGAGCGGGATCTTGTAGAATCCGATGCTGAGGTCCTTGAGGATGGCCACGCCGGAACTCCTTGTCATGGGACGAATGCAATGCGTGACACACGATCTCAAAAGCCCCGGCTGCCTGCAACCTTGCGCCTGCGAATGTCTGCCTTGAGCGATCGGCGTGCCTTCGGAGATGCAAAGCATATGACCGCCATGCAGATCGGCGGTCATAACGGACTGGGACCGTGCGGGTGTCGTGGCGACGAGCGATGCCGCGTGCTGGACGTCGACGCTGCGGCTGAGCGGGCTTCGACGCCCGCATTGCGGTCGCATTGGCTCCAATGAATGGCCATGGAAAAATCAGACGTCAGCCAAACTTCGCGCGTAGGTTTTATCGCTTGCTGACCTCGAAAAGGAATCGACCATGCGCAATCTCACAGCATTCGTCACTGTTGCCGCGCTCGTCCTCGGAACGCCCGCCTTGGTGCAAGCGCAAGGCACGCAACCCAATGCGCCGCCGCAGTCATCTGATCAGTCCACCGTCATCCGGAGCATACAGGTCGTCGACATCAAGGACCTCAAGCCCGAGATGCGATCGAAGATCGAGGATGCGATGGCAAAGACCAAGGAAGACGACATCCAGTCGCTTCGGAAGTCGATTGACGCGACACCGCAGGCGGTCTCCGCGCTCAAGGCCAAGGGCCTGACTTCGTCGCAGGTCGTCGCTATCAACATTGCCGATGGCGTGCTGACGATGTTCGCCAAAACAGCCTGACCAGGGTCAGCGAATGTCGGTATCGGTGGTTGGACCTCCCCGCGGCCACCGATGCCAACAACTCCCGCAGCCGGCGCTGCGGGAGTTTTCATTTCTGATAGGCGCGGCCCGTCCAATGGACCCTCACCGGGGAGAGCGATCAGTCAGGCTCGTTGGGCCTGGTACGTTCCGCGCGTTTCAATTCGCGATCGATCAGCGTGCAGACGCGCCGCCGCGCCAGCAGGTCGAGCCGCGCGCGCGTGGTGCCTTGCCTGGTCTTGCCGTTGATGTCGAACGACCAGGCCCAGAGGTCGGGTTCGATGTTGGTGAGTGTGTATTGAATGTCCCGATGACGACCGATCAGCTTCTTCATGCCGTTTCTTCTTGTTGGCTGAAGATTGCATAGCCAGATCGTGAAGGCGTCTGTATCCGGTCGAATACTGAGTCGGGTGTCCGCAGGGCGGAATTTTCCAAATCACTGATTTGGGGTCGCTGTGCAGTGGCTGCGTGCAACTGACGAGTGCGCACGAAGATTCGCAGTCGTCCTGGCGAAGGCCAGGACCCATTACCCCAAGTGCGCAATGTTGCGCGACGCTAGGGCCACGATCTCGTTCACTGTCAAATGCGGTGGTTATGGTCCTGGCTTTCGCCAGGACGACAATGACGAGTCCTGCCTGCAACATCCGCCGCAGCGTACGGGTCCCTGCTTTCGCAGGAACGACGGGTGGAGAAATCTCAGCTCAGCGTCACTACAACAGTCATCCCAGCCCTCACAAATTTATCACCCCGCGCCGCGCGGCATGGGCGACGGCGTCGGTGCGGCCGGTGGCGTCGAGCTTGTCGAGCAGCGAGCCGACATGAAACTTGGCGGTGTGGACGGAAATCCCGAGCCGCTGTGCGATCATCTTGTTGGACGCGCCTTCCGCCAGCAGCGCCAGCACGTCGAGCTCGCGCGGCGTCAGCTCGAAGTCGCCGCCCGCGGCCTCGCGGTTGCGTGCGACGACCGCAGCCGTGGCCTGTTCGCCCGGCGCGGCGAGCCGCAGGCCGGCGACGCTGCCGAGCAGGGTCGCCAGCCGGTCGGCGAGGACGGCGTCGTCGACCTCGAGCGCGATGACGATGTCGTTGGCCGGCTCACCGCTCACGTCTCGGGCCTCTCGCCGACTGTCACCTTGAAGTTCAGCGGCTCGCCGCCGCGATGCACGGTGAGCTCGACCACCGTGCCGACGCTCTGCGGTCCGAGGCCGCGCGACAGCGCGCGCACGCCGTACAGCTTCTCGCCATTCACGGCAATAATCACGTCGCCTTGCCGGATGCCGGCGGCGGCCGAGGGGCCGGCCTTGTCGACGTTCATCACCATCGCGCCGAGGCCGTCGTCGAGACGGACCGGCTGCAATCCGACGCCAAGATATCCGCGTGCGATGCGGCCGCTCTTCTCGAGCTGGCCTGCGACCCGCTCGATGGTCGTCGCCGGGATCGTCAGCACGCGGCGCGGGCCGAGCACGGCCATGCCGAACGGCTCGCCCGCGGCGTTCAGCGCGAGGCCACCCTGCTGGCTGTGCCGCAGCCGGACGTCGAGCTCGATCCGTGCATCGATTTCGCCGCCGCGCAGGCTGCGCCAGGCCGGGCCGGACAGTGCGACCATGCCGAGCCGCGCGGTCGGCGCGCCGCGGTCGGCGGCGACGATCACCGCGAGCGATCCCAGCGCGGGGTTCTCGGTCGAGAGCTTGACGGGGGCGACATCGCCTTCGACGTGCAGCAGCGCGACGTCGGTGGTGTGGTCGCGTCCGACGACGGTCGCTGGCCTGCGGCTGCCGTCGGCGAACTGGATTTCGATCTCGCCCTCGTCGGCCAGCGCTTCGTCGGCGGTGACGATCAAGCCCGCCTTCCAGACAAAGCCGGAGGCGCGCGCGCGATGCGAATGCACGGAGACGATAGCGGGCGCAGCGCGTGCAATGGTCTCTGCAAGGGCGGATGACAGCGATGACAGGATATTCGGTTCGGTCATGGGAAACTCCGTTGGCTTCCCTCAATCTGGGATGTCGCGGCTGACGGCGATACTGGCCGGATGGGCAGGGCGTGGCCGGGCCGCCCGGAACTGCCGCTCAGCTCAGCCGCTGCAGGGTCGCCTTCGGGCTCTCGCCGAACTTGGCGCGGTAGGCGCTCGCCATCCGGCTCAGATGGGTAAAGCCGAGGTCGAATGCAATATCGACGATGCGCTCGCCCGGCCGCGCCGTCTTGAGGCGGGCGTTGAGATGGGCGAGGCGGATGTCGAGCAGCATCTCGGACACGGTGGTGCCGAAGTGACGGCGGAAGCCGAGTTGCAGCGCGCGGATGCCGGTGCCCGCGATCTCCGCGAGCTCGGCGAGGTCCATCGGCTCGGTCGCGCGGCTCTCCAGATAGGCGCGCACGCGTTTCAAGGCGGCCGGCTGGGCCTCGGTGCGGCCGTTGAAGACATCGATCGCCGAACTCAGGCTGTGCCGCTGCTCGTTGAGCAGCACATTGAGAAACGACTCGCGCCAATCGGCCGCCGCGACCGCCGACAAAGCCTTGCGCGGCCCGAGCTGCTCGGCGGCCGTGACAAGCTGCTCGATCTTGGCCGAGAGCGTCTGCCCGAGTGGCCCGCTCAGCGCGACGGCCGGATCGAACTCGACCGGCCTCACCGCCACGCCGCCAAGCGCCGCGGCGCGATGCTCGACCAGCTTGCGGTCGAGCAGCAAGATCAGCTGAGCGCAGTCGCCGCGCCAGGTCATCTCGGTCGGAATGGTCGGCGACAGCAGCGAGGCCGTGTGCCGTGGTCCGGTGGTGAGCTCGCGCGCGGCGGTCCGCACCGCGGCCGAGCCGGACAGCGGCATCTGCAGCAGGAAGAAGCGGTCGAGGCAGCCGGGATTGATCGCGACCGATCCGCCATAGGCGACATAGTTGACGGAGAAGCCGTCGAAGTCGGCGCAATTGTGATGCGCGGAGAAATCGCTCGCGGAATGATCGACCGGCGTCAGATCGTGCGGACAGAAGATGCGGCCGATCGCTTCCGCCGCGTCGTCGACGCGCGCCGTCGCGACGCGTGCGAAATCCTTGAGCCTTGCGCTTGCCGGATTTGCGCTTGCCGAAACCTCGTTGCCAACAGCAGTCACGCCGGCCGTCCGGAGTTGTTTGAGGTCTAAAACATCAGGCAGCCTAGAGCATCCCGCGGCAAAGGGGAACGCCGTTTCGTCGTGCAATCTGCCTGATCGGCGGTCAGGACGATGCGACGGCATTGGGCAGCAGCTGGCCGGCGCAATGCTCCCGCATTGCAGCATGAAGGTGCCGGGTGTGGATTCGTTTATCGGCTAGACAGCCTCACCGGCCGGCGACAGGCTCCGTGCCGGCACTGCGCATCAAAACTGGAGAGGCTGACATGGGCACGCTCGAAAAAGGCATTACCCGAACCGGCACCGGCTACGGCGGCAAGACCTGGAATATCCTGGGCCAAATCTACTATCCGAAGGCGGTCACCGACTCGACCTTCGCGTTCGAAACCAACAGCGATCCCGGCCAGTTCGTGCCGGTGCACATCCACCCGACCCAGGACGAGTTCATCCTGGTGCAGGAAGGCGTGCTCGACCTCAAGCTCGACGGCGTCTGGGTGCAGGCCAAGGCCGGCGACCTCGTGCGCATGCCGCGCGGCATCCCGCACGGCTATTTCAACAAGTCGGACAAGCCGGCGCGGGCGCTGTTCTGGGTGTCGCCGATGCAGAAGCTCGAGGCGCTGTTCGAGAAGCTGCACAATCTGCAGGACCCCGCCGAGGTGGTGCGTATCTCCGCCGAGCACGAGGTGGACTTCCTGCCGCCGGAAGCCAACGACTAGAGCATTTTCCACATGATGTGGATCATCTGGTGTATCCAGCATGCCTAAAGTAGTTGGCACACATCTGCGGCGCAAACGACTTGACGAGTTTGCCGATGAGTTTGAGCAGGGCTTGGACCGTGCGGGTGGCGCCTTTGCGCAGCGCAGCTTTCAACCGGGAGAAGGCCTGTTCGATCGGATTGAGGTCGGGCGAGTAGGCCGGCAGATAACGCACGCGGGCGCCGACAGCCTCGATCGCCTCGCGGACACCGGCGATCTTGTGAGTGCGCAAGTTGTCCATGAAGACGATGTCGCCCTTGCGCAAGGTCGGCGCCAGGACTTGCTCGACATAAGCCAGGAACGAGGGCCCATCCATTGCACCGTCGATGACATAGGGCGCCGTGAGGCCATCGATGCGCAGCGCGGCGACAAGCGTCAGCGTCTTCCAGTGACCATGGGGCACGCCAGAGACGAGGCGCTCACCGCGAGGAGAGCGCCCATAGTGCCGGACCATCTTCGTCGTGACCGCAGTCTCGTCGATAAAGATGAGGCGCGGTGCACGCAGCTTGGGCTGCTCGGCTTTCAGCGCGGCACGCTCGGCAGCGACGTCAGGTCGATCCTGCTCGGCGGCGTGCAGTGTTTTTTTTGAAGGTGATGCTGTGACGGTCGAAGAAACGCCAGATCGAACCGATGCCGGCCTTTTGCTTTCTCTGAGAGCGCAGACGCGCGCGGATCTCCTCGAGCGTCAGGTCCGGCTCCGCGGCGATCAGCTCGATCAGCCACTGCTTGTGCTGCTCCAACGGCGAGCGGCTGTGCCCGGTGCCGGGCTTGGCCTCAACGTTTCCGGTCTTCCTCCAACGATCCATCCATCGGATCGTAGTCGAAGCGCCGAGATTGAGAATGCGCGCAGCCTCACGTGCGCTTTCGCCGGACTCAACAAGCTCAACCGCACGCACCCTGAGGTCCTTGGAGTATCCCTTCGCCATCGCATGCCCCGCATGTTGTCGCGGGCAACACCGAATCTGATTTGCGTGCCCGTGGGAATCCCCTTTGACTGTTCCGATTCACCTCAACTGGAAACCGCTCTAGCCCGGCGGTCAAACAGACAATACGCACACGAGGCGGCAATCGCCGGAGCTGGACTCAGGCGATGACGGGGACGCGTGCGCTTAACGAAATTGGACCTGTTCATTCAATTCGGAGCGGTTTCATGGTCAAGCAGAAGCATGTGTGCGTCATCGGCGCCGGCATTTCCGGGCTCGCCGCCGGCAAGGCCTTTGCCGGTCGCGGCCACAAGGTGACCATCATCGAGCGCAGCGGCGATCTCGGCGGCGTTTGGGAGCCGGCGCGCTCCTATCCCGACGTGCAGACCCAGAGCCCGAAGGAGCTCTATCGCTACACCGACAAGGCGATGCCGGAGTCCTATCCGGAATGGCCGAAGGGTCCGCAGGTTCATGCCTACTTGCGCGACTATGCCCGCAGCCACGGGCTCGACGGCGCGATGCGGTTCGACACCAAGGTCGAGACCATGACGCGTCGCACTGACGGCAGGCCGGGCTGGACGCTGGCGCTGCGCTCGACCGACGGCGCCACCGGCCACGAGGATTTCGACTTCGTCGCGGTCTGCACCGGGCAATTCAACGAGCCGCAGGCCCTGCCGCTGGCCGGCGAGGACGGCTTCAAGGCGCAGGGCGGGCAGATCCTGCATTCATCGCAATACGGCGATCCAACGCTTGCCAAGGGCCGCAAGGTGGTGGTGCTCGGCGGCTCCAAATCGGCGACCGACATCGCGGTGAATGCGGTCAATTCCGGCGCCAGCGAAGTCACCATCGTGTTTCGCGAGCCGGTCTGGCGGATTCCCTATTTCGTCGGCGGCCTCGTCAACTTCAAGCGCATCCTCTACATCCGCGCCCAGGAGGAGATGTTTGCCAGCTGGGGCATCGGGCCGATGGCGCGCCTCGCGCATGTCGTGGCAAAGCCGTTCGTGTGGGCGAACTGGCGCGGGCTCGAGAGCATGCTGAAGATGCAGCTCAAGCTGAAGCAATGCGGCATGGTGCCGAAGGAGCGGATCGAGGACGGCGTCAACTGCTCGGTGCCGATCGCAACCCCCGGCTTCTATCCGATGGTCGCCGACGGCCGGATCAAGGCGGTGCGCGGTACCTTCGACCATTACGACGGCAAGACCATCGTGATGAGCGGCGGCCAGCGCGTCGCGGCCGACGTCGCGGTGCTCGCGATCGGCTACAAGCTCGGCGTGCCGTTCCTGCCCGAGGAGTATCAGAGCAAGCTGGTCGAGCCCGACGGGCAGTACCGGCTCTACCGGCTGATCGCCAATCCCGATCTGCCCGACATGGGCTTCGTCGGCTTCAATTCGAGCTTCTGCACCGTGCTGTGCGCCGATCTCGCTGCGAACTGGCTGGTGCGCTACGCCGACGGCCAGCTGGCGCGGCAGCCGAGCGCGGCCGAGATGCACGACAACATCGCGATGATGCTGAACTTCAAGCGCGTTGAGCGTCCGGCAGCGGGCGTCTATGGCGGATTGTGCGTCGCGCCGTACCACTTCAAGCATTTCGACGAGCTGCTGGCGGACATCGGCACCAAGGCGTCGCGCCGCAACCCGCTCGTCGAAAAGTTCACGCCGCCGGACGCCGACGCCTATGCCCGCTTCCTCGCGACTGCGCCAGCATACAGAGCGGTGGCGTAGAGCATCACGGGATGGGGGCGAGCAGCAAGGGCGCTGCGCTCCCTCTCCCCGTTCTTACGGGGAGAGGGTTGGGGTGAGGGGCCGTCCCCGCATCTGCGGTGATGGCTGCGTTTGTGGAGACTCCCCCTCACCCGGAACGCATCTAATGATGCGTTCCGACCTCTCCCCGCACGCGGGGCGAGGTGAAACGGAGGCCGCTAATCGCGGCCGGCGTCGAGGAAGGCCTGCGCCAGCCGCTCGGGGTTGGAGAAGCACAGCTCGTGGCTGCCCGGCACCTGGACCAGGCGGAACAGCCCGAGCTTCTCCGACAATCGCGGATGCCAGGGCAGGCTGTGCGGCATCGCGGTGTCCTCCGTGCAATTCACGTAGGATTTCGCGATTGGCATCTCGGCGGGATTGCTGCGCAGCGCGATCTTGTCCTGGAAGGTCTTCAACGGGTGCGGGTTGAGCTTGTCATAGGCGCGCTGCGCCGTCTCGAGATCGGCGTCGTTGATGAAGGCCTCGCGCCAGATCGGGAACGGCAGCACCACCGAGCCGTCGCCCCGCTCGGCATGAATGGCGTCGAACAGGCCGCGATAGTGCGGCGGCACCATGTCGTTGAGGCATTCGCCATTGTTCGGGACAAAGGCGTTCCAGTAGACGAGGCGGCGGATGCGGTTAGCGGCGGCGTCGGCAACGCCGGTGATGACCATGCCGCCATAGCTGTGGCCGACCAGGACGATGTCCTTGAGGTCATGCTCGGCGAGATAATCCACGATCGACTGGATCGCCTCGGCGAGGCCGGAGTCCTTCCGGTCGCCGGGACGGTTGCCCCTGATGGTCGGGGTGTGGACGGCATGGCCGGCCTTGCGGATGGCGGCCGCAACCGGCTCAAACTCGGCGCCGGTATGCCAGGCGCCATGGACGAGAACATAGGTCGACATGTTGTACCTCCCTGTCTGGATTGCCGCGTCCGGACGGCCCGGGATACGCGCAGGTTTCATCCGCTTCCTGATGGATATTGACCTGGATATTGACCTGGACCCGCGGAACGCGCTTGGCTGTGAGCGAACCGGACTGGGCTCGGAGTGAACTGATGCAGCAAATCGCCGCCGCGGATCGCTCGCGCAGGCTGAGCTGGAATACCGCGGACACGAGGCCCGGCGAGCAGTTCGCGTATTACCGCGAGGCGATCTGCCAGGCCTTCATGAACCTGACGCCGGAGCCGCCGGCGACGCCGGGCTTCCTCGCCCGCGTCGAGACCGTTGGGCTCGGGGATGGCGCGGTCAACCGGGTCAGCTTCCCGGAGCATGTCGTGCGGCGCTCCGCTGCCGACATCGCCGCGTCCAGCCGGCGCTGCTACTACCTCAATCTGAAGCTTGCCGGCCGCTGCCGCATCCAGCAGGCGGGACGCGAGATCAGCCTGTCGCCGGGGCAGGTCGGAATCTTCGACAGCGGCCAGCGCTTCGCGCTGCTGCACGACCGCGGCCCGGCGCTGCAGGTCGCCTCGTTCTGGGTGCCGGCCGAGGCGCTCGATGAACGGCTGCCGTCGGCGCCCGAGGTCGCGCCGGCGCGGGTTTCGGATGATCCCTTCGTCGGCCATCTCATCGCCGAGACGGCGCAGGTTCTGAACACATCCGCCCTCCGTGCTTCGGATGCGGACAACGCGCGGCTGTTTGGCGTGCTGCTCGATCTGGTCGCGCTCAGCCTGTCGCGCAGTGGTCGCGCAGGCGTCGGGGAGAGCGCAAGCCTTGCCGATGCGACCTGGCTTGCGCTGCGCCGTGCCGTGGACCGCAGGCTGCGCGAGCCCGGCCTCGGCGTTGCCGCCATTGCGGCTGCGATCGGCATCAGCGAGCGCTATGTCCACAAACTGTTCGAGCGCGCCGGCACGACATTCGCCAGCCATGTGATGGACCGCCGTCTCGACGGCGCCGCGCGCGATCTGAGGGATCCCGCGCTCGCCGGGCGCGCGATCGGCGACATCGCGTTCGACTGGGGCTTCTCCGACCTGTCGCATTTCACGCGGCGCTTCAGGCACCGCTTCGGCTGCACGCCGCGCGACTGGCGCCGCGGCTGACCAACGCTTCGGAAATCGCCATGACGCAGCCGTTCACCTACCAGGTCAGCCCGATGCGGGTCGTGTTTGGGGTCGGCACCGTCGCGCAGCTGGCGGACGAGCTCGACCGGCTCGGCATCAATCGCGCGCTGGTGCTGGCGAGCCGGCGGCAGCAGGCCGAGCTCGGCGATCTTGCTGACCTGACCGGCGGCCGTGTGGCCGGATTGTTCGACGGTGCAGTGGTGCACACGCCGGTCGCGGTGACCGAACATGCGATGGAGATCGTCCGCGAGCTCAAGCCGGACGGCGTGGTTGCGATCGGCGCCGGTGCCGCGACCGGCCTCAGCAAGGCGATTGCGCTGCGCACTGACCTGCCGCAACTGATCGTGCCGACCAGTTATGCCGGCTCCGAGATGACGCCGGTGCTCGGCGAGACCGTCGACGGCGTCAAGACCACGCAATCATCGCCCAAGATCCTGCCCGAGACCGTGATCTACGACGTCAACCTGACGATCTCGATGCCGGCAAAATTCTCCGCGATCTCCGGCCTCAACGCGATCGCGCACGCGGCCGAGGCGCTGTACGCGCGGGACGGCAACCCGATCACCTGGCTGATGGCGGAAGAGGCGATTGCGAAGCTTGCCTCGTCGCTGCCCAACGTGATTGCGCGTCCGCGCGATCTCGAGGCACGCGCGGACGCGCTCTATGGTGCCTGGCTGTCCGCCGTCTGTCTCGGCACCGTCGGCATGGCGCTGCATCACAAGCTCTGCCACACCGTCGGCGCGCTGTTCGACCTGCCGCATGCCGAGACCCATGCGGTGCTGCTGCCGCATACCATCGCCTACAACACGCCGGCCGCACGCGAGGCGATCGGCCGTGCCGCGAACGCGCTTGGGGCGGCCAGCGCCGCCGATGGCCTGTTCGATCTGTCGGCAAGGCTCGGCGCGCCGCGCTCGCTCGCCGAGATCGGCATGCCCGAGGACGGCATCGCAAAGGCGGCCGCGCTCGCCACCAAAAATCCTTACTGGAATCCGCGGCCGATCGAGGAGAGCGGCATCCGCGACCTGCTGAAGCGCGCGTGGTCCGGCGCGCGCCCGCAGGCCGGATAGATCAGACGCCGATCGCGTTGCGCGCGATCACGTCGCGATAGAACGCCGCGCTCAATTTCGGCACCCGGGCCTGGGTCTCGAAATCCACCCGGTAGAGGCCAAAGCGCTTCTCGTAGCCGAAGATCCATTCGAAATTGTCCATCAGGCTCCACAGGAAATAGCCGTGGACCGGGACCCCGTCGGCGGTCGCGCGCTGCAATTGGGCGAGATAGTTGCGCAGGAACATGATGCGGTCGAGATCGTAGATCTGCCCGTCCGGATGCACCTTGTCCTCACCGGACGTGCCGTTCTCGCTGATATAGATGCTCTTGATGTTCCACAGCTTGGCGGCGATCCGCGGCGCCCAATAGATCGTCTCCGGCGCGATCCGCAGCCATTCCGAGCTCATGTGCGGGAAGGAAGCCGGCATCGGCAGCGGCTTCCAGCCGGGGGCATGCTCGGTGGCAAGGATGTAGCATTGCGGCGCGTAGATGTTCAGCCCGACGAAATCATTGGGCTGCGAGATGATCTTCAGCTCATCCGCGGTGAATTTGGGCGCGTCCGCGCCGGCATATTGCAGGAATCCCTCGGTGTACCTGCCTTCGAGGACGACACCGAGAAAACCTGCATTGAGCACGCGGGTCGCGGTCTCGGTGGCGCGGATGTTCTCCGGCGTGTTGAAGGCGGGCACGCAGGCGGTGATGTTCTCGGCCGGCCCGACCCGCGTGCCGGCACGGCCTTTGGCGCGGATCGCCTGCACTGCAAGGCCATGCGCAAGCGCCACATGATGGCGCGCCTGGTTCACCTCGCCCGCCGGCAGCTTCAGCCCCGGGGCGTCGACGCCGAGCGCATAGCCGAAGGGGAGAAAACGTCCGACCTCGTTGAGGGTGAAGACGTTCTTCACGCGGTCGGTCAGTCGCTGCGCCACATAGCCGGCATAGTCGCCGAACGCCTTCGAGGTGTCGCGGGAGCGCCAGCCGCCGACGCGGTCCTGCAACGCCTGCGGCAGGTCCCAGTGATAGAGCGTGGCGTAGGGCTCGATGCCGTTCGCCAGCAGCTCGTCGACCAGACGGTTGTAGAAGTCGAGGCCCTTCGGGTTCGGCGTGCCGGTGCCGTCGGGAAATACCCGAGGCCAGGCGATCGAAAACCGATACGCCTTGGCGCCGAGATCCTTGATGAGGCGAACGTCCTCCTTGTAGCGGTGATAGTGGTCGTTGGCGCGGTCGCCGGTCGAGCCGTCCTCGATCTTGCCCGATGTGTGGGTGAAAGTGTCCCAGATCGATGGGCCGCGGCCGTCCTCATTGACCGCGCCCTCGACCTGGTAGGACGAGGTTGCGGTGCCCCAGACGAAGCCCGTGGGAAAGTTCGTGCCGTCCGGCCGCGACGCGCGGTTTGCAGCCTCGGCAGGGCCGGTCAAACCGAGCGCCGAGAGGCCTGCAAGGCCCGCAAACTGCCGGCGCGAGAACTTTCCGAACATTGCTGTCTCCCGTCGCCGAACGTTGCGGCTGGAATGCGGGCCGTAGGTTAACCTTCCATCCCGCCGTTGAGCAACAAGGGTCGGTGGGCCAAAGCGCCGTGGCGAACGGCGCACCAATCAATGCGAACCATTGTGATGTCAATGTCGCGGAGTTGTCAGTTTTGTGGCGACATTTTCTCTACTAGATTGCCTGCTACGTCATTCCGCAATGACATCCGAATATCCCCGAGATTCCCGTGAGCTGCGCGCGATGAACAAGCCTGCAACCCATGTCCGAACGGCGCTGCTGCGTTGTCTTGCCACTGCGATCGGCTTGGCTTTGGCGATGGCCGCAAGCGCGCATGCCGAGCAGACATTTTCGTTCGACCGCACGCCCGGAAAGCTGCCGAAGACGGTCGTCCCGTTGCATTACGCGATCGAGCTGACGCCTGATATCACGGGCCTCGCTCTGCCGGGCGTCGAGACCGTCGACATCGAGGTACGCGAGGCGACCGCGCAGCTGACGCTGAACGCGGTCAACACGACATTCGCAGAGGTCACGATCGATGACGGCGCGCAGCACGCGGAGGTCGCGACCGACGCCGCCGCGCAGACCGCAACGCTGACCTTCGCCAGGCCGCTTGCGGCCGGCCGCCACAAGCTGCGTATCGCCTTCACGGCGCAGATCAACAAATTCGGCACCGGCCTGTTCTCGGTCGACTACCCGACCAGGACCGGGATCAAGCGGATGATCTCCAGCAAGCTGGAGCCGGCCGATGCGAGGCGGATCTTCCCGTGCTGGGACGAGCCGTCGTTCAAGCCGAGCTTCGCGCTGACCGTCGTCATTCCGCGCAATCTGCTCGCGGTCGGCAACATGCCCGTGACCAGCGAAGAGCCGGTCGCCGGCGATCTCAAAAAGGTTGCGTTCGCGCCGACGCCGAAGATGTCGAGCTATCTGTTCGTGCTCACGGTTGGCGAGCTCGAGCGCGTCACAGCGGATGCCGGCGGCGTCACGGTCGGCGTGGTGACGACGGAGGGCAAGGGCGGGCAGGGCCGGTTCGCGCTCGACAGCGCGGTGAAGCTGCTCGCCTATTACAACGACTATTTCGGCGTCAAATATCCGCTGCCGAAGCTGGACCTGATCGCAGTTCCGGGCGGGTTCGGCGGCGCGATGGAGAATTGGGGCGGCATCACCTTCTTCGAGAGCCGGCTGCTGTTCGATCCCGCGACGTCCGCCGAGACCGCGCGGCGTGGCATCTTCGCCATCATCGCGCACGAGATGGCGCATATGTGGTTCGGCGATCTCGTCACCATGGCGTGGTGGGACAATCTCTGGCTCAACGAGGGCTTTGCCAGCTGGATGGCAACCAAGGCGTCGGAGCAGTTCTATCCAGAGTGGCAGGGCTGGCTGAACGGCTACGGCGCGAAGCAGTTCGCCATGGCGCTCGATGCGCGGCGCACCTCGCATCCCGTGCAGCAGCCGATTGCCGATCACAGCGAAGCGGTGACGGCGTTCGACGCCATCACCTACGGCAAGGGGCAGGCGTTGATCCGCATGCTCGAGACCTATCTCGGCGAACCGGCGTTCCGCGACGGCATCCGCAAATACATGGCTGCGCATGCCTACAGCAACGCGACAACAGCTGATCTCTGGCAGGCGCTCGAGAGTAGCGGCGGCAAGACCATCACCGGTATCGCCGCCTCGTTCACCGAGCAGGACGGCGTGCCGCTGGTCGTGGCCGAGGCGGCCTGCGATGGCATGGCGCAACGTCTGACCCTGCGGCAGGATCGCTTCGTGATCGCGCCGGCCAACAATCCGCCGCTGCCGGCCCGCAACTGGCAGATCCCCGTTGCGGTCGGACCGGCGCATGGCAAACCGTTCGACGAGATATTGTTGAAGGGGAGCACCAATATCACGGCCGGCGCCTGCGGCGATGCGATCAAGGTCAACCTCGGCGACGTCGGCTACTTCAGAGTCGAGTACGGCCCGAAGAACCGTGCGGCGTTGCTGAACGCATTCCCGCAAATGCAGGTCACGGACCGTCTCAATGTCGTCACCGACAGCTGGGCGCTGGTGCAGGCGGGCCGCGCGGAGGCGCCGTCCTATCTCGCGCTGCTCGATGCGCTCGATGCCGGTGACCAACGCGCGGTGTGGGACCAGGTGATCTCGACATTCGCGGCGCTGAACCGGCTGTCGCGCGGCCGCACCGAGCGGCCGGTGATCCAGGCCTATGCCCGCGCCAAGCTGCGCCCGGTGTTCGATCGGGTCGGATGGGACGGCGCCGGTTCAGGCGACGATGACACTGCGTTGTTGCGTGCAAGCCTGATCTCGACGCTTGGCGATCTCGGGGATGCAGCTATTGTGGCGGAAGCGAAGCGGCGCTTTGCGGGATTCGTCGATGATCCCAATTCGCTTCCGACCGCATTGCGCGATGCCGTCACGCATGTTGTCGGTGTGACCGCCGATCGGGCGACCTACGGCCAGCTGCTGGCGCTAGCGCGCAACAGCACGGCGACCAATGAACGGCTGCGCTATTATCTCGCGGCGGCAAGCGCCCGCGATGCCGAATTGGCGCGGGCGACGCTGGCGTTGACGCTGACCAACGAATTGCCCGACACGATCGTGACGGGGATGATCAACGCGGTTGCGTCTTCAGGCGAGCAGCCGCAGCTCGCCTGGGACTTCGTCCGGACTAATTTCGATACGTTGCTGGCAAGGCAGGGGCCGAACTTCCGCGACCAGTTCGTGCCGAACTTCATGACCAATTTTACCGATGAGGACCATGCGGCGGAACTGGCCGCGTTTGCTCCGTCGCAATCGACCACCGGCGGACGGGTGATGGTGGCGCGATCCGTGCAGGCGATCGCGATCTCGGCCGATCTCGCCGCGCGCGTGCTGCCCGCCGCCGACGGCTGGATCAGGGCGCGCAAACCGTGAGATCGCGAAGCAGTTTCCGGCGGCGCGCGATGCGGCTATGCTCCGTGCGCGGCATGCAATCAACGATGCGAGGCTGAGATGGTCAAAGGTTCCGATTTGCTGGTCGCGGCCCTCGAGAATGAGGGCGTGGAGCGGGTATTCGGCGTCCCCGGCGAGGAGAACCTCGACGTGGTCGAGAGCCTGCGCAAATCCTCGATCAAACTGATCGTGACCCGCCACGAGCAGGCCGCGGCGTTCATGGCGGCGACCTATGGCCGGCTGACCGGAAGGCCCGGCGTCTGCATGACGACGCTTGGCCCCGGCGCGCTCAACCTCACGACAGGCGCCGCCTATGCGCTGCTCGGCGCGATGCCGATGGTGATGCTGACCGGCCAGAAGGGCATCCTGAGCAGCCGGCAGGCCAAGTTCCAGATCGTCGACATCGTCAACACGTTCCGTCCGCTGACCAAGCTGTCGCTGCAGATCGTCAGCGGCGCGACCATTCCGACGCTGGTTCGCGACGCCTTCCGAATTGCGACGCAGGAACGGCCGGGGCCGGTGCTGCTCGAACTGCCGGAAGATATCGCAGGCGAGGAGACTGCGCCGGTCGAAATGATACCGCCGCATCCGATCGAGATTCCGATCGCGCACGCGGCTGCGCTCGATCGCGCCGCCGACATGATCCTGAAGGCGCAGCGCCCGCTGATCATGCTTGGTGCTGCGGCATCGCGTCCGCGTTCGACTGCCGGGATCGGCGATTTCGTGCGGCGCACGAAAATCCCGTTCATTACCACGCAGATGGGCAAGGGCACCGTGTCCGGCGGCACCAATCAGTATATGGGGACCGCCGCGCTGAGCGAGCGCGACTACGTGCACGAGGCGATCGACCGCGCTGACCTCATCATCGCGATCGGTCACGACACGGTCGAGAAGCCGCCCTTCATCATGGGCCCGAAGGGACCGCAGGTGATCCATGTCAGCTACATGCCGGCAACGGTCGAGCAGGTCTATTTCCCGCAATGCGAGGTGATCGGCGATGTCGGTCCGAGCCTCGAATTGCTGGCCGATCGGGTCGAGGGGAAGCTGCCGCATGCCAGCGCGCTGCTCAGCCTGCGCCAAAGCATTCTGGCCAAAATCACCGATCGCGCCACCGAGGGCCGCTGGCCGCCGACGCCGCAGCGCATCGTGCACGATGTGCGGCAGGTCATTCCCGAGGACGGCATCGTCGCGCTCGACAACGGCATGTACAAGATCTGGTTCGCGCGCAATTACCGCACGCTGCTCGCGAACTCGCTGCTGCTCGACAACGCGCTCGCGACCATGGGCGCCGGCCTGCCGTCGGCGATGATGGCGGCGATGCTGTATCCGAACAACCGCGTGCTCTCGGTCTGTGGCGATGGCGGCTTCATGATGAACTCGCAGGAGCTCGAGACCGCCGTCCGCCTCAAGCTCAATCTGGTGATCCTGATCCTGGAGGATTCCGCCTACGGCATGATCCGTTGGAAGCAGGCGGTCGACAATTTCCCGGATTTCGGCCTGACCTTCGGCAACCCGGATTTCGTCAAATACGCCGAAAGCTACGGCGCCAAGGGTTCGCGGATCGCGAGCACGGATGCGATCGTTCCGACCCTGGAACGGGCGTTTTCCGGCGGCGGCGTGCATCTTGTCGTGGTGCCGATCGACTATACCGAGAACAAGCGGGTGCTGGTCGACGAATTGCGCGAGAAGGTGCAGCAGATCGATGTGTCGTAGAGCATGATCCGGACCCGAAGGGCCGCGTTAGCGCAAAGTGCGAAGCGGCTTTCCTCGCGACAAACGCAAAGCGTTTGCGCGGAGATCATGCTCAAACAAGACGCTGAAGCATTGCTGCGGTGGGCAAGGAACGAAAAGCCCTCGGCTTGATTGAACGTAAGCCGCCATGGTAGCACGCCACTGCATCACCATTGCGCAGATGGTCGGCGATACCAGATCTGAGAGGTCACGTGACTGCACCAAATCCTGCCGCCGGCAAACCCATCGATCCCGCCGCGCTCGCCAATGTGCCGCGGCTGGTCACGGCCTATTTTGCCGGCAAGCCCGACGCCGGCGATCCCGCCCAGCGGGTTGCGTTCGGCACCTCGGGCCATCGCGGCTCGTCGCTGAAGAATTCCTTCAACGAGGACCATATCCTCGCCACCACGCAGGCGATCTGCGATTACCGGCGCGAGAAGGGTCTCACCGGGCCGCTGTTCATCGGCATCGACACCCATGCGCTGGCTGAGCCGGCGCTGGCCAGCGCGGTCGAGGTGTTCGCGGCCAACGGCGTCGAGATCATGATCGACGCGCAGGGCGGCTACACCCCGACGCCGGTGATCTCGCATGCGATTCTGAGCTACAACAAGGGCCGTAGCGCGGGCCTCGCCGACGGCGTCGTCATCACGCCGTCACACAACCCGCCGGAGGACGGCGGCTACAAGTACAATCCACCGCATGGTGGTCCGGCCGACACCGACGTCACCGCCGTGGTCGAGAAGAACGCCAACCGCTACATCGAGGCCGGCCTCAAGGGCGTCGCGCGGCTGTCCTATGATCGCGCGCGCAAGGCGGCGACCACGCATCTGCACGATTATATCACGCCCTATGTCGCCGATCTCGGCAACACCGTCGATCTCGCGCTGATCAAGTCTGCCGGCGTCAAGATCGGCATCGACCCGCTCGGCGGCGCGGCGGTGCACTACTGGCAGCCGATCATCGCGCGCTATGGCATCAACGCGTCAGTCGTCAACGAGGCGGTCGATCCGACCTTCCGCTTCATGACCGCGGACTGGGACGGCAAGATCCGGATGGACTGCTCGTCGCCTTATGCGATGGCGAGCCTGATCGGGATGCGCGACCGTTTCGACGTCGCTTTCGCCAACGACACCGACGCCGACCGCCACGGCATCGTGACCCGCTCGAACGGGCTGATGAACCCGAACCACTTCCTTGCCACCGCGATCGCCTATCTGTTCGCGCACCGGCCGCAATGGAGCAAGGACGCCGCGATCGGCAAGACCATCGTGTCGAGCTCGATCATCGATCGCGTGGCGAAGAAGCTGGGCCGCAAGCTGGTCGAGACGCCGGTCGGCTTCAAATGGTTCGTCGACGGGCTCGGCAGCGGCGGCTTCGGCTTTGCCGGCGAGGAGAGCGCGGGCGCTTCGTTCCTGAAGCGCGACGGCTCGGTGTGGACCACCGACAAGGACGGCATCATCCTCGGCCTCTTGGCAGCCGAGATCATCGCCAGGACCGGCCGCGATCCGAGCGAATTGTTCGGCGAGCTGACCGCCGAACTCGGCGTTCCCTATTACGAGCGCATCGATGTGGCGGCGACGCCGAAGCAGAAGAACGCGCTGAAGGCGCTCGGGCCCGAGCAGCTCAACATGACGCAGCTCGCCGGCGATGCCGTGCGCGCGGTCAGGACCAAGGCGCCGGGCAACGACCAGCCGTTCGGCGGCATCAAGGTCGAGAGCGAGGCGGGCTGGTTCGCCGCGCGTCCCTCCGGCACCGAGGATGTCTACAAGATCTACGCCGAGAGCTTCCGCGGGCCGGATCATCTGAAGCAGATCCAGGGCGATGCGCAGGCCGCGATCGCCAAGGTGTTCTGAAAGGCGCGGGCCGGGCAGAATTCATGCGAATATTGTTGACCGGCTCCTCCGGCTGGCTCGGCCGTTTCCTCGCGCCGCGGCTTCGACAGGCCGGCCATGATGTGGTCGGTCTCGACGTCGTCCCGGGCGAGGCGACCGATGTCACAGGCTCGGTAGCCGAACGATCGGTGGTCGAGCGTGTGTTCGCGGATTACGGCATCGAGGCCGTGATCCATGGCGGCGCGCTGCACAAGCCCGACATCGCGCGGTTCGCGCCGCAGGCCTTTGTCGACGTCAACGTCACAGGCACGCTCAATTTGCTGCAGGCAGCAGTGGCTGCCGGCCACGACCGTTTCGTCTTCACCTCGACGACCTCGCTGATGATTTCGCAGGCGATCCGCGACGAGGAAGGCCATGCTGCGGTGTGGCTCGACGAGACGACAGGACCGCTTGAGCCGCGCAACATCTACGGCGTGACAAAACTCGCCGCTGAAGGGCTGTGCCGCCTGTATAGCCGCGAGCACGGGCTGAACTGCGCGGTGCTGCGCACCAGCCGCTTCTTCCCGGAGGATGACGACACCATCCGTGACATCCATGGCGAGAACATGAAGGCGACCGAGCTGCTGTACCGCCGCCTCACGGTCGAGGACGCCGCCGATGCCCATGTCGTGGCGCTCGACAAGATCCGCGGCTTCGAGGTCTTTGTGATCAGCGCGCCGACGCCGTTCAAGCGTGGCGATGTCGCCGACCTGAAGACGGACGCGGCCGGGGTCATCGCGCGCACATTCCCCGATGCGCCGGCGCTGTTCGCGCGGCGTGGCTGGCGCCTGCCGAAATCGATCGGCCGGATCTACGATGCCGGCAAGGCCGAACGGCTGCTCGGCTTCCGCGCCGGCACGGATTTCGCAGCGGTGCTCGGCGCCTTGCGCAGCGGCGCGCCGCTTCCCTTTGCGCACGATCCCGATTATGTCTCGCCGTCAACGAGGCTCGCAAATGGCTGATTTCCACGGCGTCTTTCCGTACCTGGTGTCCCCGGTCGACCCTGCCGGCCATGTCCGCACCGAGGTGCTGGGCCGGCTCTGCGACGATCTGGTCAAGGCCGGCGTCCACGGCCTGACGCCGCTCGGCTCGACCGGCGAATTCGCCTACCTCAACAATGCGCAGCGCATGCAGGTGGTGGCGACCACGATCGAGGCCGCGCAGGGCCGCGTGCCGGTGGTCGCCGGCGTCGCCTCGACCTCGACGGCGGATGCGGTGGCGCAGGCCAAGGCCTACCAGAAGCGCGGCGCGACCGGCATTCTCGCGATCATGGAGGCGTATTTTCCGGTCGGTGATGCGCAGGTGGAAGCCTATTTCCGCGCCATCGCCGACGCCGTCGACATTCCGGTCGTGATCTATACCAATCCGAATTTCCAGCGCTCCGACCTCACGCTTGACGTCATCGCGCGGCTCGCCGGGCATCCGCGCATCGGTTACATCAAGGACGCGTCGACCAACACCGGGCGGCTGCTGTCGATCATGAACCGTTGCGGCGACAGCCTGAAAGTGTTCTCGGCCTCCGCCCATATTCCGGCCGCGGTGATGCTGATCGGCGGCCATGGCTGGATGGCGGGCCCGGCCTGCATCATCCCGCGGCAAAGCGTCGAGCTCTACAATCTGTGCCGCCGCACCCGCTGGGATGAGGCGATGGCCCTGCAGCGCAAGCTGTGGCGCATCAACGAGGCGTTTGCCCGCTTCAACCTCGCCGCCTGCATCAAGGCCGGGCTCGCGAGCCAGGGCTACGACGTCGGCGATCCCGTGCCGCCGCAGGCGCCGCTCACGGCCGAGCAGCGCAAGGTGGTCGAGGCGGCGTTGCGCGATCTGGCCTGAAGCCGTCGGGGACTGCGCGGCAAAATGCCGGGCAATCCGCCTTGGCCATGCCGGAAACCTCCGCTTGGTCAGCGCGTTTGTTGCGTGGAGCACAGCAATGAATCGGCGTACCGTCCTTGTACTGGCCGTGATCGCGGCCATTCTGCTGATATTCGCGGCCGGCAGCATCCGTCAGGCGCCGTGGAGCGGCCCGGCTGCCCGCGCGGTCGCCGAGCGCGGCGCGCTGTCGGATGCCGAAAAGGCCAATGTCGAGATCTTCGAGAAGGTCTCGCCGTCGGTCGTGCAGGTGGTGACGCAAACCGCCGCCAATCCGCTGAGCGAGGAGCAGGAGGGCGGCGCGGCGTCGGGCACCGGCATTGTTTGGGACAATGACGGCCACGTCGTCACCAACAATCACGTGGTGCAGAACGCAAGCCAGGTCGCGATCCGCTTTGCCTCCGGCGAAGCGGTGCGCGCCGAAATCGTCGGCACGGCGCCGAACT
Organism: Bradyrhizobium sp. USDA 4510; assembly: GCF_054059095.1. Lineage (NCBI taxonomy): Bacteria > Pseudomonadati > Pseudomonadota > Alphaproteobacteria > Hyphomicrobiales > Nitrobacteraceae > Bradyrhizobium > Bradyrhizobium sp. USDA 4510. The sequence goes on along the minus strand of NZ_JBSSBT010000001.1, from coordinate 5,981,406 downwards.
ACGACCTGGCGGTGCTGCGCATCCGCAGCGCGCGCAAGCTGCCGCCGTCACTGGCGCTCGGCAGCTCGGCCGATCTCAAGGTCGGCCAGTTTGCCTATGCGATCGGCAACCCGTTCGGGCTCGATCAATCGATGTCCAGCGGCATCATCAGCGCGCTCAAGCGCCGGCTGCCGACCTCGAGCGGGCGCGAGATCTCCAATGTGATCCAGACCGACACCGCGATCAATCCGGGCAATTCGGGCGGCCCGTTGCTCGATTCCGCCGGCCGGCTGATCGGCGTGACCACGGCGATCCTGTCGCCGTCGGGCTCGAATGCCGGCATCGGCTTTGCGATCCCGGTCGACATCGTCAATCGCGTGGTGCCCGAGCTGATCCGCAACGGCCGCGTGCCGACGCCGGGGATCGGCATCGTGACCGCGAATGAGGCGGTCGCCACGCGTATCGGTGCCGAAGGATTGATCGTGGTGCGCACGACACCGGGGTCGCCGGCCGAGCGCGCCGGGATACGCGGGGTCGACATGTCGACCGGTGAGCTCGGCGACGTGATCACCGCGGTCGACGGCAAGCCGGTGCACCGGCTCTCCGATCTGGCCGACCAGCTCGAGCAGATCGGGGTCGGCAAGAAAGTGCGGCTCAGCGTGAACCGCGACGGCTCGGCGCGCGATGTCGAGGTCGCCATCGTCGATATCGGCCGGGCGCAATGATGTCGTCACTGGCCTGACGCGTGCCACCGGATTGTGCTTCCGCGCGCCGCGCGACGACACGCCTGTCCTCTGGCCGGCGCTGTGGTTGTCAGGCCGCCAAAATCCGCTAAAACCGCCGCCAAATTCTCTGGAAATTCTTGGAAGCTCGAAGGACCCTCTGATGAACATTCTTCCCGGCAATATGCGTTTTGGTGCGGGCCAGCCAGTCAAGCGTCTGGAAGACCAGCGGCTGGTCACCGGGAAGGGGCATTTCATCGACGACAAGCCGCAGGACGGCGCGCTCTGGCTGCACGTGCTGCGCTCGCCGCACGCCCACGCCAACATCAAGGCGATCGACGCCAGGGCGGCGCTGGAGATGCCGGGCGTCAAGGCCGTCTATACCGGCGCCGACCTCGTCAAGGACGATATCGGCACGCTGCCGACGCTTGCGATCTTCAAGCGGCCCGACGGCTCGCCGATGACCGTGCCGCCACGGCGCCTGCTGGCGCATGATGTGGTGCGTTACGCGGGCGAGGGCGTCGCGGCTGTGGTCGCGACCTCGCGGGTGCTGGCGCAGACCGCGGCCGAGGCGATCGAGATCGATTACGAGGTGCTGCCCTCGGTGGTTGATCCGGTCGAGGCGATCAAGCCCGGTGCGCCGGCGGTCTGGCCGGAGGCGCCCGACAACATCGTGGCCGCGATGAGCTATGGCGATGCCGCCAAGGTCGAGGAAGCCTTCGCCAACGCCGCGCACAAGGTGTCGCTCGACCTGGTCAGCCAGCGCCTGGTGCCGTCGGCGATGGAGCCGCGCTCGACCATTGCCGAGATCGAGAAGAAGACCGGCCGGCTGATTCTGCACGTGCAGTCGCAGACTCCGGGTTCGACCCGCGACCTCTTGGCGGAATCGATCCTGAAGCGGCCGAAGGACAGCGTGCGCGTGCTGGTCGGCGACATCGGCGGCGGCTTCGGCCAGAAGACCAGCCTGTATCCGGAAGACGGCATCGTCGCCTACGCCGCGACCAAGCTGAACGAGAAGATCCGCTGGCGCGGCGACCGCACCGACGAGTTCGTCGGCGGCACCCATGGCCGAGACCTGACCTCGACCGGCGAGTTCGCGCTCGATGCCAAGGGCCGCGTGCTGGCCTACCGGGTGCGCTCGATCGGCGGCACCGGGGCCTATTCGTCGGGCACCGCCAACATCATTCCGCTGGTGCTCGGCCCGTTCGTGCAGACCGGCGTCTACGACCTGCCGCTGGTGCATTTCGAGGTGAAGTCGGTGATGACCCACACCGCGCCGGTCGGCGCCTATCGCGGCGCCGGCAGGCCCGAGGCGGTGTTCATCGTCGAGCGGCTGTTCGACGCCGCCGCGCGCCAGATCGGCATGGACCCGCGCACCATCCGTAAGGTCAACTACATCAAGCCGGCGCAGCTGCCCTACACCAATGCAGTCGGGCAGGTGTACGATTCCGGTGCCTTCGCGCACATGCTGGAGCGCGCGTCTGATTTGGCCGACTGGAACGGCTTTGCCGCACGCAAGAAGGCGGCGAAGAAGAAGGGCCTGCTCTACGGCCGCGGTCTCACCAGCTACATCGAATGGACCGGCGGCCGCGCCCACACCGAGAACGTCTCGCTGCACGCGACCGCCGAAGGCCGCGTCATCCTGCACTCCGGCACGATGGCGATGGGGCAGGGCCTCGCCACCACCTACACCCAGATGATCGCTGATACGCTCGGCATCGCGATGGACAAGATCGACGTGATCCAGGGCGACACGGACCTCGCCACGGGCTTCGGCAGCGTCGGCTCGCGTTCGCTGTTCGTCGGCGGCACCGCGGTTGCGGTCTCCACCAACGACATGATCAGCAAGGCGCGCGACAAGGCCTCCAATTTGCTGGAAGCCTCCGTTGAGGACATCGAGTATCGCGACGGCTTCCTCACCGTGGTCGGCACCGACAGGCGCATCAGCCTGTTCGAGATCGCGGCGAAGGAAAACGGCGCAAAGCTCTCGGTCGAGAGCGAGGGCAATGTCGACGGGCCGAGCTGGCCGAACGGCACGCATATCTGCGAGGTCGAGATCGATCCGGAGACCGGCGTCACGCGGGTGGTGCGCTACACCACGGTCGACGACGTCGGCGTCGCCGTCAATCCGATGCTGGTGACGGGGCAGGTGCATGGCGGCGTTGTCCAGGGCATTGGCCAAGCACTCTACGAGGGCGTGGCCTATAGCGAGGAAGGCCAGCTGCTGACCGCGAGCTATCAGGACTATTGCATCCCGCGCGCGGACGACATTCCGCCGATCACGGTGACGCTCGATGGCTCCGCGCCGTGCAAGACCAACCCGCTAGGCGCCAAGGGCTGCGGCGAGTCCGGCGCGATCGGCGGGCCGCCCTGCATCACCAACGGCGTGATGGATGCGCTGAGCGAGGTCGGGATCACCCAGCTGAACACGCCGCTGACGCCGTCGAAGATCTGGCAGGCGATCCGCGACGCGAAGGTGGGGGCGGCATAGGCCGCGCTTTCTCCTCCACCGTCATTCCGGGGCGCGCGTTGGCGCGAACCCGGAATCTCGCGCTACAACATCGAGGTTCCCCGGTGCGCAATTGCGCACCTGAGGTTCATCGCTCTGCGATGCCCCGGAACGACGGTGCCCTATAACCCCAACACCATCTTCGCGATGATGTCGCGCTGGATCTCGGATGATCCGCCGAAGATCGTATAGGCGCGGCCGTTGAGATATTCCGGCACCACCGGCAGCAGTTCTTCGGGGATCGCCGGCTCGTGGTTGAGCCGGTAGAACGGACGCGCCGGCTCGACGGCAAGCCCGTCCTGGCCGATCACGTCGACGCCGAGCCGCGTCACCGCCTGGCGGATCTCGCTGACCCTGAGCTTGATCAGCGACGACACCGCGCCCGGATTCTGCCCGGTCTGCAGCGCCGACAGCACCCTGAGCTCGGTCATCTCGAGCGCGTCGATATCGACCTCGACCTCCGACATCCGGATCGCAATATCGGGATCCTCGATGGCGCGGCCGGTGACCTCGGAGTCAGCGAGATCGGTGATCGTCTTCAGCGCCTCGCGCAGCTTGGCCGACGCGATGCCGGAGCCGCGCTCGAATTCGAGCAGATACTTGCCGTAGGTCCAGCCCTTGCCTTCCTCGCCGACGCGGTTGGCGACGGGCACGCGGACGTCGTCGAAGAACACCTGGTTGACCTCGTGGTCGCCGCCGATGGTCAGGATCGGGCGCGTGGTGATGCCCGGCGTCTTCATGTCGATCAGGATGAAGCTGATGCCGTCCTGCTGCCGCTCGCCGTCATTGGTGCGCACCAGCGCGAACATGCGGTTGGCGTGATGCGCATGCGTGGTCCAGATCTTGGTGCCGTTGATGATGTAGTCGTCGCCGTCGCGCACCGCGCGGGTCTTCAGCGAGGCGAGGTCGGAGCCCGAGCCCGGCTCGGAATAGCCCTGGCACCAGTAATCCTCGCCGGAGAGAATTCGCGGGAGGTAAAAGTTCTGCTGCTCGGGCGAGCCGAACCCGATGATGACGGGGCCGACCATCTTCACGCCCATCACGTTGACATTGGGCACGCCGGCGCGCGCGCATTCGGCCTCGAAGATCCAGCGCTGTGCCGGTGTCCAGTCCGGTCCGCCATGCTCCACCGGCCAGCCCGGCGCACCCCAGCCCTTCTTGTGAAGCGCGCGCTGCCAGGCCATGCCGATGTCGGGATCGGAGAACACCGACGGCGTCAGCGCGGTGGCGCGCTTCATCTCCGGCGTCAGGCTGCCGGCAATGAAATCGCGGACTTCCTGCTCGAAAGCGCGTTCCTCGGCACTGAAGGTGAGATCCATGGTGCGCTCTCCGTTAGGCGTGGGCGCGGCCGCTGAGCGCGGCGTGGCGGCGATAATGATGGGCGCTGTTGCCGAACAGCGTATCGAAGGCGAGCAGCCGCTTGAAATAGGCGCCGATGTCGAGCTCCTCGGTGACGCCCATCGCGCCGTGCAGCTGCACCGCCTGTTCGGCGACGAAGCGCGCGCATTTGCCGATCTTCGCTTTGGCGCCGGACGCCGCACGGCTGCGGGCCACGGGCTCGGCATTGGCCATCAGCGCGGCGCGCAACGCCATCGAGCGCGCCTCGTCGACCTGCATCGCCACGTCGGCGAGGCGATGGCGGATCACCTGGTTGGCCGATAGCGGCCGGCCGAACTGCTTGCGGATCTTGGTATATTCGAGCGTGGTGTCGAGCAGCGTCTGCATGATGCCGACCGCCTCGGCGCCGAGCGCGGCCATCGCGCGGTCGACCACGGTTTCGATCGCGGGTAGCGCATCGCTGCCGTCGCCGAGCAGCGCATCGGCGGGCAATTGCACATCCCTGAGATCGAGATTGCAGCCGCGCCCGCCGCCGAGCCGCGCGTAGTCGCGCAGCGTGAGCCCGGGCGTTTTCGCCGGCACCAGGAACAGGCCAAGCTTGCCGGATGCACCATTGGCGTTGGCGATACGGGCCGAGACGATGATCTGGTCGGCTGAAGCGCCGTCGAGTACGGCGATCTTGCTGCCGTTCAGGCGCCACCCGTCGGCGGTCTTGCTGGCCGTGGTGTCGACATGAGCGAGATCGAAGCGCGCGGCGCGCTCGGAATGCGCGAAGGTGAGCGTAAGCTTGCCCTCGGCAACATCAGGCAGGATCGCCTGCTTCTGCGTCTCGGTGCCGCATTCGGCAACCAGCGCGGCGCCGATCACGACCGTGGAGAGGAAGGGCTCGGACACCAGCCCGCGGCCGAACGCTTCCATCAACAGTCCGACCTCGATCGCGCCGCCGCCGAGCCCGCCATGGGCTTCGCTGATCGGCAGCGCCAGCCAGCCGAGCTCGGCGAACTGTTTCCAGATCGCGGGCGAATAGCCCAGCGGATCGTTCGCCGCTTTCTTGCGATGATCCGGGGTAAAAGTTTCCGCCACGAAGCGGTCGGCACTTTCGCGCAGCAGGCGCTGCTCGTCGCTGAGGGTGAGGTCCATCTGGCTTGCTACACGTTGGCGGTTTTCTTGACGGAGGGATGCAGACCCGCGGGGTCCACCACCATGCCGAATTCCTGAAGGTTGTGGGCGTGGCAGAGCTGATGCAGCGCGAAGGCCTGATCGATCGCGGCAGGCTGCCCCATGATGTCGATCGAGCGGTTCACCGCCTCCTTGGAAAGCTTCAGCGCAAAGGCGGGCTTGGCGGCGATCCGCCGTGCCAGCGCCAGCGTGAACGACGAGAGATCGCCGCGCGGCACCACGTGATTGACCATGCCGAGGCGATGCGCCTCGTCGGCACTCCAGACATCGGCGGTGAACAGCATCTCCTTGGCCTTGCGCGCGCCGAGCTCCCAGGGATGCACGAACCACTCGACGCCGCAGACGCCCATCGTCACGACGGGGTCGCAGAACTCGGCATCGTTGCTGGCAACGATCAGGTCGCAGGCCCAGGCCAGCATCAGTCCGCCGGCGATGCACTTGCCGTGCACCTCGGCGATCGTCGGCTTTGCCAGATTGCGCCAGCGCCTTGTGATCTGCAGGTAGATCTCCTGCTCGCGCGCGAAGCGGCCATGGGCGTTCGGCTCGGCGAAGCCGCCCCAATTTCCGACTGGCGGGAAATCGACCCCGGCCTGGTTCTTGGCCCCTGGCCTGAGATCGTGACCGGCCGAGAAATGCGGGCCGTTGCCGGCGAGGATGATGACCTTGACCGCGTCGTCCTGCACCGCTCGGTCGAAGGCGGCGTTGAGGTCGTAGGTCATTTGCAGGTTCTGGGCGTTGCGGGCCTCGGGGCGGTTCATCACGATCCGCGCAATCGCGGGCTCGGGCCGTTCGACAACAATCGTCTCGAATTGTTCAGACGCCAATGGATCCTCCCGCGATCGATTTTTTCGCCATGATGAACGGCGCGGGCAAGGATAGGCAAGCGTCATCATCCGCAAAAGAAGCCGCGAAATCCGCCGCACGGGATTATCCGGCGAAAATCTGTTACGCTGACGCAGAATCCACCCGGGGAGGACCATCTTCATGCGCAAGCTTTGGACCGTGCTCGCAGCGCTGGCGACATTGAGCCTGACCAACTGCGGCTACAACGCGATCCAGACCAGTGACGAGCAGGTCAAGTCGAGCTGGTCGGAGGTGGTGAACCAGTACCAGCGGCGCGCCGATCTCGTGCCCAACCTGGTCAACTCCGTGAAGGGCTTTGCGCAGCAGGAGAAGGACGTGCTGCTCGGCGTCACCAACGCGCGCGCCAAGGTCGGCAGCATCCAGGCAACGCCGGAGGTGCTCAACGACCCGGCCGCGTTCCAGAAGTTCACGCAGGCGCAGGGCGAACTGACCAGCGCGCTGTCGCGGCTGCTGGTCGTCACCGAAAACTATCCGCAGCTGAAATCGGACGCGCTGTTCCGCGACCTGATGGCGCAGCTCGAGGGCACCGAGAACCGCATCACGGTGGCGCGCAATCGCTACATCAAGGCAGTGCAGGACTACAACGTCGGCATCCGCACCTTCCCGAACAATCTGACAGCGATGGCGTTCGGCTACAAGGAGAAGCCCAACTTCACGGTCGACAATGAAAAGGAAATATCGACCGCGCCGAAGGTCGATTTCAATAATCCGTCACCGGCTCCCGCGCCGTCGAAATAGCGCCGGCGCGCGCGCATCGCGATGACCGCCGCACGCGTCATCCTGCTCGCCTTCCTGCTGGGCTTCGTGTGCCCGGCATGGGCCGAGGTCGCAGTGCCTCCGCTCACCGGCCGCGTCGTCGACCAGACCGGGACGCTGTCGGCGAGCGATGTCGCCTCGCTCACCGACCGGCTGAAGGATCTGGAAGCCCGCAAGGGCAGCCAGATCGCGGTCTTGATCGTGCCGAGCACGGGCGAGGAAACCATCGAGCAGTTCTCGATCCGCGTGGCCGAGGCCTGGAAGATCGGGCGCAAGAAGGTCGACGACGGTGCGCTCCTAGTCGTCGCCAAGAACGACCGGCACTTGCGCATCGAGGTCGGCTATGGCCTCGAAGGCGTGCTGAGCGATGCCGTCACCCATCGCATCATCGACGAAGACATCACGCCGAAATTCAAGGCCGGCGATTTCGCTGGCGGCATCTCGGCCGGCGTCGACCGGATGATCCGCCTGATCAATGGCGAGCAATTGCCGGCGCCGGAGCCCGAGCATTGGCAAGGGCCGAACCTGGTCGACTTCGCCAATCCGGTGACGATCTTTATCGTCATCATCGTGGCCGGCGTGTTGCGCGGGATACTGGGGCGGTTGTTGGGCTCGGTCGCGACCGGCGGTGTCGTCGGCGTCTTCACCTGGATGGTAGCCGGCTCGCTCGCCACGGCGCTGGTGGTCGGCCTGTTCGCCGCCGTCGCGGCGCTGATCTTCGGCGGATTGAACTTCGGCGGTCCGACGGCAGGCTCGGGACCGTACCGGCGCGGCGGCGGTTATTCCGGCGGCGGGGGCTGGAGCAGCGGCTCGAGCTCGAGCGATAGCGGCGGCTTCAGCGGCGGAGGCGGCAGCTTCGGCGGCGGCGGCGCCTCGGGGAGCTGGTAGGCATGGGCATCAAGCGCATCGGCAAGCATCTGCTCGAGCACCGCTGGCGGGTGCGGCGTGATTTTCCGCCGCGCGTGCTCGACGCCATCGAGCGGGCGATCAAGGCCGGTGAGGCCACTCATTCCGGCCAGATCCGTTTCGTCGTCGAGGGCGCGCTCGACGGCGTGCCGCTGTTCCGCAATCAGCCTGCGCGGGAGCGCGCGCTCGACGTGTTCTCGCATTTGCGGATCTGGGACACCGATCACAACAATGGCGTCCTGATCTATCTGTTGCTCGCCGACCGCGACGTCGAGATCGTCGCCGACCGCGGCATCGACGCGAAGGTCGGCCATGCCGGCTGGGAGGCGATCTGCCGCACGATGGAAACGGATTTCCGGGCCGGCCGGTTCGAGCAGGGCGTGATCAAGGGGATCGAGGCGGTGTCGCGCGAGCTGGCAAAGCATTTCCCGCCACCGGCCGGCCCGAACGAGCTGCCGGACAAGCCGGTGGTGATTTAGGGACTGAGTGGTCGGGTGCTCTTCATCCTCCCCTGGAGGGGGAGGATCGACGCGAATGCAATGAGCGGCGAGGTGGGGTGAAGGTCTCTCCGCGTGAACGCTACCCGAGGGGAGAGATCACCCCACCTCGGTTCGCATTGCGCTACGCTTCATGCGAACCGATCCTCCCCCTCGAGGGGAGGATAAGACGACCGCCTTTTACGCCTTCACCGATGCCCGCGCGCCGACGCGGTTGAACCAGGCGACGATGTTGGCGTTCGACTGGTCCAGCGGCTGGCCGACCTGGTTGCCGAAATCGAGCCAGCAATAGAGCAGCATGTCGGCGAGCGTGAAGCGCTTGCCGCAGATGTAGTCGCGGCCGTCGGCCATCTGGTCGTCAAGCCATTTGATGCGGTTGGCGGCGATCATCTTCAGGCCGGGCGAGGCTTCGGGCGCAACGGGAATGCGCTTCTCGAAGAATTTCAGCGCTTCGCCGAAGCGGTAGCCGTTGGCGAGCGGCTCGGCGATGTTGAGATCGACGCGGCGCGTCCACATCCGGCATTCCGCGCGCTCTTCCGGCGTGGTGCCGATCATCGCGGGCGAGGGGTGCTTCTCCTCGAGATATTCGCAGATCGCCGTGATCTCGGAGAGGTAGTTGCCGCAGTCGAGCTCGAGCGCCGGCATCTGGCCGTGCGGATTGCGTTTCAGGTGTTCCGTCTCGCGGTTCTCGCCCTTGCGCAGGTCGACGGCCTGTTTGGGTATCTCGATGCCCTTCTCCGCCATGAACATGCGCACGATGCGCGGATTGGGTCCGATCGAGTCGTAAAGCTTCATGATCCTCGCTCCCTGTTTCTTCAACGTTGTTGTTGCCGCTGTTGAACAGGCCGGGCGCGGATTTGTCAAATGTGAAGGCGCTCGGTCGCCCGAACGTCATTGCGACCCGTTGGCTCGCAACGACGGGGAGTCACTGAGCTCAATCGTCGAGCTTGTTGAGGTCGCGCACCGACTGCATGATCGGCTCGAAATTCGAGCGCGCATCGAGTGCATCGAACAGTTGCGCGGTGTCCTCGAGCAGGCCGTGCGAGCGCTGCAGCGCGATCCGCACATCGTCCTGTGGCGTGTCGGACAGCCGGCCATGTCCCGACAGCAGGATCTTCGAGTTGAGGCCCTTCAGCCGCTCCAGCGACTGGATATAGTCGGCGATCGAGCCGGAGCCGAACACGCCGCCCATCACGCCGCCGGGCATCAGCGTGTCGGCGGCGAACAGCAGGCCCTTGTCCTGGTCGAACAGCGTGATGCAGGCCGAGGTGTGGCCGGGCGTGTACATCACGTTGAGGCGGAAATTGCCGAGGTCGATCAGGTTGCCTTCCTCGAGCCAGATGTCGATATCGATCGGCACGTTCGGCTCGTTGAACATCTTGCGCAGCATCGAGAAATCGTCGCGCAGCATGATCTTGTTGGCGGCGAGCCGGTGCGCGGCGACGTAGGCGCTGCCGTGGAAATGGTACGCCGCGCCGATGTGGTCGAGATGCTCATGGCTCAGCACCACCATGTCGACCATCTCGGGCGTCACCCCGAGATGGTTGAGACAGGCGACGAGCGACGGATAATTGCTCGACAGTCCGACGTCGATCATGATGGTCCGTTTGCTGCCGCGCACCAGATAGGCGTTCGCCGCACGGTTCTTGAAGCGGATCTGATAGACGTCGTCGGCGGCCTGGATCAGCGTTGCGACCTCGGCGTCGAACAGCGTCTTGAACGGGCTTGGCTTGCGGTCGCTCATGGGGTTGCCGCCGTCCGGTAAGTGACCGCGTTGGATGCGCGCAGGCGCTTCGAGAGCGCATCCATCACCATCAGCGCGAACGCCGGCTGCTGGCTGACCAGATAGACGAAGCGGGCGTGGTTGATCCGCATCACCCGCGTTGCGGGCGCGGAGGCGATGGCGGTCGCCGAGCGCGCCGAGCCGTCGATCACGGCCATCTCGCCGAAGAACTCGCCCTTGCCGAGGCTGACGATAACAGTCTTGTTTCCGCGATCGATCTTGGCGATGTCGACCTTGCCGTCGAGCACGACAAACAGCTCGCGGCCGGTCGAGCCTTCCTCAAAGATGACGTCATCGACACCAAATTCCTTGATGCATTTCTCGATCGTCATGGCGCTCTCCTGCCTTCTGGCTGGAAGATGACGGTATGTTAATCGGGAAAGCGCCGCGCGCAAACGGAAGCGGCGCAGATTGCCGCAGGGCAGCATCGCCTAAATCCGGCCCGGAAAACTCCCTAAAATTTAGGTAATGGCGGAGCGGGGTAACCATTTCGCAAGCAATAAAAGTTACCGAATTGTCAACCTAGTCTGGAGACTTTGAACGTGAGTGAGCAGCAGAGCGAGCCGGTCAGCGGTCAAACCGGCGCCGAAATGGCGGCGAAAAGCGAGCCCGTGATGGCCGCGACCGGTGTCGAAGCTCCCCGGCTTGCGCCCGAGCAGGAAGAGACGTCGCCAAAGGCGGACGCGCCCCGGATGGACGCGCCCAAGGTTGAACCCTCGAAGGTTGAACCCTCAAAGGTTGAACCGCCCAAGATCGAGTCCATGATCGAGCCGAAGGTCGAGGCCAAGGTCGAGCCGACCAATATGGACGTGCCCAGGGTCGCGACCGGCAAGCGGGAAGAGCCGCATTTTCCGGGCAAGCTGATGATCATGGCGCCGGGTGACCGCACCTGGGACCATGAGGCGACCGCATCCAGGCCAGGCGCCGAACAGGCGGCCAAGGCGGCAGGCAAGCCGGCCGGCACGCGCCGGATCGGCGCGATGGCCGCGGTGATCGCGCTGGCGACCGTGGCCGGCGCCATCGGCGGTGCGCTCGCGACCGCGGGGCTCGGCCATCTCGCCGCCCCCGCTGCTGCCTCCGTCAGGGATGTGGCTGCCAAGGACGCCGCCGCCAACAAGGAGGCGGCCGATGCCGCGCTCGCCCGGATCGAATCCGAGGTCGCCGCGCTGAAGGCCAGCGTCGAGCAGACCGCCAAGGCCGGCCAGGCCCAGTTCAGCAAGACCAATGACCGGATCGAGAAGGTCGAGAAGGCCCAGGCCGACCCGATGGCCAAGCTCAACAAGCTCAGCGAGGCGGTCGACAAGCTCCGCGCCGCGCCGCAGACCACCGTCGCCGCGGCGACGCCCGCCCGCGAGGTCACGGGCTCGATCACCCCGGCGACTGCCGCGGCGGCGCCGGCCGCCCCCAGGCCAGAGGTCGGCCGCCTGCCGGTGGTCGACGGCTGGTCGCTGCGCGACGTCGGCAATGGCGGCGCGCTGATCGAAGGCCGCGGCGGCATCTACGAGGTTTACGCGGGCGACCCCGTCCCCGGTCTCGGCCGCGTCGATGCCATCCGCAAGCAGGACGGCCGTTGGGTGGTCGTCACCAGCAAGGGCCTGATCGTTTCGCGCTGATCTCCGCAACCCGACAACACCAAGGCGCTTCACCACGATGTGAAGCGCCTTTTTTTCTTGAATAGGGTTTGCCGCGCGGTGTTAGTGGGGGCATGAGCCGCGCGCTGAAATGCCTTCTGGTGATGTCCGTTCTGCTCTGCGGCGCCGCGCCTGGACGTGCCGCCGAGGATCGCGCGCTCGAGCGCGGCGCGGCGGTTATCGATCCCGCCATTCTGCGCGAGCTCGATCACGGCCGCTTCAACCTCGGCCGGATGCTCGCGCCGAAGCGTTCCGCCGACACGCCGCTGTCCAGCCGTGATCTGTTCGGGCTCGCCGCGATGGTTCCGGTGCGCGAGGCGCTGGATCGCGAGTTCGATCGCTATGTCGCAAAGCATAAAGCAAGCCTGCCGAATGAGAGCATCGGCATCGGCGACGGCTTCGCGTTTCAGCTGTTCGATCGCGCGCTACTTGAATCCTCCGACGTCCGCTTCGTGCTGTCAGGCATCGTCAACCGCATGGACCGCGCCTATGTGGCGCCGAAAGATTGCGGCGAGATCCGGTTGATCTACCGGCTGACCCGTACCGATGTGTCGCCGATCGGCGAGAAGGCGGTGTCGCAGCGGCTGCCGATGACGCTGAACCTCGTGCTGAAGGCGAAAGGCGACGGCAACGACGCATCGCTCGGCTGCCGCGAAATCGCGCGGCGCTGGCTCGCGACCGGCAGCGCGCCGCCGGCGATGGAGAAGTTGCTCGGCAAGGATGGTCCGCTCGACCTGATCGATGCGCGCAATATCGATCGTATCGAGACCAATCTGCAGATCGCGCACGCGCCGAAATCCGCGGTGCGCGATTTCCGCACCGACTATCTGCTCAAAGTGTTCGATTATGACGGCGTGGCAAAACGGTTTGCCGAAGCGCCGCTGGAGAACCAGATCGATCGCGACCGTATTCTGGCGGACGGGGCACTGAGGCGCGACTTCAAGGCGTGGTTGCTCGATCCCAAACATCTTGCCGAGCTCGATCGCGGCACCTTGCTGATCCCCGATCGCTTCCTCGCGACCGTAGCGGTCGCGCCGACGCCGACTGGTTTCGATGTCAGCGAGCTGGAGCCCGAATTCGGCATGGTGCAGGGTGAGGGCACGGCCGGCAATGCGGTGTTCTCCGATGGTGACGTCGTCGGCGCCCTGCAGAAGGCTGCGGCCGACGGAACGAAGCTGCAAAACATCCAGTCGCTGGCCGGCTTCGAGCGGCGCCTCAACGATGTCACCTGCGCGGGCTGTCACCAGACCCGCGGCATCGGCGGCTTCCATTTCCCCGGCGTCGACTGGATGGCGGCAAAGCCGTCGAACTCCACCGTGGTGCCGGCCTCGCCGCATTTCTTCGGCGACCAGCCTCGCCGCCGCGATATCCTCGCAAGCTTCCGCGACGGCAAGGCGCCGGACTTTTCGCGCGGCTTCTCCAACCGGCCGCAGCAGCGCGGCAGCGCGGAACTTGCCGGCACCGAATACAGCGACGGCTGGGGCGCGCATTGCTATCTGCCGGGCGCGAGGCCCGCCGAGACCGACCGCAGCTTCCGCGGCTGGACCTGCGCCGACGGCCTTGCCTGCCAGGTTGCCGGGAAGGCCTCGCGCATCGGCATGTGCTTCGTGAAGGGCCGGTGATTTCCGCCGGAACCGAAGCCGCTGCGCGTCATTATTCGATGCTACATTCCACGTTGCGACCATGCCCCGAACAGCCCAGCCTTGAGCGGAGACCGGCCGATGAGTGCTCCCGAGGACGACAAGCAGCGCGACCGCGAGATCGCGGCCAACGAGGCCGAGCGTCAGGCGGTCAGCGCCGTCCGCGTCAGCAGCTGGGCGATCGGGCTCGCGGTCATCCTCGGCATCATCGTTGTGGTCCTGGTCTGGGCCTGGATGAAAAGATAGCTTTCTAGGCGTTGGATGCCTGCGATGGAATGCTCGCTGACCTAGTAGATGGGGTAACGGGCCGGCCGCCCGCTCGCTACGGCGCAATTTGGAAGCGCGCTCGCGAGCGGCCTGTTGGTTGGAAGGCGGTCGTCCCTCAAACTGATGGTGTTCAACGGAGTCGGGCAAGCCCGCTCCAAGCATCATTAAGGGACGACCATGTACCACTATGCAGGAATTGACGTGTCTTTGGAATGCTCGAGCGTTTGCCTTGTCGATGGGACAGGCAAGATTTTGCGCGAGACGAAGGTTGCGAGCGAGCCGGCGGCGCTGATCGCCTGGTTCCGGTCGCTGGGTCTGGTACTGGAACGGATCGGGCTGGAGGCAGGCCCCTTGTCGCAATGGCTGTATGCGGGTCTGCGAGACGCAGGGCTTGCGGTCGAGCTGCTGGAAACGCGGCACGTTCGCGAAGCCTTCAAGTCGATGCCGGTGAAGACGGACCGCAACGATGCCCGCCGGATCGCGCAGTTGATGCGGCTCGGCTGGTTCCGGCCGGTGCACTGCAAGTCGGTCGCGGCGCAGGAGACCCGCGCCATCCTGACGGCGCGCAAGCTGCTGCAATCCAAGCTTCGCGATGTCGAGAACAGCCTGCGCGGCATACTTCGCGGTTTTGGCCTGAAGGTCGGTGCGACCACCGAGCGCACGTTCGCCGGACGCATCCGCGAGCTCGTGACCGGCCATCCCGGACTGGAGTTGGTCGCGGCGGCGCTGCTCCAAGCCCATGCGGTGCTGCTGCGGGAGTTCAAGAGCCTGGACAAGCACACCCAGAAGCTCGCCAGGACGCATCCATCCGCCAAGCTCCTGATGACAACGCCGTCCGTTGGTCCGATCGTGGCGCTCACCTATGCCGCGGCGATCGACGACCCGAAGCGCTTCCGCTCCTCGAAGGCCACGGGAGCCCACTTTGGGCTCACCCCGAAGAAGTACCAGTCCGGTGAGACCGACTACACCGGCCGCATCAGCAAGATCGGGGATGCCTCCGTGCGCGAGGCACTCTACCAGGCAGCTCACGTCATGCTGACCAAGCCGGTCAAGAATTGCTCGGCATTGAAGAGCTGGGCGATGCGGATCGCCCGGCGCGCAGGCATGCGCAAGGCCAAGGTAGCGCTGGCTCGCAAGCTCGCCGTGATCCTGCATCGCATGCTCGCCGACACCAAACCGTTCAACCCGATGACCAAGGCCATCTAGCCAGGAGCAGCAATCGGTTCCGGGCGGGCCACGACACCAGGCTCTCCCCGAGCGAAGTCCCTCCGCTGGGACGATGGATCCGGTCAGGCCGCCATCCGGGAAGTGGCTCACGACCACGCAATCCGTAGATTGGCCGGCCGGCTCCTCAATGCACCCCATCAGGCGACGGCCTTCGCGCCGATCCCGTACAGAAGCAAGTGCCCGGCGAGTGGATGACGCGAAAAGGGATTGACTAACCAAGGCCCGTTACAGAAGCCCGGATGGAGCGAAGCGAAATCCGGGATTGCGTGATCCGATTGCGAGACTTGTCCCGGATTTCGCTTCGCTCCATCCGGGCTACTCACGAAGGTGGTTAGTTCGCTACGCCACCGCGCCCGACGCGCGCAGCTTCTGGATCGTGGCCTCGTCGTAGCCGGCCTGGCGCAGGATCTCGTCGGAATGCTCGCCGACCTCGGGCGGTTTGCGCGGCTGCACCTTCCTCGCGCCGTCGATGAAGATCGGGCTGTTGACGGTCAGCATGGTGTCGTTCTCGAAGCGCACCAGCACCTCGTTCTCGATCATCTGCTTGTCGTTCGGGATGTCGTCGAGGATGCCGACGACGCCGAACACGAGACCGTTGCCGTCGAGGATCTTGCGCCATTCGGCGAGGTCCTTGCCGGCGAACACCTCGTCGAAGATCTTGATCAGCTCGACCGAGCGCGCATGGCGGTCCGCCTTGGTGGCGAAGCGCGGATCGGCGACGAGATCCTCGCGGCCCATGCAGCGCGCCAGCGTTGGCCATTGCCGGTCTTCGTTGAGCAGCGACAGGATCAGCCAGCGGCCGTCCTTGCACTTATAGTGGTTGGTGACCGCGTTCAGCGCCTCCTCGCGCGGCTTGCGCTTCTTGAACTTGGCGCCGGCGAGCTTGGCCTGCGCCAGCACGCCATTGGCCCAGACGCCGTTGGCCATCAGATTGGTCGAGACGTGCGAGCCCTTGCCGGTCTTCTCGCGCTGGAACAGCGCGGTGACGATCGCGCCGTAGAACGCCATCGCGCAGGGGTGATCGCCCATGCCGGCGACGGAACGGGCCGGCGTGGTCTCCTCGTCGGCGCGCACGAGATCCATTAGGCCGGAGCGGGCCCAATAGGCGTTGGAGTCGAAGCCGGGCTTGTTGGCCTCTTCGCCCTTCTCGCCATAGCCGGTGAAGGACGCGTAGATCAGCCGGTCGTTGAGATGGGCAAGATGGTCGTAGGTGATGCCGAGCTTTGCGCGCACCTGCGGCGGCATGTTGGTGATGAACACGTCGGCCTCGGCGACGAGCTTGTACAGCACCTGCTGCGCGTCAGGCTTGGTGAGGTCGAGCGCGAGGCTCTTCTTGTTGCGGGCCTCCAGCATCCACGCGAAATTGTGCTCGCTCGATGGATAGCCGGGCAGATTGGGCAGATTGCGATAGGGATCGCCGGCGCCGGGCGGCTCGATCTTGATGACGTCGGCGCCGAAGTCGGACAGCACGGTGGCGGCCGCGGGTGCCGCGATGAAGCTCGCGCAGTCCAGGACCTTGAGCCCGTCAAAAATGCCTTTTTCCATCGTGCCGTCGCTCCCGTGGCGCTTGTTGGTGTTTTTCCGGTAGCTGGAATTATCGCAAGCAATGATCCCGATCGGACCGCCATTTGACCCATCTGGGGGGCACGATGCAACCAAGTCATTCCGGACCTGGCGCCCATGCACCATGCCGGAATGACATGTCGGTGATGAGTATTACTCCACCCCCGCCATCAGCGCCGCATTGCCGCCCGCGGCGGCGGTGTTGATGGTGATCGTCTGCTCGGTGGCGAAGCGCGCGAGGTAATGCGGGCCGCCGGCCTTGGGGCCGGTGCCGGACAGGCCGCTGCCGCCGAACGGCTGCACGCCGACCACCGCGCCGATCATGTTGCGGTTGACATAGATATTGCCGACCTGGAGGCGGTCGATCACGTGCTCGATCGTGTCGTCGATGCGGGAATGGATGCCGAGCGTCAGCCCGAACCCGGTCGCCTCGATCGCACTCAGCACCTCGCCGAGCTTGTCGGCGCGGTAGCGCACCACATGCAGGATCGGGCCGAACACCTCTTCCTTCAATTGCCCGGCCGCCGACAGTTCGAAGATGTGCGGCGCGACGAAATTGCCTGATGGCGCCTCGCCGGCGAGATGCACGCGCGCCTCCTGCTTCATTTGCGCGATATGCGCATCGAGCCGCTGCTTGGCGTCGGCATCGATCACCGGTCCGATATGCGTCGACGGTTCGGAGGGATCGCCGATCTTCAATTCGCGCGCGGCGCCCGCGATCATCTCGATCATGCGGTCGGCGACGTCGTCCTGCACGAACAGCAGCCGCAGCGCCGAGCAGCGCTGGCCGGCGGAGCGGAACGCCGAGGTCACGACGTCATCCGCGACCTGCTCGGGCAGCGCGGTGGCGTCGACGATCATGGCATTGATGCCGCCGGTTTCGGCGATCAGCGGCACGATCGGGCCGTCCTTGGCGGCGAGCGTGCGGTTGATCGACCGCGCGACCTCCGTCGAGCCGGTGAAGACGACCCCGGCGATGGTGGGATGCGCCACCAGCGCGGCGCCGACCGCGCCGTCGCCCTGGATCAGATGCAGCGCCGATGGCGGCACGCCGGCCTGATGCAGCATGGCAACGGCTTCGGCTGCGATGCGCGGCGTCTGCTCGGCCGGCTTTGCGATCACCGCATTGCCCGCCATCAATGCCGCCGTCACCTGGCCGAGGAAGATCGCGAGCGGGAAATTCCACGGCGAGATCGCGACGAACGCGCCGCGGCCGTACAGCTCCAGCACATTGCTTTCGCCGGTCGGGCCCGGCATCGTCTCGCCTTCGCCGAACAGCTTTTGCCCCAGCGCGGCATAGTAGCGGCAGAAGTCGATCGCCTCGCGCACTTCCGATACCGCATCATCGAGCGTCTTGCCGCCCTCGCTTTGCAGCAGAGCGAGGAAGTGGGCGCGGCGCTGCTCGAGCAGCTCCGCGGCCTTGTCCAGGATCGCCGCACGCTTTATGGCCGGCGTGGCGTTCCAGGCCTTGAAGCCGCGGCGCGCCGCGGCAACGGCGGCATTCGCCTGCTCGGTGGTTGATGGCGTGACGGAAGGCGAAGCCTTCCGTTCGGCCGCGATCGCCGACGTCAGCGCGCCGAGCGCCTTGCGTTCGCCGAATTCGATGCCGTGCGAGTTCTCGCGCTGCGGCCAATAAAGCTCGGCCGGCAACGGAATCGCGGAGTGCGACGCCTTGTCGTCGGTGCCGACGATCTCGGCCGGGCGGCGCAGCAGGTCCACGATGGACACGCGATTGTCGGCGGCCAGCGCCACGAAGGACGAGTTGGCGCCGTTCTCGAGCAGCCGCCGCACCAGATAGGCGAGCAGGTCGCGGTGGCTGCCGACCGGCGCATAGGTGCGGTGGGCGATCTCGGGCCTGTCCTCGCCGAGCTGGGCGTAGAGCGCTTCGCCCATGCCGTGCAGCCGCTGGAATTCGAAGCTTGAGGGATCGTCGGCGAGTTCGAGGATGGTTGCGACCGTCAGCGCGTTGTGGGTGGCGAATTGCGGAAACAGCCGAGGCCGCAGCGCCAGCAGCTTGCGCGCGCAGGCGACGTAGTTCAGGTCGGTCATCGCCTTGCGGGTGAACACCGGATAGCCATCGAGCCCGCGCTCCTGCGCGCGCTTGATCTCGGTGTCCCAATAGGCGCCCTTGACCAGGCGCACCATCATCCTGCGATCCAGCGCGCGCGTCAGCGCATCGACATAGTCGATGACGTCGGCGGCGCGCTTCTGATAGGCCTGGATCGCGAGGCCAAAGCCGCTCCAGCCGGCGAGCGAAGGGTCGGCGAATGCGGCGGCGATGACGTCGAGCGACAGCTCCAGCCGGTCGGCCTCCTCGGCATCGACGGTGAAGTTGAGGTCGAACGCCTTGGCGCGGCGCGCGAGATCGACCAGTTGCGGCACCAGCTCGGTCATCACCCGCGCGTGGCTCACCGCCTCGAAGCGTGGATGCAGCGCGGAGAGTTTCACCGAGATGCCGGGCCGGTCGGGCAGGGGCTGATCGCCGGCCGCCTTGCCGATCGCCTCGATCGCGCGGGCGTAGGATTCGAAATAGCGATGGGCATCGTCGGCGGTGCGCGCACCCTCGCCGAGCATGTCGAACGAATAGCGCGAGCCGCGCGCCGTGTGCGATTGCGCGCGCGACAGCGCCGCCTCGATGGTCTCGCCGAGCACGAAATGGCTGCCCATCAGCCGCATCGCCTGCCGTGTCGCGGCGCGCACCGCCGGCGCACCGAGTCGCTTCGTCAGCCGCCCGATCGTGCCCTGCGGCGTCTCGCCGGGCTGGATCACGCGCGCCGACATGCCGAGCGCCCAGGCCGAGGCGTTGACCAGGAACGCGCTCGATCTGGTCTCGTGGTTGACGAAGTCGCCCTGACCGAGCTTGTCCTCGATGAACTGGTCGGCGGTACGCGCGTCCGGCACCCGCAGCAGCGCCTCCGCCAGCACCATCAGCGCCAGCCCTTCCTTGGTCGACAGCGCGAACTCCCGCAACATGTCCTCGACCCCGCCGAGCGGATCGTCATTGGCCCGGATCGCCTCGATCAGGCGCGTCGCGGTGCGGTCGATCCGTGCCTCCGCCTCCGCGCCGAGCGTCGCGTCCTGGCGCAGGCGGGCGGCGATGGCGCTGTCGTCTGGCGCATACGGCGCGCTGAACGGGGGCGGGAGCGGCAACGGGTCTGGCATGGCGGTTCCTTGAGATTGTGTGGGAACACGTACGCGCTAGCGAACCGTAGTTCGATAGACAAATTAGCAGATTTGCCTTAGAAAATCAGGATCAATTCGAGAATTACCATAGATATGACAGAAATCGACAAGACTGACCGCAAAATCCTCTCGATCCTGCAAGGGGATGGCCGGATTGCCAATGTGGAGTTGGCGGAAAGGATCGGCCTGTCGCCGACCTCGGTCGGCGAACGGTTGAAGCGGCTGCAGCGCGACGGCTTCGTCGAGGGCTATGGCGCCCGGCTCAATCCGCACCGGCTCGGGCTTGGCCTGCTGGTGTTTGTCGAGGTGCTGCTCGACAAGACCACGCCCGATGTATTCGAGAAGTTCGCCAGGGCGGTCCAGACCGCGCCGGAAGTGCTCGAGTGTCACATGGTGGCCGGCGGCTTCGACTATCTGGTCAAGGCGCGGGTCGCCAACATGACCGCCTATCGCAGGTTTCTCGGCGAGACCCTGCTGGCGCTGCCGGGCGTGCGGGAAACGCGAACCTACGCGGTGATGGAGGAAGTCAAGCGCGACGCGCCGCTGCCGGTCTGATCCACAGCCATGCGCCGGATGTCTTGGCATCGCGACACGCCCGCGATAATCCTTTGGTCGAGTTGGGGCGGTGGTTCATGAAAGACGCTGATCAGCCGATACGAATGAAGCGGGCCGGATTTGCCGGCGCGCTTGCTGTGCTCATGCTGTCGTTGCCGTCGGCCATGCCGGCCCGCGCGGCCGAGCTCAGCTCCGGCATCCTGCAGCTCTACACCTCGGTCTCGATCTATCCGCCGTCGGCGACGGGGATGACCGTCTGTTACGGCTTCGTCTGCCGGCGTCGCGAGATGCTCGACTTCAGCGCAGCCGACCGGGCGGCTCTGGCCAAGATCATGGCCACGGGCCGCGCCAATGCCGCCGCCGAACGCGCGGCCGTGCAAAAGGCCGTGATCTGGTTCGACCGGCGCATGGGGCCGATCCTCGGCACCGACAAGCGCGTGGCGAAAGCGGATTTCCGCGCCAACGACGACAAACACAATTATGATTGCTGGGACACGACGCGGAACACGACCAGCCTGATGCTGGTGATGCAGGCGTGGAACCTGTTCAGGTTTCATGACGTTGGGGATCCCCACTACCGCGGATTTTCGTTGGTGCAAACGCCGCACAACACCGCCGTTCTCGTCGAGCGCGCGACCAAGGTGGAATGGGCGGTCGATCTCTGGCCCCGCGGCTATCTGCAACCGCCTGATGTCATGACCGTCGCCAAATGGGTGACGGAAGATTGAACGGCTGAGCGTCGCAGCTGCGCGTTCCGCGCTGTTCCATCCTCATTGATCGCAGGGATAGCGTTCCGCGCGACGCTGGGAACCGAATGCCAGGATTCGAACAATAGCTTCGCACGATATGGTTCCAAAAAATACGTTCAGGGCCGATCACCATAAGAACCAAGTGACGCGTTAACACCGGCAGCATTCGGTCAACCCGAGGCTACCATATGCGTTCACGTTCGATCTGCATTGATGCCGCCACCCGCGGCGTTCGTTTCCCACAGCTGCTGGCGCTTGCGCTGCTACTTTGGCCCGTGCTCGCCGGTCCGGCCCGCGCGGGCGATGTCGAGGATTGCAGCGGGCCGCCGACGGACAAGGCCGAGGCGGCGTGCTCGGGCATCATCAACGATACCGCACGCTCCACGGAGGACCGCACCAAGGCCTTCACCGGCCGCTCGCGATTTGGCATCGCGCGCGGCAAGATCGATCAGGCCCTCAGCGATGCCGATGCAGCGGTGCAGCTGAATGGACAATTCGTGCCGGCGCTGATCGCGCGCGGCTATGTCCAGCAACGCAAGGGCAGCTTGGATCAGGCCCGCGCCGATTTCGATCGCGCGATCGAGCTCGAGCCGAAGAACCCGTTCGGCTTCCTGGCGCGCGGCAATCTGCGCGCCGACCAGCACGCCTGGAGCGATGCGATCTCGGATTACGACCAGGCGATCACGTTGCGGCAGGATCTTCCCGCTGCCCGTGTCGGGCGCGCGCGGGCCTATGTCGAAACCGGACAGCCCGATGCGGCGGTGGCCGACGCCAACACCGCGATTGCCGTCAACGCCGGCACGCCGAATGCATTCTACTGGCGGGGTCAGGCCCATCGCCGCAAGGGCGACATGGATAAAGCGATCGAGGATTTCTCGCGTGCGATCGCGCAGGCGCCGCAGGCCGAGCGCAACGCCTATTTCGCCCGTGCCCAGCTCTACAGCGCCAAGGGTGACTATGCCCGCGCGATTGCCGACTTCGACCGGTTGTTGGCGGTGCTTCCCGACAACAAGGAGATACAGCAGCAGCGCCAGCAGGCGGTCACGATGCAGGCCGAACTCGCCAAGGCAGCAGGCGGCGCCGCGCCGCCGCAGGCCGCACCGGCTCCAGGCGCGCCGCCGGCGCGGCCAGCCGGGCCGGCGGCGGGTAACCAGCAGGTCGAGCAGGCCAAGCAGCTCGTCGCACAGGGCAACTACGCGGGCGCCGTTGCCAATCTCACCCAGGTGCTGGGCGGCGATCCCCGCAACGAGGCTGCGCTGCGCCTGCGTGCACTGGCCTATTCAAAGCTCGGCCGGTCGGCGGACGCGCGCAACGATCTAAATGCCCTGCTCAAGGTCAAGCCGGACGATCCGCAGCTGCTGGCGGCCCGCGCGCTCAATGCCGCCGGCACGCGGCAGTTCGATCAAGCGATGGCCGACGCCGGCCGTGACATCACGCTCGATCAGAACAATTCGTTGGCTTATCTGGCGCGTGGCCTCGTCAAGGCCGGCACCGGCAAGGTGCAGGACGCGCTCGCCGACTACGATCATTCGATCTCGCTCAATCCCAAGGAGACGCTCGCTTTCACCGAACGTGGGCTCGCCCATATCGGCCTCAATCAGCTCGACAAGGCGCTGCTGGATTTCGATCAGGCCCTGGCGCTGGTGCCGACCAATCTGATCGCCAAATCGTGGCGCGGCCTCGCGTTGATGCTCAAGGGCCGCGCAGATGAGGGACTGGTCGATATCGACGCTGTGCTGGAGCGAAGCCCGAACAATCCGACGGCACAGCTCGGCCGCGGGCTCGCGATGCTGACTTCCTCCCAGTACGACCGCGCCATCGCCGCCTTCGACCAGATCATCACGCGGGCGCCCAACGATGCCTTCCCGCATGTGCTGCGCGCCCGGGCCTATCTCGGGCTGAAGAAGCCGGACAACGCGATGAAGGATCTCAACTTCATCCTCTCTGCGCGGCCCGATTATCAGCCGGCGCTGACATTGCGCGGCATCACCTGGTCGGCGTTGCGCAACTACGACAAGGCGGTCGAGGATCTCGACCGGGCGATCGCGCAGAAGGAGACGGTTGAGGGCCTGTTCGCCCGCGCCAAGGCGCATGAGGCGCTCAACCATGTCGACAAGGCGACCGAGGACTTCCGCAAGGCCACGCAGCTCACCCCGTCAAGCGTGTTCGACGTGCTGGCGCAGGCCGAGTCGAAGCGCAAGGTTCAGCAGCTGTCGAAGCGGGTGCCGTGCGGCAACGGCCAGAGCGGCACGTGCCTGTGATGCTGCAATGCGCAGCCGCGCGCTTCCCGGCGCAAAAGGCAGTCGTCGGCGCGCGAGCGGTGGCCGCCGAAATAGTTCAACGCCATATAGTTCAACGCCATGGCGCGCGGGCATCGTGCCCGCCCCGCCGAACGTCACGTTGTCTGGTGTGTGGATCGGCCCCCACTCCCGGATGGCGTCCGAGAGTGCGCCGCCGGATCTGGCGCTGTGACGCTAGACCTTGAGATTTTCGGCTGACGTCTTGCCGCGATTTGCAATCTCTTCGTATTCAACCGACTGACCTTCGTTGAGGGTCTGAAGGCCAGCCTTCTGAACTGCTGAAATATGAACGAAAATGTCCTTGCCGCCCGATGCGGGCTGGATGAATCCATAACCCTTGGTCGGGTTGAACCACTTCACTGTACCTTTGGGCATTCCAGTCGTCTCCGCGGAATCAATCGAAAACAGACCAGTCGGTCCCCGCAAAAACCGGCTTGTCCGCAACGACAGGATAGCAGTTTGAAAAAAGCTGGGTAGATCAAACGACGGTGTGTTTTTGACCGGAAACAACCCGCTTTGCGGGGGTTTTACGCCGGATTGCCCGTTTCGTGGTCAATTGATGCGCTGCAAAAACGGATCGGTTCCGGTGTACCGAACTGGATCGATCGTCCCGCGCGCTGCCTTTTCGGCCGGCGCGCGGGGATCGACCGGCGGCGTCTCAATAGGTCGCGGAGAGGTATTCGACGATCTTGCCGACGTCGGCTTCGTCGATCGGCGCACCGTAGACCTTGATCATCTTGGTCACCTCGGCTTGCCAAAAATCCTTCTTGAACTTCTCGCCCTGCGGTTGGTTCTTGATGTAGTCGGCCGAGTGGCAGGCGGTGCAGTTGTTTTGCACCACCTCGAGGTTGGGACCTGGCTTGAAGGCCGCGGTTTCCTCGGGGACCGTGTAGTTCACGGGCGCGGCGATGGCGGCGCCGATCGACAGCGCGGCGATCGCGGCGAGGGATGGAAGCAGCTTGCTGGTCATGATGCTTCTCCTCACGCTGCGGTGACGCGCACGGTTTCGACGACGTTGCGCAGATAGCCGGCCGGATTCCACAACGGATCCATCGGCTGGGTGTCGCCGGCATTGTTGGTGGCGCGCACCTTCAGCTCTGCGGGACCGGCCGCGAGCTTCACCGGCAACTTCCATTCGCGGAAGGCGTATTTGCCGAGGTCCTTGCCGAGCTTGGCCGGCGTCCAGCTCTTGCCGCCGTCGGTCGAGACCATCACCTCCTTGATGCCTTTACCGCCGTCGAAGGCAATGCCGCGCAGCATGGTGCGGCCGGCCTTCAGCTTGGCGCCGTCGGCAACGCTGGTGATGAACGAGCGCACCGTGAAGCGATTGATCGGGATCGTCGCCTTCGGTGCGGTGCCGGGCTCGACCGCATTGTTCGGCGTATCCGGTATCCGGTAGGCGGACTTCATCCAGAAGCCCTCGAACACGTTGTCGATCACGGTGATCTCGTTGAGGTGCTTCACCCAATAGGTGCCGTAATAGCCGGGCACCACGAGGCGGAGCGGGAAGCCGTTGAGGAAGGGCAGGTCCTCGCCGTTCATGCCCCAGGCCAGCATCACCTCGCCGTCGCGTGCGTGGTCGATGTCGAGTGCCTTGACGAAATCCGGCGTCTTGTCGCTGACCGGACCATCCATGCCGTTGAAGGTGACCTGCTTGGCTCCGGCCTGCGCGCCGGCCATGTCGAGCACGGTCTTCAGCGGCACGCCGTGCCAGCGCGCGCAGCCCATCGCGCCGTTGCCGAGCTGGCCGCCGGCGACGCGCGGACTGAAGAAGCCGCGGCTGTTGCCGGAGCACTGGTTGACGGCAACGATATCGGTCGCCTTCAGCTTCCTGATGTCCTTCAGCGACAGCTTCAGCGGCTTGTCGACCTTGCCCTTGACCTCCAGCGTGAACTTGTCCGGATCGAGATTGTAGGGGAGGTCTGCCAGATGATAGCGCACGAAGAACGCATTGTTCGGCGTGATCGGGCCGTCGTTGAAGACCGCAAACGGCGTTTCCAGCTGCGGCGGGCGGGCGGTCAGGCCGATCATCGGGCGCTTTTGCGGGTAGCGCACCAGCGGGCGCTCGCCATTGCCAAAGGGCAGCGTCACGGTGTCGAGGGCGAATGCACCCCTTGATCCCAGCCCCGTCACCAAAGCGGCCAATCCGGCGCGCTTCATCAAGTCTCGTCGATCGAGCATTCCGCTTCCTCCGAAGCCGTTCTGTCGTGAGCCGGTCATCACCAGGCCCAGATTGCCTTGCGCGCCTTCGCATCGCGGAATGCGCGCTGTCCAAATGTCGCACCGGGGAACGGCAAGTCAATTGAGCTTTCGCAGCGTTGCGTCGCAACAACGAAAAGCCCCGGTCGCGTGGACGAACGGGGCGTTTCCATCCAAGTAGAACGTTCGATCAGTAGCAGACGTTCACGGTGCGATAGCGATAGCCATAGGGCGTCAGCACCAGGCGGGTGGCGTAGCAGCCGGAGTCGACGAAGCCGACGGCAATGCCCGGGCCACCCCAGAAGTGATGGTGATGCGGATGCCAGAAGAACGGCTTGGCGGAAGCTGCGGTCGGCGCCAGCGCGGCGGCGCCGAGGGTTGCGGCAGTGGCGAGAGCGAGCGTGACTTTGCGAAACATGGTCTTCTCCTTCAGGTGCGCGTTGAGCTCTGTCGCGGCGCGGTTGCAGTGTTACCCATCGCCAGTCAGTCGCATCCGGCACCGGGCACGTTCGAGCATCTCTGCTGAACGCACCGGCGGGTGTGCGGCAGGTCACATTGGGCTGAAGCGGAGATGAACCGGTCAGGCCGCGACGGCACGCCGGTCGTCGACCAGCGTCGACAGGAGCTGCGTCTTTTCGACCGTGCGCACGGTCATCGGCTCGTTGCGGCCGCGGATCGCGACCTCCTGCGCCGGCAGGGCATCGTCGGCCAGCCCGGCGGTGATGCGCACCTCGTCCGAGATGATCGCCTCGCAGGCCAGCGCCTTGGTCATGTCCTGCAGCCGTGCCGCGACGTTGACGGCATCGCCGAGCGCCGTGAACACCATGTGGTCGCGATAGCCGATATCGCCGACGATCACCTCGCCGCCATGGATGCCGATGCCGAAGCGGATCGGCTCGCGCAGATCGTGGCTCAGGAATTGATTCAGCTCGTCGATATGGGTTGCGATCAGCGCCGCCGCGCGCAACGCCTGGCGGCAGGCCACCTGCCGGTCGGTGGCAAGCCCGAACAGCGCCAGCATGCCGTCGCCGATGAACTGGTTGGGCCGCCCGCCGGCCTCCAGCACCGCCTGCGACACCGCGCCGAGGAAGCGGTTGACGATGAACACGGTGTCGAACGGCAGCCGCTTCTCGGCAAGCTGCGTCGAGCCGCGCATGTCGACGAACATGCTGACCAGATAGCGCTCCTGGCCGACCCGTGCCGGATTGGCGGCGTGCGCGTTGGCCGATGTCGTGCTCGGCAGGAACAGCTGGAAGAAATTCAGGTCGGCGGTCGGCCGCAACTGGCAGGCCAGCCGGATCGACGGATCGTCATTGCCGACCCGGTGCAGCACGAAGGCTTCGCGCGGCGAGGGCTCGGGCAATCCGGCGTGGTCGCCGATGATACGGATGCGGCAGGTCGAGCAGCGTGCGCGGCCGCCGCAGACGCTCGCATGCGGCACGTTGTAGCGCAGGCTTGCTTCCAGCACGCTCAATCCCTTCGGTACCCGCAGCGTGCGGCCGTTGCCGTAGGACAGCGCGATCATGCCGCCGCGGCGCTCCAGCAGGGCCCGCGCGCCGCGCGCCAGCAGCACGAGGCCGAGCAGGCCGAGATAGCCGATGGTCAGGCCGTCGGTGATCTTCTCGAGCGTGCTCCCCTGCGCCGCCGTGCCGAGCTTCTGCACCGAGAGCTCCTCGCGCCGCCAGTCGGGGTCTTGATAATCCGCGACCGTGGCGCGGCCGCCCTGGTAGATGCCGAGCATCGCCAGGGTCGGGATCAGCACGGCTCCGGCGAGCAGGAACGGCGCGGCGCGCTTGAAGAACGGACGCAGCCGCAGCCAGAAATACAGGCCGATGCAGCCATGCACCCAGGCGATCACCAGCACCGCCAGCATCTGCCACAGCCGGTTCGGCGAGGCGATGAAGAAGGTGTACAGCTCCTGGGGGTAGAGCTTCTCGTGCCCGTACAGGGTCTGGCCGAGCCGTACGCCGACGACGTGGGCGACGATCAGCATCGGGATGCTGAGGCCGAGCGTCAGCTGCAGCGGCTCGATCGCCTTCCAGTGGAACTCGCGGCGCTGATAGAGTGCCCAGATGCCGAGCCCGGTATGCACCAGGCAGGCGCTGTAGAACACGATCGCGACCGGCAGGAACTGCCAGAACTCGGTGTGGTAGTAGACCCCGATCGCCAGCGCCTGCGTCGAGATATTGCCGAGCGCGTGGTTGAGGAAATGGCTGGTCAGGTAGGCGAACATGATCGCCCCCGTGACGATGCGGACCTGCCGCAGGCCGATACCGCGGGCCATGTCCTGCAAGTGCTCGCGCGAGGGGGAGGCCATGTGATTCATGATCGGCAAGTCTAGTGGTTAATTCCCGCGCTGAACACCACCGCGGGTCCGGACCAGCCGTGAGAGCGGGCCGCGCGGCACGTTGACACTCCGTTAAGAGTCGAACAAAAAGCGCGCCGTGACGATAGCCCAAGCCGAACCTGGAGCCGATAACAACAGCGTTAAGCCGGCCCGTTCGCGCGCGCCGGACTGGCGGGGCGTCATCGCCGTGATCGTTGCCATGACCGCGATGCGGTTGGTCTACGCCCATGCGCTCGATCTGCGCACCGACGAGGCCTATTACTGGACCTGGTCGAAGGAAAACGTGCTGTCGTTCCTCGACCATCCCCCGATGGTCGCCTGGTTCATCCGCTTCGGCACCGCGATCCTCGGCGACACCAATCTCGGCGTCCGCCTCGGCGGCATCGTCGCGATGCCGGCCACCCAGCTCCTGCTCGCCGACATCGTCCGCCGCGTGACGGCCAACAACGTCCGCGCCGTGATGCTGGCGCTGCTGCTGCCGGAGGCGGCGCTGTATTACGGCCTCTTGATGGCAAAGGTCGCGCCGGATACGGCGCTGATCCCGTTTTCGGTGGCGATGCTGTGGTCGCTGGTGCGGCTTGCGCAAAGCGGTGACGGGCGCTGGTGGCTCGCCGCGGGGCTGTTTGCCGGGCTGGCGCTGCTGTCGAAATTCACCGCGATCATGTTCGCGCCGGCGGTGCTCGCCTTTGCGCTGGTGCCGGATTGGCGCTGGCGCTGGCTGCGCAGCCCGTATCCGTATCTTGCCGCGCTGATCGCGATCGTTGTGTTCTCGCCGGTGCTGATCTGGAATGCCGAGCACGACTGGGCCTCGTTCCGCTTCCAGGCGGTGCGCGCCACCGCCGAGCGCGCCTTCACGCTGCGCACCGTCGGCGAATTCGTCGGCATGCAGTTCGGCCTGGTCGGCTTCGTGCTGCTGCCGGTGACGCTGTTCGGCACCGCGCTGACGGCATGGCGCGGCTATCGCAAGCGCGAGCCGGTTGCGATCCTGCTGGCGACCGCGGTCTTGGCGCCGTCCATCTACTTCCTCTGGAAGTCCTTGACGCTGCGGGTCGGCGACACCTGGCCGATGTTTTTGTGGCCAGCCGGATTTGCGGCGGTCGCGATCAACGTCACGCGGATGCCGTTCGAGGGCTGGTCGGTCGGGCTCGTCAAATCGACGGTGTATTGGGCGCGGACCGCGATCACATCAGGCATCGTGTTCGTCGTCTGCGTCTTCCTCTACTACATGTTCGCGCCGTGGAATCTGATCGGCCGCACCGATCCGATCGGCACCGAGGCGGGCTACGATGTGGTGGCTGCGCGCACGCTGGCGCAGGTTGAGGCGACCGGCGCGACCTGGGTCGCGACCACGGATTATCGCACCTATGCGATGCTGCGCTGGTTGCTGCGCGGGAAGGTGACGGTCATCGAAATCAACGAACGCGGCCGCTTCCAGGGCTTTGCCGATCCCGGCATGAGCAAGATCCGCGATCACGCCGGCATTTATGTCGGGCGCGAGCCCGAGAACAATCTGCCGCTGTGGAGCGAGACATCAGCGGTGCGCCAGCCGCTGGAGCGCGTGACGCGCAGCTGGCGCGGCATGGTGATGGACACCTATGCGCTGGAGAAGATCAGCGGCTGGACCCCCGATCTGTCGCCGCCGCCGGACACCACCTTCTTCCGCTGGCGCGTGCTGGCCTCCTCCTTCTCCCCGCTTGCGGGGACGAGACGATCAGAGCTCGCTCTGCGAAGGTCGGGATGAGGGGGAGTCTCCACGGGGACGGCGAGAGTTGGTCTCGCGGAGACTCCCCCTCACCCGAAATTTGCGCTTCGCGAAAATTCCGGCCTCTCCCCGCAAGCGGGGCGAGGCAAGCACCTCATTCCTCTTCCTCGCGCTTGCGGATCAGGTCTTTCGCGAGATCGGTCAGCGCCGGGCGCGGCAGGGCGTTGAAGGGAAGCGGGCGGGTGACATCGATCGCGGCGAGGCCGAGCCGGGCGGTCAACAGGCCGTTGAGCATGCCTTCGCCGAGGCGTTGTGACAGTTTTGCAGCGATGCCGTGACCGAGCATCTGCTGGATCAGGCTGTCGCTGGCCGCCATGCCGCCGGTGATCGCGAGATGCGCGATGACGTGGCGCAGCAGGCGGATCATGCCGAGCGCGCCGGGCCGGCCGCCATAGAGCCGCGCCAGCTGCCGGATCATCCGCAAGCTCGCCACGAACACGAACAGCACGTCGAACAGCGCGCGCGGGCTGACCGCGGTGACGACCGAGACGCGCTGCGCGGCGGTCGATACGAGCCGTCGCGCTTCCTCATCGAGCGGTGTCATCAGCTCGCGCTCGGCGAGGCGGATCATGTCGGCGCCGTCGATGATGTCGTCGGTGTGGCTCTGCAGCGCGCTGCGGGCGCGAGCGAGCTGCGGGGTCTGGTGCGCGAGCTTGAGCAAATCGGCAACGATCGCGCGGCTCGCTGCCCGGTCGTCGCTGATCAGCACCTCGGCGGCGCGCAGATGCAGCTTCTCGATCGTCGCAAGCCTTGCCAGGCCGACGAGCTCGCGCGTGGTCACGACGGCGAGCGCAACCGCGGCGATGACGGCGAGTCCCAGCCCGAGGACGCCGAGGCCTTCATTGCGTGCGAACAGGTCCTCGACCAGGTTGAGGACGCCAAGCCCGGTGCCGAGCACCACGAGGCCCGCGACCGCGCTCCAGAACAGCGTGCCCCAGCGGAAGCCGCGGCGCGCCGGCACCAGCGGCGTATCGACCGGGACCGGGAGCTGCGCGGGCTCGGCCTCGGGCACGATCTGGATCGTGCCGCGGGTGAGGCGGCTGCCGTCATCCGGATCCATCACGACCACGCCGGGATCGTCGAGCTTGAACGTCGCCGGCCGCCGCGGGGGCGTCTTCTCGTTCATTGCAGTTTGTCTCCGATCAGGAACTGGAGGGCGCGGTCAAGGCGGATGTGAGGCAGCACCGGCTCTGCATCGCCGTTTCGTTCCAGCTTTGGCGGACGGAAGCGCAGGAAGCGGTAGTCTACGGCCTCGGTGTCCGAGCTTGAGAGGCCGCGGAAACCGCCGTTGAACAGCTCCTCCGGATTATCGGGCAGGTCGCCCGGAAAGGTCGCAACTTCCGTCTCGCCGTCGAGCCGCTCGCCATTGGCGACCTCGCCCGGCGCCGGCGTGCCGAGGATCGACGGCAGCCGGTCGCGCCCGCGCTGGACCTGCGCCTCGCGCGTGGCGCGCACCGCGGCGAGCGCGACGACGTCGATATCGGCGCCGGCATATTCGGCGCGCTCGGCGGCCTTGGCCACGATCCGCCGCAGCACGGCCTCCAGCCGGTCGTGGCTCTGGTGGTGCAGATGGTCGGCCTTGGTGGCCGCGAACAGGATGCGGTCGATGCGCGGCCGGAACAGCGCGCTCAGGATCGTGCTGCGGCCGATCCGGAAGCAGTCGAGAATGCCGGCGAGTGCGGCCTCGAGATCGTGCAGCGCCTCGGGGCCGGCATTGAATGCGGCGAGCGCATCGGCCAGCACGATCTGGCGGTCGAGCCGCGCGAAATGGTCGCGGAAGAACGGCCGCACCACGACGTCCTTGTAGGCTTCAAAGCGCCGCCGCATCATCGCCCATAGCGAGCCGTCACCCGCGCGGCCGCCTGCGGGCACGTCGAGCGGCGCAAAGGTGAGTGCCGGCGTGTCGGCGAGATTGCCGGGCATCAGGAAGCGGCCGGGCGGCAACAGGCTCATCGCGAAGCGCTCGTCGCGGCAGGCGCGCAGATAGTCGGTGAACAGGCGTGCTTCGGTGAGCGCGGCCTGCTCGTCCTCTTTGGCTTCGGGCTTCAGCGTCGCGAGATGCGCGTGCCAGGACGCCGCGAGTTTTGCGCGCAGCGGCTCGCGCGACAGCGCAAGGCTCTCCGCCGACCATTGCTCGTAGCTCTTGTTGAGCAGCGGCAGGTCGAGCAGCCACTCGCCGGGATAGTCGACGATATCGAGGGTCAGCGTGCGGTCCGCGCCATTTTGCCGCTGATACTCGATCACGAGACGGAGCTCGGAGATGTCGGTGGTCGAGCTCGGCCAGCGTCGCTCCTCGACCAATGTCCGGACATGGTTCTCATAGGCGAAGCGCGGCACCGCATCGTCGGGCTGCGGGGCGAGATAGGCGCGCGCGATCCGCCCCGAGGCATAGGCCTCGAACACCGGGAAGCGGCCGCCGCGGGTCAGGCCGTGCACCAGCGCGGTGATGAACACGGTCTTGCCGGCGCGCGACAGGCCGGTGACGCCGAGCCGCACCGTCGGGTTGAAGAAGCCCTCGCCATAGTCGAGCAGCGCCCGCGCCGAGAGACGGGCTTCCTCGACGATATCAGTGAAGCTGGGGGCCATGGAGGGTTAACGAAAACCCGGCAGGAGGGACCAAAAGGGGCGGGCGATCACCCGCAAGGTGGCGATTATCGGGCCAAAATCAAGCTTCACATTTCCGGCGCCTTTGCAGGCGAGGGGTTGTCGGGGGGCAGGGGAATTGAACGCGTCAGACCACCCGCGCTACCCATCGTCCATCGGCCCACGGGAAAGCCTGCATGACGGTCTTCCGCCTGAAGCAACTTGCCTCGACCTCGATCCACGCGGCCGGCGCCGCGCTGTGGAACTACGACCGTGCCGAGCTGATCGCCGACGGCGTCGTCCATCTCGTCGGCGTCGCTTTCGGGCTGGTCGCCGCCACCGCGCTGATCGTGCTGACCGCGGTCTATGCCGGCCCGTTCGACATCGCCGTGGTGTCGGTCTATGTCGCCGGCCTGCTCGCGATGCTGGTGTTGTCGGCGACCTATAATCTGTGGCCGGTGTCGCGCGCCAAATGGGTGCTGCGGCGCTTCGATCATTCCGCGATCTATCTGCTGATCGCCGCGACTTACACGCCGTTCATCGTGGAACTGAAGGACAGCACCTTCGCGATCGCGCTGCTGGTCGGGGTGTGGTGCGTGGCGATCGTCGGGATCTGGCTCAAGCTGCGCTATCCCGGCCGCTTCGACCGACTCTCGATCGGGCTTTATCTCGCGATGGGCTGGAGCGGCATCATGCTCTACGACCGCGTCGTGAAGGCACTGCCGGCGATGGCGCTCGGCTTCGTGCTGGCCGGCGGCATCCTCTACAGCCTGGGCGTGATCTTCCACTCCTGGCGGCGGCTGCGCTTCCAGAACGCGATCTGGCACTGCTTCGTGCTGCTCGGGGCCGCCTGCCACTACACGGCCGTGTTCGACGTCGTGTTGGCGAGCTGAGCGGTCCGCCAGCGTTACGCACAGGGCCGGGCCGGCCTCGCGAAAAGATCATGCATCGGCAAAAGATGGGATATCATGATCCCTCTGTTTGAACATGAGACCGGCTCTCCGGATCATGCGCTGAAATCAAGATATCGGGAGGATGGCCATGCAGGTGGCAGGTAAGGTTGTGGTGGTCACCGGCGGTGGCAATGGCATCGGCAAGGCGCTGTGCGAGGCGTTCCATGCCGCGGGCGCATCGAAGGTCGTGGTCGTCGACCTCGATCATGGCGCGGCCGAGAAGGTCGCGGCCACGGTCGGTGGTGCCGCCTTCAAATGCGACGTCGGGCAGGAGAAGAACATCCTGCATGTGATCGACGAGACCGAGCGCATGTTCGGCCCGATCGCGCTGTTCTGCTCCAATGCCGGCATCGGCGGCGGCTTCGATCCGCTGTCGGTGAACGCCGGCGGCACCTCGGACGAGCCGTGGTCGCGGAGCTGGGCGATCCATGTGATGGCGCATGTCTATGCCGCGCGGCATCTGGTGCCGCGCATGAAGACGCGCGGCGGCGGCTATTTCCTCAACACGATCTCGGCCGCGGGCCTCTTGTCGCAGGTCGGCAGCCCGGCCTATTCGACCACCAAGCACGCCGCGGTCGGCTTTGCGGAAAACCTCGCGATCTCGCACCGCGCCGACAACATCAAGGTCTCGATCCTCTGCCCGCAGGGCGTCGACACCAACATGCTGCGCTCGATCCCGAAGGGCCCGCAATCCGGCGACGGCGATCTTTCCGCCGAGCAGGTGGCGCAGGATGCACTCAAGGGCATCGAGCAGGAGACCTTCCTGATCCTGCCGCATCCGCAGGTGCTCGGCTACATGCGCAAGAAGACCGAGAATTACGACCGCTGGATCGGCGGCATGGCCAAGATCCAGGCCAAGATGCGGGAAGCGCACGGGAAGTGAGACCTGTAGCCCGGATGGTGCGAAACGTAATCCGGGTCGAACGTGCGCGCGTGAATCCCGGATTTCGCTGCGCTTCATCCGAGCTACGATATCGGCCGCGCAACTGAGGCGCCTCACTCCTTTGCGATCTGTGCGATCCTGTCGCGCAGATAGGCATCCATCAAATCGGGTGCCGAGGCGCCGAACATCCTGATGCGGCCGGTGTGCAATAGCAGCAGGAGGCCGGTCGCATGCGCGAAGCAGTCCACCATCACCGTGTTCGCCTTCGACCTGGAGGCGCCGAGCGCCTCTGCGGCTTCGGCGATCGGATGCAGCGCCGCCTCCAGCGCGGCGTTCAGCGCGTGATCGCGGTCATGGCCGAGCCCGGCCGGCTTCATGCCGCCGCGGAACAAGTAGAAGCCGAGATCGAGGTCGCGCGGGTTCTCCGCGTAATAGCGGAAGAAGCCCATGCCTGCTGCGTGCAGCTTCTGCTTGGCGCCGCGCGTCGTCGCGACCGCCGCACTGACGGCTTCGCCGAGCGAGGCCAGCGATTGCCGCAGCACCTCGGCGTAGATCGCCTCCTTGGAATCGAAATGGAAATACAGCGCCGCCGGCGTGTAGCCGGCCCGCGTCGCGATCGCACGCAGGCTCGCGCCCTCGAGGCCTTCCTCCGCGAACACGCTGCGCGCCGCGTCGAGGATCAGCTCCCGCTTGTGGCGGCTGACCGCTTCCTTCCTGCTCTCGCGCATCTGCATGGCCCGGCAAATCCGTTCTTGACTCAATTCTAACAGCGTTAGATAATTTAACAGTGTTAGAATAAATGAGCAAGGGAGAAGCGCCATGCTGATGACGGCTGCGG
Organism: Bradyrhizobium sp. USDA 4510; assembly: GCF_054059095.1. NCBI lineage: Bacteria > Pseudomonadati > Pseudomonadota > Alphaproteobacteria > Hyphomicrobiales > Nitrobacteraceae > Bradyrhizobium > Bradyrhizobium sp. USDA 4510. Next base: position 5,946,193 of record NZ_JBSSBT010000001.1, on the reverse strand, counting down.
ACTACCGGGAATCCCTGCGCCGCTACAAACCGCGTGTGTTCATCAACGGCGCGGCCGTTGCGAGCGTCGCGGACGAGCCGTTGCTGGCGCCCGGCGTGGCAGGCGTCGGCGTGACCTATGATTTCGCGCTACAGCCCGAGCATGTGCCGATCATGACGGCGCGGCAGGGTACCTCGGGCAAGACCGTCAACCGCATGCTCCACATCGATCGGAGCTCGCAGGACCTGCTCGACAAGCTCGAGGCGGTGCGGCTGGTGTGCAGGACGTCGGGCTGCGCGCAGCGCTACCTGACCCATGATGCGCTGAACGGTCTCTTTCAGGCGACCAGGCTGACCGACGATCGCCACGGCACCGATTACAGCCAGCGCTTCCTCAACTATCTGCACGAGGTTCAGGACCAGGATCTGACGCTCGGCATCGCCATGACCGATGCGAAGGGCGACCGCTCCAAGCGTCCCGGCCTGCAGGCCAATGCGGACGTCTACGTCCATATCAAGGAGCGCCGGCCCGACGGCATCGTGATCCGCGGCACCAAGGCGATCGTGACCGGCGCGCCTTACATGCACGAATTCCTTGTCATGCCGTGCCGCACCCATGTGCCTGTCGACAAGGATTTTGCCGTCTGTTGCGCCGTGCCGGTCGATGCGCCCGGCGTCACCATCGTCGCGCGTCCGGCCGGCCGGCCCGGCGATGCCGCGGCGAAATTCTCGGCGAAGTACGGTCAGTCGGTCGGCGTCGTGATGTTCGACGACGTGTTCGTGCCGCATGACCGCGTGTTCCTCGCCGGCGAGACCGAGGAGGGCGGCTTCCTCACCACCTCCTACGCGACGCATCACCGGCATTCCTGCATCGGCGCCCGCGCCGGCTTCGGCGATCTCCTTATCGGCGCCGGCGCGCTGATGATCGAGGCCAACGGGCTCGATGCCGAGAAGCATGCGCATATCCGCGAGGCGATGGTCGAGCTGATCACCATCACCGAGAGTTTCTATGCCTGCGGCGTCGCCTCCTCGGTCTACTGCACGAAGGATCCGGCGGGCTCGGTGATGCCGGATGCGGTGTTCTCCAACATCGGCAAGCTGCTGCTGGCGACCAAGATCTACGACATGCACCGCGTCGCGCATTACGTCTCCGGCGGGCTGATCGTCGCGCTGCCGGGTCCCGACGAGGATCACAATCCGGAAACGCGCGCCTCGCTTGCCGCTGTCATGGGCGGACGTCCCGATATCCCGGCCGAGCAGCGCGCCGAGGTGGCGCGGCTGATCGAGGACCTCACCGTCTCGCACGAAGCCGGCTGGTATTCAGTGATCTCGTTGCACGGCGGCGGCTCGCCGGAGGCGATGAAGCGCGAGATCTGGCGCAACTATCCGGTGATGGAGAAGGCCGAGCTGGTCGAGAATTTGCTCGGCCGCGACCTCGTCGACCAGGGACAACGGGTGTCGAAGCAGCCCGGACGCTGCTGCGCCTCCGGCTGCGAGGTGCCGACGCCGTCAGCGGCGCCCATGCTCGGCGATCCAATGCCCTCGTAATAAGGTTGCGAATATATGTCCAGTCGTCATTGCGAGGAGCGGCAGCGACGAAGCAATCCATATCTCCACTTGCCGAAAGATGGATTGCTTCGCTTCGCTCGCAATGACGTGGCGAGATTGCCGCTCAGCTCTTCTGCGTGTAGAGCAGCGGCACCGCGGAATCGACCATCACCTCGATCAGGCTGGTGCCTTGATGCGACAGCGCGCGCTGGTAGGCGCCGGCGAGCTCGGCTGATTTCGTCACCCGCACGGCGTCGCAGCCCAGGCCTTCGGCGAGCTTGACGAAATCGATGCCGGGCAGATCGAGGCCCGGCACGTTGCGCACCTGCATCACCTGGCTGAACGAGCGCATCGCGCCGTAGCCGGAATTGTTCAGCACGACGACCGTCAGCGGCAGCTTGCGCTGCGCCGATGTCCACAGCGCCTGGATCGAATACATCGCCGAGCCGTCGCCGATCAGGCAAACCGTGCGTCCCTGACGTCGACCGAGCGCCATGCCGACCGCTGCCGGCAGGCTGTAGCCGAGGCCGCCGCTCGCCATGGTGTAGAAGCTGTCCTGGCCGTGCATCGGCATCGCCTTCTGCATCAGCGGGCGATGCGACGGTATTTCCTCGACCAGCGCATCATACGGCCCCATCGCGGCCGAGAGCGCATGCAGCGCGTATTCGGCAGGGATCGGGTCGCCGGCGGCCGGAGCCGGCGGCAGGACACGGCCAGTCGGCGCGGTGCGTTTCGTCTCAAGCAGCATCTCGAGCAGCGCTGTCAGCGCGGGCTTCATGGTCGCGACGATGCTGTGGCCGGTCGGCGTCATCGCGGCGGCGTCCGGATCGTCGGTGATCTGGAAGATCGTGGTCGAACCGTCGAAGATCGCGGCATGGCCCTCGACATGGAAGGTGAAGACCGGCGCGCCGACCACGACGACGAGATCGTGATCGCGCAGCGCATCGGAGAGCTGGCCCGGCGCGGCATGCAGGAAGCCGGCAAACTGCGGATGCCGTTCGGGGAACGAGCAGCGCGCCGAGAACGGGCTGGCCCAGACCGAGGCTTTTGATTTCTCGGCGACCTTCACCATGAGATCGACTGCCTCGGCCCGATCGACGGCCGGGCCGACGACGAGGGCAGGGCGCTTGGCCTCGCCGAGCGCGGCCCCCAATGCCTGCATCGCCGACAGGTCGGGGCCGATCTCGCGGCTGACTTGGCGCGCGTCGAGCGGCTGCGTCGCATGCGCCCAGTCGTCGATCGGCACCGAGACGAAGGTCGGCCCGCAGGGCGGCTGCATCGCGACATAATAGGCGCGCGCGATCGCGGCAGGCACGTCCTCGGCGCGCGCCGGCTCGACCGCGAATTTCACGTAAGGCCGCGGGAATTCCGAGGCCCGCTCGGCATAGAGGAAGGCCTGCAGCGGCATGATCGAGCGCGCCTGCTGGCCCGCGGTGATCACCAGCGGGGTCTGGTTGCGATAGGCGTTGTAGATGTTGCCGAGCGCGTTGCCGACGCCGGCCGCCGAATGCAGATTGACGAAACCGGCATTGCGCGTCGCCAGCGCGTAGCCGTCGGCCATGCCGACGACGGATGCCTCCTGCAGGCCGAGCACGTAGTCGATGTCGTCGGGCCAGTCGCTCAGGAACGGCAGCTCGGTCGAGCCGGGATTGCCGAACACCTTCTTGATGCCCCATGCGCGAAGCAGGCCGAAGGTGGCATCCTTGACGGTGACAGTCTTGCCTTTGCTGGCGGCGGGTTTGCGCGAGGACATCGGGCGGCTCCCATTTCTGTCTTGTTACGTTCCGTCATTGCGGGCGGCAAAAGCGGAAAGGCAATCCACCTGTCGATGGATTGCCTGACGATGTCAAGCCGCTGCGCGCATAGTTGCCGCGGCAACGGCTGCAAATTTGCGTAGGCGGCTATCCCGTCATCCTGAGGAGCGCGCTTGCGCGCGTCTCGAAGGATCGACGGCCACGGCGGGGCCGTTCATCCTTCGAGACGCGCTACGCGCTCCTCAGGATGACCGGGTGACTACCTAATTGGCCTTCTGCAGCGCAGCGGTCTGCTTGGCGAGCTGCTTGTCGAAATCCTGCTCCAGCCCGGCCACGTAGGTGGCATTTTCGCCCGGCTTGACGAACGGGTTCGGCGCGCCGTCCTTCATCTGCGCCCGCTTGGCCTGCATGGCGTAGACCTCCGGATGCGGCCCGAGCAGCACGTCGACCTTCATCGCCTTGACCTTGGTGAAGGTCGAGCGGTAGTCGTCGACGATGCCGGGATAGGTCGGACGGCCGACCAGCCGGTTCAGCGCCACCGTTCCGCTGCAGAAGAACAGCACGTTGCGCGCCTGGCTGCCATCCTTGACCGTGATCTCCCAGCTGGTGCAGCCGGGCGAATGGCCGGGGGTGGTGTGCGCGGTCAGCGTGACATCGCCGAGCGTCACCTTGTCGCCTTCCTTGACGGTGCGGTCGACCTTCACCGGCGTAAAGGCGAGATCGGCGTTGTTCTCGTCGCCCGGATAATAGCCGCCCTCGAGCAGGGGCTTGTCGCGCTCGCCGGCGATCAGTTGCGCGCCGGTCTCCTTCTTGATCTCGGCAAAGCCGCCGGTGTGGTCGAGATGGGCGTGGGTGTTGAGGATGATCTTGATGTCGCCCTCCTTGAAGCCGAGCTTGGCGATGTTGTCCTTGATCATGCCGGTCGACTGCTGCATCGCCGTGTCCATCAGGATCAGCCCTTGCGACGTCTTGATGATGTAGACCGCGATCCCGTCAGTGCCCACGTAGTAGATATTGTCGATGAGCTGGAACGGCTCGAACGGCGCGGTCCATTTCTTCATGACAACAGCCACGAAGTCCTTGAGCGTCTGTGCCTGCGCACCGGTTGCGATCAGCGTGAGCGCGCACAGCGCGGCTGCGATCGTCCTCATGGTTGCCTCCCTGTTTGTTGTTGTTCGTGCACGGGCGGCACTATGCGTGCTGGCGACGCCGGCCGCAAGCTGCGGACGGCAAGCCGCAGGGCTGACGGCCGTCCGTCCGGCGCATTCCTGTTCTGCGTTCAGCTCGCGTATTGCGCGATGCCGTGACCGAACGACCAGTTCTCCTTGGCGACCTCGACGAGGTTGATGACAACATCGTCCGGCCGTCCCTGCAGCTGGCTCTGATAGTCGTCCACGATCCGCTTGTAGAACGCCTTCTTCATCTCGACGGTACGCCCGGCATTCATGGTGATCTGGATGAAGATGAGATCGTCGCTGTAGGTATTGCCGAGATAGTTGTCGGCGTAGTTCAGGTCGCCACGGTCGTGCTCGGTGATGACCTGAAACTTGTCATTCTCGGGCACGTTGATCACCTCGCGCATCGCCTTGTAGACGATCTCGCCCAGCGTCTTGCGATATTCGGCGGACTTGCCGCGCTTCAGGTCGATGCGAACGAATGGCATGGTGGTCTCCTGTGTTGTGCGAGGCTCGGCCGGATCGGCCCCGTGTGATCGAGACGCTGCGGCGGTGCGAAGGCTCTCGCGTCGTCCGCTTGCGCCGGCGGCGTCGGGGAATTCAGCGGGTCGCCTTGAAGGCCTCCCAGCGCGCATCTCGCTCTTTTTGGTATTTGGGAGTTCGCTCGCCCACCATGTCGGCGCGATGAACCGGCTCGCCGCAGGACTCGCAGACCGGACCGAGCCCGGCCGGCTTGCCGCAGACGCGATGGGTGTAGTTCATTGCGCGGCCTTCCCGCGGTGACTTGCACCAGGTCTCGCCCCAGGCGCGCAGCGCCATCAGCACCGGAAAGAACGCGTCGCCCTTCTCGGTGAGGTGATATTCGTGGCGCAACGGGCGTTTGTTGTAGACGCGCCGCGTCAGCAGGCCGTCCGCTTCCAGCTTTTTCAGCCGTGCCGTGATCATCTGCGGCGTGCCGCCGGACTGCGCCTGAATCTCCTCGAAGCGATGATTGCGCGCGAACAGTTCGCGCAGAACCAGTACTGTCCAGCGGTCGCCCACGACGGTTTCGGCGCGAGCGACAGGACAGAGCGTTTGGTCAGCCGTGTTGTCCTTCATTTTCGTCATCACGTTTTCTTCATCAGGCTTGAGACTATGATTTTCATAGTAATATGACCCGACATCATCGCAAATGCAATGGGCCGTCGATGGCCCGATCTGTCATCGCCAAGGAGTGAGCCATGACCACCGAACCGGGGCCGACAGCGGCCAAAGTCGATTTGAAGCTCGAGGTCGTCGTCATCCCCGTCTCGGATGTCGATCGCGCCAAGCGCTTCTATCAGGACCTGGGCTGGCGGCTTGATGCCGACTTCGTCAGGCCCGACGGCTCGCGCGCCGTGCAGCTAACGCCGCCGGGTTCGCCGACGTCGATCCATCTCGGCTCGGGACCCGCGCTGCCGCGCTTCCTGATCGTCAATGATATCGAAGCGGCGCGCGCCGAGCTGATCGCGCGTGGCGCCGATGTCAGCGAGGTGTTTCACCGCGGCGCGGAAGGCCGCATCAAGGGGCCGGACCCGGAGCGGCCGAGTTACGGGTCGCTCGCCACGTTCAACGATCCCGACGGAAACGTCTGGCTGCTGCAGCAGGTGACGCAACGCCTGCCCGGGCGATTCGACGGCAACAGTACGAATTTCTCCTCATCGGCTGATCTTGCTGCCGCGCTGCGCCGCGCGGCTATGGCCCATGGCGAGCACGAGAAGCGAACCGGCGGCCACGATGCGAACTGGCCCGATTGGTACGCCGAGTACATGGTCCGCGAACAGGCCGGCAAGCCGCTGCCCGAGTGAACGGAGCTCGTCATTGAAGCAAATCCAACCGGCCGCCTGATAGCCAAGGAGCGATCGATGTCCCAGATCACCTATCCACGCGAGCGGACCGCGCTGCTCCTCGTCGATCCTTACAATGATTTCCTCTCTGAGGGCGGCATGGTCTTTCCGCGCATCAAGCCTATCGCCGACGAGGTCGGGCTGCTCGACAATCTGCGCCAGCTCGACGGCGCGGTCCGGGCCGCCGGCATCCAGGTGGTGATCGTCCCGCACCGTCGCTGGGAGCCGGGCGATTATGAGGATTGGGATCATCCCAATCCGACTCAACGCTTGATCATGCAGCGCCATAGCTTTGCGCGCGGCGAATGGGGCGGGGAATGGCATCCGGACCTTGCGCCCAAGCCTGGCGACCTGATCGCCCAAGAGCATTGGGGGCAGAGCGGGTTCGCCAACACCAATCTCGATTTCCTGCTGGAGCAGAAGGGCGTCACGCATGTGATCGTGGTCGGGCTGCTGGCCAACACCTGCATCGAATCGACCGCCCGCTTCGCAATGGAGCTCGGCTACCACGTGACGCTGGTGCGCGATGCCACCGCCGCCTTCTCGCACGACATGATGCACGCCGCTCACGAGCTGAATGGCCCGACCTACGCCCATTCCATCCTGACAACCAAGGAGGCGATCGCGGCGTTGCCGGCGGCCTCTCATTCCAAGGAGACTGTCAAATGAGCGCGCCATCGAAGACGCCCGTTGCAATTGCGATAAGCCAATCGACCCAGGAAGCGATCGACCAGGACCGGCGCAGGCTGCTGACGGGCGCGGCGTTGGGCCTGGCTGCTGCCGGTGCTGCCAGCCTGTTCCCCGCGCATCCCGCCGCAGCGGCCACCAGCGATGCGATCCGCCCGTTCCGCGTCGACATTCCCGAGGAAGACCTTGTCGATCTTCGCCGCCGTTTGGCCGCAACCCGATGGTCCGACAAGGAAACCGTCAATGACGACTCCCAGGGCGTCCCGCAGGCGATGCTGCGCGATCTCGTCCGCTACTGGCAGACCGACTACGACTGGCGGAAGGTGGAGGCGCGGCTCAACGCCCTGCCGCAGTTCATCACCGAAATCGACGGGGTGGACATTCACTTCATTCACGTCCGCTCGAAACATGACAATGCGCTGCCGCTGATCGTCACGCATGGCTGGCCGGGTTCGGTCATCGAGCAGATGAAGATCATCGACCCGCTGACCAATCCCACCGCGCATGGCGGCAGTGCGTCGGACGCGTTCCATCTCGTGATCCCGTCGATGCCGGGCTACGGCTTCTCCGGCAAGCCGACCACGGTCGGCTGGGATCCCCAGCGCATCGCACGGGCCTGGGTGCAATTGATGAAACGGCTCGGTTACAGCAAGTTCGTGGCGCAGGGCGGTGACTGGGGTTCGCCGGTCTCCAATGAGATGGCCAAGCTTGGTGCGCCGGAGCTGCTCGGCATCCACGTCAATCTGCCCGGTGTCGTTCCGCCCGAGGTCTTCAAGGCGGTCATCACCGGCGGCCCTGCGCCGGACAATATGTCGGCGGAGGAGCAGCACGCCTTCGACCAGATCAAGCTTCAATTCGCGAAACGGCGGGCCTACGCGCAGATCATGGGCACGCGCCCGCAGACGCTTGCGGCCTTTGCGGATTCGCCGGCCGGCCTCGCCGCCTGGCTGCTCGATCACGGCGACGGCTATGCCCAGCCGGCCTCCGCGATGCAATCAGCTGTGCTCGGGCGCGAGGTCAACGGGCATTCCGCCGGCGCACTGACCCGCGACGACGTGCTCGACAACATCACGCTCTACTGGCTGACCAACACGGCGATCTCTTCGGGCCGCCTGTACTGGGAAAACAAGACCAACCTTTATCTGCCTGCCAATGTCGCGATCCCCGCCGCGGTGACCGCATTTCCCGGCGAGAGCTTCGTGGCGCCGCGGAGCTGGGCGGAGAAGGCCTATCACAAGCTGATCTACTTCCATCAGGCTGAAGCCGGCGGCCACTTCGCCGCATGGGAGCAGCCCGACATCTTCAGCAGGGAAATTCGCGACGCGTTTCGGCCGCTCCGCAGCTGATCTGAACGTGCAAAAGAACCGAAGGCGGATTCGTCATGTCGAAACTTGCACCGATCGCCACCGTCGAGGTGGCGCCGGAGAAGCGCGATCACGCGCTGTCGCTGCTGTCAGCGCATGGCGCCCGGTCGCTCAGGGATGAACCGGGCACACTGAATTTTGAGATCCTGGTGCCGCGCGAGGATGCCGCCAAGCTCTTGATCTACGAGGTCTATCAGGATGACGCCGCGTTCGAGGCGCACCGCAATGCGCGGTCGATCGCGCAGTTCCGCGAGGAGAGCGCAGGGCTCGGCATCAAGATATCAGCGATGCGGTGCACGCCTGCCGCCTAGGGAGCTGCCGCGAGCGGCGTCACGCCTTGAGGCAGGCGCCGCGCTCGGACAAAACCTTCTCGGCCTTCGGCGTCAGCTCGTAGAGGTCGCCGTCCTTGGCGACGTATCCCTCCCTGATGAGCCGGTCGACTTCGCCTTGCACGTCGTCAGCGAAGGCAATGGATTGGGCGATGTCGCAGAGAACCGCGACCTGTTCATCTCTAAGCATGGCGTCCTCCGTCAGGGCGGGGAACGCGCAAGCCGGCATTCGGTTCCAAGGGGCCGGATGATACACCCGGCTTTCACCCGGTGAGCTGTGGCTCCGGGTGTTGCATCTTACCCATGCCGCGCATCGAGTACCGGCGCGTAGCCACCGCCGTCCCGACGAACATGAGCACAGCGCGGGCCGCGGAAGTGGGCGGGTATGACGAGGCGGCCGCTGTCCGCAGCCTCTGCCAGGATCTTCGTCCTCGTCTCGCGCGCGAGCTGCGGGTCGGCACAGGATGATGTCGACAGATCGGGCTGGAAGATCTGCACCGGATTGTGCACGGCATCGCCGCAAAAGATCGCGCGATGTTGTGCGTAGTCTACCATCAGCCCCATCTGGCCGCTGGTGTGGCCCGGCAGCGGGACCAGCCGCAGGCCCGGTCCCAACTGATGGCCATCGTCGACCAGATCGACACGGCCTGCCTCGACGATCGGGATGACGCTCTGCTCCAGGGCGCGGGCGTGGATCGGCGGGGCACGCCCGGCATCATGCTGTGTCATCCAGTCGGCAAGCTCGCGGCGGCCGAACAGATACCGCGCGTTAGGAAAGGTCGGCTGCCAGCGGCCGTTGTCCTGGCGCGTATTCCAGCCGACGTGATCGACATGCAGATGGGTGCAGAATACGACGTCGATGCCGGCCGGGTCGATGCCGCTCGCGCGCAGCCGATCAAGGAAGCCGCTGCCGCGCCGCCGATGCCAGGCCGGAATCTCGGGGATGTCCTTGTGCTCGCCGATGCAAGCGTCGATCAGCAGCGTTCGGCCGCCGGTTCGCACCACAAAACTCTGGATCGCGTGTTTCGCGACGCCCCGGGCGAGGTCGATGAACACCGGCTCCAGCGTGGCACGATGCGCTTCGATCAAGCCGCGATCGTATCCGGGCAGGAATTCGGCGAGCGGAAGGCCGAAATCGTCGTCGTCGACGATGACGTCGACGGTTGCGTCGCCGATCGCAAATCGCATGACCGCTCCTTCCCGGAGAACCGTGCATCCCAACGCGCGGTCACTATGCAGGGTGGCGCCGTCGATCGCAAGTTGGTGAACGGCTATCAGGCCATGCCGCGCAGCAGGCCGATCAGGTGGCCGCACTCATCGTCGGTGCCGACCGTGATGCGCAAAAAGTCCTCGATCCGCGGCTTCTGGAAATGCCGCACCAGCACGCCGCGCTCGCGCAACCTCGCGGCGAGATCGGCGCCGCGATGGCTGGGATGGCGGGCGAACACGAAATTCGCCTGCGACGGCAGCACCTCGAACCCCAGCTCAATGAGGCTGCGGACCAGCGCCTCTCTGCTCCTGATGATGCGTTGCCGCGTCTCCTCGAACCACGCCTCGTCCTCGATGGCGGCGACCGCGCCGGCGATCGCGAAGCAGTCCAGCGGATAGGAGTTGAAGCTGTCCTTGACGCGCTCCAGCGCCTCGATCAGCGGGCGTTGGCCGATGGCGAAGCCGACGCGCAAGCCGGCCAGCGCGCGCGATTTGGAGAGCGTCTGGATGACGAGCAGATTGTCGCGGCGCGCGACCAGCGGCACGGCGCTCTCGGCGCCGAAGTCGACATAGGCCTCGTCGACCACCACGAGCCGGTCGGGATGCTCGGCGAGCAGCGCCTCGATCGCGGCGCGCGGCAGCGCGGTGCCGGTCGGTGCGTTGGGGTTGCACAGCAGGATTGCGCTGCCGGGCCGCCGGTAGTCGGCAAGCTGCACGCGCATCGCGGCGTCGAGCGGCACTTGCTCGCAGCTGACGCCATAGAGGCGGCAATAGACCGGGTAGAAGCTGTAGGTGATGTCGGGAAACAGCAGCGGCGCGTCGTGCTTCAGCAGCGCCGGGAAAGCGTGGGCCAGCACCTCGTCCGAGCCATTGCCGACGAACACCTCGTCCGCCGTGACGCCGTAACGCCTCGCGATCGCCTCGCGCAGCGCGGTTGCGCGCGGATCAGGATAGAGCCGCAGGCGATCCGTGTTCGCTGTGATCGCCGCCACCGCGCGCGGCGACGGCGGGTAGGGGTTTTCGTTGGTATTGAGCTTGATGAGGCCGTCGATCTTCGGCTGCTCGCCGGGCACGTATGGCGACAGATTGTGGACGACCGAACTCCAGAAGCGACTCATGATCTGCGATCCAGGGATGAACGCGATCACAATAAGGAATACGAGGCGCTGATGAAAGCGCCTCTTTATTCCCTCGCGTTATGACAGGCGTCGTGCTCGCGCGTTACCAGGTCGCCGTGCCCTTCATGGTCGGCTGGCCCTCGGCATTCGCGGTCCACAGCTCCATGCCGCCGTCCTTGTCGCTGGCATTGATCGAGAACTCGCTGCCCTCGAACAGCGGCTGCACGCCGCGATAGGCGAGCTTCTTCGGCGGCTTGCCGCCGCGCAGCTTGGCGGCGAACTCGACGATGAAGGAAGCCTGCAGCGGGCCGTGGAAGATCAGGCCAGGATAGCCCTCGACCTTGGTGACGTAGTCGCGGTCGTAATGAATGCGATGGCCGTTGAAAGTCAGCGCCGAATAGCGGAACAAGAGCACCGGGTCGGAGACGTGGCTCTCGCGATGCTGCGCGACCGGTGGAGGCGGCGGCTCCTTGGCGGGCGCAGCGCCCTGCGTGCTCGTCATCTCGCGATAGACGATGTCTTGCCGCTCGCGCACCGCAAGCCCGCGCGAGGTCGTTACCTCGTGATTGACCGAGACGAAGCACAGCGTGCCGGTCGAGCCCGATTTGACCGTGACGTCGACGATCTTCGAGGTGCGTTTGGCCTCATCGCCGATGCGCAAGCTGTCGAAGAATTCGAGCTCGCCGCCGGCCCACATCCGGCGCGGCAGCGGCACCGGCGGCAGGAAGCCGCCGCGGGTCGGGTGGCCGTCGGGGCCGAGCTGCGACATCGGAAACACCGGCTGCGCCAGGCACCAATGCGTGGTCCACGGCGCGGCGTCACCGGCCTTCGGCTCGCCGATCTCCTGGAACAGCGTCGCGCGCAGCCCCATCACGAGATATTTGGTGACGACGTCGGAGGCCTCCGTGGTCTTGCCGATCCATTGGCGGAGATGATCGAGGTCGAGTTTGTCGCTCATGATTGTGTTGCCCGGGCAGGAGGGATTTCAGGAACGTCTGGTGCGCTCGCCGATCGCGGGCACCTTGCCGTAGTGCCTGTCCTCGCCGACCACGATCGCGGCCGGCGCCGGATAGCTGACCTTGCCGTTCGGCGTGTCGACCTCGACGCGGCGCAGATGCGGATGTTTCGCGAGGTCGTCCATGCTGTTGACCTCGGCAAAGGCGATGTCGGCCTCGGCAAGCTTCGCCAGCAACTCCTCGCGCGTCAGCTTGCCGAAGCTGTCGCTGACGATCTGGTCGGTAACGGCGCGGTTGCGCACGCGCTCGACCATATTGGCAAAGCGCGGATCGTCGGGCAGGCCGGGCTGGCCCAGCACCTTGGCGCACAGCGTCTTCCACTCGCGCTCGCTCTGGATCGAGATCAGGATCTCCTTGCCGTCCTTCGAGCGGAACACGCCGTAGGGCGCGATCGAGGGATGGGCGAGGCCGATCCGCTTTGGCGACTTGCCGTCCTCGGCATTGAGCAGCGGCACGGTGAGCCAGTCGGCCATCACGTCGAACATCGAGATCCGGATGTCGGCACCGTCTCCGGTGCGACCGCGGCCGATCAGCGCCTCGAGGATCGCGGCATGCGCGGTGGCGCCGGTTGCGACATCGACGATCGACATGCCGACGCGCGAGGCGCCTTCCGGGCCGCCGGTGATCGAGGCAAGGCCGCTCTCGGCCTGGATCAACAGGTCATAGGCCTTGCGGTCGGCATAGGGGCCAGTGTCGCCATAGCCCGTGATCGTGCACATGATCAGCTTCGGATAATCCTTGCGCAGCCGCTCGCGCGAGAAGCCGAGCTTGTCCATCGAGCCCGGTTTGAGGTTCTGCAGCAGCACGTCGGCACCGGCGATCAGCTCTTCCAGCTGCGCGCGGCCTTCCTTGGTGGCGAGGTCGACCACGGCGGAATCCTTGCCGCGGTTGAGCCAGACGAAATAGCTGCTCTGGCCCTTCGCCGCGGCGTCGTAGCCGCGGGCGAAATCGCCCTCGGGCCGCTCGATCTTGATGACATGGGCGCCGGCGTCGGCGAGGCGTGACGAGCAGAACGGCGCGGCAACCGCCTGTTCGACGGCGATGACGGTCAATCCCTCAAGCGGCAGCATGATCAAGCAACTCAGTAGGAGCGGGGCATGCCGAGCACGTGCTCGGCGACGTAGGACAGGATCAGATTGGTCGAGATCGGCGCCACCTGATAGAGCCGGGTCTCGCGGAACTTGCGCTCGACGTCGTATTCCTCGGCAAAGCCGAAGCCGCCATGGGTCTGCACGCAGGCGTTGGCCGCTTCCCAGGACGCGTCGGCCGCCAGCATCTTGGCCATGTTGGCCTCGGCGCCGCAGTCGAGACCGGCTTCATATTTGCGGGTGGCTTCCTTCACCATCAATTCGGCCGCGCGCATCGAGGCATAGGCCTTGGCGACCGGGAACTGGATGCCTTGATTCTGCCCGATCGGCCGCCCGAACACGCTGCGCTCCTTGGCGTAGTTGGTCGCCTTGGCGATGAACCACTTCGCGTCGCCGACGCACTCGGCGGCGATCAGGATGCGCTCGGCATTCATGCCGGAGAGGATGTAGCGAAAACCCTTGCCTTCCTCGCCGATCAGATTCTCCGCCGGCACCTTCATGTCGGTGAAGAACACTTCGGTCGTGGCGTGGTTCATCATGGTGCGGATCGGGCGGATCTCCAGCCCCTTGCCCTTCACCTCGCGCATATCGACGATAAACACCGAGAGACCGTCGGTGCGCTTCTTCGACTGCTCCTTCGGCGTGGTGCGCGCCAGCAGGACCATCAGGTCGGAATATTCGGCGCGGCTGGTCCAGATCTTCTGGCCGTTGACGACGTAATGGTCGCCCTCGCGGCGCGCGAAGGTTTTCAGCGACGAGGTATCGGTGCCGCTGGTCGGCTCGGTGACGCCGAACGCCTGCAGCCGCAACTCGCCGGTCGCGACCTTCGGCAGATACTTGGCCTTTTGCGCGTCATTGCCGTGCCGCAGCACGGTGCCCATCGTGTACATCTGAGCGTGGCAGCCGCCACCATTGCAGCCGGCGCGCTGGATCTCTTCCAGGATCGCCGCCGCCGCCGACAGCTTCAGGCCGGCGCCGCCATATTCCTCGGGGATCAGCACCGAGAGATAGCCGGCCTCCGTCAGCGCATCGACGAACTCTTTCGGATAGGCCATCTGGCGATCGAGCTTGCGCCAGTATTCGCCTGGAAACTGCGCGCAGAGTTTTGCCACCGCATCGCGGATGTCGGAATGGTCGTCGATGTGTTGTTCGTGTGCGGTCATTGTTTCGTCTTGCCGAGAGGTTGCGCCAGAGCGTGTTCGAGCGAGGTGGAAATCGGTTCGCGTGAAGAAAACGCCCGCAGTTGTGGGGCCCCGGTAAACTCCCTATGCTGTTTTGTTATAGCGTATGAACCTGCCTTCCAGGATTGGCAAGTATGGATTTCCGCCAGCTTAGGACCTTTGCGTGTGTCGCGGAACTCGGGAGCCTGAGCAAGGCATCCGATACCTTGCGGGTCGCGCAGCCGGCGCTGAGCCGGCAGATCAAGCTGCTGGAACACGAACTGCGCACCGAATTGTTCACGCGCAACGGTCGCGGCATGGTGCTGACCGATGCCGGCCGGCTGCTGCTGGCGCGCACCAGCGGTATCGTGCGGCAGATCGACCAGATCCGCGACGACATCCAGTCCGCCGGCGGTGCACCGTCCGGGCGCGTCGTGCTCGGGCTGGTGCCGACGGTGAGTTGCGTGCTGTCGGCGCGGCTGGCGCGGCGCACGGTGGAGCGCTATCCCGGCATCTCGCTCTGCATCGTCGAGAGCTACAGCGGCCATCTGATCGAGTGGCTGCATCGCGGCGAGATGGACCTTGCCGTGATCTATGGCCCGTCGGTCGATCTGCATCTGGCGGTGCAGAGCCTCGGCCGCGACAGCATCGTCGCGGTCGGCCCGCGCGGCAGCGGGCTGAAGCCGAAGAAGCAAGTCGACTTCGGCTGGCTGATGCGCCAGCGCCTGGTGCTGCCAAGTCATTCGCACGGCCTCCGTGCGCTGCTCGAACATGCCGCGGCCAAGAAGAAGATCGATCTCGACGTCAAGCTCGAGGCGGATTCGTTTCGCGTGCTGACCAGCCTGGTCGAGGAGGGGCTCGGATATACCTTGCTGCCGCCGTCCTCGGTGCGCGCCGAGGTGGCGGAGGGTCGGCTCGAGACCGCCGCCATCGCGCGGCCGGCGCCGCGGCGCGAGCTGACCCTGGCCTCGCCGGTCGAGCATCCCGGCTCAAACGCGATGACGCTGATCGCGAAGCTGTTGCGCGATGAGGTCGCTGCGCTGCGCGCCGAGGGGCTCTGGGATATCCAGCTCGCCTGAGTTCCGTCATTGCGAGGAGCGATAGCGACGAAGCAATCCATCCGTCCGCGAATGCTGCGCGATGGATTGCTTCGCTTCGCTCGCAATGACGGGGTCGCACGCATTCTGCTCTCAGCTCACCTTGAAGCCGAGATGGCCGCGGAAGCGGTTCTTCAGGTAGGTGCCGTCGCGCGGCGGCAGCGCGCGCTCGACCTCGCCGGCGGCGATGCGGATGCGCGCCAGCCGCGGGCCGCCGCCGAGATCGCGCAGGCTGGTGCGGAATTTCTCAATACCGGCCATGTCGGCGATCTCACAGACATTGCCGATGCCCGCGCCATCAGCGATCACCTCGAGCCTGGCGCCGAGGCCGGAGTGACTCGGCTGCATGCCCGTCTCGCCGAAATGGCCGTTGTCGAGCACCGCGATCGAGAGATTGCCGGGCTGCTTGGTCGCGATCGTCAGCAGGCTGCCGATCCCCATCAGCTGCTCGCCGTCGCCGGTGATCACGAGCACCGGGCGCTTCGGCTGCGCCAGCGCGAGGCCGAGCCCGACCATCGCCGCGCCGCCCATCGCGCCCCACAGATAGAAATTGCCGGGATGCTCGCCGGCGTCGAACACGTCGTAGGAGGAGGAGCCGAGCCCGGAGATCACGAGCAGCTCGCCGCGGTCGGCAAGCAGCGCATTCACGGCGGCGCGGCGATCGAGAGTGCCTGTTGATGCCGACATCAGTGCGTCTCCCTGGTCCACTTCTTGCGGCCGATCATCCGCTGCGAGATCAGCACCGCGACCTGCTGGTCGCCGTCATAGGCGAGCGAGGCGGCGGCCGAGATCACCTCCTCGGCATCATCGGGGTTCTCCAGCCGCAGCACGGTGGTGCCCATGATCTCGAACGCCTGCGGCGTCGCCCGGCCCATCGGGATCTGCCAGGGATTGAATTCGGCCCATTCGCCGCGCATCGTCACCAAGGTGAGCAGCGGGAAACGGCAGCTCGCCATCAGTGACAGCATGTTGACGCAATTGCCGACGCCGCTCGATTGCATCAACAGCACCGCGCGATCGCCGCCGAGCCAGGCGCCGGCCGAAAGGGCCACGCCCTCTTCCTCTGTCGTCAGCACCGTGGTCTTGATGTCGGTATCGGCGTGCGACAGCTTGATCAGCTTGGAATGTCCCGCATCGGGAACGTAGGACACCTGTGCCACGCCAAAGCTCTTCAGCGTGCGGTAGATCGCAACCGGCCAGTCCCGGCTGGTCGCGCTGTCCTGGTGAACGGCAATCTGGTCCATCATGGCCTCGGCGGTGGCGTTTTCGAACGAACCGGTACCGGTTCGCGAAGAAAAACGCGTCAATACAAGGGACGCGCATGGGCGCGTCCTCACACCGCTGGCTTTAAGCCAGGTCAGGGGTTTATTCTCTTCGCATCTGGCTCGCCCAGCTATGCCGGAATTTTATAGGGCCCAAGGTTTTGCAGGGCCGACGCAAGCGAAATGGCGGCCGGAGCCGGCTGCGTCCTTTGGTCGGGTCGAACGACAGCCCCATTACGGCCTAAAACGACGCTCTATGCTAGAAGACGCCGGTTGGCGGCAGCGCCAGGCTTCATTTTCAAGGCTTCATTTCGACATATCGATATATCCGTCGCATTTTCAGGGATCAGGGCATGATTGTCCGAGATCGGTTTCGCGGCCTCTTCCCAAAGTATTTTCTCGCACTGTTTCTGGCCGTCGCGCTTCCGCTCGTGATCAACGGGTCGATCGAAGCCTGGTTCGGTTACCGCGATCAGCGCGCAAGGCTGGACCAGTTGCTCGGTGTTCAGGCGGCTTCCGCGGCCGCTGAAATTCATAACTTCATCTCCGACATTGCAAGCCAGCTCGGCTGGCTGGTCCAGCTTCCCTGGACCGACGAGGTCGATGAGGGACGCCGAACCGATGCGTTGCGTCTGTTTCGTCAAGCGCCGGCCGTCGTCAGCCTGACACTCATCGACAACAATGGGTTGGAGCGTCTCTACGTCTCACGGGTCGGCCTCAATCGAATTGAAAGTCGTATCGACCGATCGGCTGAACCTGCGCTGGTCGGCGCCCACGCACGCCAGGTTTGGTTCAGCGATGTCAGCTACAACAGAGGCTCAGAGCCGTATTTGACTATTGCGCTCGTGGGTAACCGATCCGCGGTCGGCGCAGTCATCGCCGAAGTCAATCTCAAGCTGATCTGGGATGTCGTATCGGCGATCAAGGTGGGAGAGACGGGCCTCGCCTTCGTGCTGGACCGGCCGGGCCGCCTCATTGCCCATCCCGACATCAGCCTCGTCCTCCGGGGGCTGGAAGAAACAACCTCCCAGCCGTTTCGCACCATACGCGACGCGATCGGCCCGGGAGCGGGCTTTGCAACGGGCCGCGACGGACAGGGACGTCCGGTTGCTGCCCGCGCGGCTCCGGTGGCGGGTCCCGATTGGACCGTCGTCGTGGCGCAGCCGCTCTCCGAGGCTTACGCCCCGATCTATGCCGCGTTGCGACGGACCACAGTGCTTCTCGCAGGCAGCACCGTATTTGCAGGGCTGCTCGCCTATGCATTCGCGCACCGGATGACCGAGCCGATCAGGCTGCTCGAGGAGGGGACGGAGCGGATCGGCGCCGGATCGTTCGAGCACCGCATTTCGATCCAGACCGGGGACGAATTTCAGCGCCTGGCAAGCAGCTTCAACAGGATGGCCGGCGAGCTCGCGCTGGCGCAGCAGCACCAGGAGCGGATCGCGAAGCTCAAGCGGTTTCTCGCGCCTCAAGTCGCCGATCTCGTCGATCGTGCCGGCGATGACAGCGTGCTGGATGGCCGCCGCACCGACGTCGTCGTTGTGTTCTGTGACTTGCGCGGGTTCACCGCGTTTTCCGCGGGCGTCGCTCCCGAGGAAGTCATGAGCGTGCTGTCCGAATATTATGAGGTTCTGGGCAGGGTCATTGCGCGGTTCGAAGCAACCCTCATCAGCTTCTCGGGAGACGGGTTGATGGTGCTGGTGAACGCACCCGTGCCGGTCGAGGAGCCGGCGCTGAGAGCCGTCGACCTTGCGACCGAAATGCAGAAGCACGTGCAAGGCTTGATCGGCGGCTGGCGGTCGCGGGGCTACCAGGTTGGCTTTGGAATAGGGCTTGCCAGTGGATCGGCGACGGTTGGGCGGATCGGCTACGAAGACCGGCTCGATTACACGGCCATCGGCAGTGTCGTGAATCTCGCCGCCCGCCTGTGCGCATCTGCCGCAGATCGGGAAATCCTGATGGACGCAGGGACCGCCGCAAGCGTCAGAGGCAAGCGCTCCCTGGAGGATATCGGGAGTCGCCAAATCAAGGGCTTCGATGACGCCATTCCGGTGTTCGGAATATCTTCTTGATGTGTGTTGGCCGATGCCGGCCGGAGCGGTTCGGTGCAGTCCATTGGCGACTGGTTTCGGATCGTGGGATATACTTCCGCCGACGGCGAACGCCAGCGGGTCGATAGAGCATGAGTTGCGCTCATTCTCGTGCAGCAGCATCCCACGGACGCGGCAGCCGGCGCGAGGTCCTGTTGTTGATGGCTGCCGCCGCGGCCTGGACCACATCCTCGCGGGCGCAGAAGCCGTCGATGCCTGTGATCGGCTATCTTTGTCCGGAATCGCCGGAGTTGTTTGGCAGCCGGCTGAAGGCTTTCCACCAGGGACTTCGTGAAGCCGGCTTTGTCGAGGGCCGCGACGTTGCGATCGAATATCGATGGGCCAATGGGCAATATGCCCGGTTACCTGCACTGGCCGGCGAATTGATCGCGCGCGACGTCGATGTGGTGGTTGCGCCCGGCGGCGCCCCCGTCGCGCTTGCCGCCAAAGCTGCCGGCGTCACCAAGACGATCGTTTTCGAGATGGGCGGCGACCCCGTTCAGCTGGGTGTGGTGGACAGCCTGTCGCGGCCGGGAGGCAACATCACGGGAATCTCGAGCCTGAGCGTCGACGTGTCGCCGAAGCGGCTCGAGTTGATGCACGAACTTCTGCCGGCGGCGAAAACGTTGGGGGTCGTGACCAACCCGACAAGTCCAACCGCCAGCTCGCAACTGCAGAAGCTTCAGGCCGCTGCCGAAACTTTAGGGGTCCATCTGCAGATATCGAGGGCAAGCAAGGAAGAGGAGTTCGAAGCCGTATTTGCTTCCGTAGAGAGAGATTCGACAAACGCGCTTGTTTTCACCTCCGATCCCTATTTTGCATTTCGCAGCCGGCGATTGGCCGATCTCGCACTGAAGTATCGTGTTCCCGCAATTACGCAGACCCGGGATTTCCCGACAGCCGGAGGCTTGATGAGCTATGGCGGAGATTTCGTGCAGTCGCATCGACGCGCGGGCGTCTATGCCGGCCGGGTTCTGAAGGGTGAGAAGCCTGCCGATCTTCCGGTCCAGCTGGTCACCAAGGTCGAGTTCGTCATCAACCTGAAGACCGCCAAGCTGCTCGGCCACGAGTTCTCTGCTTCAGTCGTCAGCGGCGCAGACGAAGTGATCGAGTGACTAATTCGTTCAAGAACCCGGTAGTCCGGCCGGCACGGACTGAACGGTCCGGCCGGACCGTGACATCGCGTGCGCTCACGTGCTCAACTGCCGGGCTGTAGAAACGCGCCGTATTGCTTGCTCGTGGCGACCGCGGCGGCCGCCTGTCCGATGACACGCATTGCCGCCATCATCGGCCACGGCCCAAGGCTCACCCTGCGAACACCGGCGCGGGCGAGCTCCCCGATTTCGGGCACGCCCTGCGTCACCATGATGTTGACGGGCAGGGGCGTCAGCTGAACCAACCTCTCGATCAGCATGAGGTCGGTGAGCCCCGGTACAAAAATTCCATCAGCGCCGGCATCGGCATAGACCTTCGCACGTCGCGCCGCCTCATCCAGACATTGCTCGGGCGAGCCGAACTTCAGCAGAAACGGATCGGTTCGCGCATTGATGAAGAGGTGAACGCCGAGTCTCTGCGCGGCGTCCCGCACCGCCCTGATCTTCGCGGCATGCTGCTCCGGAGTGGCGAGCTGCCGCTTTCCGCCAACAAGCCCGTCCTCGATATTGATGCCGATCGCGCCGGCCTTCAGGATCCTTGCCGCCGAATGCGCGGCGGCATCCGGCGTGTCGCCATAACCCGCCTCCAGATCGATCGACACCGGAACCGTCACCGACGCGGTCATCCGCGAGACCAGGCCTTCCACGATGTCGAGCGGGGCATTTTCGCCGTCGGCGTAGCCGAGCGCGGATGCGACCGCGCCGCTGCTGGTCGCCACCGCCGGCGAGGCCTTCGCGATCGCCTTGGCGGTGGCGACGTCCCAGGCGTTGAACAGGACGAGCGGATCGCCCTGCTTGTGAAGTCGGTGAAACGCTTCGGCGTAGTGCTGCTGTGTCGTGGCGTCCATTGCGCGCACTCCTGGTCAGAGAATTCGAAGGATGGTGTGGCTGACGCGGCCGCAGGTGGTGGCGTCCGTTCAGTCGGCGGCGTGCGTTGTGAACCAGTCCATGATCAGACCTGTGACCTCGGCCTCACGCTCGAGGTGCGGGAAGTGGCCGACATCGGGCAGGACGATGCGCCGATGTGGTCCCTTGAAGAGCGGCTCTTCCTTGATCGAATACCGCGCCGTCGGATCGTTGCCGCCATAGATTGTCAGCGTCGGTGTATGCATGTCGTTGATCGGTAGCCGGCCCGCAACTCCCGCATCGACCAGGCCATTGTAGTATTTCAGCGCCGCCTTCATGGTGCCGGGAGAGCTGAGCGTCTCCTTGACCGAACGGAGATGCTCGTCGTTCTGCAGGGTCGGCGACCACAGCTTCCAAAGGTAGTCGACGAAGGGAAGTCCCTCGATGTTGACCGCCGAGTGAGCGCCAGGCACCGTGAAGAAATAGACATGGAAAACCGATCGAACGGCATCGGGATCGCTCCGGAGGCTTGTGATTGTGATCGGGTGCGCGGTGTTCATGACCACCGCGGCCTTGATCGCCGACGGCGCCGTAGCTAGCGCCTGGAAGGTTGACGTACCGCCCCAATCCATGCCGACGACGTAGGCCCGTCCGTCTTCGCTCAGCGCCGCGATCAACGCTTCGAGATCCTGGCCCAGCGCGATCGGATCGAAAATGCCGTCGGCCGGAATCTCCGTCGGCGCATAGCCGCGCAGGAACGGCGCGACCGCGCGATAGCCGGAATCCGCGAACACCTGCAGCTGCTTTCGGTACGACCAGGCATTGTCGGGAAAGCCGTGCATGAACATGACGAGCGGTCCGCTGCCTTGTTCGAGATAGGCAAATCGCACGCCGTTGGCCTGCACGTATTTCAGGGCGGGTTCGCTGCCGGCGGCGTCACGCGTTGCCAGTGCGGTGCTTCGGGTCGTCATCGCTGCTCTCCATTTGTGTCGTCGTTGCGCTCCCGGGCAAATATGTGCGCAGCGCACATATATGGTCAAGTTGTTTTTGTGCGCAACGCACATATTATTCCCGGCATGGAACACGGAATCGCTAATCTGCTGGGCGCGCTGTCGCTCGCTGTCATGGATCGTATCGAGCAAGGCGCGCGCGAGGTCGTCGGTCGCGGCGGCGAAACGCCCGCGGCGCTGATCGTCATCGGCTATGGCCAGGGCATGACCAACGACAAGCTGAGGCGGATCCTTGGCCTGTCGCACTCCGGAACGGTCCGCCTGGTCGATCGGCTGGTTTCGGATCGGCTTGTCGAACGCCGGGCGGGCAAGGACGGCCGCGAAGTCGCCTTGCACCTGACGGCATCGGGCGCTGCGTCCCGGAATGAACTGCTGGCGTCGCGGATTTCAGCCGTGACGTCGCTGCTCGACGTGCTGTCGGTCGCTGAGCGGAAGCAGCTCGCAACGCTGATCCGCGAGCTGCTGGCAAGGCAGGACACATCCGAGATGGATCGCTTCACGATCTGCCGGATGTGCGACGACCGGGTCTGCACCAATTGCCCGTTGCCGACCAGCAAGGGTCAGCACGCGCGCTAGAGAGGTTACTTTGAATCGAGCGGCCAACTCCGCTCACCTCGCCCCGCGTGCGGGGAGAGGTCGGAACGCATCGCTAGATGCGTTCCGGGTGAGGGGGAGTTTCCGCAAACACAGCTATCACCGCTTATGCGGAGAGTGCCCCTCACCCCAACGCTCTCCCCGTAAGAACGGGGAGAGGGAGCGCGGTGCCACCGCGGCCGCTATTCGACCTCATCTCCTCACGCTCCAGCAGCTTGCCGTCAGCGCGCGTTCTTGCCCGCCATGAACACGTACATGTCCCAGAAAGTCTCGGGATGATCGACCTCGAAGCGGTGCCACTGATCGAGATTGGTCTCGTCGGCCGTGCCCTGAAACTGCTTGCGGAATCGGTCGAGGACCGCCGGATCGTCAAACGGCTCGAACCCCTCGAACGACAGGCCATGCTCGTTCAGGAATGCCGCGATCGCCGGAATCGTCAGGCGGTGTTCCATGACGTTGAACAGCAGATCGCGGCAGCCGCTCATGCTGTAGAAATCCTTGGCGCCGATCAGCGGCTTCCATTTGTCGGCTTCGCGGAAGATGTCCTGCCGGCAACGTCTGATGTCGCCGGCGGTGGCGCGATAATTGCGCGCCGCGATGCGATCGCGGGCCTCGACGATGACGCGGCGCGCCAGATCGCTGTAGAGCCCGATGCGCATCGTGCCGCCCGGCCGCAGCAGCGAGACCAGCACGCGCCAGCCGGCCAAGGGGTCGGCAAGATGATGCAGCACGCCGACCGACTCGATGCTGTCGAAGGTGCGATCGATCGAGGCCAATTCCAGGATGTCCGCTTGCGCATACTCGATGTTGCGCAAGCCGAGCTCCCGCGTCTTGCGGCGCGCATAGGCAAGGCTGGTCCTGCTGATGTCGACCGCGAGCAGGCGGGCGTTGGGATAGACCTGCGCGATCTGGATCGCGTGCGAGCCGGTGCCGCAGCCGGCAATCAGGATATCCCGTTCGGCTCGCTGGTCCGCGGTTGCGACGGTCCTTCCCCGCGCCCGATCGGCCGCGAAGGCCGTCAACGGGTTGACGGTCCAGCGCGGATAGGGATTTTCCTCGTATTGGCGCATCACCTCGACGGATATGTCGTTCGTGATCGGAGTGAGCGCTGCAATAGCGCTGCGCTCTTCGATCTCCTCGCGCGGCTCGCGAAGCTGCACCCGCAACAGGCCGGCGACGGCCGCGGGCCAATCCCGGCGCAGCAGCGCGTCCGCCGTCGGCAAGGCATGAAGCGGGAAGTAAGCGGCGACAGCGGCGAGCGTGAGCGGCGCGATCGCAGCGCCTGATGCCAGGTCCTGCAGCAACCGGTCGCGCAGCGCGCCCGCGTCTTCGCTCTCCGCCCCGGTCTGCGCATAGACATGTTCGTTGATGAAGCATTGCCGGGCGAGCGCGCAGGCAAAGGCTACGATATCGTCGTCGACGTCATCCTGATCCGGCTTGCTCGCGAGCCGCAACAGCTCGGCCCGCGCATATCCGAACAGCACCTCAAGCCGCATGCTCGCCAGCGTGGTGGTTTCCATCGCGCAGCGCAGGAACAGGTCGTTCGCGAGCGGGGCGACACCCTCGCTGCCGAACAATTCGACGCTTGTGACCGGTAGCGGCCACTTGCTTGCAATCCGCCCGGCATAGGTGGTGACGGTCGGGCTCTGCAGGATGAAGCCGACCGCCTTCGCGTCCATGCCGAGCGCCAGCGCCTTGCTGAAATGCGCGGCCGCCTTGCTGCGATTGCCCATTGCCTGGTAGGAGTTGCCGGCGTTGTAATGGCAGGCGGCATTGACCTCGTCCGAGGCAATCGCCTTGGTGAACATCTTTGCTGCAGCCCGGTGATCGCCGGCAGCCTGCGCCATCAGGCCGAGAAGATTGAGGCTCTGCACATGGCCAGGATCGCGCGCGAGAAGCTGCCGGCAGATCTCCTGCGCTTCGTTGAAGCGTCGCATCCCGTAGAAGCGGCTGGCCTCAGCGGCGAGGCCGCCAATGCTGACACCCGTGGAACCGAAGGCAGGTGCGTTTTTGCTGGACGCGTCCCGTTGCTTCCCGGCCGCACGCCGCTCTTTTCGGTTCATGTTCCGTCAACTGGCCCGAGCTGCAAGACGCGGTGCATCAACTACCACGCCCGGGAAGACATAGGGCCGATCGTCTTTGTGGCCAAGGACAATCTGGCTTCAGCCCGGGATCCGCACCGGCAGGTTCTCGATGCCGCGGACGAAGCTGGAATAGACCCGCTTCGGCTCACCGACCACCTCGATGCGGTCGAAGCGCTTCAGCATCTCTTCCCAGACGATCCGAAGCTGCAGCTCGGCGAGCCGCATGCCGACGCAGCGGTGGATGCCGAAGCCGAACGACAGGTGGATGCGCGGCCGCGGGCGGTCGATGATGAACTCGTTCGGACGATCGATCACCTCGTCGTCGCGGTTGCCGGAGACATACCACATCACGACGCGGTCGCCCTTCCTGATCGTCTTGCCGCCGATCTCGGTGTCGACAAGCGCGGTGCGCCGCATATGCGCCAGCGGCGTCTGCCAGCGGATCACCTCCGGCACCATGGTGTCGATCAGTGCGGGATTCTCCTTCAGCTTCCTGAACTGGTCGGGATGCTCGTGCAGCGCCAGCACCGAGCCGCTCATGGTGTTGCGCGTGGTGTCGTTGCCGCCGACGATGAGCAGGATGATGTTGCCCATCAGATTGTCGGGGTCCATGTGCCGCGTGGCGTCGCTATGCGCCATCATCGACAAAAGGTCGTTGCGCGGCGGGGCGTTGACGCGCTCGTTCCAGAGCTTCGAGAAATAGGCGTAGCACTCGTCCATCTCCTGCCGCCGCTGCTCCGGCGAGTTGACGATGCCGCTCTTCGGCAGCGCGGTGGAGACGTCGGACCAGCGCGTCAGCTTGCGCCGCTCCTCCCAGGGGAAGTCGAACAGCGTCGCCAGCATCTGGGTGGTCAATTCGATCGAGACGCGCTCGACGAAGTTGAAGGTCTCGTTGCGCGGCAGATTGTCGAGCACGCTGGCCGAGCGCTGCCGGATCAGCTTTGCAAGCTCGTCGAGATGCGTGGGTGTGAACATCGGCGACACGGTCTTGCGCTGATGGGCGTGCCTCGGCTGGTCCATCGCGATGAAGCTCGGATAGTCGTAGCCGGGCGGCACATCGCGGATCGAGATGCCGCCGAGCGTGGAGTCCGAGGAGAAGATGCCGTGGCTGGTGTCGACATGCATGATGTCGTTGTACTTCACCACCGACCAATACGGTTCGATCGGCGCATTGGTGCAGTAGTGCACCGGCTCTTCCTTGCGCAGCCGCTCGAACCACGGCCACAGCGTGTCGTTCTGGAACAGCTTTGGCGCGCCGGGATGAAAATCCTTGAGCGGTGTCGAATACGCTTCCTCGCGGGCCTGGCGCAGCAACTCGGCCCGGTCGGCACGGATGGCGGTCTGGACGTTCATGTTTCTTGATCCCGGTTGGCTCGCGACGCGTCAGGCGGCGATGCGCACTGGCAGCGTCTCGTAGCCCTTGATGAAGCTGGAATACACCCGCTGCGGCTCCTCCACCACCTCGATGGTGTCGAAGCGCTTGAGGATCTCCTCCCAGATGATCTTGAGCTGCAGCTCGGCGAGCCGTAGGCCGACGCAGCGGTGGATGCCGAAGCCGAACGAGATGTGGGTGCGCGGCCGGGCGCGGTCGATCAGGAACTCGTAGGGCTTCTCGATCGCTTCCTCGTCGCGGTTGCCCGAGACGTACCACATCACCACCTTGTCGCCCTTCTTGATCTGGCGTCCGCGGAACTCGTAGTCGGCGAGCGCGGTGCGCCGCATATGGGCGAGCGGCGTCTGCCAGCGGATCACCTCGGGCACGAAGCTGTCGATCAGCGCCGGGTTCTCCCGCAGCTTGCGGTACTGCTCCGGATGCTTGCTCAGCGCATAGATGCTGCCGGACAGCGTGTTGCGCGTGGTATCGTTGCCGCCGACGATCAGCAGGATCAGATTGCCGAGGAAGTTCTTCGGGTCCATGTTCCGCGTGGCGTCGCTGTGCGCCATCATCGAGAGTAGATCGCTCTTCGGCGGCTGGCTCGCGCGCTCCATCCACAGCCTTGCGAAATAGCTCGCGCATTCCATCAGCTCGGCCTGCCGCTCGTCTTCGGTGGCGACGAGGCCGCCGGCGCCGGGCAGGGTGGTCGCGACGTCGGACCAGCGCGTCAGCTTGCGGCGGTCTTCCCAGGGGAAGTCGAACAGCACCGCGAGCATCTGGGTCGTCAGCTCGATCGAGACCTTGTCGACCCAGTCGAACACCTCGCCGCGCGGCAGATTGTCGAGGCACTCGGTCGAGCGCTTGCGGATGTTGGTGGCGAGCTCGTCGAGGTGCGTCGGCGTGAACATCGGCGCCACGGTCTTGCGCTGCGCCGAATGGCGCGGCTGGTCCATCGCGATGAAGCTTTCGCGGCGAAGATCCGGCGGCACGTCGCGGATGGTGATGCCGCCGAGCGAGGCGGCCGAGGAGAACACCGAGTGGTTGGTCTCGATGTCCATGATGTCGTTGTAGCGGGTGATCGACCAGTACGGACCGAACATCGAGTCCTTGCAGTAGTGCACCGGGTCCTCGCGGCGCAGCCGGTCGAAATACGGCCAGAAGGTATCGGTCTTGAACAGCTCGGGATTGCCGGGATCGTAGTCCGAAAGCGCAAGCGAATTGGCGCGTTCGCGTGCGGCGTCCAGATTCGTGTTGTCGACGAGATCGATGGTCCCGTGCATGAGCGGCTCCTCAACCGTTTGAGCTGCCGGGGCATGGCCGGCGCGGCATGTTTTACCGAATTACATTCTCATTCCGCGGTTTGCGCAAGGGCTCTCGACGCGCATTTGGCCGCATTGATGTCAGGCCAAAGCGGCCGAATCCGGGCTTTTCCGGTGGGGAAGGGACCGCGGCCGCGACCACGCCCGTTTGAAACGGCGTTTGATTTGGCCGGGCGGCGGCGTGCGAACGGTGCCGGCGCCGTTTATTGACTGCCGGTCTTCTCGCCGGCGGGCTTTTCGCAGGGGTAGGTGTCCTGCATCCCCCACAGCAGCAGGAGAGCGATCACCATCTCACCTTTCGCCGACCGCTTGTCGGCGGACTTGAGCATGATCTCTTCGGTCTGCTCGCTGCTCAGTGCGAGGTCGTCGGGCATGCAGAACAACAATTGGCCGCCATGCCGTTTCAGCCAGGCATTGGACGCCATCAGGCCGCCCCTGACGCCGTCGAGGTACATGTGATTGAAGATACGCAAATTCTCACTCTTTGGATTGCGATAGGAATCCAGCCGCACGTCGACGGCAGCGGCCGGAGCTGCCGTGAGCGCCAGAAGGCATGCCGACAAGATCCATCTGGTCATCGCTGCGATTTCCTCGCTTTGCGGCGGCGGCTTCGCCTCCATCGCCTGATCGTTAAGTATGTCATTGCCGCCCTGGGGTTCGACGCCGGCCGTTGATCGAGGACTGCGCGCTTTCCGGCATTGCCGTTAAGGCATGGCCAACCGCATCCCGCCAAAAATCGGCCGACGATCTCGACCTTGTGTGAAACCTGGATCACACTCGCGACGACAAATCTGTGCTTTTGATACCCAGAGATTGTCCCGCCAGGAGCCATCCCGTGAACGACATGAGCTGGACCCCGCTGGGTCCGCCGCAGCCGCCTCCGCAACCGGCCCCGCCGCCGATGCCGGTGGCGTTTTCAGGGAACCGGAAGGAGTTCTTTCGCCTGGTCGCGCGCGGCGCCGGGCTCGAACTGGTCACGGTCGGCTTCTACCGGTTCTGGCTCACCACCGACATCCGCCGTCATCTGTGGTCGAACAGCCAGATCGATGGCGACGCGCCGGAATATACCGGCCGCGGCAAGGAGCTCCTGATCGGCTTCCTGGTCGCGCTCGCGATCCTGGTGCCGATCTATCTCGGCTATTTCCTGATCGGCATCGAGGCGGAGCATTTCAAGGCGTTCGCCTCGCTGCCGCTGGTCGCCTTCTTCTATTTGTTCGGCCAGTTCGCGATCTATCGCGCGCGGCGTTACCGCCTGACCCGCACGGTGTGGCGCGGCGTCCGCTTCTGGATGAGCGGCTCGGGCTGGGTCTATGCGCTCAAGGCCTCGCTCTGGGGCGTGCTGGTCGTGATCACGCTCGGTCTCGCGCTGCCGTGGCGCGAGGCCGCGCTCGAACGCTACAAGATGCGGCACTCCTATTACGGCGACCTTCAAGGCTCGTTCGACGGCCGCGGCTGGGAGTTCTTCGCGCGGGGCTGGTGGCTCTGGGTCCTGATGCCGTTCGCGCTCTACAGCACGATCTTCGCCCCGTTCGCCTATGCCGCGTTCAAGGCGGTCGAGTGGCGCTGGTGGCTGTCGGGAATCCGCTTCGGCGACGTGAGGCTGGAATCCACGCTCCGCCGCGGCGCGCTGATCGGCCTGTACTGGAAGGTGATCGGCTGGGTCGTGCTGCTCGGCACGGTGTTCGCGGCCTATCTCGCGCTCTGCACCTTGCTGGTCGCCAGCATGGACGGCTCCTCGATCGCGGACTTCTTCAGGACCGAGGCGTTCGCCAAGAGCATTCCGCTGATCGTGCTGCTCGGCATCGGCTATCTCGCGTTTGCGCTGGCGCTGAACGTGGTGTTGCGCGTCTATCTGATGCGCGATCTCTGGGTTCGGGTGCTGTCCTCGACCATCGTGCACAACATCCAGGCGGCCGCCAACGTCACCGCGCGCGGCGAGCTCGCCAACGCGCTCGGCGAAGGCTTTGCCGATGGCCTCGACGTCGGGGGCTTCTAGCTCCATGGAATCCGATTCCGGTCAGACCAATTCCGCGGCGCCGGCTCCCGGCGGCGTTTTCTTCGACGGCCTGTCGAACCGGCGGCGCATCGTCGCACTCAGACTGTCCGACGCACTGGAGATCCGCGAAGACGGCGCACTGCTCGCGCGCTGGGTGTTTCACGACATCCGCCGCGCCGACAGCCCGTCCGGCCTGTTGCGGCTGAGCTGCCTGACCGCACCGCCTCTGGCGCGGCTCGACATCCGCGACGCCGGGCTGATCGCCGCGCTGGTCGCGCGCTGCGACACGCTCGAGGCGGATTTGCCGAACCGCAGGGGCGTCGCCGCGATCGTCGGCTGGTCGCTCGCGGCCGCGGTGTCGATCGTGCTGGTGGTGCTGTTCGGCGTGCCGCTCGCCGCCGAGCGGTTGACGCCGCTGGTGCCCGACTCGTTCGAGCGTCGCATCGGCGATGTCGCGGAGGCGCAGGTCAAGGTGCTGTTCGACGGCAAGCCGTGCAGCAATCCGGCCGGCCAGGCGGCGTTCGCGAAGCTGGTCGGCAAGTTGCGGCAGTCCGCAGGCTTCGATACGTCGGTGCAGTCGGGCGTGCTGGCGACGTCGGTGCCGAACGCCTTCGCGCTGCCCGGCGGCAAGGTCTATCTGTTCGACGGACTCTTGGAAAAAGCCGAGAACCCCGACGAGATCGCCGGCGTGCTGGCGCATGAGCTCGGCCATCTCCGGCACCGCGACAGCATGCGCGAATTGATCCACAACGGCGGCACCTCGTTCCTGATCGGGCTGTTGTTCGGTGACGTCACCGGCTCCGGCGCGCTGATCTTCGCCTCGCGCTCGCTGGTGACGTCGTCCTATTCGCGCGACGCCGAGACCAACGCCGACAGCTTCGCGATCGAGACCATGCACAAGCTCGGCCGTCCGGCCAAGCCGATGGGCGAACTGATGTTCCGCGTCACCGGCAAGGAGGGCGGCAAGGGGCTCTCGCTCGTCTCCAGCCATCCCTTGACCGAGGACCGCCTCGCGCGCATGGACAAGGCCGATGCCGCCAGCCGCCCCGATGGTCCGCCGCTGCTGTCATCGGCCGAATGGCAGGCGCTGAAGGGCATCTGCAGCGGCGCCGGCAAGGTGTGATGGCGCAGCCGCCGACGCTCCCTCGCTACTTCACCAGCCTGAACTTGCCGCCTTCGACCTTGATCAGGAACGCCGAACGCTCGTCATAGCCGTTGTGATCGGTCGGGCTCATGGTCGAGAGGCCGTTGTTCAGGTAGACGTCCTTGCCGCGCTCGAGCTCGTCGCGCAGCGCGGCGCGGAATTCCGCCGTGCCGGGCTTTGCGGTCTTCAGCGCATTCGCCGCCGCCCGCTTGAACAGCGTGACGGCGTCCCACAGATGCGCGCCGAAGATGTTCGGCTTCTGCCCGTTGGCCTTCTCGTAGGACGACACGAACTCGTCACGCACCTGGCGGAACGGATCGTTCGCCGGCAGATCGTCGGCGATGGTGAAGGCTTCGCCGGTGAAGATCGCGCCCTCGACATTGGCGCCGCCGAGCTTGATGAACTCCTCCGAGGCCACGCCATGGGTCTGGAAGATCTTGCCGGCATAGCCGCGGCTGCGCAGCGCCTCCTGCGGCAGTACGGCGGGCGTGCCGGCGGAGGCGATGAACACCGCTTCCGGATTGGTCGCGATCACCTTGAGCGCCTGGCCCATCGCGCTGGTGTCGGCCCGCGCATAGACCTCATGCGTCGTCACGGTGAGGCCGAGCTGCGGGGCGAGCCGCGACACCTCCTTGTAGTAGCCTTCGCCATAGCCGTCGGAGACGCCGATATAGCCGAGCGTCTTGATGCCGGACTTGGCGATGTATTTCAGGATCGCCGCCGCCATCAGGTCGTCATTGGGCACCACCTTGAACGCCCAGCGGCGGCGGTCGTCCATCGGCTGCACGATCGCGGTCGCCGCCGCGAGCGAGATGATCGGCGTCTTGCTCTCCACGGCGACGTCGAGCATCGGCATGGTCACCGGGGTGAGCGAGGAGCCGATCAGGATATCGACGCCGTCCTGGATCACGAGGCGCCGCGCATTCTGCGTGCCCTTGGTCGGATCGGACTCGTCGTCGAGCGCGATATAGGTGACCTTCTCGCCGCCGATCTCCTTCGGCAGCGCGGCGATGGTGCGCATCTGCGGCTGGCCGAGCGCCGAGCCCGGTCCGGATCCGGACACCACGACGCCGACCTTGATGTCGGCACGCGCGCCCGGCGCAATCAGGATCGCGCTCGCAAATGTCAACAGTCCGGCCATGGCCAGCTTCATTGCAACTCCTCCCAGCAGGTTCTTTTTATCTGCGGCCGATGATAGCCGACCGCCGTCCGGTCGCGCATCATATTGATTCCGCCCGATCCGTCTGTCCCCCTGATTGGGGACACCGGACTGCGCTCGGGCAAGGTTCGCGCGCTCTGCGGCCCGAGGCCTCAAATTGTCCGCGATCGGTTGGGTCGACTGCGCCCGGCCAAATTTCTGACCCAGCTTCGGTTCGGTCCTGAAACTTCGCGTTTACCACTCCCTTAAAGGCCGCGGGAACCAGTTTCCCTAATCGGGCGGCAACGTCTCGCTGTTATTGAAGGATCAGAAAAGGGAGTACGAACATGTCCAGTATTGTTCGGATCCTCGTCTTGATCGCATGTGCACATGCGGGATCCGTGGTTGCGGAAGTGCAGTTGGACGGCGCGCGGTCATCGCCGGCGGTCCACGTCCATGATTGAGCCTCATCCGATTGCGTCCGAGCACGCGCGCGCCATCTGCGAAGAGATTGGCGAACGGCTGCGCCATGCCCTGCGCGGCGATTACGCCGATCTGCCGCCAAGGCTGCGCGAACTGGTCAACGAGCTCGCTCTGCAGGAGTGTGAAGCGCCGTCGCTGGTGCCCACGATGGCTGACATGACGAGACCGCTGGTCGCCGCGGCCTAAGCCGAGCGTCTGCGTCACACGTTCTTCGCGACCTTCCGTGTCCGCGTCGGACCGGCGCCGGCGATCGTCGGCTTGATATTCCACACCGCGCGCACGCTTGCGAAGGCATGGGCGATCACCGGCTCCTGGCGGCGGGCGGCGAGGCTGGCGAAGGAGAGATCGCAGGTCAGCTTCACCTTGTCGGCGACCACGAACTGATGCGGCCGCGCCATCCGCGGCGCCAGCACGTTGTCGCGTGCGAGGCTGAGGCAGAGACCGGATTCGACGAAGTCGATCATCGCCTCTTCCTGGTCGGTGTAGCCGATCCGCTTCGGCAATGCACCGAGTGGGCGGAAGATGTCGTCGAGCAGCCGCCGGTGGCCGGAGTGCGGCGGTGTCGCGAGCCAGGGCAGCTCGGCGAGCTCGGCCCAGCCCTTGCCCATCACCCGATCGCGCCAGGCGATCGGTGCGATCACCCGGTAGTCGTAGCAAAGCAGCGGGGCGAGCTGGTAGCGGCCATCGACGATGGTCCGTTCGGTGAAGCTGTGATGGACGAGTTGGTCCTGCGGCGTGGCGTCGACATAGTAGCCGACGTCGAGTTCGCCGCGGCCGATCTGCGCCAGCACGTCGTCGCTCACGCCATGACGCAGGAAGACTTCGGTGCGCTGCGAGGACATCGCAAGGCTGCGCACGAACGGCCCGAGCCGGGTGAATTCGGGGTCGAGGATGGTGCCGACGCGCAGCGTGCCGCGCTGTGCCTCGTTCAGCGAGTCCGCCATCGCCTTGAAGTCGGACGCGGCCGCCACCGCCCGGTGCGCCAGCGGCAGCAGCGCGGCGCCGGCCTCGGTCAGGGTGAATCCGGCAGGTGTGCGGTTGAACAGCTGCAGCCCGGTGCTTTCCTCGAGTGCCTTCAGCTGCAGGCTGACCGCGGGCTGGGTCAGCTTCAGCATCGCCGCTGCGCGCGATACCGTGCCTTCACGGGCAACCGTGATGAAGCAACGCAAGGCCTGGGTACGGGGAAGCTCGATCATCGCACGTGCTTATAGCACACTTTTTTGGCGCGCATCCGACCTGCGCCGTGCATTGTCATGCGATTATAATACAACCAATGCGAGAATTCAGGACCGCCGCCACGCAACCATGCCTTCGTGCGCGCGGTTCAACAATGACTGTCTCTGGAATACTGGATCGCCCGGTCAAAGCCGGGCGAGGACTACGCAATGACGCTACGTTACCTCGCGCGAGAACCATCCTCGTCGTCCTGGCGAAAGCCAGGACCCATTACCCCAAATGTCAATTGTTGCGCGATGCTGTGGCCGCGATCTCGTTCATCATCAAGTGCGGTGGTCCTGGCTTTCGCCAGGACGACGATTGGGGAGATCGCGCGCTCATTCCATCACCGTCATGCTGAGGAGGCCGCGCAGCGGCCGTCTCGAACCACGACGGCCTGACTGTGGCCGTGTATCCTTCGAGATGCGCGAGTGCGCCTCAGGATGAGGGGACCTGGACTGCTTTCCGACTTCATCGTCGTCCCGGCGAAGGCCGGGACCCATTGCCACCGAAGTTCATTGTTGCGCGATGTCGGAACGACGAGTCCCATCCACAACACCCGCTGCGGCGTATGGGTCCCGGCCTTCGCCGGGACGACGGCTGTGAATGCCGCGAGCGTGTGCGCCGATCGACGGAGGCCGCCACCCTCACTCCAGATGGTTCACCTTCGCCACCCAGGCGCGGACGTCGGCGAGGACGGCGGGCAGCACGGCCTTGACCTCCTGCACGGTCATGCCGGGCTTGATGCGGGGGTCGTAGAGCAGGTTGAGCAGATATTGGTCGTAGACGTCGAAATAGCCCATCGAGACGTTGTCGTTGAACATGGTCCAGGGCACGGTGGCGGTGTCGTTGATCGGGCCGAGCGACTGCAACAGCTCCTCATAGGCGCAGTCGAGGAAGACGAAATCGCCGTTGTCGACGGTGAGGATCACGTCGGAATGCTCGATTTCGTAGTTCTCGTTCTTGCGGAAGCCGGACAGGCATTGCGGGTCGAGCGAGGAGCGGATCTCCCTGGCGCGCTCCTGGCCGTAGAAAGTCGCGATCGTGCGGTACAGCTCGCGGTCGCGCACCAGCTTGACCACGACATTGGCCGCTTCGTTGTTCTCGGTTATCGCGATGTCGAGATGCTGCACCTTGCTGCGGATGTCGGCGACGACCCTGGCGAGCTGGACCTTGCGGTCGGCGCGGCTGCCGTCGGCGAACACGCGCACCGGACTGTCGTACTTGCGGATTCGGTCGACCCGCCCGGCGAGATGATATTCGGCGCCGAACGCGGTTTTCAGAAAGCCCTCCACGATCTCGGCGTCGGTGAAGACCTTCTTCTCGTTGCGCTGGCGCGCGGCGATCGCCGGTACCTCGGTGGCGGCCGCGGGCAGCGCGGCATCAGCGAGGCAAGCGGCGAGCGTTGCGGCAAGAAGGACGAGGATCGAAGGACGGTGCTGGGGCATTGTGACAACGCTGCCGCAAGGTTTGCGGCAGCGCAAGGAGGGATCAAGGCGGCGGGATCAGCGATCTTGCCGAATGGCGGCGCCTGGTTCCGTTGAAATCGACGCGATCAGTTGTTCTTCACCACCACGGTGGTGCCGACCGAGACCCGACCATAGAGATCGGTGACGTCGTCGTTGGTCATGCGGAAGCAGCCCGACGAGACGGCCTGGCCGATCGTCTCCGGCTCGTTCGAGCCGTGGATGCGGTAGAGCGTCGAGCCGAGATACATCGCGCGCGCGCCGAGCGGATTCTCGATGCCGCCGTTCATGTGGCGCGGCAGATCGGGGCGGCGGCGCAGCATCTGCGACGGCGGCGTCCACGACGGCCATTCCTTCTTTGCGGAGATGCGGTGGACACCGCTCCAGCGGAAGCCGTCGCGGCCGACGCCGATGCCGTAGCGCAGCGCCTGGCCGTTCGCCAGCACCAGATAGAGCCGGCGCTCGGCGGTGTTCACCACGATGGTGCCGGGGGCGTAGTTGGTCGGGTAGTTGACGGTGGTGCGCGGGATCGGGCTTGCGCCGCCGCCGCCGAAGAAGCTCGGGGCTTCGGACTGATAGCCGCGAGAGTCGAAGAACTGGGCGTGGGCCTGGCCGGCACCTGCCAGGATCGTGAGCGCGGCAAACATCAAGGCAATCGGGCGCATGGTCGTCGTCCTCGCGAACAATCAAATATGCAGTCAGAGAGGCCACAATTGCCGGCGTTTCGCAAGCGACGAAGCCGTGACCTCAGGCATTTTCGAACAACACGGTTTAAAAAGGCAACAGATCGGAAGCGATACCTGCATTGTCCGGCCAAGCCTTTGACGACGCGGCTGAAGAATGGTTGATCTGGAGCGTTTTCGAGCGAAGTGGGTACCGGTTCGCGTCAAGAAAGCGCGACCAAACAAAAGCTGGAGCGTTTTCAAGCGAAGTGGGCACCGGGTCGCGTGAAGAAAATGCGACCAAACAAAAGGATACGAGCATGATCCGATTCAATCGGATCGGATCATACTCTGAGCGACCTCAAGAACATCTCGAAACGGGAGCGAGAGCATGAATGGTGCGGAAAGTCTGGTGCGGACATTGGTCGCAGGCGGCGTGGATGTCTGCTTTACCAATCCCGGCACCTCGGAGATGCATTTCGTCGCGGCGCTGGACAAGGTCCCGGGCATGCGCTGCGTGCTCGGTCTGTTCGAAGGCGTGGTGACCGGTGCGGCCGACGGTTATTTCCGCATGAAGGGAACGCCGGCCTCGACGCTGCTGCATCTCGGGCCCGGCCTCGCCAACGGCCTTGCCAATCTGCACAACGCCAAGAAGGCGCATTCCGGCATCGTCAACATCGTCGGTCAGCATGCCACGTACCACATCGGCTACAACGCGCCGCTGACATCCGACATCGAGGGCCTGGCGCGGCCGATGTCGTCCTGGGTGCGCACCTCGCCGGATGCCAAGTCGGTCGCCGCCGACGGCGCGGCTGCGATCGCCGCCGCCAGGAGCGCGCCGCCGCAGATCGCGACCCTGATCCTGCCGGCCGACACCGCCTGGAACGAAGCCGACGGCATCGCCGAGGTGCCCGTGGACACGCAGCGTCCGAGCTATTCGCCGCAGGCGGTCGATGCCGCGGCGAAAATCCTGCATGGCGATGCCGCGCATACGCTGCTGCTCGTCACCGGCAGCGCGCTGACCGAGCACGGGCTGGCGCTCGCCGAGCGCATCGCCGGCAAGACCGGCTGCACGGTGATGGGCCAGACCTATCACCCGCGCATGGCGCGCGGCCGCGGCCGCTTCTCGATCAACCGCATTCCCTATGTGATCGAGCAGGCGTTGCCGATCCTGAAGAAATTCCGTCACATCGTGCTGGTCGAGGCCAACGATCCCGTGGCGTTCTTCGCCTATCCGAACAAGCCGAGCATGCTGAAGGCGGAAGGCTGCGAGGTGCATCGCATGACCGCCTGGGGCGAGAATTCGGTCGCGGCGCTCGAGGCGCTCGCGGGCGCGCTGCATGCGACCGCGCAGGACGTCAAGCCGCAGCAATTGCAGGAACTGGTCAAGCCGACCGGTGCGCTCGACCACGCCACGATCGCGCAGGCGATTGCGTGCGCGATCCCCGAGCACGCCATCATGGTCGATGAATCCGTCACCACGGGCCGCGGCTTCTTCCCGCCGACGGCGGCGGCCGCGCCGCATGACTGGCTGCAGAACATGGGCGGCTCGATCGGCTTCTCGACGCCGGTGGCAACCGGCGCGGCGGTCGCCTGTCCGGACCGCAAGGTGATCTGCATGGTCGGCGACGGCAGCGCGATGTACACGATCCAGTCGCTGTGGACCCAGGCGCGCGAAGGGCTCAACGTCGTGACCATCGTGTTCGCCAACCGCATCTATCAGATCCTGCGCGGCGAGTTCGACGGCGTCGGCGCCGGCGAGCCGGGCAAGCGGGCGCAGGACATGCTGAAGATCGATCGGCCGACGCTCGACTTCGTCGCACTCGCCAGGGGCATGGGGGTACCGGGCAGGGCGGTGACGACCGCCGACGAGTTCAACAAGGCGCTCGCGGAAGCCGTCGCGGAGCCGGGACCGCGGCTGATCGAAGTGCATATGTAGAGGCGTAGCTGAAAGGCCGCGGCGGCGGCCCAGTCCAGTCGGAGGCGTCGATGCAGACCGAGCTGAACAAGGTGATCGCCGCCGTGGAGGAATTCTATGCGCAGGAGATGTTCCTGCTGGAGCGCGATCTCGGCGAGCGAACGCTCACTCACCGGCTGGCGGTCTATGTCGAGCGGCAATTTTCCGGCTGGCAGGTCGATTGCAACTACGACCGGCTCGGCGAACGCACGCTGCGGCTGCCGCGCGGCTCAGGGAGCTCGACCGACGACCATCTCGGCAAGTCGATCTATCCCGATATCGTCGTGCATCAGCGCGACATCCCGA
The DNA here is from genome assembly GCF_054059095.1 of Bradyrhizobium sp. USDA 4510. Taxonomy (NCBI): domain Bacteria; kingdom Pseudomonadati; phylum Pseudomonadota; class Alphaproteobacteria; order Hyphomicrobiales; family Nitrobacteraceae; genus Bradyrhizobium; species Bradyrhizobium sp. USDA 4510. The sequence goes on along the minus strand of NZ_JBSSBT010000001.1, from coordinate 5,908,704 downwards.
ACAATCTCCTGGCCATCGAACTGCGCAAGGACAGCAATCACCAGCCGATCGAGCACGATCAGCGCAAGCTGCAGGCGCTGACCGACCCGAATGTCTGGTTTGCCTATGCGATGGGCGTGCTGGTGATCGTCGGACAAGGCGGGGTGAGCTTTACCGAGGTCTATGCCGGCGGAGCCATCGATAGCGCGACATCGCTCTGGTTTGCCGAGCGGCTACGCGAGAGCGGGCTCGCGAACAGGCGCGACAATGGCGCTCCGCATTAAGTCTATCGATGAATCTTTCCTCGCGTTTGCAGTGATAGCCCGTTTGGATCATGCGTCGCCCCTGCACGCGCGGCACAACAGAAGGTGCGGGAGGTGGAGCAATTCCTGGAGCTGGTGGTCAATTTTCAGAACGATCCGATGGCGGTGCGGATTATCAGCTCCGCAACTCTTTCGCTCCCCCTCCCGCACCTGAATTCGCTGGTCCAACGCTCGCTGGTCCAGCCTGCACTGATCCAACTTCCACTGCCCCAACTTTCCACTGCCCGAGGTGGTCGGCGCACTCGATTGCGACGCGACGGGCCGAGGCAACATCCGCACCGAGACAGTAAAAAGGCCGCCTTCGGGCGGCCTTTTCCGTGCTCGACAAGTCCGTGCTCGGCAAGTCCGTGGTCGCCAGTTGGATCACCGAGCGCGATTGTTTCTGTTTATTGCTTGGTGGCATCGCTGCCGGTCGGGGCAGCGCCGGTGGCGGCGGCACCGGTCTTGGCGCTCGATTTCTTGGCGATCTTCTTCGCTTTCTTCGGCGCCTTGGCCGCCTCGCCCTTGGTCGCGGTGTCGCCGCTCTGCGCGGCGGGGGCCGGGCTGCCGCCCGCCTTGTCCTGCGCGAGCGCGGTGGACGAGACGAAGGCAAGGGCGGTGGCGGCGAGGATCAGTGTTCGCATCGGATGTTCTCCCAAGTTGGTTTCCGGCGAGCCTCAACGGGACAGAATGTCGCAGGGTTCCGCGGCACCGATCAGCAATCCGTGAGCTCTGCGTGATCGGCATGGCCGCCGCGGAACCGGGAACCGGGCGCCGCGTTATCTGGCCGGGCAGGAGTTCCGAGGAGAGACGCCATGCGCTGGCGGTCAATGACGGAAACCACCAATACGGTGCTCGACACCGCCCCCGAGGACACCTTCTACGCGGCGGGCTGGACCATCAGCGGCGTGGCAACGCTGGCCACCATCGTCGCGATCTGGATGTTCGGGATCTGAGAGCGAACGATCCACGACAAGGCAACCGGTGCGCTATCGCCGGCGGCCGGGCCACGGCCTGGGTCGTCCGCTACTTCCGCAGAATTGCCAGCGCTTCCCGATAGAGCTGCGAGAAACAGACCAAGAGCGCGCTCGACAGCAGGAACATCGCCAGGCTGTCATAGTCGCCGGCCGTCGGCCAGCCGAACTCGAAATAGGGCGGCATGAACGCCCACCAGACGATCGGTACCGTGATGATGGTCGCAAACGCGCCGGCGGGCGCGCCGCCCATCAGGCCGGCGATCAGGATCGCCGGCACGAAGCCCGCGAAATAGAACTGCATGCCGAAGCTCGAGAACATCTCCTGGGTCGCGGTGGCCAGCACCACCGCAAGCAGGGCGACGACGAATGTCGACAACGACCAAGGCCGCAGCTTCAAAATGTAGTCGTTGCCCTTGCGCATCCAGACTCCGGCCCCCGCGAGTTCCGGGAAGGTAGCCGAGGAGGCCTGCAAACAAAACCCCGTACGATTCCGAGGGGCAGGGTTGTGCTCGATACAGTGAAAAGGAACCGGCCCGGTCAAGCCGCCGCCGCATTGTCGCGCATATTGCATTGCGGCACGGTGATTGGGGGCAACACGATGCTTGAGCTTCTGATTGTCGCTCTCGTCGCCGGGATCGGTTTCATCTCGGGGTACGGCGCACGCGAGCTGATCTCGCGCCGGCGGCGGGGATCCGCCTCGCGCGCTCACGTTCGTGCGCCGCAGGTTCGCGCCGCGAATGACGACAGCTCCGCCTCCGGCTGGTATCGGCGGGCCGGCACGCAGCACGCCGATCACGCCATCCCGCCACCCGACGAACTCGACGGCGCCGTTCGCGACCTGCTCGGCGAGCTCAGCCGGCGCAACGCCAAGCCGTCATCCGCACCGCAGCGCCGCCGGCAGTGAGCCGGAATGCCGGGCCGCATCGCCGAGATCGGCGCCGCTGGCCTGCCGGTGTTTTGCGCGACGAGTTAATCAAAATTCGGAAATGGCGTAACCCGTTGATCCGGCTCGCCTCGGCTACTTTGCATGGGGTTGTTTTCGACATTTTTGTGAGGCGGTCCCGGAGGACAGCAGAATGTCGACAATCGTTCGCACCTGGCAGAGTTCAGGAGGCAGGATGGTGGACGCACAAGGGATCGAACCTTGGACCTCTCCCGTGTGAAGGGAACGCTCTCCCGCTGAGCTATGCGTCCGGGATGTGACGTGCCAAAGGCCGCTGGTCGGCGGCCGGTCGATTAAGGCGCTTCGTCAGAGCGTGCGATTTACGAAGTGCCGGGTAGGGGTGTCAAGCCAAACCCTGCGGGAATCAGGCGCCTTGCTGGCGGGCGCGGGAGGCGTGTGACTGCAGCGCCCGGATGCGCTCGGCGAGCGTGCCGCCGCCCTCGGGTAACCCGCTGCCCGGCGAGACGCCGTTGGCGGGCTTGGCAGCCGCCTTGGCCGGCACCGTCGGCTCCGCCGCCAGCATGGCCTCGATCGCCGAATTCGGGCCCTCGAGTTGGATCGCGAGCTTGGCCACCTCGGCGGCAATGTCGTTGATGCGCTCGCGCAGCAGCGCATTCTCCATCCGCTCGGTCGCCCAGGAGCTCTCGGCCTGCTGCTGGATCGCGTTGATGTCGCGCTGCAGCTTGCCGCGCTCGTCGCTGACGGTGCGCAGCTCCTCCTCGACTTGAGCCTTCTCCTGCCGCAGCTTGTCGAGCGCAGAGGATTTGCCGCCGCCCACTGCTGCGATCTCCTCGCGCAGCTCCTGCACGGTCCGCTCGGCGGCGGCGTTGGCCTGCTTCAACTGGCCGTTCTCGAATTCGCGCTCGGCAAGCAGCTTGCCCTGGGTCGCAAGCCGCGTCTCAAGGTCGTTGACCCGGTTGCCGAGCATCTCGGCTTCCTTGACCTGGGCGACGAGCTGGCGGTCGAGATCGGTGACGCGCTGGCTCAGATTTTCGACCCGGCCGCGCGCGTCGGTGAGGTCGCGCGTCGCGGTTTCCGACTGGCTGCGCTCCTGGGCGAGGCGGGCTTCGGTTGCCGCGAATTCCCTGGCGGCATCGCCGACCCGGTTCTTCAGCTCCTCGACCTGGGTCCGCACCGCGACCAGTTCGATCTGGCGGCTGTCGGCGGTCATCGCGCGGTCGTTGAGCTCGGCGTTGATCTTGCCGAGCTCGCCCTGCTTGTCGGTCAGCGCCTGCTCGGCGTTGCGCAACAGCTCGGTCTTGGCCGAGAACTCTTCCTCGGTGGCGCGAAGCTGATCCTTCATCGCCTTTTCGCGCGCTTCCAGCGCGAAGATCGCGGCGTTCTTCTCGCCGAGCTCGATCTTCATGCGGTTGATCGCATCGGTCTTCTTGCCGAGCTCGGCGAGTTGGCTCGTGGTCTTGCTCTTGAGCTGGTCGACGCTCATCTCGAGCCGGCGGGCCGACATCGCGAATTCGGCGCGGAGCTGGTCCTTGTCGGCCTGGATCTCGGCCATCGACAGCGGGGTGGCCGCCTCCATGCGGCGCGTGGTCAGCCGCACCGCCCGGTTGTGCACCAGCGGAACGATCATCAGGCCGCATCGCACAGCATCGAGATCAGGAAACCGATCGCCGCGTACATGATCGGCTCGATCATGAAGGGTCACTCCAAGAAAAGAAGGAATTTGTTAATCACAATGCCACGGCGGACCGGCCAAAGGCCAGCCCGATTGCCGCGTTAACCTGAATTGCTAACCGTGCCGGAGCGCCGGCCTCATCGCCCGATCAGGGCTGCGACCTCGCGCTTCGTTCCGATTGAATCGGATCGAGGCTCCAGATTCTGTCCTGACGCGTCTTCTTGATGCGAACCGGCGTCCGCTCGGCTGGAAACGCCCTAGAACGGGTTCCAGGTCGCGCGCGGGGTGAATTTGAGATAGCCGACGCTGGCGCCGAGCCGCAAGCCGATGCCCGAGCGAATCGGGACCAGCACGATGTTGTTGGCGGTCAGCGCCGTCATGCCGAAGCCGCCGACGATATAGGCCGAGCCGTCGATGCCGACGAAGCGCTGATAGATCGCCTGGGTCGAAGGCAGGTTGTAGACCAGCGTCATGGTCCTCGCGCCGTCGCCGCCCCAGTCGAAGCCGACCGAGGGACCCTGCCAGTAGACCCTGAGGTCGCCAGCGTTCTTGGTGTAGAGCGTGCCTTCGCCATAGCGCAGCCCGGCCACGAAGGCGCCAGAGCCTTCCTCGCCGAGCACATAACCATTGGGCAGGCCCCACTGGCTGACGGCGCGCTCGATGACCGAGGCGAGTCCGCGCGAGACATTGCCGAAGAACTTGTGTCCGGCATTGACCAATTCGTCGGGCCCGTAAGTATACGGGGTCGGCTCACGCTGTGGCGGCGGATATTGCAGTGGCGGGCCCTGCTGCGCGGACGCCCCTGCGCTCCAGCACATCAGCGCGGCAAACGCGACCGCGGCAAGGCGTGATGCGAAAGTCATTAAGAACCCCTGCTATCGAAATCCGGGCGCTGCCCTTTAACCTGATGCCAACAGGCACGGCTCTAGGTTGCGCCCGGTGTCCCCTCGACTCGGATGTTATCGGTATCAACTATGACGGCACAACGGCAGGAAAGATATGGATCGTGCCGGGGGATGGCGTTTTTCGGCCTGTTGGCGGGCATTTTGGCGGCCATCTGGCCCTCCTTGCCTGTTCAGGCCACCACAACCGAGCGCGTGGTGACGAACCGCTACTCCGGATTGGCGATCGAGGGATTCGATCCCGTCGCCTATTTCACCGACGCCGCCGCCACCCAGGGGCGGCCGGAATTCGAGGCCGCGGAGAACGGCGTGGTCTGGCGTTTCCGCAACGAGGGCAACCGCGCTTCGTTCGTGGCGCATCCCGAAATCTATGGCCCGCAATTCGGCGGTTACGATCCGACCGATCTGGTGCGGGGCGTCACCTGCGCGGGCAATCCGCGATTCTGGGCCGTCGTCGGGAACAGGCTTTACCTGTTCAACCGGGAACGCAGCCGTGACGCGTTCGCCGCCGATCCCGCGCGCTTTTTGAAGGAAGCCGCGGCGCGTTGGCCGGAGCTGGAAGACAATCTCGCGCAGTGATCACGGCGCCGCGGCCGGGTCGCCCCAGGCGATGAATTCCGGCACCAGGAAGTCTTCGCGGCCGAGCCCGAAATGCAATGGGCTTCCCTTCGAATCGGTGACCTTGCCGCCGGCCGCTACGACGACCGCGTGACCTGCCGCAACATCCCACTCCGATGTCGGCGACAGGCGGGGATAGATATCGACTTCGCCCTCGGCGACACGGCCGAATTTGACCGCCGAGCCCAGCACGGCGCGGACCGCGTTGCCGCGCGCGTCGATGAAGGCTTCGGTGCGCGCATCGCCATGCGAGCGGCTCACTGCCACCGTCCATGGCGCGCCGCGCGGCGGGCAGGGACGGGTCTTGATCGGCACCGCCTGCGAAACCGCGCCGCCCTGCAGCGTCAACCGCTCCGCGCCCTTGCCGACGATGCCGCGCCAGATCAGCCCGAGCGCCGGTGCGCCGACGATGCCGAGCAGCGGCACGCCTTGCGTGACCAGCGCCACATTGACGGTGAATTCATTGCGGCCGGCAACGAACTCCTTGGTGCCGTCGAGCGGATCGATCAGGAAGAAACTGTCTTTATAGGGCGGCGTCGCCAGATGGACGCGCTCCTCGGACAGCAGCGACACCTGCGGCGCGAGCCGCGTCAGCCCTTCGACGATGATGTGGTCGGCGGCGAGATCGGCCTCGGTGACCGGCGACCCATCGTCCTTGCCGGCAACATTCATCGTCGAACGATTGACCGCAAGAATCGCGTCGCCGGCGCGGATCACCAGTTCGGTCAGTGATTCGAGCAGCGTCGCGGCGGCCTCGCAGCCGATCAGGGACGGCTTTGCCTTATTCATGTGCGGGTCTCATGTCAGCGGGTCGCATATCCTGTTTGTGTTCCCTGAGATCATGATGCGATGACGGAGCATCGCATCATGATCTCATCTCCTTGTTTGAGCATGATCTTTTCGGAAAACCGGTTTCCACTTTTTCGGATCATGCTTTATCAGTCCCGCCGCAAGCTGGCAGCATCCGTCTGCGCGGTGTATCAAGCCGACAGGCATGCGTGATTCGCACTCCTCGGTCGGCGTGCGGCTTTCCAGGAAACAATAGATGTCTGGCACTTCGTCTCCCGGTCCCGCTCCCGATGCGCTCGAACTCGCGGCGCTCTTGTGCTCGCGGGTCTGTCACGATCTCATCAGTCCGGTCGGCGCGATCGTCAATGGGCTTGAGGTCCTTGACGACAATCCCAAGCCCGAAGACCGCGACTTCGCGCTCGATCTGATTCGCAAGAGCGCCAAGACCGCTTCGGCGCGGTTGCAGTTCTGCCGGCTGGCGTTCGGCGCGGCCGGTTCCTCCGGCGCGCAGATCGATCTCGGCGATGCCCAGAACATGGCGAAGGGGCATATCGAGGACGGCAAGGTGACGCTGACCTGGAATTTGCCGCGGCTGCTCCTGCCCAAGAACCGGGTCAAGCTGCTCTTGAACATGCTGGTCATCGCGCAGCAGACGATCCCGCGTGGCGGCACGCTCACGATCGATCCGGTCGGCGAAGGCGAGGCGATGAGCTTCCGCATCACGGCTGCGGGCTTCAATGCGCGCGTGCCGCAGAACATCGTCGATCTCCTGAATGCGACCTCGCCGAACACGGTCGATGCGCATGCGGTGCAACCGCACTACACCCGCCTGCTGGCGGAAGCCTGCGGGCTGAAGGTGACGCTCGCGCTCGACGGCGACAAGGTTATCATTGCCGCGTCCTGACCGCGGCCGCGCCGATATCATTAATCAAAGGTTACGACCGGCCGCGCGATTCGATCGCGCGGCCTTATCTCTTTGTTGATCCCGTTCCTTTCCATTTGCTCAACCAAACTTAAACGCTTTGCGGAGAAGCTGACCTGAGTTCCGTCAGGCGCGTCGATGTTGCGCGCCGCTGCGTTTTCGGCGTTTTTCGAAGGTTGGTTTCATGGACGATCTGTTGCGCGAGTTCCTGACGGAGAGCAGCGAGAGCCTGGATACGGTCGACAACCAGCTGGTGCAGTTCGAGCAGGATCCGAACAACGCGAAGATCCTGGATAACATCTTCCGGCTGGTGCACACCATCAAGGGCACCTGCGGCTTCCTCGGGCTGCCGCGGCTCGAGGCGCTGGCGCATGCCGGCGAGACCTTGATGGGCAAATTCCGCGACGGCATGCCGGTGAAGGCGGAAGCCGTGACGCTGATCCTGTCCTCGATCGACCGCATCAAGGAGATCCTTGCAGGGCTCGAGGCGACCGAGGCCGAGCCCGAAGGCAATGACCGCGATCTGATCGATCAGCTGGAGGCGATGGTCGAGCACGGCATGGCGGCGATGGCGGTTGCCGCTGAAGAGGACGTGCCTGTCGTCGAAGCTCCGTCCGTGCAGGCTAACATGACCGAAGGCACGCTGGTGGTGCAGACGCTGGAGCGTCCGCTGCGTCCGGGCGAGGTCTCGCTCGACGAGCTCGAGCGCGCCTTCCGCGAGACCGAGACCGAAGTCGCCGCACCGGCGCCGGCCGCGAAGCCTGCCGCTGCGGCTCCCGCCACCGAGCCGGCCGAGGCTGTGAAGAAGCCGGCCCGCAAGGCGGCCGCTGAGGACGTCCAGGAAGGCGACAAGATCGCCAACCAGTCGATCCGGGTCAATGTCGACACCCTCGAACACCTCATGACCATGGTCTCCGAGCTGGTGCTGACCCGCAACCAGCTGCTGGAGATCTCCCGCCGCAACGAGGACACCGAGTTCAAGGTGCCCTTGCAGCGGCTCTCCAACGTCACCGCCGAGCTGCAGGAAGGCGTCATGAAGACGCGCATGCAGCCGATCGGCAATGCCTGGCAGAAGCTGCCGCGCATCGTCCGCGATCTCTCCGGCGAGCTCGGCAAGCAGATCGAGCTCGAGATGCACGGTGCCGACACCGAGCTCGACCGCCAGGTGCTCGACCTGATCAAGGATCCGCTGACGCATATGGTGCGCAACTCCGCCGATCACGGGCTCGAGACCACCGCCGAGCGGGTCGCCGCCGGCAAGCCGGAGCAGGGCACCATTCGCCTCTCCGCCTATCACGAGGGCGGCCACATCATCATCTGCATCGCCGACAATGGCCGCGGGCTCAACACCGAGCGGATCAAGGCCAAGGCGCTCCAGAACGGTCTCGTCACCGAGGCCGAGCTCGAGAAGATGACCGAGGCCCAGATCCACAAGTTCATCTTCGCGCCGGGCTTCTCGACCGCGGCCCAAGTCACCTCGGTGTCCGGCCGCGGCGTCGGCATGGACGTGGTGCGCACCAATATCGACCAGATCGGCGGCACCATCGACATCAAGAGCGTGGCCGGCGAGGGCGCCTCGGTCACCATCAAGATCCCGCTGACCTTGGCGATCGTCTCCGCTTTGATCGTGGAAGCCGGCGGCGACCGCTTTGCGATTCCTCAATTGTCCGTGGTCGAGCTGGTGCGGGCCCGCGCCAACTCCGAGCACCGCATCGAGCGCATCAAGGACACCGCAGTGCTGCGCCTGCGCAACAAGCTGCTGCCGCTGATCCACCTCAAGAAGCTCTTGAAGATCGACGACGGCGCGACGACCACCGATGCCGAGAACGGCTTCATCGTGGTCACGCAGGTCGGCAGCCAGACCTTCGGCATCGTGGTCGACGGCGTGTTCCACACCGAGGAGATCGTGGTCAAGCCGATGTCCACAAAACTGCGGCACATCGACATGTTCTCCGGCAACACCATTTTGGGCGATGGCGCCGTCATCATGATCATCGACCCCAACGGGATTGCAAAAGCCCTCGGCGCGTCCGGCTCCTCGGCCCATGACCTCGCCGACGACAATGCGAACGCCCACGCGGCAAGCGGCGAGCAGCTGACCTCGCTGTTGGTGTTCCGCGCCGGCTCCTCGCAGCCCAAGGCGGTGCCGCTCGGCCTCGTCACCCGGCTGGAGGAGATCGCAACCGACAAGATCGAGCTCTCGAACGGCCGCTACATGGTGCAGTACCGCGAGCAGCTGATGCCGCTGGTGCAGATGGCCGGGGTCGAGGTGCAGTCGCAGGGCTCGCAGCCGATCCTGGTGTTCGCCGACGACGGACGCTCGATGGGGCTCGTGGTCGACGAGATCATCGACATCGTCGAGGAGCGGCTCAACATCGAGGTTGCGGGTTCGCAGGACGGCATTTTGGGTTCGGCCGTGATCAAGGGCCAGGCCACCGAGGTGATCGACGTCGGCCACTTCCTGCCGATGGCGTTCGCCGACTGGTTCTCGCGCAAGGAGATGCGGCCGTCGGCCTCGGCGCAGTCGGTGCTGCTGGTCGATGACTCAGCCTTCTTCCGCAACATGCTGGCGCCGGTCTTGAAGGCCGCCGGCTACAAGGTCAGGACCGCGGGCGGCGCGCAGGAAGGGCTCGCCGCGCTGCGTTCGGGACAGAGCTTCGACGTCGTGCTGACCGACATCGAGATGCCCGAGATGAACGGCTTTGAGTTCGCCGAGAACATCCGAAGCGACCACAATCTGATCGGGCTGCCGATCATCGCGCTGTCGGCGATGGTGTCGCCGGCGGCGATCGAGCGCGGCCGGCAGGCCGGCTTCCACGACTATGTCGCCAAGTTTGATCGTCCCGGGCTGATCGCGGCGCTGAAAGAGCAGACCGCCGAACTGCGCCGCGCGGCCTGACACGGGATAAGGACAGGGATCGATGACCAGCAAGACCGAGACCAGCGAAGGCGCGATGGCCGAATACGTCACCGCCGTGATCGGCGGGCAGCTGTTCGGCCTGCCGATCTCGCGGGTGCAGGACGTGTTCATGCCGGAGCGGCTGACGCGGGTGCCGCTGGCCTCCAGCGAGATCGCCGGCGTGCTCAATCTGCGCGGACGTATCGTCACCGTGGTCGACATGCGCGCCCGGCTCGGGCTGCCGAAGGCCGACGACGGTAAGCCTCCGATGGCGGTCGGCGTCGACCAGCGCGGCGAATCCTATGGCCTGCTGATCGACCAGATCGGCGAAGTGCTGCGGCTCTCCGAAAACAGCCGCGAGGACAATCCGGTCAACCTCGATCCCCGCATGGCCAAGCTCGCCGGCGGCGTCCACCGCCTCGACGGCCAGCTCATGGTCGTCCTCGATATCGATCGCGTGCTCGAACTGGTGCCCGACGCCAAAGCGGCGTGAACAGGGCCGCCCGAACTGAAGAACTGAAACATCCCACCGGGGATGAGGAAGTAGAGGTCGCAGATGAGAACCTGTCTTGTTGTCGATGACTCAAGCGTCATTCGCAAGGTCGCCCGCCGCATTCTGGAAGGGCTCGATTTCCAGATCGTCGAGGCCGAGGACGGCGCCAAGGCGCTCGAGGCCTGCAAGCGCGCGATGCCGGAAGCGGTGCTGCTCGACTGGAACATGCCGGTCATGGACGGCTACGAGTTTCTCGGCAATCTCCGCCGCATGCCCGGCGGCGATCAGCCCAAGGTCGTGTTCTGCACCACCGAGAATGACGTCGCGCATATCGCACGCGCGCTGCATGCCGGTGCCAACGAATACATCATGAAGCCGTTCGACCGGGACATCGTCACCGCGAAGTTCCAGGAAGTCGGACTCATTTAGAGCATGATCCGGAAAAATGGGAACCGGTTTTCCGAGAAGATCATGCTGACTTAGATTCTTCGTTCGATCCGGCGGCAGAAGCCTTCGGCTCAACGGTTGTTGTGCGTCGTGTTGCGTCGCTGGTGAAGTCATGAGTGTTGCGTTGACAAGTACTGCGGTCCCGACATCGACCCGTTCCGACAAGGTGCGGGTGATGGTGGTCGACGATTCCGTGGTGATCCGCGGGATGATCTCGCGCTGGATCGGCGCCGAGCCCGACATGGAAGTCGTCGCCTCGCTGCGCACCGGCCTCGACGCCGTCAACCAGCTCGAACGCATCAACCCCGATGTCGCGGTGCTCGATATCGAGATGCCCGACCTCGACGGCATCTCGGCGCTGCCGCAGCTGCTGGCGAAGAAGCGCGATCTCGTCGTCATCATGGCCTCCACGCTGACCCGCCGCAACGCGGAGATCAGCCTGAAGGCTCTCTCGCTCGGTGCGTCCGACTACATTCCGAAACCGGAAAGCACGCGCGAGGCCACCGCCGCGGAAACCTTCCGCCACGACCTGATCCAGAAGATCCGTCATCTCGGCGCCAAGGCGCGGCGCAACCCGCTGCACTCGATGGCAAGCCCGCCGCTTGCGCCCGGTCATGACAGGCCGCGTCCGCTGGCGCCCGCTGCTGCGCACACAGCGCCGGCCCAGGCCACGCGCCGTTCGTTCGGCCTGCTGCCGCCCAAGGTGCTGCTGATCGGCTCGTCGACCGGCGGCCCGCAGGCGCTGATGACGCTGGTCGCCGAGATCGGCCCGGTGATCGATCGCTTCCCGGTGCTGATCACCCAGCACATGCCGCCGACCTTCACGACCATTCTCGCCGAGCATCTGGCGCGCACCAGCAAGCGGCCGGCGCATGAGGGGATCGACGGCGAGAGCATCAAGCCGGGCCAGATCTATCTGGCGCCCGGCGGGCGCCACATGCGCGTCGCCCGCCACGGCGTCGATGCCACGATCGCGCTCGACGACGGGCCGCCGGTCAATTTCTGCAAGCCCGCGGTGGATCCGATGTTCACCTCCGCGATCGATGTCTGGCAGGGCAGCATCATGTCGGTGATCCTGACCGGCATGGGCTCCGACGGCATGCGCGGCGGCAAGGACATCGTCGCCGCCGGCGGCAGCGTGATCGCCCAGGACGAAGCGACCAGCGTGGTGTGGGGCATGCCCGGTGCTGCGGTCAATGCCGGCATCTGCGCCGCGGTGCTGCCGCTCAATCAGATCGCACCGAAGCTTGTTCGGGTATTTGCGGGAGACCGTTCGTGACGCCGCTGGACTACGAGTATCTGCGTAAGCTGCTGAAAGACCGTTCCGGCCTCGATCTCTCCGCCGACAAGCAATATCTCGTCGAGAGCCGCCTGTTGCCCTTGGCGCGCCGGTCGAACCTCGCCGGGATTCCCGAGCTGGTGCAGCGGATGAAGGGTGGCGCGGAGCTGCTGACATCCGAGGTGGTCGAAGCGATGACCACCAACGAGACCTTCTTCTTTCGCGACAAGATCCCGTTCGACCATCTGAAGGAAGCGGTGCTGCCCGCGCTCGCGCAGACGCGCGCGGCGCGCCGCAGCTTGCGCATCTGGTGCGCGGCGTCGTCGACCGGGCAGGAGCCGTATTCGATCGCGATGCTGCTGAAGGAGATGACTGCGCTGTTTGCCGGCTGGCGGATCGAGATCATCGCCACCGACCTGTCGCAGGCGGTGCTCGAAAAGGCGAAGGCCGGCTTGTTCAGCCAGTTCGAGGTGCAGCGCGGCCTGCCGATCCAGCTGCTGGTCAAGTATTTCGTGCAGAAGGGCGAGCTCTGGCAGCTCAACGCCGATATCCGCGGCATGGTGCAGCACCGCCAGCTCAATCTGTTGCAGGACCTGTCGCATCTCGGCACCTTCGACGTGATCTTCTGCCGCAATGTGCTGATCTATTTCGATCAGCAGACCAAGGCCGGTATCTTCGGCAAGGTGTCCCGGATGCTCGAGCCCGACGGCGTGCTGGCGCTTGGCGCGGCGGAATCCGTGGTCGGCATCACCAACCTGTTCAGGCCATATCCCGACCGGCGCGGGCTCTATCAGCCAAACACTGCGCCAGTCGCGCGCGCCGGCGCCGCGCTGCATGTGCTGAAGGCGGTTGCGTCCGCTGCGCGGTGAGACGAGACATCTCGCTTTAACCCCGTCACCCTGAGGAGCCGCGAAGCGGCGTCTCGAAGGGTCGACGGCCACCAGCGGGGCCGTGCATCCTTCGAGGCTCGCAAGCGCTCGCACCTCAGGATGACGGCGACAGAGCCGCGTTCTTTCAACGTTCATGAACTACAAAATCGCGTGCGGCAGGAAGCGCGAGGTGTTGCCGGTGATCGGATTCTCGTCTTCCCGAATCGAGAGTCCGCAGGGCGTGCCGTCCACCAGCCAGCTGCCGAGCACCGGATACTGCCCGGAAAAATTCGGCAGCGGCGCCAGCGCCTGGCGGATGAAACCTTCGGCGCCGTAGGGGCCTTGCTCGGCGACCAGCGTGACGCCGGCGCTGACCAGCTCGACATTGGCGCCCTCGCGTGAATAGATCGGCTTGCGCACGAACGACGTGCCGAGCTGGGCGGCCTGCGGGTCGTCCTCGAAATAGGCCGGCAGCAGATTGGGGTGGTTCGGGAACATCTCCCAGAGCAGCGGCAGGATGCCCTTGTTGGAGAGGATCGCCTTCCATGGCGGCTCGATCCACTGCGTCGGCGCGGTCGCGAGGTTCTTGCCGAACGCGTCGTGGAACATCCACTCCCACGGATAGAGCTTGAACGCGAGCGCGATCGGGCGTTCGTCGAGGTCGACGAACTGACCGTCGTCGCGCAGTCCGATCTCCTCGATGTCGAGCAGCGTGGTCTTCAGCCCGGCCTGCGCCGCGGTGTCCTCGAGATAGGCGAGCGTGCCGGCGTCCTCGGGATTTCCGGTCAGTCCGGTGAGATGCAGCGGGTGGGTCGCGCCGATCCTCTTCCAGGCCTCGATCAGCCGGTCGTGGATCGAGTTGAACTGGTCGGCGCGCTTCGGGATGATGTTGCGTTGGATCGCCTGTTCGAGCCAGGTCCATTGAAACACCGCGGCCTCGAAGATCGAGGTCGGCGTATCGGCATTGTATTCGAGCAGCCTGGCCGGGCCGCGGCCGTCGAAGGTGAGATCGAGCCGGCCGTACAGGCTCGGATTCCTGCGGCGCCAGCTTGCCGCGATCAGATCCCAGTACGCCTCCGGTATCTTCAGCCGGCGCAGATAGCGTTCATCCCTGACCGCGCGTCCGGCGAGCTCGAGACACATCGCGTCGATCTCGCCGGTCGGCGCCTCGATCGCGCGCTCGATCTCGTCCAGCGTGAAGGCGTAATAGGCGCGCTCGTCCCAGTACCGTTCGCCGTCGATGGTGTGGAAGGTGAAGCCGGCGTTCTCGGCAGTCGTCCGCCAATCGTCGCGTTCGGGAAATGCGATGCGTTGCATGAGGGGAAACCGCGTTCGCTCGTCAGCCTGGTGTCAGCTTCCGCCATGCGACGGATCGTCGTCGCCGTAGCGGGCGATGGTGCGCGGCGCGCCGCCGAAGCCGCCGGAGGGCAACCGTTCCGCCGATTTTCCCTTCGTTCCGTGTCCTGCATGGTGGTGGCTGCGGGCATGGCTTGGCGTCAGGCCGATCGACGCCGCGCCGATCGCGATACTTCCCATCAATTTCAGCCATACCCGGCGCGAGCGTTTCATGAACGCCAATCCCTGCCTTGCCGTCTGCGGAGCCATGGCGAGTTTCCATCAGCTGCGTTCGCCGGGCAAGCGAAAGCGCGATGACACGGCGATGACACGGCAACATGCATCAGCTGCCGCTGAAGCCGAAAGCATGCGCGAACGAACCGAAGCCGCCGCGGCTCACCGACGAGCTAGACGACGAGCTCGAGGAAGAGGAGGTGCCGCTCGACGACGGGCTGCCGCTGTAGAAGCTGCTGCGCGACGAGCCGCTGCTGCCGCCCGATCCGGACGATGAGCTGCGCGTTGTGCAGTCGACGCCTGGTTGTGGCGGGACCGGTGTGACGACGCCCGGTGCGGTGACGCCCGGCGGTGTCGGCGGCACCGGCTGGCAATTCGGCCGCGGCATCAGCGCGTAGGCGCTGCCGCCGACCGCGAGCGTTCCCATCAAGAGCAGCGCGACGTGGTTGGTGCGCTTGGATGGCGCATCCGGCCGCGGCGGCGTCGGCACCGCCGGCACGACCGGTCGCCGTTTGCCGAAGTCCGGGTTCGGTTTGCGCGCCATGGTTTGGTTCAACGGCTCAGTAGATCATGCAGGCCGCGTTCAGCGCGCCTGCGGCCAGCGAGGACAGCCCGAGCCAGATCGCCGGCGCCATTTCGCCGGAGGCGATCCGCCCCGACAGGTTCGGCACCGGGATCTTCACGATGTAATAGACGATGATCTGCACGATCAGCGCGATGATGCTCCAGATCAGGCAGTCCACCACATTGGCGGAGTGGGCGATCGCGCTGACCACCGGCAGCACGAAGCCGAGCAGGCTTAAGCCCAGCGCAATCGCCGCCGCCGGATCGTTGTCGCGGATCAGCTGGAATTCGTCATGCGGTGTGACGCGTGTGTAGACGAAGAGGTAGGCGACCACGGCGATCAGCGCCGTGCAGAAATAGACCAGGAACGCCGGCAGGCCGGCGAGGGATTGCAGGATCATGTCGGGGCGGTCCGGGAGTTCGTCGGGATTCGCGCGAGGCAGGATTGCACGTTCCCTTGGTCGGCGCATGCCGAGAGCCGGTTCAATCCAAACAAAAACCCCGCCATTTGCGGCGGGGTTCAGGTCGAAAGGAGCGAACCTTGCGGTTCTCTGCGGGCCCGGAAGGTCAGGCGGGAATGCGCTCGTCGGCCTCGTGCGGCTCGCGCAGCACGTAGCCGCGGCCCCACACGGTCTCGATGAAGTTGCGGCCTTCGGAGGCATTGGCGAGCTTCTTGCGGAGCTTGCAGATGAAGACGTCGATGATCTTCAGCTCCGGCTCGTCCATGCCGCCGTAGAGATGGTTGAGGAACATTTCCTTGGTGAGGGTGGTGCCCTTGCGGAGCGAGAGCAGCTCCAGCATCTGGTATTCCTTGCCGGTCAGGTGCACGCGCTGGCCGCCGACCTCGACCGTCTTGGTGTCGAGATTGACCACGAGATCGCCGGTCTGGATGACCGACTGGGCGTGACCCTTGGAGCGGCGCACGATCGCGTGGATGCGGGCGACCAGCTCGTCCTTGTGGAAGGGCTTGGTCATGTAGTCGTCGGCGCCGACGCCGAGACCCTTGACCTTATCCTCGATGCCGGCGAGGCCGGAGAGGATCAGAATGGGAGTTTTGATCTTCGACACCCGCAGCTGCTTGAGCACGTCGTAGCCGGACATGTCGGGCAGGTTGAGGTCGAGAAGGATGATGTCGTAGTCGTAAAGCTTGCCGAGATCGACGCCCTCTTCGCCGAGGTCCGTCGTGTAGACGTTGAAACTCTCGGACTTGAGCATCAATTCGATCGACTGCGCGACGGCGCTGTCATCTTCAATCAGCAAAACGCGCATGCCAGTCCCCTATAGTCGCCGCTCCGGGCGTCAGGTCGGCCGCACTTGCGGCACTCACAAAACGCCTTTGAACAACTGATTCGGATCCTGACGAGATATGGTTAACAAAAACTGATTCCTCCGCGCAAGCTCTAACCGTGCAATTTTTGTCGAATCGCCCTAAGATATTGCGTAGAAGAAGCTTTTCCTAACCGCGTCCGTTCAGTTTCCACATTAAGAGACGGGCCTAACCGACTCTCGCGACTCGCCCTTCTTCTGATGGGCAAGCGACCTCAGTCACCAAAGACAGTGACGCAATGATTAATGATGCGGGTAAACACGAAGTTAAGCGGCCGGAGCAAAAAAGCGGAAACTTAAGGTTTTCGCAATGAAGGCGCTCGCGGAGCAGATCGGCGACATCGACGGCGTCAATATTTATGGCCGCGTGGTCGGCGTCCGCGGGCTGATGGTCGAGATCGCGGGCCCCATTCACGCGATGTCGGTCGGCGCCCGCATCGTGATCGACGTCGGCGCGGGCCGCTTCATCCCCGCCGAGGTGATCGGCTTCTCCGGCGAGAACGCGGTGGTGATGCCGTTCGGCGGGCTCGATGGCGTGAGGCGCGGTTGCCGCGCGGTGATCGCCAATGCGGCGAGCCAGGTGCGGCCGTCGCCGGCCTGGCTCGGCCGCGTCGTCAACGCGATGGGCGAGCCGATCGACGGCAAGGGCCCGCTGGTGCAGGGCGCCTCGCCGATGTCCTACCGCAACTCGCCGCCGCCGGCGCATTCGCGCAAGCGGGTCGGCCCGCCGCTCGATCTCGGCGTGCGCGGTCTCAATACGTTCCTGACCTGCTGCCGCGGCCAGCGGCTCGGCATCTTCGCCGGCTCCGGCGTCGGCAAGTCGGTGCTGCTGTCGATGCTGGCGCGCAACGTCGATGCCGCGATCTCGGTGATCGGGCTGATCGGCGAACGCGGCCGCGAGGTGCAGGAATTCCTCCAGGAGGATCTCGGCGAGGAGGGGCTGGCGCGCTCGGTCGTGGTGGTCGCGACCTCGGACGAGCCGGCGCTGATGCGGCGCCAGGCGGCGTATCTGACGCTCGCCATCGCGGAATATTTCCGCGACGAGGACCAGGATGTGCTGTGCCTGATGGATTCGGTGACGCGCTTTGCGATGGCGCAGCGCGAGATCGGCCTCTCGGCGGGCGAGCCGCCGACCGCCAAGGGCTACACGCCGACCGTGTTCACCGAATTGCCGAAGCTGCTCGAGCGGGCAGGGCCGGGCACCGGCGACGGCACCATCACCGCGATTTTCACGGTGCTGGTCGACGGCGACGATCACAATGAGCCGATCGCGGACGCGGTGCGCGGCATCCTCGACGGCCATATCGTGATGCAGCGGGCGATCGCCGAGCGCGGCCGCTATCCCGCGGTCAATATCCTCAAGTCGGTGTCGCGCACCATGCCGCGGTCGGCCGACCCCAACTTCCTGCCTTACATCAACAAGGCGCGGCAGGTGATGGCGACCTATGCCGACATGGAGGAATTGATCCGGCTCGGGGCCTACCGGCCGGGTTCCAGCGCGGAGGTCGACGAGGCGATCCGGCTGCATGAGCCACTCGAGGCCTACCTGCGCCAGGCCAAGGACGAGTCCACCAGCCTTCCCGACGGCTACCGGCAACTGGCTCAAATCCTGTCGGGTTTGGAAACGGAACGCTAACTTTGTCAGGCCATCATCGCCGGCACACCATAGCTATGCCGGCGGGGCCCAGCGGGGAGCCGGCTCTGTCCCGCGTTCAGATTTGGGACTTCTGGGGAGTATGAGTCGATGAAGTCACGTGAAACGCTGATCCGTCTGAAGAAATTTCAGGTTGACGAGAAGCGCCGTCGGGTTACCCAGATCGAAGGCATGATCGCCGACTTCCAGCGCATGTCGGTCGAGCTCGAGCGCGAGATCCAGACCGAGCAGGAGCGCGCCGGGATCAACGACCCCACGCACTTCGCCTATCCGACCTATGCCAAGGCCGCGATCCAGCGCCGCGAGAACCTGACCCGTTCGGCCGACGAACTGCGCGCCCAGCTGGACGACGCCAAGGCGCTGCTGTCGGAGGCATTCGAGGAATTGAAGAAGGTCGAGCTGCTCGACGAGCGCGACCAGGCGCGCGAACGCGCGGAGGAGAGCGCTCGCGAACAAGCCGACATGGATTCGATCGGCCTGATGCGGGCCCGTCTCGGCGTCATCGCCTGAACCCTCGCTCCCTCCGCTGACCAGATTGAGAGCCCGGGCCGATCGCCCGGGCTTTTTGCTGGGCGCTGTCCACAAGCCGCCGACTTGCCGGCCACTTGTTAGCCCCTTGGCGGATCGTGGTGTCCCAAAATATGCTACCACCGGTCAGGACGGATGATCGGCAGCACGGTGGCAATGACGCGATGGGGGATCGGGGCTTGGAGGGCGCAAGATGCTGACGCCGGCTGAGCTGGTCTGGCTGATCGCCGCCGTCGCCAAGGGGGATGAGGCCGCCTTCGAGCGGCTGTACGCCGCGACCCGCGCGAAACTCTTCGGCGTCGTGCTCCGTATCTTGCGGCGACAGGACCTCGCCGAGGAGGTCATTCAGGAGGCTTACGTCAAGATCTGGAACAGCGCCGGGCAGTTCAACCCAGCCCTGTCGTCCCCGATCACGTGGATGACGTCGATCGCGCGCAACCGCGCCATCGACGTGGTGCGCAAGCGCGGCGAGGCCTCGCTGGAGGAAGAGCCGGCGGCGATGGAGGTCGCAGCCGACCAGCCCGATCCGCTGGCGCGACGGGAGATGACGGAAGAGTTGAAGCGATTGCTGGAGTGCGTCGGTCGTCTGGAGCCGGATCGTCAGAAGCTCGTGCTGCTCGCCTATTACAACGGCTGGAGCCGCGAGCAACTCGCCGCAAAGTTCGAGACGCCGGTGAACACGGTGAAGACCTGGCTGCGCCGCAGCCTGATGGATATCCGGGAGTGTCTTGGACTCTGATTGATGGCCTATAGCGAAGACCATATCGCGCTCGCCGCGGAATATGCGCTCGGTACGCTCGATGCCGAGGAGCGCGCGCAGGTCGAGACCATGATGGCCGTCGACAGCGAGTTCGCAGCGCTGGTGCAGGCCTGGCAGTTCAGGCTCGGGCCGCTGAATCAGATGGTCGGCCTGGTCGAGCCGCGTCCGGTGGTCTGGGACAACATCAAGGCGGCGATCGGCCCCACGAGCGCGCCGCAGGCGCCGCTGGTGCTGCCCGAGACGCCGGCCACGACGATGACGCCGCCGCCTTCGCCAGTCACAGACGATCCCGAATTCGGCTCGGCGTTCGATCCGGAGCCTGCGCAGTCGCCCGAGCCCCGGAGGCTGCCCGAGGCCCGACCGCCGCGGGTCATCTTCGACGAACGCAACGTGACCGCGCTGACGGGCCGCGTGAAACGCTGGCGCGGCATCGCGTCGGCCGCGACCGCGATCGCGGCCGCGCTGCTGGTGACGCTCGGCCTGCAGATCTACAAGCCCGACGCCTTGCCGAATGCGATCCGGCCGAAGCCGCGCATCCAGACCGTCGAAGTGAAGACGCCGGCGCCGGCGTTGACGCCGTCGGCGCAATATGTCGCGCTGCTGCAGGGGCCGAATGGCGGGCCGGCCTTCATCATGACCATCGACGGCGCCACCAAGAACTTCACCGTCCGCAAGGTCGGCGCCCCGTCGGAGCCCGGCAAGAGCTTTGAGCTCTGGCTGATCTCCGACAAGCTGCCGCAGCCGCGCTCGCTCGGCGTGATCGGCGCCGATGATTTCACCGCGCGCCCGGTGCTGTCGGGCTACGATCCCGACGTGATCAACGGCGCCACCTACGCGGTGACGGTGGAACAGGCCGGCGGTTCGCCGAACGGCCAGCCGACCTCGGCGCCGATCTTCACCGGCAAGCTGATCGAGACCGTGCCGGGCGCGTCGGCTTCGCCGCCGCGATAGGCCGGCCGCCCATCGTCAGAGGTTGCCGATGGTGGCCGTCCGTCATTGCGAGCGCAGCGAAGCAATCCATCCTTCCGCACGAGCGGTGACAGTGGATTGCTTCGCTGCGCTCGCAATGACGTGGATAAGATGTCGCGTCGACCACCCGCAAAAAAGAAAACGCCCGTGGGGAGCGGGCGTTTTCGATAGTCAACTTGGGGGTAGTTGGGGGTCTTAAATATCCACGCAGCGACTTTGGGGGGCTGTAAAGAACACTACGTGAATTCGTGAAACTCTCCTGTTAGCGGACCAGCGAGTTGCTGGAGCTGGTGATCGCGACGGGCTTGCCGGCCTTCATGACCCGCGCCGTCTGCGTGTATCCCTCATCCGACGAATTATGTGCCGCGATGCCGAAACCCGCGACCAGGATACCGGCGAACAACGCCACGACCACAATCTTCAGGTGCGTCATACGATCGGCGCTGTAGATCGAGTGGTTCATGGAAGTCTCCTGCCGCCTTCCTGCTCTCAGTAAATCTGTCGGTTCGGTCTGTTGTCCGGTTCAACGTCTCGTGCCCCGCTAACGTAGGATTTGCCGATTCCGTTCCCTAGAGGCCATCACAAGGCCGTGATGAGACGTGATCGGGCGCGATCAAAAATGACCCTTTGGTAATCCAAAGCGCATTAAAGCTATTTAATATCAGTGTCTTGGGATTGTGCTGGGATGCTGCATCCCAGATAGGGCCGTTCCGGACCTGTCTGCATAAATCAGTTGCCTGTGGCGAGAAAGCACAGACGAAAACCCAAGTGATTTGCGGCCGCTAGCGCGTTTTCGCGCGAGCTGGACGCCCGTCCCGCGTGCAGAAAACGCTCCGGAACAACAGGCTCTAGACGCTGCCGACCGTCTTCAGCCGGGCCCTGGGATGGATCTCGGCTTGCGACAGGACGGTGGTCTGCGAGCGGAACCGTTCCACCAGTGAGCGAACGAACGGCCGGATCGCGGCCGACGTCACCAGGACCGGCGCCTCGCCCTCGCGCGCCGCCTGCTCGAAGGCGTTGCGCACGGCGGTCATGAACTCCGACAGTTTCGAGGGCTGCATCGCCAGGCTGCGGTCGTCGCCGGTGCCTACGATCGACTCCGCAAACGCCTGCTCCCAGCGCGCCGACAGCGCGATCAGCGGCAAATAGCCGTTCGGCGAGGTGTTTTGCGCGCAGATCTGGCGGGCCAGCCGGGCACGGACGTGCTCGACCATGGTGGCCGGATTGCGCGAGAACGCCAGCGCATCGGCGATGCCTTCGAGGATGGTCGAGAGATCGCGGATCGAGATGCGCTCGGCGAGCAGCAATTGCAGCACGCGCTGGATGCCCGACACCGTGACCTGGCCCGGCACGATGTCCTTGATCAGCTCGCCTTGCTCCTTCGGCAGGTCCTTCAAGAGCTTCTGCACCTCGCCGTAGGACAACAGGTCCGCCATGTTGGTCTTGAGCAGCTCGGTCAGATGCGTCGACAGCACCGTGGCGGCGTCGACCACGGTGTAGCCCTTCAGCGCGGCCTCTTCCTTCAGGCCGGCGTCGACCCAGGTCGCCGGCAGGCCGAAGGTCGGCTCGATGGTGTGGATGCCGGGCAGTTGCACCTGGTTGCCGGCCGGGTCCATGACCATGAACTGGCTCGGCCAGATCTTGCCGGTGCCGGCGTCGACTTCCTTGATCTTGATGACGTAGCTGTTGGCTTCGAGCTGGACGTTGTCGAGGATGCGCACCGCCGGCATCACGAAACCCATCTCGATGGCCAGTGAGCGGCGCAGCGCCTTGATCTGCTCGGTCAGGCGGTCGGTGCCGTCGGGGCCGTTGACCAGCGGCAGCAGCGCGTAGCCGAGCTCGATCTTGAGGTCGTCGATCTTGAGCGCGGCGGCGATCGGCTCCTCCGCGGCCGCAGCGGCGGCGGCCGCGGCTGCAGCAGGGGCGGCGGCTGCTGCCGTTTCGGCCGCCTTCGCAGCCCGCTTCTGCTTGCGTGCGTTCCAGGCTAGCACCGCGGCGCCGGAGCCCAGCGCCAGGAACGGCAGCGTCGGAATGCCCGGCAGCAGCGCCAGCACCAGCATCACGCCGGCCGACATGCCGAGCGCCTGCGGATAGCCGGAGAGCTGGCGCATCAGCGCCTTGTCGGCGGCGCCGGTGATGCCGGCCTTGGAGACCAGGAGGCCGGCGGCGGTCGACACGATCAGCGCGGGCACCTGGGTGACGAGGCCGTCGCCGACCGTCAGCACGGTGTAGGTGCGGGCGGCTTCGCTGAAGGAGAGGCCCTGCTGGGCGACGCCGATGATGATGCCGCCGACGATGTTGATGCCGACGATCAAAAGACCGGCGATGGCATCGCCGCGGACGAATTTCGAGGCACCGTCCATGGCGCCGAAGAAACCGCTCTCGTCTTCCAGCGCCTTGCGGCGCTCCTTGGCGGCCTTCTCGTCGATCAGGCCGGCGGAGAGGTCGGCGTCGATCGCCATCTGCTTGCCGGGCATCGAGTCCAGCTGGAAGCGTGCGGCGACTTCGGCGATGCGGCCCGAACCTTTGGTGATGACCACGAAGTTCACGATCACCAGGATCGCGAACACGATGATGCCGATCACGAAGTTGCCGCCCATCACGAAGTTGCCGAACGCCTCGATGACGTGGCCGGCGGCCGCCGTGCCCTCATGGCCGTGGCTCAGGATCAGCCGGGTCGAGGCCATGTTCAGCGACAGCCGCAGCATGGTCGAGATCAGCAGGATGGTCGGAAACGACGAGAATTCCAGCGGCGCCTGGATGAACAGCGAGGTCATCAGGATCAGGATCGAGACCGTGATCGAGACCGCCAGGAAAAGGTCGAGCACGATCGAGGGCAGCGGCAGGATCAGCACCACCAGGATGGTGAGGACGCCGATCGCCAGCGCGATATCGCCGCGCTTCAGGATGTCGCCGATCTCGCCGAGGCTCGGCAATCCGCTCTTGCCTGCCGTGCCCTGACCCGCCGTGACGTCGACCATGGTAGCCGCTCTCCCCCGCGACTGGCGGCTGCGGCCGCCAAGCGTCTGCGCGACGGCCGCAGGGCCGCCGTTCCGAAAGTGAGGCACCGCGCTGGCGTTCACGGGGATCTCCACCCGTTAGACGCGTTCGACGACACTCGACTTCACTCGGCAATTCTTGCCGGGTGTATGGTTAGCAAAGGGTTAATAAGGGCTTTCGCGCGACCGCACGGGTCGTCGCAGGCGCCGGCAGGGGGATTCGCGGCCGGGGTGAGAGGGCCTCGTGGTCAAGATGCGCCGCCCTCACCATGAGGGTCCAGACCAGGATTTTGCCCCGCAACAACGCGTCATCCTGATGAGGAGCCCGCCAAAGGCGGGCGTCTCGAAGGATGGCCACGGATGAGGCCGCAGGCCTTGCGGCCTCTATCTGAGCGCACCGAGCACGACGCCCGATGCGGCGATGATGCCGAGCGTGATGACACTGGCGCGCCACAAGAACTGCTGCCGGGCGGCGCGCCGGTCATGAAAGGCCAGCCAGTCGTGGACAAAGCCCGCGGGGATGTCGAACACCACCGCCGACTTGTTGCGACGGTGCGTTTCATGCTCGCAGTACATCGTCCGGACCGTCGGCACGCCCAGCCGCTCGAGCTCGCAGTGCCACTCCCAGGCATGCTTGCCGTTGGTCCAGCGATTTTCAAAGGGGATCACGTGTGATTCCATGACGAGCCTCCTGGCCCACCCTTGAACCTCACGCGACAAGTCTAGCCGATTTCATGGGCTGGCGCGAGATTGACGCCGCACCGGGGCTCGTGCCCGTGCGGCGCGATGGCGGTAACTCGTCCGGGCGCCATGGAGCGTCCCCGGCGGCCCTGCGCCGGGTCCGCCCGGCGGTGCAGAGGCCCGCTTTAGGCGGGCTCAGTCCAACTGCGCCAATGCGTCGGTTGAACATGGACGTGGTCATTTGAACCAACGACCCAGTCGGCGCCGTCCTTGTGGCAGGGGAACACGAGCGCATGGACCATTCCATCATAGTCCAGGACACAGACTTCGAGATCCCGGTCTGCTGGCGCAGTTGAAACGGGTAGCCATTCTGCGGGCAAGGTATGCATGATGTACCTCCGATGAAATGCATGCGGTTCTCTCGGTGCGACGGCCGGGGGCGTGGGGCATCTGGCTTGACGCCAGCACGCGAGCGTCTGTCGCTCGTCAGTTCCGTCACAAGCAGCGCTGCCGGCCTGCGACGCACAATCCACCGTCCGAACGATCTTGGCACGGATGACGATTGGCAAGTGTGAACCAGCTCGCACTGCTTTCAATCTTCTTCGACAGGATGATCGCCGTCGCGCGATCGATATTCCTACACGTCCGGACACTTTCTCAAGTCGTATGCACGAGCACGATCAGTCCCGCCACAATCAACGCGGCGCCGGCGGCATAGCTGAGGCGGTGGCCGACCGGGAGCAGCTTCTCGCAGGCGACGTAGACGGTGATGCCGACGATCCAGAGCAGGTTCATCACGCCGCCGACGAACAGCAATGCCATCAGGAACCAGCAGCAGCCGAGGCAATAAAGGCCGTGCCGCAGCCCCATGCGCAGCGCACCGGCCGTGCCCGGTCGCCAGTGCCGGCTCAGGAACAGCACCGGGCTCTGGCAGTAGCGCAGGCAGGCGCGCTTGAGCGGCGTGAACTGGTAGAGCCCGGCCAGCAGCAGGACGCCGCTGGCGAGCGTCGCGCTGGTAGCAGCCATCGCCATCGACAAGAGGCCGGCGAGGTCGAGTTGCCATTGCGCCAGCGTCGCGGCGAGGCTAAAGCCGGCCCAGATCGCGAGATAGCCGCACAGGAAGATCCAGGCCTCAGCGAAGGGAGAGGGCGTTGCCGATTGCTTGCGCTTCAGGGCGGCGAACAGCAGCACCATCGGCGCGACGCTCGAGATCATCATGGCGACCATCATCGTCAACCACATGACGAACACCAGCACGGCATAGGAAGGCGTCCATGGCGTCGGATCCATCGGCATATCAGCCATGCTCATGTCGATGCCGGCGCCGGCCAGGAGATAGGCCCAGGCCAGCGCCATCACCGCGGCGATGCCGCCTGCAAAGATCAGGCGGTCATGCCGCAGGACGTTTTCGAGCGCCGATGTCTCGCTCATGTTGGGATCCCAGCAGCCGAACGGCCGAACCGCGCCCGGCTGTGTCAGGCCGCGACGCCGTCCGGCGTCTGCACGACGTTGGCGAGCGAACTGTGCGAGCCCTTGGTCTCGTACTTGATCGCCCCCGTCGAGCGGATGTTGGAGGAGGCCACCTCGGCCCCCCTGTGCTCGAACCCCTCCGGCATCACGACCTGGATGCGATGCGGCGTGCCGGTGACAGGATTCTTGATCGGCTCGACCTCGGTCTCCAGCACGCCCTTGGCGACGAGCTTGGCGACGCGCCCGTTCTTGTCGAAGGAGAACTCGATCGGCACGAACACCGGATCATGGATCTTGGTCACGATCAGGCTGAAGATCTGGAACAGCGTGCCTTCGGCCGAATTCTTGCCGGACAGGATGTTGAACAGCGCTTCGCGCTGTTCCGCCGTGGCGCGCTCGTCGATGATCGGCTGCATCTGCCCGTTGCCCTCGTGAAGCGCGCCGGGAAAGTCGACGGTTGCCGCGAACACCAGGCCGTCGAGCTTGGTGCTGCCGAAATGCCCCTTGGTGATCCGCATGCCGACCATGCCTTTGCAGGAACCATGCGTCGGCAGCGCATTGAAATCGCAGGGGCAGCCAAACGCACAATTGCAGTTCTTGATCCATTCGCCTTCGAGACGCCAGTCAGAAGCCATGGCAAACCTCCATATGACTGTCGGTGATCAATGCAGGCGCTTCAGAATGCCTTCCGCTTCAAAAAAACCGGATCAGTTCAAGTAGGCCGGGATCATAGCAGCAACCGGTCCGGCGGTACAGGAAGCGCTGACGCCCGATCGCCCAAACATCGCCGCGGCGGCGCACGGAGGCGCCGATCGGGGAGGGAGGACGGACCGGGATTGAACGTCCCAGCCTCGACGTCAGACGAAATACCGAGCAAGTCGCTTCGTGTCGGGGGATTCCATGACAAGCCAAGGAGACCGTGCGGCGGCGACGACCGGCAAACCCTGGATTGGTGGTTTCGGGGCTGTCGCGGCTGTCACCCTTTCCGTCGCGACGGGTGCTGCCGCAAAGCCTCCGGGCCAGGACGCCGCCATGATGCGCATGCTGGCGTGCGACGGCGAAGGCGTCAGGATGGAGGTCTATCTACCGCTATCGGTTGCATTGGCAGGCCAAGGCCTGCGCGCCGGCCAGACGGTGATCGGCTACTACGCGCTCGACCTGACCGAGGCCAACAAGGGCAAGCCGCTTGAGCCGGTTCGCGTCACGATGAGCGCGGACAAGAAGATGGTGACCGTCGACCAGTACACAAGGGGACTGCCGCCGACACAGATTCCGGTGGGCGGGGGCACGGTCGATTTCGATCAGCGGTTTGCGAAACGCGCCGAATGCGGCCCGTTCCAGTCGCAGGACCCGAACTTCGGGAATTGATGCGACGCTAGCCGCGCGCGAATCCGCCGCGGAGCGTGCCGTTTCAAGGGGCGGCGTCCCCTTGCTGGCGCATGCCTAATCTCTCGGCAATGTGGCTTGACCCGGAGGCAAATGCCGACGAAGTTCCGCCTGCCGTGGTAATTTCTTCTGAATTTTCCCCTGAAGTCGCTACGTTCATTCCCGACTCGCGCCGGGCGTGGCTGCGCCTTGTCGTGGCCGTGGTGATCGGCTCGCTCGGCAGCGTCGGCATGTGGTCGGTCGTGGTGGCGCTGCCGGCGGTGCAGACCGACTTCGGCGCGACCCGCGGAACGGCCTCGCTCGCCTTCACCATGGTGATGCTCGGCTTCGGCCTCGGCCAGGTCGTGACCGGCAAGATCAGCGACCGCTACGGCATCGTCGCGGCGATCGGCGCCGGGATCGGCATCCTCGGCCTCGGCTATGTCGGCGCCGGCTACGCGCCGTCGATCTGGGCCTTCATCCTACTGCATTTTGCCATCGGTCTGTCGTCGGCGGCGACCTTCGGCCCGTTGATGGCGGAGGCGTCGCACTGGTTCGAGCGCTACCGCGGCCTCGCGGTCGCGATCGCCGCGAGCGGCAATTACGTCGGCGGTACGGTGTGGCCGCCGCTGGTCAATTTCGGCATGCAGAGTGTCGGCTGGCGCACCACCCATATTGCAATCGGCATCTTCACCGCGATCTCGATGCTGCTCGCACTCATGGTGCTGCGCGTGTTGATGGGCGCAGCGACCAGGCGCAGCCATGGCAACGCGGCACCACCGCGGGTCGACCTCAAGCTTTCCACCAACGCGCTGACCGCGATCCTGTCGCTGGCGTCGATTTCCTGCTGCGTGGCGATGTCGATGCCGCAGGTCCATATCGTCGCCTATTGCGGCGATCTCGGCTACGGCGTGGCGCGCGGCGCCGAGATGCTGTCGCTGATGCTCGGCTTCGGCATCATCAGCCGGATCGGCTCCGGCTTCCTCGCCGACCGGATCGGCGGCATCCGCACCCTGCTGATCGGCTCGATCGCGCAAGGCGCGGCGCTGTTGTTCTATCTGTTCTTCGACAGCCTGACCTCGCTCTACATCATCTCGGCGATGTTCGGCCTGTTCCAGGGCGGCATCGTGCCGAGCTACGCGATCATCGTGCGCGAGGCGATGCCGGCGTCGGAGGCCGCGACGCGGATCGGCATCGTGATCTTCGCCTCGGTGTTCGGTATGTCCTTTGGCGGCTGGATTTCGGGCGTGATCTTCGACGCCACCGGCTCCTATGCCGCCGCCTTCGCCAACGGCCTCGCCTGGAACCTGCTCAATGTCAGCATCATTCTGCTGCTCATGATGCGCTCGCGGCAGCGGGTGGCGCTGGCGTAATTCTCGATCACACCGCCTGGCCGGCCCTGAGCAATGAGCAGCCGGTGATCTTCAGGCTGCCGTCGGCCTGCCGCTCCAGCGTGTAGAGCGCCTCCCACGCCTCGCCATTGGCGTCGACGATATGGACGCGCTGTGCGATCCGGCCGCCGTCGCTGCGCGCCTCGCCGAACTCGAAGCTCCTGTGCCGATAGACCGGCGCGTATTGGTTCTGCACCATCGACATGAAGATGTCGGCTTGCGGAAAGATCTGCCGGATCGCCGGCGCGGCATGCGAATAGGCCGCCGCGGCGTCGTCGCGGCCGAACGCCTGCTCCTGCGCGCGGATCACGGCCTGCGCGGCGCCGACGTCGTCGGCCGCTGCGGGAGCGAGCGAGCCGAGCAGAATAGCGACGAACATCAGGATGATGCGCATGCGGTGGCACCGTCGACAGTCGACCTTCCAGCCGCCGCAAGGCTACTCCCGCACGACCACGGCGGCAACGGAGCAGGCGCATTCGGCGGCTGGCTCCGAACGGCCACGCAGCGCGATGTCAGTTGACGCGCCGATGGTGCCGCAGCGCCTCGGCAGTCGGGCATCCGGCGTGCCGCGCATGACGCGTTGCGAATGGCTGCTCGATGGTGACGATCTGGCAACGCGTCGTCGATGCGCGAGCCGGGCAGATGCGCGACGATCAGGTCGCCGATGCTGAGCCGCTTGCGGACGCGCAGGTCGTTGTCGATGCGGTAACTGAACAGGGCATGGATCACGCCGCGGCGATCGCGAATCGCGATCAGCCCGGTCTCGGGCGAGCTGCCGCGGCAGCGCCGGCGCACGAACCGCAGCCACTGATCTGTGGTAATACTGGCATCATGCATGAACACCAGCGGATAGGCCACGATCGCATGCTGATGGTCGATCGGAAGTGCCTGGAATTGCTCGTTCATCGCCGGATTCCCCGATGATGGCGAAACTGCTGGGGAAAGCGCGGCGCAGCATTGATCTGCATCAATGCCGCCGGCGGTTGATCCAGATCAAATCGGGGTTGATAGTGCCACGCACCTAACCAAGCGGACACCCGAAGCCATGAGCATTGCCGAGCCACTGCAGGATTCCTGTGCAGGCGCGACGCGTTCCGACTGCAGGCACGGCCGCGCCACGAATGGTTGCGAGGACTGCAAGGTCAGGCTGTTCAGCGTCTGCGCTGCGCTGGAGCCGTCCGAACTCGAGGAGCTCGACCGGATCAGCCAGGCAAAGCAGGTTCCGGCACGAACGACGCTGTTCGAGCAGAGTGCGCTGGCGGGCAGCGTGTTCAATGTCACCGACGGGGTCGTGCGGCTCTACAAATCATTGCCCGACGGCCGCCGCCAGATCGTGGGTTTCGCGCTGCCGGGCGACTTCCTCGGACTTGCGCTTCAGGACCGCTACGGCGTCACCGCGGAGGCGGTCAACGACGTCGCGGTTTGCCGTTTCGTGCGATCGGCGTTCCTCGCCTATGTCGACGGCAAGCCGCATCTGTTGCGCCGCCTGCATGAGTTCGCGGGGCACGAGTTGAGCCTGGCGCAGGACCAGATGTTGCTGCTCGGACGGCGCAGTGCCGAGGAAAAGATCGCTGCATTCTTGCTCCACATGCAGACGCGATACGCCCGGATCGGAAGCGTGTCCGTTACCGTGCCGCTGCCGATGAGCCGGCAGGACATCGCCGACTATCTCGGTCTCACCATCGAGACGGTGAGCCGCACGCTGACCCGCCTTGCGCGCGAGAAGGTGGTGTTGATCGTGCCCGATGGCGTGCGGCTGCTCGACCTCGAACGGCTCAAGCTGAGCGGCGCGAGCTGACGCTGCGGCGTCGGCTTTTGATCCAGCACAAGGCGATGCGCGCGCAGGCGCGCTAGGTCTCTCCATCACATGCAGGAGACGACCCATGCCTCTCGACACCATCCTCGTCATGATCGCGGTCACCGCGATGTTCGCCACCATTGCCGCCGTTATTGCGTGGGGCGACCGGCAGACGCGCGATCTGTGATACTGTCGTGTGATCAGAGCCATTCCGGTCCGATTGAATCGGAACGGGTCTCTGGATCGTTGTCTTGACGCGTTTTCGTCACGCGAACCGGTATCCACTTCGCCTGAAGACGCTCTATCTGATCGAGCCCTTGAAATTATCGATGTCCGGCGAGGGACGGGCGGGAAACAGCCGCGCGGTCGAGGAATTGTCAAGCCGGCGCTTGCACTTCGCTTCGTCGGCGTCCTTGTTCTCGGTGCCATCTTTGTTCGAGTAGCGCTTCTTCGCGAACAGATCGTCCTGCCGGTTGACGATCAGCATGGCGTGGTCGCGCTCGAGCGTGTCCGGGTTCTTGCGCTGCTCGTCGGAGCGGAACGTGCCGCCGACGATCTTGCCCGTCATCTCGTAGTCGCAGCCGGCCTTCCAGTCGCCCTGGTCCCACTTCCATCCCGTCGCCTTCAAGGTACCGTTGCTCTCGGTGGTGATCTTGATGATGGCGTTATGGGCGAGCCAGATGCCCGCAAGTCCGCTGCGCTTGTCGTCAAAGCCTTCGAGCAGCGCCAGGCGTTCGCGCTGCAATTCGTCGACGTGGTCGCGGGCATCGACGGTGAAGTGAACCTGGGAGCTCTGCTTGTTCCAGGCCGGGTGCAGGAATTCGGGATATTGCTGCGCCTGGCTCTTCACCCAGTTGCGCTGGTCGTCGATCAGCGCGCGCCGCGTCGCTTCGTCGAGGTGCGGCTGCAACGCCTTCCAGGCGCGGTTCAGCCGCCGGTCGTTGTCGGCCAGATCAGGGTCGGCGCAGATTTCCTCGTCGGTCGCCGTCTCCGGCCTGGTGCAGTCGAAGGTCGGGACGACGAAGGCGGTGTCCGCCCGGTCGGATGCCGTATCCTTGCCGGCGGCAAAATAGCTGCCGGTGACCTGCCACATCGACGAGCAGTCGACGAAGCCGTCCCACTCCTCGTCGTCGATGCTGCCGACGATCCGCAAGGTCTCGCCCTGGCGGCGGAGTTTGACTGACGGCGGCCTGGCGGGAGCGGCCGCAGCGTCGGCTTTCGGCTTGTCGGCCGCCGTGTCCGTATTGATCGCCACGGTGCCGGCGAGCCAGCCACTCCCCGCAGGCTTCAGGTCGGCGGTGAGCTTGCAGCTTCGCCTGCGGTCGCCGCCATAGTCGCCGCGCAGATCGGCGGCGAGGCGATAGGCGCCGCCGCCGGCAGGCGTCAGCGTGATGTTGCCGAAAGCGTTGACCCAGTTGCCGGCGAAGCCGGGACGGCCGGATGCCATTCCCTCAAGCGCGGCGGCGCGGCGGCGCAGGGCTTGCGCAAAGCTCTCCTTCAATTCGTCCGCGTCGCTATCGGCCAGCACCTCGGCGGCGTCGATGATCATCTCGTTGAACCAGGCCTGGTCGCGCTTCAAGAGCGGCTTGATGTTCGCAGGTATCTTGCCGAGCGCCACGTCGAACGCCCGGTCGATCTGCGTCACCAGCCTTTCGGTGCCGGCCTTCCTGCAGTCCGCGATCTTGATCGTGCCGTCGCCGCCATCGCCGCACAGCCTGATCGCGGTCGGCCCGCTGCTTGATGCCCGCAGATCATCGTCCAACGCAACGGACGGGCCGGATGCAAGGACCGCGATGGCCGCGACGGCGGCCGCAAACCGTGGAGAGCAAGGCATCGACGTCACCCGCACGGCCGCGCCATGCGGCCCCTGCGGCTTGGGTCGCCCGCCGCGCGCGCCGGGTTCAAAATGTCGGCGGCGTGCAGGCCGAAATCACCTCGCATGGCTTGGCGCCGATGCAGCGGAAGCGGTGCGGGCGGCGGCTTTCGAAGTAATAGGCGTCGCCGGCGTTGAGCACCCGCCGCTCGTCGTCGACCGTGACCTCGAGCCGGCCCGAGACCACGATGCCGCCTTCCTCGCCCTCATGCACCAGCGGCACCCGGCCGGTGTCGCTGCCGGGCTCGTAGCGCTCTTTCAGGATTTGCAACGCCCGGCCGAACAGGCTGTCGCCGATTTGCAGATAGGAGATCGGCTTCTTGCCGATCTCGGTCAGCTCGTCGGCGCGATAGAACGCCTTGCGCGGCCGCTCCGGCTCGATCGCGAAGAATTCGGCAAGCCCCATCGGGATCCCGTCGAGGATGCGCTTCAGGGCGCCGACCGACGGGTTCATCTGGTTGGATTCGATCAGCGAAATCGTCGAATTGGTCACGCCGGAGCGCTTGGCGAGTTCGCGCTGCGACAGCTTGTGCCGCGCGCGGATGAATCGAAGCCGACCGCCGATGTCGACGCTCATGGCAGTCCCCTTGGCAAATCTTTGTTGCAGGTGTTGCGGATCGAACAAATCTTGGCAGACCGCCTCAACAAGATCAATGGCTTGCGCTGCGGCAGAAAAGGACTTGTTGAGTGCCTGGAAGAGTGGTCCGACTAGCATCAGTCAGCAATGGAGCGCCGCCGTGACCGTTCATCAGATTCCGAACACCATCAAGACCGACTCGTTTTGGATGCCGTTCACGGCCAACCGGCAGTTCAAGAAGGCGCCGCGGCTGTTCTCCTCCGCCAAGGGCATGTACTACACCTCGGTCGACGGCCGGCAGGTGATCGACGGCTCAGCCGGCCTGTGGTGCGTCAACGCCGGCCACGGCCGCCCGCAGATCGCGGCCGCGGTCGAGCGGCAGTTGTCGACGCTGGATTTCGCGCCCTCGTTCAACATGGGCCACCCGCTGGCGTTCGATTTCGCCGAGCGGCTCGCCGAGATCGCCCCGAAGGGGCTGGATCGCGTCTTCTTCACCAATTCGGGCTCTGAATCGGTCGATACCGCGCTGAAGATCGCGCTGGCCTATCACCGTGCCGCCGGCCAGCCGAGCCGCACCCGCTTGATCGGCCGCGAGCGCGGCTATCACGGCGTCGGCTTTGGCGGCATGTCGGTCGGCGGCATGGTCGCCAACCGCCGCCAGTTCGCGACCCATCTGCCCGGCGTCGACCACATCCGTCATACCCACGATCTCGCCCGCAACGCCTTCGCCAAGGATCAGCCGGAGCACGGCGCCGAGCTCGCCGACGATGTCGAGCGGATGGTGGCGCTGCATGGCGCCGACACCATCGCGGCGGTGATCGTCGAGCCGGTGCCGGGTTCGACCGCGGTGCTGCCGGCGCCGAAGGGCTATCTGCAGCGCCTGCGCGAGCTCTGCACCAAGCACGGCATCCTGCTGATCTTCGACGAGGTCATCACCGGCTTCGGCCGCCTCGGCACCCCGTTCGCCGCCAACTTCTACGGCGTGACGCCCGACATGATGACGACCGCGAAGGGTATCACCAACGGCACCGTGCCGTGCGGCGCGGTGTTCACCAGCCGTCAGATCCACGACGGGCTGATGGTCGGCCCGGACAACGCCATGGAGCTGTTCCACGGCTACACCTATTCGGCGCATCCGGTGGCCTGCGCGGCGGGTCTTGCCACGCTCGACATCTACAAGGACGAAGCTCTGCTGACCCGCGGCGCCTCGCTCGCCGACTACTGGCGCGATGCCCTGCATTCGCTGAAGGGCCTGCCGAACGTGGTCGACATCCGCAACCAGGGCCTGATGGGTGCGGTCGAAGTCGCGCCGCGCGATGGTGTCGTCGGCGCGCGCGGCTACGACATCATGGTCGATTGCTTCAACCGCGGCCTCTACTTCCGCATGAGCGGCGACTCGCTGGCGTTGTCGCCGCCTTTGATCGTTGAGAAGTCGCACATCGACGACATCGTCTCGATCCTCGGCGACTCCATCAAGCGCGTGGCCTGATAATTGCTAGCTAGATATTAGCTGGCTCTACAAATTGCTGTCGCCGTTGCGAAGCAGAGTGGTTTCGCAGCGGCGATTGCGTTTTCGCTGCAGGATGTGAGGAAAAGTGAAGGTCCTTGTTCTCGGCAGTGGCGTGATCGGCGTCACCTCTGCCTATTACCTTGCACGCGCAGGCCACGAGGTGACGGTGATCGACCGTCGGCCGAAGCCCGCGCTGGAAACCTCCTTTGCCAATGCCGGCGAAGTGTCGCCCGGATACTCATCGCCGTGGGCCGGCCCCGGCGTGCCGGTCAAGGCGGTGAAGTGGCTGTTGATGAAGCACGGCCCGCTGGTGATCCGCCCCAAGCTCGATCCCGTGATGTGGCTCTGGCTCTTGAAGATGCTGCGCAACTGCACGACTGCGCGCTACGCGGTGAACAAGAGCCGGATGATCCCGATCGCGGAATACAGCCGCGACTGCCTGCAGGCGCTGCGCAGCGAGATCGGCATCCGCTATGACGAGCGTGCGCGCGGCACGCTGCAGCTGTTTCGCGAGCAGGCCCAGCTCGATCACACCGGCGACGATATCGCGGTGCTGAAGCAGTACGGCGTGCCGTTCGAGGTGCTCGGCCGCGAGGGCTGCATCGCCGCCGAGCCCGCGCTGGCCGGCGTGAAGGAAAAGTTCGCCGGCGGGCTGCGGCTGCCGCATGATGAGACCGGCGACTGCCACATGTTCACGCAGGCCCTGGCGCTGGAAGCCGAGAAGCTCGGCGTTCGCTTCAACTTCAATGTCGGCATCGACGGACTGAATGCGGACGCGACCCGGATCACCGGCGTCGCGACCAGCGCCGGGATGATGACGGCGGACGCCTATGTGCTGGCGCTCGGCAGCTATTCGCCGATCCTGCTGCGGCCGCTCGGCATCTCGCTGCCGGTCTATCCGGTCAAGGGCTACTCGATCACCGTGCCGATCAGGGACGCGTCCGGCGCGCCTGAATCGACCGTGATGGACGAGAGCTACAAGGTCGCGATCACCCGGCTCGGCGATCGCATCCGGGTCGGCGGCACCGCCGAGATCTCGGGCTATTCGACCAAGCTCTACGCCGCGCGGCGCGCGACGCTGGATCATTCGCTGACCGACCTGTTTCCGCGCGGCGGCGACCTTCCCAGGGCCACCTTCTGGTGCGGGCTGCGCCCGATGACGCCGGACGGCCCGCCGGTGATCGGCGCCACGCGCTTTGCCAATCTGCACCTCAACACCGGTCATGGCACGCTCGGCTGGACCATGGCCTGCGGCTCGGGCCGGGTGCTGGCGGACATGCTCTCGGGGAAGAAGCCCGAGATCGGCACCAAGGAGCTGTCGATCAAGCGCTACGATGTCAGGTTCGGGTAGGCCGCATCGCTGTACGCGAGCTGCTGGCGCAAGATGAGTTTATTTTGAGTCGAGCAACGGGCTCCGCTTCACCTCGCCCCGCTTGCGGCAGGGGTGTCCGGGGAAATTCAGGCATAGCGGAGCTCCATCTGGTCAGGTGAGATGGTTGATTTCCGACGGCTGGGGTTGATGGGCGGAGGTTTGTCGATGGCAGCGAGGGATCGACGCGTGAGCAGGAGCTGGCCGACGAGTTCGGCGAACCTGAGCGGGAGCATTTTGATGCAGTTGGTGTGAGCGGCGATGCGCAGCAGCAGGTAGGCAATCATCGCAGCGAGCACCTGAAGGCGGATCGCGTTGTCGTTGGCGCCGAGGAACTTGCGAATATCGAGATGCTGCTTGATCCAGCGGAACAGCAGCTCGATTTGCCATCGGCTCTTGTAGAGGGCGGCGATCTCGACGGCGCTACGGGCAAGGTCGTTGGTCAGGAGTGTGATCTTGCCGCCTTTCTCGCGTCTGATCTTGATGCGGCGGAGCGGGATTGGAAGGCGCGAATCGCCCTTGCTGGTGAGCTTCACCTCGTCATCGGCAAGGATTTCGAAGCCATCCCCGTTACGCTTGCGGATGGCGCGATGCCTGAGCGAGCGAAGACGGATGCTCGTCTTCGCCCGGGTAACGAAGAAAGCCTTGCTATCATTGATCTTCTGCCACCAGTCGAAACGGCAATAGCCCTTGTCAAACACATAGGTGGTGGCGGGCTGGATTGGGGTCTGTCGGCCGATCTCGATGTCATTGACGTTCGCGGCCGTCATCTCGACGCAGGTCGGGACATCGCTCCTTGGGTCGTAGACGACATGCAGCTTCATGCCGCGGATGCGGCCGTTCCACGTCGCCCAACTGCAGACCTTGCCGAGCGGGATCGGACTGGCGTCGATCAGACGCACCATCTCCATGCCTTCACTCCGCAGCTGGCGACGCGCCATCGCCGACAGCGCCGCAAAGGTTTGCGCGAAAATGCCGATCGGACGGCGGGCATTGGCATCGGACAACGTCGAGCGCGACAGCTTGCCGGTTCCCAAGTGATAGTGATGCTGCGAATTGGCGTTGAAGCCAGTCACCACCCCGCGCAGACTGCTGTTGCCGCTAAGCTGGGCATAGATCAGCGCCACCAGATGATCCCAGCTCCTGAACGACTTGTCGTAGGCATCCCCGTCCAGACGATCCACAACCGTCTGAAACTGCCGTCGATTGATCGGTTCAAGCAGCCTTCCAAAAATGCTACCGCGATATCGCATGCTCGGCCCTCTGTGTCTCGACAACCAGAAAAGACCGATTTGCCTCGGTCCTGCCGAGCATGCACCGCGACACAGTGAATCATTCCCCGGACACCCCTGCGCGCGCGGGGAGAGGTCGGAACGCATCGTCAGATGCGTTCCGGGTGAGGGGGAATCTCCGCAAACGCGGCTGTCGCCGAATACGCTGAGAAGGCCCCTCACCCCAACCCTCTCCCCGTAAGAACGGGGAGAGGGAGCGCAGCACCGTCGCGGCTGCGATTTTGCCCCAATCTCGTCACGCACTATTCGGCGGCGTTCTTCACGGGCGGTTCGACATCGTCGTCGCGCTTCGTTGCCGTCCAGCTCGACAGCGCATTCGAGAACCGGTCGAGATAGAGATACACGACCGGCGTCGTGAACAGCGTGAGCGCCTGGCTCACGATCAGGCCGCCGACCATCGCATAGCCGAGCGGTTGGCGGATTTCCGATCCCGTTCCGGTGCCCAGCATCAGCGCGACGCCGCCGAGCAGCGCCGCCATCGTCGTCATCATGATCGGGCGGAAGCGCAGCAGGGCCGCTTTCCGGATCGATTCACGCGGCGACCGATGCTCCTCGCGTTCGGCGGCGATCGCGAAGTCGACCATCATGATGCCGTTCTTCTGCACGATCCCGATCAGGAGGATGATGCCGATCAGCGCGATCAGGCTGAAATCGAACCCGAACGCCATCAGGATCGCCAGCGCGCCGACCCCGGCCGATGGCAGCGTGGACAGGATCGTGAGCGGATGGATGTAGCTCTCATAGAGCACGCCGAGGATCAGGTAGACCACGACCAGCGCGGCCAGGATCAGCAGCGGCACCGAGCTCAGTGACTGCTGGAAGGCCTGCGCGGTGCCCTGGAAACTCGAGCTGAGCGTGGCTGGAGCACCGAGATCGGCGACGGCGTTCTGGATCGCATCGGTGGCCTGGCCGAGCGCCACCCCTTGCGCGAGGTTGAAGCTGATCGTGGTCGCAGGAAACTGTCCCTGGTGCGCGATCGCGAGCGGGCGCACCGGAATAGTGGTCCACTTGCAGAACACGGAGAGCGGCACCTCGTCCCCCGTGGTCGGCGACTTGATGTAGAGCTTGTTGAGCGTGTCGAGCTTGCCCTGCAATTCGGGGAGGATCTCCAGGATGACGTGATAGCTGTTGAGCTGGGTGAAGTATTGGGTCACCTGGCGCTGGCCGAACGCGTCGTACAGCGTGTCGTCGATCAATTGCGGCTGGATACCGAAGCGCGACGCGGTGTCGCGATCGATGGTCAGCGTCAGCGTCGTTCCCTCGGTCTGCTGGTCGGTGGCGACGTCGCGCAGTTCCGGTAGCGTCTTCATCCTGGCCAGAATCTTCGGCGCCCATTCGTTCAGCTCGTCGAGCTTTGCATCCTGCAGCGTGTATTCGAACTGCGTCCGCGTGGCGCGGCCGCCCAGCCGGACGTCCTGGGACGCCTGCATGTAGAGACGTGCTCCCTCGACCGCCTCGAGCTTCGGCCGCAGCCGCGCGATGATCTGCTGCGCATTCGCGTCGCGCTCCTCGCGCGGCTTCAGCGTGATGTACATGCGACCCGAATTCAGCGCGGTGCCGCCGCCGCCGATGAACTCGGCCATGCTCTCCACCGCGGGATCGGCCCGAACGATCCTGCTGAGTTCTTCCTGGTGCCGCTCCATGTCGGCGAAAGAGATATCCTGGGCCATCTCCGCGTTCAGGAAGCCATTGTCCTGTTGCGGGAAGAATCCCTTCGGAATGATCAGGAACAGATAGACCGACAGTGCGACCGTCGCGAAGAAGATGCAGAGCGTGGTCCGGCTCCAGCTCAGCGCCCGATCAAGCCCTCGCTCATAGGCATGCAGCATCCTGTCGAATGCCGCCTCGCTCCATTGGTAGAGCCGGCCGTGCCTCGTCTCGCCATGCGCGCGCAGGAAGCGCGATGCCATCATCGGTGTCAGCGTCAGCGACACCACCAGGGAGACGAAGATCGCCATCGCCAGGGTCACCGCGAATTCGCGGAACAGTCGGCCGATCACGCCACCCATCAGCAGCAGCCCGATCAGCACCGCGATCAACGAGATACTGATGGACAGGATGGTAAACCCGATCTCGCCGGCGCCCTGCAATGCCGCGGCGAGCGGCCGCGCGCCCTGCTCGACGTATCGCGCTTTTCCAGCATCACGATGGCGTCGTCGACCACGAAGCCGACCGCAATCGTCAGGGACATCAGCGAAAGGTTGTCGAGCGTATAGCCGAACACTCACGTCAGCGCGCAGGCGCCGAGCAGCGCGAGCGGTACCGTGACGGCCGGAATCACCGTGGCCCAGAAGCTGCGCAGGAACAGGAAGATTACCATCACGACCAGAACGATGGTGATGAGCAGCGTGATCTGAACGTCCTCGACGGCGGCGCGGATGGTCAATGTCCGGTCGCTGATGATCTTGATCTGATGGCGGGCGGAATCGCGGCGACGAGCCTTGGAAGCTGCTCCGTGATCCTGTCGACCGTTCCGATGACGTTGGCGCCGGGTTGCTTGAAGATGACTAGGAACACGCCGCGTTTGCCGTCCGCCCAGGCGACCCGCTTCATGTCCTCCGACCCGGCGACGGCCTGGCCGATGTCGCGAATCCGCAACGGGCCGCCGTTGCGGTAGGCGATGATCACGTCATTCCAGTCCTTGGCATCCAGCAACTGATCGTTGGCGTAGATCGTGTAGGCACGGCTCGTGCCGTCGATGTTGCCCTTCGGACTGTCGACCGTCGTGATCGCGATCTGGCCGCGGATATCTTCCAGCGAGCGCCCCTTGGCGACCAGCTTGGCGGGATCGATCTGCACGCGGATCGAAGGCTTCTGCTGCCCGCCGATGAACACCTGGGTGACGCCCGAGATCTGACTGATCTGCTGCCCGAGCTGGGCGTCGACCGCGTCGCTCACGGTGATGAGGGGCAGGGTGTCCGAGGTCGCCGACAGCAGCAGGATCGGCGAGTCCGCCGGGTTGACCTTGCGATAGGTCGGCGGCGTCGGCAGGTTCTTGGGCAACTGGCCACCTGCGGCATTGATCGCCGCCTGGATGTCATTGGCGGCGCCGTCGATGCTGCGGTTCAGATCGAACTGAATGGTGACTGCGGTCGACCCGAGCGAACTCGTCGAGGTCATCTGGGCAATGCCCGGAATCTGCGCGAATTGCCGCTCCAGCGGCTGCGCAACCGAGGAGGCCATGGTCTCCGGGCTGGCGCCGGGCAGACTTGCGGAGATCTGGATGGTCGGAAAGTCGACTTGCGGCAGCGGCGCGACCGGCAACAGGGGATAGGCGACCATTCCGACGAACAGAATGCCGGCCATCAGCAGCGAGGTGCCGATCGGGTAGCGGATAAACCGAGATGAGATGCTCTCGTTCATTTCTGCGATCCAAATGAACGGCAGGCGCATCTTTTACCGAAGGTCGGGAGTCGTCCTCGAAAGCTCGAGCGCGAACGCGCGTTTTCCTCGCCATGGCCAATCGGCAGATCGCGGAGCTGTCTACCTGTTTTTGGCCAGCATAATCATTCCGGGGCATGCCGCGAATGGAAACGTCGGATCGCACATTCGACGTTCGTTCAATGGCCGGAATTCGCGTGCCGTTATCGCCGTTTGGGAAGCGTCAAAAATGTCGCTGGCGCAGAATATATCGTGGGACGACATATTATTGCGCGCGCGGTTGGCTCGACGCCACGAGGGGGCGTTATGATTGTTCAGCCGCGGCTTGTCCAATGCAACTTGCTCGTGCAGCGGTCCTAGGCGATGTCGAACTCGTCCTGCATCCTGGTCACGATGTCGCGAAGTTCTTTTTCCTTCGCCTCGTCCAGGGCGGTCTCGCGGGTGCCGCCGAGATCCCAGCTCGGCGTATAGCCCTTGAGCCGGATCAGCTTCAGGCCAGTGACACCGGATCGTCTTTCCAGCTCGGCCGTGATCTCGTGCTGCATTTGAAGCGTCTTCATCGCGCACCTCCGGGAACGCTATTCCGCTCAACAGGACAGCCAGCATCATGTTCCTCGCGAGCCCGCGCCGGATGTGTGTCCCGCCGTGCAGGAACGTGCGCCTTGCGGTCCACGTTGCTTCCGGTCGAACCAGGAAAGGACCTCACATGAAGAAACTGGCAACGATCGGATTGGCTGCGGCCGTGATGCTGTCGACATCGCTCGCCTTCGCGCAGGGTGGCGGCGCCGGTGGCGGATCGGCCGGCGGTGCAAGTGCAGGCGCGGGGACCGGAAGCTCCGGCACAGGAACCGGCACCGGCGGCACCACCGGGATGGGAACCGGCTCGGGAATGAGCAATCCGCCCGGCAGCACGACCGGGAACATGAACAACCCAGGCACCTCGACGCCGAACTACTGGACCGACCCAAACAACAATTCCGCGACCGGGACCGGGACTTCAAACCTTCCCGGCAACAACAGCGGAACGCGGACCAATCCGCGGTGATCGCGAAAGCCTCGCCTCAGCGCGGGGTTTTTCATTACGGTCGCGTTCGGCGACGAAAGAGCCCGGCGCGATGGCCGGGCTGGATCGCGAATATGAACAGATATGTATGTACCAGGCTTGGCAATGCGACGATCTAACCGAATGCCAACCTGATCGTCTGTGCACTTTAGCACACTTGCGCGGCCACCGTGCTCAGCGACCGCAGCCATCGCATCCGGCGCGGGCTTATGCGGCTCATATGCCGTAGAGCCCGCGGCGCTCTCGAATTCATATCCCGCCCTGAAGATATTGAGCCCGACGCAGACGCTCTCGCGTGCAGGCCAGACCGTTGAGGTTCGGCCGCGAGCGCGGCAGCGAACCGAAAGGTGATGTCATGTCTTCGCTTCAGATTGCTATCGGCGACCGGATCATCGAGCCGATGATCGCGCTTGCCGGCTGCACGACGCAACAGCACATCGTCGTGGCCGGCACGAGGAGCATGGAATTGATGTTCGAGCTGCAGCGGCGCGGCTACGCGCGCGCGGCGGCGTCGGGCAATTGCGGCTGCCCCGCCGGTCAGTACGACGTTGCGCTGGTCGATTGGCGGCGGCGCACGCTTCTCTCGCTCGAGCCGGCGCTGGACTGGTTGACGAATGTCCTTAGCGCCCGTGCGGTGCTGGTGGTGTGGGTCGATGCCCAGAAGCCCTCGGCCAACCAAAGCCTGCGGGCGTCGCTGGAGCGGCGCGGCTTCGTCGTCGAGCAGGGCATCGTGCATCAGTACGGCTGCGCGCTGTCGGCACGGAGGTCGCAAGCCCATCCGCTGCAGCTTGCGGCCTGACGCGCTGAACGCGGCTTATCGCGAGGGGAAATCACCATGTCCAAGGTGCGACGCGCCGTGATCCGCGAATGGATGTTGCTGGCGCGCGAGAAACGGCAATCCAGCGAGCAGGCGGCCGCCTTTGCAACGGCGTCGCTGCAGCGGCACGACCTGCCGCGCAGCAGCCGTCGAACACCGCATGAAATCATCATGCGGTGGCTGCGGCCACGCACCGGACGTCCTTGAGCGGTGGCCGCCGCCATCGTGGGGCGGGCGGCAATCAACAGCAGAGCGATCGATGCGTGCCCATGAGTTTGAGCTGCCCCCGCATGCGCCTCGCGGCGCGGAGGATCTTGTTGCCGAAATCGCGAGGTCAACGTCCGACGCTGCGGCCCGCAGCGCCGCGGCGCTCGCGCTGGTGTATTGCGACATCATCGCGGGCGAGGGACCCACGGTGGCCGGCCGGGCGCATTTCTCGCGAACGATCGACGCCGCCGACGCCGCGCTATGTGCGCGCATCCTCTGTGCCGCCGGTCGCGCCGGACATTCGGTCAGTCGCGCCGAAGCCGACGCGGGTTTTTGCGATCGATGCGGTCGGGAGCGAACGGGTCGATGACGGACGTTTCGACGACCTGCTTGCCAAGGCGGTGCTGCATCATCTGATGGGCGCCGCCGGCACAACCATTCCCGGCCGCGAGCAGGCGCTGGCCCGCGACAATCCGCTGGATGACTGGGGGGCGGCGATCGTGCTGGCTGCGGAACCGCGATCCTGGCTCGCCGGTCATCTTGACTGGATGAAGCCGTCATCCCCGGCCGCGCGCACCATCGATGCGGTGCTTCATGTCAATCCGGCAGGACCCCGGCTGCCGCTCGGCATCCTCTTCAACATGGAGGCCTGAACAAGCATAGCCCGTTGAGCCAACGGGTCGCGCGATGGCCCGCCGATGACAGGCTCCGCGACATCCGGGGCAGTCGGTCCCGCATGTCGCTGCGCGCATGCGGGCTACGATGGGTAAGGTCAGCGCGACGGCTTTGGGTTGGCTTTCTTCGCAGGCTTTGCCGTTGTGCCGACCGGCTGCACCCGCAAGCCGTCCACGAATACGTCCAACAGCCGGAGCGCAGTGGTCTGCCAGCCGGGCTGGTCGTGCATGTAGCACATGCCGATCAGCGCCCGCAGCACGTCCTCGGCGCTGATGTCGCCACGGATCGCACCGGCCGCGACCGCGCGCGCGAGCAGGGTGCCGATCGCCTTGGTCAGGCGGTCGAACGAATAGGCGTGCAGCTCGGTCGAGCCGTGAGCGACCAGCGCCAGTGCTGCGACCATGCCCTTCTTGGTGGCGACGAATTCCACGTTAGCGCGCAGCCAGCGCCGCAGCGCCTCGACCGGCTCGGGCGCGCATTGCAGTTGCTCGGCCAGATCGCCGAGCTGCTCGACCTCGCGGCGGTAGACCGCCTCATAGAGCGCTTCGCGCGTCGGGAAGTGGCGATAGAGCGTGCCGATGCCGACGCCGGCATGGCGCGCCACCGCCTCGAGACTCGCCTCGCTGCCGCCGGCCGAGAACACGGCCTTGGCCGCTTCCAGCACGCGCTCGCGATTGCGCACGGCGTCGGCGCGGGGCTTGCGTGCAATTTCTGGTGATCGAGCGGCCATCGCTTTTTCTTTTCACCCTCCCTTGTAAACGGAGGATGCCTCCGTATATGGCGACCAGCACCGGGCCTGACAAGGCGCGCCGATCCTGCATCGGCGGCCACGGGCTTCCGTTGCCTCGATTCAAACCGACCATACACGGATCGGAGCCCTGCATGAATCTCCCACTCAGCCTCACTATCAACGGTGTCCGCCGGGAAATTGCCGTCGACGACCCCCGCGTAACCCTGCTCGACCTGTTGCGCGAGCGGCTCGACCTCACCGGTACCAAGAAGGGATGCGACCGCGGCCAGTGCGGCGCGTGCACCGTCCTGGTCGACGGCCGCCGCATCAATTCCTGCCTCGCGCTTGCCGTCAGCCATGACGGCGCCGAGATCACAACCATCGAAGGCGTCGCGCGCGGCGACCAGCTGCATCCGGTGCAGGCCGCCTTCATCGCCCATGACGGCTTCCAGTGCGGCTTCTGTACGCCGGGCCAGATCATGAGCGGCATCGGCCTGATCCAGGAAGGCCAGGCCGGCGACGATCCGGAGCGCGTGCGCGAATGCATGAGCGGCAATCTGTGCCGCTGCGGGGCCTATCAAGGAATCACCGAGGCCGTGCTCGAGGCGCAGGCCGACATCAACGCGACCAAGCAGAGGCGCTCCGCATGATGAACTTCGATTATGTCAGGCCGGCCAGCGTCGCGGACGCGATCGCGGCGGCATCCGAGAAGGGCGCGAGCTATCTCGCCTCCGGCACCAATCTGCTCGACCTGATGAAGGGCGGCGTCAGCCGGCCGAGCCTTCTCGTCGACGTCACGCGTCTGCCGGGGCTCGACCGCATCGAGCATCTGGCCGACGGCGGCTTGCGGATCGGCGCGCTGGT
Source organism: Bradyrhizobium sp. USDA 4510 (assembly GCF_054059095.1). Classification (NCBI taxonomy): domain Bacteria; kingdom Pseudomonadati; phylum Pseudomonadota; class Alphaproteobacteria; order Hyphomicrobiales; family Nitrobacteraceae; genus Bradyrhizobium; species Bradyrhizobium sp. USDA 4510. Next base: position 5,864,220 of record NZ_JBSSBT010000001.1, on the reverse strand, counting down.
GCGCAATGCCGATCTCGCGCATGACGCGGAGTTTGCGCGCGACTATCCGGCGGTCGCCGAGGCGTTGCTGTCGGGCGCGTCGGCCCAGCTGCGCAATGCCGCGACCGTCGGCGGCAACCTGATGCAGCGGACACGCTGCGCCTATTTCTACGACGCCGGCAGCGCCTGCAACCGGCGCTGGCCGGGCGCCGGCTGCGACGCGCTGAAGGGCGAGAACCGCCTGCACGCGGTGCTCGGCTGGAGCGAGGGCTGCATCGCAACCCATCCGTCGGATTTCTGCGTGCCGCTGGTCGCGTTCGACGCCGTCGTCGAGATCGAGGGCAAGACCGGCCGGCGCGAGCTGCCGCTCGAGGCGCTGCACCGTCTGCCGGCCGAGACGCCGGAGCGCGAGACCGCGCTGGAGCGCGGCGACCTGATCGTCGCGCTGCGGCTACCGGCCGAAGCGCAAGGCTTCTCCGGGCATGCCCGCTACATCAAGGTGCGCGAGCGCACGTCCTACGCGTTCGCGGTGGTCTCGGCCGCGGCCGGCTTGCGCATCGAGGATGGAAAGATCCGCGAGGCGCGGCTGGCGCTCGGCGGCGTCGCGGCAAAGCCGTGGCGAGCGCGCGAGGCCGAGCAGGTGCTCGCGGGCGCCGCGCCGGATGCGGCGACCTATCGCGAGGCGGCGCGCGCCGCGCTCGCGGGCGCAAAACCGTCCGGCGACAACGCCTTCAAGATCGAGCTCGCGCAGCGCATCGTCGTGCGCGCGCTCACCCTTGCTGCTGCAGGCACCCCGGATCGCATTCCCGCGCTGCCGGGCTCTCCCTTCTCATCCGTTGCAGGAGCGTAACGCATGACGGCTGAACTCAATCTGACCCGCGACCCCGCCCATCTCAGGCACGGCTCGAATATCGGCCAGCCGCTGACCCGCACCGACGGCACGCTGAAGGTGACCGGCAAGGCCCGCTATGCCGCCGACAATCATCCGCCCGGCATGGTCTATGCCGTGATCGCGACCAGCTGCATCGCGCGCGGCCGCGTCACCGCGCTCGACGTCGCCGCCGCCAAGCGCCACCCCGGCGTCATCGACGTGATGACGCCGGCGCACAAGCCGGAGCTCGCCGAAGACCCCGACGCCAAGGGCAATCCGTTCGCCTTCCGCATGGAGCTCTTGCAGAGCGACGAGGTGCGCTACGCCAACCAGGCGATCGCGGTCGTGATCGCCGAGACGCTGGAGGCCGCCACCGAAGGCGCCGCGCTGCTGTCGCCGCGCTATCAGGTCGAGATCGCGCGTGTCGGTCTCGACGCCGGCGAAGCCTACGCGCCGCCGGTGGTCGGCATCGGTAATCCCGCCGAAGTCCGGCACGGCGATATCGATGCTGGCCTTGCCGCGGCGTCGAAGCGGATCGACGCAACTTACGAGACGCCCGCGCAGTACCACAACGCGATGGAGCCGCACGCGGTCGTCGCGGTGTGGGACGGCGACCGCCTGTTCCTCGACACGCCGAGCCAGGGCATGGCGATGGCGCAGATGCGGATCGGCGGCCTGTTCGGCGTTCCGCCCGGCAACATCCACATCAACAGCCCGTTCCTGGGCGGCGGCTTCGGCTCCAAGGGCCTGGTCTCCGGGCCGCAGGTGCTTGGCATCATGGCGGCGAAGCTTGTCGGGCGTCCGGTTAAGCTGGTGCTGCGGCGGAGCCAGATGTACGGCCCGGTCGGCCATCGTCCGCAGACCCGCCAGCGCATCCGGATCGGCACCGGTGACGACGGTCTGCTGACCGCGCTCGATCACGAGGCGCGCGTCACGACGTCGAGCTTCGACGATTTCTATGAGCCGGCGGCGGACGCCTCGCACACGCTCTATGCCAGCCCGGCGATCCGCACCGCGCATGAGGCGGTGCGCGTCGACACCGGCACGCCGCTGTTCATGCGCGCGCCGGGCGAGGCTACCGGATCGATCGCGCTGGAAAGCGCGATCGACGAGGCGGCGTTCGCCTGCGGCATCGATCCCCTGGAATTCCGGCTGAAGAATTATGCCGAGGTCGAGCCGACCACCGGCAAGCCGTTTTCCTCCAAGGCGCTGCGGCAGTGCTACGCCAAGGCCGCCGAACGTTTCGGCTGGGCGCGGCGTCCGCTGCAGCCGCGGCAGATGCGCGACGAGAACGGCTTTCTGGTCGGCTGGGGCATGGGCACCGCGACCTTCCCGGCGCTGATGTTCCAGGGCAATGCCCGCGCCGTAATCCGCGCCGACGGACGCGGCGTGATGGAGAGCGGCGCGCATGACATGGGGCAGGGCGCCTGGACCGCGCTCACGCAAATCTCGGCCGATGCGCTCGCGCTCGATCTCGGGCAGATCTCGTTCCTGTCGGGCACGTCGGACCTGCCGGATGCCGGCATCGCCGGCGGCTCCGCGCACACCGCAACGGTCGGTGCCGCGATCCACAATGCCGGTGCGGCGGTGATCGCAAAACTCGCCGAGCTTGCGACCTCCGATGAGCGCTCGCCGCTGTTCGGCGCCGGCAATGCCGGCGTGGTGGCGCGGGCCGGGCGGCTCCATCGCCGCGACGATGACGCGCGCAACGAAAGCTACGCCGAGATCTTGGCGCGCGCTGGCGTTGCCGAGGTCGAGGCCTCCGGCACGGGTGCGGCCGATCCGGCGGCGCAATCGCAATATGCGATGCACGCGCATGGCGCTGTCTTTGCTGAGGTGAAGGTCGATCCGGAGCTCGGCCAGATCCGCGCCACGCGGCTGGTCGGCGCGTTCGCCGCAGGGCGCATCATCAATCCGTTGATGGTGCAGAGCCAGCTGCGCGGCGGCATGATCTGGGGCCTCTCGTTCGCGCTGCACGAGGAGGCGGTGATGGACAAGCGGTCCGGCCGCATCCTGAATGCGAACCTTGCCGAGTATCATGTGCCCGTGAATGCCGACGTGCCGCCGATGGAGGTGATCACGGTCGACGAGCACGATCCCCATGTGAACCCGCTCGGCATCAAGGGCGTCGGCGAGATCGGCATCACCGGCAGCGCCGGCGCCGTCGCTAACGCCGTCTTCCACGCCACCGGCATCCGCGTGCGGAATTTCCCGATCAAGATCGAGGAAGTGGTGATGGGGTTGAAGTGATGCGGCTTGACGTGAGGGCTGTAATAACAGGTGTCGTCCCGGCGAAAGCCGGGAGGTGGATTCACATTCGAAGTGCAACACTTGAGCAAAGGACTCGGCAGGCGTGCGGTAGTCAAGGCATTTGCGCGGGGTTGTTGTAGGCGGCGATGAACTGGCGGAATCTGGCGGTCGAGAGGGTTACGAGATCCGTCTTGCGGGGAATAAAGCGGCGCATCCTGCCGATGGCGTTCTCGATGCCACCCTTCTGCCAGGGGGCATGGGGATCGCAGAAGAAGGTCGCGATCGAGAGGCGGTGCAGCGCCAGGTGACCGGCGAACTCGGTGCCGTTGTCGAAGGTAACGCTCTGGCGCAGCTCTTGTGGAAGGGGCGCGAAGAAGCCCACGAGATGGCGGGCGACACCGCGCGCGACCTTGCTGGCAAGGCGGATGCCGAGCAGCAGCCGCGAGGTGCGCTCATGCACGGTCAGCACGGCCTGACCGTATTTCGAGAACATCATCAGGTCGGCCTCCCAGTGTCCGGGCACGCTGCGGTCGGCCGCTTCGAGCGGCCGATTTGCCAGGGATACACGGCCTTCGATGAAGCTTGCGGGGCTGCCGCCCCGCTTGCCGCGGCAGCCGCGCTTGCTCTTGGCGCGCGGCAGATAGCGCCGCCAGTTGAAGTCCGTGGTGCGCCTGAGTTGGCGATAGATGAAGCGGTAGATGGTCTCGTGGGAGATCACCTTGCGCCCGTACTCGCGGGCCAGCCGGCCAGCGACCTGCTCGGGCGACCAGCCGCGGCGAAGGCGTTGCAACACCGCGCGGCGCAGGCCGGGCTCCCGTTCGAGGCGTCCGCCCGTCCAGCGCCGCGCTCGCATCTGGTGCTGGGCATAGCTCGGCTTGTAGCCGACCTGGCTCCCCCGATTGCGCCTCAGTTCCCGAGAGATCGTTGATGGCGAGCGATCCAGAGCTGCCGCGATTTGCCGGACCGAGCTGCCATTGGCCGATAGGCAGGCAATCTCGCATCGGTCGTCCAGAGAGAGCTGCTTGTAAGTCCGCCCCATGGCAACACCTCCTCAAGGAAGTGTTGCACTTCGTTTGTGAACTCAGGGGACCCATAACCACGAATGTGAGTTATGGCAGGACGCTGGGGCCGCTTCCCCTTCGACAATCAAGATTGGTGGTAATGGGTCCCGGCCCCCGTGCGCAATTGCGCACTAGGTCGGGACGACGCTGGATGGTTTTCGCCGGGACGACGGCGGAGAGAGTGGGGCCGTCACCCCGCCGCCGTCACGCAGTTCACCCACAGCACCACGGCCTTCGCATCGCGCGCGGGATTGGAGAACCGGTGCGGCCTCCGGCTCGCGAATCTGAAGCTGTCGCCTTGCTTCAGAGTCCAGGTCTCCGTGTCCACCGTCAGCGTCATCTCGCCCTGGAGCACGAGGCCGGCCTCTTCGCCGTCATGGGTATAGAACTCGTCGCCGGTGTTGCCGCCGGGCTCGAGATGCACCAGGAACAGGTTGAGCCGGCTCTCGCTGCCGGCCGGGCTCAGCAGCTGCTTTGAAATTCCCGTGCGCCACAGCTTCAGCTCGGCGCGCTGCACCTCGCGGGTCACGATGCCGCCGGCGCCGTCATCCCTGGGCGTCGCGCCGAACAGCGCGGCGATGCCGACGCCGAGTACGTCGGCCAATGTCGCCAGCACGCGCAGCGAGGGCGACGACAGGCCGCGCTCGATCTGGCTGATGAAGCCGATCGACAAATCGGTGCGCGCGGCGACCACCTCCAGCGACATTTCCTTGCTGCGGCGCAGGTCGCGGATGCGGCGTCCGACCGCGAGATCCATCGCCGGCTCCGCCGGCTTGCCGGCCGGTTTCCTGGCCGGTTTCTTGGCCGCGCGGCGTGCCGTTGCGGGCTTCGCTGCCGCGCCTTTACGCATTCTCTTGCCGCCGCTCACGTCAGTCCGCTTCCTTCATGTGCATGAAAACCGCTTGCATTGGCCGCGGTTTCGTGACCACAATTTCATATTGGTGAAAATAGGCCGGAACGGCGTCGACCGCAACCAAAAGCCCGAAACGCGCGGGCGATGCGGCGCCAAGGCCAGCTTCGGGAGGTGTTGCGATGTCGTTTCAGCGTCTCGTCCAGGCCGCGGTGGCGGCGCTTGCCCTTGCCTTGATCGCGCCGTCAGGGGCGCAGCAGGTGCTGAAGGTCGGCTCGACCCCGACCGGCATTCCCTTCACCTTCCTCGACACCAAGTCCAACTCGATCCAGGGCATCATGGTCGATCTCGCCACCGAGATCGGCAAGGACGCCGGCTTTACCGTGCAGATCGAGCCGATGCAGTTCTCGGCGCTGATTCCCTCGCTGACCGCGAACAAGATCGACATCATTGCGGCCGCGATGTTCGCCACCGCCGCGCGCAAGGAGGTGATCGACTTCTCCGAGCCGGTCTACACCTACGGTGAAGGTTTGGTGGTGCCGAAGGCCGACACCAAGGCCTATGCCTCGCAGGAGGATCTGAAGGGCACCGTGGTCGGCGCCCAGGTCGGTACTGCCTTTGTCGACGCGCTGAAGAAGACCGGGCTGTTCAGCGAGGTCAAGGTCTACGACACCATTCCCGACATCCTGCGCGACGTGAATGCGGGCCGTCTCAAGGCCGGCTTCGCCGATTATCCGATCCTCGCCTACAATCTGCAGCAGGGCAATTTCGCCGACGTTCGGCTGGTCGACGGCTACAAGCCGGTCACCGTCGGCACCGTCGCGATCGGTGTCCGCAAGAGCGACACGGAGCTGCTCGCGAAGATCAATGCCTCGCTCGCCAAGCTGAAGGCGAACGGCACGATCGCCAAGATCTTAGAAAAGTGGGGCCAGAAGGCCAACGCATCGTGAGTATTCATGTCCCGAAGTGATCCGTCATCCTGAGGTGCGAGCGAAGCGAGCCTCGAAGGGTCGACGGCCACCAGCCGGGCCGTACATCCTTCGAGACGCGGCGAAGACGCCGCTCCTCAGGATGACGGAGGTAACGTTCGAATAGTGTCGGGACTGGATACGTTTGAGCCGATGCAAAAATTCTTTCATGACGCCGTCGAGTTCGTGCCGATCCTGCTGCAGGGTGTCTGGCTGACCATCGTCGTCACCGTCGGCTCGCTCGTCCTTTCGACCGTGCTCGGGCTGGTGTGGGCCTTGATGCGGGTGTCCGGCATCGGCGTCCTGGTCGGGCTCAGCGCCTCGTTGATCAACGTGATCCGCGGCATCCCGATCATCGTGCTGCTGTTCTACATCTACTTCGTGATGCCAGATTTCGGCATCGCGCTGTCGGCGCTGCAGGCCGCGATCATCGGGCTCGGCATCGCCTATTCGGCCTATCAGGCGGAAAATTTCCGCGCCGGCATCGAGGCGATCGACAAGGGGCAGATCGAGGCGGCGCAGACCATCGGGATGGGCTGGTGGCTCACCATGCGCCGCGTGGTGCTGCCGCAGGCGGTCAGGATCATTTTGCCGCCCTACGGCAACATCATGATCATGATGCTGAAGGATTCCTCGCAGGCGTCCACCATCACGGTGGCCGAGCTGGCGCTGCAGGGCAAGCTGATCGCCTCCTCGACCTTCAAGAACACCAGCGTGTTCACACTGGTGGCGCTGATGTACCTCACCATGAGCATTCCGCTCATCCTGCTGGTTCGGCACTTCGAGAACAAGGCGAACCGCAAATGATCGAGCTCCGCGACGTCCACAAGAGTTTTGGCAAGGTCGAGGTGCTGAAGGGCATCACCGCCTCCGTCGCCAGGAGCGAGGTGGTCTGCATCATCGGCCCGTCCGGCTCCGGCAAGTCGACCATCCTGCGCTGCATCAACGGGCTCGAGAGCTACGATCGCGGCGAAATCAGCGTCGAAGGTGCGCGCGTCGACAGCAATGACCGCTCGATCGTGGCGATCCGCACCCAGGTCTCGATGGTATTCCAGCGCTTCAACCTGTTCCCACATCGCACCGCGCTCGAGAACGTCATCGAGGGGCCGCTTTATGTGAAGAAGGAGCCGCGTGAGCAGGCGATCGCCCGCGGCCGCGCGCTGCTCGCGCAGGTCGGGCTCGCCGACAAGGCGGAGGTGCATCCGCCAAAACTCTCCGGCGGTCAGCAGCAGCGCGTCGCGATCGCGCGGGCGCTGGCGATGCAGCCGAAGGCGATCCTGTTCGACGAGCCGACCTCCGCGCTCGATCCGGAACTGGTCGGCGAGGTGCTGTCGGTGATGCGCAAGCTCGCCGACGACGGCATGACCATGGTCGTCGTCACCCATGAAATGGGCTTTGCCCGCGACGTCGCCGACCGCGTGCTGTTCATCGACGGCGGCGTCATCGTCGAGCAGGGCGCCGCCAAATCCGTCCTCAACCAACCCGAGCACCCGCGCACCCAGGATTTCCTGCGCCGCGTGCTGCATCCGCTGTGAGCAGGTCACCTGTAATGAACGCGCCTATTCGCCTGCCGCTGCCACCGAGCCTCTATGCCGACACCGCGGTGCAGGCGACGCCGACGCCTCAGCTCACAGCGGACAAGAGCGTACCGGTCGCGATCATCGGCGGCGGCTTCACCGGCCTGTCGACCGCGCTGCACCTCGCCGAGCAGGGCGTGCTGGCGACCGTGCTGGAAGCGCAGGAGCCGGGCTGGGGCGCCTCCGGCAACAATGGCGGGCAGACCAATCCGGGACTGAAGCACGACCCCGACCAGATCGAGCAGGATTTCGGCACCGATCTCGGCCGCCGCATGATCGAGTTCTCCTACGGCACCACCAACTTCACGCATGACTTGATCCGCCGCTACCAGATCCCCTGCGAGGCCAGGCAGAACGGCACGCTGCGCGCCGCCTACAACGAGGCCAGCGCAGCGGCGATCGCGACCACGGCGAAGCAATGCATCCGGCGCGGCATGCCGGCGAAGCTGCTCGACGCCGCCGAGATGCGCCAGATGACCGGCAGCGACCGTTACCTCTGCGCCATGCTGGATGCGCGCGGCGGCGACCTGCATCCGCTGAGCTATGCGCGGGGTCTTGCGCGCGCCGCGATCGGGGCTGGCGCCGCCGTCCATGGCGAGACCCCGGCGCTGCGGCTGCGCCGCGACGGCGGCCGCTGGCGGATCGAGACGCCGCGCGCGGTCGTGCTCGCCGACAAGGTGCTGCTCGCGACCAACGGCTTTACCGATGATCTCTGGCCGGCGCTTCGCCGCAGCATCGTGCCGGTGTTCTCGTCGATCGCGGCGACGGCACCGCTGTCCGAGGCGATCGCGCGCGCGATCATGCCGACCCGGCCGGTGCTCTACGAAAGCGGCCACATCACGGTCTATTACCGCATCGACCAGCAAAATCGGCTCTTGATGGGCGGCCGCGGCCCGATGCGCTGGATCAGCAAGCCGACCGACGTCGCTTATCTGATCCGTTACGCCGAGCGGCTATGGCCGCAGCTCAAGGGCGTCAGCTGGACCCACGGCTGGAACAGCCGCCTTGCCATCACCGCCGATCACTACCCGCATGTCCATGAGCCCGCGGAGAATTTGCTGATCTCGCTCGGCTGCAACGGCCGCGGCGTCGCGCTCTCGACCGCGATGGGCGCACAGCTGGCGCGCCGGCTGATCGGCGGCCCCAAGGCCGAGATCGACATGCCCGTGACCGGCATCAAGCCGATCCCGATGCACGCCTTCTGGCGGGTCGGCGTCATCACGGCCGTGCTGACCGGCCGGGTGCGGGACCGCCTTGGTGTGTGAGGCATTTAACACAATTACAGAATGTGCTGGGCTAATCTCGCGCGTCGGATATATTCGCAGTCTTTACTGAAAGGCTGTTCATGCAGTGCGAGCGATGCGGCCGCGCAAACCGGGCTGGCAACGATTATTGTGAAGATTGCGGTGCGCCATTAGGCCTCAAATGTGACTCCTGTCAGCATGTGAACGGGCCCTCCAGCCGCTTCTGCGGCCGCTGCGGCACCGCGCTCGCCGCGGGCAGCGTCCGTCCCGACGCGCCCTCGCAGCGGCTGCTGCGTTCGCTGAGCACCAAGGGCGGCGAACGCAAGAACCTCACTCTGCTGTTTGCCGATATCCGCAACTCGACCAATCTGATCGACAGCCTCGGCGATCCCGAACTCGGGATGCGGCGGCTGGAGCCGGTGCTCGACCTGATGAAGGAAGCGGTCCACCGCTACGACGGCATCGTCAACAAGATCCAGGGTGACGGCGTCATGGCGCTGTTCGGCGCGCCGCCGCGCCCGCATGAAGATCATGCGGTCCGCGGCTGTCTCGCCGCGCTCGCCATGCAGGATTCGGTGGCCAGGCTCGCCGATCCCGGCATGCAGATCCGGGTCGGGCTGCACACCGGCGAAGTCGTCGTTCAAACGGTGGAAAACACAATCTATCAGACCTACGACGCCGCCGGCGCCAACGTCCATATCGCCAACCGGATGGAGCAGATGGCCGATGAGGGGGCGATCCTCATCACGCGGGACACCTATCTCGGCGCCAGGCAATTCGTCGAGGTCATGCCGCTCGGCATGCAGACCATTCGCGGCATCTCCATGCCGGTGGAGGTCTTTCGGCTGACCGGGCTGCTCAGCGCGCCCGCCAGCGACGTTTTCCGCAGCGGCCGCCGCCTGACCTCGATGGTCAACCGGACCGAGCAGATGGCGGCGTTGGAGCATGAGCTGTCGCGTGCAGTTGGCGGCGACGGCCGGGTCGTCGGCATGGTCGGCGACGCCGGCATCGGCAAGAGCCGGCTCTGCTTCGAGTTCGCCGAAAACTGCCGCCGCAAGGGCATTCGCGTCTACGAGGCCCGCGTGCTGGCGCATGGCCGCGCAACACCGTTCCAGCCCGTGCTCGAGCTGTTGCGCGACATCTTCGGCATCCGCGCCAAGGAGCCGATCGAGACATCCCGGCGTCGCGTCATCGACCGCTTCGCCGAGATGGCCGCATCGGAGCAGGAACTGCTGGTGCTGCTCGAATTCCTCGGATTGGCTGATCCGGCGTATCCGGCCCCGAAGCTCGATCCGCGCGCGCTGCGGCTGCAACTGCTCGATCTCGTTCGAACCTTGGTGCATGCGCGCCCCGGCGACACGCCGGCGGTCGTCATGATCGAGGACCTGCACTGGATCGATGCCGCGAGCGAAGAGTTCGTCGAGACGCTGGTCGATGCCATCGTCGGCACCGCGACGTTGCTGGTGGTCAATTTCAGGCCGGGCTTCACGGCACCTTTCATGCAGCGTTCGCACTACCGTCAGATCGCAATACCGCCGCTGCCGTGGTCCGATTCGAACGAGCTGCTCCGCGAGCATTTCGGCAGGCATCCCTCGCTGGCCTCGCTGAGCAGCAACGTCATCGAACGCGCGCAGGGCAATCCGTTCTTCATCGAGGAGCTTGCCAACACCGTCGTGGAGCGCGGCAATGTCGAGGGCGAACGCGGCAACTACCGGCTCAAGCATGGCGTCGATGCGGTGCCGCTGCCCGCAACGGTGCAGGCTGTCGTGGCCGCCCGCATCGATCACCTCGAGGATATCGCCAAGCAGGTGCTGGAGACGGCGGCGGTGATCGGCCGGCTGGTCGCGATGTCGGTGCTGCGTCCGGTCGCGGCGTTGCCGAACGACGATTTGCAGAACGCCATCGCGCAGCTGCGCCAGGCCGAACTGCTGTACGACCTGCCGCCCTACGACAAGGGACTGCTGGCGTTTCGCCATCCATTGATCCAGGAGGTCGCCTACGCAACCCAGTTGCGGTCGCGGCTGACCACGCTGCATGCGACTGTCGCCAAGGCCATCGAGGGCTTCGACTGGGGCAAGCTCGACGAGTTTGCCGGGCTGCTCGCCTATCACTACGAGGCCGCGGGCCAGCCGCTGGAGGCGGTCACCCATTTGCAGCGTGCGGCGCGCTGGATCGGCAAGACCAACTCCGCCGAGGCAATGAAAAGCTGGAAAAAGGTTCGCGCCCTGCTGCAGGACCAGCCCCCGTCCGAATATGTCGATCGGCTGCGAGCGATGTCGAGCGGCCAGATCCTCAACTTCGGCTGGCGTGAGGGCATGTCCGCCGAAGAGGTCAAGCCCTACGCCGAAGAGGCGATCAAATACGCACGCGCGGCGGACCCGGTGCACGAGCCGATCCTGCTCGGCGCCTACGGCAGAATCCTGGCCGCGACCGCGGCGGCCGACGACTATGTCAATCTCGTGCAGGACGCCTTGAAGCTCACCTCCGGCACCGGGGACGTCGGACGGTTTGCGACGGTCAACGCCATGCTGAGCCAGGCGTTCTTCCTGTCGGGTCGTCTTGCCGAGGCGCTCGACGCCGGGCAGGTGGCGGTTGCCGCGATTGCCGAGCAGGGCGGTTTTCACAACAACGTCACACTCGGCCTCAACCCGAACCAGATTCTCGGCTTCGACGTCGAGCACTGGATCAGGTGTCTCGGCACCAGAATTCTGGTGCGGCTCGGCCGGTTCGACGAAGCCGAACGGCGGATCGCCGAGGTGCTGCGGGCCGAGCCGGAGCGCTTCGCCGCCGTCGTGCAGTTCATTCCGCATTTTGCGATGGTGGAGATGGGCTGGAGCCGCGGCCGGCCGGAACTCGCCAAGCCGCATGCGGCGAGGATCGCCGAACTGGCCGAGCAGTCCGGCACGCCCTATCTGCGGGTCGCGGCGCTCGCCAGCGCCGGCCTCGCCAGCGGCGCCGCGGGCGATTTCAAGGTTGCCGCCGCCCAGCTTCAGGAAGCGATCGACTTTGCGCGCTCTGCGCGAGCCGGCCTCGAATTCGAGGCGCGCATGCTGGCGGATCTGGCCGAGGCGCTCTATCGCGCCGCCGACCACCATGCGGCCCTGCAAGCGGTGGACGAGGCGCTGATGGTCGCGCGGCGAAGGACCGATCGCGTCGCCGAGTTGCACGCGACCGTGCTGCGCGGCCTGATCATTTGCGCCTTGGGCAGCACGTCACATGAGGAGCTTGACGAGATTGTCGGCGGCGCTCAGAATCTGCTCGATGTCTCGGGGGCAGTCTATTTCACACCACAACTCGATCAGCTTCGATTGCATCTTGAGCGACGCTAGACGCGACGATTTTTCATTTCTGGAAACAAGGTACTGAGGGGGTTTTAATGGGACGGATGATTCAAGACGATACGACGCGCGATGTCCTTGATCTGCTGAACAAGCGGTTTGGTCCCGGCGGGATCATGGAGATGGTGGAGCTGCAAAAGGAGTTCGACATCTTCTCTCCCAATCATCCCCTCGAACAGTCGTTCCGGCTGATCGGGATCGAGCCGGCCGACCGGGTCGAGCGGAAGCGCTGGTATACTTTCCTCGGCACGCTGAAGGACTATCCTTCCGATCAGCCCAATGTGAGCGGATACAAGCGGGTGGTCCAGGCGTTCCGGCAGGCGCTCACGCAGGGTCCGTATCTGCCGGTGCTCGTTAGCGTTCACGCCATGAAGGAAAATCCGAAGGTGACGTTTGCAGCCGATGGCCATACGCCGCTGATCTACTCGACCCAGTCGTATCGGGTTCTGTCGATCCCGACCAAGCCAAGCCAGGTCGCCCGCAAGGAGCTTGCTGCGATGGCGAAGCAGCGGCGGGCCAAAGCCAAGAAATGAGCAAGACGTGAGCATCGCAGCGGAGACCGCAGGTGTCGGCGCCGAAGGCGACCGGGCGCGGTTCTCCGACCTCTATGCCGATGTCGAATCCTACTACAGCGCGCGGGTCGCCAAATACGGCGCCACCCCGCGCGGAGTGGACTGGTCCTGCCAGGCCACCCAGGACCTGCGCTTCGTCCAGTTGCTGAAGCTCTGCGACTTCTCCGCACCGTTCAGCCTGAACGACATCGGCTGCGGATACGGCGCGCTGTGCGCCTATCTCGCAAGGCGCCATCCGCAAGCGGAGATCGACTATCTCGGGATCGACCTGTCGCTCGCCATGATCAGCCGCGCGCGCCGCCGTTTCTCGGCGCCGGGGCGCCGCTTCAAGGTCGGCAAGGGCGGCCTGCGTCGCGCGACCTATTCGGTCGCGAGCGGCATCATGAATGTCGATGTCGGCGGCTGCCGCCGATCCTGGGAGGCATTTGTCGCCGGGATGCTGGCCGACCTGCGCCGCGCCAGCCTGCGCGGCTTCAGCGTCAACTTCGTTACCGGCGGGACGGAAGGCACGGCGGCCGCCGATGCGTCGCCGGTGCAGCTCTATTGCACCAGCCCCGAGGCGTGGATCGATTATTGCGAACGCGAGCTTGGCTGCACCGTCGAGACCGTCGACGGCTACGGACTGAACGAAGTCACCCTGCTGGCGCGATGTAGGGATTGCTGATCGGGCTGCGGACTATCGCTTGTCCAGAATCCGCAACTCGGCCGTGGCGCTGGCGACCGTTACATCGCTGGCGTCGATCAGATCGGCTTCGACGATCATGTCGCGGTCGGTCTGCGAGATGACCTTCGCCTTGGCCGTGATCGGGCCGACGCGCGCCGGTTTGAGAAACCGCGTGGTGAGGGTCCTCGTCACGACGGTCCGCGTTGCGGGCAGCGCTGCGAGGGCGCCGAGACCGGTGGCTGAATCCAGCATCGCGGCAAGGAAACCGCCCTGGATCGTTCCATGGCGGTTGGTGAACAAGGGTTGCGCCTCGAAACGGACTGTGGCGATTTCACCGTCGAAGCCCAGCCACTCGCGCCCAAGAAGTTGCGCGCCGGGCGGCACGTCTGCGCTTGCTTCACTCAAGCCGGTCACCGCAATTGTTGTCGGTCCAAAAGTATCAGAGCGTCTGGCTCATGCAATGTCCGCGGGCGCGGGTGGCGAAAGGCGGCAAATCACTGAGTGGCGCGACCTTTTGCAGATCGTGTCGCGAGAATGCGAGCGTGTGACTCACAGGTCGTGCAACACATTCACTGTCGTCCCGGCGAAGGCCGGGACCCATAACCACCGATGGTCGTTGTTTCGCGATGCTGGAACGACGAGCGCGATCCACAATTCTCGCTGCGGCGTATGGGTCCCGGCCTGCGCCGGGACGACGGTGGAGAAGGAGTCGTGCGTATAACTCACCCCTCCGCGACCGCGTCGCCCCAGGGCTGGAACGGCTCGGTGACGCCGCTGTTGGTGGCGCCGTCGCGCAGCACGACGCTCGGGCAGGCGAACTTCATCGGCAGGGTCTGGATGCGGGCTTCCTCGAAGTCGAAGCGGCCGCGCAGCGCCTCGCGCACGCTCGCGGGCAGGCGCTTGTCGCCGATCACCACGGCGCCTTCGCTGGCGTCGATCCGGGGCTGGTGGATTGCGGCGTCGAGATCCATGCCGAAATCCATCACGAAGGAGAGCAGTTGCGACACGGCCGGCAGGATGCGGCGGCCGCCCGATGCGCCGGCGGCAAGCGTGCGGCCGTCGGCGGCCTGCGCCACGACCGGCGTGTAGTTGGTCAGGCAGCGCTTGCCGGGCGCGAGCGAGTTCGGATTGCCTTGCGTCGGATCGAACCACATGATGCCGTTGTTCATGGTCAGCCCGGTGTTCGGCGTCACGAATTTGGAGCCGAAGGTCGACAGCAGCGTCTGCGTCACCGCGGCCATGTTGCCGTCGCGGTCGACCGCGGAGAAATGCGTGGTGCAGCTTGGCGCGATTGCTTCGGCGCCGAGCGCGCGGCGGCCGTCGACGTCGCCCATGTCCTTCAGCCGCTCGCGATAGGCGGCTTGCAGCGCCTCGGCATAGGCTGCGTAGGCCGCCGCATCCGGACCGCCCTGCGCGGGCGCCAGCGCCTTTTGCAAAAGGCCGAGCGTGCGCGCCATGGTCGGACCCGCGGTCAGCTCCGGCGTCGCATAGACCGTGCCGCCGCGATAGGGAATTTTCAACGGCTCGCGCAGATGGGCACGGAAGGCGGCGAGGTCGCGCACCGACAGCGTGCCGCCGGCGGCCTGGATGTCGTCGGCGATGCTGCGCGCCAGATCGCCCTCGTAGAAATCGCGCGGGCCGGCCGCGGCGAGCTGCGCCATCGTGGCCTTCAGCCTGTCCTGCGGCATGCGGACCACCGACCTGATGCCCCATTGCGCATTCGGCGGCAGGCCATCCTGCAGATACGCCACCGCGCTGGCGGGATAGCGCCGCAGATCGGCGGCGGAGCTTGCGATCATCGCGGTGGTCCACCAATCGACCAGAAGGCCCTCGCCGGCGAGCTTGACGCTCGGCGCCAGCAGGTCCTTCCACGGCATTTTGGCGTGGCGACGATGCGCTTCCTCCATGCCGGCAACGACTCCGGGCACAGCGATCGAGCCGGGGCCGTGCAGGTTGCGGTCGTCCTTGACCCGCGCCCAGGGGAACAGGTCGGAGGCCGCGCCGCCGGTCAGCGGATAATCCTCGATGCGCAGGCCGTCGGGCGCGCGCATGCCGTAGTCGATCACCTCGACGCGGTTCTCCTTGGCGCGATAGAGCACCATCGCGCCGCCGCCGCCGGCGCCGCTCATCCAGGGCTCAACGACGCCAAGCGCGAAGGTGGTTGCGATCACGGCGTCGACGCAATCGCCGCCCGCAGCCAATACCTCCGCGCCGACCTCGGCCGCCCGGCGCGACTGTGCGGCGACGATGCCGCCCTTGGCGCTGACGGCCGGCTTGCGGATCACTTGCGAGTTGGAGAACTGGTCGGACATGGCGTTGCTTTCGCTGTTCTTGTTGCGGGTGGGACACGTTGGCGTAGCATGCCAAGCATGGCACTGTCAGTGCAACAACAAGAACCAATTTCAGGGAGCGGAAAATGACTGGTGTGAAGCGTGAACGGGACGGCAAGGTCGGCATCCTGACGCTCAACGATCCCGCGAGCCTGAACGCCATGACGCCGGAACTGCTCGGCGATCTCGCGCGCGCCGTCGGCGAGATGAGCCTCGATCCGGACATCCGCGCGCTGGTCCTGACCGGGGAGGGACGCGGCTTCTGCTCCGGGCAGAACCTCAAGGCGTTCCAGTCGCTCGGCGACAACATCTACACCGGCGTGATGAGGCATTATTGGCCGGCGATGCAGGCCTTGCGCGAATGCCGCGTGCCGGTGGTGGTCGCGGTCAACGGCGTCGCGGCCGGCGGTGGCTTCAGCCTCGCGATGTCCGGCGACATCATCCTGGCGGCGCGCTCGGCGAGCTTCATCCAGGTGTTCAGCCGGATCGGCCTGGTGCCGGATCTCGGCTCGACCTGGCTGTTGCCGCGCCTGATCGGCCGCCAGCGCGCGCTCGACCTGATGCTGCTGAACGAGCCGCTGCCGGCCGAGCGGGCCAAGGAGTGGGGGTTGGTGCGCGACGTGGTCGACGATGCCAAACTGCTCGACGAGGCGAAGGCGCTCGCCGGTCGTCTCGCGGACGGACCGACGCGCGCGCTGGTCGCGACGCGGCAGCTCCTCGAGGAGAGCGAGCACGCCAGCTACGCCGATCAGTTTCGGCGTGAGATCGAGCTCCAGCAGGTGATCCGCGAGAGCGCCGACGCGAAGGAAGGCCGCCAGGCCTTCGTCGAGAAACGCAAGGCTCAGTTCACGGGACGCTAGAGCGGGATGAGCTTACCTAAATCGAGCGGCGAGCTCCGCTTCACCTCGCCCCGCGTGCGGGGAGAGGTCGGAACGCATCGTTCGATGCGTTCCGGGTGAGGGGGAGTCTCCGCGAATACAGCTATCACCAGACATATGCGGAGGCAGCCCCTCACCCAACCCTCTCCCCGTAAGAACGGGGCGAGGGAGCGCAGCGCCGTCGCTGTTCGGCGCAATCTCAGGATGCTCCAGGCCTTGATCGTGGGCGTGCTAGCCGATCGCAATCGCGATCTTGCCGAAATGCGCGCCACTCGCCATGTGGGCGAACGCTGCCTTGGCCTGGTCGAACGCGAACACTTTGTCGATGACAGGCTTGACGCCGTGCAGGCTGATGCCGTCGCACAGCGCCTGCAGATCCTCGATTGAGCCGACGGTGACGCCTTGCAGCCGCTGCTGCTGCATCACCATCAGCGGCAGCCGCGTGTCGGACGCGGCGGGACCTGCGAGCACGCCGATGAAGGCGATGGTGCCGCCGATCCTGGTGGCGCGGATCGACTCGTTCAGCGTGCCGACGCCGCCGACCTCGACGACGAGATCGACACCGCGTCCGGTGAGTTCGCGCGCCTTCTTGCCCCAATCGGGCGTGGACTTGTAGTTAAGCGTGACATCGGCGCCGAGCTGCTTCAGCCGCGCGATTTTGGCGTCGCTGGAGGATGTCGCGATGACGCGGGCGCCGCACATCTTGGCGAATTGCAGCGCGAACAGCGAGACGCCGCCGGTGCCCTGGGTCAGCACCGTCTGCCCCGGCTTGAGGTCGCCGAGCTTGACCACCGCGCTCCACGCCGTGAGGCCGGCGCATGGCAGTGCCGCGGCCTCGATATCATTCAGATGATCCGGCGTGCGCACCAGCGCATGCGCGGGGAAGACCCGGTACTCGGTCAGCACACCGTCGACGCTGCCGCCGAGCGCCGCGCGCATCCGCGCCTCGCTCGGCTCGCCGGCGAGCCAGCTTTCGAAGAAGCTGCCGATCACGCGATCGCCGGGTGCGAAGGTCCTGACGCCGGCGCCGACCGCCTCGACCACGCCGGCGCCGTCGGAGACCGGCACCAGCGGAAATTTCTGGCGCGAGCCGTAACCGCCCTTGACCGTGAGCAGGTCGCGATAGTTGAGCGTCGCCGCCTTCAGCCGCACCAGGACCTCGCCCGGGCCGGCTTGCGGAACCGGCTTGTCGACCAGCGCCAGCGCGTCGACGCCGCCGGGGCCTTGCAACTCATAGCATTTCACGGAACGTCTCCTGCTCGGTGCTCTTGTCTTGGGCTGCGCTCGCGGCGCTGCCACGCATGCGCTGAGCATATGTCAGGCCTGCCGCGCGTGGCCATAGCGCGCAGTGGGATTGATGGAATGGCGCCCATGCCCGAACGCGCTGGCGCGCGACCGGGAAATACCGCCAATCTGAGCCGTCAATGAAGTGACCGAGCGGAGGTGACCATGGCTGCCTTGCTTGAGACGAAGCGCGATCTGCTCGCCACGCTCGCACGCGGCGCGGTTCGCGTGCTGCTTGCCGCTGCATGGATCGCTTGCGGTGGTGCGATGGCCGCAGCAGACGACAGCCTCTACCGCGCGCAAACCGTCGTCACCGGCCAGGGCGAGCCGAACCGCATCGTAGGCTTCGGGGCGTGTCTGGAGGACGTCCTGATCAAGGTTTCCGGTCAGCCAATGCTGGCAGGCGACCACCGGCTTGCCGCGTACAAATCGAAGGCCAAGGCGTTCGTCAGCAGTTTCGACTATCACGATCAATATGCCGGCAAGCCGCATCATGACGAGCAGGGCACCCGCGACCGGCCCTACGACCTGACGGTGAATTTCGACGAGAAGAAGATCGACGGCATTCTCGCCAGGCTCGGTCTCAAGCCGTGGCGGTCGCAGCGACCGGTGCTCGGCGTCTTCGCCGAGATGCAGCACGGCCCGAAGGACTACGTCGTCACATCCGACGGGACGCAGTCCGACCTGCAACGCGACGCGCTTGCGGCTGCGGCCGGAAAACGCGGCATGCGCTTCGTGCTGCCCGATACAGCGGCATTGACGAGCGCCAACCTCACCGCCGCCGAACTGTTGAAGACGCCGCCGGCGAAGCTGAGTTCGATCGTCGCGGCGCAAGGCGAGGCCACCCTGCTCGGTCGGCTGGTCTGGGACGACAAGGATCTCGGCTGGGCCACGCAATGGCGGATGGCCTGGCACGGCAAGGATTACAAATGGCAGTTTCGCGGCGTCACCTTCGATGAAGCCTTCCTCCGCGGCATCGGCGGCGCCGCGCAGGTGCTGTCGGGCAATGGCGATCCGGGGCGATCGAAATGAGCTTGCGCGCGCAGCGGCTGGATCGCGCTAGGACCGATCGACATTCATTGCATCCAGATCATTGCGGCAGCGAGATGGATGAAGCCGGTAAAGTTGTCAGATCGCCTGTCATAACGGGTTGCCAAGCGTCGGAAGTGTTTGAGCTGGCCAAAGCAGCGCTCGATGCGGTTGCGCTGTTTGTATGCGTCGGCGTCGTGCGGAATGATGATCCTGCGGGTGCGGTTTGACGGGATCACCGCCGTTGCGCCGATTTCCGCGATGATCGCACGCAGGGCGTTGCTGTCATAGGCCTTGTCGGCGAGCACGGCATCGCCGCTTTGGCCGTGGAGCAGTGCCGGCGCCTGGGTGATGTCATTAACTTGCCCAGCCGTGACGATGAAGCGGAGCGGACGGCCGAGCGCATCAGCCAGCATGTGGATCTTGGTGGTCAGTCCACCTCGGGAACGCCCCAGCGCCTGATCTTTGGCCCCCCTTTTCCGCTCGTCGCCTGCTGGTGGGCGCGAACGATGGTGCTGTCGATCATCAGATACTGGTTGTCGCGATCGGCGGTCAGAGCAGCGAACACGCACTCCCAGACGCCGGCATGGCACCAGCGGCTGAAGCGCTGATGCACCGTTTTCCACTTGCCGTACCGTTCCGGCAGGTCGCTCCAGTGTGCGCCCGATCGCAAAACCCACAAACATCCGTTGACGAACAGTCGATTGTCCGCAGCCGTACGTCCCGGGTCGCCAGCTTTCCCCGGCAGCAGTGGCGCAATCCTCGCCCATTGCGCCTCCGTCAGCTCATATCGTTTCGCCGCCACCATCTGCTCCGTGTCTCGAATCACGGAACTCTATGAATCAGCGATCAAACCGCTTGGGAATCCTGAATGTCGATCGGTCCTAGAGCCCCGTTCCGATTGAATCGGAACGGGGCTCTAGATTCTCATTTTGACGCGTTTTCTTCACGCGAACCGGTATCCACTTCGCTCGAAAACGCTCTACCCGGCGTAGCCAAGCGTCTGCGACGGATACTCCCCGAACATCGCGCGGTAATATTGCGAGAAGCGCCCGAGTTCGATGAAGCCCTGTTCGATCGCAACCTTGGAGACGGTGGTCTGGTCCGGGGTGCTTTCGCGCAGGATCGAACGGATCATGCAGAGCCGCTTGTAGCGCAGGAAAGTCACCGGGCCGACCCCGAACACCTCGTGGAAGGCGCGGTGCAGGCTGCGTCGCGACAGCCGAAGCTCGGTGCAGATTTCCGAGACGTGGACCGGGCGCGTGCCCGCGGCGTGCAGATAGTCCTCGACATGGCGCACCAAGCGCATCGCCGACGGCAGATAGCTCGTTCCGTCGGGCGGCAGCGATGTCACGACCGTTGCGGTCACGCAGTCGACGATCGCGCGCCTCCAGAAGTCGGCCGACGCGTCCGTCAAGGCGTCCGGATAGCGCGCGAGGTGCGCGACGATCCGCGGCAGTTTGTCCGCCGCGCCCATGCCGATCGTGGGGTCGGCGCGAAAGTGGTTCTTCGCCTGCCAGGTTTCGGCGTCGGCGAGCCGCGGCTCGCCGCCGAATATGTCGGGCAGATCGGAGAGGTCGAAGCGGATGGCCGCGTAGGACGAAGCGCTGTGAAAGACCCCGTCATGCTCGACCGACGGCGGAATCACCAGCACATCGGCCGGCTGCATGTCGAACGCCCAATGCGTGACACGGTCGGTCGCGTTCAGCAGCATCCCGATGATCAGCTTGGGATCGGTCGAGATGCGCTGGGTGCGGACCCCGACATTGAATGCGCCGATGCTGAGCGAAAAATCACCGATCCCGACGTGAGACAATGTGCCGCGCAACTTGCCGCGCTCAAGCTGCATGACATCGACATGCGAGCCTTTGACGGCATCGTAAAGACCCTCGAAGCCGTCAAGCTCGCCGGTGCTAACCGTCAGGTGTTGGCCCATATCCACGTTCACAACTGCAGCGCGATTAATCTACTAAAACCAAATGCTTGAAGTCGGTGCAAGTCGGTACAAAAAGTGTGCCCCGCGACAATGTGCCTAAATTGGTTTGATTCGCATGGCGAGATCGTGATGCGGATTTGCAAACGTGCGGATTTTCGCTTGTTTTTCCGAGAAAGCAATAAGGCCGACCGGATCGGATTGATCGAATTGGAGCATCTTTCGTTAAGCCTGCACGCCTCGGGGTTGAGATTGGCACAAAGTGCACATCACTTGTATAGTGCGTTTCGCTATCGTTTGAACTGACAGCAGAATTCGCTCGTGACAACGTCCAGTGGAACGAGGCACGATGGAGAGCACTGTGCATGCAAGTGTGCACATGGATTGGCAACGGAGGAGAAAGGGAAGAAGACCTGACGGATCAACGCTGCCGAAAAGTGCAGCACAGAAAAATGGAAGGGCGCGACAATGCACTCAGGCACGATGCAATCATGCACGACGTTCGGTCACCGAGATCATAAGGCTCCGATCTTCAACAGGATTTTCCGTCTGGCGCTCGTTGGAGCAGCCGCGATTGTCGCGCAAGCAGGCCCGGCGTCGGCGGTCAGCATCGGCTCTTCCGCTTCACTGCCGATCATCACACAGCAGGAAGGCAGCGGTAACGTTGTGCAGGTGCGCGCTGTCGCGCGCCGGGGCGGCGTTGCCGTCGGACCACGCGGCGGTGCGGTAGCTTACCGGAGCCGGATGGTGGTGGGGCCGGGCGTTCGCCCCGGCTGGCACGGCGGCGGCACGCGCTGGGTCGGACCGCGGCCGGGAGGTTGGGCGCGGCCCGGCTGGTACGGCTGGCCGGTCGGGGGCGCGGTCGCGGCCGGCGCAGCGATCGGGTTCGTCAGCGCGGCGAGCGCAGCCGCCTGGGCGGGACCGGCACCGGCAGCGGGCATGTGCTGGTACTACACCGACCCGTCTCGAACACAGGGCTTCTGGGACTACTGCTCGCGGTAATGCCCAAAGAGGTGCATCGCCATGTCCCGGGTAGAGATCGCCTCCGCTGAACGAGAGCGTGACGACCGCGTCCAGACCGACGACATGGTCTGGATTCCCGGCGGCACGTTCCGCATGGGCTCCGACCATCACTATCCCGAGGAGGCGCCGGCGCATCGCGCCTCGGTCGACGGCTTCTGGATCGACCGCACCCCGGTGACCAACGCTCAATTCCGCGAATTCGTGCGGGAGACCGGGCACATCACGGTCGCCGAGCGACCGCCGGATCCTGCGCAATATCCGGGTGCGCTGCCGCATATGCTCTACGCCGGCTCGCTGGTGTTTCAGCCGCCGCGCCGCGTCACCACCCTGCGCGACTGGAGCCAATGGTGGACCTTGATGAAGGGCGCGAACTGGCGCCGCCCCTACGGCCCGCGCAGCAACATCAACGTGCTCGGCAGCCATCCGGTGGTCCACGTCGCCTATGCCGATGCGCTCGCCTACGCCAAATGGGCCAGCAAGGAGCTTCCGACCGAAGCCGAGTGGGAGTTCGCGGCGCGCGGCGGGCTCGAGGCCGAGGAGTTCGCCTGGGGCAACGCCTTGACGCCCGGCGGCAAGCACATGGCCAATACCTGGCAGGGCAATTTCCCGATTCAGAACCTCTGCGAGGACGGCTTCGACCGGACCTCGCCGGTGACCGCGTTTCCGCCCAATGGCTACGGCGTCCACGACATGATCGGCAATGTCTGGGAGTGGACCGCCGACTGGTGGTCCGCCCGTCATGAGGCCGACGCCGCGAAGCCCTGCTGCATCCCGCAGAATCCGCGCGGCGGCCGCGAGGAGGCGAGCTACGACCCCGCCCAGCCCGCGATCAAGATCCCGCGCAAGGTTCTCAAGGGCGGCTCGCATCTGTGCGCACCGAATTACTGTCGCCGGTATCGCCCTGCCGCCCGCCATGCCGAGCCGGTCGACACCTCGACCAGCCATGTCGGCTTTCGCTGCGTGGTGCGCCGACCCGATTCTCAATCGTCACAAAAACCGTTCGACAAGCAAGGAGCGTAAGAATGAGCGATGAGAGCAATATCGTTGCCAGGCAGTCCGGTAGTCGCGGAGGGCTGCTTCGTGGCTTGTTCGCGGCGGCGTTGGTCGCGACAAGCCTGGCGCCATTTGCCGGGTCTCCCGCGTCAGCGCAGCAGCCGAACGCGGCCAAGCCGAATATTCTCGTGATCTTCGGCGACGATGTCGGCCAGTCCAACATCAGCGCCTATACCCGCGGGCTGGTCGGTTACAAAACACCGAACATTGACCGCATTGCCAATGAAGGCATGATCTTCACCGACTATTATGCCGAGAATAGCTGCACCGCCGGCCGCTCCACCTTCATCACCGGACAGGTCTGCCTGCGGACCGGCCTCTGCAAAGTCGGTATTCCGGGAGCACCGGTCGGCTTGCAGAAGGGCGACATAACTATCGCGCAGGCCCTGAAGCCTCTCGGCTACGCCACAGGTCAGTTCGGCAAGAACCATCTCGGCGATCGTGATGAATACCTGCCGACCAATCACGGCTTCGATGAGTTTTTCGGCAATCTTTATCATCTTAACGCCGAAGAAGAGCCCGAGCGGCCATACTGGCCGAAGGACGACGCAGCTTTCGTCAAAGCCTATTCGCCGCGTGGCGTCCTCAAAGCTTCCGCCGACGGCAAGATCGAGGATACCGGCCCGCTTACCAGGAAGCGGATGGAGACAGTCGATGACGAGACTACAGGTGCTGCGATCGATTTCGTCACGCGACAGGCAAAGGCCAACAGGCCGTTCTTTACCTGGATGAACTTCACTCGCATGCACATCTTTACCCACGTTCGTGCCTCGATGCGCGGGCAAAGCGGCATGCCGGGCAATGAATACGCTGACGGCATGGTCGAGATGGACATGAACGTCGGAAAGCTGCTCAAGACGCTCGATGACCTGAAGATCGCAGACAACACGATCGTCGTCTTCAGCACGGACAACGGCCCGAACGCGTTCACCTGGCCGGATGCAGCGACGACGCCCTTCCGGTCGGAGAAGGACACCAATTGGGAAGGCGCGTTCCGTGTGCCGGCGATGATCCGTTGGCCCGGCCACGTCAAGGCAGGCGAGGTTGCCAACGGAATCGTGTCAGGTCTCGACTGGTTCCCGACGCTCCTTGCCGCCGCCGGCGATCCCGGGGTGAAGGATCGCCTGCTCACCGGCTGGCAGCCGCAAGGCGGCTCGACCACCTTCCGCAATCACCTCGACGGGTTCAACCAGCTCGACTACATCACGGGCAAGGCCGACAAGAGCGCACGCAACGAGTTCTACTACTTCAACGACGACGGTGATCTCGTTGCGATGCGAAACGGCGATTGGAAACATACCTTTGAACGGCAGGATCAGCCCGGCCAGTTCGACGTCTGGGCCCACCCGTTCACGCCTTTGCGCGTGCCAAAGATATTCAATCTGCGCATGGATCCGTACGAACACGCGGAGATATCGGGCAGCATGTACGATCAATGGCGGGTAGAGAACGCGTACATGATCGCTCAGGCACAAATCAAGGCGGCAGCGTTCCTGCAGACCCTTGTTGAATATCCGCCAAGCCAGCGGATTGCGAGCTTCAGCATCGACCAGATTCGTCGTGCGGTCGACAAGAAGGTCGATGAATCGTTCAAGAAGCGTGGTCTCGAATAGTCGCGAGGCCCTGCGAGACAGGCCAGTGGTATCGGCCTGTCTCGCACTGTATCCAAGGGGATTAGCGGATGGATGCTCGATCGAGCATAGGGTCTGCATCGACCGCGACCCGAGCACACCGAAAGAATCTGGACGCCGGCGCGAGCCGGAGGCTTGTCGCAGCGGCGCTGGCATTCGTCTCGGGTGCCGCCGGCCTGATCTACCAGGTGATCTGGATCAAGCAGCTCTCGCTCGTGGTCGGCGCTGATGTCTACGCCATCACGACCGCCGTGAGCGCCTTCTTTACCGGCCTGGCGTTGGGCGGCCTGATCTTTGGTGGAAGGGCTGACCGCGCCAGCCAGCCGGCGAAACTCTACATCGCGATCGAGATCGGCATCGGCATAACCGGCGTCGCCACCACCTTGATCCTGGCGAATATCGCGCCGGTCTTCGTGGCGATCGAGAGCGCGAGCGGCTTGCTCGCATGGGCCATGGTGTTCGTTCTGGTCGGCATCGCCCCGCTTCTGATGGGTGGGACGCTGCCGGTCCTTGTGCGTGCGGTGCTGCAGAATTCCGGCGATGCCGGCCGCGTCGGCGGCCGGCTATACGCCGCCAACACGGCCGGCGCGATTCTTGGCGCTCTGCTGCCGATGTTTGTCCTCATTCCGCTGTTCGGGGTGCAAGGGACCTCGATCGCGGCGGCGACCCTCAATGCCCTCGCGGCGGCGGGGGCAACGGTGCTTGGCCGGATTCCCTTGGCGTCGGCGAGGATCAAGCCTGCCGGCCGCGCGGCGGCGCATCAACCGCGCCGGGTCGGCTTGGCCGTTGCCCTCTATGCCGCCGCCGGCGCAATTGCCCTCGGCTATGAGGTTGTCTGGTCCCAGTCCATCGTTCAGTTCATGAGTACGCGCAGTTTCGCGTTTTCCGTGGTGCTTGCGACGTACCTCGCGGGACTTGCGGCGGGTGCCGCGATCGTTGCGCGGGTAATCGACCGGATCCGCGATCCCTGGAGTGTCTTTGGCCTTCTGATCGCCGCCGCCGGTTTCCTGGCTTTGATCGAGATCGCGGCACTTGGCCATTGGCTCGTGGTCGCGCAGACGGCGACCGAGGCGTTCGTGCTCCGCCTTACCGAAAGCCAGTTCGCCGGCATGTGCGCCCGCTTCGCGGTGGCAGCGTTCTGCATCGTATTCCTGCCGACCTTGCTGCTCGGGGCGGCCTTTCCGGTGGCGCTGCGTCTGGTGGTGCGGGATGCGCATATCGGGCAGGACGTTGGTGCCGTCGTGGCGGTCAATACGCTGGGCGGTGTGGGCGGCGCGCTTCTCACCGGCTTCGTGCTTCTGCCCTGGCTCGGGCTGGTCCACACACTTGCATTGCTCGCAATCGGTGCCGGCCTGCTGGGTGTCTTGGCCTGCTGGGGCGGTCGCTCGAGCCGCACCGGTCTTGGACTGGCATTCGCGGTCGGCGCAGCCTGCATCGTCGCTGCGGTCGCCACGCCGTCCGACCGATTGGCCCAATTGCTGCCGGCAGCGCGGTCGGGAAAAATCATGTTCTATGAAGAGAGCCCGGGTGGGACCGTTGCGGTGGTCAACACCGGCCG
Organism: Bradyrhizobium sp. USDA 4510; assembly: GCF_054059095.1. Lineage (NCBI taxonomy): Bacteria > Pseudomonadati > Pseudomonadota > Alphaproteobacteria > Hyphomicrobiales > Nitrobacteraceae > Bradyrhizobium > Bradyrhizobium sp. USDA 4510. The sequence continues at coordinate 5,838,127 of NZ_JBSSBT010000001.1, read as the reverse complement.
CTTCCGCCGGCTCTATATCCAGGGCGTATCCAATTCCGGCGACGCCATGCCGTCGCTGCGCTACATGCGGCTGCAAGCGCTCCTGCCTCTCATCATTCACAATGGCGAGCCGAAATCAGCCCTGGTGATCGGCTACGGCACGGGCATCACGGCCGGTGCTCTCTCGCAATTCCCTGCTCTCGACAGGAGGGTGGTGGGTGAGCTGCTCCCGGCGGTCCTTCGTGCGGCTCCGATGTTCGACGGCACCTTCAACGCCGCGTCCGACCCGGGATTGGAGAAGCGCTTGGGCGACGGCCGTCGCCTCCTGCAGCGCGAGAGCCAGACCTACGACCTGATCACGCTGGAGCCACCGCCGCCATCGGCGGTGGGCGTCGTCAATCTCTATTCTCGCGATTTTTATCGTCTGGCTTCGTCGCGACTGAACGACGACGGGATTGTCGCGCAGTGGTTGCCGCTGCCAACGCAGAACGACGAGGACACGCGCGCACTGGTTCGCAGCTTCATCGATGTGTTTCCGTACGCGTCTCTGTGGACATCGGAGCTGCATGAAATGTTGCTTGTCGGGTCGCGTCGTCCGATTCAGTTGGATGCGGAGCGCATCAGCGCGAGATTCAATCAGCCCGAGACGTCTGCGGCGCTTTCCGCGGTCGGCGTCAACTCGGTCGCGGCGCTGATCGCAACCTGGATCACCGACCGCGACGGGCTCGTGCGCTACGCGGCGGACGCGCCGGCGGTGACGGACGACAGGCCGCGGATCGAATACGCGACATGGGTTCGTCCGGACGAGTTCAGCCGGACGATTTCGCACATCTGGCAGTACCGTAGCGAACCGCCGCTCAAGGGAGCGGACGAGCAATTCACCGCCTCGCTGCTGAGCGAAAGGCGAGATCTTGATGCGTTCTATCGTGCCGGCCTCAGCGCCTATGCGGGCAACAGGCAGGCTTACGCGCGCGAGATGGCGAGCCTGAGCCAAGCGGCGAGGCGAAACCCCTATTACCGGTGGTTTACGGGGTCCAAGGAGCCGTAGTGCAATGTCAGACCATGCCGCAACACAGTTAGCGGCCGCCCCGGCGCGGCGAACCGCCAAGGACTCCGCGGCGCGCGACGCCGTGCTCGATCTCAAGGCGCGCATCGGCAAGTCGGTGCTCGGGCAGGATCATCTGGTCGAGAGCATGCTGATCGGGTTGCTGGCCAACGGCAACCTCCTGATCGAAAGCCTGCCGGGGGCTTGCCAAGACGCGGGCGGTGAAGACGCTGGCGAAGAATCTTGCCGCGGACCTGTCGCGCGTGCAGTTCACGCCGGACCTGCTGCCGTCGGACGTGACCGGCGCGGAGATCTACCTGCAGACCGAGAAGGGCGGCCAGTTCCAGTTCCAGAAGGGGCCGATCTTCGCCAACCTCGTGCTCGCGGACGAGATCAACCGCGCGCCGGCCAAGGTGCAGTCGGCGCTGCTGGAAGCGATGGAAGAACGTCAGGTCACCGTTGCCGGCAAGACCTACAAGATGCCAGACCTGTTCATGGTGCTCGCGACCGAGAACCCGATCGAGCAGGAGGGCACCTATCCGCTTCCCGAGGCGCAGCTCGACCGCTTCCTGATGCATGTCGTGATCACCTATCCCGACGAGGCGACCGAAGGAGAGATCATCAAGCTCAATCGCGCCGAGAATGCGCGGAAGCCGGAAGCCGGAGCTGCCGAGCCGCCGCCGGTGCCGCAGCAGGCGATCCTCGATGCGCGCGGCGAGCTCGATGGCATTTTCGTCTCCGACCTCGCACAGAAATATATCGTCGACCTGATCTATGCGACGCGGTTTCCCGGCCGCTACGGCGAACCCCTGAGTAAATGGATCCAGATCGGCGCCAGCCCGCGCGGCAGCCTTGCCATCGACCGCAGCGCGCGGGCGCGGGCATGGCTCGACGGGCAGGATTTCGTCACGCCCGACCACATCCGCGCCGTCATCCACGACTGCCTGCGGCACCGGCTGATCCTGAGCTACGAGGCCGTATCGCAGGGCATCAGCCCCGACCAGGTGATCGACAAAATCACCGAGCTTGTCGCTGCAGCGTGAGGCCGTGATGACGGAGACATCAGCCAGAACGCCCGGTGTCTACGTCGGTCTCGACGATCTGATCGCGCTCGAATTCCGGGATCGCAGGGTTTCGTTCCTGCCGCGCCAGCCGGTGCATAGTCTGCTGTCGGGCCGGTTCGCCTCGCGCATGCGCGGCCGCGGGCTGAACTTCGAGGAGATCAGGGACTATCGCCCGGGTGACGATGTCCGCGAGATCGACTGGAAGGTCACGGCGCGGCTGCAGAAGCCGCATGTGCGCGTCTTCAACGAGGAGCGCGACCGTCAGGCTCTGCTCGTGGTCGATCAGCGGCTGTCGATGTTCTTCGGCAGCCGGCGCGCCATGAAGTCGGTCACCGCGGCCGAGACCGCCGCGATCGGCGCCTGGCGTGTGCTCGGCGTCGGCGACCGGATTGGCGCGATCGTGTTCAATGACAGCGATGTCGTCGAGCTGGCGGCGCGGCGCAGTCGCGCGACGGTGTTGCAGATATTGTCCACCATCGTCGCGCAGAACCAGGCGCTCGGCGTCGGCCGAGGCATCGTTCCGGCGTCAGGCATGCTCAACCGGGCGCTCGAACATGCCGAGCGGCGGACGATGCATGACGCAACCGTGATCCTGATCAGCGATTTCGATGGCGCCGATAGCGCGACGCGCCGGATGATCGGGGCGATCGCCCGGCATAACAACGTGGTCGCGGTGCTGGTCCACGATCCCTTGCAAAGCGATTTGCCGGCCTCGAGCCGGATGACCGTCACCGATGGCGAGCTGCAGATTCAGCTCGAAGTTGGTCGCGAGAGCGTCCGCAAGAGTATCGCGCAGGCGTCGCAGGAGCGGCTGCGCGGCGTATTCGCGTGGACGCGCGAGCTTGGCATTCCGGTGCTGCCGCTGAGCACAGCCGAGGAAACGGCGCCGCAAATCCGGCGTCTCCTGGGCGGGCTGCCGGCCCGGCACGGACGCGGTGGCGGTCACGCCCGAGCGGAGGCGGCTCTTGGCTGATCCCCAACCCGTCATTGTGGATCCCGTCGCGGGCCTGATCGATATCCCGCTGCCCCCGTCGGTGAGCCTGCTTCCGGCGACATGGGCGTCGCGGATCGTGATCGTGCTGGTTGCCGCAGGGGTCGCCGTCGCGGCGTGGCGCCTGCTGCGACATTTCCGCGCCAACCGCTATCGGCGCGCGGCGCTCGCGGAGCTTGACCGGCTGCTGCAGACACAAGGCGGCGTCCCGGAGGGAATGGCCGCGAGCCTCGCGCTGCTGGTGCGGCAGACCGCGCTCGATGCCTTTCCGCGCGAAACCATCGCGCCACTTGCCGGCGCGGGCTGGCTTGCGTTCCTCGACCGCAGCTATGGCGGGGACGAATTCTCGCAAGGCGCCGGACGGCTGGTCGCGACCGCGCCGTACGGGCGGACGACGGCGGATGCCGGCGATCTAACGGCGCTGCAGGATCTGGTGCGGCGCTGGATCAGGGGGCACCATGTTTGAGTTCACATGGCCCTGGATGCTCGCGCTCCTGCCGCTGCCGATCCTGGTGTGGTGGCTGTTGCCGCCGTATCGCGCGCGGCAGGCCTCGGTGATGGTGCCGTTCTTCGACCGCCTTGCGGCGGCAACCGGACAGACCCCGCAGCGCGGCGCCGTCGTGCTGCAACGGCGGCGCATCCAGATGGTGACGGCCGTATTGATCTGGGCGCTCGTCGTCGCGGCGCTGGCGCGGCCGCAATGGGTCGGTGATCCCGTCACGCGCGAGGTTTCGGCGCGCGATCTGATGCTCGCGATCGATATCTCCGGCTCGATGGACCAGCGCGACTTCCGCGGCAGCGATGGCGCGACGTTGACGCGGCTCGACGGCGTCAAGCGCGTGGTCGCGGATTTCATCGCGCATCGGCACGGCGACCGCGTCGCGCTGGTGCTGTTCGGCACCAGGCCCTATGTGCAAGTACCGTTCACGCAGGATCTGCAGACCGCGACCGCGCTGTTGGCGCAGACCGAGGTCGGCATGGCCGGACAGCAGACTGCGATCGGCGACACCATCGGGCTTGCGATCAAGACCTTCGAGGCCAGCAAGGCGCGCGAGAAGCTTCTCGTCCTGCTCACGGATGGCAACGACACGGCGAGCCGCGTCCCTCCGGAGCATGCCGCCGACATCGCGCACCAGAACGGCGTCGTGATCGACACGATCGGCGTCGGCGATCCGGCCGCGACCGGCGAGAACCGCGTCGATCTCGGCGTCCTGCGGTCGGTCGCCGCCACGACCGGCGGCCATTTCTACCGTGCCGAGGACGGTGCGCAGTTGCAGGCGATCTACGCGGACATCGACCGTCTCGCGCCGGCCAAGCTCGATACGCTGTCATGGCGGCCGAAGCAGCCGCTGTTCCAGTGGCCGCTCGGCGCCGCCGTGGTGCTGTCGCTGCTGCTGTGGCTCGGCCTGTCGCTGGAAAGCGGGCTGGGACGAAGGGGAGCGATCGGCCATGCATGACGCGGCCGCGATTCCCTTCCATCTGCTGCGGCCGCTGTGGCTGCTCGCGCTGATTCCCGTTGCTGCCGTCTTCGCATGGGTGCGGTGGCGGCAGAGCCCGCAGGCGCAATGGGGCGGGGTGATCGCGCCGCATCTGCTCAACCATCTCATCGTGCAGCCGGGGACGGGGCGTGGCGTCAGCCCGCTTTATCTGGTCGCCGCCGCGCTGTCGCTTGGCATCGTCGCGTTGTCGGGCCCGACCTGGCGGCGTGAGCTGCCGCCCTTCGTCGAGGACAAGGCGCCGCTGATGATCGCGCTGTCGCTCGACGCAACGATGGGGCAGAGCGACGTCGCGCCGACGCGGCTCGAACGCGCCAAGCAGAAGATCAGGGATCTGCTTGCGGCGCGCGCCGGCGCGCGCACGGGGCTGATCGCCTATGCGGGCACCGCGCATCTGGTGATGCCGCTGACCGACGATCGCGCCGTCATCGAACCCTTCCTCGCCGCGCTTGCCCCGGGCCTGATGCCGTCGCCCGGGAAGAACGCGGTCGCGGCGGTGGCGCTCGCCGCGGAGGCGCTCGCGACCGAAACAGTGCCCGGCACGATCCTGCTTGTCGCCGACGACGGCGGTGACGAGGAGGGAGCGGTTCGTCAGGCTGCCGGACGGAACGGCCTGGTCAAGCTGAGCGTCACGCCGAACAAGGGCGAAAGGTTCGGGCTCGGTTCGGACGTCGTCCAGGTCAGCATCGACGACGCCGACATCGCGGCGCTCGAGCGCCGGATCGAAACCCGCTATCAGGCCGCGCAGGGTGACGCGTTCGGTACGCAATGGCGCGATGAGGGCTTTTGGCTGCTGCTGCCGATTGCACTGCTCAGCCTGCTCTGGTTCCGGCGCGGCACGACGGTGGCCTGGGTTGTCGCCTTCGTCTGTCTGTCGCACGTGTCGTCCGCGAGGGCGGAGGAGTCGCGCCGTTTTGCCGACCTGTGGTTGACGCCGGATCAGCAAGGACGCATCGCCTTCGATCGCGGCGACTATACGACCGCGGCCAAGCGCTTCTCCGATCCGATGTGGCGCGGCATCGTCGCCTATCGGGCGTTCGACTTCCTGACGGCTGCGCAGGAATTCGCGCATGTCGAGACGCTCGAGGGACGCTTTGCGCTGGCTAACGCCCAGGCGCAGAACCACGCCTATGAGAAGGCGATCGCCGCCTATGACGAGGTTCTGAAGGTCGCGCCCGGCCATGTCGCCGCGAAGACCAACCGTGCCATCGTGGTGGCGGCGCTGAAGGCGAAAGAGGAGAAGCGGAAGAAGCAGGAGCAGGACGACAGTGCGCCGCCGGACGAGAAGGCCGACGAGATGCGGGTCGACCCGACCCAGAAGGGCGGCAAGCGGATCGAGGTGAAGCCGACGGATCTCACCACGGCCGGCGCCGCCGAAGCCTGGATGCGTCAGGTCCAGACCACGCCGGCTGACTTCCTCAAGCTGAAATTTGCGATCCAGGACGCGACGCGGCCGGCGGGGACGAAGCCATGAGGCACCCGCTCGCCGCCGTAGCCCTGATGATCGGACTGCTGATACCCTGCGCGGCGCTCGCCCAGCAAACCGCGCCGGAGCCGATCCTGCGGGTGACGATCGATCCGCCGCGCGTCGTGGTGGGGCAGGCGGCCACGCTGCGGATCGACGTGCTGGCGCCGAACTACATGACGGCGCCACCCGAGCTGCCCGACTTCCAGGTCCGCAATGCCGTGACCCGTCAGTTGCGGAGCATCAATGAAAACGAGCAGCGGGACGGCCTCACCTATGCCGGCGTCCGGTTCGAATTCGCCATCCATCCGCAGGAGCCGGGCAGCTACGCGATCGCCGGCCAGGCGATTACCATCAAATACGCCGCCGAGCCGCCGGCGACGCGCGAGGCCACACTCGCGCTGCCGCCGATCGCATTTGAGGCCTTCATCCCGGACGCGGCCTCCGCCCTGCAGCCGTTCCTGGCCGCGCGCAATCTGTCGATCGAGCAGACCGTCAACCGTTCGTCGGATCAGCTCAAGACCGGGGACGCCGTGACGCGGACCGTCACCGTCAAGGCCGAAGGCATTCCCGCGATGCTGCTGCCGCCGGTGAAGTTCACCGCGTTCGACGGACTCAAGCTCTATCCTGCGCAGCCGTCGCTCCAGGACAAGACCGACGGGCGCACCGATGTGCTGTCCTCGGCGCGCACCGACAGCGGCGTCTACATGCTCGAGAAGGCCGGCGACTATGTGCTGCCGCCGATCGACCTGCGCTGGTGGAACACCGGCGCGCAAAGCATCGATGTGGCGCATCTCGACCCGGTGACGCTGCACGTGGAGGCGAACCCCGCAGCCGGCGCTGCGTCCTCCGTCGGCACCTCCGGCCCGCGCCGGTCATGGGGCGCGCTGCGCGATGTCGTCGCCGACCACTGGCTGTCGATCGCGCTCGTGCTCCTGGCGCTTGCCGGGCTCGGCTGGCTGATGCCGCGGATGGTGCGGGCGATCGCGGCGCGTCTTCGCCGGCGTCGCGAGGCCTATCTCCGCTCGGAAGCGTTCGCCTTCAGCGAGCTGCGGCGCGCCGCGCGCCGTGGCGATGCCAAGGCGGTCTACTTCGCGCTGCTCGACTGGCTGCAGCGGTTCGAGCCGGTCGCGCCGCAGCATACGGTCGAGGCGTTCAAGGCCGTCGCCCATGATGCCGCGCTCGATGACGAGATCGGCGCGGTCGAGCGCGAGCTGTTCGCGCCGTCTGCCGGCGCGGTGCGCTGGTCACCGCACCGGCTGCTGCGCCACATCGGCGGTGCCCGGCGCAGCATACGACACGAGACGGCGCGCGCCGCAAGGCACAGGGCGCCGGGACAACTCAATCCGGTTGACGATCGTGTGCTGTCGCTCAACCGGCAGAGGAGGCCTGCGAGATGAGCCGCGATGTTGGTGCCTTTGCCGTCTCGAAGAGATTGCTGCTGATCGCGTTGATCGCCCTGCCGCTCAGCGCGCTGGCGCCGGCGCGCGCGCTGAGCCAGGTCGATCCCTTACCGTCCTGGAAAGACGGCGCGGCGAAATCGGCGATCGTCGATTTCGTCGCGCGCGTCACGACACAGGGCGGGCGAGACTTCGTGCCGCCGGCTGAGCGGATCGCGACGTTCGACAATGACGGCACGCTGTGGACCGAGCAGCCGTTCTACTTCCAGCTCGCCTTCGCGTTCGACCGCGTCAAGGCAATGGCGCCGGAGCATCCGGACTGGAAGACGCGGCAACCCTTCAAGGCGCTTATCGAGAAGGACAGCAAGGCGCTGGCCGCGAGCGGCGAGAAGGGCCTCCTGCAGATCGTGATGGCGACGCATGCCGGCATGACCACCGATGCGTTCGCAAGCTCGGTGCGCGACTGGCTCGCGACCGCCAGGCATCCGCGCTTCAACCGGCCGTATGACAGCCTGGTCTACCAGCCGATGCTGGAGCTGCTGGCCTATCTCAGGGCCAACGGCTTCAAGACCTTTGTCGTATCCGGCGGCGGCGTCGAATTCATGCGGCCGTGGATGGAGCGGGTCTACGGCATCCCGCCGGAGCAGGTGGTCGGCTCGTCCGGCGTGGTGAAATTCCAGATCGGCGCCGACGGCAAGCCCGTGCTGATGAAAGAAGCCAAGGTCGAGTTCATCGATGACGGCCCGGGCAAGCCGGTCGGCATCAACCGGTTCATCGGCCGCCGCCCGATCTTTGCGTTCGGCAACTCGGATGGCGACCTGCAAATGCTGCAATGGACCGTGGCGGGGTCGGGCGCGCGCTTCGCCGGCATCGTGCACCACACGGATGCGGTTCGTGAATATGCCTACGACCGGCAATCCAGGATCGGCAAGCTCGACAAGGCGCTGGATGCCGCCAGCGCGGGTGGCTGGACCGTGGTCGACATGAAGCAGGACTGGAAGGAGGTCTTTCCGCCCCTGACCGCGGCCGGCGCCGCGACGGAGGCGAAGCCATGAGCGGCTACGACATCTTCGCCTGGATCGTGCTCGTCATCCTGGTCGCGAGCGCGATCGGCGTGTTCTGCATCGCCGGCTGGCTGCCCGGGCACATCGCGAAATCGCGCAATCACCCCTATGCGCAGGCCGTGATGGTCGCCGGCTGGATCACCTTGATCTGCGGCTTTGCGCTGTGGCCGATCGCGTTCATCTGGGCCTATGTCGATGTGCCGGCGCCGCGCCGGGCGGGAGATGCGTGATGGGTGTCGCGATCTTCAACGTCTATCTGGTGCTGCTGTTCCTCTTGGTGCATTTCAAGATCGTGCGCTTCAACCTGTTCTGGAAGGCGTCTCCCTTCATCGTGCTGGTGTTGCTGCTGTTCGGCCTGCTGGTGCCGATGGGCTGGGGCGCGCCGCAGGGCTCGGCGCTGGTCGTGCGCAACGCAGTGTCGATCGTGCCTGACGTCGCGGGCGAGGTGACCGAGGTGCCCGTCGTCGCCAACGTGCCGCTGAAGGCCGGCGACGTCCTCTTCAAGATCGATCCGACGCCCTATGACGCGCAGGTCAAGGCGATCACGGCGCAGCTCAAGCTGTCGAAGACGCGGCTTGCGCAGATGACGACGCTTTACGAACGCGACGCCGGGCGCGGCTTCGACGTCGAGCAGCGGCAGTCCGAGGTCGATCAGCTCAGTGGCCAGCTCGAGGCCGCGCAGTGGAACAGCGACAAGACGGTGGTCCGCGCGCCGGCCGACGGCTACGTCACCAACCTCGCGCTGCGCAAGGGCGCGCGGGTCGCGAACCTGCCGCTGTCGCCGGTGATGGCGTTCATCGACACCTCGAACACAATCATCGGCGTCGAGATCAATCAGATCGATGCGCGCTACGTTGCGCCCGGGCAGGAGGTCGAGGTCACCTTCAAGTTTGCGCCCGGGCAGATCTACACGGGCAAGGTCGAAAGCGTGCTGCAGGCGGTCGCGACCGGCCAGGCCACGACTTCGGGCACCGCCGTTGCGCCGAAGGCGATCGAGGCGGTGCCGTTCGTCGTGCGCGTCAAGCTCGATGATGCCGCGTTCGCCAACCGTCTGCCGGCCGGCTCGACCGGAACGGCGGCGATCTACACCGACCATCTGAAGCCGACCCACGTCGTGCGCCGCGTGATCCTGCGGCAGCTCGCGATCGTCAATTATGTGAATCCGTTTTGAGTGATGGAGATTGTCATGAAGCCATTGATCGCCGGAGGACTTGCGCTGATGATGGCGACCGTATTGGCATATGCCCAAACGCCGTCCAGCGATGATCTGAATCGCCGCCTGATCGAACGCCGCGCTGTCGAGGCCGTGATCTGGGGCATTCCCGCGGTCAACACCGACCTGATGCGGCAGGAGATGCTGACCAGGACGCCGGGCAAGGTGGGGCAGGTGATCTATTGGGGGCGTCCGCTTGATTGGCACAACCAGACGCTGACGCCGAATCCGGACGCGCTGTACTTCATGACGTTCTTCGACACGCGGAATGGTCCGATCGTGCTCGATCTCCCGCCTAACGATACGAACGGATCGTTCAACGGCAATATCGTCACGGTCTGGCAGATGCCGCTCGAGGATGCCGGCCTGCTCGGCGTCGACAAGGGTGCCGGCGGCAAGTTCCTGATTCTGCCGCCGGGTTACAACGGCCCGAAGCCCGACGGCTACATCGCGCTGCAGTCCGACACGTTCGGCGGCTACATGCTTCTGCGCTCCAACCTCAAGAGCCACGGCGATGCCGACGTCCAGGCCGCGATCGCCTACGGCAAGCGCATGAAGGTCTATTCCCTGGCGCAGGCGGCCAGCCCGCCGGCGACGGTGTTCAGCGACGTGAAGGACACCGATTTCGATTCCACCATTCGCTACGACGCGGCTTTCTTCGAGCACCTGAATCGGATCATACAGGACGAGCCGTGGATCGACCGGGATCGGGTGATGATCGATAGCCTCAAGTCGATCGGCATCGAGAAGGGAAGGCCGTTCGCTCCGTCCGAGGCGATGAAGACGGTGCTTGCTTCGGCGGCGAAGGAGGCGGGTGCCTGGTTGGCGGCGAAATACGACGCCGGCCTGCCGCCGTTCTTCTCCGAGACCAGCCGCTGGACGTTCCCGGCGCCGCCGGACGTCGTCAAGGCCTACTCCGACGGGTTCGCCGATCCGAACGCATACCCGACCGACAGCCGCGCTCTCGCTTACAGCTACGCCTATATCGGCATCAAGCGCCTGGGCGCCGGTCAGTTCTATGCGATCTCGATCCGCGACAAGGCGGGCGATGCCTTCGACGGCAGCAAGACCTATCGCCTCAACGTTCCGGCCAATGTTCCGGTCGCACAATACTGGTCGGTGACCGCCTACGATCGCGCGACCCATGCGTTGATCAAGAACGTCGCTCGGGCCAGCCGGTCCTCGCAAATCCCCGACCTGAAGAAGAACCCGGATGGCTCAGTCGACATCTATATCGGGCCGGCGGCTCCGACCGGACAGGAGACGAACTGGCTGCCGACCGACCCCGCGCGCAAGTTCGAACTGATGGCGCGCTTCTACGCGCCAAAGAAGGAATTTTTCGACAAGGTGTGGAAGCTGCCCGACGTCGAGCGGATCGCCATCACAACAGGCGGTTCAACGAAATGAAGCGCCGGAAATCAGTTATCGGTACAACAGGGAGTTGCGTGATGAAGGTCCGTCTCTTGCGCGCCACCGCCGCCATTGGGCTCGTTTGCGTTATCCCGGCGTCGGCGCAAACCCAAGCGCCTTACGCGTTCGAGCGCGGCTATCCGACGGCGGATACGACCAGGCGCGCACGCGATGACGCCGACTTCCAGCGGGCGATCACCGCCTATCGGTTCTGGTATCCGACCGTGTCGGTCGAAGGCATCTTCAACGGCAACCGTGAGGTCGGCATCAAGGACGGCGAGAAGATCGGCATCGCCGCCGCGGGCCCTCGTCAGGTCGGTTTCACGCTGAACTCTGATACGCCCTATGGCTCCGGCGTGATCGACGTGAGCAAGGGGCCGGTCGTCATCGAGATTCCGCCCGGACCTTATATCGGCCTCGTCAACGACCACAACCAGGGCTGGGTGCTTGATATGGGGTTGCCCGGGCCCGATGCCGGCAAGGGCGGCAAGCATCTTGTGCTGGCGCCGGACTACAAGGGTGCGGTGCCGGCCGGCTATCACGTGGCGCGCTCGAAATCCTACAAGAACCTGCTGGCGATCCGTGCGCTGCCGGTGGGCGGCGACGTCAACAAGGCGATGGATGCGTTGCGTGCGCTAAAAGTCCATCCGCTCGGCAGCAACCGCAATCTCGCAGTCGTCGATACGACCAAGGAGAAGCTGGACAGCTCCTCGTTGCGCTGGGAAGACAACGGTCAGTTCTGGCAGGTGCTCAAGCGGATTGTCGACGAGGAGCCGATCGTTCCGTCGTTCCTGCCGATGTATGGGCTGCTGTCCGAACTTGGCATCGAGAAGGGCAAGCCGTTCGCGCCCGACGCGCGCATGACCGACATCCTCGCGCGTGCGGCCAAGGCTGGGCGCGACCAGATGCTGGTGTCGGCCTTCGACAGCGCACGGCCCGATCGTATCAACTGGCCGGATCGCAAATGGGAGTGGGTCGGCCTGACGCCGGGCAGCGCGCAATTCGAGACGCCGGCCGGCATGGATCTCGAGGCGCGCGACCGCTGGTTCGCGCAGGCGATCGTCACCTCGCCGGCGATGTTCCGCCGGACCGCCGGCGCTGGCTCGCTCTACTGGATGAGCGTGCGCGACGCTACCGGCGCCTTCCTCGACGGCGGCAAGAACTACACATTGTCGTTGCCGCAGCCGGTGCCCGGCAAACTGTTCTGGTCGGTCACCGTCTATGACACGGCGACGCGATCGCAGGTGCAGACCGATCAGGATCGTGGCGCGCTGCGCTCGATGTTCGAGCTGAAGGACATCAAGGGCAGCGCACCGGCGCAGCTCTATTTCGGCCCTGACGCGCCCACAGGCCACGAGGCGCACTGGATCAAGACACAACCCGGCAAGGGTTGGTTCGCCTATATTCGCATCTATGGGCCGGAAGCAGCGGCCTTCGACAAGAGCTGGAAGCCGGGCGACTTCACCGAGGTGAAGGCTGCCACGGTCGGGAGCATGAAATGATGCTGCGGAATTTCCTCTTTGGTGGTGTCCTTTGCCTCGTGGGCCAAAGTGCATCGCTCGCGCAATCGCCGGTACCTGTCACGGTCGACAATTTTGCCCGCGCCGAGTCCGATCTCTATCTGGGCAATCTCGCCAAGGGGGTCGGCCTCGGAAAGCTCAACCATCGCCGCGAGCCGGCCAGCATCGACAACCAGACCGTCATCCGGCTCAACCGCGATACGCTCTATACATCAGGGGTGTTCGACCTCGACGCCGGGCCGGTGACGATCACGATGCCGGACCCTGGCAAGCGCTATATGGCACTGCAGGTGATCAGCGAGGATCATTATGTGCCCGCGGTCTATTACGGTGCCGGCAAGCGCACGCTGACGCGCGACAACGTCGGCACGCGCTACGCGGTGGTCGGAATTCGGACGCTCGTCAATCCAAACGATCCGAAGGATCTCGAACAGGTCCACGCGCTGCAGGATGCCATCAAGGTTAGCCAGAAAGGCACCGGCAAGCTCGAACTTCCGAACTGGGACCCCGCCAGCCAGAAAGCCATTCGCGAAGCGCTGCTTGCGCTCAATGATTACACCGGAGGCTTTGCGCATGCTTTCGGACCCAAGGGGCACGTCGATCCTGTCAGGCATCTGATCGGCACGGCCGCCGGCTGGGGCGGCAATCCCGACAAGGACGCCACCTATCTGAGCATCACGCCTACGAAGAATGATGGCACGACGGTCTACAAGCTGACCGTCCGCGACGTCCCGGTCGACGGCTTCTGGTCGATCAGCGTCTACAACGCCAAGGGATATTTCGAGAAGAATTCCTACGACGCCTACACGCTGAACAATATCACCGGCGCGAAGGGCCCCGACGGCTCCGTCGCGGTCCAATTCGGCGGCTGCGACGGCAAGATCCCGAACTGCCTGCCGACCATGAAGGGCTGGAATTACACGGTCCGGCTCTACCGGCCGCGGGCGGAAATCCTGAACGGCAAATGGAAGTTCCCGGAGGCGCAGGCGGTCAACTGAAGCGCGCGCGAATCCGCTACGATGGCCTGAACGAAGTGGGGAGATCAGGATGAGGATGGTCAAGAATCACAGGTGCGCCGCACTGGGCATAGCTGGCGCACTCGCACTGTCGGCAGCGCCGCGCGCGGCGTTGGCCGATTCCGGCGGGGTCAGCTTCTGGCTGCCCGGCGCGTTCGCAAGCCTGACCGCCGCACCGGCCATGCCCGGCTGGGCGTATGAGACGATCTACATTCACCTCGACCAAAGCGCCAACGCGGGCAAGAATTTCGTGATCGGCAACCGGGTGCCCGGATCGGTCGTCGCTGGTCTCAACGCGCATGCAGACGTTCTCGTGGAAGGATTTACCTACACCTGGGCTCAGTCCGTGCTCGGGGGCCAGGCCGCCGTAACCTTCCTTGCCGCGCCGGGAAATGTCGGCGTCGGTGTCGACGCGACACTGACGGGGCCGCGGGGCAATACGGTCTCGGGCGTCGCAACCGACAACCGCAACACGGTCTCCGATGTCTTCTACCAGGGCACGCTGAAATGGAATCAGGGTGTCAACAACGAGATGGTCTACATCTTCGGCAACATCCCGAGCGGGACCTATGACAGCAGTCGCCTCGCCAATCTCAGCTTCGGATTCACTGCGATCGATGTCGGCGGCGCCTATACCTATCTCAATCCTGAATCCGGCCAGGAGTTCTCGGTGCTGGCGGGCGTCACCTACAATGGAATGAACAAGGATCTGCAGTACCAGAACGGCATCGACTTCCACGTCGACTGGGGACTTTCGAAGTTCGTCGCCAAGAATGTGCATGTCGGTGTCGCCGGCTACTATTTCCAGCAACTCACCGGCGACAGCGGTGCCGGCGCGAAGCTCGGTGATTTCAAGGGACGCGTCGCGGGCATCGGCCCGCAGGTCGGATTCATCTTTCCGGTGGCCGACGGCTATCAGGGCTATCTGAACCTTCGTGGCTACAAGGATTTCGCCGCAGAGAACCGGCCGGAAGGGTGGACGGCGTGGGTGACGTTCCAGCTCTCGCCGGCCGCGCCGGCTACTACACCGACGAAGCCGATCGTGCGCAAATATTAGCGGAGGCGAACGACGAGCTCGATGAGTGATGCGCGCGAGACCGGCCGGGGGCCGGTTCGTATCGGCTTCCGCACCTCGATCATCACGGTGGTCATCGCCGCGGTGCTGGTGGTCGGACTGACGCTGGTCTATCTCAGTTTCAGGCGGGTCTCGTCGATCACGCAGATGGCCGCGAGCACCTTCATCGACAAGGTGGGGCAAATCGGCGCCGATCGCATCGACGCGCAGTTCAAGAATGTGCGCGACAACCTCGAGATCCTGGCAGGAATTCCGGCCATCCAGGAGGCCGACGTCGCCGACAATGTCAGGCTCTACGCCCTGCTGGCCTCGATGCTGCGCAACAATCCGCAGATCTTCAACCTCTATGTCGGGTACGAAGACGGCTCCTTTCTTGAGATGGACGTCATCGATCGCGCCAAGCCGCAATTCCGCACGGCGCTGAATGTCGCCGCCGACGCCGTCTACCGCGTCGTCGTCATTGCCCGCTCCGGCGCGGCCGCCGCGGCGCCGGTGACGCTGTTCCTGTCCGAAAACCTGACCAAGGTCGCCGAGGTGGCGGGGCCGCATAGCTACGACCCGCGGCGGCGTCCCTGGTATGTCGATGCCTTAAAGGATCGCAAGACGCTGCTCACCGGGCCTTATGTGTTCTACGCGACCGGGGAGCCCGGCTACACGCTGCGCACGCCGCTCAGGGAGGGCCGCCGCGGGGTGGTGGCCGCCGACCTGCTGCTCAATCGCCTCGAGGAGATGCTGAGCCGGCAAAAGCTCGGAAAATCCGGGCTGGCCTTCCTGTTCAACGACGCCGACCGCATCGTCGGCCATCCCGAGATGCGCGAGCTGATGACGGAACGCAGCGACGCACTGCCCCGGATCGACGTCCTCAAGCTTCCCGGCCTGTCCGCGGCGATCCAGTCCTGGCGCAGCGACGGGCTCGCCCAGCAGTTCTTCACCGACGCCGACGGACGGACCCTTGTCGCGGCCTTTCACCGCATCGAGACGGCCGGTGCGGCCAACATCCACCTCGCGGTGGTCGCCCCGCTCGACGAGTTTTTCGCCAAGATCATCTCGGAGCGGCGCGCGCTGTTCGCCATCGCGCTCGGCTTTGTGATCGCGATGCTCCCTTTCGCGTTCTGGCTCGGCTCGCTGCTCGCCCGGTCGCTGCGTGAGCTGGCGCGGCAGACCGACGAGATCCAGCGCTTTCAGCTCGCCGACCGGCCGCGGATGCAATCGGCCATCGACGAGATCGATGAACTGGGCCGCTCGGTGTTTACGATGCGCACCGTCGTACGCAACTTCTCAAGCTTCATTCCTCAGCCGATCGTCCGTCAGCTGATGCAGTCCGGAGCCTCGCTGCAGCTCGGCGGTATCAGGCGCGAGGTCACGGTTCTCTTCACTGACGTCGCCGACTTCACCGCGAAGACCGAGAAGGCGGACCCCTCGCAAGTCATGATCTTCACCTCGCGTTATTTCGCCGCGATGTCGGAGGCGATCATGAAACACCATGGCACCATCGACAAGTTCATCGGCGACGCCGTGATGGCACTGTGGAACGCGCCGGACGAGGATCCCGATCACGTCGTTCATGCCTGCGAGGCCGTGCTGGACTGCGTTCACCGCAATGCCGAGCTCAACCGGGCTTTCCGCAGCGAAGGCTGGCCGGCCTATGGCACGCGGTTCGGCCTGCATCTCGGCGATGCCGTGGTCGGCAATGTCGGCTCCGCCGCCCGCATGAGCTACACCGCGCTCGGCGCCACCATCAATCTGGCCTCGCGTCTCGAAGGCCTCAACAAGAACTACGGCACGCAGGTCCTGGTGAGTGCAGCCGTGAAGGCGCGTGCCGAACACAGATTCGCGTTCCGCAGCGTCGACCAGATCCGGCCGAAGGGCTTTGCCGACGCGATCACGGTCTACGAGCTGTGCGGCGAACGCGGCGATTCGGAGCTGACGTTCTGCGCGCGCTGGGAAGCCGTCTACAGTTCGATCCGGTACGCGGAGCCCGCCGCGGCGGCGCTGCGCATTGCCGATTTCCTGGTCGAGTACCCCTGGGATTGTGTCGCGCAGTACCATGCCGAACGGCTGCGCAACGCGGTTCAGCAACCGTTGTTTGATCTACCGGTGCCCTGAGATGCAGGGAGAGGAATTAGATCCGACCCTCGATCTTCCAGGGCCGCTTCGGTCGTCGATCGAGATTGCGCGATCGCCGATGCGATCGTTTCGGCCGCCCCCGCAACAGGGGCGCGTAACGCCGGTGGCTAGGCGGCCATCAGTTGCTGAAGCGCAACAGCCTGCTCACGGGTCTGGAATGCGATGGCGGTGTGGGTAAAGCCCGACGATGCCTGGGTCTGCGCGATGTGATTGAGGACCTCGTTGCCCTTGACCACGTGAAGATCCATTCCCTGGCCGGCCGGGAAAATCCCCAGAACGACGTCGTAGGCCTCGATGATGGCCTTCAAGGCGCCACCCTTGTCTTCCGACGCGTCGATAAAGATACGAACATCCGCGGCGATACTACGAAGTTCGTCAAAGTCGATCACTGGAAGTCTCCCATACGCAACTCACTGATCGATCCTAGCTACAACTTGCTTACTGAAACATAAATTACGCGGGGTTCCTCACCGGACAAGTGTCGCTAGGCGCCGGTCGGCGGCCTCCGTTTCGCAATGCGTTTGACCGGCGCATGGGCCGGCACGGCGTTCGAGGTCTGGTCGGCCATGTGGGGGATGCGGTGCTCGATATGCGCCACGACCCGGAAGAAGCTCTCCAGCGCCTTGGCGTCGAGACCGGCCGTGAGGTTGCTGTGCCGGCGCAGGATTTCATCCAGACTGCGGTCGAGCAGCGCCACGCCCTGCGATGTCAGCCGGATCTCGGTCCGGTTCCGGGCGCTGCCTCGCACCGGCGTCAGCTCGATCAGGCCCTTTTTCTTCAGCGAGGCCGTCTCGCGGCTGACGACGGCCTTGTCCAGTTGCGCATTGGTCCAGATGTCGTAGGCGCTTGCCGGTTCATGCTCCCTGAGAAAGGACAGCACCCGCCATTCCGCGAGCGATACGCCGTAGGCTTGCGGGAAGAAGGCATTGGCATTGGCGCGCAACTTCGCGACCAGGCTGGACAGCACCGTGGGCACGTAACGTTCGAAATCGATCACCAGCTCCGAGCCCGTGTTCCCTTGCGCGGCGCGGCGCGGGTCAGGGGCTCTGTTGCGGTTTGCGCCAGTCCGGCTCTTCATTCTTTCACGAGTTGAGTGCGCGCGATCAGGACCAACGCCGCCGCGACCAGGAGAACGCCTGTTACCACGAGGAATCCGGTGGTGAAACTGCCCGAGGCGTCCTTGGCGCGTCCGATCACGATCGGGATGGTGGCGCCTCCGATGCTGCCGATGGTGCTGACCAGGCCGATCGCGCCCGGCGCGCTCTGCCGCGACATGTAGGACTGGGGAATAGTCCAGAACACGGCCTGCGTACCATAGACACCGACATTGGCAACCATGAATCCGATGATGATCCAGACCGGCGATGTTGAAAAGGCCGCCATCGCGAAGCCGGCCGCTGCGATCACGAAGGTCATGGCCGCATAATAGAAGCGCTCACCGACATGGTCGGAGTGCCGCGACAACGCGATCATGCCGATCAGGCCGGCGACGGGCGGGATCGCGGTCACGAAACCGACCTGTGAATTCGGCAGCCCGAACGACTTGATGATTTGCGGCAGCCAGGGAAACAGCGAAGCCAGGCCGCAGAACAGGCCGAAATTGCACAGGCCGAACAGCAGCACCATCGGCTTGGTGATGGTCCTGAGCACGCCTTCGGCATGCACCACCCCGGTCGCCTTGGCGTCGCGCTCCAGCGCGCTGGTCAGCCAGTTGCGCTGCGCCGTCGACAGCCAGCTCGCCTGCTGCGGGCGGTCGGTCAGATAGAAGATGCCGACGATCCCGAGAATGACGGGCGGCAGGCCTTCGAGGATGAACAGCCATTTCCAACCCGAGATGCCGAACACCCCGTTCAGCTCGAGGATCGCGCCGGAGATCAGCGAGGCGAAGATATAGGAGATCGGCACCGCATAGTTGAACATCGCGTTGTAGCGGGCGCGGTAGCTGAATGGAAACCAGAGGCTCAGCAGCAGCATCACCCCGGGAAACAGGCCGGACTCGGCAAATCCGAGGAAGCCGCGGAATGCATAGAGGCTGAGCGGGCCCTGCGTGAATGCCATCAGCATCGGGCGATGCCCCACAGGATCGCGATCCGCGTCAGCGTGACGCGCGCGCCGTATTTGCTGAGGATGAGATTGCTCGGGATCTCGAAGATGGAATAGGTGAAGTACATGATGCCGACCGCGATGCCGAACTTCTCGGCATTGAGCCCGAGCTCCTTGTTCATCTGCAGCGCGGCAAAGGAGATGTTTCCGCGGTCGAGAATGGCGAGGAAATACATCGCCATGACGAACCACATCAGGCGCAGCGCGACCTTGCGGATTGTGGTGCGTTCGATCTGCGGATCGGCGGTCGTCATCGCCGCCTTGTCCATCACGACTTCGGTCATCCCTGTTTCCCCCGATTCTTGATTTTTGATGGTCGTCTTATGCGGGCAGGCAGACTTCGAGCCTGTCGCCCGCCACGCGGACCGGATAGGTCCGGATGTCGATCTCGACCGGGCTGGTCAGCGCCTCGCCGGTCCTGATGTCGAAGCGGCCCATATGCAGCGGGCATTCGATCTCGCAGCCGTCCAGAATGCCGTCGGACAGCAGCGCCTCCGCATGCGTGCAGATGTTGCTCGTGGCGTAGTACTCATTGCCGACGCGATAGAGCGCGATGTGGTGGCGGCCGATTTCGATGCCGTACGGCTCGCCTTCGTTCAGCGCGCTGAGTGCGGCCGCTTCGTGCCAGGTTCCCTGATCGTCCGTCATGTGCCCTCTCAAATGCTGTAGAAATCGAGCACGGTCGGGACGCGGTCGTTGACCAGCGTGATGACCTTGCGCGCGATCTTCCAGGTCTCGCCGTCACGCCGCAGCGTGTGCTCGTAGCGCCCGTGCCGCAGATGTTCCTTGGCCATGCGCGGGTCGTAGACGTGGACCGAGAACACCGAATGGCAGGTGATCTGATCGGCGCCGGTTTCCCACGCTTCCAGGTTCGAGATCTGGTGCACGGTGCGCGGCAGCGGCAGCGCGGTGATCGATTTGCGCGACTCGATGCGCGCGATCCGCTCTTCCAGTCCGCGCCGCGCATCGTGGTAGAGCAACGAGACCTGCGTGTCGGGATCATTGGTGGTGGTGTACTCGTCGAGCCAGGCCGGCACCCAATAGACGGCATCCTCGCTGTACATCGCGACCCAGTCGGCCCATTCGCCGGTGTCGAGCAGGCGGGCCTCGCGAAAGATGACCGCGGCTGCGACCGCGCGGGCATCGGTTTGCTTGATTGCGTCGGCCGCCATCACGCCGTCTCCCCGGCAGCGTGCTGCAGCAGCCTGCGCCACTCGCGATACCCGGGATGGAAATTCGTCTCGCCGCCGAAGCTGGTGGGGCCGAACGACCATTCGGAAGGGGTGATGCCGAGCTCGCGCGTGTGCGCGCTCTCGCCGTGGCCGACCTCCGCGATGCCGCGCAGATAACCTTGCGTGGGCGCGGCGGTCGTCGCGTCATAGCCGGTCTGGCAGAATTCGTACATGACGTTGTCGTCCGAGCTTGCCAGCCCGGAGGCATTGAAGAAGTCTTCGTAGTTGCGAATGCGAAGCGTGCGCGCCGCGGCACTTTCGCCGACCGGAGCAAGGCAATGCGACACCATCTCGGTCTTGTCGGGTGCCAGCGGCCGCCAGGTTCGCACCTGCGCCGACAGGATGTCGATGACCTGCAGGTTCGGAAAAATCGTGAGGTTGCGCTGGCGCAGCATCCATTTGGCGCGGGTGCTGCCGACGCGCTGCCGCACCGCGTCGAGACGCGCCGGATCCATGCCGAGCGGCCGGCCATAGAGCTGCGTGCGCTTGATCGACCAGTTGACGGCGTGACCGTAATCGAAGCTGAAGCTGCCTTGCCCTTCCTGCTCGCCTTCCGGCTCCGCGGTGAATCCGGCATCCGGTCCGGCGCTTGCATTGCGCTTCTTCAGGATATCGACGTAGGAGCTGTGTGTGGTCGCGAAGTGATAGTAGTCGAGACCGTTCTCGAACTGCAGCTTCCAGTTTCCATCGAACGTGTAGGTGCTGGCGCCCGGCACGAATTCGACCTCACCGCTGTCGCTCTGATCGATGATGAGGTCGAGGAACGCGCGGGTGTCGCCGAGAAATTCCTCCAGCGGCGGAACGTCGGCGGAGAGGCTCGCGAACAGGAATCCGCGATACGAGCCCAGCCGCGCGACCGGAAGAAGGTCGTGATTGCTGTTCGAGAAGGACGGCGGATACTGCCCGCTCGCTTCCTCCGTCACGGAGATGTTGCGTCCGCCCGAGTCGTAGGCCCAGCCGTGATAGCGGCAGACATGGAATTTCTGCCGGCCCTGCTTGAACGGGCAGACGATCGTTCCGCGATGCCGGCAGGTGTTGAGGAAGGCGCCGACTTTGCCCTCAGTGCTCCGCATCACCAGAATGGGATGCCGGCCGATATGGGTGGTGACGAAATCGTTGGGACGAGCGACCTGGGATTCCAGGCCGATGAAATTCCACGTGGCTTCGAAGATATATCGCAGCTCGGCGTCGAACACGTCCGGATCGGTGAAGATCCGGCGATCGACTTCAAAGATGCGTTCGCCGGGGCGGTCGTCGATGAGCCGGGAAATCTCGCTCAGCCTTGCCGCATGGGTCTGCGAAGCAGCGTTCATAACGTCCTCCCTTCGACTAACCGCCGGCCGCGAAAAGTCGCCCGCAGAGCCGCTCACGGCTCGCGTCTTTTCACGGCGGGAACAGCCGGCTTGATCGCCAATCTTGGAATGACTCTATAGTTGTCATGACAACCATGGTCAAGACGGATTGGTCGATCGGAAGCTGCAGCCGGACGCAACGGATACGGCCCGTGCGTCGGGCAGCGATGAATGAGCAGACCGCTTGCGTGGAGCGGCGGGTTTAGCTCTTGCGCGCCGGCGCGGTCAGGATAATTCCCGCGTCGATCAGGGCGCGGCAGATTTTCTTCAGCGCCGCAATCGCTTCACGCGTGGCCCGGCTCACGGGTCGTCCGCGCGGCAGCGCCAGCACGCGTTCGGCGCGCATCCACGGCAACAGCGCCGCCGACAGCACGCCGGCAACCACCTCCTGGTGAATGCCGGAGAAGGGCAGCAGCGCGTAGCCGAGGCCAGATGCCACCATGCGTTTCATCGGTGTGCTGTTATCGACCCGCACCGCGCAGAGCATGGTCGACGGGAATGGGTTGCGGCTGAGCGGGGCCACCGCGGACGGCAAGGCGTCGAATTCCTTGCGGGTCAGCCGGCCGCGCTTCAGCAGCGGATCGCGAGACGGTCCGATCAGGAACACCTGCTCGACGACCAGCGTTTCATAGTCGAGATGGTCGTTGGGCGACGGCGTCGTCACGATCGCCAGATCGAGCTCACCGCGCAGCAGGCGTTCGGACGCGTTTTCGGTCAGGCCCTCGCTCAGTTCGAGTCGCACGCGTGGAAACTGCGTCACGAAGGCCTGGGCCAGCGGCGGGTAGAGGATATCGCCGAGGCTCGGCGGCGCGCCGATCCGCACCGTACCGCTGGGCTCGCGGTTTTCCGTGCGCACCTCGGCCTTGATGTCGTCGATTGTGCCGAGCAGCCAGCGCCCCCGCGCGAGCAGCACCTTGCCGGATTCCGTGACCGAGACACCGCGCGCGCCGCGTTCGAGCAAGGCGCCGCCCAATTCGTCCTCGAGTTCCTTGACGTGGCGGCTGAGTGCCGACTGGGCGACGTTCAGCGTGCTCGCTGCGGCGGCAAAGCCGCCACGCTCGGCGACGGCGACGAAATAGCGGATCTGCCGCAGGTCCATGACTGGCACTCCATCTCAAATCGAGATGGATACCATATCAAACATATTCTTGTGAGATACCAAAAAAATGGAGCAGTCTTCTCGCAACGATCAAACGGAGGAGAGACGAGGATGGGCATCGCCACCGATGAGGCACGCCAGACGTCTGTATTCATTGCCGGCGGCGGGCCGGTCGGCCTTGCGATGTCGCTGCTGCTCGATCGCTTCGGCATCGACTGCGTGGTGGTCGAGAAGAGCCCGACGACGACGGATCATCCCAAGTCGCGCGGCTGCTGGGTCCGCACCATGGAGATCTTCCGGCAATGGGGAATCGAGCAGGCGATCCGCGACCGCGGCCTGCAGGACAATTCCGACATGTTCGTGTTCCTCGACAGCATCGCGGGACACGAGTTCGGCCGCACCCGGCCCGAACCGAATGTCGGCCATACGCCCGCCTGGAAGAGCCTGGTCGCCCAGGACGCCGTCGAGGAGGAAATCCTGCGGGTGGTCGAAAAGTCCAAACACGCCACGGTGCTGTTCAACACGTCCTGTGAATCGTTCGAGGAGACCAACAGCGGCGTCAACGTCACGACACGTTGCGAAAAGACCGGCGAGGTGACGCGATGGATGGCGACTTACCTGATCGCCGCCGATGGCGCGGGCAGCCAGACGCGGCGCAGCGCCGGGATCGAGATGGTCGGGCCCTCGACGCTTGCGGTGATGTCGAACGAGTATTGGCGTGCCGATCTGTCGCGGCTGCCGATCGCGCGCGAGGCCGCCGGCTTCATCATCGTCCCGGACAAGCCCGACCTGCCGCGCGCCGGCATCCTGAACACCAATGGCCGGGATCGCTGGCTGACCGTGACGCAAATCGGCCTGACCAAGGACGATCGCGAGCGGCCTTGGACCGACCAGGAGTTCATCGAGATCGCGCGCGGCCATGTCGGCATTCCCGATCTCGATGTCACGCTTTTGAACTGCTCGATCTGGCGGGTCAGCATGCAGGTGGCCGAGACCTTTCGAAAGGGCCGGGTGTTTCTGGTCGGCGACTGCGCACACCGCTTTCCGCCGACCGGCGGTTTCGGCCTGAACTCCGGCGTTCAGGACGCGCATAACCTCGCGTGGAAACTGGCCTTCGTGCTGAAGGGCTTTGCGAACGAAAAGCTGCTCGACAGCTATTCCAGCGAGCGACGTCCGATCGCGCAATCCAATGCCAATTTCAGCTACGGCAATCGGCTGAGATTCGGGCTGACCGACGACGCCGTGCGATCGCGCGATCCGGACCGGATCAGGTTCTGGATCAACGACATGGACAATCACCTGCACAGCATCGGGCAGAACCTCGGCCACAATTACGAGGAGGGCGCGGTGATCCCCGATGGCACCGTCGCGAAGGCCTTGAACTCCCGCTACTACACGCCGACGGATCGTCCCGGCGCGCGATTTCCGCATATGTGGCTCGAACCTTCGCGCAAGAAATCGACGCTCGACTGGTTCGACAAGCAGTTCACCGTCGTCACGGGGCCGCTCGGCGGCGAGTGGCTGGAGGCGGGGAAGCAGGTGTCGGAGAAGACCGCCTTGCCGCTGTCGCTGAAACAGTTGCCGTCGGCCGATCCGGCGGACGGATTCCAACTGGGCATGCGCGGCGCCGTGCTGGTGCGCCCCGATGGCCACGTGGCCTGGCGAATGCCGTGGCTGCCGTCGGATCCGGCGAAGGAATTGGCCGGCGCGCTTTCAACGCTGCTGCATTAGCGGGGACCCCGATGCAATCGTTCGAGTCCAACGGCATCGTCACGGCGTTTGAGAAAACCGGGCGCGGCGAGCCGATCGTGCTGCTGCATGGCGGCGAGGCCGATCATGCAATGTTCGACGGCCTTGCGCCTGTCCTTGCGGCGAACTTCACGGTGATCGCCTATGACCAGCGCGACTCCGGTGCCACCCGAAACCCTCCGTCGTCCTATTCGCTGGCCGATTTGGCCGACGACGCCGCGGCCTTGGTCGGAGGGCTCGGTTACGATCGTGCCCATGTCTTCGGAACCTCGCTGGGTGGGCAGATCGCGCAGGTGCTGGCGGCCCGTCATCCCGATCGCATCGACCGCCTGATCCTGAGCAGCACCTGGAAGGTCAACAGAAGTCCACTCGACGTCAATGCGGATGTGTTCCGCAAGCTCGCTTCCTGGCGCGCGGATACCATCGCCAATGCGTCGAAGATTTCCGAATTCTTCTTTCCGCCGGCATACCTGCGCACGAGGCCCGAGCTGATCGAGATCTTCCGCGGCTCGAGCCGCGACGAGGGACAGAAGGCGCGCCGCGCCGCCTTGCTTGCGCAGCCTGTCGCCGCCGATCTGACCGGCTTCGATCGCCCGACGCTCTTGCTGGCGGGCGGTGATGACCGGCTGATCCCGAATGTCGAAACATTTGCGCTCGCCCGCGATCTTGCGCGCGTCGAGACGAGGACCATCGCAGGCGTCGGCCATGTCGCGTCGATCCAGGCCCCCGAGCGGGTGGCGGAGGCGGTGACGGCATTTCTGAATTCAAACAAGAAGGCGGCTTGACAACAACAGGGGGAGACCATGGCGGAGCAAACGAGCGCAGTGCCGTTCGACGAAGCGCCGGTAACGACGCGCTATTGGCTATCGATCATCATCTTCGCCGTCACCGGCGTGGTCGATTTCTTCGATTTCTTTGTGGTCGGATTTCTGGTCTCGGTGCTGGCGCCGAAATGGCACCTGACGTTCGGGCAGACCTCGATCATGCTGATGAGCGCCGGCATGGGGGCGATGCTGGGGGCGTTCGTCGCGGGCGTCCTCGCGGATCGTTTCGGGCGCAAGCCGCTGGCGATATCCGGCGTTCTGCTCTGCGGCCTGACCTCGGGTGCGATCGCGTTCATTCCGGAAGACGGCTGGGTTGCGTTTGCGATCCTGCGCTTCTTCGTCGGCTTCGGCCTTGCCGCCGGCGCGGCGGCGGCGGTTCCTGCCATCGTCGAATTCGCACCGACCCGCCATCGCACGCTGGTCACGAGTCTCGTGGTCGTCCCGGTCGCCTTTGGCGTGCTGTCGGCATCGGTGACGGCGAGCTTCCTGCTGCCGCTGGTCGGCTGGCGCGGATTGGCGGCGGTCGGCTTCCTGCCGATCCTCCTCGGAATTCTGACCATGATCATCATGCCGGAATCGCCGCGCTGGCTCATCAGCAAGGGCCGCGTGCGCGAGGCGCAGGCGAGCATCCGGAAACTCTACCGGGTCGGTGGCGAGTCCTTCGTGCTGCCTGCGCTGCCGCCGGCGAGCCCGGCGACATTTGCCGATCTCTTTGCCGAGCAGCGGCGCTTCTGGCTGACGGTCCTGATCTGGTTCGGCGCCAGCACGGCGAATTACGGTGTGTTCCTGTGGGGGCCGACGATCGTGGCGCTTCTGCTCGGCGTCGCGCCCCAGGATGCGGCAAAGATGTTCATCTATGTCAGCCTCGCCGGCGTGCTCGGCCGAACCGGCTTCGCCTTCCTCGCCCATCGGATCGGCCGCAAGCCCTGTGGTCAGTTGATGGGCTACGGCACCGCGGCGTCGCTGGCGCTCGCCGCCTATTTTCACAACGACTTTGCCGGCTCGGTACCGTTGTTCCTGGTCTTCCTGATCGTCGGCGCCGTGTTCTTCGATGGCGGATTTTCGAACATCGGACCCTATCCGGCGGAAATCTTCCCGGTTCAGCTCTCGGGACGCGCAGTCGGCCTTGCCCAGCTCTCGAATGGGATCGGCAAGATCGTAGGTCCCCTGTGTCTCGCCTTGATCGCCGGCGCGGATAATCTCGTGCATCCAAGTGCGACCGCCGCGGCGGTGACGCCGGCGTTCTGCTTTCTTGCCGGCGCGGGCCTCCTGATCGGCCTTGCCTTCACGTTCCTCGGCGTCGAGCCGCACGGGCGCCCGGTGGTTCTGTTTGGCGAAAACGCGAGCGCGAGCGCCGCACCGAAATCGCTGGCCGCAAAACCGGCCGCGGGACAGTGAAAGACGAAAGGTCATACCATGGACAACGCTTTCGACACGATCGCAACGGCGGCGCCGTTCGATACTGCAAAGCTCGATCGGCTGATGGATGAAGCGGGGCTCGACGTCCTGATCGTCACCTCGCGTCACAATGTGCAGTATCTGCTCGGTGGATATCGCTTCTTCTTCTTCGACGTCATGGAGGCAATCGGCACCAGCCGCTATCTGCCGGTGTTCGTCTATCAGAAAGGACACCCGGAAAATTCCGCCTACATCGGCAACCGCATGGAAAAGTTCGAGCACGCGCTCGGACGGATATGGACGCCGATTGTCAAGGCGGAGGCGTGGGGAACGATCGATGCGATCGGCCTCGTCATCGATCATGTGAGGAAGCTCGCTGGCTCCGCCAGGCGCATCGGCATCGAGGCAGGCTTCCTGCCGGCCGATGCCAGGGATCATCTGCATGCCGGCCTTGGCGACGTCGAGTTCCGCGAGGTCCATTTCACGCTGGAACGTCTGCGTGCCGTAAAGTCTCCCGCCGAACTGGACCTCATCAGAGAGGCTTCCGAACGGGTCGTCGACGCGATGATGGCCACGTTCAGTGGCTGCGCACCGGGCATGACCAAGCACGACGTCGTCGCCCATCTGCGCCGCGAGGAGCAGGAGCGCGATCTGGTCTTCGAATATTGCCTGATTGCCGCGGGCAAGAGCCATAACCGCGCGCCTTCCAGCCAGCGTCTCGTGCAAGGCGACGTGATCTCGATCGATTCCGGCGGAAACTACCGGGGCTACATCGGTGACCTCAGCCGCATGGGCATCCTGGGTGAACCTGACAGCGAGCTGCGCGAGTTGCTACAGGAAATCGAGGACGTCCAGCAGTTGGCCCGGCGCGCGATCCGGCCGGGCGCCATGGGTGGCGACATCATCGCGGCGGGCGAGGCGGCCGTCAAAGCCTCGCCGCATCGCGCCGTGCTCGACTTCACCGCACACGGCATTGGGCTCGTCAGTCACGAAGCGCCGCGCCTGACCGCGAACGGCCCGGTTCCTTACGCGCCGTACGACGCCGACCGGCCGCTCGAACGCGGAATGGTGATCTCGATCGAGACCGCACTGCTGCATCCAACGCGCGGCTACATCAAGCTCGAGGACACGCTGATCGTCTCCGAATCGGGCTGGGAAGCGCCCGGTGACCATGGCAGGGGGTGGAATTCGGCCCGTCCCATGGCCTGAAGCGGTCAGTGCAGGGCGGTATTTTGGCTAAGCCACGGATTCAGCCGCAGCGCTGGAGGCGTTTGGCAATATTCGGAATACTAGAAATGTACCCCTGAGTTGCCCGACGTGTCAAGTGGCTCGGTCGAGTCTGGCCGCCGCCGGCTACTGTGCATGGGGTTGTTTTCGATATTTTGGCAGCGGCGGTCTTTGCTTCACGCCAGCCTCCCCTCATGCGATGCTTCGAACTGGATGCAGCGGCGGCTCCGTGCCGTCCGCTCGCCGGGTCGGCGCCGACGATGGTAAGGTGCAACCGATATCGATTGCCTCCCCATCGACAGAAGCGACCCGATGACCGCTGCCGCCGACGCACTTCGTGACTACGCCCAAAGCATCCTGACCGCCCGTGTCTACGACGTGGCGGTCGAGACGCCGCTCGATCCCATGCCGCGGCTTTCGGAGCGATTGTCGCGTAACGTGTTGCTGAAGCGGGAAGACTTCCAGCCGATCTTCTCGTTCAAGCTTCGCGGCGCCTACAACAAGATCGTCAGGTTGCCGGACGCGCAGCGAAGACAGGGCGTGATCTGCGCGTCGGCCGGCAATCATGCGCAGGGCGTGGCGCTGTCGGCGCGCAAGCTCGGCATTCCGGCGACGATCGTGATGCCGAGGACGACGCCCGCTATCAAGGTCGAGGCCGTCCGGCGCTTGGGCGGTGACGTTGTCCTGCATGGCGATACGTTCGACGACGCGCAAACCAAGGCCAGGGAGATCGAGGCTGCGCGTGGCTTGACCTTTGTGCATCCGTTCGACGATCCCGATGTGATCGCCGGCCAGGGAACGGTCGGGATGGAGATCCTGCGCCAGCATCCCGATCCGATCGAGGCGATCTTCGTGCCGATCGGCGGAGGCGGACTGGCGGCCGGCGTGGCCGCCTTCGTGAAATTCCTCAACCCCTCGATCAAGGTCGTCGGCGTCGAGCCGGCGGACGCTGCGTCGATGGCGGCCGCGCTCGCCAAGGGCAACGTCGTCGCGCTGGATCAGGTCGGACTATTCGCCGACGGCGTCGCCGTCCGCAAGGTGGGAACCGAGACCTTCCGGCTCTGCCGCGACCTGCTCGACGAGGTCGTCACGGTGGACACCGATGCCATGTGCGCCGCCATCAAGGATATCTTCGACGACGTGCGATCGGTTGCCGAACCGTCCGGCGCATTGGCGCTCGCCGGCCTCAAGGCCTACGCCGAGCGCGGCGCACTCAGCGACGGAAGCCTGATTGCCGTCAACAGCGGGGCCAATCTGAATTTCGACCGGCTGCGCACCATTGCCGACCGCGCCGAGGTCGGCGAACATCGCGAGGCGCTGCTTGCCGTGACCGTGCCGGAGAAGCCGGGCAGCTATCGGCACTTCATCCGCATCCTCGGCTCGCGCGCGATCACGGAATTCAACTACCGCTTTGCCGAGACCACCGCGCCGGCGCAACTGTTTGTCGGCATCGCGCTGAGCCGCGGCGAGGCCGAGAAGCGGGAGGTCATGGAGCTGCTTCGGCGCGAAGGCTATCCGATCCTCGATTTGAGCGAGAACGAGATGGCCAAGGACCATGTGCGCTACATGGTGGGCGGTCGCGCTCCGCTGCTCAAGGACGAGGTCATCTACCGCTTCGAGTTTCCGGAGCGTCCGGGCGCGCTGCTGAAATTCCTCGAGAGCCTGGCGCCCGACTGGAATATTTCGCTGTTCCACTATCGCAATCACGGCGCCGACTATGGGCGCATCCTGGCGGGGATCGAGGTCAAGCCTCACGAGCGCGCTCGGTTCGTTCAGGCGCTGGATGCGCTCGGCTATCCCTACTGGAACGAGAGCGAAAATCCGGCCTATCGCCTGTTTCTTTCCGCCGAGAAGGGATGAAGCGACGAACGTCTCTGTCGATCAGCGATCGGCCGTCAGTTGCTGGCGATAGCGCTCGGCGTCCCAATTCAGCAGCGCATGCTCGTTCTCTGCGGTCAGATAATTGACCCGTGCGGTCAGGGGCAGGCGGCAGGTGACCAATGCGAGACAGCTCAGCATGGCTTCCGCGCCGTCGCTCGCATCCTCGCGAATAAGGCTGCCGAGGTCGGGGACGAGAAGCGCAACCGGCGGCGGCAGTCCGTTCGCGGTGGTCTGCGCGATCATGGCGCTCAGCTTCTCGCGATGCTCCAGGACCGGCAGGCCCGGGCCGAGGAAGACGACGTGATCAGGATACAACGAGCCGCTGGTCGCGATCGCGCGGCTGTAGCGGTCGGTGGCAATGTCGTGGCCGCGAGGATCCCGCGGCAGGCGATAATTGGTGCCGGCGCAGATCGTGCGGATCGCGTCATGATCTGCCGCCGGCGCGCTGCGCTGCTCGAGGGTGAGACGTTGCTCGACGTCGGCGACCAATGCCTCCGCCGCGTCGCAGCTGGCTGCACCGACCACCAGGCCGTGATTGCCGAGGATCAGGACGTCCACCGTATCATCGGCGATCGCGTCGCTGACGGCGCGTGCGAGCGGCAGCCCCGGGTGGCGATAGTCGAGGTAACGCCAGGCCAGTCCGTCCAGGCGCCGGGCAAATTCGTCGCGGGCGTCGGTGCGCACCGCCCATGCGATGGTGTTGACGGAATGGACGTGCAGCACGATCCGCTGCGGCATCAGCGCATGCAGCGAAGTCTCGATTGAGGCGCGCAGCGTCGTCCCGGCGCTCGGCGCCAGCGGCACGCGTTCGTCGCCATGCAGCAGCGCCGCGCGCGCGGCCGACAAGGCGACCGGCACGAAAATCTCCTTGTCCTCGGCATCGGCGAGCCAGGTACCCGACGCCTTCACCCACAGCACGTCGCCATCCTTGACCGACGAATTGCCGCCGGCGCCTTGCACCAGCAGGATATTCCTGCCGACGCGTGCCGACATGCGGCGCAGTTCATCCAGCATTTGAGGCGGTCGCATCGGGGCTGCTCTCACCAGGTCAGATAGTCCATCGTCCAGTGCGGCATCCGCGCCGCTGTGCCGGCCACGGTCTGGATCGCTCGCGGCAGATCGCTCGCCTGCGCAAGCGTCGCGCGGTGGGCGCCGGAGCCGATCAGCAGGGTCAGCATGCCGGCGGTGCGTCCACCGGCGATATCGTGATCGAGGGAGTCGCCGATGACGAGGATCCGGTCCGGCGGCGGCCGTCCCAATTGATCGCGCGCGGCGGCAAACATCGGCGGATGCGGCTTGCCGACGAACAGCACGGTGCCGCCGAGCGAATGGTAGAATGCGGCGAGCGCGCCCGGCGCGGGGATCAGGCCCGCGACGCCGAACATCACGAGATCGGGATTGGCGCACAGCATCGGCAGTTGGCGTGCGGCAGCGGTTGCCAGCGGCTCACGCCATCGCTCGGGCTCGGCCGCATCATCGTCGAGACCGCCGAGCAGGATGAAATCGGCCTCGCGCATGTTCGAGACCACCACAAGGTCGGTGCCGTCGACGATCGAGCGGTCACCGTCGCGCGAGATCAGGAAGCAGGCCCGTCCGAGCTCGGCAAAGGGAGCCTGCTCGCGCGCATGCAGGCCGCGCCAGGTGACCTCGCCCGAGGACAACACGCCGTCATAGGCATCGGGCGGCAGGCCGAGCGTCGCGAGCCGCCGCTGGTTGCTGCCGGCGCGCTTGCCGGAATTGGACAGGATCAGGATCCGTTTGCCGGCTTCGCGCAGCCGCGCCACGCACTCCAGCGCCGCGGGGAACACCGCCAGCCCCTCATGCAGCGTGCCCCACTGGTCGAGCAGCACATGATCGAAGCGGTCGGCGATGGCGTGAAGGCCGGCGATCGCGGTCGCGTCGGCCTTCATGACGGGCCTCCGTTCAGCGCGAGCAGCGCGGCGCCGTAGCTTGCTTCGGTCTGCTCGGCGACCGAGACGGGAACGCCGAGAACGCGGTGCCGGATGCTGGTCCAGGCGTCGTTCTTCGCGCCGCCGCCGATGGCGATGACGCGGCGCAGGCGCGGCGCACCGAGCCGCGCCAACTGGCGGTAGGCGAGGGCTTCCACCGACGCGATGCCCTCGAGCAGACCCTGGAAGAAGCGGCAATCTTCCGCAGGACGCGGCGTGACCCGCGCGGCCAACGCTGGATCGGCGATCGGAAAGCGTTCGCCGGGCTTTGGCAGCGGATAGTAGTCGAGCCCGGTCGGCTGGTCCGGCGTCAGCTGCGGTGTCAGCCGCTCCATCTCGGCGGCGGTGAAATGCACCAGCAACGCCGCGCCGCCGGAGTTCGAGGCACCGCCGGCAAGCCAGCGCTCGCCGAGCCGGTGCGAATAGACGCCTTGGTCGGCCGCGAAGATCGGCTGGGTCGCAAGCTGCTTCACCACCAGCGTCGTGCCGAGCGAGGTGACGGCATCGCCCGGCTGGTCGGCGCGCGTCGCGATGAAGGCCGCAACGCCATCGGTGGTGCCGGCGGAGACCTGCGCCGTGAGCGGCAGTCCTAGCGACCGCGCGATCTGCGGATCCATCTCGGAAAATGGCGTGCCCGGCACCAGCACTTCGGGGAGCAGATCGTCGCGCACGCCGAGCTGTTCGAGCCAGGATGGCCAGGCGCGCGCGACCGGGTCGTAGCCGAGCTTCAGCGCGTTGTTCTCGTCGCTGATGCCGTGATGGTTCGCGAGCCGGCCGGCGATCCAGTCCGCCTGGTGAACGGCGTGGCGCGCATCGCCGACATAGCCGTCATTCTGCAGATAGAGCAGCTTGGCGAGCGCGCTGCTCGCGCCATGCGCGCCGCTCTCGCGCGGGGCGACCGCCGCGACGCGCGTCGCCTCACGCGTGGCGCGGGCATCATTGTACATCAGCCCCGGCGAGCAGGGGCGGCCGGTGGCGTCGACCAGCAACAGCGTGCCCGACGTGCCGTCGACGACGATGCGCGTGACGTCGCCGAG
The DNA here is from genome assembly GCF_054059095.1 of Bradyrhizobium sp. USDA 4510. Classification (NCBI taxonomy): domain Bacteria; kingdom Pseudomonadati; phylum Pseudomonadota; class Alphaproteobacteria; order Hyphomicrobiales; family Nitrobacteraceae; genus Bradyrhizobium; species Bradyrhizobium sp. USDA 4510. Next base: position 5,805,411 of record NZ_JBSSBT010000001.1, on the reverse strand, counting down.
AGCGACGGTCTCGCCGAGCTTGCGGATGGCCGCCGTCGCGGCCTGCCACCACAGCTCTGGTGTCTGGTCGATGGCGTTGCCGTCGACGCGCGGTGCAGCCAGCGCGACGGACGCAAAGCCGCGGATGGCGGCCTGCGCATCGATTGCACAAGCGCGCACGCCGCCGGTTCCGACGTCGATGCCGAGATACAGACCTCCCATGCGACCTCATCGCTCTCTGGTGCGCGCGCGACGACGTTGGTTGCGCTGCAGCACGTTTGGGGGATTGACGCCCCGTTCGGCCTCTGCAATTTTTTGCAGTACGTGAAGAAATTTGCAAGCGGACTTTTCCTGATATGGCACCCCCGCCCGACAGGCTGCCGGTGATCGACGGCGAGGCGTCGCTCGCGACGCGCGCAGCGTGGCTGTATTTCGCGGCGGGGCTCACCCAGTCCGAGGTCGCCGACCGCCTCAACATCCAGAGCACCAAGGCGCATCGCCTGATCGCACGCGCCAGCCGCGAGGGCATGATCCGCGTGTTCGTCGAGGGGCCGGTCGCCGAATGCGTCGCGCTCGAGAACGATCTCGCGCAGCGCTTCGGCCTCTCGTTCTGCCGCGTCGCGCCTGATCTCGGCGAGGGCGATCTGCCGCTGAAGGCGCTGGCGCTGGAAGGCGCGAGCTTCCTGCGCCAGATCCTGGAGCGCGGCCAGGACAAGGTGATCGGCTTCGGCCATGGCCGCACGCTCGCGGCGGTCGTGGAGCAGATGCCGCAGACGCCGGCGCGCGACGCGCAATTCGTGTCGCTGCTCGGCGGACTGACGCGGAAATTTGCCGCCAATCCGTTCGATGTGATTCACAAGCTCGCCGAGCGCACCGGCGCGGAAGCCTATCTGCTGCCGGTGCCGGTGTTCGCCAATTCGGTCGCCGACCGCGCCGTGCTGATGCAGCAATTCGGCATCGCCGACGTTTTCGCGCTGGCGCGCAAGGCCTCGCTGCTGTTCGTCGGCATCGGCCAGGTCAGCCGTGACGGCTTCCTGGTGTCGAGCGGCATGATCAAGCCCGACGAGGTCGTCGAGCTGAAGCGTGTCGGCGCCTGCGCGGACCTGCTCGGGCATTTCTTCAGCGCCGACGGAACGGTGCTGGACACCGATCTGTCGGCCCGCGCTACCTCCATGAGCATGCCCGACCTCAGGAAGCACCGGATCGTCGCCATCGCCGGCGGGCCGGCCAAGGTGACCGCGCTGCGCGGCGTGCTGCGCAGCGGCGTTCTGCACGGCCTCATCATCGACGAAGCGACCGCAAAGGCGCTCGCCACCGACAAGCCGGAGACCACATCCGGCAAGACAAGAAGCAAGACCCGGAAGGACACATAAAACAAAGCGTCAACAAGGAGAGGAAATACATGTTCGATCGCGAGAAGAATCTGTTCGACTCCTACGCTGCCAAACGCATCAGCCGCCGCGATCTCCTGGACGGCGCCGCCAAGCTCGGCATCGCGGGGATCGCCGCCAACGCCGCTTTCGCCTCCTCCATGTCGAAGGCGATGGCCGCCGACTTCAACTGGAAGGCCCAGAGCGGCAAGAGCGTCAAGCTGCTGCTCAACAAGCACCCCTATGTCGACGCGATGATCGGCGACATCGAGGCGTTCAAGACGCTCACCGGCATGAACGTCACCTACGACATCTTCCCGGAGGACGTCTATTTCGACAAGGTGACGGCGGCGCTGTCGTCGAAGTCGGACCAGTACGATGCCTTCATGACCGGCGCCTACATGACCTGGACCTATGGTCCGGCGGGCTGGATCGAAGACCTCAACACCTACATCAAGGACCCCGCCAAGACCAATCCGGCCTTCGCCTGGGACGACGTGCTTCCGGGCCTGCGCGCCTCGACCGCGTGGGACGGCGTCGCCGGCTCCGAGCTCGGCACGGGCAAGGCCAAGCAGTGGTGCATCCCCTGGGGCTATGAGCTCAACAACATCACCTACAACCGCAACGTCTTCGACAAGGTCGGCGTCAAGCCGCCGAAGAACCTCGACGAGATGCTGGAGGTCGCGGCCAAGATCACCAAGGACGCCGGCGGTCCCTACGGCGTCGGCGTGCGCGGCTCGCGCTCCTGGGCGACCATCCATCCCGGTTTCCTGTCTGCCTATTCGAACTTCGGCCAGAAGGATTTCGTGATGGAGGGCGGCAAGCTGAAGGCCGCGATGAACACCAAGGCCTCGAAGGATTTCCACGACAAATGGGTCAAGATGATCCAGACCTCGGGCCCGAAAAACTGGTCGACCTACACTTGGTACCAGGTCGGCACCGATCTCGGCGCCGGCGCCTCGGGCATGATCTTCGACGCCGACATCCTCGGCTACTTCATGAACGGCGGCGACAACAAGGAGAAGGGGCATCTTGGCTATGCGCCGTTCGCGGCCAATCCGGCCGCCAAGGCGCCGACCCCGAACGTCTGGATCTGGTCGCTCGCGATGTCGAGCTTCTCCAAGCAGAAGGAGGCGGCCTGGCTGTTCATGCAGTGGGCGGCATCCGTCGAGCACGATCTGTTCGGCGCGCGCAAGATGGACTTCGTCAATCCGGTGCGTGCATCGGTGTGGAAGGACAGCGAATTCCGCGACCGCATCGCGAAATCCTATCCCGGCTATCTCGAGCAGCACGACATGTCGTCGCCCGGCGCCAAGATCTACTTCACGGCGCAGCCGCTGTTCTTCGACCTGACGACGGAATGGGCCGCTTCGCTGCAGAAGATGGTGGCCAAGGAGGTCAGCGTCGACGAAGGGCTCGACAAGCTCGCCGACAGCATCAACCGCCAGCTCAAGCAGGCCGGTCTCGGCTGACGGATCAACTGTGCGGTGCCTGATCCCCCGCACCGCACCCATCCGCCGGCTCGGACCCTTGTCCCATCCGAGCCGGCGGCGTTTGCCAGCCGAACGCGATCTCTTATCATCATGAGCATGGTCCAACTCCTCCAGACGAACGCGCAGGCAGCGCCGGCCAAACCAAGGCCGCGCGTGCGCCTCTTGCCCTATCTGCTCAGCCTGCCGGCGCTGCTCGTCTGCGTGGCGATCCTGGTTCCGTTCGTGACCGCGGCGGTCTACTCGCTGCAGCGCTACCGGCTGAACCTGCCTCATCTGCGCGGCTTCATCGGCGTCGGAAACTACATCGACTTCCTGTCCGACCCGGCGTTCTGGAATACGTTCCGCGTCTCGATCACCTATACTGTGGTCACGGTCGTGCTCGAGCTGCTGCTCGGTCTTGGCATCGCGCTGCTGCTGCGCCGGCCGACCCGCTTCCACAACGCAGTGTCGATCATGCTGCTGCTGCCGCTGATGACGGCGCCGGCGATCGCCGCGCTGATGTGGAAGCTGATGACCAATCCGAGCTTCGGCATCCTGTCCTATCTGGTCGGCCTGTTCGGCGTCACCGATTTCAAATGGGCCTCCGATCCATCGAGTGCGCTGTTCACGGTCGTGCTGGTCGATGTCTGGGTCTACACGCCCTTCATCATGATCCTGCTGCTGGCGGGGGCTGCGCTCGCTGCCGCGGCAGCCGTTCGAAGCCGCTGCACTCGACGGCGTGCCGGCGAGCTTCGTGTTCTTCCGCATCACGCTGCCGATGCTGGCGCCCTACATCATCACGGCGTCGCTGTTCCGGCTGCTCGATTCGATCCAGCAGTTCGACATCATCTATGCGATGACGCAGGGCGGGCCGGGTGACCGGCTGATGGTATTCCAGGTGCAGGCCTATCTGGAATTCTTCCAGTACACCAATGTCGGCAGATCGGCGGCGCTGTTGATGATCCTCTGGCTGATTACCAACATCCTGTCGAATATCTTCATCAAGAACTGGTTGCGGTTGCGCGAGCGTGCGCACGGCCACGCGTGACGGGGAGGGGCGCGATGGAACATTCCAGCCTTGCCGGTCGCATCTTCCGCGGCGTGGCGCTCACGCTGATCCTGATTTTCTTCATGTTTCCGATCGTCTGGATCTTCCTGATGTCGTTCCAGACCAACGAGCAGATCCTGCGGATCCCGCCGCGGATCCTGTTCGAGCCGACGCTTGCCAATTACGAGGCGCTGATCTCCGGCCAGCTGCGCACCGCGGCCGGCAATCTGCAGATCTCCTTCATGCGCAACCTCTTCAACAGCGTCGTGCTGTCGAGCGCGGCGGTGCTGCTGGCGCTGCTGCTCGGCGTGCCGGCGGCCTACGCCTTTGCGCGCTTCAAATTCCGCCTCGGCGAGAGCATCGCCTTCACGCTGCTGTCGTTCCGCTTTGCGCCGCCGCTGCTCGTGCTGCTGCCGCTGTCGCTGTACTACCAGGAGCTCGGACTGAACGACACCTATTTCGGGATCGTCTGGGTCTATCAGTTGATCGCGCTGCCGCTGATCCTGTGGATCGTGCGCGGCTATTTCGAGGATATCAGCCCTGATATCGAGCATGCCTACCGACTGGCCGGGCATTCCTGGCGCGAGGCCTTCACCAGGATCGCGGTGCCGCTGGCGGGGCCGGGGATCGCCGCGGCGGGGCTGCTGTCGTTCATCTTCTGCTGGAACAATTTCGTCTTCGCGCTGATCCTGGCCTCCGCCGACAAGCAGCCGGTGACGGTCGGCGCGCTCGCCTTCGTCACCGCGTCAGGTATTCAGTACGGCCAGATCGCGGCGGCGATCGTGCTGTCGGTGACGCCGACCCTGTTGCTCGCGCTCTATGCACAGCGCTACCTGGTCGAGGGTCTCTCGCTCGGCGCGGTGAAAGGCTGATCCAATGGCGCGTCTCGAGATCAACTCGGTGAGCAAAGCATTCGGTGCGGCACGGCCCGCCGACGGATTGTCGCTGGCGGTCGAGCCAGGCGAGATCGTGGCGGTGTTCGGACCGTCCGGCAGCGGCAAGACCGTGCTGCTGCGCATGATCGCGGGCATGTTCGAGCCCGACGACGGCGACATCCTGGTCGGCGGCCGCTCGGTCGTCGGTGCTCCGCCCGAGCGGCGCGGGATCGGCATGGCATTCCAGAACTTTGCCTTGTTCCCGCACATGACCGCCCGCGACAATATCGCAAGCGGCCTGCGCGCCAGGGCCGGCGGCGGCGATGTCGCCGTCCGCGTTGCCGCGATCAGCAGGCTGCTCAAGATCGAGCACGTGCTCGGTCACGCGCCGCGCGAATTGTCGAACGGACAGAAGCAGCGCACGGCGCTGGCGCGGGCGCTGATCGGCAATCCGGATGTGCTGCTGCTGGATGATCCGCTGCGCAATGTCGACGCCAAGCTGCGCTACGAGATGCGGCTCGAGCTCCCGAACCTGCTGCGGCGTGGCACCGCCGCCGTGCTCTACGTCACCCAGGACTATCGCGAGGCGATGGCGATCGCCGACCGCATCGCGGTCTTGATCGACGGCCGGCTCGCGCAGGTCGCGACGCCTGCCGATATCTATGCCCAACCCGCATCGGTCGCGGTCGCGCGCCTGTTCGGCGATCCGACCGTCAACCTCGCGGAAGTCTCGCCAGTAGCGGAGCACGGCATGCTGTCGGCTGACATCGCCGGCGCCAGGATCCGGCTCGGCGCGGCCGATGGCGCAGCACCTGCCGGTGCATGTTGGCTGGGCGTCCGGCCTGAGGATCTCGTGGTCTCGTCTGCATCCACCGACGACGCCATCCCGGCGCGCATTCTCGCGATCACGCCGATGCACGAGAAGGCGGTGCTGCTGCTCCGTCTTGCCGACGGCACGGAGTGGCTGGCGGCGCTACCGCCGGATGCGCCGCAAGGCGCGGCTGACGATGCTATTTTCGTTCGCTTTGCGCCCGACGCCGCGATGCTGTTCGATCGCGCCACCGGGCTGCGGATCGGGGCGTCGCACCGGCTCAAGGCGGCATAGGAGCGAATGGTCATGGACATGCTCGAGCTTCGGGGCATCGACAAGGTCTATCGCAGCCGCGGCAAGGAGCCGGTGCACGCGGTGCGCGCGCTCGACATGGCGGTCGAAAAAGGCGAGATCGTCGCACTGCTGGGATCGTCGGGCTGCGGCAAGACCTCGACATTGCGCATGATCGCAGGCTTCGAGGACGTCTCCGCCGGATCGATCGCGCTCGGCGGGCGGCGGATCCACGAGCTGCCGCCGGCGCGGCGCAAGGTCGCGATGGCGTTCGAGGGCTACTCGCTCTATCCGCCGCTCACGGTCCGCGAGAACATCGCGTTCGCGCTGAAATCTGCCCAGTTGCCGCGAGCCGAGGTGACGCGTCGCGTCGGCGAGATCGCCCGTCTGGTCGAGATCGAGGACATCCTCGACAGCTATCCGCGCGCGATCTCAGGCGGCCAGCAGCAGCGCGTGTCGCTGGCGCGGGCGCTGGTGCGCGACGCCGATCTCTATCTGCTCGATGAGCCAATGGGGCAGCTCGAACCGCAGCTGCGCGCGGTGCTGCGCGGCCGGATCAAGAGCCTGCTTGCCGAGCGCGGCATGACCGCGATCTTCGTCACCCACGACCAGACCGAAGCGAGTGCGCTGGCCGACCGCATCGCTGTCATGGAAGGCGGCCTGCTGCAGCAGTTCGCCAGCGAGAAGGAGCTGAAGGGCCGACCGGCCAATCTGTTCGTTGCAAGCTTCATCGGCGAGCCGCCGATGAACCTGCTCGACGCCGAGGTGACGCGGTCCGATGGTGGCTTCCGTCTGTCGGTCGGAACCGACATGGGTTTCGATATCGCCGGCGCCGGACTCGACGTTGAGGCGGCGAAGACGCTCGCGGCCACGCCGCAGGTGCGGATCGGCATTCGTCCGCAGAAGATCGTGGTCGGGACCGGTGACGTCAGGGTCAAGGTCGTCTCCAACCAGTGGCTCGGCGATCAATCGCATGTCGCCGGCGATTGCGGTGGCCGCATGCTGATCGCGGTCATACCGGGCCGTGTCGCCGCGCGGCCGGGAGAGATCATCTCGTTTGCGCTGGAGCCGCGTCACCTGCACATCTTTGGCAGCGACGGAACCTACATTCGCCATGCGGAGGGAGCGTGACGATGACCGCTTCGGCCAGCCGCGACGTTATCATCGGCATTGACGCCGGCACCTCCCTGATCAAGGCGGTGGCGTTCACGCTGACCGGCGAGCAACTCGCAGATGTCTCGCGGCCGAATGCGTACAGCAGCCTGGCCGGCGGCCATGTCGAGCAGGACATGGCGCAGACCTGGAGCGATACGGTCGCGGTCATTCGTGCGCTGGCGAAGTCCGTGCCTGACCTGTCGGCGCGGATCGCGGCCGTCGCGGTGACCGGGCAGGGCGACGGCACCTGGCTGATCGATGACGACGGCCGGCCGGTCGCGCCGGCGCTGCTGTGGCTCGACTCGCGCGCCGGGCGGCTGGTCGAGGCGATTCGCGGCGGCGAGCACAACGCGATCCTTTACCGTCGAACCGGCTCCGGGCTCAATGCCTGCCAGCAAGGGCCGCAACTGGCGTGGCTGCAGGCCCACATGCCCGACACGATCGCCGGCGCGACCACGGCCTTCCACTGCAAGGACTGGCTTTATTTCCTGCTCACCGGTGAACGCGCAACCGATCCGTCGGAAGCCACGTTCTCCTGCGGCGATTTCCGCAAGCGAGCATTCGACGCAGAGACCGCGCGGTTGATCGGTATCGCCGACCTGACGCGCCTGTTCCCGCCGGTCGTTGACGGCGCGGTCATGACGCATCCGCTGACCGCGGCCGCCGCCATCGAGATCGGCCTGCCGGAAGGTGTGCCGGTCTGCCTCGGCTATGTGGACGTGATCTGCAATGCGCTCGGCGCCGGGCTCTACGATCCGTCACCCGATGTCGGCTGCACCATCATCGGGTCGACCGGCATGCATATGCGGCTGGTACCGAGCGCCGACGCGGTGACACTGAATCGGGAGGCAACCGGCTATACCATGCCGTTCCCCGTGCCCGGTCATTATGCCCAAATGCAGTCCAACATGGCGGCGACGCTGAACATTGACTGGATGCTCGATCTCGCCTGCGACATGCTGGCGGCGGAAGGCGTGACGCGCACGCGCGCCGAACTGATCCGCCGGCTCGACGATCAGGTGCTGCGGGCGAGGCCCGGCGAGGTGCTGTTCCACCCGTTCATCTCCGATGCCGGCGAGCGTGGTCCGTTCGTCGCGCATGAGGCCAGCGCGCAATTCTTCGGCTTGCGGTCGCGCCACCGCTATGGCGACCTGATGCGCGGCGTGATGGAGGGCCTGGCCTTCGCCGCACGGGATTGTTACACGGCGATGGGGTCGCTGCCGCGCGATGTCAGGATCACAGGCGGCGCGGCGAAGAGCCGTGCGCTTGGCGCCATCCTCGGGGCCGCGCTGGATTGCGACGTCCGGATCTGCAGCCGCGCCGAGGCCGGCGCCGCGGGCGCTGCGATGATCGCGGCGGTCGCGATCGATGCCTATCCCGACATGCGCGCCTGCGCCGAGCAGTGGGTCGCGCCGCATCTAAGTGCGCCGCAATCGCCGGACGCTGCGCTGGCGAAGCGCTATGCCAGCATCTTCCCGACCTATCTCGAGGCAAGGCTGGCGTCGCGGCCGGTCTGGAAGCAACTCGCTGCGCTGCGCGCCGGAGGCGATCATGTCTAAGTCCATCGCCATTGTCGGCGACCGCTTCATGCTGCCCTCGGTGTTCGCCGAGCACATCCGGTCAGCCTGCGGCGATGGCCTCGACATTCGCACCCTGGAGCAGCCCTGGCCGGACGAGCCGATGGAACACGGTTACGCCGGCTCGAAGCTCGATGGCTTGAAGGAATTCATGGGGCAGCCCGACGAGATCATCGGCTTCATCGGCGATGCCGAACTGCTCGTCACCCATCTGGCGCCGATCTCGCGGTCGATGCTGGAGCGGCTGCCGAAGCTGAAGTTCATCGCGGTGTCGCGGGGCGGCCCGGTCAACATCGACATGCAGGCGGCGCGCGACCACAACGTGCTGGTGGTCAATACGCCCGGCCGCAATGCGGGTGCGGTCGCGGAGTTCACGATCGGCGCCATTCTGGCCGAGACACGCCTGATCCGCAGTGGTCACGAGGCGCTGCGAGGCGGGGAATGGCGCGGCGATCTCTATCGCGCCGATCGCACCGGGCGCGAGCTCGGCGAGATGACGGTCGGCATTGTCGGCTACGGCGCGATCGGCAGCCGCGTGGTCAAGCTGCTGAAGGCATTCGGCTGCAAGATCCTGGTCGCCGACCCCTATGTCCAGCTCAGCGCGCAGGACCGCAATGACGGCGTCGAGCATGTCGCGCTCGGCGAATTGCTCGGCCGCGCCGACGTCGTCACGCTGCACGCCCGGGTGACGCCGGAGACCACCCGTTTCATCGGGCGCGAGGCGCTGGCACGGATCAAGCCGGGCGCGTTCCTGATCAACACCGCGCGCGGTCCGCTGGTCGACTACGAAGCGCTGCATGATGCGCTGGCATCGGGGCATCTCGGCGGCGCCATGCTCGACACCTTCGCGGTCGAGCCGGTTCCGGCGGACTGGCCGCTGCTGCGACTTCCCAACGTCACGCTGACGCCGCACATCGCCGGCGCCTCCGTGCGTACCGTCACCGTGGCCGCCGGACAGGCGGCCGAAGAGGTTCGTCGCTTCCTGGCCGGCGAGCCGCCACGCAATCCGTGCTGAAGAGAAAGGCAGTTCGTATGACCCGTGAGGAACGACAGTTGCGCGAGGCGATCATCGCCAAGTGCCGGTGGATGAATGCGTCGGGTCTCAACCAGGGGACATCGGGCAACATCTCCGCCCGCTACAAGGACCGGATGCTGATCACGCCGTCGGCGACGCCCTACGATTCGATGAAGCCGGAGATGATCGCCTCGATGCTGCTCGAGGGCGACTATGGTGCGTGGGAGGGGCCGCTGCAGCCGTCCACCGAATGGCGCTTCCATCTCGACATCACGCGCGCCCGGCCCGATGTCGGCGCCATCGTCCATACCCACTCGACCTACGCGACCGTGCTCGCGATCGCGCGCAAGCCGATCCCGGCCTGCCATTACATGATGGCGGCGTTCGGCGGCACCGAAATCCGCTGCGCCGGCTATGCGCGCTACGGCACCAAGGAATTGTCCGATCATGCGATTGCGGCGCTCGAAGGCCGCAATGGCTGCCTGCTCGCCAATCACGGCATGATCGCGCTCGGCGCCAATCTCGACAAGGCGATGTGGCTCGCGGTCGAGCTCGAGACCATCGCGCGTCAGTACTACCTCTCGCTGGCGCTCGATTCGCGCGTCATCCTGACCGACGAGGAGATTGCCGACACCGCGAAGGGGTTCTCCACTTACGGTCTGCAGGCGCCGAAGCCGAACAAGGCCCGCGCGACCGCAAAGGCGGCGCCGCGCCGCGCCGAGAAAAGGCGCAGCAGCAAGCGATGACGGGCACTGCGCCGGTCGCAGGTACGGATCACGGGCTGGTCGATATCGCCATCATCGGTGGCGGCATCAACGGTGCCGGCATCGCCCGCGACGCCGCCGGCCGCGGACTGAAAGTGCTGCTCTGCGAGAAGGATGATTTCGCCGAGGGCACCTCGTCGCGCTCGGGCAAGCTGATCCATGGCGGACTGCGCTATCTCGAATATTACGAGTTCCGCCTGGTGCGCGAGGCGCTGATCGAGCGCGAGGTGCTGCTCGCGTCGGCGCCGCATATCATCTGGCCGATGCGCTTCGTGCTGCCGCATTCGCCGGAGCAGCGGCCGGCGTGGCTGGTCCGCACCGGGCTGTTGCTCTACGACCATCTCGGTGGCCGCAAGCAGTTGCCGGCGAGCCGCAGCCTGGATCTGTCCCACGCTCCGGAGGGCGCGCCGCTGCGTCAGGAGTTCCGGCGAGGCTTCGAATATTCGGACTGCTGGGTCGATGACAGCAGGCTGGTGATCCTCAATTTGATCGATGCCGCACAGAACGGCGCCTGCATCCTGCCGCGCACGCGGGCGGTGCGCGCGCGCCGCGACGGCGAGACCTGGCTGCTCGAAATGCACGGCGACGACGGCACAACGCAGGTCGTGCGGTCGCGCGCGCTGGTCAACGCCGCCGGGCCGTGGGTTCAGGATGTCATCCAGGGCGTGGCGGGCCTGAACTCGGCCCAGAGCGTACGGCTGGTCAAGGGCAGCCATATCGTGGTGCCGAAATTCTGGAGCGGGCCGCAGGCCTATCTGCTGCAGAACAGCGATCGCCGGGTGATCTTCGTCAATCCCTATGAGGACGATCTCGCCTTGATCGGCACCACAGACATTCCCTATCACGGCCGCGCCGAGGACGTCGCGATCGGAGAGGACGAGACCGATTACCTGTTGCAGGTCTTGCGCCGCTATTTCCGAACGCCGCCGCAAGCGGGCGAGATCGTGCACGCGTTCTCCGGGGTCCGGCCGCTCTACGACGACAACGCCGACAATCCGTCGGCCGTGACGCGCGACTATGTGTTCGAGGTTCACGGCGCGCAGGATGTGCCGCCGCTGCTGTCGATCTTCGGCGGCAAGATCACGACCTACCGCCGGCTGGCGGAGCAGGCGCTGCAGCGCCTCGCGCCGTGGTTTCCGAAGCTGTCGTCGGCCTGGACCGCGGATCGGCCGCTGCCGGGTGGCGACATCGGCGGCAGTTTCGATGAATTCGCGAATCGGCTGGCACGCGACTATCCCGATTTGCCGCGAACGCTCATCCATCACTATGCCCGTCTTTATGGGACGCGCGCGCGCCAGCTGCTGGGTCCGGTCCGCAGCGCCGCAGACCTGGGCCGTCATTTCGGCGGCGAGTTCTATGAATGCGAAGCGGCGTATCTCCGCGAGAATGAGTGGGCAAGGCAGCCTGCCGACTTCCTGGACCGGCGCACCAAGCACGGCCTGCACTTGACGCCCGCGCAGCGGGTCGCGTTCGAGAGCTACCTCTAGGACGCGATTTGCGTCCAGGTGCGTCACGCAATCGTTTTCAAATATAGGCTCGGATCGAAATATTTGCTTGCCGGGGTAAAGTCCTTGATGCCGGCATTGGCCATGAAGAAGTCGGTCGATTGCTGCAGCCAGTTGGTGACCGTGCCGTCGGAATACATCCGCTTCCAGTCCCGCGACGAGAACATCTTCTGCGCCTTGAACGATTCGTCGATGTCGGCCATCGGCGTCTGGCTGTAATGGCCCTTCTGCAGCTTTTCCATCGCTTCGGTGCTGTTCGCGATGATGTAGTCATTGGCATCGGCCCAGCCACGGATCAGCTTCGCCAGCGTTTCCTTGTTGGGCTCGTAATAGTCATTGGCCGCGGCCCAGCCGCCGATGATCGCGGCCTTTGGATAATAGGCTGAGGCGTCGGCGAGCTTGACCGCGCCCGGCACCTTGTCGCGAACCGTCACGTTGAAAGGCACCCAGAGCGCGACGGCGGGCACCGCGCCTGAAATGAAGGCGGTTACGGCGGCCGGCATGGTCTGGTTGACGAGTTCGACCGCTTTGGGATCGACCTTGTTCGCGCGCAGCGCGGTGTCCAGGAACACATGCGCGGTGGTGCCGGTCGCGGTTGCGATCCGCTTGCCCTTCAGGTCCTCGAATGACTTGATGCCCTGATCGCCGCGCACCCAGAGCTGTGCGGTCGCGACCTCGATGTCGTTGATGAGGAAGACCTTGCCCTGGCCCCGGGCGGGGAAGTTCGAGAGCACAGCGCCCGTCGCCAGCACGTCGAGGCTGCCGCCGATCAGCGCCTGGAAGATTTCGAGGCCGGTATTGAACTGCCGCAGCTCGAGATCCAGTCCCTGCTTTTCGAAGGAACCGCGGTCCATGCCGGTCCAGATCTGGCCGTCGACGGCAACGGTGTGCAGATAGCCGACACGAACTTTTGTTTTTGCCTGAGCAATCGCAGGGGCTGCGGCGGTGAAGGACCCCAGGGCAAGCCCGGCCGTCGTGGTCAGAAATTGTCGCCGATCCATAGGTCGTCCTCCGCTGTGTTGTTATTCCGAGAATGAGACCGGACGCATCTGCGCCTGCTGGGCGCGATACTCGTCCATCACCAGATGCTTGATATAGCTTCGCAGCTCGCCGAATTCGGGCCGTTCCTGGATCGATTCATCGCGTGGATAGGCGAACGGCACGTCGATGATCTGCCTGATCCGCGCCGGCCGCGCGGTCACGACCACGATGCGGGACGCGAGATAGATCGCCTCCTCCACGGAGTGGGTGATCAGCATGACCGTCTTGCCTTCGGTCTGGAGCACCTTGAGCAGCAGGTTCTGCATGTTGGAACGGGTCTGGGCGTCGAGCGCACCGAACGGCTCGTCCATCAGCAGGAACTGCGGCTTGACCGCGTAAGCCCGCGCGATCGCGAGCCGCTGACGCATGCCGCCGGACAAATGCTTCGGATAGGAGTTGGCGAAGTCGGACAGCCCCATCAGGCCGAGATAGTGATCGCAGATCGAATCGCGCTCACCGGCCGCGACGTGATTGGCTCGGAGCGTCAGGCCGAAAGCGATGTTCTGTTTCACCGTCAGCCACGGGAAGACGCCATATTCCTGGAAGATGACGCCGCGCTCGGGACCGGGACCCGTGACGGGCTGCCCGTCGAACAGCACGCTTCCGGTCGTCGGCTTCTGGAAGCCCGCGAGCATGCTCATCATCGTGGTCTTGCCGCAGCCTGAAGGGCCGATCACCGCGATGAAATCGCCATCGTTGATATCGTAGCTGACATTCTCGACGACGTTGAGGCGTCCCTTCGGGGTCTCGAAGGCAAGCGAAACCTTGTCGAACTGTGCACGCGTGGTCATGCGATGGCCCGATCCTGCCAGACCAGCAACCGGGCGGTGATCTTGCGCAGGATCATGTCCATGATCAGCGCGATCAGGCCGATGCAGATGATGCCGACATAGATGACGTCGAGCAGGAAGTAGGTCGATGCATTCTGGATCATGGCGCCAAGCCCACGCTGGGCCGCGATCAGTTCGGATGCCACCAGCGTCGCCCAGGCCACGCCAAGCGCGACCCGCAGCGCGGTGAGGATGTGCGGAACGGTGAGGGGAATGATCACCTTGCGAAAGATTTCCGCCTGATTGGCGCCGAGCGTCTGCGCCACGCGGATATAGAGCGGGGTGATCTGCGAGACCCCCTCATACATGACGATCACGCCGGAGAAGAACGAGGCGTAGAACAGGATGACGAGCTTTGCGAGCTCGTCGACGCCGAAATAGACGATGACGAGCGGGATCAGCGCGATCGGCGGCAGCGCGCGGAAGAAGTTGATCATAGGGTCGGCGAAGGTGCGGGCCGGGCGATACCATCCGAGCAGAAAGCCGACCGGCACCGCGACCAGAATTCCAAGCGAGACGCCGAAAAAGACGCGCCTGGTCGAGGCGAAGATGTCGATCAGGAGGCCTTCCTTGGTGAGAAGCTCGACGAACTTCGCGGCGACCTGGTGCGGGGCGGGGATCAGCGATGCGTTGACGAAGCCGCTCCAGCGCACGGCATACCAGAGCAGGATCGCACCGACCCACGGTATCAACCCGAGACCAAAGCGTCTCACGCCAGCTCCGTCCATTCGACGCGTCCACCCAGATTGCAGTTGATGTTTGCCCAAGTCATATTATAAATAGGATGACCATACAAGCGCCGCTTTGGTCATAGGCGCCGCAGGTTTCCGCGCATGACACCGCCGCCTTTCACCATCCGGAGCGTCCAGGCCTTTGGCTTTCGCTATCCTCTGACGACACCGGTCATCACCTCGTTCGGGCGGATGGGGGACCGGCCTGCCGTGTTCGTTCGGGTCGAGGACACGGACGGTTACGTGGGCTGGGGCGAGGTCTGGTGCAACTTTCCCGCGCCGGGCGCCGAGCATCGTGTTCGGCTGGTCAATGAGGTCCTGGCACCGGCGCTTGTCGGATTCAGGGCAAGCGAACCTGGTGCCGCATTCGAGCGGCTGACGCAGGGAACTTCGGTGCTCGCGTTGCAATCCGGCGAAGCGGGCCCATTCGCGCAGTCGATCGCCGGCATCGATCTCGCCGTCTGGGATCTCCATGCGCGCCGCCGGAACGTAGCGTTGTGGAAACTGCTCGGCGGATCGCGGAAGCGGATAAAAGTCTACGCCAGCGGCATCAATCCGGTCGGATCGGAGCGAGCGGCGGAAGCAGCGCTCGGCCGCGGCTATCGCGCCTTGAAGCTGAAGATCGGCTTCGATCCGGCAGGCGACCAGGCCAATCTCGCCGCGCTGCGCCGCGTCGTCGGCGATGGCATGCTTGCGGCCGACGTCAACCAGGGTTGGACCATCGCGCAGGCGCTCGAGCACGCGCCGCAGCTGGAGCCGTTCGGCCTTGCCTGGCTCGAGGAGCCGATCCGCGCGGACCGTCCGCGGCAGGAATGGAAGCAGCTGCACGAGACGATCCGTTTTCCGCTCGCGGCCGGTGAGAACATCGCGAGCTACGCCGGCTTTGCCGAGGTGCTGAGCGAGCCGGTTCTCGGTGTCGTCCAGCCTGACATCGCCAAGTGGGGCGGGCTTTCGGCTTGCGCCGGCATCGCCCGCGACATCCTGACGTCAGGCAAGATGTTCTGTCCGCACTATCTCGGCGCCGGCATCGGCCTGTTGGCGTCGGCGCATCTGCTGGCGGGCGTCGGCGGCGAGGGATTGCTGGAGGTCGACAGCAACGAGAACCCGCTGCGGGATCAATTCTGCGGCCCCGTGCTTCACGTCAGCGATGGAATGATCGAGCTCGGCGACGAGGCGGGTCTCGGCATTGCGCCCGATCTTGCCTCGATCGAACAATACCGGACCGCGTGATGTCGGGGCTTGGCTACGATTACATCATCGTCGGTGCGGGGGCGGCCGGCTGTGTGGTCGCAAACAGACTGTCGGCCGATCCTGCCTGCCGCGTGTTGTTGCTCGAAGCCGGCGGATCGGACCGGAATTTCTGGCTCAAGCTGCCGGTCGGGTATTACCGGACCATCTACGACGAGCGCTTCTCGCGCCTGTTCAAGACCGAGCCGTCGGAAGGAAGCGGCGGCCGCGCCATCGTCTGGCCGCGTGGCCGCGTGCTCGGCGGATCGTCGTCGATCAACGGCCTGATCTTCATCCGCGGCCAGCACGAGGATTTTGACGACTGGGAACGTCTCGGCGCCGACGGCTGGAACTATCGCGACGTCCTGCCCTATTTCCGGCGCTACGAGCGCTATCGCGGCGGCGAGAGCCAGTATCACGGCGGCCTCGGTGAGTTCGAGGTCTCCGACCTCCGGAACGACAATCCGGCGTCGAGGGCCTGGGTGGAGGCGGGCGTGCAGTTCGGGTTGCCGCGCAATCCCGACTTCAACGGCGCGACGACGCTCGGAGTCGGTTCCTATCAGCTTGGCATCGGGCGGCATTGGCGGACCAGCTCGGCATCCGCCTTTCTTCGACCGATTACCGACCGGCGCAACCTCACCATCATGACGCATGCGCAGGTGAGCAAATTCACTTTCAACGGCCGCGTCGCGACCGGCGTCGAGTGGATCAGCAAAGGGCAGGTTCATCGCGCGACAGCCGATCGCGAGGTGATCCTGTCGGGCGGCGCGCTGCAATCGCCGCAGATCCTCCAGCTTTCCGGGATCGGTCCGGCCGACCTGCTTCGCAAGCACGGCATTGCCGTCGTCACCGACTCGCCCGAAGTCGGCTCCAATCTGCAGGACCACTACCAGGCGCGGCTGATCGTGCGCCTGAAGGAGCGGATCTCGCTCAATGACCAGGTCCGCCATCCTGTCGAACTCGCGAAGATGGGGTTGCAATGGATGCTGGCCGGGCGAGGGCCGTTGACGGTGGGGGCGGGACAGGTGGGCGGAGCGGCCTGTACCGAATATGCGGTCGGCGGCCGTCCCGACGTGCAGTTCAACGTGATGCCGCTCTCCGTCGACAAGCCCGGCGAACCCCTCCACAGCTATTCCGGCTTCACGGCCTCGGTCTGGCAATGCCACGGCCGGTCGCGCGGACAGCTCGCGATCCGCTCGGCCGATCCGTTCGAGCAGCCGCTGATCGCGCCCAATTATTTCGCCGAGGAGATCGACCGCAAGACCATTGTTGCCGGCCTGAAGATCTTGCGCGAGATCTATCAGCAAAAGGCGTTCCGCCCGCTCTGGGACGTCGAAATGGTGCCGGGCGAGGCCGCAAGTAACGATGCCGGGCTGTGGGAGTTTGCGCGCAACACCGGCGGCACGGTGTTTCACTGCGTGGGCACCTGCCGCATGGGCAGCGACGAGCGGGCAGTACTCGATCCGCAGCTGCGGGTGCGCGGCGTCGAGCGGCTGCGCGTGATCGACGCCTCGGTGATGCCGCAGATCACCTCGGCCAACACCAATGCGACCAGCCTGATGATCGGGGAACGCGGTGCAGCCCTTGTCATGCCGTGATTGGGCCGCTTGATTTCCGGAGGGCGAGATGGAATTGAGTTCCGACAGTCACGTCCCCAAATACGCGCAGATTGCCGATATCTTTCGCCAGCGGATTGCGCGCGGTGTCTGGAGTCAAGGTTTTCGCCTGCCGGCCAACGAGGATCTGGCGGCCGAGTTCGGCGTCTCGCGCGTTACCATCAGGCAGGCCGTCGAACTGCTCGCCCGCGACGGTGTCATCGAGGCGCAGCAGGGCCGCGGCACCTTCGTCACCGGGACTGTGCGACAGGACCGCTGGCTCAAGGTCGAGACCACACTGTCCGATCTCGCGGACATGTACCGCGACACCTCGCCGGAGATCATCAACATCTCGGAAAGCCGGAGCGACGCGCCGTTGCTTCCCGAAGACGGCAAGCCGGCCGAGAAATATGTCTTCATGCGCCGTCTGCACTCGCGCCAGAAGCAGCCTTATTGCGTCATTTCCATCTATCTCGATGAGAAGATCTTTCGCAGGTCTCCCAAGCGCTTTCGCAACGAGACGGTGATCCCGATCCTCAACGATCTCAGGGATCCGGCGATCGCCAGCGCCCGCCAGACATTGACCATCGGAACCGCGGACATCGAGGCGGCGCGGCTGCTGCGCGTGCCTTTGAATTCGCCGGTCGCCGAAGTCCGCCGTGTCTTCACGGCGAGCGATCGCACCGTGATCTATCTCGGTGAAGTCACCTATCGCGGCGATTTTGTGCGGATCGATATGGATCTAAGGCCATAGCGCGCAAGCATCACCGCGAAAACAGCTCCTGGTTCCGGCGTTCGAGCTCTTCCCCATAGGTGCGCAGCACATGGGATTCGCTTAAGGTGCCAATCGTGACGCGATGGTCGGCACGGTCGATGACCGCGAGGACGTCGGCTTCGCTCCGTTCAAAGGCCTTCAGGATCTCGCGAACCGACGTGCTCGGAAGCAGGTATTCATCCTGCTGCTGGGCCAGCGACCCGAGCGGATCGTCGTCCCGATTGGTGACGGAATGCAGCGTCGCCGCCGCGACGATGCCGGCATAGCTGCCGTTCGGATCGCGCAGCACGACCTGTCGGACCTGCGCCGGCGAGAACAGCTTCTGCGCCTCGCCGATCGGCATGGTCGTCAGCGCATTCTCGAAGTCGGCGCGCATCAGGGAGGCCGCGCTCATCTGACGGACCCAGCCGATGTCCTGCGGACCGCGGATCACCTCGCCGCGCAGGTGGAAGCGCCATGTCGCAAAACTGTAGCCGAACAACTCGCGGACGATGAGCGCGCAGACCGATGATGCGACCACCGCCCCGACGGTCACGGAGAAATCGCCAGTGATTTCGAGCGCGAGACAAACCATGCTGAACGGTGCGCCCAGTACGCCGGTTCCGAGTGCGGCGAGAGCCGCGATGGCGGCGGTGCCGGGCTGAAGCGCGAGCGTGGGGAAGGGGCCGGTCAGCACGACGCTGTAGAGCTGCCCGATCAGCGCGCCGAGCAGCAGCGAGGCGAAGAACAGTCCGCCGCGAAAGCCGGAGCCGAGCGAGACGGCCGATGCCAGGATCTTGAGCACGATGGTCGTCGTGAGCAGGAGCCAGCTCGGATTGCTGACCAGCAGGATTTGCATTGCGCCGTGGCCGGCGCCGAGCACGGTCGGCGTCAGCAGGGCGAGGCCGCCGAGCAGCAGGCCGCCGAGGATCGGGCGCACGAAGCCGCTGAAAAGCGTGACCCGCTGAAAGCAACGTTCGGAAAATGCGACCGCGAGCATGACGAGGATGCTGACGAATGCGCAAATGATGCCGATCAGCACGGTCTGTCCGATCATCTCGACGGACACGGGCGATGGGAAGCCCGGCACCATCAGAAAGGACTGATGCGTCAACCCCCGCGCCACCAGCCAGGCCGTGACGGCGCTGGCGATGACGGGCACGAGGGCGGCCGAGGTGTAGGCTCCCAGCACGACCTCGAAGGCATAGAAGGCGCCGGCCAGTGGAGCCGAAAAGGCTGCGCTGATCGCCCCCGCCGCGCCGCAGGCCACCAACAGCCGCATGTCGTTGCGGCGGGCGGCGAGGCGCTGGCCGACATGGGAGCCAAACATCGAGCAGATCTGCGTGTATCCCGCTTCCAGTCCGACCGATCCGCCGAACCCGTTGGACAGCAGAGTCTGGATCGAGATCAGCAGGCTGCCGCGGAACGACACCCGGCCGCCATAGAGCGCGTTGGCTTCGATCGCGTCAGCGAGCTGCTGTCCCTTGACGCGCCGCGCGAAGTACAGCCCGATCAGCGCCAGGACCAGGCCGCCAACTGCCGGGATCAGCAGCGTGCGCTGCCAGGAAATCACGCCGGTGGCGCTCAGATGTGCGTCGAGGGGAATGTCGAACAGCAGCGCGTGCGAAGCCTGGCTGAGGCCCGAGATCGCGGCAACGAGGACGCCGCTCAGCAACCCGACGACAATGCCGACCAGCACGAGGCCGGTCTCGCGATTGCGCACGAAATTGCGCAAGAACTGCGGCAACAGACGGGTGCCGGGAGCAGGGGCCGGCTTCGCGGCATTTGTCGCCAGCGTCATCCTATGCCGAATCCCGCAGCTGCCCGGTGCGCACGACACGGAAGCCGGTCGTGCCCGACGAGCCGACCGGCGCGTTCGGGTTTCGCGCTGCGAAGCGGTGGCGGCTGCCGTGGGACTCGAGGCAGGATTCACCGCGCGTCGAGCGGTTCGGTGCAGGCTCGCGATTCAAGGGGACTCCCGACGGTGCGAGGCGGTCCTCGTACCATTCCCAAACATTTCCGGCGACATTATGCAGGCCGTATCCGTTGGTTTCCTGGCTCATCCGGCAAGAAACCCGCCATCCACCGCGACGACGGTGCCGGTCGCATATTGTGATGCCGGCATGCAGAGGAATGCGACGGCTCCCGCAATGTCCTCCGGCTGACCCCAGCGCTTGAACGCGGTGCGGTCGGCGATGCGCTGATAGTGCGCGCGATCGGTGCGGCCGGCCGCATTGATCGCCGTTTCGATATAGCCGGGCGCAACCGCATTGACCCGGATGCCTTGCTCGGCCCATGCCAACGCGAGCGCCTTGGTCAGCATCACGACACCGCCCTTGCTGGCGCAATAAGCCGGGATTCGCGGCAGCGCCAAGGTCGCGTTCATCGAGGCAAGATTGACGATCGAGCCCTTGCTCTCGGTGAGAAGCGGGCGGAACGCCATGCAGGTTCGAAAAGTGCCCGTGAGATTGACGTCGAGCACCTTCATGAAGGTCTCGATCTCGTATTCCTTGTCGCGGGCGAGGATTCCCGCGCAGTTGACCAGCGCATCGACGCGCTTTTGCTGTCGGGCAAAAGAAGCGACAGCGTCGTCGTTCGTGACGTCGAGCGTCGCGAGTGTGAGGCCGGCGCGCGATTTCAGCAAAGTGCGCGCCAGATCGGTCTCGTTGGCCGCCGTTGCGGTCACTGTCGCGCCGAGGTCGCAAAACTGATTGCTGATTGCGGCGCCAATGTCGCCGGCGCCGCCGATCACCACGGCATGGAAGTCGGACGCAAGAGAGAAGTTTGAGCGCATTGGAGGGGTCTCGCTTCAGGATTTGAGAGGGGGAGCCGTCGATTCACGGACCACCAGGGAGAAGTCGATCTCGCGATGCATGATGGTCTGCTCGCCGGCGAGGCTGCGCACCAGATATTCCCCGGCGCGCTGCCAGGTTTCTCCGGTCGGTACGTGGATCGTGGTCAGGCTCGGCCGCAAGTGGCGGCTCCAGTCGAGATCGTCGAAGCCGACCACCGACAGGTCACGCGGCACCGAAAATCCATCGCGCTCCGCCTCGAGCAACACGCCGTAGGCGATCACATCGTTGCCGCAGACGACGGCGGTCGGACGATCCTTCAGGTTGAGGAGATAGCGGGCCGCTTCGCGCGCGTCATCCAGCGTGTAGGGCACCTCGACATGCCATTGCGGCGGAAGCTCCAGGCCGTTCTCGGTGAGCGCGCGGCGAAAGCCGGCGACGCGAGCGCTGGCGCGGTCGTTGTTGCGCTGGAGCGCCGAGACGATCCCGATGCGGCGGTGGCCAAGCTCGATGACATGCGCAGCGGCGCGATGGGCGGCCGCTTCGTTGTTGGTTCCGACGCACGGGTGGGGTCGATCAGGCTGGTAGATGCCGACATTGATGAAGGGAACCGCGTTGTCCGCAAGCAACTTGCGCAGTCCCTCGTGATGGCAATCACCGCGCAGCACAAGTCCATCGACGCCGCGGCTGATCAAATTGCGCGCTTGCTGCAATTCGACGTCGAGATCGTAGCCGCTCGTGGTGAGAAACAGCATGTATCCGACCGAGGAGAGATACTGCTGCAGCGAGGCGATGCCGCGCGCGAACATCGTGTTGTCGATGGTCGGAACGATCGCGCCAAGCGTGCGCGAGCGCCGTGACGACAGGATGCGCGCCGGCGCATGCGGAATGTAGCCGAGCGCGTCGATGGCCTGTTCGATGCGCGCCCGCAGGGAAGGGCTCACCGCATCGGGATTGTTGAGCGCGCGCGACACCGAGGCCGTTGAGACGCCGGCACGGGCTGCGACGGCGCGGATGCCCTGTTTCACGGATTTGGCGTTGGTCAATCGTATCAATGTAACGTTACATTCGATGAGGCAAACCGCGTGGTAGCGGTAATCTCGTAAATTTGCCGCAGAATATCCGGTTTGTCCATTGCTTGACACAACCGATGTGAGGTCTAGATTGTAACCGTTTTCAAGCCTCGTTCAAAATGGCCCCAGCTTAAGGCGGCCAGCCGGGAGGAGAGTTCGATGAAGGTCAGGATGCTCGCGACGCACGTCGCGTTGCCCGTTCTCGCGCTTGTCGCCGTCAGCGCGCAGGCTGATGCGGCCGATTTCGACTGGATGAAGTTCAAGGGCAGGACCGTCACCTTTCTCGCCAATAACAATCCGGTCGCGCAGGCACTGCTGACCTACAAGGCCGATTTCGAGAAGCTGACCGGCATGACCCTGAAGGTCGACGGCTATCAGGAACAACAGATGCGCCAGCGTCTGGTCACCGTCATGAATGCGAACAGCGACGAGGTCGACGTGTTCATGACGCTGCCTTCGCGCGAGGGCGAGCAGTTCGCCGCGGCCGGCTGGTACGGCGATCTCACTGCGATGGCCAAGAACGAGGTGGCCAAGGAATACGACCCGGCCGGGTTGAGCCAGGCCCTGCTCAAGGCCGCGACCTTCGGCGGCAAGCTGACCAGCATGCCGATGAACATCGAAGGTCCGATCTTCTATTACCGCACCGACATCTTCAAGAAGTGCGGCATTGAGGCGCCGAAGACCATCAAGGATGTCGAGGCGGCGGCCGAGAAGATCAAGACCTGCGACAGCGCTGTCACGCCCTTTGTCTCGCGTGGCCTCAAGCCCGCGGTCGCCTACACCTTCAGCAACATGCTGCACAACGTCGGAGGCAGCTACATCGCAGGCGGCAAGTCGAACCTCTGCTCGGCCAAGGGCAAGGAAGCACTCGACACCTATAGCCGGCTGCTGCGCGACTTCGGTCCGCCGGGTGTGGTCAACTACAGCTTCCAGCAGATTTCGGCGCTCTACCGCAGCGGCCGCGCCGCGATGGCATTCGAATCCTCGAATGAGTTGCGCACGGTGATGGAGGGCGGCGCGCGCCTGAAGGACACCGGCCTGTTGCCGTTCCCGGCAGGCGAGGCCGGCCAGGTGCCGACCACGATCGGCTGGGGCATGGCGGTGTCTTCGCACAGCAAGCAGCCGGACGCGGCCTGGTACTTCGTGCAGTGGGCAACCAGCCCCGAGGTGCAGAAGAAAATGGCGCTCCAGGGCATTGCCCCGCCGCGGCCGTCGGTTGCCAAGGATCCTGAGTACCGCAAATGGATCGACGAAGAACCCGTCCGCAAGGAATGGCAGGCTGCGCTCGATGTGCTGGCCACGAAGGGCTCCTCCGAGGTCGGCTATCCCATCATCGCCAATCCGGAATCGCGCGAGTTCATCGGCCAGGCCGTGCAGGACCTGATCTTGAAGCAGAAGCCGATCGACCAGGCCTGTGCCGATGCCGACAAGGCGCTCGATGCGCTGATCGCCCAGAAGTAACCGCTTGATGCCGGCAGGCTTATGCCTGCCGGCGCCTCACTCTCAAGGAAACGGACGCATGTCGGACGCGGCTGCGACACTCACGCAGGACCGGCAGAAGCTGGAAATGACGGCGCTCTCGGCGCCGGCCGTGATCTTTACGGTCGCGATGATCGCGTTTCCGGTCGTCTATACGATCTGGCTCGGCTTCCAGACATTCTCCTCGACCGGCAAGCAGTCCTTTGCGGGCCTCGCCAATTATTCAAAGCTGATCTCCGACTACGAGTTTTGGCACGGACTCTGGATCACCATAGCGCTCTATGTGCTATCGTTGGTGCTCCAACTCGTCTTCGGCGTGTGGCTGGCTCTGGTGTTGTTTCACGCCAGGCGCCTGCCGGGAATCGTGCGCTCGCTGTTCATCTCCCCGTTCATGATGCCGCCAGTGGTGGCGGGCATGATGTGGCTGGTGATCCTCGATCCTTCGCTGGGCGCGGCCAATTACATCCTCCAGTCGTTCGGCCTGCCGCCGTCGGACTGGCTGGCGTCGCCGACCTGGGTTATCCCGACCGTCGCTCTGATCGACAGCTGGCAGTGGACGCCTTACGTCGCCTTGATCGTGTTGGGCGGCCTGCAATCCCTGCCGCCGAGCGTCTACGAGGCCGCGCAGATCGACGGGGCATCGCCGTTCAAGACCTTCCAGCGCATCACTTTGCCGCTGCTCTTGCCGACCATCGTCACCGCGGCCATCCTGCGCAGCGTCGATCTCCTGCGTTTCTTCGACATCATCTACATCACGACCCAGGGCGGCCCCGGCAACGCCTCGAACACGCTCAACATCTACGGCTTCCGGGTCGGCTTCGAATTCTTCAACATCGGTTACGCCAGCGCCCTGATGCTGACGCTCACGGCGATCGTGTTCGGCGCCGTGCTCGCCTTCAACCGCCTGCGCGGCGCCGTGGCGTGGTGATGTCATGACGGATGCCGCCAACACCGACCGCTGGATCCGCTGGCTCAACACCGTGCAGCTCGTGCTCGCCGGCGTGCTCATCATGGCGCCGACGGTCTGGATGGTGTTGTCCTCGTTCAAGCCGTCGTTCGAGGTCACCGCCTATCCACCGACGCTGATCTTCACGCCGACGCTCGACAATTATTTCGAGCTGACCAAGACCACGCCGTTCCTCAGCTATGCGCTCAACAGCCTCATCGTCACCGTCGGCTCGACGGCGCTCGGCTTACTGTTCGGCATCCCCGCCGCTTTCGCCGTCTCCTGGACACGGATCTCATGGCCCGCGATTTTGACGCTCGCGGCGCGCATGGCGCCGGGCACGCTGTTCCTGCTGCCGTGGTACGTCATGTTCCGGCAGGTCGGGATGATCGGCTCCTACACGGCGCTGATCCTGAGCCACGCGGTCATCACACTGCCGATCGTGATCTGGGTGCTGCTGCCATCCTTCGACGGCATCCCGCGCAGCGTCTTCGAGGCGGCGCAGGTCGACGGATGCAGCGTCACGCGCATCCTCTGGCGCATCGCGCTGCCGCTGGTGGCGTCCGGCGTCGCCGTCTCGGCGATCCTCGCCTTCGTCTTCTCATGGAACTACTTCCTGTTTGCGCTGGTGCTGTCCAACGGCGACACCAAGACGCTGATCGCGGCGGCCTTCAACTTCATCGGCGAAGGCTCGACGCAATGGGGCGCTCTCATGGCCGCGGCGACGCTGATCGCACTGCCGCCGCTGGTGCTGGCTGCCCTGGTTCAGCGCTGGCTGGTGTCCGGACTGACGCTCGGTGCGGTGAAAGGCTAGGTATCTGATGAACGTGTCACCCCGTCCGAATTCGATCATGCAGGCCGCGGTCTTCCACGGCGGCGACCGCATCACCATCGAGCGCGTGGCAATGCCTGACGCCGGCACAGGTGAAGTGCTCGTGCGCGTTTCGCGCACCGCGCTGTGCGGTTCTGACTTCAAGCTCTGGCACAAGGGCGCAGAGTTCACCGCCGGCCATGAGATTTTCGGCGTGGTCGAGCAGCCGGGTCACCGGCTACATGGTCGCCGCTGTGCCGTCTATATTCCACTCCACTGCGACCATTGCGCGGCCTGCAAGCGCGGCGATACCCAGATGTGCCTGGAGGTCTCCAGCCTGATCGGCTGGAACCGGCCGGGCGGCTACGCCGAATACGTGCCGGTGCCGGAAAATTGCCTGCTGCCGGTGCCCGATGACATCGAGGACAGCCTTGCGCCGCTCTTGCTCGACACCATCGGCACGTCGGGCCACGCCGTGCGTTTCGTCAGCCGCGTGGTGACGCCCGGTGAGGCCGGACCTGTTCTTGTCATGGGCGCCGGGCCGGTCGGCCTCGGCGTCGTGCTGGCGCTCCGTGCGTTCGGCTACAACGACATCTACGTTGCCGACCCCAATGCGACGCGGTTGAAGATCGCGCAATCCTTCGGCGCGAAGGCGTATCCCGTGGGCGACACCTCGAAGCGCTTTGCTCTCATCATGGAATGCTCCGGCGCGCATGCGGCGCGCAATCTCGGCATCGAGCTTGTCCTGCCGCGCGGCGCGCTGGTGCTGGTCGGCGAGAACGCCGCGCCCTGGACCATCGAGGAGGGCAAGGTGTTCCGCCGCAAGGACTTCTACATGATCCGGACCTTCTACTTTCCGGTCTCGGATTTCGAGCCGAACATCGAGCTGCTGCGCAAGTTCAAGGACGAATACCGCGTCCTCGTCGACGGCGAGTTCGGCCTGTCGGCCCTGCCTGAGAATTTCGCCCGCTTTGCCAGGGGCGAGCTGATCAAGCCGGTACTGGCGCTGGATTAAGCGATCATGGCCTCGATCTCGATCCGCAACCTCGTCAAGCGCTACGGCAGTTTCACTGTGATCCCCGATCTCAATCTGGAGATCGCGGACCATGAATTCGTCGTCTTCGTGGGGCCGTCCGGCTGTGGCAAGTCGACCCTGCTGCGAATCATTGCGGGTCTCGAGCCGATCACGTCGGGTGACCTCTACATCGGCGACAAGCGCGTCAACGGCGTGCAAGCTGCACAGCGCGACATCGCGATGGTGTTCCAGGACTACGCGCTCTATCCGCACATGCGCGTCTACGACAATATGTCGTTCGCATTGGAGTTGCGGGGAACGCCGAAGGCGGAGATCGATGCGCGCGTGAAGCGTGCCGCCGCGCTCCTGCACATCGAGCCCTATCTCGACCGCAAGCCGAAGGAGCTCTCCGGCGGACAGCGCCAGCGCGTCGCCATGGGCCGTGCGATTGTGCGCAATCCCAAGGCGTTCCTGTTCGACGAGCCGTTGTCCAACCTCGACGCAAAACTGCGCGGACAGGTGCGGGCCGAGATCAAGGCGCTATCGCAGGAGCTCAAGACCACCATGGTTTTCGTGACCCATGACCAGATCGAGGCCATGACGATGGCTGACCGGATCGTGGTGCTCCAGAACGGGACGATCCAGCAATACGACACGCCGGAGACGGTCTACGAGCGGCCGGCCAACCAGTTCGTCGCCGGCTTCATCGGCTCGCCCGCCATGAACTTCTTCCCGGTCGAATGGCGTGAGGAGCGCGCGATCCTTTCGCAAGGCGCAACGGCGGTGCCGCTGGACGGTGAGGCCGCAAGCCGTCTGCAGCAGGCGGGAAATGCCGTGCTCGGCATCCGTCCTGAACATTTTGCCGTCACGACCGATGCGGCAGACGGCATCGCCATCAACGTCAAGCTGGTCGAGCCGCTCGGCTCGGATACCCTGATCCATTTCGATCTCGCCGGCGTCTCCGCGATCGCAAGGGTCGATCCAGCGCTGCGACCAAAGCTCGGCGATCGCCTCAGTTTGCGGCCGCAGCCGGGCAAGACGCATTTGTTCGATGCAGCGAACGGGCAGGTTTTGCGGTGAGCGCGTCGGCGAACATAGCAGCTCTTTCGGCGCTCGCAGACGTGGCGTCCGAGGCCAGGCCTGTCCAGGTGATCTGCCTTGGGCTATCCGCGCTCGATCAGGTCTGGCGCGTCGATCGGCTCTTTGCGGGCAACAGCGAGAAGATAAAGTCCATCGACTACGGTACCCTTGGCGGCGGAATGGCCGCCAATGCCGCGGTCGCGGTCGCACGGCTCGGTGCCTCCGTCGCGTTCTGGGGGCGGGCAGGGGACGATGCCGCCGGGCACGAGATGCGGTCGGCTTTTGCGGCCGAAGGCGTCGACGTCGAGAATTTCCGGCTGTTCCCTGATGGCCGCTCATCGGTCTCGGGGATCATCGTCGACAGTTCGGGCGAGCGGCAGATCGTGAACTTCCGTGGTCTCTTTCCGGAAGCGGCCGATTGGCTTCCGCTTGAAGCCGTCGCTCGCGCATCCTCGGTGCTGGCGGATCCGCGCTGGGTGGAGGGTGCTGCGACGCTGTTTCGCGAGGCGCGTGCGCGCGGCATTCCGACGGTGCTCGACGGCGATATGGCTGATGCCGAGGTATTCGAGCGACTGCTGCCCCTGACCGACCACGCGATCTTTTCCGAGCCTGCGCTCGCTTCTTTCGCCGGATCTGCCAAAGACGAATCTCTCGCAGCACTGGCGCGGCTGGGCTGCAGTGTCATCGCCGTCACGCGCGGCGAGGGTGGCGTCAGTTGGTACGAGAATGGCCAGCTGCACCGGCGCGCCGCCTATGCCGTCGATGTCGTCGATACCACCGGCGCCGGCGACGTCTTCCATGGCGCCTATGCCCTTGCGATCGGCGTCGGCCTCGATGTGCGCAACGCCATGGCGTTTTCTGCAGCCACGGCCGCGATGAAATGTCGCCACGCCGGTGGCCGCAACGGAATCCCCACCATCAACGACTGTCTTGCATTCATGAGGACGAAGCCATGAGAACGATTGGAAAGAACCGCGGGCTGGGCCGCCTTGCTGACGCGGAAGGCCACTTTCGCATGGTCGCGCTGGATCAGCGGCCGCCGCTGTTCGATGCCATTGCGAAGGCGAAGGGAATCACGCGGGATCAGGTCGAATATTCCGACGTCACGGCGGCCAAGCGGCTCCTCGTGGAGAACCTCGCACCGCATTGCAGCTCGATGTTGTTCGACCCGAATTTTGCCGTGCCCGCAGCGATCGATCTGTTGCCGCCGCGCTGCGGCCTGATCATGACGCTGGAGGAGCATCGCGTCGAGGAGACCGCGGGCGGTCGCAAGTCGCGCGCGATCGCCAACTGGAGTGTGGAGAAAATTCGCGCCATGGGCGGCGACGCCGTCAAGGTGCTGGCCTGGTATCGGCCGGATGCGGACGCCGCGGTCAACGAGCATCAGAAGCGCTTCGTGCGCGAGATTGGCGAGGAGTGCGCCCGCCACGACGTTCCCTATGTTCTTGAACTGCTGGTCTATCCGTTCCTTGGCAGCGCCAATCACACCGCCGATTATGTGGAATCGCCCGGCAAGCTGCCGAGCCTCGTCATCGATAGCGTGCGCGAGTTTGCCAAGCCCGAATACGGCGTCGATCTCCTGAAGCTTGAGAGTCCCCTCGCGGCCAACAGCCTGCCGGCCCGTGACGGCAGCGCCGAAGCCAAGGCCGCGCAGAAGGAATTCGATGCAATCGGCGATATCTGCCGCGAGCGGAGCATTCCCTGGGTCCTGCTGTCGGGCGGCGCCGCGCCGGAAAAATTCGAACGCGTCCTCGACTTCGCCTATGCCGCGGGCGCGGGCGGTTTCCTGGCCGGTCGCACCATCTGGCTCGATGCCGTCCTGAAGAATTTCCCGGACCTTGGGGCGGTTTCGGCGAGCCTGCGCAAGGACGGCCTCGGCGTGCTTGAGCGGCTCAACAAGCTGACGACGGCCAAGGGCACGCCGTGGAAGGCGCGCTTTCCGGTATTCACTGACATCAAGCAGGAGGGTGACTTCGCGCGCGCCTATTGAAACGGTGACGGCTCCACGTGTCTTGGTGGGCCCGGCAGGACTCGAACCTGCAACCAGACCGTTGTGAGCGGCGGAGCAAGATCAGCTTCGTTGATCAAGCTGCACCATGCTTGAGTTCGATGGCGTTCGTCGCGCTTTGGTGAGGTCGTTTTCTGGCGCGAAACCGGTGCGGTTCGCGGCAATGGCGGATTTCGGCCGAAGCTGAGGCTGCTCGCGCGCCCAATCGCTTTGTTGAACGTTCAGTAAAGTCGCATACTAAACATGCTGGCTGCGGCTGACCTTCCGGCTTCCCTGTTATCGGGACGGACCGAATTGCGTCCTCCGGACCAGATCGGCAATCGTTGTTCGCCGCATTCGCTGCAATTATGGGGAAATTTGCTGCATTGCAAACGTCGACGCTTGCGCGTGCGAGCGTCGGGAATATTTTCGCCAAGGTCGCGAGAACCGGCTTGACGGGCCAAAAAATTTAGTACTACGTTTAGTAATACAAAAACTAAACATCGCGCATCGAGCGCCGATGTGCAGGAGGAGCCCAAGCCATGCCGGAGCCGTCTCCGGCAGCGGTCCGTCTCGTCCTTCACTCATCGCTCCTCAAACTCGGTTTCAGGGTCTTGGCGTCGCTCCGGCAGGGCGCGCTGAGCGGGTTGGACGCTTCAACGAGAGAGGAAACGGATATGCGGACATTCAATTGGCTGAGAAGCTCAGCGGCCACCACGGTTCTCGGGGCGGCGCTGCTGGGGATATTTGGCGGAGGCGAAGCTGCGGCCCAGGGTAAGCAGCTCACGCTGTGCTGGGCGGCATGGGATCCGGCCAACGCGCTGGTCGAACTCGGCAAGGATTTCACCAAGCAATCCGGCATCGAGATGAAGTACGAGTTTGTCCCCTGGACGAGCTACGCGGATCGCTTCCTCAACGAGCTCAACTCCCACGGCAAGCTCTGCGACCTGATCATCGGCGACAGCCAGTGGATCGGCGGCGCCGCCGAGAACAAGTGGTACGTCAAGCTCAACGATTTCTTCGACAAAGAGCACATCTCGATGGACGACTTCGTCCCGGCGACCGTTGTCGGTTATTCGCAGTGGCCGAAGAATTCGGCGAACTACTGGGCGCTGCCGGCGATGGCCGACGCCGTGGGCTGGACCTATCGCAAGGACTGGTTCTCGCGGCCCGACATTCAGTCGGCTTTCAAGGCCAAGTACGGTCGTGATCTGGCGCCGCCGAAAACCTATGACGAGTTGAAGCAGATCGCGGAGTTCTTCCAGGGCCGCGAGATCGACGGCAAGAAGGTCTACGGCGCCTACATCTTCACCGAGCGCGGCTCCGAAGGCATCACGATGGGCGTGACCAACGTCCTCTACAATTACGGCTTCAGCTACGACAATCCGAAGAAGCCGTACCAGATGCAGGGCATCGTCAATTCCGCCGAGGCGGCCAAGGGGCTCGAATTCTACAAGGAGCTCTACAAGTGCTGCACCGCGCCGGGCATGACCAACGCCTACATGCAGGAAGGGCTCGATGCCTTCAAGTCGGGCCAGGTGGCGATGCAGATGAACTGGTTCGCCTTCTTCCCCGGCCTCTACAAGGATCCGAATGTGGGCGGCGACAAGATCGGCTTCTTCGTCAATCCGGCTGGCCCGAACGGGCACTTCACCCAGCTCGGCGGACAAGGCATCTCGGTGGTTGCGACCTCCGACCGCAAGGACGACGCGCTCGCCTATATCAAGTGGTTCGCGCAGCCCGCCGTGCAGCAGAAATGGTGGCAGATCGGCGGCTACTCGGCGCTCAAGGCGGTGGTCGACGCGCCGGACTTCCCGAAGAGCGCGGCGTTCGCGCCGCAATTCCTGGAGTCGATGGGTATCGTCAAGGACTTCTGGGCCGAGCCGTCCTACGCCCAGCTGCTGCTTGATATGCAGAAGCGGGTGCACGACTACGTCGTCGCCGACAAGGGCACGGCGCAGCAGGCGCTCGATCTCCTGGTCAAGGACTGGACCAAGGTGTTCAAGGAACAGGGCAAGCAAGTCGCCTCGCAATAGCCCGAACGCCGCGTCCCAACTGAACTGGCTTCCCCGAGGTCAGCCTCGGGGAAGACGAACCAGCCGATGGACAAGATGACGACGATCCTGCAACCCGACCATGCTACGATCCCGGGCGTGAGCGAGCCCGCCAAATCCCGCGCCGTGCGCCGCGGCCATGGTCTGTCCGACCGGACCATCGCGTGGCTGTTCGTCGCGCCGACGATTGCGCTGCTGCTCGCGATCAACATCTTTCCGCTGGTCTGGATGATCCGGCTGTCCTTCACCAGCCTCAACCTCAGCATGTCCTATCTGCCGCTGCGGTTTGTCGGGCTCGACAATTTCAGCGACATACTCAACGACGAGGACGTCTGGTTCCGGCTCCAGACCACCGCGCAATTCGTGATCTGCTCGGTCGCCTTGCAGGTCGTGGTCGGCTTTGGGCTCGCGCTTCTGATCAACCGTCAGTTCCGCGGCCACAGCTTTTGGACCACGATCATCCTGCTGCCGATGATGCTGTCGCCGGCGGTTGTCGGTAATTTCTGGACGCTGCTGCTGCAGCCGCAGATCGGCCCGTTCAACTATCTGATCAGCTTGTTCACCGGTGTGCCGCCGAGCTCTTTCAGCATGACAGGGCAAGTCGCGCTCGCGCCATGGACCATCGTGCTCGTCGACACCTGGATGTGGGCGCCGTACGTGATGCTGATCTGTCTCGCCGGGCTGCGCTCGATCCCGGATTATATCTATGAGGCGGCCGAAGTCGATCGTGCCTCGGCCTGGCGGCAGTTCTGGTCGATCACGCTGCCGATGACGGTGCCGTTCCTGATGCTGGCGGTGCTGTTTCGCGCGATCGAGAACTTCAAGATGTTCGACATGGTCAACCTGCTGACCTCGGGAGGGCCGGGGTCGACCACCGAGCTCGTATCGATCACGCTGAAGCGTGCGGCATTCGAGAAGTGGCGCACCGGCTATTCGTCCGCGCTCGCCATCATCCTGTTCGTGACAGTGTTCGGGGCCGCCAACATCTACGTCAAAGCGCTCAACAAGGTGAAGCAACGATGACCGCTGCCGTAGCCAAATCGGTCCTGGCCAGATCCAGCGCACACTCGATCGTCGAGGCCTCGCCGCGCACCAAGGCATTCGCTGGTGCTCTCGTCATCCTCTATGCGTTGATCACGATCCTGCCGCTGGTCTGGATCGTCGCCACCGCCTTCAAGTCGCAAAGCGATGCCATCGCCTATCCGCCCAAGGTGATCTTCGAGCCGACGCTCGAAGGTTATGTCAACCTGTTCACGGTGCGCACCCGCCAGACACCTGATTTCATCGCCAAGTTGCCGCCCCCGGAGACCTGGTATGACAAGCTGGTCCGCAAGCATGACATGGTCATTGCCGGACCGTCCAAAGTCGTCCCGCGCTTCGTCAACTCGCTCATCATCGGGTTCGGTTCGACCTTCCTCGCCGTCTTCCTCGGTACGCTCGCGGCCTACGCCTTCTCGCGCTTCCGCATTCCGCTGGCGGACGATCTCCTGTTCTTCATTTTGTCGACGCGGATGATGCCGCCGGTCGCGGTCGCGATCCCGATCTATCTGATGTACCGGCAGCTCAACCTGACCGACACCAGGCTCGGAATGATCCTGCTCTATACCGCCGTGAACGTCTCGCTCGCGGTCTGGCTGCTCAAGGGGTTCATCGACGAGATCCCACGCGAGTACGAGGAGGCGGCCCTCGTCGACGGCTACACGCGACTGCAGGCGCTGCGCAAGGTGGTGCTGCCGCAGGCCGTCACCGGAATTGCGGCGACCGCGATCTTCTGCCTGATCTTCTCCTGGAATGAATACGCCTTCGCGGTTCTGCTGACCAGCGGCGAGGCGCAGACCATGCCGCCCTTCATCCCTTTCATCATCGGTGAGGGCGGGCAGGACTGGCCGGCGGTTGCCGCCGCGACCACGCTGTTCGTCGTCCCGATCGTCATGTTCACCGTGCTGCTCCGCAAGCATCTGTTGCGCGGCATCACCTTCGGAGCGGTGCGCAAATGAGCGGTTCAGCTGTTGTTAAGGAGGCCAAGGGAACCAAGGGGACATTGCACCGCTTCTTCAGCCGCGGGCGCTGGGAGGCCGTTGCGATGACCCTGATCGGGGGCGGCATCTTCATGCTGGTGCAGCCCTTCTCGATCGATCTCTACAGCTATTCATTCGTGACGATTCTGGCCGGCACGGTAGGCTTCGTCGTCGTCAGCCACTTTCCGGAATAGGGACATGGCTCAGATCCGCATCGAAAATCTTCGCAAGTCGTTCGATCAGTTCACCGCGGTGGAAGGGTCGACCTTCACCATCGACGACGGCACTTTCTTCGCGTTGCTCGGCCCTTCCGGCTGCGGCAAGACCACCACCTTACGCATGATTGCTGGCCTCGAGCTGCCGACCGAGGGCAAGATCCTGCTCGACGGGGAGGACGTCACGTTCCACCGCGCCGCCGCCCGCGATATTGCGTTCGTGTTCCAGCTGTTCGCGCTCTATCCGCATATGAATGTCGGGCAGAATATCGGCTTCCCGCTGAAGTGCCAGGGCATGGCGCGGCACGAGATTCGCGAGCGGGTGCAGGAGACCGCGCGGATGCTGCGGATCGAGCATCTGCTGTCGAGCAAGACATCAAAGCTCTCGGGCGGCGACCGCCAGCGTGTCGCGCTCGGGCGAGCCATGGTGCGGCGCCCGAAGGCCTTCCTGATGGACGAGCCGCTGGGCGCGCTCGACGCCGAGTTTCGTCATCTGATGTGCGGCGAGCTGCGCGATTTGCACGATCGCATCAAGGCGACCACGGTCTATGTCACCCACGACCAGCTCGAAGCGATGTCGATGGCCGACCAGATTGCGATCATGAACAAGGGGCGCGTGGAACAGATCGGCACGCCGCAGGAGGTCTACGACCGGCCCGCCAGCATGTTCGTGGCCGACTTCATCGGCTCGCCTCCGATGAACTTCCTGCGCTTCGAGGGCGGCCTGCGATCTGGTGACCGGGCGATCAATTTTCACGACACCAGGCTCGTGGTGCCCGAGATCCGCGAGGACCGCCCCAGCGCTGCGCTGGCCCTCGGGATTCGTCCAGAACATATTCGATTCACCGACGCCGGATCCGTTCGCGGCGAGGTGTTCGGCGCGGAATATCTCGGCACGACGCAGATCGTCACGATCGACACGGCCTATGGACGGGTCGCGGCGCGGCTGCCGTCGAGCGCCTCGGTGCAGATCGGAGAGACCGTCGGCCTCGAATTCAACTCCGGTCGGCTCTCATTGTTCGATGCCGGCAGCGGCCTTGCAATCAGGACCGCCGGCGAGGAGGGGGGGCGCCATGGTTGACGTCAGCTTACGCAACATCAGCAAGCGCTTCGGCGCGGTGGAGGCAGTGCGCGACCTCTCGCTGACCGTGAACGACGGTGAGTTCCTCGTCCTGCTCGGGCCGAGCGGTGCCGGCAAGACCACGACGCTGCGGCTGATCACCGGGCTCGAGAGCCCCGACGCCGGTTCGGTCATGATCGGCGGGCGCGATGTGACGCATGATCCGCCGGGTTCACGGGACATCGCATTCGTGTTCCAGCAATATTCGCTGTATCCGCATCTGTCGGTCTATGACAACCTCGCATTCCCGCTGCGCTCTCCGGCACGGCGCGTGCCGGAGCCGCTGATCCGGAAGCGTGTCGAGCAGACCGCGGAGCTCCTGCACATCGCCAGCAAGCTGAATAATCGTGCCACCCGCCTGTCGGGAGGTGAGATGCAGCGGGTCGCGATCGGCCGTGCGCTGGTGCGCGATCCCTCGATCTATCTGATGGACGAGCCGCTGTCGTCGCTGGATGCAAAGCTCCGCGCCGAGCTTCGCCTCGAGCTGAAGCGGATCCAGCTCGAGCTCGGCGCGACCATCCTTTATGTGACCCACGACCAGGTCGAAGCCATGACGATGGCGTCAAGGATCGGCGTGATCAAGGACGGCCGGCTGCTTCAGCTCGGCACGCCGAGGGAGGTCTACGAAAATCCATCCAGCAGCTACGTCGCGTCGCGGCTCGGGACGCCCCAGATCAATTTCCTGCCCGCACGGCTGCTGTCCGATGTGGCGATACCGCCGGAAACGGAGACGGTCGGCATCCGCACCGAGCACCTTCAGATCGCCGCGCGCAACGGCGGGCAGATGGTCGGTCGGGTGCATCGCGTCGAGCATCTCGGCGAGCAGAATCACGTTCACCTCGACTATAAGGGCGAAACGCTGGTGACGCTGGCGGATCCGCACCAACCGCTGCGGGCCGGCCAGGAGGTTGAATTGCAACTGGTGCGTCCGCTGTGTTTCGACCGGGCGGGGCAACGCATCGGCGCGATGGTCCAATAGGGGAGCGAGAGGTTCAGATAGATGTCTGTGCAACCGGAGACATTCAAGTCGCTGCTCAAGGCGGCCGCCGAGCAGGTCATCGCCAGCGCGCCGGAGCTCACGAGCCTGGACCAGGCGATCGGCGACGGCGACCACGGGACCAACATGAAGCGCGGCTTCGAAGCCGTGCTCGGCAAGCTCGATGCCATTTCGGCGCAGCCGCTCAACGAGGCATTCAAGGCGATTGGCAAGACCCTTGTCATGACGGTCGGCGGCGCCTCCGGCCCGCTTTATGGCAGTTTCTTTCTCGCCGCGGGCGAGGCGCTGTCGCAAGACAAACACCTGCCCGACGATCTCGCCGACGTGTTCGGTAGCGGAGTGGACGCGGTGAGCGCGCGCGGCCGCTCGCAGGCCGGCGAGAAGACGATGCTCGATGTGCTCGTTCCGGTGCTGGAGACACTGAAAGCGGGCGCCGGCCAGCCCGATCTGATCGAGCGGGTGCGCATCACCGCGGCTGAAGCGGTTGAGCGCACAGTGCCGATGCAAGCCACCAAGGGCCGGGCGTCGTTCCTCGGTGCGCGCAGCGTCGGTCATGTCGATCCGGGGGCACGATCGAGCTGCGTTCTGCTGCACGCTGTGTGCGCTGGCCTGGAGGCGCGGCAATGACCGATACCGTAGGGATCGTGATCGTCTCGCATTCCCGGGATATCGCCAAGGGAACCGCGGACATGGTGCGGCAGATGGTCGGCAGCGAGGTCAAGGTCGCCTTCTGCGGCGGCAATCCCGATGGTGGTCTCGGCACCAGCGTGCCGCTGATCATCGACGCCATCAACGATGCCTGGTCATCAAAAGGCGTTGCTGTGCTTGTCGACCTCGGCGGCGCCGAGACGAACAGCGAAATGGCGGTCGAAATGCTGGAGCCGGCGCGGCGTGATCTCGTTGTCGTCTGCAACGCCCCGATCGTCGAGGGCGCCGTCATGGCGGCGACCGAAGCTGCGGGCGGCAGCTCGCTGGCCCAGGTCAGGGCCGTGGCCGAGGAACTCTCTGCCGACTGAGCCGGCGGGGAAGCGATGATGGATGATGAGCATGCTTGATAAAGCGGACGAACAGATCTTCACCGGCAGTGTGCGGTTGGTGCATGCGGTTGGCATGCACGCGCGCCCCGCGGTCAAGCTGACCAAGCTCGCCAAGAAGTTCCAGGCTCAGATCTCGGTGCGGGTCGCGGGCGCGCCTGAATGGATCAATGCCAAGAGCGTGGCCAAGATCATGGCAATGCGCGCGGCACATGGCAGCACGATCGAGATCAAGGCCTCCGGTAGCGATGCCGAGGCTGCGGTCGCGACGCTGGTCGATCTGATCGCAAGCGATTTTCCGGATGGAGCACCATAGCATGCAGGGCGGCGCTGCAGGTCTGGCCTACCGCGGCAGGACCGCCTCGATCGGCTTTGCCCATGGCCCGTTTGTCCGTGTCGATGCGGGCGCGGCCGGCGAGCGCGTGGCCGGCACACTGGTCGAGGAGGCGCTGGCCTTGCGCAATGCGATCGACGTCGCGAGTGGCCAGATCGCGGATCTTGCCGCCAGCGCCGGCGGCGAAGCTGCGCAGATTCTCGAATTCCAGGTTGCGCTGCTGGAGGATGAGGATTTGATCGAGGCGATCTTCGCGTCGATCGGCGAGGGACGTCCGGCCGATGTCGCATGGCGTTCGACGCTCGACGCGCACATCGCCGACTACAATTCCGCACCGGACGACTATCTGAAAGCGCGTTCCTCCGATCTTGCGGATTTGCGCGACCGCGTGGTCCACATTCTGCGCGGCGACCAGGGGCAGCCGCTGAAGATCCCGAGCGGGGGCGTGGTCTGCGCCGACGATCTGCCGCCATCGCGATTCCTCGAGATTGACTGGTCCGGCGGCGGCGGCCTGGCGCTGTTGCGCGGCAGCCCGACCAGCCATGTCGCGATGCTGGCGCGCGCGCGCGGCATCCCGATGGTGGTGCAGCTCGGTTCAATTCCAGACATCGGCACCATGGCGTTGCTCGACGGCGAAGGCGCGATGCTGGAACTCGATCCCAATGCCGAACAGGTCCGTACTTTCGAGAAGCGGCGCGACAGCCATCTCAAGAGCAGGGCATCCGCGCGCGCAATCCTGCGGCGGCCGACAGCCTCCTGGCGCGGCGAGCGGATCAAGCTCTTCATCAATATCCAGCGCGTCGAGGATCTCGAGCATGCCGACGCGCAATATGCCGACGGCATCGGCCTGATGCGCACCGAGTTCCTGCTGACGGAGCGCGGTGGCCTGCCCGACGAAGAGACACAGTTTCAGGCTTACGATGCGGTGTTGCGTTGGGCAGACCGGCGACCGGTCACCATTCGCACGTTTGACGCGGGCGGCGACAAGCCGGTGCCGGGCTTCACGGTGGACGGCGAAGCCAATCCGTTCCTCGGGGTGCGCGGCCTGCGCCTGTGCCTCGCCCGGCCCGAGATCTTTGCGGTTCAGCTCCGCGCGCTGGCGCGGGCCGCGGTGCGCGGCAATCTCAAGGTCATGTTCCCGATGGTCACCTCGGCGGACGAGCTCGAGGCGGGACGGAAGCTGTTCGCCGATGCCGTGCAGCGCTTGCAGGCGGACGGCATTGCCGCAATGCTTCCCGATCTGGGAATCATGGTTGAAGTCCCGGCGGCGGCCCTTGCGGTATCTAGCTTCAAGGCCGCCTTCTTCTCGATCGGCTCGAACGATCTCGCGCAATATGTCCTGGCCTGCGATCGTTCCAACGGAGCTCTCGCCCCCTTGATGGACCCTCTGCATCCCGCAGTGCTCGAACTGATCGCGCGGACCGCGGAGCACGGCCGCCGCGCCGGCATCAGTGTCAGCCTCTGCGGCGACATGGCCGGTGATCAGCGCTGCCTGCCCGCCTTGCTGAATTGCGGACTGCGCGAATTGTCCGTGAACGCCTCGGCGCTGGCGCAGATCAAGCACACCATTGACCGGCTGAGCAGCGGAGGCAGCGTTGGCTGACACGGCGGCCGATGAAGCGCCCGAAGCGGGCGCGGTTGCGGTCTACAAGCGCATCTTCAAGGAAGTCCTTGAGAGCCGCCCGTCCGGCATGCGGCTTCGACTGGCCCATGCCATGGGCAAGAACCGCAGCTTCGTCAGCCAGATCAGCAATCCCGCATATCCGGTGCCGATCCCGGTGCAGCATCTCAACACGATCTTCGATGTCTGCCACTTCCCGCCACAGGCGAAGGCAGCCTTCCTTCGCGCCTATGCGCGCGCACATCCGCGCCGCGTCGGCCGGTTGAGCGAAGGCTCGCACGAGCGGACGCTGACGCTGCATCTGCCGGACCTCGGCAGCACCAAGCGCAACGCCGAGCTTGACACGCTGCTCCAGGAGTTCACGCGGCGACTGATTGACATCATGCGGGAAAAATAGGCGAGAAACGCCAAACGGACCAAGCGGGGAGGACACCATGAAGAAGTTCATCAATTCGGTCGACAACGTGCTCGGCGAAAGCCTCGACGGTTTCGCGGCCGCGCACGCCGATCTGGTTGTGCTGGGCGCCGAGCGCAAATTCGTCCGCCGCCGCGAGCTGAACTCGAAGAAAGTTGCGCTGGTCTCGGGCGGCGGCAGCGGGCACGAGCCGCTGCATGCGGGCTTCGTCGGTTACGGCATGCTGGATGCCGCCTGTCCCGGCCAGGTGTTCACTTCGCCGACGCCGGACCAGATCGTCGAGGCCGCACAGGCGGTCGCGGGCGATGCCGGCGTCCTGTTCATCGTCAAGAACTATGCCGGCGACCGCATGAACTTCGAGATGGCAGCCGAGATCGCCGAGGGTCGCATCGCCACCATCGTGACCGATGACGATGTCGCGGTCGAGAAGTCGACCTACAGCGCCGGGCGGCGCGGCGTCGCCGGCACCCTGATCGTCGAGAAGATCGTCGGCGCCGCGGCCGAGAAGGGCGCCGATCTTAAGACCTGCGTGGCGCTCGGCGAGCGCATCAACGCACAGACGCGCTCGATGGGCGTTGCGCTGACCAGCTGCACCGTCCCGGCTGCGGGCACGCCGACCTTTGCACTTGCCGAAGACGAGATGGAGATGGGAGTCGGCATTCACGGCGAGCCTGGCCGCCGCCGCGTCAAGCTCGCAGAGGCCGATGCGATCGCATCGGAGATGACGGCAGCGATCGCCGGCGATCTCGCGGCGCCCGCGGGCTCCGAGGCCCTGCTGCTCGTCAACGGCTTCGGCGGCACGCCGACGATCGAGCTCTATCTGATGTACAACGCGACGCGCCGGATGCTCGAGGAGCGGGGCCTGCGCATCGCCCGTTCGCTGGTTGGCAGCTATGTCACATCGCTGGACATGGCGGGTTGCTCGCTCACCGTAAGCCTGCTCGACAGCGAGACCACCGGGCTCTGGGATCATCCCGTGCGTACGGCCGCATTGAAATGGTGACTGCTGTGGTGGGCGGCCGCTGATTTTCAGATTGCGCCCCGATCGACGATGGGCCGGGGTCTCAGGCATGCACCGGAAGTCTGCCGGTTCACCCTCCCTGAAACTTGCCGTGTCCTTCGGGCGCGGCATCTTTTTTGCGTGGAGGAGACAAGGGCTTCGGCGATCGTGAGTGCCAAGCCATTGATTTATTGCTGGGCCCGGCAGGACTCGAACCTGCAACCATGAACGGGCATAGCGGTTCGGTTGTGAATTCGCTCCTGGATGCTTGCTCCACAATTCGCCTGATGCGGAGCATTTGGACTGTTCGGACAGCGTTAAGAGGCAGCAGAACCGAGTGAAGGATGAGGATTGGATACAAGCCGTCGAAGAACGCATATGCGATGAACGCGACATTGCTCAAGATGGCCGTGATCCTGAGCTGGAGCATCGTCTTCATGCAAAACGTGGCGAAGACGAGAAGAGATGCGAGATAGCCGGCGGCTTCAACCCAGGATTTCGAGCCGCAGAGCAAAACGTCTGAGCAGCGCATTTCCGCGTCCTTCTATGAACTTGACCCTGAAGAGCGCGACGAGCCCTGCACATGTGGCTCAACGGGCTTGGATACCGAAGCAAGCGCAAAATCAGATGCTGATCGGCTAGAAGAATCCGGCACTAAGATCCAGCCCATAAGTCATCGACAGCAGCCACACCAAGAGGGCGGCTCCACAGAACAACGCGGTCTCCTTGAGGACGTTTGCCTGCAATGACGATGCGGGGAATACCCGGACAAAAGCGTTAGCAATCGCAGCAGCTGCAGCGGCGCGCATGATGATCTCCAGGAGTTGGTTAATGACTGGGCGTCAGCGAGCATCGTGCTTCACGCACGAGCCCGCGATTCGGCTCTCGGCGACGGGGGCTTCTTCGATCTCCCAGAATGCCCAGACAAAGCAGGGCCAAAGGCAAACCGAAATCAGCATGAGCAAAGATGCCCGATCGTGAACGGTCTGGATCCACAATTTCCAATGCAAATGAAATCTCGGCTCCAGGCAAATGGTGCGCCAACAGCGCCTCGATCAGGGAATGTTGATCGCCGGCAGCGGGCCAGTGGGGCGGATCAACGCTTTAGCAGGTTGCTCCTGCGTGAAGGCCGCGAGTGCAATCAAAACGGCGCATAATAGGGCGATGAAAAAGCCGAGACGCCACCGCCGCTGCGTCCGGTCGTCGTCGGGCGTGTCAAGCCGGCGCGCGCCCGTTGCTGTGCGCATCGTTAATCTCCGAATATCGTGACGGTGAGAAGGCCAGTCTTCCCAACACCCGCACTGAATATCTCGCCAGTTGATGCGTCTGGGAACTACCTAGAAAGGTGGTCCGGTGTCTCCTATGCTCGAAGGTCGGTGATCTGCGCACTCGTTTCGGGGGGGGGGACATGTATCTATCCACGGATTCCACCAATCCGCAGAATCAAGATGTCTATGCACTCTGGGATCGGCTGGCCGAGTTTTCCGTCGGCGACGGCGACGCCGCACTGACACATCTGCTAGCCGCACTGCGTACCATGTTGTCGGCACGCAATGTGCTATGGGGTGTGGTCGTGCGATTGCCGTCGCCGAAGCGGGCCGATCCCTTGCTCGGTTGGCGTCCGCGCCTCGTCCGGGTGCTGGACCCGATACCGGCGGTGGCAGCATCCGTGCAGAAGCAGTTCGATACGCTCTGGTCCCGCGACGTCGACCTGTCTCAGATCCTTTCCATGTCGGGAGATGAGCCGTTCCGGGTCCGCCTGCTGTTCGAAGCGCTGCCGCCGGAATGGTTCGAGGGCGAGCACTATCGGCGGCACTATCTGGACGTCGGATTCGCCGACAGCATCTCCGTGCGCATTGCGCTCAACGACGACGTGAGGATTCGCCTGTTCGTATTTCGCGATGCGGAGGCCCCTCGCTTCTCGGCACAGGACGGCCAGCGTCTGGGCTTCGTGAT
Organism: Bradyrhizobium sp. USDA 4510; assembly: GCF_054059095.1. Taxonomy (NCBI): domain Bacteria; kingdom Pseudomonadati; phylum Pseudomonadota; class Alphaproteobacteria; order Hyphomicrobiales; family Nitrobacteraceae; genus Bradyrhizobium; species Bradyrhizobium sp. USDA 4510. Next base: position 5,763,424 of record NZ_JBSSBT010000001.1, on the reverse strand, counting down.
GCGCGGGTTGAGATGGTTTCACCGTCAGCAACTGCTCAGCCACGGCCTGCTCATCGCCAATGCACCCCTGACACCTGCTGAACGCAGGGTGTTGCTCGCACTGCTCGACGGGCACACGGAAAAGCAGATCGCGCAGAGGCTTGACCAAAGTCCGAACACCACGCATTTCCACGTCAAGTCGATCTACGCCAAGTTCGGCGTGCGTAATCGCTCGGCGCTCACCGCGCTGTGGCTCGGCAAGCTGCGATAACGAACTTACAGTTGATTTGCTGGTGGGCCCGGCAGGACTCGAACCTGCAACCAGACCGTTATGAGCGGCCGGCTCTAACCATTGAGCTACAGGCCCCGCCGCCTTGCGGGCCGTGGGGCGCGGCCGGCAACGGTGCGGGCTCCGTTTACAGGCTGGCTGCGGTTTCGGCAATGCCGCCCCCGCGTCCCTGCCATCGCCGCCGGGCAGCCACGTCTCGCGGCTGGCATGCTGGAACAGCGGCCGGCAGCCATCCTGCCTGGCCCTCCGTCTTTCTGGCGACCGGCGCCCTAATCCACTGAGACGCCTGCAAACTCGACGACTTTGCGCCATTTCTCGGTCTCGTCGGCCACCAGCTTGCCGAATTCGGCCGGGGCCATCGGCTTCGGGATGCCGCCGACCTCGGCGAGGCGCGCCACGAGCTTGGGGTCCTTCAGCGCTTCGCCGACCGCCTTGTTGAGCGCATCGACGATCTCGGGCGGGGTGCCCTTCGGCGCCGAGATGCCGTAGAAGCCGACCGCCTCGAATCCCGGCACGGTCTCGGCGATCGCCGGCACGTCGGGCACGCTCGCCCAGCGTTTCGGCGAGGTGACGCCGAGCGCGCGGACGTTGCCGCCGCGGGCCTGCTCCAGCGCCGACGGCAGATTGTCGAAGATCAGCTGCACCTTGTTGGAGATGATGTCGGGGAAGGCGATCGCGGATCCCCGATACGGCACATGCAGCATGTCGCACTTGGTCATCGCCTTGAACAACTCGGCCGACATGTGCACCGAGGTGCCGTTGCCCGAAGAGGCATAGGAGATCTTGCCCGGATTGGCCTTGCAGTAGTCGATGAACTCCTGGACGGTCTTCACCGGCATCGCGTTCGAGACCACCAGCATGTTGGTGAGCTGCATGATGCTCGCGACCGGGGTGGTATCGCGCAGGAAGTCGAACGGCAGCTTCTTGTAGAGCGAGGTCGAGATCGCATTGTTGGGCGCGACGAACAACAGCGTATAGCCGTCAGCCGGCGAGTTGATAGCGGCCGCGGCGGCGATGTTGCCGCCCGATCCGGTGCGATTCTCGACGATGAATTGCTGGCCGAAATGATCCGACAGCCACTGGCTCATGATGCGGGCGACGATGTCGACCGGACCGCCGGCGGCAAACCCGATCACCCAGCGCACCGGGCGGTTCGGATAGTCGGATGCGGATGAGGGGGCAATCGAGGCGAGGCAGCAAATCAAACCAAGCAAGGCGACACGCGCGAACTGGATCATCGTCTCTCCCGTCATTTTCTTGTGACTGTTGCCGGCATGGTTTCACAAAACGCTGGCTTTGCCTACGACGTCGCCCGTGCGACGATAGTCGGGTTCGTGTGGAATGCTTGAGGCTCGGGATGAAATTCGCTGTTATGATGTGCGCCGGCGCGCTGCTGCTCGCGGACGGGGCGGCGGCGCAAGAGGGGAGCAAGACCATTTCCAAGACCACGATCAGTTTCGCCACGGCGACGCCGGGTGGCGGCTTTCCGCTCTATGGCAATGCCTTCGCCGAGGTGATGAATGCGGCCGACCCGACGCTGTCGATCGAGCCGCGCAACACCAAGGGCTCCAATGAGAACATCCCGCTGCTCGAGGCCGGCAACGTCGATATCGCGACCGTGGCGGGCGAGCCGTCCTATGAAGCCTTCATGGGCATCGGCCGGCCGAAGGCCACGAAGCTGAAGATCCTCACCGCGATGTATTCGAGCCCGGGCATGTTCGTGGTGCGCGCGGACAGTCCCTACAAGACTATCCAGGACCTGGTCGGCCAGCCCGTCGCGTTCGGCGCCAAGGGCTCCGGCCTGCCGATCCTGTCGCGCTACATCCTCGACGGCATCGGGCTGAAGCAGGACGAGGACTTCAAGTCGATCTATCTCGATCGCGCCGGCGACGGGCCCGCGATGGTTGAGGATGGCCGCGCCGCCGCACTGTGGGGCGCCGGCATCGGCTGGCCCGGCTTCACCAAGATGGCCGAGAGCGCCACCGGCGCGCGCTTCATCGCGCCGACCGCGGACGAGATCGCCCGCATCCGCGCCAAGCACACGTTCCTCAAGCCGCTGACGATCCCCGCCGGCAGCTATCCGAAGCAGACCGCGGCAATCTCTTCGGTCGGCTCCTGGAGCTACATCCTGGTGCGCGAGACCTTGCCCGACGACGTCGCCTACCGGCTGGCGAAAACGCTGCACGGCATCGAAGCGACCTTCTGCACGAAGCTCGCCCAGGCGTGCGAGACCACGGCGGCGAACACGCTCGCCGCCGCGCCTGATATCAACCTGATCCACCCCGGCGTGCTCAGATATTTCCGCGAGATCGGGGCGGCGAAATGACTTCTGCATGGACGCGCTATCGCGTCTATGCAGAGGTCATTCCGGGGCGCGCGAAGCGCGAACCCGGAATCTCGAGATTCCGGGTTCGATGCTGACGCATCGCCCCGGAATGACGACCTTCGGTCGTCATTTCTTCGCCATCGCGCAGGCCGGGTCCGGCGGGCCGAACGCGTCCTCGCCCGAGATCTTGGCCAGGATCTTGTAATAGTCCCACGGATATTTCGACTCGGCCGGGGTCTTGACCTGCACCAGCCAGAGGTCGTGCACCATCAGATTGTCCTCGCGCAGCTTGCCGTTGCGGGCGAAGAAGTCCTCGACCGGCTTCTCGCGCATCTTGGCCGCGACCTTGAGCGGATCGTCGGTGCCGGCATCCTTGATCGCGTTCAGATAGGCGGTCACGGAGGAGTAGACGCCGGCCTGCCACATCGTCGGCATCCGGTTCATCTTGGCGAAATAGCGCTTCGACCACTCGCGGGTCTTGTCGTCCATGTCCCAGTAGAACGAGGTGGTCAGCAGCAGGCCCTGCGCGGCCGACAGCCCGATCGAGTGGATGTCGGTGATCAGCGCCAGCAGCGCCGCCATCTGCTGCCCGCCGGCGAAGACGCCGAACTCGGCGGCGGTCTTGATCTCGTTGGTGTTGTTGGGCGGTCCGCCGGCAATGCCGATGATCTTGGCCTTCGAGGCCTGCGCCTGCAGGATGAAGGACGACAGATCGGGCGTCGCAAACGGCGGCCGCACCGCGCCGAGCACCTTGCCGCCGTTCTTGGTCACGATCGCGGAGGCGTCCTTCTCCAGCGAGTGACCGAACGCATAATCGTCGGTGATGAAGAACCAGCTGTCGCCGCCGCGCTTCACCACCTCCTGCGCGGTGCCGACCGCGAGCGCCCTGGTGTCGAATACCCACTGTATCGCGTAGGGCGAGCAGAACTTGCCGTGGAAATCGGTCGCGCCGGTCGAATGCGTGATGAAAAGCTTCTTCTTCTCGTTGGCCATGTTCTGCACCGCGAGCCCGACCGCCGAGACCGGCACGTCGACGATGAGGTCGACCTGATCGACGTCATACCAGCGTCGCGCGATGGTCGCGCCGATATCCGGCTTGAGCTGGTGATCGCCGACGATCACCGAGATTGGCTTGCCGAGCACCTTGCCGCCGAAATCGTCGACGGCCATCTGCGCGGCGGTGACCGAGCCCTGGCCGGTCGGCGTCGAGGCGGGGCCGTTCATGTCGGTCAGCACGCCGATCTTGACGATGTCGTCGGATACCTGCGCCGATACGCTCGGGGAGGCCAGCAGCGTGGCTGCGAGCGTCCCGAACATGGCTAATCTGGTGGCCTTCATTCTGTCTCCCTCCTGAATTGGCGCATTGGCCATTATTGGTTGTGCCGGGCCTTCGGCGACCCGGTCATATTGGTTTCTTTTGCAACTATATTGGGGACCGCGTCAACGCGCCATCGGTCTAATGACGCAGCCCCGGTGCGGCGAGAGACAGTTTCTTTCGGGGCCGATTCAGTTCATAGCGGGCCATGGTCACCGCCCAGCGCCTTCCGCCTTCGCTCACCCCGCTCGTTGCGGCACTGGCTGCCGTGCTGCGCGACGTCGGGCCGGTCCAGCCGATCGCGTTGCCGCCGGCCGACGCCTTGCGCTGCATTGCGGCCGAGATGCCGGCCTTGCGCGCCTATCCGCCGCGCGATGTCGCGGTCAGCGACGGGTGGGCGATGCGCGCCAATGACCTGGTCGGCGCGTCGTCCTATGCGCCGTTGCCGCTGGCCGAACCTCCGGTCTGGGTGGCGGCAGGCGCTGCGATGCCTGATGGCACCGACTGCGTGGTCGATGCCGATGCCGTCGATACCTCCGGTCCGCTTGCGCAGGTGCTCGCCGAAGCAATCCCGGGGCAGGGCGTCAGGCGTGTCGGCAGCGACATCGCCGTTGGGCGCACCGTGATCGCAGCAGGGGAGCCGCTGCTGCCGCGCGGCCTGCTGCTCGCGCGCGCGGCCGGACTGCAGATGTTGCGCGTGCGACGGCCGCGGCTTCGCATCGTCAACGTCGCCAATGGTGAGCTGACCGCACAACTGATCGCTGACACCGCGCGCCTCGCGGGCGCTGAGGTCGTCGGCATCGAGGCGGCACCCGATGTGGCGGCGATTGCAAACGCACTCGAACCAGACGGCTGCGATCTGATGGTCACGATCGGCGGCACCGGCGTTGGTCACACCGATGCCGCGGTGAATGCGCTGGCAACGCGTGGCGCACTGATCGCGCACGGCATTGCCCTGCAACCGGGGCGCACCGCAGCGGTCGGCCGTATCCACACAACGCCGGTCGTCGCCTTGCCGGGCGCGCCGGATCAGGCTTTCGCGGCCTGGTGGGCGATTGCGCTTCCCCTGCTCGACCGCCTGTCGGGCCGGCGCGCGCGCAAAACACTGGCGCTGCCGCTGGAACGCAAGATCGCCTCCGGCGTCGGCGTTGCCGAGGTCGTGCTGCTGATACGTGCGCAAGGTACTCAACAGGATTCCTGGGCGGCACTTGCCATCGGCGACCTGTCGCTCGATGCCGTCGCGCGCGCCGAAGCCCTGCTGATCGTGCCTGGCGATGCCGAGGGCTTTGGTGCGGGCACGGTGGTCGATGCCTATATGTTGCGGGAGTGAGTTCCCGAGATGAGCAACACGTTCACGCCGAAACCCAACCCTTCCGTCGAGCAGGACCAGTTCCTGACCATCCTGTCGCGCGAGGAGGCGCTCGCGCGCTTCGAGGCGGCGCTGTTCCCGCGCCAATTGCCGTCCGAGAAACGGCTGCTCGCCGATGCGCTCGGCCGTGCGCTGGCGGAGGACGTGGTGGCGCCGATCGACGTGCCGCCATTCGATCGCTCCAATGTCGACGGCTTTGCGGTGCGCTCGGCCGATCTGGCGCGCGCCGGCGAGGCCGCGCCGGTGCAGCTCGCGCTGAACGACGAGACGATTTCGTGCGGGACCGCGCCCACCATGCCGGTGCTCCCGGGTACTGCAACCGCGATTGCGACCGGCGGTCCGGTACCGCGCGGCGCTGATGCCATCGTGATGGTCGAGCACACCCAGCCTGCCGGCCACGGCACCATCGAGGTCCGGCGTGCGGCGTCGCCCGGCCAGTTCGTGTCCTATGCCGGCTCCGACATCGCGCGCGGCGAGGCCCTGCTGCGCGCGGGAACGATGATCGGGTCGCGCGAGATCGGCATGCTCGCGGCCTGTGGCATCGCCGAGGTTGCGGTGACGCGCCGTCCGCGCGTCGCGATCCTCTCGACCGGCGACGAACTGGTGCAGCCGGGTGAGAAGCTTCGGCCGGCCGCGATCTACGACACCAATGGTGCGATCGTCACCGCGGCGATTGCCGAGAACGGCGGTGACGCGTCGTTCCTTGGCGCGATCGCCGACAATGAGGCGACGCTCGAGGCCGCGATGCGCAAGGCGCTGGCGGACAGCGACATGCTGGTGCTGTCGGGCGGCACCTCTAAGGGCGCGGGTGACGTCTCGCACCGGATCATCGCTCGCCTCGGCAAGCCCGGCATCATCGCGCATGGCGTGGCGCTGAAGCCCGGCAAGCCGCTGTGCCTTGCGGTGTGCGACGGCAAGCCGGTGGTCATCCTGCCGGGCTTTCCGACCTCGGCGATGTTCACCTTCCACGACATGATCGTGCCGGTGCTGCGGCGGATGGCCGGGCTGCCGCCGCGATCGGATGCCAAGGTGGCGGCGAAGGTGCCGGTGCGCATCGCCTCCGAGCTCGGGCGTACCGAGTTCGTGATGGTGTCGCTGGTCGAGGGCGCCGACGGCCTGATCGCCTATCCCGGCGGCAAGGGCTCGGGCGCGATCACCTCGTTCGCGCAGGCCGACGGCTTCCTGAAGATCGAGGCGCTGGCCGACCAGTTGCCGGCCGGCAGCGAGGCCGAGGTGACGCTGTTCACGCCGCATGTGCGGGTGCCCGATCTCGTCATCGTCGGCAGCCATTGCACCGGGCTCGATCTCGTCACCGCGCCGCTGGCGCATGCCGGTCTCGTGGTGCGCTCGATCGCGGTCGGCAGCCTCGGCGGGCTCGCTGCCGCCAAGCGCGGCGAATGCGATCTCGCCCCGATCCATTTGTTCGACGACAAGACCGAGACCTACAACACGCCGTATCTGGCCGACGGGCTCGAACTGGTGCCGGGCTGGCGGCGCATGCAGGGCATCGTGTTTCGCAAGGACGACACGCGCTTTGCCGGCTTGAGTGCAGAACAGGCGGTGCGCGCCGCGCTCGCCGATCCCGCCTGCATCATGGTCAACCGCAACCAGGGCGCCGGCACCCGCATCCTGATCGATCGCTTGCTGGCGGGCAGCCGGCCCGACGGTTACTGGAATCAGCCGCGCTCGCACAATGCGGTTGCGGCCGCGGTGGCGCAGCACCGCGCCGACTGGGGCATGACCATCGCGCCGGTCGCCGATGCGTCCGGACTCGGCTTCATACCGCTCGCCGAAGAGCATTATGACTTCGCATTGGTGACGGCGCGCAAGCAGCGGCCCGCAGTGCAGGCCTTTCTCGACGCACTGGCGTCGGATGAAGGGCGGGCTGCATTGACGAAGGCGGGGTTCAGGCCGGCGTAGCCGGTGTGCCGCTCTGCCGCACCATCACAGCTGTCGTCCCTGCGAAAGCAGGAACCCATACGCCGCGGCGGGCGTTACAGGCGGGCCTCGCCGTTCCAGCATCGCGTAACAATTTGCGTTTGTGGTTATGGGTCCCTGCTTTCGCACTGCTTTCGCAGGGACGACACTGAGCTTGTTGCGCTAGCTGTGAGTCAAAACATCCGCATTCTCGCGACATTCGGGGACTTCCTGATGCGGTGTGCCGAAGGCACCCTGATCACTCGCTCAGCTTGCGGTCCAGGAAGTCGACGTAGGAATTGTCCGGGTCCAGTTTGACGGCCAGGCGAAGCGCGGCCCGGGCGGCGGACTTGTCGCCGTCGGCCGTGGCCTTGTGCTCGTCCAGGATCGCATTGGCCACCGTGCGCGCGGTGTCGAGACGGGCCTCGTCGATGGAACGGTCGGCAAGATAGGCTTCCACCGGCTCGCGGAGGCGCTTCAGTTCGTCCACGCTGACCGAACCCAGCGGATACCAGTTGTAATATTCGAGACGCGGCCGATCATCCGTGAGGGTCGGCACATCCCCGACAAAGGCCGCGAGTTTTTCATCGGCGGCGATGAATGTCGCCAGGAAATCCTCGGGCGAGCCGAGGCCGTTCGCCGTCAGGTCTTCAGCCACCGCGGGCTTCGACATGCGCATGGCGAGCTCGTGCGGATCGATGTTCAACGGTTCATCGGAGGCGATCGCCACGCCTTCCATTCTGGACGGCAGCCACAGCGAGACATGCTTGAACTGGCCCATCATGGCCTTGAGTATCATCTTCGGAAGGATGCCGCGGTTGAAATCCAGCGGCACCCATTGCGCGAGAACGCCGCCGGGACGCATCCTCTGCTTTGCCAGCGCATAGAATTCCTCCGTGTAGAGGTTGATGACGCCGGCATCATGGGGCGGTGGCGGCTCGAGCGTGATGACGTCAAATGTCTCCTTGGTCCCCAGCAGGAAGTGGCGCCCGTCCGCGACGATCTGATGGACCTTGGGATTTTGATAGAATTGCTTGTTGATCGGCACGAAGCGGGGCGCGAATTCGAACACCGTTGATGCCAGATCGACCGCGTCGATGGATTGCAATTCTTCATGGGTGCTCACCGCTCCCACCGTGGTTCCGGTCCCGATGCAAATGACGACAGCCGTTTCAACCGGGCCCTGGTGCAGCAGAACGGGATAATGCCCCATCGCGGCCATGTAGCGTCTGCCCTCGGGACGGTTGTTGGCGTAGCTCTTCGAATTCACCACCAACTGCTGATAGGTGCCAGCCGCCTTCTCGCGATACTCGACCACCGCAAAGGTCGCTTGCCGGGTTTCCCGCAACTCGAGCACATTGGCGCCTTCGATCGCGGTCAGGACCCGCTCCAGATAGTGCGGAGTGAAGAGCAGCAGTGCTACGGCTATGACGCTCGCGGCGATCGTCCCCTGCCGCCACAGGCTCCTTTCTCTCAGAAGATCCGGCTGCGACACGGTGGTCGCGACGAACAGCAGGACGTTCACGACAATCAGCGCGGTGAGCGCGCCCTGGCTGCCCAGATACGGGATCAGCAGAAAGCCCGCCGCCAGCGAGCCCACGACGCCGCCAATCGTGTTCAAGGCGTAGAGCGTGCCGATCCTGCGGCCGAGCGCGCTCATCTGCATCACGGTCAGCTCGCTGGCCAGGGGAAAGCTGATGCCGATCAGCGTCGTCGGCAGCAACAGCGCAACAGCGCAGACCAGGAAGAATGAAACGTCACCCCCCAACAGCTCCTGCACCGGGACTGGAAGCAGGCCCGATACGATGGGAGACAGCGCTACTCCCATGGTCCGCGCCTTGCCGAGCATTCCGACGGTCAGCGTGGCTGCAACCGCGATCAGCAGCTGCGTCACGGCGAAGTATCGCAGCAATTGATCCTTGCGGGGGGCGAGTAGCCTGGCGCAGATCAGGGCGCCGATCACGAGCCCCAGCAGGTAAACGCCGAGCATGCCCGAGAACGCGTAGACGCTCGAGGTGCTGACATTGGTCAGGAATCGGAACCAGACGACCTCATAGGCGATCGATACAAAACCGGAGCACGCGAAAATCCAGATCAGGATCGACGTCCTGCCACGCGCGGTCGCGGCGGTTTGCACCGGCGCCTGTGCCGCGACCGGCAAGAGCGGGCTTGCGCCGCGCGCAACGAACAGGGCAACGACGCCGACGCAGACATACAGCGCTGCCGCAACCAGGCTTGATCCCGCGATGCCCCAGAGGCCCATCAGCACAAAGCCGACCGCCAGGGTGCCGATGGCGGCGCCGAGGGTATTGAACCCGTAGAGCAGACCGATGCGATTGGCGAGGTCGGTTTGTGTGCGGGTCAGGAATCTCACCAGGAAGGGCAGGGTCGCGCCCATCAACATCGTCGGTAGCGACAGGATGGCGAGCGACACGGCGACCATGAGAGGCAGCCGGAATGGCGACTCCAGATCCAGCATCGGTGACAGCCAGCCCACCCATGTCGGCCAATGCGACAGAAACGCGGTGACCGCGAGAGAAACGAGGGCGAGGGCGAGTTCGAGCAGCCCGTAAATTTTCAGCGGGCGGCTGACGGTGTCGGCGATCCGGCCTCCCAGGGCGCTGCCCAGCGAGAGACCGAAAAAGAAGCTTGCCACCGTGACGCTGACGGAGACGGTCGCGCTTCCCAGCACGAATTGCAGTTGCTTGAACCAGAGAACCTGCAGGATCAGCGATGCCGCGCCCGATGCCAGAAAGATCGCCGTGACCAGAACCCGGTTTTTCAGGCTCACGGCGTCTCGAACGTCACCACGATTGCGCACTGGACCGCTCTCCCGTTGAACGGAGAACAGGTAAGGCGAATGCTCTTAATATTGCCTTATGGCGGAGCGGCGCTGCGCGGCCGCCGGATCCCGTTGAAATTGCTCGTAAAATTGCCGTTTGGCGGATGCTTGCAGGGGGCCGAACGATCGCGCTGTGAGAGGGCCTTTTGCGTTGCGGATCCAGCTCAATGCCGCATCGCCGTCTCCACGAACTCCAGCACGGAGCGCGGGACCTCTTCGTATTCGACGAAACGGCGCCGAAGCTCGTCGGCAATGTCGGTCGTGACGTCGCGCGACCATCCTTCGTTGGTATTGAAGGCCACGATGCGGACCGGACGGCTGTACTGGTCATCCAGCAGGCGGCGGATCAGCGTTTTCCGGTCAGTGCCTTCTTCGTCGGTTTCGCTCCAGGCACGGCCCAGTCGGCCAAAATCGTTCAGCACCAGATAGGTGTCGTGATCGATTGAATGCGGCACAATCGAAGGCGAGCGAGGCATACATAGTCCTCCATGCTGCACATTATCGTGTTCCGATCGCCCTGCGTATCGGAAATTTCGAGGTAAATCCGCTGGATAGCGGGATCGCGCGTGACGTGAGCGGGGGCTGCAACATGCATTGGAGCAAACCGTCCCGTCGCTGGTTATCTCTTGTCACCGACATGGGCCCTGTTGTGGATGTCGGTGGTTGAGCGACCGATGGGGCTCCCACCCGCTCGAGGAGCGGAGCGATGTTAAGAAGGCTTCGTTTTAGGAATACAACGCTGGAAGAAGTGCTGGCAGTCGATACGCAGCGGCCGCGGAAGAGGCTACGGATGCGTGACCAGCCCCCGAGAGAGAGCCGATCGGCAAGGCTGGCCAAGCCGGGGCGGCCTGTCAGTCAACGAAACGACTGACCCTGCGGGATAGCGCGCCGAGCCCAACTTGCGCGGCGGCCCGTGAACGGGTTCGCCGATTGCGGCGACCAATCCATCATGGCATTCGACACCGCCAACTTCCGTAAGATTGCCGCGCTCGTCGCGGCGGCCGGCACCTTGTTCTGGCTCTACACCTTCTACGCCATCGCCCATGTGCCGCCTGGCGACGGTACCGGCTTCCAGTGGCTGGCGGTCTTTCCGCTCGGCATGGTGTTCGGCCTGTTCTTCCTGCCGGCCTGGCTGCTCGTCGCCATCGGCCGATTGCCGAGATTCACCGCGGCGTTTGGGTGTGGCCTGATCGCGTTCGCGGTGCTGTGGGCGCAGCTGCTGCAGGAGTTTCCGAGGGCGGTCCTCTAGCGCGCCAGCCCATCCTCATCCGCCGGCGAGCCTGGCATGACATTGCTCCAAGGCTGATATAAGCAGCGTTGGGCGCAAGTCGCGGCTTTCCGCCGTCACGGCTGGTCCCGGCCATCCATGTCGGGCGGAACCGCGGGCGTGGATACCCTAACGATTGGCATGTCTTCGGAGACGCGTATGAAAGTGATTGGCCTCGCGGGCTGGAGCGGTGCCGGCAAGACCACCCTGCTGTCGCGGGTGATCCCCTGCCTGCTGGGCCGCGGCCTGCGCGTCTCCGTAATCAAGCACGCCCACCATGAATTCGATGTCGACGTGCCCGGCAAGGACTCCTGGGTGCACCGGCAGTCCGGTGCGACCGAGGTGCTGGTGTCCTCGACGCGGCGCTGGGCGCTGATGCACGAGCTGCGCGGCGCCGATGAGCCGCGGCTGCCGGAGCTGCTCGCCAAGATGGCGCAGGTCGATCTGGTCGTGGTCGAAGGCTTCAAGCGCGAGCCGGTCAACAAGATCGAGGTGTACCGCGCCGCCAACGGCAAGCCGCTGCTGTTTCCCGACGACCCGCGCGTGGTCGGGATTGCCAGCGATGTCGCCGTTGCAACCACGCTGCCGGTCGCGCATCTCGACGACATCGAGGACGTTGCCGAATTGATGCTGCGCGCCGCGATTCCCGTCGACGACGTGCTCGCGTCGGCTCCGGCCGAAGGCTGACGTGGACGGGGAGGCGGCGTTGACGATGCAGGACGGCTTCGCCATGGTCGAACCATGACAACGACGAAGCTCGATCTCACCGGCCTGAAATGCCCGCTGCCGGCGCTGAAGACGCGCAAGGCCCTCCGGAGCGTGACGGCGGGAGATTTCCTCGAGGTGCACTGCACCGATCCGCTTTCGGTGATCGATATCCCGGCCCTCATCCAGGAGACCGGCGACAAGGTCGAGATCACCGAACGAAGCGACGCCCGGATCGTTTTCTTGATCGAGAAGATCAATGGAGCGATAGGCAATTCGAATGCTGCGTTGCCGCGTACGCGCTAGATGCAGCTTGATATCTACCTTTTGCCTATCGACACCTATTTTCCATTCTGCGCGAATTGATAATGTCCGCCGGCTTGTGGTGATGGCGTTGTGCTCGAGTGTGGGCGCATCGACGGACAACGACTGGGCCCGTGCCCAGATCACGGGCTGCACGGCCGGGCATATCCGGCCGTATTGGGGGTTAGCATTTCCGGAATGTGCGTGGTTGGTCCCGACGCATTGAGGAAATGTGCGGAGCTGCCGGCTGACGCTGGCCGCAATGGGTTGAGACGGGATCGAAGACGCAGATGCGCCTGTCGTAATGGCGACTGCAGGGGAGGTGTCAATGACCACAGTGAGCAGTGCCGGACGCGTATCCGCGACAAGCGCAGGTTTCCTCGACAAGGAACATACAATCGCGACCGCCGGCTTCAACCGCTGGCTGGTGCCGCCGGCCGCGCTCTGCATCCATCTGTGCATCGGCATGGCTTACGGCTTCTCGGTGTTCTGGCTGCCGCTGTCGCGCGCGATCGGCCTGACCGCGCCGAAGGCGTGCCCCGACATCTCGCTGGTGCAGGAGCTGTTCACCACCACCTGCGACTGGAAGGTCGCGAGCCTCGGGTGGATGTACACGCTGTTCTTTGTGCTGCTCGGCGTCTCCGCCGCGATCTGGGGCGGCTGGCTCGAGAAGGTCGGTCCGCGCAAGGCCGGCTTCGTCGCGGCGCTGTGCTGGGCCGGCGGTCTCGTGATCGGCGCGCTCGGCGTCTACACGCACCAGCTCTGGCTGATGTGGCTCGGCTCCGGCGTGATCGGCGGCGTCGGCCTCGGCCTCGGCTACATCTCGCCGGTGTCGACGCTGGTGAAATGGTTCCCCGACCGGCGCGGCATGGCGACCGGCATGGCGATCATGGGCTTCGGCGGCGGCGCGATGATCGGCGCCCCGCTCGCCGACAGGCTGATGAACTACTTCAAGACCCCGACCTCGGTCGGCGTCTGGGAGACCTTCCTCGCCATGGGCGCGATCTACTTCGTGTTCATGATGATCGGCGCGTTCCGCTATCGCATCCCGCCGGCCGGCTGGCAGCCCGAAGGCTGGACGCCGCCGACGAAGGCCAACGCGATGATCTCGAGCAAGCACGTCCATCTCGACAACGCGCACAAGACGCCGCAATTCTGGCTGATCTGGTGGGTGCTCTGCCTGAACGTGTCGGCGGGCATCGGCGTGATCGGCATGGCCTCGCCGATGCTGCAGGAGATCTTCGCGGGCAAGCTGATCGGCCTGCCCAATGTCGGCTTCAACCAGCTCGATGCCGGACAGAAGGCGCAGATCGCGGCGATCGCGGCCGGCTTTGCCGGATTGCTGTCGCTGTTCAACATCGGCGGCCGCTTCTTCTGGGCGTCGCTGTCGGACAAGATCGGCCGCAAGAACACCTACTACACGTTCTTCATCCTCGGCATCGCGCTCTACGCGCTGGCGCCGACCTTCGCCGCGATGGGATCGAAGCTGTTGTTCGTGCTCGGCTTCGGCATCATCCTGTCGATGTATGGCGGCGGCTTCGCCACCGTGCCGGCCTATCTCGCCGACATGTTCGGCACCCAGTTCGTCGGCGCCATCCACGGCCGTCTGCTGACGGCATGGTCGACCGCCGGCATCATCGGTCCTGTCGTGGTGAACTACATCCGTGAGTTCCAGCTGGCCGCAGGCGTGCCGCGCGACCAGCTCTACAACACCACGATGTACATCCTGTGCGCCATGTTGATCGCGGGCCTGATCTGCAACTACCTGATCAAGCCGGTCGATGCGAAATGGCATATGAGCGACGCCGAGGTTGCCAAACTGCAGGATGCGAGCGCCAGCGCCGCGGCGGCCGGACCGCATGGTTCCTACGGGATCGGGTTCGGCGGGCTTGACGCCAAGGCGGCGCTGTTCTGGCTGTTCGTCGGCATTCCGCTGGCGTGGGGCGTCTACATGACGCTGCTCAGCGCGGTCAAAATCCTCTGATCGCAGTTCAGGCCGCGCGCGGGCCATCTGGTATCCCGCGCGGCCTGAAGCGTTTTCGAGCGAAGTGGATGCCGGTTCGCGTGAAGAAGACGCGTCAAACAAGAAGCTCTACGCCGTTCAAATCAACAGATAATCAAGGGACATTTCAGTCATGTTTCGTACCGCAAGCTGTCTTGTGGCCGCCCTGCTTCTCGCCGGCTCGCTGCACACCGCGTCAGCCCAGACCACCGAGGCCAAGCCGTCGAAGGTCAAGCTGACCATGCAGAAGCTGAAGGACATGAAGGCGAAGTGGAAGGCCAACAAGCCAAAGCTGAAGGCTTGCCGCGCCGAGGTGAAGTCGAAGGGCCTGACCGGCGACGACCGCTGGTTCTACATCGAAGAATGCATGGGCAAGAGCTGAGCGGCACCGCTCCGCTATCTGCAACGCAAGAGGGCGTGACGGCGATCGCTGTCACGCCCTCTTGTTGCGTTCGAGACGCGGTCACTCCGCGGCGGCGGGCGTCGTCTTGGCGGCCTCCAGCGCGGCTGCGATCGCCTCGTCGACCCGTTCGAGCCAGATGAACTCCAGCTTGGCGCGGGCGCCGGCGGGGATGTCGTCGAAGTCGCGCTTGTTGCGCGCCGGCAGCATCACCCGGGTCAGGCCGGCGGCCGCGGCCGCGACCACCTTCTCCTTGATGCCGCCGACCGGCAGCACCAGGCCGCGCAGCGAGATCTCGCCGGTCATCGCGGTATCGCTGCGCACCGTGCGATCGGTCAGGAGCGAGGTGAGGGCGGTGAACATCGCAACGCCCGCGCTCGGACCGTCCTTCGGCGTCGCGCCGGCCGGAACGTGGACGTGGATGTCGCTCTTCTCGAACACGCCGGGGTCGATGCCGAGCTGCGAGGCCCGGCTCTTCACCAGGGTTAGCGCGGCCTGCACGCTCTCGCGCATCACCTCGCCGAGCTGGCCGGTGAGGATCAACGCGCCGCGGCCCGGCGTGCGCGACGCCTCGATGAACAGGATGTCGCCGCCGACCGGGGTCCAGGCCAGCCCGGTGGCAACGCCCGGGATGCTGGTGCGCATCGCGATCTCGTTCTCGAACCTCGGCTGGCCGAGCAGCGAGACGATGTCCTTCGGCGCGATGGTGACGTGGCTGGTGCTGCCCTCGGCGATCTGCACCGCGACGTTGCGCAGCACCTTGCCGATCTCGCGCTCCAGGTTGCGCACGCCGGCCTCGCGGGTGTAGCTGCGGATGATCAGCCGCAGCGCATCCGGATCGATCTCGACCTGCTCGGCCTTGATGCCGTTGGCCTCGAGCTGGCGGCGGACCAGATAGCGCTTGGCGATCTCGAGCTTCTCGTCCTCGGTGTAGCCGGCGAGACTGATCAGCTCCATGCGGTCGAGCAGCGGGCCGGGGACGCCGTCGAGCATGTTGGCGGTGGCGATGAAGACGACGCGCGAGAGGTCGAACGGCACGCCGAGATAATTGTCGCGGAAGGTGCTGTTCTGCTCGGGGTCGAGCACTTCCAGCATCGCGGCCGACGGATCGCCCTGGATGCCACGGCCCATCTTGTCGATCTCATCCAGCATCATCACGCAATTGCGTGCGCCGGCTTTCTTGATCGCCTGGATGATGTTGCCAGGCAGCGCCCCGATGTAGGTGCGGCGATGGCCGCGGATCTCGGCCTCGTCATGCACGCCGCCGAGCGAGACGCGGACGAACGGCCGCGCCATCGCGCGCGCGATCGATTGGCCGAGCGAGGTCTTGCCGACCCCGGGCGGCCCGAGGAAGCACAGGATCGGCGCCTTGCCGCCGGGCGCGAGCTTGCGCACCGCGAGATATTCGATGATGCGGCTCTTGATCTTCTCGAGGCCATAATGGTCCTGGTCGAGGATCTTGCGCGCCTCCGCGATGTCGATCGGCTTCTCCTCCGGAATGCTCCAGGGCAGATCGATCAGCCAGTCGAGATAGCTGCGCACCATGCCGGATTCGGCCGCTGCCTCCGGCATCCGCTCGTAGCGGCGCAGTTCCTTCTGCGCCTGGCTTTCGGCCTCCGGCGGCATCTTGGCCTCGACGATCGCCTTGGTCAGCTCGGCGACTTCCGCGGCCTTGCCGTCACCTTCGCCGAGCTGGCGCTGGATCGTCGCCATCTGCTCGCGCAGGATCGCCTCGCGCTGCCGCTCGTCGAACACGGCCTTGGTCTTCTGCCCGATCTCCTGGCTCAGCCGCAGCACCTCGATACGTTCGGCGAGGTGACGCGACACCTTGTCCATCCGTGCCACGAGATCGATGGTTTCCAGGATGTCCTGTTTCTCCGACGGCTTGATGTCCATGTAGGACGTCGCAAGGTCGGCAAGGGTTGCCGGCGAGGTGGTGCCCTGCAGCGCGGCGATCAGCTCCTGCGGCACTTGCGGCAGCAATTGCGCGGCCTCCAGAGCCTGGCGCTGCAGATTGAGGAAGCGCGCCTCGATCTCGGGCGAGGTGGTGGTCGGCTCCGGGATTTGCAGCACGCGGGCCGCGAGGAACGGCGTGCCCGGCAGATAGTCGAGCACGCGCATGCGCTGCACGCCCTGGCAGACCAGATGGTGGCTGTCGTCCGCACCGGTGATGTAGCGCACGATGTTGGCTGTGGTGCCGACGCGGTAAAGCCCGTCGGGGCCGGGATCGTTGGTCTCGGGATCGCGCTGCAGCAGGATGCCGATCGGCCGCTGCTCGCGCACCGCCTGCTGGGCCGCGGCAATCGAGGTCGCCCGGGCGATCGTGATCGGAATGATGACATCCGGAAACAGCACGGTGTTGCGCACCGGGACGATGATCAGCGCGTCGCTCGGGATCGGCGTCGAAGTTGAAGCTGGGCTTGAAACGTCTGAGGCAGCCATGTCGAAATCCTTTAGCTCGACTTTCCGAGCCGCAGGCCGACGCAACCATGCGCGGCAAAGCGGCTGATCGTGTAGCGGCCGGTCGGCAGCGCGATGCGGCGCTCGAACCGGCCCTGCGGCAGTTCGAGGCGCAGGATACGGGCGTTGCGGAGTTCAGGGGGCAGGGTGCGGCGGCCGGAGATCACCAGCGTGCCGCCGTCGAGCGCGGCCTCGACCTCGTCGGGATCGACCCCCGGCAACGCGACCAGGATCAGGATTTCATCCTCGGTCTCGATCACGTCGGTCGGCGGTTCCCAGCTCGGCTCGGTGCTTCCCGCGCGCGGGTGCAAATTGAGGAAGCTCTGGTGCAGCCGTTCGGCGCGGGCGAGCGCCTCGATCGCATCCGACAGCATCCAGTTGATCTGATCCTTGGGCCGCATGGGCACTCTCCACGTCGCATTGGGAGGCAAGGTTACCGGTCTTGCCGCCGACCGTAAACCTGCCCCTCGCGCCGCTGATCGAGGGTAAAATTGTCCGAAATGTCGCGATTCGCGGCATGACGGCGGTGCACGGACCGCAGCCGGACGCTTATGCCGCGGCTATGTGACAGGACCGCGGCTGCTCTCGAATTCCTACGGCCTTCCCCGCATCTTTTGCCGTGATGCGGTGCGCTCGCGCGCGCCGCCAAACGGGAAGGTGGCACATGACCCTGCTCCATTACCACGATGCCCGGCCGCACGGTTCGGCCGGCGCCATGCCCTTGATGCTGCGGCGGACGTTCCGGCGGATCGGCCTCGTCTTCAGGACTGTTCACCGTGCGATCGCCGCCGCCAAGATTCATCGGCTCCGCAATGAGCTGCTGCTGCATCGCGGCCACGAGGATTGGGCGCGGACCAACCTCAACGTCGGCATGCTCGGCGGCGACGCCGAGAGATATCCACGGGCGCCGGTCGTGCTCGGCGAGAAGTGGGACTACTGAGATGCGCACAGTTTTGTTCATCGCTGCCCTGCCGCGCCGCGCCGCAGAAGGGCTGCTCGCATTCCTCGCCTGGATCGGCGAGGAGCCGATCGGCGGCTACCGGCCCGAGGCGCATTACATGCGCGGTCCGGGACCTGCGTGGCGGGCCAAGCATCGCGGGCGTTAAGCCCCCGAACCCATCCGCGTCATTGCGAGGAGCATGGCGACGAAGCAATCCATATCTCCGCATGTGGCGCGATGGATTGCTTCGCGGAGCCTGTCATCGGGCGCACGTTCGCGCGGCCCGTTGGCTCGCAGTGACGTGCAGAGGCCGCGGCGCCTACGAGACCCACGATCCCGAGCGCGCCGACCTTGAGCGACCGTCGTTTCTACTCCCAAACCAGTTCACGTCGCTTCACGTCGCGGCGCCAGGTGATCGAGAAGGTTCATCGGCAGCGGGAAGACCACGGTCGAGGAGCGCTCGCCGGCAATGTCGTGCAGCGCCGCGAAGTAGCGCAGCTGCATCGCTTGCGGCTCCTGGGCGAGGATCCGGCCGGCCTCGACCAGCTTCTCGGCGGCCTGCTGCTCGCCCATCGCGTTGATCACCTTGGCGCGCCGCAGCCGTTCCGCCTCGGCCTGCTTGGCGATCGCCCGCACCATCGTCTCATTGAGATCGATATCCTTGATCTCGACCCCGGTGACCTTGATGCCCCAGACGTCGGTCTGCCTGTCGAGGGTCTCCTGGATATCGGCGTTCAGCTTGTCGCGTTCCGCCAGCATCTCGTCGAGCTCGTGCTTGCCGAGCACCGAACGCAGCGTGGTCTGCGCAAGCTGGCTGGTCGCAGCCATGTAGTCGCTGACCTTGATGATGGCGCGCTCGGGATCGACGATGCGGAAGTAGAGCACGGCGTTGACCTTGACCGAGACGTTGTCGCGCGAAATCACGTCCTGCGGCGGCACCACCTGCACCACCACCCTGAGATCGACCTTCACCAGCTGCTGCACCACCGGAATCAGGATGATGAGCCCCGGGCCCTTCACCCCGGTGAAACGGCCGAGCGTGAAGATGACGCCGCGCTCGTATTCGCGCAGCACGCGCACGGCCTGGGTCAGGAATACGATGATCAGCAGCGCGATCGCCGCATAGGTGAAATAATCAAGCATCATGCCTTACCTCCCTCGCCGGGAGAGGCCGGCGTGCGCCGTACCACCAGCGTCAAATCGATGATGTTGGCGACCTCGACCGTGTCTCCCGCCGTGAATGTCTCGGTGCTGCGCGCTTGCCAGCGTTCGCCGTTGGTGAAGACGTGACCCGTGGTCTCGGACCAGTCGAGCACCTCGGCCGATAGCCCGCGCATGGCTTGCGCACCGATCCGCACCGGGCCCTTGCGCGCCCGGCGGAGCGCGCCGAGCACGACGAGAATGAGCCCGGTGAACATCGCGGCGATGATGCCGATGACCGGCCATGACAGCCGGTAACCGGGCGCCTCGATCCGAAACAGCATGGCTGCTCCAAGCACGAAGGCGACTATTCCTCCGAGGCCGATCATGACGGTCGGGTTGAAGGCTTCGATTGCGAGCAGCGCGATCCCGACCAGCATCAGGGCGAAGCCCGCGTAGTTGATCGGCAGCATGTTGAGTGCGTACAGACCGAGCAGCAGGCAGATCGTCCCGACAACCCCGGGCGCCACGGCACCGGGCGACATGAACTCGAAGATCAGGCCGTAGATGCCGACCATCAGGAGAATGAATGCGATGTTGGGGTCGGTGATGACCGCAAGCGCGCGCGCGATCCAGGTGGGATCGATGGCCTCGATCGCGGTGTCCGTGGTCGCCAGGCGTTGCGTCTTGCCGCCGGGAAGCTCGATGGTCCGGCCATCGACCTGCCTGAGCAGGTCGGCCGGATCGCGCGCGGTGAGATCGATGACGTTGGCCTGCAGCGCTGCGTTGGCGGAGAGGGTGGCGGCATCGCGCACCGCCTTCTCGGCCCAGTCGGCATTGCGGCCGCGCAATTCGGCCAGGCTGCGGATGAAGGCAACGGCATCATTCGTCACCTTCGCCGTCATGGCATCCTTGGTTTCGGACGGATGGCCGCCGTCCTTCTGGTCCTTGTCGCCCTTGTCCGGGGTGCTGCCCGGCAGCCCCGGTATCGGGCCGCCGATCTGCACCGGCGTCGCGGCGCCGATATTGGTGCCGGGCGCCATGGCCGCGAGATGGGTCGCATAGAGGATATAGGTCCCGGCGCTCGCGGCATGGGCGCCGGATGGCGCAACGTAGCCGACCACGGGAACGGGCGAGGCCAGCACGTCGGCGATGATCTCACGCATGCTGGTGCTGAGGCCGCCCGGCGTATTCAAACGCAGGATAACAATTTCGGCGTGGCGCTCGGCGGCCTTGGCCAGGCCGTCCTTGACGTAGCTGGCCGCTGCCGGCCCAATTGCCCCGTCGATTGAAATGGTCAGGCCAAGATGGCTGTTGTCCGCGGCCGGACCGGGACGGATGGAGACAACCAGAGCGACCAGGACGGTCGCAACAACGAGGGCCGCCTTGAAGGTGGTGTGCACGGCAAGCACTCCCTTGCCGTGGATATGGGGCGCCGTTTCGGAACCTCAAGTTGGCGCCGCGTCACGGGCACCGTGTGCTCATCGCATTGTGCATTGCGATGGCTTCCGTCGGGTCGGCAAACCTCAATGCGCGGCTGCGAGGTACTCGTCGGCAAGCTCAGCCATCGCCTGCGAGACCTCGGCCTTTGCCGACCCGTTCAATTGCACGATCGGCAGCCGCGTCGTCGGCGGCATGAATCCCAGAAGCGACAGCGCGAACTTCAATGCGGCGGGATGCTCGCGCTCCAGCAAGGTCGCAAGCGGCACCAGCCGCTGGTGCAACTCCCGCGCCTGATACAACCGTCCCTCGCGGAAATGCCTGTGAACGGCCACGTACAGATCGGGCGCGACGTTTGTCACGACCGAGATGCAGCCATCGCCACCGGCGGCGAGCCAGGCCAACGAGGAGGCGTCGTCGCCGGTCAGCATTCGGAATGTCGCCGGCAGGCGTGAGCGCAGGCGCGCCAGCCGGGCAACGTCACCGCTGCCATCGCGCAATCCCACGAAGCGTGGCGATGCGGCGAGCTCGAGCAGCGTCTCGTTGGCAAGGCCCTTGACCGTGCGCGACGGAATGTCGTGCAGGATGACGGGCAGCGTGGTGGCCGCGGCGACCGCGTGGAAATGCGCCGCCGTGCCCCGTGGCATAGGCTTGTTGTAATAGGGTACGACCGACATGACGGCGTCGGCGCCGGCCGCTTCCGCGGCCCGGGTGAATGTGACGGCGCGATCGGTCGCGTTCGATCCGGCGCCGGCGATGATGCGAACCCGCTTGCGCGCGACGCCGGCCGCGATCCGGACCAGCTGCGCACGTTCCGCGGGCTCCAGCGTCGCGCTTTCACCTGCGGTCTCGCCGACCACCAGCGCGGTGGCGCCGGCCGCGATCTGGCGCTCGCACAGCCGGCCGAACGCGTCCACGTCGATCTCGCCCCGATGGTTGAAGGGGGTCGGAAGATCGGGGATGAAGCCCGACAGCCATCCGGCCGTGTCGGCTTTCGCAGCCGTTTGCCAGGTCATGTTTGTCAAGTCATGGGTGGCTCACGCCACGCGGATCGCGGGAAAGCTCGCGGTCTCGCCGCGCATATCGAGCTCGATCTCACGCGAAAGCTCGACGATCATTTCAGGATGCTGGCCGTTTTCGAACAGCGCGTATTTGACGGCCTGGGCGCGGTTGACGAACAGGCCGCCATAGAGGCCGTTCTGTTGCTGGGCGACCCACTGGCCGCGATGGTTGCGGCCGATGAAGACGACGGTGGACGCGGCGCTACACGAGGGAGGTTCGACGAGTTTCACGGTGGTGGTCCTTCTTTTTGTTTCTGACGCGTTTTCCTCGCGCGAACCGGTATCCGGCTCGCTCGAAAACGCTTCAGTCACGGTCACGCGATCAATGTCTGATTTGCGGGATATGAAATCGAGCGCGTGCGAGCAGCGACTTCATAGGAGCGGCATAGGATTTGTGAGGATGGTCTAGAGGCGCTGGACGATGCCGGTGCCGAGCGCGCACAGCGCGACATAGGCGGTCATCTCGTCCCAGTGATTGAGGTTTGCGGCAAACGGCATTTCGCGCTTGGCGATCCCGGCGAAGGCGCAGATCACGGCCGACATCCACAACAGCGTGACGAGGCCCTTGCCGAAGCCGGCGCCGGCGAACACGGCAAAGCCGATCATGATGGCAAGCCGGAAGCCGAAGCGGACCATGACCTGGACCGACTGCAGCTGCCGCGGCAGTTGTTTGGTGTCCACGGCCGCGCCGCCGTCAGCCGATATTGTCGACGAACAGCGGCTCGTACAGCGCGCGCGTGTCGCGACGGACGGTCGGCACGCTGGTTCGGCTATCGGGCGTCGAGATGCGCTGCGCCTCCACGAAGGCGCTGAGGATCGCGAGTGCAAGATCGGTGTGGTGGGTCTCGATCGACTGGTCGAGCCAGTCCGGCAGCTCGCGTTCGCGTGACAATGCGCAGTGCCACTCGCCCTCGTCATAGACCAGGCGGCGGATCTGCCATTGCGGCAGTTCCAGATCGAGCAGCGCGATCGCGGCGTCGGTCCAGGCGCCCGACTGGATCAGCCGCTCGACCTGGCGGGTCTTGCCGCTCTGTCCGACCGAGGGAAAGCGCCGGCAGGTCTGGCTGATGATGTCGGCCATGAATTCGGCTGTCACCGCATAGGCGTCGCGCAGCCGGTCGCCGAGATCGATGGAGGTGTTCTGGGAAAGTACGGACATGGCGTCATCTCGTCTTGCGCGGCCCAAGAAATCCAAGCTCAAGGCATTGGCCGCACGCTCAAAATGGCCGGAGTGCCATTTGAAAACGAGATGAGGCGGGGGACGGAGATATAGGCATTCCATAAAGACACGTCGTCCCGGCGAAGGCCGGGACCCATAACCACCGATTTCAGTTTTCGTGTCGCGCTGGGCCCAGCCATCACAAAACTCGGCCCTGTGGTTATGGGTCCCGGCCTTCGCCGGGACGACGGCTGCGCAGCTCGTGGCACTTATAGGATTCCTATAACGTCCTTACTCGCCACCTCTCGAAAACCTATGTCCCGGATGGCACCTCACGGCCATCCGGCGCGGGACGCCTATGCAATGGCCCGCGCCCTGTGACGCATAGGAGTCTCACATGATGGACATTCTCATGGCGGCGCTTGCGATCGGCTTCTTCGCGGCCGGCATCGGCTACGCCTACGCCTGCGAACGGCTGTAACGGAGGCGGCGATGATCTTCGATTACTCGCTCGCCGGCCTCGTCTCGCTCGGCCTGCTGTTCTACCTCACTTACGCATTGCTGCGGCCCGAACGCTTCTAGGCGGCCCGCGATGTCAGCGCTTTGCACAATTCTGTTAGCCGACGCGATGCTGACCGGGCTGTTGCTCGGCTTGTTCGCGTCGATGCTGCGCTTCGCTCCCATTCGAAAGGTTTGACGCAATGACCGTCATCGGCTGGATTCAAATTATTCTGTTCTGCGCGATCGTTGCCGCGCTGGTCAAACCGCTCGGCTGGTACATGACCCGCGTGTTCAACGGCGAGCGCACCTTCCTGGCGCCCGTGCTGCGCCCGGTCGAGCGCGGCATCTACTGGGTCGGCGGCGTCGACGAGCGGCGCGAGCAGCACTGGCTGACCTATACGGTCGCCATGCTGCTGTTCCATGTCGGCGGCTTCGCCATCATCTACGGCCTGATGCGGCTGCAGGCGGTGCTGCCGTTCAACCCGGCCGGACAGTCGGCGGTCGCCGAGGACCTTTCCTTCAACACCGCGATCTCCTTCATCACCAACACCAACTGGCAGAACTACGGCGGCGAGAGCACGCTGTCCTATCTGGTCCAGATGGTCGGCCTCACCCACCAGAATTTCCTGTCGGCGGCGACCGGCATCGCGCTGGCGATGGCGCTGATCCGCGGCTTCACCCGCTCGTCGATGCGCACCGTCGGCAATTTCTGGGTTGATGTCACGCGCTGCACGCTCTACGTGCTGCTGCCGATCTGCGTCGTCTACGCGCTGTTCCTGGTCTGGCAGGGCATGCCGCAGACGCTCGGCGCTTATGTCGACGCCACCACGCTGGAGGGCGGCAAGCAGACCATCGCGCTCGGGCCCGTGGCCTCGCAGGTCGCGATCAAGATGCTCGGCACCAATGGCGGCGGCTTCTTCAACGCCAACGCCGCGCATCCGTTCGAGAATCCGACCGCGCTGTCGAACCTCGTGCAGATGGTCTCGATCTTCGCACTCGGCGCCGCCATGACCAACGTGTTCGGCCGCATGGTCGGCAACGAGCGCCAGGGCTGGGCGATCTTCGCCGTGATGGGCATCCTGTTCGTCGCCGGCGTCACCGTCACCTACTGGGCGGAAGCCAACGGCACCTCGGCGCTGCACGCGCTCGGTCTCACCGGCGGCAACATGGAGGGCAAGGAGGTCCGCTTCGGCATCGTCGCGTCCTCGCTGTTCGCCGTCGTCACGACTGCCGCCTCCTGCGGCGCGGCCAATGCCATGCATGACAGCTTCACCGCGCTCGGCGGCATGATCCCGCTGATCAACATGCAGCTCGGCGAGGTCATCATCGGCGGCGTCGGCGCCGGCTTCTACGGCATGCTGCTGTTCGTCGTGCTGGCGATCTTCGTCGCCGGCCTGATGGTCGGCCGCACTCCGGAATATGTCGGCAAGAAGATCGAGGCGCGCGAGGTCAAGATGGCGATGCTCGCGATCCTGGTGCTGCCGCTGATGTATCTCGGCTGGACCGCGGTCGGCGTGGTACTGCCGTCGGCGGTGGCCTCGATGGCGAACTCCGGCCCGCACGGCTTCACCGAGGTGCTGTACGCGTTCACCTCGGCGACCGGCAACAACGGCTCGGCCTTCGCGGGCCTCACCGGCAACACCCTGTTCTACAATCTGACGCTCGCCTCCGCGATGTTCGTCGGCCGCTTCTTCATGATCGTGCCGGCGATGGCCATTGCAGGTTCGCTGGTCGAGAAGAAGT
The DNA here is from genome assembly GCF_054059095.1 of Bradyrhizobium sp. USDA 4510. NCBI lineage: Bacteria > Pseudomonadati > Pseudomonadota > Alphaproteobacteria > Hyphomicrobiales > Nitrobacteraceae > Bradyrhizobium > Bradyrhizobium sp. USDA 4510. Next base: position 5,738,266 of record NZ_JBSSBT010000001.1, on the reverse strand, counting down.
CGATCCCGGCCTCGGCGGGCACCTTCCCGACCACCGGCGGGCTGTTCGTCGGCCTCGTCATCGGCGTGATCCTGATCATCGGCGGTCTCACCTTCTTCCCGGCGCTGGCGCTCGGGCCGATCGTCGAGCACCTCGCCATGAACGCCAACACCCTGTTCTGATCGAATTGTCCGGAGTGACAACCATGGAAACCACAAGACTGCAAAAGCAGGTGACGGCGTCGACCATGTTCGACCCGAAGATCCTGGTGCCGGCGATCCGCTCGGCCTTCGTCAAGCTCGATCCTAGGCTGATGGCGAAGAACCCCGTGATGTTCGTGGTCGAGGTCGTGGCCGCGTTGACCACGGTGATCTTCGTCCGCGACCTCGTCACCGGCAGCGCCAATCTCGGCTTCACCTTCCAGATTATCCTCTGGCTCTGGTTCACGGTGCTGTTCGCCAACTTCGCCGAGGCCGTTGCCGAAGGCCGCGGCAAGGCGCAGGCGGAATCGCTGAAAAAGACCCGCACCGAGAGCCAGGCCAAGCTGCTCACCGGCACCGACCGGACCTATCGCATGGTGCCCGGCACCTCGCTGAAGGTCGGCGACGTCGTGCTGGTCGAGGCCGGCGACAACATCCCGTCCGACGGCGAGGTGATCGAAGGCGTGGCCTCGGTCAATGAAGCCGCGATCACGGGTGAATCCGCGCCCGTGATCCGCGAGTCCGGCGGCGACCGTTCCGCGGTCACCGGCGGCACCCAGGTGCTGTCGGACTGGATCCGTGTCCGCATCACCGCAGCCCAGGGCTCGACCTTCATCGACCGCATGATCAGGCTGGTGGAGGGCGCCGAGCGGCAGAAGACGCCGAACGAGATCGCGCTCAACATCCTGCTGGCCGGCCTCACCATCATCTTCGTGTTCGCGACGGTGACGATCCCGAGCTATGCGGCCTATGCCGGCGGCTCGATTTCGGTCGTGGTGTTGGTGGCGCTGTTCGTGACGCTGATCCCGACCACGATCGGCGCGCTTCTGTCGGCGATCGGCATCGCCGGCATGGACCGCCTGGTGCGCTTCAACGTGCTGGCGATGTCTGGCCGCGCGGTGGAGGCTGCCGGCGACGTCGATACGCTGCTGCTGGACAAGACCGGCACCATCACGCTCGGCAACCGCCAGGCGACCGCATTCCGTCCGATCCGCGGCGTCGCCGAGCAGGACCTCGCCGACGCAGCGCAGCTTGCCTCGCTGGCCGACGAGACGCCGGAAGGCCGCTCGATCGTGGTGCTCGCCAAGGAGAAATACGGCATCCGCGGACGCGACATGCATGAGCTTGCCGCGACCTTCGTGCCGTTCACCGCGCAGACCCGCATGAGCGGCATCGATGCCGGCACGTCGTCGGTCCGCAAGGGCGCGGTGGACGCGATCCTTGCCTATATCGACGGCGGCTCGCCCCGCACCGTCGCCTCGGGCAACACCGTCCGCGCGCTCGCGGCGACGATGAGCGCCGAAGCGCGCGAGATCCAGTCGATCGCCGACGAGATCGCAAAGGCCGGCGGCACGCCGCTGGCCGTCGCCAAGGACGGCAAGCTGCTCGGCGTCGTGCACCTGAAGGACATCGTCAAGGGCGGTATCCGCGAGCGCTTTGCCGAACTGCGCCGCATGGGCATCCGCACCGTGATGATCACCGGCGACAACCCGATGACCGCGGCCGCGATCGCGGCCGAGGCCGGCGTCGACGACTTCCTGGCGCAGGCAACCCCCGAGGACAAGCTCAAGCTGATCCGCGACGAGCAGTCCAAGGGCAAGCTGGTCGCGATGTGCGGCGACGGCACCAACGACGCGCCGGCGCTGGCGCAGGCCGATGTCGGCGTCGCCATGAACACCGGCACGCAGGCCGCCCGCGAGGCCGGCAACATGGTCGACCTCGATTCCAACCCGACCAAGCTGATCGAGGTGGTCGAGATCGGCAAGCAGCTGCTGATGACCCGCGGCGCGCTGACCACGTTCTCGATCGCCAACGACGTCGCGAAGTACTTTGCGATCATCCCGGCGATGTTCCTCGCGTTCTATCCGCAGCTTCAGGTGCTGAACGTGATGCACCTGGCGAGTCCGCAAAGCGCGATCCTGTCGGCGATCATCTTCAATGCGCTGATCATCATCGCGCTGATTCCCTTGGCGCTGAAGGGCGTCAAGTATCGCGCGGTGGGTGCCGGCGCGCTGCTCGGCCGTAACCTGATGATCTACGGTCTCGGCGGCATCGTCATCCCGTTCATCGGCATCAAGGCGATCGACCTCGTCGTCGCCGCTTTGGGCCTGGCTTAACCACAACGTCATTGCGAGGAGCGAAGCGACGAAGCAATCCATCCATCCGTTATGCCGATCCATGGATTGCTTCGCTTCGCTCGCAATGACGAAAGAGATTTAGGAGACCAGTCATGCTGAAAGAAATCCGCCCCGCCATCCTCGTGCTGGTCCTGCTGACCGCGATCACGGGCCTTGCCTATCCGCTCGCCATCACCGGCATCGCCGGCGTCATCTTCCCGCGCCAGGCGCAAGGCAGCCTGATCGAGCAGGACGGCAAGGTGATCGGCTCCGCCCTGATCGGGCAGGAGTTCAAGGAAGATAAATACTTCCATGGCCGGCCGTCGGCGACGGTCGCGCCCGATCCGAACGACTCCACGAAGACAGTGCCGGCGCCCTACAACGCGGCCAATTCCGGCGGCTCCAACCTCGGCCCGACCAGCAAGGCGCTGAACGACCGGGTCAAGGAGGATGTCGAGAAGCTGAAGGCGGAGAACCCGTCCGCCAGCGTGCCGGTCGATCTTGTGACCACGTCGGGCAGCGGGCTCGATCCGGATATCTCGCCGGACGCCGCGCTGTTCCAGGTGCCGCGGGTCGCCAAAGCGCGCAGCATGTCCGAGGACGCAGTGCGTGAGCTGGTGACGCAGAACACGCAGGGCCGCTTCGCCGGCGTGATCGGCGAGCCCCGTGTTAACGTTCTTGCGCTCAACCTGGCGCTCGACGCGGCAAAGCCAAAATAGGAGAGTAGGCTGCCCCTCGCAGGATGACTATATTGCGGTATGGCCAATCAGCGCGACCCTGACAAACGACCCTCGCCGGATGCGCTGCTGGAGGCGGCGCGCCGGGAGACCGATCGATCGGGACGGCTGAAGATCTTCATCGGCGCCGCCCCCGGCGTCGGCAAGACCTACGAGATGCTCTCGAGCGCCCACGCCCGCCTGAAGGCGGGCGTCGACGTCGTGGTCGGCGTCGTCGAAACCCACGGTCGGGTCGAGACCGAGACGCTGCTCAGGGGTCTCGAGGTGCTGCCGCGGAAGCGGCTGACCTATCGCGACCAGACGCTAGAGGAGATGGACCTCGATGCATTGATCGCGCGGCGGCCGCAGCTCGCGCTGGTCGACGAGCTCGCCCATACCAACGCGCCGGGCAGCCGGCATCCCAAGCGCTATCTCGACGTCGAGGAGCTGCTGTCGCACGGCATCGACGTCTATACCGCGATCAACATCCAGCACATCGAGAGCCTCAACGACGTCGTCGCGCAGATCACCCATGTACGGGTGCGCGAGACGGTGCCCGACTCGGTGGTCGATCGCGCCGATGCCATCGAGCTGATCGACCTGACGCCCGACGACCTGATCCAGCGGCTGAAGGAGGGCAAGGTCTATGTGCCCAAGCAGGCCGAGCGGGCGCTGGAACACTATTTCTCGCCCGGCAATCTCACCGCGCTGCGCGAGCTGGCGCTGCGCCGCACGGCCGAGCGGGTCGACGAGCAGCTGCTCAACCACATGCAGGCCAATGCGATTGCCGGACCCTGGGCCGCCGGCGAGCGCATCCTGGTCTGCCTGAGCGAGGATCCGCGCGCGGCCGGCCTCGTGCGCTACACCAAGCGCCTCGCCGACCGGCTGCATGCGCAATGGACCGCGGTCAGCATCGAGACGCGGCGCAGCCTGCAACTTTCCGACGAGCAGCGCGACCGGCTGGCCGACACCATGCGGCTCGCGGAATCGCTCGGCGGCGAGGCGCTGACGCTGCCCGGCGTCGGCCGCCGTATCGCCGACGACGTCATCAATTTCGCCCAGGCCAACAACGTCACCCAGATCATCATCGGCAAGTCGACGCGCTCGCGCTGGTTCGAGCTGACGCATGGGTCCGTGGTGCACGATCTGGTGCGCCGCGCCGGCAATATCAGCGTCAACGTGATCGCCGGCGACGAGCTGCCGGTCGGCAAGGCGGCGGTGCAGACCGCGCAGCGGCAGGAGCCGTTCAATCCGCGGCCCTATCTGATGGCGCTGCTGCTGGCGGCGCTCGGGCTCGGCGCGGCCAAGCTGATCCAGCCGTTCTTCGGCATCGAGAATGTCGACCTCGTGTTCCTCACCGCCGTGGTCGGCGCCGCGGCGCGCTACGGCCTCGGGCCGTCGCTGCTGGCGAGCGTCGCGGCCTCGCTGTGCTACAATTTCTTCTTCCTGCCGCCGGTCTATACCTTCACCATCACCGACCCGACCAATGTCGCGGCGTTCTTCTTCTTCATGCTGATCGCGCTGCTGGTCTCCAACGTCGCGGCGCGGGTGCGCACCCAGGCCGACACCGCGATCAGCCGGGTCCGCACCACCGAATCGCTCTACGCCTTCAGCCGCAAGCTCGCCGGCACCGCGACACTGGACGACGTGCTGTGGGCGACCGCCTACCAGATTGCGCTGATGCTCAAGGTGCGCGTGGTGCTGCTGCTGCCGGAGGACGGCATGCTGACCGTCAAGAGCGGCTATCCGCCGGAGGATCAGCTCGACCAGGCCGATCTTGCCGCCGCCAACTGGGCCTGGGGCAACGACCGTCCGGCCGGCCGCGGCTCCGACACGCTGCCGGGGGGAAAACGGCTGTTCCTGCCGATGCGCACCGGCCGCGGCCCGATCGGGGTGATCGGCATCGACGACGACCGCACCGGGCCCTTGCTGACGCCGGACCAGCGCCGGCTGCTCGATGCGCTGGTCGATCAGGGCGCGCTGGCGATCGAGCGCGTGCTGCTGGTCGAGGACATGGACCGCGTCAAGCGCACGGTGGAATCCGACCGGCTGCGCGGCGCGCTCCTGACCTCGATTTCGCACGATCTCAAGACGCCGCTGGCCTCGGTGCTCGGCTCGGCCTCGGCGCTGCGCGACCTCGGCGCCAACCTGAGCGATGCGCAGAAGCACGATCTGCTCGCCACCGTGATCGACGAGTCCGAGCGGCTGAATCGGTTCATCGCCAATCTGCTCGACATGACCAAGCTGGAATCCGGCGCGATCGTGCCGAACACGGCGCGCCATGATGTCGGCGAGATCGTCGGCAGCGCGCTGCGGCGGGCGAGCAAGATCCTGGTGCATCACCGGGTGTCGCTGGAGCTCGCGGCCGATCTGCCGATGCTGGAGCTCGACGCCGTGCTGTTCGAGCAGGTGCTGTTCAACCTGCTCGACAACGCTGCCAAATACGCCCCGTCGGACACCACGATCTCGATCCGCGGCGCCCGCGATCGCGACACCATCGCGCTGCAGATCCTCGATGAAGGCAACGGGATTCCCGCGGCCGAGCTCGAAAGCGTGTTCGACAAATTCTATCGCGCCGAGAAGGGCGACCATGTCCGTCCCGGTACCGGCCTCGGGCTTGCGATTTCGCGCGGCTTCGTCGAGGCGATGCGCGGCACGATCGCGGCGGCCAACCGCGCCGACCGCAGCGGCGCCGTCATCACCATCCGCCTGCCGATCCCTGCCGACACCAACGCGCTGGACACTGCTGCATGAACGCGACGCCGATCAAGGTCCTGGTCATCGACGACGAGCCGCCGATCCGCAAGTTGCTGCGGATGGGGCTGAGCACGCAGGGCTATGACATCCTCGAGGCATCCAACGGCAAGCTGGCGCTGGAGATGCTGGGTGAGGGACCGGCGCTGATCATCCTCGACCTCGGATTGCCCGACATTCAGGGCCATGACCTCTTGCGCATGATCCGCGGCCGCAACGAGAGCGTGCCGATCGTGGTGCTGTCGAGCCGCGGCGACGAGGCCGGCAAGGTGCAGGCGCTCGATCTCGGCGCCGACGACTACCTGACCAAGCCGTTCGGCATGGACGAATTGCTGGCGCGGCTGCGCGCGGCGCTGCGGCACCAGTTGCAGGTGCAGGGCGAGCGGCCGGTGTTTCGCTCCGGCGATCTTTCGGTCGATCTGGTGCGCCGGATCGTCAAGGTCGGCGACAAAGAGATCAAGCTGTCGCCGAAGGAATATGACCTGTTGCGCGTGCTGGTTCAGCATGCCGGCAAGGTGCTGACCCACCGCTTCCTCTTGAAGGAATTGTGGGACGAACTGACCGACGCGCAATATCTGCGCGTCTATGTGCGCCAGCTCCGCCAGAAGATCGAGGCCGACCCGGAGCGTCCGCAATTCGTGCTGACCGAGACCGGCATCGGCTATCGGCTGCGCGCGGCGGACTAACAGGTAGCCCGGATGAGCGAAGCGATATCCGGGGCATCTCCCGCATGTCGCTGCGCTCATGCGGGCTACGTTGGTGCCGGCGTCCGACGACACCAAACGGAACTTTCGCTGCCATCGAGGCTTGTTTTCCCTCACCGGGAGAAAACCCATGGCAAGGAAATATTCGCGGAAGGCATCGCGCGATGTCGAGGGCGCGATGAAGAAACGCAAGGCAGGCACGCTGCGCAGCGGCCGCTCCAAGAAGAAGGTGAAGAGCCGCAAGCAGGCGATCGCGATCGGCTTGTCCGAGGCACGCGCCAAGGGCAGGAAAGTGCCGAAGAAGTCGTCAAAGAAGAAGACGGCGAAGAAGCGCAAGACTGCCAAGAAGCGGAAGAGCTCGAAGAAGAAGTAGCGGACGAGTTGCATCCATCCGTCATTGCGAGGAGCGTAGCGACGAAGCAATCCATCCCTCCGCGTATGTGGAGAGATGGATTGCTTCGCTGCGCTCGCAAGGACGAGAGATCTCATCCCGCCTTGCGTCGCCGCGCGCTTGACCGGTGCGCCTTCTTGGCGGCGCGGCGATGCGGGGTCGGGCGGCGCGCGGTGGAGCGCGAGCGCCTTGCGCCGCTCTTGCCGCCTTTCAGGCTCTGCTGCAGCGCGTCCATCAGGCTCACGACGTTGCTTGGCTTCTCCTCGCGCTCGGCGGCCTTGATCGGCTTGCCGGCCGCCTTGCGGCGGACCAGGGCCTTCAGCGCGGTCTCGTACTCGTCCTTGAATTTCGACGGATCGAAATGCGCGGCCTTGCTGTCGAGGATATGGCCGGCGAGCTCGATCATGTCCTTCGTGACCTTCGGGCTCCTGATGTCGTCGAAATAATCGTCGGCGTCGCGCAGCTCGTAGGGGTAACGCAAGGTGGTGCCGAGCATGCCCTTGTCGAGCGGCTCGATCGCGATCACATGCTCGCGGTTGGTCAGCACGATCCGCGCCAGCGCGACGCGGTCCTGATCCTTCATGGCGTCGCGGATCACCGCGAACGCGTCGACGCCGGCCTTGCCGTCGGGCCTGATGTAGTAGGGGTGGTCGAGATAGCGCTTGTCGATCTCGCCCTCGGGCACGAAGCTGTCGATGTCGATGGTATGGTTGCTCTCGATCTGCACCGCTTCGAGCTCGTCCTTCTCGATCTCGACATATTTGCCCTTGCTGACCTCGTAGCCGCGGCCCTTCTGATCGCCCTCGACAACGTCGCCGGTCTCGGTATCGACCATCTGCTGCTTCAGCCGGTTGCCGGTCTCCCGGTTGATCATGTGGAAGCGGGTCTTCTCGACCGCGGTCGAGGCCGGGTAGAGCGCCACCGGGCATGACACCAGCGAGAGCTTGAGCGTGCCTTTCCAGTAGGCGCGGGGAGCGGCCATGATCGCCTCCAAACAGCTTGAGTTTGGAACTTGAACGGATACCGTGGGTTTTGGTTCCTGATGGCCGCACGGAGGCGGCGGCCGTCGTTTGCGCCGAGGGTTTGCCGAGGTTTGTTGTGTCGCTGAGAAACCTGTCCACCTATCGCAAGAAGCGCGACTTCGAGAAGACCAACGAGCCGTCGGGCGACGTCAAGGTCGCACCGAGCAAGCAGCGGCGCTTCGTCATCCAGAAGCACGACGCGACGCGGTTGCATTACGATCTGCGGCTCGAATTCGACGGCGTCTTCAAGTCCTGGGCGGTGACGCGCGGGCCCTCGCTCGATCCGCATGACAAGCGGCTGGCGGTGGAGGTCGAGGATCATCCGCTCGACTATGGCGATTTCGAAGGCACCATTCCCGAAGGCCAGTACGGCGGCGGCACGGTGCAGCTGTGGGATCGCGGCACTTGGGAATCGGACGATCCCGAGCGCGGCTTCAAGAAGGGCGACCTGAAGTTCACGCTTGAGGGCGACAAGCTGCACGGCAGCTGGGTGCTGGTGCGGATGAAGGGCGACCGCTTTGGCGGCAAGCGCACCAACTGGCTCCTGATCAAGCACCGCGACGAATATGCCGTTGACGGCAACGGCGAGGAGATCCTCGACGAGGACCGTTCGGTCGCCTCCGGACGCTCGATGGCGCAGATCGCGGCCGGCAAGGGCCGGGCGCCGAAGCCGTTCATGCTGGCCAAGGGCAACGGCAAGGCCAAGGCGGACGCGGTCTGGCAGTCCAACCACGGCATGGCTGCGGACGCGCGCGCCAGGACCAAGGCGCCGGCGCCCAAGGAGCGGCTGAAAGTGACGCGGCAGGCGAAACCGAAGCAGGTATCGGAGATGCCCGATTTCGTCGCGCCGCAGCTCTGCGCCGCGGTGGAGTCTCCACCCAATGGCACGGGCTGGTGCCACGAGATCAAGTTCGACGGTTACCGCGTGCAGCTCCGCGTCGAAGACGGCGAGGCCGTGCTGAAGACGCGCAAGGGGCTCGACTGGACCGCCAAGTTCGGCGCGATCGTGAAGGAGGCGGAGAAGCTGCCCGACGCGCTGATCGATGGCGAGATCGTCGCGCTCGACAAGAACGGCACGCCGCATTTTTCGACGCTGCAGGCCGCGCTCTCCGACGGCAAGACGGATCGGCTGATCTTCTACGCGTTCGACCTGCTGTTCGCCGGCACCGAGGACCTGCGCCCGCTGCCGCTCGCCGAGCGCAAGACGCGGCTGAAGCAATTGCTCGCGGCGCGCAAGGGCAAGAACCCTCTGATCCGCTATGTCGAACATTTCGAGCAGCGCGGCGAGGCGGTGCTGGAATCCGCGCGCAAGCTCGGCCTCGAAGGCATCGTCTCCAAACGGCTCGACGGCGCCTACCGTTCCAGTCGCTCCGACGACTGGACCAAGGCAAAAATCCGCGCCGGCCATGAGGTGGTGCTCGGCGGCTGGAAGACCACCAATGGCAAATTTCGCTCGCTGATGGCGGGCGTCTATCGCGGCGATCATCTGGCGTTTGTCGGCATCGTCGGCACCGGCTTCGGCCAGGACACGGTCCGCCGCATCATGCCGGCACTGAAGGCGGCGGAGGCGGACAAGAACCCGTTCGGCGGCAAGGACGCGCCGAAGAAGACCCGCGACGTGCACTGGCTCAAGCCGGAGCTGGTCGCCGAGATCGAGTTCGCCGGCTGGACCGACGCCGGCAATATCCGCCAGGCCGCCTTCAAGGGCCTGCGCCAGGACAAGCCGGCGCACGAGGTCGAGGCCGAGCGGCCGGTTGTAACCAAAGTGGTGAAGCCGATGGCCAAGGGCGCGGCGAAGAAGGGTACCGGGAAGGCGTCCAGCGAGGTGATGGGCGTCGTCATCTCGCACCCGGACAAGGCGCTGTGGCCCGATGCGGGCGATGGCGAGCCGGTGACCAAGCTCGACCTCGCGAACTATTTCGAGGCGGTCGGCGAATGGATGATCTCCTATCTCAAGGGCCGGCCGTGCTCGATCGTGCGTGCGCCCGACGGCATCAAGGGCGAGACCTTCTTCCAGCGTCATGCGATGGCCGGCACATCAAAACTGCTCAAGCTTGCGAAGGTCTCGGGCGACCGTAAACCCTATTTGCAGATCGACCAGATCGAGGGCCTGGCAGCAGTCGCGCAGCTCGGCGGTCTCGAGCTGCATCCCTGGAATTGCGCGCCCGATGCCTATGACACGCCGGGCCGGCTGGTGTTCGATCTCGATCCCGCGCCCGATGTTGCATTCACCGACGTGATCGACGCCGCCAAGGACATGCGGCAACGGCTGACCGCGGTCGGCCTCGAAAGCTTCTGCAAGACCACCGGCGGCAAGGGGCTGCACGTCGTCACACCGCTGCTCGCAGGCAGCAGGGACAAGGTGACGTGGAAGGAAGCCAAGGCGTTCGCACAGGCGGTCTGCCAGTGGATGGCGCAGGACGATCCCGAGCGCTATCTGATCAACATGTCCAAGGCCAAGCGCACGGGAAAGATCTTCCTCGACTATTTGCGCAACGACAGGATGTCGACGGCGGTCGCGGTGTTGTCGCCGCGGGCGCGTCCGGGGGCGACAGTGTCGATGCCGCTGACCTGGCCGCAGCTGCGCGGTGATCTCGATCCGAAGAAATTCACGCTGCGCACCGTGCCGGCCTTGCTCGCGAAGACGAAGGCCTGGGATGGCTACGAGGACGCAGCGTCGTCGATCAAGTCGGCGATGAAGAAGCTCGCGGCCAAGTAAGCGCCGTCCAACGAAGCACCACCCGCTTTCGCGGGTGATGCTGGTCGTCGATATCGGCAGGACGCAACGCTACCAAGGGCTACAGTCGTCCCATCAGGAGCAGGATCAGCAGAATCACGACGACCAGGCCGAGCCCGCCGCCGCCGTAATAGCCGGTACCGTAAAACGGTCCGCCGCCGATGCCGCTGAAGCCGCCAAGCAGCGCAATGACCAGGATGATGAGAATGATCGTTCCAATTGACATCTAGCGTCTCCTCAGCCCCGCGGGCCCGTCTCGTTTCTGCCCTTCGGGAAGGAAAACAACCCGTAACTGTGAAGGTTCCGGAGTTGGCGCTGTGATAAACCTGTGTGGTTCTTCCGTTTGCCTTGGAACAGAACTACATCAACCAAACCCACGGAGGAGTGCATCGCAATGTCGGCGCCGCTGATCGTTTCGATACCCCATAGCCTCGGCCGCGACGAGGCGATGCGCCGCTTGAAAACGGGCCTGTCGCGCGCGACGGCGAACCTGCCGGTCATAAGCGTCGACGAGGAGCGCTGGGACGACAACCGGATGAGCTTTCGTGTCCGGGCGCTGGGGCAGGTCGCGGCCGGGCATGTCGATGTCGAGGATGCCCATGTGCGCGTCGAGGTGACGCTGCCGTGGCTGCTGCAACGGTTCGCCGAGGTCGCGCAGGTGGCGATCCAGAAGCGCGGGAAATTGCTGCTGACCAAGCGCTGACGCAGGACGTCAGGCGTGCGAGCGGGCCGGCCTTGCGGTGCGTTTCGTCCCCGCGACCTTTGTCTTGAGCACGGCAACCGGCAGATTGCCGAACAGTTCCGGGAGCTGAATCCGGGTTGCGCCATCCCTGAGCGCATATCCAGCCGCGTCGATTTCACCTTCAAAAGCCTCGGGGCGCGGCCAGCTGCGGCCGCCCTGCGTGAACGGGGCGAATGACCTTGCCACCGCAACGATGGCCGCCTCGCGGCCATGGCGCCGCGCGAAGGCAATGACGTGATCGCGGTGCGGGCCGCTGACCGCGAGCGGCACGTAGTCGCCGCTGGTGAACACATCGGCCATCTCGTTGCGGAGCCGGAGCAGATGCCGCGTCCATGCGAATTTGAGGCGGCCGTCGCGCCAGTCTTGCGCCAGCGCATCCCAATCCGGCGTCTCCAGTGCTGCGAGCATTCCCGCCCGTTCGGCAAAGTCGACCGGGCGGCGGTTGTCCGGGTCGACCAGCGAAAGATCCCAGCTTTCGGTGCCCTGGTAGAAATCCGGCACGCCCGGCATGGTTGCCTTCAGCGTGATCTGGCTGAGCGAATTCAGCGCGCCGATCAACGCGGTCCGTTGCGCCAGCGTCCCCAGCGCATCGAGGAATTCCGGCGAGGTCTTGCGATCGAGGATCCGCTCGATGAAGGCTTTCACGCCGGCCTCGTAAGGCTGGTGCGGATTGAGCCAGCTGGTTTCCTGCTTGCCCTCGCGCGCCGCCTTCAGCGCGTAGGCCTGGATGCGGGCGGCGAGCGACGCATCATCGGGATCCCAGGCGCCGAGCAGGGCCTGATACAGCATGTATTCGAACGTCGCCGATGGCGCGCGCATCTCGCCGTCGAGCACCAGATGCGGCGCATTCAGCACCTTCCAGCGCGCCACCGCGCTGGTCCATTCGCCGGGGATTTCCGCAAGCGCCATGATGCGGGCGCGGGCGTCCTCGCCGCGCTTGGTGTCGTGGGTCGCGGTCGCCGTCATGCCGTGCGGCCATTCGCGGGCGCGGGCCTGCATCATGGCGTGAAAGGCCTCCGCTGCGATCGCACCCGCCGCCGGATCGCCGCCAACCTCGTTGAGCGCCAGCAGCCGGTGATAGCGATAGAAGGCGGTATCCTCCAGCGACTTCGCCATCATCGGCCCGGTGAATTGCTGCACCTTCAGCGCGAAGCGTCGCACCCGCGGCGCGCCATGCGGCGGCCGGCCGGGCTGCAAAAGGTCCATGGTCAAGGCATCGCGCAGGAAATCGAAGATACCCTCGTCGGCGGCGAACCAGTCGGCGCGAGCGCGCTCGATGGTCTCGCTGATCAGCGTGCGGTCATGCGCGGCGGGGCCGGAAGCGGTCAGATAGGTGCGATAGACCGGAAAGTGCAGCACATAGAGCTCGAGCGCCTGCCGCAGACTGTCGCCGGAGAAGTCGCGGGTCGAGTAGTGTCCGCTGGCAATGCGCGCGAGCAGCCGCGCCAGCACGGTGAATTCGCTGGTGAGCAGTGTCTCCAGCACGCGTTGCTTGGCCTCGCGCAACACTGGCGTCAGGTTCGGCGACTGGTTGCTGATCTGGCGCCAGATCTCGTTCAGCGGATCGAGGCCGCGACCGTCGACCAGTGCCTGGCTGATCGTGTTCATCCATTCATAGCCGGTGGTGCCGTGAACGCCGCTGAATTTCGGCAGCTTCTCGTCCTCGCCGAGGATCTTCTCGATCACCATGTAGAACGGCCTGGCCTTCGCGCCCTGCGCGGAGCGGATCAGGCGGCGCAGCCGCTGGAAGTACTGCGCGGGATCGCGCAGGCCGTCGATATGGTCGAGCCGCAGGCCCTGCAGCCGGTCTTCGGCGATCAGCCGCTTCACGAGGTTGTGGCTCGCCTCGAAGGTCGCGGCGTCCTCGACCCTGAGGCCGGCCAGCGTGTTGACGTCGAAGAAGCGGCGATAGTTGATGTCGCTGGACGCCAGCCGCCAGTGGCCGAGCTTGTAGTGCTGGCGTTCCAGCAAATGATGCAGGGCCAGCGTCTGGGTCGGGCGGTCCTCGCCGGCGCGATAGGCATCGAGGCCGCGTGCGATGATGTCGGCGCCGCCCTCGATCGCCTTGATCGCCGCCTTCAGCGCCGGCGCTTCGACGCGGTTGGGGCGACGCAGCGCCCGGTATTGCGCGGCGAGCTCGAGCATCGCGCGTCCGGTCGGGCTGTCTTCGGCCGCGGCCTCGCGGACGATGGTGCGCAGCACCTCGCCATAGCGCTCCGGCGCGATCGGCAGGCGGTGCTCGAAATACCAGGCCGAGAAGCTGCCCTCGTTCGCGTCATAGCGCAGCTCGATGTCGCCGCGCTCCAGCGCCTGGCCATAGGACGAGCCGAGGATCGGCAACAGCACGCCGCCGCGCGCGCGATAGGGCAGCTGGTCCCAGTCGATGTCGAAGGAGACCGCGTGCGGCGACGCCGGTCCCCATTCCAGCACATCGAGCCACCACGGATTGTCGGCGAAGTGAACGCCGACATGGTTCGGCACGAAATCCAGGATCAGGCCGAGATCATGGCGCTTCAATGCGTCGCTCAGCCGCGCAAAGCCCTCCTCGCCGCCGAGCTCCGGATTGAATTTGGTGTGGTCGACGACGTCATAGCCGTGGGTCGAGCCCTTGCGCGCCTTCATGAAGGGCGACGCATAGACATGGCTGATGCCGAGCGCCTTGAGATACGGCGCCACGCCGGCGGCGGCATCGAAGTCAAAATCGGCAGTGAGTTGCAGACGGTAGGTCGCGATCGGGATCGCCGGAGGCATTGTGCTATCCGATGTGCCAGCGCACCGCCCAGCCGGGGAGGTCGCTCGACAACGCGCCGCCCCAGATCGCAGTTCCCTTCGGCTCCGGTCCATCGGGGATGTCGCGAGCGGACAAATTGGCTGTCAGCCGCAGCGTGCTGCCGTCGCCCATCTGCCAATGCGCCGTCAACAGGTCGCCAGCCACGATGGCATCGCCGAAACGGCACCCTTTGAGCCGGGGCATGATCTCCTGCCGGCGAACGGCGAGCAGGTCGCGCACCAGCGCAAGCCGCGCGCGCGCCGGATCATGGCCGAGCGCCGCCCAGTCGAGCACGGCCGACCGCACCGTTTCGTCGGCGAGCGGGTCGGGAATGTCGTCGCCATATTTGGCATAGGCCCAGGCGAACTCCTTGCGTCGTCCGGCGCGGACGGCATTGGCGAGCTCGCCCTCGAAATCGCAGAAGAACGGGAAGGGCGTCGTCGCGCCCCATTCCTCGCCCATGAACAGCATCGGCGTGGTCGGCGCGATCAGCGTCACCGCCAGCGCCGCCGCGACCGACCCCGGCCGGGCAATGCTGACGAGACGATCGCCGAGCGGCCGGTTGCCGATCTGGTCGTGGTTCTGCAGGAAGTTGATGAAGCAGGTCGGCGACAGCATGCCGCTCGGCTCGCCGCGCGCCTTGCCGCCCCAGAACTCCGAGACTTCGCCCTGGTAGATGTAGCCGGACGACAGCGCGCGTGCGAGGTCCTGCTTCGGCGCCCGGTAGTCGCCATAATAGCCCTGGTTCTCGCCGGTCAGCAGCACGTGCCAGGCGTGATGATAGTCGTCGTTCCATTGGCCGCGGAATTTGCCGTGCGGCGGATCCTCGGCGGCATCGAGCAGGCTTGCAATGTTGTCGCCGTTTTCGAGCACGAGGTTGATATAGCGGCCGGTCTCGGTGGCGAGCTTGCCGGCGGCATTGCTGAAGTCATGGAGCACGGAGACTTCGCCGGCTTCGACGATGGTGTTAACCGCATCGAACCGCAGCCCGTCGAAGCGATAGTCGCGCAGCCAGCTCACCACGCTGCCGATCGCAAACGCGCGCACCTCGGGCACGCGATAGTCGATCGCGCTGCCCCACGGCGTGTGCGCGTCACTGAAGAAGGACGGCGCATAGCGGCCGAGATAATTCCCCTCGGGGCCGAAATGGTTATAGACCACGTCGAGCATCACCATCAGCCCGCGCAGATGCGCTTCGTCGATCAGGGTCTTCAGGTCCTCGGGCCGGCCGTAGGCGCTGTCGGGCGCGTACCACAGCACGCCGTCATAGCCCCAGTTGCGCTTCCCGGCGAAATCCGCCAGCGGCATCAGCTCGAGCGCGGTGATGCCGGTCGCCACGAGATGATCGAGCTTGTCGATCATGGCGCGATAGGTGCCCTCTCGGGTGAAGGTGCCGACATGGGCCTCGAGGACGACGGCCTCATGCCAGGGGCGTCCGCGCCAGTCCGTCGCGCGCCACTTGAAGGCGGCGTGGTCGACCACATCGCTCGGGCCGAACACGTCGTCCGGCTGGAATGCGGAGGCGGGATCCGGCACATCGACCTCGTCATCGATGCGGAATTTGTAACGCGTGCCGGCGCGCGCGCCCGGGACCTCGGCGACGTACCAGCCGGCGGCATCGCGCGTGAGCGGATGCGGGTTGTCGAGCAGGAGGTCGACGCGCTTGGCCGCCGGCGCCCAGAGCCGGAAGCGCGTGCCGTCAGGTGTCAGCTCGGCGCCGAAATGTTGTCTGTTCATGTGGAGCCTGCAAATGCCAGCACCGAGCGCGGCGGTGCCCTGGTATCGGCGCCGGATGCGAATTGCTCACCCGTTTGCTCCGCCTTGGTCGTGTTCAGGACCTGCCGCCAGCTCCTGTATTCCGTCATCCTCGGCATCCTGAACACGATCTCCTGCGGTGCGGCATTGAGCACGATAAAGATCGGCGCCTGTCCTGGTTCCATCGGTCCCAGCACATAGGCGAGGAATCGGCTCTCGGGGAATTTCCAGTCGGATTCCTTCATCTCCTCCGCTGCCGGCGTCAGCCAGAGCACGCCGTAGCTGCCGTCGGTGCGGCGGCCGTCGAGCCAGCGCTGGCAGCGGATCTGGCCGAAGCGCTGGCGCAGCGCAGTGAGGTGGCCGATGAAATCGATGGCGTCGTCGTCCGTGCCGAGGTTCTCCCAGCCGATCCAGCCGGTCTCGTTGTCCTGGCAATAAGCATTGTTGTTGCCACCTTGCGTGTTCGCGACCTCGTCGCCGGCGAGAATCAAAGGCGTGCCCTGTGCCAGCAGCAGGCAGGCCAGCGCATTCTTCCGCAGCTGCCGGCGCAGTGCGATGATGGCGGGATCGTCGGTCGGGCCCTCATGGCCGCAATTGTTGCTGTGATTGTCGTTGGAGCCGTCGCGATTGTCCTCGCCATTGGCCTCGTTGTGCTTCTCGTTGTAGCTGAAGAGATCGGCGAGCGTGAAACCGTCATGCACCGTGATGTGATTGACGCTGGCGCGGGTCGCGCGGTTGTCGTGGTGAAACAAATCCGAGGATGCGGTCATGCGGCCCGAGATGTCGCCGATCAGGCTGCCTTCGCCGCTCCAGTAGCGCCGCATCGCGCTGCGATAGCGGTCATTCCATTCCGACCATTGCGATGGAAACGCGCCGACCTGGTAGCCGCCGAGACCGAGGTCCCAGGGCTCAGCGACCATCTTGGCGGTCGCCAGCACCGGGTCCTGGCGGATCGCGGTGAGGAAGGGGTGGTTGCGATCGAACCCGTTCGGCCCGCGCGCCAGGGTGGTGGCGAGATCGAAGCGGAAGCCGTCGACATGGCAGACCTCGACCCAGTAGCGCAGCGAATCCATCACCATCTGCAGCACGCGCGGATGGGTGAGGTTGACCGAGCTGCCGCAGCCGGTGAAGTCGTCGTAGAAGCGCGGGTTCTCGCGGTTCAGCCAGTAATAGGAGGCATTGTCGATGCCGCGGAAGCACAGCGTCGGGCCCATATGGTTGCCCTCGGCGGTGTGGTTGTAGACCACGTCGAGCAGCACCTCGATGCCGGCATCGTGCAGCCGCGCCACCGTGGTGCGGAAGGAATCGAGCGCATTGTCCTGGGCGTAGCGTGCCTCCGGCGCGAAGAAGGCGATGGTGTTGTAGCCCCAGTAGTTCGCCAGCTTCTTCTCGACCAGGATACGGTCGTCGATCAGGCCGTGGATCGGCAGCAGCTCGATGGTGGTGACGCCGAGCCGCTTGAGGTGGTCGATCATCGCCGGTGACGACAGGCCGCCATAGGTGCCGCGCAGGTTCGGCGGCACGTCCTCGCGCTTCTGCGTCAGGCCCTTGACGTGGGCCTCGTAGATGATGGTGTCTTCCCAGGGGATATGCGGCCGGATCTCGCGGCGGCCCCAGTTGAAGGTCTCGTCGACCACGACCGCCTTCGGCATGCCGCGGGCATTGTCGCGCCGGTCGAACGAAAGGTCCTCGCGCGCGCTGCCGGTGCGGTAGGCGAAATGCGCATCGCTCCATACCAGCCGGCCGGCGAGCCGCTTGGCGTAGGGGTCGAGCAGCAGCTTGTTGGCGTTGAAGCGATGGCCGCGCTCCGGCGCGTAGGGCCCGTAGACGCGATAGCCGTAGAGCTGACCCGGCGAGACGTCGTTGAGATAGCAGTGCCAGACGTCCTCGGTGCGCTCCGGCATCTCGATCCGCTCGAGCTCGCGGCGGCCCTGGCCGTCGAACAGGCACAGCTCCACCTTCTCCGCGTTCGCCGAGAACAGCGCAAAATTGGTGCCTCTGCCGTCCCAGCTTGCACCGAGCCGTGCGGACGTACCCCCGGTCAGTCGCATCAATCAGCTTTCCGGTACGAGGAAGATCGCAGCCAGCGGCGGAATGGTCAGGCTCAGCTCGGGCGTGGCGTCCTCCGATGCGCGCACCTCGCCGACATTGCCGACATTGGTGCCGCCGTAATGCGCGGAATCCGAGTTGAACACCTCGTGCCACTTGCCCGCGAACGGCACCGGGACGCGATAGTTGCGGTAGACGTTGGGTGAGAAGTTCGCGACCACGAGGCAGCGTGCGCGCTCAGCATTGCCCTTGCGGATCCAGGCGAACACATTGTTGTTGGCATCGTCGGTGATGACCCATTCGAAGCCGGCCTGGTCGCAGTCGAGCTCGTGCAGCGCCGGCAGCGCGCGATAGAGCCGGTTGAGGTCGCGGACCAGGTTCTGGATGCCGCTGTGCCTCGGCTGTTGCAGCAGATGCCAATCGATCGAGTAGTCGTGATTCCACTCGCGTTCCTGGCCGAACTCGCAGCCCATGAACATCAGCTTCTTGCCAGGGTGGCCGAACATGAAGCTGTAATAGGCGCGCAGATTGGCAAAGCGCTGCCAGTCGTCGCCGGGCATGCGGCCGAGGATCGAGCGCTTGCCGTGTACCACCTCGTCGTGGGACAGCGGCAGGATGAAATTCTCCGAGAAGGCGTAGTGCAGGCCGAACAGGATGTCGCCGTGATGGTATTTGCGGTGAATCGGATCCTTGCCGATATATTTCAGCGTGTCGTGCATCCAGCCCATGTTCCACTTGTAGCCGAAGCCGAGCCCGCCATACTCGACGGGACGCGACACCTGCGGCCATGCGGTGGATTCTTCCGCCGCCGTCGTCGCCTGCGGAAAATGCGCGAACAATTCGGTGTTGAAGCGGCGCAGGAAGTCGATCGCCTCGATGTTCTCCCGGCCGCCATATTTGTTCGGAATCCAGCCACCGGCGGGACGGCTGTAGTCGAGATAGAGCATGGAGGCGACGGCATCGACGCGCAGCCCGTCGATGCCGTAGCGATCAAGCCAGAACAGCGCGTTCGACACCAGGAAGTTGGTGATCTCGGTGCGCCCGTAATTGTAGATCAGCGTACCCCAATCGAGGTGACGGCCCTGCAGCGGATTGGCGTGCTCGTAGAGCGCGGTGCCGTCGAAATTGCCGAGCCCGTGCGGATCGTCGGGGAAATGCCCGGGCACCCAGTCGAGCAGCACGGCGAGCCCTGCGCCGTGGCAGGCGTCGATCAGCGCGGCGAAATCGTCCGGCGAGCCGAAGCGGCTGGTCGGTGCGAACATGCCGGTCGGCTGGTAGCCCCAGGAGCCGTCGAACGGATGCTCTGATATCGGCAGGAATTCGACATGGGTAAAGCCCATGTCGCTGGCATAGGCCGGCAGCTGCTCCGCCATCTCGCGATAGGTCAGCCACTCGTTGCGGCCCTTGCGCCGCCACGACCCGAGATGGACCTCGTAGATCGACATCGGCGAGTTCAGCGCGTTGACGCGATCCGGCGCCGGGCGCGGATGCGGGATCTTGCGTTCGTCGATCACGATCGAGGCGGTCTTCGGGCGCACCTCGGCGGCGAACGCCAGGGGATCGGACTTCAGCGGCAAATGCTGGCCGTTGCGCCCGATGATCTCGAACTTGTAGTGGTCGCCGATCCTTGCACGCGGGATGAACAGTTCCCAGTAGCCTGGGCCGCGCACGCGCATCGGATGCCGCCGTCCGTCCCAGAAATTGAAGTCGCCGACCACGCTGACCCGCCGCGCATTCGGCGCCAGCACCACGAAGCCGATGCCGTCGACGCCGTCGAGCGTCATCGGATGCGCGCCGAGCGTATCGTAGACGCGCTGATGGGTGCCTTCGCCGAGCAGATAGAGATCGAAATCGCTCAGGATCGGCGGAAAGCGGTAGGCATCCTCCAGCTCGACGACGTTGTCGCCGAAACGGGCGCGGAGCTGGTAGCGCGTCGAGCCGTTCGGCAGGGGGCCTGCGAACAGGCCGGCGTCATGGATTCGCGCCAGCTGTGCGGTCTCGCCATGCTCGCCGATCGCCTCGACATTGCTGGCATCGGGCAGGAAGGCGCGCACGACGTTGCGGTCCCCCTCTGGGTGAAGCCCGAGATAGTGGAAGGGGTCGGAGTGGCGGCCCTCGATGATGGCATAGGCCTCGGCGGGCAGTTTGCTCATGCAACCTCATGCGGCTGTTGCGCCAGGATCCTCAGCAGGCCGGTGAGCGGCACCCGCAGCCAATCCGGCCGGTTGGCCAGCTCATACTCGATCTCATAGAAGGCTTTCTCAAGCAGGAAAAAACTGAGCAGGCGGTCGGCCGTCTTGGCGTCGGCGGGCCACAGCCGCTGGCCGGCCACCGTCTCGCGATAGGCCGCCAGCAGGGTATCCGCGGCCTGGTCGCGCCATTCGGCCAAGGCGAGGCTCAGCCGGCCGCTCTCGTCGGGGGAGACCTTGAGCGTGCGTTCCAGCGCGGCGGTCGCCGCATAGTCGATCGAACGGATCAGGCCGGCGACGTCGCGCGCCGGCGGTGCCTTGCGCCGCCGCTCGGCGATGGTGCGGCCCGGTCCGCCGTCGAAATCGATGATGAAGACGTCGTCCTTGACCACCAGCAACTGACCGAGATGCAGGTCGCCGTGATGGCGGATATTGAACCCGTCGGTTTCGCGCGGCAGCAGCGCCTTGAGCCGCTCCGGCAGCGTGTCGTGCTGGGCCTGCAACTGATCGGCCAGCAGCCGGTCGGCCTCTCTCAGCGAGCCGCGCCGCTGCTTCAGCGTATCGAACACGCGCTCGGCCCGCGCCATGATCTCGTCGGCCCAGCGCTGCAGGTCGTCGGGCTTGGTCGGCTCGGGCGCGAAGTCCGGCAGGTCGCGGTTGCTGGCGAGCGCCAGATGCAGCTCGGCCAGCCGCTTTCCGCTATGCGACATGTGGCGCAGAAAGGTCGCCTGGTCGCCGTTCTCCACGGGGTGCTCGCTCACCGTCAGCAGGCGCTGCCGTTCGACCAGGCGGTCGAGGTGTGCGCCTGCGATGGTCCAGAGGTCGCCCTGGTTGACGACCATCGCATGCAGGACGGCGATGGCGCTGCGCTTGTCGCCCTCGATCAGCTCGGCGGTGCCGAGCAAGGCAGGGGTGTTCGGAAAGTTGACCACCTCGGTGAGGAAGCGGCCCATCTCGATCTCCGGATTGATGCCGACCTCGAGCTTGCGATAGATCTTGGTGACATATTCGTTGTCGACCAGCGCGGTCGAATGCGGCTGGTCGTTCTCGAACACCCGGATACGCTCGGGCTGCCGCACCGGCCGGTCGGAGAAGCGGCTGGTCGGCCGGAATTCGAGCTTGAGGCCTTGCTCGCCTTCGTCGACCGTGAGGTTTTCCCGCAGGTTGCGCAGGAACAAGCCGGTGAAGATCTGGTCGGTGGCAACGTCGAGCAGCGTGCCCTCGCGCGCGCCCTGGCGTATCGCGGCGAAGGCGCGCGGGTTGTAGCGCTCGCGGTCGAAGCGCACCCACTCGATCTGCATCGGCAGCACGTAGCGGCTGGTGGTGCCGCGCTGCGTGGTCTCGAAGAAGGCGAGCCACGGCCGGTTGTCGCCGATGTCGCAGAACGGGATCGCGGAGACCAGCACCGGCTGGATCGCGCTCGCCGATCGTTCCGGATACCAGCGCGTGCGGGCGAGATGACCGGGCAGCACGTCGTGCTCGAACACGCCGCGGGTGCGCGCCAGTGACATCCAGGTCGAATTCAGCGGCACCACCAGCGTCTCGAATTCCGGCACCGCGCGCGGCGTCACCGGCTCGGACTTGTCGCGCTCCTGCAGCTGGAACCAGTAGAAGCCGTACGGCGCGAGCGTGATCATGTAGGGCAGCTCGCCGATAGCCGGGAAGCGCGTGCGGCCGAGCATCTCGAGCGGAATGCGGTCCTTGAAGGCGGAGAGGTCGAGCTCGGTGGCCTGCGCCGACCGCGACAGATTGGCGATGCACAGGATCGCCTCACCCTGGTACTGGCGCACATAGGCCAGCACCGAGCGGTTCTCCGGGCGGATGAAGGTCATGGTGCCGCGCCCGAAGGCAAGCGTCGACTTGCGTACCGCGATCAGCCGCTTGGTCGCCGACAGCAGCGACGACAGGCTGCGTGACTGCGCCTCGACATTGACGGATTCATAGCCGTAGACCGGGTCCATGATCATCGGCGCGTAGAGCCGCGCCGGGTCGGCGCGCGAGAAGCCGCCGTTGCGGTCCGGCGACCACTGCATTGGCGTCCGCACGCCGTTGCGGTCGCCGAGATAGATGTTGTCGCCCATGCCGATCTCGTCGCCGTAATAGATGATCGGCGTGCCCGGGAACGACAGCAGCAGTGAGTTCATCAGCTCGATCTTGCGCCGGTCGTTGTCCATCAGCGGCGCAAGGCGGCGGCGGATGCCGACATTGATGCGGGCGCGCGGATCGTTGGCGTACGTCGACCACAGATAGTCGCGCTCGACGTCGGTGACCATTTCCAGCGTCAGCTCGTCGTGATTGCGCAGGAACAGCGCCCACTGCGCAGCGGCGGGAATGTCGGGCGTCTGCCGCAGGATGTCGGTGATCGGAAAGCGGTCTTCCTGGGCGATCGCCATGTAGATGCGCGGCATCAGCGGGAAGTGATAGGCCATGTGGCATTCGTCGCCATGGCCGAAATATTCCTGCACGTCCTCCGGCCATTGATTGGCTTCGGCCAGCAGGATCTTGCCCTTGGCATAGGCGTCGAGCTCCTGGCGCAGCCGCTTGATGATGGCATGCGTCTCCGGCAGGTTCTCGTTGTTGGTGCCGTCGCGCTCGCACAGATAGGGAATGGCGTCGAGCCGGAAACCGTCGACGCCGGTGTCGAGCCAGCGCTTCATCACCTGCACGATGGCGCGCACCACGCGCGGATTGTCGAAATTCAGGTCCGGCTGGTGCGAGAAGAAGCGGTGCCAGTAGAACTGGCCGGCCTCCGGATCCCAGGTCCAGTTCGACTTCTCCGTATCGGTAAAGATGATCCTTGTATCGAGGTATTTCTGGTCGGTGTCGCTCCAGACGTACCAGCTGCGCGCGCTCGAATTCGGCGGGCTGCGGCGCGCGCGCTTGAACCACGCATGCTGGTCCGAGGTGTGGTTGACGACGAGCTCGGTGATGACGCGCAGGCCGCGCTTCTTGGCCTCCTGGATGAAGCGCTTGAAGTCCTTCATCGTCCCGAAATCGGGATTGATGTCGCCGTAGTCGCCGATGTCGTAGCCGTCGTCGCGGCCGGGCGAGGGATAGAACGGCAACAGCCACAGCGCGGTGACGCCGAGCTCCTGCAGATAGCCGAGTTTCTCCGTCAGCCCCGCGAAGTCGCCGATGCCGTCATTGTTGCTGTCGGCAAATGCCTTGACATGCAGCTGGTAAATGATCGCGTCCTTGTACCACAGCTGGTCCGCAGTCTCGGTTGCGACCTTCTCCTGGGTATTGACGGAGGAGAATACGTTCATGAGGGCTCCTTCAGGCGACACAGCGCAGCAGCAACGCGGGATCGCGCGCAGGATCTATACGTAGACGGATGCCTCCCCATTCGAGCGCGTGGCGCTCTCCGGTGACAAGGTCTTCCACTGCCGAGACGGGGCGGCGGGCATCGCCACGGCCGACCATGACGTCGCCGAGCGGCAGCCAGACCTCACGCAACTCGGCTGATAATGCAATCACGGCCGCGATCACATTGCCCTGATCGACGGCCTCCTTGATGAAGCCGATCACGCCACCGTCATCGACACTGATAAAGCGCAAATTTGCGAATTGTTGCAGGGCCGGATTGCCGCGTCTGATCCGGTTGAGAGCTGCGATATAGGGCTTGATGTTCCCCGGCTGCTCCCAGTTGCGAACCCTGATCTCGTACTTCTCGGAGTTGAGATATTCCTCGCGGCCGGGGACCGGCGTGTGCTCGAGCAATTCGAAGCCGCTGTAGATGCCATAGCTGCTTGAAAGCGTCGCGGCCAGCGCGAGACGCGACTTGAACATCCAGGATTCGCCGCTTTGCAGGTGGAAGGGCAGGATGTCCGGTGTGTTGACGAAGAAATTCGGCCGAAAGAAGTCACGCTCGGGATAGGAGGTCAACTCGCCGAGATATTGTTCGAGCTCGAAGCGCTGCGTCCGCCAGGTGAAATAGCTGTAGGACTGTGTGAAGCCGAGCTTGGCGAGGCCCTTCATCAGTTTCGGGCGCGCGAAGGCTTCCGCAAGGAACAGCACGTCCGCGTCGCGGTCCCGCACCTCGCGGATCAGCCACTCCCAGAACGCCAGCGGCTTGGTGTGCGGATTGTCGACCCGGAAGATCCTGACGCCCTGTTCGACCCAGAACAGCACGACGTCGCGCAGCGCGCGCCACAGCGCAGCGGCATTCTCGGACCCGAAATCCGGGTTGACGACATCGTCCCAGCGCTGCGGGGGATGCTCTGCCGTGCGCATCGATCCGTCCGGGCGCCGCTTGAACCACTCTGGATGTTTGTTCAGCCAGGGATGATCGGGGGAGCACTGCACGGCGAAATCGAGCGCGACCTCGAGGCCATGCGCCTGGCTTGCCGCCACGAAGGCGCGGAAGCCGTCGAGCGTGCCGAGTTCCGGATGCACGGCGTCGTGGCCGCCCTCGGCTGCGCCGATCGCATAGGGGCTGCCGGGATCGCCCGCCTGTGCGATCGCGGCATTGTTGCGGCCCTTGCGGTGCTGCCGGCCGATCGGGTGGATCGGCGCGAGCAGGACGACGTCAAAGCCCATCGCGGCGATGTCGGGAAGCCGCGCGATGCAGTCGTTGAAGGTTGCATGCATGCCCGGTGTCTTGCCCTGGCTGCGCGGAAACATCTGGTACCATGCGCCGCTGCGCGCCCGCGGGCGGTCCGCGGTCAGCGGGTAGAGCTGCGATCGCATCAGATCGCGGCGAAATTGGCTGCCGGCCATCGCCTCCCGCAATTCGGGCGCGAGCAGCGCACCTGGTTCGCCGGTCTGCAGAAAGATTTCGCACTGCCTGATGATGACGGCGGCCGCCGCCGGGCTGCCGGCCTGCGCCTGGGTCAGCATGCCCGCGCCCTCGAGCGCGTCCAGCGTATGATCGCTGCCGTTGCG
This sequence comes from Bradyrhizobium sp. USDA 4510, assembly GCF_054059095.1. Classification (NCBI taxonomy): domain Bacteria; kingdom Pseudomonadati; phylum Pseudomonadota; class Alphaproteobacteria; order Hyphomicrobiales; family Nitrobacteraceae; genus Bradyrhizobium; species Bradyrhizobium sp. USDA 4510. The sequence continues at coordinate 5,713,257 of NZ_JBSSBT010000001.1, read as the reverse complement.
CGGCTTCTGCTCGAAACGATGCCGCCAGCTGGCGAATTCATCGGTCCAGGCCTCGATCGCGAAGGCGTAGCGGCCGGGCCGGTCGGGCACGAAAGCGCCGCCCCAGCGGTCATCGCCGTGCGCCGTCATCGGCGCGACCTGCCATTCGCTGTCGCCCTCGCGCCGCCACACCAATGCCGCCGATATCACGTCATGTCCGGCACGGTAGATGTCGGCCCACACTTCGACAGGTTCGCCCACAATGCGCTTGACCGGAAAGCGGCCGCCATCAACCGACGGATAGACATCGGTGATATGAAAAGTGCCATGGGCACTCTCGACAGGCCGGAGGGTTTTGTTCACGGTGATGCCGCCATTAAAAATGCAAATGACGTCCCGGCGCCGGGAAGGAGGCGCGCCAGACCCATATAGAAAGCCGCTCGCCGGGCAATGGTTCCCGGTGGGAACGCCGGATAGGGTAGAGCGTTGAACATCAACTATCCCTTTCCCGTATCTGTACAATTTAGCAACGATCCACCTACCGTTGCGAGCAGGCAGCGTGCCGAATGGACCTTTACGCCAAAGCCCAGACCCTGGGAATCCAGACCGAGTATATCGATGGCAGCGGTCACCGCCGTGTGACAACCCCCGAGGCGCTCACGGCGATCCTCGACGCGCTGCCGCCGCAGGCGCCCCGTCGGATCATCGCCGATCCCGTGGTGGTCAGAGGCGGCCAGGCTGCGCAAACGCAGCTCTCGGAAGCTGCCCGGCTTCCGGTGCAATGGAAGCTTGCGAATGGCACCGGGGTGCTCGCGCAGGGCGAGGCGCGTGAGCGCAGTGTGACGTGGCCGTCAGGTCTGCCCGAAGGCGTGCACCGGTTGCAGCTATCGGACGCATCTGGCAGCGAGGAGCTGCCGCTGCTGGTGGCGCCGCACGGCGCCTTCGGCGGCGAGTTCGACCGCTGCTGGGTGATCGCGGTGCAACTCTACGGCGTGCGGTCCGCGCGCAACTGGGGCATCGGTGACTTCACCGACCTGCAGCACCTGCTCGAATTCGCCCACCGGCTCGGCGCCGACGGCGTCGGGCTCAATCCGCTGCATGCGCTGTTCGACGATCGGCCCGGCGATTGCAGCCCGTACTCGCCGAACAGCCGGCTGTTCCTCAATGCGCTTTACATCGACGTCGAGCAGATTCCCGAATTCCGCGTCGATGCCGAGACCAAGGCCGCGCTGGCACCGCTCCGCAGCCACGACATGGTCGACTATGTCGGCGTCGCGGCGCAGAAATGGCCGGCGCTGCGCGCGGCATTCGCAGCCTTCAAGGCCAACCCGGGCCTCGGCCGCTGGCAGGATTTCGAGGCCTATCGCAACGAGCAGGGCACGCTGCTGTCGCGCTTCGCCTGCTTCGAGGTGATGCGGCACAAATTCAACACGCCGTGGTGGGAATGGCCGGACGAATGGCGGCAGCCGAGCGATGCAGCTTGTGCAAAATTGCGCCGCTCGCGCGACTCTGCCGCCGAGGTCGAGTTCGTCGAATTCGTGCAATGGACCGCGGACCGTCAACTCGGCGCCTGCCAGGCGCTGGCGCACAAGCGCGGCATGCGGGTCGGGCTTTATCTCGACGTCGCCGTCGGCGTGCAGTCGGACGGGTTCGACGCCTGGAATGAGCAGATCGCGATCTCGCGCCATCTCGGCGTCGGCGCGCCGCCGGACCCGCTCAACACGGCGGGCCAGGACTGGGGGCTTGCCGGCTTCAACGCCGCGGGCCTTGAACAGCGCTCGTTCGAGCCGTTCAGGCAGATGCTGCGCGCCTCGATGCACCACGCCGGCGCAATCAGGCTCGACCACGCGTTCGGGCTGAAGCGGCTCTATCTGGTACCGCGCGGCTTCGGCCCGGCCAATGGCGCCTATGTGCTGATGCCGTTCGAGGCGCTGCTGGCGGCGACCGCGCAGGAGAGCGTGGCGAGCCGCTGCGTCGTGATCGGCGAGGACCTCGGCACCGTACCTCCCGGGTTCCGCGAGCAGATGAACGGTTGGGGCATCTGGTCCTATCTCGTGATGATGTTCGAGACCGACGACCAGGGCGTCTTCCGCAACGCCGACTACTATTTGCCGAATGCGCTGGTGACCTTCAACACCCACGACCTCTCGACCTATGCGGGCTGGCGCTCGTTCAGCGACCTCAGGACCAAGCGTGCGCTCGGGATCGATCCCGGCGAGACCGACGAGGGGCGCTGGCACGCGCTCGGCCAGCTCGACGACGTGCTGCGCCGGCACGACATCCACGCGAACGATTTCTATTCGGTGGCGAGCTTCCTGGCACGGACGCGGTCGCGGATGATGGCGGTGTCGATGGAGGACCTGCTCGGCATTGTCGAGCAGCCGAACATCCCCGGCACCGTCTACGAGCATCCGAACTGGAAGCGGCGGCTCCCGGTCTCGATCGAGCATCTCGCGTCGGCGATCGACGTCGACGCCCTCAAGCGCGCGACCCGCGAGCGCTCGCACACCGGGTAACGCGGAGCGCAGCGCGTGGCCTCTCGTATCGAAGACTATGGACTGATCGGAGATTGCGAGACCGCCGCGCTGGTCGGCCGCGACGGCTCGATCGACTGGCTGTGTTGGCCGGCGTTCGATTCCGACCCCTGCTTCGCGGCGCTGCTTGGCACGTCGAGGAACGGTCGCTGGCTGCTGGCGCCCACAGGCGAGATCAAGCAGACCTCGCGGCGCTACTGGGACGATACGCTGATCCTGGAGACCCGGTTCGAGGTGGAAGGCGGCGCGGTCGCGCTGATCGACTTCATGCCGCCGCGCGGCAACGCCTCCGATGTGGTCCGCCTCGTTCGCGGCATCAGCGGCCGCGTCAAGATGCGCATGGAGCTGGTGATCCGCTTCGGCTTCGGCGTCGATGTCCCCTGGGTGCGGAAGAATCCGGATGGTGACGGGCTTCTGGCGATCAGCGGGCAGGACATGACCGTGCTGCGCACACCGGTCGAAACCCGCGGCAAGGATCTGACCACGATCGCCGATTTCGAGGTCGGCGAGGGCGATACCGTGCCGTTCGTCCTGACCTATGGACCGTCCTATCACCCGGTGCCGGAGGCGATCGACCCTGAGGCTGCGCTGAAGGACACCGAGGAATACTGGCGGGAATGGTGCAGCCGTTCGACCTATGACGGCAGCTATCAACGCGCCCTCGTGATGCGCTCGCTGATCACGCTGAAGGCGCTGACCTTCAGGCCGACCGGCGGCATCGTCGCGGCACCCACCACGTCGTTGCCGGAAAAGCTCGGCGGCGCGCGCAATTGGGACTACCGGTTCTGCTGGCTGCGCGACGCCACCTTTACGCTGCTGGCCCTGATGAATTCGGGCTACACCGAGGAAGCGGCGGCCTGGCACAACTGGCTGCTGCGGGCCGCAGCCGGCGCGCCGGCCAACATGCAGATCATGTACGGCATCCTGGGCCAGCGACGCCTCTTGGAATGGGAGGCAGGGTGGCTGTCCGGCTATGAAGGGGCGCAGCCGGTACGCGCCGGCAACGCCGCGCATGCGCAACTTCAGCTCGACGTCTATGGCGAGCTGATCGACGCCTTCCATCAGTCCCGCATGGCCAAGCTGAAGCTCGACGAAGAGAACTGGTCGCTCGAATGCACCGTCGTCACCCATCTCGCCGATGTCTGGGATCAGCCGGATCACGGCATCTGGGAACGCCGTGGCACCCCCAGACACTACGTGTTCTCCAAGGTGATGTGCTGGGTCGCCTTCGACCGCGCCATCAAGAGCGCGGAGCGGTTCGGCTTCAAGGGGCCACTCGTCAAATGGCGGGTGCTGCGCGAGGCCATTCATCGCGACGTCTGCCAACGCGGCTTCGATCCCGGCCTCAACAGTTTCGTCGAGAGCTATGGCTCAAAGTTGCTCGACGCCAGCCTGCTGCTGCTGCCGTCGGTCGGCTTCCTGCCGTCGGGCGATCCGCGCATCCGCGGCACGATCGACGCGGTCGAACGGCACATGATGCGCGACGGCTTCGTGCTGCGGCACGATCCGCGCGAGGTGTCCGATGAGGTCCAGCCGATCGAGGGCGCGTTCCTGGCCTGCAGCCTGTGGCTTGCCGACGCTCATGTGCTGGCGGGAGATGTCGACAAGGCGCAGACCATGTTCGACCGCGTCGTCGCGGTCGCCAACGATCTCGGATTGCTGGCGGAGGAGTTCGATTCCGGCGCCGGCCGGCAGACCGGCAATTTCCCGCAGGCGCTGACCCATATCGCGTTGATCAACACCGCGCACAATCTCAGCGCCGCCAGGGCCGACGCCGAGAAGCCTGCGGTGCAGCGTTCGACTTAAACCACCGCGGCGATGCCGCCCTCCATCTTCCGCTTGCGGGACCGCCGCAGGTCCGCGCTGCCAAAATATCGAAAACAACCCCATGCAAAGGAGCCGGCAGCTGCGGCACTCGACCAGGCAACTTGACACGTCGGGCAAATCAGGAATATATTTCCAATATTCCGAAATAGTGCGAGTGTGATTGGCCGCCTCAAGGAACCGCGGATTGGTCGGGTGACAGATCTCGCCGTGGCTTCAGCGAAGCTGCAACACCGTGTCCATCGCGCGTGCGAAACCGTCCTGCTCGTTGGTCTCGGTGACATGGGTGGCGCGCGCCTTCACGTCATCGCTGGCATTGCCCATCGCGAAGGAGACGCCGCTTCGCGCGAACATCGGCAGATCGTTCTGCATGTCGCCGATCGTGGCGACGTTCTCCAGCGGCACGCCAAGGCGCTTCGCGATGCCCTCGACGAAGGTGCCCTTGTCGTGACCGGGCGGGGTGACGTCGAGATAGTAGGTCTGCGAGCGGACCGCGGTGGCATCACGGCCGACCATTTGCTGCATCTCCGTCTCGCAGCGTTGCAGCAGGGCTGCATCCGAGCTCGCGCCGACGATCTTGCAGGCCTGATCGAGATAGAGCGTGAAATCGCCGACGATGGTCGGATCATGCTTGATCGTGTGCTGCTCGTGGGCGGTGTACTCGCCGTCAGGGTTGCGCGTCAGCCAGCGGTCGTTAGTGAACAGCCAGATGTCGACGTCGCGCTCGCGCAGCATGTCGATGCAGCGTTTTGCGACCGCGGCCGGGATCAAATGCTGCTCAAGGGGCTTGAGCTGCGGATCGACGATCGAAGAGCCGTTGAAGGCGCCGATCGGCTGTGTGATCGCAAGCGGCGCAACCAGAAAGCCCATCCCGATCGTCGGCCGGCTGGAGACGATGGTGAAGCCGATGCCGGCCTCGTGCAGCCTGCGCACCGCCGCCCTGGCGCCGTCGGTCAAGGTCTTGTCCTTGGTGAGCAGCGTGCCGTCGACATCGGATACGACAAGGGCGATGCGGGTCATGTGCGGTCCAACTTCAGTTGATTGACGATGTCTTCGACGATGGTTTCGACCGGACGGTCGATCGCAACCGTGATCGGGCGTTCCTCCGGGGTCGGCGGCTCCAGCGTCTTGAACTGGCTGGCGAGCAGCCCCGGCGGCATGAAATGGCCCTTGCGCGCGCCGAGCCGCGTGGCGATCAGCTCCTGCGAGCCGTCGAGGAAGACGATGCGGATATCGTCGCGGCCATGCACCAGGATGTCGCGATAGGCGCGCTTCAGCGCGGAGCAGGCGATGACGGCGCGTTCGCGGACGCCGCAGGTGCGGTCGATCTCGTCGGCGATCGCGCGCAGCCAGGGCCAGCGATCCTCGTCGGTGAGCGGCTGGCCGGAATGCATTTTGGCGACATTGCTTGGCGGATGAAAACTGTCGCCGTCCTCGAAGCGCCAGCCGATCCTGATCGCCAGGCGGTCGGCGATGGTGCTCTTGCCCGAACCCGACACGCCCATCACGACCAATGCGCAGGGGTTTTGTCCGTCACCCACGAAAGTCCTCCGGCAGCGCGGCCTGATCGATCAGCCAGACGGTCTCGCCCAGCGATCGCGCGCGGTTTGCCGGCAGGTTCTCGCCTGCGAAGAGGCGCGTCAAGATCGCGCGCTTGTTCTCGCCCGCCACCTCGAACAGCATCTCGCGACAGGAGGCGAGGGCGGGCAGGGTCAGCGACACGCGCGGCACGAACGGCTCGACATTGGCCTTCGGCACGCCGACCACCCAGCGCTGGGTTTCCTCGACCGCGGGATAACCCGGAAACAGCGAGGCGGTATGGCCGTCGGGGCCGATGCCCATCAGCACCAGGTCGAACAGTGGCCGCTTCGGATCGAGCTGTTCGGCGCCGTAGAACGCCATCAGCTCGTTCTCGTACAGCGCCGCGCTGACGTCGGGATCCCTGAGATCGGCGGTATCGGTCGCGATCGGATGGACATTTGCAGCCGGTGCACAGCGGTCGAGGAAGGCCTGGCGCGCCATGCTCATGTTGTGCAGCTTGTCCTTGCGCGGCACCAGGCGCTCGTCGCCGATGAACCAGTCGATGCGGTCCCATGGAATCCTTTGGCGATAGTCCGGCGTCGCCAGCAGCTGATAGAGCGCCTTCGGGCTGGAGCCGCCGGTGAGGCACACCGCGATCCGGCCGCTGTTCTGGTCGATCCTGGCGATCACCCGCTCGGCGGCCGCCTGCGCCAGTGCCGCCGGATCGGCGACCGTGATGATCTGGCGCTCGCCGGTCGCGGTCATGTCAGCCCAGCTTCCGCCAGCTACGGCCGTCACGCGTCAGCAGCGCATTGGCGGCCTCCGGGCCTTCGCTGCCGGCCTTGTAGGGTTGCAGGCCACGGCCGCCGGCGCTCTTCCAGGCGTCGATGAAGGGCTGCACCGCCTGCCATCCGGCCTCGACGCTGTCGGCGCGCTGGAACAGCAGATTGTCGCCGATCATGCAGTCATAGATGAGTGTCTCGTAGCCGGTCGACGGCTCGGCCTTGAAGTAGTCCTTGTAGCGGAACTTCATCTCGACGCCGTCGATGTTGATGGTCGGGCCGGGTACCTTGGTGTTGAACTGCAGCTCGATGCCTTCGGTCGGCTCGGTGGAGATGACGAGGTAGTTCTGCGACAGGCGATCGACCGACGTGTCGCGGAACATCGCAAACGGCGCCTGCTTGAACTTGATCGCGATCTCGGTGCGCTTGGTGGTCAGCGCCTTGCCGGTGCGCAGGTAGAACGGCACGCCGGCCCAGCGCCAATTGTCGATGGTCAGCTTCAGCGCGGCATAGGTCTCGGTCGAGCTGTCGGGCCTGACGTCGGGCGTCTTGAGAAAGTCCTCGATCTCGGTGTCGCCGATCCGGCCGGCGCGATACTGGCCGCGCACCGAATTGTGCAGCGCCTCCTGTTCGCTCTGGGTCTGGATCGCGCTCAGCACCTCGGCCTTTTCGGAGCGCACCGCGTGGGCGTCGAACCGCGCCGGCGGCTCCATCGTCACCAGCGACAGCAGCTGGAACAGATGGTTCGGCACCATGTCGCGCAGCGCGCCGGTGGCGTCGTAGAAGCTGCCGCGATGACCGACACCGAGCTTCTCGTCGACGGTGATCTGGATGTGGTCGATGTGGTTGCGATTCCAGATCGGCTCGAACATGCCGTTGGCGAAGCGCAGCACCAGGATGTTCTGGACGGTTTCCTTGCCGAGATAGTGATCGATCCGGTAGATCTGGTGCTCGTCCATCAGCTTCAGCAGCGCGGCATTCAGTGCCTTGGCCGACGCCAGATCGGTGCCGAACGGCTTTTCGATGATCAGCCGCCGCCAGGCGCCGTTCTCCTCCAGCATGCCGGTGCGCCCGAGCTGCTGGCTGATCGGCAGGAACGCTCGCGGCGGGGTCGCGAGGTAGAACAGCCGGTTGCCACCGGTGCCGCGCGCCTGTTCGAGCTTCTCGAGCCGCTCGTTCATGGCATCGAAGGAGGGCGGATCGCTCGGGTCGGCCTCGATCGCGGTGACGCATTCAAACAGGCGTGTGACGATGGCCTCATCCAGCGGGCGCGTGGCGAACTTGCGTAGCCCTTGCATCAGGCTGTCCTTCATCTGGTCGCTCGACATGCCCTTGCGGGCGATGCCGACGACGCAGAATTTCTCCGGCAGCAGATTGCCGGCGGCAAGATTGTAGAGCGCCGGGATGACAAGCCGATGTGTCAGATCACCGGTGGCGCCGAAGATGATGAAGGAGCAAGGGTCTGGTTTCTTCTGCACGTGACCTTCCGCGGTTCGCTTTAAGTTTTCTTCGGCGGCTCCTTGTGGCCGCCAAAGCCTGCGCGCATCGCCGAGAGGATCTTCTCCGCGAAGGTGTGATCCTTGCGCGAGCGGAAGCGCGTATAGAGCGCCGCCGTCAGCACCTCGGCCGGCACGGCCTCGTCGACCGCGGCATTGACTGTCCAGCGGCCTTCGCCGGAATCCTCGACAAAGCCGGAATAATTGTCGAGCGTGTGGTTCTGCGCCAGCGCCGATGCCGTGAGGTCGAGCAGCCAGGACGGGATCACGCTGCCGCGCCGCCAGACTTCGGCGATGTCGGCGATGTCGAGGTCGAAGCGATGCTCGGCCGGCAGCGCCTCGATATTGGCGTTCTTCAGGATGTCGAAGCCTTCGGCATAGGCCTGCATCAGGCCGTATTCGATGCCGTTGTGGATCATCTTGACGAAATGCCCGGCGCCGATCGGGCCGGCGTGAATGTAGCCCTGTTCGATGCGCGGATCGCGGCCCTCGCGGCCGGAGGTGCGAGGAATGTCGCCGATCCCGGGCGCCAGCGTCTTGAAGATCGGGTCGAGCCGGTCGACCACTTTCTTGTCGCCGCCGATCATCATGCAGTAGCCGCGCTCGATGCCCCAGATGCCGCCGCTGGTGCCGACATCGACGTAATGCAGCCCGCGCTCCCTGAGCGCCTTGCCGCGGCGGACGTCATCCTGCCAGAAGGTGTTGCCGCCATCGATGATGACGTCGCCTGGCTGCATCAGCTTCGACAGCGCCTCGATGGTGGCTTCGGTGATCTTGCCGGCCGGCAGCATCACCCAGGCGGTGCGCGGCGCCTCCAGCTTGAGGACGAAATCCTCCAGCGATGAGGACCCGATCGCATTGTCGGCGACGAGCGCCGCGACGGCCTTCGGATCCTTGTCGTAGACCACGGTGGTGTGGCCCTGGGTCATCAGGCGGCGGACGATGTTGCCGCCCATCCGCCCGAGGCCGATCATGCCGAGTTGCATCCCTCGCCTCCGTCAGTTCAGTGCAGCCGAGATCGCGGCATCGAGCGCCGCGAGCCCGGAGCTGAGATCGCCCTTGAGATGCACGCGCAGCGCCCGCCGGCCGCGCTCGGTGAGCACGTCGAAATCGCCGCGCGCCTGTGCCGCCTTGATCACGCCGAAGCTCGCCTTCTGGCCGGGCACCGGCAGGTCCGCCGTATCGTCGGTCGTGACCTGCAGGAACACACCGCTGTCGGGCCCGCCCTTGTAGGCCTGCCCGGTCGAATGCAGGAAGCGGGGACCGAACTCGGCGCAGGTCGCAAGGTGCCTTGCGTCGCGCACCTTCAGCCGCATCGCCTGCATGGCGTCGATGGTGTCGCCATCGCGCTCGATATAGGCGAGCAGGGCGACATAGTCGCCGCGGCCGGAGCGCGCGAGGTGCGCCTTGATCCAGGAGTCGAGATCGCCGTTCGCACCGGCCTTGCGCAGCTCCTCGGCGTTCTGCGCGTCGGTGTAGAGATCGACCCCGTCCGCCGACACCACCGGCTGTTCGGCCGGCAGCGACCCGGTCTTCTCGAACGCTGCCGTCAGTTCGCGGGTCTTGACCTTGGCGGCTTCGACGTCGGGCTGGTTGAACGGGTTGATGCCGAGGATCGATCCGGCGACCGCGGTCGCGATCTCGAAGCGGAAGAACTCCTGACCGATATGGTCGATCGACTTCATCACGATCCGAACCACGGGATGGCCGGCGGCCTCGAGCGCCGCGAGCTTGGCCTCATGCGCTGCATCGTTCTCGCCATCGGTGCGCAGATCGATGAAGAACCGGTCGTTGCCGTAGACCGCGGCGTCGCCAATCGTCTCGCCCTCGATCGGGATCAGGCCCTTGCCGTCCTTGCCGGTCGATTCCGCGATCAGCTGCTCGGCCCAGGCGCCGAAATCGGCAACGTCCGGCGAGGCGAAGATCGTCACCTTGTCGCGGCCTTCGAGCCCCGCGATGCCCATCGCGAGCCCGAGCTGCACGCCCGGGTTCTCCTGCGGCGGCACGTCGGCACCGCAAGAGCGCACCATCGCGAGCGTATGGCCGAGCAGGCTGCGGACGTCGATGCCGGCAGCGGCCGCCGGCACCAGACCGAACGGCGACAGCACGGAATAGCGGCCGCCGATCGCGGGGTCGCCGTAAAAGATGCGGGCAAAGCCCTGCTTGATCGCGACCTTCTGCAGCGATGAGCCCGGATCGGTCACCGCGATGAAGCGGTGGCCGGCCTTGTCCTTGCCGATCGCCTTCGCCACCCGATCGAAGAAATAGTCCTTCATCACGTTCGGCTCGGTGGTGCCGCCGGATTTGGAGGAGACGATGAACAGCGTCCTTGCGATGTCGACATACTCCTCCATCGCGCGCACCTGCGCCGGATCGGTGGAATCGAGCACGTGCAGCCGCGGGAAACCGGACCGGTGCGGGAAGGTCTGGGCCAGGACCTCCGGCCCGAGGCTCGACCCGCCCATGCCGAGCACGACGGCATCGGTGAAGTTCTGCCCCTTCACGCGCTGGGCAAAGTCCTCATAGTCGGCGACATCAGCGGTGGCCGCGCTGGTGAGCCAGCCCAGCCATTTGTCCTCGTCGTCGCCGGTCCAGACCGATTTGTCCTTGTGCCAGAGCCTTCGGATCCGGGCGGAGGCGCGCCATTCCTCGGTGCTCTTCTCGACCGCCTTCTCGATGGTGGCGCCGAGCGCGAGCTTCTGGCGGTCGATGCCGCCGCCGAGCGAGGTGGCGCGCTTGTGGGCGACCGCGCCGTACAGCTTGTCGGCCGCGTCGGCGAACAGCTTGACGCCGTCCTTGACCAGTTCCTCGGTGATCGCATCGAGCGAGATGCCGGACTTCTCCAGCTCTTCCAGCACGTGGCGGGCGTCCTCGACATTTTCCTCGAGGCTGTCGCGGACCTTGCCGTGGTCGCGGAAGGCATCGAGCGTTGCCGGCGGCACGGTGTTGACGGTGTCGGGGCCGATCAGCTCCTCGACATAGAGCACGTCGCTATAGTCCTTGTTCTTGGTGCCGGTCGACGCCCACAACAGCCGCTGCGGCTTGGCGCCCTTGGCCGCCAGCTTGTCCCAGCGGCTGCCTGCGAACAGGTGCTTGTAGTCCTGGTAGGCGAGCTTGGCATTGGCGATCGCGACCTTGCCCTTCAAGGCCGCGAGCCGCTCCTTTTCGTGCGGATCGTTGGCCTTGGCGATCTTCTCGTCGAGCTGCTTGTCGACGGCGGTGTCGATGCGGCTGACGAAGAAGCTCGCGACGCTCGCGACATGGGAGGGATCGCCGCCCTTGCCGACGTATTTCTCCAGGCCCTTGAGATAGGCCTCGGCGACCTGGCGATAGACCTTCTGCGAGAACAGCAGCGTGATGTTGATGCTGATGCCTTCGCCGATCAGGTACTCGATCGCCGGCAGGCCCTCGGGCGTCGCCGGTACCTTGACCATCAGGTTCTTGCGGTGGACGTCCTTCCAGAGCCGTTCGGCTTCCGCGATCGTGCCCTTGGTGTCCATCGCGAGATAGGGCGACACCTCGAGGCTGACGAAGCCGTCGCCGCCGTGGCTCTGGTCGTAGACCGGGCGCAGCACGTCGGCGGCGTGCTGGATGTCCTCGACCGCGAGGTGCTCGAACAGGTCGGCGACCGAGCGGTCGCCGTTCTTGAGGGCCTTGCCGATCGCCCCGTCATATTCGTCCGAGCTGCCGATCGCCTTCTCGAAGATCGAGGGGTTGGACGTCACGCCTTTGACGCCGTCGGTCTCGATCAGCCGCTTCAGGTCGCCGTCGGCGACGAAGCCGCGGGCGAGGAAGTCCAGCCAGACGGCCTGACGGTGATTTTCGAGTGCTTTGACGGGGTTCATGGGTGCCTGTTCTCGTTCGATCGAGGGTCGATTTTTGGGTTCCCGGGCAGCTTTCGGGGGCGGAGGGGGATTGTCAACATGGCGGGAGCCCCGGGCGGAATATCAGCATTTCCAAGGGATAACGCCATTCACAACAGTTCGATCCGCTCGGACGCAGGTGCGAGCAGACCCCCATCTCAGCACATTTTTATGACGCGTTGCGGCGCAGGACCGCGCGTCAGGGGCGCAGGTAGAGGTAACCTTGGGATTGCAGCTCGGCGAGGCGGACCCACCCCGCCGCGCTCGGCGGCAACGAAGCCGGGGAGCAAGTCGGCGAGGCCGATGTTCTGCGATTTCATGGTGTTGCCGCAGGCGGCGAACTCGATCCCATCCTTGGTGAACCGCGCGACATGTTTTGACAGCTCGGGATTGGCGGCTGCTGAATGAAACGCCTTCAGCGCCCGGCCGTGCACCACCAGCGCAATCGTCACATTGCCGGGGCCGCCGACGCCGTCGAGATGGTTCTGGATGTTGCCGATCACGAAATTGACCTTGTCGAGGTCATCGAGGTGATAGACCACCTTCAGCTTTTGCGGCGGTGCTTCGGTGGCGGCGCCGGCCTGGGACGCTGCCAAGACGGCGCCGATCGCTGAAAGCGTGCCCCAGAGGATGCTGCGTCGGCGCATGGCGTCTCTCGCGCAATTATTGTTGATCCAGTGTTGTCCCTTTGGGCAAACCTATCATTTGTGGCGGAGCGCAGCGAGTTCCTTGCGGTCGGTCACAAGTTCGGCGCATTCGCCCAAGTCCGCGCGATCGACGCGAAAGATCTTGTCGTCGGCGCCGGCGAACAGCGCTTCGCCCGCATCGTCGTCGGGTTTGTTGCGATTCCACACCATGATGCGGCCAAGGGGCGCAATCGCGGATTTATTGTCCTTGGACAACGCCACGGTGATACCGCCGCCCTCGCAATCCACGCCGCATTCGAAGCGTATTTCGTGGCAGTAGCCGCTGGAGTCGAAATTGCCAGGGCGGTGGCGGTACGCGACGCCGAGCCGGAATGAATAGTTGGTGGCCTTGTCCTCCGGAGCGTCTTCCGCTGACACCAGCAGCTTCATCGCGCTGACCTTCTGCTTCGGATGCTGCGCCAGATGATTTGCATCGTAGCGCCGCACGAAGCAGGCATAGGCTTTCGCGCCGGGCGGGCCCGCGAACATCCTGTTGTGGAAGGCGGCCGCCGCGGCCTTGTCGACGCCTTCCTGCGCCTGAACGGCTAACGGCGCGCCGGTCCAGGCGGCGGCTGCGAGTGCGACAACAAGGAGCGCCTGCTTCATGACCGGCTCGGGAATAGCCAGCGCCTCCAAGGTGTCATCTTTAAAGCGCGGCAATGGTGCCGCGCGGAACTGCGCGGGCTCGTTGCCTTAGTCGCGGCGACAAGGAGGCACGTTCAACCGCGGCTGAACGTTTGTTCATGAGAGTCCATGACGCGTGCATCTTGACGCCACGGCTGAACGGTCACACTTTTTCAGGGAAGCCCAACGTCCATCGCCGGACGGGAAGTTGCCCGCTCGGATGTCCGCTTCGGAGGCCTGGCCCCGGTAAACCACGGATGTGGCGAGGGGGTTACAGCCACCAAAAACAAGGGGATATTGATGAACCATTAAGCTTCCTGCCTGTTGATAAGGCAGAGGCTGCACGCGCCGTGCATTGCCGAACTGAGTCGGTCGAGTGTCCAATGGACCCAGCGTGCCGACGCTGATTCGATCCTAGGACGCTCTTGTTACGACTCGTGTCAGTCGTGCGGCGATACATATCGTGGAGAGAGGGATCATGTACAACGATTCTTTGTTCAACGCCTTCGCAAGGTCGTTTGAAGCGCGAAGCCAGACCGACATGTCGATGGCCGAGTATTTGGAGTCGTGTCGAAGTGATCCGATGCGATATGCAAATGCGGCCGAGCGGTTATTGGCGGCAATCGGTGAGCCCCAGATGATCGACACGGCCAAGGACCCACGCCTTGGCCGTATCTTTTTGAACCGTACGATCAGGTCGTATCCGGCCTTCGCCGGCTTCTACGGCATGGAGGATACGATCGAGCGCCTCGTCGGCTTCTTCCGTCACGCCGCGCAGGGCCTCGAAGAGCGCAAGCAGATCCTCTATCTGCTCGGGCCGGTCGGCGGCGGCAAGTCATCGCTCGCCGAGCGCATCAAGGCGCTGATGGAGATTCATCCGATCTACGTGCTGAAGGCGGGCGACGAGCTGTCGCCGGTGTTCGAGAGCCCGCTTGGGCTGTTTGATCCCGAGACGCTTGGCCCGATGATCGAGGAGAAGTACGGCATTCCGCGCCGCCGGCTGAGCGGGCTGATGTCGCCCTGGGCCTACAAGCGGCTCGAAGCCTTCGGTGGCGACATCTCGCAATTCCGCGTCGCGCGCATCCAGCCTTCAAGGCTGCGCCAGATCGCGGTTGCCAAGACCGAGCCCGGTGACGAGAACAACCAGGACATCTCCTCGCTGGTCGGCAAGGTCGACATCCGCAAGCTCGAGACCTACGCCCAGAACGATCCCGACGCCTACAGCTATTCCGGCGGCCTCAACCGCGCCAACCAGGGCGTGCTCGAGTTCGTCGAAATGTTCAAGGCACCGATCAAGATGCTGCACCCGCTGCTGACCGCGACGCAGGAGGGTAACTACATCGGCACCGAGAACATCGGCGCGATTCCGTTCACCGGCATCATCCTCGCGCACTCCAACGAGGCGGAGTGGCAGAGCTTCAAGACCAACAAGAACAACGAGGCCTTCATCGACCGCATCTGCGTCATCAAGGTCCCGTACGTCCTGCGGGTCACCGAGGAGCAGAAGATCTACGAGAAGCTGATCCAGGGCTCCGAGCTTGCCGCAGCACCTTGCGCTCCGGCGACGCTGGAGACGATGGCGCGCTTCTCGGTGATGTCGCGGCTGCGCAAGCACGAGAACTCGACGCTGTTTGGCAAGATGCGGGTCTATGACGGCGAGAGCCTCAAGGAATCCGATCCGAAGGCGCGCAGCGTTCAGGAGTACAAGGACGCGGCCGGCGTCGACGAGGGCATGGACGGCGTCTCCACCCGCTTTGCCTTCAAGGTGCTCGCCTCGACCTTCAACCATGACACCACCGAAGTCGGCGCCGATGCGGTGCACCTGATGTATGTGCTGGAGCAGGCGATCCGCCGCGAGCAGCTGCCTGACGAGACCGAGAAGCGCTATCTCGAATTCATCAAGGCCGACCTCGCGCCGCGTTATGCCGAGTTCATCGGCAACGAGATCCAGAAGGCCTATCTGGAATCCTACGCCGACTACGGTCAGAACCTGTTCGACCGCTATGTCGACTACGCCGACGCCTGGATCGAGGATCAGGACTTCAAGGATCCCGACACCGGCCAGCTGATGAACCGCGAGCTCCTGAACCAGGAGCTGACCAAGATCGAGAAGCCGGCCGGCATCGCCAACCCGAAGGACTTCCGCAACGAGGTCGTCAAGTTCTCGCTGCGCTCGCGGGCGCACAACGGCGGCAAGAACCCGAGCTGGACCTCCTACGAAAAGGTTCGCGACGTGATCGAGAAGCGGATATTCTCACAGGTCGAGGATCTGCTTCCGGTCATCTCGTTCGGCTCCAAGAAGGACGGCGAGACCGAGAAGAAGCACGGCGAGTTCGTCGAGCGGATGGTGGAGCGCGGCTATACCGAGCGCCAGGTCCGCCGGCTCGTCGAGTGGTACATGCGGGTGAAGCAGGCCGGCTAATACGCGATCCGGAAAGCCGGCACCGGCTTTCCGTTTCGTCTCGTCCTGTCCAATAAAATGCGATGCGACTGTCATGATCGCATCCGGTGAGGCAGATGCAACGTGGTCATGCATATCGTCGATCGGCGGTTGAATCCGGGTAGCAAGAGCCTGGAGAACCGCCAGCGCTTCCTGCGGCGCGCCAAGGCGCTGGTGCAGGGGGCCGTCAAGAAGTCGTCACAGGACCGGGACATCAAGGATGTCCTGGAAGGTGGCGAAGTGACAATCCCGCTGGACGGCATGGATGAGCCGCGGTTCCGGCGCGAGGGCGGCACACGTGACATGGTGCTGCCCGGCAACAAGAAGTTCGTCGAGGGCGACTGGCTGCAGCGCCCGAACCAAAGCGGCGCCAAGGGCTCCGGCGCAGGCGAGGGCGACAGCGAGGACGCCTTCCGCTTCGTGCTCAGCCGCGACGAATTCGTCGATCTCTTCCTCGACGACCTCGAACTGCCCGATCTTGCCAAACGCAAACTTGCGGAAACCGAAAGCGAAGGCATCCAGCGCGCCGGCTATGCGACGTCGGGCTCGCCCGCCAACATCTCGATCAGCCGCACGGTGAGCCGGGCGCTGGCGCGGCGCGTGGCACTGCGCCGGCCGCGCAAGGACGACATCGAGGCGCTCGAGGCGGAGCTTGCCGAATGCGATGACGATGCGCGGCGCCGCGAGCTGCTGGCGCTGCTCGAAGCGTTGAAGGCCAAGGCCAAACGGATCCCGTTCATCGATCCGATCGACATCCGCTACCGCCGCTTCGAGACGGTGCCGAAGCCGGTGGCGCAGGCCGTGATGTTCTGCCTGATGGACGTATCGGGCTCGATGTCCGAGCACATGAAGGATCTGGCGAAGCGGTTCTATATGCTGCTCTACGTGTTCCTGAAGCGGCGCTACAAGCACGTCGAGATCGTGTTCATCCGCCACACCGACCGCGCCGAGGAGGTCGACGAGGACACCTTCTTCCATGGCCCGGCTTCCGGCGGCACGCTGGTGTCGAGCGCGCTGGTCGCGATGAACGATATCGTCCGCACCCGCTTCCGTCCGGCCGACTGGAACATCTATGCCGCCCAGGCCTCGGACGGTGACAACATGACCTCGGACAGCGCGCTGACCGGTCACCTCCTGACCGACAAGATCCTGCCGGTCTGCCAGTTCTTCGCCTATCTCGAGGTCGGCGAAGCCGCCAACTACACTTTCGACATGCCGGACTCCTCGCTCTGGACGCTCTATGAGCGTCTGCGCAACGAGGGCGCGCCGCTGTCGATGCGCAAGGTGAGCGAGCGCGGCGAGATCTTCCCGGTGTTCCAGGACCTGTTCAAGCGCCGCAGCAAGCAGGAAAGGGTGTAGCGTGATGGGTTCTTCCGGGGAACGGCTGTTCGAGGGCGCCGATTGGGATTTCCAGACCTTGCAGCGGGTCCACGACGCCTGCGAGAAAATCGCGCGCACCGAGCTCGGGCTCGACGTCTATCCCAACCAGATCGAGGTGATCACCGCCGAGCAGATGCTCGACGCCTATTCCTCGGTCGGCATGCCGCTGTTCTACAAGCACTGGTCATTCGGCAAGCAATTCGCGTTCCAGGAAGCGTCCTATCGCAAGGGCCTGATGGGCCTCGCCTATGAGATCGTGATCAATTCCTCGCCGTGCATCTCCTATCTGATGGAGGAGAACACGGCGACGATGCAGACGCTGGTGATCGCGCACGCGGCGTTCGGGCACAATCACTTCTTCAAGAACAACTATCTGTTCAAGCAGTGGACCGACGCCGACGGCATTCTCGACTATCTGGAATTCGCCAAGGGCTACATCGCGGTCTGCGAGGACCGCCATGGCCGCGAGACGGTGGAGCGGACGCTCGATGCCGCGCATGCGCTGATGTCGCATGGCGTCGACCGCTATCCCGGAAAGAAGACGCTCGATTTGCGTGCCGAGGAGAAGCGGGCCGGCGAGCGCCGGCAGCACGAGGAAAGCGTGTTCAACGATTTGTGGCGGACGGTGCCGAACACCAAGGCCAAGAGCAAGGCTACGCTCACGGCCGAGCGCCGCCGCGCGCTGCTCGGCTTGCCGCAGGAGAACATCCTCTATTTCCTCGAGAAGACCGCGCCGCGCCTTGCACCCTGGCAGCGCGAGCTGATCCGCATCGTCCGCCACATCGCGCAGTATTTCTACCCGCAGGGCCAGACCAAGGTGATGAACGAGGGCACCGCGACCTACGTCCATTACCGCATCATGAGCCGGCTGCATCAGCAGGGCCGGCTCACCGACGGCAATTTCCTCGAATTCCTGCAGTCGCACACCAATGTGGTGTTCCAGCCCGAATTCGACGACCGCCGCTATTCCGGCTTCAATCCCTACGCGCTCGGCTTCGCCATGATGCAGGACATCGAGCGGATCGTGAAAAATCCGGAGGACGAGGACCGCGAGTGGTTTCCCGATATCGCCGGCAAGGGCGACGTCGAGGGCGTGCTGCGCGAGATCTGGAGCAACTACCGCGACGAGAGCTTCATCAACCAGTTCCTCAGCCCGGCGCTGATCCGGCGCTTCCGCATGTTCCATTTGCACGACGACCCCGCGGAAAGCCAGGGGATCAAGGTCGACGCGATCCACGACGAGCGCGGCTACCGCCGGGTCCGCCGCGAGCTGGCGCGGCAATACGACGTCGGCTTCGTCGACGCCAATATCGAGGTCGTGGATGTCGATCTCGACGGCGATCGCCGCCTGATGCTGCGTCACACCACCGTGAAGGGCGCGCAGCTCAACGAGACCGACGCGCGGCGCGTGCTGCAACACCTCGCCGATCTGTGGTCCTACGACGTCGCGCTGACCGAAATCGACGGCACCGACAAGGTGTTGAAGGAATACGTCGTCAGCCCGCGCGCGGCCGCGGTCGCGGCGTGAGGATCACGCTCTCGCTGACATGAGCGCGGCGCACACCGCCGCGCGGAATGCGAGTCTTGCTCGGTGAACCTTCATGTCTATCGAAGGCTCACATCATGAACATGCCGGCAACATTCCGACTTTGAAAGCGCATGGCGTTCTATGCGCGAGCGCGATTGCCGGCATGCGGAAATCTCGCGAGACGTTCTTGGTGATTGCCTGCGCGGACGCGATGGATAATGTGCGCCGCGTCAAGAAAACCAAGAAAAGGATATGCTCTTGTCAACTCGCTCCCGCCTGGCGGGCTTTCTCGCCTTCACCGCGCTCACGGCCTCGTTGATCTCGCCGTCCGTGGCAGCCGATACCGCGATCAAAATAGGAAACACCGCGCCCTATAGCGGCCCGGCGTCGGCCTACGGCACGATCGCGCGTGCCGAAGCCGCATATTTCCAGATGCTCAACGATCAGGGCGGCATCAACGGCCGCAAGATCGACTTCGAGAGTCTCGACGACGCCTATTCACCGTCGAAGACCGTCGAGCAGACCCGCAAGCTCGTCGAGCAGGACGAGGTGCTCGCGATCTTCAGCGCGGTCGGCACCGCGCCGAACATCTCGGTGCAGAAGTACCTCAACATCAAGCGCGTGCCGCAGCTGTTCGTGTCCTCCGGCGCGACGCGCTGGAACGATCCAAAACAGTTCCCGTGGACGGTCGGTTTCAATCCGACCTACGAGCTCGAAGGCCGGCTCTACGCAAAATACATCCTGAAGACCAAGCCGGATGCGAAGATCGCCGTCATCACGCCCAACGAGGACGCCGGCAAGGACTATCTGAGGGGTTTCAAGGACGGGCTCGGCGAGCATGTCGGCCAGATCGTCGCCGAGACCACGTATCTCACGACCGATCCCACCATCGATTCCCAGATGGTGACGATGCGCGAGTCCGGCGCGGACGTCTTCTTCGCGGAGGCGACGCCGAAATTCGCGGCCCAGGCGCTGCGCAAGGCGGCGAGCATGGGCTGGAAGCCGCTGACCATCCTTCCGACCGTCTCGAACTCGGTCTCCGCGGTGCTTGAACCGGCCGGTCTCGAGAACGTCATCGGCGTCGTGACCGGGCTCTATCTGAAGGATCCGACCGATCCGCGCTGGGCCGACGATCCCGCGCAGAAGGAGTTTGCGGACTGGATGAAGAAGTACCAGCCGAATGCGAGCCCGGGCGACCTCTTCAACGTGCAGGGCTACACGGTGGCGCAGGTCATGACGGCGGTGCTGAAGAACTGCAACGGCGATTACAGCCGCGCCAACATCATCAAGCAGGCGACCAATCTGAAGGCGCTCGAGCTGCCGATGCTGTTGCCCGGCATCAAGGTGCAGACCGAGCCCGACAATGTGACGCCGATCCGGCAAATCCAGATGGCGCGGTTCGACGGCAAGTCCTGGGCGCTGTTCGGCGACGTCTTGAGCGACAAGTAGCCGTCACCAACTCCGCTGTCGTCCCTGCCTGGTGCGCAATTGCGCACGGGAGCAGGGACGACACGGAGTGTGCTGCCACTGCTCAGCGCAGGCTGGCGTTGATCTTGTCCAGCACGGCTGAACCCGGGCACAGCGCTTGTTCGTCGAGCGTGTTGAGCGGCGTCTCGACGGTGTCGAGATGGGTGTGCAGATCCTCGGCATCCGGATCGACATAGAGCAGGCCAGTGACGATCTGGCCCTTGGCCGCGTGCTTCTGCAGGAAGGTCATCGCGCCCAGACGATCATGCGGATCGTAGTCGGCGTCGAGCTTGCGCAGCGCCAGTCTGGAGCCGTCATGCTGCTCGACCACCTGAACGGTGCCGGGCGCATAGTCGACGCTGATCGGATCGCGGCCGACCAGCACGTCGAGGCGATTCACCGCGTCATTGTGCTCGCGGACATAGTCAAAACTCTTGGTCGAGCCGGCGTGGTTGTTGAAGGCGATGCAGGGGCTGATCACGTCGATGAAGGACGCGCCCTGGTGGCGGATCGCAGCCGCGATCAGCGGCACCAGCTGGGTCTTGTCGCCGGAGAAAGAGCGCGCCACGAACGTGGCCCCGAGCTGCAGCGCGATCGCGACCAGGTCGATCGCGTTGTCGGTATTGACGACACCCTTCTTGGACTTCGAGCCGCGGTCGGCGGTGGCCGAGAACTGGCCCTTGGTCAGGCCGTACACGCCGTTGTTCTCGACGATGTAGGTCATGTTGACGGCGCGCCGGATCGAATGCGCGAACTGACCGAAGCCGATCGAGGCGGAATCGCCGTCGCCGGAGACGCCGAGATAGATCAGGTCGCGGTTGGCCAGGTTGGCGCCGGTCAGCACCGACGGCATGCGGCCGTGCACCGAGTTGAAGCCGTGCGAATTGCCGAGGAAATAGTCCGGCGTCTTCGACGAGCAGCCGATGCCGGAAATCTTCGCCACCCGGTGCGGCTCGATCGAGAGCTCGTAGCAGGCCTCGATGATCGAGGCGGTGATCGAATCGTGGCCGCAGCCGGCGCACAGCGTCGAGATCTTCCCCTCATAGTCGCGGTGGGTATAGCCCAGCTCGTTCTTCTTCAGGCCGGGATGATGAAACTTCGGCTTTGCAATGTAGGTCATGTCACGGCCTTGCGGAGAGGGGTCACCTTGAGATGATCCTGGTGGTCGCCGATCGCGCCCGCGATGAAGCGCGCGGTGATCGGCGTGCCGTCATAGTGCAGGATCGGCACCAGCCTGACGGGGTCGATGCCGTTCTCGTTGACGATCAGCTGGCGAAGCTGGGCGTCGCGGTTCTGCTCGACCACGTAGACGAAGTCGTGGTCGGCGATGAAGCTCGCGACGCTGGAGTGGAACGGGAAGGCGCGGATGCGCATGCGGTCGAGCTGGTGGCCGCGCGCCTCCAGGATCCCGATCGCCTCGTCCATCGCG
Organism: Bradyrhizobium sp. USDA 4510; assembly: GCF_054059095.1. Classification (NCBI taxonomy): domain Bacteria; kingdom Pseudomonadati; phylum Pseudomonadota; class Alphaproteobacteria; order Hyphomicrobiales; family Nitrobacteraceae; genus Bradyrhizobium; species Bradyrhizobium sp. USDA 4510. The sequence continues at coordinate 5,691,704 of NZ_JBSSBT010000001.1, read as the reverse complement.
GGCGAGGTCGAGCCGAAATAGATCACGCCGTATTTGGTCGGCTTCGCCGCATTGGCCTGCAGCGGCCGCGGCACCATGTCCTGCGCGGTCTCGAACTTGCGCACCAGGCGTTGCATGTTGTCGGCGTAGACCGCGCCTTCCTCGGAATAGCGCGCGTAGCGGTCGCGCGAGGTGCCGCGGGTGAAGTAGGAACCCTTGGTCGGATGCGTGCCGGGATAGGTGCGATAGGGGATGCCGTCGCCGTCGACGTCGAGATAGCGGCCGAAGTCGCGGCCTTCCTCGAGCATCTCCGCCGTCATCACCTTGCCGCGGTCGTATTGCTTGGCGTCGTCCCACTTCAGCGGGCGGCACAGCCGGTGGTTCATGCCGATGTCGAGATCGAGCATCAGGAAGATCGTGGTCTGCAGCCGCTCGGCGAGGTCGAAGGCGGCCGCGGCGAACTCGAACGCCTCCGCCGGATCTTCCGGGAACAGCAGCACGTGCTTGGTATCGCCGTGCGAGGCATAGGCGCAGGCGATCACGTCGCATTGCTGGGTGCGGGTCGGCATGCCCGTCGAGGGGCCGGCGCGCTGGATGTTCATGATCACGGCCGGGATCTCGGCGAAATAGGACAGGCCGATGAACTCGGTCATCAGCGAGATGCCGGGACCCGAGGTCGCGGTGAAGGCCCGTGCGCCGTTCCAGGAGGCGCCGATCACGATGCCGATCGAGGCGAGTTCGTCCTCGCCCTGCACGATGGCGTATTTCGCCTTGCCGGTTTCGGGATCGTGGCGGTACTTCTTGCAGTGGCTGGTGAAGGCCTCCGCCACCGATGATGACGGCGTGATCGGATACCACGCGCACACGGTGGCGCCGCCATAGACGGCGCCGAGCGCGGCCGCGCTGTTGCCTTCGACGAAGATGCGGTCGCCGACCTTGTCGGACTTCTTCACCCGCAGCCCGAGCGGACATTTCAGGTTCTGCAGCGCCCAGTCGCGGCCGAGATGCAGCGCATGGACGTTGGAGGACAGCAGCTTCTCCTTGCCCTTGTACTGCTCGCCGATCAGCTGCTCGACCAGCTTGGGATCGAGGTCGAGCAGGGCGCAGAGCGCGCCGAGATAGATGATGTTCTTGAACAGCTGGCGCTGCCTGGGATCGGTGTAGGTCGAGTTGGTGATCGCGGTCAGCGGCACGCCGATGACGGTGATGTCCTCGCGGAATTTCGACGACGGCATCGGCTTGGTCGAATCGTAGAACAGATAGCCGCCGGGCTCGATCGAGGCGACGTCCTTGTCCCAGGTCTGCGGGTTCATCGCCACCATCAGGTCGACGCCGCCGCGGGCGCCGAGATGACCGTCCTCGGTGACGCGCACCTCATACCAGGTCGGCAGGCCCTGGATGTTGGACGGGAAGATGTTGCGTGGCGAGACCGGCACGCCGTGGCGCAGGATCGAGCGCGCGAACAGCTCGTTGGCGGAAGCCGAGCCCGAACCGTTGACGTTGGCGAAGCGGACGACGAAGTCGTTTACGCTGCTGATCGGGCTTTGGACTGACATGTTGATCCCGCTTGAACCATATCGATGAGGTACTTCTGCATGTCCCAGGCGCCGGTCGGGCAGCGCTCGGCACACAGCCCGCAATGCAGGCAGACGTCTTCGTCCTTCACCATGACGCGGCCGGTCTTGAGGTCGCCGGAGACGTAGAGCGCCTGGTCGTGATGCGGCGAGGGCGCTTTCAGCCGCTGCCGCAAATCATCCTCCTCACCGTTCTCGGTGAAGCTGATGCAGTCCATCGGACAGATGTCGACGCAGGCGTCGCATTCGATGCAGAGCGGCGCGGAAAACACCGTCTGCACGTCGCAATTCAGGCAGCGCTGCGCCTCGCCGAGCGCGAGCTTGAGGTCGTAGCCGAGCTCGACCTCGGCGCGGATGTCCTTCAGCGCGACCACCTTGTCGCGATGCGGCACCTTGAAGCGCTTGTCGGCGGAGATGTCGTTGTCGTAGCTCCACTCGTGGATGCCCATCTTCTGCGAGGAGACGTGCACCTCGGGCAGCGGGCGCTCGTTGATGTCCTCGCCGGACAGCATGCGGTGGATGGAGAGCGCGGCGTCGTGGCCATGCGCCACCGCCCAGATGATGTTCTTCGGCCCGAACGCCGCATCGCCGCCGAAGAACACCTTCGGATTGGTCGAGACGAACGTCTTGGGATCGACCTTCGGCATGTGCCACTTGTCGAATTCGATGCCGCAATCGGCTTCGATCCAGGGGAACGCGTTCTCCTGGCCGACCGCAACGAGCACATCGTCGCAGGGCACGGTCTCGTCCGGCTCGCCCGAGGGCACCAGATTGCGGCGGCCCTTGGCGTCGTACTCCGCCTTCACCTTCTGGAAGGTGACGCCGATCAGCTTGCCGGCCACATGCTTGAACGCCACCGGCACCATGTAGTTCAGGATCGGGATGTCCTCGTGAAGCGCGTCTTCCTTCTCCCACGGCGAAGCCTTCATTTCCTCGAAGCCGGAGCGGACAATCACCTTGACGCTTTCGCCGCCGAGGCGGCGCGCGGTGCGGCAGCAATCCATCGCCGTGTTGCCGCCGCCGAGCACGATGACGCGGCGGCCGATCTTGTCGACGTGGCCGAACGACACGTTGGCCAGCCACTCGATGCCGATATGGATGTTGGCGGCGCCCTCCTTGCGGCCGGGGATGTCGAGCTCGCGGCCGCGCGGTGCGCCAGAGCCGACAAAGATCGCGTCATAGTTCTCGGCGAGCAGCTGCTCCAGGCTGTCGACGCGCTGACCACCCCTGAACTCGACACCGAGGTTCAGGATGTAGTCGGTCTCCTCGTCGATCACGCTGTCGGGCAGGCGGAATTTCGGAATCTGGCTGCGCATCATGCCGCCGGCCTTGGGATCGCCGTCGAACACGGTGCAGTGATAGCCGAGCGGCGCGAGATCGCGCGCCACGGCGAGCGAGGCAGGGCCGCCGCCGACCAGCGCGATGCGCTTGCCGTTCTTCGGCCCGGGCTTCGGCAGCCGATGCTTGATGTCGTCCTTGAAGTCGGCTGCGACGCGCTTCAGGCGGCAGATCGCGACCGGGTTGTCCTCGACCCGGCCGCGGCGGCATGCTGGCTCGCATGGACGGTCGCAGGTGCGCCCGAGAATGCCGGGGAACACGTTGGACTTCCAATTGATCATGTAGGCGTCGCTGTAACGCCCCTCAGCAATCAACCGGATGTACTCGGGAACGGGGGTGTGTGCGGGACAGGCCCATTGGCAATCGACTACTTTGTGGAAGTAGTCAGGCGCCGAGATATCAGTCGGTTTCATTCCTACCTTTGACCCGCGCGAAAATGCCAGACCCGCGCGGCCTTATCGTTGACGACGAACGCTCACGTGGCGTTGTTCTGGTTTTTGAATTGGATCATAGGCTTATCTTATTAGAGCCGTTCCAGAGAAGGCAAAGGCTAAATTGTCCGATCATCAGCTTTCGCGCGGCTGATGCGCGTGTAGCGTTAATCTCGATTGCGTTATGTGGCGGTGCAGCATGATCTGCACCGCCACGTTTGCTTGAGAAGATGTTTTTCGGGAAAGCGCTTCGCACGCTTTCGGATCAGGCTTACTCGCGCGGAAGGTCGCTCTTCGCGATATCCCACAACAGCCTGTAGACGCCGCTGGTGACCACGAGCGGCTTCAAGGCTGCATTGCCGGTGATGCCTGCGGCCGCTGCGGGGATCGCGCCGACGTCGGTGGCGTCGATCAGCACGAACCAGTCGCCGGCCCCGGGATCGGGTTTCGCCGCATCCGGCGTGAGCGGTTTCGACAGATCAGGGTCGTTCTCCAGAAGGTGCATCGAGATGGTGCCGTCGCGCGAAGCTGGATCGAGTTGCTCCCGCAATGCAGCGCGAAGTTTGTCCGCGCCTTCGGCGGGCGGGCGCAGGCGGATGATGCCGAGGGCTGCGCCCCTGCCGACGCCGCGGCTGATCGTGATGCGCGCGACCCCGCGGATCATGTTCTGAAAGCGCGCGATATTGGCCTTCGACCAGTCGGTCTGGTTGGCGAGCGCCTTGCGATAGGCCAGGCTCTCGAGCACATCGAAGGTCGCGGTCGAGTAGAGGCTGAGATATTTCGGCTTGCCGTCATGGGCGACGTAGCGGCGGGCTTCCAGAAAGCCGTCGATGGCGACCCGTTCCTCGAGATGCTCGCGGTCGTACCAGCGATTGAATTCAGCTTCGTGCAAGCTGTCGATATCCATCGAAGTCAGCAGCATGCCTTGTCCGGCGATTGGCATCGAGTGCTCCTTTTTTGCCTGTTTTATCCGCGCAATATCGCCTGATCGCGCAAACCAGGGAAGCCGGTTCCCGTCACCACAGACCAAGGATTGCCACAATTGCTGCAATGCTGTTCAGCACCGGTTCACAGAGGTAGCATTTCATTCGTTACGCCAACTCTCGAGAAGAAAAGGGACGACCACCATGGCACGCATTCTGTGGGCATTGATCGTCGGTCTGGTGTCGCTCGCCTCGCTTCCCGTGCATGCGCAGGATCAGGAAAAGCGTCTCGCACTTGTCGTCGGCAACGGCGCCTATGAGGCCGGCGCGTTGCAGACCGCCGCGAACGACGCCGGTCTGATCGCGCAGACCTTGCAGGCCGCCGGCTTCGACGTGATCGGCGCACGCGATCTCGACGGCGAGACGCTGCGCAAATCGTTCCGCGATTTCATCCAGAAGGTGCAGGAGGCGGGGCCCAATGCCGTCGCCTTCGTCTATCTCGCCGGTTACGGCGTGCAGCTCACCGGCGAGAACTATTTCGTGCCGGTCGATGCCAAGATTGCCCGCGACACCGACGTGCCGGTCGAGGCGATCCGCATCTCCGACTACAGCCACCAACTCTCGGCGCTGCCGATCAAGGCTGGCGTGATCGTGCTCGATGCGGCGCGCAGCAATCCCTTCGCCAAGGAAGGCCAGCCGCTGGCCGGCGGTCTTGCGCTGGTCGATCCCGATCCGAAGATGCTGATCGCCTTCAACTCGGCGCCCGGCACCGTTGCTCCTGACGGTGCGCCGCCCTACGGGCCTTACGCGCAAGCACTGGCGGAAATGATCCGCACCGGCGGCCTGACTCTGCCCGAGGTGTTCGACCGCGTCCGCCTGCGGGTCAACGAGATGACCAAGGGCGCCGAGATCCCGTGGGATGCGCACAAGGTCGACGCGCCCTTCATGTTCTTCGAGCGCAAGCCGGACGCGCCGCCGCAGCAGGTCGATGCCGGGCTGCGCACCAAGCCGATCCGCGATTTCTCGGCGCAGGATGCCTACGCCGCGGCGCTGGAGCGCGACACGCTGCAGGGCTACGAGGATTACCTGCAGGCCTATCCGAACGATCCGCTGGCCAAGCGCGTGCGCGCGATCGTGGCGGCGCGGCGCGAGGCGATCACCTGGCGGCGCACCTACAACGCCGACTCGACTGATGCGTATTGGTCGTATCTGCGGCGCTATCCGCGCGGGCCGCATGCCTACGACTGCCGGCGCCGGCTCGCCTATCTGTCGGCCGCGCTGGAGCCGCCGGCGCAGTTCACGGTGCTCGACTACGACGTGCCGCCACCGCCGCCCGACGAGATCGACTATGTCGACCGCCCGGTGCTGTATTACAGCGATCCGGTGTTCGCCTTCGCGCCGCCACCGCCGCCGCCGGTGTTCTTCCTGCCGCCGCCGCCGCCGGACTTCGTCGTGCTGCCGCCACCGCCGCCGCCGATCGGCCTGTACTTGCTGCCGACGCCGATGTTCGTGGCGATGCCGGCCTATGTCGCCGCACCGGCCTATGTCGTGCCGCCGCAGAACAACATCGTGTTCAACAACATCCACAACACCACGGTCATCAACACGGTCATCAACAATCCCAACCCGACGCCGGCGCAGCTCCATGCGGCCGGGGTGACGGCGGCGATGGGCGGCGCGCCGGTGACGGCGGCACCGCGACTGCCGGCCGCGGCGATGCAGCGCGCCAATCTGCCGGGCGCTCCGCAAGGCGCGACGCCCGCGCAGGGCGCGGCGATGGGAGCTCCGCGCGCCGCACCGAACGCTGCCGCGGCGCCGAACGCTGCTGCCACTCCGAATGCTGCCGCCGCTCCGAATGCGATGGGCGCGCAGGGCACGCCGGGTGCGCATACCCTGCCGGGCGCGAAAAATGGACCGCCGCTGCCGCAGTCGGCGACCGCACCGGCCAATGCCATGCAGCATGGCGCTGTGCCGCCGGGAGCCGCACAACCCGGCGCCGCGCAACCTGGCGCAAAGCCGAATGCGGTGGTGCCGGGCAAGCCGGCGACTGCCATGGCGCCTGCCAATGCGCAGCCTGCTCCTCCGGCCAAGCCCGGTGCCGCGCCGGCGACAAACGCGCCCGCCTCACCCGCGGCCGCCGGCAAGCCAGGTGCGCAACCGCTTCCGCATGCGGCGACCGCGCCGACCGCAAACGTGAAGCCCTCGGCGGCGCCGTCGCCGGCGAACAGCGCGATGTCGACACGGCCGACGCCGGCGGCGCACCCGGCACCCGCGCGCGCCGCAGTGTCGCCGGCGCCGGTCTCCCGGCCCGCGCCGGCGCATGCGGCAGCTCCGCCGGTCCATGCCGCAGTTCCGCCCGTGCGGGCTGCGGCTCCCCCGCCGCGGCCGGTTGCCCCGCCACCTCGTGCTGCGGCTTTGCCGCCGCGTCCGGCGCCGGCACCGGCTCCGCGCGCCGCGCCGCCGCCTCGGCCGGCGATGCAGGTGCAACATGCAGCGCCGCCACCGCGGATGGCGGCGCCGCCAAGGCCCGCGGCCGCGGCGCCACGGGCAGCGCCGGCATGTCCTCCCGGCAAGTGCAAACATTGAGGGAAGCAAGGGAGCCGGTCGAGTTCTTCACCGGCTCCTTGACGTCGGGTGCGTTCCGGCGGCGGTCTAGCGCTTGGCCGCGAGGTCGGCGATCGCCTTCATCACGGCGTTGCGGATGCCGGGATCGTAGAGGATGTGGCCGGCGCCATCGATGATGCGGACCTCGCTGCCCGGCCAGCGCGCGGCGAGCGCGTGCGATGTTGCGGGCGGGCACAACAGATCGTAACGGCCCTGGACCAGGATGCCGGGAATGCCGGCGAGCTTGCCGGCCTCGTCCATCAATTGACGCGGCCGCATGAAGCAATCGTTGGCGAAGTAGTGCGCCTCCATGAACGGCGTCGAGGGCAGGGCGCCTGAGGCCTTGAGATCGAGCCGCGTCTGCTTCGGCGTGTGCTCCGACAACGCGCGTTCGGTGTCGTGCCAGGCGCGCGCGGTCGGCGCATGCACGGCGGCGTCGGGATCGAGGATGCGGCGATAATAGGCCGCAAGCGGTGCTGCGCGCTCGCTCTCGGGCAGGAAGTTGAGGAAGTCCTCGTGGAGGGCGGGATAGAAGCGCGGCAGGGCGCGCAGGAAAACGTCGTCCAGCTCCTCGGCTGTGCCGAGAAACGTCGCGCGCAGTGCGAGCCCGCTGACCCGCTCGGGATGGGCCTGCGCATAGGCCAGCGCCAGCGTCGCGCCCCAGGAGCCGCCGACCACCATCCAGCGCGCGAAGCCGAACCGCTCGCGGATCTTCTCCATGTCCGCGATCAGGTGCTGCGTCGTGTTGTTGTCGCGGCTGCCCTTCGGCCGGCTGCGGCCGCAGCCGCGCTGGTCGAACAGCACGGCGTGAAAGCGCTCGGGATCGAACAGCCGGCGATGATCGGGCTGGCAGCCGCTACCGGGGCCGCCATGCAGATAGACCGCGGGAATGCCACCCTCGCGCCCGACGCTCTCGACATGGAGATCGTGGCCATCGCCGACGTCGAGCCATTCCGACGTCAGCGGCGCAAAGGGATCGGCACGCCTCGCGGCCTTGCCGACGTCGGCGTCAGGCGCCATTGCGCTTGTCCTGGGATTCGTTTCGGGGGGCGTCCGTCTCCAACGTGCCGCCGGCGAAGTTACGATACAGGAAGCGGTTCTGCGTGCCGGCGGATTCCTGCTCGGCCTGCTTGAAGATCTCCTCGTGTCGCGGCGACAGCGCGCAGGCCGGGTCGGTGTTGCCGGCATCGCCGGTCAGCGCAAAGGCCTGGCAGCGGCAGCCGCCGTAATCGATCTCGCGGAATTCGCAACCCTTGCACGGCTCCGGCATCCAGCCGGTGCCGCGATAGCGGTTGAAGGCCTCCGAGTTCTGCCAGATCCAGGCGATCGAATGATTCGAGCGCACCGATTCGAATTCAAGCCCGGTGATGCTTTCGGCGGCGTGGCACGGCAGCACCTTGCCGGCCGGCGAGATGTTGAAGAACTGGCGGCCCCAGCCGCCCATGCATTTCTTCGGCCGCAGCGCGTAGTAATCCGGCACCACATAGTCGATCGCAAGCGTGCCCTTCAGGCGCATTTGGGCTTCCTCGACGATGCGGCTGGTCTCCTCGATCTGCTCGATCGTCGGCATCAGCGCGGCACGGTTCTTCAGCGCCCAGCCGTAATACTGCACGTTGGCGACCTCGAGCCGGTCGGCGTCGAGGTCGACCGCCATCTGGATGATGTCGGTCAGCTGATGCAGGTTCTGCCGGTGCATCACCGCATTCACCGTGAGCGGCAATTCGAGCTCGCGCGTCCATTTGGCGACCTCGAGCTTCTTCTTGTGCGCGTCCTTCAGCCCGGCCACGCGGTCGGCGACGTTGGGCTCGTTGCCCTGAAAACTGATCTGCACATGGCTGAGGCCGGCGTCGGCCAGCGCCGAAAGCTTGTCCCTGGTCAACAGCACGGCCGAGGTGATCAGGTTGGAATAGAGCCCGACATCGGTCGCGTGCTGCACCAGCTCGACGATGTCCTTGCGCGCGGTCGGCTCGCCGCCGGAGAAATGGATCTGCAGCACGCCGAGCTCGGCAAGCTCGCTCAGCACCTTCTTCCATTCGTCCGTGGTGAGCTCGGTCGAGCCGCGGTCGAGCTCGACCGGGTTCGAGCAGTAGGGGCATTGCAGCGGGCAGCGGTGGGTGATCTCGAGCAGCACCGCAAGGGGAATGCCGTAGGTCTCGGCCGCCGAGCGGCGGCTCTCCAGCACGGCGAGCCCATCGCTTGGGGCTGCGCTCGGGCCCGGCGCTGTCGTCTTGGTGTCGGCGAGCGTGTCGCTCATGCTGTGCTCTCGCGCGCTTCGGTGAGAAAACCCTTGTCGGCCAGATCCTGCAGCATCGCGATCACGTCGGTCGCGATCGCCTCGCGTGGGGCGGCGTATTTTTCGGCGAGCTGGTCCACCATCTCGGCGACACTGCGCATGCCGTCACACAGCTGCAGCACCTCGACCGCGATCTCATCCGGCGCCAGCACGCGCTCCGGCGCCAGGATCACCCAGACCTGCCGCGTCTCGTCGAATTTCAGCTTGGTATGGCGCGGCAGTTTCGGCCGGCTGGTCTCGCTGACGCTGATGTTGCGGCTGGCCATGATCTAAGTCTCTTTGTCTGAGCATGATCTTTCGGAAAACCGGCTCCCACTTTTCCGGATCATGCTCTAACCTGTCTTCGGCACGAACGCGCCGGGCGGAATCTGGCCGTCGACATACGCATGATACAGCGCGTCGAGCTGCACCCACAGCACGTTGGTCTTGAAGATCAGCGCGTTGCAGACCGCTTCGCGCTCCGCCGGCGTCTTGGCGTGCTGCTTGACATAATCAAGCGCGAAGCCGGCGTCGCGCGGCGCCTGGGTGAGGCGGCGGCTGAAATAGCTCATGATGTCGGGGTTGACGAAGTCGTAGTGCTTCAGCATCCCCGAGATGCGCTCCTCGTGCAGGTTCGGCGCGAACAGTTCGGTGAGCGAGGAGGCGATCGCCTCCAGCGGCGTGCGATCGCGGCAGAAATGCACATAAGCTTCGACGGCGAAGCGCGTCGCCGGCAGAATGCCTTCGGTTGACTCCACATAGGCCGTGTCGAGCCCGAGGCCTTCTGTCAACTTCAGCCAGCGCTCGATGCCGCCTTCATTGCCGACATCGCCGTCGTGATCCTCGATGCGGTGGCGCCATTCGATCCTTGTGTTGCGGTCGCGGAAGCGCGAGATCACCATCGCGTCCTTCAGCGGGATTGTGCTCTGGTAGTAATAGCGGTTCAGCGCCCAGGCCTGGACCTGGCCCTTGTTGAGCTTGCCGCCGTGCAGCAGGCGGTGGAACGGGTGCAGGCTGTGATACCGCGTGGCACCGATCGTGCGCAGCGTCGCCTCCATCTCCTCGGCAGTGTCGAGCGTGATGCCCTTGCCGATCGAGAGCGCGGTCATTCCTGAGGTCAGCACGACATTCACAGCACGATCTCCGTTCCGTCGGAGGGAATCTGCCAGCCCGCCTGTTCGGCCGCCTTGCGTTCGGCCGAGGTCCCAAGCAGCGCCGGGTTGGAGTTGTTGATATGCAAAAACACTTTTCGTCCGATGTCGAGCCCGGCGAGGCTTTCGATCGCACCCTGATCGCCCGACATCGCGATATGGCCCATGCCCTGGCCGGTCTTGTTGCCAAGGCCCGCCGCGATCAGTTCGTCGTCGCGCCACACCGTGCCGTCGAAAAACACCAGCGGGGCGCCCTTGAGCCGTGATTTCAGATCGTCAGTCACCCGTGCGCAGGCGGCCAGGAAATAGAAATATTTGCCGCTGCGCCGGTCAGCAATACGCAGGCCGAGCGTATCGCCGACGCCGTCGGCGCCCGCCGGATGCGCCTTGCCCTCAAGATACCACGCGCCCTTGCCGGGAACCTCAAACGGCAGCACCTCGAGCCCGGACGGCGATCCGTCGGGCAGGGCCGGTTCGAAGGCCTGGTCGACCGCGATCGGCCGGCGGTCGACGTTCTTGTCGCTGAGCACGTTGAAGATGCTGTTCGCGCGCAGGATCGCGAGCACCCGCTCATGCGCGTAGATCGTGAACGGCGAACCCTCGCGCATCGACAGCAGCCCGGCGACCGCGTCGATCTCGCCATTGGTGAGGATGACGCCCGCGATCGGGCTGTGGCGCAGTGCGCCGTGCTTCGGATGCAGCTGCGGCGTGGCAATCAACTGCTGGCGCAGATCCGGGGACGCATTGACCAGGAACCAGTGCACACCATCGCCGCTGACGGCGATCGAGGCTTGCGTGCTCTGCAGTTCGGGGTGGTCGCTTCGCGCCGTCCTGCAGACGGCACAGCCGCAGTTCCACTGCGGAACGCCGCCACCCGCCGCGGCACCCAGGACGACGACACGAAGCATGATCCGTCCCCTGAGAAGCTTGGCCTGGAGAAGTTTGTTGGACCCAGAAACGTTACGAGGTGGACTCCGGATTTGAAACACACTCCCTTGGTCGGGAGCGCGTTACGCCCGGATGTCCACCTGCGCTAAAACGCTAAACGTGTAGAGGGCGCTGCCGCTTACTTGCGGGTTGCGCACATATACATGTTGATTTCCATGCCGACCGACACTTCAACGATCTTCGGTGCTTTCCAGGCCATTTGGCTCTCCTTGTTGCAACCGGACGAACTTTCCGCCCTGCAGGCTAAACTACTGTGGTTGGAAAAGTTCGCCAGTTAAATTTTCTGTAAGGTGCCGCCTCGAAGGGCATGCTGCACTGCGGCAAGCAAATCTTACCCACTCACAAATTTGTGCGCGCGTTTCCCGTCAAAAGCCCGTGGCATCAGACCTTTTTCCTGTTGTTAGCCACACGGTGAATGGTGATGTTGGAATAAGTAAACAGCAGCCCCGCGGTCCTCCGAAGGTCCCGGTGACGATCCTGTGCTTCCCCGCGACGGGAGGCGACTAACCGAGCCGAGTTCAGCCGATGCCACGCTATTTCTTCAACACCCGTATCGGCGACGAGCTGATCTCCGATCCCGACGGCGAAATCCTGCGGGACCCGGATCGTGCGTGGGAAATGGCGCGCGCGATGATTCGCGAACTGCTCAAGACCGAGGGCGCCGACGGCGCGCTGCTCAGCGCCGTGATCGAGGTGACCGACGACGAGGGCGAGGTCGTGCTGGAGTTTCCATTCACGGAGGCGATCCTCGATCGCCCGGACCGCTCGATGACAAGGCACTGACGCTGGCCCCGCGCGGCCACAACCATGCGTTGGCCGATGTCCGGCATGCTTCCGATTGCAATTGTCCGGACAAATTCGCAAGACTATGAACGGAAAGCCGAACGGCGCCGGGCGATGTCAATGGCGCAATCAACAACGGCTTCCACCCAGGGGAGATCTTCATGAAAAAACACTCGTTCGCACCGCGCAGCTTGCTGCTCGCGGGGGCCATGCTCGGGGCGTTCACGCTCTCTGCTGCGGCGCAACAGCCGGCCGCGCCGGCGGCAGGTGCCGCCCCTGCCGCCCAGCCGCTGCCGCCTGGCTCGCCCTTGATCGGGCGTCCCGACAATGAAGCCGCCGCCAAGCTCGCGCCGGTGGCGCCGCCGCCGCTGCCGTCCGCGCCCGACAAGCTGCCGCTCGCCAAGCTCAAGGCGCCGGCCGGCTTCAATGTCGAGGTCTATGCGGCTGGCATGGCCAATGCGCGCTCGCTGGCGCTCGGCGACAAGGGCACGGTGTTCGTCGGCAGCCGCCTCGTCGACAAGGTCTATGCGATCGTGAACAAGGACGGCAAGCGCTCGGTCAAGGTGATCGCCTCCGGTCTCTATCGTCCGAACGGCGTCGCCTTCAAGGACGGCACGCTCTACATCGCCGAACTCTCGAAGGTCTCCAAGATCGACAAGATCGAGGACAATCTGGATAACCCCCCGAAGCCCACCGTCATCTACGACAAGCTGCCGAAGGACGAGGCGCATGGCTGGAAGTTCATCGCCGTCGGTCCCGACAACAAGCTTTATGTTCCGGTCGGACAGCCCGGCAACAACGTGCTGCATGATGCCGACCACGGCCAGATCCGCCGCATGAATCTCGATGGCTCCGGCGCCGAGGTCTACGCGCTCGGCGTGCGCAACACGGTCGGCTTCGACTGGAATCCCGAGAACAAGCAGATGTACTTCACCGACAACGGCCGCGACTGGCTGTCGGAGACGGTGCCGGAAGACGAGCTCAACCGCATCACCAAGGCGGGCGAGGATTTCGGCGCGCCGTACTGCTACCAGGGCAACATCATCGACCAGGAGCTCGGCTGGGGCAAGACCTGCAAGGACTACACCGCGCCGGTCGGCCTGATGGGCCCGCATACCGCGTCGCTCGGCATGCGCTTCTACACCGGCAGCATGTTCCCGAAGACCTACAAGAACGTGATCTTCGTCGCGCGTCACGGCTCCTGGAACAAGTCGCAGAAGCAGGGTGGTGACGTGGTCGCCGTCAGGCTGAACAAGGACGGCACCGTGAAGTCGATAGAGCCGTTCCTGACCGGCTTCCTCGAAGACAACAAGTATGTCGGCCGCCCGGTCGACGTGATGCTGCTGAAGGACGGCTCGCTGCTGGTCTCCGACGACTGGAACGGCGCGGTCTATCGCGTCAGCTACGGCAAGCCGAAGGTCGCCAATCAGTAACAACCACCAACGTCATTCCGGGCTGGTGCGACAGCACCAGACCCGGAATCTCGAGATTCCGGGTTCGCCCTTCGGGCGCCCCGGAATGACACTGAAAGTCAGGAGCAGCCGATGCGTAAGTTCATGATCCCTGTGCTCCTGGTTGCATCCGCTCTTTCCGCAAATGCCGAGACCATCCAGGAGCGCGCCGCGGCGTGCTTTGCCTGCCATGGCGAGCATGGCACGTCGGAGACCGAGAACACGCCGTCGCTTGGCGGCCAGACGGCGCCCTATGCGCTGATCCAGCTCTTCATGTTCCGCGAGAAGCTGCGGGTGTTCGACCCGATGAACGAGATGGCGAAGCCGCTGACCGACGATGATTTGCGCAGCTTCTCGGACTTCATCGCGACCTTGCCGAAGCCCACGCCGCCCGCTGACGCCGGCGATCCGGCGCGGATGGCGCGGGGCCAGGCGCTGGCGCAGCAGAACCGCTGCAACAGCTGCCACAACACCGATTTCTCCGGCAAGGAGAATGTCCCGCGCATCGCCAACCAGCGCGAGGACTACCTCGCCAAGACGCTGGCCGAATACAAGGACAACAGCCGCCATGGCTATGACGCCACCATGGCCGACGTGATGCAAACGGTCACAAAGGAGCAGATCGGCGACCTTGCCTATTACATCGCGCATGTCCGCTGAAACATCAGGCGGCGGACCGCTGGCCATGTTCTCCGCGCGGCGCTAAAACGCAGCGTCACACGGAGTTGCACATGCAGGATATTTGGCGTCTGTCGGCGGCCGAGCTCGCCAGCCTCATCAGATCGAAGAAGGTGTCGGCGAAGGAGGCGGCGGAGGCGGGGCTCGCCCGGCTCGACGCGGTCAACCCGAAGCTCAACGCGGTGGTCGATCACCGGCCGGACGACGTGCTGGCGCAGGCGGCCAAGATCGATGCGGCCATTGCGCGCGGCGAGGCGGTCGGGCCGCTCGCCGGCGTGCCGGTCACCATCAAGGTCAATGTCGACCAGGAGGGCTACGCCACCACCAATGGGCTGAAGGCACAGCGCGACGTCATCGCCAGGGTCGACAATCCGGTGGTCGCCAATCTGCGCAAGGCCGGCGCGGTGCTGCTCGGCCGCACCAATTGTCCGGCGGTCTCCTATCGCTGGTTCACCACCAACCTCATTCACGGCGACACCAAGAACCCGCGCGATCCCGGCATCACCCCGGGCGGCTCGTCCGGCGGCGCGGGTTCGGCGGTCGCGGCCGGCATCGGCCACATCGCTCACGGCACCGATATCGCCGGCTCGGTGCGCTATCCGGCCTATGCCTGCGGCGTGCACGGCCTGCGGCCAAGCATGGGCCGTATCCCGGCCTTCAATTCGGCTTTGCCGGAGCGGCCGATCGGCCCGCAGATCAGCGCGGTGTCGGGCCCGCTGGCGCGCACCATCAACGATCTGCGCATCTCGCTCGCGGCGATGTCGGCGCCGGACTATCGCGACCCCTGGTATGCGCCGGTGCCGCTCGAAGGCCCGCCGCGCGAGAAGCGCGTTGCGATGTGCCTCAATCCCGACGGTCTTAATCCGGTGCCGGAAGTGGTCGCCGCGGTGGCCGATGCCGGCAAGCGCTTGCAGAAGGCCGGCTGGATCGTCGAGGAAATTGCAAACACGCCGTCCTTGCGCGAGGCGGCCGAGATCCAGACCCGGCTCTGGCTCGGCGACGGCTATGAGGCCCAGCTCGCATTCGCCGAGCGCGAGGGCGATCCCGGCGCACTGGCCTGCCTGCGCGGCGTCCGCGCCCGGGTGCATCCGTTCGACCTGTCGCAGGCACTGACCCGCCGCGCGACCCTGACGCGCGAATGGTTCGCCTTCTTCGAGAAATATCCGGTGCTGCTGATGCCGGTGTCCGGCGAGCTGCCGTTCCCCGACCATCTCGACCGCAAGGACGAGGCGTCGTTCGCGCGGGTGTGGCACGCGCAGCTGCCGCAGATTGCGATCCCGTTCATGGGGCTTCCCGGGCTCGTGGTCTCCACCGGTCTCGTCGGACGGATCCCGGTCGGCGTGCAACTGGTGGCCGGACGCTACCGCGAGGATCTCTGCCTTGCCGCTGGTGAGGCGGTCGAGGCCGGCGGCACGCCGTCGTCGCCGATCGATCCGGTCAGCTGAGATGGCGACCGTTTACGATTTCACCGCCAAGTCGCTCGCCGGCGACGACGTGCCGCTGCAGCGGTTCGAGGGCCAGGTGCTGCTGATCGTGAACACGGCGAGCGTCTGCGGGTTCACGCCGCAATACAAGGGCCTGCAGGAGCTGCACGCCGGCCTGTCGCCGCGCGGCTTCGCCGTGCTCGGCTTCCCCTGCAACCAGTTCGGCGCGCAGGAGCCGGGCGATGCGAAGCAGATCGCCGCGTTCTGCGAGACCAACTACGCCGTCACGTTTCCGATGTTCGCCAAGATCGACGTCAATGGCTCAGGTGCGCATCCATTGTACGAACACCTGAAACGTGAGAAGTCGGGCCTGCTCGGGCCCGCGATCAAATGGAACTTCACCAAGTTCCTGGTCGATCGCGCCGGCAAGGTCGTGGCGCGGCATGCGCCGACCGCCCGGCCCGAAGGATTGAGGAAGGACATCGAGGCGCTGCTATGAGCGACGACAACGACACCAACGACCAATTCCCCGACCGCCTCTCGGTCGATCCGAACAGCCCGTACTACAATGCGGATATTCTCGCCCGCGATGTCGGCATCCGCTTCAAAGGCGCCGAGAAGACCAATGTCGAGGAGTACTGCATCAGCGAAGGCTGGGTCCGCGTCACCGCCGGCAATGCCAAGGACCGTTACGGCAATCCGCTGACCATCAAGGTGCACGGGCCGGTCGAGCCGTATTTCCGGGATAAGGCGAAGTCCTGAAGCCGCTTCCTCTGCCGTCATTGCGAGCGAAGCGAAGCAATCCACGTCTCCGCTCGTTGAGAAATGGATTGCTTCGTCGCTTCGCTCCTCGCAATGACGAGGAGAGGACGGCAAACCCAACTTAGAAAGCCCCCCATGTCCGTCCGTATCGTCGACGTCCGCGAGGTGACCAAGCCGATCTCCTCGCCGATCCGCAACGCCTATATCGACTTCACCAAGATGACCTCGAGCCTGGTGGCCGTGGTCACCGACGTGGTGCGCGACGGCAAGCGGGTGGTCGGTTACGGCTTCAATTCCAACGGCCGTTACGGGCAGGGCGGTCTGATCCGCGAGCGCTTTGCGCCGCGCCTCAAGGAAGCCGATCCGAAATTGCTGCTCGATGCCGATGGCGGCAATCTCGATCCGGACAAGGTCTGGTCGACGCTGATGTCGAACGAGAAGCCGGGCGGCCATGGCGAGCGCTCGGTCGCGGTCGGCACCATCGACATGGCGGTGTGGGACGCGGTGGCGAAGATCGCGGGCAAGCCGCTGTTCCGGCTGCTCGCCGAGCGCCACGGCCTCACCGCCAATCCGCGCGTCTTCGTCTACGCAGCCGGCGGCTACTACTATCCTGGCAAGGACCTCGGCGCGCTGCGCAAGGAGATGCGTGGCTATCTCGACCGCGGCTACAACGTCGTGAAGATGAAGATCGGCGGTGCGCCGCTTGCCGAGGACCGCGAGCGCATCGAGGCGGTGCTGAAGGAGATCGGCAGCGCGGCGCAGCTTGCGGTCGACGCCAACGGCCGCTTCGATCTGGAGACCGCGATCGCCTACGCCAAGATGCTGCGCGAGTATCCGCTGTTCTGGTACGAGGAGGCCGGCGACCCGCTCGACTACGCGCTGCAGGCCGCGCTGGCCGAGTTCTATCCGGGGGCGATGGCGACCGGCGAGAACCTGTTCAGCCACCAGGATGCGCGGAACCTGATCCGCTACGGCGGCATGCGGCCGGACCGCGACTGGCTGCAATTCGATTGCGCGCTGTCCTACGGGCTCTGCGAGTATCAGCGCACGCTCGAGGTGCTGAAGACCCACGGCTGGTCGCCGAGCCGCTGCATCCCGCATGGCGGCCACCAGATGTCGCTCAACATCGCGGCCGGCCTCGGCCTCGGCGGCAACGAGAGCTACCCCGACCTGTTCCAGCCCTATGGCGGGTTCCCGGACGGCGTGCGCGTCGAGGGTGGCCACATCGTGATGCCCGACCTTCCCGGCATCGGCTTCGAGGGCAAATCCGATCTCTACAAGGAGATGAAGGCGCTGGCGGACTAAGTCCGGCCAGCGATTGCCAATCCGCCGGGGGCGCGGGGTGGGCCCGAGCTTGCTCGCCAAATTTCGTGAGCGACGCTCAGGAAATTATTGAACATTGCTCATTTCCGGATATACTCATGAGAACAGGGCGTCTTTGTCCCGGATGATCGGGAGCAGGCGCAAAAACCGGCCGTGAGGATAGCCGCATGCCATATTCAGCCAAGGATCTCCGGGACGCCGCAAATGCCGGGGTGATCAGCCCGGCCGATCTGGAACGGTTGCTCGCTTTCCTAGCGAGCAGCGCCGGGCAGGGTTCGGCGGGCGATGCAAGTCCCGCCGCCAAATTCGATGCCGCGCATGTGCTCTGGTACGCCGGCGCGCTCATTGTGATCGGTGCCATGGGCCTGTTCTCGACCCTGGCCTTCACCCAGATGGGCGGCCGCGCGCTCACGGCCTGCGCGATCGCCTATGCGGTCGGGTTCAGCGTGGCGGGTCACCACCTCTGGCACGCCAAGAATCTGCGGGTTCCCGGCGGCCTGCTGATCGCGATCGCGGTCTCGATGGCGCCGCTCGCGGTCTACGGCATCCAGGACGAGCTTGGCTGGTGGGGCAAGTTCGGCAAGCCGGGAACCGTGCAGGACTTCTACGTCTGGGTGAAGGGCAGCTGGATCTTCATGGAGATCGCGACCGTCGCCGCCGGCATCGTCGCGCTGCGCTACTACCGCTTCGCTTTCATCGTCGCGATCATCTCGGTCGCGCTGTGGTTCATGTCGATGGACCTGGCGCCGTGGTTCAGCGGCATGGCTCACGCCGATTTCGAGATGCGCCGCAGGGTGTCGATCTGGTTCGGGCTTGCCGTGCTCGCGGTCGCCTGGATCGTGGACTATCGCAGCCGCAACGGCGACTTTGCGTTCTGGCTGCATCTGTTCGGCCTGATGGCGTTCTGGGGCGGAATTAGCGCGACCGAAGGCTCAACCGAATTGAGCAAGGCGGTGTATTGCCTGCTCAGTGTCGGCCTGATCGTGATTGCCGTGATTTTGATGCGGCGCGCCTATGCGGTGTTCGGCGCGTTCGGCATCTGCCTCTATCTCGGCCATCTCGCCGACGTCGTCTTCAAGGACTCGCTGTGGTTTCCGTTCTCGCTGTCGCTGATCGGCATTGCCGTGATCGCCGCAGGCCTGCTCTACCATCGCAACGAGCGTGCGATCACTGGCTGGATCGATGCGCATCTGCCGGCGGGGTTGCGGCCGCGGTCCGCAACCGCATGACCGCGACGTCCTGATCGTTTTAGAACCGCTACAATCTGGAATTGCTACAAGAAGTGCGGCGCGCAAGCGCCGCTCTTCGTTTCCGGGCGCAAATCCGGAAGCCGACAGAAACCATTCGCATCCTTGACTTTTCCAACCCTGCGCTCGCCGCGAGGTGTATCCGCGTCCATTCGTCGCGATTTTATTCCGTAGTCACGCAAAAATTTTCTCGCGCCCGTCGTCTGGACGCACAGCGCCTCACCTCTCTAGAGGACGGCGCATCGCCTTCAACGAAGGCGAGAGTTGCTTGGGGACGACGTCATGACATCAAGAACACAAGCCCATCGTCGCACTGTCTTGCTTGCGCTGCTCACGGCGAGCTATCTCGCGCTGAGCGTTCCGCTCGCAACGTCTGCCGCACAGGCGCAATCGGCGCCGTCGCAGGCCGGCGCCTCGTCGCTGCCGCCGGTGACCGTCACCGCGCCGGCCACGCAACGTCGCCGCAACGCACCATCGACATCGCGTAACACCGCCGCAGCACGAGGCCGCCGCACCCAGACGGCACGGCGGATCGCGCCCGCGGCGGCGGCAAAACCGTTCGCGGAATCGCAGGACGCCCGCACCGGCACATCGGGCTATTTCGCCAACAGCACGTCGGTTGCGACCAGGACCAACACCGCCATCGTCAACATCCCGCAATCGCTCAACGTGATCACGCGGGAGCAGATCCGCGACCAGAACTATCAGGGCCTCACCGACGTCACCCGCTATGTCCCCGGCGTTGCCGTGCATCAGGGCGAGGGCAATCGCGACGAACTCGTGATCCGCGGCGTCGATTCCAGCGCCAACTTCTTCGTCAACGGCTTTCGTGACGACGTGCAGTATTTCCGCGACATGTACAACGCCCAGAGCATCGAGGTGCTGAAGGGGCCGAGCGCGCTGACCTTCGGCCGCGGCGCCGGCGGCGGCCTGCTCAACCGCACCCTCAAGGAAGCCGACGGCAACCGCGTCTACGAGGCGACGGCGCAGACCGGCTCGTGGGGCGATCGCCGCGTCAGCCTCGATGCCGGACAGGCGATCAACGACAACGTCGCAGCAAGGCTCAACGTGTTCTACGAGGGTGCCGACGCCTTCCGCGATTTCAATCATCTGGAGCGCTACGGCATCAATCCGACGGTGACGCTGAAGCCCGACGACAACACCAAAATCAAACTGAGCTACGAGTACTTTCACGACGAGCGCACCGCCGATCGCGGCAATCCCTCGCAGGGTCTGCCGGGCGGCGCGACCCGCTTCAACCCGACCACGCCGTTCGCGCCGAACGGCGACTTCTCGACCTTCTTCGGCAGCCCAAGCCTGAACACTGCGCAGGCGACGGTGCAGACCGGCATGGCCATCATCGAGCACGATTTCGAGAACGGGCTGACGGTGCGCAACGGCACCATCGCCGCCGACTACCAGAAATTCTATCAGAACGTCTATCCAACGGGCGGTCCGCTCGCCGGCGCGGTCAATCCTGCCGACACCGCGGTCAATCTCGGCGCCTATCAGCACACGACGAACCGCGACAATGTCTTCAACCAGACCGATTTCACCTACAAGGCCTGGACCGGGCCGCTGTTCCACACCGTCGGCTTCGGCACCGAGTTCGGCCGGCAGACCGGCGTCGATATCCGCAACACCGGCGTGTTCCCGAACGGCACCAACACCATCGTGCAGAACCCGTTCGCGCCGACCTATTTCGGCCCGGTGACGTTTCTTCACCACTTCACCGGCACCAACAGCGACGGAGTCACCACGCCCGATTCGAACAGCCGCTATGCGCTGAACATTCAGTCCGGCTATCTCAGGGACACCATCGAGATTTCGCGCGCCGTGCAGATCATCGCCGGCGCCCGGTTCGATCGCTACGACATGTCGGCCACCGACATGAACACCAACATCAATCGCAATCGCGTCGATAATCTGGTGTCGCCGCAGGGCGCCCTGATCATCAAGCCGATCGATTCGATGTCGGTCTATACCGCCTACAGCGTCTCCTTCCTGCCGGCCTCGGGCGACCAGTTCAGCGCGCTGAACGACGGCACCCTGATCCTGCAGCCGCAGCGCTTCGAGAATGTCGAGCTCGGCATGAAGTGGAACATCAATCCGAAGCTGCTGTTCTCGACCGCGGTCTACAATCTGAACCGCACCAACCAGCCGATCGCCGACGGCAACAATCCCGGCTTCTTCTTCCCCTCCGGCAGCACGCTCACGCGAGGCGTCGAGGCGAGCCTGACCGGCTATGTCACCGCGCAATGGCAGTCGTCGCTGGCCTATGCCTACACTGACGCGAAGATCACCGGCGCCACCTCGGCGACCGTCGTGCCCGGCAACCGCGTCCAGCTGGTGCCGTACAATCAGTTTGCCTGGTGGAACAAGTATCAGTTCACGCCGATGTGGGCGGCTGCGCTCGGCGTGATCTATTTCGGCGATTCCTTCGCCTCGTCCGACGATACGGTGCGGCTGCCGGGCTTCGTGCGCTTCGATGCGGCGATCTACGCCAAGATCGACGAGACCTGGAGCGCCCAGCTCAACGTCGAGAACATTTTTGACAAGGGCTATTGGGCGTCGGCTGACGGCAACAACAATATCTCGCCGGGACAGGGCCGCACGGTAAGGCTGATGGCGCGGGCGAGGTTTTAGCTTTCACCGTCATGCCCGGGCTTGTCCCGGGCATCCACGTCTTTGCCGCGGTCTACAAGAAAGACGTGGATGGCCGGGACAAGTGTTTAGTCCGGGGACATGGCTGACACCTGTTCGGACACATCACTGACAGGTTGGCGGTTGGTCAAGTCGATTGATGCGACCTGCCAGCTGGCGAAGAAGACGCCGTAATGGCCGTCGCGATCCAGCGGCCTGATGGCAAGCCGTTCGCGCGCGAAGGCCTGTGGAACCTTCCAGAAGCGTCCCTTGAAGGAGATGTAGGGCCTCGTCGATGAGACCCTGCGCACGGTCTCGCCGCTGTCGTACTCGATTTTCGGGACGCGGGCCGGCATAGCGCGGGCACTGGGTCGGAAGCGATCGGCGGGAACGTGCATATCAAGGCCTTGGTGAGGGCGCTGCAGATTGTAGATCGGCCGCCAGGCATCCAAGGCACGCTGGACTTCCGGTAGGGTGCGGAAGCGGCGCATCGCAAAGACCTCGGCCTTCAGGGTGCGATGGAAGCGTTCGTTCTTGCCGCGGGCCTGCGGGTGGCAAGGCCTGGCATGCACCACCCTGACGCCAAGCTTGAGCAGCCAGACCTTCAATCCGGTCCAGCGAATGCCGGACGTATCGCCCCATGGTGAGCCGTTGTCGGTGTAGAAGGCCTCCGGCAAACCATAGCAGCGGAACGTCGTCGTCAAGTGATCCTGCACGGTGAAACGCTGCTCGTCGGCGCAGGCCTTCAGGCACAGGACATAGCGCGAGTGATCGTCGACGATCGTTAGCGGATGACACCGCGTTCCGTCGGCGAGCGGCAGGTGGCCCTTGAAGTCCATCTGCCACAGTAGATTGGGAGCTTCCTTCTCGAAGCGGTGCCCTGGATTTGGCGGCGCGTTCTCGCTCGGCTTGACGCGGCCGTTCCGGCACAGGATCCGGTGCACCGTCGAGGGCACAGGCACCGTCTTGCCGTCCCGCTTCAGGCAGTGGGCGATCTTGCGCGCGCCGCAGACCGGATGCTTGTCGCGCACCGCAAGCACCTGCTCCTCGATGGCAGCCTCACTGCGCTTGGGCATCGCATGCGGACGCCGGGAGCGGTCAGCCAGTTCCCGATCACCAGCCTGCCAGCGCCGCAGCCATTTGTAGCCAACGTCAGGGCTGATGTTGAACCGTTGACACAGCTCGCGCCGGTTGGCGCCTTCCTGCAATGCCAGCCGCACGAACTCGTGGCGCTGATCCATTACTGACACCTCACTCCACGGCATGGACGGCCTCCCGAATCGGACCAATCCAGCCAATGTTGATGTGTCAGCTATGTCTCCGAACACCCGTCAGTGATCTGTCCGGGCTAAACAACAAGCCCGGCCATGACAACGGTAGAGAGGTGTGCTCGCAATGACGTGGAGAGGGGTTGGCCTGTCACCCCAACCGCATGTCCAGCAGCCGCCGGCCTTCGCCCTTCAACAGCTTCTTCACCGCGCTCGAAGCGATCACCTCGCCATTGTTGGCGTAGGCTTCGTGGTTCTTCTCGATGTCGTCGAGGCGGTAGAGGTAGTTGACCATGATGCCGGCGGATTCGCGCAGGCCCTTGGGCGAGAGATCGCCGAGCCAGTTGATCCGCTCCAAGCGTGCGCCGTTGCCGAGATGGAAGCGCGCGACCGAATCGATCAGTCGTCCCTTCGGCGTGCGCGCCTTCAGGAAATAGTAGGCGGCAAGCGGCTCCAGCACGGCGCGCAGCTGGGTCGCGAGCTCGGCGTTCTCGAACCAGTCGGGCTTGCCGAGGCTTTCCAGCAGCCGGCGGTCCTCCTCGGTGAGCGGCACGTCGTCGGCCTGCTTGACCCACTGCATGAAGCCCGGCACCGGCGATAGCGTCACGAAGTTGTCGAGCTTCGGCAATTCGCGGCGCAGCTCCTCGACCACCTGCTTGATCAGGAAGCTGCCGAAGGAGATGCCGCCAAGGCCGCGCTGGGTGTTGGAGATCGAATAGAACACCGCGGTGCGGGCGCGCTCGACCGGCACCGGCTCGCGCTCTTCGGCCAGCAGCGGCGCGATTGCGCCCGGGATGGCTTCGGTGAGCGCGACCTCGACGAAGATCAGCGGCTCGTCGGCCAGCGCCGGATGGAAGAAGGCGTAACAGCGGCGATCGATCGGATCGATGCGGCGGCGCAGATCGTCCCAATCGCGGATCTCGTGTACGGCCTCATAACGGATGATCTTCTCCAGAATATTGGCCGGAGACGACCAGTCTATCCTGCGCAGCACGAGGAATCCCCTGTTGAACCAGGACGAGAGCAGATGCACCACGTCGCGATCGAGCGCGGCAAGGTCCTTGTTGCCCTTCATCAATGAAAGCAGATCCGAGCGGATCGACACCAGTTCGCCGGTGCCGCCCGGCGCGCGATTGAGCCGGCGGATCAATTCCTGGCGGCGCGGCTCGGACGCGAAATGCAGGTCGCTGGCATCGTCGCCATTGGCTTTGGCGCGCCAGCTTTCGATCGCCTGCGCCAGTTTGGCGTGATCGGGGCCGAAATCGCGGGCCAGCGTCTGGAAGAACGACAGCCGCCCGGCGGCATCGAGGTGGTGGTAGCGGTCGAGCACTTCGCGCGCCATCGCGGTGCCGGAGGCTTCGCCGCGGCCGGATAACAGCGCCTCGCACAATTCCAGCAGTTCGGAAGCATCCTGCTTGTCGTCGGCCGGGCTGGCGCGGCCGAGCAGGACGCGGCCGCGTTCGGAAATCGTCGAGAGCAGATCGGAGAAGAAGGCATTGGCCATGAGCAGGTCGTATCCAGCAGGTCGTATCCAATGAAGCCGGACCTTACACGGGATTTAAGGTCGGGAGCACAGCAATCAAGCGCATGGATCGTACGGAAATATGTCGCAGCGCGACAGCGGTATAATTCGTCGTCGCTGCGCCCGGTGACAAACCCGGTTCACGTTTTCTCGCACGTTTTCTCCGCGAACGCGGTCGGTGTCTTGCCGGTAACCTGCCGGAACGCGTGGGAAAATGCCGGCACGCTGGCATAGCCGAGGTCGGAGGCGACCTGCTTGACCGAAACATTCGCGCTGCTCGACAGGCGCTCGATCGCGGCCGCGATGCGGGCGCGCTGGCACCAGCTCTTGAACGAGAGCTGCGTCTCAGCCGAGAACAGCCGCGACAGCGTCCGCGCCGAGGTGCCGACCGTGCGCGCCAGCGCGTCGATGTCGTGGTCCTGCGTCGGATCGGCCAGCACGAGGTCGGCGGCGCGGCGGCAGCGCGGCTCCTGCGGCAGCGGGATGAAGGTCGCGGAATCCTCGGCCTGGTGCAACTCCAGCATCACGAGGCGAATCAACAGATCGGTGCGCTCGCGTCCGCATGAGGCGTCGAACAGCGCGAGGATCGCCTGGTGCACCAGCGGCGACACCCGCACCACGAATTCGTGGTCGAGGCTGTCACTGCGCTTTTCGCGCGCGAGCCAGGCCTGGTCGAAATACAGCGTGCGCATCTCGATGTCGCCAAGCACGTCGATCGCGTGCGGGAGCAGGGCAGGGACCCACACCGCGCGGTCCGGCGGCACCAGCCAGCGCCCCTTCGGCGTCGTCACCTGCATGGTGCCGCTGGCGGCATAGACCAGCTGTGCCTCGCGGTGCAGGTGCGGGTCGAGCCGGACGCCCTTGCGGTAGCTGCGCGCCACCAGATGCACGCCGTCCCCGGTGACGCGCCGGTCCTGGTGGAGGGCTCTTATTGGCGGCTCAGCGATAGTCATTGGCGACATCCCGTCAGGACAAGCACCTATAACCTATTTTCGAGCAATTGAAGAATCGCGTGAGAGACGTGCCGATGAACAGTCCAAGCAACAGTCCCAGCCGGGTGATCACCTTCGTCAACGCCGCCCATTTCATCGATCACTACGCGATGCTGATTTTCGCCGCCGCCGTCATCATCATGGGTCCGGCGCTCGGCATGGCCTATTCGGAACTCCTGCCTTATGCGACCCCGGGCTTCATCGCCTTCGGCGCCGGCTCGCTGGTCACGGGCTGGCTCGGCGACCGCTGGAGCCGCCGCCACATGATGGTGATCTTCTTCGTCGGCATCGGCCTGTCGATGATCTCGGTCGGCTTCGTGCAGACACCGCTGCAGCTCGGCGCCGCACTGCTGGCGATCGGCGTCTTCGCCTCGATCTATCATCCGGTCGGCACCGCGATGATCGTGTCCTATGCCGAGAAGCTCGGCGCCCAGATGGGGATCAACGGCGTCTGGGGCAATCTCGGCGTCGCCTCGTCGGCGCTGGTGACCGGCGTGATCGGCCAGTATCTCGGCTGGCGCTGGGCCTTCATCGTGCCCGGCACGGTCACCGTGCTGATCGGCATCGCCTTTGCGATGACGGTGGTGCATGAGGACCGCAAGGGCTCCAGGCAGGCGGCAGCGCAGGTGCGGGTCGCCAAGGAGGACATGTGGCGGGTGGTGCTGTCGCTGCTGATCGTGGTGATCGCGATCTCCACCACCTTCAACGCGGTGACGGTGGCGCTGCCGAAGCTGTTCGCCGAACGGCTCGCCGACCTGACCAAGAGCCCGGCGCTGCTCGGCGTGATCGCGGCCGGAATCTATGTGTTCGGCGCGATGACGCAGTACACCATCGGCAAGCTGCTCGACAGATATTCGCTGAAGACGGTGGCGCTGCCGCTGTCGTTCCTGCTGGCGCCGTTCCTTTATCTGGCGGCGAGCCTAAACAACCTGCCGCTGATCGTGGTCTCGATCGGCATCGTGATGGGCGCGTTCGGCCAGGTCACGGTGAACGATGCCATGGTCGGCAAGTACACCACCGAGGAATGGCGCTCGCGCGCCTATGCGGTGCGCTATTTCGTCGGCTTCACCGCGGCCGGCGCGTCCGTCGGCCTGGTGGCATGGTTGTACGACCAGGGCGGCTTCTCGATGATGCTGCGCGCGTTCGCGGCACTCTGCCTGCTGGCGATCGCCGCCGCGATCATCCTGCCGCGTGAGATCCGCACCCCGGCCGCGCAGGCGGGCTGACGCAGGCGTTTTGCCGCCCGTTTAACGTTGCGACGAGGCGTGCCCGACCGGCGGGCCTCGACCGACGGCGGATAACCGTGACATGGTCACGCTTCGCGAACTTTGTTCCGACCCGCAGGTGTGGTAGGTTCAAGCGGGCCTCGGGGACGAAGGCGCCGGTTGCGCCTTGAACACGTCTTTGCGGAGCAGCCGGAGCGCTATGGGAGAAATTCGCGACTTCAAGTCAGGCCGGTCACAGCCCGACAATACACAGCCTCCCGGCGATTCAATGCCGCGGCGCCTCGCCGCGATCGTAGCGGGCGATATCGCCGGCTACAGCCGGTTGATGCAGCTCGATGAAGAAGGCACGCATACGCGCGTCAAGCGGACCCTGCGCGACCTGATCGAGCCCACAATTGCCGAGCACCACGGCAAGCTGGTCAAGACCACCGGCGACGGCTTTATCGCGATGTTCGACAGTCCGGTCGAGGCCGTCCGCTGCAGCATCGTGATCCAGCAGAACATGATCGGCCGCAACGCGGCGATCGCGAGAGATCACTGGATCGAGTACCGGATCGGCGTCAACCTCGGCGACGTCATCATCGAGCCCGACGATATTTATGGCGACGGCGTCAACGTGGCCTCGCGTCTGGAAGGGATCGCGGCGCCGGGTGACGTCTTCATCTCCGGCGGCATCTACGAGCAGATCAAGCACAAGATGGTCTGCGGATACGAATCGCTCGGCGACCGCAAGGTCAAGAACATCACCGATCCGGTCCGGGTTTATCGCGTCCTGCCGGATGCAGCCGCGTACCAACGGACGCGCAGGCGCCGCGAGTCCGTCCTGCTCACGCTGCTCGGACTGGCGGTCGCGATCATCGCCGGCGGCGTGCTGTGGTATCTGCTCGCCCAACCGCGCGGCAAGCCGGCCGATGTGGCGCAGGCGCCTCCGGCACCGACGGCATCGCCTGCCGTTCAGCCGCCGGCACCAAGCCCGGCTCCGACCCAAACCGCAAGTCCGACCCCGGCGGCGCCGACGCAGCAAGCGTCGCCTCAACCCGCGCCCTCCGCGAGCCCCACCCCAGACCTGCCGGAACCCGAACTGGTCTCGCTTCAAGCCGGCAGTTTCTCGATGGGAAGCAATGACGATCCGTCGGAGCGGCCGATCCGCCGGGTGATGGTCAAGCCCTTTGCCATGGGCAAGTATCCGGTCACGGTCCGCGAATGGAACGCCTGCGCGGCGGCCAAGGCCTGTGGCTTCACGGCCAGCGGCAAGGACGACGTTCCGGTCACCAATGTGAGCTGGAGCGATGCGAAGCAATATGTGACGTGGCTCGCCGAGCGCACCAAGAAGGCCTACCGGCTTCCGAGCGAGGCCGAGTGGGAATATGCGGCGCGCGGCGGAACGCAATCGAAGTACTGGTGGGGCGACCAGGTGCAATCGGGCCACGCCGGATGCAAGGATTGCGGCGGCGACAGTTCGGCCGAGCAGCCGGTCAAGGTCGGCAGCTACAAGCCGAATCCGTTCGGCCTCTACGACATGGGCGGCGGGGTCGATCAATGGGTCGAGGATTGCTGGCACAGGAATTACCAGGGCGCGCCGACCGACGGTGCGGTCTGGTCCGGCGGCGACTGCGCCTCCCATGTCATCCGCTCCGGCTCGTGGAAGAATGACGCACGCTATGTGCGTCCGGCCAATCGCGATAATTACGACACCAATGTCCGTTATCCGACCCACGGTTTCCGGGTCGCGCTGTCTCCCTGAGCGATCATCCCTGATCGCCAGGCTTCATGGAGGGGCTATGAAAAGTGCAGGCTTGATCATGCTCGCCGCGGCACTGACGCTGTTCGCGGCTCCGGCCGACGCGCAGAACAAGCCGGCCGGCAAGGACACCAAGCTGTATTTCATCTGGCCGCGCGACGGCGCCAAGCTCAAAAGCCCGTTCTGGTGCCGCTTTGGGCTGCGCAACATGGGTGTCACCCATGCCGGCGACGACTACCCGAACAGCGGCCATCACCATCTTCTGATCGACGTGAATGAGCCGTTGAACCCGAATGAGCCGATCCCGTCGGACAAGTCTCATCTGCATTTCGGTGCCGGCCAGACCGAGACGCAGCTCGACCTGGCGCCCGGCAAGCACACCTTGCAGTTGGTGCTGGGCGACGCCAAGCACTATCCATTCAGCCCGCCGGTCGTCTCCGAAAAAATCACCATCCGGGTCAGATAGGCCGATACGGATAGCTCCCTTGCGGGAACCGGCGCTTGCACAAGGCCGCGCCGTGCGGTTTGTTGCGCGCCTGCCGGATAGCAAGATTCGGCGTGGAGGAAGTCTGATGTCGTCTCGACTGCTGCGTCTGGCCGGCCTCGTTTTGGGAGTGATTGTCATGGCCACATCAGCGGATGCCGACGCCTTGAAGGATCAGATCGCGCCGACCGGAAAGCTCCGGGTCGCGATCGCGATCAGCCCGGCCGGCGGCGCGTTCTGGTCGACCAAAACCGAGAACGGCTATGCGGGCGTTCCCGTCGATCTCGGCCGCGAGATGGCGGCGCAACTCGGCATCCCCGTCGAATATGTCGTGCACCAGAATTCCGGCCAGATCACCGAGGCGGCGGCCAAGAGCACCTGGGACATCACCTTCCTGCCCAGGGATTCCGAGCGCGAGACCAAGATGACGTTCGGGCCGATCTATGAGGTTGCCGACGCTACCTATATCGTCAAGCCCGGCTCGACGATCACGAATTTCGCCACGCTCGACCAGGACGGCGTCAAGGTCGCCGCCGTCAATGCCACCACCACGATGCGCGGCGCGATCGCCCATCTCAAACACGCCACGGTCACGGGCTATCAGACCTATGACGAGATCTTCAATCTGCTGAAGAGTGGCGAGATCGACGCCTTCGCATTGTCGCGCGATCAACTCAATGCGATGGCGAAGAAGATTCCGGGCACGCGCGTGCTGGACGAGACCTTCAAGCAGACCGTCACCGCG
Organism: Bradyrhizobium sp. USDA 4510; assembly: GCF_054059095.1. Classification (NCBI taxonomy): domain Bacteria; kingdom Pseudomonadati; phylum Pseudomonadota; class Alphaproteobacteria; order Hyphomicrobiales; family Nitrobacteraceae; genus Bradyrhizobium; species Bradyrhizobium sp. USDA 4510. The sequence continues at coordinate 5,662,195 of NZ_JBSSBT010000001.1, read as the reverse complement.
GTCGCGGTGCCGCTCAACCATCCGCTCGCCGCGGCCTTCGCCACCAGGTTCATGACGGAGGCGATCGCCAACGGCACGCTGCGCAAGGCCTACGACAACAACGGGCTGAAGGGCGCGCCGGTCCGCACCGAGGCGAAGTGAAGTAGCGCGCGTATCGACTCTTTCCCCGTTACCCCGCGCAAAGGCGAAGCCTTTGCGCGGGGATGACGGTGATGGAGGGGCGCGCATCCTCTGGGCGACATCTGGGCATGCTGCATAATTCCGCGCCATCGCGCCGTGCGGTTCCTGCGCCACCAGCCTAACTCGTTGTATTGACGGGGATTTAATGCCAACCGCCAGCGTCGCCGCTTGGCACATCCATTGCTTTTGATTGCACCAGTCAATGACGACTGCCGTCCTCCGGATTGCCAAGGCCAATGCTGGCCGAGGCGAGGGGATCAAGGTGCCCGGCCCGGGCGTCTCGAGCAATCGTCGCAGCCCCATCTCCCCGGACGGACGAGCATTTCAACCAACCCGCGTCGCTTCCGGCAGGCAACCGGCGCGGCCGAATTGCGCAAGGGGATTTTACGAATGGCCTATCTCGCTCCGTCCGAATTCGTCACCAAGATGGTGGATGCCGGCGAATCCAAGATCTTCATGTCGACCCGCGACACCGTGATCCGCGCCTATATGGCCGGCGCGATCCTCGCGCTGGCAGCCTGGTTCGCCGTGACGATCAACGTCAATACGGGTCAGCCGCTTGTCGGAGCATTGCTGTTTCCGGTCGGCTTCGTCATGCTCTATCTGCTGGGCTTCGATCTGTTGACCGGCGTGTTCGTGCTCTCGCCGCTGGCGCTGCTCGACAAGCGCCCCGGCGTTACGCTCGGCGGCGTGCTGCGCAACTGGGCTCTCGTGTTCATCGGCAATTTCGGAGGCGCGCTCACGGTGGCGTTCATGATGGCGTTCGTGACGACGTTCGGCTTCACGCAGGAGCCGGACAAGGTCGGCATGACCATCGGCAACGTCGGCGAGGCGCGAACGCTGGGCTACGCGGCGCATGGTGCGGCCGGCATGGCCACGCTGTTCATCCGCGGCATGCTCTGCAACTGGATGGTCTCGACCGGCGTCGTCGGGGCGATGATCTCCACCACGGTGCCCGGGAAGGTGATCGCGATGTGGATGCCGATCCTGGTGTTCTTCTACATGGTGTTCGAGCATTCGGTGGTGAACATGTTCCTGTTCCCGTCGGGACTGATGCTGCATGCGAAGTTCTCGATCATGGACTACCTGATCTGGAACGAGATCCCGACCGTGCTCGGCAATCTCGCCGGCGGCCTCGCCTTCACCGGGCTCACGCTCTACACCACGCATGTGAAGACGGCGCCGAAGCGCCAGCGCCTCGCGGCTTGATCCTCGACGACTTATGGGGCTCTCCTGTCGCGGAGGTCCCCATTGGCTTTGGGACGGTCGATGCCGCGCGCGCTGAAAATATCGGTCGGGCAATTCTCTGATCAGGGCCGCAAGGACGCCAATCAGGACTTCCACGGCGCCTTGATCCCCGGCGAGCCGCTGCTCGGCCTGAAGGGCATCACGGTGGTGCTTGCCGACGGCATCTCCTCGAGCAGCGTCGGCCGCATCGCCGCCGAATCCGCGGTCAAGAGCTTCCTGACCGACTACTACTGCACCTCGGAATCCTGGTCGGTGAAGAGCTCGGCGCAGCGCGTGCTGGAGGCGACCAATTCCTGGTTGCACGCGCAGACAAGGCGCAGCCAGAATCCCTACGACAAGGACAAGGGTTACGTCTGCACGCTGAGCGCCCTGGTCATCCGGTCGACCACGGCGCACCTGTTCCACGTCGGCGACTCCAGGATCTACCGCGTCGCCGGCAACAGCCTCGAGCAACTGACCAACGACCACCGCGTCGTGATCTCCTCGCAGCAGAGCTATCTTGGCCGCGCGCTCGGCGTGAACCCGCAGCTCGAGATCGACTACCAGGCGCTCCCGCTGGAGCGCGGCGACATCTTCCTGCTGGTGACCGACGGGATCTACGAGCATGTCCCGGCGCGGCAGCTGGCGAAGACGATCAAGGACGGTGCCGCGTCTCTCGATGCTGCGGCGAAATCGATCGTCGAGCAGGCCTATGAGAACGGCAGCCCGGACAATCTCACCGTGCAGATCGTCCGGATCGACGAATTGCCCGACGGCGATGCCGGCGAGGTGTTCGGCCAGCCGACCGAACTGCCGCTGCCGCCGCTGCTCGACGCACGGATGCTGTTCGACGGCTATCGCATCGTGCGCGAGCTCCACGCATCGCACCGCAGCCACATCTATCTCGCGGTCGACGAGGACAGCGCCACCACGGTCACGATCAAGATCCCCTCGATCGACCTGCGCGACGATCCGGCCTATCTGAAGCGTTTCATGATGGAAGAATGGGTCGCCCGGCGGATCGACAGCCCGCATGTGCTGAAGCCGTTTTTGCCGCAGCGCAAGCGCAATTTCCTTTACGTCACGATGGAATATATCGACGGTCAGACCCTGACGCAGTGGATCACGGACAATCCAGCGCCGTCGCTGGAGACGGTACGCGGCATCACCGAGCAAATTGCAAAAGGGCTGCGCGCCTTCCACCGCAAGGAGATGCTGCACCAGGACGTCAGGCCCGACAACATCATGATCGACAGGACTGGCACGGTGAAGATAATCGATTTCGGCTCGACGCGGATCGCGGGCGTCGGCGAGGCGGCGCCGGCGGGCGTCGAGGACATCCTGGGCACCCAGCAATACACCGCGCCGGAATATTTCCTCGGTGAGGGCGGCACCGCGCGCTCCGACCTGTTCTCGCTCGGCGTCGTCACTTACCAGATGCTGACGGGACGCTTGCCCTATGGCGCGCAGATCGCGCGGGCCCGGACACGATCCGACTTCAACCGGCTGGTCTACCGTCCGGCCGCGCATCGCGGGCGCGAGATACCGGGCTGGGTCGACGGCGCGCTGGAGCGCGCCGTGCATGCCAACCCGCTCAAGCGCTATGAGAGCTTTTCGGAGTTCCTGTTCGACCTGCGCAATCCCAACGCAAAATATCTGACGACGTCATCGACCCCGCTGATCGAGCGCAACCCGGTGCTGTTCTGGAAGTCGACCACGCTGTTGCTGGCGCTGGTCGTGGTGCTGCTGCTCGCCTACGGCGCGCATCATTGGCGGTAGTGTATCTACTCGCCATCTAGTCCCGTCACCCTGAGGAGCGCGCACTTGCGCGCGTCTCGAAGGGTCGACGGCCACCAGCCGGGCCGTGCATCCTTCGAGACGCCCGCAAGTGCGGGCTCCTCAGAATGACGGGGAGGGAGTAGAACGGGGAGAGAGTCGGACGCCGCTAATGCGTCCCACCCGCCGTAATCGGATCGAGGCCGCTCTTCACCAGCGCGTCGCGCGCGTCCGGCGAGGCGAGGAAGCTGATCAGCGCCTTGCCGGCCTCACGCTCCTTTGCAGCCGTCGCGATCCCGGCGGAAAATACCGTGATCTTCTGCAACGGCTCCGGCAATGGGCCGACGATGTCGATGCCGGCGACCGGCTTCAGCTCGGAGATCTGCTGCAGGCCGATCTCGGCCTCGCCTTTGGCCACGATCTCGCCGACCGGCGTCGCCGGGATCATCCGCGCCTTGTCCTTCATCTGATCGGCGATGCCGAGCTTTGCGAACATCTCGGTCGAGACATAGACGCCGCTGGCGCTGTCGGAATAGGCGACAGACTTCGCCGCCAGCAGCGCCTGCTTGACGGTGTCGGCCGAGCCGATGTCCGGTTTTGGTGCGCCGGCCTTCACCGCGATGCCGATCGGCGACTTCACGAGGTCGACGCGGCTGTCGGCCAGCACTTTGCCCTGCTTGATGAGATCGCCGAGCGCATAGCCGACCATGATCAGCACGTCGGCCGGCTCGCCGCGCTCCAGCCGCACCGGAATGGCGTTCGTCGTGGTACCCATCGACGGCCCGAAGGCGGTCACCACCTTGTGCCCGGTCTTGCGTTCGAACTCCGGCACCAGCGCCTTGTAGGCCGCCGTCAGTCCGCCCGAGATCATGACATGGACTTCGGCGGCGGATACGGCTGAGGTGAAGGCGAGGGCGCCGATCAGGGCGAGCGTGAGGGCACGGAAGGCAGTGGGCGCGCGCATGGAGTTTCTCCCTGGACGATTCTTCGGAAGCGGGTCGTCGTGGCGGGGGAGACTACTGCCTGATGGGATGCATGGCTAGCCGCAGCGTCTTTGCGAAGCGCGCAACGATGCAGATGGAGCATTGTCAGGAGGCGAGATTTCGTAGATGGGGTAACGGGCCGGCCGCCCGCTCGCTACGGCGCAATTTGGAAGCGCGCTCGCGAGCGGCCTGTTGGTTGGAAGGCGGTCGTCCCTCAAACTGATGGTGTTCAACGGAGTCGGGCAAGCCCGCTCCAAGCATCATTAAGGGACGACCATGTACCACTATGCAGGAATTGACGTGTCTTTGGAATGCTCGAGCGTTTGCCTTGTCGATGGGACAGGCAAGATTTTGCGCGAGACGAAGGTTGCGAGCGAGCCGGCGGCGCTGATCGCCTGGTTCCGGTCGCTGGGTCTGGTACTGGAACGGATCGGGCTGGAGGCAGGCCCCTTGTCGCAATGGCTGTATGCGGGTCTGCGAGACGCAGGGCTTGCGGTCGAGCTGCTGGAAACGCGGCACGTTCGCGAAGCCTTCAAGTCGATGCCGGTGAAGACGGACCGCAACGATGCCCGCCGGATCGCGCAGTTGATGCGGCTCGGCTGGTTCCGGCCGGTGCACTGCAAGTCGGTCGCGGCGCAGGAGACCCGCGCCATCCTGACGGCGCGCAAGCTGCTGCAATCCAAGCTTCGCGATGTCGAGAACAGCCTGCGCGGCATACTTCGCGGTTTTGGCCTGAAGGTCGGTGCGACCACCGAGCGCACGTTCGCCGGACGCATCCGCGAGCTCGTGACCGGCCATCCCGGACTGGAGTTGGTCGCGGCGGCGCTGCTCCAAGCCCATGCGGTGCTGCTGCGGGAGTTCAAGAGCCTGGACAAGCACACCCAGAAGCTCGCCAGGACGCATCCATCCGCCAAGCTCCTGATGACAACGCCGTCCGTTGGTCCGATCGTGGCGCTCACCTATGCCGCGGCGATCGACGACCCGAAGCGCTTCCGCTCCTCGAAGGCCACGGGAGCCCACTTTGGGCTCACCCCGAAGAAGTACCAGTCCGGTGAGACCGACTACACCGGCCGCATCAGCAAGATCGGGGATGCCTCCGTGCGCGAGGCACTCTACCAGGCAGCTCACGTCATGCTGACCAAGCCGGTCAAGAATTGCTCGGCATTGAAGAGCTGGGCGATGCGGATCGCCCGGCGCGCAGGCATGCGCAAGGCCAAGGTAGCGCTGGCTCGCAAGCTCGCCGTGATCCTGCATCGCATGCTCGCCGACACCAAACCGTTCAACCCGATGACCAAGGCCATCTAGCCAGGAGCAGCAATCGGTTCCGGGCGGGCCACGACACCAGGCTCTCCCCGAGCGAAGTCCCTCCGCTGGGACGATGGATCCGGTCAGGCCGCCATCCGGGAAGTGGCTCACGACCACGCAATCCGTAGATTGGCCGGCCGGCTCCTCAATGCACCCCATCAGGCGACGGCCTTCGCGCCGATCCCGTACAGAAGCAAGTGCCCGGCGAGTGGATGACGCGAAAAGGGATTGACTAACCAAGGCCCGTTACAGAAGCCCGGATGAAGCGGAGCGAAATCCAAGGCCGGCATTTCCGCGGAAGCACTTTCCCGGATTGCGCTTCGCTTCATCCGGGCTACGGGGAATCTGTCACGAATTCACATGCACGAAATCGCGCAGCAAGGGATAGATCTCGTTGTTCCAGCGCTTGCCGGAAAACACGCCGTAATGGCCGACGCCGGCCTGCATGTGATGCACCTTGCGATAGGTGCGGACTCCGGTGCAGAGGTCTTGCGCGGCGAGCGTCTGGCCGATCGAGCAGATGTCGTCCTTCTCGCCTTCCACCGTCATCAACCCCATGCGCCGGATCGCCGCCGGATTCACCGGGCGGCCGCGATGCATCAGCATGCCCTGCGGCAACAGATGCTCCTGAAACACATCGCGCACCGTCTCGATGTAAAACTCCGCCGGCAGGTCCATGACCGCGAAATATTCGTCGTAGAAGGTCTTGATCACCGCGGCCTTGGCGGTCTCGCCCTTGGCGAGATGATCGGCCAGATCGATGTGCTGCTTGATGTGACGCTCCAGATTCATCGACACGAACGCCGTGAGCTGCACGAAGCCGGGATAGACCTGGCGCAACGCGCCCTTGCACTGCATGGGCACGTAGTTGATCAGATTATCCTCGAACCATTTGATCGGCTTGCTCTTGGCGAATTCGTTCACCTTGGTCGGCTGGATCCGCGTGTCGATCGGCCCGGCCATCAGGGTGAGCGAGGCCGGCCGCGCCGGATGATTGTCCTCCGACATGATCGCGGCGGCGGCGAGCGCCGACACCGAGGGCTGGCAGATCGCCACCATATGCGCGCGCGGGCCGAGCCGGCCGAGGAAGTCGATCAAATGGTCGGTGTAGTCCTCGAGCCCGAAGCGGCCCTTGCTGCGCGGGATGTCGCGCGGATTGTGCCAGTCGGTGATGTAGACGTCATGGTCCTGCAGCAGCGTTTTTACGGTGCCTCGCAGCAGCGTGGCAAAATGCCCGGACATCGGCGCCACCAAGAGCAGCCGCGGCTGCTCCGGGCCGTCCACCTTCCTGAAATGCAGCAGCGAGCCGAACGGCGTCGCATAGGCAACCTCCTCGGTCACCTGCAATTCCCTGTTGCCGACGGTCACGCTGCCGATGCCATAAGGGGGCCGCGCGTAGGTCAGGCTGGAGCGCGAGATCAGCTCGAGCGCGGCCGCGAGCCGGCCATACATCCGGTCAGCGGCGCCCTGCGGCACCAGATTGAGGTATTTCAGCGCCGCTGCAGCCCCGGTCCGCCATGGCGCCGTGAGGTCCATGTGGTTCTGATAGGCTTGGTACATCATTGACATCATACGCATCCACCCGTGGCCTGGCTTGCCATGCAATATCGACGCCAGAGGCGGGCCGGTCGCCCAGCAAATTGGCACGTGGCTTGCTGCAAAAGCTGATGGCTCCGGATGCGCGGCGGCTGAACCGGCGCGCGATATCGGGGAGCTGAGGACGCGTTCAGGCGTGAGGGACCGATATGGCGAAAGCGACACTGACCATCAGCAGCAAGAATTACTCCTCCTGGTCGTTGCGCGGCTGGCTGCTGACGACATTCGCCGGGCTGGAGTTCGAGGAGGTGGTCACCGCGCCCGACGACCCGTCGGCCCGCGCCGAGCTGCTGCTGCTGTCGTCCTCGATCCTGGTGCCCTGCCTGCGCCACGACGGTGCGACGGTCTGGGATACGCTCGCGATCGGCGAGTATCTCAACGAGATCATGCCGCATGCCGGGCTGTTGCCGGAAGACCGGATTCAGCGCGCGCATTGCCGCTCGATCTCGGGCGAAATCCATTCCGGCTTCACCACGCTGCGCTCGTCGCTGCCGGTCAATCTCAAGGGCCATTTCCCCGGCTTCAAGATCTGGTCGCGGGCGCAGGCCGACATCGATCGCGTCTGCACCATCTGGCGCGACTGCCTCGGCGCATCGGGCGGGCCGTTCCTGTTCGGCGAACGCCGCACCATGGCGGACGCGATGTATGCGCCGGTCGTGACCCGCTTCATGACCTATGACGTCAAGCTCGAGCCTGCGCTTGCGGTGTATGCCAGCACCATCATGACGATGCCCGAGATGCAGGAATGGATCGAGGCCGCGAAGGCGGAGCCGGCCGACGTCGAGGAGCTCGAGGTCGAATATTAGGCAGCGCCCGGCCCGGCCTGCCTGCATCGGCGGCTCAAGCACGAGGCAAGCCTTGCTCAATAGACGTGCCGCCGGCGTCGGGCACCGGCATGCGCGCCGGACCCGCGCGACAGCCACTGAGGCGCAAATTCGTGCCTCGCTCCAAATGCTTCTGCGGCGATATCAGCGCATGGCGAGACGGTTCGCCGCAGCCTAACCCGGCTGGCAAGGATTTCGCATGGCATGACCGAGCTGTGACCGCGACGATGCGACGCTGCCGAAAATTTGGACGCTGAGCCGCGCCGCGATCTCGCGAACACGAGAACCGTGGAGGCTTGAAATGAACCAGCACGCCGTCGTCAGCAAATTCTCCCACGTCAAACCCGGTGACACCGAGTTCAAGGGCGGAGGTCTGCGCGACTTCTTCCTGTATCGCGATCTCGGCATCGCCGATGCCACCAGCGGGCAGGTGATCTGCCACCTGGTCAAGGCCAATCCCGATATGCCGCCGGAGCAGGGCACCGGCTGGCACAAGCATCTGTGCGATTTTCAGATCGTCATCATGACCAAGGGCTGGGCGCGCTTCATGTACGAGGACAAGGAGACGCTGGTCGAGGCCGGCGACGTCATCCATCAGCGTCCCGGCATCACCCACTATTTGTTCGATTACTCGAAGGACATGGAATACCTCGAGATCGTCAGCCCAGCCGATTTCAAGACTGTGGATGTGCCGCCGGCGACCGAAGCGGTGCCGCCGATCACGCCGTGGAAATGATCGCCCGGGCGGACAGAGAGGAGGGATCGCGATGTCGTCTGCGGAAGAGTTAACCTTTGTTATCGGCCGCTGGCTGCGGCCGATCGTCATGCTTCTGTATGTGGTGCGCAGCCTCGGGCTGATGGCCACATCTAGCCGTGAACAACGCAGTACGTTGCTCGATCAGTGATTCGGACGCGGTTCGTTCCACCCGCGTTCCAAATCTTAAGACACGGTGCGCGCGCGTCGCGTTTTGAAACAGCGCGCACCGATGCCGGCCTCAGGCCACGCCTGCCTGCTTCTCGCGCGGCATCCGCCATGCGATGACGTTGGCTTCCAGCGCGCCGCCGGTGTTGTCATTGCGCCACTGGCCGTTGACGAAGCGGCAGGCGAACGGCAGCTGATACGTTCCGCTATGATCCTCACAAAGTACTTCCACGCGCTGTTCCGGCGCCGGTTCGCCATTGCCATCGAATTGCGCCATCCGTTTTTCGCGCGTTGCCATGCGATCTGTCTCCACTGCCCAAGGTCGAGCCAAAAGGGATCGAACCAAACAAGTTCCGAAGGCCCCCGTCCCCACGAGTAGTCCCGTAATGGGTGAAGCACACCGCCTGAATGCGGTTTCAGTGTGGTATGTCTGCCTCGCTTTCAGCGTCGCGAGCACAAAACTGTGAATGACGCATTTGCCTGGAGACGCCGATGACCGCTCGTTTTGTTCTCGCCTTGCTGGCACCGCTCGCACTCGGCGTCGCCGGAACCGCGCATGCGCAGGACGTTCCCGGCATCGAGATCTGCACCGTCGAGAAAACCATGGAGCGGCGCACGAGCTGTTTGCAGAGCAATGTCGATTTCCTGCAGAAGACGATCAACAAGCTCACATCGGATCATCAACAGAAGCTCGATGCCGCCAACCGGCAGATCGTGAGCTTGCAGAGTTCGGTCGCGAACTTGCAGAAGCTCGTCACCGATCTGCAAACAGCGCAGGTCAAGCTGACCGAGGACCTGAAGAAGAAGGCCGACGCGCCGCCGGCGAAGGACGCCGCGCCCGCCGCGAAGGACGGGACGAAGTAGGAAATCGTCATTGCGCGCCACCCGGTCGGCGCGAAGCGCCGCCGGATGACAGGCTCCGCGAAGCAATCCATCCCACCGCGCGTGCGGAACGATGGATTGATTCGTCGCTTCAGCGCAAAATTGCTTTGCAATTTTGTCGCGAGCTCCTCGCAATGACGATGGAACGAGCCGGGCTCCTCACGCCACCCGATGCTGCTCCATCACGTCGCGATCCGGCTCGTAGCCGAGGCCGGGGCCCTGCGGCACGGCGACATGGCCGTTGGCGTCGACGTCGATGCGATCGCCCCACAGGCAGGCCGGACGCTTCATGAAGAACACCTCGATCAGCCCCGCGTCGCGGATCGCCATCAGATGCAGCGTGGCGAGGAAGCCCGGCCCGAAATAGGGCGAGTGCGGAATCACCTGGACGCCGAACTCGTCGGCGAGGACGGCCACCCTCAGGAATTCGGTGATGCCGCCGACCTTGATCACGGAGGGCTGCGCGTGACTGACCGCGCCCGCGGTCATCATCTGGCGGAATTGATGCACGGTGCAGGCGTTCTCGCCGGCCGCGATATCGAGCCGGCCTTCTCTGCGCACCTCGGCGAGCGTCGCAAAATCCTCCGGCGGCCAGACCGGCTCCTCCAGGAACAGCGGCGCGGCCTGCTTGCAGTCGCGCGCGAACTGGATCGCCGCGGGTCCGTCCAGCGGGCAGTTCATGTCGACCATCAGCGGCACGTCAGGGCCGATCGCCTCGCGCGCGGCGGCGACCGCGGGCACGGTGGTCTCGTGCAGCTTGATCGCGGAATAGCCCAGCTTGATCGCCTTCTTGCATTCGGCGGCGATGTGCGCCGGATTGCCGATTCGCATCAGGCTCGCATAGGCCGGGATCGTGCTCCGCTTCGCGCCGCCGATCAGTTGATGCAGCGGCACGCCCTTCACCTTGCCGGCGAGATCCCACAGCGCGATGTCGAGCGCCGAGATCGCAAACATCGTGATGCCGTAGCGGCCGAACAGATGGAGGTTGCGCTGGATCTGCTCCATCGCGGCGGGGATACTGGCGGCGTCGGGCACCTCGAGGCCGCGGGCCTGCGGCGCGATCATCTCGGCCACCGCCGTGCAGCTCGTCTTCGGGCAGACATAGGCGAAGGCATCGCCCCAGCCGGTGAGGCCGGCATCGGTCGAAACCTCGACCAGCACCATGTCGAGCGCCGAGATCGCGGAAGCTCCCTGGCGGAAGCTCGCGGGCCCGGCGTCGTAGGGAATGCGGATATGGTGGGCGCGGACGTCGGTGATTTTCATTGTTGTTGTCCTTCCGATCGCAGGATGTGCCTGGAATTCGTGGTGGCCGGACACTTGAGCCTGAAGAACGGCGTCGCTTCGGCTGGTCTGGGTTCCGGCCATCGCAAATCTTGCTCGTAACGAGTCTTGCTTGCGACAAGTCTTGCTCGTGAATCATGTCGAAGACGTGGATGCCCGGCGCACGGCCGGGCATCACGAACCGCAAAGTTGTGGAGGAAAGCCCTCAACTGCTCTTCTCGCCGCTCATGATGGGGCCGAACCGCTCCCAGCTCTCGCCCTTGAAGCGCATCATCTGCAGCTGCTCGATCGGCGCATAGTCGTCCGGCCCGGTCTTGATCTTGGTGCCGGGCAGATAGATGCCGATCTCGAAGTTGAGGCTGGCCGCCTGCTTCATCAGGTTCTCGCGGGTGAGATTGTCGCCGCATTGCCGCAGCACCTGCTCGAGCCCCTTGGCGACACCATAGCCGAATACGGTGGCGGCGTCGTCGAGGTCGCCTTCGGGATACCACTTGGTCATGAAGGCGCGCCACTCGGTCATCGCCGGATCGTTCTTCCACTCGGTATCCTTGGGGTCCTTGAGATACGCCGTGGACAGCACGCCCTGGCTCGCTTCATAGCCGGCCGGCTTCATCACGCCGCCGATCGAGCCGGAGACGTTGGTCAGGAACTGCACCGGATGCCAGTCGAGCTCGGCGGCTTTCTTGATCGCCTGCGCCGCGAATTTCGGCGTTGCAATGTTGACGAAGATGTCAGGGTTGGCGCCCTTGATCTGCACGATCTGCGAATCCACCGTCGGTGACGAAGTCTCGTAGGAGGATTCGACGACGATCAGCTTCTTGGCCTGGTCGCCGAGCCCGTCGTGCAGGCCGATCAGATAGTCCTTGCCGAAATCGTCGTTCTGATAGAGCACGCCGATGGTCTTGCCCGGATAGTTCTGCAGAATGTACTTGGCATAGATGCGCGCTTCGACCTGGTAGCTCGGCTGCCAGCCCATGGTCCACGGGAAGTTCTTCGGATCATTCCACTTGGCCGCGCCGGTGGACACGAACAACTGCGGCACCTTCTTGGCGTTCATGTATTTCTGGATCGCGGTATTGCCCGGCGTGCCCAGCGGATTGAAGATCAGGAGCACCTCGTCGCTCTCGACCAGCTTGCGGGCCTGCTCGACCATCTTCGGCGGCGAGTAGGCGTCATCGTAGGAGATGAAGTTGACCTTGCGGCCGTTGATGCCGCCTTCGCTGTTGAGCTTGCTGAAATAGGCGGCTTCGGTCTTGCCGATCGTGGCGTAGGCCGACGCCGGACCGGAATAGGGCATGATGTTGCCGACCTTGATCTCGGTGTCGGTTGCGCCCGGATCGTATTTCTTCTGCGCGTTGGCGGCGCTGGCGACGGCGATCGTCAAAAGCCCCGCAAGCGCCGCTGATTTGACGCAGTTGGCATAGCTCAAGCGTTGGTGGTGCATCATTGTCCTCCCTGACATGCTGGCCGCGGCTCTTGCAGTCTTGATTATCGGGCAGCTTGATGAGCCGTCGGATCGATGCGTTGGCGAGTATGCACGATTGCAACATTGTTGCCAGCGACGGCTTTGCGGGTAAATTTCCGTGGAGCGGAACCGCGGTTTCGCCGTCGGGCAGCAAGGACTGTCAAATGCCGCGCGCGGCCGCCGTGCATGATGCCCGAGCTTTGCAGGAAAGCCGTCATCCATGAATCCAGCCCAGAAGGCGCTCTGGTATATCGAAAGCCATCTCGGCGCGCCGCTGACGCTCGACGAGATTGCCGCCGTAGCCGGCGTCTCGCGCTTCCATCTGGTACGGGCGTTCGCGGAGGCGACCGGGTTCTCGGTGATGCGTTATGTGCGGGCCCGGCGGCTCAGCGAAGCCGCGCGCCAACTTGCGGCCGGTGCGCCCGATATTCTCAGCCTCGCGCTGGATGCGGATTACGGCTCCCACGAAGCATTCACCCGCGCGTTTCGCGACCATTTCGGCGTCACGCCCGAGACGGTGCGCGCGACAACGTGTCTGACGACACTCAATCTCCAGGAGCCGATCACCATGATCTCGACAGCTCTCGACCACATCGATCCGCCGCGCATCGCCACCGGGAAGGCGTTCCTCGTCGCCGGCATCGGCGAGCGTTACAACCACGGCAATGGCAGCGATGCCGGCATTCCGAACCAGTGGCAGGGCTTCCACCAGCAATGCGCGCATATCCCCCGCCAAGTCGGCAACGTCGCCTATGGCGTCTGCTGCAACGGCGACGATGCCGGCAATTTCGATTACATCGCCGGCGTCGAGGTCGCCGATTTCTCCGACCTGCCGCGCGAGTTCGCGCGCGTCCGCATTCCCGAGCAGAAATACGTCGTGTTCACCCACGCCGACCACATCTCGACCATCCGCCGCACCGTCAACACGATCTGGAATCGCTGGCTGCCGCAATCCGGCATGAAGGTCGCGGACGCGCCGAACTTCGAGCGCTACGACGAGAAGTTCGATGCGAGTACCGGCAATGGCGGGCTGGAGATCTGGGTGCCGGTGAAGGAGTAGCGGGCGCCGGTGCAGCAAACCCTGGTGTCGCCCCCGCGAAAGCTGGGACCCATGACCACCGATGCTTGTTATTTGCGTGACGCTGGAATGACGAGACCCGCCTACAACTCTCGCCGCGGAGTATGGGTCCCTGCTTTCGCAGGGATGACACCGTCTTGTTGTTCGCGAGCGCCTAGATCAATGAGAGCGCGCCAGGCAGAACGCGACGACCTCTTCCAGCGCGGTCTTCATCGGCGAGGGCGGGAACAGCGCCAGCGCGTCGACCGCCATCGCGCCGTAGTGCTGGGCGCGGCTGATGGTGTCTTCGAGGGCGCGGTGCTTGGTCATCAGTCCGATCGCGTGGTCGAGGTCGGCCGATCCGATCTCGCCGCGCTCCAGCGCGCGGATCCAGAACTTGCGTTCGGTATCATTGCCGCGGCGGAAGGCGAGCACCACCGGGAGCGTGATCTTGCCCTCGCGGAAATCGTCGCCGACATTCTTGCCGAGTTTTGCGGATTTGCCGCCATAGTCGAGCACGTCGTCGACGAGCTGGAAGGCGATGCCGAGATTCATGCCGACCGAACGGCAGGCGGTCTGCTCGGCCTTCGGACGGTTGGCGATCACGGGGCCGACCTCGCAGGCGGCGGCGAACAGCTCCGCGGTCTTGCCGCGGATCACGGCGAGATATTCGTCCTCGGTGGTCGCGGTGTTCTTGGCGGCGGCAAGCTGCATCACCTCGCCCTCGGCGATGGTGGCGGCGGCGGCGGAGAGGATGTCGAGTGCGCGGAGCGAGCCGACCTCGACCATCATCCGGAACGCCTGGCCGAGCAGGAAGTCGCCGACCAGCACGCTGGCCTCGTTGCCCCACAGCATCCGCGCGGACAATTTGCCGCGGCGCAGCTCGCTCTCGTCGACCACGTCGTCATGCAGCAGGGTCGCGGTGTGCATGAACTCGACCGCGGCGGCGAGCTTGATATGGCCGTCGCCGGAATAGTCCGCGAGCTGGGCCATTGCCAGCGTCAGCATCGGGCGCAACCGCTTGCCCCCGGAGGAGATCAGGTGATTGGCGACCTCGGGGATCATGGTGACCTCGGAGCCGGTCCGCGAAAGGATCGTCGCGTTGACGCGCTCCATGTCGGCGGCGAGAAGTCCCACCAGCCCGTCGATCGAAGCATTGGACGGGCTTTCGAAGGGTACAATAACCGCCACGCTGGTCTCCAATTTTGCCGAATACGCACTATGCTCAGCTATAACAATAGAAACTGAGCGGTGCAGCGGCAAGGCCATCAAGTTATTGACATGTGGCGCAAGTGCCGCACTGCCGGGGCGACAGGAGAGCGTATTTTGCGGGAATTGGTACGGACCAATGACATGGTGCTGGTCTCCGCCATCGGCGCGCTGCTCGACAGCGCTAACATCCATCATCTGGTGCTGGACCAGAACATGAGCATCATCGAGGGCTCGCTCGGCGTCTTGCCACGCCGGATCCTGGTGCATGAGGACGACAACCACGAGGCCCGCCAGCTCCTGACCGATGCCGGCCTCGGCCACGAATTGCGGGCCAATGACTAGAGCGTTTTCGAGCGAAATGGGCCCCGGTTCGCGTGAAGAAAACGCGTCAAAAAGCGAGTCTGCGGCCGCCGGGATCACCGAAGACCGATTTCTCGGTGGCCAATTGCGCCTGCGGCAACCCCGCAGCGGCCACCGCGCCGGCCATGACGCGATCCTGCTCGCCGCAGCGACGCCGGCTCGACCAGGCGACCGCGTCGTCGATCTCGGCTCCGGCGTCGGCGCGGCCGGACTGGCCGTGGCGCGGCGGGTAAGGGGGATCGATCTCGTTCTGGTCGAAATCGACCCGGCCCTGGCCGAGCTTGCGCGGAATAATGCCGGCACCAACGCGATCCTGGCGAACGTGATCGTGCTTGATGTCGAAGCCGGTGCCGCGGCCTTCGACGATGCCGGCCTCGGGCCGGATAGCGCCGACGTCGTGCTGATGAACCCGCCGTTCAATGATCCGTCGCGGCACCGCGCCTCGCCGGACGGTGTGCGCGAGCGCGCCCACGTCGCGACCGCGACCACGCTGGCCGGCTGGGTTCACGCGGCGCGGCGAATTCTCAGGTCGAACGGGCAGCTTGCGCTGATCTGGCGGGCCGACGGCATTGCCGAGGTGCTGGCCGCGCTGGACCGCGGTTTTGGCAGCCTCGAGATCCTGCCGGTTCACGGTGACGGGACGTCGCCGGCGATCCGAATCCTGGTGCAGGCGACCAAGGGCGGCCGGGCGCCGACGCGGCTCCATGCCCCACTGCTGCTCAATGAAGAGTCAGGCGTGCCCAATAAATGGGTGCAGGAGGTGTTGGCTGGGAAGGGGGAATTGCCGCTGGCGCGGCGCTAAAACGATCATGCTCGAACAAGAAGCCAAGGCGCGATGGCATTGCGCTTTAGCGGGCAGGCATGCTGCCCACGTCGTCAGAGGCACTAAATCACTGCGAAGCCGTTTCCGACTGGCGGTCCGGCGTGGACGTGAAGTGGATCGCCGCCAGGAGTGTACCGATCAGCAAAATCAGCAGATAGATTTTCATGAGTCCCTCTCCGCCCGCGCATTGCAGCCCCAATGACAAAATGCAAAACGCGTTCCACGGATTCCAATGACAGTGGCGTGATAAAAAGTGGTTAATTCGAGGTAACGGCATGAGTGAACAAATAAGTGATCACGCTGGACGTTCGGGACTGCTCGAACGCGTGCAGGCAGTGTTGCCGGCGCGCTTCAGGCGCGGCGCGGCCGTCGTGCCGGTGGTGCGGCTGGCAGGCGTGATCGGCGCGGTGACGCCGCTGCGGCCCGGCATGACACTCTCCGGCGTCGCCAAGATGCTGGAGCGCGCCTTTGGCACGCGGAATGCCAAGGCGGTGGCGCTGGTGATCAATTCGCCGGGCGGCTCGCCGGTGCAGTCGCGGCAGATCTATCTGCGCATCCGGCAACTCGCCGCCGAGAAGAAGCTGCCGGTGCTGGTGTTCGTCGAGGACGTCGCGGCCTCCGGCGGCTACATGATCGCCTGCGCGGGCGACGAGATCTATTGCGACCCGTCCTCGATCCTCGGCTCGATCGGCGTGGTCGGCGGCAGCTTTGGCCTGGAGGGGCTGATCAAGAAGATCGGGGTCGAGCGCCGGCTGTATACGGCGGGCAGCCACAAGGCGATGCTCGATCCGTTCCTTCCCGAGAACCCCGACGACGTCGCCCGGCTGAAGGCGATCCAGCGCGAGATCCATGCGATCTTCATCACGCTGGTGAAGCAGAGCCGCGGCAGCCGCCTCAAGGGCGCCGACGACATGCTGTTCACCGGTGAATACTGGGCCGGCGATACCGCGATCGGTCTCGGGCTCGCCGACGGCATCGGCGACATCCGCTCCACGCTACGGGCCCGCTATGGCGACAAGGTGCTGACCCCGGTGATTGCGCCGGCCAGCGGCTTGCTGTCCGGCCTGCTCGGCCGGCGGGCGCCGGGGGCAGGGTCGCTGGCGGCGCTGGACGGGCTGGCCGCGCTGCCGGACGAGGTGATCTCGGCGCTGGAAACCCGGGCGATTTGGGCCAGATTCGGGCTGTGAACACAGGGATGTGAGCGCGCCATTTAGCCCCAAAACCGCGATTGCGGCGCAGGCCGCCTTGCGCGAGAATGCCCGTCATTGGGGGCCTGACAGACGTGAACGACAAGGATCGACCGATGCCGCCGCTGATTGCATTCGCAGGCGTCTTGGGAAGCTTGGCCGTGGTCCGCTGGGCGTACAAGACGGCCGTCCGGATCAACCAGGAACTCGAAGAGGCGCGATTGTCCCGCGTGGCCGAGGCCACCCGCGCGGGCGAAATCAAGACCCTGCGCCGCGACCCCGTGACCGGGGCCTATCGCCCGGGCTAGGGCTTGGATCTCCCTCGCCCCGCGCTTGCGGGAAGAGGGCCGGGGTGAGGGGCTGTTTCCGCAGATTCGAAAGACCTAAGTTCGCGGAGAGTCCCCTCACCCGAAATGCGCGCTGCGCGCGAATTTCGACCTCTCCCCGCAAGCGGGGCGAGGTGCAGAAACATCCCCCATCGCCTTGATTCCATTGGCTGCCGCCGATACGGTCCCGCGCGCCTCACACCCCCTCGCGAGATCGATTCCAACGATGGACGCCCTGCCTGACCACATGCGCCCGGAACGTTCGTTCCAGGGCTTCATCCTGGCCCTCCAGCGGTTCTGGGCCGAGCAGGGTTGCGTCATCCTGCAGCCCTACGACATGGAAATGGGCGCCGGCACCTTCCATCCCGCGACCACGCTGCGTGCGCTGGGGCCAAAACCCTGGAACGCGGCCTATGTGCAGCCCTCGCGGCGGCCCAAGGACGGCCGCTACGGCGAAAACCCCAACCGCCTCCAGCACTACTACCAGTTCCAGGTGATCATGAAGCCGTCGCCGCCGAACCTTCAGGACCTGTACCTGAAGTCGCTAGCCGCGATCGGGATCGACGCCGCCGTCCACGACATCCGCTTCGTCGAGGACGACTGGGAAAGCCCGACCCTCGGCGCCTGGGGCCTCGGCTGGGAGTGCTGGTGCGACGGCATGGAAGTGTCGCAGTTCACCTACTTCCAGCAGGTCGCCGGCGTCGAATGCGCGCCAGTCGCGGGCGAGCTTACCTACGGACTCGAGCGGCTCGCGATGTATGTGCAGGGCGTCGACCGCGTCTACGACCTCAACTTCAACGGCCGCGAGGGCGCCGAGAAGGTGACCTATGGCGACGTCTTCCTGCAGGCCGAGCAGGAATACTCACGACACAATTTCGAGCACGCCGACACCGCGATGCTGTTCGAGCAGTTCAGGATGGCCGAGGAGGCCTGCCGCAAATATCTCGCCGCCGGCTGGCGTGAGGGTGGGAATCAAAAGGAACATCTGATGGCCTTGCCGGCCTACGACCAGTGCATCAAGGCGAGCCACGTGTTCAACCTGCTCGACGCCCGCGGGGTCATCTCGGTGACGGAGCGGCAGAGCTACATCGCCCGCGTGCGCGACCTGGCGAAGGCCTGCGGCGAGGCATGGATCCACACTGAAACGGGCAGGGCGGTCTGATGCCCGATCTTCTCCTCGAACTGTTCTCCGAAGAAATTCCCGCGCGCATGCAGGCGAAAGCGGCCGACGATCTGCGCCGCATGGTGACCGACAAGCTGGTCGCTGAAGGCCTGGTGTATGAGGGCGCCAAGGCATTCGCGACCCCGCGCCGTCTTGCGCTCACCGTGCACGGCATTCCCGCGCGCCAGCCCGATTTGAAGACCGAACGTCGCGGCCCGAAGATCGGCGCCCCTGATGCGGCGGTGCAGGGCTTTCTGAAAGCGACCGGTCTCACGTCGCTGGATGAAGCAAAGGTCCAGAAAGATGCGAAGGGCGACTTCTACATTGCGCTCATCGAAAAGCCCGGCCGTGCCGCGATCGACGTGATCGCGGAAATGCTGCCGGTGATTATCCGGACCTTCCCCTGGCCGAAATCGATGCGCTGGGGCGCGCGCTCGGCGAAATCAGGCTCGCTCACCTGGGTGCGCCCGCTGCACGCCATCACCGCGACCTTCGGTCTGGAGACCGAGGAGCCCGACATCGTCAAGTTCTCCGTCGACGGCATCGAGGCCGGGCAGACCACCTATGGCCATCGCTTCATGGCGCCGGGTGCGATCTCCGTGCGCCGCTTCGAGGATTACGAGGCCAAGCTGAAGGCCGCGAAGGTGATCCTCGATCCGCAGGCGCGCAAGGACATCATCCTCGAGGACGCCAAGGAGCTGGCGTTCGCGCAGGGCCTCGAACTGGTCGAGGATCAGGTACTGGTCGACGAGGTTTCGGGCCTCGTCGAATGGCCGGTCGTGATGATGGGATCGTTCGAGGAGCAATACCTGTCGATCCCCGACGAAGTGATCCGCGCCACCATCCGCAACAACCAGAAGTGCTTCGTGGTCAGGGATCCCAAGACGGGCAAGCTGACCAACAAGTTCGTGCTGACCGCCAATATCGAGGCGCCCGACGGCGGCAAGACCATCGTCGCCGGCAATGAGCGCGTGATCCGTCCGCGGCTGTCCGACGCAAAATTCTTCTACGAGACCGATCTGAAGACCAAGCTGGAAGACCGGCTGCCGAAGTTCGAGCAGATCGTGTTCCACGAGAAGCTCGGCACCCAGGCGGAGCGTATCAAGCGGATCGAGCGGCTCGCCGCCGAGATCGCGCCGCTGGTCGGCGCCGACGTCGCGAAGACCAGGCGCGCCGCGCGCCTCGCGAAGGCCGATTTGCTGACCGAAGTGGTCGGCGAATTCCCGGAGTTGCAGGGCCTGATGGGCAAGTACTACGCGCTGGCGCAGGGCGAGGATGCGTCCGTCGCCGCCGCGAGCGAGGACCACTGGAAGCCGCAGGGGCCGACCGATCGCGTGCCGACCGATCCGGTCAGCGTCGCGGTCGCGCTGGCGGACAAGCTGGACACGCTCGCCGGATTCTGGGCGATCGATGAGAAGCCGACGGGTTCGAAGGACCCGTTCGCGCTGCGCCGGGCAGCGCTCGGCGCGATCAGGCTGATCGTCGAGAATACGCTGCGCCTGCCGATCCTGAAGACGGCCAAATCCGCGTTGCTCGGATTGTCGCTCAAGGCCGATGCCGAAACGCTGCCGAACGATCTGCTAGCCTTCTTTGCCGACCGCCTGAAGGTCCAGCTGCGCGATCAGGGCGCGCGCCACGATCTCGTCGATGCCGTGTTCTCGCTTGGTGGCCAGGACGATCTGCTGCTCGTCGTCCGGCGCGTCGAGGCGCTCGGCAAATTCCTCGACAGCGACGACGGCAAAAACCTGCTCGCTGGCACGAAACGCGCCAGCAACATTCTCGCGATCGAGGAGAAGAGGGACAAGCGGACCTTCGACGGCGCGCCTGACGCCGCGCTCTACACGCTCGACGAAGAGAAGACGCTGGCCAAGGCGATCGACCAGGTGAAGGCCGAGGCCTCCGCCGCCGTCGCCAAGGAAGACTTCGCCGGCGCGATGAGCGCGATGGCCAAGCTGCGTCCGGCGGTCGATGCGTTCTTCGACAAGGTCAAGGTCAACGACGACGATCCGAAGGTGCGCGAAAACCGCCTCAAGCTGCTCAACGAGATCCGCGCTGCGACGCGCGCGGTTGCGGACTTCTCCAGGATCGAGGGCTGATCGATGGACCGCGCAACGCTCGCCGCTTACGACAAGGATGCGGCGGCGTTTGCGCAGGACTGGCACGAACAGCCGGCCCCGGTCGATCTGCACGACATCGTCACGCGGTTCTTCATCCGGGGCGGCGCGACCGCCGATATCGGCTGCGGCAGCGGCCGCGAGGTGGCTTGGCTCAATGCCAACGGCTTTCCGGCCGAAGGCTTCGACGCCTCCGGGGGCCTGCTCGCGGAAGCCTGCGCCCGCTATCCGGCGCTGCGCTTTGCCCGCGCCGAGCTGCCGGACCTGTCCGGCACCGCCTCCGGCAGCTTCGACAATGTGCTCTGCGAGACCGTGATCATGCATCTCGATCACGCGCTGATCGCGCCGTCGGTCCGTCGCATGTTCGATATCGTGAAGCCCGGCGGCATCTTCTATCTGAGCTGGCGCGTGACCAGAGGTGACGATGCGCGCGATGCGCATGGCCGGCTTTACGCGGCGTTCGATACCGCGCTGGTGCGGGCCGAGCTGGCGGCGGCCGAGTTGCTGCTCGACGCGGAGGTCGTCAGCGCATCGTCCGGCAAGGTCATTCACCGGCTGGTCGCCAGCAAGGGCGGGCGATGATGGCGCGGCTCGCGACATGCGCCTGCGGACAGCTCCGCGTCACCTGCCAGGGCGAGCCCACCACAGTAGCGCTGTGTCATTGCCTGGAGTGTCAGAAGCGAACCGGCAGCACCTATGGCGTCGCGGCGTTCTTTCCGCGCGCTGACGTCGAGCCGCAGGGCGAGGCGCGCGAATACAGCCGCATCGGCGGCAGTGGATCTGCCGTGGTGTTTCATTTCTGCCCGAATTGCGGATCGTCGGTCTATTGGGAGCCCGGTCGCGCCGGACCTGATCGGCGTTGCGGTCGGCGCCTTCGCGGACCCCGATTTTCCCGCACCGTCGCAATCGGTCTTCACGCAGCGCCGCCACGCCTGGGTCGTCGACAAATAGACCACCGCCGCAGCGATTTGCGTCGCGCTGGAAATATTTCGACACAATTTGCAATTTGTTAACCATGCCCTGCGAAGGTCCTGACAAAGCAACGATTTCTTAAGACATCGCCCCTCGCGCCAATGCAGGGACCGCCCGATGACCTCGATCGGCACCACGCCCAATCCCTACGCCCAATATGGTTCGGCCTATGCGCGGGCAGCAGCGACGCCGTCACTGGCGGCGACCTTGTCGGGCGACGGCACCGCCGGCGATCTGTCGGCGTCCTCGACGGCCAACGCGGCAACCAACCTCACGCTGTCGGACGCCGCCCGCGCGCAGCTCGCCAAGGCGCCGCTGCCGGATTTTGCCACCGTCACCAGCGATGCGCGGATCACGCTCGACCGGCTCTACACGGTCGCCGGCGTCAAGACGCCGATCGTCGACGGCAAGACCACCATCGATCTCTCGACGCTGGACCGTCGCTCGCTGTTTGCGATCTCGACCAACAATGGCGGCAAGTTCACCCCGGACGAGCAGGCGGTTGCGGCCACCGAGCTGAAGCAGCGCTTCGACAAGGCGATGGAGCCGTCGCTGGCGACCACGCGCCTGACCGGCGACTACAGCATCAGCTACAAGACCGCGCTCGATTATCTCGATGGTGCGAGCGATGAGGAGAAGGCCACCGCAACCTGGGCCAGCCAGCGCGCCGCGGTGCTGAAGGGCTATCAGGCGACGCAGCAGGATCCGAACACGGCACCATCGGGAATTTCCGGCGATCCGATCGCGGCCTCGCTGGCGGGGACGGCGCCTCCCACAAAGAGCACCACGCGCGACTTCAGCAGCATTGCCAGCGACGTGCGCGCCTTCCTCGATCGGCAGAAGAGCGAGGCGGCGAAAAGCGGCAAGGAGCTGGTCTACGATCCCCGCCGCAAGACCGGACAGCTCGCCGACCTTTCCTCGCTCGACAACCGCTCGCTCTCGGCGATCTCGCTGAACCAGGACAAGAAGTTTTCCACCGAGGAGATCTTCGCGGCCAAGCAGGAACTCAATACGCGGACGCGTCTCGCCGTGCTCGACGCGCTGAAGCAGAGCCAGACCGCCGGCGATCCGCGCCAGTTCAGCCTCGGCATCCTCAAGCAATATTCCTCGATGAGCGCGGAGGAGCGCCAGGCTGCCAACTGGACGCAGGATTTCCAGGACGCCGCGATCAAGAGCTACAAGTCGACCTCGACGCTACTCTCGATCCTCAAGTCGTAACCCGGCACGGCATCAGAACGGAAGAGCCCCGCCCGGAGGGGAGGCCGGACGGGGCTTTCTGGTCCGGTCGATCCTCGCGCACATCCGCTTGCGCGGCGCCCGGACTGTCGTTCAGGCGATCGTGCTGACGTTGATCTAGTCGACCACCTGAACGATCCGTCGCGAACGCGGCTCGACCAGAACGGTCTCGCCGTTCACGACGGTGTAACGATAGGGCGTCGCGCCGAACCGCTGCGGCACGTCGTAATAGGTCACGCCGGCGTCAGGCAGCACGGTGCCGACCACGACGCGATCCGGAACCGTGTAGTTCGGTACACGCTCGCGCACGATGTATTCGCGGAATGCCGGACGCTGTTCGACCGCGATGCCTCCGTCATCATCGACGGCGACAGCCGGACCACCGCGGACGATGCCAACCGTCTGGGCCTGTGCGGCAACAGCCGGCACCGTGATCGCGGCAGCAACCGCTGCAACGGCAAGTAATCTGTTTCGCATGGCTCGCTCCATTCTTTTTCGGTGCGCGCCAGCCTTCGCCGATGCGCACGGCGAGCCAATGCATCGGCTGCGGTGATGTTCCGGAAAGCCGCCGCCATATACGCGGCAATTTGGAGCAATTTTCGTGAGTTGCGGGAACTCGTCGGCGGGACGGGCGTCTTGATGTGGGAACTTCCCTCAGCGGATAAACTGCCGCTCGATTCGCTCCTCCAAAAACCCCCGGAGAAAACTTCAATGACCATCACCGCTGGGCATCTGCCTGCTATCGTGGCTCTGATCGCAGGCGTCCTAATCCTGATCATGCCGCGGCTCCTCAACTACATCGTCGCGATCTATCTGATCTTCGTCGGGCTCGTGGGGATGGGTCTGCTGCGCTGGTTGCACCTCTAGCGGGAAAGCGGGGTTTCGCGGCTTGCGCGGAACCCCTCAAAATGGTGTAAGGCGCGCATCTTCGACCCCTCCTTCCGGATTGTTGTCTGACATGGCCAAAGCCGTCGCGAAGTCCAAGAAAACTGCTGCGAAAACTGCCGAGAAAACAGCAGCGAAATCAAAGCCCTCCGCCGCAGCCCGCAAGGCCGCCCCGGCGCGCAAGGTGCTGAAGAAGAGCGCCCCGAAGGCGGCGCCGAAAGCCGCTCCCAAATCGGCTGCAAAGCCGGCCGCAAAGCCCGCTGGCAAGGCGCCGGCGAAGGCCGTTGCGAAGAAGGCGGCCCCGGCTGCGATCAAGGCCGGCAAGTGGGTCTATACGTTCGGCGACGGCAAGGCCGAGGGCCAGGCGACCTTGCGCAATCTGCTCGGCGGCAAGGGCGCCAACCTCGCGGAAATGGCCAATCTCGGCCTGCCGGTGCCTCCCGGCTTCACCATTCCGACCTCGGTCTGCACCTATTTCTACGAGCACGACAAGACGTATCCGAAGGAATTGAAAGCACAGGTTGAGAAGGCGCTCGACTATGTCGGCAAGCTGACCGGCAAGACGTTCGGCGACGCCAAGAACCCGCTGCTGGTCTCGGTCCGCTCGGGCGCGCGCGCCTCGATGCCGGGCATGATGGACACCGTGCTCAATCTCGGCCTCAACGACCGCACCGTCGAGGCGCTGGCCGAACTCTCCGGCGACCGCCGCTTCGCCTATGACAGCTATCGCCGCTTCATCACGATGTATTCGGACGTGGTGCTCGGCTTCGAGCATCATCACTTCGAGGACATCCTCGACACCTTCAAGGACGGCCAGGGCTATTCGCTCGACACCGACCTCACCGGCGACGACTGGGTCGAGCTGGTCGGCAAGTACAAGGAGGCGGTCGCCAAGGAGACCGGCCACGACTTCCCGCAGGATCCGCACGATCAGCTGTGGGGCGCGATCGGCGCGGTGTTCTCATCCTGGATGAACGCGCGCGCGGTGACCTATCGCAAGCTGCACGACATTCCGGAATCCTGGGGCACCGCCGTCAACGTGCAGGCGATGGTGTTCGGCAACATGGGCGAGACCTCGGCCACCGGCGTCGCGTTTACCCGCAATCCCTCGACCGGCGAGAGCAAGCTCTACGGCGAGTTCCTGATCAACGCGCAGGGCGAGGACGTCGTCGCCGGCATCCGCACGCCACAGGACATCACCGAGGAGGCGCGCCAGGAATCCGGCTCCGACAAGCTGTCGATGGAAGCGGCGATGCCGGCCGCGTTCAAGGAGCTGACGCGGATCTACACGCTGCTCGAGAAGCACTACCGCGACATGCAGGACATGGAGTTCACGGTCGAGCAGGGCAAGCTGTGGATGCTGCAGACCCGCGGCGGCAAGCGCACCGCGAAGGCGGCGCTGCGCATCGCGGTCGAGCTCGCCAATGAAGGCCTGATCTCGCGCAAGGACGCGGTGACGCGGATCGATCCGGCCTCGCTCGACCAGCTGCTGCACCCGACCATCGATCCGGCCGCCAAGCGCGACGTGATCGCGACCGGCCTGCCGGCGTCGCCTGGCGCTGCCTCGGGCGAGATCGTGTTCTCGTCGGACGAAGCGGCCAAGCTGCAGGCCGACGGACGCAAGGTCATCCTGGTCCGTATCGAGACCAGCCCGGAAGACATCCACGGCATGCACGCCGCGGAAGGCATCCTCACCACCCGCGGCGGCATGACCTCGCACGCGGCGGTGGTTGCGCGCGGCATGGGCAAGCCCTGCGTCTCCGGCTGCGGCACCATCCGCGTCGATTACGGCCGCGGCACCATGAGCGTGGGCTCGCGCACCTTCAAGACCGGCGACGTCATCACCATCGATGGCTCGGTCGGCCAGGTGCTGGCCGGCCGCATGCCGATGATCGAGCCGGAACTGTCTGGCGAGTTCGGCACGCTGATGGGCTGGGCCGACGAGGTCCGCAAGCTCGGCGTTCGCGTCAACGGCGACACGCCCGATGACGCGCGCACCGCGGTGAAGTTCGGCGCCGAAGGCATCGGCCTCTGCCGCACCGAGCACATGTTCTTCGAGGAGACCCGCATCCGCACCGTGCGCGAGATGATCCTCTCCGAGGACGAGCAGTCGCGCCGCGCCGCGCTGTCGAAGCTGTTGCCGATGCAGCGCGCCGACTTCGTCGAGCTGTTCGAGATCATGCAGGGCCTGCCCGTCACGATCCGCTTGCTCGATCCGCCGCTGCACGAGTTCCTGCCGCACACCCAGGCCGAGATCGAGGAAGTGGCGCGCGCCATGAACACCGATCCGCGCAAGCTCGCCGACCGCGCCCGCGAACTCTCCGAGTTCAACCCGATGCTCGGTTTCCGCGGCTGCCGTCTTGCGATCGCCTACCCGGAGATCGCCGAGATGCAGGCGCGTGCGATCTTCGAGGCTGCCGTCGAAGCCGGCAAGCGCACCGGCAAGCCGGTCGGTCTCGAGGTGATGGTGCCGCTGATCGCGACCAAGGCCGAGTTCGATCTGGTCAAGGCGCGGATCGATGCGACAGCCAACGCGGTGATGAAGGAAACCGGCGTCAAGCTGAGCTACCAGGTCGGCACCATGATCGAGCTGCCGCGCGCCTGCCTGATGGCGGGCGAGGTGGCCGAGACCGCGGAGTTCTTCTCCTTCGGCACCAACGACCTGACGCAGACCACCTACGGCATCAGCCGCGACGACGCCGCGAGCTTCCTCGGCACCTATGTCGCCAAGGGCATCCTCGAGATCGATCCGTTCATCTCGGTCGATCGCGACGGCGTCGGCGAGCTCGTCAGGATCGGCGTCACCCGCGGCCGCAAGACGCGTCCGAACCTCAAGGTCGGCATCTGCGGCGAGCACGGCGGCGATCCCGCGTCGGTCGCGTTCTGCCACGAGGTCGGGCTCGATTACGTCTCGTGCTCGCCCTATCGCGTGCCGATCGCGCGTCTCGCCGCGGCGCAGGCCGCGCTCGGCAAGGAGATCGCCAGCCAGGCGTGAGCGATCTTACAGTTCAGAGAGTGCGATGGCCGGGACCAAGTCCCGGCCATTTTTGTTTGTTGAGGCAGCCTGAAAATATAGCGTCATTGCGAGCCGACGGGTCGCGCGAACGCGCGCCCGATGACAGGCTCCGCGAAGCAATCCATGTTTCCACTTGCCGAGCCATGGATTGCTTCAGCCTTCGCCAAGGCTTCGGCGGACAAGTTGTCGCTGTCGCTCCTCGCAATGACGGCGGGTGGCTGCCGTGCCTGCAACACTTTGTTCACCATCTCCGTTGACTTGTTGTTTACGACTTTCATGCGCCGCGCGTTTACCAAGGCGCGCAATGCAACGTGCGAAACATGCGCGATCGCTTGAGTGTAGCGCGCGAGCAACGCCGATTAACTCCGCGGCAACCTAAACGGTTTAGCAACGAGAAAGGTCGAATTGCGCGGATGTACCGCGTTCGATTGCACTCAGTAAGCGTTGCGTGAGCGTACGATGTTTGTGTCGCGTAACCAGCCGAGGGGCGCACGTCTTGCGCTCTTCGGTCTCGGTCTTGGCATCTTCGCACTGATGCCGACCGAGATCGGATATCAGGATATCGCCTCGCTCCTGGCCCGGCAGCCCGGCGTCGCCGAGCGCTGGCAGAAGCGCGTCTTCGCCTCCGCCGTCGGCTCCATCCAGGTCGCGACCTACAGCTTCGGCCGTCCGATCGGCACGTCCGCGCCGCAAGCGCCGCAAATCCTGCTCGCAAGACTGGACAGTTCGAGCCTCGACATCACCGGAACGGTGACGCGCAATCCGATCACGGCCCCGCCGCCGCGCTATCAGGCATCCGATTTTCCCAAGGTCGATCGCACCATGAAGGGCGATCGCCTCGTCGTCCGGCGGCCCGATCAGGTCGAACCGGCGGAGCCTGCAAATACGGCGCCGGCGAACGAGGATCCGGCGACATCGAATTCGTCGGTCAAGGGCATGAAGACCGCGACCGCACCGGCCGACAGCGCGCCGCTCGATCCTGAATTGCAGGAGGCGCTGCGCGCGCCGCCCTTGCCGCAATATGCCAAGCCGTCGCCGCAGCAGAACGACGTGTCGCTCTCGCTCGAGGCCAGCCCGCTCGACGATCTGAAGCCCGCGCCCGCAAAGCCCGCTGCTGCGCCCGCCGATGCGGCGCGCGAGCGCGACCCGTTCGCATTTCAGACCGCCAGTCTGTTCTTCGGCTCGTCGCTCGGCACGCCGGAGAACCTCGAGCGCTGGCAGCCCGGCGAGGCGCCGGTTGTCGTACCGCCGGCAGCAACGCCCGATCCCGACATGAAGGTGATGGCGTCACTGCCCGTCGATGCCGACGGTCCGGTCAAGGCCGGCGAGATGGGCGAGAGCATCGCGCCGAAGGGCGAGGTCAATGCGGACGACCAGCACACCAAGACGCCGGCGGAGCGGCTCGGCCTGTTCGACGAGAAGTCGCGCGCCAAGTCGGAGAAGTGCCTCGCCGAGGCGGTCTATTTCGAAGCCCGCGGTGAAGCGGTGCGTGGCCAGATCGCGGTCGCCCAGGTGGTGCTGAATCGCGCCTTCTCCGGCAAATATCCGGAGACGGTGTGCGGCGTGGTCTACCAGAACAAGAATCGCCATTACGCCTGTCAGTTCACCTTCGCCTGCGACAACGTCGCTGACGTCGTCCGCGAGCCCGACATGTGGGACCGCGCCAGGAAGATCGCGAGGGCGATGCTCGACGGCGAATTGTGGCTGCCGGAAGTCGACCGCTCGACCCACTACCACGCCTATTGGGTGCGACCGTCTTGGGTCAGCGAGATGAAGAAGATGTACAAGTTCGGCGTCCACACCTTCTATCGCCCGCGCGCCTGGGGCGACGGCAGCGACGCGCCGAGCTGGGGCAACCCGGCCGAGACCGCCAAGATCTCGGCGCAGCTCGCCGAGGCCGCCCAGAGCTCGGCCGAGCAGGCCAGCGCCCGGCGATAGGGCCTTCTCCCTCTCGTTCCGCGGCCGGCGTGCCCCGGAATGACGGTCATCATCCTCTCCGATTCTGCAGAGCAGCCCTGCAGGCGAATATTTTTCTCCGGCCCCTCTTGGGGTTTTCATGCACCTGCATTAACTCCCCGTAACGTTCGGCGGGGTGGCTCCCCGCGCAGCAGTTGCGGGGGAAGACAAGATGGCCGTTACCACCGGGGATCTTCGACCGACGTCGGGCACGTGGCGCACGCCACTTGTCATCATCGTCTGTGGCTGCGCGATTGCGCTGCTGAGCTTCGGGCCGCGCTCCAGCCTCGGCTTCTTCGTGCAGCCGATGAGCCATGAATTCACCTGGGGCCGCGACGTGTTCGGCCTCGCGCTGGCGCTGCAGAACCTGTTGTGGGGGCTCGGCCAGCCGATCGCCGGCGCGATTGCCGACCGCTTCGGGCTGCTGCGTGTGATGGTCGTCGGCGCACTGCTTTACGCCGCGGGCCTGCTCCTGATGCGTTACTCGGCGACGCCGCTCTCGCTCAACCTTGGCGCCGGCGTCTTGATCGGCTTCGGCCTGTCGGGCTCATCGTTCAACCTGGTGCTGTCGGCGTTCAGCAAGCTGCTGCCGCCCGCGCAGCGCGGCATCGCGCTCGGCGCCGGCACCGCCGCGGGCTCGTTCGGCCAATTCCTGTTCGCGCCGTTCGGCGTCGCGATGATCGACAATTTCGGCTGGCAGACCGCGCTCCTCGTATTCGGCGCGCTGATGCTGCTGATCCTGCCGCTGTCGCTGGCACTCTCGACACCGCCGGCGGAGACGAATGACGCCGCGCCGGCCGATCAGCAGTCGTTCAAGACCGCGCTGGCGGAGGCGTTCGGCCATCGCTCCTACGTGCTGCTGGTGCTCGGCTTCTTCACCTGCGGCTTCCAGCTCGCCTTCATCACCGTGCATCTGCCGGCCTATCTCGCTGACCGCGGCATTCCGGCATCGACCGGCGGCTGGGTGATCGCGGCGATCGGCCTGTTCAACATCGTGGGCTCGCTCAGCGTCGGCTGGCTGCAGAACGTCTTCCCGAAGCGCTACATCCTGTCGGTGATCTACTTCACCCGCGCGCTGTCGATCGTCGCCTTCATCTCGTTCCCGATCACGACCTTCTCGGCGATCGCGTTCGGGGCGATCTCCGGCCTGACCTGGCTCTCCACAGTGCCGCCGACTTCGGCGCTGGTGGCGCTGATGTTCGGCACGCGCTGGTTTGCGACGCTGTACGGCTTCGCCTTCGTCAGCCATCAGGTCGGTGGCTTCCTCGGAGTCTGGCTCGGCGGCATCGTGTTCGAGCAGTACGGTTCCTACACCCCGATCTGGTGGCTGTCGGTGCTGTTTGGCGTGCTGTCCGCGCTGATCAACCTGCCGATCGTCGAAAAGCCCGTCGTCCGCCCGGTTGCGCAGCCTGCCTGATGGGGTAAATCATTTCCCCGAAACCAAGATTACGGGGAGTGCACATCGTGGCAACGTTCAAGGCAATCAGGATCGACAAGGCGGACAAGGGTACCACCGCCGCACTCACCCAATTCGACGAAGCCGAGCTGATGGACGGCGACGTCACCGTCCGCGTCGAGTGGTCGACACTGAACTACAAGGACGGCCTCGCACTGACTGGCAAGGCACCGGTGGTGCGCCGGTTCCCGATGATCGCCGGCATCGATTTCGCCGGCACGGTCGAGCAATCCAGCCATCCGGACTGGAAGGCGGGCGACAAGGTCGTCTGCAACGGCTGGGGCATGGGCGAGACCCATCTCGGCGCCTACGCTGAAAAGGCCCGCGTCAAGGGCGACTGGCTGGTGCGGCTGCCCGACGGCATCTCGGCCCGCGATGCGATGGCGGTCGGTACCGCCGGCTATACCGCGATGCTCTCGGTGCTGGCGCTGGAGAAGCATGGTCTCACTCCGAAGAGCGGCCCTGTGGTGGTCACGGGTGCCGCCGGCGGCGTCGGCTCGGTGGCGATCGCCGTGCTCTCGAAGCTTGGCTACCACGTCATCGCGTCGACCGGGCGGATGTCGGAGACCGACTATCTCAAGGGTCTCGGCGCCACCGAGGTGATCGACCGCGCAGAACTGTCAGGTGCGCCCAAGGCGCTGGCGAAGGAGCGCTGGGCCGGCGGCGTCGACAGCGTCGGGTCGACCACGCTCGCCAACCTGCTGTCGATGACGAAGTATGGCGGAGCCATCGCGGCCTGCGGTCTGGCGGCCGGTATGGATCTGCCGTCGTCGGTCGCGCCCTTCATTTTGCGGGGCGTGTGCCTGCTCGGTATCGATTCAGTGATGTGTCCGATCGAGCTGCGGAGGACCGCCTGGCGCCGCCTTGCCAGCGATCTGGATAAGGCAAAACTGGCTGATATTACTCACGAAATCGCCCTGGACGAAGTCATGGGCTTTGGCGCGAAAATCCTCGGTGGCCATGTCCGCGGCCGCATCGTGGTAAAAATAGTCTGAGGACGTTCAGACTTTACCAACCAAGCTGCTCCAATGTTGCCACTGTTGGTATGGTAAGCAGCGGGTAAAGAGACTTGCAGCATGATCCCGGGGGGCCGGGTTTCCTCGCGCAGACGTCGAAAAGCGTTGGTGCGGGGGTCATGCGCAACAAGGAGCGAGTGCCCGCGCTCGTAAGTGGAGTAGCTCATGCTTGCGCGTTTGGTGTTGGGGGCCGTCACGGCCGGAGCAATGGTCGTGCCGGCATTCGCGGGCATGATGAACGCCGATGAGGCCCGCAGATTCGTCGCCGGTAAGGTGTTCGCCTTCACCTGTTTCGATGGCACCCGCGGTGCCGGTCGCATCCTCGACGATCTGGGCGCGGCAGGCTCGGTCCAGTTCTCCGGCTCGGGGCCGATCCGTCACCTGCGCCTGCCCGGCAACACGCTGCAGATCCGCGGTCAGAGCGTTTGCGCGTCGCTGAAGGGCATTCCGTTCGAACCGTGCTTTAATCTCGACAAGCAGGACGACCGCTCGTTCCGCGGCTCGGTCTCCGGCATGGGCTTTGCCTATTGCGATTTCCATCACCAGGGCGGCCAGCAGATGCTGATGGCGCGCGCGGCGGCGCGTCCGCGCTCGCTGCATCCGCGAACCCGATCCGCGGATGCCTCGCAGACCGAAGTGTCGCGCGTTGAGACGCCGCAGGTCGGAAGCGCGAAGCTCGAGCCGGTCAAGGCCGAGCCCGCCAAGGTCGAGAGCGCGCCGGAATTGCGCCGCTCCACCGACTAACCTTTCATCTGCGCGCTAGCGGGAATAGCGCCGCCAAGCCGTAGTCATACGGATGGCGGTCGCCACGCCTTGCTCGCTACTCAATACCTGGCGTTCGCCGTGAGGCGGGACATTGGGGACTCTGATTTTGAGTAGTCATATGGCGCAATATTTTTTTCGAATTAGTGATGGCGATTACGCTGGTGCATCCGACCACGCGACGGAGTTTGAAAGCCGCGACGTGGCCTGGGCCGAGATGACCAAGGTCTGCGGAAATTTCCTCGGCAGCATTTCGCGCAATCTGAAGCAGAACAGCGAATGGCACATGGAGCTGCTCGACGAGGGCAGAAAACCCGTGTTCAGGATTCGACTGGTCGCCGAGTCCGTCGACTGAAGCTGTCTTTCAGGACGGCAAGTCCTAACCCTCAGCCTGCGCGAGCGGCTGAGCGGTTCGCCTGCGAAACAGGATCCGCTGATACAGCCAGCCGATCGCGACCAGCACGATGCCAAGGCACATGAACGACAGCGCCCGGTAGACACCCGTGAGCGTCGACATGTCGATCAGGAACGCCTTCAGGATCGTCAGCCCGATCACCGCAGCAGACGCGAGCCGCGCCCGCTGCGAGTTGACGACGATGCCGATGCCGAGCAGCGCGACGCCGAACATCAGCCAGGCGATCGAATAGGTGTATTGCTCCGCGCCCGTGGTCTCGCCGCGCGTCAGCACGGGTCCGTGGTAGAGCCTGCGGATCTCGAACGTGACGTAAGCGAGCGCAAGGACCAGCGCGCTGGCGGCGATCGTGTTGGCATAGCCGGCAGGACGATGGCCCGCCACCGCATAGGACAGCAGCAGCGCCAGCACCGCCGGCAGCGCGTAGCCGAGCAGCAGCAGGTTGATGAAGCTGCCGCCGACGTCCTGCCACCACAGCATCGGGTTCTCCAGCGCCAGCAGTCCGAACAGGCTGGCAAGCCCGGCGAATGCGGTCAGCAGGATCGCGCCGACATTGTGCACGATGCTGCCGCTGCGCAGGCGCAGCCGCTCCAGTCCGATCGCCATCGCAAGCGTCGCGCCGACCTGCAGCGCGACCTCGGTCAGCCCGGCGCTGGCATAATAGACATCGCCGCTGTTGACCGCGTGGCGGATCTCCATGAAGGCAAGCAGCACCGTGAACAGGATCGCGGCGGATTCGACGATGCGCAGCGGGACGTCGTCGCCGTTGCGACGCAGGAAATGGCTTGCCGCCCAGAATGACAGCGCCGGCACGCCATAGCCCCACAGCAGCCAGTTGAAGATCGGCGTGGTGCCGACGGCGTCGCCCGCGATCCGCGGCTCATAGCCGATGCGCAGCACGACGATGCCGGCCAGGATCGCGGCAAGCCAGCGCAGGAACGGAATCGGCCGCTGCACCGACAGCCACGCCGTGCCCATCGACACCAGCGCGAGCGCGATGGTGAGCCAGCCCTTGTCGAGCGCGAAGGTCAGCGCCAGCGCCAGCGAGGCGAGGGCGCCGGTGGCGGACAACGCAATCGAAGGCGACAGCTCCGGCCGCTCGTCGCGCCGGGTCAGCGCCTCGGTCGCGGCTGCGTAGGCCGCCGCCAGCAGCACGGCGAGGACCGCGAACGGGATCGAGCGGTCGAGATGCGCGATGCGTGCATAGAGTGCGACCAGCAGCGCGACCGGCGTGAACACCGCCGCCGCGGCCCAGGTCACCGTGACCTTCGTGGTGGTAAAACGGAATTGCGCGAGGAAGCCGGCGATGCCGAAGGCGGCCGCGAACAGCGCGGCGGTGACGAGATGCAGCGAGACCGAGCCATCGGTCACGGACCGGCCGATGCCGGGGATCGCGCCGCCCGGCAGCACCAGCATGTCGACGTTGCGGCGGACGGCCCATTCGCCGAACACAATGAACACGAAGATCGACGCGGCGCCGATCGCACGGGTAGCAGCAGGCGCGCGCCAGGCGACAAGCAGGCTCGCGGCTGTCAGCAGCGCAAAGCCGATCATCGCGGTGTCGGCGTGGGCGCTGTTGAGCACGATCAGCATCGCGCCAAACAGATAGGCGGCGAGCGAGCTAGATGAAATCGGCTCGATCTCCTCGCCGTCGCCGTCGGGACCGAACATGAAGCCGCAGACCACGAGCAGCGCCGCCAGCACGAAGCCCGCGATGACATGGAAGACGTGCGGCGCGATCATCTCGGGCCCGCATTGCAGGCAAGGGAAGGTCCACAGCAGCGCGAAGGCGATCGTCGTGACCGCGAGCCAGCGCCACAGCCGGATCCGGGCGAGGCCGAACGCCGCCGCCGTGACGATGGCGAGGTAGACGTAGAGCGACCAGAAGTCGGGCTTGTCTGACGACACCAGGAGCGGCGTGACGAAGGCGCCGACGATGCCGAGCCCGGCCAGCGCGGGTCCGTGCAGCAGCGCGGCCGCCAGCGTGCCGAGCGCGACCATACCGAGCAGGATGAAGGCGCTCGCCGGGGCGAGGAAGTCATACAGCGCGTAGGCGGCGTAGACGGTAGCGAATGCCACCGCGGTGCCGGCGGCGGTGAGGATCGCCGGGATGTTGGCGATCGGCAGCGCCGCGATGTTGGAGATGCTTTCCTGGCGCCTGGTCCATTCACCGGCGCCGAGCAGCGCCAGCGCAAACAATCCGCCGAGCATCGTGCGGACGCCGGGGCCGAGCAAGCCGGCCTCGATCGAATAGCGCACCATGAAGAAGCCGCCGAGCGCGAGCGTCAGGCCGCCGATCCACACCACCCAGCGCGTGCCGAGAGTCTCCTCGAAGCCGGGTGCAGGCTGCGGCGGGGCTGTCGGCTCCGGCAGGGGCGGCGGTACGGCACCTGGCGCGTCCGCGGCTGGCTCGATCTGCGCGGCCGGTTCGCCGGGAGCCGCCTCCGGGAGCGGTGGCGGCGCGACGGAAGACGCCGTCGGCGGCGTCTGCTCGAACTCCTGCAGCGGGGCCAGCGGCGGCGGCACGGCTGTCTGCATGGCGGCGCCACCCGCGGCCTCGATCGCATCCAGGCGGCGCTGCAGCAGGTCGATCCGGCCCAGCGCCTTGCGCGCGAAAATGATCGCGACGATGGCGAGGACGAGCGTCAGGAAGTCGAACGGCGAATCGAACATCGGGCCTCCGGCAGGACGCGCCGGACTTGGCCAGCCCGGCGGCCCGTCGCAACCTAGTAGTGCAGTGAGGAGGACCGGAAGTTCAAGCGATCGGGCGTGACCGGCCGCGCTTAGTCCAGATCGATGCGGAAGGGCCGGCCTTCGACGCTCATGCTGCCGGGACCCATCGCGTCGAGTGCACGCAGCATCCGGCCCTCGCGTCCCAGCGCCTTGTCGGCGAGGCTGACGATCAGCCGGTTGGGAGCCGCGATCGGCGAGGCCTCGCGGATCATCCGGGCGATGGACATTTCGTCGCGGTGCGGGTTGAGGGCGCAGACCGTGGCGAATGCGCTCGCGGTCGAGCGGCTGATGCCGGCGTAGCAATGCACCACCATCGGTGCTTGGCGATCCCAGCCGCGCACGAAGCTCAGCACCTTCTCGATATGCGACTCGTTGGGCGCAACGAAGCCGTCCATCTGTTCGATGATGTCGTCCATCGACACTTTCAGGTGGTTGGCCGGCAGCACGGAAGGCGGCCGCTGCACCTGGTCGACATTGGCCATCACAGTCAGCACATGGCTGGCGCCGGTGGCGCGAACCGTGTCGGAGAGTGCGGCAAGCGAGCAGACGTGAAGCATGATAGTCCCTCTATCGGGGGTGCCGGATTATAACGGCTGCTCCCGAACGGGCAAAGGCGGGGGTGCCATGCCGATTCATCGTTTTGCGGCGCAACCGGCGGCACGTTTTCGCTGCCGCCCTACGAGGCGTGCAATGCCTCGAAGCGCTCGAGGAACTGCTTTTCGGCCCGCGCGGCGGTCCATGGCGTCAGATAGTCGCGCTCGGTCGCTTCGGGCAGTTCCGGATCGCGGCCGAACAGCCGCTTGGCCTCGGCTCGCGAAAATCCCGCCAGATGCGTCGCCTCGAGATAGGCGGCGCCGCGATCGGCGGCCTTGATCTGCTGGGTGATCTCGTCCGCCAGCACGGCGGGCAGGCCGAAGCGGATATGGATCGCGCCGAGCAGCCGCTTCTCCACCGCCTTGTATTCGCCTGACAGCACCGCCTTGAACGGTGAGATCATGTCGCCGATGACATATTCCGGTGCGTCGTGCAGCAGCGCCGCGAGACGATGGCGGATGTCGACGCGCGGCATCTGCTGGCGCATCACGGCTTCGACCAGCAGCGTGTGCTGAGCCACCGAGAAGATGTGCGCCCCGCTGGTCTGGCCGTTCCAGCGCGCGACCCGCGCCAGTCCATGCGCGATGTCGACGATTTCGATATCGAGCGGCGACGGGTCGAGCAGGTCCAGCCGGCGTCCCGACAACATCCGCTGCCAGGCGCGGGTTGTCTCCGTCGATTTGCGCGCCGTCATTTCTTCTTGAGTCGCGGTGTGCGGAGCTTGCCGCTGCAGCTCTCGTGGCAGAAGCAGGTCACGAGGTGATCGTTGACCATGCCGGTCGCCTGCATGAAGGCGTAGACGATGGTGGGACCGACGAACTTGAAGCCGCGCGCGCCGAGCTCCTTGGAGACCTTGATCGAGACCGGCGTCGAGGCCGGCACGCTCGCGGTGGTCTTGAATTGATTGACCTTCGGCTTGCCGTCGACGAAGTCCCACAGGAAATTCGAGAAGCCGGGGCCTTTCTCCATGATTTCCAGATAGCCCTTCGCACTCGCCACCGCGCCTTCGATCTTGGCGCGATTGCGCACGATGCCGGCGTCGTTCATCAGCGCGTGCACCTTCTTGGCGTTGTAGCGCGCGATCTTCTCGGGCTGGAAATCGTCGAAGGCTTTGCGGAAGTTCTCGCGCTTGCGCAGGATCGTGATCCAGGACAGACCGGCCTGGAAGCCGTCGAGGATCAGCTTTTCGTAGAGCGCGCGGTCGTCATATTCCGGCACGCCCCATTCATTGTCGTGATAGGCGACGTAGAACGCATCCTCGCCCGGCCAGGGGCAACGCGTCTTGCCGTCAGGGTGCAGTTGCGCGGTACGGCTCATGCGGTCTGCTTGGGTGTGATGCGGACGGCGTCGGGTTCGGCGAGGTGAAGCGACAGCCCGCCCGCGGTCAGCGCCAGGCCGGCGTCGAGCGCATCGGCGACGCGGTCGATGCGGACCAGCGCGAGACCCTTCTCGCCGGCGGTCGAGCCGATGGTGCCGACCTGCTTGTCGCCGGCCAGGATGGTAGCGCCGGCTTCGGGGGCGGGGCCGTCGAGGACAATCTTCACCGTACGGGTGCGCGCCGTGCCGCGGTGCTGCATGCGCGACACCACCTCCTGGCCGACATAGCAGCCCTTGTCGAAATCGACGCCGTTGAGGCGATCCATATTGGTCTCGTGCGGGAAGGCGTCGCCATACATGAAGTCGAGCCCGCCGCGCGGCACGCCGGTGGCGATCCGATGCGCCTCGTAGGCGCTGGAGTCGACGAGATCGGCACCGATCAGCTCAGCGAGCTTCTGCTTCAAATCTTCCGGAATCAGGATGCGCCAGCCGAGCGCTGGGTTGCGCGGATCGGCGAACGCGAGATCCGGCGTCGCCGCCGGCTCGCCATCCCAAGCTGCCAGCACACCGAGGCTATCGGACAGGTTCTCGACCACGACCTTGGCGCGCAGCTTGTAGAAGCCGAGCTTGTCGGCAAGACCCTTGGCGAGCGCGCGCGGCGCGTCGATCAGGAAGCCGCCGCCATGACCTGAGGGTATCTCGGTGATCAGGAAATCGACGATGATCTTGCCTTGCGGCGTCAGCAGCGCGCCAAACCGGGCCTGTCCCGCGCGCAACTCGGCGATGTCGGCGGTGATGAGGCCGTTGAGGAAGTTGCGGGCGTCCTCGCCAGAGACCTTGACCACGCCCCGATCCGGAAGAAACGCTGCTTTCATTCGCAAAATTGGCTCTTTTTCCAAGTTCCTTGGGAAACGCGCAGGCCGCGATATCCCCTGCCAAGCTAAGGCGCTAGAGTGCGCCGAACAAGGCCCGCGCGACAGCCGAAAGCGGGCGTCGAGGACCGATGAATCAGCATTTTGACACCATTCTAAAATCCGGCACCGTGGTCAATCAGGACGGCGAGGGCGTGCGCGATATCGGTATCGCGGGCGGCCGTATCGCCGCGATCGGCTCGCTCAATCAGGCCTCGGCCGGCGAGGTGATCGACTGCAAGGGCCTGCACATCCTGCCCGGCGTGATGGACACCCAGGTGCATTTCCGCGAGCCCGGGTTGACCCAGAAGGAAGACCTCGAGACCGGCTCGCGCAGCGCGGTGATGGGCGGGGTCACCGCCGTGTTCGAGATGCCGAACACCAATCCGCTGACGGTCACCGAAGCGGCCTTCACCGACAAGATCAAGCGCGGCCGCCATCGCATGCATTGCGATTTCGCGTTCTTCATCGGCGGCACCCGCGAGAACGTGCAGGATCTGCCGGAGTTCGAGCGCGCCCCGGGCTGCGCCGGCGTCAAGGTGTTCATCGGCTCCTCCACCGGCGCGCTGCTGGTCGAGGACGACGAGAGCCTGCGGCGGATCTTCCAGGTGATCCGGCGCCGCGCCGCGTTCCACGCCGAGGACGAGTATCGCCTCAACGAGCGCAAGCCGCTGCGGATCGAGGGCGATGCTCGCTCGCATCCGGTGTGGCGCGACGAGACCGCCGCGCTGATGGCGACCGAGCGCCTGGTCAATCTCGCGCGCGAGACCGGCAAGCGCATCCACGTGCTGCACATCTCGACCAAGGACGAGATTCTGTACCTGCGTGACCACAAGGATGTCGCCTCCTGCGAGGCGACGCCGCACCACCTCACCATGGCCGCGCCGGAGTGCTACGAGCGGCTCGGCACACTGGCCCAGATGAACCCGCCGGTGCGCTCGGCCGATCACCGCGCCGGCATCTGGTACGGTATCGAGCAGGGCATCATCGACGTGCTCGGCTCAGATCACGCGCCGCATACGCTGGAGGAGAAGGCCAAGACCTATCCGGCCTCGCCGTCGGGCATGACCGGCGTGCAGACGCTGGTGCCGCTGATGCTCGATCACGTCAATGCCGGGCGGCTGTCGCTGGCTCGCTTCGTCGATCTCACCAGCGCGGGGCCTGCGCGCCTGTTCAACATCGCCTGCAAGGGCCGCATCGCGGCCGGTTACGATGCCGACTTCACAATCGTCGACCTGAAGCGCAGCGAGACCATCACCAACAAATGGATCGCCTCGCGCGCCGCCTGGACGCCTTATGACGGCGTGCGGGTGCAGGGCTGGCCGGTCGGCACCTTCGTGCGCGGCCGGCGGGTGATGTGGCAGGGCGAAGTCACGACGCCATCGACCGGCGAGCCGGTTCGGTTCCTCGAGACGCTGAAGCCGTAGGTTCGCGTTTGACGCGTTTTCTTGACGCGAACCGGCGGCCCACTTCGCTCGAAAACGCTATCGTTTTACTGTCGGGCCAATGCCAGCGAGAACTCGCCGTTGCGCACGCGCGCGGCGAGGCCCTCGGCGAATTTCGCCACCGCGTCCTCGCCATAGGTGCCGACCAATTCGGCCAGCGCCGCGAACAGGCTCGCCTGCGCGAGGCAGTCGCCATCGACGCCGTCGTGACGCGCTTCAGCCCAGGCCTCGTTCAGGTAGCCCAGCGCGGCCTGCTTCTGCTCGTGGTCGGGTCGCGGGTCTTGGTGATGGGGGAAGGACGCTGGATGGCGCATGAAACTCTGCAAATTGACAGCGCGCGGTCCGAGGAGCGAACCACTGCGACGTGCGAGATGTATCACGCATGCAGGTACCGCCTAGCCCACATCTTTCGAAAAGGTTAACGGCGGCCTCGGCATTTAAAGGGCAATTCCGGATATCCGGGCCGCGATCAGCCGAATGAGCTGTGGATATGGTCCAGCACCGCGCGCGGCGTGGCGCACAGATGGCTGGCGCCGGCCTCGGTCAGCTCCTCGGGCGTGCCGTAGCCATAGGTGACGCCGACCGCCCGGATGCCGTTTCGATTCGCCCCGATCACGTCGTGGCTGCGATCGCCGATCATCAGGGATTTGGCCGGATCGGCCCCGGTCTGCGCCAGCGCATAGGTGAGCAGGTCGACCTTGTTGACCCGGGTTCCGTCGAACTCCGAGCCGAACACGTGGTCGAAATAGCCGCCGAGGCCGAAATGCGCGATGATCCGCGTCGCGAACACATGCGGCTTCGAGGTCGCGACGAACATCCGGCCCGGTGCCCGGCGCAGCTCGGCCAGAACCTCCGCGATGTCGGGATAGACCGCATTCTCGAACAGCCCGACATCTCCGAATCTCTCGCGGTAGAGCGCGACCGCGCGGTCCGCGAGCTCCTCGCCGCCGAGCAGCATCGCAAAGCTCGCCCTGAGCGGCGGCCCGATGCACCAGGTCAGTTCATCCTGCGAGGGAACCGGCCGGCCGAGCTTTTCCAGCGCGTACCGGATCGAGCCGGTGATGCCGGGCTTCGGGTCGGTCAGGGTGCCGTCGAGGTCGAAGAAGATCGCCCGTTCAGTTGGCATAGCGGGCCGTCAGGTCGCGGGAGATTTTCGAGCCCTCCTCGATGTAGCGGCGGATCGCTACCGTGGCCGCGGGCGTGCAGGTCCGGTAGGTCTGCTGGAAGCCGTTATAGCCGCGGTTGAAGCCCGCGATCATGCGGGCGCGGCGGTCGCCGGAGGGGGTCTCGGCATCGATCAGCGCCTGCATCTCGTTGCGCCATTTGGCGCCCTCGTTGGAGCCGCAGATGCCGCGCAGATAGTGCAGGGCGCCGAGGATCTCGGCCAGCCGCTGCAAATCGCCGTCGAACGGCGCAGCCGCGTCCTGCGCCCGGGCGGGCGTCGCAAGGCATGCCGACAACAGGATCACAACGGCGAGAAAGGCTTTGATCATCGGGGTTCCGGAATAGCCGTGGTATGCCCCCTCAATGCGCCCGAGGCAAGGCGGCCGAGCCCCCCAAAGCCGCTAAAACGGGCCTCAAACCAGCCGCCGGGCGGCCGCAATCACCTCATGCAGGCCGCCGGTGACCTTGAGGTCGCCGATCTCCTCCGGCGCCAGCCATTTGAAATCGTCGTGCTCGTCGTTCAGGTGAGGCTCGCGGGACGCCCAGCGCGCCGCGAAGGTCATGATCAGATAGTGTCCGGTGCCAGGGCCGGTCGGCAGCACCTCGCGCCAGCCGGCGAGGCCGACGATCTCGACCTTGAGGCCGGTCTCCTCGTCGATCTCCCGGTGCAGGGCGGTATGCAGCGATTCGCCGAACTCGACCCGGCCGCCGGGCAGCGAATAGAAGCCCTTGCCGGGCGAGCGGGCGCGGCGCACCAGCAGCACCTTGTCGTCGCGGAAAATCACGCCTGACACGGCGAGCTGCGGGCGGATCGGAGGTTCGGGAGAGGTCAAGGTGATTGGCAGCCGGTTGTGAAGACCATCATGCCCGATATCTCAGGCGCCCGCCATGATGCTGTCGACATCGGCCTCTGCGGCGCCGTTGATGATGCCGGCGGTCTGCATCACCAGCGGCTTGACCCAGACGATCGCCTGCTCGGCGAGCGCGACCCGGCTCTTGTCCTGCTGCAATTGCCGCATCGCCGCCCCGACCTCGGTCAGGATCTTCGTCATGCTGTCGGTGAGCTGGTCGAATTCGGCCCGGATTGCGGCGTCCGCGGTCTCATAGGCCTCGATCGCGAGATCGCGTGCCCGGAAATTCGACGCGGTGAAATGCTCGGCATAGGACAGCGGCTGCCATTCGAGGAAATCGCTGGCGCATTCCGGCAGGTCCGGGACCATCTCCAGCAGCATGATGGCTTCGTTGAAGTGATTGAGGTAGTCGGTGGCAAGCCCGGTGCGGGGATTGATGTTGGCGGCGCGCAACAGCGCCGCCCGCGCCTCATCGGGGTACGTCGGTCGCGGGGAAGAGTCCGCTATGGCGGCCGTTGAGGTCATTGATCGCAGTCTTTAACGGTCCAAGTTAAGGCAGAATAAACGGATACCACTCTGGACGGCAAATGTGCGGACGCTTTGTCATAACCTCGCCGCCGGCGGCCTTGCGCGAGATGTTCGGCTATATCGAGCAGCCGAATTTTCCGCCACGGTATAATGTTGCGCCGACCCAGCCGATCCCGGTGGTGCTGCTGCAGAATGGCGGCCGGCATTTTCAATTGATGCGCTGGGGCCTGATCCCGTCGTGGGTCAAGGACCCCAGGACCTTCTCGCTCCTGATCAACGCGCGCTCCGAGAC
Organism: Bradyrhizobium sp. USDA 4510; assembly: GCF_054059095.1. NCBI lineage: Bacteria > Pseudomonadati > Pseudomonadota > Alphaproteobacteria > Hyphomicrobiales > Nitrobacteraceae > Bradyrhizobium > Bradyrhizobium sp. USDA 4510. Next base: position 5,619,967 of record NZ_JBSSBT010000001.1, on the reverse strand, counting down.
GGTGCGTGAGAAGCCGGCCTTCAAGAACGCGATCAAGCGGCGCCGGGCGCTGATCCCCGCCGACGGCTATTACGAATGGCAGGATGCCGGCGGCCGCAAGCGGCCGTTCTTCATCCATCGCCGCGACGGCCATCCGCTCGCCTTCGCCGCGCTTGCCGAGACCTGGATGGGGCCGAACGGCGAGGAGCAGGATACGGTCGCGATCGTCACTGCGCCGGCCAGTCCCGACCTCGCGCAATTGCATCACCGCGTGCCGGTCACGATCAGGCCCGCGCAATTCGCGCGCTGGCTCGACTGCCTGCCGAACGATGTCGACGACGTGATGCCGATGCTGAAGGGCCCCGAGGTCGGCGAGTTCGCCTGGCACCAGGTCACGATGCGCGTCAACGCGGTCGCCAATGACGATGCGCAATTGCTGCTGCCGATGACCGCGGATGAAATCGCCGCGGAGGACGCGCCGCAGCCGAAGAAGGCCGCGCCGAGAAAGGCGGCGGTGCGGGAGGACGACGGGCAGGGGTCGTTGTTTTGAGGGCTCACTGAACCGGCGTGATGCAGCGCGGATTTGCGTCAGCTCTCCACATCGTCGTCCTGGCCTTCGCCAGGACGACGATGAAGATGGACCTCGATTCAACCGGTGCGCAATTGCGCACCTGAGGGCTCGCGCCAAGTGGCGCGCTCCGGCATGACAGAGCCAGAGATCACCCCTTTACGTGTGCCACGCCCTCGATCTCGATCAGCATCTTTGGATTGGGCAGCGCCACCACCACGCAGGTGGTGCGCGCGGGGTAGGGGGCGGGGCCGAACGCGCCGGCATACAGCGCGTTCATCGTCGCGACGTCGCTCGCGCGCGTCAGCAACACGTTGACCTTGACGAGATCGCGCATCGTCGCGCCCGCCTCGCTCAGCACGCGCTTGATATTGGTCACGACATTGGCGAACTGCGCCTCGAAGCCGTCGGGCAGCTCGCGATTGGCGTCAAAGCCGGGAATGCCGGAGATGAACAACAAATCGCCGACGCGGGCGCCGAACGAGAGTGGCGGCGCCTGGACGCCGGGCGGAGGAGGGAAGTGCTTGATTGTGGTCTTTTCAGTCATTGGGTCACCCGTCTGCGTGAGATGGAAGGGGAGAAGTTTCGATGGCGCGCGGTGCCGCTGCACGCCGGCGCCAAAGATTCCTGCCGAAGAGATTCTGGCCGATCATGCCTGCGAGCATCGCGAGAACGAAGACCACGATCGGTAGCGAGAGGCCGGCGATATTGACCAGTGCCGGCCCGGGGCAGATGCCGACGAGGCCCCAGCCGATGCCGAACAGCACCGCGCCGGCAACCAGCGGCGCATCGATGTCGGTGCGGTCGGGCCAGAGGAAGCGCGCCGAGAAGGCGGGGGCCGTGCGCCGCCGGGCGATCGCGAAGCCGGTTGCTGCGACCGCAACCGCGCCCGCCATCACGAAGGCGAGCGTCGCGTCCCACGCGCCGAACAGATCGAGGAAGCCGAGCACCTTCTGCGGATCGGTCATGCCGGAGATCAGAAGCCCCGCGCCGAAGATCAGGCCGCAGGCAAAACTGGCAAGCACCGGCATCGCTAAACCGCTCCTTGTTTGAGCATGATCCTTTCGGAAAACCGCTTCGCACTTTTCCGGATCATGCTTAGCCTCCGATCCCGTGCCTGACGATTGCGACCGTTGCGATCGCCGTCAGCATGAAGATGCATGTTGCCACGATCGAACGGCCGGACAGCCGCGCGAAGCCGCAGACGCCGTGGCCCGAGGTGCAGCCATTGCCCATCCTTGTACCGAATCCGACCAGCAGTCCCGCGATCGCGACCACCACAAGGCTCGCATTCATCGCCGGCCGCGGCAGCGGCGCGCCGAACAGCGCCGCAATCAGGGGCGCTCCGATCAGTCCCGCGATGAACGCGATGCGCCAGGAACGATCGGCGCTACGGTCGGCGCTGCGGTCGGCGGTATCGGCCTGCAGCGCGCCGCCGACGATGCCGGTGACCCCGGCGATTCGCCCGGTCAGCAGCATCAAGAGCGCGGCGGCAAGCCCGATCAGCGCGCCGCCGGCTAGGCCGGAAAGTGGGGTGAAATCGTGCATCGATGCAGATCCCTGTTGCGCAAACTCCTCAGCGATCCGGCAAAGCGGTGGGCGCGCATGCGCCAGTGGTCGCGCGGCTGCAGAGGCGATGATAGACTCCGCACCATCAGGAACAAGCGCAATCCCGCATGTTTCGCGGCATTTCAGCGATGCCGCCGGTCGGCTGGATTGCCGCGATTCGCTCTCACTTCGTCCGGAGAATCCCCCATGAAGTTGCCATCCGTCGCCCGCGCCGCGCTGCTCGCGCTGGCGATGCTCACCGGAACGTCCGCTGTCCTGGCTGACGAGGGCGCGGTGACGCTCGTGATCTTCAAGGGCGGCTGGGTGTTCGGCGGCTCCGCCGGCAAGGGCGTCATGACCTTCCACGGCCAGACCTATGGGCTCACGGCCGGCGGGCTGGACTATGGGCTCGTGTTCGGCGGCTCGCAGACCACGTTGCAGGGGCGGGTGCGCAATATCCGCCGTCCGCAGGATATCAACGGCGTCTATGCCGCGGCGGGCATGGGCGTTGCGCTCGGCGCCGGCGTGCGCGGCATCCTCTTGACCAACCAGAACGGCGCGGTGCTCGAACTGAGCGGCAAGCAGGTCGGGCTGATGGCCAATGTCGACCTCAGCGGGCTTGCGATCACGTTGAAGGAATAAGCGTTCGGTCTCGTAGCGATTTCGTAGGATGAGTAGAGCGAAGCGAAACCCATCGACTTCGGTGCGCCGGGAGAGATGATGGGTTTCGCGGAGTCATCGGGCCGCGCTTTGCGCGGACCCGTTGGCTCTACGATCCTACGATCCTACGATTCCGTGATCCACTCGGCGAGTTCGCGCCACGGCTGTAAGGTCCAATGACCCGAGGCCGCGCCGGATGGCGACGGCAGCACGAACACTTCGGGAAAGCCATTCACCGATGGCTGCCGACCGAGCACGAGCGCGTTGGTCGGCCTGTTGTAGAACAGGCTCGCCGCCTTCCTGCTGGTGAAGGCGACGGTGTTCGGCCGATAGGTCTCGATCTTCGTCCGGAAGCCCACCACGTCGAACGACTGCCTGTTGATTTCGTGATCCATCCCGGCGCCGGTCTTGGAGAGATCGGTGAAGCCGATGCCGAGCGCGAGCAGCGCCGCGAACTCGTCCGGCCGATAGCGCCGCGGCGTGATGCCGGCCTCATGCAGCGCACGCCAGAACCGGTTGCCGGGATGCGCGTAATAATGCCCGACGGCGGCCGAGCGCGTGCTCGCTGCGGTGCCGACGAACACCAGGCGCAGATTGGCGCGGAGCTGGTCGGGGAGGCGGTGGGAATTGTTCGCGGGCATCTGGGGGCTGAATAAAGTAATCACGCGTTGGCACATGACTTCACCTGGAATCGAGCGGCGAACTGCGCCTCACCTCTCCCGATTGCGGGCAGGGCAATCCGGTGTTTCCGCGCCGTCATGGCCGGCACAAGGCCGGGCATGACGAGTTTGTGGCGCTATCGAGCCCATATGCGATTGCCAGCACTCGCAGGGGAGGCGCGTTCCCAAAATATCGAAAACAACCCCATGCAAAGTACAAAGTAGCCGGCGGTGGCCGGCGTTCGACCAGGCTACTTGACACGTCGGGCAACTCACGGATATTTTCCAATATTCCGAAATCACGCAGGCGCACGCTCGCCTCCCGGGGCATATGGCATTCGTGCGCTTCTGTAAGCGACGTTTCCATGTCGTCGTGGCCGCCAGCCATATGCATAGCCCTGCGGCTTGCGGGGGGCAGTGCCGTCGCTGTCGTCATTCAAGCTAGTCCCGTCACGCGCTAGCGCACCGGCTCCTTGACCTCTTCTTCCGTCGTGACCGCTTGCGACGGTCCGGTTGCGCGCACCATCAGGAACGTCCCCGAGAACCTTGTGCCGCGGATGCTCCAGCGGCCGTCGATCTCGGTCGCGTCGGCATTGACCGCGCCTTCATAGTGCACGGTGTTGTAGCCGTAGCCAGGCGGCTCGTAACGTTTGACGAACGTAACAGCGCTGCCGGAGCGCTGGCCCGCAAGCGATGCATTGTGCGTGCTGATCGGACAGCCCGGCATCACGCAGGGTTCGGTCACGCTGCCGCCGAGCGCGCCGCCGGCGTCGATCAGCGTCGCCAGGAACGTGACCATGCCGCTCGGCTGAACATAGCTGCCGTCCCAGACGCCGGTGAGATTGTCGGTCATGTCGCTTGCCCGGATTGCGCTTGGCGAAATTGCAGTGATCGATGTGGTGCACGCAGCGCCTCAACGCAAGTCGTGCCCGATCGCGCGGTTGCTTGCAGGTGCAAAAGGGTCTGTAATCCGCTCAAACAGATCAAGAAGAATTCGGGAGCGGACATGACAGGAGAGGCGAAAACCCACTTTGAGGTGATCGTGGTCGGCGCCGGCGTCGCGGGCATCTACCAGATCAAGCGGCTGGCCGATCTCGGCATCGACGCCACCGTGCTCGAAGCCGCGCCCGATCTCGGCGGCACCTGGTACTGGAACCGCTATCCGGGCTGCCGCTTCGATTCCGAGAGCTACACCTATGGCTTCTCATTCTCGCGCGAGCTGCTCGACGAGTGGCACTGGAAGGAGCGCTTCTCCGGCCAGCCCGAGAATCTGCGTTACCTCAACTACGTCGCCGACAAGTTCGACCTGCGCAAGTACATGCAGTTCAATTGCAAGGTCGATATCATGCAGTTCGACGAGACGCGCGACCTCTGGCAATTGAGGATCAGTGACGGCCGCGAACTGACCTGCCGCTTCGTGGTGCTCGCGATCGGGCTGTTGTCGGCGCCGACCATGCCGCGCGTGCCTGGCATCGATGACTTCAAGGGCCGCTCGTTCCACACCTATTACTGGCCGCACGAGCCGGTCGATCTTGCCGGCAAGAAAGTTGCGGTGATCGGCACCGGCGCCACCGGCATCCAGCTGATCGGCGAGATCGCAGACAAGGTCGGCGAGCTCACGGTGTTTCAGCGCCGGCCGAACTGGAGCGCGCCGCTCAACAACTCAGCGATCTCCGACGAGGAGATGGCCGACATCCGCGCCCGCTATGACGAGATCTTCGCTGCCTGCGCGCTGACGCCGGGCAGTTTTGTCCATGGCCCCGACAAGCGCGGCTTCTACGAGGTGAGCCGCGAGGAGCGGCTCAAGCTGTGGGACAGGCTCTACGACGAGCCCGGCTTCGGCATCTGGCTCGCGAACTTCCGCGAGATCTTCATGGACGAAGCCGCCAATGCGGAGCTCTCGGAATATATCGCGGGCCGCATCCGCCAGCGCGTGAACGATCCTGATGTCGCCGAGAAGCTGATCCCGCGGGATCACGGCTTCGGCGTGCAGCGCCTGCCGCTGGAGACCCGATATTTCGAGGCGTACAATCGCGACAATGTGCAGCTCGTCGATCTCTCCGAAACGCCGCTGGTGCGCGTCACCAAGAGGGGCCTGCGCACCACGGCGCGCGACTACGATTTCGACATCATCGTCTACGCCACCGGCTTCGACGCCATCACCGGCGCCTACGACCTGATCGATATCAGGGGCATCGGCGGCGAGAGCCTTGCCGACAAGTGGAAGCACGCGCCGTCGACCTTCCTCGGCATGCTCGTGCACGGCTTCCCGAACCTGTTGATGCCGACCGGTCCGCAAAGCGCCTCCGCGTCGACCAACTTCCCGCGCGGCATCGAGAACGGCGTCAACTGGTGCACCAACCTGCTGCAATACATGTGGGACCGCGGTCTGACCCACGCCGACGCCACGCTCGAAGCGCAGCAGCGCTGGACCGCGCATGTCGTCAAGATGTACGAGATCATGCTGATGCGCAAAGCCAAGTCGTGGTTCACCGGCTACAACTCCAACGTCGCCGGCCACGAGGAGGGGACGGTCCGCTACTTCGTCTACAACGGCGGCACGCCGAAGTTCTTGGGGATCATCAACGGGGTTGCGGAGAAAGGGTATCAGGAGATTGCGTTTGGTGCGGGGGCGCGGGGCGGTGTGCAAGCAGCTGTCGGGGCGACGGCGTAGGATTCAGGAATAGTCCGGTAGCCCGCATGAGCGCAGCGATATGCGGGACAGGTAAACCCCGGATATCGCTTCGCTCATCCGGGCTACTTGCTCAAGCCGTCGCCGCCGAATGTCACATCGAGCAGCGAACATACGGCGTCTCGATGGGCACCGGTGCCTTGGAGCTGAGTATGATCTTGTTCTCTCCGGAGAGTGTTATGTCGAATGACACGTCCGAAACCGCGACGCCGTCCGAGCACGCCGCAATCACGCGAACATTCTGCCCGTCATCATGCAGCGATTTGACGGTGCATTTTTGAAACGTGCCGGTGATTTGCTTGCCCTGGACGATCAAGCCTCCCGCGTTGAGATCGGCATCTTTCTTGAACGCGAGCTTGTTGTTCTCCTTGGTGAAGACCTGGTTGCAAGCCGAGGCGTCGATCGTCCAGGCTCCGCTCAAATCCGCAGCCTGTGTCGAGGCCGCTTGCGCAACGAGAAGTACGAATAGCACAGCGTTGAAGGTTCTCATGAAACTCTCCAATCAAATGGTCACAGGGGTAATATCCCTGACCCGACCTTCATCGCTTTCGAGCGTCATAGCAAGCGATGAGATAGCGGATTTTTCGTTGATCCAAGTCAAGGGTTCTGCGGAGCGCCTGGTGTGGACCTGGGCCGGTTGCTGTCGTGACCGGCCTCCACAAGCCGAACACACGCACTAAATCATAAGTGAATGATCCAGACGCAAAAAGGCCGGGCTTTCACCCGGCCTTTCGTTTTTGGATGGATGCCCGGGGCGTCCCGCGCGAAGACGCGCTCCGCGCTGTTGCCCGGGCATGACGAGCGGTGAGGGTCAGAACACCCTGTTGCTCTCCTTCACCTTCTCCGCGTCCAGATACACGTCGCTTCCCATCTCCTTGAACTTGGCGCTCATCTGCGCCATGCCCTGCTCCTTGTCGTTGAGCGTCGCGGCGTAGTCGCGGACGTCCTGGGTGATCTTCATCGAGCAGAATTTCGGGCCGCACATCGAGCAGAAATGCGCGACCTTGTGGGCTTCCTTCGGCAGGGTCTCGTCGTGGAAGTTCTTCGCGGTGTCGGGATCGAGGCCGAGGTTGAACTGGTCCTCCCAGCGGAAGTCGAACCGGGCACGGCTGAGCGCATCGTCGCGGAGCTGCGCGGCCGGATGGCCCTTGGCCAGATCAGCGGCGTGGGCCGCGATCTTGTAGGTGATGACGCCGGTCTTGACGTCGTTGCGATCCGGGAGACCCAGATGCTCCTTCGGCGTGACGTAGCACAGCATCGCGCAGCCGAACCAGCCGATCATCGCAGCGCCAATGCCCGAGGTGATGTGGTCGTAGCCCGGCGCGATGTCGGTCGTCAGCGGCCCGAGGGTGTAGAACGGCGCCTCGCCGCACTCCTTGAGCTGCTTGTCCATGTTGATCTTGATCTTGTGCATCGGCACGTGGCCGGGGCCCTCGATCATGACCTGGCAGCCCTTGTCCCACGCGATCTTCGTCAGTTCGCCGAGCGTCTCGAGCTCGGCAAACTGCGCGCGGTCGTTGGCGTCCGCAATCGAGCCGGGGCGCAGACCGTCGCCGAGCGAGAACGAGACGTCATACTTGCGCATGAGGTCGCAGATCTCGTCGAAATGGGTGTAGAGGAAGCTCTCCTTGTGATGCGCAAGGCACCACTTCGCCATGATCGAGCCGCCGCGCGACACGATGCCGGTGACGCGGTTGGCGGTGAGATGGATGTAGGGCAGCCGCACGCCGGCGTGGATCGTGAAATAGTCGACGCCCTGTTCGCACTGTTCGATCAGGGTGTCCTTGTAGAGTTCCCAGGTCAGCTTGACCGGATCACCGTCGCACTTCTCCAGCGCCTGGTAGATCGGCACGGTGCCGATCGGCACCGGCGAGTTGCGCAAAATCCATTCGCGGGTGGTGTGGATGTTGCGCCCCGTCGAGAGGTCCATCACGGTGTCGGCGCCCCAGCGGATCGCCCACACCATCTTGTCGACCTCTTCCTCGACCGACGAGGTCACCGCCGAGTTGCCGATATTGGCGTTGATCTTGGTCAGGAAGTTGCGGCCGATGATCATCGGCTCGAGCTCGGCATGGTTGATGTTGGAGGGAATGATGGCGCGGCCGCGCGCGATCTCGTCGCGGACGAATTCCGGGGTGATGAAGGCCGGCACGGAGGCGCCAAAGCTCTCGCCGTCGGCAAGCGCGGCCTCGGCGCGCTCGAGCTGTTGCTTGCGGCCGAGATTCTCGCGCTCGGCGACGTAGATCATCTCCTTGGTGATGATGCCGGCGCGGGCGAATTCGAGCTGCGTGATCTTGTGGCCGTCGAGGCCGCGCAGCGGCGTGTGGTGCGCGGTGAACGCCTTGGCGGCGTGGGCGGCGCCGACATTGCCGTTGTCCTCCGGCTTGATGGTGCGACCCTCATATTCCTCGACGCCGCCGCGCTCCTTGACCCAGGCGAGCCGATTGCGCGGCAGGCCGGCGTTGACGTCGATCGTCACGTTCGGGTCGGTGTAAGGGCCCGAGGTGTCGTAGACCGGCAGGTTCGGCTCGCCGGCGCCCTCCGACAGCATGATCTCGCGCAGCGGCACGCGCAGATCGGACGCGGCCTCCGGCGTCGCAAAGATCTTGCGTGAGGCGGGCAGCGCGCCGGTGGTGACGGCGGGACGGGTGGTGTCGGGATTGGAGCGGATGTTCATGAGGGATCCTCCTTAATCTTGTCGTCATTCCGGACGGTCCGTTAGGACCGATCCGGAATCTCGAGATGGTGGCGCGAGATTCCGGGTTCACGCTTCGCGTGCCCCGGAATGACGCTGGTGAGAGTTACGTGCATCACGCGGCCTCCGCGCTGAGGCCGAGCCATTGTCTGACCCGCGCGTCGGGGTCGGGGTTCTGGGTGACGTCACTGACGACGGCGATCGAATCGGCGCCGGCGGCGAAGATCTCGGCGGCGTGCTCGAACTTGATGCCGCCGATCGCGACAAGGGGGATCGAGCCGATCCGCTTCTTCCACTCGGTGATCTTCGGAATGCCCTGCGGCTCGAACCGCATCGATTTGAGCGTGGTGAAGAAGATCGGGCCGAGCGCGACATAGTCGGGCTTGGCGGCGAGCGCGGTGGCGAGCTCGGCGTCGTCATGGGTGGAGATGCCGAGCGTCAGCTTCGCTTTGCGGATCTCGCCGAGGTCGGCCTCGGCGAGGTCTTCCTGCCCGAGATGCAGATGCTCGGCGCCGGCGACGATCGCCGCGCGCCAATAGTCGTTGACCACGAGCTTGGTCGGCGTGCCCTTGGTCACTGCGAGCGCATCGCTGACGATCTGCAGCGCCCCGGCATCGTCGAGCTCCTTGGCGCGCAGCTGGATGGTGCCGACGCCGAGTTTTGTCAGTCGCTCGACCCATTTGATGCTGTCGACGACGGGATAGAAGGGATCAGGATACGGCATGCCAGAACGGGGTCCCAACGACAGGGGTGGAGGGGGAGGCGAAGTCGCGGGCTTCCATCAGTCCGGCTTCGTAAGCGGTGCGGCCGGCCTCGACGCCGAGGCGGAAGGCATTGGCCATCGCAACGGGATCGGCGGCTTTGGCGACCGCCGTGTTGAGCAGCACGGCGTCATAGCCGAGCTCGAGCGCCTCGGCGGCATGCGAAGGCGCCCCTAAGCCGGCGTCGACCACCAGCGTGATGCCGGGCAGGCGGTCGCGCAACAGCTTCAGCGCGTCGCGGTTGGTGATGCCCTTGGCGCTGCCGATCGGTGCTGCCCACGGCATCACCACCTTGCAGCCGGCGTCGACCAGCCGCGAGGCGACCGAGAAATCCTCGGTGCAATAGGGGAAGACTTCAAAACCGTCCTTGATCAGGATGCCGGCCGCCTCGACCAGGCCGACCACATCGGGCTGCAGCGTGTCGTTGTCGGCGATCACCTCGAGCTTGATCCACGGCGTGCCGAACAATTCGCGCGCGAGCTTTGCGGTGGTCACCGCTTCCTTGACGCTGCGGCAGCCCGCGGTGTTCGGCAGCACGGTGACGCCGAGCTCGCGGATCAGCGACCAGAACGCATCGCCGGTCTTGCCACCCGCCGCCTCGCGCCGCAGCGACACCGTGACGATGCTGGCGCCCGAGGCGCGGATCGCATTCTGCATGATCGCAGGCGAGGGATACAGCGCCGTGCCGATCAGCAGGCGGGACGGGAAGGATTTGCCGTAGAAGGTGACCATGTGTCTCCTCAAACTATGCCGTCGTCCCGGCGAAGGCCGGGACCCATAACCACGACCGGAAGTTGTCGGATGGGACGTCTCCCCGCGTGCTTCACTGAAGGGCCGCGGCGTATGGGTCCCGGCCTTCGCCGGGACGACGTGGGGAGGGAGCTTGCGAATAAGCTCACATCACCCTCCCTGCCGCGGCGTGATGATCTCGATCTCGTCGCCGGCTTTCAACGCGGTGTCGGCCCAGCGGCTCTTCGGCACCACGTCGTAGTTCAGCGCGATCGCGAAATGCGTGCCCTCGTAGTCGAGCTCGGCCAGCAGCGCATCGACACTGGAGGCCACGATCTCCCGCTGCTCGCCGTTGACGATCACGCGCATTGCATCACCTCATTGTCGATTTCGCCGCGCGCGAGATAGGCGAGCGTCAGCTCCGCCAGCGCCGGCGCGAGCAGGAAGCCATGACGGTAGAGTCCGTTCACCGTGATGCGTTCCTGCTCGATCCTGATTTTCGGCAGATTGTCGGGAAATGCAGGGCGCAGGCCGGCGCCGAATTCGACGATGCGCGCCTCGGCGAATGCCGGATGCACGACATAGGCGGCCCCTAACAGCTCCAGCGCCGAGCGCACGCTGACGCCGTTGTCCTCGGCCTCGATCGAGGTCGCGCCCAGCATGAAGCGGCCGTCGCCGCGCGGGATCACGTAAAGCGGCCAGCGCGGATGGATCAGCCGCACCGGGCGCGCCAGTTCGACCTCGGAGGTCTCGATGATGATCATCTCGCCCTTGACGCCGCGCAAGCTCGCCTCGCGGTCGCGCGCGGCAAGGCCGCGGCAGTCGATCACGACGCCGTCGAGATCGGCTGCCTCGGCGTCGCTGCCGAACTTGATGGCGCCGCCGGCCTTGCCGATCGCGGCATGCAGCCGCGGCAGCACGCGGCGCGGCTCGACATGGCCCTCGTCGGGATAGAACAGGGCGTCACGGAAACGGCCCTCGAGCGACGGCTCGAGCGCGCGAACGCCCTCGGCGTCGATCCGGCGATGGCCGGTGGTGAGGCGGGCAAAGCGCTCGAAATCGGCGCGGTCGCGCGGATGTGCCACCACCAGCGAGCCGTTGAACGGGGTTTCCGGAACATGCTGCCGCCACAGCGCGAGCGAGCGGATGCCGAGCCGGGAGATCACCGGCTCGGAGGCCTCCGCCTCGCACCAGGGCGCCAGCATCCCGCCGGCCCAGTGGCTTGTGGATTCCGTCATCGCGGCGTCACTGCGCTCATGCAGGGTGACGGCATGTCCGGCCTCTGCGAGCAAGAGCGCATGCCAGGCGCCAGCTATGCCTGCGCCGATGATGGAGACGGGGGAATCCCCCCGCGGTCTTGACGTCTGATACATCCCTGTCCCTTCGCCGGCATGACCCGGATCAGGTTCAAAGGGTCACCGCGGTCCCGGACTATTCGCCTACTGGCTAGTCCAAGCTTGCGGTATCTCAGCTCCTCCTTCGGAGCACCCCTCGGAACGCCCCTAATGTAGGCGGATGGGCTCGTGTGTCAACTTGTATGCCAGACACGTTTGACAGGCGGTGTCGAGGATGGCCGGCACGCGTCGCGGGGCTGCGCGGACGCGATCGGTGCTATTTTTCGGCTTGTTCCGGCTTCGGCTCGGCGGTATCGGCCGTCATTTGCTCCGACTTGGCGAATTCCTTCGGCGGTGCACCCGCGCCGCCATGCTTCGCTTCCTTCAGGTGATCCCCGCGCTGGCGCTTTGCGACGTAGTAATACCCGCCCGCGAAATAACGCACGGCTCGATCGTGATTGCCATCGGCGGCGCGATAGGCGCCGGCGAGGTACTTGATGCCGTATTTGAGGTTGGTCTGGGGATCGCGCAGACCCTCGGCGGTACCGGTGTAGCCGAGGCCGCGTGCAGTGCCGAGCTTGATTTGCATCAGCCCGATGGTGCCGCCGCGTCCGATCAGCTGCGGATGGTACTTGCTCTCGCGCACGATGACGCGATGCACCAGCTCTTCCGGTACGAGGTTGGCCTGGGCCTCGGCCGCCACCATCGCCTCATATTGCGCGCGCGATTGCGCCTGCGCGCTCGCGCAGGACGCCAGCACCGCGATTGCGGCAAGGCAGCCAAGGGCTTGTACGGTCTTCATCTCAATCGCTCGGGCTTTCAGATGCGCGTCGGTTCTGCGGTCTCATTGGTACGGCGAGCGGGCAGGAATGTGGCAAAACCTTCGCATCAGCGAACGTTAATGCCTCCGTGATTGTCCGGTCATGGGGTGAAGGGACGACGCGATTGCAATACGGATGCTTCAAATTGTTTGCTTCAATCGTCTCAGCCAAAAATTGTCTTGGCCTGCAATTTCCTTCTAATTTTTCTGACTAATTTTGCCGCACGCTATCCACAGCAGTTTGTCGTGCAAACGAATCAATGAAGGTCTAGACTTCACCCACGACAGAGTGCGCGATCGTTCAGTCAGCAGCTCTGTCCAAGCACGCAAGAAACAACATTCGGGAGATGCGCCATGGTCCGTCAGGACACCGGCTATATGCCTCGCGAAAATCCCTGCGCGCAATGCGGCAAGCCGATCGCCCGCCCTGATTGGGTGGAGCACAGCGAAGGCCGCTCCTCGTTCCTGTGGAATTGCCGCGCCTGCAATTACCGCTTCGAGGCCATCGCGATCTACGAGGAAGCGGAGCTCATTACGCCGCTCGCCGCCTGACGTCTCCTCATCGCATCAGCTTCGCCTGATCAGGCCGCGGATTTCTGCCGCTGCAATTGCTGTTGCCGCGCCGGCAATTCGATCCGGACCACGAGCCCGTGCGGCTTGCGATCGTGCAGCGACAGCGTGCCGGCATGCGCGAGCACGATGGCATTGGCGATCGACAGACCAAGGCCGAAGCCTTCGGCCTCATCCATGTTGCGCGCCTGGTCGCCGCGCACGAACGGCTCCAGCACGCTCGCCTTGTGCGCATCCGAGATGCCGGGCCCGTCATCTTCGATATCGACGACGAGGCGGTCGGGCTTGACGTCGAGGCGGACGGCAACTTCGCCGCCGAACCGCACGGCATTCTCCACCAGATTGGTGATGCAGCGATGCAGGTCGGCCGGCCGCGCGGTCGCCATCGCGTGCTGCGGGCCCGTGTAACTGACCTTGTGTCCCATGTCGGCGAACTGATCGGTGACGAGGTGCAGCGTGCTCGCGATGTCGACCAGCGTCATCTCCTCGAGCTTGCGGTCGTTGCGCAGGAACGACAGCACCGATTCCAGCATCGAGCGCATCTGGTCGAGGTCGCGCAGCATGCGGTGGCGGTGGGTCTCGTCCTCGATGAATTCGGCGCGCAGCCGCATCCGCGTGATCGGCGTGCGCAGGTCATGGCTGATCGCGGCCAGCATCTTGGTGCGATCGTCGATCAATGCGGTGATGCGCTCGCGCATCCGGTTCAGCGCCCGGGCCAGCGAACGGATCTCCTCCGGACCGCGCTCGGGCAGCGGCGCGGCGGCGCCGTTCAGGCTGAAGGTCTCGGCGGCCTTGACGAAGGACGACAGCGGCGCGGTCAGCGCCCATGCCGCCCACAGGCCGAGCAGGGTGACGCTGATGACGGCGAACAGCACCGTCATCATCCACGGCCCACCCCAGAACGGCCGCATGTGCTGATCCGGCGTCAGGTTGGCGGCGAACATGGCGCCGTCGGGCAGGCGGATCGCGACGCGGCGAATTTCGCCGTCATGCGGCGTGCCGCCAGCCTCGCGCGGGAGCAGGAAGATGCGATAGCCGGCGCCGAGCCGGCGCAACGCGTGCAGGCTCGGCGTGTCGGTTTCGGTAAGCGCGCCGGCATCGGAAGGCAGGTCGCCGATCGCAAGTTGCGGGAAGGCACGGGCGACGTCGGCCAGGAGCCGCGGCCGCTCCGACGCCGGGGCATGCCCGAGCAGCTGCGCGGCGGCGGCGAGCTGGGTGTGCCAGCGGTCCGACGGCTCCACCCGATCAGGGCGATGGATCAGGAAGGTGGCGGTGATGATCAAGTGCAGCGCGACGATCGAAACGACGACCAGCGCCGCCATCTGGGCGCCGATCCCCCGCAGACTCAGCACGCGCAGCAGCTTCATGGTCAATTGTTCGTGGCGGCAACCGCCTCCACCCTCGGCGTGAACACATAGCCGCCGGAACGCACTGTCTTGATCATGGTGGCTTCCTGCGGATCGGGCTCGATCTTGCGGCGGATGCGGCTGACCAGCACGTCGATCGAACGTTCGAACGAGCCGGCACTGCGGCCCTGGGTCAGGTCGAGCAGGCTGTCGCGCGACAGCACGCGGCCGGGCCGCTCGCAGAAGGTGCGTAGCAGGTCGAACTCGGCGCTGGTCATGGCGACGCGCGCGCCTTCGGGGTTGCGCAGCTCGCGCAGTCGGATGTCGATACGCCAGCCGAGGAAGGTCAGCGTAGTCGCGCCCTCGATCGCGCTGGCGTTGCGCGCGGCGGCCTGCCGGCGCAGCACCGCGTTGATCCGCGCCAGCAGCTCGCGCGGGTTGAACGGCTTTGCCAGGTAATCGTCGGCGCCCATCTCGAGGCCGAGGATGCGGTCGACGTCCTCGCCGCGCGCGGTCAGCATGATGATCGGCGTCTGCGATTCCGCCCGCACCTTGCGGCACAGGCTGAGGCCGTCCTCGCCGGGCAGCATGACGTCGAGCACCAGGAGATCCACCCGATGATCGGTCATCGCCTTGGCCATCTCGCGGCCGTCGGAGGCGGTCGTGACATGACAAGAATTGGTACGGAGATATTTTGCGATAAGCGACCGCGTCTCGCGGTCGTCCTCGACGACAAGGATATTGGGCGCAGCCTGGGTCATACCGATCTTTTGTCCGTGATTCGGGGAAAGCGGCTCAGGAATTTTGTTTCAGTATGTGTCTGAAATCTTGCCCGGCTATCCGGGTTAACAGGTCGGCCGCAGGCAGAAAAGTTATCGTTCTGTCATCAATCCTGATGCCCTGAAATGCGGGCAGAACCCTCTCGGGATAGCGAATCGGCCCCTGGTCGTTATGGCGGCCGGAGAAGGGGAAGGGCGGCTGTCATATCCGGGGGCGGAACCCGTTACCCCGGCGACGCGTTATTTCTCTTTCGGGTCAAGGAGGGTGAGATGGCTGTCGAGGTCGAGTCCAGGCCGCATCAGCTCATTGCAAGCGACCGGGTCGAGGGGACGGCGGTGCGCCGGGCCAATGGCGACATGATCGGCCATATCGAGCGGCTGATGATCGACAAGATCTCCGGCAAGGTATCGTACGCGGTGTTGAGCTTCGGCGGCTTCCTGGGCATTGGAACCAATTTGATCCCGCTGCCCTGGGGCCGGCTGCACTACAACCCGAAGTTCGAGGCCTATGAGCTCGACATCGAGGACGAGGAGCTGAAGCGCGCGCCGTCGTTCCGTGCCGACAAGGATTTCGATTGGGGCGATCGCTCGCAGGAAGTCGAGCTGCATCGCTTCTACGGCGTGCCGCCCTATTGGGGCGGCTTCTGATCGCGCGGCAACATGCGCGCATGACGACGCTCGTCGATCGATGATGCGGTCGCCGGGCCGAGCGCGCGGTTTGTGCAGCGCGGTTCGCCGGGACGACTTAGTGAGCCAAACATCGTCACATCATGGACTGCGCGTCCGGCGCAGTCGTGAGGCTCAACCGCAAGCTCACTCGAGAGATCACGATACCTTTCGTCAAGCGGCGCAGCGTTTCCGTGCGCTGAAAGGTCCTCACCCCCGTTCCTCGGCATTTAAGCGGCTTTTGAGCGCAGGTCCGTTAGGAACGGTTGCGAAGATGACGGGTTTTCCCAGCATCGATTTTGCGAGAGGAGAGCCATCAATGTTGGTCAAATCCATCATCGCCGGCCTCGCCGGCACTGCGCTGCTTGCAACCGTCGCCGTTGCGCAGACGCCAACCGATAAGGGCGACAAGATGTCTCCTGCGGCGTCGACGTCAGCCACGTCGCCGGATTCGTTCAAGGGCAACTGGCGCGCGTCGAAGGTCGTCGGCCTTAGCGTGTACAACGACGCCAATGAAAGCGTCGGCTCGATCAATGATCTGCTGATGGAGAAGGGCGGTACAATCAAGGCGGTCGTGATCGGCGTCGGCGGCTTCCTTGGCGTCGGCGAGCACTTGGTCGCGGTCCCGATCGACAAGGTGAAGTTCGTGAACGAGCCGATCGCCTATACCGGCGCCTCGAACACCGGCGCCGGCAGCACCAGCAAGACGACCACCACGGGCGCGGCCCCTGCGGCGGCGACGTCGAAGCCGAATCCCTGGTATCCGGATCACGCCGTGTTCAATGCGAGCAAGGATGAGCTGAAGGCGATGCCGGAATTCAAGTATTCGACCGACTAACGCATCGCGTCACCTGCAAGAGAAGAGCGCGTCCGGTTGCTGCCGGGCGCGCTTTTTTGCTGGCCGGATGGATAAAATTTGGGAAGAGTGTAGGGAGTAGGTCAGGCGATCCAATTCGGACAGCGCGTTGCAATCATCATCAACCCTCACGTGATCATTCGTCAAATGGCTGAAGAACCTGATGAATGACAGGGACCGCGATAGCGGCGATCCAGCGGTAACCCGGATTCGCGGCCGCTACCCGCAATACACGCGGCGCCGGTTGCAAGGCTTTGCGGAGCGGCTGCAACAGAAGATTCATGCCGACCGCGTGCCGGTCACTTCGCTCGCGCTTGCCGGTCCCACCGAGCGGATCAGCCTCGAGGACGCGCTCAAGCTCGATTATCGGCCGGTCCCGTTGGGCGAGGCGCTGGGACCGCTATGGGCGACCTATTGGGTGCAGGTCGTGGCCGAGGTGCCGCAGGCCTGGGCCGGCTCGCGCGTGGATTTGTATTGGGACAGCCGCTCGGAAGCGCTGCTTTGGCTCAACGGACGTTCCTCGCAGGGTCTCAATCCCGGCCGCCACATCGCGCCGCTCGTTCAGTCGGCGAGCGGCGGGGAGACGATCAGCTTCCATGTGGAGGTGGCCTGCAACGGCCTGTTCGGTGCGTTCTGGAGCGATCCGCAGGCCTACGCGCTGGTCGCCTGCGAGCTGCGCTGCTTCGATTCCGAGGCCACGGCATTCTATTTCGACTACGAGGTGCTGCGCCAGCTCGAGGCTGACCGCGATCCCACGACAAAGTCGAGGTCATACGGCGCTGTCGGCGAGACGGCGCAGCCGGCGCTGGATCGGACCTGGGCGGGGCGCCTGCTGCACGATCTCAACCGCATCTGCAACATCACCGATCCCGACGATCGCGCGACATGGCCGTCGGCGCGGGCGATCCTCGACGGCCTGCTCGCGGCACGAAACGGCAGCATCGCCCACGAGATGTCGGCGATCGGCCACGCCCATCTCGACACGGCATGGCTGTGGCCGCTGGCGGAAACCCGGCGCAAGGCGCAACGCAGCTTCTCCACGGCGGTGGCGCTGATGGAGCGCTATCCCGATTTCAAGTTCGCCTGCTCGCAGGCCTATCAGTACGCCGTCATCGAGCAGAATGACCCTGACCTGTTCGCCCGAATTCGCGCCAAGGCCGCCGCCGGCCAATGGATTCCGGTCGGCGGCAGCTGGATCGAGCCGGACTGCAATCTGCCGTGGGGCGAATCGATCTGCCGTCAGTTCCTCTATGGTCAGCGCTATTTCGAGCAGACGTTCGGTGCGCGCTCCAGCGTGTTCTGGAATCCCGACGTGTTCGGTTACGACGCGCAGCTGCCGCAGCTGATGCAGTCGGCGGGGATGTCGCGCTTCCTGACCCAGAAGCTGTCGTGGAACAAGTTCACCTCACCGCCGCATCACAGCTTCCATTGGCGCGGACTGGATGGCAGCACGGTGCTGGCGCATTTCCCCCCGGCGGACACCTACAACGGATCGGCGCAGGTCGCGGAGCTCCGCTATCACTCCGCCAATTACAAGGACGCCGACCGTTCGTCCGACGCACTCTATCTGTTCGGCTATGGCGACGGCGGCGGCGGTGCCGACGAGACCATGCTCGAGACGTTGCAGCGCGCAAGGGACTTGCAGGGGCTGCCGCGAATCCAGATTCGCTCCGTCGACGAGTTCTTCGACCGCCTGGCGATATCAGCGCCGGATCTGGCAACGATCGAAGGCGAGCTCTATCTCGAATATCATCGTGGCACCTACACCACGCAGGCCGAGACCAAGCGCCTCAACCGCGCTTGCGAGGCCGGCCTTCAGGCCCTCGAATTCGTGACCACTGTCGCGGCTGCCTGCCGGCAACCGGCACCGTCAGCACAGGAGATCGAAGCGCTGTGGCGCACGCTGCTGGTCAACCAGTTCCACGACATCATTCCCGGCAGCAGCATCCGCGAGGTCTATGAACGTGCGGAAGTCGAACTCGCTGGCGTGGCGGAGGAGGCCGGGCGTCGCACGCAAGCCGTGCTGGCGACACTGTGCGATCCCGAAGACGGCAATTGGACACCCGTCAACACGCTGGGCTGCGCGCGCGCCGAGGTCGCGTCCGACCCCGACGGCGAGCTTCGTCACATCGCCGCCGCGCCGTTTGCGGCGGGTGAAACGACGACGACCGACGATCGCGTTGTGGTCGCCGCCGATCTGGACGGCTTCGTGCTGTCGAACGCGCGGCTCGAAGTGCGCATTGATCGCAGCGGGCTCGTTCGGTCGCTGCTGCATGTTGCGACCGGCCGCGAGACCTTCGCATCGCCGGCAGCCCGGCTGCTGCTGCTCGATGACCGGCCGCTCGATTTCGAGGCATGGGATATCGATCCGTTCGCGCTGGAGACCGCGCGCGAGGTGACAGGAGATGTGAGCTGCGCCGTGCTGTCGGATGGCGGGCTGCGCGGCGAGATTCGTTTCGAGCGCGGGCTCGGACGCGCAAGCCGGCTCGTGCAGGTAATCCGCCTCGATGCCGGCGCCGATCATCTCGAATTCGAAACCACGGTCGATTGGCAGGAGCGCAAGACGGCGCTGAAGGTCATGTTCCCCGTCGCCTGCCGTGCATCGAACGCAACCTATGAAACCATGTTCGGCGCAACCGAGCGGCCGACCCATGCCAACGCGGATGCCGATGCGGCCAAGTACGAGGTGCCCGGGCATCGCTGGGCCGATCTCGCCGAGCCGGATTTCGGCGTGTCGCTGTTCAGCGACTGCCGTCACGGCTATTCGGCGTTCGGCAACCAGCTCGCGCTGACGCTGCTGCGCGGCTCCGAATTGCCTGATCCGCAGGCCGATATCGGGCGGCACCGGATGCGCTATGCGATCTATCCCCACCACGGCGACTGGCGCAGCGCGGACACGGTCGGGCGCGCCTTGCGGTTCGAGCGTCCGGTGCTGTGGACCAAAGGGCGCGCTCGCGCGCTGTTGCGACGATCGTTCCTGACCGCATCTCCGGCCAACGTGATCGTCGATACGATCAAGCCCGCCGAGGATGGAGACGGCTGGGTGGTGCGGCTTTACGAGAGCGCCGGCATTCGCACCGCCGCGGCGCTCGATTTCGGCGTCGACATCGCGTCGGTGTGGATCAGCAACACCCTGGAAGACCGCATCGAGGCCTTGCCGACCGAGGATCGGGGATGCCGCCTGGCGCTGCGTCCATTCCAGATCGCAACGCTGCGGGTCTTCCAGGCGTAATGCCTGCAGTGACTTTCGCTCCGGCTTGCGGGGTACGGCATGGCAGCCGCGGAATTCCGTCTGCGATGCGCGGAGAGACCGGATCGCATCGCTGGATGCGATCCGGTGTGGCCTGGCCGTCAGTTCGACTTCACCAGCGGACAGCCGCCCTTGTCGAGCGGGCGGAACGCCTCGTCGCCGGGCACGGTGGCGATCAGCTTGTAGAGGTCCCACTCGCCCTTGGATTCCTCGGGCTTCTTGACCTCGAACAGATACATGTCGTGCACCATGCGGCCGTCGATCCGGATATGGCCGTTCTTGGCGAAGAAGTCGTTGACCGGCGTGGCGCGCATCTGGGCCATCACCTTCGGCGCCTCGTCGGTGCCGATGGCCTCGATCGCCTTCAGGTAATGCATGGTCGCCGAATAGAGGCCGGCCTGGATCATGGTCGGCATATGGCCGACCTTCTCGTTGAAGCGCTTCGAGAAGGCGCGGGTCTCGTCGTTCATGTCCCAGTAGAAGGCGTCGGTGACGATCAGGCCCTGGGTCGCCTTGATGCCGAGCGAATGCGTGTCGGTGATCTCCTGCAGCAGCGCGATCATCTTCTGGCCGCCCTGGGTCAGGCCGAACTCGGAAGCCTGCTTCAGCGCGTTGGTGGTGTCGCCGCCGGCATTCGCCAGCGCCACGACCTTGGCCTTGGAGGCCTGCGCCTGCAGCAGGAAGGAGGAGAAGTCCGACGAGTTGAGCGGATGACGCACGTCGCCCAGCACCTTGCCGCCGCTCTCCTTGACGACATTGGCGGCATCGCGTTCCAGCGCCATGCCGAAGGCGTAGTCGGCGGTGACGAAGAACCAGGTGTCCTCGCCGCGCTTGACCATCGCCTTGCCGGCGACGTTCGATAGCGCATAGGTGTCGTAGGTCCAGTGCACCGTGTTGGGCGAGCAGGCGGTGCCGGTGATATCGGAGGAGCCGCCGCCGGAATTGATGTGGATCTTGTTCTTCTCGCGCGTCAGCGCCGAGATCGGCAATGCGACCGACGAGGTCGGCACGTCGAGGATCGCGTCGACTTTGTCGTTGTCGTACCAGTTGCGTGCGATGTTGACGCCGACGTCGGGCTTGTTCTGGTGATCGGCTGCGATCACCTGCACCGGCTTGCCTTTCACCTTGCCGCCGTAATCGGCGACCGCCATCTCGACGGCGGCGACCGAGCCCTTGCCGGTGGCGTCCGCATAGAGGCTCGACATGTCGGTGAGCACGCCGATCTTGACGACATCGTCGGAGATCTGGGCGTTCGCCGCGGTCCCTGAGACCGCGAGCGCGAGGCCGGCCGCCGCTGCGGCCAAGAGTGTTTTCATCGTGTTTTTCTCCCTGACTTTTTCGTTGAGGGTTGCTTCCACCGGGGCGTTCTAGCCGCTGCGACAAGCTGTCGCAAAGACGACTTTTTGAGCATGCGCGCGGCAAGTGTTCCCCCTCTCCCCCGCTCTTCGCGGGGAGAGGGTTGGGGTGAGGGGCCTTATCCACGGGTGGCGATTGTCGTGAGACCTGTACCCCCTCACCCGGATTGCTTCGCAATCCGACCTCTCCCCGCAAGCGACCGCAAGCGGGGCGAGGTAAGAGAGCAATCCGCTCGGGCAGTGTCCTACAGCGCCGGTAACGCGGTGACGGCGGCCTTGATGGTGCCGTCGGTTTCCACGATCACCCGCAACGTCTTGGAATCGAAGTCGATCCCGGCCAGCCGGATGCTGTTGACCTCGGCGTCGACGCGGATGCCCTCCTCGTTCTTCTGCAGGTCGGCGATGGCGGCGGCGACCTTGCGCTGCGCGTTGGTCGCGAATGGCTTCAGGTCGACCACCAGCCGGTCGTTGAGGGTCTGCTGCATGTGCGGGATCGCCGCGCGTGCGGCGGCGCCGAGCAGGCCGAACGCGGCCTCGGATTCCACCGCCAGCTCGACGTCGGTCAGCCGCAGCGTCTGCGACGGCTGGTCGAGCCGCGGCCGGCCCCAGATGTGCACGGTCGCCTCGGCGCCCAGCCCGAACCAGCTGGCCTTCTCCTTGGCGTGCACCAGGAGCGAGATCAGAAGCCGGTCGCCGGAGGCGGCGATGCTCGCGCTCTTGACCGTCACGTCGACCGGACCGGAGCCGTCCTCGGGGAAGGTCTTGCCCTTGAGCTGCGCCTCGACCAGCTGGCTCAGCGTGGTGAAGGACAGGTCGACCGGCAGGCCGATCGCGACCTGGCTCGGCATCGGCGGCACGATCGAGAGTTTTTCGGGGAACGGGCAGTTCGGGGTGGTCTGCGCCTCCGTGATCCGCGTTTCGGCCTCGATCCCCATCGTCAGGATCAGCGAGGACGCATCGACCTTCGGCTGCGCGGCGATCGCGCGGATCGGTCGCAGTTCGAGCCACATCGGCGGCATCGAGGTGGTGCCGCCGGTGCCTTGCAGCGGGATCGAGCGGCAGGCCTTGGCCCATTGCGTGCGGGCGTTGTTCTGGAACACCGGGTCGTTGTGCAATCGGGCCTCGACCACAGAAATCTGGTCGGCGACCGCCTTGTCGATGAAAGGCTTGACCTGGGCCGGCACGCTGATGCGGACGCCGGCCGTCGACAGGCTGGTGTCGCCGAGATTGACCTGTGCCTGCAGGTTCGGCTCGATCCGCCAGGACGCGCCGAGCTTCGGCCGCGCGGTGAGGGTGACGTTGCCCTTGATCTCGGCGTTGGCGTTGATGTTCTTGATGTTCACGGCGCCGATCTGCTTGGCGACATTGCCGCCGAGCAGGCTGCCGAGCGCGTCGTTGACCGCGCCGGTTGCCTTGGCGGACAACGCGCCGGTGACCTTGAGCGTGCCGTTGATCGGGGTGGTCAGCGTCAGCACGTCCTGCGCGCCGGTGGCGGCGATCGGCCCGCGCGATGCGGTCCAGCCGATGTCGGCATTTTGCAGGATTTGCTGGACCGGGTTGTCGGCCTTGCCGCCGAACGTCTTCGGCGCGCCGCGTTCGGCCGCGTCGCGGATCGCCGACAGCGCGACCGAGACCTGCGCCACGATCGTCGAGGAACGCGGCGCCTGCGGCAGCGGCGGCAGCTCTGCGAGCTTCGGCTTCTGCACGGTGACGCTCGGCGCGAGCCAGTCCATTGCCTTGAGGCTGATCACGAACGAGACCAGCACCACCGCGGTCCCGAGCGCTATCGTCCTTGGATGCATCGGTAGACGCATCATTCCCCCGGATGAAAATCAACTTGACGGCTTGTACAGGCCCCCCGACGAGGGCGCCAGTGTGGCGGGATCAAGCTGCTTCAGGGGCGGAAGGCGTTAAGGTTGATGAACGCGACAACGGCCCCGGCATGAGAATGCCGGAGCCGTGGTCGAGGACGCCTTTATTTAGGGACGCCTTGGAGGGGAGGGGCTTAGCGGACGGCCGAGCCGAGATCGGCGCGGCGGTCGGTCATCGGCAGCACGATCACCTTGGTGCCGACGCTGACCCGCGAATAGAGGTCGGAGACATCTGCATTGGTCAGGCGCAGGCAACCGGAGGACACGCGGGTGCCGATCGTCTCCGGCGCGTTGGTGCCGTGGATGCGGTAGATGGTGCCGCCGAGATACATGGCGCGGGCGCCGAGCGGGTTGCCGGGGCCGCCGGCCATGTGGCGCGGCAGATAGGGTTGGCGGGCGATCATTTCCGGCGGGGGCGTCCAATCCGGCCACTCCGCCTTCTTGGTGATGGTCTGGGTGCCCGACCAGGTGAAGCCGTCGCGGCCGATACCGATGCCGTAGCGCATGGCCTGGCCGTTGCCGAGCACGAGATAGAGATAGGTGTGCGGGGTGTCGATGATGATGGTGCCGGGCGCCTCGCGCGTCGGATAGGCGACGACCTGGCGGCGCAGGCGGGCGGGCAACTCAACCGAACGGTCTTCCTCCTGCGTCTGCGGCATCGACTGCACCGGCGGCTGCACGGCCTCGGTCGGCGGCGTCAGGATGAAGGGGAACATCGGCAGCGGAGCGGCCGCGGCGGAATTCGAAAAAGCGACGGTGCCAATCGCCAGCGCACCGAAGGCGGCGGCAGCGAGACGTGAGTTCAGCTTGATGGAATTGAACATTGTCGACCCCTGTTGTTTGCGCCCTGCGCGCCAGTTCCGGCGCGTCGTTGGGTCAAAGCAGTACAGGTGAGGCGTTTCAGGACGTTTGCACGAAATCGCCAAAATGGTTTCGTGCCGTTAGGGAATTGTTTCGTGCGTGTTTCGTCGCACGGTTAAGGCCGGGTTGCCGGGAAGGGGGTGTCCCGCCGCAAGACAGTCTTCCTGGCACGGCGCTTGCTGTCCCAGCGCATTGTTTCGGAATGGAGTGGAAATGATGCTGGGGCACACGATCGGCAGCATGCTGGATCGGCAGAAGGGCTTCGGCCCCGGGTTCGATTTTCTCCGTATCGCACTGGCGATTTCCGTCGTCGCCGCCCACGCGCCCTATGTCGCGGGCGGCAGTGGCGACGGCGAGCAGGCGTGGATCGCCTGGTTTCCGCACTACGCCATTCTCGTGATGTTCTTTGCGCTGAGCGGGTTTCTGATCGCGGCCAGCGGGCTGCGGCTCTCGCTGAGGGAGTTTCTCACCAATCGCGGCATGCGGATCATTCCGGCGCTTGCGGTCGAGATCGTGCTGTCGGCGCTGATCCTCGGACCGATCTTCACCGCGCTGCCGCTGTCGGACTATTTCACCAATTTCGGCACCTACAAATACTTCACCAACATCATCGGCCTCGTGAACTACGTCCTGCCCGGCGTGTTCAGCGGCAATCCCGCGCCGGAGGTCAACAGCTCGCTGTGGACGGTGCCGTTCGAATATGGCTGCTACGCGCTGATGACGGTGTTCATCCTGTTCGGCCTGTTGCGCAAGCCGCCGCTCATCGTGCTCGGTGCGCTCGTGCTGGTCGGCATCGGCCTTGCGCTCGTACTCGCCGGGCATGGCGCGCAACCCTCGCAACTGCCCGCCGGGGTCGCCGGCACGCTGCATGACAGGATCTTCAGCACGGCGCCGTTCCTCGGACGCGGCGCGAAGCTGCCGGTCGCGTTCATGCTCGGCATCGCGATCTATCTCTATCGTGACCGCATTCCCTACAACGGATGGCTTCTCGCCGCGTGCTGCGCGCTCTGCGCGGGCGCCGCGCTGCTCGGTCCGGCGGACTGGATGAGCCAGCCGGTGCTCAATCTGCTGATCGCCCCGGCGCTGGTCTATATCACCGCCTATCTCGGCGTTTCGAAGCTGCCGCGGCTGCCGCTGATTTCGCGCGGCGACTATTCCTACGGCATCTATCTCTACGGCTTTCCGGTGCAGCAGGTGGTGCGGGTATGGCTGCCGCACGCGCCCGTGATCATTCAGTTCGCGATTGCGCTGCTGCTGATCACGCTGTTCGCCGCGTTCTCCTGGCACTGGATTGAGAAGCCGATCCTGAAGCTGCGCAGCCGCTTCTCCTTCGTGGCGCGCGAGCGCCTTGCGCCGGACGACGCGGCCGCGCCGCGCCAGGACATTGCGCCTCTTGCCGTTGCCGCGAGCGCCGTCCGCAGCAGGCACTCCTCCTGACGAGGAGCCAGCACACCTTCGCCGTTCAGGAGCTGAGATATCCGGCCGATCCGTCCCACAGCAGCTTGGCCGCGGTGATGACCAGAATGGCGTAGCAGGCGCGGTACAGCGCGCGCTGGTCGAGACGTTCGTGCAGCCGCCATCCGGCCCAGACGCCGACCGGCACCGCCGGCACGCAAAGCGCCATCAGCATCCACAGGCTGCGCGACGGCGTGGCGAGCACGAGCCACGGGCCGGCCTTCAAGAGGTTGCCGACCGTGAAGAACAGGCTGGTGGTGCCGGCGTAGAGCGCCTTCGGCATGCCGAGCGGCAGCAGATAGATCGCAAGCGGCGGCCCGCCCGAATGGGCCACCATCGTGGTGACGCCGGAGGACAGGCCGGCGAACGTCGCCTTGAACGTCGAACGCGGACGCGGCTTGATCTCGCCGCCGCCGAGAAGCCACAGCGCGGCGAACA
Organism: Bradyrhizobium sp. USDA 4510; assembly: GCF_054059095.1. NCBI lineage: Bacteria > Pseudomonadati > Pseudomonadota > Alphaproteobacteria > Hyphomicrobiales > Nitrobacteraceae > Bradyrhizobium > Bradyrhizobium sp. USDA 4510. Next base: position 5,594,075 of record NZ_JBSSBT010000001.1, on the reverse strand, counting down.
CCAGCGTCACCACGCCCATCACGATCTCGACGGCATGCCGGTCGAGATCGCGCAGCACGAAATAGCCGAGGCCGATGCCGACGACGAGCGCCGGCAGCAGCATCGCGAGGTCGATGCGCGACCACGTGCTCGGGCGCCAGAACCGCAGCGCGGTGACGTCCATGACGACGAACAATGGTGCCAGCAGCGCGCCCGCCGCGATCGGGTCCATCGCCAGCGACAGCAGCGGGATGCCGACGATGGCAAAACCGCCGCCGAACGCGCCCTTCATGAAGGCGATCAGGAAGACGCCGGCGAAGGCAACCGCGAGCACGAAAGGTCCGGGCAGGTCAGCGACGATGGACGTGATCATGGTGTCGTGCGAAGCGTTGTGGTCAGTACTCAACATGGCCACGCGCGCCTGCATGCGCAATCCAAACATTGCTCTCGGTGCACATTGCTCTCGGTGCAATTCGGCGTGCACGCGGCCTAGCCGGCGCGCATCCGCGGCAGGCCCGGCTTGTCGCCGTTGATCACGGCGCGGCGGTCGGAGACGGCGTGATGGAATTGCTCGAGCGTCAGCCCGATCACCGAGAGATCGCCTTCCTCGATCGCGCCGTCGTCGTAGCAGTCGAGCGCCTCGCGCAACAGGGCATCCGCGTCGCCCTGCATGGCGGCGAGCTGTTCCGGCGTCTCGGCGCCGCGCACCTGCGAGATCAGGGTCAGCAGATTGTCGCGATGGGTGATGTAGTGCTCGCGCTCGTCGCGCTTCACGTAGTGGCGCAGCCAGGCGCCGGCCGAGCCGAGGCCGGAGAGCAGCAGGATGCCGCCCCAGATGTAGTCGGAGTATTTTTCGAGGAAGGTGCGCTCGGTGCCGTCGATATAGGCGGCCGCGCCCTGATGCGCCGGCAGCGCGGCGTCCTTGTCGGTGTCGGGCTTCTCGATCTTTGCCGCCGCCGGCAGATCGCGCGCGACCTGGAGGCGCAGCGTGAACAGCTGCCGGTCGAGCGCGCCGACGGTCGCCTCGCTCAGCGCATGCTGCGCGATGATGAGGTGATTGACGCTGACGGTCTCAACCTTGTCCTCGGGCCGCGCCGGCGACGAGGAGAAGATGCTGCCGGCGATCTCCTCGGACTCATAGCGCGGATGCTTCTGCGCGATTGCCTCCGAGACATCGACCGGGAGGAAGACCGGCTCGCCGCGCGCGGCCGCCGTCGCTGTAATCGCTTCCGCCGTCACCTTGCTGTCGAGCGGGCCGACGGTCATGTAGGCATCGAGCGAGGGATCGCGCGCGAGGTCGGCGATCTTGTTGACGGCGAACTGGCTGACCGCGACCTTGTCGGGGTTGACGCCGGATTCGGTCAGGATCACGCGCAGCAGCGTGACATTGGCCTGGGTGCTGCCGACCACGCCGACCTTGTGGCCGGCGAGATCGTCGATACTCTTGATCTTCGCGGACCGCCGCTTGCCTTTGGCGCCCGAGGGCGCCCACAGCACGACGACATTCTTGCGCAGGATCGCAACCGACTCGGCGCTCGCGGGCAGATCGAGGTCGCCGCGCACCACCGCGAGGTCGACCTTGTTCGCCGTGAACAGTGCGATGCTCTCGGCGGAGCCCTGCGTCGTGACCGGCTTCAGCCGCACCGAGCTGCCGTCGTGCGTAAAGACCTGGGCGAAGCCCTGGATCAGCTTGACGTCCTCGCTGCCGGTCGGGCCGACCGCGATCGCGAGCGTCACCGGACGCAGCGCGTAATACAGCGCGCCGGCGGCGAGGCCGAACACAAGCATGCCGGCCGCAAGGATCAGCAGCGACGAGTTTCGCCGCCTGAGCCTGCGGCGCTTCGCGCCGGGATTTTCACTCTGCTCTGACATCTGGCTGTCACGTTACACGAAAAGCCGGCCGTTTGCCGTGAAAAACAACCTAACATTTCGATGACGTCATACGTTTGAAACATCCATGTCAGAACGTCGTGCGAGCAGAATCAAGATTAACGATTTGGATCTCCTGCAATGCGCATACTCGTTGCGACCGATGCCTGGCATCCGCAAGTCAACGGCGTGGTCCGGACGCTGACGTCGCTTGCGCGCAGCGCAGCCGGGCTCGGCGCCGAGATCGAGTTCCTCACTCCCGACGGTTTCCGCTCGGTCGGCGTGCCGACCTATCCTGGCCTGCGCGTGGCGCTGCCGAACCGCCGCGAGATCGCGCGCCGGATCGAGGAGGCCGCGCCCGAGGCGATCCACATCGCGACCGAAGGGCCGATCGGCTGGGCGGTGCGCGGCTATTGCCAGCGCAACAAGCTCGCCTTCACCACATCCTATACAACGCGCTTCCCGGAATATGTTTCGGTTCGCACCGGAATTCCCGACAGCGTCGGCTACGCGGTGCTGCGCCACTTCCACGCCGCCGGGTCGATGACGATGGTCGCGACCGACTCGCTGCGCAGCGAGCTCGCCGAGCGCGGCTTCCGCAAGCTCGGCTTCTGGACCCGCGGCGTCGACACCAGGATCTTCAATCCGGACCAGCCGGCTGTGCTCGATCTGCCGCGGCCGATCTTCATGACCATGGGCCGCGTCGCGGTGGAGAAGAATCTCGACGCCTTCCTGTCGCTGGACCTGCCGGGCTCCAAGGTCGTGGTCGGCGACGGCCCGCAAAGGGCGGCATTGGAACAGAAATATCCCGACGCGATTTTCCTCGGCGAGAAGAAGGGGCAGGATTTGACCTCGCACCTCGCCGCCGCCGACGTCTTCGTGTTCCCGAGCCTGACCGACACCTTCGGCGTCGTGCAGCTCGAGGCGCTGGCCTGCGGCACGCCGGTTGCGGCATTCCCGGTCACCGGCCCGAAGGACGTCATCGCCAACCATCCGATCGGCGCGATCGACAACGACCTGCGCAGCGCCTGCCTGCGCGCGCTGACGATGTCGCGCGCCGACTGCCGCAATTTTGCGTTGGAGCGTTCCTGGGAAAACAGTGCGCGTCAGTTCATCGGCAATCTGGCCACGCTGCAGCCGAGCCGCGCGCCGCGGCCCGCCCGCCGCGTTGCCGGCCGCAGCGCGGTTCCGAATTAACACCTCAATCGAACGAGAGACGAGAGACGATCTATGGCTGAAATCATCAAGCTGGGTGCCGACCGTTCCATGGACTTCGACCGCGAGACGGTCGAGCAGGCCTATGACCGCTGGGCGCCGATCTACGACCTCGTGTTTGGCGGTGTGTTCAGCAAGGGCCGGCAGGCCGCGATCCAGGCCACCAACAAGATCGGCGGCCGGGTGCTCGAGGTCGGCGTCGGCACCGGCATCTCGCTGCCGCTCTATAGCCCGAACGTCCGCATCTTCGGCACCGACATCTCGGAAGCGATGCTGGAGAAGGCCAAGAAGCGGGTCGCGGAGCGGGGCCTGAAGAATGTCGAGGGCCTCGCGGTGATGGACGCCGAAAAGCTCGAATTCCCCGACAATTCGTTCGACGTGGTGATGGCGCAGTACGTGCTGTCGGCGGTGCCGAACCCGGAAGCCGCGCTCGACGAGTTCGCCCGCGTGGTTCGTCCGGGCGGCGAACTGATCATCCTGACCCGCGTCAGCGCCGATGCCGGCGTGCGCCGCTTCATCGAGCAGAAGCTGCAGCCGGTGGTGCGCCCGCTCGGGTTCCGGACCGCCGAATTCGCCTGGTCGCGCTACACCAAATGGCTCGCCGGCGCGCGCGGCATGGAGCTCGCGGAGCGGCGCCTGATTCCGCCGCTCGGCCACTTCTCGCTGGTCCGCTTCCGCAAGGCGGATGTCGCCAAAGCCGCCTGAGGCGGCCCGGCCAGGCGGCCCAGCCCGCCGCTCCTCCCGGGTGAGGTAGCGCACAGCGCACCCCAGGCCGGGAGGCTACGATCTCCTTCGCCTGATCTCCGCAGATTTTGTCGGGATGAGGCGAGACCCTGCTCCGGTTGCGTCAAGGCGTCGCTCCGCATTGTCATATGTCATTATGATGATGTCACACGCGATACATCGAATCCCTGTAAATCCTGTTCCGAAAGATGTTGGGGGAACCAATGATCAAGAATTTCCTGCAAGAGCTGCGTACCCAGCGTTGGGATGACCATCGCTTCTACCATCACAGCCGGATCAACCAGAGCCTGCACTTCGTCAGCGCGCTGAGCTTCCTGTTCGCCTATGTGATGCTGTTCTTCGATCCGGTCGTGTCGGCGCTGGTCGGCTGGCTGGTCTCGATGACCTCGCGCCAGGCCGGTCACTTCTTCTTCGAGCCGAAGGGCTACGACCACGTCAACCAGGCGACCCACGAGCACAAGGAAGACATCAAGGTCGGCTACAATCTGCAGCGCAAGGTCGTGCTGATGGCGATCTGGGCGCTGTCGCCGATGGTGCTGTACTTCGATCCGACGCTGTTCGGCCTGTTCAAGCCCTGGGTCACGATGGGCGACCTCACCCGCCAGGTGGCCAAGATCTGGCTCGTGGTCGGCATCGGCGGCCTCTTGTTCCGCACCATCCATTTGTTCTTCATCCGCGACGTCGAAACCGGCCTCGTCTGGATGACCAAGATCGTCACCGACCCGTTCAACGACCTGAAGCTCTATCACAAGGCGCCGCTGTTCCTGATGAAGGGCGAACTGATCGATCCGGGTCTCGAGAAGCACGTCAAGCACGCCTGATCGGTTGCCCTCAGAGTCTTCAAGCTACGTCATGCCCGGGCTTGTCCCGGGCATCTACGTCTTAGGATTACGGCGGATCATCACTTGAGCGCCTTCGACCGCGCGTACACGTCACCTCGCCCCGCTTGCGGGGAGAGGTCGGATCGCGCCAGCGATCCGGGTGAGGGGGGCTCACCACGAGTCCGTCCATTTCCGATTTTATGGATGCAGCCCCTCACCCCAACCCTCTCCGCGCAAGGGCGGGGCGAGGGAGCAGGGGGGCCGCGCGTTGCCTCAGCGCCTGAACTTCACGGTGACGACCCAAACGCCGTCATTCCGGGGCGATCGCGCCAGCGAGCGAACCCGGAATCTCGAGATTCCGGGTTCGATGCTGTGCATCGCCCCGGAATGACGGTGTGCTCAGCGGCCGAACCTCACGGCGACCATCTCCTTCAGGATCTGCCGCTTGATGTTCTTGTTGGTGAGGCCGGCCTTGTGCCACCACCAGCCGTCGCGCTTCATCTTCTCGGCTGCCGCAACGAAGCGGTCGCTGACCTCGGCGAAGTCGGCCTCGGTGTAGTTCAGGGTGAAGATCAGACGGCCGGTGCCGACCCAGCTCAGCGCCAGTCCCTCGGCCCGCAGATAGTATTGCAGCATCCAGTTGTAGCGCGACGGCTCGGTGTAATAGATGGTCCAGATCGACGAGATGTTGCCGACGCGAACCGGCAAGCCTTGCGCGGCGAGGCGGTCGTTGAGCGCCTTGGCACGGCCGTTCCAGGTCTCGTCCAGCCCGTTGTAGATCGAGCGGAAGTTCGGGCTGGCGAGCCGGCTCAGGAACTCGTCCATCGCCGTCATCACATAGGGATGCGAGTTGAAGGTACCGCGGGCGAAGCAGATGTCGGCCGGGCGGTCGTCGCGGAAGCGCCGCATCAAATCCTTGCGGCCGCACACCACGCCGACCGGAAGCCCGCCAGCCAGGCTCTTGCCGTAGGTCGCCATGTCGGCCTTGACGCCGAAATATTCCTGGGCGCCGCCGGCGGCGAGGCGGAAGCCGACGAACACCTCGTCGAAGATCAGGACGATGCCGCGTTCGGTGCACACCTCGCGCAGCTTCTTCAGCCATTCGGTGTAGGCGGCGCGGTCGTATTTGGAGGAACGCGAGGAGTCGACCAGCGCGGAATCGCCGGGCGCGTTGGAATTGGGATGCAGCGCCTGCAGCGGGTTGACCAGCACACAGGCGATGTCGCTGCGCGTCCGCAGCACGTGCAGTGTCTTCTCCGACATGTCGGCGAGCGTGAAGGTCTCGTGCGGCGACACCGGGTTGCCGACGCCGGGCTGCACGTCGCCCCACCAGCCGTGATAGGCGCCGGCGAAGCGCACGAGGCGCTTCCGCTTGGTGTGGTAGCGCGCGAGCCGCACCGCCTGCATCACGGCCTCGGTGCCGGACATATGGAACGAGACCTCGTCGAGGCCGGACAGCTCGCAGAGCCGCTTGACGTTGTCGGCAATGACCGGGTGATAGGGGCCCAGCACGGGGCCGAGCGCGTGGGCGCGCTTCTCACCCTCGGCGATGCACTCCTTGTAGAAGTCGTTGCCGAAGATGTTGACGCCGTAGGAGCCGGTCAGGTCGTAGAAGACATTGCCGTCGACGTCGGTGACGGTGACGCCGCTGGAGGCCTCGACGAAGGCCGAGGTGCCGAGATGCTCGCGCACCAGGCGGCTGTACTGGAACGGCACGCGGTAGGTTTCGGTGAACTGCAGGTCGGAGATGCGCTCCGTGACCTCGGCGGTCAGCGCGCGGCCCTTGGGGTAGCGATCCCCGTAGAGGCCGGCGAGGCGGAAGAAGCCGTCCTGGCGCTGCATCGCGACGTCCTTCGGCGCGCCGTCGGAGCGGAAGAAGTCGTCGATGTCGAATTCGTAGTGCGGGACCATGCGCGCGACCATCTTGGACATCTTGGAATGTCCGGTCAGCGAGCGGTGTTTGGCGCGCGACAGCGCGATGCGGGCCTGAATTTTGGGGAAAGCTGCGGCGGCGCCGGCAAGCGCGGCGGCGGACAGCGAGAGAATCGGAAGGGATGTTTCCATGACAGAAGCGCTAGCCTCAGCACCTAACAGATTCATGACAGTCAAGGGCCTGATCTCGGCATTCACCCAGCAGGAAGACCTCAATTTCCTGCTCACCAACCGGATTCCGCGGGCCGCGCTGACCCGCTTCATGGGCTGGTTCTCCAAGGTCGAGAACCCCCTGGTGCGCGACGCCTCGATCGCCTGCTGGAAGCTGTTCTCCGACCTCGATCTGTCGGAGGCCAAGAAGACCGAGTTCAGGAGCCTGCACGATTGCTTCACCCGCGAGCTCAAGCCCGGCCTGCGTCCGGCCGCTGCCGATCCTGCCATCATCGCGAGCCCGTCGGATGCGATCATCGGCGCGCATGGGCGGATCGAGGACGGGCAATTGTTCCAGGTCAAGGGCGCGCCCTATTCGCTGCTCGATCTGGTCGGCGATCCGGCGCTCGTGGAGCAGCACCGGAACGGCCGCTTCGTCACGCTGCGGCTGACCTCGAGCATGTACCACCGTTTCCACGCGCCCTATGATCTTGCCATCGACAAGGTGACGTTCATTCATGGCGACGTCTGGAACGTCAATCCGATCGCGCTGAAGCGGATCGAGCGGCTGTTCTGCAAGAACGAGCGCGCGGTGCTGCGCGCCAAGCTGCCAACCGGCGAGGCACTGACGCTGGTTCCGGTCGCGGCGATCCTTGTCGCCAGCCTCCGCCTGCATTTCCTCGATATCACGCTGAACGCGCAGTCGCGGGGCCTAGTGGATTTTTCCTGTAACGCGCATGTGAAGAAGGGCGATGAACTCGGCTGGTTCGAACACGGCTCGACGATCATCGTGCTGGCGCCCGGCAATTTCGAATTCCCTGACAACGTCGCGGAGGGAACGCGGATCAAATGCGGCGAGCCGCTGCTGCGGAAGCCTTTATAGCCTTGTTTCCATCGCGCTCATCGTTTGAGCGGGAAAACCGGCTTCCACTTTTCGCGATCATGCGTAGAATAGTCGGGATCGTCGTGCGACGATCCTAAATCGCAAACCTTTGGGACACGAGATGGCGCGGACGCCTGTTCTGGCGGCGGGAGGCATTGTGCTGCGGCGGGACGCACCGCAGCGCTTCGCCGTAGTGCGGCTGCGCAAGCGCAATGAATGGGTGTTGCCGAAAGGCAAGCTCGACGACGGCGAGACGCCGCGCGCCGCTGCCGAGCGCGAGGTGCTCGAGGAAACCGGCCACGACGTCGACGTGCACGAATTCCTCGGCACGCTGGTCTATGATTCAGGCGGCCGATCCAAGGTGGTGCATTACTGGCGCATGGATGCCGGCGGCAAGCCGGTGCGGGCGTTGATGAGCGACGTCCGCGAGGTGGACTGGCTGCCGCTCGATGCGGCACTCGAGCGTCTGTCGCGCGGCTACGAGCGCGCGTTCCTGGAAAATGTCGGACCGATCGCGTTGCAGGCCGCGGCGCTCACCGAGCGCGAGCGGCGCGCGCGGGGGAGAGCCGTGGCCGCAGAGCGCCGGCGGATTCGCGAAGCCGCAGTGCCACAGGTCATCGACGAGCAGGAGGTCACCGACGCGCCTGATGTTGCCGATGCGGCTGCGCCGGCGGAGACGCCGGCCATCGATCAGCCGCCACTCGCGCAAAGCGAGCCCGATCCGCCGGCCATGGCGCCGCAAGACGTTCCGGTGGCCGCACCCGATGCAACTGCCGAGACCGAGCGGGGCGCCGAGACGGTCGTCCCTGACCAAGCGCCGCCATTCGTGCACGAGGTCGTGCCGGCCGGCGCGGCACCTCAGGCCACGCCGCGCAAGAATCTGATCGAACGCGTGCGCGACTGGCTGCGCCGCGCGGCGTGATCACCCGCACATCTGACGTCGCGCCGTTGGCTGCCAGGCCTCAATGTCACGCTGCAAGGCAAGACACTCGGCAAGACGCTTGGGCGAGCCCAGGTCACGGGCCAGAAGCTGTGCCGCATGAACTTCGGCCATGGCGCCGCGAACATCTCCATGCTCCAGCTGGAGGCTGGAGATCTGAAGCCGCAGCCGCACGATCTGGACCCGCCCCTCGATGCTGGACCACAGCTGGCGGGCGAGATGGAGATGCCGCATGGCTGTTTCATGGTCCTGCCGGGAAAGCGCGAGGATCGCCTGTGCTTCGTTGGTGAGTGCGCGGATCGAGGGCATCGGCCAGCGATCCGGACTTCCCGACAGTTCGCAGATCAATGCCTTCGCTCGAACGGTCCGATGCGTGTGCGCGGCAACCAGCGCCAGATGCGCGAGCAGGATTCCGCGCCGCTGCAGCGTCCACCAGGTCTTGCCGATCAGGCTCCGCTCGAGGCTTGCATAGGCGGCTTCCGCTTCCCCTCTTGCGAGCAGCAGCATGGCGCGGCCCGGCTCCGGGCACCAGCCCAGCGTGTAAGCCCTGTCATAGGCTTCGAGCGCTGCGTCGTCATTGCCGATCGCCGCCTGAATATCGCCCAGCACCCGGTTGGCATCGCCAAGAGACCAGGGCGCATCGCTGGTCAGGCGTCCGAGCGCGTCCTGAATGCGCGACAGCGCTTCGTCGAGCGAGCCTCTGATGCCGAGCACCTCGGAGCGGTGCAGCTGGCACGAGCCCGTCAATTCCATGCCGCTGCCCGAGCAAAAGTTCTGGTAGCTCCGCGTCCACTGGTCGGCGCGTGCCCAATCTCCGAACATCCGGGCCGCCCAGAGGATGTTGCAATAGAGGTTGCCGCCAATGATCGGGTCCAGATTGTTGCTGGACAGGGCAACTGCGGCGGCATGGTCCTGATCGGACAGTCCTCCGTGTGTGTCGCCGAGGCACAGCCGATAGAAGCCGCGATAGGCCAGGCTCAGCGCTTCGATATTGATCGCATCCTTGTATCTGACGGCGGTGTAGGCAGCGTCGGCCAACGCGAGTGCCTGTTCCGGCTCGCCATCGAAAGCAGCCAGTTTCGACTTCATCCATAACACCAGTGCCGTCGTCGGAGGATCGTCGAGCGTTGAAGCCCAATCTTCCGCCCGCGCGAGCCAGCCCTTTCCGATCGCGGCCTGGCCGCTTTCGAAATGCAAGGCCGAGAGCGCTATTGCGTCGACCGTGGCGCCAGCAGCGTCACCGGCCTGGCTGCGTGCGGCGACCGCGCGAACCAGAATCGGAATCGCTGCCGTGGCCCTGCCGAGGCACTGCAGGGCAAGCGCCCAATCGTGCAGATCTTCAGCGTTGAGCTGGCCGCTTTCATCCGCGCTCGCGAACAGGGTCGCTGCCTGCAACCACAATTGTCCGGCCGCTGCGCGTCGGGCGAGACCGATTGCACCGACGGTGCCATCGACTTGCTTGGGGTCGATGCGTTCCGGCTGCCGGATCCCGGACTCGAGGAAGAAGCGATAGCCTTTGCCCGGCAGATTTCGGATCGCGCCGTCCATGCCGCCGTTGCGCAGCGCGGCGCGCAACGCACTCACCGCCCGCTGCAGCGAGTTGTCTGTGACCGTCACATCCGGCCAGACGGCTTCGAGGAGTTCTTCCTTGGGGATGACCCGGTCCCGGTGTCGAACCAGATAAATCAGCAGATCGAACACACGCGGCTGCAATGGGACCTCTTGGCGCGCGCACAGCAACACGCGTCCAGCTTCATCAAGCTCGAACAGTCCAAATGAGAATGCCATGTGTATGAGTGCGGGCTCGGCGGAAAAGGTTCAGCCAAGGATCAGACAAAGATCAGGCAATGATCAGTCCGCGGTAAGGACAGTCGGCATCGACAGCGCCTATAGCTGATCATGGCTCGCTATGAGCGCCTGCCGTTCAATAATTGCAACCGAGGAGATTTCGATGGAACTCTATGTCATTCGCCGTCCGAGCGCCTGGGCGAACATGAGCGAGCTGGAACTCGCCGGCGCAACATCCGCAAGGGTCGGCGACGAGCAGATGCCGGACCGTGTCCGCTGGATCCGCAGCTATGTGGTGCACGAGGCGGATGGTCGCATCGGCACATTCTGCATATACGAGGCGCGTGACGGTGACTCGATCCGGGAGCATGCGCGCTGCGTCGGCATGCCGGGCGAGGAATTCTACAAGGTCGCGGCAACCGTGGTGGTGCGTGGTGATCCGGTCCAACCACCCATTGCAGCCGAATGACGCCTGCGCGGCGTCGCATGGCGTATCCCGACCAAACCTGATCCGGAGCGCCATCACACTTCGATCAAGGAAACAATTATGTCGATTTCATTCATGGAATCCATTTCAAGTCCGGTACGAAGGCATTTTTCCTTCCTGCTTTTGCGGATCCGCCGGATCGTCAATCAATCGGTCGCAGGCATGCTCGCCCATCGCGAGCGGCAGGCCAGTCGCCTGATGCCGCGCGACGCCGGCGGCCAGTCGAAGGGCGCCGGGAACCGCTGCTCACGGCCGATCGGGCGAAGCGCGCTGCTCGGGCTGGTGATCGCGGGTTTGTCCTCGCCCGTGTTCACCCGAGCGGAGGAACCTGTCGTTCTGGAGCATCGTGCAGCTCCGGCGCAGCAGGCCGCCTTGACGCAGCGTAGCAGCCACGGCTGCAGGCATCGCTCGGACTGGAGCATAGTTGCCGCATCGACCATCCCGGTCCTGCTCGACCGCCGCACATAGCGCGCAGCACATTTGAAGTCATTGCACTGCTCGACGCCGTTTTTTGACGCAACCCGCGGACTTTCGGCGAAGCCGGCGGCCTCGCCGCGAGCCGCACCACATTTTCAAAGGAGATGCACATGAACGTTCAGACCGAAATGCCGACCATCGATCTTGCCGCCGTCAAGGCGCGCCAGCAAGCCACCTGGAGTGCGGGCGACTATGCGATCGTCGGCACCACGCTCCAGATCGTCGGCGAGATGCTCTGCGAGGCAGTCGACCTGCGCAGCAATCAGATGGTGCTCGACGTCGCCGCCGGCAACGGCAATGCGACGCTGGCTGCGGCGCGGCGCTTTGCCGACGTGGTCTCGACCGACTACGTCGCGGCGTTGCTCGAGCGCGGCCGCGAGCGGGCGGCGGCGGAGCGTCTGCCCATCACGTTCCAGGAAGCGGACGCGGAGAAGCTGCCGTTTGCCGATGCCAGCTTCGATGTCGTGCTGTCGACCTTCGGGGTCATGTTCACCGCCGACCAGCAGCAGGCGGCGAATGAACTGCGCCGCGTCTGCCGCATCGGCGGCAAGATCGGCCTCGCAAGCTGGACGCCGGAAGGTTTCATCGGCCAGCTGTTCAAGACCATCGGGAAGTATGTGCCGCCGGCGCCGGGCGTGAAGTCTCCCGCGCTGTGGGGCACCGAGGCGCATCTCGGCGCCTTGTTCGGCCCGCAGGCGACGCTCGATGCCAGGCGCAGGCACTTCAATTTCCGTTACAGGTCGCGCGAGCATTTCCTCGAGATCTTCCGCACCTATTACGGGCCCGTGCTGAAGGCGTTCGGGGCGATCGATCCGGTCAAGCAGCAATTGCTCGCCGCCGACATGTTCAGCCTGATGGACCAGTTCAATATCGCCAGGGACGGCACGCTGGTGATCCCGAGCGAATATCTGGAGGCCGTGATCACCAGGCGCGGCTGACCTGCCGCTCGGCATTGGTCGATCTGTGCATGGCGCCGGCGTAACTCGCCGGCGCCATTCGCTCGTTTGATCGACATTGCTGTGATCTCAGTTACTGGCGCTTGTCCCTGGGTGGAGGCTTCGCGCCGCGCGGCGGAGGCGGCGCGCGCCGTTGCTGGAAGCCTGGCCGCGCCTGCACCGCGGGCCGTTGTATGCCCGGTGCGGCTTGCTGGATGCCGGGTCGGATCTGGCCGGGCGCCTGCGGCACGGGCTGCGCGGTGCCTTGTCGCGGCGCGCCCGGTTGACCCGGCTGGGCCGCTGGTGGTCCTGGCTGGCGCACGCCGCCCGGCGCCTGGGTGCGGCCGGGCTGCAGACCGCCTTGACGTGCCGGCGATTGTTGTCCGCCGGGTTGCGTCGTGCCGCCTTGGCGTGCGGGCTCTTGCGTGGGGGCTTGGCGCGTTGGCTGTTGTCCCGCCGGCTGTTGTCCGGCTGGCGTCTGGACGCCGGGCGCGTGCGGCAGCGTCGCGCCGCCGGGTTGGCCGGGTAGCGCATGCTGTGCGCCGCCTTGCTGCTGCGTGCCGGGCCGCTGCTGCGAACCTTGCCGGCCAGGCGTGCCCGGTTGCTGGCCGGGACGGTTCGGCTGACCGGGCTGCTGCATCTGGCCCGGACGTTTTTGCTGACCCGGCTGCTGCGGCGTGTTGCGGTTCTGGCCCGGCAGGCCGTTCTGCCGCTGCGGGTTCGGCTGCACGGGCTGGCCGCGGTTCGGATAGGGCGCGGCCGGATTGGCCCTGCGGAAATCGGGATTGGCGCGGCGGAAGTCGCGCTGCTCGGTCACGACCTGGCGGCCCAGCGTCTGCGCGCTATGGACCTGGCGCACAAAGCCCTGGTCGCGCGTGATCTGTTGCGGCGAGATCGTCAGCGGCACCGCGGCGAAGCGGGCACCGCCGGTGCCCGGACGAATCGCAAAGCCGCTGGCGCCGCGCGTCAGCACGCCGAGCGAGGCACCGCTGCGGTCGTTGACCTCGATGCGGCCGACATGTCCGTCGGCGTCGGGATAGAGCTTGATGCCGACATTCCTGCTGGTCGCGGTGGCGCCTTCGGGCACCTCGACGAGACCGGTGGTGCCGCGGATGCCGAGCGTCGCGGTCGGGGTCGAGATCTTCATGTCGCCGGTTTTGGCGACCGCGGCGGCGACGAAGGCCGCCGTTCCCTTGGTGACGTTGAACAGCGCGCTGTTCTGCTGGCCGCCGTCCTCATAGACGTAATTGTCGATCGTGATCCTGGCATTGGCGCGCAGGTTGAAGGTGGTGCCGTCGTTGAAGGTGATGCCGAGCGAGGAGGTCCCTGATGTCGCGACCTCGTCATTGGCAAAGATGTCGTCGCGGATCTGCAGCGGCGTCGCGGTGCTGTTGCGCGTGACGGTCGCGGTTCCTGTCAGTGTCGCCACGTTGCCGATCGGCTCGGGCGCTGCGGGCTGCGCGCTCGCGGCCGGCGCCGGCGTTGCAGGCGCGGGTGTTGCGGGAGCGGGCGTAGGCGGCGTCGCACTCGGCGCCGGGGCGGGCGCCTGTGCAGGTTGCGCCTGTGCAAGCCGCGTCAAGTCCGGCGCGGCATTGGCCGCTGATTGCCAACCGATCGTGACGCCGGCGCCAAGCAGAAGCGCAAAGAGAAGGCTGCGGCGCATCGCCATCGATTCCCGGGGGAGGCAGTGGGGACGGCAATTGAGCCGCGTCAGGCTGAATGCCGGATGAACGGTCGTGCCTTGTTGTCATGGCGGACCGAAACGATCAAGCACCGCGCTCCGTTGCCGGAAGCGCGGTGCCTGGTCGCTGTTGGGGTTTTGCTTAGCCGCGCTTGTGAGGAGTGATATTGAGCGGTTTCGCCGGCTTGGCCGCGGGCGCATAATTCGCGGGTTGCGCAGCCGCCGGCGGCACGTAGTGGAACACCGCCTTGCAGCCGTCGCTGAGCAGCGCGCGCTGACGGATCATGCAGGCGGTGACGCGATCGACGTCGGGGATTTCCGCGCTGCACAGCCGCATGGCGTCGCTGGTGCACATCTGCTGCTGCTCGTCGGTGTAGGCATAGGACGCCGAGGTCAGCAGACCGAGCGTGAACGCGGTTGCCGCAGCAGTTTGCCGTGACGAAGCGCGGAAGCGGTGAAAGCCATCATGTCCCCCTTGTGATCGCGCCGAAGCAGCGCGTTGTCGAACCGATCACTAGGCAGGCTTGGTTTCAGCAATTCTTCGTTGTCACGGCAAAATGGTTTCGTCGCGCGGGCCGTTTGTTTCGTCGACCACACCCCGGTCGGGGGCTACGGCGCAGCTGGCGCCGGTGCCCCTTCGAGCGCGAGCACGGCCTCGCGCTGCGTCTCCGGCATGGCGCGGATGCGGCGCCTTGCGGTGAGGCGGAGCGCGGCAAAGCCGCCGAGGAACACCACGATCTTGCTCACGATGCCGAAGATCGGCATCACGACGGCCCATGTCGTGATCTCGCAGGTCAGCGCGACGATGGCGTTCACCGCGGCGGAGATGAACATCAGGGCGGCCCAGGCATAGCCGACCTTGACGGCGACATCGGGCACGACTTTCTGTGCGATCTCGGGCAGGTAGCGGTTGAGCCAGCCGGGTTTGAGCATCACGACGCCGACGATGGCGTAGATCACGCTCGGCTTGAACAGCACGAAGCGCGGGTCGTGGGTCAGCAGCGTGGCGGAGCCGGCGGCGACGACCAGGAACAGGCTCAGCCATTCCATGGTGTCGATCCGTTTGCCGCGCACCATCTGGACGCCGATCTGCACGACGCCGAATGCGATGCCGAGGCTGACCGCGAGCGCGGTGTTGTGCGTCAGCAGGAACAGAACAAGAAAGACAAGCGTCGAGGCGAGATCGAGGGCCAACAGCCTGGCCGCGGTGAGGAAATGCTTCATTGGTCGCCGGTCGCCCGCAGGTTCAATTCATTTTCGACAATGCGGCTCTTATAGCGGGTCCGGCGACGCACATGAAGCGACCGCCGGGCAGATATAAGCCCGTTACCTGAAGGGCGACCGCAAGACTCGCCCCGCCGTTGCACGGCGCAGCGCTGCACGCGCATCGCATTCGAGCCCCTCATCGCGATCATCGAGCTGTAGTTGTGGCGGAGTGAACGTAAAACAGCAAAGCGCCGGCGGGGGCGGCCGCCGGGCGCTGAACTCATGCCTGTCGAATGTCCTAGAACACACCGAGAATAATGGCGCCGACGAAGGCTAACGCGATGTACGCGGCCACAATGCTCAGCTTGCTCAGCAGAGGACTCGCGAAATCCATTGGGGAAACTCCCTCGGTTCACACAACGCTGCCCGCATTAACGTCAAAGCTAGCAAGGGGTTCCAGGCCGAAAAAGGCAGTCTTGTTGTCAGGCTTGCTATTCGCGGCAATGCCGCATTGCGATGCGCGGCTCAAATAGCCGCCGAATCAAGGCGTTGACGCGTCGCAAATATATTCGGCGGCGGCGCCGGTTCCAGGCGCCGATAGCAGTCCCCGCTTGGATGTCCGTCGGTTGCTCTCGCCCCTGTGTCGTTGCGCCGCAAGGCAGCATCGTCATTTGTTGTGCGCCTGTCACAAACCATACCCAGATTGCCGCCCGCAATGACCGGGGCTCTACCCCGGTAATAAGTACTTGGGGGCGTTACGTGAAATCTGAGTTTCTGAGCCG
Source organism: Bradyrhizobium sp. USDA 4510 (assembly GCF_054059095.1). Lineage (NCBI taxonomy): Bacteria > Pseudomonadati > Pseudomonadota > Alphaproteobacteria > Hyphomicrobiales > Nitrobacteraceae > Bradyrhizobium > Bradyrhizobium sp. USDA 4510. Next base: position 5,578,186 of record NZ_JBSSBT010000001.1, on the reverse strand, counting down.
CGCAAGCCGGCTTGCGCTGGCTATTTCTGCGACTTCGTTGGGGTTCTCCTGTCCGGCACTGGCCGCAAGCTTCAGCACTCCTCCCAACAGCACGACGGCGCAGACCGTCTCCAACAATGATACCGGCTCGGTCGCCGCCGGCAGCAGCCTGTCGGTGACGGGCACCGCGATCACCTGGATTACCGGCCTGTCGTCGCCCGGCGTCGTCATCACCAACAACGGCACCATCTCGGCGACCTCGCGCGGCATCGACACCTCGAGCAGCGCCATCAGCGGCAATCTCACGCTGATCAACAATTCCGGCGCGCTCTTCACCGCGTCCAATGATGCATTCCGGATCAATGGCGGCCTGAGCAGCGGGTCGGTCACCGTCGACAATGCGGGCACCATCCAGTCGACGGGCAACGGCCGCGTCTTCGACTTCGTCAACGCGACGTCGAACACCACCGTGTTCTCGATCACCAACCAGAGCGGCGGCATCATCAAGTCATCAAGCAGCGACGTGATGCGGATCGGCGGCGGAACCACCACGATCACCAATTCCGGCCTGATCGACGCGACCAATACGGCAGGTTCTCGCGCGATCCGTGCCACCACCAATCTCAACAACGTGATCTCGCTGTCGGTCGTCAACAATGCGGGCGCGACGATCCAGTCGGCGGACGACTCCATCCAGATCAACGGCGCGTCGGGCAGCAACAGCACGACCGCGGCCAGGTTCTCGGTCGACAATGCCGGCACCATCAAATCGGCGACCGGGCAGGCGATCGACTTCGACAATCTCATCTCGACCGCCGCGAGCGTTCACATCACAAACCGCGCGACCGGCCTGATCACTGCGGCCAATGCGGACGCGATCCGTCCCGGCGAAAACTTCACGATCGACAACGCCGTGGTCGCTGGCGCTGACGCCCTATGCCGCCGGACAGTTCACGACCTACGATCTGCCGTCCTATGCCGAGCAGGTGCTGTAGGGATCGAGCGCGTTCGCGGTGGCCTATGGCGCCAAGACCGTCACCGCCACGCGCAGCGAACTCGGCCTCCGCAGCGATCGCTCGATCGCGTTGCAGGATGGCATTCTCAGCCTGCGCGGCCGCCTTGCCTGGGCGCACGACTACAACACCGATCGCAGCGTTGCCGCGACATTCCAGACGCTGCCGGGCGCGTCCTTCGTGGTCAACGGTGCGGCGCCGGCGAGCGATGCGGTGCTCACCACCGCGAGCGCGGCGATGAACTGGACCAGCGGCTGGTCGGCGGCGCTTACCTTCGAAGGCGAGTTCTCCGACGTCACGTCGTCCTATGGCGGCAAGGGTGTCGTTCGCTACACGTGGTGATGACATCATCTCGGCAGGGCGCGTGTTGCCCTGCCGGGTTCCGCTGCATGGTTAAGGACAGCTGAAAACAACGCATCGAAATGCGTTGAAGAGTCTTTAATCAAATTCGCAGAACCTCCGCGCCATGACGCGTGGAGTTCGTTTGTATCTCGTCGGCTCCCTTGTCCTTGTGTCGCTTGCTGGTTGCGGTCGCGGTCTGTTTCAGACCGCCGAGCGCGAACCGTGGCGGGCCGAGGCCGAGGCCGCATGCCTGAAGTCGGGCGCGGTCAAGGAGAGCGCCGACCTCGTCCGCATTGATCCGATCTCCGGTCCCGGCGTCTGCGGCGCCGAGTTCCCGCTCAAGGTCGCCGCGCTCGGTGAAGCCAGTTCGGCTTACGGATTTGCCGACGACAGCCTGCGCCCGCCGGCATCGGTCGGCAACCAGCCGCGCTGGCCGATCAACCGCCAGCCGCCTCCGCCGCCCGCGCAGGCGCCGTATTCCAATCAGGCCGTCGGCCAGCCGAGCTATGGCAACGAGCCGGGCTATGGCAGCCGTCAGAATGGGCCGGTCTCGCTGTCGGCGCCCGGCGTTCCGCCGCAGCAGGACGAGATCGATTTGCCGCCGGAAGGCTCGCCCGATGCCAGGGGCGAGCGACCTTATTATCCGGGCCTGCCATCCAATCCGCAGCGCGACAGCGCGGCCGCGCCCTATTCACCGGCACCGTATTCCCAGCAGCCGCCCGGCGCGCCACCGCCGCCGCGGCTCGGTCCCTCGAGCGGCAATCCGGTGGTGACGGTCGGCCCGGTCGCAGTGAAGCCGGCGGCAACGCTGGCGTGCCCGATCGTCTCGGTGCTCGAGCGCTGGCTCGCCGATTCCGTACAGCCGGCGGCGCAGCGCTGGTTCGGCGCGCGTGTCGTCGAGATCAAGCAGATCTCGGCCTATTCCTGCCGCGGCATGAACGGCAATTCGCACGCGCATATTTCCGAGCACGCCTTCGGCAATGCGCTCGACATCGCAGCCTTCACGCTGGCTGACGGTCGCCGCATAACCGTGAAGGATGGCTGGAAAGGCCTGCCGGAGGAGCAGGGCTTTCTGCGCGATGTCCAGGCCGCCGCCTGCCAGCAATTCACCACGGTGCTGGCGCCGGGGTCCAACGTCTATCACTACGACCACATCCATGTGGATCTGATGCGCCGGGCCAGCCGGCGTCTGATCTGCCAGCCCGCCGCCGTCTCGGGCGAGGAGGTCGCGGCGCGTGCCGGCGGCCGTAACCCCTATGCAACGCGCGAACCTTATGTCACAGGATCGCTCGGCGGCAGAAAGCCGGCCCCGCGGGGTAAGGCGGGGATCAACGAAGAAGACGAATTCGCCGACGAATAGGGACGCGTCTGATACCCGTATTTTTACTGGGTGACACCGTGCAAACGGTAGCCACTTTTATGCTGCATATGCTTCGGAGCCGGGCGCACCCGGCTGATTTCTAGGGGATAGCTTTGCAAGACGCGCCGATCATTCTCGTCATCGAAGACGATCGTGATCTTCAGATGATGGTAGAGGACGCCCTGAGGGACGGCGGCTATGAGCCGGCGATCGCGGGCTCGGGCGAGGAAGCGTTGACGCTGCTGAAGGCGTTCCGCACCAAATACTCAGCACTGGTCACCGACATCCGCCTGCTCGGCCGGCTCGACGGCTGGCGCGTGGCGCGCGGCGCCCGCGAGATCGACCCGTCATTCCCGGTGCTCTACATCACCGGCGGCGGCGGCGACGAGTGGCCGACCCGGGGCGTGCCGGACAGCGTGCTGCTGAACAAGCCGTTCTCGCCTGACGAACTGGTCGCGGCCGTGGCCAAGCTGCTCAAGAACGGCGCGCCGGCCTGAGCGACTGATCGTTCCTGCGATTTGACGATGCGCACGTTGTGCGGGCAAAACGTGCCGGCATGAATGATTTCGCACAGTCGATCACGGCGGCGGCATCGCTGATAGCCGGTCGCGATCCGGTCCTGCTTGGGATCGTCGCATTGTCGTTGCGCGTCAGCCTGCTGGCGAGCCTGCTCGCGCTTCTGATCGGCGCGCCGATCGGCGGCTGGCTTGCGATATCGAGGTTTCGCGGACGGCAGGTGGTGATCGTGCTCGCCAATGCCTGTCTCGGCCTGCCGCCGGTCGTGGTCGGCCTCGGGCTTTATCTGCTGCTGTCGCGATCCGGACCGCTGGGCTTCGCCGGGCTGCTGTTCACGCCGACGGCGATGGTGGTGGCGCAGGTCATCCTGGCGACGCCGATCGTGGTTGCGCTGGTGCATCGTCCGGTCGCGCTGCTGTGGGCGGAATATGCCGATTTGATCCGCACCGACGGCCTGTCCCGCCTGCGCAGCCTTGCGCTGGTGTTCTCGCTCGGCCGCGCCTCGCTGCTCACCGCGTTCCTCGCCGCCTTCGGCCGCGCCATCGCGGAGGTCGGCGCCATCATCATCGTGGGCGGCAATATCAGCGGCTATACGCGAACGATGACGACCGCGATCGCGCTCGAGACCAGCAAGGGCGAGCTGGCGCTCGGCCTCGGGCTCGGCGTCATCCTGCTTGCGCTGAGCGTCAGCGTCAGCACGATCGCGTTTCTGCTAGTGCGCGGCGTTGGGGAAAAATAGCTGCTCGCCACCGACCTTGTAGCCGGCGATGGCCGACTGCCCGGCCTGCGAGACCAGCCAGTCGATGAAGGCCTCGCCGTCCGCGGCCTTCACCGTCGGATGTTTCGCCGGATTGACCAGCATCACGCCGTACTGGTTGAACAGCCGCCGGTCGCCTTCGGTCAGCACGGCGAGCTCGCCGCGGTTCTTGAACGACAGCCAGGTGCCGCGGTCGGACAGCACATAGGCATTCGACGCGGATGCCATGTTGAGCGCCGGACCCATGCCCTGGCCGATCTCGCGATACCACTGGCCCTTCGCTGAGCCGAGATCGACGCCGGCCGCCTTCCAGAGCCGCAGCTCGGCCTCGTGCGTGCCGGAGTGGTCGCCGCGCGAGATGAAGGCCGAACTGGTCGCAGCGATCTTGCGCAGGGCATCCGCGACATCCTTGTCGCCGGCGATATGCGCCGGATCGGCCTTCGGGCCGACGATGACGAAATCGTTGTACATCACGTCATATCGCCTGGTCGCAAAGCCCTCGGCCAGGAATTTCTCTTCGGCCACGCGATCGTGCACGAACACGACATCGGCATCGCCGCGCCGTCCGATGTCGAGCGCCTGTCCGGTGCCGACCGCGACCACCTTCACGGCAATGCCCGAGGTCTCCGAGAACCGCGGCAGCAGATAGCCGAACAGGCCGGACTGTTCGGTCGATGTCGTCGAGGCGACGGTGATGGACCGGGTCTGCGCGAGCGCGGGACCGGCGAACAGCATCACGGCGGCGATGACAAGGTGTCGAAGGAGGGATGTCATGTGAATACTGCGTACCGGAGAACGATGTCGGTCACCATGCCGCATTTCGTCCGGTGACGCAAAGCAGGCGCGATGTCGCGCGTTGCGATCGGCAGTGCTAGGGTCGCCTCGAACGAAGCAATAAGAAGGGATATCAGGTCATGGCTTTGGAGAAGGTCGCGCTCGTTACCGCAGGCGGCAGCGGCATGGGAGCGGCGGCGGCGCGGCGCCTCGCGGCCGATGGTTTCCGCGTTGCGATCCTGTCGTCGTCGGGCAAGGGCGAGGCGCTGGCAAAGGAGCTCGGTGGCCTCGGCTTCACCGGCTCGAACCGTTCCAACGATGATCTGAAACGCGCCGTCGACGGCGTGGTGGAGCGTTGGGGCCGCATCGATGCGCTGGTCAACAGCGCCGGCCACGGCCCGCGCGCGGGTGTGCTCGAACTGACCGACGAGCAGTGGCACACCGGTCTCGACGTCTACCTGATGAACGTGATCCGCCCGACGCGTCTCGTCGCGCCTCACATGCAGGCGCAGAAGTCGGGCGCGATCGTCAACATCTCCACCGCCTGGGCGTTCGAGCCGAGCGCGATGTTTCCGACCTCGGCGGTGTTCCGCGCCGGGCTCGCTGCGTTCACCAAACTGTTCACCGACAGCTACGCCGCCAGCAATGTGCGCATGAACAACGTGCTGCCAGGCTGGATCGACAGCCTCCCGGCAACCGACGAGCGCCGCGACAGCGTGCCGATGAAGCGCTACGGCAAGGCGGAGGAGATCGCCGCAACCATCAGCTTCCTCGTCTCCGACGGCGCGGGCTACATCACCGGCCAAAACATCCGCGTCGACGGCGGATTGATGCGGTCGATTTGAGGCAACTGCTAAACCCGTCATCCCCAGGGCCTGACTCATAGACGGACTCTGAGGAGCAAGTGAGCTTGTGATTCACAAGCGGCACCAAATATTCGGTGTCGTCCCGGCGAAAGCCGGGACCCATAACCACCGATGGTCATCGTTGCGCGTCGATGGAACGACGAGTCCCGTCCACAACATCCGCCGCGGAGTATGGGTCCCGGCTTTCGCCGGGACGACATCAAAGTGTGCGGCGCCGTTCGTACCGCGTTGCGTCGTCACCAGTTGCGTCTACGCGCTGCGCGGCGCGCTCCAGGCCGCGGGCGTCACAATTGCGGCGACCTCTGATTGCGTTTGTCGTGATGACAAACTGAAGGCGCAGGGCTAGCCTTCCGTCAAATCAAAACATACGGAGGAATGGCATGCCAGACGCAGCAGTTGCAGCACGCGCTTCAGACTCCACGCAGAGCGGAACCACGCAGCAGGTCGACGTTGCGGTGGTCGGCGCCGGCTTCGCCGGACTTTACCTGTTGCATCGGTTGCGCAAGGCGGGCTTCTCGGCGGTCGCGCTCGAGGAGGGCGCCGATGTCGGCGGCACCTGGTACTGGAATCGTTATCCCGGCGCGCGCTGCGACATCCAGACCATCGACTACAGCTACACTTTCGATCCCGAGCTCGATCAGGCCTGGACCTGGTCGGAGAAATACGCGACCCAGCCGGAAATCCTGCGCTATCTCGGCTTCGTCGCCGACCGTTACGATCTGCGTCGCGACATCAGGTTCGGCACCAAGGTCACGCAGGCGACCTGGAATGATGCGACCTCGCGCTGGCAGATCTCGACCAACAACGGCGCCGACGTCTCGTGCCGCTACTACATCATGGCGACCGGCTGCCTGTCGTCGCCGAAGCCGCCGGAGATCGACGGCGTCAAGGACTTCAAGGGCGAGATCTATTTCACCGGCCGCTGGCCGCATCAGGGCGTCGATCTCAAGGGCAAGCGCGTCGCCGTGATCGGCACCGGATCGTCGGGCATTCAGTCCATACCGATCATCGCCGAGCAGGCCGCGCAGCTCACCGTGTTCCAGCGCACCCCGAACTTCGCGCTACCCGCGGGCAACGGCCCAGCGCCCGAGGATCGCAAGACCTATTTCGAGAGCGACCGTGCTGCCTATCGCGACCAGGCGCGCTGGTCGATGGCCGGCGTGCCCTATCCGCAGCAGACCGTGGTGAGCTGGCAATTGAGCGACGCCGAGCGCCGCGAGCGGTTCGAGAAGGCGTGGGCGGCGGGCGACCTCGTCCACATCCTGACCCAGCTCTGGGCCGACCAGGCGGTCGATGTCGACGGCAACAGACTGGTCGCCGACCTGATCCGCGAGAAGATCGGCGCCGTGGTCAAGGATCCGGAGACGGCGGCGGCGCTGGCCCCGCACGATCATCCGTTCGGTGCCAAACGTCCCTGCCTCGATACCAATTACTACGCGACCTACAACCGTCCCAACGTGACGCTGGTGAATCTGCGGCAGGAGCCGATTAAGGGGATCACCGCCAGCGGCATCTTCACCAACGGACGCAAGTTCGACGTCGACGTCATCGTGTTCGCCACCGGCTTCGACGCGATGACCGGGGCGATCATGGCGGTGCATCCGATCTCCGGCCGTGGCGGCAAGTCGCTGTCGGATGTCTGGGCGCACGGACCGCAGACCTATCTCGGCGTCACCGTCGCGGGCTTCCCCAATCTGTTCATGATCACCGGCCCCGGCAGCCCGTCGGTACTGTCGAACATGGCTGTCTCGATCGAGCAGCATGTCGATTGGGTGGTGGAACGGATCGCCGCGCTGCGCGACGCCGGCTTCACCACGATGGAAGCGACCGAGACCGCGCAGGCCGGCTGGGAACGGCACATGGCCGACTGCACGACGCTGACGCTGCACCGGCTCGCCAACACCTGGTACACGGGCGCCAACGTGCCCGGCAAGCCGCAAGGCGTGATGCCTTATACGGGCGGCGTCGGCCCGTATCGCAGCATCTGTAATGAGGTGGTCGGCCGCGGCATGCTCGGCTTCAAGCTCTCGGGTCCCGGCGTTGCCGAGCAGTGCAATGACGGCGAGATCGTGCGCCTGCAGCCGGATGTGCGGCTGGTGCTGAACCTGCTCGGTGAGATGAACCTGCCGCCGCTCGAGACGATGGGGGCGCAGGGCGCGCGCGACTTCCTCACCGAATTCAACAAGGGCCGCCCCTTTGGCCGCCCGGTCGGCGAGGTCGGCAGCGGCATGCTGCAGGGCGCGGACGGTCCGTTGCCGTACAAGCTCTACCGGCCGACGACGCCGGGGCCGCATCCGATCGTGGTGTATTTCCACGGCGGCGGCTGGGTGCTCGGCGACGAGATGTCGGACGATCCGTTCTGCCGCGACCTGTGCCGGCGCACCGGCATGATCATCGTCAGTGTCGGCTATCGCCATGCGCCCGAGCATCGCTTCCCGGCCGCGGCCGAGGACGGTTTTGCGGCGACGCGCTGGATCGCGGCCCATAGCGCCGAGCTCGGCGGCAGGGCAGGGCCGCTGCTGGTCGCGGGCTGGAGCGCCGGCGGCAACATCGCGGCCGTCACGTGCCAGCTCGCGCGCGATCGCGGCGGGCCCGAGATCGCGGGCCAGCTCCTGATCTGTCCGGTCACCGATTCCACATTCGACCGGCCGTCCTATGTCGACAACGCGACCGGCTATTTCCTGACCCGCGGGCTGATGTACTGGTTCTGGGATCTGTACTGCTCGCCGGCCGACCGCACCGACCCGCGCGTCGCGCCGCTGCGCGGCAAGCTCGAAGGCCTGCCGCCGACGTTCATCGCGACCAGCGAGTTCGATCCGTTGCGCGACGAGGGCATCGCCTATGGCGACGCGCTCGCCAAGGCCGGCGTCAAGGTCGAGCAGCTCAAGGCGCAGGGCCACTTCCACTCGTCGTTCGTGATGGTCGACGTCATCATCACCGGCGTTGCCGGCCGCGTGAAGATGGCGAAGGCGCTGCGGCGCTTCGCCGGCCTGCCCGAGGAGGTCGAGCAGGACAACGTCGCTACGCCGGAGGTCAACGCGGCGGCGAACTAGCTCGGGTTTGAATTGCAGCCGCGCTCCCTCTCCCGCTTGCGGGCACTTGCGGGGGAGGCGCGTTGCGAAAATATCGAAAACAACCCCATGCAAAGGAGCCGGCGGTGGCAGGCGTTCGACCTAGCCACTTGACACGTCGGGCAACCCACGGATATATTTCTAATATTCCGAAATCTCTCGCTCTAACCGAGCTCGAACGTCGTGACGCCGAACACGCGATCGATCCGGAGTGGCGGGATCGCGCCGGTATACATCCGCGCGGTCTCGAACACCGGCGACAGCCCGAGGCCTTGCGCCAGCGCGACGGCGTCGCGGTTGACCGCGGGGACATCGAGGAAGACCTCGCCGCTGCCCGCGCTCGCGAGCAATGCCGCGACAACGGCCTCGGCGCCGGCACGGTCATCGGCAACCAGCGGACCGATCTTGCGGCCGGTCCGGCACGGGCGGATCACGCCCCAGCCGGCCAGCCTGCCGTCGCGCATCAGCGCGCGCCCGACATGTCCTGACGTGTTGATCCAGGCGCGCAGGAATGCCGGCCGCGGTGCGGGAAACACAGTGGCGTCATCGGCTTCGATCAGCGCCATCGGCAGATCGGTCAGCGCGACGGTGCCGTCGCTCGGCGCGGATGGTGCAGCGACAGTGCCGCCGTAGCGCACATTGGCATAGGCGAGCGCGAAGCCGGACCTCTGGTAGTTCGCCTGCTGCGCCACCACGCCATCGAGCCCGATCACGCGCGGGCGCGCATGCGCGATGGCCGCATTCCAGATCTTCAGGCCATGGCCGCGGCCGCGCAGATCCGGACGCACGATGTAGAAGCCGAGGAAGGCAAATTGCGCGCCGTAATTGACGCAGGAGATCACCGCGGCCGGCTCGCCATCGAGCTCGCCGATGAAGAAGCCCTGCGGGTCCTCGGCGGCAAAGCAGGGCGCATCTGCGAGACCAGGATTCCATCCCTCCGCCGCGGCCCAGTCCACCGCGAGCGCGATCTCGTCCGGCTGCATCTGTCGGATGGTGAGGTCGTTCATGGTCGATCGCCTCGTCGTGCTGGAGTTATTGATCGTGCACATCGACGGCTGGAGAACAATACCCCCGTGACGATCTAAAGAATCTACGTCCGTCATGTTGATGAGGCTGCCAACGAGTCCGCGCAAAGCGCGGCCCGATGATAAACTCCGCAGCCGTCTCAAGCACGACGGCCACCAGCCGGGCCGCGCATGCTTCGAGGCTCGCTACGCGAGCACCTCAGCATGACGGGACGAAGAGCGCGCTGGTCCGCGATAAGACGTCGATCTCACCCGGCCTTCGGCCGGTACGCCGCGAAGAACACGCGCGTCGCGCTGTCGACGACGGTTGCGATCCGCTCCGGCGAGGGCGACGGCTTGGCCTGGAAGATGAACGCCTGGAACAGCGTCGCCTGGCACATCTGCATGAATTGCCAGGCCGCGAGCTGGTAGTCGTCGATCACGAGCTCGCCGAGCGCGGCGCGCGCCTCGAGATAGGCGGCGAAGCGGTCGACGGTGTGGGCGATGACGTGGGTGTAGAACCGGCTGCCGAGCTCGGGCATCCGCTCGGCGATCGCCATCACGGTGCGGATCGCCGAGCCGCCGCCGGGCCGGCACAAACACCGCGACATAGGCGCGGCCGAATTCGGGGAGGGTGGTGTCGACGTCGCGCGCCGGATCGAAATTGAAGGCGACCTTGCCCTGCTCGAGCTTTTCCTCCTCGACGATCGCCGCGAACAGCCCGGCCTTGTCGGGGAAATAGACGTAGAGCGTGCCCTTGGAGACGCCGGCAGCGCGCGCGATCTCGCCCATGCTCGCGCCGTCAAAGCCGAGCTCCAGGAATATCTTACGGGCGCCGTCCAGGATCTGGCGGCGTTTCGACGATTCCTCCTCGCCGACGGACTGGAGGGAGGTTCGGGGCGCTGCAACCATTGATTTAGCTTCTCGGGAGAGAACTCAACCCAAAGTAGGAAAGGGAAGAATCGAAGCTTTATAATCTAGCGGGCGGGAATGTATATTGACCGAACCGTTCGGTCAATGGTATCTTGGGAGTGACGATGCGCCGCACGGCCCTTATTCCGCCATCGCGCGCGTCAAGATTTTTGTGGGGAGCCTCGGCCATGGCCGCAGCACGGGATCAGGCTGCACGCATTGTTCGTTCCGAGCCTGAGATGGCCGAGGACGCGATCGCGCGCGATGCATCCGCCGATCTCGGCGAGCAGGGCCGGGCTGATGAAGCCAAGCGTCCCGCGGAGGCGCCGCCCGCGTCTGCGCCCGAGCAGCCGGCGGCTTCGCCCGCTGCGGCGCCGGCGCCGAAATCCGGCAGGCGCAAATTCGTGATGATGGGCGTGGTCGGCCTGCTCGCGCTCGCTGCCGCGGGCTATGCCGCCTATTACCTGATGGTCGGGCGCTTCTACGTCTCGACCGACGATGCCTATGTCCGCGCCAACAACTCCATGCTCGGCGCGCGCGTCGCGGGCCATATCACGGCGATCCTGCCCGGCGACAACGCGCTGGTGCGCGCAGGCGACGTAATCTTCCGGATCGATGATGGCGACTACCGTATCGCGGCCGACGCCGCGCGCACCAGGATCGCGACCCAGCAGGCGACGATCGAGCGCATCGGCCGCCAGGTTGCGGCGGCGGCGAGTTCGGTCGAGCAGGCGCAGGCCCAGCTCGTGTCCGCTCAGGCCGGCCTGAAGCGCGCCGATCTCGATTTCGATCGGCAGCAGGCGCTCAGCACCAAAGGTTTTGCCTCGCGTGCCACCTTCGAAGTCTCGGAGGCCGGCCGTGATCAGGGCGCGGCCAGCGTGCGGTCCGCGCAGGCGGCCTATGATGCGGCCAAGGACAATGTCGAGGTGACCAAGGCGCAGCAGGCCGAGGCCCGCGCCCAGCTCGCCGAATTGCAGACCCAGCTCGCCAAGGCCGAGCGCGATCTCGAATTCACCAATGTCCGTGCGCCGGTCGACGGCACCTTCTCCAACCGCCTGGTCAACACCGGCGACTATATCAATGTGGGCCAGCGGCTCGGCAACGTGGTGCCGCTCGACGGCGTCTACATCGACGCCAACTATAAAGAGACCCAGCTCAAGCGCATCCGCACCGGGCAGCGGGTGACGATCAAGGTCGACGCCTACGGCTTCCGCAAGTTCACCGGCCTCGTCGACAGCATTTCGCCGGCGGCGGGCTCGGTGTTCACGCTGCTGCCGCCCGACAACGCCACCGGTAACTTCACCAAGATCGTGCAGCGCCTGCCGGTCCGCATCCGCGTGCCTGCCAGCGTCGCCAAGCAGGGCCTCTTGCGCGCCGGCATGTCGGTCTACACCACCGTCGACACCCGCGAAGGCGCGGCCGATGCCGACGCCGAAACTGATCTCGACGCGCCGATGATGATCCATCCGCAGTGATGTCTTGAAGCTTCGGACAGAGTCCGAGGCTCGGAGCCGATGAGCCCATGGCTGATACGACCACTGCTTCGCCCTCGATGATGACCGGCGCCCCGGAGTCCGAGCGCATCCAGCCGAAGCGGCTGGTTGCCTTCATCATCATGGTGTTCGGCATGTTCATGTCGATCCTGGACATCCAGATCGTCTCGGCCTCGCTGTCCGAGATCCAGGCCGGCCTGTCGGCATCCTCGACCGAAGTGTCGTGGGTGCAGACCGCCTATCTGATCGCCGAAGTGATCGCGATTCCGTTGTCCGGATTCCTGTCGCGCGCGCTTGGCACGCGGCTGTTGTTCGCGATCTCCGCGTTCGGCTTCACCGCCTCGAGCCTGCTGTGCGGCTTCGCCTCCTCGATCGAGCAGATGATCCTGTGGCGCGCGCTGCAGGGTTTTCTCGGCGCCGGCATGATCCCGACGGTGTTCGCCTCGGCCTACACGATCTTCCCGCGCACCAAATTCCACATCGTGGCGCCGATCATCGGCCTCGTCGCGACGCTGGCGCCGACCGTTGGCCCAACCGTCGGCGGCTACATCACGGATCTGATGTCGTGGCACTGGCTGTTCTTCATCAACATCGTGCCCGGCGTCATCATCACGGCAGGCGTGCTGGCGCTGGTCGATTTCGACCAGCCGAACTTCGCGCTGCTCGAGCGCTTCGACTGGTGGGGCCTGATCTTCATGGGCGGCTTCCTCGGCTCGCTTGAATATGTGCTGGAGGAGGGGCCGCAATATGAGTGGCTGCAGGACACTTCGGTCGCTGTCTGCGCCGCGATTGGCTTCGTCTCGGCGGTCGCGTTCTTCTGGCGCGTCTTGACCGCGGAGGAGCCGATCGTCGATCTCTACGCCTTCAGTAACCGCAACTTCGCGGTCGGCTGCGTGCTGCAGTTCTGCATCGGCATCGGGCTCTATGGCCTGACTTATGTCTATCCGCGCTATCTCGCGGAGGTTCGCGGCTACAGCGCGCTGATGATCGGCGAGACCATGTTCGTCTCCGGCGTCACCATGTTCTTGATGGCGCCGGTGGTCGGGCGGCTGATGCAGAAGGTCGATTTGCGCTACATCATCGCCTTCGGCCTCGTGACCTTCGCGCTCGGCTCCTGGCAGATGACCTGGATCACCCGCGACTATGATTTCTACGAGCTGCTGCTGCCGCAGATCCTGCGCGGCATCGGCATGATGTGCGCCATGGTGCCGACCAACAACATCGCGCTCGCGACGTTGCCGCAGGATCGCGTCAAGAACGCCTCCGGCCTGTTCAACCTGATGCGCAACCTCGGCGGCGCGGTAGGTCTCGCCGTCATCAACGAGGTGCTCAACGACCGCACCGATCTGCACATCTCGCGGCTGCATGACCGCGTGACCTGGGGCAACACCACCGCGGTCGAGACCCTCAACATGTTCACCCAGCGCATGCAGGGCATGGGCGATTCCGCCGTCATGGCGATGAAGCAGCTCTCGCAGATCGTGCACCGTCAGGCAGCGGTGATGGGCTATGGCGATGCCTTCTTCATGCTGTCGCTGTTCTATGTCGCGCTCAGCCTTCTGGTGCTGTTCGTCAACAAGCCACCGTCGATGACCGCGAGCGGCGGCGACGCGCATTAGGTGTCATCGGTTTTCGTATCCCGCATGAGCGAAGCGACATGCGGGACCGATCTCGGCAGTTCATCACTGAGCGTGACGCGGCCCCGGATATCGCTTCGCTCATCCGGGCTACGAAAGTGTGCCGTTGTCGCCGGGCTGAGTGCATCGCATCGGCGCGCGGGCTGCGCCCGGTCCCGTGAATAGCTGATATCGCCGACACATTGACGCACTCACGCCGATGTTACCTTGCCAATCGCGCGTGATGCATTTATAAGCAGCGCTTCCTTACTCGAACCGGGGAGATGCGCATGAAGTCGTTTATTTCGCAGATCGCGCGCCCGCGTTCGACGGTGCTGGACGCGTTTAGGCGTTAGCTCCCGGCGCTGACCGGGCCTGATCCCCGATCAGCAAAACTTCCCAACACGCTATCGACAATTTCCAGCGGCGCTCGCGGTCGGATTCTGCCCGCACGTCGCCTCAGATGGAGCCGGCACGCGCTGCAAAAGCGTGGCCGGAATGTGCCATGACCTCTCTGACGACCAAGCGGCCGGCCGCAATCCGGATCGTGCTTCCCTTTGTCTTCCGCCATTGGCTGGAACAGCCGCTGCGTGCCTCCGCGGTGACGGCCGGATTCCTCGGCGCAACCGCGGCCGACCTGTTCATGCCGGTGTTTTCCGGCCATCTGGTCGACGCGCTGACCGCGGGCGCCACCAATGCGGCCGCGCGCCATGCGGCGATGCTGGCGTTCGGCGCCATCGTCGGCCTCGGCGCGCTGTCGCTGGTGCTGCGGCTGGTCGGCATCCAGACCATCGTGCCGTTCACGCTGAAGACGATGTCCGATGTCGGGCAGCAGGCCTTCATGCGGGTGCAGCGCTTCTCGACCGACTGGCACGCCAATTCGTTCGCCGGCTCCACCGTGCGCAAGATCACGCGCGGCATGTGGGCGCTCGATTTGCTGAACGACACCATCCTGATGGCGCTGCTGCCGTCGGTCGTGGTGCTGGTCGGTTCGATGATCCTGCTCGGCGTGCATTGGCCGCAGCTCGGCGCGGTGATCGCGGTCGGCTCGGTGATCTATGTCGCGATGACCATGGTGTTCCAGGTGCGCTACGTCGCGCCTGCCGCGCGCGTTTCCAATGCGTGGGACACCAAGGTCGGCGGCACGCTGGCCGACGCCCTGACCTGCAACGCGGTGGTGAAGTCGTTCGGCGCGGAGACGCGCGAGGACGTGCGGCTCGACGGCGTCATCAGCCGCTGGCGCCGACGGGTGCGGCGCACCTGGTTCCGCTACAACCACACCTCGACGGCGCAGCTCGTGGTGCTGCTGTGCTTCCGCGCCTCGGTGATCGGTGGTGCGATCCTGCTGTGGGCGCAGGGCCGCGCCACGCCGGGCGACGTCACCTATGTGCTGACCAGCTACTACATCATCCACGCCTATCTGCGCGATGTCGGCATGCACATCAACAACCTGCAGCGTTCGGTGAACGACATGGAGGAGCTGGTGCAGATCCATGGCGAGCCGCTTGGCATCGTCGACGCGGATGATGCTGGAACGATCGACATCCAGGGCGGCCGCATCGTGTTCGACGACGTCACGTTTCACTATGGCGGCCATCGCCGGCCGCTCTATGACGCCCTGTCGGTCGACATCGATGCCGGCGAGCGGGTCGGCCTGGTCGGGCGCTCCGGCTCCGGCAAGACGACCTTCGTCAAGCTGGTGCAGCGGCTCTACGACGTCTCCGCTGGCCGGATCCTCATCGACGGTCAGGACATCGCCAAGGCGACGCAGCAATCGCTGCGCAGCCAGATCGCGATCGTGCAGCAGGAGCCGATCCTGTTCCACCGCACCCTGGCGGAGAACATCGCCTATGGCCGGCCGGGCGCCGGCATGGAGGCGATCGAGCAGGCGGCGCGGCTTGCCAATGCGCACGACTTCATCATGCGGCTGCCGAAGGGTTACGGCACGCTGGTGGGCGAGCGCGGCGTCAAGCTGTCGGGCGGCGAGCGGCAGCGCGTGGCGCTGGCACGCGCCTTCCTGGCCGATGCGGCGATCCTGATCCTGGACGAGGCGACCTCGAGCCTCGATTCGGAATCCGAGGCGCTGATCCAGCAGGCGATGGAACGGTTGATGAAGGGCCGCACCTCGATCGTGATCGCGCACCGGCTGTCGACCGTGCGCAGCATGGATCGCATCCTGGTGTTCGACCGCGGCGAGATCGTCGAGCAGGGCACCCATGAGGTGCTGGCCGCGCGTCAAGGCGGCATCTATCGCGGCCTGTTCGAGCGTCAGGCGACCGAGTTCGGTCAGGCCGCGGCGGAGTGAGATGGCGCATGGCTGGAGCGTCGGTTCTGATTGGATCAGAACCGACGCTCACGCAGCGCCCGCTATTTCGGCGCCAGTCCGTTCCACACCAGCGCGACGCCGGACAGGAACAGCAGCAGCAGCACGACGTCGGAGAAATTGCGGTCGCTGAGCGCGTGATAGAGCCGCGCGCCGAGCCAGGCGCCGAGCAGTGTCCCCGGAAACGCGCACGCCACCAGCCAGATCAGCTCGGGCTTCGCCAGGCCGCTTGCGATCTGCACGCAAAGCGCGGCCGCCAGGATCGTGAAGTTGAAGATCTGGAACACGCCGCGGCGCTGCTGTTTGCCCCAGCCGCGCACGCTGGCCCACAGGATCGGCAGCGGGCCGGACAGTCCGGCGAGGCCGCCGAGGATGCCGCCGGCAAATCCGATCGCGCCATCGGCCCATTTGCCGCCGAAGGCGATCGACATCGGCTTGCGCTGCAGGAACAACGCGGTCGGAAACACCAGCAGGAAGACGCCGATCGTCAGCTTGAAGACCTCGGGGTCGGCCCGCGCGATCAGCAGGATGCCGATCGGCACGCCCGCGAGGCCTGCGATGACGAACGGCCAGACCAGGCGGAAATCGATGCTCTTCCAGATCGACGGCAAGGTCGAGAGCTGCGCGATGACCGAGCAGACCAGCACGAGCGGCACCGCGAGTGTCGGCGGCAGCACATAGAGCCAGATGCCGAGCGCCATCAGCGCGGTGCCGAAGCCGGCAAGGCCGGAGACGAAACCGCCGGCAAGCGCGCCGAAGAACAGGATCGCATAGCTTGCCGGGGTCATTTTTTCTCCTTCGTCATTCCGGGATGGTCCGAAGGACCAGACCGCAGGCGCGCAATCGCGCACCGGGGAATCTCGAGATTCCGGCTTCGATGCTGGCGCATCGCCCCGGAACGACGGTGGTGTTTGGCGCCACGTTTACACAACGCGTCTCGCAGGTACTATTCAAAATCGCGGCTCATCAACGATAATCGGAACGGAAGCATCCCATGACTTCAGGCTCGCCCGCGAATTCGCAAAAAACCTTTCTGGTCTGTCACGGCGCCTGGTCGGCAGGCTGGGCATGGAAGAAGATGCATCCCCTGATGCAGGCCGCCGGCCATCGGCTGGTCACGCCGAGCTACACCGGGCTTGGCGAGCGCGCGCACCTTGCGCATCAAGGACTCGACCTCGAGGCGCATATCCAGGATGTGCTTAGCGTCATCAGTTACGAGGACCTGCACGACATCGTGCTGATCGGGCACTCCTATGGCGGCATGGTCGCGACCGGCGTCGCCGACCGGGTGCGCGAGCGCATCGCGCAGATGATCTATATCGACGCTTTCGTGCCGCGCGACGGCCAGTCGCTGTTCGATCTCAACGAATCGGCGATCGAGACCATGCGTGAGTTCGCGAGCGACGGCGACGGCTGGCGTATTCCGCCGATGCCGGTGCCGCCGGACACGTCGCCCGCCGACGTCGCATGGCTGAGCGCGCGGCGCGTCGACATGCCGATCAAATGCTTCGAGCAGAAATTGCGGTTGAAGCACGGCGAGACCAGCCTGCCGCGCAGCTACATCTACGCCACCCGCGCCACGCAGGCCGACACGTTCGGCCAGTTCGCCCGGCGCATCAGGAACGAAGCCGGCTGGCGCTATTTCGAGATCGACGCCAGCCACTCGCCGAACGTCACCGCACCGGAGGCGCTGATGGCGATGCTCATGGAGATTGTTTCCTGAGGCGATTTCTAGCGATCCAGATCGTATTCGTGCACGGCAATCCTCGTTCACGGACGAGATCTATCAGCGCTGCGGTGAAAGATCCGAGCGCTACGATAAAAAGTATGGCGACACCATATTCGTGCCGCAGCTGGAAATAGGTACTGACGAATGCCACGATCACCAGCAGGCACGTCGGGATGGCGCTTATTGTGGAGAACATGATAGGCGATTGAGGAACTCGGCGCGGCGCCTCAGCCGGGGCATGTCTCTCTTACGCCCTGTTTTGGCATCATCGCCGTCCGGGACCGCATCAAGAGCTTGTATCCGGTCGGTCACGCGGTTCATGCGGGAGATCAGCGTCCGGATTGGGTTTGAGGTTCTGGCGGGCACTGATTGACTGGCGGTTGCATTGACCAATGCCGCTGAAACGCCGCGCCCTGTCCGCTTCAGCATGCGGCAGGCCGCGCGCAACCGCGACGGCTGGCGTATGCTGCGGGATGCCGATGCCGCGCCGGAATCAATCAGCCGCTTGTTTGCCCGGGATCATGCACCGCGCGCGTCGCGGACGGCTTGAGCGACCTTTGTCGCCTGCGATACGCGTCCGATCTTTGCGCCTGCAATGATCTTTCGTCGGCGTTCGCTTGGCTTCGACGCCATGCCTTCGTCCGCGGTGCCTCCTGCCGGGGGACGCGTCGTGAAGTTCGCGGCCCGGTGCAGCGCGAGGGCCTTTCGCGCTGCTTCGACATGTGCGGTCCGGGCTGCCAGATTGTGCTGACGCCTCAGCTCCGTGTTGACCCGTTTCAGCGCTGCCGCGAAGACCTGTTTTCGCTCTGACGCATGCTTGGCGGTTCCTGGAAAGCTCGTGCCGCGAGCCTCGGCCTTTCCGCGGCTCTCTCGCTGCTTCTGTCGGCCGACCGTTCGCTCCTTATCGCGCATCTTGCGCAAGCGGGGTCGCATGGCCTCGAGCTCGCTCACCTCAACGCCGTAGATGGCGGGATGATGCGTCAGGCGGATTTCCTCATATTCTTCGTGGCTGAGGATGCTGCGTTCGAACTTGCAGGCGACCGACATTCCTATTCCTCCTCTTGATCTTCTTGAATCTCGGGGCAGAAGGACACGTCCAGCTCTGGCGGATCATAGCTGCAATGCCGCGGGATGGCCAATCTGCCACTATCCAAACTCGGCCAGCGCTTCGATCGCAGTGATCGATTGTCTTGCTATAGCGTCAAAGCACAGTGGCTCCTACTTTTCTGCGTCGTTGTCCTTGAGACGAATCCCCTCAGTGCGCAGAGCCGCAAAGAGAGCCGCGATATCTTCGGGCTCCATATTGTTGGGGCACATCCCGTTCAGTTGCTCGGTCGTGATCGTGCCGGTGCTGCTGGCGATGTCTCTTGCCTTCGCCATGATCTTCTGAAGGTCCATCTGCGATCCTCCGCGAGAGGCACACTCTACGCCCGCCACCCCATGCATGTCGCCTTTTAAGAAAGGTGGGCTGTGGCGGCACTGAAGCGATCGGTTCGCTTCGAGTTGAGATAATATCGTTCGAAGTTCGCCATCGGAACTAGGCAGCGACCGCAACTTTGTCTCGCATGTTCGGTTGAACTGCGACATAATGAGCGCCTCGCGTGCTGGTGAGCATGGATTCATGAACCGCAGCCCCGTGCTCGTAGACCTGGCGCTTCAAGGTGGGGGATCGCACGGTGCGTTCACGTGGGGTGTCCTGGATCGGCTTCTCGAAGAACCTTGGTTTCAGATTGCGGGCATATCCGGGACATCGGCCGGAGCGATGAACGCAGCCGTGCTGGCGGATGGTTGGACCGCGGGCGGCGCTGCCGGCGCACGCGAAGCGCTTGAAAAATATTGGCGAAGCGTCTCGCGCGCCGCCGCATTCAGTCCGTTGCAACGGTCGCCGCTCGACCGCCTGATGGGACGCTGGTCGCTTGACAGCTCCCCGGCCTATCTCTTTACCGATTTGATGTCGCGGATGCTTTCACCCTACGACCTCAATCCGCTTGGCTTCAATCCGCTACGCGACATATTGAACGACAGTATCGATTTCGAGCGTCTTGCACGCGCGCCGATCAAGCTCTTCATCACCGCCACGCGCGTGCGTACGGGCCGCGGACGGATTTTTCGCAACGCGGAGATTACCGCGGAAGTCCTGCTCGCGTCGGCTTGCTTACCAACGATGTTTCGCGCGATCGAGATCGATGGCGAGCCCTATTGGGACGGCGGCTACGCGGGCAATCCCACGATTACACCGCTCGTCCGCGAGACCGACGCGCGCGACACCGTCGTCGTCCAGATCAACCCGACCGAGCGTCCGGAGCAGCCGCGCACGGCCGCTGACATTCTCAACCGGCTTAACGAGATCTCGTTCAACTCGCCGCTGGCAAAGGAGCTGCGGATGATCGCGTTGCTTCGCCAGGTCGCCGATCCCGGTACAGGGGAAGGCGCCCGCTGGGCGCAGATGAAGACGCACCGGATCAAGAGCGACATGCTCGCGACGTTCGGTTCGTCATCCAAGCTCAATGCCGAATGGGCGTTCGTGGCCAAGCTGCACGAGGAAGGGCGGCGAGCCGCCGGCGAATTCCTCGACGCCCATGGCGCCGATCTCGGTGAGCGTTCGACGGCGGATCTCGATATTCTGCTGGCGGAGTGCTGAGACGATGGGTCTTCTCGGCATTCTCGTCGGGCTTGGACTGCTGGTCTGTCTTGCTTTCCGCGGTTGGAGCGTGCTGCTGCTCGCGCCGCTCTGTGCGCTGGTGGCCGCAGCCTTCGGCGGCGAGCCGCTGCTTGCCAACTGGACGCAGACCTTCATGGGTAGTGCGTCGGAGTTTCTCGCGCAGTTCTTCCCTATTTTTCTGCTTGGCGCCGTGTTCGGAAAGCTCATGGATGACAGCGGCGCAGTCGCGGCGGTCGCGGGCTTCATCTCCCGGTGCCTGGGCGAACGCCGGATCATCCTTGCGGTCGTGCTCGCAGGCGCACTGGTCACCTATGGCGGCGTCAGCCTGTTCGTCGCCTTCTTTGTCATCGTTCCGATGGCGCAGTCGCTGTTTCGCACGGCGGGGATTCCACGTCGTCTGGTACCGGCGGCGGTCATTCTCGGGACTTCGACCTTCACCATGTCGGCGCTGCCGGGCACGCCGTCGATACAGAATGCGATACCGATGCCTTTCTTCGGCACGACCCCCTTTGCCGCACCGGGCCTCGGCGTTGTCGCCTCGATCATCATGCTGAGCGTCGGGCTGTGGTGGCTGCTTCGCGCGGAGAAGGCAGCGCATCGCGCAAAAGAGGGGTATGGCGACGAGCCGCCGGTTCCGGCGGATGCAGCCGACGATGAGCTGTTGCGCGAGCGGGCTACGACGGCGCGAGAATTCGACCCGGCGGAGCTCCGCCACGGATATCACAGCGATGCCGCCGTCCCGATTTTCAACGCCATCCTTCCCCTGATCGTCGTCGTCGCCGTCAATCTGGTGATGTCGCTGGTTGTGCTGCCTCGGCTTGATTTCTCGTTCCTGGCCGAACAGCGGTGGGGAAATACATCACTGGCTGCCGTGGCCGGTGTCTGGTCAGTTGTCGTGGCGTTGGCGGGAGCGATCGTGACGGTCATCCTCTGCAACTGGACGCGGCTGCCCGCACTGCGACGAACGATGGATGCCGGTGCCAACGCGTCGGTCCTGCCGGCGCTGAGCGTCGCAAGCCTTGTCGGATTCGGCGCCGTTATCGCCTCGCTTCCCGCCTTCGGCGTGGTGCGGGACTGGGTGTTGCGAATTGAAGGCGGTCCATTGGTGTCGCTCGCGGTCGCGACGAACATCCTTGCGGCGCTGACGGGGTCGGCTTCCGGCGGCTTGACGATCGCGCTCGATGCGCTGGGACGGACCTATATGGACCTTGCCGCGGAGGCGGGTATTGACCCCGGCCTGTTGCATCGCGTCGCGGTGATCGGTTCGGGAACGCTGGACATTCTACCTCACAACGGCGCTGTCGTTAGCCTGCTTGCGATCTGTGGGCTCAAGCATCGCGATAGCTATCTCGACATTGTCATGGTCGGCATTGTGAGTTCTGTCATTGCACTCGCAGCGGTGATTGCGATCGGCACCGCATTCGGGTCGTTCTGACGCAAGACGATGGGTTGGCTCTACTTCCCGCCGGCGCGCGTAGCTGGAACGATGCTGATCTGAAAATGGCGAGGGGCCCGGCGTGTCGCGCCGAGCCCCTCATGGTCCATCTTCAAGACGCGTTTTCTTCACGCGAACCGGAAATCCACTTCGCTCGAAAACGCTTTAGAATATCAGCCGGCCTGTAAGCCGGGTTCTGTAGGGCACCATTCTCGCGAATGGTACGCGACGGCCATTCCTCTGGGACAAGGTTTGCACCTTGCCTCGGGCAACCTACCCGGACAGCGGGCCTGACATCGCCCTGCGGTGTTATCGCGCGTGCGCGAACTAACCGCGTTGCCGTCCCTATTCGGTTTTGCTCCCGGTGTGGTTTGCCATGCCATCTCCGTTGCCGGAAACGCGGTGCGCTCTTACCGCACCTTTTCACCCTTTACTTCCTCCGAGGAGGGAGCGGTTCGTTCTCTGTGGCACTTTCCCTGGGGTCGCCCCCGCCGGATGTTATCCGGCACCGCATGTCGATGGAGCCCGGACTTTCCTCCCCCGCGGCCTTTCGGCGCTTGCGGGAGCGGCCGTCCGGCCGACTGACGGGTTACGCATGCGGGCTTTGGCCGCCCGCGTCAAGCGATTGCGATGGTTAACCCCTGGCCCGGCGCCCGGCGGGTCCTCGATTTTGACATTCGCAGAGGAGGGGCCTTTGATATCGATTTGATCGATCCAAAGGTCGAGGCGCCATGGATACCGAACTGGCCCGGACGTTCCTGACGGTGGTGAGCGCCGGCAACTTCATCACCGCGGCGGAGCGGCTGCATGTCAGCCAGTCGACCGTCAGCACCCGCATCCACACGCTCGAGCAGCAGCTCGGCTGCGTGCTGTTCGTGCGCAACAAGGCCGGCACCAAGTTGACGCCGGCCGGCCGGCAGTTTCAGCGCCACGCCTCGGTGCTGGTCCGCACCGTCGAGCAGGCGCGCCATGATGTAGGAATCCCCAAGGGATTTTCCGCGACGCTGGTGGTCGGCGGCCGCATCGGACTTTGGGAAGAGTATCTGCTGCGCTGGCTGCCGCTGATGACGCGGGCGCATCCCGACATCTCGATCCGCGCCGAGAGCGCGCTCGAGCCCGAGCTGATGCAGGGGCTGGTCGAGGGACGCATCGACATCGGCGTGATGTACACGCCGCAGAGTCGCCCTGGCCTCAAGGTCGAGCAGCTGTTCGAGGAGCAGCTCATCCTGGTGTCGACCGATCCGAAAAGCGCACCGGAGCCGGGACCGCGCTATGTCTATGTCGATTGGGGCCCCGAATTCTACGCGCGTCACGCCACGCTGTTTCCGAATTTCGCCGGCCCCGCGCTGACGGTGAATATCGGCTGGCTCGGATTGCAGCATCTTTTGGAGAATGGCGGCTCTGGCTTCTTCGCGCGTCGTATCGTGGAGCCGCTCCTGAAGGCGCGGCGGCTGCACGCCGTCGCCGGCGCACCTGGCTTTGCGATGCCCGCCTATGTCGCCTATCCGGCTGACAGCCAGGACGATCATCTGGCGCGCGCGGTCGAGACCATGCATCGGCTTGCCGCGTCGCAGGTTAATGCGAGCGCGGACCTGCCGCGGTCCAGGCCTGCCGCGCGGCGGCGGCGCTGACCGCGATTTCTATCGGCATCTCCGATCGATTC
Organism: Bradyrhizobium sp. USDA 4510; assembly: GCF_054059095.1. Lineage (NCBI taxonomy): Bacteria > Pseudomonadati > Pseudomonadota > Alphaproteobacteria > Hyphomicrobiales > Nitrobacteraceae > Bradyrhizobium > Bradyrhizobium sp. USDA 4510. The sequence goes on along the minus strand of NZ_JBSSBT010000001.1, from coordinate 5,554,671 downwards.
CATCGGCTTTCTTCGCTTGTCAGCGCAAACGTCCGCGTTCACAGCAGGATCGGGATCAGCAGGAGGTCAAACGATGGATATTGCGGCAGAAGTGGGAGACGCGTTGCTCAAGGGAGCCTCCGACGCGATCGTTGCGACCGATGTCGAAGGCCGTATCAGCTTGTGGAATCCCGGCGCGGTCAGGATGTTCGGCTTCAGCGCCGAGGAGGCGATCGGACAATCGCTCGATTTGATCATTCCGGAGAATCTGCGCGCGCGTCACTGGGCCGGCTTCCGGCACACGATGGCGACCGGGACGAGCCGTTACGGTCAGGGCGATCTGCTGTCGGTGCCGGCGCTGACCAGGCACGGGACGCGCATCTCCGTCGAATTCACCATCGAGATGCTGCACGATGCGGCGCACAAGGTCGCCGGCACCGTCGCGGTGATGCGCGACGTGACCAAGCGTTTCGAGGAGCTCAAGGAGTTGCGGCGCCGCGCCGCGCAGCAGGCCGCGACATCGTCGTAAAGGCTGGGAAGCCATGCCGTCATTGCGAGGAGCTCGCGACAAAATTGCGAAGCAATTTTGCGCTGAAGCGACGAAGCAATCCATCGCTCCGCACATGCGACAGATGGATAGCTTCGCGAAGCCTGTCATCGGGCGCGCGTTCGCGCGACCCGGTGGCTCGCAGTGACGCGGATAAGGCTACAAGCAAATGCCAGGTTCTCGGTCATCCCCTCCGGAGCCGATCACGGCCGCTGGAGCTACTTTCCCGATCGCAGGCGGGTCTCCGCCAGCGCGGTCACAAGGCCGATGACCAGCATCGAGGCCACGATGTCGGCTTCCGCACCGAAACCAAATGCGATCACCGTCGCTGCGGCTACCGCCGCAAGGATCGCGATGGTCAGCCCTTCGTCGGCGATCAGCTGACGCAACGCCTTCAGGCGCGTGATGCCCCGTTGCATTGCCTGCTCACACGCCGAGCGGATTGCCGCCCGCGGCGATGTTCGAGGCGACCTGACTGGCGTGGTGGCGCGGTTTCGCCACGATCCGGCTGCGCAGGATTCGGTACAGCATCGACAGCAGGAGCCGGGAAAGGCGTGTGGCTGTCTGCGGCAGTGGTGTCATGGCGAAAGTCCTCCGGGCATCCGAAGGCTACGCGCTGCCATGAATTTAACAAACGAATAATATTGGGGATTACTATCGGATTATCCGATATAAGCTGGCTCTGCGGCCCGCCGGGCCGGTGAGACATTCACGCCGGGCGGCCAAAATAATTTATCCTGACGATGTCGTCCTGCGTGTCGCCCGTTCGACTGGGTGTCGGCGATCCAGCCGATCAAGAGGAGTTCTCAAGATGCAATATCTGTTGCTGATCTACCGGAGCGACGCGGAATATGGCCGCATGAATGCCGACGACCGCAAGGCCCTGTCGGCGGAATATGGCGTCTACACCCAGTCCATCATCCAGAGCGGACACTTCAAGGCGGGTGACGGGCTGCAGCCGGTGTCGACCGCGACCACCGTTCGGGTGCGCGACGGCAAGACGCTGACAACCGACGGGCCGTTTGCGGAAACCCGCGAACAACTCGGCGGCTATTATCTGGTCGATGCCAAGGATCTCGACACGGCGCTCGGCCTCGCGGCGCGGATTCCCGGCGCCAAGACCGGCTCGATCGAAGTCAGGCCGGTGATGATCTACGACAAGTGATGGTTTCGTCGTTCCGGGGCGTGCGAAGCGCGAACCCGGAACCTCGAGATTCCGGGTTCGATGCTTCGCATCGCCCCGGAATGACGGTGAGACCATGACCCCCAGCCAGATCGAAAAAGTGTTTCGCGACGAGGCGGGCCGGGCGCTCGCAACGCTGATCCGTCTCGTCGGCGATTTCGACCTGGCCGAAGATGCGCTTCAGGATGCTTTTGCCGTGGCGCTGCAGCGCTGGCCGATCGGCGAATTCCCCTCCAATCCGCGTGCCTGGCTGGTCAATGTCGGCCGCAACAAGGCGATCGACCGCGTTCGCCGCGCGGCGACGTTTCGCGGCAAGCAGCAGGAACTGACGCATCAGATCCTGCTCGATGCAGAGTCCTCGCCCGAGCCGGCCGATGCAACGCTTGACGACGACATGCTGCGGCTGATCTTCACCTGCTGCCATCCGTCGTTTGCGGCGGAGGTCCAGGTCGCGCTGACCTTGCGCACGGTGTGCGGGCTGACGACGGTCGAGGTCGCGCGCGCCTTCCTGGTGAGCGAGGACGCCATGGCGCAGCGCCTCTTGCGCGCCAAGCAAAAGATAAAACTCGCCGGCATTCCCTATGAGGTGCCGGAGCGTGAGGCGCTGGAGCCGCGCCTCACCGGCGTGCTCGCGGTGATCTACCTCGTCTTCACCGAAGGTTATGCGGCGACCGCCGGCGAGGATCTGATGCGGCCCGATCTTGCCCGCGAGGCGATCCGGCTGGCGCGGCTGATCGATGCGCTGATACCGGCGCGCGGCGAGATCAAGGGGCTGTTGGCGCTGATGCTGCTGCATGATGCGCGCCGCGCCGGCCGCCAGACCGCCGGCGGCGATATCGTGCTGCTCGAGGAGCAGGACCGTTCGCTGTGGGATTTCCAGCAGATCGCCGAAGGCCTCGAACTGGTCGAGGAGGCGCTGCGGATGCCGGGCCGGCCGCAGTCCTACGCCGTGCAGGCGGCGATCGCCGCGCTGCACGCGCGGGCGCCGAGTTACAAGGACACCGACTGGCCGCAGATCGCCGGTCTTTACGAGGTGCTGCTGCGCATCAGCCCGTCGCCGGTGATCGAGCTCAATCACGCCGCCGCGGTGTCGATGGTCGATGGTCCGGCGCGCGCGCTCGACCTGATCGACGCGCTGGACGCGCGCGGCACTTTGAAGGGATATGACCAGCTGCCCGCGGTGCGCGCCGACCTGCTGCGCCGCCTCGGCCGCAAGGATGAAGCGCGGCAGGCCTATCTCGCCGCAACGGCAGCCACGCAACTCGAACCGCTGCGCCGGCTCTATGCGCGGCGCATCGCCGAGATGGGGTGACGCACCCCATCTCTTGCGTGGCCAGTGACGGCGCGCCATTCATCCACGATGGTCAGCGCGCCGTGAGGCGTTGAGCGTGCTCAGTACCCTGTCTTTGCCTTGGCGCCGGTGCTCGATTGCCCGGTCGTCGTCCCCTTCGACATGCCGGTCGTGGTGCCGGGTGCCATCTTCTTCTGCGCGTGATGGACCTTCTGGGTCTTGTGATGGGTCGACGACATGGTCTTGCTTTGGGTCGACATAGCGCCAGCGGCTGCCGGAGCGACAATGAGGCCGACGGCGGCGGCTCCTGCGATCAGTGCTTTGAACATGGACGAATCTCCACTCGGACCGCCCCACCTACAAAGACCGCTCATGCCGAAAAGTTCCAACGTGCACGCACACTTGGCCGGTAAATGCACCGCTCCTCGCGACGACGGACGGAGGCGAGCCTAGCTCGACGCGACCACCGTCGCCGCATCCGGCGGCAGGCTCTCGAGCAGCGCGTGCAGTGTGGCCATGGTGGAACGGTCGGCGATCCCGTCGATGCGCTCCGGGCGGAAGTGGCGCTGGAAGGCGGTGACGACCTCCATGGTCGGGCCGTCGAACTTGCCGTTGGTCGGGATGTTGTAGCCGTAGCGCCGGAACGCGGCCTGCATGTTGGAGACGCTGTCGCTGATCGCACCGAGCTGCAGCGCGTCGCCGCGCACGATCGGCGCCGGCTGCACCCAGTGCCCGACGCCGGAATTGGCCAGCGAGTGCCACGGGAATTTCTCGCCGGGATCCTTCTTGCGCGCCGGTGCCACGTCGGAATGGCCGAGCACGCGATGCGGGACCACCTTGCGGCGAAGCATGATGCCGCGGCACAGCGCGATGACAGCCGCGATCTGGCGCAGCGGAAAATCCGGATAGCCCCAATCGTGGCCGCGATTGACGATCTCGACGCCGATCGAGCAGGAGTTGATGTCGTCATCGCCAGCCCACGCGGACACGCCGGCGTGCCAGGCGCGCTTGCTCTCCGGCACGCACTGCACGATGCGGCCGTCCTCGAGCACGATGTAGTGCGCCGAGACCTCGGTGCCGGCCGTGCACAGCTGGGTGATCGCACCCTCGACGTCGGGCATGCCGGTGTAGTGCAGCACGATCATGTCGGGTTGCCGGCCATTGGCGCGATCGCCGAAGTTCGCCGACGGGATCACGTCGGAGGCGATCGAGGAATCCGGCGTGAACGTCTTCGCGTCCGCCACCCCCTTTGGAACAGGGAGGGCGCGCTGACGCTTCGAATCAGCGTTGCCGGACGAAGACGAACTTGAAGCCATACGAATCACTCAAACCCGAACCAGGAGAAAGCATTTTGACATATGGATAAACAAATAGGCGTTTACTATTCCTTTACCGTGCGGGCCGCGCAATCGACCCCTGCCGGTTCCACGATCCGCATGATGCGCTGCGCCATTGTGCCCGGAGCGGGTCGCCAGCGTATCACTCGAATGCGGATCAAAGCCGCGCGATTCCGCTAACCGATCATCAACGTTTTCTTAACGTTAAGTGCCGTTACTGAGAGGTGAAGTGCCGAACCGGTTTCGGGGGACGGCCAAAGGACGCTGAGCCCCGCTGTTTGCGCGAAATCCCATGGAAACCCTCCCAATTCCGGTCGGATATCAGGATTTGCGGCCGAGAACGGGAGTTGGCGCTGGCGTCACGCAGCGGCTTTTTCACGCGTTTTCGAGCGAAGTGGATACCGGTTCGCGTGAAGAAAACGCGTCAAGACAGGAATCCAGAGCCCCGTTCCGATCCAATCGGAACGAAGAAGGCTCTGGGCGCGAGGATTCGAGGCGCAATGAGTCGGCGCGCACCCAGCTTGCATGCCAGTTACGCGGCCCCGCCCGGGAGCGGCGCATGAGCGAGCGTGCGCCGCGTCACATTTCGGTGCTGGGCCGCGAGGCGGTCGCGCATCTCGCTCCGCGCGCCGGCGGCATTTATGTCGACGCCACCTTCGGTGCCGGCGGCTACAGCCGGGCGATCCTCGATGTCGCCGAGACCCGCGTGATCGGCATCGACCGCGACCGCACCGCGATAACCGGCGGCTTCGATCTGGTCGACGGCGCGGGCGGTCGGCTGACGCTGGTCGAGGACCGCTTCTCCAACCTCGCCGAGGTCTGCGCGTCGCACGGGGTGGATAAGGTCGACGGCGTCGTGATGGATGTCGGCGTCTCCTCGATGCAGCTCGACCAGGCCGAACGCGGCTTCTCATTCCGGCTCGGCGGTCCGCTCGACATGCGGATGGCCCAGAGCGGCCCGACCGCGGCCGACGTGGTCGCGTCGGCTTCCGAGAAACAGCTCGCCGACATCATCTATATCTTCGGCGAGGAGCGGCATTCGCGCGGCGTCGCCCGCGCCATCGTCGCCGCGCGCAAGGACGCGCCGATCACGACGACCGACGCGCTTGCCGATATCGTCGCGAAGGTCGTGCGCGCCAAGCCGAACGAGATCCATCCGGCGACGCGGACCTTTCAGGCGCTGCGCATCTTCGTCAATGAGGAGCTCGATGAACTGCACGAGGCGCTCGCAGCGGCCGAGCGCGTGCTGAAGCCGGGCGGCCGGCTCGTCGTGGTTTCGTTCCATTCGCTGGAAGACCGCATCGTCAAGAATTTCCTCAGCCTGCGCGGCAAGGTCTCCGCCGGCTCGCGGCATTTGCCCGAAATGGCGCAAGCGGCGCCGAGCTTTCAGATCCTGACCAAGCGTCCGGTGACGCCCGGTGAGGCCGAGCTTGCCGCCAATCCGCGCGCGCGATCGGCCAAGCTGCGTGCCGCCGAGCGCACCGCGGCGCCGGTGCACGCCGACGACGACCTGCCGTCATGGCCCCGCCTGTCCGACCTGAAGCGGGGAGGGTGACGATGCGCCTTCTCCATCTCCTCGTCATCGGCATGCTGATCTTCGCGGCGTCGTATGTCTATCGCATCAAGATGGAATCGACCGCGCGCGTCGAACGCGTGCTGCAGCTCAATGCCGAGATCCGCGAGCAGCGCAATGCGATCGCCGCGTTGCGCGCCGAATGGGCCAAGCTCGATGCGCCGCTCCGGCTGCAGGGCCTCGCCGAGCGCCATCTGCCGCTGAAGCCGGTCAACGCCAACCAGTACGATTCCCTGAAGAACCTGCCGGAGCGGCCGCCGAGCTTCACGCGGCCCGGTTCGCGCGATCCGATCGGCGCGATGATCGACACCATCGAGGCCGCCGCGGCGCCCGACAGCACCACCGGATCGATCGACAAGGCGGCGACCGACCAGCCGGCCGCCGACCAGCCCGCGCTCGACGACTCCGGGCAGGGCGGGGGAGACCAGCAATGACGGGACCAGCCATGACCGATCCGGCACCCGCCAACACACCGGCCGTGAAACCCGCCGAGCCCTGGAACCAGCGGCTGATCCGCACGCTGCTGTATGGCAGCAATGTCGACCGCGCCGCCAAGGCGCGCGCGCGCGTTGGTCTTGCCATCCTCGCTTTCGCCGCGGTGTATTGCGTGCTGGCCGGACGTCTCGTGTTGTTCGCCGTCGGCGCCGACAGCCATGGCGCGCGCCGCACCGCCTCGCAGGACGCCATCGCGACCGCGAGGCCCGACATCACCGACCGCAACGGCGAAATCCTCGCCACCGACGTCAAGGCGCCGAGCCTGTTCGCCGAGCCGCGCCGCCTGATCGACAAGGACGAGGCGATCGAGCTCTTGACCGGAGCCTTGCCCGATCTCGACACCAGCGAGGTGCGTGACCGCCTGTCGTCGCGCAAGGGCTTCGTCTGGCTGAAGCGCGAGATCACGCCGAAGCAGCAGAGCGACATCCATCGCCTCGGCCTTCCCGGCGTCGGCTTCCTGCGCGAGAACAAGCGAGTCTATCCGACCGGCAACGAGGTCGCCCATCTGATCGGCCTCGTCAACATCGACAACCAGGGCATCGCCGGCATGGAGAAGTGGCTGGACAGCAACGGTCTGGCCGATCTGCATCGCGCGGGCTTCGCCACCGACCGGCTGCAGAAGCCGGTGGAGCTATCGGTCGACCTGCGCGTCGAGCACGCGCTGCGCGACGAACTGCTCAAGGCGAAGGAGAAGTTCAAGGCCAAGGCCGCCTCCGGCCTCGTCTCCAACGTGCGCACCGGCGAGATCGTGGCGATGGTGTCGCTGCCGGATTTCGATCCGAACAATCCGAAGGAGGCGCACGATCCCGATCGCATCAACCGCCTGACCACCGGCGTCTACGAGATGGGCTCGACCTTCAAGGCGTTCACGCTGGCGATGGCGCTGGATAGCGGCCGGTTCGACCTCAACTCGATGTGGGATGCGCGTGGCCCGCTGCACTACGGCAAGTTCGCGATCCATGACGATCACAACATGGGCCGCATGATCAACATGAAGGAGGTGTTCTACTATTCCTCCAACATCGGCGCCGGGCGCATTGCGCTGGCGATGGGCGTCGACGCGCACAAGGCGTTCCTGCGCAAGATGGGCCAGCTCGAGCGGCTGCGCACCGAATTGCCGGAGAGCGCCTCGCCGATCGTGCCGAAGAAATGGGGCGAACTGAACACCGTCACCATCTCGTTCGGTCACGGCATCGCGGTGGCGCCGCTGCAGGCGGTGATGGGCATCGACGCGCTGGTCAATGGCGGCTACCTGATCCCGCCGACCTTCCTGAAGCGCACCGAGCAGGAGGCGATGGCGCTCGCCAAGCGCGTCATCAAGCCCGAGACCTCGGACAAGATGCGCTATCTGATGCGGCTCAATGCCGAGATCGGCACCGCGAAGAAGGCCGACGTCAAGGGCTACTATATCGGCGGCAAGACCGGCACCGCGGAGAAGGTGATCAACGGCCGCTACGCCAAGAAGCGCGTGCTCAACGCATTCACCGCGATCCTGCCCGCCGACAATCCGAAATACCAGCTGCTTATCATGCTCGACGAGCCGCAGCCCCTGAAGGAAACCTACGGGTTCATCACCTCGGGCTGGAATGCGGTGCCGACCGGCGGCAATGTGATCGCCCGAATTGCGCCGCTTTTGGGCGTTGAACCGCGATTCGACCTGCCGCCGTCCGACCGCCTTATTCTTGCGGCATCCAGAACAACCCAGTAAGGCGTATACTCACGCGGCGCCAGAACGGCGCCGGCCAGACTGGAAGATCATGAGACTTCGCGACCTCTTCAGCGATGATGCCACGATCGATCCGAGTGCCTCCTCGCTCATTGTCGGAGGGCTTGCGGTCGACAGCCGCGCGGTGAAGCCGGGCGACCTGTTCTTCGCGCTGGCCGGCAGCAGGACCGACGGTGCGCGCTTCGTCGATGCGGCGATTGCCGCCGGCGCGGTCGCGGTCGCCAGCGACCATCTGCCGCAAGGTCACGCGCGCGCCCCCTTCGTCATCACGCCGAATCCGCGCCGCGCGCTGGCGCTCGCCGCGGCCAAATTCTTTTCCCGCCAGCCGGCGACGATCGCGGCGGTGACCGGCACCAGCGGCAAGACCTCGGTCGCAGCGTTCACGCGCCAGATCTGGCAGCGGCTCGGTCATTCCTCCGCCAGCATCGGCACTATCGGCCTCGTCTCGGACAAGCGCACGGTCTACGGCTCGCTGACCACGCCGGATCCGATCGCGCTGCATCGCCAGCTCGACGAGATCGCGAGCGACGGCGTCACGCATCTGGCGTTCGAGGCGTCCTCGCACGGCCTCGATCAGTATCGTCTCGACGGCGTGCGCATCGCAGCCGGCGGCTTCACCAATCTGTCGCGCGACCACATGGATTATCATCCCGACGTCGCGCATTACCTCAATGCAAAACTCCGGCTGTTCCGCGATCTGGTCGCGCCAGGCGGCGTCGCGGTGGTCTCGGCCGATCATGATTGCTCAGGGCAGGTGATCGATGCGGCGCGCGCGCGCGGCCTGCGCATCATCGCGGTCGGGCGCAACGCCGATGCAGGCGATGGCATCAGGCTCACCGATGCTGTCATCGAAGGCTTTGCACAGAAGCTCGCGATCGAGCACCGCGGGCGCAAATATGCGATCCGGCTGCCGCTGGTCGGCGAATTCCAGATCGAGAACGCGCTGGTCGCGGCCGGGCTCGCGATCGGCACCGGCAGCGCCGCCGATGACGTGTTCGGCTGCCTCGAACATCTCGAAGGCGCCAAGGGTCGGCTGGAATTCGTCGGCGAGCACAATGGCGCGCCGATCTTCGTCGATTACGCCCACAAGCCCGACGCACTCGCCAAGGCGCTGCAGGCGCTGCGGCCCTATGCCAGGCGCAAGCTGGTCGTGATCTTCGGCGCCGGCGGCGACCGCGACGCCGGCAAGCGTCCGATCATGGGCGCGATCGCGGCCGAGAATGCCGATCAGGTCATCGTCACCGACGACAATCCGCGCAGCGAGAAGCCGGAGGCGATCCGCGCCGCGATCATGGCGACGGCGAAGGGCGCGCGCGAGATCGGCGACCGCGCCGCGGCGATCCGCGCCGGCATTGCCGGCCTCGCGCCGGGCGATGCGCTGGTCGTTGCCGGCAAGGGCCACGAGGTCGGGCAGATCGTCGGCAACACGACGCTGCCGTTCAGCGATCATGAGGCGGTCGCCAGTGCACTGGCTGCGGAGGGCGCATGAGCACGATGTTGTGGACCTCGGATGCGATGGCGACGGCGATGCGCGCCGCCACGCAAGGCGCGCTGCCGGACGGCGTCAGCGGTCTCTCGATCGACAGCCGCACCATCGCGCCCGGCGAGGCGTATTTCGCGATCAAGGGCGACGTCCATGACGGCCATGCCTTCGTCGAGGCGGCGCTGAAGGCCGGCGCCGGGCTCGCGGTGGTCGAGACCGCGCAACGGGCAAAGTTTCCCGCTGATGCGCCGCTGCTGGTGGTCGACGACGTGCTCGCCGGTCTTGTCGAGCTCGCGCATGCCTCGCGCGCGCGGCTCAACGCGCAGATCGTCGCGGTAACCGGCTCGGTCGGCAAGACCTCGACCAAAGAGGCGCTGCGCCGCGTGCTGTCGGCGCAGGGCGAGACCCATGCGTCGGTGGCGTCGTTCAACAATCACTGGGGCGTGCCGCTGTCGCTGGCGCGCTGCCCGGCCAGCACGCGCTTTGCGGTGTTCGAGATCGGCATGAACCATGCCGGCGAGATCACGCCGCTGGTGAAGATGGTGCGCCCGCACGTCGCAATCATCACCACGATCGAGCCGGTGCATCTGGAATTCTTCGCCGGCATCGAGGCGATCGCCGACGCCAAGGCGGAGATCTTCGCAGGGCTCGAGCCCGATGGCGCGGTCGTGCTCAACCGCGACAACGGGCAATTCGCGCGGCTGCAAAAGCAGGCCAAGCAGGCCGGCATCTCGCGCATCGTCTCGTTCGGCGCCGACAAGCGTGCCGAGGCGCGGCTGCTCGACCTGTCGCTGCACGCGACCTGCTCGGCGGTGCATGCGGATATTCTGGATCACGACATCACCTACAAGATCGGCATGCCCGGCCGGCACATGGCGATGAACTCGCTCGCGGTGCTTGCCGGCGCCTCGCTACTCGGCGCCGATATCGCGCGCGCGGCGCTGTCGCTGTCGCAGCTCGAGGCGCCGACCGGCCGCGGCCTCCGCCGCACCCTCGAGGTCGGCCATGGCGAGGCGATGCTGATCGACGAGAGCTACAACGCCAACCCGGCTTCGATGGGCGCCGCGCTCAACGTGCTCGGTCAGGCCCAGACCGGGCCGCATGGCCGGCGCATCGCCGTGCTCGGCGACATGCTCGAGCTCGGGCCGACCGGGCCCGAACTGCACCGCGGCCTCAAGGAGGCCGTGACCGCCAACCGCATCGACCTCGTATATTGTTGTGGTCCGTTGATGCGGAATCTGTGGGATGCCCTTTCCACCGGCAAGCGGGGAGGCTATGCCGAGAGCTCGGCGGCGCTCGAAGCGCAGGCGGTCGCCGCGGTCCGTGCCGGTGACGTGATCATGGTGAAGGGCTCGCTGGGATCGAAGATGAAGCTGATTGTCAGCGCGCTGGAAAAACGCTTCCCCGACAAGGCCGCGCACGAAGAAGCGGTATAGGACTCCTCGAATGTTCTACTGGTTGATCGAACTGTCCAACACCGTTCCGGGGTTTGGGGCGTTCCGCAGCGCTTTGAACGTGTTCCGCTACATCACCTTCCGCACCGGCGGCGCGATGGTGACCGGCGCATTGTTCGTGTTCCTGTTCGGGCCCTGGATCATCGATCATCTGCGGCTGCGGCAGGGCAAGGGCCAGCCGATCCGCACCGATGGTCCGCAGTCGCATCTGATCTCCAAGAAGGGCACGCCCACCATGGGCGGGTTGATGATCCTGTCCGGGCTCGTGGTGTCGACGCTGCTCTGGGCCAACCCGCTCAATCCCTATGTCTGGATCGTGCTGGCGGTGACGCTCGGCTTCGGCTTCGTCGGCTTCTATGACGATTATTTGAAGGTCACAAAGCAGTCGCACAGCGGCTTCGCCGGCAAGCTGCGGCTGCTGATCGAGGCCGCGATCGGGCTTGCCGCCACCTACGCGCTGGTCCGGCTCGGGCGCGACGTGTCGTCGACCTCGCTCGTGATTCCGTTCTTCAAGGACCTCGTGATCAATTTCGGCTGGTTCTTCGTGATCTTCGGCGCCTTCGTGATGGTCGGCGCCGGCAATGCGGTGAATCTCACCGACGGTCTCGACGGTCTTGCCATCGTGCCCGTGATGATTGCCGCCGCAAGCTTCGGCATGATCTCGTACCTGACCGGCAACGCGGTGTTCTCGGATTACCTGCAGATCAATTACGTCGCCGGCACCGGCGAACTGGCGGTGCTGTGCGGCGCGGTGCTCGGCGCAGGCCTCGGCTTCCTCTGGTTCAACGCGCCGCCGGCCTCGATCTTCATGGGCGACACCGGTTCGCTGGCGCTCGGCGGCATGCTCGGCGCGACGGCGGTTGCGGTGAAGCACGAGATCGTGCTCGCCGTGATCGGCGGCCTGTTCGTGCTGGAGGCGGTCTCGGTCATCGTCCAGGTCACCTCGTTCAAGCTCACCGGCAAGCGCGTGTTCCGGATGGCGCCGCTGCACCATCATTTCGAGCAGAAGGGCTGGACCGAGCCGCAGATCGTGATCCGATTCTGGATCATCTCGGTGATGCTGGCGCTCGCCGGCCTGTCGACGCTGAAGCTGCGCTGATGGCTTCGCATCCCATTGACTGTCATTCCGGGGCTCGCGCAGCGAGAACCCGGAATCTCGAGATTCCGGATAACCGCTGCGCGGTTTCCGGAATGACAGGGAGATAGACATGATCCCGGTCACCTCCTTCTCCGGCAAGACGGTCGCGGTGTTCGGGCTCGGCGGCTCCGGGCTCGCGAGCTGCCAGGCGCTGAAGGCCGGCGGCGCCGAGGTGATCGCCGCCGACGACAATGCCGACAACGTCGCCAAGGCGGCGCAGGCCGGCTTCACCACCGCCGATCTGCGCAGCGTGTCATGGGCGAATTTCGCCGCGCTGATCCTGACCCCCGGCGCGCCGCTGACCCATCCGGCGCCGCACTGGAGCGTGCTGAAGGCGCGCGAGGCGGGGTGCGAGGTGATCGGCGATGTCGAACTGTTCTGCCGCGAGCGGCGCCGCCACGCGCCGAACGCGCCGTTCGTCGCCATCACAGGCACCAACGGCAAATCGACCACCACGGCGCTGATCGCGCATCTGATTGATGTCGCCGGCTACGACACCCAGATGGGCGGCAATATCGGCACCGCGATCCTGTCGCTGGAGCCGCCGCGCATGGGTCGTGTCCATGTGATCGAGATGTCGTCCTACCAGATCGACCTCGCACCGTCGCTCGATCCGTCGGTCGGCATCCTGATCAACATCAGCGAGGATCACATCGACCGCCACGGCACGCTCGAGCATTACGCCGCGGTCAAGGAGCGGCTGGTCGCCGGCGTGCAGGCCGGCGGCACCGCGATAACAGGCGTCGACGACATCTGGTGCCGCAACATCGCCGACCGGCTCGATCGCGCCGGCAAGCGCGTGGTGCGCATCTCGGTAAAGAACCCGCTGCCCGACGGCCTCTATGTCGAGCACGAGACCATCGTGCGTGCCTCGGGCGCGGCGCGCAGCGAGATCGCGCGGTTAGGCGGCATCGGCTCGCTGCGCGGCCTGCACAATGCGCAGAACGCCGCCTGCGCCTCGGCCTGCGCGCTGGCGATGGGGATCGCGACCGACGTGTTGCAGAACGGCCTGCGCAGCTTCCCGGGTCTCGCGCATCGCATGGAGCAGGTCGGCCGCCGCGGCAACGTGCTGTTCGTCAACGACTCCAAGGGCACCAATGCGGATGCGGCCGCGCATGCGCTGTCGTCGTTTGCCGACATCTACTGGATCGCCGGCGGCAAGCCGAAGGCCGGCGGCATCACCACCCTGACCGAATATTTCCCGCGCATCCGCAAGGCCTATCTGATCGGCGAGGCGGCGGCCGAATTCTCCGGCACGCTCGGCGAGCGCGTCCCGCACGACATGTCCGGCACGCTCGACGTCGCGATCGCCAGCGCCGCGCGCGATGCCGAGGCGTCGGGGCTCGCGGAAGCCGTCGTGCTGCTGTCGCCGGCCTGCGCCTCGTTCGACCAGTACCGCAATTTCGAAATCCGCGGTGCCGCCTTCCGCGACATCGTGCAGGCGCTGCCCGGCGTTGAGCCGGTGGTGTGACGATCACGTAGGGCGGATTGGCACAGCGTAATCCGCCGTTCGGTGCCGGGCGATGACACCGAGATGAAGTACGCAGTGACGGTGCGTCGTATCGCGCGAGAACCATCTCATCGTCGTCCTGGCTTTCGCCAGGATGACGTCTGGATGAGGGCTCAACCACCTCCCTCAAAAGTTACCCGACCCGTTAACCCCTTGGAAACCATCCTGCGCCACGAATGGACGTTATCTCTGCCATCTGGGGACGCCCATGCTCGCCCGTGACCAACGCACCCCGTTCTCGGACTGGTGGTGGACCGTCGACAAGCTGCTGCTTGTGGCGATCGCCGCGTTGATGCTGGCCGGCGTCATCCTGTCGCTGGCGGCGAGCCCGCCGGTGGCGACCCGGATCGGGCTCGATCCGTTCCACTTCTTCAACCGCCACGTCATGTTCCTGGTGCCGTCGCTGATGGTGCTGATCGGCGTCTCGTTCATGACGCCGCGGCAGATCCGGCGCACCGCGCTGATCGTGTTCGCGGTCTCGATCGCGCTGATCGTGCTGACGCTGCTGCTCGGCCCCGAGGTCAAGGGCTCGCGGCGCTGGATCACGCTGCTCGGCGTCAACATCCAGGCCTCCGAAGCCGCAAAACCCTCTTTCGTCATCGTCGCGGCCTGGCTGTTTGCGGAATCGACCAAGCGGCCGGAGATGCCGGCGACCTCGATGGCGCTGGTGCTGTTGCTGACGCTGGTCACGCTGCTGGTGATGGAGCCCGACTTCGGTCAGACCATGCTGATCCTCACCGTGTGGGGCGCGCTGTTCTTCATCGCGGGCATGCGGATGATCTGGGTGTTCGGGCTCGCCGGCGCGGCGGGCGCGGGCCTGTTCGGCGCCTATCTCCTGGTGCCGCACGTCGCCGGCCGCATCAAGCGCTTCATGAATCCCGCCTCCGGCGACACCTTCCAGGTCGACACCGCGATGGAGGCGTTCTGGAATGGCGGCTGGTTCGGCCTGGGGCCGGGCGAGGGCATCGCCAAGCGCAGCCTGCCGGACAGCCACACCGACTTCGTGTTCGCGGTCGCGGCGGAGGAGTTCGGCATCATCCTCTGCTTGATGCTGGTCGCGCTGTTCGGTTTCATCGTGATCCGCACGCTGACCCGCGCCTATGCCACCGAGGACATGTTCTCGCGCTTCGCAGCCTCGGGGCTTGCGATCCTGTTCGGCGTGCAGGCGACCATCAACATGGCGGTCAATCTGCAATTGATTCCGGCCAAGGGCATGACGCTGCCGTTCATCTCCTATGGCGGCTCCTCGTTCGTGTCGCTTGCCTATGGCGTCGGCATGATGCTGGCGCTGACGCGGCTGCGGCCGCGCACCGAGATCGAATCGATGGAAGGCGCCAGCGCTCAGCGCGCCTACGCGTAGGTGACTGTGACGGTCGTGTCGGTTATCTGGAAACCATGGACAATGCGCCCCTGATTCTGCTGGCGGCCGGTGGCACCGGCGGCCATTTGTTCCCGGCCGAAGCGCTCGCCGTGGAATTGATCAGGCGTGGCCTGCGGGTCCGGCTCGCCACCGACGGCCGCGCGCTGCGCTATTCCGGCCTGTTCGGCCGGGAGAGCATCGACCTCGTGCCGAGCGCGACCGTGCGCAGTCGCAACCCGATCTCGCTGGCGCGGACCGCGCTGATGCTCGGCTATGGCACGCTGGTCGCCGCCAGTCTGGTGCGGCGGCTGAAGCCCGCGGCCGTGGTCGGCTTCGGCGGCTACCCGACCTTGCCGCCGCTGATGGCGGCGCGGCTGCTCGGCGTTCCCGGCATCATCCATGACGCCAATGCGGTGCTCGGCCGCGCCAACCGTTTCCTGTCCGGCCGCGTCAACGCGATCGCGACCTCGCTGCCCGGCGTGCTCGATCGCGATCCCGCGCTGGCCGGCAAGGCCACCACGGTCGGCACACCGATGCGGCCGGCGATCCTTGCGGCCGCTGCGGTGAAATACACGCCGCCCGAGGCGAACGGGCCGCTGCGCCTGCTCGTCGTCGGCGGCAGCCAGGGCGCGCGGGTGATGAGCGATATCGTGCCGCCGGCGATCGAGCAGCTCGCGCCCGCGCTGTGGAGCCGCCTGATCATCACCCAGCAGGTGCGCGAAGAAGACATGGATCGGGTGCGCGCCGTCTACGACCGGCTCAAGATCAACGCCGAGCTCGCGCCGTTCTTCGCCGACCTGCCGGCGCGCCTCGCCTCGAGCCAGCTCGTGATCTCGCGCTCCGGCGCCGGCACGGTGGCCGAACTCGCCGCGATCGGCCGGCCCTCGATCCTGGTGCCGCTGCCCGGCGCGATCGATCAGGACCAGTTTGCCAATGCCGGCGTGCTGTCGCAGGCGAGCGGCGCGCTGCGCATCGCGCAGAGCGACTTCACGTCCGAGCGGCTGGCCGCTGACATTTCGGCCTTCGCCGCCGAGCCCGCGAAACTGACCGCGATGGCGGAAGCCGCGCGCGGCGTCGGCCGGCTCGATGCCGCCGAGCGGCTGGCCGATCTGGTTGCGAAAGTGGCCGGAATTTAGGCCGCTTTCGAGGAATTTCGGCCGTGGGACGCCATGGCCGGGCTTGTCCCGGCCATATCAGTCTTTCATAAGTCGGAGAATTGCCGGGGTGAGTCCGGAGACGATGAAGGTGTTAGCATCATGAGACTGCCGCGCGAGATCGGACCCATTCACTTCGTCGGGATCGGCGGCATCGGCATGAGCGGCATCGCCGAAGTGCTGATCAATCTCGGCTACACCGTGCAGGGTTCCGATGCTTCGGACAATTACAACCTCGACCGCTTGCGCAAGAAGGGCGCCAAGGTCTCGGTCGGCCACGCCGCCGAGAATGTCGATGGCGCCGATGTCGTCGTGGTCTCGACCGCGATCAAGCGCGACAATCCTGAACTGATGGCGGCGCGCGCGCGACGCATTCCGGTGGTGCGGCGCGCCGAGATGCTGGCGGAGCTGATGCGGCTGAAGAGCTGCGTCGCGATCGCCGGCACCCATGGCAAGACCACCACGACGACGATGGTGGCGACCCTGCTCGATGCCGGTGGGCTCGATCCGACCGTGATCAATGGCGGCATCATCAACGCCTATGGCTCCAACGCGCGGCTCGGTGCCGGCGACTGGATGGTGGTCGAAGCCGACGAGAGCGACGGCACCTTCCTGAAGCTGCCGTCCGATGTCGTCATCGTCACCAATATCGACCCCGAGCATCTCGATCACTTCAAGACCTTCGAGGCGATCCAGGACGCGTTCCGCAATTTCGTCGAGAACGTCCCGTTCTACGGCTTTGCCGTGATGTGCACCGATCACCCCGTGGTGCAAACTCTTGTCGGCAAGATCGAAGACCGCCGCATCATCACCTACGGCCAGAACCCGCAGGCCGATGCGCAGCTCAAGGATCTGACGCCGATGGGGGGCGGCTCGAAATTCTCGGTCGCGATCCGCGATCGCAAATCCGGCGCGATCCATGAGATCGCCGATATCATGCTGCCGATGCCGGGGCGCCACAACGCATCGAATGCGACGGCGGCGATCGCGGTCGCGCACGAGCTTGGCGTGTCCGACGACGTCATCCGCCAGGCCATGGCCGGCTTCGGCGGCGTCAAGCGGCGCTTCACCAAGACCGGCGAGACCAACGGCATCACCGTGATCGACGATTACGGTCATCATCCCGTCGAGATCGCAGCCGTGCTGAAGGCGGCGCGGGAATCCGTCAACGGCAAGATCGTCGCCGTGGTACAGCCGCATCGCTACACCCGCCTGCAATCGCTGTTCGAGGAATTCTGCACCTGCTTCAACGACGCCGATGCGGTCGTGGTCGCCGAGGTCTATCCGGCCGGCGAGGCGCCGATCGCCGGCGTCGACCGTGATCATTTCGCCGCCGGCCTGCGCGCCCACGGCCATCGCAATGTGGTGCCGCTGCCGAACGCGGGCGAGCTCGCGAAGATCGTGCACGGCCTTGCCAAGCCCGGCGACCTCGTCGTCTGCCTCGGCGCCGGCAACATCACGCAATGGGCCTACGCGCTGCCCGGCGAATTGAAGGCGTTGGGGTGATCGTGACCTTCCCCGACATCACGCCCGACCTGAAAGCCGCGATGCCGGAGCTGCGCGGGCGGCTGCTGGCGAACCAGTCGCTGGCCGAGTTGACCTGGTTTCGCGTCGGCGGCCCGGCACAGGTGTTGTTCACGCCGGCAGATGAAGATGACCTCGCATATTTCCTGAAGCGCCTGCCGCAGGAATTGCCGGTCTATGTCGTCGGCGTCGGCTCCAATCTGATCGTGCGCGATGGCGGCATGCCCGGCGTCGTGATCCGGCTCGCGCCGCGCGCGTTCGGCGAGACCAGCGCGGCCGGCGATGTCGTCATCGCCGGCGCTGCGGCGCTCGACAAGCGCGTCGCCGAGACGGCTGCGGCGGCTGACATCGGCGGCATGGAATTCTTCTTCGGCATTCCCGGCACCGTCGGCGGCGCGCTGCGCATGAATGCCGGCGCCAATGGCGGCGAGACCAAGGACGTGCTGATCGAGGCCACCGGCATCGGCCGCGACGGAACGAAGCATACGTTCGGCAATGCCGACATGAAGTTCGTCTATCGCAACAGCGGCGCCGATCCGTCGATCGTGTTCACCTCGGCGCGCTTCCGCGGCACGATCACCGATGCTGAGGCGATCCGCGCCCGCATGAACGAGGTGCAGAGCCATCGCGAGACCGCGCAGCCGATCCGCGAGAAGACCGGCGGCTCGACCTTCAAGAATCCGCCCGGCAACAGCGCCTGGAAGCTGATCGATGCCGCCGGCTGTCGCGGCCTCAAAATAGGCGGCGCGCAGGTGTCAGAGATGCACTGCAATTTCCTGATCAACACCGGCAACGCTACCGGGCACGACATCGAGACGCTCGGCGAGACGGTGCGTGAACGGGTCAAGCAAAGCAGCGGAATTGAGCTACACTGGGAAATCAAGCGGATCGGGAATTCATCGTAGTCGTCATTCCGGGGCGATGCGCAGCATCGAACCCGGAATCTCGAGAGTGCGGTCTGGTGCTTCGGACCATCCCGGAATGACGGAAGCAGCGAAGACAGGCAAAGAAGATGCAGGTGACCATTCTGTTCGGCGGCACCAACAAGGAGCGTCTGGTCTCGGTGGCGAGCACGCAGGCGCTGCACCGCGCGCTGCCCGACGCGGATCTCTGGTTCTGGGATGTTGACGACACCGTGCACGCGGTGACGTCGGAAAAACTGCTCGGCCACACGCGTCCGTTCGAGGTCGACTTCAAACCCGACGGTCGCGGCATCGCACTCGACCAGGCGCTCGACAAGGCGAGCGCCGAGCAGCGTGTGCTGGTGTTCGGTTTGCACGGCGGCCGCGCCGAGAATGGCGAGTTGCAGGCGATGTGCGAGATGCGCGGCGTCGCGTTCACCGGCTCCGGCTCGGCATCGTCGCATCTGGCGTTCGACAAGCCGTCGGCCAAGCGCTTCGCCGCGATCGCGGGCCTCAACGCGCCGCAGGGCATCAATGTCGAACAGATCGATGACGCCTTTGCGAAACACGGCAAGCTGATCGCAAAACCGGCCAAGGACGGATCGAGCTACGGGCTGATCTTCGTCAACGCGAAGCAGGATCTCGTCGCGGTCCGCAATGCCGCGAAGCATGAAGAGTATCTGATCGAGCCGTTCGTATCGGGCGTGGAGGCGACCTGCGGCGTGCTCGAGCAGTCCGACGGCTCCGTGTTCGCGCTGCCGCCGATCGAGATCGTGCCGGGGGAGGGAACCTTCGACTACACAGCCAAATACCTTTTGAAGTCGACCCAGGAGATTTGTCCTGGCCGCTTCGCGCCCGAGGTCAGCGCCGCGATCATGGACCATGCGCTGCGGGCGCACCGCGCGCTGTCCTGCACCGGCTACTCGCGCAGCGATTTCATCGTCTCGGCCAATGGCCCGGTCTATCTCGAGACCAACACTCTGCCGGGGCTCACCGCGGCATCACTGTACCCTAAGGCCTTGAAAGCACAGGGTATCGCCTTTTCCGACTTCCTCACCGACCAGATCGAGCTGGCCCGCCGCCGCGTCCGAAGTTAATGCCCGGCCGGGGGGAACCCGCCCTGGTCGGCCGGACGGAACCCGGGCGCTGTTGCTAAAATGCTAACGAGTTCGCGGCAAAGTACTCACAGCGTTGATCAAAACACGCTCCAGGCCGAAGTCATTTACCCTTTGTTTACCAGGAAGCCCGAAGGTTAACGCTGGCGGCGCATGTAGCGCTTGGCTGCCGGGGCGTGAGCTGTCGCGGATTACCGCTTCGAGGATCGCAACCAGGGAACAGGGGGCCACTCTAATCCCACCGGTCTAGCCGAGACGTGATTTGTGCCGGGACCCGCGGGGTTTGCGGGCGCAACATGTGACGAGCTCGTGCAATGGATGGTGCAGGACGCCTCACCCGATCGCTGCGATCGCTGGGGCCTCAAGCTGACCTGAGAGCAGCCGCTATTGGAGCGGCGGTGCTGCTGCGCGAGTATGTCGGCGCCCATCTCGCACGCCGCAGGCGGCGTCCCGCCAAGCGGCCGCAAGTCATCATCGATCGCGAGCCGCCGAACCGCTACATCTTGATGGTCGAACGCTATCTGCCGCGCCGCATCGGGCTGGTCGCGACGCTCGCGATCCTGTTCGGCAGCCTGGGCCTTGGCATCGTCAAGGGTGGTCATGTCGAGGAATTCACCACCGCGCTCAGCGATGCCCGCAACGCGCTTGCCAATACCGCCGGCTTCCGCATCACCACCGTCGGCATCAACGGCCGCAAGCAGCTAAGCCAGGACGAGGTGCTCGCGATCGGCGGCGTCAACGGCCGCTCCTCGCTGCTGTTCCTCGACGCCGACACCGTGCGCGCCAAGCTGAAGGCCAATCCCTGGATCGCGGATGCCACGATCCTGAAGCTCTATCCGGGGCGGCTGCAGATCGACATCGTCGAGCGCACCGCCTTCGCGCTGTGGCAGCAGAACGGCCGCCTGTCGGTGATCGCCTCCGACGGCGCGGTGCTCGAGCCCTACGTCTCGCGCCGCTTCCTCAATCTGCCGCTGGTGGTCGGCAAGGGCGCCGACGTCAGGGCCCACGACTTCCTGGCGCTGCTCGACCGTTATCCGCAGGTCCGTTCGGTGACCAAGGCGGCGATCTTCGTCGGCGAGCGGCGCTGGAACCTGCGCCTCAAGGACGGTCTCGACGTCCGCCTGCCAGAGAACGACGTCGGCAACGCGCTCGCTGCGCTCTCCAGGCTCGACAAGGACGAGAAGCTGTTCTCGCGCGACATTGTCGCCGTCGACATGCGGCTGCCCGATCGGCTGATCGTGCAATTGTCGGAGGACGCCGGCAAGGCGCGCGACGAACTGTTCAAGGACAAGAAGTCCAAGAAGAAGGCCGGTGACTCCGCATGACCGGCCTCGATCGCAACCTGACCCCGAAGACCCGCCCGATGCAGAAGCGCACCGCGATGGTGGCTTCGCTCGATGTCGGCTCCAGCAAGATCGCCTGCATGATCGCGCGGCTGAGGCCATCGCCGCCGAACGAGGCGCTGCGCGGACGCACCCATGCGGTCGAATTGATCGGCTACAGCCAGATCCAGTCGCGCGGCGTCAAGGCCGGCTCCGTGGTCGATCTCGCCGAATGCGAGAAGGCGGTGCGCCACGCGGTGGCGTTGGCCGAGCGCATGGCCAAGGTCCGTGTCGAATCCGTCCTGCTGTCGGTCTCCGGCGGCCGGCAGCACGGCCAGCTGGTCGAGGCCGCGGCCGATATCCGCGGCGGCTCGGTGACCTCGGACGATATCAGCCGCGTCACGTCCGCCGGCATGCGCCACGCCGCCGGCGCGGGCCGCACCGTGCTGCACGCGCTGCCGGTCGGCTACGCACTCGACGGCGTCAAGGGCATCCGCGATCCCCGAGGCATGGTGGCGCGCCAGTTCGGCGTCGACATGAACGTGGTGACGTCGGACGCGACGGTTGCCAAGAACCTGATGTTGGTGGTCGAGCGCTGCCATCTCAACGTCGAAGCCATGGCGTCGAGCCCCTATGTCGCGGGCCTCTCGGTGCTGACCGATGACGAGGCCGATCTCGGCGCTGCCGTTGTCGAGATGGGTGCGGGATCGACCACGATCGCGACATACTCCGGCGGACGTCTCGTGCACGCATCCGGATTTGCGCTGGGCGGACAACACATCACGATGGACCTTGCGCGCGGCATCGGCGCGTGCATTGCGGATGCCGAGCGAATCAAGACTTTATACGGCACGGTGCTGACCGGCGGTTCGGACTCGCGCGAGCTGATGTCCGTTCCCACTGCAGGCGATGATCGGGAGACACCGCAAATCGTGTCCCGCGCCACGATTGCGAACATTGTCCGGCATCGCGCCGAGGAGATTTTCGAAATGGTCCGTGACCGGCTCGCGGATTCCCCCTTTGCGGCAGAGCCGAGGGCGCGCGTCGTGTTGAGCGGCGGCGCCTCGCAGCTCACCGGCACCGTCGAGCTTGCCACCCGCATCCTGAACCGTCAGGTCCGCATCGGCCGTCCGCTCGGCTTCGGCCGGCTGCCGAACGAGGCGAAGGGCGCCTCATTCTCGGTGCCGACGGGCCTCCTGGTCTATCCGCAATACGCACATCTTGAACATGTCGAACCGCGGCGCACGCGGCAGCTCAGGACAGGGACAGACGGTTACTTCGGAAAGGTCGGACGATGGCTTCGCGAGGGCTTCTGATGACCGCACCCCGGCTCACTGCATTTTCACCAGCTCCGGCGGCCAGCGGCCGGGACGAACCAACGCGCGCATAATCGAGAGAGGCAACCATGGCACTCAATCTGACACCCCCTGACATCAGCGAGCTGAAACCGCGGATCACCGTCTTCGGCGTCGGCGGCGCGGGTGGTAATGCCGTCAACAACATGATCACCGCCGGGTTGCAGGGCGTCGACTTCGTCGTCGCCAACACCGACGCGCAGGCGCTGACCATGTCGAAGGCGCAGCGCATCGTGCAGATGGGCACCCAGGTCACCCAGGGCCTCGGCGCCGGTTCGCAGCCCGACGTCGGCGCTGCGGCCGCGCAGGAGGTCATGGACGAGCTGCGCGATCACCTCACCGGCGCCAACATGGTGTTCGTCACCGCCGGCATGGGCGGCGGCACCGGCACCGGTGCTGCACCCGTGATCGCGAAGGCCGCGCGCGAGATGGGAATCCTCACCGTCGGCGTGGTGACCAAGCCGTTCCACTTCGAAGGTCAGCGCCGCATGCGCACCGCCGAGCACGGCATCGCCGAGCTGCACAAGGTGGTCGACACGCTGCTGATCATTCCGAACCAGAACCTGTTCCGGGTCGCCAACGAGAAGACCACCTTCGCCGACGCCTTCGCGATGGCCGACCAGGTGCTGTACTCGGGCGTCGCCTGCATCACCGACCTGATGGTCAAGGAAGGTCTGATCAACCTAGACTTCGCCGACGTCCGCGCCGTGATGCGCGAAATGGGCAAGGCGATGATGGGCACCGGCGAAGCCACCGGCGAGAAGCGCGCACTGACCGCCGCGGAAGCCGCGATCGCCAACCCGCTGATCGACGACAGCTCGATGAAGGGCGCCCGCGGCCTCTTGATCTCGATCACGGGCGGCAAGGACCTGACCCTGTTCGAGGTCGACGAAGCTGCCACCCGCATCCGCGAAGAAGTCGACGCCGACGCCAACATCATCGTCGGCGCCACCTTCGACGAATCGCTCGACGGCGTCATTCGCGTCTCGGTGGTCGCAACTGGTATCGAGCAGGCCGCGATCGCCTCCCGAGCCCAGGCTCCCGCCGCGCAGCAGTCGGGCGGTTCGCCGGAGAGCCGGCTGGCCGATCTGACCGCCCGCCTGCGTGCCGACAATCAGCGCATGGCCGAGCGTGCCCAGAAGCTGGAACCGCCGACCGGCGTGACGGTCGCCCCGATTGCGGCTCCGGCCGGCCAGCAGCAGCGTCCGGCCGTCGAGCGCGCCGCGCTCGCGGCGATCGCCGCCGCGGTTGCTCCCGACAGCGCGCCGGCCGCCCAGGCGCCGATGCAGCCGGCCTCCTACGGTGACGTCACCGTGCGGCCGATTGCCCAGAAGCCCTCGCTGTTCCCGGACCACGAGGCCGCCCGGGCCGAGCAGCATGAGCCGATGCCGCCCGAGACCTTCATCCCGCAGGCGGCGGAACGGTCGCCGGTCCGTGCTCCGCGGATGCCGAAGTTCGAGGATCTGCCGATGCCGGCGCAGGCCGAAATCCGCCAGGCCAGCGGTGACGGCGAACCGGAACACCCGCAGAAGACCCGCCTGTCGCTGCTGCAGCGACTGGCCAATGTCGGCCTCGGCCGCCGCGACGAAGAGACCGAGCCGCCGATCGCGGCCCGTAGCTCCGGTCCGGCCATGCCGACGATGCCGCCACTGCCCGAGCGCAAGCCGGCCCGCAGCGTCGCCCAGCAGATTTCGGCGAACGAATCGCCGGTATCCGAATATGCAAAGCGCCCTGCGCCGCAGGGTCTGGACGCTCATGGCCGCCAGGCACCTGTTGCCCCAGCGCCACAGGGCGACGACCATCTTGATATCCCGGCCTTCCTGCGCCGGCAGGCAAACTGAAGTTTGTTACAATCTTGGCCACGAAGAAGGCCTCGGCGGGGAACCGCCGGGGCCTTTTCCTTGGCGCGGGCAGGCGATCGCGCCGGATGAACAAGCAACTGATTTTAAATGATTAATTATTCTTTCGGTGGTCAGATGGCGCGTTGCCGAAGACCGCTTTCGCTGCCGTAGTTTGGTTTACCTTGGGCGTGAATGCGGCGGAGATGGGGTAACAATCGGTAAAGAAGCGTGAGTTGGCGCGGTTTAGGGCCGTGACTATGGTCTGCCGTGACTTGGGGAGCTCAAGCGAGTCGGCCTTGGGGAAATTTGGCCACTTGAATTGAGTGAAGTCGGGTAGTGGGCATTATCGAATGAAGTTCAGCCGTCAAACAACGCTTCGGTCGCAAGCCACCGTGACTGGCGTAGGCGTTCATTCCGGTCTTCCTGTCAGTCTCACCCTGGGACCTGCACCTGTTGATGCGGGTTTTATTTTTGTCCGCACCGGTCTCGACGGTTCCGACCGTGAAGTCGTGGCCACCGCCGATGCGGTGATCGCGACCGAGTTCGCGACGGTGCTGGGTGACCGCGAAGGGCCGCTGGTTTCCACCGCCGAGCACGTGCTCGCGGCGCTGCGCGGCATGGGCGTCGACAACGCCACCATCGAAGTCGACGGCGCCGAAGTTCCGATCATGGACGGCAGCGCTGCGGCGTTCGTCGCGGCGATCGATCAGGCCGGCATTGTGACCCAGCCCGGCGTCCGCCGCTTCATCCAGGTTTTGAAGCCGGTGCAGGTCAAGATCGGCGAATCGGTTGGCGAACTGCGTCCGTTCGCCGGCGGGTTCCGCACCGAAGTCGAGATCGATTTCACCAACCAGGTGATTGGTCGCCAGACCTTCACCTTCGATCTGTCGCCGGAAGGTTTCCGCCGCGAGGTCGCGCGGGCCCGCACGTTCGGCTGCATGAGCGACGTGGCGCGGCTGTGGGGTGCAGGCTTCGCGCTCGGCGCGTCCTTCGACAATACCGTGGTGTTCGACGAGGCCCGTCTGCTCAACGCCGAGGGCCTGCGCTACGCCGACGAATGCGCCCGCCACAAGGTGCTCGACGTGATCGGCGATCTGGCGCTGGCCGGCCTGCCGCTGCTCGGCAGCTACCGTTCGGTACGGGGCGGCCACAAGCTCAACAACGCGGTGCTGAAGGCGCTGCTCGCCGACCGCAGCGCCTGGCGGGTGGTCGAATCGGAGACGGCTCGGCGGCCGGCCCGTGGCCATGTCGAAGCCGGTGCAGGCACCGTGGGCGGCCTCGTCGCCCCGGCCTATGGCCCGGACGTGTCCTGATCGCCCAAGTCCTGATCGCCTGGCCGGTCGGGCCCAATTTCCGTAATAACCACAGCAGGCTGTGAGCTTCGCCGGGTCGCCTTATTCCCGGCGGAATGGCTCCGTATTCGGTTGGTCCACGGTCATTTTTCGGCTAAGCAGGCCTGCGGTTGCGAGTAACGGCAGTCAAGGCACTGGAAATATTGCATCCATGACCGCGGTTCATGGGTGGAGTGGGGTCGCCGTTAACCGCATCAAAGGCGTCAGGTTTTACAATTCATGTCGGCAATGCGTATGGCGCTCGAATCACGCAATTCTTCTGACGTCTCCGGCCTGACCAAGGCCGCGCGCACGCTGCGTTTTGCGGCGGGGCTGATCGTGCTGGCCATGCCGCTCAGCGGCTGCGGCACCGGCGCGCTGTGGGACAAGTTCATGGCCAAGGACGACACGTTCGTCGATGAGCCCGCGGACAAGCTCTACAATGAGGGCTTGTACATGATGAACGAGAAGAAGGACCTGAAGGCCGCCTCGAAGAAGTTCGAGGAAGTCGACCGTCAGCATCCCTATTCCGACTGGGCGCGCAAGTCGCTCTTGATGTCGGCCTATTCGTTCTACCAGGCGGGCGACTACGACAGCTGCATCGGCTCTGCCACCCGCTACGTCACGCTGCATCCCGGCAGCCCGGACGCGTCCTACGCCCAGTACCTGATCGCGGCATCGCATTTCGACCAGATCCCGGACATCTCGCGCGACCAGAGCCGCACCGAGAAGGCGATCGCGGCGCTCGAAGAGGTGGTCCGCAAATATCCGACCTCGGAATACGCCACCCAGGCCAAGTCCAAGATCCAGGCTGCGCGAGACCAGCTCGCCGGCAAGGAAATGGCGGTCGGGCGCTATTACATGGGCAAGCGCGACTTCACCGCCGCGATCAACCGCTTCAAGACCGTGGTCACGCAGTACCAGACCACGCGCCACGTCGAGGAGGCGCTGTACCGCCTCACCGAGGCCTACATGGCGATCGGCATCGCCGGCGAGGCGCAGACCGCGGCCGCGGTGCTGGGCCACAATTTTCCAGACAGCCGCTGGTACAAGGACGCATATAATCTAGTAAAGTCCGGCGGTCTCGAGCCGAGCGAGAATCAGGGATCCTGGATCAGCAGGACCTTCAAGAAGATAGGTCTCGGCTAGGAATTGTCCTCGCATGCTGGCGCGTCTGTCGATCCGTGACATCGTCCTGATCGAACGGCTCGATATCGAATTTTCCCGTGGCCTCGCGGTGCTGACCGGCGAAACCGGCGCAGGCAAATCCATCCTGCTCGATGCTTTTGCGCTGGCGCTCGGCGGCCGCGGCGATGCCGGACTGGTGCGCCACGGCGCCGAACAGGGGCAGGTCACCGCCATGTTCGACGTCCCGAAGGGGCATCCGGCGGCCGGGATCCTGGCCGAGAACGGCCTCGACGACACCGGTGAGATGATCCTGCGCCGCGTGCAGCTCGCCGATGGCCGCACCCGCGCCTTCATCAACGATCAGGCGATCAGTGTGCAGACCCTGAAGGCGGTCGGTGCCGCGCTGGTCGAGATCCACGGTCAGCATGACGAGCGCGCGCTGGTCGACGCCTCCACCCATCGCCAGCTGCTCGACGCCTTCGCCGGACACGAGAAGGACGTCGCGGCGCTGGAAGCGCTGTGGGATATCAGGCGGACCGCCAATGCCGATCTCGACGAGCATCGCGCCGGCATGGAGCGCGCCGCGCGCGAGGCGGACTATCTGCGCCATGCCTCGCAGGAATTGAAGACGCTGGCGCCGAAGGAAGGCGAGGAGACCGAGCTCGCGGGTCGCCGCACCACCATGATGCAGGGCGAGAAGATCGCAACCGATCTGCGCGAGGCGCAGGAGGCGATCGGCGGCTCGCATTCGCCGGTGGCGTCGCTGTCGGCGGCGGTACGGCGGCTGGAACGGCGCGCCGCCAATGCGCCCGCGCTGATCGAGCCCGCGGTCAAGGCGATCGATATTGCGATCAACGCGCTGGAAGAAGCCGACCAGCACCTCAACGCCGCGCTGGCGGCGACCGATTTCGATCCGGCCGAGCTGGAGCGCATCGAGGAGCGGCTGTTCGCGCTGCGCGCGGCCTCGCGTAAATATTCGACGCCGGTCGATCTGCTGGCCGCGCTGGCGGCGCAATATGCCGGCGACGTCGCGCTGATCGATGCCGGCGCCGACCAGCTGAAGAAGCTGGAAGCGGCCGCCGGTGAAGCCGACAAGCGCTATGCGGCAGCTGCCGCCAAACTGTCGGCGGCGCGCACCAAGGCCGCCGAGAAGCTCAACAAGGCCGTCAACGCCGAGCTTGCGCCACTCAAGCTCGAGCGCGCGAAGTTCATGACCCAGGTCGACAGCAACGCGGCCGCGCCGGGGCCGCAGGGCATCGACCGTGTCGAGTTCTGGGTGCAGACCAATCCGGGCACCAAGCCGGGGCCGATGATGAAGGTCGCCTCCGGCGGCGAACTGTCGCGCTTCCTGCTGGCGCTGAAGGTCGTGCTGGCCGATCGCGGCTCGGCGCCGACCTTGGTGTTCGACGAAATCGACACCGGCGTCGGCGGCGCGGTGGCCGATGCAATCGGCTCGCGGCTGGCGCGCCTTGCCGGCAAGGTGCAGGTGATGGCGGTGACGCACGCGCCGCAGGTTGCGGCCCGCGCCAGCCAGCATCTCCTGATCTCCAAGGACGCGCTCGACAAGGGCAAGCGGGTCGCCACCCGCGTCAACGCGCTCGCCGCCGACCACCGCCGCGAGGAGATCGCGCGCATGCTGGCCGGCGCCGAGATCACCGCGGAGGCGAGGGCGGCCGCGGAACGGCTGCTCCGGGCGGCGACAGCGTAATCTCTCCCCTCGTCATTCCGGGGCGATGCGAAGCATCGAACCCGGAATCTCGAGATTCCGGGTTCATCGCTGCGCGATGCCCCGGAATGACCACCTCAGGTACAGATCGACTCGTACAAGTCATTCCACTGCGGATTGCTCGCTTCGATCAATTGCGTCTTCCAGGCTCGCTTCCACTTCTTGAGCTCCTTCTCGCGTGATATCGCGGAGATCGGGTCGTCGTAGATTTCGAACCAAACCAGCTGCGTGATGTTGTATTTGGACGTGAAGCCTGGGACGGCCTTCATTCGATGTTCGTAGACCCGCCGCACGAGATCGTTGGTGATCCCAACATAGATTGCTCCGTCTCGTCGACTTGCTAGAATGTACACGTAGTACGACATGAGCCCCATTTCCCACACAGTCATTCCGGGGCGATGCGAAGCATCGAACCCGGAATCTCGAGATTCCGGGTTCGGTCCTGACGGACCGCCCCGGAATGACGAAAAACTATAGCGCGCCCGTCGCATGGCTAAAGCAGCAAAAAAGAAAGAACTCTCCGACGTCGACAAGCTCACCAAGGCCCAGGCCAAGGTCGAGTTGATGCGCCTTGCGCTCGAGCTCGAAGGTCACGACAAGCGCTACTATCAGGACGACGCGCCGAGCGTCAGCGACGCCGAATACGACGCGCTGCGGCAGCGCCACAATGCGATCGAGAAGCGCTTCCCTGAATTCGTCACCGCGGAATCGCCGTCGCAGAAGGTCGGCGCCGCGCCGTCGGGGCGCTTCAGGAAGGTTCGTCATTCGCTGCCGATGCTGTCGCTCGACAACGCGTTCGCGGAAGCCGACGTGGTCGATTTCGTCGGGCGCATCACGCGCTTCCTCAAGCTGCCGGATGACAAGATCGATTTCTCGGCCGAGCCGAAGATCGACGGGCTCTCGATGTCGCTGCGCTACGAGGGCGGCGAACTCGTCACCGCGGCAACCCGCGGCGACGGCGCCGAGGGCGAGGACGTCACCGCCAACATCCGCACGCTCGAGGACGTGCCGCAGAAGCTGAAGGGCCGCAACGTGCCCGACATTTGCGAGGTGCGCGGCGAGGTCTATATGACCAAGAAGGCGTTCCTCGCGCTCAACGAGCGGCAGAAGGCGGCCGGCGACACCATCTTCGCCAATCCGCGCAATTCGGCGGCCGGCTCGCTGCGGCAGAAGGATCCCACAATCACTGCCTCGCGGCCGCTCGGCTTCTTCGCCTATGCCTGGGGCGAGATGAGCGCGCTGCCGGAGGATACCCAGACCGGCATGATCCACTGGTTCGAGCGGTGCGGCTTCAAGACCAATCCGCTGACCAAGCTGTGCCACTCGGTCGAGGAGCTGATCGCCTTCCATCGCAAGATCGAGGAGCAGCGCGCCGAGCTCGACTACGACATCGACGGCGTCGTCTACAAGGTCGATCGCATCGACTGGCAGGAGCGGCTCGGCTTCGTGTCGCGCACGCCGCGCTGGGCGATCGCGCACAAATTCCCGGCCGAGCGCGCCATGACGGTTTTGCGCGACATCGAGATCCAGGTCGGGCGCACCGGCTCATTCACGCCGGTCGGCAAGCTCGAGCCGGTCGGTGTCGGCGGCGTGATCGTGCAGAACGTCACGCTGCACAATGAGGACTACATCAAGGGCATCGGCAACAAGGGCGAGGTGCTGCGCGAGGGACGCGACATCAGGATCGGCGACACCGTGGTGATCCAGCGCGCCGGCGACGTGATCCCGCAGGTCGTCGACGTCGTGATCGACAAGCGGCCGAAGAGCGCGAAGGAATTCCACTTCCCAAAGAAGTGCCCGTGCCCGCTGCACACCGACGTGGTGCGCGAGGAGACTGCGGCCGGCGAGGAGGGCTCGCGCGCCCGCTGCACCGGCGAGTTCGCCTGTCCGTTCCAGAAGGTCGAACACCTCATTCTGTTCGTGTCGCGCCGCGCCTTCGACATCGACGGTCTCGGCGTGAAGCAGTTGCAATATTTCTTCGACGAGGGATGGGTCAAGGAGCCGGCTGATATCTTCACGCTGCAAAAGCGCAACGCGAAGCTGAAGCTCGAGGACATCGAAGGCTACGGCGAGACCTCGGTGCGCAATCTGTTCGCCGCGATCGACAGCCGGCGCAGGATTGGCCTGGAACGCTTCATCTACGCGCTCGGCATGCGCCATGTCGGCGAGACCACCGCGCTGGCACTGGCGCGCGGCTATGGCTCCTGGGACGCGTTCCACGATGCCTGCCTCAAGGTCGCCAAGGGCGACGAGGAAGCGATGGCGGAGATGGATGCGCTCGACCAGATCGGCGACACCGTGATCAAGAGCATCGCCGACTATTTCGGCGAGAGCCACAATCGCGGCATCGTCGAGCGGCTGACCGGAGAGCTCGACGAGATCATCGACGCCGAGAAGCCGAAGAGCAATTCGGCGGTCGCCGGCAAGACCGTGGTGTTCACCGGATCGCTCGAAATGATGACGCGCGACGAGGCCAAGGCGACCGCCGAACGGCTGGGCGCCAAGGCGGCCGGTTCGGTGTCGAAGAAGACCGACTACGTCGTCGCGGGGCCGGGCGCCGGCTCGAAGCTTGCCGAAGCGCAGAAGCACGGCGTCCAGGTGCTGACCGAGGACGAGTGGCTGAAGCTGATCGGGGAGTAGGGTTGTCCGTCATTCCGGGGCGCCTCGAAGAGGCGAACCCGGAATCTCGAGATTCCGGGTTCGATGCTGCGCATCGCCCCGGAATGACGAACTGCTCACATCATCCCCTGCTCATCCTCCTCGGCCTGCGCGATCAGCTCCTCGCTCACCACCACCTTCCGCCGCGGCACGACGAAGATCATGGTGCAGGCGCAGGCGATCGAGATCGCGAAGATCGCCGCGGTCAGCGGCAGCGTCGTGGTGGAGTGGCCGCCGAGATAGGCGCCGAATTGCGAGATCAGCGAGCCGATGCCCTGCTGCAGGAACCCCATGGCGCCCGAGGCGGTGCCGGCGGCCTCGGGCCGGATGCTGATGGCGCCGGCGGCGGAATTGGCCATCACGAAGGCGTTGGCGATCATCACGATCATCTGGGTGCCGAACAGCCAGAGCGGGGCCTGGTTTACTCCGGTAAAACTCCAGACCAGGTTCAACAGGCTGCCGCCGACCTGCAGCGCGAGGCCGAACCAGATCAATTTCTCCAGCGAGTGCCGCGGCGCGAAGCGCACGCACAAGAGATTGCCGACGAAGTAGCCGAACCCCGTCATCGCGAACCACGCGCCATACTCGGCGCTGGTCCGGCCCATCTGGGTCACCACGATGTAAGGGCCGCCGCCGGCGAAGGCGAAGATGATCTGCGACGCCAATACCTGGCACAATAGATAGCCGACGAAGGCGCGGCTCGTCATCAGCTTGCCGAGGTCGCCGCGAAAGCTGCTGCTCTCGGCGCGGTCGCGGCGGGTTTCCGGCAGCGCCAACGCGATGAAGATCGTGGTGATCAGCGACGCCGCGGTGATGAGATAGAGGATCGCGCGCCAGCCGAATGCGGTCTCCAGCAGGCCGCCGGTCAGAGGGCTCACCATCTGCGCGATCATCAATGCGGCGACGACAAGGCTGATCATGGCGCCGACCCGCTCGCGCGGATAGAGATCGCGGATGATGGCACGGCTGATCACCATGCCGCTGGCGCCGCCGAGCGCCTGGAAGAAGCGCGCCGCGATCAGTTGCGGCAGGGTCTCGGCGAACACCGAGCCGACGCCGGCCACGACCATCAGGCCGAGGCCCGCGAGCAGCACCGGCCGACGGCCGAACCTGTCGGACAGCGGCCCCATGATCAGCTGTGAAAGCGCGATGCCGACCATGTAGAGAGACACGGTCATCTGCGCGATAGAGATGTCGCGGCCGAAGGTGGTCGCCAGCACCGGCAGCGCCGGCACCAGCATGTAGAGCGAGATCGGCGCCACGCCCGTCATCACGACGAGCATCAGCAGCATGACCTTCGATGTCGCGATGTTGTCTTTGGCCGCGCCGGGCGGCTTGCCCATCACGCCGTGCATTCAGGTCCGATCCAGCATTGTGGAAAGACTGTAGCGTGCCCGTCCGCGCGGAATACGGGTGTTTCGGCATACGCCCATGCGATTTCAGGAGACGCGGTGACGATGTTTCGTCTCGCGCAATAAACGCTCCGTCGTCAGCTGCGAATTCCGCTGTCGTCCTCCGCGAAAGCGGGGGACCCGGTATTCCAGAGGCAGGCGTATTTGAATTGAGAGGCCGCGGCTTTGAATTGAGAGGCCGCAGCGTACTGAATCCCCCGCTTTCGCGGGGGATGACACCGAGTGGGGACGACGTCGAGTGTGCGGATGGCTGGGCGCGCCGCTACTTCAGCGCCGCCGTTGCCTCGTCCAGCCACAGCTTGGTGGCGTTGTCGTCGAGATGCGGCCGCACCACATGCGCGACGCGGGCGTGGTAGTCGTTGAGCCAGCTTGACTCGTCCGGGCTCAGCATGCCGACCTCGATCAGACGGCGATCGATCGGCGCCAGCGTCAGCGTCTCGAATGCATTGATCGGCTTCTCGGCGCCGGCAATGTCGGTGCCGATCACGAGCTCGAGGTTCTCGATCCTTATGCCGTAGGCGTCGGTCTTGTAGTAGCCAGGCTCGTTGGACAGGATCATGCCGCGCTTCAGCGGCGTGGTGCCGAGCTTGGAAATCCGCGCCGGCCCTTCATGGACGCTGAGATAGCTGCCGACGCCGTGGCCGGTGCCGTGCTCGAAATCGATCCCGGCCTGCCAGAGATATTGCCGCGCCAGCGTGTCGAGCTGTGCGCCGGTGGTGCCGTCGGGGAAGATCGCGCGGGCGATGGCGATATGGCCGCGCAGCACGCGGGTGAAGCGGTCGCGCATCTCGTCGGTCGGCTTGCCGACCGCGATGGTGCGGGTGACGTCGGTGGTGCCGTCCTCATATTGTGCGCCGGAATCGATCAGCAGGAGATCGCCGGGCTCGATCCGGCGGTTGCTTTTGCGCGTCACGCGGTAGTGCACGATGGCGCCGTTCGGCCCGGTGCCGGCGATGGTCGGGAAGGAGACGTCCTTCAGCGCGCCGGTCTGGCGGCGGAACGTCTCCAGCGCCTCGACGGTATCGATCTCGGTGAGGCTGCCGGAGGGCGCCTCGCGATCGATCCAGGCGAGGAAACGCACCAGCGCCACCGCGTCGCGCTGATGCGCCGTGCGCGTGCCCTCGATCTCGGTGACGTTCTTGACCGCCTTCAAGAGGCTGACCGGATCGCTGCCGCGCACCGGCTTGCCGCCGGCACCCGCGATCAGGCGGCTCAGGGCGTCGGCTGCGGTCGCGCTGTCGAGCGCGATCGAGGCGCCGCGCTTGGCGAGCTCGGTGAGTTTTGCCGCCAGCGCCGCGGGCTGCTCGACATCGGCCGATTGCTCGAGATGGTCGCGTGTCGAGTTGGACAGCTTGCGCTGATCGATGAACACCAGCGGCCGGCCTTCCTTCGGTACCAGCGCATAGGACAGCGGCAGCGGCGTATGCGAGACGTCGGCGCCGCGGATGTTGAAGGTCCAGGCGACCGCGTGGCTGTCGGACAGCACCAGCGCGTCGACGCCGAGCTTGTTGATCTCGAGGCGGATGCGCTTGAGCTTCTCGGCTTCGATCTCCCCGGAAAACTGCGCGCCGTGGATCGTGACCGGACCGAGCGGCGGTGCCGGCCGCTCGTGCCAGATCGCATCGAGCGGATTGCTGTCGACGGCGACCAGTTCCGCGCCGGCCTTGGCGCAGGCCGCTGCCAGTCGTTCGGCTGCCGCAGAAGTGTGCAGCCAGGGGTCAAATCCTAGGCGGTCGCCGGCCGCCAGATGCCGGGTCAGCCAGTGCTCCGGCGGCGGATCGACCAGCGGCTCGACCTGCCAGGCCTTGCGGTCGACCTGCTTGCCGGCCTGCAGCGTGTAGCGGCCGTCGACAAACAGGGCGGCCTCCTTGCTCAGCACGATCGCGAGCCCGGCCGATCCAGTGAAGCCGGTCAGCCAGGCGAGCCGCTCCTCGGAGGCTGCGACATATTCATTCTGCTGCTGGTCTGCGCGCGGAACCACGAATCCGGTCAGCTTGCGCCGCGCCAGCTCCTCGCGCAGCGCGCTCAAGCGGGCAGTCAGCGCCACGCCGCCTTCAGGCTCTTCGAACGTCTGGAAATGGGCTTCGAACATCGCCGTCGCACTCTCTTCGGATGAAGCATGACCTTCGCGCGAGCGCGGTCAAGCATGACCATATTTTTGGCATAACTTATGCTTGAATATGGCATAGTGGAATTGGCCGGACGATGTCCACTGCACGTCAACGGTTAAGCGTACGGGGAGTGTCCAGGAGTGTCTCAACTCAACGGTGAGGAGATGCACGATGCCTGCATTCACGTTTGAGAAGATCTCGCCGCCGGTCCGCCGCGGCCCGATCGCGCCGGTCGAACAGAAGCAGCGCGGCGTCATCGTCCAGATGCTGGACCGCCTTGTCGAGGCGCGCGCCAAGCGTGCGGCCGGTCAGGGCAAGGTCGAGACCAACCGTAGCGATTCGCCAGCGCCCGAATAAACAACCCGCGGATCGCGGCTACCGTTCCAGGTCGGACGCCTTCGCCAAGGTCACATTGACGACCTTGCCGTCCTCGAGTTCGCGCACGATCCGCTCATCGGGGCCGACGATGCCGAGATCGAATTCGCGCTCGGGCGTCACGAGCGTCATGCGCTGGCCGGCGATCACGACGACGGTCATGTCGAGCGTCTCGCCGGAGATCGCCCATTCCCTGAGCTCGTTGCAAAACGGCACTTTGCGCCAGGCGTCGGGGAAGCCCGGATCGCATCTGACCTCAAGACCATCTTCCGACGTGGTCAGGACGAGCTTCGACCTGGAAGGCTTCCAGTGCTCCTCCAGCAGCTCGTTCGCTAGCCAGACGCAGCTGAACGAGCGGCATTCCATAGGCCGCCCCGGATAGATCCGGCAGCCGCGCCCCGGTTTGCAATGCGGGCACCACGTGTTGGCGGGCTTGGCCAGTTCCTCGATCGCCATCACCTTGCAGCAGAGCGTGCAGTCGCCGCACTGTCTGCCGGTCGCGGTCACTTCACGGAGCGCAGCAGCAGGCTGCTCCAACCCTCGATCTTCAGATGCCGCAGCGGCACCAGCCCGCGGGCGCGGTAGGCGGCGATGACCGCCGGCGCCTGATGCGTCAGCAGGCCGGAGAGAATGACCTGCGCCGACGAGGCGAGGTGGCGCGCCATCGGGCCGGCCAGCTGCCGCAGCGGATTGGCGAGGATGTTCGCGAGCACCAGGTCGAACGGACCGTCCTCGGCAAAGCGCGGCGACGCAAAGCCGGTGGCGCGGATCACGTCCACCAGATCGCCTGCGCCGTTCAGCCGGGCATTCTCCTCGGCGACCCCGACCGACGGCGGGTCGATGTCGCTCGCCAGCACCTTGCCGTGCAGCGCCTTGGCGGCGGCGATCGCCAGCACGCCGGTCCCGGTGCCGAGATCCAGCACACGGCGGGGCTGATACGCTTTCAGCACGTGGTCGAGCAGCAGCAGGCAGCCGCGGGTGGTGCCGTGATGGCCGGTGCCGAAGGCCAGCGCCGCCTCGATCTCGATCCCAAGCTTGTTGGGGGGTATCCGGTGCCGGTCATGCTGGCCGTGGACGATAAAGCGGCCGGCGGCGACCGGGACAAGATCCTCGAGGCTGGCC
This sequence comes from Bradyrhizobium sp. USDA 4510, assembly GCF_054059095.1. Classification (NCBI taxonomy): domain Bacteria; kingdom Pseudomonadati; phylum Pseudomonadota; class Alphaproteobacteria; order Hyphomicrobiales; family Nitrobacteraceae; genus Bradyrhizobium; species Bradyrhizobium sp. USDA 4510. The sequence continues at coordinate 5,518,519 of NZ_JBSSBT010000001.1, read as the reverse complement.
TTGACCCAGTCCTTGGCCTCCACGGTATCAAAGACTAAAGTAGATGCGACATCCTGCCGCACAGCTTGGCCGACCAGCTCGCGCAGTAAATTTTGGTCCGGCGGCTCGGCAAAATGGACGGTGACGTCCCAGCGGCCATCCGGTCGCTCGAAGGCCGCAAACGCCGCCTGATCCTCGAAAAACAGCTCGGAAAGCGCGTCTACCACGCGCTTTGCGGTCGATTCATCAGGAAGGGTGACGCTGGCGCGGTGTGTGGACGGGGTCATCGGAGGCCGGTAGCGCGGTTTTTGTTAAAATTTCAAGCCGGATTCAATCGAATATCGCGAGAATTGAGAGGTTCCCGGTTCAGACAACCTTAGATGTTGCCGTACTACTACGGCGGCGGAACTGGGAACACCCTTCGTTCCAAGGCATCACAACCAAGGGCAGGGCTGCAATGAAGGCTTTTATCGTTAAGTTTTTGCGGAATGAATCCGGCGCGACCGCCATCGAATACGGACTGATCGCGACCGGTATCGCCATCGCGATCATCGCTGCGGTGAATGGCGTCGGCACGGCACTGAGCGGGACCTTCAACTCGATCAGCGGCTCGCTGAAGTAATTTCTCGAACGGCGTTCTCAGGGAAGCACCGGGCGACTTGTCGCCCGGTGTTTTCTTTTTGGCCGGTTGTCCACAGAGCCACGCGCAGCTTCTCGACAAGACGTCAACAACGTTGTCCCGGGATTGTCAGCGTCTGTCGCACAGCCGCTCCACAGCGGCGTCCACCGGTTATCCCGTCTTGAGACAAGGCCGCTGCCCACCGCAGACCCACAGCTTCTCAACACGCCTGTCCACAGCTTGTCCCGCGGGCGCGGTGTGTCGTCTACGAGAACAGCGCGCGATGGTCGGCCAAAATCGCCCGCGCGGCATTGTGGCCGGGGGCGCCGGTGACGCCGCCGCCGGGATGAGCGCCGGAACCGCAATGGTAGAGACCCTTCAGCGGTCCGCGATAGTCGGCATGGCCGAGCATCGGCCGCGCCGAGAACAACTGGTTCAGTGTCAGCGCACCGTGAAAGATGTCGCCGCCGAGCAGGCCGAATTGCCGCTCGAGGTCGAGAGGCGACAGGACCTGGCGGCCGATCACGCTGCCTGCGAAGCCGGGGGCGTAGCGATCGACGGTTGCGATCATCAGATCGGCGACCTCTTCGCGATGATCGTCCCACGATCTGCCGTCGGGCAGTTGCGGCGCGACGTGCTGGCAGAACAGGCTCGCGACATGCTGGCCCGGCGGGCTCAGGCTGTCGTCGAGCGTCGAGGGGATCAGCACCTCGACGACCGGCGCGCGGCTCCAGCCGAATTCGCGCGCATCGTGCCAGGCGCGATCCATGTAGCCGAGGTTCGGAGCGATGATGATCCCCGCCGTGAGGTGATCCCCCGGGTCGGGCAGCGCGCTGAACGAGGGCAGGGCATTTAGCGCCACGTTCATCCTGAACGTGCCGGACCCGTTCCGCCATCGTGAGATGCGCGCGCGGAACTCGGGCGCCAATGCGCCTTCCGGCACCAGGCGTGTGTACAGCAGCTTCGGATTGACGTTCGAGACGACGTATTTGGCGCGCACGGCCTCGTCATTGTCGAGGACGACGCCGACGGCGCGCTCCTTCTCGACGATCACCTCGCGGACGGCCACATCGGTTTCGACCTCGACGCCATGGCTGCGCGCGGCACGCGCCATCGCCTGGGTGATCGCACCCATGCCGCCGATCGCGTGGCCCCAGACGCCTTTCTTGCCGTTCACCTCGCCGAACGCATGATGCAGCATCACATAGGCCGAGCCCGCCGCGTAGGGGCTGGCATAATTGCCGACGATGGCATCGAAGCCGAATAGCGCCTTGACGAGGTCGTTCTCGAAACGCTCATCGAGCATCTCGCCGGCCGATCGCGTGAACAGGTCGAGCAGATTGCGCTGCTGATCCATCGACAGCCGGCGCAGGATGTTGGCGGTGCCGAGCGCGTTGAAGGCCTCGCTGATCGCGCTGATGCCAAAGCCCTCGACGAGGTTCGGCGGTGCGCGCAGCACGAATTGCCGCAGCACGTCGGCGATGGCTTCGAGTTCCCCTGAGAACACGCCGATTGCGGGCGGCGTCCTTGCGGCTGAGCTTTGCGACCGACTCCCGGGTTCGGCCTTCGCCCGTCAGCAAATAGCTGCCGTCGGGCGCGGGGAGGAAGTTCTGCGCGCGCCGCTCGACGATCCTGAGGCCGTGATCGGCAAGTTTCAGGTCAGACACGATCTGCGGATTGAGCAGGCTCACCGTGTAGGCGGCGACCGAATTGCGGAAGCCCGGGCAAAATTCTTCGGTGACCGCAGCGCCGCCGACCACCTTGCGGCGTTCCACGACCTTCACGCGCAGCCCGGCCATCGCGAGATAGGCCGCGCAGGTGAGGCCGTTGTGCCCCGCACCGATGATGACGACGTCTGTTTCGTTCATGTCCGCTTCAAGAAGCAGTGATTAGAGCATGTGCTGTGGCGCCGCAGCGCCGCGTCGTCAAGTCCGCGTGACCGCCGTTTCTTGTCCGTGATAGTGCCGTATGCTCAACTGAAATCCTCCGGTGGGGTGCCACCGGACTGTCCGCCTCCGGCGCCCGCCGGGTCCATGCCGGAGCTTTCATGACGTCTGAGCCGACCGCCTCGCGCAACCGGCTGGTGCTGGTTGTCTACACCGCCGCGATCTTCGTCAGTGCCCTGTTGCTGTTCTCGGTGCAGCCGCTGTTCACCAAGATGGTGCTGCCGCGGCTCGGCGGCTCGCCGGCGGTGTGGTCGGTGGCGATGGTGTTCTTCCAGTCGCTGCTGCTCGGCGGCTACGCCTATGCGCATCTCCTGATGAAGCTGAACGGCCGTATTGCGCCGGTCGTGGTGCATCTGGTGCTGCTCGTCGTCGCGTTGCTGACCTTGCCGCTGGCGATCAGGAGCGGCTGGGGCGAGCCGCCGACGTCCGGCTATGCGATCTGGCTGCTCGGCCTGTTCGCGGTTTCGATCGGCCTGCCGTTCTTCGCGCTCGCCGCCAACAATCCGCTGCTGCAGGCCTGGTTCGTGCGCACCGGACATCCCAATGGTCCCGATCCGTATTTCCTCTACGCATCCTCGAACATCGGCAGCTTCCTCGCGCTATTGTCCTATCCGGTGCTGCTCGAGCCGATGTTCACGTTGCGCATCCAGAATCTGATCTGGACCGGTGGTTATGGTCTGCTGATTATTCTGATCGCAAGTTGCGGCGTGCTGCTGTTGCGGTCGCCGGCCAATGCCGCCGCGCTTGACATGCAGGTCGATGACGCCAATGCGCCGGCGCCGTCCTGGCCGCTGCGGGCGCGCTGGATCTTCCTCGCCGCGGTGCCGTCCGGCCTCTTGATCGCGGTGACGGCGCATATCTCGACCGACGTCGCCGCCGCGCCCCTTCTGTGGGTGCTGCCGCTGTCGCTGTATCTCTTGACCTGGGTGCTGGTGTTCCAGTCGCGGCCGCTATTGCCGCACAAATGGATGCTGCGGGCGCAGCCGCTGGCGATTGCCGGCGTCGTGATCCTGCTTGCGGTCGGCGGCGAGCAGAACCTGCTGCTCACGCTCGGCGGCCATCAGCTCTGCTTCTTCATCGTCGCGATGGCCTGTCATGGCGAGCTCGCGCGCACCCGCCCGGCGGCGAAATATCTCACCGGCTTCTACGTCGCGCTGTCGTTCGGCGGCATGGTCGGCGGCCTGTTCGCGGGGCTTGTAGCGCCTTTTACTTTCTCGTGGGTCGCCGAATATCCGATCCTGCTGGCGCTCGCGGCGCTATGCCGTCCGCCCGGCGGCGCGGAGCGGCTGCCGCGCTGGAGCGCCTGGTACTGGCCGTTCCTTGCGGTGCTGGCGGTGGCGCTGATCGCGCCGAGCTATTCGGCCGGCGACATCTTCAACTGGTTCGATGTGCACCGGGTCTGGGTGATCGGCGCGGTCGGCGTGCTCTCGGCGCTGCTTGCGCTCGCGCTGAACGCCAATCGCTGGAAGATCTTCGCCACCGTCGTGGTCGCGTTGGTGGTGCTGCGCGCCTATCCATCCGACGACGGCCGCGTCGAAACCGTGCGCAGCTTCTTCGGCGTGCACAAGATCGTGGTGACGCCGAACGGGCAGTATCACGTGCTGATGCACGGCACCACGATCCATGGCGCCGAGAAGTTCAAGAACGATGACGGCACGCCGGTCGCCGGAAAGCCCGAACCGATCAGCTACTATTACAAGGATGGCGGCATCGGGCGGGCGATCACTGCAATCCGCGAGCGCAAGGGCGCGCCGCTGAAAGTGGCGGTGATCGGGCTCGGTTCGGGGACGCTGACCTGCGCGTCGGCCCCCGGCGAGGACTGGCGCTTCTTCGAGATCGACCAGTCGATGGTCGATACCGCGCGCGATCCGAAATACTTCACCTACATCCAGAACTGCGAGCCGAACCTCAAGCCCGTCATCGGCGACGCGCGGCTGACCTTCGCCAAGGAGCCGGACGGCCTCTACGATCTGATCATCGTCGACGCCTATTCGTCGGACGCGATCCCGATCCATCTCGCGACCGAGGAGGCGATGGCGATCTACAAGGAGAAGCTGGCGCCGCAGGGCGCGGTCGTGATGCACGTCTCCAACCGTCACCTCGAGCTTGCCAGCGTCGTGGTCGGCATCGCCGACGCCAACGACATGAAGAGCTGGGTCTATAGCGAGGATTCCGGCCGCGACAACGAGTACATCTTCTCGACCTCGGTCGTGGTCTCCGCGCGCGAGGAGGAAGACGTCGGCAAGCTCGCATCGTCTGATGTCTGGACCGAGACCGAAGCCGACGAGAAGCAACGGGTCTGGACCGACGACTATTCGAACGTGCTGGGTGCAGTGTACCGCCGACTGCGCGACGGCGAGCAGTAGGACCTGCAAGCCGAGCCAATCGCGGCGGCTTCCGCGCGATAATTCTCTAGCGATCGGCTACCAGCAGTCTGGCGAACTGGGGCTTGACGATCGCGGCAAACATTCCGGGATCGTCGAAAGCCCTCGCCGAGAGCATTGCCCCATGAACCGATGCCATCAGCATCTGGGCCTCCTCGTGCGGCCGCTGGTCCAGCCGGAACAGATGCTGTTCCGCGCCGGCCTGCAGCACCGAGGTGAGCCATCCCGCAAGATGATGGAAATGGGCGCGGACGCGCGATGCGACCTCGTCCGGCAGCATCGGCATCTCGCCGGCAAGCATCGCGCAGACGCAGAACGGCAGCGAGGCATCGCCGATGCACGCCTGCCAGAAGTTCACGTAAGCCTGCAGTTGGTCAGCCGGGCTTGCGAATTGCTCCCGAAGCGACTTCAGGCCCAGCTCGGTCTGCTGCCGGTAGCGATCCACCAGCGCCGAGACCAGCTCGGCCTTGGTCGGGAAGTGATGGTGGATGCTCGCCTTCCGGATGCCGATGGCATCCGAGATGTCGGCATAGCTGAAGCCGTTATAGCCCCCCGCGACGATGAGGGGCTGCGCGACGTCGAGAATTTTTTCAGAAGTCGAAGTCATCACGTTCACGTCATGCCTACCTTCCAGTAGGTAAATTACAAAGGTAAATCAAGGCCTTCCTCTCCGCACAGGGCGTCCGAGCGCCAGATTGACTGGAATCCATCAACTACCTACTAGTAGGAAGACAACAAGGAGCCCTGTCAATGCAAAGCCACCTTTCGACCCAATCCACCTGGCTGCGATCCTATTATCTCGGGCGCGCCATCTTCTCGGTCGCCTGGGTCGCCGCCGCCGTTCTGTTCAGCGGTCAAGCCGGCCCTGCCGCGGTTCTGCTCGTGATCTACCCGGCGTGGGACGGCATCGCCAATCTGGCTGATGCCCGGGTCAATGGCGGCCTGAAGGCCAACCCATCCCAGGCCCTGAATGTCGTGGTCAGCGCGATCACGACGCTCGCCGTGATCGTGGCGCTCCGCCACAGCAGCTATGCCGTCCTCGCCGTGTTCGGGGTTTGGGCGATCCTCGCGGGCGTGCTGCAATTGTACACCGGCGTCAGGCGCTGGCGTCATTATGGCGCGCAATGGGCGATGATCCTGAGTGGCGCACAGTCGGCACTCGCCGGCGGCTACATGATCAGCCAGTCCATCGGCACCGTTGCGCCGACCATTCTCGACGTCGCTCCCTATGCGGGCTTCGGCGCGTTCTATTTCCTGCTTTCCGCAATCTGGCTCGTTGCCACCGGCTATCGCCACGCGCGCGCCTAGAGTCAAAGCAAGAAGCTGGAGCTCCGTTCCGATTCAATCGGAACGGAGAGCTGTCCGACGGAGAGCGCCAGCTCGCCTTCAGCGCGACGCGACTATTTGTTCTCTGGCGGCGCTGTACTCGCGGAGGCGGGCGTCGAGGCAGCGAGCAGCGGCATCGTCGGCGTGCTCTCGCCGGCATCCTCGTCGAGGAATTGCTCCACGCCGGCCTGGATCGACGATTTCGCGCTGTCCGGGCCGCGGTCGCTGAGATCGTTGTGCTGGAATTCGGTTCTGACCACCTTGATGCCGAGTCTCGCACAGGTCTCGTCGTCGGGCACGACGCCCGGATCGGCCTTGAACACCGGATCCCTGGAGCGGAACGAGAGGATCTTTATCCTGCCGTCGGCGATGAAGGGGACGCGCAGATTGTCCAGCGTGACGACCTTCTTCACCAGGTCGGGATGCTGCTTGGCGAAGAACATCGAGATGTCGCCGCCGTTGGAATGGCCGATCAACGTCAGCTGGCGATAGTTTGCGTTCGGGTAGAGCTTCTTGAGCTCGTCGATCGCATACATGATGTTGAAGACGCCGCGATTGTACTGCATGCGGCGGCCGACATATTCCTCGCCGACCTTGGTGACCATCGGCGCGTCGGTGTCGAGATCATGCTGAATGCTGACCACGAGGTAGCCGCGCGACGCGAACAAATTGGTGAGGAACGAGTACTCGGTGTTCTTGACGGTGTTGCCGTGGCTCAGGATCGCGACCGGCAGCTCGATCATCTCGGCCATCGCCTGCATTTGCCGGTCGCGGCGCACCGCGACCTCGACCGTGACGTCGCGGTCGTCGCGCAGAACGTCGTGGAACGTCAGCGTCGTGTGACGGATGGCCCATCTGTCCGTCGTGAAATAAGCGGCCATCGCCACGATGCACAGGCAAAGGACAATGATGCCCCGTTTCATGTCGACCTCTGATCTAGTCTGCGTGACCCGCGCTTCTCGCCCTGATTTCATCGGGCATGCCGCGTGAATCGGCCTCCAGGGGCCAGGCGGGCGCTTGTGCCGCCGAATATCGGGCTAGTTTTACAATCAGATGACGACGCGACGACGGGCCACGGCGCACGATGACGGGCGCCCTTTGCGACGGTCACAAGCGGGTGAGGGGAGCGTGAACTGACGGCGCCCTGCCTGCGGCGCCGTCACGGATCAAGAGCGTGCGGCAGATTTCTTTTGACGCGTTTTCTTCACGCGAACCGGCGCCTACTTCGCTCGAAAACGCTCTAATCCTGATAGGTGTTGCCGTAGAAGCCGCGCGGCTGATAGGCGGGGCGCGGCTGGTAGTAGCCCTGCGGCGCCGGTGCGTAGCCCTGATTGCCGTAGTACTGCTGCTGCTGGCCATAGGCCTGCGCATCGTAGACGCGGCGGCTTGACGGCGGTGCAGGATAGCGGCGATCGGTCGAGCTGCCGTCGGCCGGATAGATGTAGCCGTCATCGGTGCGGGCCTGCGCCGGATAGTCTCGCGGCTGCGGCGTCAGCACGACCGGATCGCCGGCGGCGGCGGTGCCGTACTGCTCGTCATATTGCTGCGGCGCGCGGCGGGCGACGGCGGTGCCATTGCGCCCACGCGGATTGCGCGCCAGCGCGACCTGCGACGAGCCGGTCAGCGTCACGGTGGTGTTGAGCACGCCTTCCTTCTGGACCAGGGAGTAAAGCGTGGTTGCGTTGTCGCGCGACAGCCGCACGCAGCCATGCGAGGCCGGCGAGCCGAGGCGGCTCACCGAGTCGGTGCCGTGAATCGCGTGCCCGATCTTGGTGAAGAAGATCGAGTGCGGCATCGGCGCGTCGTCGAATTCCTTGGAGTAGTGATCCTCTTCCATGCGGAAGGCGCGGAAGCTGCCGTTCGGCGTTTCGCGCGACGGGATGCCGGTCGAGACCGGCCAGTGATAGCGCGCGACGCCGTCGACCGCGACGGTCATCTGCTGGTTGTCCTTGTCGATGGTGATATCGACCTTGGCCTGTGCGGCGCCGGCGGTGAAGAGCATCACGGACGTGAACGCAATGAGGAACGAACGCATTTTACCTTTGGCCTCCAGGCCTGCTCGCGAAGCCGCGGCTCTCCGTCCCCGGCAATCAATATGCACGGAATCCGAACTTGGTTCCAGTGGCGGGCCAAGGCCGTGATCAATCGCCATGGTTAATCCCGCGCGCGGCGCAAACAAGGCCGGAGCCGGGCTTGCCTGTCACGGCGAGCTGACTTTTTCGCGAGCAGGCCGCGACCACGGCCCCAGTTGGCCTCCGACGCGCAACCATTTGGCCGCATGGGCGTTTAACAAATCCCCGCCCGGCGGCGCGTTCGCGCCGCGCATCAAGGAATCCAGATGAACAACACCAAGGTGAAGACCGCGGCCGTCGTCCCAGCCGGCCTCTCCGCGCCGCTCCTGCTTGCGGCCGCAGCCCTCGCTTTGACGCTGGTCGCAGTCCCCCACGCCGGCCATGCCCAAGGCATCGTCCGCGGCGCTCATGAGGGCGCCTATGAGGGCAACCGGGTCGCCGGCCCGGTGGGCGGCGTGGTTGGCGGCGCCGTCGGCGCCGGTGTCGGTGGCGCCATGGGCGCGGTCAAGGGCGTGTTCGGCATCCCGGATCGCGGTTACCGCCGTGGCCACCGCTGCCGCGGCTATTACCGCCACGGTCATTTCCACTGCTATTGATTGGGATTGTCATTCCGGGGCATGCGAAGCATGAACCCGGAATCTTGCGCCGCAGTTCGACAGACGCGTAGCCCGGATGGAGCGAAGCGAAATCCGGGTTCTGCAGGCTTGGCGATAGGGTCCCGATTGCGCTTCGCTCTATCCGGGCTACGGGCGAGCGTCATTCCGGGGCATGCGAAGCATGAACCCGGAATCTCGAAGTGACGGCGTGAGATTCCCCGATGCGCAATTGCGCATCTGAGGTTCGCGCTAAGGCGCGCCCCGGAATGACTCGCTTGCAAGTCAGTTCTTCAGCCGGTAGCCGGTCCTGAAGATCCACGCCACGATGGCGATGCAGGCCACGAGGAATCCCACGGTCATGCCGAGGCTCAGCGGCACGCTGACATCGGCGATCTCGTAGAAGCTCCAGCGGAAGCCGGAGATCAAATAGACCACGGGATTGAGCAGCGTAATGGTGCGCCAGCCCGACGGCAGCATGTTCACCGAATAGAAGCTGCCGCCGAGGAAGGTCAGCGGTGTCACCACCAGCATCGGGATCATCTGCAGCTTCTCGAAGCCATCGGCCCAGATGCCGATGATGAAGCCGAACAGGCTGAAGGTGACCGCCGTCAGCACCAGGAAGGTCAGCATCCACACCGGATGCTGGATATGCAAGGGTACGAAAAGCCCGGCCGTCGCCAGGATGATCAGGCCGAGGATGATCGACTTGGTGGCGGCGGCGCCGACATAGCCGATGACGATCTCGAAATAGGAGATCGGCGCCGACAGGATCTCGTAGATCGTGCCGACGAATTTCGGGAAGTAGATGCCGAACGAGGCGTTGGAGATGCTCTGAGTCAGCACCGACAGCATCACGAGCCCCGGCACGATGAAGGTGCCGTAGCTGACGCCCTCGACCTCGGTGATGCGCGAGCCGATCGCGGCGCCGAACACCACAAAGTACAGCGAGGTCGACACCACCGGCGAGACGATGCTCTGCAGCAGCGTGCGCCAGGTGCGCGCCATTTCGAACAGGTAGATGGCCCGGATTGCGCGGTAGTTCATGGCGCCCTCACGAGGCTGACGAAGATGTCTTCGAGGGAGCTTTGTTTGGTATCGAGGTCCGAGATGCGGATGCCGGCATTGCGGAGATCGTTGAGCAGGCTGGTGATGCCGGTGCGGTCGCCTTTGGTATCGTAGTCGTAGGTCACGGTGCGGCCGTCGTCGGACAATTCGAGATTGTAGGCAGACAGAACATCGGGAATGGCCTCGAGCTTGTTCTGCAACTGCAGGGTCAGCTCCTTCTTGCCGAGCTTCTGCATCAAGGTCGCCTTGTCCTCGATCAGGATGATCTCGCCCTTGTTGATGATGCCGATGCGGTCGGCCATCTCCTCGGCTTCCTCGATGTAGTGCGTGGTCAGGATAATGGTGACGCCGGAAGCCTGCAGCGTGCGGACCACCTCCCACATGCCCTTGCGCAATTCGACGTCGACGCCGGCGGTCGGCTCGTCGAGGAACAGGATCTGCGGCTCGTGCGACAGCGCCTTGGCGATCATCACGCGGCGCTTCATGCCGCCGGACAGCGTGATGATCTTGTCGTCCTTCTTGTCCCATAGCGACAGGTCGCGCAGCACCTTCTCGATATGGGCGGGGTTCTTCGGCTTGCCGAACAGGCCGCGGCTGAAGCTGACGGTCGCCCACACCGACTCGAACGCGTCGGTGTGCAGTTCCTGCGGAACCAGCCCAATCATCGACCGCGCCGCGCGATAGTCGGCGATGATGTCGTGCCCGCCGATCGTGATGCGGCCCTCGCTCGGATTGGCGATGCCGCAGATGATGCTGATCAGCGTGGTCTTGCCGGCGCCGTTCGGCCCGAGCAGCGCGAAGATCTCGCCTTTGACGATATCGAGATTGATGCCCTTCAGCGCCTTGAAGCCGGAGCCATAGGTTTTCGAAAGATTGGATACGGAGATGATCGGCGACATGGAGAGTCGGTGAGCGTGAGGGAGGGGGCGCGCGCGGATTGGGGCCCGGGCAGGCGCGTGATGCGGGTTCAGCCCAGATAGGAACGCACGGTCCGTTCTGCAATCGGTCGGCGAGGGAGAAATTTATTCTGCAGCGTGCACCGCTCCCGCTTGCGGGCAGGGCCATTGCATACGGCGCTTGCGGCCTCTGCAACTCACGTGTCCACGTATCGAGGCCGGGCTCGAACGAGGCTGATAGCCTGCCGCCTCAGGGGCGCACTACCAAAATATCGAAAACAACCCCATGCAAAGGAGCCGGCGGCCGGCGGCGCATATTGCAACTTGACCCGTCGGGCAAATCAGCGGTAATCTTCTATTATTCCGAAATCGTGGAGGCGCCGCTCGCCCCGGGGACATCGTATACGGGCGGGAGGGGACGCAGTTCCGACGCCCCGATATTCAATCCAATCAGTGCTTCTTGGCTGATTTCGCCGGCTTCTTGGCGGCGGCCGTCGGGGCAGGGTGCGCGGGCGGCGCGCTGTCGGCGACCTTCGCGACCAGCATGATCTGCACCTGGTTGTTGACCGGCGCGTTGGGTTTGGTCGGGTCGAGCAACTGCTCCTCGCCGAGCCCGACCGACTGCAAGCGCTTCGCGGTGATCTTGAAGGTGTTGACCAGGATGTCGCGGATCGCGTCGGCGCGCCGCTGGCTCAGCAGCACATTGTTCTCGCGTCGTCCGGTCGATTCGATGTGGCCGACGATCAGGAAGGTGTAGGGCAGCAGCGAGGAGTGCGTCAGCGCATCGGCGATCCGCCCGACCGTCTGATACGACTCCGGCAGCACGATCGGCGTGTCGACGTCGAACGCGATGTCGACGTTAAACGTCGGCAGCTTGGTCAGGTCGGGAGCGATCGGCGGCCGCTTCGAGGGCGGTGGCTCGTTCTTCGATCGCGACTTCGATCGTTCGGCCACCTGCTGGCGCAGCGCAGGGACATCGACCTCGGCATCTGTCTCAAAATGATTGAGCTTGGCGATGACGTCGTCGCGTGTGATGGCGGTCTGCGCCGGCGCTGGCGCAATCGACATCGCCAGCAAAGCCAGCGTGCCCAGCAGGGCCAAAAGGCCAGGATCGCGCAAGCCTCGCCTCGACAGCCGCATCATTGATACCCCGCGTCATTGATCGCCTGGGTGCAATTGCGGCTGAGGCCCTTGGCGCTGACGAGGCAGGGCACCGACTTGCTGGTCTCCTTGGTCGAGCCGCCGCAGACCTTGACGATCTCGCGGGTGCAGGCATTCGCAACGGTGACGCGCGCCGCGATCCGCTTCTGGATCGCATCGAGGGTGGAGAAGTAGCTCTCCTTGCACTGCGGCGAGATCACGTCGCGGTTGCGCGACAGGCATTCCTTGAGGCGGTTGGAGTCGAGATTGACGCCGCGGCAGTTCGCGGTGATGTCTGCGCCGCAGGCCTTGGCGAGCTGGGCTGCCGAATCGCCAAAGCTCATCGTCTCCGCGACCGCCAGCGACGGCGCGGTGAGCGCGATGACAAAAAGGAAAAACCTCCCCCGGACCATGGATCCATCTCAACCCATGAAATCAACTGGGGTCAAGGGCTACCAACAGAGAAGACCGCCAAAGAAGGTCGCCAAAGAAAGGTCGCTATGTCACACCCGTTGCACAAAGCTGTCGACCACCTTCTTCTCGCCGGCCTTTTCGAAGGCGATGGTCAGCTTGTTGCCGTCGATCTTCACCACATGGCCGTAGCCGAATTTCTGGTGAAATACCCGGTCGTCCAGCGAAAAATCCGACGTTGTGCCGGTGGACTTCGCCACCAGCTCGCCCTCGATCACGACAGGGCCGCGCTTGGTGCGATTGAAGCTTTCGGAGGAAAAGGAGGATTGCCGCTCCTCGAAGCCGCTGCCGCTACGGCCCCCGCCGCCGCGGTTGCGGTTGGCCTGGGCGCGCTGCCAGCCCGGGGTCGAATAGCTCGAGCCGAATGATTCGAGGTTGTCGAAGCGCGAGGCGCCATAGCCGCCGCTGCCGCCCCAGCCCGATCCGCCCTTGGATTCGGTGATTTCGACATTGTGCGCCGGCAGCTCGTCGAGGAAGCGCGAGGGGATCGTGGTCGACCAGGTGCCATGGATGCGGCGGTTGGTGGCGAAATAGATCTTGGCGCGGCGGCGCGCCCGGGTCAGCCCGACATGGGCGAGGCGGCGCTCCTCCTCGAGCCCGGCGCGGCCCTGTTCGTCCAGCGTGCGCTGGCTCGGAAACAGGCCTTCCTCCCAGCCCGGCAGGAACACGTTGTCGAATTCCAAGCCCTTGGCCGAATGCAGCGTCATCAGCGACACCGCCTCGTCGCCGGCCTCGCCGTCGCGGTCCATCACCAGCGAGATATGTTCGAGAAACCCTTGCAGGTTCTCGAATTCCTCCATCGAACGCACCAGCTCCTTGAGGTTCTCCAGCCGGCCCGCGGCATCAGCCGAGCGGTCCTTCTGCCACATCTCGGTGTAGCCGCTCTCGTCGAGCACGATCTCGGCGAGCTCGGTATGCGAGGTGACCTCGCGCTGGGCGCGCCAGCGGTCGAACTGCATGACGAGATCGCGCAAGGAGCCGCGCGCCTTCGGCTTCAGCTCGTCGGTCTCGACCACGGCGCGCGCCGCCTCGAACAGCGGAATGCGGCGCTTGCGGGCATGGTCATGCAGCAGCTGCACGGTGGCGTCGCCGAGCCCCCGTTTGGGCACGTTGACGATGCGCTCGAAGGCGAGATCGTCGGCGGGTGAATTGATGGTGCGCAAGTAGGCCAGCGCATCGCGGATTTCGGCGCGCTCATAGAAGCGCGGCCCGCCGATCACGCGGTAGGGCAGGCCGAGCGTGACGAAGCGGTCCTCGAACTCGCGCATCTGGAACGAGGCGCGCACCAGGATGGCGACGTCGTTGAGGTTTTCGCCCGCGCGCTGCAGTTCCTCGAGCTCCTCGCCGATCGCGCGCGCTTCCTCTTCCGAATCCCAGGAGCCGGTGACGGTGACCTTCTCGCCGTCGACATCCTCGGTGCGCAGCGTCTTGCCGAGGCGGCCTTCATTATGCGCGATCAGATGCGAGGCCGCGGCCAGGATGTGGCCGGTGGAGCGGTAGTTGCGCTCGAGGCGGATGACCTTGGCGCCGGGGAAATCGTGCTCGAAGCGCAGGATGTTGTCGACTTCGGCGCCGCGCCAGCCATAGATCGACTGGTCGTCGTCGCCGACGCAGCAGATGTTCTTGAGAACGGTCTGCTCCCTCTCCCCGTCCTTCACGGGGAGAGGGTCGGGGTGAGGGGCTCTATCCTCGAGCTCAGTCCGCGGAGAGTCCCCCTCACCCGGCGCGCCTTGCGCGCCGACCTCTCCCCGCAAGCGGGGCGAGGTGAGCTCGCCCGGGATCACCGCCGAGAGCGGCTGGCCCGGCCGCGACGGCGCCTGCGACAGCAGGCGCAGCCACAGATACTGCGCGACGTTGGTGTCCTGATATTCGTCGACCAGGATGAACTTGAAGCGGCTCTGGTACTGCCGCAGCACGTCCGGATTTTCGCGGAACAGCCGGATGTTCTCGAGCAGCAGGTCGCCGAAATCGGCCGCGTTGAGGATCTTCAGCCGCTCCTGATAGGTCGCGTAGATCTTGCCGCCCTTGCCGTTGCCGAACGAGGCCGCTTCGCCCGCCGGCACCTGCGACGGCGACAGGCCGCGGTTCTTCCAGCCGTCGATCAGGCCGGCCAGCATCCGCGCTGGCCAGCGCTTGTCGTCGATGTTCTCGGCCTGCAGCAATTGCTTCAGCAGCCGCACCTGGTCGTCGACGTCGAGCACCGTGAAGTTGGACTTGAGCTGCACCAGCTCGGCATGGATGCGCAGGATGCGGCCGCCGATCGAGTGGAAGGTGCCGAGCCACGGCATGCCCTCGACCGCCTGGCCGAGCATCTGGCCGAGCCGCAGCTTCATCTCGCGCGCCGCCTTGTTGGTGAAGGTCACCGACAGGATCTCATGCGGCCGCGCGCGGCCCTGGCTCAGGATATGCGCGATGCGCGTGGTCAGGACGCGTGTCTTGCCGGTGCCGGCGCCGGCAAGCACCAGCACCGGACCGTCGAGCGTCTCGACCGCCTCGCGCTGCTCCGGATTGAGGCCGTTCAGATATTGCGGACCGGCCGCCGCCCGCGCACGCGCGGCGATGCCGCCAGCCGCCGGCTGGTGCTCGGGAACGCCGTGATGGGGCAATTTGCTCGGCTCGGTCATTGGCGAATCGTCTCGGCCCCACGATGGCACCGCAGGATGGTGAAGGGGAGCCTTCTTAACAGGGATTGAAGGCCATATAGGGCCTGATCGGCCGTTTTGACAGGTTTTATCGCGATCGACAGGAACGCTTTGGCAGCAGCCCGCAGTCAATCGCGGTTCCGGAAATCGGCGAAAATTTCGCGGTTTCATGCTCAGGAACCAGCATTTCCCCGCCGGATTGTTTCAACAGGTGCGGCGCCGGGCAGAGGTTCGCGCCGAGCAACAACAGGGAAAACGAAGCGGAGTTTTGATCATGCTGAGCTGGGTCGTCACGTTCCTGGTCATCGCCCTGATCGCGGGCATTTTGGGCTTTGGCGGCATCGCCGGCGCCTCCGTCGAAATCGCCAAGGCGATCTTCTTCATCGCCGTCATCCTGTTTCTGGTGTCGGCGGTGGTCGGATTGGTACGCGGCCGCACAAGGGTCTAGCGAGGCCGCGAACCGGCGGCCGCTTCGCTTGAAAACGGCAAGTTATTTCGCCGAGGGCATCGCCACGTTGCGGCCGATGCCCTCGGGACGCGATACGCCCACATAGCTGTCCACGATCGCTTGCGCGCGGGCGCGGATATCGGGCGGAAACGGCGCTACCTTGCGCGCCTCCATGTCGATGTGCAGCGTGAGATTTTCCGAGGTCGCGGAGAGCCAGCCTTCGGTGGCATGGCGCAGCTCCTCGAACGTGTGCAGCCGCTTCTCGTCAGCGCCGAGCAGGTAGACCTGGACCTGCACGGGATCGCCGAGATGAATCTCGCGGAGATAGCGGACGTGGCACTCGGCGGTGAAGGTCGAGCAGTGCCGCGCCTTCATGTAGTCCGGCCCGATGCCGAGCTGCAGCCACATCTCGTCGATGGCGCGGTCGAACATCACGTTGTAGTAGGCCATGTTGAGATGGCCGTTGTAGTCGATCCATTGCGGCTCGATCTGCATCACCGAGGATCTGAACGGGGCCGATGGAAGCGGCATCTCGCTGGTGGCAGTCGCTGAAGTCATGATCCGTCCCCGGTTCGTTGGCGTTCGAGCATGAGCTTTTCTGTGACTCCGGCGTCCACTTTTTCAAGTCAGGCTCTCTTGACCCCTTATACAAGCTTTGCCACGGTCGGCTAAGGGTGGGAGGAAATTTGACGTGGCGACAACGATTTCGGGCTATGTGACGCGACCTGATCCGCAGGCCCTGAAGCGCGCGATCGACGCGCTGGCGGCGCGGTTCGGCAACCGGCTCGTCACGTCGCAGGCGGTGCGCGAGCAGCACGCCCATACCACCACATGGCTGCCGACCCAGCCGCCGGACGCCGTCGTGATGGCGCAGGAAACCGCTGACATCCAGGACGTGGTGCGGATTTGCGCCGCCAATCGCGTGCCGGTCATCGCCTTCGGCACCGGAACCTCGCTCGAGGGGCAGGTCAACGCGCCCGCGGGCGGCATCTGCATCGATCTGCGCGACATGAACAAGGTGCTCGAGGTCCATGCCGAGGACCTCGACTGCGTAATCCAGCCCGGCGTGACGCGGAAGGCGCTCAACGAGCATCTGCGCGACCAGGGCCTGTTCTTTCCGATCGATCCCGGCGCCGATGCCTCGCTCGGCGGCATGACCTCGACCCGTGCCTCTGGCACCAACGCGGTGCGCTACGGCACCATGCGCGAGAACGTGCTGGCGCTGAAGGTGGTGCGCGGCGACGGCGAGATCATCACGACAGGCACGCGCGCCAAGAAGTCGTCGGCCGGTTACGACCTGACGCATCTGTTCGTCGGCGCCGAGGGCACGCTCGGGATCATCTCCGAACTGACCATCCGCCTGCGCGGCATTCCCGACACCATCGCGGCGGCGGCCTGTTCGTTCGACACGGTGCGTGGCGCCTGCCAGGCCACGATCCTTGCGATCCAGACCGGCATTCCGGTCGCCCGGATCGAGCTGCTCAATGCCGCGCAGGTGAAAGCCTGCAACAGCTACTCAAAGCTGTCGCTGCCGGAGACGCCGCTGCTGCTGCTGGAATTCCACGGCAGCGAGGTCGAGGTTGCCGAGCAGTCGAAGAATTTCCGCGACATCGCCGCCGAATGCGGCGGCGGCGACTTCACCTGGACCACCAAGCCGGAAGACCGCACCAAGCTGTGGCAGGCCCGGCACGATGCTTACTGGTCCGTCAAGGCGCTGCGCCCCGGCGACAGCATCGGCGTTGTCGCCACCGACGTCTGCGTGCCGATCTCGCGGCTTGCCGACTGCGTCACCGAGACCGAGGAGGATCTGCAGCGGCTCAACCTGCTGTCGCCGATCGTCGGCCATGTCGGCGACGGCAACTTCCACTGCTCGCTGCTCTGCGACGTCAACGACAACGGCGAGATGGCGCGCGGCGAGGAGTTCATGCACCGCCTGGTCGAGCGCGCCCAGGCCATGGACGGCACCTGCACCGGCGAGCACGGCATCGGGCAGGGCAAGCAGAAGTACTTGCAGGCCGAACTCGGGCCGGAGGCGCTCGACGCGATGCGGGCGCTGAAGCAGGCCCTCGACCCGCAAAACATCTTCAATCCCGGAAAGATCGTCCCGGCCGCTTGAGGCGTCGTCACGCCGCGCAGCGTTCGCGAGCCCGCGCGCGGCGCGTGTCACGCGCGGAACTTTTCTGCCCGCCCGGCGTCTCTCTTGTGTTGCCGCGATATGTGCGGTGCGCGGAGGGAACGCCGTGATCGGACGGGCAATCGGAATTGCGGTCGTGGTGCTTGCGATGGCGCTGTCGGGCGATGCGATCGCTCGAGGCGGCGGCGGACACGGCGGCGGCCATGGCGGAGGACATGGTGGCGGCCATGGGCATGGTGGTGGCCATGGCCACGGTGGTGGCCATGGACGCGGCGGGCATGGCTTCGGCCACATGCATTTCGGCGGCGGCCATCATGGCGGGTTCGGCCGCTCGCACGCGATCTCGCGATCAGGCTTCGCCGGCCATGGCGCCTTCGCATCGCGCGGGGGTGGCAATTTCGGCCGGATGCGCAATGCCGCAATCGCACCAGGCCATATGCGCAATGCGTTCAGCTCGCTGTCGCGCAACGGCGCATTGCGCAACGGCCGGCTGTTGAGCAACCCGGCGGCGCGTGCGCAGATCGCCGCGGCCGCGGCGCTCGCCGGCTGGCACGGCGGGGCGGTGGCCAACGGCTGGTGGCAGCATCCCGGCGGCGGCTATGGCTGGGTCGGCCCGCTGTTCTGGCCGTTCGCGTACAACGACATCTACGACTACGCGATCTGGGGCGACGACATCGGATTCTGGGGCTACGGCTATCCGGACATCTATGCCGGCATCTTCGGGCCCTATGGGTATGACGATCTCAGGGCCTATCTGCCGGAGCGCCGGACGGGCCGCCGTTACCGCGGCGGTGGGCGCATCGAGCAGATGTGCGGCAATGACAGCCGTTCGGTCGCCGGCCTGCCGGTGGATCAGATCGCGGATACGGTGCAGCCGACCGAAGCGCAATCGGTGGCGCTCGGCGAGCTCGGCAACGCGTCGCTCGCGGCGGCCCAGGTGATTCGCGCGGCATGTCCCGCGCAGGTGGTGTTGACGGCCCCGAACCGCCTCGCCGCCATGCAGCAGCGGATCGAAGCGATGGTCACCGCGGTCGGAATCGTGAAGCCTCCGCTGGACAAATTCTACGGCCTGCTCGATGACGAGCAGAAAGCGCGGCTCAACGCGCTTGCCGAGAACCAGCGCAAGGAAGCCGCGGCGCGCGATCCGAACGCGACGGTCGCCCAGAGCTGCGGCGCCGCACAGCCGGCGATGCAGGAATGGCCGACCGGCGAGATCGAGGCGCGGCTGCAGCTCAGCGACGCCCAGCGCGGTGCGCTCCAGGCGCTGCAGGATGCCAGCGCCGACGCCGCGCGGAAGCTGAAGGCCGCGTGCCAGACCAATGAGGCGATGACCCCGCCCGCACGTCTTGCCTTCGTTGCCAGGCGGCTCGACGTCATGCTGCAGGCGGTCAAGGATGTCCGCGCCGCGCTCGAAAATTTCTACGCCACGCTCAGCGATGAGCAAAAGGCGCAGTTCGAGGCGATCGGGCCGAAACGATCGGCTTAGAGCCTCGGCGGTTCGCGTGAAAACGCGGCGAGCGAAATCCCCGCAGCCTCGGCCCTGACGCAATCAGAACCGAAACGGGCATTATTCCATGAGTTCGACATCAATTCGCGCGCGGATCGGCCGCGGGTGTGGCCGCCGGGCCATAGTGTGCACCTCTTGCTCGGCACCGAGTCGACTCTGCGGTTCACAGGTTGCGCCAAGGCCAGCTATGTTTGCCGTGCTTTCAAGGTGCGGCGATGTGGTGGTTCAGCAAGGACGAGCACAAGGATATCTGGGACGATCCCGTCGCGCACCCGCTCGGCGACATCGAAGCTGCGCAGCGGATCCGTGCGATCTGCCGCGATGCCGCCGGCTGTGCCGAGGCGGTCGGCTCGCCCGACAAGCGCTCAGCGAAGAAGCAGCAGATCGAGCGTGATCGCTACGAGCGTGCCGCCAAGGTCGCGATGGAGACCGCGATGAGGATCTCCGACGAGCTGGTGCGAGATTCCGCGGTGCGCGAGATCGTCGGTCTCTGCATGAGGGCCAACAACATCAAGACGGGGCGGGCGTTGCTGCGCGCCATCCACGCGGGCTCGATCAAGGCGGAGGTCCTGAGGGAGCATCCGACGCTCGAGGGTGAGCAGGCCTGAAGTCGTCCGGTAGCCCGGATGGAGCGTAAGCGAAATCCGGGACGGTTCATCAATGCGCGAGAAATCCCGGATCGCGCTTCGCTTCATCCGGGCTACTCAGCAATTTGTAGCTCCGTCATTGCGAGGAGCGATAGCGACGAGGCAATCCATGCTTCCGCATATGCCACACGATGGATTGCTTCGCTTTGCGCGCAATGACGGAGGATCGTGCGTAGCCCGCATGAGCGAAGCGATATGCGGGAACGGATTTCCCGGGTATCGCTTCGCTCATGCGGGCTACTGATCTCACCAACCTCTACGCCTGTCCGCCGAGCGTGCGGATCGCTTCGTCGACACTGTGGAAGACATGGTCCCGCGGCAACACCTCGTAGAGACCGAAGCGCTCGAACGCATCCTGCGCGCGCTCGGATTCGAGCCGCGCCACCGCCACCGTCACGCCGTCATCGCGGCATTCGCGAAACAGGTCGCGCAGCGCCTGCGCCGCCGTGAAATCGATCTCGATCATGCCGCTGGCCTCGATCACCAGCAGCCGCGGCTTGGGCGTCGCCCCGCCGATGGTCTTGAGCACGCCGCTGTGGAAGCTTTCCGCGTTGAGGAACGACAGCGGCGCCTGCAGGCCGACGACGGCAATGCCGGGCGTGCGCTCGCCTGTGACGTGCGGGCCCGTCGGCCACCAGATCGTGGTGCCGGGCACATGGACGAATTCGGCCAGCTGGCCGCGCGTCGTGGTCCAGATGCCGTGCAGCAGCGACAAGGCGATGCCGACGGCGACGCCTTGCTCGATCGGCAGCACGATGATCGCGGCTGCCGTCGCCACCACCAGCAGGAATTCATGGAACGACTGGCGGAAGATCGCGACGATCTGCGTGACGCGGATGATGCGCAGCGCCACGAACAGCAGCACGCCCCCGAGTGCCGCGTCGGGCACGTGCCGCAGCAGCGTCGCGCCGAACGCGAGCAGCGCGAGCACGATGGCCGCGGCAAACAGCCCCGAGAGCTGCGTGCGTCCGCCGGTCTCCGACACGATGCCGGTCCGCGGCGGGCTGGCGTTGACCGGAAAGGCGCCGAACAGCCCGGACAGCAGGCTGCCGGCACCGGCGCCGAGGAAGTCGCGATCGACGTCGGCCGGCTTGTCCGGATCGGACAGGAACGAGCGCGTCGTCGCCGCGGTCTGCACCATGACGACAACCGCGATCAGGATCGCCAGCGACAACAGCTTGATCCATCGCTCCGGCGCGATGTCCGGAAACGATGGCGTCGGCAGCGTCCCGGGCACGGTGCCGACCACCTTGACGCCCTTGCTTTCGAGATGGCCAGCGATCACGGCGACGGTGGCCACGACGAGGCCGATCAGCGCGCCCGGAATGCGTGCGCTGATCTTCTCCGATCCGGCGACCAGCGCCAGCACGCCGAGGCCGATCGCCAGCGTGTAGAAATTGGTTTGACCGATCTCCTCGGTGAGCACCCCGAGCTTGTAGAGCGTCGGCCCGTCCGGCGTGGTCAGGCCGAGCACGCCGGGTAATTGCGAGACCAGGATGTGGACCGAGATGCCGGCGAGGAAGCCGACCGTCACCGGGGTCGACAGTAAATTGGCGATCCAGCCGAGCTTGAACAGGCTGCCGGCGATCATGATCGCGCCGACCATCAGCGCCAGCGCCATCGCCAGTGCTTGATAGTCCGGCGAGCCGGCGGTCGCCATCAGCGCAAGGCCGCCGGCGAAGATCGGCGTGATCGTGGAGTCGGCGCCGCAGGACAGGAAGCGGTTGGCGCCGAACATCGCAAAGCCGAGCGAGCCGGCCATGAAGGCGAAGAAGCCGATCTGCGGCGAGAAGCCGCCGAGCCGCGCGGTCGCCATCTGCTCCGGGATCGCAATCGCGGCGAGCGTCAGCCCGGCGATCAGGTCACCCGGCAGGTCGCTTGGCCGGAACGACGTGAGCGAACGGAAGACCGGCCAGCTGGCGCGTGTCTGACGATCCTGGCCCATCGGTGCCCCGTGAGGATTGCGGCGATTCCCCGATAGTCCGACATCGCGCGGCCAAAAGCCAGCCGACGGCACCCTGCGTCGGCGTGAAGGCCTAGCCGATATTTTGCAGCGCCGGGAAGGTTTCCAGCAGCCAGACGCTGACGCTCGAGACTGCGCCGGTCAGGAAGCCGATGCCGGTGACCACCATCAGCACGCCCATCACCCGCTCGACGGTGTCGAGATGGCGCTTCATCCGCGCGAACAGCGAGGAGAACTGCTTGACCATGAAGGCCGCAAGCAGGAACGGGATGCCGAGCCCGGCGGAATAGACCGCGAGCAGGCCGGCGCCCTTCGTCACCGTGGCCTCCGCGGCCGCGATCGAGAGGATCGCGGCGAGGATCGGCCCGATGCATGGCGTCCAGCCGAAGGCGAAGGCCAGGCCCATGACGTAGGCGCCCCACAGCCCGACCGGCTTCGGCGCGGTCAGCCGCCCCTCGCGCATCAGCAGGCCGATCCGGGTCACGCCGAGGAAGTGCAGGCCCATGATGATGATGACGATGCCCGCCAGGATCGAGAGCTCGGCCGACCAGGCGCGCACCAGCCCGCCGACAAAGGAGGCGCTGGCGCCGAGCGCGACGAACACGGTGGAGAAGCCGAGCACGAACATCAGCGCCGCCGTCATCACCGCGCGCTTGGAAGCCGCGGTGGCGCCGTCCTGGTTGACCTGCTCGATGGTCGCGCCGGTCAAATAGATCAGATAGGGCGGCACCAGCGGCAGCACGCAGGGCGAGAGGAAGCTGACCAGACCGGCGATCAGGGCCGCCGGGATCGAGACGTCGTGCATCAATGAAACCTTCGCAGAATAGCGTTCCTGTCTTGGCGTCTATGCGGCCAACAATCCAGAAGTTTCGTCGTCGCAGCCTTCAACTATGGTCACAGGCCCGTGTGCGGGTCGACTCTCGTGGCAGGCGCGGAATGACGGTGAGGCGAGCACGCCGCGCGGCTCCCGCTCTCGCAAGGGGGAGGGAACCCTTCCGGCGGTGCCTCGTTCACGCGCCAATCACTGATGCGGATTTTTGACCTGCAAGCGGCACCACACATTCGCTGTCGTCCCGGCCTAATGCGCAATTGCACACGGGGGTCGGGACCCATAACCACCGCTGAGCTAGGTTGCGCGACGCTGGAACGACGAGTCCCACCGACAACATCGGCCGCGGCGTATGGGTTCCTGCTTTCGCCAGGACGACCATGTGGAAGCAGTGAGCGCATCACGACCGCAGTCACCAACATCATCGGCGCTTGGCTGGACGTGGCGTCTCGAACTCCCGGCCACGGATTCGCACCAGGTCGTCGGCGGAATTCGTCAGCAGCACGACCGTGGCTGTGCGCGCCGTCTCCGCATCTCCGGCGGCGATCGCGTCCAGCACCGCGCGGTGCTCGCGCAGCGCCCGCGGACGGTGCGAGCCCGGCGCTGCGATCGTAAAACTCTGGCGCAGCGTGATCTCGAACATCTGCGCGATCGGCCAGAAGAATTCGTTGCGGGTGGCGAAATAGATCGCCTGGTGGAACGTAATGTCGGCGGCGACGAACTCTTCGTTGCTCTCTGCAGCGTCCATGCCGTCGCATCCGGCGCGGATGCGGGCGACGTCGACCTCCTCGGCATGGGTCGCCGCGAGCGCTGCCGCGGCCGGCTCGACCGCGGCGCGCAGCTGGAACAGCTTGGCGAGGTAACGGTCGATCTCCGCGGTCTCGAGGTGCCAGCGCAGCACGTCGGGATCGAGCTGATTCCACTGCTCGGGCGGCCGAACCCGCGTGCCGCTCTTGGGCCGCGACTCGATCAGGCCCTTGCCGGTCAAGGTGCGGATCGCCTCGCGCACCACGGTGCGGCTGACGTCCATCATCTCGCAGATCCGGATTTCCGGCGGCAGCGTTTCGCCGACGCCGATCTCGCCGCGCACGATGCTGCTGCCGACGCGGTCGGTGACCTGACTATGCACGCTCCGACGCAACGCGTTGGATGTCTGGAACATCGAGGGCCTCGCTGCGGTTGCAGCCTGCGCCGCCGCCGAGCCGCGCCCTTGCACAACCGTATCCGTTTTGTCATACATTATGACAAATCGGCTGCCAAGCTCACGCCGTCAGGCGGGTGGCCAACACAATAAAGATCCGTCCCCGGGAGGAGCACCATCATGACGTCGAACCGCGTGAGCCGCCGCATTGTGCTGCAGTCGTCGGTCGCAGCGACCGCGTGGCTTGCCGCCGCGCCC
Organism: Bradyrhizobium sp. USDA 4510; assembly: GCF_054059095.1. Classification (NCBI taxonomy): domain Bacteria; kingdom Pseudomonadati; phylum Pseudomonadota; class Alphaproteobacteria; order Hyphomicrobiales; family Nitrobacteraceae; genus Bradyrhizobium; species Bradyrhizobium sp. USDA 4510. Next base: position 5,494,456 of record NZ_JBSSBT010000001.1, on the reverse strand, counting down.
GCCATCATCGGCCGCGCCGAGGCTGCGGTGATGAAAATGCGATGCTCGTCGTCGCTTCCGAACGATCCCAAATACGCCAATGGCCGCGTCTACTACGACAATCTGGTCAAGAGTCTGAAGGCGAACGGACTCGGCGAGCAGATCGAGGTCACCTTCTTCCCCGACAACCAGCTCGGTCAGGAGATCGACGTCATCAATTCGGTGAAGCTAGGGGTGATCGACCTGATGGTGTCGGGCTCGTCGATCTCGGCGAATCTCGTGCCGCTGGTCGGCACCTTCGACCTCGGTTACCTCTTCACCAGCTTTCAGCAGCAGACCAAGGCGTTCGACGCCGGCGCGGCGAAGCCGATCGAGGCTGCGCTGCTCAAGGGCGCCAGCATTCATATCATCGGCTGGGCCTATAATTTCGGCGCGCGCAGCGTGCTGGCGAAGAAGCCGGTGAAGACGCCGGAGGATCTCGCCGGCCTGAAAATCCGCACCTTGCCCAATCCGATCATCACCGAGTGCCTGCGGCTGATGGGCGCCGCCGCAACGCCGCTGGCGTTCGGCGAGATCTATACGGCGCTGCAGGCCGGCGTGCTCGACGGCCTTGAACACGATCCGCCGACCATCCTGGCGAGCAAGTTCTACGAGACCGCGAAGCACTATGCGCTGACCCAGCACATCTTCTCGCCGCTCGCGGTCTATTTCAGCGACACCAGCTTCAACCGCATGGCTTCCAAGCTGCGCGAAGGCTTTCTCGACGCGGCGAACAAGGCCGCGGTCGACACCCGCGCGCACGGCCTTGCGGTGGAAAAGGAGGCGCTGGCGGCGTTGGTGGAGAAGGGCGTCACCTTCGTCGAATGCGACAAGGAGGCATTCCGCAAGCGCGTGCTGCCGCAGACCGACAATTTCATCAAGACGCGGCCCGAGGCCAAGGCCGTCGTCGACCTGATCCGCGCCACCCAGGCCTGAGGTCGGCGCATGTCAGTCGCCGCAGTCGAGGCGAGAAGCAGCGCCGATCGGATCACGGCACCGCTGCTCGCCGTCAGCGACGCGATCGCCGCGCTCCTGCTTGCCGCCGATCTCGTGGTGGTCTGCGTCGCGGTGCTGGCCCGCTTCCTGTTCAACGCGCCGGTCGAATGGTCCGACGACGTCGCCCGCGGCCTGATGGTCGGGTCGAGCTTTTTCGGCGCGGCAAGCGCGCTCGCCCGCGCCGAAAATCTCGGCGTCGCCTTCTTCGTCAACATGCTGCCGCCGGGCGTGCGGCGGGTGGTCGACGCGGTCGGTGCGCTGCTTGTCACCATCATTGCCGGCTATGTCGCGTTCAACGCCGTCAAGATGGGCTGGCTGACCACCGGTCAGACCTCCGGCTCCGGCCTGCCGCTGGAATGGACGTTCTATCCGATGGGCGTCGGCGCGGCGTTCATGACGATCTTCGCGTTCGAGACGTTCTGTGGCCGGCCGTTGCGCGACATGACGGTGGCCATCGTCGCGACTGCCGTCATCGTGGGTCTCTATCTCGCCTGGGATGCATTCGCACCATCGTCCGTACCGTCATCGCAAACGTTGATGCTGATCGGCTTCTTCCTCACGCTGTTCGGCGGACTGCCGATCGGCTTTGCGCTGGCGCTGGCGGCGCTGATCTTCATCTGGGCCGAGGGCACGCTGCCCGGCGTGATCTTCGCCCAGCAGATGGCGCGCGGCATCGACAATTTCGTGCTGCTCGCGATCCCGTTCTTCATCCTGGTCGGCTACCTGATGGAAGCCAACGGCATGTCGGTCCGGCTGATCGAGCTGCTGCAGCGCGCGGTCGGACGGATGCGCGGCGGGCTCAACGTCGTCATGGTGATGTCGATGGTGCTGTTCTCCGGCATCTCGGGCTCCAAGATGGCCGACGTTGCCGCGGTCGGCTCGGTGTTGATCCCGGCGGCGCGCCGCTCGCGGCAGAACCCGGGCGGGGCGGTGGCGCTGCTCGCCGCCTCCGCGGTCATGGCGGAGACCATTCCGCCTTGCATCAACCTCATCATCCTCGGCTTCGTCGCCAACCTGTCGATCGGCGGACTGTTCGTGGCCGGCATGTTGCCGGCCGCGCTGATGGCGCTGGCGCTGATCGCGGTGTCGATCATCTTCGGCAAGCGTCCTGCCACGAACGTGGAAGCCGAGCCGCGCGCCGCGGTATCCGGGCTCTGGACCGGTGCGATCGCCTCGTTCGGGCTGATCTTCATGATCTTCTTCGGCTTCAAGAGCGGCTTTGCCACCGCGACCGAGATTTCCGCCTTCGCCGCGGTCTACGCCATCGCCGTCGGCAGCCTGCTGTTCCGCGAGCTCGGTGCGAGGAGTCTGGCGCATTGCTTCGTGCATGCGGCTGTTCGTTCGGGGCTGGTGCTGTTCATCGTCGCCGCGGCGCAGTCGCTGGCCTTCATCCTGACGCTGCAGCAGGTGCCGCATGCCGTCGGCGACCTCATGCTGGCGATCTCGGGCAGCCACGGCGTCTGGCTGTTCATGCTGCTGTCGATCCTGGTGCTGGTGGTGATGGGCTCGGTGCTCGAAGGCGCCGCGGCGCTGATCATTTTCGGCCCGCTGCTGCTGCCGGTTGCCGTCAAGCTCGGCATCGATCCGCTGCATTTCGGCGTCGTGCTTGTGATCGCGATGGGGCTCGGGCTCTTTGCTCCGCCACTCGGCCTTGGGCTCTACGGCGCCTGCCTGATCGGCAACGTGCCGATCGAGCAGACCATCAAGCCGATCGCGGGTTATCTCGGCCTGCTGTTGCTGTGCCTGCTGGTGATCGCCTTCGTGCCCGCCATCAGCACGGCCTTGCCGCATGCGCTCGGCTACTAGGGGGGTGGGATCGTGAAGGTGCTGCTTGCCCATACCCCGCAGATGCGCCGCGACTATTATGGCGAGCGCAGCCTGAACGGCCTGCGCGCGGTCGCCGACGTCAAGCTGCACGAGGGCGAGGACGCGCTCGATGCGGCGGCGCTGGTCGAGGCCGCGGCCGATGTCGACATCATCGTCGCCGACCGCATGACGCAGGGGCCGGGAGCGATTTTTCCGCAGCTGCCGAAGCTGCGCGCGTTCGTGCGCTGCGCGGTCGATATCCGCAACATCGACGTGGCTGCGGCCTCCGCCGCCGGCGTGCTGGTGACGCAGGCGAGCGCCGGCTTCGTCCAGTCGGTCGCCGAGCTCGCGCTCGGCTTCATGGTCGATCTGTCGCGCGGCGTCTCGCGCGCCACCGCGGATTATCACGCGGGCAGGGCGCCCGAGGTCGTGATGGGCCGCCAGCTTGCGGGAAGTACGATCGGCATCATCGGCTATGGCAGCATCGGGCGCTATCTTGCCGGGATCGCAAAAGTGCTCGGCATGAATGTGCTGGTCGCCGATCCCTTCGTGACGCCGGACGATGCGGCGATCGCGCATCTGCCGCTCGACGATCTGCTGGCGCGCGCCGACTACGTTGTCTGTCTCGCGATCGCCAACGCGCAGACCGAGAACCTGATCGGGCAGGCCGCGCTGGCGCGGATGCCGAAGCACGCATTTTTCATCAACCTTTCGCGCGGAAACCTCGTCGACGAGGCGGCGCTGTCGGCCGCGCTGCGCGATGGCCGCATTGCGGGTGCCGCGATGGATGTCGGCCGCGCGCCGGACCAGATGCCGACGCCCGAGCTTGCGAAGCTGCACAATGTGATCGCAACGCCGCATGTCGGCGGCCTGACGCCGCAGGCGATCGAGCATCAGTCGTCGGAGACGGTACGCCAGGTTGCGAAGATCGTTGCCGGCGAGATACCCGTCGGCGCGGTCAATGCCGGCTACTGGACGCGGCGGCCTCGGCCATGAAAGTTTGGCGAAGCCCAATGTCGTTCGCGGGGCTGGACAAGAGCTTCGCATCCGGCCCAGACTTGGCCCGCATAACCGCGGCCCCTGAGCGCGCGGACAATCAATGAACGGACGTCCCGCAACAAACGACGGGCGCCGAGAGGGAAACAGGGAGGCATCACTTGGCTATTTCACGCCGTGACGTTTTGTTGGGCAGCGCCGGTGCATTTAGCGCCGCATCATTTTCCTTCCCGGCGCCAGCCATCGCACAATCGGAACCGATCAAGATCGGCTGTCTCGCGGCGATCACCGGCCCGAGCTCGGCGCCGACCGTCGGCTTCAATCGCGGCGTCAACTTCGCGGTCGACGCCATCAACGGCGCCGGCGGGGTGAAGGGCCGCAAGATCGAGCTTGTGATGCGCGATACCCAGGGCGATCCGACCAAGGCGGTGAACGCCACGCAGGAGCTGATCAGCCAGGCCAAGGTGCACGCGATCTGGGGTCCGCTGAACTCGGGCGAGGCGCTGGCGACGACGCCGATCATGGCGCGCGCCAAGATGCCGGACCTGCATCCCTGCGTCGTCGAGACCCTGATCGACCCGGTCAAGTTCCCCAATGCGTTCCGCATCGCGCCGTCGAACAACCAATGGGACGATGCCGTGCGCAATTACTGTCTCAAGATCCTCAAGGTGAAGAAGGTCGCGGTGATCGGCGACACCACCGGCTATGGCGTCACCGCGGTCGGCGCCTCCGTCGCGGCGTTCAAGAAGGACGGCGCCGAGGTGGCCTATCAGGCCAATATCGACGCCACGCAGCCCGACATGACGCCGGACATGCTGCGCGCCAAGAATGCCGGCGCGGAAGCGATCGTGGTGTGGAGCGTCTCGACCGGCATGGAGGCGCGCATGTTCAACACCCGCGCCGCGATGAACTGGGACGTGCCCTTTGTCGGGCATCCCTCGATGGCGTCGGGCGAGCTTGCGAGCCTGGTCGCCAAGCCGGAGAACTGGAAGAAGGTCTACGCGATCGGCTACAAGAGCTGCAGCTATGACGGCGCCGGCAAGCTGCCGCCGAAGAGCGCGGACCTGGTCGCGCGCCTGACCAAGGCCAACATCGCGCTGAACGACACGCTGTTGTGGTGGGTCGCGGGCGGCATCGATTGCATCGAGCTGATCGCCAAGGCGGTCGCCGAAAGCGGCTCGACCGACAGCGCCGGCATCATCAAGTACTGGAACACGCTGTCGACCTATCCCGGCTATTTCGGCAATTACCGCTTCTCGCCGACCGAGCACAACGGCTATTTGACCGAAGAGATCGTGATGTCGGAAGCCTCTACCGCCAAAGACGGCACCTTCGCGCTGGCGCCGGGGTATACATAGAAGGGCGAGGGCGCAGCCGATGCTGGCCTCGATCCTTGCATCCGGTCTCGCGGCGGGCGCAATCTACGCGCTCGTCGGCGTCACCTACAACACGATGTTCTCGACCTCGCGGGTGATGAGCTTCACCGCCGGCCAGCTGGCGATGCTGGGCGGCGTGTTCGGCTCGATGTTCACGCTGAGACTCGGCCTGCCCATTGCCGTCGGCTTCGTGCTGACGCTGCTCTGCTGCGCGGTGATCGGAATCATCACCGAATTCGTCGCGGTGCGGCCGGTGCTCAAGAGCCTCGACCAGCATCTCTACGTGCTCTCGACCCTCGCGGTCGCGCTGATGATCCAGCAAATCACCGCGATCAAATGGGGCACCGAGCCGCAACCGTTCCCGCGCATCGCAGGATTCGGCGAGGGCATCCTCGACGAGAAATTCTGGCTGCCGGTCCTCGCCTGCGCCGTCACCATTATCGGCCTTGAATATCTCTACCGCCGCACCCTGGTCGGCCGCGCGTTCCTGGCCATCGCCGAGGATAATTTTGCGGCGCGGGCGCTCGGCCTGCCGGAGCGCAATCTGCGGGTCGCGAGCTACGCGCTTGCCGGCGTGGTCGGCGGCATCGCCGGATTTTCCGGCGGGCAGTTGCTGCTCGCCTTCTTCGCCAACGGAGCGCTGCTCAATTTCTACGGCTTCGTGCCGGTGGCGCTGGGCGGGCTCGGCAATAACAGAGGCGCGATCATCGGCGGGCTGGCGCTCGGCCTGTTCCAGCAGGCCGCGAACTTCCTGGTCGGCGGCATCTTCTCCTCGGTCGCGGTGTTCACGCTGTTCATCGTGGTGCTGCTCGCCGCGCCGCAAGGGCTGTTCGGCGCCTCGACCGCGCGGAGAGTGTGATGACGTCGGTCGTGGCCACGCCGTCCCGAACCGACAGCGGCGTGTGGCGCGCCGCGCTGCCGCACGTCCTGCCGTTCCTCGGCATTCTGGTGGCGGCGGTGCTGCTGCCGTTCGTCAGCAACGATTACTGGGTGCTGATCGGTACCCGCATGGCGATCTACTGGGTGCTGGTGTCGGGCCTCAATCTGGTGGTCGGCTTCGCCGGTCATCTTGCGATCGGCTATGTCGCGCTGCTGACGCTCGGCGCCTACACGACGAGCGTGCTGGTTGCCGGCAACGTGATGCCGGCGCTTCCGGTATTCGTCGCCTTGCCGATCGCCGGCCTGATCGGCGCGATCTTCGGCGTGGTCGTCGGCCTGCCGGCCCTGCGCCTGCGCACCTTCTACTTCGCCATGTCGACGCTCGGCTTTGCCACCATCGTGACCCAGATCGCGCTGGCCTGGCAGAGCGTGACCGGCGGCGGCATTGGCATTGCAGGTCCGGAATTCCCGCCGCCGTTCAATACGCCGTGGGGCTTCTACGCCCTATGCATCGCCGTCGCCGCGCTGACCACCTGGATGAGCGCCAATGTCGCGCGCAGCCGGTTCGGCCGCGCGCTGATCGCGGTGCGCGACGCCGAGGTCGCCGCTGAGGCCAGCGGCATCTCCAAGCCGAAAATGCTGATCGCGATCTTCCTGTTCGCCGGCGCGCTGGCGGCGATCGCCGGCGGATTGTTCGCGACCCTGCAGACCTACATCACGCCCGATGCGTTCACTTTCGATCTCTCGGTGCTGTTCTTCATCGCGATCCTGATCGGCGGCCGCGGCTCGATCCTCGGGCCCATGCTCGGCACCATCATCCTGACCATCCTGCCCGAGATCGCGGCACCGCTCGCGGCGTGGTCGACCTTCCTCTACGCGGTGCTGCTGCTCGTGATCGTGCTGGTGATGCCCGGCGGCATCGCGGCGCTGCTCGATTTCCGCAACCGCCGGCCGCTCGCCAGCAACCGCGCCATCGTTCCGCGTCCCGCTGCACTCACCGACATCGTGCGCCGCAGGGACGGCGGCAAGACGCTGCAGCTGCGCGGCATCGCGCTGAACTTCGGAAATGTGAAGGCGATCGACGGCCTCGATCTCGATATCGCGCCCGGCGCGATCCACGGACTGATCGGACCGAACGGCAGCGGCAAGACCACGACGCTCAACGTGATCTCGGGCTATTACGCCGCCAAGGCCGGCACCATGATGCTTGGCGGCGAAGTCCTGGCCGCGGGCCAGCCGGTCAAGCGCGCCGCGTGCGGCATCGCGCGCACCTTCCAGACGCCGCGCGTGATCGGCGAAGCCTCGGTGCTGGAGAACGTCATGATCGGCGGCTCGATCGAGGGCCGGGCCAATTTCGTCGAGGCGATGCTCGCACTGCCGCGCAACGGCGCCGACGAGCGTCTGTTCGCCGCCAAGGCGCACGCGCTGCTCGGCGTCGTCGGCCTCGAGGCGCTCGCCGACATCCGCGCCGATCGCCTGCAGCACAGCGAATTGCGCTTCATCGAGATCGCGCGGGCGCTGATGCTCGATCCGGACTTCCTGCTGCTCGACGAGCCCGCCGCGGGTCTCTCCAATGACGAGATCGAGCGACTCTCCAGCCTGATCAAGGCGGTCTGCGGCCGCGGTACCGGTGTGCTGCTGGTCGAGCACCATGCCGATCTGATCTTCGATATCTGCCACCAGGTCACCGTGCTCAATCTGGGCCGGACGCTGGCGGCGGGAACCCCGGCGGAAATCCGCGTCCACAAGGAGGTCGTCAGTGCCTATCTCGGCGGCTGAACCGTTGCTCTCGGTCAATCGGCTGGAGTCCGGCTATGGCAAGATCCGTGTGCTGCACGGCATCGACATCACGATTGCCGCCGGCGAGGTCGTGGCGCTGCTCGGGCCCAACGGGGCCGGCAAGACCACGCTGCTGCGCGCGATGTCCGGACTGTTGCCCGTCACTGCCGGACAAATCCGGTTCGGCGACCGCGACATGACCAACGCCACGCCACGCGATGCCGCGCGGGCCGGGCTCGTGCATGTGATCGAGGGACATCGCGTGTTCACGCAGATATCGGTGACCGACAATTTGCTGCTCGCCGGCTATGACCTGCCGCGCGCCGAGCGTGCCGTGCGCATCGAGGAGGCGTTGGCGTTCTTTCCCGAGATCGCCGAGAAGCGGCATGAACGCGGCGGCGCGCTGTCGGGCGGGCAGCAGCAGATGCTGACGGTGGCGCAGGGCCTGGTCCGCCGGCCGCGGCTGTTGATGCTCGACGAGCCGTCCGCGGGACTGTCGCCGGTGCTGGTCGATCGCGTCCTCAACGTCATCGGCCGGCTGCGCGAGCAGGGCACCTCCGTGCTGCTGGTCGAGCAGCTCTTGGAGAAGGCGCTCGCCTGCGCCGATCGCGTCTACGCGCTGGTGCAGGGTGCGATCGCGCTGGAGGCGCCGACCGGAGAGAGCGGCCTCGCGCATCGGCTCGAGCGCGCCTATTTCGGCCATGAGAGCCACGCGTTGCAGACCTAGCCAATACAACCTGTGTGCTCGACGCCAACGGCCACGCAACTTGTGATCGGATGCGGCGTCGACTGCCGTTTTGGCGCAATCTGCACGTGCGCCATAAAATGGCACGACAGGTGCAGGCGGCTTTGCTAAGCTTCACAGCGATACCCGATTGTGATCATTGTCGCGTTGTTTTTAAGACTTGTTGCGGTTGCCTGCGTCTGCAGCTCTCTTTAAGAGGCCTACGATGCAATGTTTGCGTTGCGGTTGTCAGAACAGGGCGACCAATGAGTATTGCGAAGGGTGCGGGGCCTCTCTCGGAATTACGTGTGAAGCTTGCGGCCACCTGAACGGATCAAGCAGCCGCTTTTGCGGAAAGTGCGGCGCTGCGTTGACGACGGCGATTGACGCGACCCGGGTTCAGCCGTCGCACGAGCATGCGCTGAGGAGCCTGCATGCCAAGGGTGGGGAGCGGAAGCGCCTCACGATCCTTTTCGCCGATATCAGCAACTCGACGGGCATCATCGATAGCCTCGGAGATCCCGAACTGGGCATGCGGCGCTTGCAGCCGGTGCTCGACCTGATGAACGAGGCCGTTCACCGCTACGGCGGCGTCGTCAACAAGGCCCAAGGCGACGGCGTCATGGCGATGTTCGGCGCCCCGCAGCCTCATGAGGATCACGCCGTTCGGGGCTGTCTCGCGGCGCTGGCGATGCAGGATGACGTCAAGCGGCTGCATGACGTCGATATGCAAATCCGCGTCGGCGTCCATACCGGTGAGGTCGTCTTCCAGGCCATCGAGCACGGCATCTATCAAACCTATGACGCCGCGGGCGCGAACGTGCACCTCGCCAGTCGACTGGAGCACCTTGCCGAGCCCGGCACCATTCTGGTCTCGAGGGAAACCTACGCTGTCGCAAAGCAGTTCGTGGAGGTGGAGTCGCTTGGCGAGCAGGCCATTCGGGGGCTCGCGGCTCCCGTCGAGGTGCTCAGGCTGAGGGGCCTTCAGCATGCGCCGTCGAGCGGTGTATTCCGGACCGGACGACGGTTGAGTCCCTTGACCGGCCGCGCCGACGAGTTTGCGGCGCTGACGGCTGAACTCGAGAACACCCGCAAGGGAGATGGCCGGGCGGTCGGTGTCGTCGGCGAAGCCGGCATTGGAAAGAGTCGCCTTTGCTTCGAATTTGCCGAGAGTTGTCGTAGCAAGGGCATCCGCGTCTTCGAGGCGCGTGTGCTCGCGCACGGCCGCGCAACGCCGTTTCAGCCGGTGCTGGCGCTGCTTCGGGATATTTTCGGGCTTCGCATCAAGGAGGAAGCGCCGGACGTTTCGCGCCGCCGTATCTTCGACCGGCTGGCGGCAATGCCGGTCTCCGATCATCTGGCACCCGTGCTGCTGGAATTCCTCGGTCTGGCGGACCCGCACCAGCCCGCGCCGAAACTGGATCCCAAGGCCCGCAAGGCCCAATTGCTCGATTTCGTCGGCGAACTGGTACGCGCCGCACCTCGTGACAATGTGACGGTCGTCCTGATCGACGATCTGCACTGGATCGATCCGGCGAGCGAGGAGTTCGTCGAGGCCCTTGCCGACGCCGTGGTCGGAACCACGACGATGCTGCTGGTCAATTTCAGGGCCGGATTGAGCGCGCCGCTGATGCAGCGGTCGCATTATCGGCAGATCAACATGGCTCCGCTTGGGCCCGCGGAGGCGCAATCGATCTTGCGCGATCATTTTGGTACCGACCCGTCGCTGGCGCTGTTGAGCCGGAACATCGTCGAGCGCGCGCACGGCAATCCGTTCTTCCTGGAAGAGCTCATGAGCGCCCTCGTCGAGCGCGGCGATTTCGAGGGCGAGAAGGGCGCGTACCGGCTGAAGGGCGGCATCGACACAATTCCGCTTCCGACGACCGTGCAGGCCGTGGTCGCGGCGCGCATCGATCGCCTCGACGAACACGCCAAAAGAGCCCTCGAGGTCGCTTCGGTTGCCGGGCGCGAGATTTCGTTGTCGGTTCTCGATGCCGTTGCCGGTCTGGCGAAGGCCGAGCTGCTGGAAGCCGTGGGACATTTGCGACGCGCCGAATTGCTCTACGACGTGCCTCCCTTCGAGCAGCGGCTGATCGCGTTTCGTCATCCGCTGATCCAGGAAGTCGCTTATCTGTCGCTGTTGCACGAACGGCGCCGCGAGCTTCACGCGGCCGTCGCGCAGGCGATCGAGAAGCTGTTCAAGGATCGCGCCGAGGAACGGGCGTCGCTTCTCGCCTACCACTGGGAGCATGCCGGCGAACATTTGAAGGCGGCGCAGCAGCACATGCGTGCGGCGGTTTGGGTCGGCGCGAACGATCCCAGTCAGGCCTTGCGGAGCTGGAAGAAGGTGCGTGAACTGCTGACGCACCAGCCCCCGTCGCAAATGACCGACTATCTGAAGATGATGGCCTGTGGCCAGATCGTGAATTTCGGCTGGCGCGAGGGAATTTCCGCCGCCGATGCGCAGGTCTATTTCGAGGAAGCCCGCGGCCTCGCGCTCGCGATGGGGGACCTGCGCGCCAACACGCTGATTCACGCTGCCTACGGCCGGATTTTGGCGAATGGCGGCTCGGCCGACGAATATGTCGAGCGGGTGCTGGAAGCCAAGGCGCTTGCCGACACCGGCACCGACACCAGTGTCCAGGTCACGCTGAAGGCCATTCTCTGCCACGCGCTCCGGCTCTCGGGGCGGATGTCGGAGGCGCTGCAGATGAACATGGAGGCGGCCGCGCGCGCCTCGGAGATCGTGAAGTCGGACCGGGAGACGCTTGGATTCGACGTCGAGGTCTGGTTGACCGCCATGCGCGGGCAGACGCTCGTGATGCTGGGGCGCGGGTCCGAGGCCCGGCCGCTGCTCGATCGCGTGCTGCAACTGGATGGCAGCCAGGTCGATGCCATTCACTATGTCATTCCGAGCCTCGCCTATATCGACCTCGCCTGGTCCGAAGGCGACGTCGGACTGGCCCAGCACCACGCCGATCGCGCCTTCTCGCTCGCGGTCAAGAGCGGCAATCCGTATTTGCGCGTCTACGCTCAGGCCAGCCGCGGCCTGTCCCATATGGTGGCAGGTCGGATCACATCATCGATCGAGGACCTGACGGCCGCGCTCGACTTCGCGCGAACCCGCAAGGCCGGCCTTGAAAACGAAGCACGGATTCTCGCCGATCTGGCGAACGCGTATCGGCAGAAAGGAGATGCGGCGGCAGCGTTGTCCGCCGTCGACGAGGCGATTGCGGTTGCGGTCAAGCGGCACGCGCGCATTCCGGAATGTCTTGCCCGATCGGTTCGCGCCGATCTGCTGTTGCGCTCCGGGCGGAGCGATGAGGCCGAGGAGGGCACGAAGGAGCTGGACCGCGCGACCGCGCTGCTTCACGAGACCGGCGCGATGATCTTCGCGCCCTTTGTCGGTGGCGCGGGAAAGACGGTCAAAGCGAGTCGAAGTTCGAACGAAGCCAATAATAATTGAGTTGCGAGTGAAATTGTTCTGATCCCATTCGGATGATCTCATGTTGTTCGCGAATGTGACGAGCGAACCGGTCGGCAAAGGAAGCGCCCGCGCGTGCAGGGACGCGCTCCTTTGCGACATCCTGGCCGATTTCAGGCGTGCGTTTCCCGATCTGCTTTTCGAGCTCGACGAAGGCAGCGCAACCGTCAATGCTCAGGCCTTCATTCGTGGCAACGACCGCGTCGTGCGGATCTATGGCGGACTGGCTTACCACGCGGCGATGAACGCCGATGGCCTGGTCTTCGCCCTGCTTCACGAAGTCGGACACCATCTGTCGAAAGGCGGCCGGCTCGCCGCCAATTCCGAGCTCGGTTGCGAGTGCGCGGCGGACCGCTGGATTCTCGCCAAGGGCGCAGCCCGGCTACGCAAGCAGACCGGGCGCACGCTCTCGATTGAGCGCGCGGTATCGAGCATCGAGCAGTTGACTGCGCTTGCCGCTTGCGGCCTGAGAGCTCGCAAGCGCGGTCCAAGCGTGTGCTGGGCCGATCATTGGCCGAGGCGCAAACATGTACTGGTTCGACCGGAAGCCGCGCCGGCAATTCCGCGGTGCTATCTGTCCAGTTTTTTACGACTGAATCAAATTGCACAAAGGGAGACGACAAATGGGTGCGCTACTTCCCGTCGGCAGCGGTCCCGACGCTGAAATCGTGGATAGGCTGAATGAGCTCTTCAGCGGCAAGGATCTGGCTACTCTTCGCAAGCACAACAAGAAGGAAAAGCTGTTTGATCCGAGCCACAGGTTACGGCGCGTGGCGTTCCGCATCGGTGCCTATCCGAGCAAGGATTACGGGAAGGATGATGCCAAGCGGAAATGGTTCTTCTTTCTCCATCATGTGCTGCCTCAGGAGACGCAAGAGGCGATCAAGAAGATCCTGGGCGACGCGATGACCCGAACCGCGATCAAGGCGGTGAAGTTCTCGGTCGAGGAAAACAGCGTGGTGACTCATCCGCATCTGTTTCCGAGCAACAACGAGCCACTCGCGAACTACCTGAATGGGGCCGGTACCGCCTATCTTGTCCATCTGGTCGTGCAAGGGCCGATGGATGACAGCGCCGAAGATCCGCCAGGCGACAACGACCCGGACAGCGGTGAACAGCCGATCGCCTGGCCCGAGCTTTCGCTCCGCAGGCCAACGTTCAGGCGCGCCAAATCAGGCGGCGGGAAGGGCGCCGGCAAGAAGAAAGCCGTCAGCAAGAAGAAGGCAGCCAAAAAGGCGGCCAAGCGTCCGCGCAAGCGTTGACGACGCGATCATAGCGGTTGATTGTGGCGGCAAGGGTCGACGGATGCGTCGGCCCTTCTGTCTCCAGGTCGTCCTGAAATCTGGCTGGTGGCAGCGCCTGCTGCCGGCTGCCCAAAGTCCGCTACGGCGCCGGTCCAGCCTGTTCCGTTGCGGATGGAATGCTGCGTCCGATGCGACTTCCCTTTTTCTACGGCTGGATCATCGTCGCGGTGACCTTCGTCACCATGGCGATCGGCGTCAACGCGCGTACGGCGTTCTCGCTGTTCTATCCGCCGATCATCTCGGAATTCGGCTGGGAGCGCGGCATCACGGCGGGCGCCTTCTCGTTCGGCTTTGTCGCCTCGGCGATCGCAAGTCCGCTGATCGGCCGGTTGATGGACCGCGGCGGTCCGCGCGCGGTGATGGAGCTTGGCGTGCTCTTGATGGGCTCGGGCCTGCTGCTGGCGCCGCTGACGACGCAGCCCTGGCACCTCTATCTCACGATCGGCGTGCTGGTCGGCGCTGGCAGCGTCTGCCTCGGCTATTCCGGACAATCGTTGTTCGTGCCGAACTGGTTCCTCCGCCGCCGTGGACTTGCGATCGGGCTCGCCTTCGCCGGCGTCGGCATCGGCTCGGTGACGCTGCTGCCGTGGGTGCAGCACATGATCGAGCACACCGGCTGGCGCACCGCCTGCACCGCAATGGGGATCGTGGTGCTGGTCGTGCTGGCGCCGATCAATCTCTTGCTGCACAAGCGGCCGGAGGACATCGGCCTGCAGCCCGACGGCGATGCTGCGCCGACGGCGACGTCAGCCAGGCCGGCATCGAATATCGTCGACCCCGTGTGGGCCGGCACCGATTGGACGCTGTCGCGTGCGCTGCGCACCGCGCGGTTCTGGTGGATCGCGATCGGTTATTTCTGCGGCCTGTACATCTGGTACGCGGTGCAGGTGCATCAGACCAAATTCCTGCTCGACATCGGCTTCAGCTCCAGCGTCAGCGTCTGGGCGCTTGGCGTCGTCAGCCTGCTCGGCATTCCCGGCCAGATCTGGCTCGGGCATCTCTCCGATCGGATCGGCCGCGAATGGGTGTGGGCGATCTCCTGCTTCGGCTTCGTGATCTGCTTCGCCGCGCTCGCCGCCTTGAAATACTGGCCGAACATGGCGTTGATCTATCTCATGGTCTTCACCCAGGGCGCGCTCGGTTATGGCCTGACATCCGTGATGGGACCGGTCGTGCTGGAGATCTTCCAGGGCAAGCATTACGGCAGCATCTTCGGCACCGTGATGCTGGCTGCGCTCGCCGGCGGCGCTGCGGGCCCCTGGATCACCGGCCAGCTCTATGATCTCTCGGGCAGCTATACCAGCGCCTTCCTGCTCGGGATCGCCGTCAGCCTGCTGTCGGCATTTGCGATCTGGCAGGCCTCGCCCCGCAAGGTCCGCGCCGTCGCCGGACAGGTGCACAAGGTCGCAAGCGCGGCCTGACGCGTCAGGCCGACGAAACGCCGATGGCGCGCTGCAGGTCGGTGATCGCGCGCAGGCAGCTGTCGGCGGGGGTGGTTTCCGGATCGATCAGGCGGTGCAGGCGGAAACCATCTTCCAGCGCCAGCACGATCGCTCCGGTCCAATCCGGATCGAGTCTGCCGTTCCGGCCGCTGTTCTTCTGCGCAGTCGTGACAATGTCGGCGATCAGCTTGCGCCGCGCGCGCAGACGTTTGGCGAGCTCGGGCCGGCGCTTCTCGGCGCGCGCCACGAACAGGATCATCTCCATGTGCAGGAGAGGGGAGCGGCCGAGCGGATCCTGCCGGCTGCGATCCATGGTGCGCAGCGCTTCGAGGAAGTCGGCCAGGTTGCTGTGCCGGGCGAGCAAGTCGAGATTGCGCCGGATCGATTGCTCGACGTGATCCTCGAGCATCGCGAAGATCAGCTCGTCCTTGCTCTTGAAGTTCGAATAGAAGGCGCCGCGGGAGAAGCCCGCCGCGGCCGCGATCGCCTCGATGCTGGCGCCGCCGATGCCCTGTTCCTCGAACACCCGCGCCGCAGCCTCGAACAGCTTCTCGCAGGTGTCGTCCCGTGTCGGTCTGGTTCGAACCCTTGACATCGGCGCATTTTAGGGCATTCGACAGAACCAGAACAGCCGCATCCGTGATGATGCGGTCTTGAGGATGACACCAGGGCACGCCAGGCTTTAAGGCCCAGGCGTAGCGTGCGAACGAGGTCACCATGAACGAGCAAGTTCAGCCGGCGAGCGGCGAGCCGCTTTTCAATCCACTGGCGCCTGAATTCATTCGCAATCCCTATCCGTATTACGAGCGGCTGCGCCGCCTCGATCCGATGCATGTCAATGTGCACGGCGCTTTCGTCGCCAGCCGGCACGCCGAGGCGAGCCTCGTGCTGCGCGACAAGCGGTTCGGCAAGGATTTTGCGGAGCGCTCGATCCGCCGCTACGGTCCGAAGATCATGGAGGAGCCGGTCTTCCGCAGCATGAGCCACTGGATGCTGCAGCAAGATCCGCCCGACCACACCCGTCTGCGCGGCCTTGTCGTCAAGGCCTTCACCGCGCGGCGAGTCGAGGACATGCGGCCGCGCATCCAGCACGTCGTCGACGAGACGCTGGATCGCATCATTCCGCAAGGCAAGATGGACCTGATCGAGGATTTCGCGTTCCGCCTGCCGGTCACCATCATCTGCGACATGCTCGGCATCCCCGAGGAACACCGCGAGGCCTTCTACAACGGTTCGCGCGATGGCGGCCGCATCCTCGAGCCGGTGCCGCTGACCCCCGAGGAAATCAAGCAGGGCAACGCCGCCAATGCGATGGCGGCGATGTATTTCCATCAGCTGTTCGAGCTGCGCCGCAAGCAACCCGGCGACGACCTCACCACCCAGCTGGTGCAGGCCGAAGAGGACGGCCAGAAGCTCACCAACGAGGAACTGACCGGCAACATCATCCTGCTGTTCGGCGCCGGCCACGAGACGACCGTGAACCTGATCGGCAACGGCCTGCTGGCGCTGTTCCGCAACCCGGACCAACTCGCGCTGCTGAAGGCCAATCCCGGCCTGATCACCAATGCGATCGAGGAGTTCCTGCGTTACGATTCCTCGGTGCAGCTGACCGGCCGTGTCGCGCTGGAAGACATCGACGACCTCGGTGGCAAGCGCATCCCGAAGGGCGAGAGCGTGCTGTGCCTCCTGGGCTCGGCCAATCACGACGAGGCTGTCTACCCCGACCACCCCGAAAGGCTCGACATCCGGCGGCCGAACGTCAAGCCGCTGTCGTTCGGCGGCGGCATCCATTTCTGCCTCGGCGCCCAGCTGGCGCGGATCGAGGCCGAGATCGCGATCTCGACACTGCTCCGCCGGATTCCCGACCTGCGGCTCGATGACGCGGAAAATCCGGAGTGGCGGCCGACCTTCGTGCTGCGCGGGCTGAAGCGGCTGCCGGCGAGCTGGTGACGTTCCCGCAGGTCAGCGATCCGCGGCGGCGCCGGCACACGCACGCTTGAACGGGAAATCAACCATCTGTCCAGAGTCCCAGCAGTAAACCGGCTGTGACTTCGCCGTACTTGTCTCTATATTTGGGTTGCTCCGGCCAGAGGTTGGCAAAGGGTTCAGCATGAGGAGGCTGCCCCGGAGCTGGCTCAAAGGGAGACACCGTGCAGACGACGCTGCTCGGCCTGGCAATTGCCTTCATTCTTGCACTGGTCGCGGCGCTGGTCGGTCCATATTTCGTTGACTGGAACCAGTTCCGGCCGCAGTTCGAGGCGGAGGCGTCCAAGATCATCGGCGTGCCGATTCGCGTCGCCGGCAATCTCGACGCGCGGCTGCTGCCGGCACCCTCGCTGCGGTTGAAGACGGTCACCGTCGGCGGCGCCAACGACCTCCGCAAGATTCGGGCTGCCAATCTCGACGTGGAGTTCAGCCTGAGCTCGCTGATGCGCGGCGAGTGGCGCGCGAACGAGCTCACCATCAACGGCGTGTCGCTCGATCTCGGGCTGGACCCGAAAGGGCGGATCGACTGGTCGCCGTCGAGCGGGAGCTTCAACCTCGCTTCGCTGGCGATCGACCGGCTCAACCTGACCGGCCGCATCGCGCTGCATGATGCAGCGAGCCGCAGCACGCTCGAGCTCAACGACATTGCCTTCAGTGGCGACGTCCGCTCGCTTGCCGGCGCGATCCGGGGTGACGGCAATTTCATGTTCGACGGCAACCGCTACCCGTTTCGGGTCTCCTCGGGGCAGAGCGCCGATGGCAGCGGCACTCGCCTGCACTTCAGCATCGATCCCGGGCAGCGGCCGGTGTCGGCCGATCTCGACGGCATCCTGACATTCGAGGCCCGCGCGCCGCGGTTCGAGGGCACGCTGACGCTGGCGGGTGCGCCCGGTCAGCGCGGCGGCGATGCGCCGCCATGGCGGATCGCGGCCAAGGTGAAATCGGATTATTCGGCGGCGCGGCTCGACCAGATCGACGTGAGCTATGGCGCCGAGGATCGTGCGCTGAAGCTCGCCGGCAATGGCGATCTGCGTTTCGGTGCGTCGCCGCTGCTGCGCGCCTCGCTTACGGCGCGGCAGCTCGACGGCGACAAGTTCGCCGCCAAGGATAGCAGCAATGGCAATGTCGAGCCGGTCCGCGTGCTGCCGGCGATGCGCGCGCTGTTGTCGGGTCTTCCGCAAAGCCCGATACCGGCGCAGGTGGAGCTGGCATCCGAGCAGATCATGCTCGGCGGCCGTCCATTGCAGGACATCTCGGCGGAGCTGCGATCGGATGCGAAATCATGGACGGTGCGCCGGCTGGAATTTCGCGCGCCGGGATCCACGCGGGTCTCGATGAGCGGTGCCAGCGCGCAAGCTGGAGCGGCGAACAGCTTCAAGACCGCGCTCAACATCGAATCGTCCGATCCCGACGCGCTGATGACCTGGCTGCAGGGGCGCGGCGACGCCACCTATCGCAGCCAGAGGCCGCTGCGTTTGCGCGGCGACGTCATGGTGTCACCATCGGGCTTTTCGATCGATGCGATGAAGGCGGAGATCGAAAGCGGCACGCTCGAGGGCCGCGTCGCGGTTACGTACCGCGAGGCAACCAGCGGCTCGAAGGTCGAGGCGCAGTTGAAGGCGGATCGGCTCGATCTCGACGCGACCGCGGCATTGATCCGCTCACTGGCCGGTCCGCAAGGCGAATGGCCCGACGAGGCGCAGCTGTCGCTCGACGTCGGGCGCGCGGTCTCTTCCGGGCAGGAATTGCGGCCGCTGCTGGCGAAGATCGCCTATAGCCCGAAGAATATCGTGCTCGAGCGCGTCAAGATCGGCCAGCCCGACAATGTCACGCTGGACGGCAGCGGCAATTTCGACCGCGCCAATTCGACCGGCAAGCTCGCGGTCGACGCGACCGCCGCGTCGCTTGGCCGGCTGACCGCTGTGGTTCAGCCGTTCGCGCCGGCGCTGGCGGCGCGGCTTGGCGTGCTCCGCGCGGATGCCGGCCCGGTTCGCGCCAGGCTCGCGCTCGACCTCGGCAAGGGCAAGGCTGCCGACCGCGTCAGCGCGCGCGCGACGCTCGATCTCGACACGCCGCAGCTCAAGGGCAATACGGTGATTTCGGTGACGCCACAGGTGGCCGCGATCCGTGCGCTGGATTTCGATGCACTTCGCCGCAACGAGGTTGCAGCGGAGACGAAATTCTCGGCAGGCGATGGCAACGCTTTGCTGGCGCTGCTTGGGCTTGACCATGCGGTCGCAGCCGGTGCCGGTTCGACGCAATTCGAGGGCACGGCGATCGGCGCGTGGGGCACGCCGTTGCGGCTGAAGGCAAGGCTCTGGGGCGCAGGGCTCGATGCGGATGCCGAAGGGACCGCGGAGCCTTGGACCAAGGACGGGGCCAACGCGGGCAAATCGAGCATCAGCCTCCGCGTCCGCAGCGCCGACATCAGTCCGCTGCTCAGTCTGAAGCCAGCCGATCCGGTTGCAAACATCCGCCTGTCGTCGAAGCTCACGCTCGCGGGCGACAGGCTGACCTTCGACGATCTGGACAGCATCATCGCCGGTTCACGGCTGCGCGGTCATCTGGCGCTGACGCTCGCCGATCAGAAAAGCGTCGACGGCGAAGTCGGTCTCGATCAGATCACGCTGGCGCCGATTTTCGCGGCCGCGATCGGCGCGGCCGGTCACGATGCGACGGAGCCGCTCGGCCAGGGCCTCACAAGCGCCTGGCGCGGCAAGGTCACGTTCGAAGCGCTGCACGGTCTGCTGCCGGGGGGCGCCGAGCTGCAGCCGGTCAGCGGCACCATCAGGTCGGACGGGCAATCGCTGACCTTCGACGGCATCAAGGGCAAGATCGGCGGTGGCGAGGCGACCGCCACCATCGATGCGCGACAGGGCGCCAACGGACTTGCGCTCAGCGCCAATGTGCAGCTGTCCGGCATCGACAGTTCAGCCTTGCACTACCGCAGTCTCGCGATGCCCAAGGGACGCGCCTCGATGCAGATGACGCTGTTGACGCAGGGCCGCAGTGCCTCGGCGTTGACCGGCGCGCTGTCCGGCAGCGGCACCGTGACGCTGGAGGGGCTGAGCCTTCCGGGCCTCGATCCGCGCGCCTTCGAGGTTGCGATCCGCGCCAGCGATTCCGGGCAGGCGACCGACGACACGCGGCTGCGGCAGATCGTCGAACCGGTGCTCGCGAGCGGCGCGCTGTCGATTGCTTCGGCGCAAATCCCCTTCAACATCCGCGACGGCCGCCTCCGGGTCGGCGCCACCACGCTCGCGGCGAACGGTGCCAATGCGACCGTATCCGGCGGCTACGACATTCCGGCCGACCAGGCCGACATCCGCGCCGCCCTGGCATCGACGCAGGTCGGCACGGCCAACAGCCGACCGGAAATCCAGTTGCTTGCCGTGGGCACGCCCGACGGATTGTCGCGTAGCATCGACATTGCGGCGCTGTCGTCGTGGCTTGCGGTGCGCGCGATCGACCGGGAGACCAAGCGGCTCGACGCCATCGAGCGCGGCGAACCGGCGCCGCCGCCGACCCAAACGGCGCTTCCGCATCCGGCCGAGCCGGCGCCGGATGCATCCAACCCGAATTCGGCAGGCATGCCTTCCGCCAACTTGCCGGGGCCTGGTCCTGATCCGCGCCGCGTGCCGGCGAAGCCGAAGATCGTTGCGCCGCGGCCGCCGACTGTCCCGCCGGCCGCCACCGCGCCCGCCATTGCGCCGCCCGCATCGCTTGCGAGCCAGCCGCAACTGGCGCCGCTGCCGCCGCCGATCGAGGTCAAGCCGGCGCCCGGCGCGGCCAGGCCAAAGCCGCTGCGGCCCCCGCTGTCGCTGACGCCGCAGGTCGCCAATCCACCGCAGCGGCCGGCGATGCAGAACTAAACGCGCTTTCAAGCGAAGTGGGCACCGGTTCGCGTCAAGACAGCGCGTCAAACGAAGCGCTGGCTCATGATCGGTGCTGGAGAATATTGATCAGCTTGCCGAAGGGATCGCGGACGAAGAAGCGCCGCACGCCCCACGGCTCGTCCGCCGGTCCGTATTCGATCGCGATGCAGGCTGCCTTCATTCGGCGCAGGGCCTCGTCGAGATCGTCAACCTCAATGGAGAGATCAGGCACCGGCGTGCCGGAGCCACCTTCGGAAGCGAAGCTGATTTGAGCCTGCATTGTTTCGGATGAGCCATAAGTCGCAACCCAACCGAAATCCATCAGTGGCTCGAGGCCAAGCACGTCGCGATAAAACGACTTCGCTGCCGCTGTGTCCGGTGCAGCAACGTTCGCGACGATCCGATTGACCTTCATGCTGAGCCCGCGCAGCGGAACGACCGTCTACTGGTGGCGAGGGTCGGAGAGGGCCGTCAGGCCTGCTGACGCGTGTCAACCTGTTGCGGCCTGACATCCGTGGGCACCGCCGGCGTGGCGCGCGAGCGGAAGTAGTCGAGCACGAACAGCCGGATCGCGGAGGACAAATTGCCCTGCTGACGGTTGTTGTCGATCTCGCCGACCAACTCCGACAGCGTCATGTTCCGCAGACCGGAAATCTCCTTCATGCCATTCCAGAAGGCTTCTTCGAGGCTGACGCTGGTCTTGTGTCCGGCGACGACAATCGAGCGCTTGACGACGGGAGACTTCATGATGCGTCTCCATTTTCGATGCGGTGCTGATCGAGCACACGCGCGTTGCGCTCGCCGAGGAATTCGTCACGCGCTCGTTCGGATTTGGTGCGACCGAATAGCGCACGATTGGCTTCGGCCTGCTTCGCTGCTTGTTCGCGCTCACCGCGCTTCTTGAATCGTTTCAAGTTGACCACGTCGCCCATGCTCGTCGTCCTCATCGTCCCCAGAGCGGAATTGGTGATGCATCGTGACGAAAGCAAGAGCAATTGCGCTACGCGCCCGGCTCGATATCCATCCCGAATCCCCGTTTGATGCTCTGATAGCATCAAAGAATCCGTTTCGCTCTGCGAAAACTAGACGTCTGTACCATGCGCCAGCGCAGAGCTCATAGGTAACGCGCCTTAGTCTTTAGGCGTTATGATCCATAATTATATCACGCGCGCTGACCGTAATTATCCGGACAATGCGCGCCTCGCTTTAGCCCGGGTGTGTCATTTTGTCCGGCTGCACGAGGCGATCAAATTCATCCGCGGAAACAAATCCGAGCCGCAAAGCCTCTTCCTTCAGCGTCGTTCCGCGCGCATGCGCCGACTTGGCGACCTTGGCTGCGTTGTCGTAACCGATCTTCGGTGCGAGTGCGGTGACCAGCATCAGCGAGCGCTGCATCAGTTCGTTGATGCGCTTTTCGTCGGCGCGTATTCCGACAACGCAATGCTCGGTAAATGAGCGGACAACGTCAGACAGCAACTGAATGGAATTTATCATACAGTATGCCAACACAGGCTTGTACACGTTCAACTCGAAATGGCCCTGGCTGCCGGCGACGGTGATCGTGGTCTGATTGCCGAACACCTGGCAGCAGACCATGGTCATGGCTTCGCACTGGGTCGGATTGACCTTGCCCGGCATGATCGACGAGCCCGGCTCGTTCTCGGGCAGGATCAACTCGCCGAGGCCCGAGCGCGGGCCCGAGCCGAGCAAGCGGATATCGTTGGCGATCTTGAACAGGCCGGTCGCCACCGAGTTGATCGCGCCGTGCACCAGCACATAGGCGTCGTTGGAAGCCAGCGCCTCGAACTTGTTGGCCGCGCTGGTGAACGGCAGCTTGGTGATCTTGGCGACGTGGCGCGCGAAGGTTTTCGCAAATCGCGGCTTCGAGTTGAGGCCGGTGCCGACGGCGGTGCCGCCCTGCGCGAGCGGAAACAGATCCTTCACCGCGACGCGCAGCCGCGCGATGCCGCTCTCGACCTGCGCGGCGTAGCCGGAGAATTCCTGGCCGAGCGTCAGCGGCGTCGCATCCTGGGTGTGGGTGCGCCCGATCTTGACGATCTTGGCAAACGCCTTCTCCTTCTTGCGCAACGCGCGAAGCAGTTCGGTGAGTGCTGGAATCAGATCGGCGACGATGCGACTCGCTGCGGCGATATGCATCGCGGTCGGAAACGAGTCGTTCGACGACTGACTCATGTTGACGTGATCGTTCGGATGAATCGGCTTCTTGGTACCAAGCTCGCCGCCGAGCATCTGGTTGGCGCGGTTGGCGATCACCTCGTTCACGTTCATGTTGCTCTGCGTGCCCGAGCCGGTCTGCCAGACCACCAGCGGGAAATTGTCGTCGAGCTTGCCTTCGATTACTTCCTTGGCTGCGCGGATGATGGCGCCGGCGCGGCGCGCATCGAGCTGGCCGAGCTCGCGATTGGTCTCCGCGGCCGCAAGCTTCACGATGCCGAGTGCATGGACGATCGCGATCGGCATGCGGTCGTGGCCGATCTTGAAATTCTGTCGCGAGCGTTCGGTCTGCGCGCCCCAGTAGCGGTCGGCGGGAACGTCGATCGGACCGAAGCTGTCGGTCTCGCTGCGGGTCTTTGCCTTGGAGGGGATCGTCGATCGAGCCATCATGCTTTCCGTGGATGCTTGCCGTTGCGTCATCAAAACGTGGCCCGGCGCGGCAACGCGACAGCGTCCGCGTGAAGGGCACGTTCATGCAGAAGGTAGGCCGCGATGACGATTTGTCATCCCGATCCCGGCAAGCATCCTACAAGGTCGAGGCGTGATCTGCGCTTAGATTATTTCTTGCGGAAGCGGTCCAGCCGCACGACCTCGGCGCCTTCGCTGGGCTTCGCGGGCTCCTGCTCGGTCTCGGCGCTCTCGGTCTCGGCCGCTGCGTGGGCCGCAGGGGCGGGCAGGGGAGAGGCCGGTGCGGTGGCGGGAGGGGCTTCTTCGGACAGTGCGTCCGAGACATCGAAGCGCAAATCGAACGGCGCGGACGGATCGAGGAAACGCGTCACCGCGGCGAACGGCACGGTCAGCCGCTCGGGAATCCCGCCGAACGACAGGCCGACCTCGAAGCGATCCTCAGTCACCACCAGATCCCAGAACTGGTGCTGCAGGATGATGGTCATCTCCTCCGGATACTGCGCGAGCAGCCGGGGCGACAGCTTCACGCCGTCGCCGTGCGACAGGAAGGTGATGTAGAAATGGTGCTCACCTGGCAGGCCATGTTCGGCGGCGTCGGACAACACCCGGCGCAGCACCCCGCGCAGCGCATCGCGCGCCAGCACGTCATATCGGATGTGATCGGTCGCCATGGTGATCCTGTCGCTTCGAAAATGCCCGCCGGGGCGGCGCCGGACCGTCCGACTCGCCTTTTGCCATGCTACCCCCGCCGGGAGCCGGAAATCAGCAGGGCTGGCCGCTGAAATGCGCGCGGACGCCCGATTGGGAAACAAGGGATAAAGTGGAGGCTTCTGTTGCCAGGTGCCTCCGAACCCCGCCTAGCGGAGCTTAACCCGCTAGGACTTTAAGATGGTCTTTCAAACTGCGTTACGCAGCCTGAGCAACCGGAGCAAAGTTGTCGTTGGCAACTATTGCATTGGCCCGATGTCGGCGGAACCATACCGAGAAAAAACACGCCCTTTACGCCCTCGTCGATCCTATTTCGCCCCCGCCGAAAGCCACCGCGACGGATGGATTTTGGTGGAGGCGCCGGGTACCGCCCCCGGGTCCGAATGGTTTATTGCGACGGTCATTTATTTCCATAGCCGGCGAACCGGCACCCCCAATATAGCGGCAAAGTCTTAGAAAAACAGAGCCGATTCAGGCCCTTTCGGCTGTAAAAACCCGCCGATTTGGGGTTGGCCAGGGTCTTGGCGCTGTCCCGGCGCCGTTCTAGGTTTTGTCCATGCCCCCGGATTCTCCGCCGGTTGCCGCCCCGGCACCGGATGCCTCCGCACCATCGCCGCCCCACCAGCCCGGCCTGCTCGAGCTGTTCCTGGCCTTTGCCAAGATGTCGCTGGCCGGCTTTGGCGGGGTTCTGGTCTGGGCCCGGCGCGCGATCGTCGAGCAGCACCGCTGGATGACCGCGGAGGAGTTCAACGAGACCTTCGCGCTGTGCCATTTCCTGCCAGGTCCGAACATCGTCAACCTGTCGGTCGTATTCGGCTCGCGCTTTCGCGGCATAGCCGGCGGGCTCGCGGCCTTCGCCGGGCTGGTCGGGCCGCCGATGGTGATCGCGACCATCCTTGCCGCGCTCTATGCCCGCTACGGCGACATCGACGTGCTGCGCCGGACGCTCGCCGGCGTCGCCTGCGCCGCGGTCGGGCTGCTGTTCGCCGTCGTCTTCAAGATGATGATGCCGCTCCTGAAGCGGCGCGATGTCACGGGCCTCGTCATTCTGGCTGCTGTTTTCGTCGCGATCGGACTGATCCGCTGGCCGCTCCAGATCGTGCTGCTGGTGGCGATCCCGCTCAGCATTGCGACGACGGTCCTGACGCGCCGCATGGTGCGGGCATGAGCTCGGAGTCCAACCCGATCGCGGCGCTGGTCTGGACCTTCGGCCTGATGTCGCTGTTTGCGGTCGGCGGCGCCAATTCGGCGATTCCCGAAATGCACCGTGCCGCCGTCGACGTGCATCACTGGCTGACCGACAAGCAGTTCGCCGACGTATTCGCGATCTCGCAGCTCTCGCCGGGGCCGAACGTGCTGATCGTGACCTTGATAGGCTATTCTGTCGCAGGCGTCGCCGGGGCGTTGGCCGCGACGGTGGCGATGTGCGGACCGACCGCGCTGCTTGCCTATTATGTGAGCCGTTTCCTCGATCGCTCGCGCGAGGCGCGCTGGCCGGCGATGATCCAGGCGGCACTGGTTCCGCTGTCGATCGGTCTGATGGCGGCCTCCGGCCTGATCGTGGCGCAGACCTCAGACCAAAGTTGGATCGCGGTCCTGATCACCATTGTCGCGGCCGCGCTTGCTTTTGCGACGCGGATCAACCCTTTGTGGATGTTGCTGGCCGGAGGCCTCTTGGGTTTCGCTGGCGTTATCTGACGAAAATCGCTAGCAAGGCTTTCGGTCAACGCACCACAAACCAAGCCATTCAATCAAAACGGGCGGGACAGCCCTGACGGGGGAAGCGAAGTCATGAGCGATACGCCGAGCGAGGCGCCGGTCAAATCGATCTTGCCGAAATGGGTGCGCGGTCCGCAGGATTTTGTCGGCGGGCTCGCCATGATGGCGGTTGCGCTGTTTGCCTTGTGGGCCTCGAGCGATTTGCAGGGCATGCACGGATTTTCGTTCGGCGCCGGAACCGCGCCGCGCATGTTCGCCGTGCTGCTGCTGTTGCTCGGCGGTGGTGTCGCGCTGATGGGAGTTCTGCAGAATGGCCCGCGCATATCGCGGCCTATTCCTGGCGCGGCCCGTTGTTCGTATCCGCCGCAATCGTGTTCTTCGCATTGGCGATCCGGCCACTCGGGCTTGTGGTCTCCGCCTTTGCCGCCTTCATGATCGCGGCGATGGGCTCGCAGGAGACGAAGTTGGTCGAGGCCATCATTGTCGGCGCCTGTCTGACCCTCGGCTGCGCGCTGCTTTTCCCCTATGTGCTGGGACTTCCGATGCCGATGTTCCCGCGTTTCCTGATCCAGTGAGGGCGTGATGGAACTGTTTGCCAATCTCGCCCACGGTTTCGCGGTCGCATTCTCGCCGATCAACCTTCTGATGTGCCTGATCGGCGCACTGGTCGGCACGCTGGTCGGCGTGCTGCCGGGCATCGGCACCATCGCCACCGTCGCCATGCTGCTGCCGATCACCTTCGGCCTGCCGCCGGTCGGTGCGCTGATCATGCTCGCCGGCATCTATTACGGCGCGCAATATGGCGGCTCGACCACCTCGATCCTGGTCAATATTCCGGGCGAGGCGACCTCCGTCGTCACCGCGCTCGACGGCCACCAGATGGCCAAGCAGGGCCGCGCCGGTCCGGCTCTGGCGATCGCCGCGATCGGCTCGTTCTTCGCCGGCTGCGTCGCGACCGTACTGATCGCCGTGCTCGGCGCGCCGCTGACCAAGCTCGCGCTGGCGTTCGGTCCGGCTGAATATTTCTCGCTGATGGTGCTCGGCCTGATCTTCGCGGTGGTGCTCGCCAAGGGCTCGGTGCTGAAGGCGATCGCGATGATCGTGTTCGGCCTGTTGC
The DNA here is from genome assembly GCF_054059095.1 of Bradyrhizobium sp. USDA 4510. NCBI lineage: Bacteria > Pseudomonadati > Pseudomonadota > Alphaproteobacteria > Hyphomicrobiales > Nitrobacteraceae > Bradyrhizobium > Bradyrhizobium sp. USDA 4510. Next base: position 5,467,604 of record NZ_JBSSBT010000001.1, on the reverse strand, counting down.
TGTCGATGGTCGGCTCCGACATCGAGACCGGCGCCTCGCGCATGGCCTTCAACATCCCCGAACTCGCCGACGGTCTCGGCTTTGCCACCGTGGCGATGGGTGTGTTCGGCTTCGCGGAGATCATCCGCAACCTCGACCACGGCGCCGAGATGAACCGCAACCTGGTGCAGCAGAAGATCACCGGCCTGATGCCGACCAGGAAGGACATCGCGGATTCAACGCCGGCGATCCTGCGCGGCACCGTGCTTGGCTCGATCCTCGGCATCCTGCCGGGCGGCGGCGCCGTGATCGCCTCGTTCGCGGCCTATACGCTGGAGAAGAAGCTGGCGAAGGATCCGAAGCGGTTCGGCCGCGGCGCGATCGAGGGCGTGGCGGCGCCGGAAAGCGCCAACAACGCCGCGGCGCAGACCTCGTTCATCCCGCTGCTCACGCTCGGCATCCCGCCGAACGCGGTGATGGCGCTGATGGTCGGTGCGATGACCATTCATGGTATCGTGCCGGGCCCGCAGGTGATGCAGAAGCAGCCCGATCTGGTCTGGGGCATGATCGCCTCGATGTGGATCGGCAATCTGATGCTGATCATCATCAACCTGCCGCTGGTGGGCATCTGGGTCCGTCTGCTGCGCGTGCCGTACCGGCTGATGTTCCCTTCGATCGTGGTGTTCTGCGCGATCGGCATCTATTCGGTGAACAACGCGCCGGTCGACGTCGTGCTCGCCGGCGTGTTTGGCCTCGTCGGCTATTGGCTGATCAAGCACGATTTCGAGCCGGCGCCGCTGCTGCTCGGCATGGTGCTGGGCCCGCTGATGGAGGAGAACCTGCGTCGCGCGCTGTTGATCTCGCGCGGCGACTGGAGCGTGTTCGTCTCGCGGCCGCTGTCGGCGGTGCTGCTGGCGATCGCGGCGGGTCTCCTGGTGCTTGCCGTGCTGCCGACGTTGCGTGCCAAGCGCGACGAAGTGTTCGTGGAGTCCGAGGGCTGAGCGAGCCGCCGGCCCTGCGTCGGCGCGCCGCAGGCGGAAGTCGAATCGACACTCGATGTCGTCCCGTGAAATGAAAATGCCGGCCGATTTGGCCGGCATTTTTATTGGTCAAACGTTCCGGGAGGAATTGAGATGATGTCCATTCGCTCGCTTGCGGGCGCATGCCTTTCGGCATTTGTAGCGCTCGGCGCTTTCACCGTGCCGGCGTCCGCGCAAAACTATCCGACCCGCACCATCACCATGATCGTGCCGTTCGCAGCCGGCGGCCCGACCGATGTCATCTCGCGCATCGTGACCGCGCACATGGCGCAGACGCTGGGACAAAGCATCGTGATCGAGAACGTGGTCGGCGCCGGCGGCACCACCGCGACGACGCGCGCCGCACGCGCCGCCAATGACGGCTATACGTTGATTACAGGGCATATGGGCACGCACGCCGCCTCCGTGCCGCTCTATCCGAAGCTTGCCTATCACCCGGAAAAGGATTTCGAGCCCGTCGCGCTGCTCGCCGGCACGCCGATCCTGATCCTTGCCCGCAAGGACTTCCCGCCGAAGGATCTCAAGGAATTCGTCGCCTACGTGAAGGCCAATGCCGAGAAGGTCAACGCCGCGCATGCCGGCATCGGCTCGGTCTCGCACGCCTCCTGCGAGCTCCTGAACTCGATCCTCGGCGTCAAACCGGTCGGCGTGCCCTTCAACGGCACCGGCCCGGCCATGAATGCGCTGGTCGCCGGCCAGGTCGATTACATGTGCGACCAGATCGTCAACGCGGTGCCGCAGATCAACGCCGGCACCATCAAGGCCTATGCGGTCGCCACCCCCGAGCGCAACCCGTCGCTGCCCAATGTGCCGACCACGACGGAAGCCGGCTTGCCGGCGTTCCAGGCCCAGGCCTGGAATGCGATTTTCGCGCCGAAGGGAACTTCGCCCGCCATCATCGCCACGTTGAATGCCGCGGCCATCAAGGCGCTTGACGATGAGAACGTCCGCAAGCGCCTGCTCGACCTCGGCAGCGTGATCCCGGCGCCCGCCAACCGTACGCCGGAGGCGCTCGCGACGCTCGTCAAGAACGAGATCGCGAAGTGGACGCCGGTGCTCAAGCCGGCAACTTAATCCAGTACAATCAGGCAGATAGGGCAGGGGCGGGACACGAGTTCCGCCCCTTGTCGTTTGGCGCGGAGTGCTCACTTTTCAGGGTATAATCGGTACGTTCAGCCGAATCAGCGTGCCGACCGGCGGCCTTGGCCGCTACATTGGTCGTTCTCTCGAAAGCCCGAAACAGACGCCATGAACCAGTATCACGACCTGCTCGAACGCATCCTCGCCGACGGTGCCGAGAAGCACGACCGCACCGGCACCGGGACGCTGTCGATCTTCGGTCATCAGATGCGTTTCAACCTCGCGGCCGGCTTCCCGATGCTGACCACCAAGCGGCTGCCGCTGAAGGCGATCGTGCACGAGCTGCTCTGGTTCCTCGCCGGCGACACCAACATCAAATATCTCAACGACAACGGCGTCACGATCTGGGACGAATGGGCCGACGCCAACGGCGACCTCGGTCCGGTGTACGGCTCGCAATGGCGGTCGTGGCCCGCGCCGGATGGCCGTAGCATCGACCAGATCGCTGGCGTGGTCGAGATGATCAAGCGCAATCCGGATTCGCGACGGCTGATCGTCAGCGCCTGGAATCCGGCCGAGGTCGACAAGATGGCGCTGCCGCCGTGCCATTGCCTGTTCCAGTTCTATGTCGCGAACGGCAAATTGTCCTGTCAGCTCTATCAGCGCTCGGGCGACGTCTTCCTCGGCGTACCTTTCAATATCGCCTCCTATGCGCTGCTCACCATGATGGTCGCGCAGGTGACCGGGCTGAAGCCCGGCGATTTCGTGCACTCGCTCGGCGACGCGCACCTCTACTCCAACCATCTCGAGCAGGCGCGCCTGCAGTTGACGCGGCCGACGCGGCCGTTGCCGACGATGGCGATCAATCCGGACGTGAAGGATATCTTCGCGTTCCGCTACGAGGACTTCAAACTCGAAGGTTACGACCCGCATCCGCACATCAAGGCCGAGGTGGCGGTATGAGTTGCGGTCCGAGGGATTGAATGTCGCTGACGATCCGCCGCGCGCGGCCCGATGAGGCCGGACTGGTGTTCTCGCTGGTCCGCGAACTCGCCGAATACGAAAAGCTTCTGCATGAGGTTCACGCCAGCGAGGCCGATATCGCCGAGGCGCTGTTCGGCGCCAACCCACGGCTCTATTGCGACATCGCGGAATGGAACGGCGAGCCTGCCGGCTTCGCGGTCTGGTTCGTCAACTTCTCGACCTTCGCCGGCCGTCACGGCATCTATCTCGAAGACCTCTTCGTGCGTCCGGCGCTGCGCGGCAAGGGCATCGGCAAGGCGCTGCTCGTGCATCTGGCGAAGCAATGCCTCGCCAATGGCTGGTCGCGCCTGCAATGGGCGGTGCTCGACTGGAACGCGCCGTCGATTGCATTCTACAAGTCGCTCGGCGCCGAGATGATGGACGAATGGACGATTTGCCGCGTCTCCGGCGAGGCGCTGTCGACGCTCGCGGAAGGGACGCTCTGATGGAGATCGTGCTCGTCGTAGCGGTCGCCGAGAACGGCGTGATCGGGAGCGACAACGCCATTCCGTGGCGGCTGAAATCCGACCAGCAGCGTTTCAAGGCGATTACGTTGAACAAGCCCGTCGTGATGGGGCGCAAGACCTTTGAGTCCCTGCGCAGGCCGCTGCCGGGCCGCACCAACATCGTGGTAACGCGCGATCCCAACTACCGCGCGCGCGGCGCCATCGTCACGACGTCGTTTGACAACGCCCGCGCCATTGCGCTTGGCGACGCGCTGCGGCGTTTCGCCACTGAGATTGCAATCATCGGTGGCGCGGAAATCTACGCGCAATGGATGGGCACCGCCGATCGCCTTGAGATCACCGAGGTCCATGCCCGGCCGGACGGCGACACGCGGTTCGACAAAATCGATGCGCAGCTGTGGGACGAGGTGGCGCGCGTGCGAAATCCGGCAGGCCCGGACGACAGTGCCGACTTCTCCTATGTGACATATCGTCGGCGCGGCCCGGGTTAACCAATGTTTGCATTGACAATTATGCCCCGGCGCATAGCTCGTCCGGCCAGGAAGCTTGCGTTGTAAGGGCCCTAGCGGTCCCCTATAACCGGGCCGGACATTCGAGGCCGGGCGTCCCGTCCGGACTTGCCGAGGAGATGTTTGATGCCGTGGAAAAATCAAGGCGGGGGGCCCTGGGGCTCGGGTCCGAAAGGGCCATGGGGCACCGGTCCGCAGTCAGCCGGGCCAAGGCCGCCGGATCTTGAGGATCTGCTGCGGCGCGGCCAGGACCGCCTGCAGCAGTGGCTGCCCGGCGGACATTTCAGCGGCATGGGCGTCGCGCTGGTGCTGGTCGCCGCGCTGGCGATCTGGTTCGCGACCGGCATCTTCCGCGTGCAGTCCGAAGAGCTCGGCGTCGTGCTGCGCTTCGGCAAGTATGTCCGCGATGCGCAGCCGGGCCTGCGCTACCACCTGCCATATCCGATTGAGACAGTGCTGCTGCCGAAAGCGCTGCGCGTCAACACGATCTCGATCGGCATGACGCTGATCGACGATCCCGCTCGCCGCGGCCGCACCATGCGCGACGTGCCGGAAGAGAGCCTGATGCTGACCGGCGACGAGAACATCGTCGACGTCGACTTCACGGTGCTGTGGCGCATCAAGCCGGGTGGAGCCGGCGCCTATCTGTTCAACATCCAGAATCCCGAAGGCACCGTGAAGGCGGTTGCCGAAAGCGCGATGCGTGAGGTGATCGGCCGCTCGCAGATCCAGCCGATCCTGACCGGGGCGCGCAACGTCACCGAGCAGAGCGTCCAGGAGCTGATGCAGAGGACGCTCGATACCTACAACGCGGGCATCCAGATCACGCAGGTGCAGATGCAGAAGGTCGATCCGCCGGCGCAGGTGATCGACGCATTCCGCGACGTGCAGGCGGCGCGCGCCGACCTCGAGCGCAAGCAGAACGAGGCACAGACCTACGCCAACCGGATCGTACCGGAAGCGCGCGGTCGTTCCGCGCAGATCCTCCAAGCCGCCGAAGGCTACAAGGAGCAGGCGGTCGCCGACGCCAAGGGCCAGAGCGCACGCTTCCTGAAAGTCTATGAAGAGTACAAGAAGGCACCCGACGTGACGCGCGAGCGCATCTATCTGGAGACCATGGAAAAAGTGCTCGGCGGCTCCGAGAAGCTGGTTTACGACGGCGGCCCGGGCCAGAACATCGTGCCCTACCTTCCGCTCGGCGAACTGACGCCGCGGCGTCCGGCGGCACCGGCCACGACCGGCCAGCAGCAGGGAGCCACCCGATGAGGTCTCCCGTCACCGGCATTGTGTCCCTGATCATCCTCTTCATTGTGCTCGCCGTCGGCTACAGCTCGGTGTTCGCCGTGCAGCAGACCGAGCAGACCATCGTCCTGCGGTTCGGCGAGCCGGTCGACATCGTCACCGAGCCCGGCCTGCACTTCAAGGCGCCGTGGAATTCGGTGATCAACGTCGACAAGCGCATCCTCGATCTGGAAAACCCGTCGCAGGAGGTGATCGCCTCCGACCAGAAGCGGCTCGTGGTGGACGCCTTCGCGCGCTATCGCATCAAGAATGCATTGCGCTACTACACCAGCGTCGGCTCGATCCAGGCCGCCAATCTGCAGCTGACCACGCTGCTGAACGCAGCGCTGCGCCGCGTGCTCGGCGAGGTCAACTTCATCACCGTGGTGCGTGACGATCGCGAGAAGCTGATGCAGCGGATCCGCGAGCAGCTCGATAGGGAAGCGGACGGATACGGCATCGAGGTTGTCGACGTCCGCATCCGTCGTGCCGACCTGCCGGAGCAGAACAGCCAGGCCGTCTACAACCGGATGAAGACCGAACGTGAGCGCGAGGCGGCCGAGTTCCGTGCCCAGGGCGACCAGAAGGCGCAGGAAATCCGCTCGAAGGCCGACCGCGAAGCGACCGTGATCGTCGCCGAGGCGAACTCGGCCGCGGACCAGACCCGCGGTGCGGGTGACGCCGAGCGCAACCGCCTGTTCGCCGAAGCCTATGGCAAGGACAAGGACTTCTTCGCGTTCTATCGCTCGATGACGGCCTATGAGAACGGCCTGCGTTCCAGCGACACGCGTTTCCTGTTGCGGCCGGACTCGGAATTCTTCAGATACTTCGGCGGTGCAGGCGGCAAGTTGCCTGAGGCGGCCGCCGCGCCGAAGCAGTAACGTCACGACTTGAACATCAGGACTTGGCGGCGATGCGGATGACGCTTCGCCGCCGACCAAAAACAACAAGCATCGAGCGGGAGGCTGCCATCCGATGAAGTCCATAGCGTTCGGCGACTTCCTCATCGGGTTGGGAATCCTGTTCGTGCTCGAAGGCATTCTGTTCGCGGCAAGCCCCGCCTGGATGCGCCGGGCGATGAAGAGCGCGCTGGCGACACCCGACAACATCCTGCGCATCGTCGGTATCGGCTCGGCGGTCGCCGGGCTTGTCCTGATCTGGGTGGTGCGAAGATAGTCGCCGCTCCGGAGCATGCGAAGCATGACCGCCAATGCGCGATTGCGCATCGGGGAACCTCGAGATTCCCAAAGGTGCGCAATTGTGCCCCCGGGGGTTCAGCCTTGTCGGGCTGCCCCGGAATGACAGGCAAGACTGAACATATCGTGAGCCTCTCGCAGCCGGTTTTTCGCCGAAATGCCCGGGTGAGATGCTTGCGCCGTATGCCTGTTCGGGCGCACTCTGTAACTAGCTCATTTGAACCCGTTTGCCTGGAGAAACTCCGACATGACCGCTGCCAGACCAGCCCTGAGCCGTCGCTTCCGCATGATGGGAGCCGCGATCTCGATCGGTGCTGCGAGCATGCTGAGCTCCGTGCCGGCGTTCGCACGCGGTCCTGAAGGCATCGCCGACATCGCCGAGAAGGTAATCGACGCCGTCGTCAACATCTCGACGTCGCAGACCGTCGAGGCCAAGGACCGGACGATGCCGCAGCTGCCGCCGGGCTCGCCGTTCGAGGAGTTCTTCGACGACTTCTTCAAGAACCGCCGCGGGCCGCCTGGCAAGGGCGGCGACAAGAGCGGTGAGTTCCAGCCGCGCAAGACCAACTCGCTCGGCTCGGGCTTCATCGTCGACACCGCGGGCATCGTCGTCACCAACAACCACGTCATCGCCGACGCCGACGAGATCAACGTCATCCTCAACGACGGCACCAAGATCAAGGCCGAGCTGGTCGGCGTCGACAAGAAGACCGACCTCGCGGTCCTGAAATTCAGGCCGCCGAAGCCGCTCACCGCGGTCAAGTTCGGCGACAGCGACAAGATCCGGCTCGGCGACTGGGTGGTCGCGATCGGCAACCCGTTCAGCCTCGGCGGCACGGTGACCGCGGGCATCGTCTCGGCCAAGAACCGTGACATCAGCCAGGGCCCGTATGACAGCTACATCCAGACCGACGCCGCCATCAACCGCGGCAATTCCGGCGGTCCGCTGTTCAACCTCGATGGTGAGGTGATCGGCGTCAACACGCTGATCATCTCGCCGACCGGCGGTTCGATCGGCCTCGGCTTCGCCGTGCCGTCGAAGACCGTGGCCGGCGTCGTCGACCAGCTGCAGAAATTCGGCGAGCTGCGCCGCGGCTGGCTCGGCGTGCGCATCCAGCAGGTTACCGACGAGATCGCCGACAGCCTCAACATCAAGCCGGCGCGCGGCGCGCTGGTTGCCGGCGTCGACGACAAGGGGCCGGCCAAGCCGGCCGGCATCGAGCCCGGTGACGTCGTCGTCAAGTTCGATGGCAAGAACGTCAAGGACCCCAAGGATCTGTCGCGCATCGTTGCCGATACGGCGGTCGGCAAGGAAGTCGACGTCGTCGTCATCCGCAAGGGCAATGAGGAGACCCGCAAGGTCACGCTCGGCCGGCTCGAGGACAACGAGAAGGTTCAACAGGTCAACGCCAAGTCGAAGGACGACACCGCCGAGAAGCCGGTGACCCAGAAGGCGCTCGGTCTCGACCTCGCGGCGCTGAGCAAGGACCTGCGCACCAAGTACAAGATCAAGGACAGCGTGAAGGGCGTCGTCGTCACCGGCGTCGACGGCAATTCCGATGCCGCCGAGAAGCGGCTGTCGGCGGGCGATGTCATCGTCGAGGTGGCGCAGGAGGCGGTGTCGAGCGCCGCTGACATCAAGAAGCGCGTCGATCAACTCAAGAAGGACGGCAAGAAGTCGGTGCTGTTGCTGGTCTCGAACGGCGACGGCGAACTGCGCTTCGTCGCGCTCGGCGTGCAGTAACATTCACATACGTCATTCCGGGGCGGTCCGCAGGACCGAACCCGGAATGACGGTTTGCTACCCCGCCACGAACTCATCCCGCCGGTAGCCCTGCGCGTACAGCAGCGCGGTGAGATCGCCGTGGTCGATCCGGACCGCGGCCGCGGCCGCGACCGCCGGCTTGGCGTGATAGGCTACGCCGAGGCCCGCAGCCTGGATCATGCCGAGATCGTTGGCGCCGTCGCCCACCACAAGGGTGTCGATCTCGTCGAGATCGAAGGACTCGGTGAGCTCGATCAAGGTGGCGAGCTTGGTGGCGCGGCCGAGGATCGGCTCGACCACCTCACCGGTCAGCTTGCCGTCCACGACCTGCAACTGGTTGGCGCGGTTTTCCTGAAAGCCGACCTTCGCCGCGACCACCTTGGTGAACAAGGTGAAGCCGCCCGAGATCAGGCAGGTATAGGCACCGTGCGCGCGCATGGTCATGACCAGTTCGCGGCCGCCCGGCGTCAGCGTGATGCGCTTGTCGAGCACCTCGTCGACCACGCTGACCGGCAGTCCCTTGAGCAGCGCCACCCTCTCGCGCAGCGCGGACTCGAACTCGATCTCGCCGCGCATGGCACGCTCGGTGATCGCAGCGACATGGGCCTTGAGCCCGGCGAAGTCAGCGAGCTCGTCGATGCACTCCTGGCCGATCATGGTGGAATCCATGTCGGCCAGAAAAAGCTTCTTGCGCCGGGCGATCCGAGGCTGCACGACGATGTCGATCGGCAGGTCGCCGCGGGCCTGGCGAACGCGTTCCTCGATCGCCTTGATACCGTCCCTGCTGCTGTCCTCGCTCTCGAACGGAATGTCGGCGGCGACTTCGTTGAACAGCCACTGCGCCGGGCCGGGTGAGGGCAGCACGGCCCGCGCACCGTCGACGATGGTGGAGTCGAGCGCGGGGCTTGCAGGATTGCAGATCAGCGTGGCAACGAGGGACATGCAGGCGCATTCGGGATTGTTGAACAAGGCAGTGCTTATCGCAGGGCCGACCGCCAGCGGCAAGTCGGCGCTGGCGCTCGAACTCGCGCAGCGGACCGGCGGGGTCGTGATCAACACCGACTCCATGCAGGTCTATCGTGACCTCCGGATCATCACCGCGCGGCCGACTGCAGGCGAAGAGGCGCTGGTTCCGCACCGGCTCTATGGCCATGTCGACGCCGGCGTGAATTTCTCCGCTGGCGCCTGGGTGGCCGATGCGGCGAAGGTGCTCGGCGAGGCGCGTGAGCAGGGACGGCTGCCGATCTTCATCGGCGGCTCGGGCCTCTATTTCAAGGCGCTGACGCGCGGCTTGTCGGCGGTGCCGCCGATCCCGGCTGATGTGCGCGACGGCGTGCGCGCACGGCTCGAGCAGCACGGCGTCGAGGCGCTGCATGCCGAGCTTGCAGCGCGCGATCCGGTGTCGGCCGAGCGGCTGAAGCCGCGCGACCGCACCCGCATCGCGCGCGCGCTCGAGGTGGTCGAGGCCACCGGCCGCCCGCTGCCGGACTGGCATCGCGAGGGCCTGCCGCCACTGCTGCCGCCGGGCGATTTTCATGCGCTGTTTCTCGCGCCGGAGCGCGAGAGGCTCTATGCACGGATCGACGCCCGGTTCGGTGTCATGCTCGATGCCGGCGCGCTCGACGAGGTCGCGGCGCTGGCGGCGCGTGGGCTCGATCCGTTGCTGCCGGCGATGAAGGCCCATGGGGTGCCGGCGCTGATCCGGCACCTGAGGGGAGAGATCAGCCGCGAGGAGGCCGCCGAGATCGGCCGGGCCGACACCCGCCATTATGCGAAGCGCCAGTTCACCTGGTTTCGCCATCAGCTCCCGGAATTCGAATGGGTCGAGCCGGATACGGCGGGCAAATGGCTGCGAGAGCAAGTCCCGTAGCCCGGATGGAGCGCAGCGCAATCCGGGGACCGGCCCCTCCGCGCGGAGGCTATCCCAGATTGCGCTGCGCTCCCATACGGGCTACCGGGCCGGCGGTCCCGCACGCCCGTCAGCCATGCGCGTTCGCCCGCGCAAAAACACTCGCCGAACGAGCGGAACCCCGGTAGAGTACGGAAATCGCGAAAGTGCTTGCCTTGCCTTGACATTCAGGCTTTGGCCGCTATGTTCGCGCAACCTTTGGGAAGACTGGGTCGTCTCGTGCGCAACATTATTACCAAACTGCTTATCGCCGTCGTACCCAGGCACACCGCCGGGGATGGCTAGCGGCCATCCAAATTCGGGCGGTGTGCATGGGGCCTCTGGGGCCCCTTTTTATTGCCCGAAGCCGAACTGACGAGAACTGACAAAAGCCGCGCAAAAACAAGCGCATCCGGAGCGAACCATGACCGACAAGAGCCACGATCCCAATCAGATGACCGGCGCCGCGATGATCGTGCGCGCGCTCATCGATCACGGCGTGCAGCATGTCTTCGGCTATCCCGGCGGTGCGGTGCTTCCGATCTACGACGAGATCTTCCAGCAGAGCGAGGTCGAGCACATCCTGGTCCGTCACGAGCAGGGCGCCGGCCATGCCGCCGAAGGCTATGCCCGCTCGACCGGCAAGCCCGGCGTGGTGCTGGTGACGTCGGGCCCCGGCGCCACCAACATGGTGACGCCGCTGACCGACGCGCTGATGGATTCGATCCCGCTGGTCTGCATCACCGGCCAGGTGCCGACCCACCTGATCGGCAACGACGCCTTCCAGGAGTGCGACACGGTCGGCATCACGCGGCCCGCCACCAAGCACAATTGGCTGGTCCGCGACGTCAACGACCTCGCCAGGGTGCTGCACGAGGCCTTCTATGTCGCCACTACCGGCCGGCCCGGCCCGGTCGTGGTCGACGTGCCGAAGGACGTGCAGTTCGCGACCGGCACCTATCATCCGCCGCGCAAGTCGGACGTGCACATCTCCTACACGCCGCGCGTCAAGGGCGACGCGACCCAGATCCGCAAGGCGGTGGCGCTGCTCGCCAATGCCAAACGTCCCGTGATCTATTCCGGCGGCGGCGTGATCAATTCGGGCCCCGAGGCCTCGAAACTGCTGCGCCAGCTGGTGGAGGCGACCGGCTTCCCGATCACCTCGACCCTGATGGGGCTGGGCGCCTATCCCGCTTCGGGCCCGAACTGGCTCGGCATGCTGGGCATGCACGGCACCTACGAAGCCAACATGACGATGCATGATTGCGACGTCATGCTGTGCGTCGGCGCGCGCTTCGACGACCGCATCACCGGCCGTACCGACGCCTTCTCGCCGGGTTCGAAGAAGATCCACATCGACATCGATCCGTCCTCGATCAACAAGAACATCCGCGTCGACGTGCCGATCATCGGCGACGCCGGCAACGTGCTCGGCGATTTGCTGCAGGTGTTCAAGGCAGAAGCCAAGAAGCCGGACATCAAGTCGTGGTGGCAGCAGATCGCGCAATGGCGCGCGCGCAACTCGCTGTCCTACCGCAAGAACAACGATATCATCCTGCCGCAATACGCGATCCAGCGCCTGTTCGAGCTGACCCGCGGCAAGGACACCTACATCACGACCGAGGTCGGTCAGCACCAGATGTGGGCCGCGCAGTTCTTCGGCTTCGAGGAGCCGCACCGCTGGATGACCTCGGGCGGTCTCGGCACCATGGGCTACGGCCTGCCGGCCGCGGTCGGCGTGCAGGTGGCGCATCCGGACAGCCTGGTGATCGACATCGCCGGCGACGCCTCGGTGCAGATGACGATCCAGGAGATGTCGACGGCGGTCCAGTTCGAGCTGCCGATCAAGATATTCATCCTGAACAACCAGTACATGGGCATGGTGCGGCAATGGCAGCAGCTGCTGCACGGCAACCGCCTGTCGCATTCCTACTCCGAGGCGCTGCCGGACTTCGTCAAGCTCGCCGACGCCTATGGCTGCGTCGGGCTGCAGGCGACCAAGCCGTCCGATCTCGACGGCGCGATCAAGGAGATGATCTCGATCAAGCGCCCGGTGCTGTTCGATTGCCGCGTCGCCGCGCTGGAGAATTGCTTCCCGATGATCCCGTCCGGCAAGGCGCATAACGAGATGCTGCTGCCGGAAGAGGCGACCGATGAGGCCACCGCGAAGGCCTTCTCCGGTGGCAAGGCGCTGGTGTGATGATGGATCGACGTGGAGCACTCTCTTTTCACCTCGCCCCGCTTGCGGGGAGAGGTCAGATTGCGCGCAAGCGCAATCCGGGTGAGGGGGAGTCTCCGCGAGTCCGTCTCTCACCATTACTCTGGAAACAGCCCCTCACCCCAACCCTCTCCCCGCAAAGAGCGGGGCGAGGGAACTTATCGCGCGCTCGGATGGAGGGCGGCTCCCATGTTTGACCTCAACGAGCTCGAGCGTGCACACCGGATCGTCGGCACCGCAGTGCCGGCGACGCCGGCGCACGCCTGGCCGCTGCTGGCCGAGCGGCTCGGCACCGAGGTCGTGGTCAAGCATGAGAACCACACGCCGACCGGCGCCTTCAAGGTGCGCGGCGGCCTGGTCTATCTCGAACGGCTGAAGCGCGAGCGGCCCGACGTTCCCGGCATCATCTCGGCGACGCGCGGCAATCATGGCCAGAGCCTGGCGTTCGCGGCAGGACGTCAGGGCGTGTCGGCGACGATCTACGTGCCGCGCGGCAACTCGGTCGAGAAGAACCGCGCCATGCACGCGTTCGGGGCCGAGCTTGTCGAGCACGGCGACGACTTCCAGGCCGCGCGGGAAGAGGCCGAGCGCCGCGCCCAATTCGCCGGCCTGCACATGGTGCCGTCGTTCCACCCGGACCTCGTGCTGGGTGTCGCGACCTACGCGCTCGAACTGTTCCGTACCGCGCCCGATCTCGACATTCTCTATGTGCCGATCGGGCAGGGCTCCGGCATCTGCGGCTGCATCATGGCGCGCGACCTGCTTGGGCTGAAGACCGAGATCGTCGGCGTGCAGTCGACCGAGGCGCCGTCCTATGCGCTGTCGTTTGCGGCCGGAAAGATCGTCACCACCGAGTCCAGCAACACCCTTGCCGACGGCATGGCGACGCGGATTCCGGATGCGTTCGCGCTGATCCGCAAGGGTGCCTCCCGCATCGTGCAGGTCAGCGACGACGAGGTCGGGCAGGCGATCCGCGCCTACTGGACCGACACCCACAATCTCGCCGAGGGCGCGGGCGCTGCGGCGCTCGCGGCCGCGCTGCAGGAAAAGAGCAGGCTCGCCGGCAAGCGGGTCGGCCTGATCCTGAGCGGCGGCAATATCGATTTCGATCTGTTCCGGACCTGGATCGGAACGGATGCTGCGCCGGCCGCCGAGCGGGCGGTGGCGTGAACAGAATGTAAGGGGACGACCATGAACCAGCCCGCATCCGCCTATTTCCTCGAAGAGCGTCACGATCCCAACGAGACGCATACTTTGTCCGTGCTCGTGCAGAACGAGCCCGGCGTGCTCGCGCGCGTGATCGGCCTGTTCTCCGGCCGCGGCTACAACATCGAGAGTCTCACCGTCTCGGAGACGGAGAGCCAGAAACATCTCTCGCGGATCACGATCGTCACCACCGGCACGCCGATGGTGATCCAGCAGATCAAGCATCAGCTCGACCGCATGATCCCGGTCTACCGCGTCGTCGACATGACGCTGACCGGCAGCTCGATCGAGCGCGAGCTTGCGATGGTCAAGGTGCGGGGCGGTGGCGATCACCGCGTCGAGGCGCTGCGGCTGGCGGACGCGTTCCGCGCCCGGGTGATCGACGCCACGACCGAGAGCTTCGTGTTCGAGATCACGGGCAATTCGTCCAAGATCAGTCAGTTCATCGACCTGATGCGTCCGCTGGGCCTGGTCGAAGTGTCACGAACCGGGGTGGCCGCGATCACGCGCGGACCGGAAGGGATGTGAGTCATGTTGGCGCGCGACTGGTACTATACGCAACGGCGGCAGGTCGGTCTCGATACCGCGGTGGCCTCGATCTATGACGTCAGCGAGGACAGCGATGTCCGTGCCCGCCAGGCGCTGACCATGCTCGGCGTCAAGCCGGGCTGGCGGATCGCCGATATCGGCTGCGGCAACGGCGTGCTGGCCACCGAGGCGGCGTTGATGGGCGCCGAGGTCGACGCCATCGACATCTCGCCGGCGATGATCGGGCTTGCCGAAATCTATGCGCGCGACCGCAAGGCGAAGATCCGGACCCAGCCGGCCGGCCTGCTGTCGTTCGCCTACCAACCGAATTCCTACGACCTCATCGTCAGCGAGTTCACGCTGCACCATCTGCCGGACTTCTGGAAGGCGGTGGCGCTGTCGCGAATCTTCAACGCGTTGAAGCCCGGCGCGAACTTCTACCTGCGCGACATGGTGTTCGTCGGCATGCCCGACGGTGTCGATCGCGATGTCGAAGGATGGGCCGACTTCTCGATCAAGAATCACGGCTTCGAGCGCGAAAGCGTGATCACCCATATGCGCGACGAATACTCGACCTTCGGCTGGGTGATGGAGCGCATGCTGACCGAGACCGGTTTCACGCTGGTCTCCGTTGATTACCACGCGCCGCTGCACGGCACCTATCTGCTGCGTAAACCGAAGCCCGACGAACAGATCTAGATCCCGACCGAAACGGAAGCACAAGAAGAACAACAATGAAGCCGGCCGATGTTGGCATCGCCGTCATGGTCGCGGTGATCTGGGGGCTTGCGTTCGTCGCAAGCCGGATCGCGCTCGATGAGTTCTCGCCGGAGCTGATGACGACGCTGCGCTTCGCCATCGCCGCGCTGCCGTGCCTGTTCCTGCGCAAGCCCGGCGTTTCCTGGCCGCTTCTGATCGCGATCAGCTCAACGCTGTTCCTCGGCCAGTTCCTCGCACAGGCCTTTGCGATCGCGCATGGCGTTCCCGTCGGGCTTTCCAGCGTGATCGTGCAGAGCCAGGCGCTTTTCACCATCGCCTTCGCCGCCCTGGCCTTCGGGGAAATCCCGACACGGAGCCAGGCAATCGGCATCGCGATCGCCGCGCTCGGCCTGCTGATGATCTGCGGGACGGTCGGCTACGACTTCAGCGTCGCCGCGTTTGCGATCATCATGATCTGCCCGATCAGCTTCGCGATCGGCAATCTTCTCCTGCGGCAGGCGAACGGCGCGCCGATGTTCGATCTGTTCGCCTGGCTGTGCCTGTCAGCCGCGGTGCCGCTCGCGGTGCTGACCTTGATCACGAACGGCCCGCAGCCGACCTGGCATGCGCTGACCCACATGTCGCTGACCGGGCTCGTCTGCATGCTCTGCCTCGGCGGCATCTCGACCAGCATCGCCTACTGGCTGTGGGGCCGGCTGCTGCGGGATTATCCGGCGGCGCAGGTGGTGCCGTTCGCGCTGCTGGTGCCGTTCGTCGGCTCCGCCGCGTCGAGCATCGTGTTCGGCGAGACATTCGGGCCGCTGCGGCTGGCCGGCATGGTCACCGTGATCGCCGGCATCGCCGTGATGCTGCTGTCGAAGCGGCCAAAAGCTCTGCCGAAAGTCGCGTGAGGGCACCATGTCGAATTCGCTGCTGTTCGCCTTTGTCGTGTTCGCTGTCGTGATGTTCTTCACGCCGGGCCCCAACAACATCATGCTGCTGTCGTCGGGGCTGACCTACGGCTTCCGCCGTACAGTGCCCCACATCGCCGGCATCACGGTCGGCTTCGCCTTCATGGTCGGCGCGGTCGGCGTCGGGCTGGGGACCGTCTTCATCGCCTATCCGGTGCTGCAGACGATCCTGAAATATGGCGGCGTCGCCTACCTGATCTATCTCGCCGCCGTCATCGCCATGGCCGAGCCGCCCTCGGCGGACAAGGACGACAGGGGCGGCCGCGGCCCGATGACGTTCTGGGGCGCCGCCATGTTCCAGTGGATCAATGCCAAGGGCTGGGTGATGGTGATCGGCACCATCACGGCCTATGCGGCAATTGCCGCCTTTCCCTGGAACATCGCGATCCAGGTCGGCCTGAGCCTGATCCTGGGCACGGTGTCCTGCGTCGTCTGGGCGCTGTTCGGGACCGCCCTGCGGCCGATCCTGACCTCGCCCCGGGCGATCCGCGCCTTCAATGTGGTGATGGCCATCCTGCTGCTGGCCTCGCTCTACCCGGTCTTCATGGACGCATGATGCCGCACCGCGCCATGCGAGATGAGGGTTTCCCCTGAGGGGGAAAATGCTCTAGACAACGCCGGAAATTCGCGGGCGCCCGGCGGTTCTGACCTTCCGAATGCCTGATTCATCGGCCGATTTTGGCCCCCTTCAAACGAGGAAACCACGATGCGAGTTTACTACGATCGCGATGCCGACCTGAACCTGATCAAGGGCAAGAAGGTCGCCATCGTCGGCTACGGCAGCCAGGGCCACGCCCACGCGCTGAACCTGAAGGATTCAGGCGTCAAGGAAGTGGCGATTGCGCTGCGCAAGGGTTCGGCCTCGGCCAAGAAGGCCGAGAACGCCGGCTTCAAGGTGATGGAAGTCGCCGAAGCCGCCAAGTGGGCCGACCTCGTCATGATGCTGACCCCGGACGAGCTGCAGGGCGACATCTATCGCGAGCACCTGCACGACAACATGAAGAAGGGCGCGGCGCTCGTGTTCGCCCACGGCCTCAACGTGCACTTCAACCTGCTCGATCCGCGCGCCGACCTCGACGTGCTGATGATCGCGCCGAAGGGCCCCGGCCACACCGTGCGCTCGGAATACCAGCGCGGCGGCGGCGTGCCCTGCCTGATCGCGATCGCCAAGGATTCGTCGGGCAACGCCCATGACCTCGGGCTCAGCTATGCCTCGGCGATCGGCGGCGGCCGCGCCGGCATCATCGAGACCACCTTCAAGGAAGAGTGCGAGACCGACCTGTTCGGCGAGCAGGTGGTGCTCTGCGGCGGCCTGGTCGAGTTGATCAAGGGCGGCTACGAAACCCTGGTCGAGGCCGGCTACGCACCCGAGATGGCCTATTTCGAGTGCCTGCATGAAGTGAAGCTGATCGTCGACCTGATCTATGAAGGCGGCATCGCCAACATGAACTACTCGATCTCCAACACCGCCGAATACGGCGAGTACGTCACCGGTCCGCGCATCGTCACGGCCGAGACCAAGGCCGAAATGAAGCGCGTGCTGGCCGACATCCAGGGCGGCAAGTTCGCCCGCGACTGGATGCTGGAGAACAAGGTCAACCAGACCTCGTTCAAGGCGACCCGTGCCAAGCTCGCCGCACACCCGATCGAGGAAGTCGGTGCCAAGCTGCGCGACATGATGCCCTGGATCAAGAAGGGCGCGCTCGTCGACAAGAGCAAGAACTGACAGGCGAGGCCTGTCATTCCGGGGCGGTCCGCAGGACCGAGCCCGGAATCTCGAGATTCCGGGTCCGCCTCTTCGAGGCGCCCCGGAATGACGCTGTGATGAAAAAGGGTGGGCGCGTTGCCCACCCTTTGTCTTTGTCGCAGAGGCGCAGCGGCCGCTAGCCGGCCGCCATCGGCTGCTTCTCGATCCTGTTGTGCAGCTGCCAGAACCGCACCGTGCGCTGCGCGGTTTCCAGCGAGAGCCGGCGGTAATCGCGCTGCGCGATCTCGAGCGTCGCATTGTCGAGCGGCAGCGGCAGCGGCCGCTTGCGCAGGATGCTTTCGACCGTCGGCCAGTTGAGCCGTGCCGAGCGGCACGGGATCAGGATCAGGTCGGAGCGGAGGCCGAGCATCAGCCGTTCGATCATCGCGATCGGCATGTCGTTGAGCACGGCGAGCGCGACCGTGACCTCGTCGAGCTTGCCCTCTTCGGCGAATTTGTAGACGGCCGCATCGTCGAGTTCGTTCAGCTGCTTCATCAGCTTGACCAGCTCTTCGGCGATGCCGTAGTTGCGGCGCGGCGCCGCGGCCTCTTCCTGGGCGATGTCGTTCAGCACCTGGCTGATCTCCTCGCGCGCCCGGGGCGAGGCGATCGAGAGCAGGCGGGCGCGCACCGTATCCTTGGCGCGCTGCAGCAGGTCGCGCAGCAGCTTGGCCGGAATGTCGATGCGCAGCCCGAGGATCTCGACCAGCTCGTCGTCGCCTTCGGCGCGGGCGACGATGCTGGAATAGCCGTTGTCGGAGAACTGCGCGCCGGCGTTCTTGGCGAGACGCCGGATCACCTTGTCCTCGCCGCGGTCGATGATCACGTCGGTGACGGAAGGCGGCAGGTTTTCCCGCGCGGAGATCGCGAACAGGTGGTCCTGGCCCTTGCTGCTCGCGATCTCGCGCAGGGCGTCGTTCGAAAGGCGGCTGGAGTGGGTCAGCACGTCGCCGGCGACGCTGATGTCGTCGTCCCAGGCGAGGTGCTGGATCACCTCGAACGGCGCATAGTCGAGCGGGGCGAGCCGCTTGCTGAGCTCGGCCCGCGCACGGGTCTCGACGCGCGCGACCAAGAGGCAGAGCACGTCGTCGAACACCTTGACCTGTTCATCGTTGAGGCGGTCGCCGTCGTTCAGGAACAGATCGGTGACCTGCCGCAGCGTCTGCACACGCTTGGCCGATGTCCCGTCCCGGACCGCATCCTCGAGTTCGGCAATAATCGATTGTGACGCCTGTTGCGCCATCGATGGGCAACCTTGTTTTTGTTGAATGACACCTGTCTGCACACCATGCGGGGCGCGGTCTTACACCTGCGTTAAGGTGGAACCCGGTGCAAATACGGTGTGCATCGCATCCTTAACAGGCTGCGACCGGACTCGATTCAATGCGCGCTTTCGGCTCGGCGGAAGCTGATGCCGGTGCATTTTAAGAGATCGTTTAGGACGATACGCGCCGCGCGACGGAAAAGATGTCGATCGAGGCGGCACGTCCGCGCAATTGCGTCGAGCCGAGCGGCTCGACGACCAAATCCCGGTCCGGCGGCAGCAGGCGCAGCAAGTCGCCCGATACCAGCAGCGGACGGCCGGCCTCCTTGCAATGCGCCTGCAGCCGCGCCGTGACGTTCACGGTGTCGCCGAAATAGGCGATCTGCCGCCGCGAGTCCCCGCATTCCGCGATGACGACCGGACCGGCATGCATCCCGGCTCGAAACGCGGGCACCACGCCGAACTCCTTGCGATATTGATCGGCCCGCTTGGCGAGGCGATCCTCGATCGCGAACACGCAATCGAGATACCGCCGCGATCGCCCGTCGGCATTGGCCGGCCAGGTCACGATCACTTCGTCGCCGACATAGGCGTGGACTTCGCCGCCGTGCGACACGATCGGCTCGTCGATGTCGAAGAAGAAGCGCGTCAGCAATTCCTGCACGCGCAGCTCGCCCATCGATTCCGCTAGCGTCGTCGAGCCGACCAGGTCGAGGAACAGCAGCACGCGCTCCTCGCGCACCGGCTGCCGATAGCGTCCGAGCACGATGCTGAGCAGCGTGTGCCCGCCGATCATCCGGACCAGCTCGTAGATCGTCGTGATCGGGATCGACAGCAGCAGGCCGACGCCAATGATCTTCAGGAAGGTTTCGCGCATCCACTTGGCTTCGAGCCCATGCCCGTAAAGCACGATTTCCAGCACGATCGCGGCGGCCGCAACGGTGACGGCGAGGATCACAGAGCGGCCGATCAGCTCGACGATGAGTGATTGCCGTCGCAGCCAGCCACCACGTGCGGCCAGATAGAGATGCGTCGCCCAGACGATCACCGTGAGGGCTGCGCCGTCGAGGGCGCTGCGCACATAATTCGAGACGGAGGCCTCGTCGGACTCATCGAACGCATAGCGAAACAGCCCACCGACGAGCAGGCCGAACACCGCCAAGACGATCACAGGCGTCACGGCGCGCCGCATGGTCCCTCCATGCATATGAAATATCCTGCGCGGACCGGGAAGGCCAGCTGCGGCGCGACCGGCGGTGGACGGGATGCATCGCGGCGGCACTCATGTATGCTGCGACGACAGGATCGATCGAACAGGGAAAGTGGCATGACATCGGCTGTGACCACAGGCGCGTGCAGGCTCATGGCCGTTCTGACGGCCGTCTTCATCGCCTTCACCCCGCCGGTTGCCCGCGCCGGCGATCAGAGCGTTGGCGAGCCATCCTGAGACGGCGGCACCTACCAGATGGTCGAATGCCTCAAGGCCAAGACCGCGCAGTGGGACAAGCGGATGAACGTCGCCTACCAGAAGGCGTTGAAGGATGCCGCCGACGACAAGCAGCGCGAACAGCTGCGCACCGCGCAGCGGCTATGGATCCAGTATCGTGACGCCAACTGCCTGTATTACGACCTCGGCGAGGGCACTATCGCCCGGCTCGATGCCGGTGAATGCATGCGCAGCATGACCGAAGCCCGCGCTAAGGAACTGGAGAATCTTGGCCATCAGTGAGCCATCTTCCGGAGTCAGGACCGAGGTCATGACTGATGGAAAGAGCCAGGACGAATTGACCCGGCTTGCGGATGAGGCGTTGCGCGCCCAGCCCGGCTGTGAGACCGCGCGCGTGCCGGCGATCGCCGGGCTGCCCGATGCGCAGATCGGACGCAACTGGGAGATTCCGAACGTCGTGCTCGGCGACAGCCTGATCAGCGACGTCGACCGCGCGGTGCTATCGGTTCATCGCCAGCTCGGCCGCAAGTTTCACCTGGTGTAAGGTGGCCCGATCTTAGCTCGCCTGCGCCTGACGTGGCGCGGGCCGGCCGGCCATGCTGATCATCCTGAGCGCGAACACCGCAGCGAGCGGCACGAGGAATAGCGCGTAGAGCGGCATCTCGGGAATCCGCTTGCCGAACGAGACCATGAACTGCAGCAGCAGATAATAGCCGCCGATCAGATGCAGCCTGCGCCAGGCGCGCGGGCCGAGCAGTGCAGCCGTGCGATCGAACGAAGTCGCGGTCAGCGCGATGATGGCGAGATAGCCGATACCGCCGAAGACGTAGGAGACGATCGAGGTCGCGGCCGCAAAGCCGGGCGGATCGAGCATCGCGAAGGCGGCGATCGCGACCGCATGGATGGCGTGCGAGGCCGCGAAGGTGAAGCCCAAATAACGGCGGTTGCGGCGCTGCCAGTGCGTCCAGGCGTTCGGCCACAGCCGCGCCAGCGCCGCCGCCGAGAAGGCGAGGCAGAAGAACAAGAGCGAGGTCCGCGCCGTGAAGCGGATCACCATCCGCACGCCCTCGACCTCGAACTGCCGCATGGCGGCGATCCAGATCGAAAGCCCGATCAGGGTGAGCGTGAGCAGGCCAAACAGCCGCCAGCCCTCGAACCAGTTGCGATGCGTCGCCATATCCCGCCTCCCGTTTATGTAATCACCAGTTACATTTCGTGTCCGCGCGCGGTCAATCCGTGTAATCATCGCTTACATTCACAAGCGGGTGATGCTAGAGGATCGCCATGCGCCGCTCCGCCAAAAGCCCGCCCACCGGCCGCCGGCCCGCCAAGCCGCGTCCGGTCGCGACGCGGGCGCAGGCGGCCAGGCCGTATCACCACGGCGATCTCCGCCGGGTCCTGATCGATGCCGCCATGCAACTGGTCGGCGAGGGCGGCCCGGAGGCGGTCAGCGTCCGCGAGGCCGCGCGCCGCGCCGGGGTCTCGCCGGGCGCGCCGTTCCGGCATTTCCCGAGCCGGGACGCGCTGATGAATGCGGTGGCGGAGGAGGCGCAACGCCGCTTTCGCGCCGAGATCGAGGCGGCGTTGGCCGAGGCGCCGCCAGGCGATCCGCTCGGCCGCTTCCACCATCTCGGGATCGCCTATCTGCGCTGGGCGATGAAGAACCCGACCCATTTCGAGATCATCTCCAGCCGCCGCTTCTTCGACCACGACCGCTCGGCCGCCGTCTCCGGCGACAATGCCGAGTTGATCGGCATGACCGAGCGCACGCTGGCGGAGGCATTTTCAGCTGGCCAACTCGGGACGCGCGACCTCAGGCAGGTCCAGATCGCCGGCCGCGCGCTGGTCTATGGCTTCGCGCGGATGCACATCGACGGTCATTTGCCGCGCTGGGGTGTCGGCGATGCGGAGGTCGAGCAGATGGCTGCCGACATCGTCGATCTCTTCATCGCGGGTATCGCGAGCCACGCCGCGCCGGCCGCCAAAGTTTAAGGCACGCGCACTGCCTGCCGCGGCTAGGCTTGGGCAGGCAAATTCATTGCGCGTTCATGACGATTCAATTACGGTTTTGTGACGCGGCCCAGACACCGGCTGTGCCGCATGCCTCCTGGCCGTTGCCAGTCAAGGCGGTGGCATTGCGCCGGGTTGTATTGCGTCCCGCCCATGGCGCCCGCGCCTCAGCAGAACTCCTCCGTTGCCGCACTGGCCGGCGGTCTTGCCGCGCTTGGCATCTGGCGGTTGATGGCGGTCGCGGCACCGCATTTCGGCGCGCTGATTCTGATGCTGCGCACCGAGACCGATTTCGGCTCGCGGCTTTGCTTCCTGCTCACCTGGGGAATCCTGAACTTCCTGTTCATCGCGCTGCTGCGCCGGCCGGCGCTGTCGGGCGCGCTGTCGCTGACACTGGTCGTGGTCTTGGTGCTGCTGTCGCGCTTCAAGCACGACGTGGTGCAGATGACCGCGAACTTCGTCGACCTGATGGTGATCGACCGCGACACCGCGGCGTTCCTGCTGACGATCTTCCCGAGCCTGCGCTGGTCGATCATCGGCGCCGGCCTCGTCACGCTGCCCCTGATGTACGCGCTGTGGTGGCTCGATCCGTTCCGCATTCGCCGGCTGCCGGCTGCGGCGGCCTGCCTCGCCTGCACCGCGGCGCTCTCGGGTTATGCCTTCGCCTGGCCGGATGAAGCCTGGCGCGGCTATTACGACGACGGCTACCTCTCGAAGTTCGCGCGCTCCGGCGTCACGGCCGTGTCCGATTTCGTCGCCTACGGCTTTATGGAGTCGGATCCGACCGCGAGCGATCAGCTCAAGATGCCCCTGGTCGATGCCTGTCATCCCGCCGGGCGGCGGCCGAACATCATCATGATCCATGATGAATCGAGTTTCGACATCCGCGCCGCCTCCGGCGTCAAGGTGCCGCCGGGCTATGGCAGCCAGTTCAAGTCCTACGACGGCGTCGCGCGCAAATTCCTTGCCGAGAGCAATGGCGGGCCGAGCTGGTTCACCGAGTACAACGTGCTTGCGGGATTGTCCTCGCGCTCGTTCGGCCGGTTCTCCTATTTCGTCACCCGCATCGCATCGGGGCGCGTGGAGCGCGGCCTGCCGTTGGCGCTGCGCCGCTGCGGCTACGACACGCTCTCGCTCTATCCCGCATTCGGCGCCTTCATGAGCGCGCGCAACTTCCAGACCACGACCGGCATCCAGCGCTTCTACGACGCGCATGACCTGCATGCGAAGGATGTCGAGCCCGACAGCTTCTTCTACGACAAGGCGCTGAAGCTGATGGCCGAGCAGAAGACGTCAGGCACGCCGCTGTTCGCCTTCGTCTATCTCGCCGCCAATCATTTCCCCTGGGAAACCAAATTCCGTCCCGAGTTGCTGCCGTCGTGGAAGCGGCCGGGCAATACGCCCGCGGTCGACGAATATCTGCGCCGGCAGGCGATGAGCGCTGGCGACTATGCCGGCTTCGTCGCGGCGCTGAAGAAGAAGTTTCCGGCGCAGCCTTTCCTGATCGTGCGTTACGGCGATCATCAGCCGGAATTCTCGCCGCAGCTGCTCGATCCCGATCTCGACGAGGCCGGCATCGGCAAGAAGCTGATGGATTACGATCCGCGCTATTACGCGACCTACTATGCGATCGACGCCGTCAACTTCGAACCCGTGAAGAGCCCGGCGGTGATGGACACGATCGACGCCGCCTATCTGCCGCTGGTGATTCAGGAAGCCGCGGGCATTCCGCTCGACCCGTCGTTCGAGGAGCAGAAGGCGATCATGCTTCGCTGCAACGGCGCATTCTATTCCTGCAAGGACGGCGCAGAAGCACGCCGCTTCAATCGCCTGTTGATCGACGCGGGGATCATCAAGGGATTGTGAGACGTCGTCATTGCGAGGAGCGTAGCGACGAAGCAATCAATCTTTCCTCGCATGCGGAGAGGTGGATTGCTGCGCTTCGCTCGCAATGAAGGCGAGAGGCTATTTTCCGCCGACCTTCCCCCACAGCCAGCGCGCCACGGCGTCGGGCGACGATGATGCGTCGTTGCCCGACGCGCGCAAATTCGCCTCGCGCATCCCGGCGATATCGATCTTGCCGAGCAGCGGCCGCAGCGCCGCCTTGAGCGCCTCGTCGTCGCGCCGCTTTGGCGACAGCAGGACGATGGCGTCATAGGGCGGGATGGCGTGCCTGTTGTCCTCGAGCGTGACAAGATCGTATTTCGCGATCAATCCGTCGCTGGTGTAGCCCGCGATCACGTCGACCTCGCCGGAGGCAACAGCCGCATACATGAAATCCGGCTGCATCTGACGCTGGGCGCGGAACGTCAGCCCATAAGCCTTCTGGATGCCGGTCCATTCCGGCCGCGAGAAGAATTCATAGTCTCCGGCGATCGACATCGTCGCCGCGCGTGACGCGAGGTCGGCGATCGAATGGATGCCGAGCTCTTCGGCGCGCTTCCTCGGCATCACCAGCGTATAGGCATTCTCGAAGCCGAGCTCGCCGAACAGCGTGATGTCTTGCTTCGCCAGCGTTGTCTGCAATTCGCCCAACAGCTCGGCGCGGGGCTTGATGTCGGTGTGGTGGAACTGGTTGGCCCACAGCGTTCCGGAATAGTCGACATAGACATCGATATCGCCGGCCGCGAGCGCGTCGAAGATCACGTTGGAGCCGAGGCCGGCGCGGGTCGTGGCCGGAAGGCCCGCCGCCTGTAGCCGCTGCGCGATCAACGCCGACAGCACATATTGCTCGGTAAAAGTCTTGGCGCCGACCACGATGCCCGCATGCGGGCGCGCGATCGCGGGCACCACCGTCGCCGCGATCAAGGCGGCAATACCGAGCCCGCCGAGTGCCGTCCGGATGCGGCTGCGATTCCGCAGGCCGTTCTCGATCAGCGCCAGCAATTGGTCAACCACAAGCGCGAGCACGGCCGCAGCGAAACAGCCGAACAGCACGAACACCCAGTTCTGGGTCTGCAATCCCGCGAAGATGTAGTTGCCGAGGCTGGTCTGGCCGATCGGCGTCGACAAGGTGGCGGTGCCGATTACCCATACCGCCGCGGTGCGGATTCCGGCCATCATCACCGGCAGCGCCAGCGGCAGCTCGACCATGGTGAGCGATTGCCGCGGCGTCATGCCGACGCCCTGGGCGGCTTCCAGCACCGCCGGATCGACCCCGGACAGGCCGGTGATGGTGTTGCGCAACACCGGCAGCATCGAATAGAGCGCGAGCGCCAGCACGGCGGGCAGGAAGCCGAAGGCGGAGAAGCTGAAGCCGAGCCACGCTGCGGTCAACGCGGCGAGCGCCAGCAGCAGCGGATAGAACAATGCGAGCAGCGCGAGACCGGGCACGGTCTGCACGATGCTGGCAAGCCCGAGCAACGTCGTGCGCAGCACCGGCCGGTTACGAGCGATGATCGCAAGCGGCAGGCTGATCAGGAGCCCGAGCGCCAGCGCGGCGACGCTGACCCGCACATGATTGCCGAGATAGTCGGGCAGATGGGAAAGCGCCTCGCTCCAGCGCGGATCGGCCGATAGAGTCATGCCGTGTCGCCCCGCGGCAGCAAAGCGCCCAGGCGTTCCGCCTGCCGCCGCGGCGTGCGCATCAGTTCGCCGACATAGCCGTCGGTGCTGGCCGAGAGCTCCGCCGGCGTGCCCTGGGCCAGCAGCCTGCCGCCGCGCATCACCGCGACACGATCGGCCAGCAGCAACGCCTCGGTCATGTCGTGGGTGATCATGACCGTGGTCAGGCCGAGCTCGCGGTGCAGCGTTCGATAATCGTCGCCGAGCGCGTCGCGGGTGAGGGGATCAAGCGCGCCGAACGGCTCGTCCATCAGCACGATGCGCGGCTTCGCAGCCAGCGCACGCGCGACGCCTATGCGTTGACGCTGGCCGCCGGAGAGTTCGTGCGGCAAACGCTCGCGATATTGTGAGTTGTCGAGCCGCACAAGGTCGAGCAGTTCATCGACCCGCGCCGAGATCTCCGCCTGCGTCCAGCCGAGCAGATGTGGCGTGATGCCGATGTTGTCGGCGACGGACAGATGCGGAAACAGCCCACCGCTCTGGAAGACATAGCCGATGCGGCGCCGCAGCAGGATCGGGTCGATGCGGCTGACATCCTCACCCTCGACCGCGATCCGGCCGTGGTCGGCTTCGATCAGGCGATTGGCGAGCCTCAGCAGCGTCGTCTTGCCGGAGCCCGAGCCGCCGACGATCGCCAGGAATTCACCCTCGGCCACGTCAAGCGAGACGTCGTCGACCGCCACCACGCGACCACTGTCAAAACTCTTGCCGACATGCGCATAGGCAATCAGCGGCGTTGCGGGCATTCCAGGGCGACCTCATGTCTCACCGTCGTTAACGACAGTGATAGCCCATAAATTGGACTTTGACTCGAGGCGCGCGGCGCCTGCGCGGTGGTTTCGCAGGCTGTTCCGGTCGAAGCGGGTCAGCCCCGTCCGAGGCTGTGAGCACACATCACACTTCGTTCTTGGGTACGTACTTGCCCATGATGCATTTATAGCTCTGCAGGTGCCATTCGTGATACGGCCCCTTGGCGAGCCAATCGGCGATGCCGATCTGCGCATTCACTGCGCAGGCGCCCATGGTGATGCCGGATTGGTCACTGGTGGTGACGACCTTTTCCATGCAGAGTTGAGCATTGCAGAGGATGGCGACGAGCGTAACGAGCATGACGGCCTTTATCAGTGGGGTTAACCCGGTCTGACCCGAATCATGCAGGGTTCATGCCACTATCGGCAGCTCTGGCGTCGCAGCCGACAAGACCGGGAAAGTACGGCCGGAGCGAATCGTCACGGCCGTCAGCGCGTAGCCGCACGCCCGTAGATACGCTATAGTCGCTGCCCAACTACGGCGTGAGATCGGGGCGAGCGAGGAACGTTGCGCGGTCGGGGGCTGCATCGATGATGACGTTACCTGAGTTGGCGGCAGGTGCTTTGGAGAAGTTTCTCGCCACGCATGTCAGCCGCACCTTCGGCGCTTCGCAGGCGCGCTTCGGCGAACTCCTGCCGGCCGCCGCGCGCATCGCGCTGGAATGCATCGGCAACAGCGACGCGCTCTACCACAATGTCGAGCACACCATGCTGGTCACGCTCGCCGGGCATGACATCATCCGCGGCCGCGCGCTGCACACCCACGTCACCGCCGAAGATTACACCCACACCATCATCGCCTGCCTGACTCACGACATCGGCTATGTGCGCGGTCTTTTGAAAGGCGATGGACCCGATGGCTACGTCATCGATGCCTCCGGCAACAAGGTGGTGCTGCCGCGTGGCTCGTCGGATGCCGGCCTGATGCCGTATCATGTCGACCGCTCGAAGCTGTATGTGCTCGACAGGCTCGAGGCCGTCCTTCCACTCGATCGCGAGCGCGTCGCGCGCAACATCGAGGGCACGCGGTTTCCGGCGCCCGAAGGCCAGCAATATGACGATGAGGCGTCGATCGTCCGGGCGGCCGATTTCATCGGTCAGCTCGGCGATCCCAACTATATCAGGAAGGCCAACGCGCTCTATCACGAGTTCGAGGAGGTCGGCATCAACCGCCAGCTCGGCTATGAGTCGCCGGCCGATATCGTCGACCGCTATCCGCAATTCTACTGGAACATGGTTGCGCCGCACATTCAGGGCGCCATCAACTGCCTGAACATGACGGCAAGCGGCCGCCAGTGGATCGCGAACCTCTATAGCAACGTGTTCCGCGCCGAGCGCGAGGTGACGCTGTCCGGCCCGCAAATCTGACGCCGCGGCCTTTCAGCACGGATTGTGCTGCGTTCCCCAGCCGTTCGCGTGGTGTCCACATTTAGGCCTGCTTCGTCGTTGCACAGTCCATGGAAATCAGCGACCTTGCGCCATGGATCCCTCCAGCGACCGTGTTTTCGACCGTTTCAGCATGATCTCCCGTTTCGCTCAATTGATTGCGGCTGCCGTCCTCTGCTGGCCGGCGCTCGCCGTTGCCGCCGGTCCGGTCTACGACGTCGATCTGTACGCGTTGATGTCCGGCACTTGCCGCAACGTCACCGTCGCCGGCCGCAGCTACACCTGCAAGGCGGTCGCCTATTTCCACACCCTGCGCGGCCGTTCCGAATTCACCGTGGTGCTCGACGATCCCGCCGACAAGAGCCACATCATCTCGTTCTCCGGCGAGAGCACCGAGCGCACCCAGGACAATCTGTTCGAGCTCGCGGTCGACCGCATGTTGCTGAAGTCGAGCGACCGCCCGCGGGTGGATGGTCTGCCGGTGCCGCTGGTCGAGATGTCGACGGGCTCATGCCGTCAGGTCGGAAGCTTCATCACGCGGCAGGTGTCCACCATCACCTGCGCCGCCACCGACCAGAACGGCAAGAAATACGAGCTGAGCTTCGAGTCGGACGGCTCGCCGATGACGTTGCGGCGGTTGCGGCAATCGACGCTGCCGTCCGAACGGCAGCGGGCGCGCCAGATCGCGCAGCTCGAATGCCGTCTCAAGGCGCGCGCCGCGCAAGTGCTGCCGCGGGACACGACGGCCTTCATGATCCGCTGCCTCGGTGAGGGCGACGGCAAGCCGGCCGACGAGCAACGATAGCCGGGCCCTGCGTTCCGGACGAGGCTTGAGGAGAATTCGATGCGTTTGAAACTCATCATCATCGCCGCCGTCGGCGTTTGCATCGCCGGGCCCGCCGCCGCACAGATGTACGATCCGAACTATCCAGTGTGCCTGGAAGTCTATGGCGGCAGGCTGACGCCCGAGTATATCGATTGCAGCTACACGTCGCTTCCGCAGTGTCAGGCGACGGCCTCGGGGCGCTCCGCGACGTGTTCGGTCAATCCGTTCTACAAAGGTCCGAAAAAGCCGCCAAAGCAACGGGGGCAGCGACAACGCCAGTCCGCCAACTAGCGCGCTCAGGCTTGCCGCCTGCCGTCGCTCAAGACTGTATGGCCGTCGTGTCCCCAGTGCGGTTGACTAACTCCGGCAGTTGTGAGGAAACGGTCCGAGCAATAAGGAGAATCCGATGCGCCTGAAACTTTTCGCGATCGCTGCGTTCGCGGTCGCGCTGGCCCGACCTGCCGCCGGACAGGCCTATGATCCGAACTATCCGGTCTGTTTGCATCTCTATAACGGGCCGATGGCCGGAGACCACATCGATTGCAGCTACACCTCGATCCCGCAGTGTCAGGCGACGGCATCGGGTCTCTCTGCGATGTGCATCGTCAATCCCTTTTTCGCTCCTCCGCCACCACCGCCGGAACGTCCGGTGCGCCGCGGACGCCATCCCGTTCAGTGAGGCGGGCCCGCGAAACTCGTCCCGTCAAAGTGGCACACGCAAGGCATTGTAGGTGAACAGCCAATCATAGCGCTCGCGCACCCGGTCCGGCTGCCATTCGCGCGAGACATATGCGTCGGCGCCTTCGGCGTCGGCAAGCGCGGGATTATGGAAGCGCCTGGCATTCTCGGCCGACTTCATCACGATCGCGTTCGTCCGCGTCAGCCGTGCGGTCTGGTAGCGCTGCAGTGCTTCGTCGGGCGGGAAGCCTTCAAGACAGCGCGCCAGCACCATGCCGTCCTCGATCGCCATGTTGGCGCCCTGGGCCAGGAATGGCAGTGTTGGATGCGCGGCGTCGCCGAGCAGGCAGGCGCGCCTGACGACGAAGCGATCGAGCGGGTCGCGGCCGAGCAGCGCCCATTTGTAGGGAATATCGAGGCTCGCGATAATGGTGTGGATCTGCGGATTCCATCCGGCAAAGGCTCCGCTGCAGGCCTCGCGCGTGCCGCGTTCGGTCCACGATTCGACCGACCAGCTCTCACCCTCGAAGATGCCGACGAAGTTCAACAGCTCGCCGCGGCGAACCGGATAGGTGATGACGTGGCCGCCCGGGCCGATCCAGTTGGTGCCGACGTCCCGTTGCAGGCTCGCCGGTAGCCGTTCCATCGGCACTAGGCCGCGCCAGGCGGCCACGCCCGAGAAGAACGGTTTGGTGTCGCCGCCGATCTGCCGGCGAATTTCGGAGTGCACGCCGTCGGCGCCGACCACGACGTCGCCGCGCCGACGCTCGCCATTGGCAAGGTGCAGCCAGATGCCGTCGTCGTCCTGGTCAAATCCGGTGCAGCGGCTGCCGAGATGCAGGCGCCCCGGCGCCCGAGCCGTGAATGCGTCGACCAGCACGCGGTGAAAGTCGCCGCGATGCACCATCCAGTAGGGCGCGCCATAGATCGCGCGCGAGGAGGCGCCGAGGTCGAATAGTTTCCAGGTCCTCCCGGTGCTGAACAGCCTGATCTCCTTGCCCGAGGGCTCGCAGGCGATCGCCTGCATCTCTTGCTCAAGCCCGAGCGCGATCAGGACGCGTGTGCCGTTGGCGCTGAGCTGGACACCGGCGCCGAGCTCGCGCAGCTCGGACGCCTGCTCGAAGATCTCGACCTCGATGCCACGCTGCAGCAGCGACAATCCGGCGACAAGGCCGCCGATCCCGGCGCCGGCAATCAGGACCTTTGGCCTGCGGTGTGTACTCACGCGAACTCCGCTATCTGCGCGTGATCAGGAAGTCGTCGGTGAATTCGCCGCGCGACAGCTTGACCGGGATCTCGCCGACGCTGCCGATCTCGACGATCTCCGAGCCGGACTTGTTATCCTGAGGGGTTAACAGCTCGATGCGCTCGGCGATCCGCTCCGCCTGCCAATCGGTCAGTTTCCAGGCAAAGCGGCCGCCGAGATCGCGCATGCCGAATTCGTCGTCGGCAGGCGCCAGCACCAGCGCGTCGCGCGAGACGGCGCCGGGAATCCGCTCCGCGACGGCAATGGTCTGCGGGTCCTCGGCAAAGCGCCGCAGCAGCATTGCCAGGGCGGCGAGATCGGCAGATTCGCCGAGGAACAGGAACAGCGGATGAAAATCGCTCGGCATGTATTCAAATCGCAGCATGATCGTCGGTCCGTTGACTGGGACTACTCGCTGAGCACCTTGATGACGTCCTGGGCGTGGCACAGCTCCACCGTGCCAACGTCGGCGGGCCGGGCAGGGCACTCCAGATAGCGCACCTGCAGACACTGGCCATCGTCCATGTTCTCCACCACTTCGGCGACGACGCCGGCCTCCAGTTTCAGCCGCGTCCCCACCTTGATCGCCATCACGTCAATCATCGCTACCCTTGCAATCCTTGGACGCGCTCAAAAGAACGTCGTGAGATTCTTGGCCAGCAGGATACTCTGTTCAAGCAATATCTCGCGCCGCGCGATCTTCCAGCCAGTGTCGGTCAAGCGCAGCGCGTCGTTGCGGCGGCCGACGAAGATGTAGGTCTCGTACTCGACGCGGTTCTGGTAGACGAGGAAGCGGCTGGTGACGTCGAGCTCGCGCGCCGCCTCGATATCCGGCCGCGCGCCCTTGATCTGCACATTGCTGACCATGTGCGTGATGCGCGACAGCGGCTCCTCGGCATAGTGCACCCCGGTCAGGATCTGCTCGACCCGTTTGGTCAATGTCCATTTGTCCTCGTCGAACCAGCTGATGCCTTCGCCGCGTTTGGTATTCTCGCGCGCAGCTTGCTGGCCGAACTTCACGTTGCGGCGGATCGGCATGAAATAGCTGATGTCGTCGGTGAGTAGCTCGAGCCAGTCGCGGAAGCGACGGTCGTCGAGCAAATCGGCCTCGTGGTAGTAGAAATCCTCGACATCGGCCTTCAGCCGGTAGTAGGCCGCCGATCGCTCGATCGCGGCGTTGCCGGCGTGTTGTTGTTGGTCCTGATCCTGAACGGTCGTCGTCATCGCTATCTCCTCATCAGGCATCGCAGGGGTTGTCAGAGCGCCGGCTTGGGCGGGATCGGTCCGCCCTGCTGGGCGAAGCAGCCGACATCGATCACGGTGCCGGACAGCGTTTCGGCTTCCGGCGACAGCAGGAAGGCGACCACATTGGCGATGTCGTCACCGGCGGCGACGCGGCCCGCGGCGGTGCCCGGCGCGCCCTTGCCGAAACGCGCCGCATCGCC
The DNA here is from genome assembly GCF_054059095.1 of Bradyrhizobium sp. USDA 4510. Lineage (NCBI taxonomy): Bacteria > Pseudomonadati > Pseudomonadota > Alphaproteobacteria > Hyphomicrobiales > Nitrobacteraceae > Bradyrhizobium > Bradyrhizobium sp. USDA 4510. Next base: position 5,435,332 of record NZ_JBSSBT010000001.1, on the reverse strand, counting down.
GCCGACACGACCGAGGCTCATGCCGCTGACGATGCCGCCGCCGCCGGGAATCACGGTGTTGACGCGAATGCGCTGGTGGAAGAAGTCGTAGGCCATCGCTGCGCTCAGCGCGACAACGCCGCCCTTGCTCGCGCTGTAGACCGCCATGTTCGGCTTGCCCCAGCCGGCGCCGGATCCGATGTTGACGATCGAGCCGCCGCCTTGCGCGATCATGTGCGGGATCGCGGCGCGGCTAGTCAGATAGGGTCCTTTCAGATTGACGGCGATGATCCGGTCGAACAGCGCCTCGTCGGTGTCGAGCACTGTGCCGAGCGGGCCGATCGCGGCGTTGTTGACGACGCCGTCGATGCGCCCGAACCGCGCCATCGTGTGGGCGACCACCTTGGCGACATCGCCGGCCCGCGATACGTCGGCTTCCATCAGTTCGGCGGAGAGGCCTTCGCGATCAAGCTCGTCGCGCAGGGCCGGAATGGCGTTCTGCGCGGTACTCGAGACCTGCGCCGCCTCGAGACCGAAGGCGACCACCGCGTGGCCGCGCCGCGCGAGGCCGAGCGTGATCGCGCGGCCGATGCCGAAGGTGCCCCCGCTGACGAGGACGGTTTTTGCGGGCGCGCTCATTCTGCGGCCTGCCGGTTGCCGGCGGGTGATCCGAGCAGTTCGTGCCAGTCGCCGCCCTGCATGTAGGTGGTCCAGCGGCGATAGAAGCCGCGCGCGATCTGCTCAGTGACTTGCGTGGAGACATCGCCGCCGAGCGGATGATCGGTGACGTAGGCGCCCATCGACTGCTGATAGTTGAAGGGATAGCGCCGCGCCACCGTGCCGGTGCTCGCCGCGGTCGCATAGAGCCAGTTCTCCATGTCGTCCTGTTCGGTCATGCCGGCGGGGCCGGAGTAGCGCATGTAGTAGCGGCGCAGATATTCCTTGGCTTCGTTCGGCGCGTCCTTGTCGACCAGGAAGAAGCGCCAGCCTTCGGTCGAGGTCGGGCTGTGCGGATGCCAGGCGCAAAGTCCGCGCGGCTGGCGGCCGTGATAGGAGGTGTTGGGGAAGATCGTGCCGACGAACGGCAGCAGCCGCGCCCCTTCGCCGAGCCGCCGCTTGCGTTCCTCGAAACAGTGCCGGAAGTATTTTTCGAGGATCGGGTTGTCGAGGAAGGACTCGATGTATTCATTGGCCTCCGGCTGGATCGCGCTGTGCACGCCATGGCCTTCCGGAAAGCTGATCCAGACGTGCTGCGCCTTCTCCAGCTCGTCGTCGCGGCGGCCCTTCTTGCCGGCGGCAGCGCTCGGGCCTATGCCGATCAGGTCAACCGAGCGATGACTCGGGTTGTGATAGGTGTCGCCGAGGAAATTCTCGGCGGCGAATTTCCAATTAGCGGGGAACACCCATTTGTGGACGCCGATCACCTCGGAGCCGCCCTCGCGGCCGTCGCGGCAGTCGAGCGCCTGGTCGAGATGGATCTTGGCATCGCCGAGATAGGTGATGAAGTCGGGCGCGTCCTTGTCCCAGGTCGCCCAGATCGAGCCCTTGTAGTTGCAGAGCTTCGCCACCGAGACCAGCGAGTTGGCCTCGCGGTCGAGCACCCCGTCATACAGCGTCCGGTGCAGCGGAACGCCCTGCAGCTTGCCGTCGGTGGTGTAGGTCCAGCTGTGATAGGGGCAGGTGAACAACGACGTGTTGCCCTGCTCGTAGCGGCACACCTTCATGCCGCGGTGCCGGCACGAATTCAGAAAGACGTGGATATCGCCTTTCTTGTCGCGGCAGAGGATCACGGATTCCTCGCCCATCCGCGAGGTGTAGAAGTCGCCGGGATTGGGCACCAGGCTTTCGTGCCCGACCAGCAGCCAGGCGCGCGTGAAGACCTTGTCGAGCTCCTGCCGATAAATATCGGCGTCCACGAAGATCTCGCGGCTGATGAAGCCACCCTTGACGTCAACAAGCTGATCGAAATCGTTGCGAAGCGGCATCGGCTCCTCCTTGATCTTGCATGCGCGACCGCGCGTCGCGGCGATAATGGTGCGTCCTACTTGTCGAGCTTGCAGCCGCCCGTTCCCTCGGGGCGGAAGGCCTTGTCGCCGGGGATGGCCGCGATCTTCTGGTAGTAGTCCCAGGGATATTTGCTCTCATCCGGCTTCTTCACGCGGTAGAGCGAGAGGTCGTAGACGACGCGGCCGTCTTTGCGGATGTGCGCGGGGCGGCCGAAGAAATCGACCGGCAGCTTGCGCATCTCGCCGTTAACCACCTTCGCCTCGTCGCTGCCGCCGGCCTCGATCGCCTTCAGATAGTGGCGCACGGCGGCGTAGGTCGCGGCCTGCAATTTGGTCGGTTCACGCTTCTCGATCTCGATGAAGCGCTTGGCGAAGGCGCGGGTGCCGTCGTCATCATCCCAGTAGTATTGGGACGCGATGTACATGCCCTGCGCGTCGCGCAGGCCGATCGAATGGACGTCGGAGATGAAGGTCAGCATGCCGACGATGGTCTGCCCGCCCTGTTGCAGGCCGAATTCGTGGGTCTGCTTCACCGCGTTGACGGTGTCGGCGCCGGTGCCGGCCAGCGCCACCACCTTGGCGCCGGAGCTCTGCGCGGCCAGCAAAAAGGATGAGAAGTCGGTGGTGTTGAAGGGATAGCGCACCGCGCCGAGCACCTTGCCGCCCGTATCGGTCACCGCGCGCGAGGCGTCCTTCACCATCGCGGTGCCGAACGAGTAATCGACCGCGACGAAGAACCATTCCTTGCCGACGCGGCGGCTCAGCTCGCCGACCAGGCCGGCCGACAGTGCGTAGGTGTCGTCGGCCCAATGCGTGACGACGGGCGAGCATTTGTCGCCGGTCAAATCGGACGTCGCGGCGCCCGAGACCAGCGCGGTGCGGTTGCTCTGCGTTGCAAGGCCGGCGACGGCGAGTCCGACCGAGCTCACGGCGAGATCGGTCACCGCGTCGACATGCTCGACGTCGAACCATTGCCGCGCGATTCCGACCGCGACGTCCGGCTTGTTCTGGTGATCCGCCGAGATGATCTCGATCGGCTTGCCCAGCACCTTGTTGTGAAAATCCTCAGCGGCAAGCTTGGCGGCGGTCACCGAGCCCGGCCCGCCGAGATCGCGGCCGCTGCCGTAGTCACCCAGCACCGCAATCCGCACTACGCCGTCCGAGATGCCTGAGCCGTCGGGTGCGGCGTACGCCAGCGGCGCTGTGAGCATCAGCGTGGCGATCGCGGCCGCGGCCCATCTGCGCGAGGTGTTTGTCTCCAGCAATTCCAATCCTCCCGTCGATTTTTCGCATGTCCATCTAGTGGACATTATTCTCATAATTTGCGATACTATCCGCGCGGGCCGCTTGGTCAAGCGCGCTGGATGCAGCGCGCCCCTGCCGATTTTGCGGATGTGGACGGATGGCAAAGAAACCGAAGGCAGAGGTTCTGGACGCGGAGCAGGGGGCGTCAGGCGTGCGGGCCGTCGACCGCGCCATCGCGATCCTGCAATGCTTCACGCCGGATCAGCCGGCGATGAGCGTGATCGAGATCCAGAAGCGGGTCGGGCTGAGCCGGCCGACGCTCTATCGCCTGCTGCAGACGCTGGCGCAGCGCGACCTGATCCAGGCCGAAGGCGACCCGCAGCGTTTCCGGTTGTCGCACGGCGTGATGAAGCTGGCCCATGTCTGGCTGAAGGGTCTCGAGGTGGTCGCGATCGCGCGCCCGGTCGTCGAAGGCCTGCGCGAGGCGACCGGCGAGACCGCAGCGTTGTTCCGCGAGCAGGACGATCGCGGCATCTGCATCCTCGAATGCGAGAGCCGTCACGTGCTCTCGATCAGCCGCGGCGTCGGCCACAGTCTGAGCCTGATCCAGGGATCGACCGGCAAGGCGATGCTGGCCTTCATGGACCCGAAGCGGCAAGCCGCGCTTCTTGCCAGCATTGCAAAGAGCGCGGACCGTGCGCGGCTCGAGGACGCGCTGACCTTTGCGCGGCGCAACGGCTATGCGACCAGCCATGGCGAGATCTTCGCCGGCGCGGTTGCCGTCTCCGCGCCTTGTTTCGATCACCGCGGCGAGGTGGTCGGTTCGGTCGGCCTCTACGGACCGAGCGCGCGCATCGACGAGCGGAAGCTATTGGAATATTCAAAGCTGGTGCGCGAGGCCGGCCGGCAGATTTCGGTTCTGCTGGGCTATCAGGACGGCGCGCCCATCGCATAGGGCTTCAACACCGCATAGAGCATGTCGTGCGTCGGCGTCGGGACGCCGAGCTTGCGGCCGAACTCGACCACCTTGCCGTTCAGCCACGGCAGTTCGAGCCGGTTGCCACGCTCGAGATCGAGCGCCATCGAGGCCTTCATCGCCGGCGGCGCGTGTCCGATGAAGTCGAGCACTTTCGTCAGCGCATCCGGCGGCAGCCTGATGCCGTTGGCGTGCGCGATGGCGATGATCTCCTCGCAAGCCGATACGAAGAGCGGGCGCAAATCGGGATCGTCGCGCAGCTTGCCGATCGGCAGCCTTGTGACCGCGGTCATGCCGGCATTGGTGGCGAGGCCGACGAACTTCATCCAGAGCTCGGTGTTGATCTGCTCGCTCAAGGTCGCGTCGAAGCCGGCCTTCAGGCAGAGATCGAGCAGCGCCTTGCCGCGCGGCGTGATGCGGCCGTCGAGCTCACCGAAGATCATGCGCATGAAGGTGCCGACCTGGTTGATGACGCCAGGCTTGATGATCGAGGCCGAGATCTGTGCCACGCCGCCCATCACCGCGTTGCGTCCCAGAATCGGGACCAGCCTGTCGGGCGCGTCGATGCCGTTCTGCAGCGGGATCACCGCGGTGTCGGGGCCGACCATCGGCCTGATGTGTTGGCCGGCGCTCTCGACGTCCCACAGCTTGACGCAGAACAGCACGATATCGACCGGGCCGACGCTTGCCGGATCGTCGGTCGCCTGGGTCGGGACCAGATGGGTTTCGCCGCGGCCACCCTGAACCTTCAGCCCCTCGCTGCGCATGGCGGCCAAATGAGCGCCGCGCGCGATAAAGGTGACGTCGGCGCCGGCATGCGCGAGCGCCGCACCAAAGCCGCCCCCGACGCCTCCGGCGCCCACCACTGCGATCCGCATGATTGTCTCCTTGTTCGTCGCTTTGGGCTGCAGCCTCGACGATGTCGGCGCAATGCGCAACCCGGTTGCGCAATTGCGCAACCCCGGCCTGTCTGAAAATCGCGTGACCACAGCCTTGTTTGCTACGCCATCTTCCTGCGTTGAACTTGCCTGCCCGAACCGCTAAGCCATCTCGGAAAGTTCGGGAGGGATGCGTGGCGATGACGGAGCCGACGGCGGTCGCGCTTGACAGTGCGACGGTGGCGTTTCGGTTGGCGGATGGACGCGTCTATACCGCGGTCGAACGGGCCAATCTTTCGGTTGATCATGGCGAGTTCGTCGCCATTGTCGGTCCGACCGGATGCGGGAAGTCGACGCTGCTGAACGTCACGGCTGGGCTGCTCAAGCCCGCGGCCGGAACAGCAAGGATCTTCGACAAGCCGCTGAGCGGCCTCAACCGTGATGCCGGCTACCTGTTCCAGGCCGATGCGCTGTTCCCCTGGAAGACCGCGATCGACAATGTCGCGATCGGGCTCGAGATATCAGGCACGCCGCGCGCCGAGGCGCTCGCGCGCGCGCAGAAATGGCTGACCTCGGTCGGGCTCGACGCCTTCGCCAATCGCTATCCGCACATGCTGTCGGGCGGCCAGCGCAAGCGTGTTGCGCTGGCGCAGGTCCTGATCCGCGATCCGAAGATCCTCCTGATGGACGAGCCGTTCGGTCCGCTGGACGCCCAGACCCGGCAGATCATGGGCAATCTGCTCTTGGAATTGTGGAGCGCCGACCGCAAGGCGGTGCTGTTCGTCACCCACGATCTCGAGGAGGCGATCGCGCTGGCCGATCGCGTCGTGATCATGTCGGCCGGTCCTTCCGCGCGCATCATCGGCGACTGGCGCATCACGCTGCCGCGGCCGCGCGACATCGCCGAGATCCGGATGGAGAAGGATTTCCATGCCCTGCACCGCGAGATCTGGGGCGTGCTGAAGGACGAGGTTATGAAGGGTTATGTCCAGTCGACGCAGGCGGGAGCTGCCTGATGTCGCGCGTCACACTGTTGTCCCTGCAGGTTCTGGTCGCCGTCGTCACGCTGGCGCTGTGGCAGGTCTTCTCCACCGTGTCGGTGTTCGGCAAGGTGCTGTTGCCGCCGTTCTTCTTCTCCAATCCGCTCGACGTCTTCAGCCAAATCGTGAAATGGTTCTCGACCGGGGTGATCTGGAAGCATCTCGCGATTACGCTGTGGGAATCCATCCTCGCCTTCGTGATCGGCTCGGCCGGCGGCATTCTGGTCGGCTTCTGGTTCGCGCGGCAGCCGCGCGTCGCCGCGGTGTTCGATCCCTATGTGAAGATGGTCAACGCGCTGCCGCGCGTGGTGCTGGCGCCGATCTTCGCGCTGTGGTTCGGGCTCGGCGTCTGGTCCAAGGTCGCGCTCGGCGTGACCTTGGTGTTCTTCATCGTGTTCTTCAACGTCTACCAGGGCGTCAAGGAAGTGCCGACCACGGTGCTCGACAATGGCCGCATGCTCGGCATGAACGAGCGGCAGCTGATGCGCCACGTCTACTGGCCGTCGGCGCTGTCCTGGATGTTCTCCTCGCTGCACACCTCGGTCGGCTTTGCCGTGGTCGGCGCGGTGGTCGGCGAATATCTCGGCTCCGCCGCCGGCCTCGGCTACCTGATCCAGCAGGCCGAGGGCGTCTTCGACGTCGCCGGCGTGTTCGCGGGCATGTTCGTGCTGTCCGCCTTCGTCATCCTGATCGACATGGGCGTGACGATGGTCGAGAATCGGCTGCTGGTGTGGCGGCCGACGCCGGTGACGCATGATTAGGGTACTGCCTCGATCAACCCGCGGATATTCTCCGTCACCTCCGGGTCAATCGGATTGTAGACGATCATGCTGAGGTCGGGCCGGCCATCGACCGCGAACGCCGAATATTCGAACTTGACCTGACCCAGGATCGGGTGCCGCAGCTGCTTGACGCCCTCGCCATGGGCTCGCACGTCATTGTCGCGCCACAGCGCCGCGAATTCCGGGCTGAGCCGGCACAACTCGTCGACGAAGGGTTGCACCTCGGCAGCTGCGCCGGCGCGCGCAGCGTCCACCCTGAAGGCGCCGACCACGAAGCGCGCCACGCTGGCCCAGTCATGTTGTGCCGCGCGGACGCGCGGATCGAGGAACATGAAGCGCAGCACGTTGCGCTCGCGCGCCGGCAGCGATCCGTAGTCCGTCAGCATGACGGTCGCGGCCCGGTTCCAGGCGACGATATCCCAGGTTGCGGTGCGTATCACGGCGGGGCGCGGCTCCAGCGCGTCGAGCACGCGCTGCAGCCGGGGGGTGACGCCTTCGCTCTTCTGGTAGCGCACCTCGGGCGTGCGGCCGAGGGCGAGCAGGAACAGATGCTCGCGCTCGACATCGGTCAGCATCAGCGCACGCGCGATGCGGTCGAGCACATCGGCCGAGGGCGCGCCGCCGCGGCCCTGTTCGAGCCAGGTGTACCAGGTCGCGCTGATGTTGGCGCGCTGCGCCACCTCTTCGCGGCGCAGGCCCGGCGTGCGCCGCCGCTCCGGCGGAAAGCCGAACACGGCCGGATCGAGCTTGCTGCGGCGGTCCTTCAGGTAGGCGCCGAGCAGGTTCTCTTGCGCGAGCGGTTCGCTCATCCTGTTAGCTATTATACCATGATAAGGTCACTACTTTAACAGGATAGCGCGCAGGGCCAGATTTGTCTCCAACGAAACCTGGAGACTTCCTCATGCGTGTGTTCGTCACTGGTGCCACCGGATTCATCGGCACGCCCGTCGTCAAGGACCTGATCGCCGCCGGACATCAGGTTCTTGGTGTGGCCCGTTCGGACGAGGGGGCGAACGCGATCTCTGCCATTGGCGCGGAGGTTCTTCGCGGCTCGCTCGAGGACCTTGATAGCTTACGCAAGGGGGCGAGCGCTTCGGATGCTGTCATTCACCTGGGCTTCGTTCACGACTGGTCTAATTTCGCGAAGAGTTGCGAGATCGACCGCCGCGCCATCGAAGCGCTGGGTTCTGTTCTGGCCGGATCGGACAGGCCGCTGATCGTGACCGGGGGCTTGGCGGGATTGGCCGCGCCCGGCCAGATCGCGACTGAGGACCAAACGATATCGCCGGATTTCCCATTTCCCCGTGTGTCGGAACAGACGGCCCTGTCGCTAAAGGGCGTCCGCGCGTCGGCCATGCGTCTTCCCCAGGTCCACGATCCCGTCAGGCAGGGTCTCATCACCCCCTTGATCGCGGTGTACCGCGAAAAGGGCGCGTGCGCCTATCTCGGCGATGGGCAAAATCGCTGGCCGGCGGCGCATGTTCTCGACGTGGCGCGTCTCTACCGGCTGGCCATCGAAAAGGCTGAGCCGAACGCAAGGTATCACGCCGTCGCGGAAGAGGGGGTCTCGATGCGCGATATTGCCGAAACGATCGGACGGCGGCTGAAGCTGCCGGTCAAATCCATCGCCCCGCAAGAGGCGCAGGCCTTCTTTGGCTGGCTCGGCACGTTCGCGGCATACGACATGGCGGCTTCCAGCGAGCAGACGCGCAGGAAACTTGGATGGCAGCCGACCGGGCCGGGGTTGATTGCCGATCTCGAACAGCTGATCGATTCCGCGCAGTAAGAAGCAGCGCAGTAGGATGCGTAGGGTGGGATAGCTGAAGGCGTAAGCCACCCTACGCATCTACGCTGCGGCTCAGAGCGGGAAGCACCGCATGTAGGCGGCGAACAATGCTTCGTCGCTGTAGCTCACCAGCTTCGCGGCAATCGCGTCGGCCAGTTCGAGGTCGCGGTTCTGCACGCGCAGCCAGGCCTGGGTATCGGCGGTGATGGTCAGAGCCGCCTCTCCGACATGCCGTCCCGGCACGACCTGGAGATCCTTGCCCTTGATCGCAACGGTCATGTCCAGCGCGCTCGTGCCGGTGAAGCGCAGATGCGTCACGAAATCCAGACCTCGGGCCCTGCCGCGCTGGAATCCGAGCGAGAGCGAAAAGATATAGGCCTGCAGGCTGCCGGTATGGCGGCCAGACGTGACATGCTGAAGTTTTTTGTGCGGAAAGCGCCGCGTCACCGTGTCCTCGGCGTCGGTATCCGGGATCACGTAGACGAACTCGTCCTTGTCGATCAGCGGCTGCACCACATCGGAGAAGTGGGCGTCGCGATCGTGGAGGAAGGGGCCGATCACGTCTTCGCCGGCCGGGCAAGCCGAAATGCAATAGGCCGCCTTGTAGCCAGGCTTGAACGACAGCGATTGCCAGATGTTTAGCGTCTCGGTGCGGGGAACGCGGGCGCGATAATCCCTTGCGTCCTTTGCATCCGCGACCTTCTCCACCCACTGCGAGAAGTTGCCGAGAAAGTCGTGATAGTTGTGGGTGTGGCAGGACAGGAAATCGAAGCCGCCGTCCGGCTTGATGGCGCCGACCGGGCAGGCCGCGACGCACAGTTTGCACTCCAGGCAGGGATTGTAGTCGATCGGGTGGTCATGCGCGTCGACCTCGCATCCGAGCAGGATGGTGCCGAGCAGGACGAAGCTGCCGAATTTCGGGTGGATGACGCTGCGATGGATTCCCATGCGGCCGAGACCGGCTTCCACCGCTATCGGCTTGTGCTGGACCATCATGATCCTGGGCAGGTCCATCTCCATCGGGAACGCGGCAACCGAGTTGCAGGCCGGGATGCCGTGCTCGTCGAGCGCGCGAACGATGGCACGCGCGGTTTCGTTGACGTGATCGTAGGTGCTGTGGAATTCCTCGTTGGCGACCGAGCGCGAGGGCGAGCGCACCGGCTCGCGGTTCATGTGGCAGACGATCGCGAGCAGGGAGCGCGTCCGGCCATAGACCTTGCGAATGAAGTCCCGCTGCGCGCGCGATGGCGGCCCGTTCGAACTCGATGATGCCGACATCATCGGCTCCGCATCTGCGCGCGATGTCCTTGATCAGTTCCGATGAAACCGGGACGTCGCGGACCGGTTCGCTGCTGCGAGCGCGCACAGCCCTGACCGTGGGGTGATCGTCCAGGCTCATGGGTCTAGCTTTCTATTAAATGACGATCGTCATACTATGGAGCGAACGAACTTGGGGCAAGTGAATTATCTGTCAAGTGTCATGTCATGGAACCGGCGCCGGCGCGCGCGCGACTTTCGTCATTGCGAGGAACGAAGCGACGAAGCAATCCATGGGTCCGCCTATCCGGAGAGATGGATTGCCTTCGCTTCGCTCGCAATGACGTTGAGGATGGCCGTAATCAATCCAGCAGCTTGGTATCATCCGGCGCCTGCGGCGGCGTCTTGATCGCGATGGCCTTGATGGCGCGGCCGTTCGGCTTGGTGCCGCCATGCGGCGTGCCCTTCGGGATCACGATCAGGTCGCCCGGCTTCACCGTCACTTCCTTGTCGCCGAGCCAGACTGTGCCGGTGCCTTCGAGGACGAACTGCATCTCGTTGGTGTTGGGATGCATGTGCTTCGGCCCATTGCCGTCCTGGATAGAGACGGTGGCGCCGTCGGCGGAGACGAACATCTTGGAACGGAAGCCGACCTTGTTGGCGTCGCCGAGCTTGTCGCCCTCCATCTCGCCGGTGTGGATGACCCGCGCCGTGATGTTTTCGGCGGCGAGCGCCGGCCGCAGCAAATGGGTGATGCCACAGCCCGCGGCAAAGGCGGTAGCGATCGACAGCGCGGTTGCAATACGATTCATGAAGACCTCCCTTGATGTTTCCCTTGAAGTATTCTTGGTGCTTATGGTTTTGGCGCTTCTTCTGCGTTTTCTTGTATCCGCGATGCTATGCCGCCCCCCAGGCTTGACCAGCTGTCGGAAAGTCGCCTTCTCAAGGCCTGCCGGCTCCTCTATCTTGCCGGCCAGTCGAACGGAGGACGTCATGAACAAACTGCTTGGCAAGCTTGCCGGAATGCTGCTGGCGCTGACCCTGTCCACGGGCCTTGCCGCGGCGCAAAGCAAGATCACCATCGCGGTCGGGGGCGGCGCTTGCCTGTGCTATCTGCCCACCGTGCTGGCCAAGCAACTCGGCGAATACGACAAGGCCGGGCTCGCGGTCGAACTGGTCGACCTCAAGGGCGGCTCGGATGCGCTCAAGGCCGTGCTCGGCGGCAGCGCCGACGTCGTCTCCGGCTATTTCGACCACTGCGTCAATCTTGCGGCCAAGAAGCAGGAGCTGCAGGCCTTCGTGGTCTATGACCGCTATCCCGGCCTCGTGCTGGTGGTGTCGCCGAAGCACACCGGCGAGATCAACTCGATCAAGGATCTCGCCGGCAAGAAGGTCGGCGTCAGCGCGCCGGGCTCCTCGACCGATTTCTTCCTGAAATATCTCTTGAAGAAGAACGGCCTCGATCCTACGGGCACCGCCGTAATCGGCGTCGGCCTCGGCGCCACTGCGGTGGCCGCGATGGAGCAGGGCCAGATCGACGCCGCCGTGATGCTCGATCCTGCCGTCACCGTGCTGCAGGGCAGCTACAAGGACCTCAAGATCCTCAGCGACACCCGCACCCAGCACGACACGCTTGCGGTGTTCGGCGGCGAATATCCCGGCGGCGCGCTGTATTCGACCGCGGCCTGGGTCAACGGCCACGAGAAGGAGGTGCAGGCGCTGACCAATGCGATCATGGCGACGCTGGCCTGGATCCATTCGCACAGCGCCGAAGACATCATGGCCAAGATGCCCGACGAGCTCGTCGGCAAGGACAGGGCGCAGTATCTCGCGGCCCTGAAGAACACGATCCCGATGTATTCCGAGACCGGCAAGATGGACCCCAAGGGCGCGGAAGCCGTGCTCGCGGTGTTCAGCGAAGGGTCACCCGATGTCGCGAAGGCCGGCATCGACGTCACCAAGACCTACACCAACAAGTTCGTCGACCAGGTCAAGAAGACGACCGGAAACGCGAAGTAAACACGTTCGGATATGCAGTCTCCGCTCATTTGTCGTGTCACCGCGCTCGACCTTGCCTTGCAGCGGCGTCCCTGGCCGTTTGCGGACGAGCGGCGCGTCGAGATCGACGCGCATTTCGCCGAGCAGCAGCGGCTGAACCCGAACCTGTGGAACGGCCGTGTGCTGCTCGGGCGCGATCCGGTCTTCGCCGGCGAGCGGCTCAGCGCGAGCTATTTCGAGACCGATTTCGCGAGCTTCCTCGCTTGGCGCGACTGGGGCTTTCCGGACCACGAGGTGTTCAACGGTTTCGGCATGGGGGCGCTGCTCGCCAGCGACGGCGCCTTCGTGTGCGGGGTGATGGGCGAGCAGACCGCGAATGCCGGCCGCATCTATTTCCCGTCAGGGACGCCCGATCTCGACGATATCAGGGGCGACACGGTCGATATCGCCGGAAGCGTGATGCGCGAACTCGAGGAGGAGACGGGATTGTTGCCATCGGATTGCCGCGGCGACGCCGATTGGCACTGCATCTACACCGGGCCTGCGCTTGCGATGATGCGGATCCTGCGCGTCGATATGCCCGGTGACGCGCTGCGGGCGCGGATCGAGGCCAATCTCGCGCGCCAGGCAAATCCCGAGCTTGCGGGCATCCATCTGGTGCGCAGCCGCGCCGATCTCACTCCCGCAATGCCGCGCTTCGTCACCGCATTCATCGAGACGCAGCTGCCGGCCTAGGCAAAGGAATGCGCAATGACCGAGCAAGGCACCGCTGCCGCTGCGTCGACACCGGCAATCGCCGATGGCCCCAACACGATCAAGGTCATCATTTCGGGTGGTTTCGCCACGGTCTACCGCGACGTGCTGCCTGAATTCGAGCGAAGCACGGGCATCGGGGTGGAGACCGGATCGGGCGCGTCGGAGGGCACCGGTCCGAAGACGATCAGGCACCAGCTTGCGAACGGCACCAAAGCGGATGTGGTGATCCTTTCGCGCGAGGGGCTTCGAAGTCTGACCGAAGACGGCCGAATTCGTGCGGGATCGGAAGCCGGACTGGCGACGGCACCTTTGGCCGCGGCGGTTCGAGCAGGCTCTCGCAAGCCGGACATCGGCAATGATGTCGCGCTCAGGAAAGCCTTGATCGATGCCGGCGAGGTGGTGGCGCCGAGCAGCACGAGCGGACAGTACGTCCGCGACAAGGTTTTCCCCAGGCTGAACTTGCCGGACACGGTCAGGCTCACCCTCGAGGCGCGCGGAACCGAAGCGGCCGAAGCGCTGAGAGCAGGCAAGGCAAATCTCTCGATCGGCCCGACCAGCGAACTGGTTCAGGAGGGTGGCATCGAAGTTGTCGGTTTGTTGCCGCCAGATTTCCAGCTGGTCCAGACCTTCACGGCCGCGATCGTCAGCGACGCGCAAGCGCCGGAAGCCGCCAAGCGCCTGATCGATTTTCTTGTCTCGGACAGCGATATCTTGCTCGCGGCCATCAAACGGGCCGGCATGGAACGGCCCCGCGGATAAATTGCCGCTGCCACGCGCGCGCCCGAGCACCGTGCGTCGGCACCGTTCCGCCGAAACTTTGCGCAAGCCTGCGCGGTGCGGACGCAGCCATCGCGCTTGACATCATCGGCCGCTCCCCCTGTGATAGGGCGGCACGACAACAAAAAATGCAGTGCACAATCTCTGGGGAGGGATTCATGCCGGTCAGGAGGGCTGCCCGCTGGCTTGCGGGTCTATCTGTCGCGCTTGCGGCGCTTGGTGTGGCCAATGCAGCGCATGCGCAGGACAAGAAGATCAAGATCGGCGTGATCTTCGATTTGACCGGCCCGCTGGCCGGCGGCGGCTCCGAGCTGCAATACACCGGCGTCAAGATCATGCTCGACCATTACGCCAAGACCGGCGTCGAGGGTTACAAGGTCGAGGCCGTCTATGCCGACGCGCAGAGCAAGCCCGACATCGCGATCAACGAGGCCGTCCGGCTGCTCGAGCAGGAAAAGGTCGACATGGTGATGGGCTTCTTCTCCTCGGCGCAATGCGTGCCGGTGTCGGCGCGGGTCGAGCAGATGAAGAAGTTCATGTGGATCACGACCTGCATTTCCTCCGGCGTGTTCGACGGCAAGAATTACAAATACGTGTTCCGTCCGCAGGCCGCCGGCAACCAGTACGGCATGATGACGACCGACTTCATCGCGCAATACTCCATGTCCAAGTTCGGCAAGGAGCCGAAGGACCTCCGCGTCGCCATCATCCATGAGGACGGCGCCTATGGCGTCGACGTCTCCAAGGGCAATGAGGCCGGCGCCAAGAAGGCCGGCTTCAACATCGTGCTCAAGGAGGGTTATTCGGCGACCGCGCCCGATCTGTCGGCGCTGGTGACCAAGCTGAAGCGCGCCAAGCCCGACGTGATCTTCCACACCGGCTACAATCCGGACATTACCCTGCTGTTCCGCCAGGCCCGCGAGCAGGGATTGAAGTTCGGCGCCATCGTCGGCCATGGCGCGGGCTACGGCGTCTACGAAAAGCTGAAGGAAGGGCTCGGCACCGACGCCAACTATCTCTTCAACACCGACCCGATCTCGATCTGGCTTGCCAACCAGAAGAACATGGATCCCAAGCTGCCGCCGGTCATCAAGATGGTCGGCGAGGAGTTTGACCGGCTGAAGCCCGGCGTGCCGATCCGATCCGCCCATGTCGGCATCGGCGCGGCCAACGCCTATGTCTTCCTCGACGACGTATTGCCGCGCGCGATCAAGAAGTATGGCGGCGTCGATCCGGATGCGCTGCGCAAGGCCGCGCTCGACACCGACATACCCGAGGGCGGCACCATGCTCGGCTACGGCGTGAAGTTCTACGGCGAGGGAGAGCAGTATGCCGGGCAGAACGCGCGCTCGTTCCCGGTGGTGCTGCAATATATCGACGACAAATCCTATGTGGTGTGGCCGAAGAGCCAGATGCAGCGCGAGACCGAGCTGCCGCTGCCGGCCGGCACCACCTACAGCTACAAATAGCTCGCTCGCGAAGGGAACTGCCGTGCTCGCCGTCGAAGGCCTGGTCAAGCGGTTTGGCGGCTTTCGTGCCGTCAACAACGTGTCGTTCCGCGTCGAGCAGGGCGAGATCCTCGGCCTGATCGGCCCGAACGGCTCCGGCAAGAGCACGATCTTCAACATGCTGTCGGGCACCTTGCCGCCGACCTCCGGCTCGATCCTGTTCGACGGCCACGAGATCGCGGGGCTCGCCCCGCACCGGATCATCAACCGTGGCATCGGCCGAACCTTCCAGATCCCGCGGCCGTTCCATCGCCTCAGCATCTTCGAGAACGTCGTGCTCGCCGGCTTCTACGGCCAGGGCCGCCACAGCCGCGGCAAGGCCGAGGAGGCGGCCGAGCGGGCGCTCGCGATGGTCGGGCTGCCGACCGATCGTCACGCCAGCGTCGAGGGCCTGGGCGCCGCCGGGTTGAAGAAGCTCGAGCTCGCCAAGGCGCTCGCCACCGGCCCGAAGCTGTTGCTCGCGGATGAGAGCCTTGGCGGCCTTGACGAGGCCGAGATGGACCAGGCCGCCGACATGCTGCGCCGGATCCGCGACGAGCTCGGCATCACCATCATCTGGGTCGAGCACATCATGGGCGTATTGATGCGCGTGGTCGATCGCGTGATGGTGCTCGATCACGGCGAGAAGATCGCCGAGGGCCTGCCGGCCGATGTCGCCGGCGACGCAAGAGTGATCGAGGTCTATCTCGGCACCGATGCGGATGCGAGCCTCGCAGCGGCGGCCGCAGCCCAGGCGCGGCGCCGGATCGGGGCGTGAGCGCATGCTGGAATTGAGATCGATCGACGCGGGCTATGGCAGCTTCCAGGCGCTGTTCGACGTCAGCCTCGACGTCAAGGCGGGCGAGGCGGTCGGCGTGATCGGCCCGAACGGCGCCGGCAAGACCACCCTGATGCGGGTGATCTCAGGGTTGATCCGCCCGATCAGGGGCACGATCGCGATGGAAGGCGTGAACGTCATCGCGACACCTCCGCATCGCATCGTCAGCCTCGGGATCGCGCATGTGCCGGAAAATCGCCGGTTGTTTCCCCGGCTCACCGTCGCCGACAACCTGAAGATGGGCGCCTACATGCCCGGTGCCCGCGCGCATTACGCCGAGCGGCTGGAGTTCGTGTTCGAGCTGTTTCCGCGCATGAAGGAGCGCCAGCACCAGATGGCCGGCACGATGTCGGGCGGCGAGCAGCAGATGTGCGCGATCGGCCGTGCGCTGATGTCGAACCCGAAACTGCTGCTGCTCGACGAGCCGTCGGCCGGCCTCGCGCCGGTCGTGGTGCAGCAGGTGTTCGAGCTCGTCAAGCGCATCCGCTCAAGCGGGCTGACGGTCCTGATCGTCGAGCAGAACGTGCAGCAGGTGCTGCGCGTGGTCGACCGCGCCTATCTGCTGGAAGCCGGCAGCATCCGCGCCGCCGGGTCAGCGGCGGAGCTCGCGGCGAGCGACACCATCAAGCAGGCATATCTCGGGGTGTGAGGGGGTAATGATCGTGAATCGAGCAAGCGCACTCACATATTTCCCCGCCATCCCCGGACGAACGCGTTTGCGTTCGCTCGGGAGGTGCGCGCTCTTGCGCGCCTCGAAGGATGAATCGGCCACAGACGGGCCGTGCATCCTTCGAGGCTCGCTCCGCTCGCACCTCAGGATGACGGTTGCGCTAGTTCGAGTTCGGCCAGATGACGACGCCTCGGTCTAAGGCAGAGCCACCATGCAATCCTTCCTCGACATCTTCGACATCTACCTGCTGGAGGCCGTCATCAACGGCATCCTGCTCGGCGGCGTGCTGGCGCTGCTTGCGCTCGGGCTCAACCTGATCTTCGGCGTCATCGACGTCACCTGGATCTGCTACGCCGAACTCGTCATGATCGGCATGTACGGCATGTACTATCTCGTGCAGTACTACGGCCTGCCATACTGGGCCGCCGCGCCGCTGGTGATCCTGCTGGTGGCGCTACTCGGCGCCGCGCTGCATTTCTTCGTGATCGCCCCGCTCCTGACCGCGCCGCCGATCAACCAGCTGCTCGCCACCGGCGGCGTGCTGTTCATCCTGCAGAGCTTTGCCACCGTCGCCTTCGGCATCGACTTCCGCAATCTCGGCATCCGCCTGCCGGTGCTCGCGCTCGGCGAGATGAATTTCAGCTACGCGCGATTGCTGTCGTTCGCTGCCGCGCTGCTCGGCATGATCGGCGTCTATCTGTTCCTGACCCGCACCTTCACCGGCACCGCGATCCGTGCCATCGCGCAGGACCGCCAGATCATGCCGCTGATGGGCGTCGACCCCAAGCGCATCTATCTCGTCACTTCGGCGATCGGCGGCGGGCTTGCCGGCCTCGCCGCCTGCCTCCTGGTGCTGCAATATGACGTGCATCCGTTCGTCGGCCTGTCGTTCGGGCCGATCACCTTCCTGATCTGCGTGCTCGGCGGGCTCGGCAATTTCATCGGCGGCTTCATCGCGGCCTTCGTGTTCGCCGAGATCATCTCGCTCGGCGGCCTGTTCTCCGATCTCGAATGGGGTTACGTGCTGGCCTTTGCCTTCTTCATCGTCATGATGTTCATCCGGCCCGCGGGCCTCCTGGCGAGGCGCTCGTGAACAGGCAAGCCGCCGGCTGGATCATCGCGCTGATCGCGCTCGTCGCGGTGCCCTTTGTGCATCGCGATCCCTATCATCTGCACGTGCTGGTGCTGATCCTGATCTGGTCGTTCGCCTACACCTCGTGGTCGATCATGGGGCGCTTCGGCCTGGTCTCGCTCGGCCATGGCGGCTTCATGGGCATCGGCGCCTATGTCACCGCGCTGCTGTGGAACCATCTCGGCGTGTCCCCCTGGATCGGCATTCCCGTCAGCATGGCGACCGCCGGCGTGCTCGCGCTCGTCGTCGCCTATCCCTGCTTCCGCTTCCGCATCACCGGGCATTATTTCGTACTGGTGACGCTGGCGCTGTCGGGCATCGTGCTGCAGGTCATCACCGCGACCCGCGACTATACCGGCGGCTCGCTCGGCTACACCCCGCAGCGCGCCCCGAGCGGCAAGGGGCTGCTCGCGCTGCAATTCGACGACAAGACCACCTGGTATCTGATCGCGCTCGCGGTCTGGATCACAGGCCTCGTGATCTGGCGCGCGATCGATCGCAGCATGATCCGCCATGCCATGGAGGCGATCTCGGAAGACGAGGATGCCGCCGCCGCCGCGGGCGTCAACGTCACCGCCGAGAAGCTCAAGATCACCCTGATCAGCGCGCTGATGACCGCGCTGTCGGGCGCGCTCTACTGCCAGTACCAGATGTTCATCTCGCCCGACACGGTGAGCGGCATCGCGGTCTCCCTGCAGATGGTGTTCGCGGCGATCGTGGGCGGCGTCTATGTCGCGCTGGGACCGACGGTCGGCGCCGTCATCACCATCGTGCTGGCCGAGGTGTTGCGCATCTCTTTCGGCACCAAGGCGGTCGGCTGGGACAATCTGGTCTATGGCGTACTGCTGGTGTTGTTCATCATCTTCCTGCCCAAGGGCATTCTTGGTAGCGTGATCGACCGGATCAAATCGCCGCGCAAGCCGTCGAGAAGCCATGAGCAACAAACCGTCCCCATCGCTCGCCGATGAACTGAAGCCCTTCGTCGCGCCGTTCCGCTTCGACGGGTCGGGCGAATTTCACCTCAAATCGTATCCGACCGCCGAGAAGGGCGGCATCGACAAGGACGCCGGCGGCAAGATCATCGAGGCCAACCGCAAGCGGCTCAACGACTTCCAGGAGAAGCTCTACGCCCAGGACCGCTGGTCGCTGCTGCTGATCTTCCAGGGCATGGATGCCGCCGGCAAGGATTCCGCGATCAAGAGCGTGTTCGAGGGCGTCAATCCGCAGGGCTGCGAGGTTTCCTCCTTCAAGCAGCCTTCGACCAGGGAGCTCGACCACGACTTCATGTGGCGCGCCATGATCGCGCTGCCGGAGCGCGGCCGCATCGGCATCTTCAACCGCTCCTATTACGAGGAGTGCCTGGTGGTGCGGGTGCATCCGGAAGTGCTCGACAAGCAGAAGATCCCGAAGAAGCTGGTGACCAAGAACATCTGGCGCGAACGCTTCGAGGACATTGCGTCGATCGAGCGCTATCTGTCGCGCAACGGCACCGTGATCCTGAAATTCTTCCTCAACGTCTCCAAGGAGGAGCAGCGCCAGCGTTTCCTCGACCGGCTCGAGGAGCCGGCCAAGAACTGGAAGTTCTCGATGGCCGACGTCGCCGAGCGCAAGCTGTGGGCCAAATATCAGGCCGCTTATCAGGACATGATCCATCACACCGCAACCAAAGAGGCGCCCTGGCACATCGTGCCGGCCGACCACAAATGGTTCGCCCGCGTCGTGATCGGCTCGACCATCGTCAACGCCCTCGACGGGCTCGACCTGAAATTCCCCGAAGTCGACAAGGCCGACTTGAGCGAATTCAAGCGCGTCCGCGCGGCGCTGGAGGCGGAAGGCAAGGGCGGGGCGGGCGAGAAGACGTCTGCAAAGAAGTAGGCGCCGCGTCCCATGTTTGTCGCATGCGGATATTCCCAGCGCGTACCGGCCGCTCGCAAGGCAATCTTAATGAATTGACGCAACATGGGGGTATGGCAACCACAGATTTAGCGACAGGCAGTCACAACCCGAACGATGACGCACTGACGGGCGTGCTATGGGCGCCTGTCCTGCTGTTCCTGGCTGGTTGCTTTGCTGCCTTCCATTGGTCCGGATTCCGGCACGTCGATGTCAATTGGGCCGGCTATGGCGGGATGGCAGCGATCTTGCTCAGCGCCTACCTCGTGACAAAGGGACTGCGAATCCAATTCGTCCAATTGTTCATAAACTGCTGGTCGCAGAATCTGGTGGTTGCGATCGCCGCGACGATGTTGACCTATGCCGCCGCGACAGTCGGCCGTCCCCTGATCGACGACCAATTGCTGCGTGCTGATCAGCTGATCGGATATGATTGGAGAGCTTATGCGGGGTTCTTCGCGGGCTCGGACACGATGGTCCGCTTCGTGAGCGAATTCTATAACTCGATTTTTTATCTGCCCAATGTTGTGATCCTGGCGCTGGCCATCAAGAAGGATGTCAAGACGCTTGAGAAATTCATCCTGGCGGCGATCATATCACTGCTGCTGACGATTGGGATTTTTGCCCTGGTTCCGGCCACCACCGCGTGGACCCATCTGCATCTCAGCGATACCGAGATATCCTCGTTCCGGAATTTGCCGCTGTCGTCCGACGGCTGGATCGATGAGCTGATCCGGATTCGCGAAGGAAGCCTCAGAAGCCTGCGCAATTTCCAGGGCAAGGGACTGATCGCGTTTCCTAGCTTCCATTGCGCGGCAGCCCTGATCCTGATCTGGGCAAGCTGGAACATCCGCTGGCTGCGCATCCCGATGACGCTCGTCAATCTGGGCATGATCCTGGCAACGCCGATCGTCGGCGGTCACTACGTCGCGGACCTGATCGGCGGTCTGGTGATCACGATCGTGTCCGTGATCCTCGCTGGTTGGCTTCACACCTGGATGCTGCGGCACGTGGCTGTGGTCCGGCGAGGAGCATGGGCGATGATACCCGCGGTGCAACGAGCTGAGCCCCGGGCGGAAGTCAGGTGAGGGCGATCGCGCCCCAGCCATGCGATGACGATAGGTCAATCCACCTGACCATCTTTACCCATTGCGGCAGCTTGCCATAATCGTCTAGAACGACGGCGCACAGCGCGTCCCGGCAACCAACCGTCAATGGTTTTGCCCGAGGATTTTGGCGCTCAACAGGGTCTGGCAATGCTGATTCGCGGCCAAATTGATGGGATTTCAGGGGAGGTGGCCCAGGCTACCGCCGCGATCCCTGCCGCAGCGCCCACCCTGCTTATTGGCGGCCTTCTTCTTACCTGCCCCTGAGGGCCGGCTGGGCGTTTGCGCCTGGGCACTCAGGGGTTTGTACGAGATCACCGAACCCTGATATCGCCCAAGTAATTGCTCAAGGAGCAACATGACGGGCGCAAAGCTTAAAGGAATTTCTGACATGGCCACCGCGAACAAGTCCGAGAAGGACCGCGTCATCATTTTCGACACCACCTTGCGCGACGGCGAGCAGTGCCCCGGCGCCACCATGACCTTCGAGGAGAAGCTCGAGGTCGCCGAACTCCTGGACGACATGGGCGTCGATGTCATCGAGGCCGGCTTCCCGATCACCTCGGAAGGCGATTTCCAGGCGGTCAGCGAGATCGCCCGCCGCTCCAAGAACTCGGTCATCGCGGGCCTGTCCCGTGCCCATCCGGCCGACATCGACCGCTGCGCCGAAGCCGTGAAGTTCGCCCGCCGCGGCCGCGTCCACACCGTGATCGCGACCTCGCCGCTGCATATGCGGGTGAAGTTGAACAAGACCCCCGAGGAGGTCATCGAGACCTCGGTCGCGATGGTCGCCCGCGCCCGCAACCAGATCGACGACGTCGAATGGTCGGCCGAGGACGGCACCCGCAGCGAGATGGACTATCTGTGCCGGATCGTCGAAGCGGTGATCAAGGCCGGCGCCACCACGGTGAACATCCCCGACACCGTCGGCTACACGGTGCCGGAGGAATACACCCACTTCATGCGCACGCTGATCGAGCGCGTGCCGAATTCCGACAAGGCGATCTTCTCGGTGCATTGCCACAACGACCTCGGCATGGCGGTCGCGAACTCGCTGGCCGGCGTCGTCGGCGGCGCGCGGCAGGTCGAGTGCACCGTCAACGGTATCGGCGAGCGCGCCGGCAATGCCGCGCTGGAAGAGATCGTGATGGCGATCAATGTGCGGAACGACAAGTTTCCGTTCTGGAACAAGATCGACACCACGCAGCTCACCCGCGCCTCGAAGGTGGTGTCCGCGGCCACCTCGTTCCCGGTGCAGTACAACAAGGCAATCGTTGGCCGTAACGCGTTCGCGCATGAGAGCGGCATCCATCAGGACGGCGTGCTGAAGGACGCCTCGACCTACGAGATCATGCGGCCCGAGATGGTCGGCCTGAAGCAGTCCTCGCTGGTGCTCGGCAAGCATTCCGGCCGCCACGCCTTCATCCACAAGCTGGAGGAGATGGGCTACAAGCTCGGCGCCAACCAGCTGGAGGATGCCTTTACGCGGATGAAGGCGCTGGCCGACCGCAAGAAGGACATCTACGACGAGGACATCGAGGCGCTGGTCGACCAGGAGATGGCGGCCGCGCACGACCGCATCAAGCTGACCTCGCTGACCGTGATCGCCGGCACCCATGGCCCGCAGCGCGCGACCATGAAGCTCGACGTCGACGGCCAGATCAAGATCGAGGAGGCCGAGGGCAACGGCCCGGTCGACGCCGTCTTCAACTGCATCAAGCGCCTAGTGCCGCACGAGGCCAAGCTGGAGCTCTATCAGGTGCACGCGGTGACCGAAGGCACCGACGCGCAGGCCGAAGTCTCGGTGCGTCTGGCCCATGAAGGTCGCTCGATGACGGCCCGCGCCGCCGATCCGGACACGCTGGTCGCCTCCGCAAAGGCCTATCTCGGCGCGCTGAACAAGATCGTGATGAAGCGCCAGCGCGACGTCCCGGCCAAGGCTGCGGGCTGACGAGCGCGGTCGACCGACAGGTTGAAACGCGGCGCCCTGGCGCCGCGTTTTTCGTTTGGGCGTGCAGATCTAGAGCGAGAGTCCTCCGTCATTGCGAGCGTAGCGAAGCAATCCATCTCTCCGATTCCTGATACATGGATTGCTTCGTCGCTTCGCGCCTCGCAATGACGGCGGTAGTTGGCCAGATTGGAATAAAATTAGACCATTTCGGTTACCGTTGGAATCATTTACCAATATTCCGCTCCATCCCGCATTGCTTTGGAATCTTCCGCGCCATCTCCAGCGCTACGCTGCGTTCTTTCCCGGGGAACGCCGTCCATGCCGATCTCCTCCATCGTGACAGACCTTCCGCGCGCCGCCACGCCGGCGGAGACCGCGCTGACGCGCCGGGTCGACCTGACAACGCTTCGCCTGTTCGTCGCGGTCTGCGACGAACAGAACCTCACCCGCGCCGCGCAGCGCGAGGGGATCGCGGCGTCGGCGGTGTCGAAGCGGATGAACGATTTCGAGCTGGCGTTCGGCGTTACGCTGTTCAAGCGGCTCGCCAAGGGCATGGCGCTGACGCCGGCGGGCGAGGCGCTGCTGCACCACGCCCGGGTGACGCTGCTCAATGTCGAGAAGATCGCGGTCGA
The DNA here is from genome assembly GCF_054059095.1 of Bradyrhizobium sp. USDA 4510. Taxonomy (NCBI): domain Bacteria; kingdom Pseudomonadati; phylum Pseudomonadota; class Alphaproteobacteria; order Hyphomicrobiales; family Nitrobacteraceae; genus Bradyrhizobium; species Bradyrhizobium sp. USDA 4510. Next base: position 5,412,143 of record NZ_JBSSBT010000001.1, on the reverse strand, counting down.
GCTGTCGGAATATTCGCAAGGCGTGCGCGGCCATGTCCGCATGCTCGCCAATCTCTCGGCGATCGTGCAATACCTGCCCGAGGATCTCTCCGCCTTCTTCGCCGCGCATGAATTGCTCCGCGTCGATCTGCAGGAGCGGCCGAGCGGGCAGGTGGTGCGCGGCATCGAGGAGGGCGCGGCCGAGATCGGCATCTGCTCGGCCGAGGCCGACAGCCGCGCGCTCGAGGCCTTCCATTATCGCTACGACAATCTGGTGGTGGTGATGCGCGCCGACCATCGGCTGGCCGGCCGCGAGACATTGCTGTTCACCGAGACGCTCGATTTCGACCATATCGGCTTGCACACCGCGAGCTCGATCTATCTGCGCTCGCAATATGCGGCGACGCAAGCCGGCAAGGCGATGCGGCTGCGCATCAATGTGCCCGGCTTCGATGCGGTCTGCCGCATGGTGCAGGCCAATATGGGGCTCGGGCTGATCCCCGGCCGCGCCTTCGAGGTGGTCGGCGCCGGCATGGGCCTTCGCGCGATCCCGCTGCGCGACGATTGGGGACGGCGCGAGCTGAAGATCGTGGTCCGCGACACCGCGCATCTGTCGGCAACCAGCCGTCTGATGCTGGACTATCTGCGGGCGGCGGAGGCGGGGAGCGTGGCGCGGATAGGCGTGGCGCAGGTGCGCTGAGCCGGATATTGCACCAGCCTCACGATCTCCCTGCAGAATCTTCATGCAGCCGGGGCCTTCCGGTTGCCGCTTCGCGGGTTAGGTAGTGGTACGATTCACTGCAGCGGAGTGCCGGCGCGCATGAATCGTGACGCCATTGGCCGTCCAGTGCATGCATCCGGGACGCTACACAGGGCAGGAGTGCGATGATGGCGGACACGATTTCCGGCATTCGAATCCCGGACAGCAAGATCGCGCGGGAGGCCGCCGAGTTGGTGCGGCAATATGAGACCGAGATGTTGTTCAATCACTCGGTCCGAGTGTTTGTGTTCGGCGCGCTCAAGGGTGCCAGGCAAGGTCTGAAGTTCGACGCTGAACTGCTTTATGTTGCCGCGCTGTTTCATGATCTCGGCCTTGTCGAACATTTTCATACCGAGACCAAACGGTTTGAGGTCGACGGCGCCGATGCGGCGCGCAAATTTCTCAGGAGCCACGGCATCGCCGAGCCCAAAGCGGACCTGGTGTGGGAGGCGATCGCCTTGCACACCACGCCCGGCATTCCGCAATACATGCGGCCTGAAATCGCGCTCACCAATGCAGGCGTATTGGTCGATGCCGTCGGCGTCGGATACGATGACTATACCGCCGAGCAGCGCGACGGCGTCCTTGCCGCGTTTCCCCGCGGCGATTTCAAGAACGAGTTCATCGAGGTTCAGACCTGCTCGGCCCTGAAGAAGCCGCAGACCACGTTCGGCACCGTCAATTTCGACTTCGTCGCGGAGCGCGATCCCACATTTCACAGGCCGAACGCCTGCACCCGGATCCGCAACACGCCGTGGCCGAGCTGAGTGGGGCGGCGGACGTTAGAGCGTTTTCGAGCGAAGTGGACGCCGGTTCGCGTGAAGAAAACGCGTCAAAACAAGAATCTAGAGCTTCGGTTCTGATTCAATCAGAACCGATGCTCTATCCGCCGTCGAGCGCGGCGAGGCGGTCGGCTTCCGCGATGTCCTCGACGGTGTTGGCATTGAAGAACGGATCCAGCGGCTCGGTCGGCCACTCGACCGTTGCGAGCGGATAGCGCGCGGTCCAGCGGTCGATCTTGCGCACGTCCTCGACGACAAGCGCCTTGCGCAACTCGTTCCGCAAGCGGACGCTCCAGAGACCGATGACGGGATGCGTCTGCCCGCCGGATGAAGCGACCGCGAGCTCGGCATTCACGGCCGCGCGCGCTTGCTCCAGGCGCGTGACGAGGTCGCACGGCAGAAACGGACAGTCGCCCGCGGCGCTCAGCACCCATTGCGCATCCGGCCGGTTGGCGGCGGTCCAGTCGAGCGCGGCCAGGATGCCGGCGAGCGGACCGGGATAGTCGGCGACATCGTCGGCGACGACCGGAAGGCCGAACGCGGCGAAGCGCGCCGGGTCGCCATTGGCGTTGATGATCAGCCCACTGCATTGCGGAGCGAGACGGTCGATCACCCGTTGCAGAATGGTGCGGCCCGCGATCTTGCGCATCGGCTTGTCGCCGCCGCCCATCCGGCGCGCGAGGCCGCCGGCGAGCAGCACGCCCGGGATGCTAGTCCCCGGAATGTCAGTCATTGTCGGTCTCGCCCTTGCGCTTGTGACGCATCGATTCCTCTTCGACATAGTCGAGGTTCTGGTCGTAGACGATCCGCTCCTCACCGGACAGCGCGATGAAGCGCTTGCCGCGGGCGCGACCGACCAGCGTCAATCCGACCTGCCGCGCCAGATCGACGCCCCACGCCGTGAATCCGGAGCGCGAGACCAGGATCGGGATCCCCATCCGCACCGTCTTGATCACCATCTCCGAGGTCAGCCGGCCGGTGGTGTAGAGAATCTTGTCGGCCGGATCGACATTGTGCCGGTAGATCCAGCCCGCGATCTTGTCGACGGCATTATGCCGGCCGACATCCTCGGTGTAGCACACCGGCGTCGCCTCCTTGCACAGCACGCAGCCGTGAATAGCGCCGGCTTCCAGATAGAGCGAGGGCATCGTGTTGATGGTGTGCGTCATCCGGTAGAGCCAGGAGGTTCGCAGTTCGGCCTTCGGCAGCGCGACCTTCTCGACGGCTTCGAGCAGGTCGCCGAACGCCGTGCCCTGGGCGCAGCCCGAGGTCTGGGTGCGCTTCTTCAGCTTGGCCTCGAAATTGGTGTGGTGCGCGGTACGCACCACGACGACCTCGAGATCGTCGTCATATTCGACCTCGGTGACGACGTCGTCGTATTTGAGCATGTTCTGGTTCAGCAGGTAGCCGAGCGCGAGGTATTCGGGGTAGTCGTTGATCGTCATCATCGTGACGATCTCCTGCGCGTTGAGGTACAGCGTCAGCGGCCGCTCGACCGGCACCTTGATCTCGGTCCGCGCGCCGGTCTGATCGACGCCGACCACGCGCTCCGTCAGGCGCGGATCGTCCGGATCAGGAACAATGATGGGAGCGGTGGTTTTCTCGGGCACTGCTTGACGTCCAGATGGGTTCACATGGCAACGCAGCTAGGGATATAAGCACGTTCGGAGACTGACTGGCGACTCTCCGCCGCGTCGGCGGAACTGCCATCGATCGGTCCGGCTTTAAGGATAACGCCGCAGTTCGCGATCCGGGTCGAACAAATCTTGTCGATGGCGAGGACTGAGGGAGATCATGGCGCAGCTTTCGGACGACTGCTTCGCATTCGGCGGACCGATGATGTCGGTCGATGAGGCCGTCGCGATCATCGCCGCGCGGGTCAAGCCTGTCGGCGAGACCGAAGCCGTTGCCCTGGTGGATGCGGACGGACGCATCCTGGCCGGCGACATTGTCGCGCCGCTTGCGCTGCCGCCGTTCAAGAATTCCGCCGTCGACGGCTACGCGGTATCCGGCGCGGACCTGCCGGCGAGCGGCGAGCGCGCGTTTCCCGTTGCCGGACGGGTGCAGGCGGGCGCGTCGGCGCAGCCGGCGCAGGCGGGCCAAGCGGTGCGGATCTTCACCGGCGCGCCGATGCCCGATGGCACCGACACCGTGTTCATGCAGGAAGACGTGCGGATCGACGAGTCCGGGCGTGTGATCCTGCCGTCCGGCCTCAAGGTCGGCGCCAATGTGCGCCCCAGCGGCGAAGACATTCCGCGCGGCCACGTCGCGCTGGCGGCGGGCCGGCGGCTGCGGCCGCAGGATATCGCGGTCGCCGCCGCCTTCGGACTCACCACGCTCGATGTGGTGCGGCGGCTTCGCGTCGGGGTGTTCTCGACCGGCGATGAACTGGCTGCGCCCGGCAGCGCGCGCACCGAAGCGCAACTGTTCGATTCCAACCGCTTCATGCTGATGGCGATGTTGCGGCGGCTCGGTTGCGAGGTCGGCGATCTCGGCATCCTGCGCGACGAGCGGGCCGAGCTCGCCGCGGCGCTCAAGCAGGTCGCGCGGCGCTACGACCTGATCCTGACCACCGGCGGGGTCTCGACCGGCGAAGAGGACCACGTCAGGGCCGGCATCGAGCAGGCGGGCTCGCTGGTGCTGTGGCGGATGGCGATCAAGCCCGGCCGCCCGGTGGCGATGGGAATCATCGACGGCACCCCGCTGATCGGCCTGCCCGGCAATCCGGTGGCGAGCTTCGTCACCTTCGTTCATGTCGTGCGGCCGACCGTGCTGGCGCTATCGGGCGCTGTGCCGTCCCCCTTGCTGTCGATGCCGGTGCGGGCGGCCTTCAGCTACAAGAAGAAGAGTGGGCGGCGCGAATATGTCCGCGTCTCGCTGCGACGGGCGACGGACGGTACGCTGGAAGCGAACAAGTTTCCTCGCGAGGGAGCCGGTCTGCTGTCGTCGCTGATCGAGACCGATGGACTGGTCGAACTCGGCGAGTCGGTGGTGCGGGTTGAACCTGGCGATGCCGTCGGCTTTCTCGGCTACGCCGACCTGCTGTGAGAGCTGAAACGCGGTCGGGACCGCGCAGCGCGACGGGTGCGCGATAGCAAAATCAGATCGCCCGATAGGCAAACATAAACAATGGCCTACGCGGCAACCCGACGCTGCTAGAGACGTTCTAAAACTGCTTGCCTCTGGCATACCAGAGAATAGAGTTCGTCGAAGCAGTGCAATTCGCGCAAAGCGTGGTTCCCAAGGCGAGGCTTCATGAGTCGAGACGACGTTCACAAGGTTCGTGCGTTCGAGCATCCCGGACAGGGCAGGAAGCGAGCGAAGGCTACGCCCAAGGGACGCCAGGTCGACCCCGTGGCCGCCCATGAGATCGAGACGCTGCTCGGCGATCGTCCGAGGCGGCGCGACCTCCTGATCGAGTATCTGCATCTGATCCAGGACAAATACCATCAGATCTCGGCGGCGCATCTTGCCGCGCTCGCCGACGAGATGAAGCTGTCGTTCGCCGAAGTGTTCGAGACCGCCACCTTCTACGCGCATTTCGACATCGTGAAGGAAGGCGAGGCTGACATCGCGCCGCTCACCGTACGTGTCTGCGATTCGCTGACCTGCGCGATGCTCGGCGGCGAACAGCTGTTGAAGGATCTGCAGAACCGCGCCGGCCCCGGCATCCGCGTCGTGCGCGCACCGTGCGTCGGCCGCTGCGACACCGCGCCCGCTGCCGAGGTCGGCCACAACTTCGTCGATCATGCGACCGTCACCAATGTGCTGGCGGCGGCGAAGAGCGGCGACACCCATGTGCACCTTCCGCCATATGTCGACTACGACGCCTATGTGGCGGGCGGCGGATACCGGCTGCTGGCGCGCCTGCGCTCAGGCGAGCTGCCGCGCGAAGACCTGCTGAAGGCGCTCGACGATGCGTCGCTGCGCGGCCTCGGCGGCGCCGGTTTTCCGACCGGCCGCAAGTGGCGCGCGGTGCTCGGCGAGCCCGGTCCGCGATTGATGGCGGTGAACGGCGACGAAGGCGAGCCCGGTACGTTCAAGGACCGCTATTATCTCGAGACCGATCCGCATCGTTTCCTCGAGGGCATGCTGATCGGCGCCCACGTGGTGGAGGCGCCGGAAGTCTACATCTATATCCGCGACGAGTACCCGGCCTGCCGCGACATCCTCGCGCGCGAGATCGCGAAGCTCCCACCGGGTGGTCCGACGCTGCATCTGCGGCGCGGCGCCGGCGCCTATATCTGCGGCGAGGAATCCTCGCTGTTGGAATCGATCGAGGGCAAGCGCGGCCTGCCGCGGCACAAGCCACCATATCCGTTCCAGGTCGGGCTGTTCGGCCTGCCGACGCTGATCAACAACATCGAGACGTTGTGGTGGGTGCGCGACATCGTCGAGAAGGGCGCCGATTGGTGGAAGAGCCACGGCCGCAACGAACGCCACGGCCTGCGCAGCTTCTCGGTGTCGGGACGCGTCAAGAATCCCGGCGTCAAGCTCGCTCCCGCCGGCATCACGCTGCGCGAGTTGATCGACGAGTTCTGCGGTGGCATGGCCGATGGCCATACCTTGCAGGCCTATCTGCCGGGCGGTGCATCCGGCGGCATCCTGCCGGCGTCGATGGACGACATCCCGCTCGATTTCGGCACGCTGGAGAAATATGGCTGCTTCATCGGCTCCGCCGCCGTGGTCGTGCTCTCGCAGGCCGATGACGTCAGGGATGCCGCGCTGAACCTGATGAAGTTCTTCGAGGACGAGAGCTGCGGGCAATGCACGCCGTGCCGCGCCGGAACCGAGAAGGCGGCGCTGTTGATGCAGCAGCCGGTCTGGAACAAGGAACTGCTCGACCAATTGAGCCAGGCGATGCGCGATGCGTCCATCTGTGGCCTCGGTCAGGCGGCCTCCAATCCGCTGACCTCCGTGATCAAATATTTTCCGGACGGCTTTCGTCCGCAGCAAGCCGCCGAGTAGGCGTGGCCGAGCAGACGAATTTCGACGAGGATTTGAATGAGCAACAATCAGAACTCAGGCCTGACGATTCAGTTCGAGCTCGACGGCCAGCAGGTCGAGGCGCGGGCCGGCGAGACGATCTGGCAGGTCGCCAAGCGCCAGGGCACCGAGATCCCGCATCTGTGCTATTCGCCCGCGCCGGACTACAGGCCGGACGGCAACTGCCGCGCCTGCATGGTCGAAATCGAAGGCGAGCGCGTGCTGGCGGCGTCCTGCAAGCGGACGCCGACGGTCGGCATGAAGGTGAAGTCGGCCAGCCAGCGTGCCGTCGCGGCGCAGAAGATGGTGATGGAGCTGCTGGTGGCGGACCAGCCGGCGCGCGAGACTTCGCACGATCCGGACTCGAAATTCTGGCACTGGGCCGAGAAGACCGGCGTGACCGAAAGCCGCTTTCCCGCGACTGAACGCTGGCACGCCGACACCAGCCATCCGGCGATGAGGGTCAATCTCGACGCCTGCATCCAGTGCGGCCTCTGCGTGCGGGCGTGCCGCGAGGTGCAGGTCAACGACGTGATCGGCATGGCCTACCGCAACCACGACGCCAAGATCGTGTTCGACTTCGACGATCCGATGGGCGAATCGACCTGCGTCGCCTGCGGCGAGTGCGTGCAGGCCTGTCCGACCGGCGCGCTGATGCCGGCGGTCATGCTCGACGACAAGCAGACCCGCGTCACCTATCCGGACAAGAAAGTGGATTCGCTGTGCCCGTATTGCGGCGTCGGATGCCAGGTCACCTATCAGGTCAAGGACGAGAAGGTGATCTACGCGGAAGGCCGTGATGGTCCCGCCAATCATAACCGGCTCTGCGTCAAGGGCCGCTTCGGCTTCGACTACATCCATCACCCCAATCGCCTGACCAAGCCGCTGGTGCGACTGCCCGGCGTCAAGAAGGATGCCAACGACCAGGTCGATCCGGCCAATCCTTACACCCATTTCCGCGAGGCATCCTGGGAAGAGGCGCTCGATCTGGCCGCCGCGGGCCTGCGCAAGATCCGCGACGAGAAGGGCGCCAAGGCGCTGGCCGGCTTCGGCTCGGCCAAGGGCTCGAACGAGGAAGCCTATCTGTTCCAGAAGCTGGTGCGCACCGGCTTCGGCTCCAACAATGTCGATCACTGCACGCGGCTGTGTCACGCCTCGTCGGTGGCGGCGCTGTTCGAGGGATTGAGCTCAGGCGCGGTGTCGGCGCCGTTCGCGGCCGCGGCCGACGCCGAGGTGATCTGGGTGATCGGCGCCAATCCGACCGTGAACCATCCGGTCGCCGCCACCTACATCAAGAACGCCGCCAAGCTCGGCGCCAAGCTCTACGTGATGGACCCGCGCCGGCAGACGCTGTCGCGCCACGCCACGCAGCACCTGCAGTTCAAGCCGGGCAGCGACGTCGCGATGCTGAACGCGATGATCCACACGATCATCACGGAAGGCCTGACCGACGAGCAGTACATCGCCGGCTATACCGAGGGCTATGACGAGCTGAAGGCGAAGATCCAGGAGTTCACGCCGGAGCGCATGTCCCAGATCTGCGGCATTCCGGCGGAGACGCTGCGCGAGGTCGCGCGCGCCTATGCCCGCGCCAAATCGTCGATCATCTTCTGGGGCATGGGCATCAGCCAGCACGTCCACGGCACCGACAATGCGCGCTGCCTGATCGCGCTCGCGCTGATCACCGGCCAGGTCGGCCGCCCCGGCACCGGGCTGCATCCGCTGCGCGGGCAGAACAACGTGCAGGGCGCCTCCGACGCCGGCCTGATCCCGATGTTCCTTCCGGACTACCAGCCGGTCGGCCGCGACGACATGCGCGGCGCCTTCGAGAAACTCTGGGGGCAGGAGCTCGATCCGGTGCGCGGCCTGACCGTGGTCGAGATCATGAATGCGATCCACGCCGGCGAAATCCACGGCATGTATGTCGAGGGCGAGAATCCCGCGATGTCCGATCCCGACCTGCAGCACGCGCGCGAGGCGCTGGCCAAGCTCGATCATCTCGTCGTGCAGGATCTGTTCGTCACAGAGACCGCGTTCCACGCCGACGTCATCCTGCCGGCCTCGGCGTTCGCCGAAAAGTCCGGCTCCTTCACCAATACCGACCGCCGCGTGCAGCTGGCGCGCGAGGTGATCAAGCCGCCGGGCGATGCAAGGCAGGATCTCTGGATCATCCAGGAGATCGGCAAGCGGATGGGACTGCCCTGGAACTATGCGGGGCCGGGCGAGGTCTTCACCGAGATGGCCGAGTTGATGCCGTCACTGAAGAACATCAGCTGGGACCGCCTGGTGCGCGAGGGCGCGGTGACCTATCCGGTCGACGATCCCGACAAGCCCGGCAACGAGATCATCTTCACCACCGGCTTCCCGACCGAAAGCGGCCGCGGCAGGATCGTGCCGGCCAAGGTGATCCCGCCGGACGAACTGCCCGACGACGAGTACCCGATGGTGCTGTCGACCGGCCGCGTGCTCGAACATTGGCACACCGGCTCGATGACGCGCCGTGCCCAGGTGCTGGACCAGATCGAGCCCGAAGCGGTCGCGTTCATGACCCCGAAGGACATGCGCAAGAAGGGACTCGCGCCCGGCGACTTCATCCGTCTCGAGACGCGCCGCGGCGCGGTCGAGGTCAAGGTGCGTGCCGACCGCGACGTGCCCGAGAACATGGTCTTCATGCCGTTCTGCTACGCGGAAGCGGCGGCCAACCTGTTGACCAACCCGGCGCTCGACCCGTTCGGCAAGATTCCGGAGTTCAAGTTCTGCGCGGTCCGCGCCGAGAAGATCGATATCCGGACCGCGGCGGAATAGCGGTCCGGGGACGAAGCGCGGAAAGCCGCCCGCCGGCTACTCGCTCGCCCGACACAGCACCGCAAGCACCGTCGATCGACGTCCGCTCAGAGCGTAAGAGCGGGGCGTCGCTGCGGCGTGGACCCATGTCGCCCTTTGCCCCAAAGCGGACCCGTTTGAGAGCCCGGAAGTTGCCATTTCCACGAGAACTCGCGTATGCATGACGTGCAGGATCGCAGTGTGAGAAATTCAGATGACGATGGAGCTGAGGGGCGCGAGAGGCGAGGGATTTGCGACGATTGCCGCTGATGGGCGCGTGCTGGATTCCTGGTTTCTTCAGCTGCGCCTGGTCGCGGAGGCCGACAAGACGGCAACGGTCCCTCTCACGAAGGACGAGGTCAGCAGATCGTTGGGCGAGTCGGCGGACGGATATGCGCGACACGACGACATTCGCAATGTCGACATCGTTCCAATCCGTGCAGAAATTGGCTCCCTTGCATCTGCGCCGACGGACGTGCACGACGCGTATCTTCGACTCCATCTGCTGAGCCACCGGCTCGTCCAGCCGAATTGTCTGAACCTCGAGGGAGTTTTCGGTCTCTTACCTAACGTTGCCTGGACGACCCTCGGTCCCTGTGAGTGCTCCCGTGTACCGGACGCGCGAATGGAGGCACGAAAGCGTGCCCTCGCATTCGAGGTGACAGGCGTGGATAAGTTTCCGCGCATGACCGATTATGTGACGCCAGCGGACGTGAGAATTGCAGATGCGGATCGCGTAAGGCTCGGCGCCCACTTGGCCCCGGGCACAACCGTCATGCATGAAGGCTTTTGCAATTTTAACGCGGGCACGCTCGGTCCCTGCATGGTCGAAGGCCGGATCAGCGCCGGCGTGGTTGTGGGAAGCGGCAGCGACGTTGGTGGCGGAGCGTCGATCATGGGCACTCTGTCCGGAGGAGGGAAAGAGAGGATTACAGTCGGTGAGCGCTGCCTGATCGGAGCCAACGCCGGTATCGGCATTTCATTGGGTGACGATTGTATCGTCGAAGCGGGCTGTTATGTCACGGCAGGCGCGCGCATCCTTTTGGAAGATGGCCGAGTCCTGAAAGCCAAAGAACTCTCGGGCCAGAAGGGCCTGCTTTTTCGTCGGAATTCCCAGAGCGGCGCTCTTGAGGCAACCAAGCGTACGCCAAATTGGGACGGCCTCAACGCGCAACTTCACAGCTAGTGTCCCGAATCCGAAGTTCGCATCATTTGCCGCACCTTCGGAGCGAACTTCGGATTCGATAAGGACACTAGCAAACTTATGATTCTAGTGTGCTTTATGAATGCGAAGTTCGTGAAAGTGGCTGCCGCGAAATCGCACGAACTTCGCATTCAGCACACTAGTCCCCGTCCGTCAGGGGACGATCACCACTCGGATTGCGATCTGTTTGGCGCGATCGCTGTTCACCACCAGTATGGCCACCGCCACGCCTCATAGAGGCGCCACGACGACACCAGGGGCGGGGCGTATGGATCGACCCGGTCGTCTTCAGGGCGATATTGATATCGTGGAACAATATAATAGTCCCACGGAGTTGGCCTTATCACGGGCGTCGGGATAATGACCCTCCTTGGTTCATGAACGACTTGTGCCTTCCGCGCCCGGGCTTCAGCACCAGACGTCCCGAGGTTGCACAGCACGAGGGCCGCTCCGAGAGCGCACGCGACGGTCATTATCTTCATGCATCGGCCTCCTTTGCCTGAGAGTGCAAAAGGACTCAAAGCAAGGCAAGCTAATTCGCTCTCGGCCGGCTTGAATGACTGCTTGTGGACCGTAGCCGACCTTTGCTCAGAAGGGCCGCGCGGAAGCCGGAGCCCGCCCCCATGATCGATATGAGTACGCGCCCCGGTTCGGCTCTAACTCGACAGGTCTCAGTAGTCCCAGAACACCGGCACCCAACGGAAGGCGTCACCCTCGACCGCGACATGTCCAACGGACGGGAACGGCATATGCGTGGCAACCAGCAACTCGCGGTTCGCCGCCAGTTCCCGCAACAGACTGATCCGGGCGCGGGCCGCCTCTTCGGGATCGTGTTCGAAGCCATTGTGCCATTCGGGGTGCTCGAACCCGACCGCGAACACGAGGTCACTGGCGAATGTCAGCCGGTCGCCGCCGGACGCCAGACGAACGACGCTGTGGCCGGGAGTGTGGCCGCCGCTGCGACGGACGACCACTTCGGGCGCCACCTCGTGCTCCTCGTCGAACAGCCGCAGCTGGCTCTGGTATTCCTTCCTGAACCGCTTGGCCGTCGCACGAAGCGCGTCGGGGAAACCCGGCGGCATCGAGACGCGGGAGAAATCGGGCGCCTCCCAGAACTTGACCTCGGCAGCCGCCACATGGATCCGCAGGTCCGGACGCAGCCGCTCCTTCACGCCCTCGACGAGCAGCCCGCCAACGTGGTCCATGTGCATGTGGGTCAGCACCACGTCGGTCACGGACCCAAGATCGATGCCGGCCGCCTCCAGTCGCTTGACCGTCTGCCCGGCCTTCGGCAGGTGCACGTCCGGGTCCGACCCCAGCCCGGCGTCGACGAGGATGGTTTTCCGGCCGCTTCGCACCACGACCACGTTCAGCGCCCAGTCGAACGCGTCCGGCGGCAGGAACATGTCGTCCAGCCAGGCCGCGCGGACGGCCGGCTCGGCATTGTGCGCCAGCATCTTGGTCGGCAGCGGCAGCACCCCGTCGCTGACGACCAGCACGTCGATCTCGCCGATCTTCAGCGCGTAGCGCGATGGCACCAACTCGTTTGGCCCCGGCTGACCGGCGTGCGAGACATTGTCGAGGTTCATGCTTGCTGAGTATTGCGGATCATCTGGTTCATCGTTGAAAACTCCTGCGTTCGATCCTGATGTTCGATCCCGGCGGGCCGCATTGTTTCCGCCCGTGGATTGGACATGGTGGTGATCTAACGGATCGGGTGGGGCGCCGCCCCAGAGTGGTTGCCGTCGCTGTAGAGCGATTGCTGCCAACGCATGCGGGCCGCCGCACGCGAGCGCTGGGGACGAAACGGGAGGCAGCAAGCCATCGCCATGCCCCTAGCCACGTGCGACACTTCGGATTGGCGAAGCCGGTTCAACTCAGGACTAATATCTCCTCGTCGAGACCCCGGAATACGAACGTTCGGAGCAATTCATGGCCAAGCATCGGATCTATACAACGAGCTTCGCAAGCGTTTACCCGCTCTATGTCGCGAAAGCGGAGAAGAAGGGACGCACCAAAGCGGAGGTTGATCAGGTGATCTCCTGGTTGACCGGCTACGGTTCGAAGGAGCTGGAAGCTCAGTTGGAAAAACAAACCGACTTCGAAACGTTCTTCGCAAAGGCGCCTGAAATGAATCCTTCGCGGGCCTTGATCAAGGGCATGGTGTGCGGTGTCAGGGTTGAGGAAATCAAAGAGCCGACCATGCGGGAAATTCGTTACCTGGATAAACTGATCGATGAGCTGGCGCGTGGAAAGGCCATGGATAAAATCCTGCGGAGGGAATGACGCCTGATCGACCGGATTCCGTTCGCCGGCGAGGCGACACCGGACGCTGGTGCGTCGCCCGCAATGACGAAAGGACCGGGGAGGGCCGCTACCACTGAGTTGCCCGACGGCGCAAGCCTTCGCAGCAAAAATATTTCGCTTTATCCGAAGTGTGGCTCGGTGTATGGTCTGCCCGTCTCACCCGACACGAGGGGCGCTTCGCCGTCGTCACGAACGTGGGTCGAGATGCGGTGGACGCCGATTGCGCAGTTGACGAACGTGCATGAGGCGGACGGTGAAGTCGTGTGGTCCTGACGCCCTAGCGGCAGGTGTCTTTTCCGATTGCGCAGTGCGCGTTGCGAAGACGGTGACAACCAAGCCCAGTCTCGCCGGGGAGAGCACGAAGTAAGCCGTAGCCCATCGCGCAGGGAAAGCCGGGTTGTTTCCGGTTACACCTGTGGTCCTACCCCCGAGCTTTCTACCCATTGCTCGGGGCCCATGGGTGCGATCGGCACCCGGCTTTCCCTGCGCCCTCTGCTTGAGGTGAGGGCGGAACAAGATGCAAAGCTCGGACGCAATGCGCCGCGAGACTGCGGAAGCATGAGCCACACGTGGTCCAACACATTCAGTGTCGTCTTGGCGTCAGTGTCGTCATGGCGAAAGCCAGGACCCATTACCCCAAATGAGACTTGTTGTGCGATGCTGGGGCCACGACCTCGTTCACAATCAAATGCGGTGGTAATGGGTCCTGGCTTTCGCCAGGACGACAACGAAGAGTCATATCTGCAAGATTTGCAGCGGCGTATGGATCTCTGCTTTCGTGTTTGGTCCCTGCAGATTGGTTGGATGGAATCGGTGTAGAACGAGGCGTGGCCTTTGTTAGGGAGCGCCTCGTGTCATGGAACTGAGCTTGCACGCGAACGCCACGACGACGCCGAAGACACGTGCCTACATCCAGCGCAGCCGGAAGTCGGTCGCTCAGTTGGCGGCCGAGCTGGGGGTCAGCGAGACCACGATTTATCGCTGGCGCAGCCGCACGACGGTCGAAGACCGCTCGCACCGGCCGAAGAACCTCACGACCAGCCTCTCCGCGGTTGAAGAAAGGGCCGTTTGTGAACTACGGACATCGCTCCAATTGCCGCTGGACGACATCGTTGAGGTGATGCGGCGATGCATCAACGCCAAGCTGTCCCGTAGTGCTATTCACCGCTGCCTGCAGCGCAACGGCATCAGCCGGCTTGCCAAGCCTGACAAGCCCAAAGCCGGCGTCTTCGAGAATGCCAGTATCGGCTTCATCCATATCGACGTGAAGTATCTGCCGGCACTGCAGCGCCGCACCAGCTATGCCTTTGTCGCCATCGACCGAGCCACCCGCTACGTCTTTGTCGAGGTCCATTCCAGGCGGGACGGAGCGACCGCGACCGGTTTCCTTAAGCGCTTCCTGGCTGATTTTCCGCACCAGGTTCACACTATCCTCACCGAAAACGGTGCCGAGTTCACCGACCGCTTCGCCGTCGACAAGAAGAACAAGCCGCCCGGGAAGCCTTCCGGCGACCACCCCTTTGATCAACTCTGCCGACAGTGCGCCATCCAGCATCGCCTGACCAAGCCCTACCATCCGCAGACCAACGGACTCGTCGAACGTTTCAACCGGCGCATCGCCGAAGCCATTGGCCGCGAACACAAACGGGGCAGCGCGCGCCGTACCTTTGTCAACCACGCCGACCGCGACACCTTCATCGCCAAGTTCGTCCACGACTACAATCGGACCCGCCTCAAATGCCTCGGCTACCTGGCGCCAATCCAGGCCCTCGCCAATCACACGGGACCGAACACTTTCGCAGGGGCGACAGCCGGCAAGAAACACGCGCAGCATTCGCGCCCGGCGAACCCGCCATTGCCAAACCTCGCATTGACCTCATTGCCGTGGCCGGGCACAGCGTGCGGGCGGTGTCATTGAACGGTCGCAAGAGCCGAAGGGGATACCGCCGCATCGAATTTTGCGGTGCAGCAATGGTGCAATTGGCCCCTGCTAAAGGGGCAATGGCAATCGTCTTTGCTTGTCTGTAATGGTGCGACCGGATGTCTCGGGGCCGGTATTCGCGCTCCGCAATTACGCGGGAGGAAACATGCGTAAACTCATATTGGCTGCGGCGTCGATCGCGGCTTTGACCTTTGTCGGGCCTGCGGCGGCGCAGTCGCCGATCGTTCTCAAATTCAGCCACGTGGTGGCCTCGGATACGCCGAAGGGCAAGGCGGCCGACAAGTTCAAGGAACTCGCCGAGAAGTACACCGGCGGCAAGGTGAAGGTCGAGGTCTACCCGAACTCGACGCTTTACAAGGACAAGGAAGAGCTCGAGGCGCTGCAGCTCGGCGCGGTGCAGATGCTGGCGCCGTCGAACTCGAAGTTCGGCCCGATCGGCATCAAGGAATTCGAAGTCTTCGATCTGCCCTACATTCTGCCCGACCTGAAGTCGCTGCGGAAGGTCACCGACGGGCCGCTCGGCGCCCAGCTGCTCAAGAAGCTGGATTCCAAGGGCATGACCGGTCTCGCCTATTGGGACAACGGCTTCAAGCAGATGAGCGCGAACAAGAAGCTGGTCGCGCCCGCCGACTACAAGGGGCTCAAGTTCCGCATCCAGTCGTCGAAGGTGCTGGAAGCCCAGTTCCGCGCGCTCGGCGCGATCCCGCAGGTGATGGCATTCTCCGACGTCTACCAGGCGCTGCAGACCGGCGTGGTCGACGGCCAGGAGAACACCTGGTCGAACATCTACACCCAGAAAATGCATGAGGTGCAGAAGTACGCCACCGTCACCAATCACGGCTACATCGGCTACGTTGTGGTCGTGAACAAGAAGTTCTGGGACGGCCTGCCGGCCGATATCCGCGAGCAGCTCTCCAAGGCAATGAAGGAAGCCACCGAGTTCGGCAACAGCCAGTCGGCCAAGGAAAACGACGACGCGCTCGCCGAGATCAAGAAGGCCGGCAAGACCGAGATCGTCGCGTTGACGCCGGAGCAGGACGAGGCAATGCGCAAGGCAATGATGCCGGTCTACAAGGACGTTGCCTCGCGCGTCGGCCAGCCGCTGATCGACGAATTCCTCAAGGAAACCGGCCGCAGCCCGATGAACTAGCTGCGATGCTTCGCCGCTGAGGCGATGCCAGACGAGCTCCCTCTCCCCGTTCTTGCGGGGAGAGGGTTGGGGTGAGGGGCCTTCTCCGCGAACGCGGCTCCAGATGTGCTCGCGGAAGCTCCCCCTCACCGGAAATTCAAGCTGCGCTTGAATTTCGACCTCTCCCCGCACGCGGGGCGAGGTAGATCGGAGGCAGCTCCGATCGACGGCAACAGTCACGCGGGACTTGAACCGCAAACATAGTGAACGCCGCGGCCGCGTGAGGTCGCGGCCAGGGTGCCGTGGCCGGTTGCCGCATCAGGCCATGACAGGGGAGATCAATGCTGCTTAAAATTCTGGACCGGCTCGAGGAAATCATCATCGCGAGCCTGATGGGGGCCGCGACGCTGCTGACCTTCGTCACGGTCGTGCACCGTTTTCTGGTCGACGTTCCCGTGCTCTATCCGTACCTGTTCGGCATCAATCTCGCATGGTCGCAGGAACTCTGCATCTACATGTTCATCTGGATGGCGAAGTTCGGCGCCGCCTATGGCGTGCGCGCCGGCGTCCATGTCGGCGTCGACGTCCTGATCAACCGGCTCAACGATTTCTGGCGCAAGCGCACCATCACCTTCGGCCTGCTCGGCGGCGCGCTATTCACCGGGATCGTCGGGACCATGGGCGCGAAATTCGTGTTCGAATTGATGCATACCGACCAGGTCTCGCCGGATCTCGAGATCCCGAGCTGGATCGTCTACGCCTGCATTCCGCTCGGCTCCTATCTGATGTGCTTCCGCTTCCTGCAGGTGTGCTGGAATTACTGGTGGACCGACGACCTGCCGCACCATGACGCCTCCCATGTCGATGGCGTCGAGACCAGCAAGACCGCGCCCGTCGCGCTTGGAGAAGCGTGATGAGCGCCGCACTTATTTTCGGACTGCTGTTTGCCCTGATGCTGACGGGCATGCCGATCTCGATTTCGCTCGGCCTGACCGTGCTCACCTTCCTGTTCACCATGACCGAGGTGCCGATCGAGAGCGTCGGCCTGAAGCTGTTTTCGGGCCTCGACAATTTCGGCATCATGGCGATCCCGTTCTTCATCCTGGCGGGCACCTTCCTGACCCGCGGCGGCGTCGCGCGGCGCATGATCGCGTTCACCACCTCGCTGGTCGGGCATCTGCCCGGCGGCCTTGGGCTGGCCGGCGTCGCGGCCTGCGCGATGTTCGCGGCGATCTCGGGCTCGAGCGTCGCCACCGTGGTTGCTATCGGCTCGATCATGATGCCGGCGATGGTCGATCACGGCTATCCGAAGCGGTTCGGCGTCGGCGTGATCTCGACCTCGGGCGCGCTCGGCATCCTGGTGCCGCCCTCGATCATCCTGGTGCTCTACGGCGTCTCCACCAACACCTCGATCGGCGCGCTGTTCATGGCCGGCATCGTGCCGGGCGTCGTGCTCGCGCTGATGCTGGCGGCGGTGACTTTCTTCGTCGCACAGCGCAACGGCTATCCGAAGATGCCACGCGCGACCATCGGCCAGCAGTTCACGGCGTTCCGCGAAAGCATCTGGGGCCTGCTGCTGATCGCGATCGTGCTCGGCGGCATCTATGGCGGCATCTTCACGCCGACCGAAGCGGCCGCGGTCGCCGCGACCTATGCCTTCTTCATCACCGTATTCGTCTACAAGGAGCTGAAGCTCTCAGAGGTGCCGAAGGTGCTGCTGCAGGCGGCGAGCATGAGCTCGATGCTGCTCTACATCATCACCAACGCGGTGCTGTTCTCGTTCCTGATGACGCACGAGCAGATCCCGCAGGAGATGGCGGCCTGGATCATCGACAAGAACTTCTCGGTCTGGATGTTCCTGCTCGTCGTCAACATCATCCTGCTGCTCGCCGGCAACGTGATGGATCCGTCGTCGATCCTCCTGATCATGGCGCCGATCCTGTTTCCGCTGGCGACCAAGCTTGGCGTGCACCCGGTGCATCTCGGCATCCTGATGATCGTCAACACCGAGGTCGGGCTGTGCCACCCGCCGGTCGGGCTCAACCTCTACATTGCGAGCAGTATCGCCAAGATGGGCATCAGCGAGATCACCATCTCGGTGTTGCCATGGCTGTGCGCGATGCTGGTGTTCCTCGGCCTGATCACCTACGTGCCGGAGATCTCGCTGTGGCTGCCGCGCTTGCTCGGCATGATCTAGCGCAAACAACAGACATCCAAAGCGCGACCTCGCGCCTTGGATGTTTCTGCGGTGCAATGAAAGCGGATTACATCTTGGTAACAGAGCTCTCTCTGTCCAATCCGTAAGTTGAAGGCGCGGGCGGGCGGCATCATGTTCGAGCAACCTTCAAAGGAGGTTCGTATGAAGAAAGTTCTGCTCGCCGGCATCGCGGCGCTCACGATTGCCGGTTCGACCGCGGTCTATGCCCAGCATCGTCCCTGGTTCCACGGCCATATGCGGATGAGCCCCGAGGATCGGGCCGCCTTCCTCGACGCGCGGATCGCCGCCGTCCACGCCGGGCTGAAGCTCAACGCCGATCAGGAGAAGCTGTGGCCGCCGGTTGAGGCCGCGGTGCGCGACTTCGCGAAGATGCGGCTCGATCGTGCCAATGCGCGGATGGCCGCCGAGAAGACCGATGCGGACAAGTCGCAGAAGCCGGATGATCCGGTCGCCCGCCTGCGCGAGCGCGCCGGCAACATGGCGGCGACCGCGACGTCGCTGACGAAGATCGCCGATGCCGCCGACCCGCTCTACAAGACGCTCGACGACAACCAGAAGCGGCGGCTGAGCATGCTGACCCATATGGAAGGGCGCGGCTTCGGCGCCGAAGGCTGGCGCCGCCACCGCCTAGAGCGCGGCATGGACCGCTGGGAGCGCGGCGGCCGCGGCTTCGATCACGACCGTTTCGACCGCGACGATGGCCCTGATCAGGAGCGCTCCGGCCGGCTCTGAGCGCCGTCCGCCGGCACCCTCGCCAAGCCTATGAAAGGCCGCCGGATTCCGGCGGCCTTTCGGTTGTCAGAAAGTCGGGAAAACTTGCTTGAGCTTGCTGGACATCGGGGAATCGCTTTGCTAAACGACCGCTCTCTTGCGAGGGTCATTTCCGGACAAGTTCCGGGCGCATAGCTCAGTTGGTAGAGCAGCTGACTCTTAATCAGCGGGTCCCAGGTTCGAGCCCTGGTGCGCCCACCAAGCTTTTCAATAGCTTAGGTTAGCCCTCGTAGTTGTCATTCCGACAAACGGCCGCGTCTATTCCGACAAACCGGCTGCTTTTGTTCGCTTCTCGCGGCGCTTCCGGGTCCCCGAGATCAGCTGTTTACGGGTCCGCTTTGCATAGATCGGCAATTGCCGTGCAGACCTGTGGCGGCCGGCTGCGGCGACAATGTCCTTCACGACGCTGCGCAGGTAGCGGAGGTCCTTGCGCTCAGTATCCACGGTGGCGGAGTACGCGACTTGCGGTGCGCGCGATCGCGCCTGAAGACCAGACCCGAAACCGTGACCTGCTTGATGGCATCGAGCTCGGCCATCAGTTCGGGGAAAAGTGATTCGCCCCGATCATCGAAAAGCGGCCACCAGGCTTCCTCGCCGTTCTTCGGATGCACGATCTTCACGCTATTGGGCCGCTCCTTGGGGCGGTAGTGCGAAATCTCAAAAGCTCCGACGACATGCTCCTCGCGCTGCAACCACTCCGTCAGCCCGTGAGACCGCCAGCTGTCGAAGGCCGGCAGAAGAACGTACTCGGCGCGCTTAACGGCCGCATTGCAGTTCTCACCGAGTGCCTTCGCCTTGACGTGACACCCTTGCGCACGTGCCCACGTTGGAAGCTCGAAGAAGTAGGTCCATCGGCCGTTGCGCAACGGCTTTCGCCTGCAATACCGAGGCAATCTCAGAGCGGTCTTGGGAGGTTTCGTGCTAGCGCCCGAAGAAAGCTTGCGCGAGCGCGACGACTTACAGGCCGACGTTCCGCTGGCTGAGGCAGTATCCCGCCTGCGGCGAGGGCCCGGCCGGGCACCCTTGCGGCCGAAGCATGCGACGGTCGGGGCTTCGGTGGGTGTTGCCCCAAGTAAGCGTTTCGAGCATCTGCGCGATGAGCACCATGCCCAACCTCTCATGACCCAATTCCCTGGCATTCTCCCGCGAGCAAAATCAATCGCATCTGACGGAGCGAATGTTTTGCGCGAAATGCGCAATAAGTCTTGAATACTGCGCGATATGAGCATATACGGCCGGCGTTTGCTCGTTTTTATAGCAAAACGCGCAAAATGATCGGAAGTGCGCGGTGTGCGGGAGGACAACAGAAATGCAGGTTCCAATTAAGCGGGCGATCGAGAGCGTGCCGGGCGGGATGATGGTGGTCCCTCTGTTGGTCGGGGCGCTTATTGCCACCTTCTTTCCCGATACCCCGAAGCTTTTTGGCTCCTTCACCGGCGCACTGTTCTCTGGCGCGCTGACAATTCTCGCCGTGTTCTACGTTTGCATGGGCGCGAGCATCGACTTCCGCGCGACCCCCTACATTGTGAAGAAGGGCGGCACCCTGCTGATCGTGAAGGTTGGCGTGGCCGTTGTCCTCGGCCTGATCTTCGGCCGCATTTTGGGAGAGACGCCGGTCGCAGCTGGCATGTTCGCGGGTGTCTCGACGCTCGCGATCGTCGCCGCCATGAACGACACCAATGGCGGTCTCTATATGGCGTTGATGGGCCAATATGGACGTCCGCGTGACGTCGGCGCCTATACCGTCATGTCGCTGGAGAGCGGTCCTTTCCTCACCATGATCACTTTGGGCGTCGCCGGCCTCTCGGCATTTCCATGGCAGACCCTCGTGGGCGCTATCCTGCCTCTGGTGGTGGGTATGATCATCGGCAATCTCGACAGAGAGATGCGCGACTTCCTGAGCCGCGCGGTGCCTGTGATGATCCCGTTCTTCGCCTTCGCGCTCGGCGCCGGCCTCGATCTGTCGAAGGTTTGGCAGGCCGGCCTGCTCGGCCTCGGCATGGGAGTGGCCGTGGTGGTTGTGACCGGCATCCCGCTGTTCCTCGCCGATCGCATCACTGGCGGGAATGGTGTCGCGGGTGTTGCGGCGGCCTCAACGGCCGGTAATGCGGCGGCCGTCCCGGCGATTGTCGCCGCGGCGAATCCAGCCTATGCGGACGCGGCGCGGCCGGCGACTATCCTCGTCGCGGCGTGCGTCGTGGTTACCGCAATCCTCGTGCCGATCGTCACCGCCTGGACAGCCCGCGTTGTTGGTCGCGACGTCGAGGAGCCTGCAGAAGAGAACAACGTGGCTTCTGCCGGCAAGATGACCCCCGCGGCGCGCTCGGTTGTCACTGAGGCAAGTCACTGAGGCAAAGTCACTGAAGCAGGTCGCTGAAGATGGCCCCTAAAGCGTTTTCGAGCGAAGTGGATACCGGTTCGCGTCAAGAAAACGCGTCAAGCCAAAGCTGGCTGATCGTCGCTGACGATCTCACCGGTGCCGCGGACTGTGCGATCGCCTTCGGCAGAAGGGGGCGTGCGGCTGCGGTGACGTGGGGTGAGGTGACCGACGCGTCGGGCTACCAGCTGCCTGTCCTGGCCTACGATGCCGCGAGTCGAGGCCTTTCGGCCGAGGCCGCTGCAGCCCGCCATGCCGATGTGCTGGCGCGCCTTTGCGAAGACGGACGTATTCTTTTCAAGAAGATTGACTCGACGCTGCGGGGGCAACCTGCAGCGGAGACTGCCGCCGCGCTTGCGCATCTCAAGTCACGGTCGGGTCCGGCCCTTGGCGTGTTCGCGCCGGCCTTTCCGGCCACCGGCCGGACCACCATCGACGGGCGTATCCTGGTCAGAGGCCGCCCCCTCGAGGAGGCCGAGGTCTGGCACCGCGACCACACCTACCCGAATGCCGATCTTGTCGACGTTCTCGCGACCGCGGGCGTTCGCGGTGAGAAGGTCAAGCTCGCTGCCGTGCGCGGTGGCGATCTCAAAGCCACGTTCGCGAGGCTCGCCTGGGAGGGCGACGTGGTCGCGGCCTGTGACGCCGAGACTGAACACGATCTGCGTTTGATCGCGGAGGCGAGCCTGCATGCATCGCCCGCAACCTTCTTCATCGGCAGCGCCGGCCTCGCGCATGCGCTGGCCGGCCTCGAAGTCAGCCATGCCGTCGAGCCGCTGCGCATTCCCACGAGCGCATCCGGCACCCTGATCGTGGTGGGCTCGCTCGCCGGCGCATCTCGCGCCGCCGCGCGCGAGCTGGAGGCGACCGGCACCGTGGCGCATTTCCCGGTCGCGCCGGAAACGCTGCTCAACGATGGTGCCGGCCGGGCGGCGGTCGCCGCGGACGTGATGAAACGACTTGCCGGCGGCGGCGATACACTGGTTGAGATCATGATGGATGATCACCCCGACATGTCGCTCGGCCCGCAGCTCGCCAAGGGGCTCGCCGACGCTCTTGAGGCCGTCGCACCCGCGATCGGCGCCTTCGCTGCGACCGGCGGCGAAACCGCCGCGGCGATGCTGTCGCGCTTCGGTGTCAACGGTATCCGTCTTGCCGACGAAATCGAGCCGGGCGTGTCGCTCGGCCTTACTCTTGGCCGATTGTCTGTTCCGATCGCCACCAAAGCGGGCGCGTTCGGTGACGAGAACAGCCTCATCCGCATCAGCGAGCGGCTTCGCGCCGTCCGAACCAGAGGAAGTTTCATATGACTCGTCCGACCATTGCGATCACCATGGGAGATCCGGCCGGTATCGGGCCCGAGGTGATCATGAAGGCGCTGGCGCAGCCGCAGGTGCGGGCGATCTGCAATGCGCTGGTGATCGGCGACTCCAACCGTCTGCGCAAGGCCGGTCAGATCGTCGGCGTGCCGCTTGAAGTCGATGCGTTGAGCGACGCGAAGCAGGCGAATTTTGCGTCGAAGGCCGTGCAGTGCGTTGACCTGAAGCTGGTGCCGGACGATCTGCCGTTCGGCAAGGTGTCGGCGACGGCAGGTGAGGCGGCATATCGCTACATCGAGAAAGCCGTGCAGGTGGTGCAGGCAGGGCTCGCGCAGGGCATCTGCACCGCGCCGCTTTCCAAGGAAGCGCTGCATGCGGCCGGCCACAAATATCCCGGCCATACCGAGCTCCTGGCGCATCTGACCGGCACGCCGGAAGTATCGATGATGCTGGTGTCGCCGAAACTCCGCGTCATTCACGTGACCACGCATATCGGCCTGCTCGATGCGATCGAGAAGATCGAGCCCGGCCTCGTCGAGCGTGTCATCGCACGCGGGCATGACGTGCTGGTGCGCGCCGGCGTCGCCAATCCGAAGATCGGCGTCTGCGCCATCAATCCGCATGCCGGCGAGAACGGGTTGTTCGGTCGCGGCGAGGAAGCCGCGAAGATCGCGCCGGCCGTGGAAGCCTGTCAGCGCAAGGGCTGGGACGTGCACGGCCCCCTGCCTGCCGACACGCTGTTCTTCCTGGCCGGCCGCGGCGACTACGACATGGTGGTCGCGATGTATCACGATCAGGGCCATGGACCCATCAAGGTGCTGGGGCTGGAAGCCGGTGTGAACATCACTGTTGGTCTGCCGGTGATCCGCACCTCGGTCGATCACGGGACCGCCTTCGACATCGCGGGCAAGGGCATCGCCGACGAGCGCAGCCTGATCGAAGCGCTGCGGCAGGCGGTCGATCTCGCGCCGAAGAAGGCGGCTTGAGAGGGCTGCGCGGGCTCCTCAGGATGAGGAGCGAGATGCGCGTTAAGCGCAGACATTGCGCGGCCGATGCATCGTGGTATCCATCGGCCGTGCCGCGAAGCCGATACGGTCGAGCTCGGCTGACGGCAATGAATCCGCGGGCTGAGGTTCGATGTCGATGCGCAGCAAGGAGCGTCACGCTCGTCTGTTGGAAGCACTGAACGCGGGAGAGATCGATGTCGACGATCTCGCGCGGCGCTTCGACGTTTCCGCTTCCACCGTGCGGCGCGACTTGCAGCATCTTTCCAAGAACAATGCCGTGCGCCGCACCTATGGCGGCGCCATTCTCACCGCCCACGCGAACGAGACAACGCTCGAGCAGCGCCTCGCGGTTCAGGGCAAACAGAAGCAGGCGATCGCGCGCGCGGCGATCGATCTGATCGAGGATGGCGACACGCTGATTCTCGATGCCGGCTCGACGGTCGCAGCCTTCGGCCGACTGCTGCAGCATCGGCGGCTGCGCATCATCACCAACAATCTTGCGCTGCTGCCCTTCTTCGCCAAGGCTCCGAGCATAGAGCTTGTGGTGTTGGGCGGCGCGCTGCGCACCACCAGCATGAGCACCATGGGGCCGCTCGCCAATGAGGCGTTGCGGCGCATGACCGCGGACCGCGCCGTCGTGAGCGCCGACGGCGTGGTGAATGGCCGTGGCCTGTGCGAAGCGGATCTCGAACAGGTCGCACTGAAGTCGCTGATGATGCAGCAGTCGAAGGAAGTCATCGTTCTCGCCGACGCCAGCAAGCTCGGCCGCGCCGAACAGATGGCCTGGGCGCCGCTGCCGCCGCGCTGGACTCTGGTGACTGATGTCGGCGCATCTGAGGAGCAGTGCAAGCGTCTCGCCGACGCGGGAGCGCGCGTGATCGTTGCCGGCGTTCGCTGAGCCGGCATCGCAATTTTTCGCGTGATCGGAGAAAAATATCGACCGAGGCGGGGTTGCGGTAAGGAATCGCTGAATCGGGGCGCAATGCCGTCAACTTGAATCGCCATATGCTAGGTGGCGATCACCAAACGAGGTTCGCCATGGCGTGCAAGTCTTGGAGTGGTTCTTGGAACGGCACTTGGATCGGCTCTTGGATCAGCCGGCTTGGCGCGCCGCTCGTCGCTTTTGTTTTGACCGTCGCGCCGTTGGCTTCGCCGGTGCACGCCGTTGAGGACGCTCGCAAGGTGAGCGTGGTGTCGTTCGGCCTTTTCGGCGATCAGGGCGTGTTTAGAAGCGAGGCGACCGGCGCAGCACAGGTCGTAGCGGGTCGTTTCGGGAGCGGCCCAGTCAACGTGCAATTCAATTCGAAGAAAGGCGGAGGTGCAACGATTGAAGGCCTGGCTAAGTCCTTGCAGGCGGCGGCCAATGGGATGGACGCCGAGAATGATGTTCTGTTCTTGATTCTCACCTCGCACGGCTCCCCCGACGGGCTTGCAATCAAAGCCGGGCGGCTTACGCAAACGCTCACGCCGTCCCATCTCGCCGCCATGTTGGCGCGGACCGGCATGCGATACAAGGTGGTGGTCATCTCTGCCTGTTATTCCGGGGTCTTTATCCCTCGTCTCGCGAACCCCGATACGTTGGTCATCACCGCGGCCGATGCCGACCATTCATCGTTCGGCTGTCGGGACAAAGCCAAGTGGACCTACTTCGGCAACGCCTTTTTCAATGTCGCACTCCGGCAAGCCAGAAGCCTGAAGAACGCCTTTGTCGTTGCACGCTCGCTCGTCCAGCAGCGAGAACTGCGCGCTCGCTTCGAGCCGTCGAATCCCCTGATGGCAGGCGGCGCAAACGTGCAGCCGTTGCTCATTGCGCGTCCTTGAGAACCGGCCGCGTTTGCGGCCGGCGCCGGTGGGTGCCGTCAACCTCGTCCATGTTGATCTGGTCACCGCATCGCGCCGCATGTCTGCTACTGGCCCAACACAGCCTGGGCCCCTTAGCGGACTTGATTGGCGTTATGGCTGACTTCCGCTTTGCCGGAGATAGCCGACTTCACCGCCAAAGGGAGAGACTGCTTCTGTCGGTGCCTCTCCGTCGGCCGAAGGCGAGGATCGTGGATGGCACTGTCGCGTCCACTCATTTAGCAGGTGAGCTTGCCTGACGCCGTTGCGAACTTTGGTGTGAACGAAAACAGCACGTATCTGGTGCGGTTTCTGGTGCGGTCGTCGCGCTGCGGGCAACGGGAACGAAGTAAGCTATTGATCTCATTGGCGGGCCCGGCAGGACTCGAACCTGCAACCAGACCGTTATGAGCGGTGGGACAATCGTCGCCGCTGTTAAGTTTCCTGCCTTTTCGTCGAATTCGACCACGTTCGCCGCCCTTCGTGCGAGTTGTTATTGGCGCGAAACTGGTGCGGATTGTCTGTAGTCGAATCTTGGACCAGGACGTTGCGTTCTGTAGGTGATAACGTGAGAACGCACTCAAGCCCAGCGATCGACGGCAAGCGACCTCCATACGGCAGCGTGCCGGCAGATCGCCGCGGCCGGCCAAGGTCAGCCTCATAATGCAGGCTATGGGAAGTAATCAAAGCGGTTCATGACAAGCCAGGCGAAACATAACGTGAGTTTCTGGGAGCGTCTAAAGACAGAGGCATCTGCTGAGTGGCGCGCCTACACCGAGCATCCCTTCACGAACGGATTGGCAGACGGCTCGCTCGCCGAACCGGCATTTCGTTATTATCTTGCTCAGGATTACTTGTTCCTCATCGAGTTCGCGCGCGCCTACGCGCTCTCGGTCTACAAATCGCCCAAGCTTGCCGACATGCGTGAAGCAGCGGCCGGTCTTTCGGCCATCCTTGATGTCGAGATGAACCTTCATGTGACACTCTGTGCCGGTTGGGGTCTGTCCCCAAGCGACCTTGAACAGACCCCTCCGGCGGCCGAGATGCTAGCCTATACTCGCTACGTGCTGGATGCTGGAATGCGCGGCGATCTGCTGGCACTCAAGGTGGCGCTGGCCCCATGCGTGATCGGGTACGCGGAGATCGCGAAGCGGCTGGCTGCACAACCCGATGCGAACGCTGCGACGAACCCCTATCGCGTGTGGATTGCCGAGTACGCTGGTGCGCCATACCAAGAGGTCGCGGCGAAAGCGGGAGCACACTTGGAACGTCTCGCTGATCTCCACGCCACCCCGGCCCGCGAGGCAGAGCTGATTGCGATCTTCAAGGAAGCTACTCGTCTCGAGGCAGACTTCTGGGAGATGGGCTGGCGCGCGGGCCAGCGTGTCGAATAGCGCTTCGGAAACTGTCATGCTTATAACCTGAAGGTCATCGGTTCGAATTTGTTGGCAAAGCTATCCGCAGATTTGGTCTCAATTGGGCTCTCTTTGATGATTTTGGTGGGTCCGGCAGGACTCGAACCTGCAACCAGACCGTTATGAGCGGCAGAATAGCGATCAGCTTCGTCGCCTTTGCCGCGCATTCGGTCGCTTCTGCTCGCGTTTGTTACGTTTTGATGATGTCGCTCCCGCTTTGGTCGCCAGCCAGCGATCAGTCAAAACGTCTCGGTAACCTTGCTCAGGCGAGGGGGACGATCCGGGTCAAATCCGCGCGCGCATGCCGCCTGCTCGATCATCCGGTAGGCCGGAACGAGCATGGTGATCGGGTCGGTGGCGGGGTCATCCTCGACCAACCAAGGCAGCGAGCCATGCGGTCCGCCGCAGAGATGCAGCGCGATCTTTTGCTCGCGCAATTCCTCTGCCAGTGCGTCCACCGTGGCCGCCGTTTCATCCATGAGGCGCATCATGACAACTGGCGTGCGCGACGATAACGCGGCACGTGGCCCATGCTGCAGCTCGGCGGCGCTCAGTCCGATGGAGGGCAGGCGCATGATTTCCGAAAGCTTGAGCGCGATCTCCCTCGCCGAGCCCAGGCCCAGGCCCCGAGCCGCCACAAACACGGCTGATGCCTTGACGAGATCATCGGCAATCTCCGACCAGTCGAGCGCCAGCGCGCGGTGCAGGCGCTCGGGCAGCCGGTCGAGGGCTGACCGCAGCGCACGATCTTGCGCCAGCTCGGCAACCAGTCCGGCACTGGCGGCCATCGAGCCGATCACGGTCTTCGTGGCCGCTACGGAGTGTTCTTGGCCGGCTTCGATCGGAACGACAAATTCCGCTTCGTCAGCCACCGGCGACGACGGCGCATTGACGATGGCAATCGTGCGTGCGCCCGAGGCTCGTGCCGACCTGGTCGCTGCGACGAGATCCGGGCTGCGCCCCGATTGCGAGATTACGATGAACAGCGCATCGCGGAGCATCAAAGGTGTGCGAAATGCCGTGATCACCGAGGGAGCACTTGCTGAAACGGGAAGGCGAAGCCGCGTCTCGACAAGATATCTCAAGAAAACCCCGGCATGCCCGGAGCTTCCCCGACCACACACGACGCACAAAGGGGCGGAGTCAATCCCAATCCGCTGTGCGATGTCGCGCAAGGCGGGTCGGCCGCGAACAATGTTAGCGACAACATCCGCGCTTTCCCCGATTTCGCTCGCCATCGCGGATGTCGTCACGGCTCAACCACTCCGCCTCGGCCGCGTCCCGCCGCTCCCTTTGGGAGTCGGTCACGATGCGAGTCACGATTCTTGGCAAGCTCGACAAACACTTGCCGAAGGTTGCCGTCACAGTTCTCCAGAACGGTCTCCGCATCAACCCTGTCGACACCGAGCGCCAGAAGGACTGCAATCTTGATGTCTCCCTCGGCCTGCTCGAGCGAGCGTGCCGCGTGCGACGGATTACAGCGCGCGATTTGCGCCACCATGGCCTCGGCGCGCCGCTTCAGCTTGGCATTGGTCGGCGGCATGTTCACCATCATGCCGCGATATACCCGGCCAAGGCGCAGCATGATCCCCGAGGAGATCAGGTTGAGCACGACCTTCTGCGCGGTGCCCGCCTTCATCCGCGTGGAGCCGGCGATCAGCTCTCGGCCGGTCTCGACCAGGATCGGAAACTTTGCCAATGCCAGCAGTGCGGTGCCGGGATTGTTGGCGACACCAATCGTTACTGCATCGAAAGACCCTGCCTGCTGCAGCGCCGCGACCGTGAACGGCGTTGTGCCGCTGGCGGCTACCGCAATCACCACGTCGTGCGGCGTGAGCCGTGCGGCGCTGATCTGCGTGACTGCATCATCGACATCGTCCTCCGCGCCCTCGATGCTGGTGACGAACGCGCTGTCACCGCCGGCAACGACGAAGCGGACGCGCTCGCGGGGCCAAGCGAAGGTCGGCGTCAGCTCGGCGCCGTCCTGGACCGCCACGCGGCCTGACGTGCCCGCGCCGACATATACAATGCGTCCGCGGTCGCCCAGCACCGTCTTGGCCGCTTCGGCTGCCGCAGTGATCGCGGGAAGGGCATGGCCGATCGCGGCGACCGCCGCAAGCTGGCCCTCCCACATCGCTTCCATCGCTGACGTCAGCGACCATGCATCAAGGTCGGTAAATCTGGGATCGACTTCTTCGGTGGCCATATCGGTGATCCAAGCACCATCAAACGCGGAACTTCGAAGTCTGTTCATGGTCAGTTTCTCTCTTGGGCGGGTCCAGCTTGCGCAGGTCGAGCCGCCCTCGGACCACAAGCAGCGCGCCCGCCGCTGCGTCGGCGTCAGGACGCCTCAGGCGAGCGCGCAGGTCAGGCGTTAGCCAGGGCGTAATCGCATCCGCGAGCCCGCCCACCAGCGCGAGCCGGTCAATTCCTTTAGCCAGGAACAGATCAAGCAGATCGCCAATGGCATCGGCCGCGCGTTCGACAATGCGGCGGCCGACCGGATCGCCCTGATTGGCATGCCGCATCACGGTCGGCGCGAACGCGGCGTAGTCGGTGGCCCGGGCTTCTTCAGACCACGCCACGGCCTGATAAGGATCTTGATCGAATGCGCCCAGCACCTCTGCAAGCAATGGTGTCAGCTCGCCGCGGCGATCCGCGGCCCGCAGCGCCAGTCGAACGACCTGCAGGCCAATGTCGGCGCCGCTGCCTTCGTCCGAGACTGGGAAGCCGTAACCGGCGATGCGGATCTCGCTGCCGCCAATCAGGCCGACACCCACCGAGCCCGTGCCGGCCACCACGATGGCCCCGTCCGCGCCGCTATGGGCGCCGACACAGGCAGCTAGGCCATCGCTGATGAAGATAACGGACGCAAAGGGATGCGGGATCTCTTTGAGCGCCGCTTCCGCGCCCCGGCGACCAATGCCGGCGAGGCCAATTCCGGCGTGCATCCGCGCGAAATCCTCGCGCGTCAGTTCGGACTGTGCGGCCGCCGCTTCGGTGGCCTCCATGATGGACCGCCAGGCCCTGTCGAAGCCAATCCGGGTCGTGGCAGGCCCCGAGCTCGCTTCACCGAGTACCCTGCCGTTTTCGTCCTCGATCCGGGCGCGGCAGCGGGTTCCGCCCCCATCGATGCCGAGATAGGTGGTACCTTTTGTTTCCATGAGAAGTTAACGCAAGGATTTAGCTCCGGGTCCCTGAAGCCCGTTGTGTACATATTGGGACCTGTACAACACGGGACTCGCCTCACGAGTCCGTGATTGCCATTCTCGGATCAGCACTTATGGGCCAAGCTGGGTCTTCCGTGGTTTTCTCGATTGCTGCGCAGCACATCTTTGACGGTGCCGACATGCGCGGGCCGGGGTTGGTCAGAATATCGCAGGGGCGGATCGAAGGCATTACCGAGGAAGCGCGCGCCTCGATCCACCTTCCCCGAGATGCGATACTTGCACCCGGATTCGTCGATGTTCAGGTGAACGGAGGCGGCGGCGTTCTTCTCAACGACCAGCCAACGGAGGCCGGCGTTCGCCGCATCGTCGAGGCGCACCGCAAGGCCGGCACCACGGGCTGTTTGCCAACCCTCATCACCGATCGAAGCGAGGTCATCGAACGATTGGCTGTAGCAGCTCAGGCGTGCCTCGAAATTCCTGGCGTGCTCGGCTTTCATCTGGAAGGTCCGGCCCTCAACAGGTCTCGCAAGGGCATTCATCCGGAAGCCGAGATACGCGTGCCCGATCGGCGCGATCTCGCCGCCATCAAAAGCTTCGGGGACCGCGGTCGCTCCATGGTGACCTTGGCCCCGGAATGCGTGCCCGCGTCCATGATCGATGAATTGATCGGCGCCGGATTGCGTATCGCGGCCGGCCACAGCGACGCCACCGCAGCCGAAATCGGGCAGGCGGTCGATCGCGGTGTCTCGGGGGTGACCCATCTGTTCAATGCCATGTCGCAGTTGAACGCCCGAGAGCCGGGCTTGGTGGGCGCCGCGCTGGGAGATGACCGGTTGTTTGCAGGGATCATCTGCGACGGCATCCACGTTGACCGCGTCGGCTTGCGTGTTGCCTTGCGCTGCAAGGGACGCGATCGATTGATGCTGGTTACCGATGCCATGCCATTGGCGGGCACGAGCGACCGGCAATTCCTGCTACAGGGAAGGGAGATCACGTTGCACGACAATCGCCTGACTGACCGGGATGGCACGCTCGCGGGCGCTCACCTCACCATGATCGAGGCGGTGCGCAACGCTGTTGCGCTTATCGGAATCTCCCTTGTCGATGCTCTTATCATGGCTTCCCGGACGCCCGCGGCATTTCTAGGCCTTGGGTCCGAGCTTGGACGGATCGCGCCCGGATACCGCGCGGATCTTGTCGCCTTTAATCCGAACTTTGAGGTCATTGGTACATGGATAGGCGGTGTTGGTTCGATGGGCGAGGCGAACAAGGCTTCCGAGCGAGGTTAGATGCGCAACCAGCCCATCGTCGTGCAGAAATACGGTGGTGCCTGCCTTGAAACACCGGCGAAGATTCGCGCGGTTGCGCGCAGTCTCGCCGACCTGCACGGCAGTGGGAAAGGCACCTCTGACCGGGAAAAATGCGCCTTGTCCCTTCATCCTTCCAAGTAAGCTGTTGCAATCGCAGCAAATGCGAACGCCCTCCGAGCGCACCATAATTCCAGAGCGGGGATGCGACGTCGCTATTGGCTTCACACTGGCCGAGCATCCGGCTTGAGAATTGGTGAGAAATTGCGCGAAGTCACTTGCTACCATAAGGCGCGCGTTGCGCTGGTTAGTCAATGTTGCTGACGGTAATTCCCCGGAATTGCTGGCGCGCCAAACCCGGTCTGGGATACCTCATTCAACGCACCCGGTTCTTGTCAAGTCAACGTCCGCCCTGCATTCGCATCGAACATATTTGGAGATGATCATGCGTAGCATAGCCTTGATGATTGCATTCGTGATCTCGTTTACCGCCCCGGCGTTAGCTCAAAAAGCCGAGATCGAGGCCATCAATGCGAAATGGATTGAATTGTTCAACAAGGGCGACTTCTCGGGAGTTGCGTCACTCTACAGCACGGATGCGACCGCATTCCCGCCAGGTACCGCGATGGTTCACGGCCGATCAGCCATCGAGGCAATGTGGAAAAGCATGGCGGAACAAGTTAGCGATCCGAAGCTCGCAACCCTTGACGTTAAGCCCCTTGGTCCAACCGCGGCGCGCGAGATTGGGACGTTCGCCCTCAAGACCAAGGGACCGACACCGAAGGATGTGACTGGAAAGTATGTCGTGGTTTGGGAGAAGGTCGGCGATGATTGGAAGCTGACCACCGACATCTGGAACGACGGCAACTAGGCATCTCTGTTCATAGCTGTGCTTCGCGCTTACGTTGAGTTGGCTATTGCACGGTCGAAGGCGCGCGCGATCGGGGCCCCATGGCATCGCTTGGCAGCGCCCAGCTTTCGCCGGAGCCAATGTGTTAAACTGGCTGAGATGTCTCGCGATCGGTGCTTCCATTTGCAGATGTGCCTTCGCAGGTCTCTGCAATGTGCTACCCTTATCCCTATTGGCCATAGGTATACCATGACAGGTATTGCAGAGTGGCTGGCATCGATCGGTTTGGGAGAGTACGCCGATCGTTTCGCAGAGAACGCTATCGACCTCTCGGTCGTCGGCGATCTCACGGAGCAGGACCTCAAGGACCTCGGCGTCCTGCTTGGGCACCGGCGCAAGATGCTGCGCGCGATTGCGGCACTTGAGGATGATGTCGCTGCATCGGACCAAGCGGCTGCCAAACCAGCGCCGCGAGACGGCGCCGAGCGGCGCCAAATCACGGTCATGTTTTGCGATCTGGTGGGCTCGTCCGCACTTTCGGCCCGGCTGGACCCGGAGGACTTGCGCTCGATAATCGGCGACTATCACGCCTGCATCGCTGAGGTTATCGCCCGGAGTGAGGGCGTTATCGCGCGCTACATGGGGGATGGCGTGCTTGCCTATTTCGGCTACCCCCTGGCGCACGAGGACGATGCCGAGCAGGCGACACGTGCGGGGCTGTCACTGGTCGATGCCGTGGCCAACCTTCAGACAGATATCGGCACCAAGCTGCAGGTTCGCGTTGGCATCGCTACCGGTATGGTCGTCGTGGGCGATCTGATCGGCGAAGGCGCCGCC
Source organism: Bradyrhizobium sp. USDA 4510 (assembly GCF_054059095.1). Classification (NCBI taxonomy): domain Bacteria; kingdom Pseudomonadati; phylum Pseudomonadota; class Alphaproteobacteria; order Hyphomicrobiales; family Nitrobacteraceae; genus Bradyrhizobium; species Bradyrhizobium sp. USDA 4510. The sequence goes on along the minus strand of NZ_JBSSBT010000001.1, from coordinate 5,379,121 downwards.
AAGGAGCAGGCGGTGATCGGTGAGACACCGAATCTGGCTGCTCGTCTGCAGCAGTTCGCCGAGCCCGGTACGGTGCTGATCTCCGAGAGTACGCGCCAGCTCACCGAAGGATATTTCGAATACTGCGATCTTGGCTCGATCGCGCTGAAAGGATGGGCGGAGCCAATACCTGCCTGGCAGGTGCTCGGGACGACTGGAGTCGAAAGCCGCTTTGAGGCTCAGCACAGGACTCGATTGACGCCCTTGATCGGGCGAGACGAGGAGATCGAGCTGCTGTTGCGGCGCTGGCAGCACGCCTCTTCGGGCGAAGGTTGCGTAGTGGTTCTAACTGGAGAGCCAGGTATCGGTAAGTCGCACATCGCGCTGGCGCTTCAAGAACGGCTCCAAGCCGAACCACACATTACGGTCCGCCATTTCTGCTCGGCGCACCATACCAACAGTGCGTTGTATCCGTTCATCGACAATCTCGAACGTGCTGCCCGTTTCGAAAGAGGTGAAGCGCCGACGGAGAAGTTTGCCAAGCTTGAAGCTCTGCTGTTGCGGTCTGGCGCCGACGCAGATCGTGTGGTGCCGGCTCTAGCAAACCTTCTGTCGCTACCGGTCAGTGACCGCTACCAGCTGCCCGAGCTCAGTCCGCAGAAACGCAAGGAGATGACGTTGGCGGCATTCTCGGCTCAGCTCGAAGCGTTGGCGGCGCGGCAGCCAGTGTTCATCATCTTTGAGGATGCCCATTGGTCGGACCCGACTTCGATGGAGCTGCTCACGATTACACTGGAAAAGGTACCACGACTCCGAGTGCTGCTGCTCATCACCGCGAGACCAGAGTTCACGCCGCCCTGGCCTGGTCATGCACATGTGACGACCGTCTCGCTTACACGGCTGAACCGGCGCAACGGGGCGGCCTTGATCGAGCGCGTCACGGCAGGCAAGACGCTCCCGGAGGAGGTCTTGGACCAAATCCTCGCTCGCACCGACGGCGTGCCCCTGTTCGTCGAGGAACTGACCAAGGCGGTGCTCGAAACCGGCTTGCTGCAGGAGCGAGACGACCATTACGTGGTCAGCGGTCCGCTACCCTCGTTGGCGATTCCAACGACATTGAACGCATCGCTGATGGCTAGGCTCGACCGATTGGCCCCCGTGAAGGAAGTTGCTCAGATCGGCGCCGTTGTGGGGCGCGAGTTCTCGTACGAACTGCTGAGCGTGGTCGCCAAGCTGCCAAGGCAACGGCTTGAGGAGGCGCTTGCCCAGTTGGTTCAGGCGGAGTTGATATTCTGCCGAGGCGAGATACCCCGGGCGGTCTACACCTTCAAGCATGCGCTCGTGCGGGACGCTGCCGAAGCGGGACTTCTGAAGAGCCGACGCGCAGCGCTGCATGCCGCCGTCGCCAACGCTTTCGAGCAACGATTCCCGGAAATTGTGGAGTCTCAACCCGAGACTCTCGCACTCCACCTTACCGAGGCGGGATTGTTCGAAAAGGCGGGAGAATATTGGCTCCAGGCAGGCAAGAAAGCGGCCATGCGCTCCGCCAACCTCGAAGCGATCGCACACTTGCGCAAAGGCATTGAGGTCTCGGCCCATTTGGCCGACGGTGCGCTTAAAGACCGGCTGGAGCTTGATTTCCAGTACGCGCTCGGGCCCTGCCTCATTGCCACCCAGGGGCCGGCCTCGCCCCAGGCGGTGGCGACCTTTGCGCGAGCGCGCGAGCTGTGCCAGCGGCTCGGAGATCCCCCCGAGCGACTACAAATCATGTTTTGGTTGACCACCGCGAGCGTCATTCGCGGCGAGTTGCCGGTCGCCGAGGAAATGATCTCGGTGTTGCTCGATCTTGCGGAGGGTCGGGGTGATCGACCAACGTTGCTCAACGCGATGCGTGGGCAAGGGATGATACGCCTTTTCATGGGAAATCTCGTAGGTGCCCAGGAGGTGATCGAACGGGCCTTCGAAGCGTTCGAAGCGAGCAGCGAGCATGATAGATTTGCGGCGCGTGCTGCCGGCCAGGATGCGGGTGTGGCCGACCTGGCTCTGATGTCATGGGCGCTCTGGCTGCAGGGCCGTGCTGATACGGCACTCGCGCGTGTAAATGCCGCCCTTCAGCGTGCCGACGTCATCAGTCATCCGCATTCGCAGGCCTATGGATGCTATTATGCATCCATTCTCCACGCTCTTCGGGGTGACTTCCGAAAGGCACACCGTTATGCGGATCGTTGTCTCGCCTTGTCGGAAGAACTCGGATTCCGGCAGTGGCGAGGATTGGCTCGCGCCATCCGGGGGATAAGCGCCACCTTCCTTGATCCTTCGTTCGCCGCGCTTGAGGAAATCCGTACGGCGATGAACGAATATCGCGGCGCGGGCTATCAGCTTGGCATCACAGCACTGTATGTGCTCCTGAGTGCCGCTCTGTTGTCGAGCCATCAAAGCGAAGCCGCGCTCGAACTGATTGAGCAGGGTCTCGCTACAACCGGCCGCAATAGCGAACGGATATTTGAGGCCGAGCTGTATCGATTGAAGGCACGCGTATTGCTCGTCCGCGATGCACCGGAGGCCAGCACCGACGCACGATCACTGCTCGATCACGCATTGACAACTGCGAAAAGTCAGAGCGCCAAGGCCCTTGAACTTCGAGTAGCAGTTGACCTCGCCAACTTGTGGATCGATCAGGGCAGAACCAGCGAAGCGCTCGACCAGCTCGTGCCCATCTACGGCTGGTTCGTCGAGGGTCTTGAAACGCAGGATCTGAAGCAGGCAAAGGCATTACTCGACCGACTGCAGTAATTGCGCCTCGACTGCGGATATTGGAGCTTGGCTCAGCAGGTCGGCCTCAAGGCTGCTTTACCTTGCCGTTACGCAGCCCGCCTTCGACATTCGTGATATGCCTCCTTAACCTCTCGCCATCCCGCCTCATCGCTTTCCGCAGGATTCTCATTTATGAAATGTGGCCCGTCATGCGGCGGACGTTTTTCGTGTTCGTAGTATGCCTTGATTGCTTGTTCAGCAGCGATCCTTCCCAACTGTCTCCCGCTGTCCAGGTTGCTGTGGTTCCATTTGAAACTGATGTGCCCCGGCACATGAATCTCGACGATTGTGCCCTTCCACGGATGCTCTCCGGATTTTGGCTTGTCGTACCGCACGTGGTATTTGAAGAGCTTGACGTCATCTTCGCCAACGGTCGCTGCGAACAATTGGCAGAGATTGGCCAGGGCATCGTGAAGGTTTTCCGGTTTGCGGACTTGCTTTGAATCGACGATCCTGCTCACCCATATCTCGTCCAGCTCATCGCCCGGCTTATGATGCTCCTGGAGCAAGCTCTCGAAGTTGACCGTATCGACCAGTGCTCCTTCGCAGTAGGTAACTCCGTCGATCTCTACGGTTTCTTCCACGAAGGGAAGGGCTGAACACGCACATAAGCTGGATGCGCTGATAGGCACTTTGTACTCTTTCCCGTCGACCTTCTTGTTCTCATCGACCTTCTTGGGCATCGGCCGGTTGGAAAACAACGCGAGTTTATGCTCATCGAGATTCCAGGCGTTGTGGAATATGAATGGCTTTTCGGGTCTTCCCAGCGCGTCGAAATTTATGCTCTTCATAAACTGGCTGTGTGGATAGTTGATCCTGGAGAGGCCGGTGACTTGGGACAGATACATCATTGACGTGAGATAACGAACGAAAGGATTTGGGGCCAGCACCTGATTAAGAACCCATCTGTTTACGTCTCCCTCATCCGGGCTCGTGAACTTCTTCCCGCCGTCCGTGTCGGGCTGTTGAGCGAACCAGAGCGACATGGATTCCCTGAAGGCATTCGCGACCCTGTTTGGGTCCCACAAATCCTTATAGGTATTGGGATCTGCGACGAAGTTGGTCAGAGCCTTGCCGATGCTTTCCCAATCCGGGCCGAACACCGTGTTTATGGGAAAGCGCCTATAGCTTTCGTCGTCTCGAAACACGCCATTCTTGAAGAATTGATGGGTCTGTTTCGCCCTGTCTTTATTGTCAACGTTGTCAAACTGATTGTAGACGATCCCAACCCAGGCGCCGATGCAGGACAATGCCCACACGTCAAAGGTTATACCTGCGTTGGCAAGAGCTTCCAGAACTCCAATGTGCAGCCCTGCCGCCGGACCACCACCGCCGAGCGTAATCGCCCTCTTCACCATTGGTTCCTCCATCAAATTTTTTGCATGGCTTATTCTCTGATCAAGTTTCTGAACCGCGTAAAACTAAAAGACTGGTCGTTTGCTGGGTCCGCGGGCTTTCGGCCGCACCGAATGCCGTTGAATCCAACTCGACAACTCATTGATCGCAGCGTTGCGAAACACGATACGTGCGACGGAACGGTGGACGTCGAGGTTCGGCGCCTTCTCGAGCCTGCTGATCGCGCTGGGCGCACGCCGGCCGAGAGCTCGAGCAAGCATATCGCGGTCTGGCCCGCCCATTTGTGAACCAATTCACGGAAGATATTTATCGCCGATGTTAGTAGGGGAGATGTTGTCCAATTGTGGCTTCCGCTTCTGGCCCATCGCGACATATTGCGCTGCCGCACGAACCTGGTCGCTATAGGAGCAAAGCGGACGTAGTCACCAGTCACATGAGGCCGTCGGATTTATAGGCCACTCTATACGATGGGCAGGCCGAATGCGCCGCATGGCAAGCTCCATCTCTTCAGACAGACGGGTCGTGTTCGGCGTAGCAAGCAGTGGTCGGTTGGTTCGACGCCAGGGGAAAAAGAGATACCTCCCTTATCTGCCGTGTTTGGGATCCTGTCCCGCCGAGGTGAAAGCTCAAGTATGACGACCGGCTTCCGGCTTACTTCTTTGGCCGAGGGGCCGCGCGGAAGATAAAGCACGTCCAGCCTGTCGCAGACGTTGGCCAGACTGTTCCCGGTGACTCCGAATTCCTCGGCCGGCCGGATCATTCACCTAGCCATTGATGTAGAAGCAATAAAACATCAGCGCCAAGGCGTGGCGAGATCCCCCCTAACCTTCGCGGATCAGCCGCCTTCGCTTCTGGCAGATGCCCAGCTCGATACGTGTATAGGCCTGACGAACAAAATAAGCCGGGATTTCGAGAGGAAATCCCTGCCTAGACTAGAGCAACGTGACACCTGAAGTGCGTAGCCAAGGCAAATGGCGATCCAAGCGCCGTCGGCGAGCTCGCAGCGATGCTGATTTGACAATAGCAGAGCAAGATCTTGCCGATGGAGAAACGTCAATTCTGTGTCCTGGTTTCGGACAGCAGCCAGTCGCGGAATGCAGCAATCTCCGGCCTGCCAACGTCGGTTTCGCGGCCGACGAGGTGGTAACTGTCGGCGGTTCGTACCACCAGCGGATGGATCGCCAATAGTCGTCCCGCTTTGAGATCGTCCTGGACCAGTTCCAGATGCGCCACCGCGATGCCGAGCCCGTCGATCGCCGCTTGATAGGCTAGCGAGGAATTGCCGAACGACAGTCCTTCGCGAAAGCTCCCGGGTGTGACGTCCGCCGCCTCAAACCAGATCCGCCAATCGTGCGGGCGCTTCATTGAATGAAGTAACGTGCGGTCGAGCAGCTCTCGTGAATCGTGCACGGGTGGATGCTTGTTGAATTCGGCGGGGCTACAAACCGGCAGCAGCTCGATCGGAAACAGCGTGTCGTAACGCACGCCGGGCTTTGGAATGGCGGGAGTCTGAATGGTGAAGTCCACCTCGCCAGCGCTCACATCGACGAGATCGTTGGCGATCGTGACCTGCACATTGATGCTTGGGTAAATGGTATGGAAGCGCGCGAGCCGCTTGACCAGCCATTTCATCGCCACCGTGGGAAACAGCCGTATCCGCACCACGCGATTCTGCTTGTCCCGGCGGCTGACCTGGGTCGCGAGTTCGATGCGATCAAAGGCTTCGGCAATGGCCTGCGCGTACTGTTCGCCCTGCGTCGTCAGCTTGACGTCGCGTTGATTACGGACGAACAGGCGCAGGCCAAGGAAGGCTTCGAGTTGGGCGATATGCCGGCTGACGGCGCCCTGCGAGACGTTGAGTATTTTGGCGGCGTGGGTGAAGTTCTCGGAGCGGGAGGCGACCTCGAAGACGCGAAGTGCATTCAGCGGGGGCAATTTTCGGGCCATCAGCGCCTCCCACTGAGGGCTGATCGCGTCCGCGCCGCATTCTCTGTGTTGCTCTGAAGATAAGTCATCGTCGTGATGAGTAAATTAGCATACTCGGCCCAAAGCATTCCGCTTATTTTGCCCGCATAAGCGGCGCTGAACGCCGCTACTTGCGGGAGAAACGCTTTCTATGACCACCCCCGTTAACGCCGCGGGCCGGCTTGACCGGCTCCCGATGGGCGCATTCCAGCGGCGGATTCTCAGCCTGATCGGCCTCGGGATGTTCTTCGACGGTTTCGACAACCAGATGGCCGCCGGCGTGTTGGGCGCCCTCGTTAAGGAGGGCTGGTCGAACATGGAGACCAATGCCCACTACATTTCCATCACCTTTGCCGGCCTCGCCATTGGCGCGCTGATGACGGGGTTGGTCGGTGACCGGTTCGGCCGGCGTTTTGCCTATCAGTTCAATCTTCTGATTTTCGGCAGCATGTGCCTGCTCTCGATGCTCGCGCCCTCGATGACCTGGCTGATGGCGATGCGTTTCTTCATGGGAGTAGGGATCGGCGCAGAATATGTCTGCGGTTACGGCATGGTCAGCGAGTTTGTGCCGCCGCAACGGCGCGGATGGGCGCTTGGCCTGATCAGCGTGGTGTCGATGGCATCGACATTCGCTGTGAATTTTACCGGACTATTCGTCATTCCAGCACTTGGATGGCGGCCGATGTATCTGATCGGCGGTTGCGGCGCATTATGGGTCTGGTTCCTGCGCCGCAAGCTTCCGGAGTCGCCGCGCTGGCTCGAAGCGCGCGGCCGTTATGAAGAAGCCGAAAAGATCATGCAGGATATCGAAGCTGAGGCCTCGAAGGCGGGGCCTCTCCCGCCGGTGATATCAGTGGCCGCGCCTGCGCCGGCCTGGGTACCGATCTCCATCCTGTTCTCGCGCGGCGTCGTCACCCGCACCTTGCTCGCGATGGCGGTTTGCATCACCTGCCTGGTCGGTTCCTACAGCTTCTCCTATTGGGTGCCGACCTTCTTCGTCAAACAGGGACTGAGTGTCACGAAGTCGCTCAGCTTTGCGACCGTCATGGCGCTGGGCAGTTCGCTCGGGCCGCTGGTCGGCATGCTGACCTCCGACTGGATTGGACGCCGTCGCGGCACCATGTTTGCGGCCTTATGGTGTGGCGTGTTCGCGCTGGCGTATTCGCAGCAGACCGATCCCGCCTGGGTGCTGATCTTTGGCTTCCTGTTGCAGGGCGGCATGAGCCTGATGATCGGCTTCGGTCTCGGCGGCTACACGCCGGAGTTGTTTGCAACCGAATATCGCTTCCGCGGCTCTGGCATCGCCCAAATGACGGGGCGGATTGCTGTCATCGCATCGCCCTACATGGTTGTGTCGCTCTATGACAATTATGGTCTCCCATCAGTGCTCTACGCCATTGCGTCGCTTTATCTGCTGTTAGCGCTTGGTATTCTCTTGTTCGGTATCGAAACCAACCAGCGCTCCCTGGAATCGATCGCGCCAGCGCGCGATGGCGAAGCGGCGGTGACAACATCGCGCTCCGCTGAAAGCGCGGCCTGATCTGGTCGCAATCCCGACACCCACACCAGAGCTCACGAAAAAGGAACTGCACATGGATCAAACGCTGCTCATCTTGGGCGATACCAACATCCAGAACCGCGAAGATCCTTTCAGCGCATTCGTCAATGTGCGTGACATGCTGACATCGGCCGATGTCTTGTTCGGACAGCTGGAAGGCCCGCTTGCCGAGCCCTCGATCGATCCCGCGCGGCCCGATATCCCGCACAAAAAGGGTTGGCGCCATTCGGGCGCCAAGGTAGGTCCGGCGCTCAAGAAGGCGGGCTATGTCGGCGTGAGCTGCGCCAGCAACGTCGCCTATCCCGCGCGCGCCGCCGTCGCCAGCGTCAAGGCGCTGGATTCGGCGGGGATCCTCCACTGTGGCGTTGGCGAAACGCTGGCCGAGGCCAGGAAGCCGGTAATCATCGAGAAGAACGGGGTTCGTTTCGGCTTCTTGAGCTACACATCGGTGTTCTGGCCGAGCAATCACGCCGCGTCAGCCAACAGCCCCGGATGCGCCACCATCAAGGCCCACGCCGCCTATGAGCCGGGCCCGCGCGCGCTGGAGATGCCGGGTGCTGAGCCGATCACGCATACATTCGCAGACGCCGACGAACTCGAGGCCATGCGGGACGATGTCCGCGCTCTGCGGACCAAGGTCGACCTTGTGATCCTTTCATGCCATTGGGGCGTGTCGTCCAAAGAGGAGCCAGTCGCATATCAGCGCGAAATAGCCCGAGCCGCCATCGACGTGGGGGCAGACATGGTGTTCGGCCACCATCCGCATGTGGTCCAGGCCGGCGAAATCTATCAGGGTAAGCCGATCTTCTACAGCCTTGGCAATTTTGCGTTCGACTGGGACGTTATGCGCGGCCGTCATCTCGATGGTCTGGCGCTGCGGTGCTTGATCGCGGGGAAGAAGATCACCGAAATTGAATTACTACCGGTCCGTCGCAACGAGCACAACGATATCTGCGTACATAGTGCAGACACCGGCGCGGGCAAGGACATTCTCGGCCGTTTCGAGCAGCTGAGCAGGAAACTCGGAGACTCAATCGTCTTGTCGAGGGCCACTCACCTGCGGCTTGAGGGTATGTAAGGTTAACGCGGCTGCTGACTCCCCCGAGCCGTTGTTTTGCCGAGCGATATCCAATCAGGGGAGCAAGAGGCCTCGCTCCTGACTGCGAGGAAAGCGCCTGCCGCCTGTCAGACATTCTCCTTGGGCGGAAAAGCCCTGGATCTTCCATGTACCACCGTATCGCACTCACCATGCGATGCTAGTCGCCTTTGTGAACTTGCGCGCGAACGAAAAAGAAGCACGTATCTGTGCGGTCGCCGCGCTGGGGGACAACGAGTATCCAGTAAGATGTTGATCTTCTTGCACTCAATCCTGCAACCAGAACGTATGAGTGGCCGAACGAGGATCGTTGACCTTTCGTTTCAGGGGCGAAGTCGCACTGACGGTCTCATGCTCCGAGCACCGGCTCCTTGCCGGTGAAGGCCCTGAGTATATTCGCCGTCAGGCGCGAAAGACCGTTGTCGCAGCCGTTCCAGGCCAGGGCGCCGGCATAGGCGATGGAGCCGACCGAAAATACCCAGCCGCCTCCATCGATCGGAAACAGGACCATGTCCGATCTCACCACGTCAGGCCGCTGTGCGCCTCCCTGATCCGGGAGCGAAAGAGTGAGATCCTCGATGACGAGCTGATACTCGTTGCCAAGCCCGGTCGAAGTCCCGAGCACATAGGCATGCTCGGGACTTCCGAGCGTAACGTCGTACCTGTCGACCTCGTCTCCCACCGCTCCACCCAGCACATAGCCGTAATCGCCGACGATTTCCTCAGTGATGCCGTCGAACAATTTCGCGGCAGGCGAATTGTAGCTCGCCTCCAGACGCCGATAGCCGCAGCCCTTCGACCATCCCTCCGATGCGAAGCCCACGCCCAGCATCTTGTTCGGGGCGCGGCCGCGCGTGCGCCAGATGCCGCCGGCTTCAGTCGTCGCAACATGGGTCCGTTCGCCATAGGGGGCATCCCAGCAGCGCGTGCCGCTGTTGTCGCGGCGCACCTCGATGACCCAGGGCTTTGCACTGAGCCGGCTCGTTACCCAGTAGAAGCCGTTGCCGCCAAGATACATGACCCGTCCGCCGTCATGCAGGTATCCGTCGAGGATATCGAGGCCGGTTCGTGTCCAGTATTCCGGGTGCGAGCCCGTGACGATCGCCGCGTACCGGTCGGCCAGGTTGCGGCCGCCACGTTCGAAATCCTCGTCGGTTGCGACATGATATTCGATGCCGAGGTGCTCTAGCCATTCGACGATGTACATGTCGACGGGAAAGTGACGGTATGAGCCCGTTAGCCAGTTCGGAAAACCAGGGCGGACGTTGAACAGCGGTCGTCGGCGGCCCGAATAGCGAACCGGCGTTCCGTCGGCATGGGTATCGTAGCAGGAGCGGCCCGGCTCGGGATGTGAGAACAGGTACTGTTCGTCCTCGGGCACCACCTTGTCATGAGGCATCACCGATGAGAAATCGAGCGAAGCCAGGTGGTCGTTCGCATAGGCCAGAAAGGTGTTGGTCGGCACCAGGAACAGCACGGGTGCCGAGGTGCCCAGGACCGGTCTGACAAACAGCGGAAAATGATTGCGGCGTCCGCCGGCCTCGAGCCGAACTGCGTAGACTCCGCTTTGAAGGTCCTCCGGCAGGCGGAATTCGAGATTATACCTCCAGCCGGCATCCACCATGTCGTCGTCGTGGAATTGCAGCGCACAGTACTGCTCGGGAACTTCGACGAAGGAGTCGCTTCGCCCGTCCCAGTTGCGTCCGGTCACACCGCGCTCGACGCCGTTGACAAGGTGCCCCTGTTCGCCTCCAGCGTCCGGCTCAATCGTCTCCGACGCGAAGTCCCTGCCGAGTTTCCATGCTGCCCATGCCGGCTGCGTGGAAGTCTTCCCCGCGTGCCATGCGGCGATCATCTCGGCGGATGGCTTCGCGAGGTACAGCGTTGGCGAGTCGATCTTGCCATTATATGGCTCCAGCGGCGACCCGGACCGGCCGATGCCGGCCGCCGCGAGCAGGAGCGTTGCCGCGTTTGCCGTCGCGCCGGTTGCCGCGCGGAGCGTGCGTTGTGCCCCAACCTTGGCATCAAGACGCCTGAGGTCGATGCAGACCTCGCCGTCGCCGATGGTAGTCAGGATCGAATACCAGTGTTTGGCGATGATCGCATCCGGCAAGACTGCGAGCGTTGCGCTGCCCATTCGAAGCGCAAGACCGCCTGAGATGATGACGAGCGCGACGTCGCCAATCGACCAGATGGCCTGGGGCGCGCTCCGCTCGGGGACGGTCGGCCATGCCCAGCAATGGACGCTGATCGCCGCATCGTTGATCGGTGAGGGAAGCGGAAATTCGGCGTGCGAGCCGACCACCGTGGATTGCACGCCGCCGGAAACGGTGCGGTCGAGCACCGACGAGAAATCGACCACCTTGCCCTCGATCGCTTCGTCGCGCCCGGGACCCGAGACCAGTCGCACGAGGCTTGCGCGGACGGTGGCGTGCGGCGTGCTGATCGCGAGCCGGACGACATCGCCGGGCTCGCAGGACCACTCCTCGAAATAAGCCTGGATATCCATCTGACGCTGCCCACGCTCGCTGGTTAAGTCCGCTTCGGACGCGCAATGTCCGAGCGCGCCCATCATTCGCGGATCAAAGCCGGCGGGGAAACATCTGTTGCGGCATTCTGGAGTCCGGGAGCAACAACACTGGAGAAACGGACAGGCGCGCCGCGGCTGGTCCCGAAAGTCCGCGTCACGATCCGCGCAGGAACCGGTCGCCGAGCGCGACCGTTCCGTCGGTGTAGCCCGTACCCAGGCGTCGCGCGGTTTCGGTGTCCGAATGCGAAGCGAGCCAGGCCGTCAGCAGCATGCGCCTGAGCATCACGAACGCAGGCAGCATGGCCTCGTCGTCGTGCGAGACCGGTGCGACGGTCCGGTATCCCGCAAGCCACGACTGCTGGAGCAGGTCCATCACCGGCTCGTGCTCGATGAAGCTGACGGCCGCGGCGAAGTCATAGAAGAACCACGAGAAGCCGCAATCGTCGAAGTCGATGACGCCGAGCCGGTCGCCTTCGACGAGCAGGTTGGCGAGGCGGAGGTCGGCGTGAACGAGGCCAAACCGCTGCTCGCCCAGTCCGTAAGCCTCGACGCGCCGTTCAAGTTCGTCGGCGACCCTCTGCAGCAGCCTGCGGCCATCGTCGCGCAGGCCAAGACCGGCGCGCCAGTCACCCCATAGTGGCCGGCGGCCCAGCATGGCATCGAAATCCCAGACCTTGCGCTGGAACGTTGATGGCAATGTCCATCGGCGGCTGTGCGCGTGAAGCCGCGCGCTGGTCGCGCCGAGCTTGCCGAACCAGGTGGCCAGATCGTCCGAGGCGTCCGGCTCCCTGCCGCTGAGGAATTCGAATGCAACGACGTGTCGTGTCGCACCACTCAGGGGAATGGGGCATAACAGGTGTCCCTCCCGATCGGCGACCGGGCGCGGCGTGAGCACCACGTTGTCTGCGATCACGGCGTCGATCCAGGCGAGCTCGGACGCAATCTCGTCAGGTGAGTGATAGCCGGGCCGCTGCACGCGCAACACGAGTTTTTGCCGAGCGGCCGGATCTTGCGCGAGAAAGGTGGTGTTCTCGGAATGGCTGAGAAAGGCGAGCGTCGATTGCGATGATAGTCCCCAGCGCGGCAGGCTCGCGGCAAGAGAGGTCTGCATGCTCTCGATGAGGCCGGGAGTCATCATCGCGGCCAACCGACCGTCTCGGGCTCCGCGAGGTCAAGAAGGCTCGCGATGATGCGATCGGGAACGACGTCCGCCACCGCATTGAAAGGGACGTCGCTGGCGAGCAGGATCGACCGCATGCCGGCGGCCTTTCCTGCTGCGATATCGGTACCGATCTGGTCGCCGACCATGACGGTCTCATGCCGGGCGGTGCCGAGATGCGCCAGCGCCTGTTCGATCAGGAACGGTTGCGGCTTGCCTAGCACGATCGGCTTCGTATTGGGAACGGCCGCTGCAACCGCGGCCGTGATCACGCCGACGCAGGGATCGTAGCCGTCATGAACCGGCGTCAGGACATCGGGATTGGTGGCGATGACGGTTGCGCCGGCGAGTGCGGCCCTGACCGCGGTGCGCAGCTTGGCGTAGTCGAGCGTGGCATCGAAGCCGAGCACGACGATCTTGGGCTTGACGTCGGTCAGGTGATAGCCAATGTCCTCGATCGCCTCGAGCAGTGGTCGTTCGCCGATCGCAAACACGGGCGTGGTGCGCGGCCAGCGCCGTTCGAGCAGGGACGTGACCGCCGAAATCGTCGTGAAGACCTGTGACGGTTCGGCCGGAATGCCGATGCGGCTCAGCTTGGCGGCAAATTGCGCGGCGGATTTCGTCGAATTGTTGGTGACGAACGCATAGGGCAGGCCCCGCTCGCTCCATCCGCGAAACGCCTTGACGGAGTCGTCGATCGGAGTGTCACCGCGATAGGCGACGCCGTCGAGATCCGAGATGACGCCGCGAATGGGATGGTTGGCCGGAGCAACGCGCTGTTCCAATGCTGGGATTCCGTTCAGTTCCGCGAGCGTGATCATATGGTTGTCTGCATGGCGTTGCTGCTCTGTGCATCCATGATTTGTGTGCTGCACATTGGAAAGGCGTCCTTGCCTTGCCGGTGTGCGCCATGCTTCCGGGAGCGGAAAATCTCCGTGCGCGACTGCGGCGCCCCGGGAGTGTCAGCAACGGAATCGTGGAGCAGCAGGAATCGGGCGATTGCGGCCTTTGGTCTAGGCTTTGCAGGCGTGAAAGCCACGATTTGTGCAAGACGATCGAAACGGCTGAGTGCCTTGCGGCCTCGAGAGCAGTTTCAGCGTTGCCGAAATCATCGAGGGATTACCATATGATCAACCGCAGAGACTTGATGTTAGGGGGATTGGCCGGGGCCGCGGCGTTCGGCTTCGGGCGGGTCAATCCCGACTTTCTTGTGAATTCCGCCTTTGCCGCCGAAGGCAAGACACTGCGCTTTCTCGGCGCGGAAGCGCTGACCGGCAACTGGGACCCAACCACCCATACCAATCTAGGCCAGCTCATCGTCGAGGGCTTCGTGTTCGGCTACCTGACGCGGGCGCCGATGCGGCCGGAGAAGCCGGACGAACTGATCTTCGAGCTGGCTGAATCGATGAAGCCCATCGACACCTATACGATGGAGGTGAAACTCAGGAAGGGCGTCAAATTTCATGACGGAACCCCGTTCACAGCGGCCGACGTCAAGGCGACCTATGAATATGGCTGCCAACCCGATCGTCCGGCGCAGTGGTACCCCGGTCTCGTCACCGTCGACGTCGTCGACGACTACACCTGCCACATCAACACGAAGGTGCAGGGCTATCCGGCGACGCTCTACTACTACCTGTCGTCCTTCCTGCCGATCATGTCGGCCAAGGACGTTGCCAATAAGGCGCAGCTCTCGGCGCGCATGAACGGCACGGGCCCCTACAAATATGTCGAGCAGAAAGGCGACACCACCGTTCTCGCCGCCAATCCCGACTTCTTCCTCGGCGCAGCGAAGATCCCGGGTGTCGAGTATCACTTCGTCGGTGACACCACGACGCGCACGCTGTCGCTGTTGAACGGCGAGGCCGACATCATCGAGCGGCTCGAGCAGGAGCAGGTCGAGACCATCTCGAAGGATGCCCGCTTCAGCATCCACAAGGCGGTTTCGGTCGAGAACAAATACCTGTTCTTCCGCTGCTCGAAGAAGCCGTTCGACGATCCGCGCATTCGCCTCGCCGCATGCTACTCGATCGACCGCAAGCAGGTGCTCGACGTGCTCGGCGTCTCCGGCATCTATTCCAAGGCGCACATCTCGCCGGTCAAGTTCGGCTATGCCGAGGTGGCCGACTATCCTGAATTCGATCCGGACAAGGCGCAGAAGCTGCTCGCGGAGGCCGGCTTCCCCAAAGGCCAGGGCCTGCCCGAGCTCACCTATTACACGTCGGTCGGTTTCTATCCGAAGACGAAGGAATATGCCGAGTTGATTACCGGCATGCTCCAGGAGCAGGGATTTAAGGTCAATCTGCAGACGCTCGAAGTCGCGGCGTGGGGTAATTTGCTTTACGACAAGCCCGGCGGCGGTGAGGGCAACATGATCGACTGCGGCTGGTGCACCGGCTCGCCCGAGCCGGATCTCGTCCTGCGCACCCACTTCCACTCCTCCTCCAAGCGCATCACCGGCATCGTCGACAAGGACATCGACGCGGTGCTGGACAAGGAGCGCAACGCCACGACAATCGAGGAGCGCAAGAAGATCCTGCAGACCGAGACGCTGCCGACCATCGCCAAGAAGGCCCCGGCGCTCGCATTGTTCACCTCGGTCTTCATCCATGCCTACAGCAAGAAGCTGGATGGTCTGTACATCTATCCGAACGGCATGCAGGACATGACCAAGGCAACATTGGCATGATGATTGCTCGGCAGGCCGGGTACGCCCGGCCTGCCGGTTCGCGAACGCAGGCCGGACTGGTCGGGTCTGGTCCTCATGAATTGCAAGGGTAGCTCTTCTCGATGTTGATCCTGGAATTCCTGGTCAAGCGGATCGCGCAGGGCATCCTGATCGTCTTCATCACGTCGTTGATCATCTTCACGCTGCTGCGCGTGGTGCCGGGCGATCCCGTGCGCCTGATCGTCGGCGGCATGGCGCCGGCCGATGTGGTCGAGAAGGTCGCGACCAAGATGGGGCTGCGCGACCCCATCATCGTGCAATATGGTCGGTACATGCGCGGGCTGGTACAGGGCGATCTCGGGCAATCCTATTTGCGGCCGCGCAGCGGCATGATCGCGACCGGCGGCCAGTATGTTGACCCGACCAAGTCGGATATGGCGCCGGTGATCGATCTCATCCTCGAACGCCTGCCGTTCACGCTGCAACTGGGCGGAATGGCGCTCGTGTTCGCGCTGCTGCTGTCGTTTCCGATCGGCATCGCGGGCGGGCTGCACCAGCATCGTTGGCAGAATGCGTTGGCGTTCGGAATGCAGTCGCTGTTCGTCTCGATTCCGAATTTCTGGCTCGCGATCGTTCTGATCCTGTTTCTGTCGGTGAAGCTGAAGCTGCTGCCGGCGCTCGGTTACCAGGGGTTTTCCTATGTCATCCTGCCGGCCTTCGTGCTCTCGGTGGAGATCGCCCCCTTCATCATCCGCACGCTGACGACCTCGCTCGGCGAGGTCATGCAAGCGCCGTTCATCGATGAGGCGCGGGTGCGCGGCCTGTCTCGCCGCCGCATCGTCTATTCGCACGCCCTGCGCAACGCGGCAGTGCCGCTAGTCAACCTGCTCGGGATCCAGCTTTCGACGCTGATCGGCGGCGTTCTCGTAATTGAATACATTTTCGACTATCCTGGCCTCGGCAATCTGACCGTGGTCTCTGTCGTCGGGCGCGACTTTCCGGTCATCCAGGGCATCGCCATCACGACCAGCGCCGTCTTTGTCTTCATCAATATCATCGTGGATTTGGTCGCCTATCTGGTCGATCCCCGCGTGGAGATCTGAGCATGACGGCCACCACGATCATCGCCGAGGAGCCCGCCTTGCCGGCGGCCCCAATCCGTTCCGTCAACCGCCGCATCATGGCCGCCGCCTGGCGCATGCCGAGCTTCAAGATCGGTTTCTTCATCTTCATGGCGCTGGTGCTGGCCTCGGCCATCTATCCCGAGGTGTCCTCGATCAGTGCGACCAAGATGGTGGTGAAGGACAAGTTCATGTCGCCGGTCTTTCTCGGCGACAAATGGACCTGGGATCATCCGCTGGGTACGGATCAGCTCGGCC
Organism: Bradyrhizobium sp. USDA 4510; assembly: GCF_054059095.1. Classification (NCBI taxonomy): domain Bacteria; kingdom Pseudomonadati; phylum Pseudomonadota; class Alphaproteobacteria; order Hyphomicrobiales; family Nitrobacteraceae; genus Bradyrhizobium; species Bradyrhizobium sp. USDA 4510. Next base: position 5,362,617 of record NZ_JBSSBT010000001.1, on the reverse strand, counting down.
GCGACATGCTGATGCGCAGCCTGATCGGCCTGCGCTATTCGCTGCTGGTCGGCGTCGTCACGGTCCTGCTCATCTTTGTCATCGGCTGCGGCCTTGGCCTGTTCGCCGGCTTCAAGGGCAAATGGTGGGACACAGTCATCATGCGGATCACCGATGCCCAATTGTCGATTCCGATGATCATCCTGGCGATCACCATTCTCGGCGTGTCGCGGCCGACGGTGCCGACCATCATAATCGTGCTGGCGCTGTCCGGCTGGCCGCTCTACGCGCGCGTGGCGCGCAGCGCCGCGGTCACCGAGCGCGGCAAGGAATATGTCCGCGGCCTGCGCGTGCTCGGCGCCGGGGACTGGCGGATCCTGTTTCTGTTCGCCGCGCCGAACATCCTGCCGCCGATCGCATTCGTCGCCGTGCTCGACGTCGCACGCATGATGATCTTCGAAGCGATCCTCGGCTTCCTGGGGCTTGGCATCCAGCCGCCGACGCCGAGCTTCGGCAGCATCATCGCCGACTCCCGCAAATACCTGATCAATGCCTGGTGGATCGCGACCACGCCGGGCGTGTTCCTGGCTATCGCGCTTACCTCGATCAACCTGATGGGGTCGGCGCTCGAGAAGGCGCGCAACCGCATCTATGGGGGTCTCTGAGATGGATCTCTCGCTCATTCTGGAGGTTGACGACCTCACGGTCGGCGCTTCGGCGTCGGGCGCCGCGCCGATCCTCGATCACATCTCCTTCCGCCTCAACACCTCGGAGATCTTCGGCATCTATGGCGAAAGCGGCGCCGGCAAAACCGTGCTCAGCCGCGCATTGGCGAACTGGCTGCCGGAAAGTCTGGCGTATCGCTCCGGACGGGTCACGTTCGCCGGCCACGACATTCTCGGCGCCGGGGCGCGCGAGGTGCGGATCGGCCGCGACATCGCCTATATCGGCTCCAAGCCGCAAAGCTCGCTCGATCCGACGATACCGGTCGGGACCCAGATCGCGGAAAAGCTGCACAGCGTCAGGCCCGAATGGAATCCGCGCGAATGCCGCGAGCGGGTCGTGCAGCTCCTCGGCGAGGTCCGGATTCCATCGCCGAAGGAGCGCTATTGGGACTACCCGGCAAAATTTTCCGGCGGCATGATGCAGCGCGCGATGATCGTGGACGCGATTTGCGCCGAGCCCGCCGTCCTGATCGCCGACAACATTACCCAGCCGCTCGATGTCACCATCGCGGCACAGATCGTGGCGCTGCTCCACGACCTGTGCCTCCGCCACAGGATGGCGACAATCTATCTGTCGTCTTCCTTGCCCACGCTCGGCCAGTTCGGCGACCGCACGGCCGTGCTCCATCAGGGCCGGTTCGTCGAGCAGCAAGCGTTTGCCGGCCTGCTCGCCTCGCCACAGACCGACTACACGCGCAAGGCCATTGCCAGTGTGCCGCGCATGTGGGCGACCACCGAGGGCCCGCTGGCCCGCCGCAAGGCGCAAGACGAAGTGCCGCTGATGAAGGTGGAGCACGTTGTTCGGACCTATCGCGCGCGCAAGCGGGGGACGTTCAATACCTACAGCAACGTGCAGGCGGTGCGCGGCGTAACGCTCGACATCATGCCGCGCGAGAATTTCGGCATCGTCGGGGAATCCGGCTGCGGCAAGTCGACCCTCACGCGCCTGCTGGCCTGGCTGGAGGTTCCCGACAACGGCAGCATCGTCCTCAACGGCACGTCGCTCGGGGCGTTGTCGCCGCGCGAGCTGATCCGCACCCGCAGCGAATTCCAGCTGCTGCTGCAGGATCCGTACAACGCGCTGCCGCCGCGCACCACCGTCGGCCGCATGATCGAGGAGAGCCTGCTGATCCGCGGCAATGTCGCCCGCGCGGACCTGCGCAGCCGGGTCATCGCAGCGATGGCCGAGGTCGGTCTTGCCGCCGAGCTCTATGACCAGCTCCCGAACACGCTCTCCACCGGCGAGCGCCAGCGCATCTCGATCGCGCGTGCCCTGATCCTCGATCCCAAGCTGCTGATCCTCGACGAAACCTTGTCCGCGCTGGATCAACGCGAGCAGTCAAGGCTGATGGACCTGTTCTCGAAGCTGCAGGAGAAGAACGACCTCACCTATGTCTTCATCTCCCATGATCTCGCAATGGTGCGCAGGGTCTGCACGCGCATTGCCGTGATGTATCTCGGTGAGATGGTCGAGATCGCCGACAACCGCGAGCTGTTCTTCGATCCCCAGCATCCCTACACCAAGGCATTGCTCTCGGCCGCCCCGACGCTGGAGGAGAAGCCGTTCAACCCGGCGGACTTCTTGCTGGAGGGCGAGCCGCCGAGCCCGATCGATATCCCGGCGGGATGCAGCTTTGCCTCGCGCTGTCCGAAGGCGTTCGGCCGCTGCCGGCTGGAGACGCCGAAGCTGGTCGAACACGCGCCGGGGCGCTTCGCCGCCTGCCACCTTCTCGACGGCGACCCGGCGCAGGCCGCGGCCTGAGCGCTCAGGGCCGTGGCTTGAAGGGCCAGTCCATCGCGAACGAGCGCATGTCCTCCAGCGCCTTGGTCACCTGCAGCACGCCGAGATCGTCGAAGCGGTGCCCGGTCACTTGGACGCCGATCGGTAGATGGCGGGAATCGAATGCCATGCAGACGGTGGAGGCGGGCTGGCAGGTCTGGTTGAACATGGCGGTGAACAGCGTGTGCGCGAGCGGCGTCTCACGCGACACGCCGGGCTCCTCGGCCGGGAAATTCACCACCGGCAGCGTCGGGGCGATGACATAGTCCCAGCCCTCGAAGGCCGCGAGCAGCGCCGCCTTCATCTTGGCGATCCGGCCCAGCGCCCGGTAGAGGTCGGCGCCCGAATGTTTCGCCCCGCCAAGGCACCATGCGCGAACGTAGGGATTGATGTCGCGTGCGGTGTCGCCATGCGGCGGCAGCGATGCATATTCGAGATAGCCGCGCACCTGGAGGAACAGGTCGATCGGCGCATAGGCGTCGTCGGTGAGCGGAGAGGTGAACGGCTCGACGATCGCGCCGGCGCCGGCGAGCAGCTTGCCGGCCGCATCGACCGCGCTGCGAACCGTAGCTTCGGCCTTCATGCCGAAGCCCATGTCGGTGAGGACGCCGATCTTCAGTCCCTTCACGTCGCGCTTCAGATGCTCGTGATAGCGCACGCCATCGGCGGGCAGGCTCCAGGTGTCGCGCTCGTCCTGCCGCGTCAGCACGGTCAGCAGGCGCGCGATATCATCCACGCTGCGACCCATCGGGCCTGCCATGCGCATGGTGTCGGCCGGCAAATGCGGCACACGGCCATGGGTCGGCTTCAGTCCGGCCAGTCCGCAATGGGCGGCCGGAAGGCGGACCGAGCCTGCGATATCCGTGCCGACGGAAACATAGCCGGCGCCAGCGGCGACGGAGGCGCCTGCGCCGGCCGACGAGCCGCCGGTATTCCAGGCGAGCCCCCAGGGGTTGCGGGTAACGCCGTGCAGCGAGCTGATGCCCGACGCCATCAGGCCGCAATCCGGCATCGTGGTCTTGGCAAAGATCACCGCGCCGGCCTCGCGGAGCGCGATCGCCGGCGGCGAATCGTAGTTGGACGGCGGCAGGGCACGGTTGGCGCCGATGCCGTGAAAATAGGGCCAGCCGATCATGGCGACGCTGTCCTTGACCGTCATGGGGACGCCGTCGAGCGGACCCAGCGCGGTTCCCGCCTTCCATCGCGCTTCCGAGCCTTGCGCGCTTGCGATGGCTTGCTCCGGACGGAAGCAGAACAGCGCATTGATCGCGGGATTGACCGCCTCGGCATGGCCGAGCACGGTTCGCAACACCTCCACCGGCGACAATGCGCGCGATGCGTAGGCCTCCGTCAGCCCCGCAAGGCTCATCCCGATCAGTTCCGCAGCAGACATCTTGGCCTCGACAAATGGCGTTCTGGATCAGTGTCCGGATAGCGAAAGTCGCCCCTGTCGGGGTAGTGCCGCTGCCGTAAGGGCATGATTTGGTGGAGTGCGAGGCATCCCTTTTGCATCTGTCTTGATCGAATTTGTCATCAAACCGGGAGGCCCGCGACAGGCGGGCCGAACGACACCCGCGAGAGATCAGAAGTCGTCATGAGCCAATCTGGAACGCAAATCGCCACGGTCCGGAACTACATTGCCGGGCTCCCGGGCTGGGGGACGGGCGATATCGTGATCGAGCCCGCCATTCCGGTCCTCGCCTCGCCAAGCTGGCGCGGGGTCGACGGCGCTCCCTGGCGCGCCACCAGGAACGGAAGCGGCGAGAGCATCTTCATCAAGAACATGGATGTGGATGCCAAGCTCTACATCGACGTTGCCTGCGCGTTCGAAGCGGCCCGGCGCGCATCCGATCTCGGTATCGGTCCCAAGGTGCTTGCGGCGGATCCGGACGCGGGACTTCTGGTCATGGAAGATCTCAACCGTGGCTGGCGGGTCGGCACGCTGGAGCGGATGCTGGAGCCGAAGATCGTCGACGCGGTCATCGCGGCGCGGCGCCTGTTCCAGGCAGGGGCGCCTCTGCCGCGGCGCATGGGAGTCTTCGACGAGATCGAGCACTTCTACGAGGCGGCAAAGGCCGCGAAGGCGCAACTGCCGTCTGATGCGGAATGGCTGGTCAAGGAGCTGCGTTTTGCGGCCGATGCCTTGAGGAAACTCGACATCAAACCGGTGCCAATCCATGGCGATGGCAATGTCTCGAACATCCTGATCAGCGACACCGGCGAGGTTCGCCTGATCGATTGGGATCGCGCCACGACGGCCGACCCGCTGGAGGACCTCGGCAGCTTCCTCGTCGAAGCCTTCGCGCAGGAGCCGGAGGCGCGCGACGCCTTCAGCCGCAACGCCGGCGGATTCGACGAGCGCGCATTCAGCCGCGCCCGCATCTACGGCATGGCGGATGATCTGCGCTGGGGCCTGATCGGCGCCGTGCTCGCCGCGCGGTCGGCGCGCAACACCTTTGAGTTTTACAAGTTCGCCAGCTGGCGCTTCGTACGTTGCCGCATGACGGTCCGGGAGCCGCGCTTTGGCGAGATGCTTCGGAGGATCGCATGACTGTCCGCAGGAAGCTTGGCGAGGGAGCGACAGTCCACGAGCGCAATATCGAGGCAGCGATCGCCCGCGTGCCGCAATGGCACGGCAAGGGGGCGGCCTATACCCCGCTGGTCGGCGGCCTCATGAATCAGAACTGGCTGGTCGAGATATCCGGCGATGGACGGCGCTACTTCATCAAGGTGCCCGGCGAGGGCTCGGAGATGTTCATCGATCGCGTGACCGCCAACGAGGCTGCGCGCAATGCCCACGCCATGGGCGTTGCGCCCGAGGTGATCTTTTTCGACGCCACGGACGGGCTCGAGATCAGCGAGTTCCTCGAAGGCTATCGCGCCTGCACCAATGCCGATTTCGGCGATGCCGCCATCCAGGCCGACGTTCTCGACCTTTACCGCCGCCTGCATGCCGGCCCGAAGCTCGGCCAGACCAAGACCATCTTCGACATGATCGAGGAGCATATCGAGCAGGGCAGGGAGCTCGGCGCGCATTTCCCGCAGGACATGCCCTGGCTGATGCATCGCTACAATCAGGCCAAGTCGGCGTTCCTGGCGTCGGGTCTCGATCTCGTGCCGTGCTTCAACGATCCGATGCCGGGCAATTTCCTGATCTCGGCGGAATCAGGCGGCCCAAGGCCGATGAAGCTGATCGACTACGAGTTCGCATCCAACAACGAGCGTAGCTATGAGCTCGGCGTCCTGTTCGCCGAGATGTTCTTCGACGAGCATCTGACGGAGGCCCTGATCGAGCAATATCTGGGCGAGGTGCGGCCGCAGATGGTCGCGCGCGTGATACTCAACCGGGCGCTCGCCGACCTGAAATGGGCGTCATGGGCGGTTGTGAACAGGAAGCTCAAGGACTGGGATTTCGACTATCAGAAGTACGGCGTCTGGAAATACATGCGTGCCCGCGACGTAATGTACGATCCCCGCTGGGATGGCTGGTTGCGGCTCGTCTGAGCCGCGCGACGGGAGGGCTTCCGCAGTTATTGATTGAGGATCGCGAGCGCCTGCTCGAGCAGGCTGTCGTTCGCGGCCGCGATGATCCGGCCATCGGATTCCGGCGACAGCGGCCGCCCCTGCCAGTCGCGGACGATGCCGCCAGCGCCCTCGACCACCGGAATCAGCGGCATGAAGTCGAACGACTTGAGGGAGGTTTCGACCACGAGATCGCAGTGGCCGGATGCGAGCAGGCCATATTGGTAGCAGTCGCCGCCAAATCGCCGGAACATGGCCTTCTGGCTGAGCGCATCGTAGCGGGCCCAGTCGCTCGGCGTGAAGAAGTCCGGCGATGACGTGTAGATCTGCGCGTCTTCCAGTCGCGTGGTGCGGCTCACCCTTGCCAGCTCGCCGTTGAAGGTGGTGCCTTGCCGGGTGCCGTACCACCGCTCGGCCAGCGCGGGCATATCGATCATGCCGGCGGTGATCGATCCATCTCTCTCGTCGGCGAGCGCGACGAGCGTGCCGAACAGCGGCATGCCGGAGATAAAGCTCTTCGTTCCGTCGATCGGATCGAGATACCACGTGTAGCGGTCCCCGGCCGTCGATCCCATCTCCTCGCCGAGGATGCCGTGATCGGGGAAGCGCGAACCGATCAGCTGCCGTAGCTCCATTTCGATCGCACGATCGGCGATCGTGACCGGCGTCAGGTCCTGCTTGCGCTCGAAATCGACGCGGGAACGGAAGTGCGTCACGGCGATCCGTCCGGCCACGTCGGCAAGCTCATTGAAGAACGAAGCGAGCTCGCTTGCCGATAATCTGTCTTGAATGTCGTCCAATGGTCGCTCCGGGCGGGAGGCGCGCCGACGTCGCGGGACGCACGACGCCTTGCCTTGGGATGGGGCGTTACGCGGTCTCGTGGACCGACTGCTTGTCGATCTCCCAATAGGGGGAGTCGAATCCGTTGCGCCGCGCCACTCGGGCGGCAGGGCTCCTCGGCTGCGGCGAGCGCACGCCAGCGGCCGGCTGCGGCGCCGACACGGGCGCCTGGCGAACGTCGCGCGGCGCCACCTTGAAGTGCCGGCTGAAGCAGCGGGAGAAATGCGACACGTTCTTGAAGCCGACTTCGTAGGCGACCTCCGAGACGGTCCGCCGGCCCTTCGGATCGGCGACTAGGATTTCATACGCCCGCTGCAGCCGCTTGGTCTGGACGAACTGGCTGACCGTGGTCTCGTTGTCGTTGAACAGGCTGTACAAATAACTGAGCGAGATGCGGCTCGACGCCGCGATCTTCTTCGGCGACAACGACTGGTCACCGAGATGGCTCTCGATGAAGTCGACGATCCGGCGGCGCAGGTGATAGCGCGCGTTGCGCACATCGGTTGCGGCGCCGCGATCCTCCGATCCGATGGTCAGCGCGACGAAGCTGATCATTTCGGTCGCGAGCGCCTGGGGGTTCGGCGGCGGCGAGGCGACGAACAGTTCGGCCACGCTGCGGATCATGCCCGCCAGCAGGTGCGTCATCTGTTCGTTTGGCTTGAAGCGGCGACTGATGTGATCTTCAACCGAGACGAGCCGGCCGCGCAGCTCGGCGGCCGGAATCCGCAACATCAGGAAGCGCGCGGTCTTGTCAGACGACAATTCGTAGAAGGCGAGCTCGCTGAGCAGGACATATTCGCCGGGACGTGCGATCCCGATGCGGCTGTCCTGGCTGAATGCGACGCATCCAGTCTGCGGAAACACCAGCACATAGGCGGCATCGTGGATGCAGGCAACGCGTTCCCAGTTGCGGGCAAAGGCGTGATCCGGCCCGACGAGTTCGAGATCGAGGCGTCCGATCCGGGTCCGCCAATCCTGCGTGGGACCGGGGCCCTTGTCGTTGCCAGCATGAAGGCCGGTGTGTTCCTCGCGGGAAGCAACAGATGTCAGGCGTGCCATGGCTGGGCCTTTCTCAGGGTTGCGCAACGATGATCTCCGTTCCGGCTTCACGGAGAGCGGTTGCCAGAGCTCCCTCTGGCTGCCGATCGGTAACCAGGCGATCGATATCGGTCCAATGTGCGAAGACGGTGAGCGCACGCTGGTCGAATTTGCCGTGATCGGCCACCAGGATGGCTTCTGCGGCGCGCTTGGCCATCGCGCCATAGATGGCACCGGCCTCATCGTCGGCATCATTCGCGCCGCGCGCGCTGATGCCGGTCGCGCTCACGATGGCGCGGTTGGCCTCATAGCTGTTGATGTTCGCGATCGTCTGCGTGCCGAACACATAACCTTCGGTGGGGTGATAGCGGCCGGGACAGCAGAGCACGCGGATCGACGGATTGACGGCTAGCGCGGCCGCAATGGCGTAATCATGGGTGATCACGGTGATGTCGTGCGCGCGTGAGGCCAGCCGTCGCGCGATGTGAAACGTGGTCGCGCCGGCGCCGAGCATCAACACCTCGTTCGGCAGGATCAGGTCGGCGATCACCGCGGCCATCGCCTCGCGCTCGGCGATCATGATCGCCTTGCGATCGGTCAGCGCCGGCTCGAGCGCGAAGGGACGGGACGCTCCGCCATAGGTACGGTTGATGAGCTTCTGCTCCTGAAGCTCCATCAGATCGCGCCGGATGGTCTCGCCGGAGACGCCGAGCACGGCGGCGAGCTCGGAAGCCCGCAGCGTCGGCGCGGCGGTGAGTTGCGAGATGATGTGCTTGTGGCGCGCGAGCTTCGAGAGGCGGTCGCCGTCGGCCTTTCGTGGCCGCTTGTCGGCCTCAGCAGGGGCGTCACTCGTCATTCCGCTGTCTCTCCGGCTGCAAACCTCTCCAGCGTCCGTGCCATGATCGTCCCCCAAGTGATGTTGTGAGTCCACATCAATCGTGTGGCATATTCCTCATTTTTTGGGCGCCGTGCTGCCTATGGAATTCGCAAAGGAATCATGGCGATCACATAAGGCACTGAAACATATGAGGTATGGCTTTGGAATGCGGAGCGCATGTCTGACGTTCTGGTGTCTCTTGCCTGCAATCTGCTTTTCAGTTGTGGGGATTCGCACATAGATCCAAGGTCGCGGTGGAACGGCTGGGGAATGATCGCCGCAGGGGACGGCTTTGGTCCGCGCAGGCCGCGGGCCAAAGGGAAGGCAGGCGATGCAGCAGGAGAAAGGGATTCTGGCGTTGAACGCCTTCGATCAGAGCCGGGTGTCGTCAATCGACCCAGCGCTCGGCGAGGCGGTGCAACGACGCCTGCGTTCGTTCGGAAAAGCCTCGGTGCTGTTCTATCAGGAGCCGATCAGGATGGCGCGCGCCGAAGGCGTCTATATGTTCGACGTCGATGGCCGGCGCTATCTCGATCTCTACAACAACGTCCCGTCGGTCGGGCATTCGCATCCGCGCGTTGTCGAAGCGATAAGCCGCCAGGCCGGCCTGCTCAGCACGCACACACGCTATCTCAACGACGTCGTCGATGGTTATGCGGAGCGTCTCCTGGCGACGTTTCCGCGCGGGATCGATCATCTGGTCCTGACTTGCACCGGCAGCGAGGCGAATGACCTTGCGCTACGGGTCGCGAAAGTGACAACCGGGCGGGCGGGCTTCATTGTCACGGAGACCGCCTATCACGGTAATAGCGCCGCAGTGACCGATGTCTCGCCGTCCTCGCGTCCCGGTCAGCCGCTGCCGCCCCACGTGCGGGCAGTTCCCGCACCCGAGATGTATCGCAATCCGGTCGGCGATCCCGGCCAGCGCTTTTCCGACAGCGTTGCCGCAGCGATCACCGATCTCGAGCGAAGCGGCTTCGGCTTTGCTGCGCTGCTGGTGGACACGATCTTTTCGAGCGATGGCATCCATGCCGACCCTGCCGGCTTCCTGGCCCCCACCGTGAAGCTCGTGCACGAACGTCAGGGACTGTTCATCGCCGACGAGGTGCAGCCAGGCTTCGCACGAACCGGGGCGGCGATGTGGGGCTTCGCGCGCCATGGCGTCGTCCCCGACATCGTCACGATGGGCAAGCCCATGGGCAACGGCTTTCCGATGGGAGGCGTCGCCATGCGCGCCGCGCTGCTCGATCGCTTTGCCGCGGAAGTGAAGTACTTCAACACCTTCGGCGGCAACCCGGTGGCCGCGGCCGCAGGCCTTGCCGTGCTCGACGTCATCGAGGACGAGGGCTTGATGCAGAATGCGCGCGAGGTCAGCCGTCACCTGATGGATGGATTGCGCGAGATCGGCAATCGTCACATGACCATCGGAGACGTTCGTGGTGCCGGCCTGTTCATCGGGCTCGAGCTGGTGCGCGACCGCGACAGCAAGGAGCCCGCACCGGAGCTCGCTAGCCTGCTGATCAATCGCCTGCGCCGGCGCGGCATCCTGATCGGTGCTGCCGGTCCGTTCGGCAGCACGCTCAAGATTCGTCCGCCGCTGTGCTTCGGCAAGGACCACGCCGACATGTTCATCACCGCGTGCGACGAGGAGTTGCGCGAGGTGGCCGCGTCGTGACGCGATCGCCGATAGCCCGCGATGCCACAGAAGCCGAAGATTTGAAGATCATGGATGCAAGAAGCGTACGAACTATCGCCGAGGCGAAGGCCCTTGTCGAGGAGCGGGGCCTCTCCCACGTCAAGCTCGGCATCGTCGATCTCGACGGCGTCATTCGCGGAAAATATCTCGCGCGCGACAAGTTCGTCGGCGCGCTGGAGGCCGGCTTCAGCTTCTGTGACATCGTGTTCGGCTGGGACTCCAACGACCAGATGTACGACAATTGTGCATTCACCGGCTGGCATACGGCCTTTCCCGACGCGACCGCGCGCATCGATCCTTCGACCTGCCGCAATGTGCCGACGGAAGAGAACATGCTGTTCTTCCTCGGTGAATTCGAGGGCGCCGCGGCGGGGGTGTGTCCGCGCCGGCTGCTGCGGCGCGTCATTGACCGCGCCGAGGGCATGGGATTCTCGCCGTCCGTGGCCGCGGAGTTCGAGTTCTTCGTGTTCGACGAGACGCCGCACAGCGTGCGCGAGAAGGGCTTTCGCGGCTTGAAGAATCTCACGCCGGGCTGGTTCGGCTATTCTATGCTGCGCGCCTCCGTCGAGTCCGAATTTCATCGCTCGCTGCTCAAGCTCTGCAACGAGATGGACATGCCGGTCGAAGGCCTGCACACCGAGACCGGACCCGGCGTGCTGGAGGCCGCGATCCAATACACCGATGCGCTCGCGGCCGCCGACCGCGCCGTGCTGTTCAAGACCTTCTCCAAGGTCTGGGCCGAGCGTCAGGGCAAGATGCTCACCTTCATGGCCAAATGGTCGAACGCCTATCCCGGACAATCCGGGCATCTGCATCTGTCGCTGCGCGACCGGGACGGCAAGCCGGTGTTTCACCAGGGCGGCAGGCCCGGCGACATGTCCGACATCATGCGCTGGTTCGTCGGCGGCCAGCAGGCGCTGCTTCCGGAGCTGCTCGCGATGGTGGCCTCGACCGTGAACAGCTACTCGCGCCTGATCCCCGGCTTCTGGGCACCGACCGACGCGACCTGGGGAATCGAGAACCGGACCTGCGCGTTGCGCGTCATTCCCGGCAAGCCGGCCAGCCAGCGCGTCGAGTACCGCGTCGCTGCCGCCGACATCAATCCGTATCTGGCGATCGCGGCCGCGCTCGGATCGGGCCTCTGGGGAATCGAGCACAGGATCGAACCGGACGAGCCGATCATCGGCAACGCCTATGAGCGCAGGCATCCGCCCGAGCGCGCGTTTCCGCGCACGTTGTCGGAGGCGGCCGACCGGCTGGTCGCCTCGCAGGCGGCGCGCAACCTGTTTGGCGACGTCTTCGTCGATCACTACGCGATGACGCGGCAGTGGGAGGAGCGCGAGTTCCGCAAGGCCATCACCGACTGGGAGCTCGCTCGCTACTTCGAGATCATTTGAGACGGATCCTCCCTTCCAAAAACGAGTGACATCACGTGAACGATATCGTCTGCATTTCGCCGGTCGACGGCAGCGAGGTTGCCCGGCGGCCCGTCGCAACGGGTGCCGAGGTCGCCGCGGCTCTCGCGCAAGCACGGAAAGCGCAGCAGGAATGGTCGAGCATATCGCTCGCCGAGCGCAAGGCCATGATGCTCGCCTTCCTGCACGAGATGCGGGCGCAGAACGACGAGGTCGTTCCGGAGCTCGCGATGCAGATGGGCCGGCCGGTGCGCTATGGCGGCGAACTGCGCAGCCTGGAGGAGCGCGTCCGCGTGCTGGTCGAGCTCAGCGATGAAGCGCTGGCGCCGATCGTGCCGACCGGGCAGCCCGGCTTCCGCCGCATGATCAAGCGCGTTCCTGCCGGCATCGTGCTGGTGATCGCGCCCTGGAACTATCCCTATCTCACCGCGGCCAACACCATCGTGCCGGCGCTGCTGGCCGGCAACGCCGTGATCCTGAAGCATGCCGCGCAGACCCTGCTAGTCGGTGAGCGCTTCCAGGCGGCACTGGACCGGGTCGGCCTGCCCAAGGGGGTGTTCAGGACGCTCACGCTCGACCATGTCATGACCAGTGAGCTGATCTCATCGCGCTCGGTCGACCATGTGAACTTCACCGGTTCGGTCGCCGGCGGCCGGGCGGTCGAGCGAGCGGCGGCCGGGACATTCATCAGCCTCGGGCTAGAGCTCGGCGGCAAGGATCCGGCCTATGTGCGGCCGGATGCCGATTTCGATTTCGCGGTCGAGCAGCTCGTGGACGGCGCCTTCTACAACTCCGGCCAATGCTGCTGCGGCATCGAGCGGATTTACGTGCATGAGCGGATCTATGACTCCTTTGTAGACGCCTTTGCCGGCCTGACCGCGCGCTACCGGCTCGGCAACCCGCTGTCGCGGGACACGACGCTCGGCCCGATGGCGGCGACACGCTTTGCCGATACCGTCCGCGCCCACATCGGCGAGGCCGTCGCAAAAGGCGCGCAGCCTCTGATCGATCCGGCCCGGTTCCCAGCGGACAAGATCGGTACGGCCTATCTGATGCCTCAGGTCCTGGTCGGCGTCGATCACTCCATGCAGGTGATGATGGAGGAGAGCTTCGGGCCTGCGGTCGGCCTCATGAAGGTCTCCTCCGATCAGGAGGCGGTTGGCCTAATGAACGACAGCCCCTATGGCCTGACTGCATCGGTCTGGACCGAGGACGCCGCCGCAGCCGAACGTATCGGTGACGGCATCGCAACGGGCACCGTATTCATGAACCGCTGCGATTATGTCGATCCCGCCCTGGCGTGGACCGGCCTCAAGGACACCGGACGTGGTGTCGGCATGTCGCGCCTCGGCTTCGAGGCGTTGACCCGCCCAAGATCATTCCACCTTCGCATCGAGCATTGAGCATTGAGAGCAGCACATGGACGTTCAGATCACCGGCGCCTGGAATTTTCCGACGCGCGTCGTTACCGGCGCGGGCCGCATTGCCGAGCTTCCCGGGGCGTGCCAGACCAACGGCCTCACCAGGCCATTGCTGGTCACCGATCACGGGCTTGCCAAGACCGATCTCATCGCCAGCATCGTCGACCGTGTGCGCGAGGCGGGCATTCCGCTCGCCGTGTTTTCCGACGTGAAGACCAATCCGACCGAAACCAACCTGACGGCCGGCGTCGAAGCCTTCAAGGCCGGCGGTCATGACGGCGTGATTGCGGTGGGCGGAGGTTCGGCGCTGGACGTCGGCAAATGCGTGGCGTTCATGGTGGCGCAGTCGCGCCCGGTCTGGGATTTCGAGGACGTCGGCGATTGGTGGACGCGCGCCAACACCAAGGGCATCGCGCCGATCATTGCGGTGCCGACGACGGCAGGCACGGGGTCCGAGGTCGGCCGCGCCGGTGTGATCACTCGTGAGGATACCCATGAGAAGAAGATCATCTTCCATCCCATGATGATGCCCAGGATCGCAATCGAGGATCCCGAGCTCGCGGTCGGTCTCTCGCCGTTTCTCACCATGGCAACCGGCATGGATGCGCTGTCGCACTGCTTCGAGGCCTACTGCGTCAAGGCATTTCACCCGCTTGCCGACGGCATCGCACTGGAGGGGATGAAGATCGTCGATAACTATCTGTCGCGCGCGGTCGAGAACGGTCGCGACCTCGAAGCGCGCGCCTACATGTTCGCCGCGGCCTCGATGGGAGCCACCGCGTTCCAGAAGGGGTTGGGCGCGATCCACTCGATATCCCATCCGGTCGGCGCCCGATACGATACCCATCACGGGCTGACCAATGGTGTGGTCTTCCCTTATGTCCTGGTCTGCAACAAGGCTGCGATCGCCGACAAGATTCCGCACATTGCCCGCGCGCTCAACCTGCCGAGCCATGACTTCGATGCCGTGCTGTCCTGGCTGCTGGCCTTCCGCAAGAAGCTCGGCGTGCCGCATACGCTCGCCGAGCTCGGGGTGAAGGAGACCGACGCCGGAACGATCGCGGCCGATGCCGTCAAGGATCCGACTGCGGGTGCCAATCCGCGGCCGTTGACCGAGCCGGAGTTCAAGCAGCTGACGCTGGCCGCCATTCGAGGCGATCTTGGAAGCTGAGCCGTGCTGAGGCTGCTAGTTCTCGAGGGCAACACGCTGGCCGGCCGGCGACGGATCGCCGAGACGGCGGGCGCAATGCCTGCGGAGAGCTATGCGGCGGTCCTGCGGTCGCTTGCACCTCGCGTCGTCGTCGACATCGCGACACCGGCGGATGCGAGCTTCGCGCTGCCGCAACCGCTCGAAGCTTACCACGGCATCGCGATCACGGGGTCGGCCCTCAATATCTACCAGCGAGAGGTCGAAGCGCTGCGGCAGATCGACCTCGTGCGCGAGATCTTCGTTCGCGGAGTGCCAATGTTCGGCTCGGGCTGGGGCTTGCAGCTCGCCACGGTCGCAGCGGGCGGCGAGGTCGGTCTCAACCCGGCGGGGCGCGAGGTCGGATTCGCGCGAAGGATCATGCTGACGGCTGAAGGCCGCGCTCATCCCATGCATGCTGGCCGTGCGGCGGTGTTCGACGCGCCGGCCATCCACAGCGATATTGTCACCCGCCTTCCGCAGTCCGCAACCGTCACCGCCTGGAATACCATGTGCGAGGTTCAGGCGGCGGAGATCCGTTTCGGTCGCGGGCTATTCTGGGGCGTGCAGTATCATCCCGAATATCGCCTGCACGACGTCGTCGCCGTCATCCGGCGCTACGGACAGCTCCTGGTTGACGAGGGTTTCTTTGCCGATCTGGACGCGCTCGCGCGTTATGCCGCCGACCTCTCGGCGCTCGAGGCGGACGAACGGCGTGGCGATCTCGCCTGGAAACTGGCACTTCACCGCGACATTCTGAGCCATGATTGCCGGCAGACCGAGCTGAGGAACTGGATCGCATCGCTGGAGCAGACATGACCGCATTGCATGACCTCATCGCGCGCTTTGCCAGGATCGGTGCGACCGACGACAGTGGCGTGTGTCGGCTGGCTGGAACGGCGCGCGACAAGGAGGCGAGGGACCTCTTCTTGCACGAGATCGCCGATCGCGGCCTTGTTCCGAGGATCGATGCGATCGGCAATCTGTTTGGCGTGGCGATGCTGGCACCGGCGTCTACGGACGTCGTCATGACCGGCTCGCACCTCGATTCCCAGCCGACCGGAGGGCGATATGACGGGGTCTTCGGCGTGCTCGCCGGGATCCTCGCGGTCGAGGCCGTCAGGGAGCGTTGCCGTGCCAATCCCGGCGCCGCGCGACGCAACCTCGCCGTCGTGAACTGGACCAATGAGGAGGGTGCCCGCTTCCAGCCCAGCCTGACCGGCAGCTCGGTTTTCGCCGGCGCCCTGAGCCTGAAGGATGCGTATGCGTGCAGCGACGCAGAGGGCGTCACCCTGGGCGAGGCGCTGGCCGCGATCAGCTATTGCGGGACGACGCCCCTCGAACACAATCCGGTGCGCTATGTCGAGTTGCATGTGGAGCAGGGCGATCGCCTGGAGCAGGCGGCTGGCGACATTGCCGCAGTGTCCGGCGCGTGGATGACGCGCAAGATATCGGTGATGTTCGAAGGCGACTACTCGCACACCGGACCGATGCCGATGGCGCTCCGCCGCGACGCACTGCGCGCAGCGGCCCGGGCTATCGAGGCGCTGTACCAAGAGGTCGCGAGGGAGACTGCGGGCGCCCATGCCTCCGCGGGGCGCATCAGCGTTTATCCCAACTCGCCGAATGTCGTGGCGGGCCGTGTTCGGGTCTGGTTCGAGATCCGGCATGAGGCCGAAGCCGTGGTCTCGGCGATCAGCGATCGCTTTCTGAAGCGAATCGCGCGTGAGTCGGGCGAGATCGGCGTTGGTATCTCGATCGCTGCCGACGAGAGGCGAGCGGGGACCGTGCTTGACCCCGGCGGCGTGGCACTGGTTCTTTCTGTCGCCGCGGATCTCGGTTTCAAGGCCATGACGTTCAAGACCATCACCGGCCACGACGCGCTGGCCATCCAGAAATCTGTTCCGTCCTCGCTGATCTTCGTCCCGAGCGAGGGCGGGCTCAGCCACAATCCGCGCGAGTTCACGGCGCCCGCGGCCCTCGACAAGGGCTACGCGGTGCTGACCGAGGTGCTGTGGAGAATGGTTACCGCGAAGGCGTGAGGCATTTCGGGTGGATGATCCTAAATGGGCGATGAAGGGACACCACCCGACAAGTAACTGATTTGCTGGTGGGTCCGGCGGGACTCGAATCTGCAACCTGACCGTATGAGCGACGATCGCGTTCGAAGCTCGTCTGCCGCATATCAAAGTAGACCGTTGGCTGATTTCCACTTCTGGCCCCAAAGCTGAACTTTGCAGAAGGTTGCAATGTCCGCCTTCGCGAGGAAAGCCGACCAAGGCGAAGCGGACCGCCGAGGTCGGCTTGGACCCATATGACGGACCTCGTGCGCATTGAACCCAGTTACGGAACCAGTATCGCAATCGATAAACTTCGATTTGCTCTGCAAGCCTTTCTTTTGAACGAGCCGATAAACGCTTCGGGCACGAAGGATTATTTCGGGATGATGTTGAGCAGGAATTCGGCGATGGTCTGCTCTTTGGCTTTGCCGGCGTAGACTGCAACGGCCGGCCGCGGCGATGCCGCAGAAGAAGCCATAGCCGCGGCGGTCGGATAACGGTAGTCATCCCTTAATGATGAGGCGCCCCAGGAACGCATTGCAGGCCCGCTCGGCTTCAGCGAACGAACTGAAGGGAGACCCGGATACGTGAGCCGCTGGCATATTCAGAAAGTCAGGGCGATATGATGCAACAAAGCCCGGCTCTCCATGCAATCCAGGTCCACTCCGGCTCTCGTTGCTGATGACGAATGAATAGTCGTCGCTGCTTGCGATCCATATCTCCAGTTCAGTATCGACTCGGCGGAAGTGCAGGGCCATTTCACCCTCACAAACTTTGGTCCTCCGTGATCATCCACATGGGACGCTTAGTCTGCTTTTGTGCGGTTGGCCGCTTCTGCCTCCCGCGCCAGCCGTTCGGCCTTTAGGCGCTCTCGATTATCATGGACCGCTTTTTGCGCTTTGGCGTAATCCGTCATAGCATCCTTCGGCCTGACAGTTTTGAATGCCTTGTTTGCTTCGCGTTCCGCAGCCGTCGGCGCCCGTCGGTCTCGCTCTTTAATCATTGTTGACCTCCCATTTGGGCTGACTAATTCAACGCGCGAAGCAAGCTTTCGATCCTATTATGGGGCAATGATCTAGAGGCTGTGATCATTCTAGATTTCTGTCGCGGCGCACCTTGTGAAACTCCTCCGGCCCTTTGATGAGCTTGCGCTTGCGGCTGGCCTGATCGTCTTGGCTGGCTGTACTGTCGGTCACCTTGTGGATTGCGTCGCCTGCCAATTCGCGGGCGCGCTCCCTGGGGCTGTGCCGTTCAGCGCGCAGCGCCGTGGGCTATACAGTTAGCTCGAACTCGATGAGCCGGCGGACGTCCTCAGAGCGGCCGGGAGTATCGTCCTGCTTTGCCGCCCAGGCATCGACGACAGCCCGTAGGTCGGCTGATAGGCGAATTACGACTGTCCGGCTTGTGCATCGTCGCGAGATGTCGAGACAGGTGATGGCGCGACAATCGCGGCGCGCCCAGCATGGCATGAAATCACCCGGAGTTTGGCAGGATATCGCGGTCCGGATTCTAATGCTCCGAGCCTGGAGAGGAGACACCCCGAGCCTTGATTCTCTGCGGCGCAACGCACGCGGATGGGCACGGCGATCAGCAAAATGTCTACGAGGGAGGAATCGGATGCCGCAACTGTCGCCGGACCGCACGCGAGAAATCCTTGCCGACGCCGCGTTCAGGGAACTGGTCTCGGGACGCGCGCGGCTGCGATGGGGTCTGTCCACCCTGACGCTGGTCATGTTCTTCGGCTTCATTGCGCTGATCTCGACCGCGAAAGCCGCGCTCGGCGCGAGTTTCGCCGGCAGCGCGATGCCGCTCGGCTTCGCGCTCGCCCTTCTCATGGTTGCGGCGATCATCGCTTTCACCGCCTTCTATGTTCAGCGCTCGAACACGCGCTTCGACGAACTCGCGCGCAGAGTCAATCGGGAGCTCGTCCGATGATCGCCAGATGGCTGCTGATCGCACTTTGCGTGGTGTTTCCATTTGCGGCGATGGCCCAGGGCGCGCCCGCCGCGGCGGCGCGTGGGCCCGACTGGATCGCGATCGGAATGTTCCTGATTATCGTCGCCGTCACGCTCGTCATCACCTGGCGCTCGGCCGGCAGCACCGGATCGAAGGCGGGCTTCTACACCGCCGGACACGCAATCACGCCGGTGCAGAACGGTCTGGCGACCGCTGGCGATTTCTTGTCGGCGGCCGCATTTCTCGGCATATCCGCGCTGGTCTACGCCAACGGCTTCGACGGCTTCATTTACGCGCTCGGCTTTCTCACGGGATGGCCGATAGTGCTGTTCCTGATGTCGGAGCGCATGCGCAATCTGGGTAGCTACACCTTCGCGGATGCCGCCGCGTTTCGCCTGCAGCGGACGCCGGTCCGGCTCGTCGCCGCGACCGGAAGTCTCGTCGTTGTGCTGTTCTACCTGATCGCGCAGCTGATCGGCGCGGGCAAGGTGATCCAGCTGCTTTTCGGCATCAACTACATCTTCGCCGTGCTCGGCGTCGGCGTGCTGATGATCCTTTATGTGATCGTGGGCGGCATGCAGGCGACCACTTGGGTTCAGATCACCAAGGCGGTGCTGCTGCTGTGCGGCGGAACGCTGCTCGCGCTGGCTGCCCTGTGGCATTTCGAGTTCAGCCTCGGACGGCTGCTGGAGGCCGCAAGCCACGTCCATCCCAAGGGAGCCGCTATTCTGGTCCCCGGCGGACTGTTCGCCGAACCGGTGTCCGCCATCTCGCTCGGCCTCGCGCTAGTGTTCGGCACCGCCGGCCTGCCGCATATCCTTATGCGGTTCTTCACGGTGAAGGACGCCGCCGCGGCCCGCAAATCGGTGTTCTATGCGACGGCCTGCGTCGCGTATTTCTGCTGGATCATTCCGGTGCTGGGCTTTGCCGCCGCAGCGATCCTTATGACGGATCCGAGCTATTTCAATGTCGCGGCATCCGGGCAGTTCAACAAGATCGCCGATCTGGTTGGCGGGCCGAACATGGCGTCGATCCATCTCGCCCACGCGATGGGCGGTCCGCTGCTGCTCGGATTCATCTCCGCGGTGGCATTCGCGACCATCCTTGCCGTCGTCGCCGGCCTGACGCTCGCCGGCGCCTCCGCCGTCAGTCATGACATCTACGGCCAGGTGCTGGCCGGCGGCAAGGCATCCGAAGCGCGCGAACTGCTGGTCTCGAAGGTCTCGGCTGTGGCCATCGGCGTCGTTGCGGTTCTGCTGGCCTACGCCTTCGAGAACCAGAACGTGGCGTTCATGGCCGGACTTGCGTTGTCGGTGGCCGCGAGCTGCAATTTTCCGGTGCTGGCGATGGCGATGTTCTGGCGTGGCACCACGACGCGCGGCGCCGTCGCCGGCGGTCTCGCGGGCCTCGTCGCGTCGGTTGTGCTGGTCGTGCTGAGCAAGACGGTCTGGGTCGCCGTCCTCGGCTTTCCGACGGCGCTGTTCCCCTACGACAATCCGGCTCTGGTCTCGATGCCGCTCGCCTTCCTGTTCGTCTGGCTGTTCTCGGTAACGGATCGCAGCGAGCGCGCTGCGCGCGAACGCGAGGCGTTTGCGGCGCAGTTCATCCAATCCGAGATCGGAGCGGCTTTGGCCAGCGAGCGGCCGGCTCTCGCAGCCGCAGCCTCGTGACAATGGACGGCACGGATCGAGGAACCTGGAAGGCAGCATGACCAACGCAGTTCAACTCGACGAGACCCACGACCCGGCACGGCGGAGTTTTGTCGAGACGGCAAACGGCAGCGCGACCGACTTCCCGATCCAGAATCTGCCGCTCGGCATCTTCAGCACCGCCGCCGATCCGCAGCCCCGGATCGGCACCGCGATCGGAGATTTCGTCTTCGACCTGAAGCGAGCGCTCGGTTCCGATGAGCACCTCGCGGCGCCGATCCGCCAGGCGCTCCAGCAAGGCACGCTCAATGCGCTGTTCGCGCTCGGACCTATGGCGATGCGGGAGCTGCGCCGCCGCGCCGCCGATCTGCTGGGGCAGGGCAGCGCGGCCGATGACACCAGGCGCCGTGCGTCCGAACTGCTGACGCCGATCGCGGATGCAACGTTGCACCTGCCCACACGCATCTCGAACTACACGGACTTCTACGCCGGCATCTATCATGCGCGGGCGGCGGGCGCGCTGCTGACGCCGGAAAATCCGCTTCCCGCGAACTACAAATGGGTGCCCATCGCCTATCACGGCCGTGCCTCGTCGGTGCAAGTGGGGCGCGGGATGGTGCGACGGCCACTCGGGCAACGCCCGCCCACGGTGGCGGGCGCAGCGCCGGGCTTTGGCCCGTGCGAACGGCTGGATTTCGAGCTCGAGATGGGCTTCTACCTCGCTGCCGGCAACCGGCTCGGCAATCCCGTCCCGATCGCCGAAGCATCGCAGCAGATCGTCGGCTATTCGCTGCTGAACGACTGGTCGGCGCGCGACATCCAGCGCTGGGAGATGTTTCCGCTCGGACCGTTCCTCAGCAAGAGTTTTGCTACCTCGGTGTCACCGTGGGTCGTCACGTCGGATGCGCTGGCGCCGTTCCGCGTCGCGGCGCTGGCGCGGCCGGACGGCGATCCGCGTCCGCTCGACTATCTGTTCGACGCGGCCGATCAATCGCACGGCGGACTCGATGTCCACCTCGAGGTCCTGCTCTCGACCGCGCAGATGCGCGCCGCGAACCAGCCCGCCGCGGCGATTCTCACATCCAATGCCAAATACCTGTACTGGACCCCGGCGCAGATGATCGCGCATCACAGCATCAATGGCTGCAATCTGCTGCCGGGCGACCTGATCGGCACTGGCACCATTTCGGGGCCTAGCCCGGCGCAGCTTTCGAGCATGCTCGAGTTCACCGCCGCCGGATCACGGCCGGCCGTGCTTCCGAGCGGCGAGCGCCGCGGCTTCCTCGAGGACGGCGACGAGGTCACCTTCCGCGGCCGCTGCAGCCTGGAAGGTTTTGCGGGCATCGGCTTCGGCTCATGCGTCGGCAGGATCGGGCCCGCCGATGCCGTGATTGCCGAAAACAACCATGCCTGATGGCGGGAGGGTGATATGGAGTGTCAATCGCTGCTAACCTACGCACAGCTCCAGAACGCGGCGCTCGATCCAGACGACTTCCGCTTCGGACAGCTCCTGACATTTGCGGTCGGGTTATCGCTGCTGCTGGTCACGCGTCTGGCGACGCTGCTGGCCGCTGCGCTGTAGGGTGACGGAAGTCCGACGGCGAGCGGTTGGTCCACTTCTTGAACGCCTTGCGGAAGCTGGTAGCGTCGGCAAAGCCGACACGCTCGGCGACCTGATCGATTGCCAGATGGGTGTTTTCGAGCAACTCTGTCGCAATCGACTGCCGCATCCCGTCGACGATCGACTGGAACGACTGCCCGTCCTCCGCCAGCCTGCGGTGGAACGTTCGCAACGACAGCCCGAGCTTGGATGCGATCTCCGGCGCGCCCGCAAATCGGCTGGGGCTGTTGAGGCAGGCGGCTCTGATCCGCCTTACTAGCTCGGATTCGCCGGGATGCTCGGTCAAGACGACGTCACAGAGCTGCTGGCAGATCTTCGCGGTGATCGGGTTTGCATTGGGGCAGGGCAGATCGAGCACCTTGGCATCGAAATGCCATTCCATGCGATCGGCGCCGAAGTCGATCGGGCAGTTGAACATCCGCTCGTAGTTGCGCCAGTGCACGGGTGCGGCAAACGGAAAGATCATCCTCTTGCTCGGGAACGGCGACTCGAGGATGCGGCTGAACACCGCGGTCATCGAGCTGCGCCAGAATTCCGCGGCGAACGGCAGCAGCTCGCCGAGCGGGTCGAGCCCATGGCTGCGAAGGATCGCGGTCGTCCCATGCTCGATCCGGAAGCTGATCTGCCTGACCGCCGGCCCGGCCATGGTGATGTGATCGAGCGAGAACATCAGCGCTTCGCCGAATGTCCGGCTCGACACCAGCGCATAGCCGTAAATGCCATAATCGCTGATGCGCTGCCGAGCGCCTGCGAGCAACCCTATATCGGAGCGCTTCGCCAGCCGCATCGCGTTGCGGTAGATCGCCAGCCGCTGGCGGTGCGAGATGCGAGCGTGGGGATCCTCGAGCTGGGAAGCATCGAGACCGGTCCGCGCAAACAGCTCGCGCACCGACACGCCCTGTGCCGCCAGCTCGGCGGCCAGCGCGCCGAGTCCGAGCAGGCTCTGCGTCGGCGCATCGGGGTCGCTCGAGATCGGCATCACGATCTTGATCGGCTTCATGGCACTTCCTCCACGTCCGGCTGGCACAGATTGACAGGCCGACGAACGGCTCTTCCGGCCGTTTGGCAATCTTCGACATCATAATTGGCAGAGCTTGACGTTGTCACGTTTGTTATGACGGACGACATTCAAATCATCAGAACAGCGGGATCTGCGCCGGGCAGGCCCGCAGCGAGGAGACGTCTGACCGCCGTGACGCTGCGTCGAAAGCGCTGCCGGCCGGCTTTTGCATCGAGCGGAGGGAACCTGATGACGACAGTACTTCACGAGATGGACGGCAAGGTTGGCGTGGTGACGCTGGCGAAGCCGCCGCACAATTTGCTCGACGACCAGCTCGTCAACGATGTGGTCGGCGCCTACCACGCGGTGGTTGCGGCCGGCTGCCGCGCTATCCTGCTGCGTAGCTCGATGCGGCACTTCTGCGCCGGCGCGGAGATGGCGTCCTGGGGAATCGGCACCAAGCTGCACACCGATCAGGCGGGCCTCGAAAAAATCTGGCGTAGTCTCGAGGATGTACCGGTTCCCACGGTTGCCGCCGTCAATGGCGGCGTGCTTGGCGGCGGGCTTGAGCTCGCGCTGACCTGCGACATGATTATCGCAGCGAACACCGCGTTCCTCGGCCAGGTCGAGGTTGCGGTCGGGTTGCTGCCGCTGCTCGGCGGCACGCAGCGCATCGCGCAACGCGCCGGCATCGCGCGGGCCAAGGAGATCGCGATGCTCGGCCGCCGTCACACGCCCGAGGCGTTCGAACGCTGGGGCATCATCAACCTCGTCGTCCCGGAAGCCGAATTGGGCGCTTCATCGATGACCATGGCCCGGCAGCTCGCCGCCGGCCCGACCAAGGTCATCGCGGGCGTCAAGATGCAGGCGAACCTGCAGGCGCGCGGCGGCGTCGCCGCTGCCGACGCGCGACAGGTCGAGATCAACGACATGATCTGGAAGGCCAGGGATCGCCAGCGCGGCGCCGACGCCTTCTTCGCGTCGGGCCCGGCAACAGCTGTCTTCGAGGGAGACTGACGATGTCGGCTGCGCCTCTTCAGGGATTGCGGGTGGTCGATTTCACTCGCGTGCTGGCCGGTCCGCATTGCACCAAGGCGCTGCGTGACCTCGGCGCCGAGGTCACCAAGATCGAGCCGCCGTCCGGCGACATTGGCCGCGCCGGACTGCCTTACGTCGGTGGTATGGGTCTGTATTTCGTGCAGCAGAACGCCGGCAAGCGGAATCTCAGCATCGACCTGAACTATGTTGAGGGACGCGAGATAGTCACCCGCCTGTGTAGGGGGGCCGACGTCATCGTCGAAAATTTCCGTCCCGGCACCTTGGCGCGGTTCGGCTTCAGCTACGACGACGTCCGTGCCTTCAACCCCGGCATCATCTATGTCTCGCTGAGCGGCTACGGGCAGTCGACCTCCTGGCGCAACCGGCCGGCCTTTGCGCCTACGGTGCAGGCCGAGACCGGCCTGACCTCGATCGTGCAGGACCATTTCGGTGCGGCATTGTCGGAGCCACGCGGCGATTCATGCAGCCATGCCGATGTCTATACCGGGCTGCAGGGCGTGATCGCCGTGCTCGCCGCGCTCCAGCATCGCAACCGCACCGGCGAGGGACAGCACGTCGACGTGTCGATGGCTGCGACGATGCTGTCGGTCAACGAGCGCGCCGGCGCGATGATGTCGGGGATCGACACCGACGGCGAGCCTATCGCGCTGTCGGCTAATGAGTCGCACATCTTCGAGATGTCCGACGGCACCCGCCTGACGATCGCCGCCAGCCCGATCTATTCACCGATGTTCACGCGCTACTGCGCGATGATGCGGCGAAGCGATTTGCTGGCCGATGCCCGCTACGCCACCGCTAGCCTGCGCCGGCAGAACCTCGCGCCGTTGCTCGCCGAAATTCGCGCCTGGATTACGACGTTCGAGAATCTCGAGCAGTTGCAGGTGCAAGTCAGTGAAGCCGGGCTCGCGGTTGGGCGCGTGCGCACCGTCAACGAGTTCGTGGAGACCGATTGGGCCAAGGAGTGGAATGCCGTGGTCGAGGTCGATGACCGGGCCGGCGGATTGGTCCGAATGCCGGGCAATCCCTGGATCTTCAGCCGCTCGGAACTGCCGTCGCCCGGTATGCCGGCCTATCAGGGCGAGCACAATGAAGACGTCCTTGGCCAGCTCGACTTTGCGCCCGAGAGGATCAAGGATCTGCAGTACCGCAACATCCTGCTCAGCCGGCGATAGGCGGAGCTTGTCCGGGCATGGCAAAAAGATCGCTTCAATTGGATGGAGGAGGAATCCGACGACATCGAGCGATCCGCGCCGACCTTCTCGGCACTTTCCGCAACCGACATTTCGCGACGCGAGCCTCCCGAGGCCGGCACCTAACTGGTTCTAACCCTCTCGCGGTGGAATTGCGGGCGAAAGGAGGCCTTTGACGGGTATCAGGAGGCGACCTCGCGAGTTTGCCTGCCCGTAGGTAGAAAAGAAGGCTTCGAGAATAGTGGGCTTAGCGATGCAGCGGACCAGTGCCTCGAATTCCCGACGCCTTATCGTTAGTTGGTCCGGGCTCGCTCGAAACTTGCCTTGCCCCATTCCGACAAGAGGAAATCAAACTGGAGGTTCAATGCACGCGAGCCCTGGTGCGCCCACCAAGCTTTCATAGCTTAAGTCCGCCCTCGTAACGGTCATCCCGGCCAGCGGTCGCGTCTGTTCCGGCAACCGCTATCGCCTGCTTCCTCACGCCGCTTCCTGATCTCCGCCCTCAATTGCTTGCGCCTGCGTTTCGCACCGGCCGGCAAATCGTCGGGGCATGTCCGCTATCGCGCGCGGAATTTCGATCGCCGTTCGGCAGCGGTCTGAATCTGATGAAGTTCATCACGACAGGTCCGCGATCACTGCGCTGACAGGCGTTGGGGTGAAGGTGCGGGCTGAGCGCGGGGCGCCCTGCGGCGAGGGCGGTTGACAGGGGAGAGCGCCCACTTTAATCACCTGACTAATTAATCAATTAATTAAAGCCCAAAACCCTAGGGAAAGAATCCGCCTGATGCTGGCCGGCCAGAGACATCCGAAGCTGCTTGCCCCGCGCGGCCGCGGCCTCACTTGGCTGGAAAACAAGGTGCTCGTGCATTCCGTGCGCAGCGGCCTCGAACAGGCTGGGAATGACCTTGCCGAGCCCGCCGCACGCTTTGCCGAGCGCAACGTCAGTGTGATCACCGCGGGCAGACCGAACGCCGGAGCGACCGGCCATCGCGTCAAACCGTCGATCCCGGAAAAACCCGTGCAGCACCGCTGCAATCGCCCACGCGGTGCACGCCGCCGATCACTGCCGCCGAATCCCGCACATCAGTTCGGGCGCGCGAGCGATGCGCGCCCCGGCAGTGATGTCGCGGATCGGCGTCTGCCGCCCGAAGCAGAGTGGGCTTCGTTCACCCGTATGGAAAATGAGGAGTGAGGCGTAAACGATGGGACGTCGATCTGAGGTACTGATGGCGCAAGAGACCGCCGGCACGGACAACCGGCGCGTGATCCAGGTGGTGTCGCGCGCATTCGACATCGTGCGTTGCTTCGAAGGTCGAAGCATACGCCTGGGAAATCGCGAAATCGCCGATCGCTGCGGTCTTCCGCGATCGACGGTCTCGCGTCTCACCTTGACGCTTACCCAGATCGGCCAGCTGATCTATCTGCCGCAAGAGCAGAAATATGCTCTCGGTCCCCACGCCGCCGCGCCCGGCGCGCCGTTGTTTGCGCAGGGTTGCGACAAGCCTGCCTGCGCCGACGAGCCGCAACTCCGCCAGGTGCCGCGCTTCGGGCACTTCGAAGATCAGCGCAACTCGATTGCCGAGCCGCTTGCGGTGACGCCACACCGTTGACGCCTCGCGGAGACGGTTGGGACTATCGGTACGAGCGCAAGCTAACGAAACATCCGAAGCAAAGGGAAACGCATGTCTGAAGCATACATCATTGACGCTGTTCGCACGCCGCGGGGCATCGGCAAGCCGGGCAAGGGGGCGCTGTCGCACCTGCATCCGCAGCATCTGGCCGCGACGGTGCTCGGCGCGCTCAAGGAGCGCAACAAGCTCGACACGTCGACCGTCGATGACATCATCTGGTCGACTTCGACTCAGGAAGGCAAGCAGGGCGGCGATCTCGGACGCATGTCGGCGCTCGCGGCGGGCTACGATATCAACGCCAGCGGTACGACGCTGGATCGTTTCTGCGGCGGCGGCATCACGTCGGTGAACCTCGCGGCAGCGTCGGTGATGTCGGGGATGGAAGATTGCGTCATCGCCGGCGGCACCGAGATGATGAGCTACCAACAGACCCTGGCAGCCGAGCGCTCCAAGGCCGGGCAGCCGGCGCGGATGATGGGTTCGGGCAATCCGGCGCTCGACGAGATTCACCCGCAGTCGCACCAGGGCGTGTGCGGCGACGCCATCGCGACGCGCGAGGGGATCAGCCGCGAGGCCTGCGATGCCCTGGCGCTGACGAGCCAGCAGCGCGCCAAGCGGGCCATCGATGAAGGCCGCTTCGCCAAGTCGGTGATCCCCGTCCTCAACGACGACGGCAGCGTTGCGCTCAATCGTGAAGAATTCCCGCGTCCGGAGACCACGGCTGAAGGCCTTGCTTCGCTGAAGCCGAGCTTCGAGCAGCTTGCCGATTTCGACCTCGGCAACGGCACGACGTTCAAGAAGCAGATCCAGCGCCGCTATCCGGATCTCGACTGGAAGGGCGTGCATCATGCCGGCAACAGCTCGGGCGTGGTGGACGGCGCCGCCGCGGTGCTGATCACGTCGAAGGCATATGCCGAGAAGCACGGCCTCAAGCCGCGCGGCCGCATCGTGGCCTATGCCAACCAGGGTGACGATCCGACCCTGATGCTCAACGCGCCGGTTCCGGCGGCCAAGAAGGTACTCGCCAAGGCCGGCCTGACCAAGAACGACATCGACGTCTGGGAGATCAACGAGGCCTTCGCGGTCGTCGCCGAGAAGTTTATCCGCGACCTCGAGCTGGACCGCGAGAAGGTCAACATCAATGGCGGCTCGATCGCGCTCGGCCATCCGATCGGCGCGACCGGATCGATCCTGATCGGCACGGCGCTCGACGAGCTCGAGCGCAGCGGCGGTCGCTATGGTCTGGTCACCATGTGTGCCGCCGGCGGCATGGCGCCCGCCATCATCATCGAACGCATGTGATCGCGAAAGGATATTGCCATGAAACTCGATTCATCGGTCGCCGCCGTCGTCACCGGTGGGGCTTCCGGCCTTGGTGCTGCCACCTCGCGCGCGCTGGCTGCGCAAGGCGTGAAAGTCGCGATCTTCGACTTCAACGAAGAGAAGGGTGAAGCAATCGCCAAGGAAATCGGCGGTGTGTTCTGCAAGGTCGATGTCACCTCGGACGAGCAGGTCGATGCGGGCTTTGCCAGGGCCCGCGCGGCGCATGGCCAGGAGCGCATCCTGGTAAACTGCGCCGGCACCGGCAACGCGGTGAAGACCGCCGGCCGCGACAAGAAGACCGGCGAGCCCACCCACTTCCCGATCGACGCCTTCAACCGCATCATCCAGATCAACCTTGTCGGCACGTTCCGCTGCATCGCCAAGTCGGCGCAGGGCATGCTGTCGCTGGCTCCGCTGGAGCACGGCGAGCGTGGTGCGGTCGTCAATACAGCCTCCGTCGCGGCCGAGGATGGCCAGATGGGGCAGGCGGCTTATTCTGCCTCGAAGGCCGGCGTGGTCGGCATGACCCTGCCGATCGCGCGCGACCTGATGGCCGAAGGCATCCGCGTCAACACCATCCTGCCGGGCATCTTCAACACCCCGCTGCTGCAGGGCGCCCCGGAGAACGTCAAGGCCGCGCTCAGCGCGTCGGTGCCGTTCCCCAAGCGTCTCGGCATGCCGGAGGAATATGCGCATCTGGCGCTGACCATGATCACCAATGGCTACTTCAACGGTGAAGACGTCCGTCTCGACGGCGCCATCCGCATGGCTCCGCGTTGAGCGATCAGGAGACCAAAGCGATGTCCGAAGAAACCCCGGTCCTCACTGAAGTCCGCGGACCGATACTGATCATCACCCTGAACCGGCCGGAAGCCAAGAACGCGGCCAACCTCGCCCTCTCCAAGGGCGTGGCCGCGGCGATCGACCGGCTCGACGCCGACGATTCCCTGAGCGTCGGCATCATCACCGGCGCCGGCGGCACATTCTGCTCGGGCATGGACCTCAAGGGGTTCCTGAAAGGCGAGCGGCCGTCGATCCCCGGCCGCGGCTTCGCCGGCCTGACCGAGGCCCCGCCGAAGAAGCCGCTGATTGCGGCTGTCGACGGCTACGCGCTCGCCGGCGGGATGGAGATCGCGCTGTCGTGCGACATGATCGTCGCCAACCGCAACGCGAAGTTCGGGATCCCCGAGGTGAAGCGCGGACTTGCGGCAGCGGCCGGCGGGCTGATCCGCATGCCGCGCCAGATGCCGTTCCGTGTGGCGATGGAGTTCGCATTGACGGGCGAGTTCTTCGGCGCCGAGCGCGCCCATCAACTCGGCATCATCAATCGCGTGACCGACGGCCCGGCGCTCGACGCCGCGCTTGAGCTCGCGGCAGCGATCGGCGCCAACGGCCCGCTCGCCGTCAAGGCATCCAAGCAGGTGATCGTCGAATCCCGGCTCTGGCCGGAAGATGAGATGTGGAAGAGGCAGCAGGAGATCGTCGGTCCTGTCTTCGTATCCGAGGATGCCCGCGAGGGCGCGGCTGCCTTTGCCGAAAAGCGCGCGCCGAACTGGAAGGGCAAGTAGGGCATCGCCTGTTTCGATGACGGGGCGTCGGTTTTGATTGCAGCAGAACCGGCGCTCTAAACTTTTTACGATGCCTCGCCGTACGTCGGTGGGCTTCCACGAGAGCGCTATTGGGTGATTGATGCGCAGCTTTACCGAAGACCAGGTCATTTTCCGCGACTCCTACCGCAAGTTCCTCGCCAGCGAGATCACGCCTCACATGGAGGAGTGGCGGGAAGCCGGCATCGTCGACCGCAGCGCGTTTAAGAAGGCCGGTGACCTCGGCTTCCTGATGATCTGGCCCGAGGAAAAATACGGCGGAATGGGCGACGAGGACTTCCGTTACGAGCAGATCATCATCGAGGAGACCGCGCGCTCGGGCTGCAAGGGCTGGTTCAACACGCTGCACAGCCGACTGGTCGGATCCTACTTCAAGCGCTTCGGCACCGAGGAGCAGCGCGACCGATTCCTGCCGAAATGCGTCAACGGCGAGACCATCCTGGCCATCGCGATGACCGAGCCCGGCGCGGGCTCAGACCTCGCCGGCATGCGGTCGACCGCGGAAGACAAGGGCGATCATTTCCTGCTCAATGGCTCGAAGACCTATATTTCCAACGGCATCAATTCCGACGTGGTGATCGTGGCGGCCAAGCTCACGGGCGCCGAGAAGAAGCATGCCATGGTGCTCCTGATCGTCGAGCGCGGCATGGAAGGTTTTGAGCGCGGCCGCAATCTCAAGAAGATGGGCATGCCGGCGCAGGACACTGCCGAACTGTTCTTCAACAATGTGAAGGTGCCCAAGGCCAACGTGCTGGGAGAACCCGGCAAGGGCTTTTACTATCTCATGGAAGGCCTTGCCGAGGAGCGGCTGATCTCCGCGGTTGGATCGATCGCCAATGGCCGCAAGGCGTTCGACATCACGCGCACTTACGTGATGGACCGCAAATTGTTTGGCCGGCCGCTTGCCGAACAGCAGAACACCCAGTTCCGCATGGCGGAGATGGATGCCGAAATCGATCTCGTGCAGCTCTATGTCGATCACTGCGTGGCCGAGCACAATGCCGGACGCCTGACCAGCAATATGGGCGCCAAGGCTAAGATGATGTCGTCGGAGGTCGAGTGGAAGATGCTCGATCTTGGCGTCCAGTTGCACGGCGGCGCAGGTTACATGGATGAATATCCGATCAGTCGCATGTTTACCGACGCGCGCGTCAATCGAATCCTCGCTGGAAGCTCTGAAGTGATGCGGCTGATCATCGGCCGCGATGTCTTCTCGGAGCAGTACAAGAGCATTCTGGACTAGCCGGTCAGCACGACCGGCTAACTGCCTCCGTTCCGCATCAGCCGCGGGCCTGCCGCAGCGGCTCGCGCGCATGCTCCTTCGAGCGCAGCAATGCATCGACGAAGATCGGCTCCCAGGAGCGGATGTGAGTGCGGAGCAGGGCGGTCAGCGCCTCGGTCTCGCCGGCGAGCGCGAGCTCGATCAACCGGTAGTGCTCAGGCACTGACGCTTGCTGCCGCTCGTGGCCGGCGCGGGAGCTGATGCCGTAGAGCCGCATCTTGTCGCGCAGGCCCATCACCGTGTCGGTCAGCAGGTCGTTGCCGGCGGCCGCGATGAACTCGCGATGATAGTTGCGGTCGGCTTCCAGATAGAGCTGGACGTCGTCGGTCTCCACGGCCCTGGCGATCTGGTCGGCCCAGCCGCGTACGATTGTTAGATCCTTCGGCGGATTGGCGGCGACCAGCACGGCGGCGTGCAGCTCGAGCACCTCGCGCATGTCGAACAGATTGCGCAGTTCGGTCAGCGTCGGCTCCACCACCTTGAAGCCGCGGTTGCGCATCGGCTCGACCAGGCCGCCGCGGCTGAGCTCGAGCAGCGCCTCGCGCACCGGCGTCGAGGAGACGCCGAGGCTCGCCGCGAGACTCGGCACCGAATACATCGTGCCTGGAAGGCTCTGCCCGGAAATGATCTCGGCCCGCACCCGCTGCAGCACTTGTTCTCGCAAATTCTGGTCCATCGGTGGTCGTGGCCGCCTCTCGCTGGGAACTCCGATTCGTCGCTGATTATTACTTAGCCTTGACGCCGCCGATAGCGTATGACGTAAATGTGTAACGCATTACAAAAATGCGTCACAAGGAGCGATCGGATAGTGAGACGGCGGTGAAACAGCGGCTACCCGGCTATTGCACGCTTTGTCGTTCGCGCTGCGGTGCCGTCACCGTGGTCGAGGATGGGCGTCTTGTCGGTGTAGAGGTATTAAATAACCACCCGACCGGCGGCGCCCTATGCGCCAAGGGCCGCGCGGCCCCAGAAATCGTCGCCAGCCCGCGCCGGCTGACCGTCCCGCTGAAGCGGACCCAGCCGCGCGGTGCTGCCGATCCGGGCTGGGTCGAGGTGTCGTGGGACGAGGCGTTGACCGAGATCGCCGAGAAGCTCGGTGCGATCCGCGCCGAGAGCGGCGCCGAAGCGGTGGCGTTCGGCGTTACCACGCCGAGCGGCACGCCGATGGTCGACAGTTTCGAGTGGGTCGAGCGCTTCATCCGCGGCTTCGGCAGCCCCAATCTGATCTATGCGGTCGAGATCTGCGGCTGGCACAAGGACTATGCGCACGGGCTGACCTTCGGCCGCGGCATCGGCTTTCCCGATTACGACAATGCCGATGCGATTATCCTGTGGGGCCACAATCCGGCGCGGACCTGGCTTGCCCAGGCAACGCGGATCGCCGATGCGCGGCGGCGCGGCGCCAAGGTCGTGGTGATCGATCCCAAGCCGAACGGCTCGGGGCAGCAGGCCGATCTGTGGCTGCGCATTCGCCCGGGCGCCGATGGCGCGCTCGCGATGGGCGCGATCCGTCACCTCATCGCGACCGGCAGCTTCGATGCGGATTTCGTCGGCGCATGGACCAATGGATCGCTGCTGGTCGATCGTGCGACCGGACGCTTCCTGCGCGCCGACGCATTGTGGCCGGATGGCGCGCCGGAGGCTTTCGTTCGTCTCGATGCGTCGGGCGCGCCCGTGCCTTGCGACACCCGCTACGCGCCGGAGAGCTGTGGCCAGCTGCGTGGCGCGCTGCAGGTCCGCACACGCGACGGCCGGCTGATAGCGGCGGCTACCGCGTTCGAACTGCTCGTCGAGCGAGCCGCGACATACACGCCGGCGCGCGTCGCGGAGCTGACCTGGCTTCCTGTCGAGGACGTCGACGCGTTCAACACGCTGCTCGCTCGCCGGCCGCGGCTCGCCTACCATTCCTGGACCGGCGTCGGCCAGCACACCAACGCGACCGCGATCGAGCGCACGATTGCAACGTTGTATGCGCTGACCGGCGCTTGCGATCGGCCCGGCGGCAATCGCTGGCCGGTGCCGCCGCCGACCCGTGCCCTCAACGACTACAACATTCTGTCGCCGGAGCAGCAGGCTAAGGCGCTGGGCATTACTGAGCTGCCGCTCGGCCCGCCGGCCAAGGGCTGGATCACGGCGCGCGACTTCAGCCGGGCCGTGCTTGACGGCGAGCCCTACCGGGTGCGCGCGCTGGTCGCCTTCGGCACCAACTTCGTCGTCTCGCAGGGCCATTCCGAGCGCAACCGCGCCGCGCTGAACGCGCTGGAATTCCAGGTCCATATCGACATGTTCATGAATCCGACCGCGGAGAGCGCCGATTTCGTGCTGCCGGCCAGCACGCCATGGGAGCGCGATGCGCTCAAGATCGGATTCGAGATCACGCAGGAAGCTGTCGAGACCGTGCAGTTTCGCCCGCGCATGGTCGAGCCGGTCGGTGAGGTGAAGGCCGATTACGAGATCGCCGCCGCGCTCGCGCTCAAGCTCGGGATGGGCGACTTGTTCTTCGGCGGCGACATCAAGGCCGGGTGGAACTATCAGCTGGCGCCGCTCGGCATCGGTGTCGAGGATCTGCGCGACCATCCGGAAGGACGCCGTTTCCCGCAAGTCTTCCGCGACGAAAAATACGCCGTGGCGCGCGAGAACCGAACGGTTGCCGGATTCTCAACGCCGACGCGCCGCGTCGAGCTTTATTCCGAGCTCATGCTGGGACACGGGTATGATCCCTTGCCCGACCACGTCGAGCCGGTCGGCAGCCCGCTCGCGGCAGCGCCGGACGCACGCTTTCCGCTCGCGCTCTCCACCGCCAAGAGCGGCTGGTTCGTTCACTCCTCTTATCGGCACGTCGCCTCGCTGCGGCGCAAGTCGCCCGATCCGGCCGTCGAGATCAGTCCGCAGCTGGCCAAGCGGCGTGGCCTTGCCGAAGGCGACTGGGCCGTGGTGGAGACGCATGGCGGTGCCGTGCGCCTGAAGGTACGCATCAATGCGGCGCTCGACGATCGCGTCGTCGTCGCCGAATTCGGCTGGTGGGAAGACTGTCCGCCGCTCGGCCGCGAGCGTTCCGCGACGGCAGGCATCCACACCCGCAACATCAACGCCGTGCTGCATGACGATGCGCGCGATCCGGTCAGCGGCTCCGTCCCGCTGCGCGCGATCGTCTGCGATATCAGGCGCGACGGAATTGCCAGTCGCGGCCTGTGGAGCGGTCAGCGGCGGTTCAGGGTCGGCGCGCGTCGCGCCGAGGCGGATAATGTCATCGCGCTCAACCTGCTGCCGCTTGACGATGGTCCGCTGCCCGACTTCCTGCCGGGCCAGCACGTGATGGTCTCGCTGCCCGGCGCAACGCAGGCACGGGCCTATTCGCTGACCGGATCGGGCGATCGGCCGGATGTGCTCTCGATAGCGGTGAAGGGGCGCTTCTTCAATGAGGCGCCGAGTGGCGATGCGCCGTTCTTCATGCCGGATCGTCTGCACCATCTTGCCGTCGGAGACGAGGTCGTGCTGGAGCCGCCGGGCGGCATCTTCACGCCGCCATTGAAGGGGCAGCGGCCGCTGATCTTCCTCGCCGCCGGCATCGGCATCACGCCGTTCATCAGCCATCTCGAAACGCTGCAACGGATTGCCCCACAAGATCGCGTTGGCGAAATCCTGCTGCTCCACGGCTGCCGCAGCAGTCGGGAGCATCCGTTTGCCGAGCGGCTTGCGGAGCTGGAAGCCGGTATTCCAGGGCTGAAGCGTGTGACGTTCTATTCCGCGCAGTTCGCGCAGGACCCGATCGACTCGCATGCGTTGCGCAAGGGGAGGGTTGATCTCGGACGGGTCAAGCCGCTGTTGCCGCGCCGGCCGCTGGTCTACATCTGCGGCTCGCCGGAATTCGTTGCGGCACAGATCGAGGCCGTGACGGCGCTTGGCGTGCCGCGCTTCGACATTTTCGCCGAAAGCTTCGTGTCGCCGCCGTCGGTGCCGAGCGATCTTGCGCCGCGCACCGTCCGGCTTGCGGGCAGCAAGCAGAGTTTTTCCTGGCGGCCGGAGCAGGGGACGCTGCTTGATGCGGCCGGCGCGGCGGGCGTCGCGCTGCCGAGCGGCTGCCGTGTCGGGCAATGCGAAAGCTGTGCGGTTCAGGTCGTCGATGGCGAGTTCACCCATCTCGGCGCTGTCGATGGCAGCGAGGGACAGTGCCTCGCCTGCCAGGCCGTGCCGCTGACCGATCTCACGCTCGCGCTTTGATGACCAAACCCGATTGAAGGCAGTAACCGAATTACCGGAAGGGGATCAGATTGATGACGAATGCAACGCACGATCAAACCGTGAGCTTACGAAAACCTGCCGCGGACAACATCATCGCGCGATTTTCGCAAGCCCTGGTGGCGTTTGCGGAGCGCTGGTTTCCGGATGCCTACGTCTTCGTCCTGATCGCGGTGATTGCGGTCGCAATCGGCGCGATCCTGCATGGCGGTTCGCCGCTCGCCGTCAGCCGCGCGTTTGGTGACGGGTTCTGGAACCTGATTCCCTTCACGATGCAGATGGCGCTGGTCGCGATCGGCGGCTATGTCGTGGCGATGTCGCCGCCGGTGGCGGCCGTGCTGGCGCGGCTCGCCAGCGTGCCGAAGACCGGGCGCGGCGCCGTGGTCTTTGTCGGTGTGCTCAGCATCTTCCTGTCGCTGCTGAACTGGGGCCTGAGCCTGATCTTCTCCGGCCTTCTGGTGCGCGAGATCGCACGGCGCACCGACATCAGGCTCGACTACCGGGCGGCCGGCGCCGCCGGCTATCTCGGGCTCGGCTGCGGCTTCACCCTCGGCATCACCTCCTCGGCCGCGCAGCTGCAGGCCAATGCCGGCAGCATTCCGGCGTCGCTCCTGCCGATCACCGGCGTGATCGGTTTCTCCGAAACCATCTTGACTTGGCAGAATATGGTCACCGTCGTGATGGTGACCGTCGTGTCCGCGGCGATCTGCTATTTCACGACGCCGGCGCCCGATCAGGCCAGGACGGCAGAAGACCTCGGCGTAGCGCTCGGCGATGATCGCATCGAGGCCAGGAAGCCGGCGCGTCCGGGCGACTGGCTCGAGTTCAGCCCGCTGCTGACGATCCTGATCGCCGTGCTTGCCGCCGGCTGGTTGTGGCAGACATTCCAGTCGGGCAATCCGTTGATCACGCTGTCGGGCCTCAACACCTATAATTTCGTCTTCCTCATCCTCGGCATCGTGCTGCACTGGCGACCGCGCAGCCTCATCGAGTCGTTCTCGAAGGCGATGCCGAGTGTCTCCGGCGTGCTGTTGCAGTTTCCGTTCTACGCCGGCATTGCGCAGATTTTGACCAAGGTCCCGAACAGCAGCGGCACGACGCTGTCGAACACGATCGCGCACTGGTTCGTCGGTGCCTCCAGCAATTCCACCGTGTTTTCGTTCCTGGTCGGAATCTATTCGGCGCTGCTCGGCTTCTTCGTGCCGTCGGCCGGCGGAAAGTGGATCATCGAGGCGCCCTACATCATGAAGGCGGCCAACGACATCGGCGCGCATCTCGGCTGGACGGTGATGGTCTACAACATCGCCGAGACGCTGCCGAACTTCATCAACCCGTTCTGGATGCTGCCGCTGCTCGGCATCCTCGGCCTGAAGTCGAAGGATCTGATCGGCTACACCTCGGTGCAGTTCTTCATCCATTTCCCGATCGTGATGCTGCTGGCGGCGATCCTGATGGCGACCTTCACCTATCACCCGCCGATCCTGCCCTGAGCGACCTTGGCCGGGCGCCGGGATGCACGGTGTCCGGCCAATTCAGCGCTCCACGACCGTCACCACCAAAACTGTGCTGTTTTTCCGCTGGCCGCGAATGAGGCGTCGCGCCGGGCTCTTATCTTTGGTCAGCCATTTCATTGACCGCCGCGCGGTTCGGCCGGATATTGCTGCGCGATACCCCGCGTTGTTCAAGGCCGCCGCAATGAGACACGACCACCGCAGCTTGATGTGCGACATGCGAAGCCGCATGCAGCATCGCTGCATCTCGGCGGCGACCGGCGTCTGTTGTTGATCGCTCCAACAAGTCAAGCACCCGACAATCAGACAGGAGCGCCGTCGTCCGGCGATCGAACACGCATGTCCCAAGCCCAAATGTCTCAAGCCTATGTCATCGAAGTATCAGATCGGACCGCTGGTATCGTCGTCAGCGACAACCGTGGCTTCTGCTTCTTCTCCTCGGATCGCGCCTTTGACGGCCTCGACGGTGGCTATTTCGGCTCCGCGCGCGCCGCGGAGCGCGCGGTGAGGGCGCATTTGCAGCGGCACCGCGAGGTCCGGGGCCGTGCGACGCGCGGTTGAGGCCAAGTCTCAGGAGGCCGCGGCGAGCGGCGGCGAGACCACCTGCGGCGGCTCGGGCACCTGCGTGGCAGTCGTTGCTAGCTGGAAGCGGATGCCGTGCAGCGAGCAGGTCAGCGGGATGTCGCGAAAGTCGTCGTGGAAGGCGCGGATCCTGCGCGCCAGCTCACTGGGGTTGATGCCGGTGGGAAGCTCACACATCTCGCGGTACATCTGTCGGGTGCTCTTGATTCCGCACCAGGCGATCTCCAATTCCGCCAACGGCGTCGGATCGCAGGCGAGATCGCGCGACATCCGCCAGAACAGATGGGCAAGCCGCACATAGGCGATCTGTTCGAGCCCGCGCACGCTGATCTTGTCGGGAATGATGAAGGACTCGACCCCGACGATCGGGCCGGAATCGACGCGCGCGGCCATCACATGGGCCGTCGCGCCGAAGGTGCGGGCACCGTCATAGAGCGCGAAATGCGCCGGCGCCCAGCCGGGATATTGCGGCGGGCCGGGATGGAAATTGTAGGCGCCGTGGCCGAGCGCCGCCAGAATGTGCTCCGGCACGATGACGCTGGTGGTGAAGGCCAACAGCCGGGCCTCGCGCAAGACCTCCGGCTCGATCGCGGCGAGCTCGTCGGCCGTTACCGCGCAGCGGAATGACAGCGCCGGATTGTGCGCCTTCAACAGCTCGGTAAGCGCGAATTGCTGGTTGGCGACGCCGGTAAGAAGGATGATTGTCTTCACGATGTCGATGTCCTTCCCTTGCTCTGTCTTCCCAGCATTCATCAGCCGCGCTGCCCGGCCGTCACGACGACGCTGCCGGCATCGCGGGACTGGCCCACGGTGCGGAACAGGTCGGCCGGCAGCGTCTGCCACGGCGCGATCTCGATGATGCGGTTGTTTGCGCTTTTCGCGGCCGATTTCGCCGCGCGGATATCGTCCTGCCAGGGGCAGAGTGCGAGCTCGAGCCGGCCGAACCCGCCGCAATCGGCCGCGAACGCGCCGGTGACCGCCTCGATGCTGGCAGCCATTTCGCGCGCGTCGCTGGTCGCGATATCGCGCATGATCACGGTGATCGCATCATTCGAGGCCGCCTGCGACCGGATCACGATCATGGCGTCACGGCCGCCGCTGCGGCTGGCGCGCCGCGCGGCCCGCATCGCGACGCCGAATTCGGCATCCGGTCCAAGATCGCTGCTGTCGGTGGGCAGGTCGTGAACGACCGTGGTGTGGCGGGGCGTGCCGGCGTCTTCGGCCGGAGCGTGGTATGAGCGCGGCAGCCAGACGGTGTCGAGCGCCATCTGTGACGATATCAGGCTCCAGGCCTGGTCGAGCAGATAGCCTTCCCAGACCGCGGGATAGGCGCTCGCGATGTGATGCCAGTTGCGCAGCACCGCTTCGGCGGCGGGCGAACGGGCGAGATAGAGGGTGCGCGCCGACATTTCCCACCGGTTCCATTTGTGAAGCGCGATGTCGCATGCGAGGGACGACGGCAGCATTGGCGGCTCGCTGAGGACTGCGTCGGCCTCGATGAACAGCAGCGGCTCGCGATGCTGCTCCCACATCCGCAGCAAGAAGGCGGATTTCTCGGCTGCGCGCATGTGCTCGCCGTCTGCGGTGTCGATCGGAGCGATATCGCAGGGGATCCGAAATTCGGCCAGCCTGTCGCGGAGAGCGCGGGCATGGTCGTCGCCGCAAGCGCGGGGATAGCAGGAGACCACGCGCAGCGATGCCTCGGACCTTGAGCCTTGCTCGGGCGCGATCGGGCGCCAATTGAGGCCGCCCCACCACATCTCATGCGGGCCATCGAAGCTCGGCCCGATCGTTCCGAAGTCGGTCAACTTGGATTTCAGGAAGTCGAAGGCGGGATTCTCGCCGAAGGGGACGACGACCGCGCAGTTGGCGCGAAGCGACCGGTAAAGCATCTCGGCGGCGGGGCCGCTCGGCGGCTCGACGAGGATGATGACGCCATGGTCCCTCGCCGGCACTGAGCTGGCCTGATGGACGACCGCGGGTCCGAGCCGCTCCGACAACCATGCGAGCCGCCGGCGCTGCGCCGCGCTCATCCGGATGCCGTTCGCCGCCAGCAATTGGTCGAAGTTCGTCTGCAAGCCGTCAGCTT
The DNA here is from genome assembly GCF_054059095.1 of Bradyrhizobium sp. USDA 4510. Classification (NCBI taxonomy): domain Bacteria; kingdom Pseudomonadati; phylum Pseudomonadota; class Alphaproteobacteria; order Hyphomicrobiales; family Nitrobacteraceae; genus Bradyrhizobium; species Bradyrhizobium sp. USDA 4510. Next base: position 5,323,339 of record NZ_JBSSBT010000001.1, on the reverse strand, counting down.
GCGCCGTGTCAACAGACATCATGCCCGCACTACCCCTCGTTAACCTTCTACGTGCGGGGCGGCCGGATCAGGCGGACAAATCAGCTGTTGTTGTTCGTTGTCGGCATGCCTCTGGCGCTGCGCCAGGTCAGTGTGGCCGAAGCGGCGCCGTTGCCGTCGCGGTCCGCGACCGCAAGGATGCGGTCATGGTCGAGGGCGGTCAGCGCGACCGTGTAGATGGCGACGTCGTCTTCGAAGCCGTCGACGGGGATGAGCAGCATGCCGTCGTCACTGGTGGCGCGGAAGTGACGGCCGCGCCGTTCGAGGCCGACATCGATGAGCCGTCCCTCGGCGATCGCTGTCACGTTCGAACCCTCGGCGGCTTTCGCGGCGCTCTCGCCATATTGGACCGTGATGCCGTGGAGCATCCCGTCGCGGGTGAGCTTGGCCAGCGGCAGCACGATAGTCGCGATTGCCATCCGGCGCGACAGCGGGATCCGCAGGCGAAGATCGCCGAGCCCGGTGTGATAGACGCTGATCGCCTCCAGCGACGCCTGGCCGTTCCGCTCGAACAGACCGACCTGCAGCGTCCCGCACAGCGCTTCGCCGAACACGCTAGCGGGCAGGCGATTGGCGCCGAACAGCGTGTAGAGATAGGCATGCGACGGCGACAGGGCGGCAAAGCTGCCCGCCAGCCACATCGGGGGCGCCGGAGCCGTGCAGGCGGTCATGAGGCCGCGGGCGATGATGCTATCATTGACGAAGTCGGCATCGAGCAATGGCGCCAGCGCCGGGGTGCCGAGATTGACGTCATGCTTGATGCCGCCGAGCAGCGCGAGCTCATCATCGTCCGGCAGCAGCAGGAGGCGTCCGAGCACGGCGGCCGTCCAGCGCGCCGCGACCGCGGGGGCGGCATCGGGCTGCAATCCGTAGCGTGGTGCCAGCTCGCGGGCGCGCGAAACATAGGCCAGCGTTCCGGATTGCACCTCGGTCGCCAGCGCCAGCTGGGCAGCCGGGCGCTGATCACCCTCGCGCAATACCTCACCGCCGCGATAATCCCGCGCCGATCCTTCCGTGGAACAGCACAGCTGCTCCAGCAAGGCGACGTTGCGGATCAGCATGCGCTTGACGTGCGGCGTGACGACGCGATCCGAAATCAGGCCCTCCGCGGTGTCGTCATCGGAGATGCCGTCGAAGGCATCGTCAAGCGTCAGCAGATAGGCGCCGTGCAGGCGGATGCGGATGCCCTCGCGATCGAAAATTCGCCGCAACGATTTCTGCACGCTCGCCGAATAGCCGAGGTCGACCAGGATCAGATCGGTGCAGCCATCGAAATCCCGGATATGCGCGCGAAGATAGGTCAGCAAACGGGTCCGGACGCCGGCAGCGATATCGGTGATCTCGCGCGGGTCCATCAGATCGGGCAGGGCGTCGGCGAGTTCGCGGCCGCTCGCAATGCCGTCGGGATACTGCGCGAAGAACTTCATCACGGCGGGCGGCTGCACCTTGACGATGTCGATAAAGGTCGCCGCGTCGATCTTGACGACCCGGCGTAGTAGCTCGCAGAGTGGTTCGAGCGTATCGGCGGACCCGACCAGGCTGACGCGACGATTGATCTCGATATAGGCGCCGGTCTCGCCGTGGTTTGCCTGCCAGACGCGATGCGGCAGCAGGCCGTCGCGGCCGAGGAATCCGACCGCCACGCGCGCGCCCTCGCGAGCAAGCGCGCTGCGCCGCGCAGAAATGAATGCGTCGAACGCCGCCATCACCGGGCCGAGCACGGTCACGCCGAGGTCGAAAGCGGGAGCAGGCTCCGCGCTCTTCGCCGTCACCGCGCGCCGCAGCGTGCGGGCGCCGCAGTCGAGCCGCGACGGCTGATCGGGGCACAGCAATTCAAAGATCGATGTCTCGCGTTGAAACTTGGAAGCCAGCGCCGCGCCGGCCTGCGGGTAGTAGCGCGGACGGATGCCGTGACGGCGCGCGCCCTTGATATCGGCGGTGTGGTTGTCGCCGACATGGAACGAGCTTGCCGCGTCGATGCCTTGCTCGGCGAGATAGGCCTCAAACAGCGCCTCGCTCTTGCTGCTGCCGTGATCGCAGGACGCATAAAGGAAATCCCAGCTCAGCCCGGGACTGCAGGAACGCAGCAGCTGCGCGAGCTGGTCGGTGCTCCAGTAGGTGTCGGAAATGAAGCCGACGCGAAAGCCGCCGCGCTTCATGTCCAGATATTGCTCGAGCATTTCGGGATTGACGCGGCAGAGCTCCAGTTCGGTGTCGAACTCGATCTGCGCAAGATCCTGCAACGCATCGCGACTCAGGCCGAACAGCCTGAACGGAAAGTATTGGTAGATGTCGGCGATGCGTACTTCAGTTGAGCCGCACCGCTCCTGCGATACTTTGCGCGCCCGCGCCTCCGCCTGGATTCGATGTTGAACGAAACTGGCGGACATGTTCGGAAATTTTTCAGCAATGCAGCAACGCTGAAAAACCCTTTCAAATACGCCATCCGGCGTCGTGCAGGCGCGCAACAGAAATGTATCGAAAACATCGAATGAACATGCAGAAACATTCTGCGCTCGACGCGTCGCGTCGACCGTCATGATCGTCATGCGCAAAATTCCCGCCAGTCCTCATGCGTTGAACGCGCGCGTGAGACAAATCAGGCGCGACAGTTCAAAAAAGTTGATGCGGGATTCGAAAACGCGCGCTTCGCGACTGACAGATTCAAAAAATCCGATAACGTCGAAACAGTGATTCGGAAAAAATTGCCTGGTCGCAATCGTCGAATGCAAGATGGCGACCAACGGCGGTGAGTCACTCGCATGCTCGGCGCATGCATGGGTTCGCGTGGCGTTAGTTGGTGTGACAACAGCGTTTTCCGACGCGACGATCTCTTCCGCGGAAATGCGAGGCGATGCTGAACGACTGCTCCAAACTCCGTCGCATTTTTCCCTGCGCCTGCGCGCAGCGGCAGCTTTTGCCGGGCGGTCGGCAAAAACATCCAGCTAAGCGTTTGAAAAATAACGAAAAAAGTTCGCCTGGTTTGCTGGACCCCTCCGTTCAACGCTCAGAAGCCGCATGGAATGTGTGCCAGCGGCGTTGGTTGGAGAGCGGCGGATGAGTTACGCGCTTGATATGAGGGCACCGGCCGAAGTGGAGGCCACGCCGGCCGCGGTTGCACCGGCCGAAGCGGCTGCTCCGTGGAGCAACGTCCCCACCGTTGCCGATGCGGGCCCACTCGACACCGTCGAGATCCACGACGAAGACAAGGACTTGCTCGACCGTCTCGCCGCCGGCGACGAGACGGCATTTCGTGCTCTGGTCGAACGCCACGTCGATCGCGCCTACGCGATCGCGCTGCGCATCGTCGGCAACGCCGCCGACGCCGAAGACGTCGTGCAGGACACGATGCTGAAAGTGTGGACCCATCGCGGCCGCTGGCAGCATGGCCGCGCAAAGTTCTCGACCTGGCTCTATCGCGTCGTCAGCAACCGCTGCATCGATCTGCGCCGCAAGCCGCGCACCGAGAATGTCGATGTCGTGCCCGAGGTCGCAGACACCCAGCTCGATGCCTCCGCCGTGATCGAGCGCAACGAGATCGGCAATCTGCTGGAGGTCGCGATGCAGCGCCTGCCCGAGCAGCAGCGCGTCGCAGTGATCCTGTCGTATCATGAGAACATGAGCAACGGCGAGATCGCCGAGGTCATGGACACGACCGTGGCCGCGGTGGAGTCGCTGTTGAAGCGAGGACGGCAGCAGCTGCGCGAGATGCTGAAGCGGCACGAGCGCGACCTGCGCGGCGCGTTTACCGACTGCTAACCATAAATTCCAGCTTCTGAAGATTTTGCGCCTGACCACCGGCGGCCGACCCGTTTGATCGGGCGGACGGGGGCTGGATCCGCGTCACCTCTCTTTTTCACGATGCGGCATGCCATGCCCCATCAGCACAGGAGCTACTCATGCCGGCAATCTCCACCAACACCGCCGCGAACTCCGCGGTCCGTTACCTCAACATCAACTCGCAGCAGGAAACCAGCGCGCTGTCGAAGCTGTCGAGCGGCTCGCGCATCACCTCGGCTTCCGACGACGCGGCCGGTCTTGCGATCTCGACCCGCATCTCCTCCGACATCACGACGCTGCAGCAGGCCGCCACCAACGCGGCGCAGGCGACCTCGATCCTGCAGACCGCCGACGGCGGCGCTTCCAACATCTCGGACATCCTGGCCCGCATGAAGTCGCTGGCTTCCGAGTCCGCCTCGGGCACCGTGGCCGATTCCAGCCGCGCCTACATCAACTCGGAATTCACGCAGCTCAAGGGCGAAATCGACTCGATCGCCAGCGGAACCCGCTACAGCAGCCAGAGCTTGCTCGACGGTTCGAGCGTGTTCTCCTCGGGCGTCTCGGTGCTGGTCGGTTCGACCTCGGCCGACACCATCACGATCACGCTGACGAGCCTCACGGCCTCGTCGCTGTCCGTGACGTCGCTCGATGTGTCCAGCCTGTCGAGCGCCACCAGCGCGATGACGGCTCTCGACACCGCGATCGACAAGGTTTCGTCCGCACGCGCCGAGATCGGTGCTCAGGAATCCCGCTTCAACTTCAGCGCCGACTCGATCTCGACCCAGACCCAGAACCTGCAGTCGGCCAACTCGGCGATCAAGGACGTCGATATCGCCTCCGAGCAGGCGACGCTGTCCTCGGCCGAGGTGAAGACCCAGGCCGCGGTCTCCGCTGAAACCGCGGCGAACCAGATGCCGCAGTACCTGCTGAAGCTGCTCGGCTAATTCGAAAGACCGATCGGGCCGGCATGATGCCGGCCCGGTTCCTATCGCGGCGGAAGTGTCGACATGACGGTTAGCAGCGCCACCTCGAGCACATCAAACACGACGTCGACCAGTTCTGCCAGCACGGTGACAACGACCGGCACGACCAATTCGACCAGCATCGATTGGGATGCCCTGATCGAGGCCGAGGTCAACGCCAAGCTCGCAGCGGCGACCTCGATCACCACGACGATCACCGCGAACGAAGCCAAGATCACGGCCTATCAATCGCTGCAGACCGAGCTGTCGACGCTGGCGACCGGGTTGTCGTCGCTCAGCACCTCGATCATCAATTCGATTGCCACCAACGCGTTCGCCACCCGGGCGGCGACGATCTCGTCCACCGGTGACGTCAGCGCCTCGTCGGCGCTCAACATGAGCGTCAACAGCGGCTCGGCGACCGGCGATCACACGCTCCAGATCACCCAGCTCGCAACCGCGCAGAAGGTGATCGGCTCCTCGCAGTCGAGCAGCTCGATGGCGCTGGGCCTCTCCGGCACTTTCTCGCTCGGCCTGTCCGGCGGCACCAGCACGGCGATCTCGATCACCAGCGGCATGTCGATGCAGGATATCGTCGACACCATCAACGCCCAGACCTCGACCACCAATGTCCAGGCCTCCATCGTCCAGGTGTCGAGCGGGTCCTACGAGATGGTGCTGACGGGGACGCAGGACGCCGCTGACATCGCCTATTCGTCGACGTCGGGCGATGACATCCTGAACAAGCTCGGCGTCACCGACACGTCCGGGGCGTTCATCGACGTGCTGCAGAAGTCGCAGTCCGCGGAGTTCACCCTCGACGGCATCGCGCTCACGCGTAACACCAACGACATTTCCGACGTCCTGTCCGGCGTCACGTTCGACCTGCTGCAGCCGACGCCGAGCGGCACCAGCGTCAACATCAGCATCGAGACCGACACCAGCCAGATCACGTCAGCGCTGCAGACCTTCGTCACCAACTACAACGCATTTCGCGACCAGGTGATCGCGCAGTCGGCGCAGAATTCCGACGGCACGGCCGCGTCGAGCGCGGTGCTGTTCGGCGACAGCACGATGCGCGATCTCATGACCCAGCTGCAGCAGGTGCTCAGCGGGACGGTCGGCGGCATGACGATGGCCGATCTCGGCCTGTCCTTCAATGAGAACAACGAGCTCCAGCTCGATACCGGAACGCTGTCGACGGTGCTGACGCAAAATCTCGCCGGCGTCACCCAGCTGCTGTCGGCGCAGACCGCCAGTTCGTCCAGCCAGCTCAGTGTGGTCAATACCGGCACGTCGCCGCAATCCTTCACGCTCGACCTCACGGTGGACTCCACCGGTACGCTGACCGGAGCCTCGGTCGGCGGCGACAGCTCCGGCTTTTCGGTGGTCGGCAACACCATCATCGGCAATTCAGGAACGATCTACGCCGGTATGGCCTTCACCTATACGGGCTCGACCTCGCAGTCGATCACGGTGACATCGTCGTCCGGTTTGGCGACGCAGCTCTACCAGCTCGCGCACACCAGTTCCGGAACCAGCGGTCAACTCCAGACCATGATCACCAACTTGCAGTCGCGCGACACCGACCTGCAGTCCCAGGTCAGCGACATTCAGAGCAATGCGGCGACGTTCAAGGCTCAGCTGCAGGTTCAATACGCCAATTACCAGGCGGCCATCGAAAGCGCGAACAATACGCTGGGCTACCTGAAAGCACTCCTAGACGCAGCATCGAGTAACTGATGACACAGAATGCCACGGCCTACCAAGCCAACAATGCCTATCGATCCGCAGCGGTGGCGGTGCCGCCGCTGAAGGCGGTGGTGATGCTGTGCGACGGCGCGATCACGCTGTTGCAGAAGGCGCTGGACGCGCACGAGGCGAAGCGCTTCGAGGAAGGGCACATCTATCTGACGCGGGCGACCGCGATCCTGCGCGGGTTGAGCCACAATCTCGACTTCACCCGCGGCGGCGCGATGGCCGATCGTCTCTACCGTACCTATAGCGCTCTGATCATGGCGTGCCTGCGCTCCTATGGCCGGCCGCAGGCCAGGGAGAATTTCCGGCGCATCATCGCGAGCCTGGCGGAATTGCGCGACGCCTGGAAGTTCGTCGAGGCGACCGCCGGCAAGGCCGCCAAGGCCAGGGCACTCGACAAGACGCTCGAATCAGCCGCCGACCGCTGAGCCCGGAGAGGGCCGCGAATCACCCGGCGAGGGCGGCTAGCGGGCGCAGCAAGGGCCTGGGCGGGCGCTCCCGGTTGGGGAAAATAGCCGTGCGGCAAGCGCCATGCTGGACCTGATGCGGCAGCGGCGGAAATTGATTTCCGCCGTCCCGCGAATGCTTTATGACAGCCTTGGCGACGAGGCTGGATCTGCGCGCGCGATGGATGTTGCGACATTCGAAGACCTGATCGACCGGCTGGGGGAGGATCTGTCCCGCTGGCCCGACGATCAACGTCTTGCCGCCGCCCAGCTCCTGGCATCTTCGGCCGAGGCGCGGACGCTCTACGAGGAGGCGAGTGCGGTACGCCGCGCGCTCGCGGCGCCGCCGGTTCGCGCACCCAAGGGTCTTGCCGACCGCATCATGACCGCGGCGGCGAAATTGCCCCAGAAGCCCGCGTCGGGGCCGGCCTCGGCTGACGATCAGCCGAACGATGCACAAGCACCGGACCAATCCGCACAGCAAGGCAAGGTGCTGCCTGCGCTGTTGCTGGCCCTCTGCCTGTTGCCCGCATTGACGCCGCCGGCATTGATGCTCGGCGAGCCGGATCTGCCGATCAGCCTTTCGCTCTAAAACGCTCCGCACTGCCTTTGCAGCTGTCCGCGGGCTCTCGCGGCGAGATGCACGGCTGCGAGCCGCGAACCCGCAACGGACACGGCAAGTTCTGCCGATTCTTCAAGTGATTCCGGGTGGATGAATCCGCGCCTGAAATCGGCGCGTCGTCCGTTTTATCTGCGAACGACATCACGACCCCAATGTTCCACCGCGTTCCGTCGCGCATTCCGCGGCGAAGAGAGCCTTGTCATGACCGTCTCCTCGGCAACCTCTGCTGCAACCTCCACCACGTCGAGCTCGTCGTCGAGCGCGTCGATGGGGATGAGCTCGACCGATTTCCTCAACCTTCTCGTCAGCGAGCTGCAAAACCAGGATCCGCTGAACGCCACCAGCACGACCGACTTCATCAACCAGCTCACCTCCTACGCCAACTTCACCGAGCAGCAGTCGACCAACGCCAGCATGACGTCGCTGGCGAGCTCGTTCTCGAGCCTCGTGACGCTCAACTCGGTCAACTATATCGGCCACACCGTCGAGGCGAAGACGAACACGGCGGAGCTGAGCAACGGCTCGGCGACCTTCGGCTACTCGCTCACCTCGGCTGCGTCCAACGTCGCGATCACGATCCAGGACTCCTCGGGCAACACGGTGTGGAGCGGCAAGGGGACCGGAACCGCCGGCTCCAACACCTTCACCTGGAACGGTCAGTCCTCCGACGGGACCCAGCTCAAGGACGGTGGCCAATACACGATTCAGGTGACCGCGACCGACTCCGCCGGAAACTCGCTGCTCAGCTACACCACGATGACAGGAACGGTGACCGGCATCGATGCCTCCGGCTCGACGCCCTCGCTGCTCGTGAACGGCGTTCCCGTCAGCGCCGCCAACATCATCGGCGTCACGTCCTGATTGCCTCCGGAGTTTTATCATGAGTCTCACTGGTGCTCTTTCCTCGGCGATCTCGGCGCTCAACGCGCAGAGCCAGTCGCTGGCAATGATTTCCGACAACATTTCCAACGCCGACACCACGGGTTACAAGACCACGTCGGCGATGTTCCAGGATCTGGTGACCGCGTCGAACAGCGCCACCTCATACACGTCCGGCGGCGTCACGGTGTCCGGCCGCGCCAACATCACCCAGCAGGGCTTGCTGTCCGCGACCACCAACGCCACCGACGTCGCGATCCAGGGCAGCGGCTTCTTCGTCACCACCAACGCGACGTCCGGCGGCACCACCTCCTATACGCGCAACGGCGCGTTCACCACCGACAATCTGGGCTACCTCGTCAACAACGGCAATTACCTCGAGGGCTGGCGCACCGACGCTGACGGCAACATCATCGGCAATGCCTCCGCCGCGAGCCTTGGTCCGATCAATACGCAGGTGGCTTCCACCAGCGGCAGCGCCACCACCAAGACCACCGTCGCGGCGAACCTGCCGGCCGATGCCGCGGTCGGTGCGACCTTCAATAGCTCGATGACGGTCTACGATTCGCTTGGCACGGCAAGCACGATCCAGATCGATTGGAAGAAGACCGCCGACAACAGCTGGCAGGCCGATTTCGAGACGCCAAAGCTCGCCTCGGACTCCACGACAGACAGCGCCAACGCGATCACCGATACGGTGGATATCACCTTCAACAGCGACGGCTCGCTCGCCTCGACCAGCCCGAGCCCTCCCGTCATCTCGGTGACCGGCTGGAAGGATGGGGCGGCCGACAGTTCTGCCGCCAATGGCACGGCCATCACGCTCAATCTCGGTACGGCCGGCAAGACCGACGGCCTGACGCAGTATTCATCGGGTGAGACCACGCCAGCGGTCGATCTCACCAGCATCACGTCGGACGGTCTGCCCTATGGCAAGCTGAGCAGCATTTCGATCGGCAAGGGGGGCGTGGTCGACGCCACCTACTCCAACGGGCAGACGATCGCGATCTACAAGATTGCGGTCGCGACCTTCAGCGACCCCAACGGATTGAGCGCGGCCAGCGACGGCATGTACTCCGCGACGGCAGCTTCCGGCAACGCCACGCTGCAGACCTCGGGCACCAACGGCGCCGGCACGATCTACGGCAGCGAGCTGGAGTCGAGCACTACCGATACCAGCGGCCAGTTCTCCAACATGATCTCGGCGCAGCAGGCCTATTCGGCGGCCTCGCAGGTGATCACCACAGTCGACAAGATGTTCGATACGCTGATCTCGGCGGTGTCGCGATGATGACCGAAAAGCAAAGTGACCGCTTGCTGGTCAGGCTTCAGCGGCTGAAGGCGAAGGCCGCTGCGGTCCGGCCGGACGATCGCGCGCAGCTTCGTGCGTTGCTCGACGATGTCGGAACGTTGCGGGACCAGCTGATGCGCGAATGCGCGCGGCTCGACCATGAACTCAACCGGGCCGCGGTCCGGGTAACGGCAATCACCGCGTACGGGCGCAGCGCACAATCGGTTCGCGCCCTGCGTCGCGGACACTAGCTTGAACGGGAGCGATGACATGACACCGGAACGCAACATCAAGATCAATCCCGCGGGAAATGACGAGCGCGCAAGGTCGTTGATCGCGCTGATCGACAATCTGATCGCGATCGTGAACGAGGAGAATGTCGAGCTCGCCAAGGGCTTGCCGGCCTCGCGACTGAAGCAGGTCGACGAGAAGCATCGCCTTGCCACCCTGTTCGAGCAGTGTGTGGCGGAAGCGGTCGGCAAGACGGCAAATCTCAACGTCCAGGACCGCGTGCTGCGCGAGCAGCTGATGGACCGGATCCTGAAGCTGCGCATGGCGATGGACGAGAATGTGATGCGGCTACGCGCTGCGATCGATGCCAGCAATCGCAGGATCGAGGCGATCATGCAGGCGATCCGCGAGCAGATCGCCAACGTATCGCCTTATGGCGCCGGCGGTCGTCGCGTCACGCCGGCGATGTCCTATGGCACCAACGTGCGGGCCTGATCGGGCCGGCGCCGGAGGGAGTTGGTCGTGTCGTCGCTCGATATCGCACGAAGCATCGCATTCAGCGGGCTGTCAGCCACGCAGGTGCAGATCAGCGTAGCTTCGGCCAATATCTCCAATGCCGACACCAAGGGCTATACCGCGAAGACCGCCAACCAGAGCAGCAGCGTCACTTCCGGTGTCGGTACCGGCGTCACGATCACGGGGATCAGCAGCGCGGTCGACAAGCTGCTTTTGAAGTCGCTGGTCGGGGCCGATTCCGATCTCGGCGCCGCCGATACCACCAACAGCTTTCTGACCGAGCTCCAGCAGCTCTATGGCAGCACATCGAGCTCGGACAGCTCCACAACGGGCACCTCGCTGGCCAACACGATCGCGGCATTCGAGTCGGCGTTGTCGTCGCTGGCGAGCACGCCGAGCAGCGCGTCGCTGCAATCGAACGCCGTCAGCGCGCTTGCGGCGATAACGACGCAGCTGCAGCAGACCTCGAACGGCATCCAGACGCTGCGCTCCAATGCCGACCAGGACATCGCATCGTCGGTCACCGATATCAATTCCGACCTGCAGCAGATCTCCGACCTCAACAAGCAGATCAAGCAGCAAGCGGCAGCCGGGCAGTCGACGGCCGATCTGGAGGACCAGCGCAACAGTGCGCTCCAGGATCTCGCGTCGATGATGAATGTGAGCTATTTCACCACGTCGAGCGGCGATCTGCAGATCTATACCGGATCGGGGCAGGCGCTGGTCGATAGCACGGCGCATCCGCTGAGCTATACGGCGCTGCCCAGCGTCACGGCGTCGACGACGTACAGCGCGGGATCGTCGAGCGGTTTCAGCGGCATCTCCGTCAACGGCGTCGACATCACCTCGCAGATCTCCTCGGGCAAGGTCAGCGCGCTGATCACGCTGCGCGACCAGACGCTGCCGGCCGCGCAGTCGCAGCTCGACGAGCTGGCCCGGCAGCTGACCGCGAGCGTCAACGCGGTGTCGAACCAGGGCACGTCGGTGCCGCCGCCGGCCAGCCTGACCGGAACTGCCACCGTGAGCAGCACGACGCCGTTCTCGGCAACCGGCACGGTGCGCATCGCGGTTGCGGACAAGAGCGGCAATCTGGTGTCCTACCGGGACCTCGATCTGTCGTCCTACGCCACGGTCGGTGATCTCGCCACCGCGATCAACGGCATCTCGGGGCTGTCAGCTTCGGTCGATGCCAACGGACACTTGTCGATCTCGACGACCACATCCAGCAACGGCGTTGCGATCAACGAGATGACGAGCTCGGTCGGCAGTTCGGGCGAGGGCTTTTCGGATTACTTCGGGTTCAACGACCTGATTACGGGGACCGGCGCGTTCGACATCGCCGTTCGCAGCGACATCCTCAACGGCACGGCGGCGCTGCCGACGGCGACGCTCGATGCGTCGTCCACGATGACGGCCGGAAACTCGGTGCTGTCACCGGGCTCGGCGACGGTGGTGAACGCGCTCTCGAGCGCGCTGACGGGGTCGACCAATTTCGGCATGGCTGGCGGCCTCGGGGCGACCACCGGCTCTTTCACGGACTACGCGGCCGCCATCGTCGCCAACGCCGCTGGCAAGGCGACCCAGGCGTCGGCGGCCTACACCGCCAAGCAAACCGCGCAATCGACCTATGCGAATTCGCTGTCGTCGCAGTCTGGCGTCAACATTGACGAGGAATCCGCAAATCTGAGTGCGTTGCAAAACAAATACGCCGCCGCGTCCCAGATCATTACCGCCATCAATGCCATGTTCTCGGCGCTGATGACCGCGATGAGCGCCAGCTGAACCCGAGGCCGTCGTCATGACGATGCGCGTTGCCACCTTTGCACAGTCGGACCTGATGATATCGAACGCGTTGCGGGTGCAGGCGGTGATGGCCAACGAGCAGGTGCAGGAGTCCTCCGGGCTGCAATCCGAAGATTTCGGCGGCTACGGTTCCGGCGCCGGGCGCGTCATCAATTTGCAGGTGTCGGTGACGCGCGCGCAGTCCTATATCGATGCCAGCCAACTCGCCGATAACAAGGTGCAGGTGATGTATTCGGCGGTCGGCTCGGTGACCGACATCATCACGCAGTTGCGGACCCAGCTCAGCGCGGCCACCACTGGCAGCAGCACGGCGACGGCATCGGTGATCAACTACGCCCAGCAGGCCATGGCGCAGATGCAGGGGCTGCTCAACACCCAGTATGACGGCGAATATGTCTTCAGCGGCGCCCGCACCGACACCGCGCCGGCGGATCTGTCGAGCTTCGACACCGGCACCGGATCGCTGACGACATCAGACACCAGCTACTACAAGGGCGACAGCGAGATCGCGTCCGTGCGCGTGTCGGACAGCCAGTCGATCTCGTACGGCGTCACCGCCGACAATCCGGCGTTCGAGCAGGTGATGCGGCTGTTGAAGTACGTCGGCAACAGCGCGACGCTGTCGTCGAGCGACATCACGCAGGCGCTCGACCTCGCGAGCAATGCGCTGGATGCCACATCCACCGTGCAGGCAAAGCTGTCGGCCGCGGCGTCGCAGATCGAGACCGCCAGCACAAACCAGAGCGATTACCAGAATTTTGCGAAGACGCTGTCGACGGACCTCACCAGCGTCGATGTCGCGGCCGTGACGGCACAGCTTTCGACCTATCAGGCGCAGCTGACGGCGTCCTATTCGGCGATCTCCAAGATCCAGAGCATGAATCTGGCGAGCTATTTGCGATAGCTATCGCCGGCATCACCGGTTCAGAATCTTCAGCCAGACATCGCCGAGAATGATCGGCTCGCGCGGCGGAAGCCAGGTGAGGCCGGCAGCCTTGCCGAGCTCCGCGATGGTTCCCTTGGCCTGCAGGTCGGTGAGGACCTTGTTGACCGATTCCAGCAGGACCTTGTCGGTCTCGAGCGCAACGTAGCCGCGGTTGGCGCCGATCGGATAATAGTAGCCCGAGGCCGTGATCCTGGTGTCCGGATGTTCAGCGCGGTAGGCGTCGAAGCGGCGCAGGTCGAGCAATGTGGCGTCGAATTCGCCGCGTTCCAGTTCGCCCAACAGATCGCTGCGCCCCGGAACGAGGTGCGTGATGTCGTCGATCAGCTTTCCCTTGTCGAAGGTCATCAGGATGGCGTCGCCCAGCGTGCCGCTTTCGATCGTCAGGCGAAGGCCGGCGAGATCGCCGATATCGGTGATCTTGCGCTCCTTGATCTTGTCTTTGGCCTTGGGACCGAGCACGACGGTCATCGGCGAATAGATGTAGGGCTGGCTCGGCGCCAGCACGCCGATCGGGATCCGCCGGCGGCGATCCTCGCGGGTGGCGCCGTCGAAGTCCGGCAGCTTGGCCGTCGTGACGCCGGGCGCCTTCAGCGAGTCCGTGGTAAGCGCGTAGCCGCCGACCAACGAGCAGCGCCCGTCCGACAGCAGCGCATTGGCTTCGAGCGCCGGGCTTGCGGTGTCATCGAGCTTGCTTTCGAACCACTGGATCTCGAGCTTGCGGCCGAGCCGCCCGGTTATTGCCTGCGCGAGCGCAACGTCGAAGCCCGAGGCGGGCTTGCCGCGATGATGCACGGAAAACGGCGGCAGGTCCTCGTCGAGACAGACTCGGAGCGGCTCGTCGGCCGCGCGTGCCGCGGTCACGCCGGCAAGCGTCGAGATCAGTGCGAAGCCGAGAGCGGCGGCTAGCGCCGCGGTCCAGGCCCTCATGGCTTTCTCCGGCTTGCGACGAAGGCCCAGAGATCCGATATCTCCTCGTCGCTCAGGATGTCGCCCCACGGCGGCATCTTGCCGTTCTTGCCCTGCTTCACCGTGGTGACGAACCGTGTCTTGTCATCGGGATGGGTACGAAGGTCCGGCGTGACCGTGCCCGAATTGACCATGTTCGGACCATGGCAGTGCGAACACTTCTGGGCGTAGGTGACTTTGCCCTTGTCGATCGTGGCCTGATCGCCGTCGGCATTTGCTTGCTGTGCGATGGCAGGCATCGTCATGGTCGCGATGCCCGTCATCGCGGCGGCGGTGAACACCGCCGCCGTCCAGATCGATACTGTCTTCACGTGCGATCCGCGCTCACTGCTTGACGGCGAAGACCCAGAGGGACCCGCCCGTCGGCACTTTCGCAAGGCGCTCGTCGCCGGAGAAGATCGAGTACACTCCGCCGTAGCCGCTGGTGACGGCGATATACTGAACGCCATCTTGCTGCCAGGTCACCGGCTGGCCTTCGATGCCGGAGCCGGTCTGGAAGCTCCACAGCTTCTTGCCGTTCTCGGCGTCGAACGCATCGAATTCACCGGTCAGCTGGCCGGAGAACACGACGCCGCCGGCGGTCGAGAGCACACCCGAGAAGCGCGGGATGTCGCTCGCCACCTCCCACTTGCTCTTTCCAGTCATGGGCTCGATGGCCTTGAGATAGCCGCGCGGTCCGTTGGGCCAGGCCCAGGGATCGGTGAGGTCCATGCCGAGATACCATTCGCCCTGCTTGTAGGTCGCGGGCTCGGCCTTGTAGTTGCCGCCGATATTGAGCGTATTGGCGTAGGCTAGGCCGGTCTGCGGATTGTACGACATCGGCTCCCAGTTCTTGCCGCCAAGGATCGACGGTTGCACCAGGACTTTCTTGCCGTCGCGCGCATCCTTGGAGATGTCGGTCTCGATCGGACGGCCGGTTTTCAGATCGATGCCGCTCGCCCAGTTGACCGTCACGTAAGGATTGGCCGCGAGCAGCTTTCCATTGGTGCGATCGAGCACGTAGAAGAAGCCGTTGCGGTTGGCGTCCATCAGCACCTTGGTCGGCTTGCCCTCGACGGTCATGTCGGCGAGCACCATCTCGGCAACCGAGTCATAGTCGAACGGGTTGTTCGGCGAGAACTGGTAGTGCCACTTGATCTTGCCGGTCTTCGGATCCAGCGCGAGCACCGAGCAAGTGTAGAGGTTGTCGCCGGGACGCACCGCCGAATTGAACGGTCCGGGGTTGCCGATGCCCCAATAGACGGTGTTCAGCTCGGCATCGTAGGAGCCGGTGATCCAGGTCGATCCGCCGCCGAGCTTCCAGGTGTCGCCCTTCCAGGTGTCGCCACCGGGTTCGTCCGGGGACGGGATGGTATGGGTGCGCCATAGATGCTTGCCGGTTGCGGGATCCCAGCCGTCGATGAAGCCGCGGGTGCCGAACTCGGCGCCCGAGATGCCGGTGATCACGACGCCGTCGGCGACCAGCGGGGCCACCGTCATCGAGTAGCCTTCCTTGATATCCGCGGCCTTCTGGCGCCACAGCTCCTTGCCGGTCTTGGCATCGAGCGCGATCACATTGGCGTCGAGCGTGGTGCGGAACACCTTGCCATCGAACAGCGCCGCGCCGCGGTTGATGATGCCGCAGCAGACGATGCGCGGTGTTTCGGCGGGATATTCGACCTTGGTCTTCCACACCTGCTTGCCGGATTTGGCGTCAATCGCCATCGTGGCGTTGTGCGTGGTGAGATAGATGGTGCCCTGGTAGATCAACGGCTGCGATTGCTCGCTGCGATCGTCGGCGAGACTGTAATTCCAAACGGGAACGAGATTCTTGACCGTGTCCTTGTTGATCTGGTTCAGCGTCGAGAAGCGCTGAAGATTGTAACCCATGCCGTAATTGAGAACGTTCGAAGTATCAGTCGCCCCCTTGACCAACTGCTCGTTGGTCTGGGCGCTTGCACCATACGATGCAAGAATCACGAGGCTTGCGGCCAGCGCAATGCGTCTCATCCTATCCTCCCAATGAACCTTTTTCGCACGCCTATTCCTGACGTTGCGGACGGAACCATCCGCCTGAAACCAAAACGGGTCAATACGAAAACGTGAACGAGCGCCCGCTAACCGCAAGAGACTGATCGAAAGCGTCAGGTCTTTCGCAGATGCGTTCGTGGCTTGCCGCGTGGAATACGCTACACCAGCGCGGCCCGCCGTGATGCCGCGGCGCGAACCGTCAGCTGGACGGCGTCGGAGGACAGACACCCGGCCGCGGTTTCGCGCCCCGCTTGTCCGGCGGCACATTGCAATTATCGATACGCTGCTCGTCGGTCCATTTGCGGCCGAGCCGCTCCTTGCCGGTGAGCACGCGCTGCTGGACCGCCTCCGCCGATGGGGCAGGGTGCCGGGTCTGCGCGGACACGGGCGCAAGCAGACCGAGCACAACCAGACAGCCCAATGCGCTCCTCCAAATGTCGCTCATGGCTCGCCTCGATCATCTTGGTGCGATACGTCGGAGCTTCACAGGTGACCAGTCGGGAGGTCTCTTTCCACCCGAAAACCGACAAGGACTCACCGGTTGCGCCAGCTGTCGAAGGTTCGCCAAGGCTGTTATGGTGCGCTTTTCGTGGCGCACTTCGCCCCGTCGCCGGAGCGGCACGTAAGGGAGATGAATGATGATTTCGCGTCGATCGTTTGCTCTGACTTTGGCCATGGCCGTCCTGTCGGCGCCCGCCCTGGCGGCATCCGGCCGCAAGGGCGCGCTGAAGATGCTCGATCCTGATAATGACGGTACGGTCGATCTCGCCGAAGCCAAGAAGGCTGCCGCCAATCTGTTCGCGAAGCTCGATCCCGACCATGACGGCACGCTCGACGCGCGCGAATTGCGTGGACGGCTGACCGCGAAAGAACTGGCCGCTGCCGATCCCGATCACGACGGCACCCTGACGCTCGACGAATATCTCGCGGTCGTCGAGCAGCGCTTCAAGGCCGCAGATCCCGACAATGACGGAACGCTGGATGCGAAGGAGTTGAACTCGCGCGCCGGCCGGGCCCTGCTGCGCCTGCTCAAATAAGTTGCCAGCCGGCGAACTTTGCCGGGCGGATTTGCCGGATATTGACGCAGAATTCCGCACATAACAAAAAAAGTTGCGATTTCGCTCTTGGGCAAGACGCGGCTGGATGAATCGGGTCTCCTTACCCACGCGTCGCCGCCCGGCAGCCGGAAAATGCCCGACAGATCAGTGTCGGAGTTCCCAATGCCGGGCAGATGTCAGCGAGCCGTCGTCCGCTTCGGCATGTCCAGCAGCGAAGTCGGGTCCTTACCCGGCCGGCTTGCGCCCTGGAAAAGGCAGCCCTAGCTTGCCGCGCGGCGCGAGGCTTGCGCCAACTTATGACTTGGGAGAAGGAAATGGCCTGGAAAACACCGAAGATCGTCGAAGTGCCGGTGGGCATGGAAATCAACATGTACGCCTGCGCAGCGCGCAAGTAATCTTAAGACAAGTAACGCGAGACAGCCTGCCCGGCTCGTGCAGCGCGCTGCATCGAGCCGGGCAGGCGTCTTTTGTCGAACGTGTCTTTCTCGGGCGCTGCGGCCGCTCGGACAGCTTCTCTCATACCCTTCCCACAAGACCTTGAGACCGACACCACCTGCGCGATTGGCGGGCCTAGCTGCTTTGTCCTACAGTGTGGCCTGAGGCGGTGGTGCGGGGACGATGAATCCAAAACTCAAGACCGGGCGTTGGGCGGGGATGCTGTGCGCGGCGATTGCCGGCATCGCGGCGGCGTTGCCGCCTGGCGCATATGCCGAGGACTTTGATACCGAGCACATCTTCGGCTTCATGATCGGCTCCGACGTGGGCAATGTCGGTGAGCGCGAATTCCAGAGCCAGACCACAGGGCGCTTCGCCAAGGACGGCGGCCGGTATCGCACGCTCAATCAGGAAATGGAGCTCGAGCTCGTGCCCGCGCCGAATTTTCGTGTCGAGCTCGGAACGTCATTCGGCGCATACGACATCAACCGCGTTCCGGGTCTTGACGATCGGCGCCAGCTGTCGTGGCAGAGCGTCTCGGTCGATTTCCGCTATCGCTTTCTGAATCGCGAGACGGCGCCCTTTGGCATGACGGTCGCGCTGGAGACGCGTGCCGATCGCGTCGACGAGACGACGGCCGCAGCCGTCCGTAGTTATGGCACCGAACTCACGGTCGCGTTCGACCGCGAGGTGATCCCGAATTTTGTCATCGCGGCCCTCAACCTAAGCTATGAGCCCGAATGGACGCGCACGCCGCGCACCGGCGCTGCGGATCAGGATGCCACCATCGGTGCCGCATTCGGCCTCATGGCCAGGGTGAAGCCGGATATCCTGATCGGCGGCGAAGCGCGCTATTTCAGGAAGTACGAGGGAATCGGCCTGGATGAACTGTCCGGGCAGGCGCTGTTCATCGGACCGACCG
This sequence comes from Bradyrhizobium sp. USDA 4510, assembly GCF_054059095.1. Lineage (NCBI taxonomy): Bacteria > Pseudomonadati > Pseudomonadota > Alphaproteobacteria > Hyphomicrobiales > Nitrobacteraceae > Bradyrhizobium > Bradyrhizobium sp. USDA 4510. Next base: position 5,304,675 of record NZ_JBSSBT010000001.1, on the reverse strand, counting down.
CCTATTTCCAGCTCTCCGAACGTTCACGCCTGACCGCGACCTGGAGCGTCCAGGCCTGGGGGCAGCGGGCCGGAAGCAATGCCGCCCTCGACCTCGTCAATTTCGAGCGCCATCAGGCGCGGCTGGTGTACGGTTTGAACTTCTAGAGCGTGAAGCCTCCCGGACCGGGTTCCCCAACCTCTCACGGGGCTGTGAAACCCGGACGTGGCTGATTACGTATTTCGCCGTGTTATCTATTGCATGAGCACGCTTAGGGATCGCGCATGAACCCGATTGATCTGATCGTCACGGTATGTGCCGTGCTGTCGCCCGCCACCTGCGAGGAGCAGCATCTGGTGTTCAACTGGAACGGCTCGCTGCAGCAATGCGCCATGGCCGCGCCGCCTTACATCGCGCGGTGGGTCGGCGAACATCCGAAATGGACCGCGGTGCGCTGGCGTTGCGAATATCCGCACAGCAACGATCGGGCCGGCACGGGCGGCGAGCTGCCGGCGGGTTAGCCTTCCTATTTGTTGCAGTCCTTCAAGTCCTTGTCGGATACCGAAAACACGGCGTCGGCCTTGATCTCGATGTCGCGAACGAAGCACTGCCTGGCGCCGCTGTAGCCGACCTTGGCGTCGTAGCGGCCGGGCTCGACGCCGGTGATCCGCAGGCGCTCGTCATGGTCGACTTCCTTGTCCTTGTCATTGAGCGTCTGGTTCGGACCCCACTCGTTCTTGCCTGCCGGCGACAGCGCAAAGCTCGAAATCGTGGCGCTGGTCAGATTCCACAGCCGAATGCCTTTGCCCTTGCTTTGGGCGAGCACCGTCGCCGGCAGCACAAGCGACGCAACACCAACAGCGATCAACGCGCGCGACATCCAGCCTCTCCTTTATGCTTCGTCCAAGGATGACGGCGTCTCACATATTTGCAAGGTCCAACTGTGAGAGTTGCCGCTTGATTTCGTCGATCTCGGGTTCGCCGCGCGTCGCGCGTGGTGTGGCAATGGTCTCGACGTGGAGGATTCGGGCCGGCCGCGATGACAGGAAGAACAGGCGATCGCCGAGGCGAACGGCGTCGTCGAGATCGTGGGTGACGAGCAAGGTCATCATTTTCCGGCTCGCCACCAGCGTCGCGACCTGGTCGCGCAGCCGCCCCGCGAGCGCATTGTCGAGCGAGGCCAGCGGCTCATCGAGGATCAGGAAATCGGGCTCGATGGCGAAGGCGCGGGCCAGCGCGACGCGGCGGGCGAGGCCGAGCGACAGCTCCGCGGGAAAATGGTTGCGGTGCGCGCCCAGTTCAAGCACCTCGAACAGCGCAGAGAGCGTGCTGTCGTCGACATGCGGCGCGGCCAGCCGCACATTTTCCTCGACCGTGCGCCAGGGCAACAGCCGCGGCTCCTGGAAGACCATGCCAAGGCGCATGCCCGGCGACCGCGCGACATGGCCCCGGTAGTTGGCGTCGAGCCCGGCGAGGATCCGGAGCAGGGTGCTCTTGCCGCAGCCTGACGGGCCGAACAGCACGCCGACCTCGCCAGCGTTCAGCGTGAAGGTGACGTTGTCGAGCACGTCGTGCCGCTTCCCGGCCGCGCTCTCAAAACTCTTGCCGGTGATATTGACTTCAAGCTGCACGGAGCCGCCACCGCGTTAGCCTGGTTTCAAACGGCTGCACCAGCAGGGTTTCGATGATGAGCACGACACCCGCAAAGCTCAGTGAATAGGCAAGCAGCAAGGGGATGTCGAACAGCTGGAAGGCAACCCCGATCTCGAAGCCGACGCCGTTCGGCCGGCCGAGATATTCGGCGACCAGCACGATCTTCCAGACCAGCGAGAGCCCGGAGCGCGCAGCGGCCGCGATGTAGGGCGCAAGCTGCGGCAGGATCACATGACGGAAGGCGCGGCCGCGCGGAAAAGAAAACGCTGTCGCCATTTCGTCGAGCGCAGGATCGAGCGCGCGGGCGCCTTCGCGCAGGGTGACGACGGCGGTCGGCAGCTTGTTGATGGCGATGGCGGCGATCGCGGCGACCTCGGTCAGCCCGGCCCAGATGTAAGCGAGCACGATGACGACGAGCGCGGGCAGGTTGAGCAGCAGGATCAGCCAGGGATCGCCAAGGCGATTGGCAAGCGAGACACGGCCCATCAAATAGCCGATCGCCGAGCCGAGCGCCATGGCAAGGGTGAAGGCCAGCGCGACCCGGGCCAGGGTTGCGCCGAGATTGACGAACAGCGCGCCCGATCGGGCTTCGGCGACGAGCACCGACAGCACCGCCGGCGGCGCCGGCAGCTTCGCATCGCCGATCAGCAGCGAGGCGATCCACCAGGTCGCGATGAACAGCGTGAATGAGAGGAGACGCAGCACCGCTAGTCTCCCGGGATCGCTTGGTAGAAGGTGCCGGGATCGAGCTCGGTTGCCGTGCCGACCAGATCGCGGCCGCCGAGCTGCGCCAGCACCCGGTAGAGCACGCGCGCATCGGCCTCTTCGTCCGCGATCGGACGGCGCGGGATGCCTTCGCGGTAGCGCTCACGATAGGCATGCAGGGTTGCGGGATCCTGCGCGCCGGTGAGCGGCGCGATCGCGTCCCATTCGGCATCCGAGGTCGCCAGAATCTCTTTCGCCGCGCGGGTCACCGCGATGAAGCGGGCCACCAGATCCTTGTTGGCATTGGCCCAGGCTTCGTCGAACACGTAGCCGATCATGGCAATGCGGCCCTTGCTGCCGAGCTTTTGCAGGATCTCTTCCATCCCGGCGAGCCGGCGAAAGCCCTTGGCTTCGAGCGCGGCGCAGAAATTCCAGTAATTGAGCGTCGCGTCCATCTCGCCGCCGAGCGTCTTGGCGGCGAGCAGCGGCGGCGCGCCGTAGACGATGGTCGCCTGCGACTTCAGGTCGACGCCGTCCTGCTTCGATGCGGCTTGCAGCAACAGCCAGTTCTTGTCGATCGCCCCGCCGGCAATAGCAAGCTTCCGCCCCTTGAGGTCCGCGAGCGTCTTGACCGGCGAGGAGGCCGGGACCATCACGGCGCCGAGCGCGCTCGAATAGGGATAGAATTGCAGCTTGGCGCCGAGCGACCGCTCGCGCGACACCCAGGGCCAGTCCGATACCATCACATCGGCCGTGCCGGCGCGCAGCGCGATCTTGCCGGCCTCGGGGCTGGCCAATTCGACGACGTCGATCGACAGATTGGCCTTCTTGTCGAGACCATGGGAGCGAATGACGGCCAGTTCCCAGGCCAGCGTTCCGGTCTTCTGCGCTGCAACGCGGATGGTCTGCGCGTAGCACGAGGTGCCGAACTGCATGACCGCCAGAACTGCCGCAGCCAACACCGTGCGTACAGAGATGATCATCGTTTCTTGAGCCACTTCCCCGAATGTTTTCTTTTCTGATCAACATCCATAGCATAGCTTGCGGAAAGAGAAGAGGAAGCAGGACGATGGCAGGAGCTGGCATGCTACGACCGATTGTCGCCATCCTGGTGCTGGCCGGGACGGCCGTCAGCGTGCGGGCCCAGGAGATCAACGACTATCCGACCTCGGCGCGGGCGGAATATGTGTTCGGCTGCATGAAGGCCAATGGCGAATCCCGGCAGTCGATCGAGCAATGTTCCTGCTCGATCGACGTCGTCGCCTCGATCATCCCCTACGATCGCTATGTCACCGCCGAGACCGTGCTGAGCATGGCGCAGGTGCGCGGCAATCTGGGCGGCCAGTTCCGCTCGTCCGAGCAGGCCGCGAACGCGCTCAACGACCTCAGGCGCGCCCAGGCCGAAGCCGAAGTCAGGTGCTTCTAGAGCATGATCCGGAAAAGTGCGAAGCGGTTTTCCGGAAACATCATGCTTAAATATCGGGCTAAGGCGCGATAGCGATCCAACCTGATCTCATTGCATTTTGCGTCCGTCGTGACGCGAGGCGTCAGGTGCCGGGATTCTCGACCTTCCATTCGTGCTCGAAGATATGCCCTTCGGTGTCCTTGGCTTCGGCACGGAAGCGCTTGGCGCCATTCGAGACGTAGGTGAAGCGGATATTGGGATCCTCGGAAATCGAGATTCCGCCCTCCATCGCCAGCACCGGACTGTCGTCCTGCCAGATGTGCAGCTCGTTGACGAAGAAGGCCGGGATATAGAGCTGCGTGACCTGGTCCATCTGCAGGCCTGAATTATTCGGATGCCCGATCATGATCTGGGCTTCCCGCGTGCTGGTCGCAGGTCCCTGTTCGGGCTTGGTGAATTGCCGGTAGCGCATCTGGCCGAGGCGGTTCCTGGCTTCCTCGACGTTCTTGCCGGCCGGCGCCGAGCAGCCGCCGGAGGCTTTGACATAGATCTTGCTGACATAGAGCTTGCCGTCGCTGAGCTCCGCGACGGCGTGCACATTGGTGTAGTTGTTGACGCGGACACGGGTCGAGATCTCGGTGACGTTGGCGGCCGGCCCCAGCGTGAACTTCGCGGCCATCGGCGCCGGATTCTCGTCGATCACAAGCGTGATCGCGACGACGCGGCGGCTGTCGCTCGGCTGCAGCTTGGTGCGCAGCGTCACTGGCACGATCGCGGCGTCTTCCGCGCGCATCGGCATCTCGATGCCGATGACATCATTGCCGTCATTCATCGGGCGGTTGCTGAAGATGTCCTGGACAAGACCCGGCCAGGGATCATAGGCCTCCGCGGCGGGCGCAGCCGGTGTGCCCAGCGCGATCGTGAGCAGGCTTGCGATGCAAAGCAGGCGGGCGCGATGTCCGGTCATGTTCGCGAAATCCTATGCAGCCGCCTCACTATAGGACGAACAGCTACTCCCATTCAATTTCCGAGAATGCTGCAGTTGCGTTGCGGGCGTTGTAGTCGTCGAACAATTGCCAGCGCGGCCGCTCGGCGGCTGCCGCGTGCTCGGCCGCGGCCGTGATCGGCTTGCCGCTTGCGACCAGTGCGCGCACGTCCGCGGCCAGCACCCCAAGATAACGCCGCTCGTCGGCAAGCGCGGCCGGCCACGCGCTCACGGGCCCGTGACCGGGGACCACGCGCTCGGCGGTGATCGCCACGAGCTCGTCGAGCGCACGCAGCCAGCCCTTGAGGCTGCCGTCGACCACGGGAATATGGATGAGAAACACCATGTCGCCGGCGAACAGGGTGCTGGTTTGCTCGTCGAGGACCGTGAGGTCGTTGTCGCTATGGGCGGGCGGCCACGCCTTCAGGGTGAGGGCCCGGCCGCCGAGGTCGAGCCTCAGCGTGTCCGCGACCAGCACGGTCGGGGGGATGATCTTCACCTCGTCGATCAGCTCGTCGCCCATGGTCCGGCGAAACCCGTCGAGGTAGAATTGCCCGCGCGCGGCCAGCGCGCGTGGCAAAGACTTATGGCCGACGAAGCTGGTCCCGTCGCCGACGAAAGCCGCATTGCCGAAGCTGTGATCCGGATGGGCGTGGGTGTTGATCACGTAGCGGATCGGCTTGTCGGTACGGCTGCGGACCGCGGCGAGCAGCTGTCGTCCTTCGCGGACGCTGCCGCCGGTGTCGATGACGGCGACGGCGCTGTCGCCGATCACGAATCCCACATTGGCGATGGCGCCTTCGTTCTCGCGCGTCATCAATGCGGTGACCCCGGTGTGAACGAATATTCCGGGAGCGACTTCGCTTACAGGCAATTCCGCCTCTTGCGCCCGCGCTATGGTCGGCGCCCAAAGCATCAGGAGCAGCGCAAGCACCGAACCGCCATGAGCCATGTTTCCGCCTCAGTTACTCCGCGACGCGCGATCGATGTCGTCGCGTTCCAGTTTGCGCTGCAGCAAGCAGCGCGGCGTGGTCGCGATCATTATTCCTGTTGCACGTCATGGTGCGCCGGGCAATTGCTGGATGGCGGCGATCGATCCGATCAAGAGGAGACCGCGTAATGAGAATTGTCGGATGCCGTCCTGTTCTGCTCGCGCTTGTCGGCTTCATCGCCTGTCTGGCCGGCCGCGACACCGCGCGGGCACAGGTCAATGATCAGGGCGAACTTTCCATCGAGCTCATCGATGCCCGCGTGCTGCGCATCTGTGCCGATCCCCGCAACCTGCCGTTCTCGAACGACAAGGGCGAGGGGTTTGAGAACAAGATCGGCGAGCTGCTGGCGGGGAAACTGCAAAAGAAGCTCGACTACATGTTCTTTCCGCAGGCGACCGGGTTCGTGCGGATGACGCTCGGCGCGCATCGCTGCGACGTGATCATGGGCTTTCCGCAAGGCGATGACCTCGCGCAGGGCACCAATCCCTATTACCGCACAGCCTATGCGATCGTTGCCAAGCCGGGCAGTGGGCTCGATGAGGTCACGACGCTCGAGGACCAGCGGCTGAAAGGCAAGCATATCGGCATCGTGGCGGGAACGCCGCCCGCGACCAACATGGCCATCAACGGGCTGATGACCAATGCGAAGCCTTATCCGCTGATGATCGATACGCGCTACGATTCGTCGGCCGAGGCGATGATGAACGATCTCGCCAAGGGCGAGATCGACGCCGGCATCCTGTGGGGGCCGATGGCGGGCTTTTACGCCAAGAAGGCCAACCCGCCGCTGCACATCACCCCGCTGGTCAAGGAGACCACGGGACCGAAGCTGATCTATCGCATCGGCATGGGCGTGCGGGCGTCCGACCAGAACTGGAAGCGCCAGCTCAATCGCCTGATCCAGGAGAACCAGCCCGAGATCAACAAGATCCTGCTCGACTACGGCGTCCCGCTGCTCGACGAGAACGACCGTCCAATCGGGCCGGAGACCGCGACCAAATCACCATGATCAGGCTCGCGGCCATGCTTGCGGTGATGTTCGTCGCCGCTTCGCCTGTCCGCGCGCAGGACCCACCCGCAGAGCCGGAGGGCTATCGCACCGAGGACTACCGCGCTCCGGTGCCGGTGACGCTTGCCGGCGCACGGGTGCTCACCACCGCGGAAGCGGAAGCGATCTGGCGCGACAAGTCCGCTGCCTTCGTCGACGTGCTGCCGCGTGCGCCGAAGCCAAATCTGCCAGCCGGCACGGTGTGGCGCGAAAGGCCGCACCTCAACATTCCCGGCAGCATCTGGCTGCCTGACACCGGCTACGGCAAGGTCGCAGCGCCCACGGAGGACTACCTGCGACGCGGGCTGGTCCGCGCCTCAGGCGGCGACGCCACCAGATTGCTCGTGATCTACTGCCAGGAGAATTGCTGGATGTCGTGGAACGCGGCCAAGCGCGTGCTGTCCTACGGCTACCGCAACGTGGCGTGGTATCCGGAGGGAACTGACGGATGGGAGCGTGCCAAATTGCCGCTGGCGGATGCCGAGCCCGAGCCGCGCGAGGGAGAGCAGTAAGCCCGGCCTCGCGCGCCACGTGGGCCGTTACTTCTGCTTGTCGAGCTTGTTGATGGTCTTGCCGCCGTCGCTGTCCGTTGTGGTGAACGAGACCTTGTCACCGGCGTGGAAGGCCTCCAGCGATTGTCCCTTCGGCACCTTGTATTCCTGGATCGCGCCGCCGGACGCGCCCACCGTGCCGCCTTGCGTTTGCTGGATCGAGATGGTTCCACTCAGTCGGTCAATCTTGGTGACCATTCCCGACATGGATTGCTGGGCCAAAGCCGCTGTGGTGACCAGGCTCGCGGCGGCAAGGCTGGTCATGACGATCTTGGCTGCTTTCATGGAGGTCTCCCAAGTTCAGATATAGTTGGAGACAACGAGCGGGCAGTGCAGTTTGTTCCGGATCGGCGTGGCCCAACAGACTGTTACCCAAAAGACCGTCAAAACGGCGCGTTGACGATCCCGGGGCGTTCGGTCGCAGGCCTCAATCGAGCTCCTGCTGGATGGTGCGGCCGAGCGCGAACAGGCGCTGATCGATCGCGGTCGGCACCTCGCAGACGAATTTCACCACGCGCCCGCGGTCCTCGAAGATGCGGGTCTCCCAGACCAGCTGGTTGCCGAGCTCGTCGACCTTGGCCTGGTCCGGCGGTGTCGCGTCCTGCAGCGCCTGCAGCTTGAGCGTGTCGTCGCGGATCTTCTCCGCGGCTTCGCGCTGCTTGCGCATCACGCGCTCGAGCCCGTTCATGACCGAGGCGCGCTGTCCGTTCAGCGTATCGAACAGACCGGCAAACAGCAGTTTTCCCGCATTCGCCTTGTCGGCCGCGGCCGCTGACAGGAATTCGGTGATTTCCTTCTGCGCCTCCTCGAGCGGAACGCGGCGCGCCGCGAGCTTGATCGCGAGCGCGCTGACTTTCGGGTCGTCCTTCCACTTGGTTTCGGCATCGCCGAGCGGCGGCCCGGCCCAGACTGCGGCGAGCGAGATCTCGGGCACCTTGGCCTGTTGGCAGGGCCAGTCCGGATAGCGCGGGTCGGCAGCCGATGCGGCCTGGTTCGACAGAACCATCGCGAGCAGCGCGCCCAGTCCTGTTCGCCAGCCTGTCATGCCTCGCCTCCGCCGGGTCCGCGGCGCACCAGGCCGCGCGATGGATCGTAAGCCAGGATCGCGCCGATCATGAAGACGACCGTGCAGCCGCCGACCACCGCGAGCGAAACCCAGTTCATCTTGCCGTACAGTGCAAACCGGATCAGCTCCACCGCATGCGTGAACGGATTGCACTGGCAGATATAATACAGCATCGGGCTGCCTTCCTGCACGCGCCACAGCGGGTAGAGGGCCGACGATGCGAAGAACATCGGGAAGATCACAAAGTTCATCACGCCGGCGAAATTTTCCAGCTGCTTGATGCTGGCCGAGATCAGCATGCCCAGTGCGCCGAGCATCAGGCCCGACAGCACCAGCGCCGGAAGTACGGTGAGGTAGCCGATGGTCGGCGGCGCGATGTCCCAGAACCACGCGATGACGAGGAAGGCATAGACCTGGAGCAGCGACACCGCCGTGCCGGCGAGCAGCTTGCAGAACAACAGATAGCTGCGTGGCAGCGGGCTGACCAGCAGCGTGCGCATATTGCCCATCTCGCGGTCGTAGACCATCGACAGCGAGGATTGCATGCCGTTGAACAGCTGGATCATCGCCATCAGCCCCGGCGCGATATAGACCTCGTAGAGGATGTAGGTCTCGTAGGGCGGGATGATCGAGATACCGAGCACCTGCCGGAAGCCGGCCGCGAAGATGAACAGCCAGACCAGCGGCCTGACCAGCGCCGACACGAAGCGCTCGCGCTGATGCAGGAAGCGCAGCGCCTCGCGCCACACGATGCCGTTCAGGCAGACGATGTATTCCGACAGCGAGAAGCCGCTTCGCTCAGGCGTAACCGTCGTGCTGGTCATGACGGCGGTCTCCCCGCGAGTGTTGCCGTTCCGGTCAGGCGCATGAACGCGGTGTTGACGTCCTGGGCGCCTGCGTCCGCGATCACCCGTGACATCGGGCCGTGCGCCAGCATTCGGCCCTGATGCAGCACGACGAGGTCGTCGTTTGGCATGATCTCGTCGAACAGATGCGTCGCCCAGAGCACGCCGATGCCCTGTTCGGTGACGAGCTGCCGGACATGGTCGAGAATGTCGGCGCGCGCCTTGACGTCGAGCCCGACCGTGGCCTCGTCGAGCAGCAGCAGCCGGGGCCGGTGCAGCAGCGCGCGGGCGATCTCAAGCCTTCGCATCTGGCCGCCCGAGAGATCGCGCACCTTGCTGGCGGCGCGGTCGGCAAGCCCGATGCGGCCGAGCACCTCGGCGCTGCGCAGCCGCGCCTCGCGCCGCGAGATGCCGTGCAGCGCGGCGTGATACAGCAGGTTCTGCGTCAGCGAGAGGTCGAGATCGAGCGTGCGCGGCTGGAACACCACGCCCATCAGCCGCAGCGCTTCACCCGGCGTCCGGCTGATGTCGTGGCCGAATATCTTGATCTGGCCGTTCTGGATGCCGAACAGCCGCGTCACCAGCGAGAACAGCGTGCTCTTGCCGGCGCCATTGAGACCCAGCAGCGCGGTGAAGCTCGCAGGCTGGACCGTGAAACTGACATCGATCAAAGCGCGGCGCGGACCGTAGCTGTGGCTGACATTGCCGATCGACAGGGCCGGCTGCACGGCCGCGGCTGTTCCAGGGCCTGCATCCGGCGAGAGCTGGTTCGCGATATGGGCGTCGCTTGCGGTCATGGCTGCGCGATCGTGATCCCCCAGGGCAGTTCGCCGACCTGAATGGTCTTGATCACCTTCTGGGCCGAGACGTCGATGACCGAGACGTCGTTGGAGACGCCGTTGGTGACCAGCAAATATTTTTCGTCCGGGGTGAAATCCATGTGCCAGACCCGCTGGCCGACCAGCAGATATTTGAGGACCTTGTGGGTCACACCGTCGACGACGGCGACGCGGTTGGCGGGGCCGAGCGCAATGAATGCGGTCTTGCCGTCCTTAGTCATGCCGATGCCGACGGGCTGGATCGCCTCGTTGCGCAGGCCCGGAATTTCGAAGGTGATCTTGCCGGTCACCTCGCGCTTGACCGGATCGATGATCGACACGGTGCCGCCGATCTCGGAGGAGACCCACAATTCGGAGCCGTCGCGCTTGAACTGGGCGAAACGCGGCCGCGAATCGACCAGCACATTGGCGACGATCTGGCGCGTCGACGTATCGATGAAATGCGCCATGTTGGTGGTCTCGGAGGTGTTGATCAGGATCTTGCCGTCCGGGCTGATCGTCATGCCCTCAGGCTCGACGCCGACCTGGATGTCGCCGATCCGGGCGCGCTTTTCGAGATCGATCACGGTGACCGTGTTGTCGTTCTCGTTGGCGACATACATGGTCTTGCCGGCGGCATCCTGGGTGAACAATTCAGGGTCGGGACCGGAGGGCAGGGTGTCGACGATCTCCTGGGTCTTGGTATCGATCACCTGGATCGTGTCGTCGTCGCCGACCGCAACCATCACGAACTTGCCGTCGCGCGAGAACTCGATGCCGCGCGGCCGCTGGCCGACCTTGATGGTTTTGGTCACCGTCCAGCTGCTGGTGTCGATCACCGTGACGGTGTTGCCCTTCTCGTTGGAGACGTAGGCAACGAAGGCGGACGCCGGTGTCGCGGCAAGCCAAACGAGCATCCCGGTCAACAGACAGCGGCGCCACATGCGTTTCATCTCCCTCACTGCAGCTTGCACTTCGTTTCAGGCCGGTCAACTCCGAGCGTGTCGAGTTCGGAGACCTGATGCAGGAAACCTTCCTGCGGCGAGACCGAAACGACCATACGACCATCGGCCAGCAGGATCGGCTGGCGAAGTTGCAGATTCCAGTCTCGCAGGGTCAAGCGCGTACCCTTGAAGGCGGCAATCGAGAAATCCTTGCCCTTGAGGAAGGCGATGACCTTCTTGGGGTCTCCCGAATTGGTGCGCGATGTGGCTTCCCCGATCATGCGCGCGGCGGTCCAGGCCTGCATGTCGAGCGCCGTCATGCGGCGCATGTTCAGCTTGACGAAGCGGTTCTGGATCTGGACCGCGCCCCACTGGTCATGCGCCGCGTCCCAGCTGGTCGGCACGAGGCCCGCCGAGCCCGCCACCGGCCGCGGGTCCCAGGTACGGTACGGCAGATAGTTCGCGAACACCTCGCTCTCGTCGGCGGCGACCAGCACGTCGTAAGCCGGCGCCTGCTGCGTGAACACCGGCACCTGGCGCTGGATCAAGGTCACGCCGCTGTCGGTGCGGCGCGCGCCGCCGGTGTCCTCGAAAGTCCGTTCCTGAACGATCTTGGCGCCGAAGCGGGTCGCGGCGCGGCGCAGCGCGTCGGCGTAAAGCTTGTCCTGATCATGCGAGCCGACCACCAGCAGCCAGCGCTTCCACTGCTTCCACACCAGATATTGGCCAAGCGCGTCCGCCAGCATCGAGCGGGTGGGTGCGATGTGGATGACGTTGGCCGCGGCAGTCCTGCTCGCGCAGCCGGTCGTCGATCGCGCCGGCATTGAGCAGCACGGTGCCGCGGTCGCGCAGCGCGTCGGCGACCTTGAGCAGGGCATCGGCCGGCAGGTCGGTGATGATATAGTCGTTGCGTCCGCCGAAGTCGGTCGCGACCTTGGCGACATCGTCGCTGTCCTTGACCTTGACCTCGTCGAGCACGAAGCGCTGATTGAGGAATTTGCCGGTCGTGTTGTTGTCCTCGATCGCAAGGCGCGCGCCGGCGATGCCGTCATTGTCGGCGGGTTGCTCGACCAGCGAGAGCGTCGATTTGACGCCGGCATGGCCGAGATAGCCGATATGAACCTCGACGGGATCAGCCGCCAGCGCGCCGGTCGCCACCATGCTGAGCGCGATCGTGCCGATCAGCCATCGCAACATAACTCCTCCCGCAGTCTTTTTTCACTCGGCATGGCCTTCGGAAATCCGGCCTCCATGCTGTTGACTTGCAAGATGCCGGAATTGGCCTAGCTTGCAACCCCGCTTTTTGTCGTTGCGACGTTACAAATTACGATTGGTTCACAATCATGAGATCAGCGTTTGCCTTCGCCGTTTCTTTGCTGGTGGTGTCTGCGGCGGCAGCGCGCGCCGAGCCGCCCAGGCTCGCGGTGTTCGACCTCGAGATGATCGACACCAGCCTGCAGGGGGAAGTGAGCGGGCCACGCAGTGATGAGCAGGCGCGGCTGCTCCGGGCCGGCGATCAGGTGCGCAAGGAGCTCGCGGACTCCGGCAAGTTCCGCGTGCTCGACATCGCGCCGGTCAATGCTGCGGCGCATGGCAGCAATCTTCAGGCCTGCGGTGGCTGCGATGTGAAGCTGGCCGGCGAGTTGGGCGCTGATCTCGTGATGACGGGCGTGGTGCAGAAGGTCTCCAACCTCATCCTCAACATCAATCTCTATTTGCGCGACGTGCACAGCGGGCAATTGTTGGCGGCGGCGAGCGCCGACATGCGCGGCAACACCGACGAATCCTGGTCGCGTGCCACCGACTACCTCGTGCGCAACCGCCTGCTCGCGCCGAACTACGGCGTGCCGAGGGCGCAGTAGCCTGCGCTCACGAATGGACCTCCGTTATCCTGAGGTGCGAGCTTTGCGGCGCAATTGCGCCGCTGAGCGAGCCTCGAAGGATGAATCGGCTCGGTTACAGCCACACGTAGAAATTCGGACCATGCATCCTTCGAGACTGGCCGCTTCGCGGCCTTCTCAGGATGATGGGATGAACGGACTGCGTGACGCTCACGCCTTCAACCGCGCGGCGTGCCAGCGCAGATGATCGGCCATGAAGGTCGAGATGAAATAGTAACTGTGGTCATAGCCCGGCTGACGCCGCAGGGTGAGGGGGATGTTGGCCTTCTCGCATGCCGCCTTCAGGAGTTCGGGCCGCAGCTGCTCGGTGAGAAAGCCGTCGGCATCGCCGTAGTCGACCAGCAGATCGGAGAAGCGGGCACCGTCCTCGATCAGGGCGACGGCGTCGTGCCTGCGCCACGCTTGCTTGTTGCTGCCGAGATAGCCGCCGAGCGCCTTGTTGCCCCATGGCACCTGCGACGGCGCCACGATCGGCGCGAACGCGCTCGCCGCCCGATAACGATCGGGGTAGCGCAGCGCGACCGTCAGCGCGCCATGGCCGCCCATGGAATGACCGAGGATCGACTGCCGCGTCGTGTCGACCGGGAATTGCTCGGCGATCAGCTTCGGCAATTCCTCGGTGATGTAGCTCCACATCCGGTAATTGGTCGCGAACGGCTGCTCCGTCGCATCGACGTAGAAGCCCGCGCCGAGCCCGAAATCGTAGGAGTTGGCGGGATCGCCGGGCACGCCTTCGCCGCGCGGGCTGGTGTCGGGCGCGACGAAGATCAGGCCGAGCTCGGTGCATGCCTGGCGGAATTCGCCCTTCTCGGTGACGTTGGCATGGGTGCAGGTCAGGCCCGACAGATAGGTGACGACGGGCAGTTTTGTGCCAGCAGCATGCTCAGGGACGAACACCGAAAAGGTCATGTCGGTCTTGGTCTCGCGGCTTGGATGCCGATAGACGCCTTGCGTGCCGCCATGCGACTTGTTCTGGGAAACCGTCTGCATTGTCGTATTCCTCTTGGTTGGAGCGCTGCGTCAGGCGACGCCGCTCTCGATCGCCAGCCGCACCAGCTCTGCCGAAGTGCGCACGCCAAGCTTCTGGCGCATGATCGATGACGTGTTTGCGACCGTCTTGTATGATGAATGCACCAGCCAGGCGATCTCCGACAGGCTCTTGCCTGAGCTGAGCAGGCGCAGGATCTCCATCTCGCGTGAAGTGAGCTTGGAGAGCGGATTTTGCGCAAAGCCGGGCCGCGCAAACGCCACGTTGCGCGCGATCGCTGGCGGCAGATAGACGCCGCCATTGCCGACCTCGCGCACTGCTTCGACCAGATCGTTGGGATCGCCGGTCTTCGAAACGTAACCCTTGGCGCCGATGTCGATGGCGCGGGCGGCGAACACCGGGTCATCGTTCATGCTGAACATGATGAGGCGCGCAGACGCATCATGCGTCAGGATGCGGCGCGCCAGCTCGAAACCGGAGACCGTCGGCAGGTTGATGTCGATCACGCAGAGATCGGGCTTCTCCGCGACGAACGCCCGTTCGCCGCTTTCGGCATCCGCCGCTTCCAGCAGCGTGATCTCGGGATCGTCGGCGAACACGGTGCGGCAACCGGAGGCAACGATGGGATGATCGTCAACGATCAGAATGCGCATGGCGTTGTTCCGGCGACCTGCTTCGATTCACTCATCATCACGTCGGTTTGCGCGAAGGACAGGTCGGTTCCGACCGGTTGTGCACCTCGTGCGGGATTGCGATAGGGTGCGATTAGATAGCCGGGCAAATTTGGCTGTCAACGATCCTCTCGGAGGAGGGATCGCGGTCGGGGGCAACGTCATGTGGCAAAAGCTATCCTTGCGCGCGCGGATCAACCTGCTGCTGGCGCTGATCCTGGCGCTTGGCCTCGGCATCAATATTGCGCGGCTCGTGCTGGAAGCGGGGCCGCGTGTCCAGGCCGAGGACCAGAGCGTGATCCGCCTGGCGCGTGAATTCGTTGCGACGATCGTGGCCGGTCTCGACGAGGCGCCGGATCCCGATGCGCGGCTCGACCAGATCGTCCAGGACCTGAGCCGGCTGCGTCACGTCAGCATCACGCGGCAGGATGGCGCGACCGCAAAATCTCCTGATCGCCCCGAGGACGCCGGCGATCAACGCGCTCCGCCGCAGTGGTTCGTCGCGCTGGTTCATCCCGAGCAGACCTCGGTGCGGGTGCCGATCTCGGTGCACGGCAAGCCGCAATCGCTGGTCATCACCTCGCATCCCGACGACGAAATCGCCGAGATCTGGGACGGCATCGTCACCCAGCTCGAGGTCGGCTCCGCGATCGCAGTGGCGCTGCTTCTGGTCACCATGCTGGTGGTCGGCCGCGCGCTGGCGCCACTGGAGGCACTGTCGCAGGCCATGACCGGCATCGAGGCCGGGGATTACGATGCCCGCGTCGAGCCCGGCGGATCGCCGGAATTGGCCGCCATCTGTGCCAAACTGAACCATCTGGCGGCGACCCTTGGCGATGCCGTCGAGGGCAAGCGGCAGCTCGCCGAGCGCGCGGTCTCGCTGCAGGATTCCGAGCGCAAGGAGATCGCGCGCGAATTGCACGATGAGTTCGGGCCCTATCTGTTTGCCTTGCGCGCGCATGCCGGCGCGCTGACCCGGCTGGCGGAAGTCGAAAAGCCGGACCCTGCGGCATTGCGCAAGCACGGCAACGCCATCCTCGAGCAGGTCAACGCGCTCCAGCAGTTCACGCGCCGGATTCTTGAGCGATTGCGGCCGGTCGGCCTGGCCGAGCTCGGGCTTGCGGAAGCGCTCGGCGCGCTGGTGCGGCTATGGAGCGAAACGCATCCGGAGGTGGAGATCGAGAGCCGCATCTCGCCGGCGCTCGGCGATACCGGAGAGATGGCCGACCTGACGATCTATCGGATCGTCCAGGAGGCGCTCACCAACGTATTCCGCCATGCCGGCGCGACGGCGGTCGATATCACGATCGAACCGGCGGACCGGCAGGCCGGCCTGCGCGGCAGCCGCGACTGCGCGCTGGTGCGGATTCGCGACAATGGCCGTGGCCTGCTGAGGGATCACAGGCTTGGCCGCGGATTGACCGGGATGCAGGAGCGGATCCTCGCGCTCGGCGGCACGCTTAACATCAATTCCAGCGATGATGGCGTGACGGTCGAGGCGCTCGTGCCAAAGGCCGCACGGTCCTAGACGATTGGCTGTCGCCAATATCTGAAAGCCGCCCAAGCCAGCGCCGCCGCGCCGGCGATCCAGAGCACGACGATCGCGATCATTCCCGCCCGGCTGGTCGGACGCTGCAAGACGGCGCCGGCCTTGGCACGGCATTCCGCCATCACCTCGTCCGGCACGAGCGAAATCGCAAGCCAGATGCCGAGCGGCAGCAGGATCAGATCGTCGAGATAGCCGATCACCGGAATGAAATCCGGGATCAGATCGATGGGAGACAGCGCATAGGCCGCGACGGCGACGGCAAGGGCCTTGGCATACCAGGGCACGCGCGGATCACGCGATGCGAGATACAGCGCAACGCTGTCCCGCTTGAGGTTGCGCGCCCAAACCCTGATCGAGGACAGCTTGATTGAGGACAACTTGGTTGGAGAAAGTCTGTCGGCGGACGGCATGGCGCAACGCCTGCGCGTCGGATGGAACCGCTATTCGAGCACCACATCCGCCGGCATACCGCCGTGCAGGCCCTTGTGGACGGAGGAGGGCGCGATGCCGAAATACTTCCGGAAGACGCGGCTGAAATGCGACGAACTCGAGAAGCCCCAGGAGAACGCGACGTCGGTGATGGTCTTGCCGTTCTGGGACTCCAGCTCCTGCCGGCAGTTTTGCAGCCGGGCCTTCCAGATGTAGTCGCTGACCGTCATGCCGCGATCGCTGAACAGCATGTGGAGATAGCGCTTCGAGCAACCAAGCGCCGCGGAAATGCGGTCGATGCAGAGATCCGGATCGCGCAGATGCTCGCGGATGAAGCCCTGGGCACGCACATAGGTGGCCTCGGCGCTGCCGCGGTCGAACATGGCGCCGGTCTCGCGCAGCGGCAACAGCAGCAAGTCGATCAGCGCATCAGCCACGCCGACGGCGTTGACCGGCGTCAGCGTCGGTGCCTCGCCGAAGGCGGCATGGACGAAATCATAGGCGATGCGGCCGGTGCCGTTGCGCGCCGACAGCTTGCACGGCGCCATCTTGGAGAGCTGGAAGCCGCGCTCCTTGAGCAGGTCCTTTGGAACGATGACAACCTCGTGCCGCGTCAGCGACGGGCTGATGATGGTGTGCGGACACGACACGTCGTAGGCGAAGCAGTCGCCCGGCATGATGTCGAAGTGCAGGCCGTCTTGCTCGAAATGCGAGACGCCGTGGGTCTGGAACACGATCTTGATGTAGGGGTGCTCGCTCAGCTTGATGCGCGAGATGGTATGCGCGATCCGGTGCTGGCTTGCCTCGATCTGACACAGCTTCAGGCGCGATACCGTCGTGAAATTGACCCGGGCTTCGAGCGAGGATCCTTCCAGCGCATCGACGTCGAACTGGCCGCAAAGGTCAGTGAGCGCATCCGACCAGCGCTGAATCTGCCGCTTGGGCGTCAATCCGTTCGTGCTGAGAGAATGGACTGTATCGGACATCTTTCCAGCCACCGATTCGATCCCCACGTGACTGCTCACCGAGCTTAAGTCTGGCCCGGAATGATGCGCCTTCTCCCTGATTCTGAATAGCTTAGGGAGGCGGCGGGATTTCTTCCCGGTTAATGTCGGGTGATCCTCCGACTTAGTTCTGGGCGCGTCAAGCGCAACCTTAGCACGCGTCAATCTGGCATCCGGATCGCGCCGGCCGCGATTGATGCCCTGCAACATGAAGCAAGCTTTCCAGCCAATTCAGGGCCGGGCGACAAAAATCTGACGAAGCTTCGCTTTTGAGCAAACGGCTCTTCTCTTTTGGGCAAGTCAGCGCGCTTCGAGAGGACTACGACTGGGGCACCAAAATGGAAGAAGTGGGGCCGTTTCGGCGGAAACCCTTGAGCTCTTGAACCTGGGAGGAAATCCACGATGCGCAAGATGCTTTACGCGACCGGTCTTGGGGCAATGGCGGTATTTGCCGCCGGAGCGGCCAACGCCAATGACGAACTCCACAAGATGTCGCAGAACCCGAAGGACTGGGTGATGCCGGCCGGAGACTACGCCAATCAGCGTTACTCCAAGCTGAATCAGATCAACGCCTCGAACGTCGGAAAGTTGCAGGTCGCCTGGACGTTTTCGACCGGCGTGCTGCGCGGCCACGAGGGTGGCCCGCTGATCGTCGGCAACATCATGTACGTCCACACCCCGTTCCCGAACAAGGTCTATGCTCTTGACCTTTCGCAGGACAACAAGATCGTCTGGAAGTACGAACCGAAGCAGGATCCGAACGTCATTCCGGTGATGTGCTGCGACACGGTCAACCGCGGCGTTGCCTATGGCGACGGCAAGATCTTCCTGCACCAGGCCGACACCACACTGGTGGCGCTCGATGCCAAGACCGGCAAGGTGGAGTGGACGGTGAAGAACGGCGATCCCAGCAAGGGCTCGACCGGTACCTCCGCGCCGCTGGTGGTCAAGGACAAGGTGCTGCTCGGCATCTCCGGCGGCGAGTTCGGCGTCCAGGCTCATGTGACCGCCTACGACATCAAGACCGGCAAGCAGGTCTGGCGCGGCTTCTCGGAAGGCCCGGATGACCAGCTCCTGGTCGACGACAAGACCACCGAGCTCGGCAAGCCGATCGGCAAGGATTCGAGCTTGAAGACCTGGCAGGGCGATCAGTGGAAGATCGGCGGCGGCGCGACCTGGGGCTGGATCTCCTACGATCCCGAACTGAACCTCGTCTATTATGGGTCGGGCAATCCCTCGACCTGGAATCCGAAGCAGCGTCCCGGCGACAACAAGTGGTCGATGACGATCTGGGCGCGCAACCCGGATACCGGCGTCGCCAAGTGGGTCTACCAGATGACGCCCCATGACGAATGGGACTATGACGGCGTCAACGAGATGATCCTCTCGGACCAGACGATCGACGGCAAGGCGCGCAAGCTGCTGACGCATTTCGATCGCAACGGCCTCGGCTACACGCTCGATCGCGCCACCGGCGAACTGCTGGTCGCCGAGAAGTACGATCCGAAGGTGAACTGGACCTCCGGCGTCGACATGAAGAAGGACTCGCCGACCTATGGTCGCCCGAAGGTTCTTGATGCCGCGTCGACCGACAAGGCGGGCGAGGACGTCAACGTGAAGGGCATCTGCCCGGCAGCGCTCGGCTCGAAGGACGAGCAGCCGGCAGCCTACTCGCCGGACACGCAGCTGTTCTACGTGCCGACCAACCACGTCTGCATGGACTACGAGCCGTTCAAGGTGAGCTACACCGCAGGTCAGCCCTATGTCGGCGCGACGCTGTCGATGTATCCGCCTCCCGGTGAGACCAACATGGGCAACTTCATCGCCTGGGACGGCAAGACCGGCAAGATCGTGTGGTCGAACAAGGAGCAGTTCTCGGTCTGGTCGGGTGCGCTCGCGACCGCCGGCGGCGTGGTGTTCTACGGCACGCTGGAAGGCTACCTGAAGGCTGTCGACGCCAAGACGGGCAAGGAGCTCTACAAGTTCAAGACCCCGTCCGGCATCATCGGCAACGTCACCACCTATGAACATGCCGGCAAGCAGTACGTCGCCATTCTGTCGGGTGTTGGCGGTTGGGCGGGCATCGGCCTCGCGGCCGGTCTGACTGATCCGACGGCCGGTCTCGGCGCAGTCGGCGGCTATGCCGCGCTGAGCAACTACACTGCGCTCGGCGGAACGCTCACCGTGTTCTCGCTGCCGCAGCAGTGAGCTGAGCGACCTCGTTCCGGCGCATGGAGCGATCTCCATGCGCCGGTCCGTCTTCAATCTGCACGCGAGGATATGCTTTTGCGTAAGATCTGGTTTGTGAGTGCTGCGATCTTTGTCGTGGCAATGGGTGGAGTTGCCTCCGCCGAGGACGCTGGCGACCCGACCGCCGTCAAGTCCGAGGACGGCAAGTATCTCGACAAGGATGGAAACCCGACGTTCAAGGTTACGGCCGACGGCACGACGGACTGGTACACCTACTCCGGCTATCGCCGCTATCATTCGGAGTGCCATGTCTGCCATGGCCCCGACGGCATGGGATCGACCTATGCGCCGGCGCTGTCGAATTCGCTGAAGACCATGAGCTACGCGGATTTCATGGGCGTGGTCGCGAGCGGACGCAAGAACGTTTCCACGGCGCAGGAGAACGTGATGCCGGCGTTCGGCGATAACCCCAACGTTGCCTGCTACATGGACGACCTCTATGTCTACCTGCGCGCCCGCGCCAATGACGCGGTTGGGCGTGTTCGGCCGGCCAAGCACGAAGACAAGTCGGAAGCCTATGGAAAGGCGGAAGACGCCTGCATGGGGCACAACGACAAGAAGTGAGCCCGTCCGGTGCGAACGAGAAACCTGTTTGACGTTTTGTGGAGACCAAGATGAAGACCCGCGCCGCAGTCGCATTTGAAGCAAAGAAGCCGCTTGAGATCGTCGAGCTCGATCTGGAGGGTCCCAAGGCCGGCGAGGTCCTGGTCGAGATCAAGGCGACGGGCATCTGTCACACCGATGCCTACACGCTCGACGGCTTCGACAGCGAGGGCATCTTCCCCTCGATCCTCGGGCACGAAGGTGCAGGCATCGTTCGCGAGGTCGGCGCCGGCGTGACGTCGGTCAAGCCTGGCGATCATGTGATCCCGCTCTACACGCCGGAATGCCGGCAGTGCAAAAGCTGCCTGAGCCAGAAGACCAATCTCTGCACCGCGATCCGCGCCACCCAGGGCAAGGGCGTGATGCCCGACGGCACCTCGCGGTTCAGCTACAAGGGCAAGACGGTCTTCCACTATATGGGCTGCTCGACCTTCTCGAACTTCACCGTGCTGCCCGAGATCGCGGTGGCCAAGATTCGCGAGGACGCGCCGTTCGACAAGAGCTGCTACATCGGCTGCGGCGTCACCACCGGTGTCGGCGCGGTCGTCAACACCGCCAAGGTGACGCCGGGCTCCAACGTGGTCGTGTTCGGCCTCGGCGGCATCGGCCTCAACGTGATCCAGGGCGCCAAGATGGTCGGCGCCGACAAGATCATCGGCGTCGACATCAATGACTCCAAGGAAGCCTGGGGCAAGCAGTTCGGCATGACGCATTTCGTCAACCCGACCAAGGTTTCCGGCGACATCGTCCAGCACCTGGTGGGCCTGACCGATGGCGGTGCCGACTACACCTTCGACTGCACCGGCAACACCAACGTGATGCGGCAGGCGCTGGAAGCCTGCCATCGCGGCTGGGGCGTCTCGGTGGTGATCGGTGTCGCGGAGTCCGGCAAGGAGATCGCGACCCGGCCGTTCCAGCTCGTCACCGGACGCGTCTGGAAGGGCACGGCCTTCGGCGGCGCGCGCGGCCGCACCGACGTGCCGAAGATCGTCGACTGGTACATGGGCGGAAAGATCCAGATCGATCCGATGATCACCCACGTGCTGAAACTCGACGAGATCAACAAGGGCTTCGACCTGATGCACGAGGGAAAATCGATCCGTTCGGTCGTCGTGTTCTGAAATCAAAACACCAAGCACTAGGAGGATAGGTCAATGACTGTTCATATCCACCCGTCGGTCGACAATGGCGTCAAGCAAGGCTCCGGCAGTTTTGCTGGCGGCACGCTGGTCTGCAAATGCGCGGACAAGCCGGTCAAGGTCGGCATCAAGGGCGACGTCGCCCACAACCATGCCTGCGGCTGCACCAAGTGCTGGAAGCCTTCGGGCGCCACCTTCTCGGTGGTCGCGGTGGTGCCGCGCGAGAACGTCACCGTGTTGGAGAACGGCGACAAGCTGAAGATCGTCGATGCCGCGGCGGTGATCCAGCGCCATGCCTGCACCGGATGCGGCACCCACATGTACGGCCGGATCGAGAACAAGGGCCATCCGTTCTATGGCCTCGACTTCATCCATCCCGAGCTGTTCCAGGAGTCCGGCTCGGCTGCGCCCGGATTTGCCGCCTTCGTGTCGTCGGTGATCGAGTCCGGCGTCAAGCCGGCCGATATGGCCGGGATCAGGTCGCGGCTCAAGGAGCTTGGGCTCGAGCCCTATGACTGCTTGTCGCCGCCGCTGATGGATGCGATCGCTACCCACGTGGCGAAGTCCAAGGCGGCCTGACGACGGCACCGTGACAAAGGCGGCCTGACCGGCTCGCCTTGACGAGATCCTGCGCCGGCAGAGGGTCTGCCGGCGAGGGATATGCTGGTAGTACCCGTGACCTTGAACCTTGCATGCCCTGCGGACGACCACGGGGCATGCATTTTATTTTCCGCTTTGCCCTCGTCCTTTCCCCGATCCTGCTGCTTTCGCCGGCCCGCGCCGCGTCACCGGAAGACCGCTATATCGCCGCGCGTGACGCTGCGATCGCCAAATTCGCCAAGCTGTCGAACGACAACAAGATCAATGAGGCCGTCGACAAGGCCGAGGTGGCCGCGCGCGACGAGCTGAAGGGGCAGCTGACGGCCATCCTGTCCCAGCCCGCCCGGCCGGGCTTTGCTCCGGCCCAGCTCAACCTCGACACTCTATATAAGGGCGATACGGGGTTCGGCATGCTGGACGGCCTGCGCTTCGATGCCGACACCGGCAGGGACGGGGCAAAGATCGGAGAAAAACGCGCCGACGGCAGCTTCGTCGAGCCGAAAGCCCATATCATCGTCACCACCGAGCCTCTGTTCACGCGCTGGCTGCACGAACACAAGACCTGGTGGGACAAGGGCAGCAAGAACGTGCCGCAGCAGGTCGATGCCGCCCTGAAGTTCGAGGGCCTCTACACCCAGGCGATCTCGACCGATGCCGCGGTGGTCAATTTCGACGAGTTGCCGATCGCCAAGCCGGCGTCGGCCGCCCTAGCTTACGGCTTCCTAGCCGGCCGCACCCAGGATTCGTTCCCCGACAAGGCCGACGAGGTGTTCGTGGCGGCGCTCGCCGGCGGCAAGATGTATGTCGCCTATGGCGAGATCGAGCCGGCGGTGCAAGTGCCGGCCTGCACCGCGATCCGAACCGACTACAACAAGAAGGCCGATGCGGCGGCCGAGAGGCTCGAGCGCAAGCAGGTCACCAGGCAGGCCTATGACAAGCTCGGTGACCTGCGCCAGCAGGGCGAGGATGCGTTCAAGCGCTGCTTCACCGAGCGCGCGCCGCAACAGCCGGCCTTCGCCGCGGCCACCAGGCAGGCCCAGGCGCTGCTCGAGGTGGCGATCGGCAAATAGCTCGGCGAGCTATTGACCAGCGGCAATCCCAACTTCAGCACGGCATCTTGTCTGTCATGGATGCTAATCAGATAGATTGCCACAACAAGCTCCGTCCTCTGCGACATCAGCGCTTCGATCGCCTGCGCGTGATGTCGATCTATTGTGGCCGATGTCTTAGCAAGATCGCGGTGCCGATGATGGTTCTTGTCGTCAGATTTCGCGGCTAGTCGTGCAGGGTTCGTGCAGGCGAGGTTTGCGGCGCGGGGTTTGATCGGCGACCCGCGCCAGCCTATCTTCCCCGAAAGTTCAGCATCCCCGTGGAGACGCCATGACCGCCATCAGCCCGTTCCGCATCGCCGTCAGCGACGATGTCCTCGAGGATCTGCGTAATCGGCTGCGCCGGACCCGCTGGCCGGAAGCCGAGCTGGTCGACGACTGGAGCCAGGGCGCGCCGCTGCAATGGATCAAGGACGTCTGCCACTATTGGGCCGAGACCTATGACTGGCGGCAGCGCGAGGCGCGGCTCAACCGCTTCAGCCAGTTCACCACCGAAATCGACGGGCTCGACATCCACTTCATCCATGTCCGCTCGAAGCATCCGGAGGCGCGGCCCTTGATCATCACCCATGGCTGGCCGGGATCGGTGGTCGAATTCCACAAGGTGATCGAGCCGCTGACCGATCCGACCGCGCATGGCGGCCGCGCCGCCGATGCCTTCCACGTGGTGTGCCCGTCATTGCCGGGCTTCGGCTTCTCGGCCAAGCCTATAGCGACGGGCTGGGGCGTCGACCGGATCGCGACGGCCTGGGCCGTCCTGATGCAGCGGCTCGGCTACGCCAGCTATTTCGCGCAAGGCGGCGACTGGGGCTCCGCGGTCACGACCGCGATCGGCGGGCAGGATGCTGCACATTGCGCCGGCATCCACATCACGCTTGCGATGTCGACCCGGCCCAATGTCGAGGGGCAGCCGACGCCGGAGGAGACGAGGGCGCTCAACGGCATCAAATATTATGCCGACTGGGATTCCGGCTATTCCAAGCAGCAGTCCACGCGGCCGCAGACGCTCGGCTATGGCCTGACGGATTCGCCCGGCGGGCAGGCGGCCTGGATTCTGGAAAAGTTCTGGGCCTGGACCGATTGCGACGGCCATCCGGAAAACATCCTCAGCCGCGACGAACTGCTCGACAACGTCATGCTGTACTGGGTCACCGCGACGGCTGCGTCATCGGCGCGGCTCTATTGGGAAAGTTTTGGGCCGGGCAAGCGAACCCCGCACAAGGTGAGCGTGCCGACCGGCGTTGCCGTGTTCCCCAAGGAGATCGTCACGCCGGTCCGCAAATGGATGGAGACAAACTTCACCAACATCCAGCACTGGAGCGAGATGCCGAAAGGCGGACATTTCTCGGCATTCGAGCAACCCGAGCTGTTCATCGGCGAGGTGCGCGAGTTCTTCGGGAAGCTGCGCTAAGCCTGACGCGTATGTTGGTCTGAAGCGGTTTGTGACAGAATGCGCCGTGCAACGGAGGACGTCGGCGTGCTGCTTGATCCCCGCCTCGGCGACTTTGAGGACAATGCCGCCAGCCCGGAACAGCGTTCGTTGTTCGCGATCTTGGGTAGCCTTCTGGTTGAGATAAGCCCGGCGAAACTGTTGTTCGCCTGGACGGTCTCGCTTCTGCTTCCGGGCGTACTGCTCGGCCTTGCGCCACTTGTCGCATCCGCCTGGATTTCGAGCCTTTCGCAACACGCTCTTGCCCTGTCCGAAGTGGGCGCCGTGCTGATGCTGATTGTGATCGCGGCCTTGGGATGGCTCGGCGGACGACCGCTGCTTCAAATCGCGGAAACAAGCTTCTGGTCGCTGAACGCGCTCGCGGTCCAACCGAGTTATGCCTTCACGCGCGAGGCGCTGGGCCATCTGGCGGAGCTGCTTTGGCGCACCGGCGCAACTCCTGCTTCTCGCACGAGGCTGCGCCGCGGTTGCTCGGTCGGCGCCGGCATACTGCTCTCCGCGGGGGCGGCATTGATCGCGGCCCTGGCCTGGCCTGCCTCGCAATGGACTGCGACCGTCAATGACCTTGTTCTGATCCATCGTCTGGTGTTGCCGACGTTCGCGAACGCCGTAGTGCTGGTGTCCTGCTATCTTGCGGTCGCATCACTGGCCTGGAGCGTGGCCGACGCCAGTATGGAACAACCGGCCGACCTGGCCGGATTCGACGCGACGCCGTCCGGAGGCCGCTGCTGGCGCGTTGCGCATCTGTCCGATCTTCACGTGGTCGGCGAGCGGTACGGCTTCCGCATCGAAAGCGGGACCGCCGGTCCGCGGGGAAACGAGCACTTCAATCGCGTGTTGGCTCGCCTTGCCGAAATTCACACTATTGATCCGCTCGACCACGTGCTGATCAGCGGCGATATGACGGACGCCGGCCGGCCCGGCGAATGGGCGGAATTTCTCGATGCATTGGCAGGTCATCCCGAGCTTGCAGCACGCATCATCATGCTCCCGGGCAATCATGACGTTAACGTCGTGGATCGTGCCAATCCTGCGCGCCTCGACCTGCCGTTCAGCCCGGGCAAGCGGCTACGGCAGATGCGTACCCTGTCGGCGATCGCGGCCGTCCAGGGCGATCGCGTGCGCGTCATCGACAGTTCCGGCAAACCGTCGGCCACGTTGAACCAGGCGCTCGCCCCTTATCATGATCGGATAACACAATTTGCGCAGCACGGAGGCGTGCGCCGCGCAGCGGCGCTCCGTGGCCTGTTCGATGATCAATTCCCGATGATCCTGCCGCCGGACCAGGACGGTGGCCTCGGGATCGCCATTCTCAACTCCAACGCCGAAACCCACTTCTCCTTCACCAACGCGCTCGGTTTGGTTTCGGAAGCGCAAACGCGGCGGTTGGAGGCTGCGATCCGTCATTTTCCGACGGCATGCTGGACCATCGCGCTACATCATCACGTGATGGAATATCCCATGCCGGTGAAGACATTTGCCGAGCGCATTGGGACAGCCTTGATCAACGGCAGCTGGTTTGTACGCAGGTTGCAAAGGTTTTCCGATCGCTCGGTGGTGATGCACGGTCACAGGCATATCGACTGGATCGGTACATGTGGTGCGTCGAGGATCGTCTCGGCCCCGTCGCCGGTGATGGGGGCCGACGATGCAGCCAGCTATTTCTATATCCACAAAATGATGGTCGGCCCGGACCGGAAGCTCTGCCTCGTCGAGCCCGAGCGGGTTGAGATTGCCGCAAGCTAGGACGCTTCCGGCTTGTCATGGTGCGATCCGCCACACAGATCGGCTATCCATGCGGCCGACGGACTCTCGGCACAGAAGGTCAGAATAGCGAGCGTGATCGGCACGCCGATGAAGGTCCCAAACAGGCCCCAAAGCGAGCTCCAGAAGAAGATCGCAAACAGCACCAGAAACGGCGAGATCGACAACGTCGAGCCGGCCACCCGCGGTTCGATATAGCTGCCGACCACGAACTGGATGACGTTGAGGCAGGCGAACACGCCAAACACCGCGGGCCAGCTCTCGAACTGCGTCATGGCCAGCAGCGTGGGGAACAGCGTCGCGATGAAAGGACCGACGAAAGGAACGTAGTTGAGGACAAAGGCGATCACGCCCCATTCGAATGCGAATGGCAGCCCGGTCACGGCGGCGAACAGGCCGACCAAGAGACCCGTGACCGCGCTCATCTGCGTCCGCACCAGCATATATTTACGAAACTTGGCGGCCGTCGCTTTGCTGCCCTTGAGCAGGACGCGGGCAGCTGTGCGATTCTCCAGCCGCTGGATTCGTCGACCAGCGTCTTCGACCTCGAGAAGTCCCAGCACGACATAGACCAGCGCGATGAGCCAGAAACTCAACGTGGTGTTGACGCGCCCCGTGACGTATTGCGTGGTGCGCAGTAGCCAGCCGACATTGAAATGCTCCGCCCAGACGCCGGCGAACGAGACGCCATGGCCGTCGAGCCAGATCACCGCGGCATCGTAGAAGGCCTGATACCGCGCCGCATCCGCAATCAAGGAGCGCCCGACGCGGCCGAACCCCCATGCTGCCAGCGAGGCAAACGCGATGCAGGTGGCAACCGTAACAACGACGGTAATGGCGAGCGCGAAGAGTTTTGGCAGCCACGACTGCAGCCGTTGCTGAACGGGCCAGACGATCGCGATGATGAACAGGGCGGCCGCAAGCGGGGCGAGCACGCTGCGCGCCTGAGCCACCGCCGCAATGACCAGCACCGCGGCGATGATGCCGGTCGTGATCTTCAACCCGCCAGCCATCCTTGGGTTACCCGATCTCCGTGAACGCAGAGATTGTCAGTCTGTCTCGTAGCGCGACAAGACGGAAATGAACTTGCGACGCAGCTACAGCAATCCTCGATAGATCCCCGGCGCGGAACCTTCGATGGCCACCGCGCCGACAGCTTTCGTATAGAAATCCGCCGGCCCGACGCCGCCGATGATGGCGTAACCGAAACCCTGGTGTTTCATGTCCTCGAGGCAGGCAAACAGCAGCGCCTTGCCGATTCCGCCCTGCTGCGCCTTCGGCGCGACACCGGTCGGGCCAAAGAAGTTGCGACAGGCTGCGTCGTGGCAGGCAAATCCCACGATCTTCTTTTGCTGGATCGCGATGAAGCAAGAGACCGGTTGGCGGCTGAACGCGACCTCGGCTTCGCTGGCCCACGCCTCGCTGAATGTCTCCCGCACCCAGGCCACGACCTTGTGCTTTTCCGGGGCGAGCGCGCGGCGCATGACAATTCCGGCCTTGAGCAATCGATCGTAGGCGGGCCGGGAATCGGGCAGGGCGTAGAGCTTGACGAGCATGTCCATCCGGCGAGCTTAGTTGAAAACGCATCCCGCGGGCAAATCACGGGAGCAAGGTCGAGGCGCCGGACTACCATTTGCGTTGTTGCTTGTTCGCGGCCTTGTTCGCGGTCCTGGCTTCACGTGCAATTGCCCAGAAATACCCGCCGCAGAACGCAACAATCGCGACAATCACACCGGCGGCGATCAGCTCTTGCATATCAGCGGCTCTCCACGTAGACCTATCTCGTCCACGTGGGAATTATGCCCACGAATACGCCGACGAAGAGGCAAATCGGTTTCGGGACGTAACGAGGCGGAGTGAATGCAGTCGAACTTCAGCCCGAACGGCATCAAGATGTTGCCTTCGGCCTTTCCGTCCCTGGGAATCAGTTCGATGGCGAAGATTTGCTGATTGGTTTCCTTGGCGAACTGTGTCTGCCCGAGGGTACACAGCTTGGCCCCGCCGTCGAGCTGGCATTTGACGATCCAGTCTCCGTAGGTCTCGCTGATCGCGGAAAGCGCCCTTGGGAAGTTGGACGGCGCGGACCACGCCGTCCATCGCGGACGTCCGGCTCCGTGTGTCGATCGGCATGGAGACGGTGCTCCCGCCGGGGCCGTCCTCAAGCTTGACGGCAAGGATCTCGAACAGACGCGCTTCTCCACCTGCACGGCGCAAGGCAGCTTGCTGCCGGTATCCTTTCCCACGGCCGTGACCGACACCATCAGCAAGGCCAAAATGCTCACCGTTGCCGCACAGAGCATCAGCAACGGGCAGGCCGTCGTCTTTAACGTCTCCCTCAACGGCTTCGCCGCGGCGCTGGAGCGCACCATTCAGCTCGGAAGCTGAGCGGCACGACGTTCCGCGCCCACCGCACGATGGCTGCGACAGATCACCCCGACGGGCAAATCCCGCTTCCGTCGTCGGGCAAATCATTGATCCAATTCCGCCCGTCTCACCCGATTGAGGGGCGCTTCGCGGTCGTCACGAACGTGGGTCGAGATGCGGTGGACGCCGATTGCGCAACTGACGAGTGCGCATGACGTGGACGGTGAAGTCGTGTGGTCCTGATGCCAAGCCTATTTTTTCATGATCCAAAGAACGAATAAAAGCCATGTCTGTCAACGGCTTAAACAGAGTCGCTTGAGCTGGGTCCCAATAGGCCCTTAGACCGTTCACCTTCAGGTGCCAGACCATAGCTTCGGCCCATCGTGTGACGGACAAATACCGGGCATTTACGGTGGATGACGTCCGTTGATGTCCGGCCTGATCTGGAAGATAGTTGGAAACGCGAACAAATGGTGGGGGCCGCGATGACGGAAGTAGCGTTGCCCGAGACGCAGTATGCGCAGAGCGGCGACTTCAACATCGCCTATCAAGTCATGGGCGACGGGCCCACCGACATTATCCTAGTTCCGGGCATTATATCCCACATCGATTTTCAGCACGAACTCCCGGGCTATACGCGCTTTCTTCGTCGCTTGGCGAAGTTCTCAAGGGTCGTCACGTTCGACAAGAGAGGTCAAGGACTATCAGATCGGTTGGCCGACGTACCGTCTCTTGAGGAACGTATCGACGATGTCCGCACGATCATGGACGCAATCAACTCCAAGCGTGCTGCGCTAGTTGGCTTCTCTGAAGGCGCGTCGATGAGCGTTCTATTCGCGACGACCTACCCAGAGCGCGTTTCCCACTTGGTCTTATTCGGAGGGCTGGCGCGGATATCAGACCTGCTCCCGCCCAACCTCACGCCATCCGAGGTTCAGGAACGGTTAGCTTACGTCGTAAAGAGTTGGGGAAACGGGGACTTCCTCAAGCGAGTTTTCGCGAGTGATGCTGGCAATCCGGAGATACTCGCTCGCATCGCAAAATTCGAAAAGTTGGGCAGCAGTCCTGGCGCACTAAAATCCTACATACTTTCGAACCGACGGATAGACATCAACCCCATCCTCCCAGTCGTCCGCACGCCAACCCTAGTGCTGCACCGAACAACCGACGCGCAGGTGCCTGTAACGTTAGGCCGCCAGCTCGCCGCCGGTATCCCCGGAGCGAAATACATTGAATATCCGTCGGGCGATCACGCGTTCTGGACGGGAGACATTGAGCGCGTTACCGGAGACATCGAAGAATTCATCACTGGACAACGCGCCAGCGAGGGAATTGATCTGGAGCGCATACTCGCTACCGTTCTCTTTACTGATATCGTTGGATCGACCAATCTCGCTTTGCAACTCGGCGATCACCGTTGGCGCGACCTCTTGGACAATCACGACGATCTTTCCGGCCGGATTGTCAGCAAGCATCGCGGCACTTTGGTGAAGAGCACAGGCGATGGCGTTCTGGCGACCTTTGACGGGCCGGGGCGGGCTGTGCGATGCGCCTTGGCGCTCAGTGAAGAGAGCAAGAGTATTGGCCTGCCCGTACGCGCAGGTCTTCATTGCGGCGAGGTCGAAATCAGAGGCAACGACATCGGTGGCATTGCCGTCCACGCAGCCGCGCGGGTGATGTCGCAGTCGGGAAGCAATGAGGTATTTGTCTCGCGGGTGGTCACCGACCTCGTAGCAGGCACCGATCTGAAGTTCTCCGAGCGAGGCTCATACGAATTAAAGGGGCTGCCCGGGAAATGGGATCTTTTCGCCGCGAGCAAATAGTAGGCCGCCTTGACGCCATAGACGGCGCTGCCATTCCGGCGCAGCACCGTTGCGCGCTCCTCGGCGCAATGCGACCGAAGCATCTCGATAGATCGCCGCCGGTCAAGCCGCGAAAGCGCCCGCCATGATCGCCATACCAGTTCCAAATCGCTCATCGCGCTATCCTACGGAAGTCGCAACGATAACCCGGCGACCCGGCGCAGCAAAATCGCGAAAAGACGGGCCAAATACGCGAAAGGCCCGGCGTCCCGCGTACCGCCTTTCGAGGGCACGGCTCAAAGTACCTTAGCTTAGGTCCCGTTGCCGATTAGGCCACGAACTCGTTTGAGAGGCGCCATCAGATGTTCTGGCCCCATCAATTTCCATTGGACACCATCTGTTCTTACCCGTTTGGACTGCCGATGTTCTCCGGGGTGAACAGAGTTTCATATCTCGATTAGCGCAGGGTATTGACGTCCGCTAGCGCCCTCTTCAAATGGTTCCCGGCATCGGGGAACCTCAAATGAAGGACATGAAGGCGCACTTGGAGAAGCTTCGGGTCGAGGCCGAGGAGTGCGAACTCATCAGCAACCTCGCGACCAACGAGACTAAGAAGACTTGTTTGCCAAGTTAGCCGCCCATCATCGGGCGCTCGCTGATGAGGTGGAACGGACGATCAACGCTTCCAAACCGCAGAGCACATAGGAGTTTGGTTGCCGTGTTCGCGTCGTAGTTCTGCCGGTCCGGGGATCTCCGTGGGTGAACCGAGTGCCAGTCCCAGTTAGCGCGCTTTGTACGCCGTGATGACTTGGTGGAATTCGTCGTCATCGTCTACGGTCAATAAACCGATGACCATCCAGCCTGCGCACAAGCCGAGAACTATCAGCGCCATTTTTAGCCACGGTCTCATAAAGGCTAATATGCTCCGAGAACCAGCTATTTACCACCCCACGGCGCTTTGCCGTGGCACAAATTGCACCGGCGATCCCTAGCATCCGGGCGTAGAGTTCCAACTCCAAACGCAGGGGTTGTTGCAGTGACTACCTTTAGCGCGCTCATCGTGGCGCTCGGGCTAAGCCCATCGCAATCGTGGCTATTGCCCTGTTCATGTAGAAAAGAGAGGCCGCCCGTCGAATGCCCTGAAAGCCGGCCCGCTCGCGCACCGAAAACCTTAACGGGATCGGCAGTATCAAGCCTCTCGCGCGATATCACTGCCGGCAACCCAGACTGGCGTTGCCGATTAACGGTTTTCTACCAATTGGTGTCAGTCTAGGTCATTGCGGTTAGGTCGCGACGAGCGACAACGCATTCCGGAATGCTCAACCTGACCAGCCCGGTTGGCGGTCTCCCTATGGGGCCCACGATGATCAAAGGTTTTGCGATTGCAGCCCTCGCGCTGCTAGGTGCATCGCAGGTAGACCAGTATCTCACCCACGGCCGATACACCGACGCCACCATGATGATGGTGAGACAGATGAGGCACTCCTTTGGGATTTAGCAGTCCCGGGCTCTATGCAACCTTAGGGGTTCCGCTCTAGTGAGGACGAGCGCAGGGGTGTACTGCGCCTTGGGCTTACCGGCGGCCCTAGCTACCTGAGCTAGGGCCGCTCCTCGGCTCGTCGATCCTCACATGACGTCGCTCAAGTTCATGCAGGCACCTTTTGCAATCGTCGCTCCCAAGGCAGCGCCGGCACCTTCAATGCGAAGGCGCCATCGCCGAGCAGTGCTTGGGCGAGTAGCATCACCGCCCAGGCAAAGGGCATTTCCCATCCGCCTTCGACGAACCAGAAGTTCTTACGGACCATCCAGAAGTGCGTGGCACCGAGCATCATCGGCAGCGTGTACAAGCTCACCCAGCGGGTATAGACGCCGAGCAGCAACAGGATGCTCGCCGCGAATTCCGCGCTCAACGTGTATGTGAGCACCCATTCTGGATATCCGGCTTTCAATAGGCCGTTCCACCAAAGACTGATCGGCTTCAAGATGAACTTGCCGTAGAGCGCCGCCAGGAACAGCCCGGCAATCGTAATCCGCAAAATGAACGCAGCGTAAGGCGCAGTCCTTTGGTCGATCATCGCATGCTCCCAATGAAGCGGAAGCGCATGGTCCGAAGGTCTACTGGCAGGAGATCGTCCGACGGAACGGCGCGACCGCAAATACTAATAAAGGAATGCAGCCATTGGAGGCGCTGCGCGCGATGCAGTCTATCGGTAAAAACCCGGACGGCATGCCGGTAAACCGGAGCCACCGTATTCATCCGGAATGGAAGTTCGCCCCGCACCGCAGCATATACCCAGTGTTCATCGAGTTCATATTTGCATTTCGCCCGGCCGTCTTAATTGGCGGCCGGGCTTTTGTGTGCCGATCGG
This sequence comes from Bradyrhizobium sp. USDA 4510, assembly GCF_054059095.1. NCBI lineage: Bacteria > Pseudomonadati > Pseudomonadota > Alphaproteobacteria > Hyphomicrobiales > Nitrobacteraceae > Bradyrhizobium > Bradyrhizobium sp. USDA 4510. The sequence continues at coordinate 5,271,692 of NZ_JBSSBT010000001.1, read as the reverse complement.
TGCTAGTTCTTCTTGAGATCGCGCAGTTTACGCATGTAGTAGCCGTGGCTCTGGACCGCCTGTCTGATCTCCTCGCTGACCCTGACGACCCTCCTTCTGCTCTTGCGCCACTTACCTTGAGCGCTGACAGCCGGCACCGGAAAACCCTTTCTCACGACGAGCAGATCATGTCTGACATTGAAATACACCTCGACCATGTAATCTCCCAAAACCGTTGAAAGTATTGGTCCAGAGCAGATCGCCGTTCGCCGAAATGCAACCGGGTCTTTGGCGCTCGCCTGTGAATATCAAGGACAAGCCGCGTGCTCGTCGATCCTGAGACGGTATTTTCTGTTTGGATGTTGTTCGTATGCCGCACCCAACGACCAACGACTATCTGGACGAATATGATCGGGAGCTAGACGAGATCGTTGCCGCCTGCGACGGCGATGTGCGCAGCGCTCTGAGGGCTCTCTTGCTGGTCAACGAGCAGTTGGAGCGCATCCTAAATTGTTTGAACGCGGAACTGATCGAGCACGTGTCGCGGCATCGACGGCAGACGGTGCACTAAGCCGCAAATGGGCTCGGGCGAAACATGACGCAGCCTAGAATGCCGCCATCTGTGTCGCGAACCCGGTGGCGCGGCTATGGCAAGTCCTTTGGACAGAGCGGAGACGTGCCAACATTCAACAGTTGAGAGACGGCAGTCACCAATTGGGCAGGCGCAAATGGCTTCGTCAAAAGGATGCTGTTGGGCACGCCGTTCGCAGTCCATTGCTCGGCGCTGGCGCCGGTCATGTAAACGATCGGAAAATCGGGATGCATTTCTCGGACACGGCGAGCAAGCTGCCAGCCATCCATCGTATTCGCGCCGAGATTTACATCGGTGACGAGGGCTCGGTACTTATCTCCACTGTCTCGCAACAAACTCAACGCCTCATCGCCGGACGAAACGCCAAATGGCGCAAAGCCCGCCTCGCTAAGAGGACCGCTAATGAAGCTGTGGACCAAATGCTCGTCATCGACGATTAAGATATCGATAGTGTCCAAGGGGCCACCTCCCGCCGCAGCGTTGAGCGAGTTCCAAATTGACGCCCTGGCAGGAAGATGGTTCCCTTCGGGACGCATAAAGTCACTCCCCTCGGTTCTTGCGTTTCATCATTCGAGGGGCCGGCGGTGTTCTCCCGTGTCGATCCAGATGGACATCTCATCTGCCGGAGGCCTTGCGTAAGCCAAATGGCTTCGCACCGCTTTACAAAGAAAGGGTCCCACACGTGCGGGCTCCCAAGACGCCCGTCTAGTATTCCGCACGTAATTCAGGCGACGAGACGTAGATTGGTCTCAGGTTGCTTTGCGAGGCTGCCAATGATCCGTCGCAACTCGGCCGCGACGCCGTCGATTTTCCTTCATTCGCGTCGAATGATTGTAGACCTTGCCGGTGACGGTGGGCACGGCGACCTCGGCCTTCTTGCTCGAGGAATGATCGAGGCAACGTGCGATCCACGCATCATCAAAGCCAAGATCACCGGCCAAGGTCGCCGCCGTCCGCGTAGATCGTGCTGATCGCCGAGCGGGCAGGCGAAGACGTATTGCTTGTTCGATGCCCTGAGCGCCTCGCGGGCAATCTCGACCGCCAGGTCGGACAGCGGCTGCTGGATCACTCGGCGCTTCTTCACCCGCTTGAAACGTCAAGTTCTACCCATTGCTCGGGGCCCATGGGTGCGATCGGCTCCCAACTTTCCCTACGCTCTCTTCAACAGGGAGGGCGGAACGAAGAGCAAAGCTCGGGCAGATGTGTCGCGAGAATGCGGATGTGTGACTCACAGATCGTGCAACAATTTCAGCGTTGTCCCGGCGAAGGCCGGACCCATTACCACGAATGCGAATTGTTGCGCGACGCTGGGGCCACGGCCTGTTTTTCAACAACGCTACCCTGTGGTTATGGGTCCCGGCCTTCGCCGGGACGACGAATGGAGAAAGCCTGCGCCGGCTTTCGCTTTCAATCCCGATACGATGGATCCGTCCGGTCGAGCTTGCGCAGCAGAGCGGGCCAGGCGAGTTCGCCGTTGCGGGCGGCGCGGCCGGGCTTCGGCAGCATCCGCTCATAGGTGTCTTCGAGGATATTTTGCGGCGGATAGATCAGCTTGGTGTTGCAGGACAGCGCCATCACCTGGGTCTGGCAGGCGCGCTCGAGGCGGAACAGCACGTTGAAGGCGGCGGGCACGGTACGGCCGACGACCAAGAGACCATGATTGCGCAGGATCATCGCCTCGTTGTCACCGAGGTCGCGGACCAGGCGTTCGCGCTCGTCGACATTGTCGGCGATGCCCTCGAAGTCGTGATAGGCGATGTGCAGGAAGCGCATCGAGGTCTGCGCCAGCGGCAGCAGGCCGCATTCCATCGCCGAGACCGCCATGCCGGCCGGGGTATGGGTGTGCGCGACGCAATCCATGTCGTGCTTGGCCATGTGGATGGCGCTGTGAATGACGAAGCCGGCGACGTTGACGTCATAGTCGGTGGCGTTGAGCAGCGTGTTGCCCTCGACGTCGACCTTGATCAGGCTGGAGGCGTCGATCTCCTCATACAGCATGCCGTAGGCGTTGATCAGGAACTGGTCGGTGGTGCCGGGCACGCGGCAGGAGATGTGGTTCGCGATCATCTCGGTCATGCCGTACATCGCCGTCAGCCGATAACAGGCGGCAAGATCGACGCGGGCCTGCCACTCCTCGGCGCTCACCTGCTCGCGAACCGATTTCACGACCTTGATCGCGGGCGAGCTGACGGGGGGATTCATGGCGTTCTCTCCTTGAGATATCTGCGGGGCCGCGGCCCGATTGTTGCGGCGACCATAGCAGAATCCGCGCGGCGTCAAGCTGTGCTGCGCCTGCTTATTTGCAGGTCTGGCGGGCAAAAACCGAATGCGGATTGGCGCGCCGCGCCTTCAATGCCACAATGCGAAAAACAGCCGAGGCGCACCAAAATGAGCGATCGCAAGATACGTATCGCCGTCCTGCATTTCTCCCACGAAACCGTCTCGTTCCTGCCGAACGAGACCACGCTCGACGACTTCATCTATCCGGGCTCGCCGGCCAAAGGCGAGGCGCTGCTGCAGTTCGATCCCATGAACTATATGGGCGGCTTCGTGCAGGTGGCGCGCGAGTTCTCCGAGGTCGAGCTGGTCGGCATCGAATCCCCGCTCTGGCCGAAGACTTACACCGGATCCGGCTGGATCACCGAGGAAGCCTATCGCACCTTCACCGGCAAGATGATCGCCGGATTGAAGGAGGAGGGACCGTTCGACGGCGTCTATCTGTGCTTGCATGGCGCGATGGCCGTGCGCGGCGTGCCGCGTCCCGAAGCCGATCTGGCGCGGCAGGTCCGCGAAGTGGTCGGCCGCTCCGCCTTCATTGCGGCGACGTTCGATCCTCACGGCAACGAGGATGAGGCGTTCCTCGAGCAGGCGGACATGGCATTCGCGGTCAAATATTTCCCGCATTATGACGCGCATCTGCAGGGCGAACGCGCGGCGCGAATGCTGGTGCGGGCGATCCGAGGCGATTACAAGCCGGCGCACAGGACGATCAAGGTTCCCGTGATCTCGCCCACGGTGCTGCAATGGACCGGGGCGCGGCCCTGGATGGACCTCGTGCAGCGCGCGCTGGTCTGGGAGGCGCGCGAGGTCGACGTCTATGTCAACATCTTCTTCGGCTTCCCGTTCGCCGACGTTCCCGATGTCGGCATGACCGTGCAGGTTCTGACCAACGACAATCCAAAGCTCGCCGAGCAAATCGCGCGCGATCTCGCCGGCACGATCTGGCGGCTGCGCGAAGCCTTGCTGCAATCGACCAAATTGCACAGCATCGCCGAGGGCGTCGCGCTGGCCAAGCAGGCCGTCGCCGCTGGCAACACACCGGTGGTGCTGGCCGATCACAGCGACCGGTCGGGGTCGGCGACCTGGCTGCTGCGTGAGATCATCGTGCAGGACCTCGCCAACACCGTGATCGCGACCATCGCCGACGCCGGGGCGACCGCAAGCCTGAAGGCCGCCGGCGCCAAGGCCGGCGACGCCTTCGACATGGAGATCGGCGGCCGCGCCGACGAGTCGGCAGGCGATCCGGTTCGGATCCAGGGCACGGTTTCGGCGGCGGGCGAGGGCTACGGCCAGTTCTGGGTCTGCGTGCGCTTCGGCCGCAACAATGTGCTGATCCTGTCCACCTATCTGGTGCAGGTCATGGAGCCGTTCTCGCTGAAGGCGCTGGTGCCCGACATCGGCGCCTTTGACGTGATGGCGATCAAGTCGCGGGTCCATTTCCGGCGCGGCTTCGACGACAATGGATTTGCCAAGACGATCCTCCTGGTCGAACCCGATGAGCCGTTCCTCGGTACCACGCGTCTCGACAAGCTGCCGTACAAGAACGTCGATCTCGCGCAGTTCTATCCGTACGGCAATCCGGCGTTTTTGGAGCAATCGTCATGACGGAGAACCGCTATCGCCTGATCGGCTCGACTGCGTCGCCCTATGCGATCAAGCTGCGCGCGCTGATGCGCTACCGCCGGATCCCGCACGACTGGGTGATCATGACCAAGGCTTTGCGCGAGGCAACCGCGCATCTGAAGCCGATGCTGATCCCGGTGCTGCAATATCCCGACGGCAGCTACCGCGGCGAGACCACGACGCTGGCCTATGATCTGGAAGCGCGGCATCAGGGACGGTCGGTGATCCCCGAAGACAAGGCCATCGCTTTCATCAGCGATCTGCTCGAGGACCTCGCCGACGAATGGGCGGTGAAGCCGTTGTTTCTCTATCGTTGGTGGGATCCGGAAGACCAGGCCTATGTCTCGCGCTGGGCCGGCGAGGAGTGGTCAACATCGCAGGCCGAGGCCGGCAGCCGCGAGGAGATCGAAGAGTTCCGGCAGCGGCAGATTTCGCGCATGGTCATTCTCGGCGCGACGGATGAGAACAGGCCGCTGCTGGAGGAGAGCTACCGGCGTACGCTTGCCGCGTTCGAGCCGCATGTCGGCATGAGGAGCTATCTGTTCGGCAGCCGGCCGTCGCTGGCGGATTTTGCCTGGTTCGGCCAGCTCAGCGAGATGGCGACCGACCCGACCCCGATGCGGATCATGCGCGAGCGCGCGCCGTTCACCGATCATTGGGTGCGGCGGCTCGATGATGCATCAGGTGTCGAGGGTGACTGGTATCCTCGTGAGCAGGCGCTTGGCGGGTTCGCGGAGGCGCTGCTGCGGATCGCCGGCGAACTTTATCTGCCGTTCCTTGCGGCCAACGCGGATGCATTCGCGAAAGGCCTCGAGCGGCTCGAAATCAAGGTCTGGGGACTGCCCTATGCACTGGCGCCGTTCAAATATCAGGTCAAATGCCTGCAGCAGCTGCGCGAGAAGTTTGCCGCGCTCGATGCCGGCGAGCGCGCGGCGTTGAAACCGGTGCTGGAACGCACCAGGTGCTGGGCGATCCTGAACGGAGGCTGATCGATCAGCGACGATAGGCAGATTCGAAACGGTCGGCGCCTACGTCCGGTGCCGGCTGCCAAGCGCGATCGCAATCGTCTCCGGCTGCTTGATCCGCTCGATCAGCATATCGATGCGGTCGCCGCCCCATAACAACTCGCCGTTGAACACCATGCTGGGCACGCCGAACACGCCGAGGGCTTCGGCCTCGTCGATGATGCGATCATGTTCGGCGCGGGCAGGGCCGCGAACATAGGCCTCGAAGGCGTCGGCGGAGCCACCGACCGCGGTGATCACGCCGGCAATCTCGGGCAGCTCGTCGATTTCCAGCTCGTGGTTCCAGAACTTCCGGAACACCGTATCGTGATAAGGCCGGAACAGCCCGTGACGCTGCGCGAACAGCATCCCGGCGCTGGCGTAGAAGGCGTCGTAGATCCGGCGCGGGCCCTTCATGGTCAGTCCCTGCGCGTTGGCGAACCGGCGCGCATCCATGTAGGCGTAGCGCACCTTGCGCCAGAAGTGCGGCGTACGCTCCTCGACCGTGCCCATGAATTCGGGAATGCGCAGCGTATAGGGCAGCCATTCCAGCTCGACGCCGTATGTCTCCTCGAGTTCGAACAGCCGCTTGTTGGCGACATAGGCATAGGGAGACTTGTAGTCGGTGTAGATTCGGACCCGCGGCTTTTCCATCATCATTCCCCATCTCGTCGCGACAATTGTTCCCGATCCCGTGCGGTGGCGCAATGCGGCGTGACGAAGGGGAGATCGCGGGCAAACGAACGGGCCCCGGTGCAGTCAAGCATCGCGGGGCCCTGCTACTTCGTTTTAGCGAAGGATGTCTGGTATCGACCAGTCGTGTTTCGGGACCTAAAAGCGCGTGGCCTTTGCGCTCCTGTCCTGCGGATATGTTCAGATTGTCGGTGGCGCACGCGGCTAGCAGCTGCTGTTTGCCTCAACGTGCACCGAGACCTTGCCGCTGAGCAAGGTCGCTGGCTTGCGCCGGTGGCGTCATGCTCCTCTCCAAGGGTGGGCCGACGGACATCTGTCCGCTTCAGCTGCCTGACGGCCGATCCCATAATCGTCCGTCAATTCCTGCGACGCGAGGAGCAAGCGCTCCAGCACCCCAACAGGTGCAGTCAGCGAAATGCTGCGGCAGTTATAGCCATCTGTCAAGTTAACGAGCGAGAGAATTCAGGTCAGGAGTCCTGTCGCGACTTGGTCTTTCGATATTGGGTGAAGTCCGGATCGTGCGTCATCTTCCAGTAGTCGACGAACCGCCACGGCATCGCCGAGAACACCCGGCCGCTGCTGTTGCGGTAGTAGGTCGTCATGCCCGGATGCGTCCAGATCAATTGCTCGTGCTCGGCGTCGACGTCGCGGATATACGCGTCATGCGCGTCGGGATGCACGTCGATCGCGGCGATGTCATTCTCGATCATCTCGACAAGGCACGCGGAGATGTAGCGGCTCTGGCACTCCGACTGGAAGATGACGCTGCCGCCATGCGCAGGCCCCGAATTGGGGCCGAGCATCAGAAAGAGATTGGGGAAATCAGGCACGGTGAGGCCGAGATAGGCGGTCGGATTGTCGTCGCGCCACGCCTGCTTGAGGTTCTTGCCGTGACGCCCGGTGATGTTGAGCCGCGCCGCCATCTCGGAGACCTTGAAGCCGGTCGAGATCACGATGACGTCGTGCTGCCGCGACGTGCCATCGGCGGTGACGATTCCGTCTGCGGCGAAATGGTCGATCTTGTCGGTGACCAGCTCGACATTCGGTTTGGTCAGCGTCTTGAACCAGTTGTTGTCGAGCAGGATGCGCTTGCCGTAGGGCGGATAGGTCGGCATGCATTTCTCGATCAGGTCGGGGCGATTCTTCAGCTCGGACAGGATGAAGTCGGCGAGCTCCTGGCGATGCCGGTCGTTGCCCTTGTTGACGGCGCGGTCCGGATGCGGCCAGGCCGGATCCTTGCGCAGGAACGGCAGCAATCCGTCGCCGTAACGCCAGAACATGTTGAAGCGATACCACTGCACATAGAACGGCAGATGCGCGAGCAGCCACTGCGCACCTTCGGTGATCGGATCGGAATAGCCCTTCACCGGCCGCGCCCATTGCGCGGTGCGCTGGTAGACGGTGACCGAGGCGACGCGGTCGGCGATCGACGGCACCAGCTGCATCGCGGTTGCGCCGGTGCCGATCACGGCGACATGCCTGTCGTCGAGCTTGATGTCGTCGGACCACAGCGCCGAATGGACCTTCAGGCCTGTGAAGGCCTCGTCTCCCTCAAAGCGGGCAGGCAGGGGATCATTGAGCTGGCCGATCGCGCTGACCAGCGCGGTGGATTCAAAGGTTTCTTCGCCGCGGGCAGTCTTCAGCGTCGAGATCCAGCGTCGCTTGCCTTCGTCCCAGCGCGAGGCGACGAGCTCGGTATTGAGGCGGACATGCTTGCGGATGTCGTATTCGCGCACGACCTTGAGCAGATAATCGAGCAGCTCCTGGCGCTGCGCGAAATAGCGGGTCCACGGATTGCGGGCGCCGAACGAGAAGGAATAGGAGTGGTTCGGCGTATCGACGCCGCAGCCGGGATAGCGGTTGACGTACCAGGTGCCGCCGATCTCGTCCTGCCTCTCGACAATCGTATAGGGGATGCCGAGCCGGCCGAGCGCGACGCCAAGCGCGATCGCGCAGACCCCGGCGCCGACGATCAGCACATGCTGCTGCGCCAGCTTCTCGCCAGAAGGGCGCTCGCGCCAGCGCGCGTCGCGTGGGATGAAGCCCATCTCCTCCCGCATCAGCGGCGCATATTCCGGCGCGACATTGTCGCCGAGCGTCGCGCGCATCATCCGCAGCATCAGCTCATTGCCGGGATCGGTGATGACGGGCTTCGGGGTGCCGTTCGCGAACAGGTTCAGGACCGCCGCGCGAATCTCGTCCTGGATCTCCTGAGGCACACCGGCGTCGGGATCCGGGATCAGACGGACGTCGCGCTTCGGCTTGTAGGGCGGCTCGAGCCACTTCTCGTCGCCGGTCATGTGCACCAGCACCATCAGCAGCACGCGGATGTCGCCCTCGGCGATGGCGGAGGACAGATCGAGGTGTTTGCGCGGAAGCTCGATATTCATGCGTTGTCCTTAGCTGCGTGGGGCTTCCGGCAGGCCGCCATAGGCGGCCCAGGTGGTGCCTGCGATGTAGCCGGCATCGACCGGCAGGTTGATGCCGGTGATGCCGCTGCTCTGCGGCGAGAGCAGCCATGCGATCGCCTGCGCGACTTCGATCGGCTCGACCAGCCGGTTCAGCGCGGTCGGCCGCGCCAGCAGGTCCTTGTTGAGGGCGCCCGATGCGATGCCGGCCTCGAGCGCTGCCGTGCGGGTGAAGCCGGGCGACACTGCGTTGACGCGGACGCCGGAACGGCCCCATTCGGCGGCGAGCGTCTGCGTGATCTGGATGACGCCGGCCTTCGCCGCGGTATAGGCGTGGATCGGGCCCGACGTCATGCCGGCCACCGAGGCGACGTTGACGATCGCGCCATGCCGACGCTTCGCCATGGCGATGCCGACGCTGCGCGCGACCAGGAAGGTGCCGCGCAGGTCGATATTGACCTCGCGATCCCATTGCTCCATCCGCACCCGTTCGATCGTGTGCATCTTGCCGAAGACGCCGGCGGCGTTGACGAGGCCGGTGATCGGACCATGCGCGGTCTCGATATCGGCAATGCCTGCGACAACGGCGCTCTCGCTCGCGACGTCGAACGGCGCCGGCCACAGGACGGCGGCCGTTCCAACCAGCGGCTCGGGCGCGATGTCGACGATGACGACGCGATGCCCCTGATCGGCGAGCAGTGTCGCGGTCGCCGCGCCGATGCCGCGGCTGCCGCCGGTGACGAGGATGGTGCCCTCAGCGCTCATGACTTGCTTCCCTTGTCGCTGGTGGTGAACAGGCCGCGGGTGACCAGCTTTTGATAGGCCGTGATCACATAGTCGGGCACCGCGGTGACGCCGCGCTCGGAATAGGAATAGCGGCGGCTGAGATAACCGCGCGCGCCCATCAGCACCTGGACGATGGCCTCGAATTCCTCGTCGCTGAACGCGTTGGTCGCGCCCGCAGCCCGCGCGCGTTGCAGGATTCGCACATAGGCGCTCGAGATGTTGTCAAAATGCTTCTGGTAGCCGATCGGCGCGAAGAATTCGGCCTCGTTGAGGATGCGCAGGAATTCCGGCACCTCGCGGATGAAATCGAAGAAGGCGCTGAAGCGCTCGACCTCCTGCCGGGCCTCGCTTGCGGTGCCGGTGCGCGCATGGATGAAGCGGACCATGTCGAGGCCGATCTTCGGCAGCAGCTGGTCGAGCAGCTCCTGGCGGTTCTCGAAATGATTGTAGAAGGTGCCCTGCGCGACGCCGGCAGCTTCCGTGATGCGCGCGACCGAGGCTTCGGCATAGCCGTATTTGCCGACGACCTTGGTCGCGGCGTCGAAGATCTTCTGCTTGGTCCAGGCGTTGCGCTCGACCCGGTTGAGTTTTGTCACTTTGGCGGATGTCGCTTGCGTCATGCGGTGGCCTCGAGTTCGGCACGGAGCACGCGTTTGAGCACCTTGCCGGATGGATTGCGCGGCAGGCTGTCGCGGATGACGAGCTGCCGCGGCACTTTGAAACCGGCGAGCCGTGTCCGGCAATGGTCGGTGAGACCGGGCAGGTCGAGCTTGGCGTCGTCGGCCAGCACCACGATCGCGACCGGCTTCTCGCCCCAGCGCGGGTCCGGCAGGCCGATCACCGCGACCTCGCGCACTTCAGGCATTTCGTAGATGACGCGCTCGACCTCGGAGGAGGCGATGTTCTCGCCGCCGGAGATGATCATGTCCTTCTTGCGATCGGTCAGATACAGGAAGCCGTCGTCGTCGAGATAGCCGACATCGCCGGTACGGAACCAGTCGCCGAAGAACGCGGATGCGGTCTTCCCGGGATCCTTCCAGTAGCCCTGCGTGACCTTCGGGCCGCGCAGGCAGATCTCGCCGTTCTGGCCGGCCGGCAGGCGCTTGCCGGCATCGTCGCGGATCTCGATCTCGACATGGGCGATGGCGCGGCCGGTCGAACCGATCTTCTCGATCTCGCGGCCCGCGTCCATGAAGGTATCGCCGCCGCAGCTTTCGGTGAGGCCGTAGGCATCGATGTAGCGCGCGTTCTTGAAATAGTCAGAGAAGGCGCGGATGCGGACTTCCGGTGTCTTCTCGCCGCCGCCGATCGCCCATTGCAGGCTGGAGACGTCGTAGCGCTCGCGGTTCGGATGAGTGAGGAGGGCCGTGGTCATGACCGGCGCGAACCACGCCGCGTTCAGCTTCTCCCGCTCGATCGCGGCGAGCGCAGGTTCAGGCTCGAAGGTGCGGTGAATGCACAGCATGCCGCCATGCCAGAGCACCGCGATGCCGGGCAGGTCGAGCGCGCCGACGTGATAGAGCGGACCGACGACGAGCAGCCGCGTGTCGGCGTTGAGCCCGAGCACCAGGGTCTGGTCGGCGGATTTCCAGTAGATGTTTTCGTAACTGAGCATCACCCCCTTGGGACGATCCGTCGTGCCCGAGGTGTACATCAGCCGCATCAGATCGCGCGGCCCGCACACATGGATCGGCGCCGGCGCGATGTCGGGCGCAAGGTTGGTGACGCTGGACTGCGCGACTTCATCGAGCAGCACGACCGGCGCGCCGCCGGCGGCGATCGCGGCAAACTCCTCGTCGGCGACCAAGAGGCGCGCGCCCGAATTGCCGACGATGTAGCCGACCTCATCGGCCGAGAGGCGATAGTTGATCGGCAGGAACACCGCGCCGATATGGCTGGTCGCAAACACCAGCTCGAGAAAGGCCGTGCTGTTCTTCATCAGCACGGCGACGACGTCGCCGGGCGCGATCCCGCGCGCCGCGAGCCAGCCGCCGACCTGCCGGATTCGCAGATCAAAGTCGGCGTAGGAGACGTCCTCGCCGCGATATTTCAGCGCACAGCGGTCCGGAGTCCGCCGGGCATGAAATGCGATGAAGCTGGAAAGGTTGATCATTTGCCGCCCGCGGGGCCGATTCCGGCGCCGTTTTCTCCCTGGATGAATTATGAGTCGTAATTCATCTTTGGCTTGACGTCACCCCCCTTGCTCTGAAAACATCGTGGCCATGGAGACGAAACGATCTCCGGCAGGGATTTTGGGAACGCGAACCCGACAGGGAGGGGAATGATGAAGAGGACCCGGAAACCGGGCATCACCCGGCGCTCGACGCTTGCGCTGATGGGCGCCGGTGCGGTGAGCTTTGCCGCGCCATGGGTGGCGCGCGCACAGGCCAAGACGATCAAGATCGGCATGCCGACCATTCTGTCGGGCCGCGTCGCGCAACTCGGAACGTCCTCGCGCAACGCAGTGCTGCTGGAGGTCGAGAAGGTCAATGCCGCCGGCGGCCTTGCCGGGCGGCAGATCGAGATGGTGATCCGCGACTCCAAGGGACAGCCGCAGGAAGCGGCGCGTGTCGCGCGCGAGCTCGTCAACACCGACGGCTGCGAGATGCTGCTCGACGGCGAAGCGTCCTCCGGATCGTTCGCGGTTCACGAAGTGGCGCGCGATCTCGGCGTGCTGTGCATCCACACCTGCTCGGAAGCGTCATCGCTGACCGCCGATCCCAAGCAGCACATCCCGAACGCCTTCCGTTGTGTGCGGCAGGGCATTCATGATTCGATCGTCGGCGCCAGCTACGCTGCAGGGATCGCCAAGGCCAAGGGCCTGAAGAAATGGGCGACCTGTTCGCCCGACTATGCCTATGGCCGCGACACCACCGGCGAGTTCGTGCTCTACCTGAAGAAGTTCGCGCCCGACGTCGAGATCATCAGCGAGTCCTGGCCAAAGCTGTTCCAGCCCGATTACACCGAGGTGGTGACGAAGATCCTGCAGGCCAAGCCGCAGGCGCTTTATTCGTGCCTGTGGGGCGGCGATCTCACCTCCTACATCGACCAGGCCAACATCTACGCGATGTTCACCCAGATGGAGGTGTTCGCGGTCAACATGGCCGACTACACCGCACTCACGGTGGTGAAGAACCTGCCCAAGGGCATCCACTCCGGCGACCGCTACATCAAGACATTCCCGCCGACGTCCGAAAATGCGGCCTGGGGCGATGCCTACAAGGCCAAGTACAACGAGTACCCGACCAACTGGTCGTGGCAGAACGCCACGGCGGTCATGTTCCTCAACGAGGCCGTCAAGAAGGCGAACTCGACCGACGGCAAGAAGGTCGCGGAGGCGCTCACCGGCCTCACCATCAAGTGCCCGTTCGGCGCCGAGGGCACCGTGACCATGCGCGCCGACGACCACACGCTGGTCGGTTACGCCATCGGCTGGGGCACCACGATCCCGCAGGAGCCCTACGTGCCCGATGTGAAGGCCGGAGACTGGAAGACCATCTTCGAGCTCGAAGCCGAGTGGAAGAAGAGCAAGGGCTACACCTGATCCGCATGTGCGGCGGAGGCGGCAATCTGCTGCCTTCGCCTCGCATCTGATGTTTGTCGCGCGCCGACGTTGCGGCCCGCCGTGATGGATGATTTTCCGTGGACCTCGACGCGCTCGCCAGTTGCCTCGCCAGCCCTGCCTGCCTGGTGACGCAAACCACCAGCGGCCTGATCATCGGCATGCTGCTGTTCCTTGTCGCCGTTGGGCTGACGCTGATCTTCGGCGTGCTCAAGGTGGTCAATTTCAGCCACGGCGCCTTCTATATGTTCGGCGCCTATTTCGCGATGACGGCCTATCAGCTCACCGGCAGCTTCGCGCTGGCGATGCTGAGCGGCGCCGTCGGCACCGCGATCCTCGGCCTGATCTTCGAGCGCGTGTTCATGAGCCGGGTTTACGGCCGCGACGTCTTGATGCAGCTCCTGGTCTGCTACGCCTTCGTGCTGATCTTCGACGATGTGGTCCGCATGATCTGGGGGCCTGAGTTCAAGTCGATGGGCATGCCGGCTGCGTTCCAGGTGCCGCCGCTGTTCATCGCCGGCGGCGTGGTGCCGCCATATTATCTGCTCTTGATCGGGGTGGCGCTCGCCGCGGCCGTTGTTCTCGGCCTGGGGCTGGCGCGCTCCAGGATCGGCAAGGTGATCCGTGCGGCTGCGCATAATCCCGGAATGGTTTCGGCGCTCGGGATCAATACCGGGCTGATCTATGGTGGCGTATTCGCGCTCGGCGGCATGCTGGCGGGACTGGCGGGAGCGCTTGCCGCGCCAGTGCGCTCGCTGACGCCGGGCATGGGCTTCTCGGTACTGATCGAGTCCTTCATCGTAACCGTGATCGGCGGCATGGGCTCGATCCTCGGCGCGCTGATCGGCGCGCTTTTGATCGGCCTGATCCGCTCCTTCGGATCGCTCGGCTTCCCGCTGTTCACCGAGGGCTTGATGTATCTGTTCATGGTGGTCGTGCTGGTCTCGCGTCCGAGCGGGTTGTTCGGCAAGGAGGTCGCATGACCGAATTGCAGGCCGGGCAGGGCACGCAGCCCCTCGATGTTGCCCGGATCGACGCCAGGCCGCAGCGTTACCGCGATGTGCTGATCGCGCTCGCGGCCTTTGTCCTGCTCGCGCTGCTGCCGTTCATCTTCGGCAGCAAGCAGCTGCTCGACTTCGTGATCCGCTGTGCGGCCTATGGATTGTTCGCGACGTCGCTCAACCTTCTGGTCGGCTACACCGGTTTGATCTCGTTCGGCCACGGCATGTTCTTCGGCCTCGGTGCCTATGGTTTCGGGCTGATGATGCAGAAGACCGGCGTGCCGATCCCGGTGGCCTTCGTCGCCACGCTGGCGATGACCCTGGTCGTCGCCGTCGTCATCGGCGCGATCTGCGTGCGGTTGAAGGAAATCTACTTCGCCTTCGTCACGCTGGCATTTCAGATGCTGATTCACTCAACCATCCTGTCGTGGCAATCGCTGACCGGCGGCGACCAGGGCCTGCGCGGCGGGATCCCGAGGCCGCCGTTTCTCGGCATCGATCTGTCGAATCATCTGCATCTCTACATCACGAGCTGTGCCCTGCTGGTGATCGGCCTGCTGCTCATGCGCCAGATCGCGCAATCGCCGTTCGGCTACACGCTGCGCATGATCCGCGACAACGCCACGCGGGCGAGCTTCATCGGCATCGATGTCTGGCGCGCCAAGCTGACGATCTTTGTGCTCGCCGCGCTGTTCGCCGCGACCGGCGGCATCATCATGGCGCTGTTCGTCTCCGGCGCCTATCCCGAGTTCGCCTATTGGACGATCTCGGGCGAGGGCATCTTCATCAACATGCTCGGCGGCGTGACAACCTTCCTCGGACCGATGGTCGGCACGGTGCTGCTGCTGATCCTCAACGATACCGTTACCCGCCTGACCGAGTATCACGGCATCGTGCTCGGTATCGTGATCCTGTTCTTTGCCATTGGCCTGCGAAAGGGCTTGATGGACTTTGTCGTCGAATGGTTCGCGCAGCGTCGCGGAGAGGCCGGGGAGCGCGCGCCATGAGTGCACAGACGCGGATCAGCGTCGTTACCGGCGGCGCCAGCGGCATCGGCGCGGCGTGCGTGCGTGAGCTCGCAGCAGCCGGCGATCTCGTCGCCGTTCTCGACCGCGATCTCGCCAAGGCGCAGACGGTTGCGGCGGAAGTTGGTGGCAAGGCGTTTGCGGCCGACGTGGCGGACGAGCGCAGCATCGAGGCCTGTGCGGCCGCGATCGAGCGCGACTGCGGCCCGGTCGCGGTGCTGGTCAACAGCGCCGGCATCATCCAGGTGCCGGCCCGGCCGCACGAGCTGCCGATGACCTCCTGGGACGACGTCGTGCGTGTCGACCAGCGCGGCACCTATGTCGCCTGCGTTGCCTTTGCGCGGCAGATGATCGCGCGCAAGCGCGGCAGCATCGTCAACATCGCCTCGATTGCCGGCATGCGCTCGATGCCGTTGCATGCCTATGCGCCCGCCAAGGCGGCGGTGATTGCCATCACCGAATGCCTCGCGGCCGAATGGGGGCCGTCCGGCATCCGCGTCAATGCCGTATCCCCCGGCTATACGCTGACGCCGGCGCTGAAGAATGCCATCGATCGCGGCGAGCGGGATGTCTCGGCGCTGGCTGCCAATGCAGCACTTCGCCGCCTCGTCGACCCCTCGGAGATCGGCCGCGTCGTCGCATTTCTGGCCTCCGACGCGGCCTCCGCGATGACCGGCGCCAACGTGCCGGTCGATTGCGGCTGGCTTGCCGGCACATCGTGGAGCACCTATGGCGGTCTGCGGGAGGCGAGCGGTTAGTCATGCTGGAAATTCGCGGGCTCTCGAAATCCTTTGGCGGCGTCAAGGCGACCGACAACGTCTCGCTCGACTTCGCTGACGGTTCGCTCATTGCCGTGATCGGCCCCAACGGCGCCGGCAAGAGCACATTCTTCAACCTGATCACGGGCGCGCTGCAGCCTGATGCCGGGCAGATCTTGCTCAACGGTGTCGACATGGCGGGCAAGGCCCCGCCGGAGATCGTGCGCCATGGCATCGGCCGCGCCTTCCAGGTCGCGAGCATCTTCCCGTCGCTGACGGTGGAGGAGACGATGCTCGCTGCAGTCTGTGCCGATCAGCGCCGCGCCGGCGTGATGCATCGCCGGTTTCCGCTGGCCGAGACGCGCGACCGCGCCGAGCATACGATGGAGCTGCTCGGCCTCGCCGGGAAGCGCAACCGGACCGCGGCGACGCTGTCGCATGGCGACCAGAAGCTGCTCGATATCGCGCTCGCGCTGGTGCTCGAGCCCAAGGTGCTGCTGCTTGACGAGCCGACCGCGGGCATGGGTACCGAGGAGCGCTGGCGCATGATCGACAAGGTGCGCGAGCTCTGGGAGAAGCAGAAGATCACCGTCGTGTTCATCGAGCACGACATGGACATCGTGTTCAAGATCGCGCCCCAAATCGTCGTGCTGTGCTACGGCCGGATCCTGGCGACCGGGACGCCGGACGCGATCCGCAGGAACGATGCCGTGATCGAGGCCTATCTCGGCAGCGACGACCACGCGGGAGCGGTGGCATGAGCG
The DNA here is from genome assembly GCF_054059095.1 of Bradyrhizobium sp. USDA 4510. NCBI lineage: Bacteria > Pseudomonadati > Pseudomonadota > Alphaproteobacteria > Hyphomicrobiales > Nitrobacteraceae > Bradyrhizobium > Bradyrhizobium sp. USDA 4510. Next base: position 5,255,217 of record NZ_JBSSBT010000001.1, on the reverse strand, counting down.
CGCAGCCGGTGGTGCAGGTCGAGGACCTCGACGTCTATTACGGCACCAGCCAGATCCTGTTCGGCGTCGGCCTGTCGGTGCGGCAGGGCGAGACAATGGCGCTGCTCGGCCGCAACGGCGCCGGCAAGTCGACCACCATGAAGGCCATCATGGGGCTGGCGCCGGCGCACCGCGGCAGGGTGACCCTGCGCGGCCAGGTGGTCTCGGGAATGCGGCCGCATCACATCGCGCGGGCCGGGCTCGGCTTCGTGCCGGAAGACCGCCAGATCTTTCCCGAGCACACGGTCGAGGACAATCTCGTCATCGGCCAGAAGAAGGGGCCGGATGGCGAGGACGAGTGGTCGATCCGCCGCGTCTATGACGTGTTCCCGCTGCTCGAGCCGTTGCGGCACCGGATCGCCGGAAGGCTGTCCGGCGGCGAGCAGCAGATGCTGGCGATCGCCCGCACGCTGATGGGCAATCCCGTGCTGCTGCTGCTGGATGAGCCGAGCGAGGGGCTGGCGCCGATCATCGTGCAGCGCATCGGCGAACTGCTGCGGCAGCTCCGCGGCACCGGTGCCACAGTATTGATCGCCGAGCAGAACATGCATTTTTGCCTTGGCCTTGCGAGCCACGCGACGGTTATCGATAAGGGACAGATCGTCTACACATCCTCCATCGAGGAGCTGAAGGCCAACGACAACATCCGGCAGCGCTATCTGGCGCTGTAGGGCATGATCCGCGAAAAGCGCGCAGCGGTTTTCCCTCGCGACAAGCGCGCAGCGTTTGCGCGGGGATCATAGCCAAAGGACAGGGCACTTCGACAGCGATGGGAGGACAAATGGCGGGCAAGCTGACGCCGACGCATGAAGCGCCGTATCGCGGGCTGAAGGTACTCGATTTCGGGCAGGGGATTGCCTCGCCCTATTGCGCGATGCTGCTCGGTGTCTACGGCGCCGACGTCATCAAGGTCGAACCGCCGGAGGGCGACTGGTCGCGCTATCTCGGTACGACCTACGGCAATCACACAACACTGTCGGCGGTCTACAACCGCGGCAAGCGCAGCCTGTGCCTCGACATGAAGCACAAGGACGGGATCGCGATCGCGCAGCGGCTGTCGCGCGAGGCCGACGTGCTCATCGAAGGATTTCGTCCCGGCGTCGCGGAGCGGCTCGGGCTCGGCTACGAGGGCCTGTCGCGCGACAATCCCGCCCTGGTCTATCTGTCGGTCAGCGGCTTCGGGCAGAGCGGCCCGTACGCCAAGCGGCCCGGCTCGGATTCGGTGGCGCAGGCGTTCTCGGGGCTGGTCTCGGTCAATGTCGGCGCCGATGGCGTGCCGCATCGGGTCGGGACCACGATTTCCGACGTCGTCACCGGCGTCTATGCGTTCCAGGCCATCGCCACGACGCTGTTCGCGCGCGCGACCGTCGGCACTGGCCGCTGGATCGACGTCAATCTCTGCCAGTCGACGTCGGCGCTGCTCGGCCACAAGGTGGCGGAGTTCATCCTCGAGGGCGGCGCGCCGCGCGCGCTGAACGTTCCGGCCGGCACCTACCAGACCCGGGACGGCTGGATGATGGTCACCCTGGTGAACGAGCCGCAATACAAGCGGCTGTGCGGTGCGATCGGCCGTGAGGATCTCGCCGGCGATCCGCGTTTTGCCGACTTTGCCCGCCGCGCCGATGCGGCCGACGCGCTGATCCCGCAATTGCGCGAGGTGTTCCTGACCCAGGCGACGGATGCCTGGCTGACCCGTCTGCATGCGGCCGATATCATCGCCGAGCGGATCCTCGATCCCGGCGAATGGCTGCGCAACGTCCATGTCGAGGCGACCAGGGCGTCGGTGCGCCAGGACACACCGGGCGTCGGCGCGGTCTACACGCCACGCACGCCGGGGATCGCGGGCCTGTCCGAGGATCACCTTTGCCCCGCGCCTGACGTCGGGCAGGATAGCCGCGCCGTGCTGACGGAGGCCGGCTTCGGTTCCGCCGAGATCGACGGCCTGCTGCTATCGGGCGCGGTGCGGCAGGCCAAGAGCTAACGGGAGGCAATACATCATGAGCACCGACCTCGTTCGTTACTCGGTCACCGACCAGATTGCGGAGATCGTGCTGGATCGCGCGCCGGTCAACGCACTCAGCATTCCCCTGATCGACGCGCTGCTGGCGGCGCTGGCGAAAGCGCGCGATGACGACGCGGTGCGTGCCGTCATCATCAGCAGCGCTCACAAGGTGTTTTGCGCCGGCCTCGATCTCGACATCGTCAGGGGCAAGCCCGCGATCGAGACCAAGACCTTCCTCGAGCGGCTGTATTTCGCGCTGAACGATACGCAGTACCGCATGGGCAAGCCGACGATTGCGGCGATCGATGGCGCGGTGCGCGCCGGCGGCATGACGATCGCGATCTCCTGCGACATGATCGTCGCGGGCGACGGCTCGACCTTCGGCTATCCCGAGATCGATGTCGGCCTGATCCCGGCGATCCATTTCGTGCAGTTGCCGCGGCTGGTCGGAAAGCACCAGGCGTTCGGCCCGCTGTTCCTTGGCGAGCCCTTCGATGCCGCGACCGCCTTTCGCATGGGCCTGCTCAGCGAGGTGGTGCCGAAGGGCACTGCGCTCGCGCGCGCCCGCGAGATCGCACGCAAGCTCGCGGCGAAATCGCCGATCGTGATGAAGATCGGCCGCGACGCCTTCATGCGTGCGGTCGATGCCGATTTCCGCCGCTCGGTGGAGAACACGGCGGAAAGTTTCGTTGTGGTCGCATCGACGGAAGATTGCCAGGAAGGGCTGAATGCGTTCGTCGAGAAGCGGGCGCCCAACTACAAGGGACGGTAATGGCTGGATTGTATTTCGAGGAGTTCGAGATCGGACAGGAATTCCATCACGAGTTCAGCCGCACCGTGACCGAGATGGACAACACCATGTTCAGCCTCCTGACCATGAACCCGCAGCCATTGCATATCGACGCGCATTTCTCCGAGAAGACCGAGTTCGGCCAGCGGCTGTTCAACAGCCTCTATACGCTCGGCATCATGATCGGCATGAGCGTGTACGATACGACGCTGGGAACGACCGTCGGCAATCTCGGCATGACCGACGTCAAGTTCCCGAAGCCGGTGTTCCATGGCGATACGCTGAAGGCGCACACCAGGATCATCGGCAAGCGCGCCAGCAAGTCGCGGCCGACCCAGGGCATCGTCGAGTTCGAGCACACCATGACCAACCAGCGCGGCGAGGTGGTGGCGAGCTGCCGCCGCACCGGCCTGATGCACTGCAAGCCGAAGGCGTAAGCGATGCGATCGTTCCTGTTCGTTCCCGGCGACAGCACCCGGAAATATGAAAGCGCGAAGAAGACCGCAGCCGATGCGCTGATCCTCGACCTCGAGGATTCCATCGCGCCGGACCAGAAGGTGGTTGCGCGGGGCATCACGCGCCAGATGCTCGATGCCCGCAATCCGGAGCAGAAGCTTTATGTCCGCGTCAACGCGCTCGACACCGATCTGACGCTCGGCGATCTTGCCGCCGTGATGCCCGGTAAACCCGATGGCATCGTGCTGCCGAAATGCGCCGGTGCCGCCGACGTCAACCGGCTCGCGCTCTATCTCGACGCATTCGAGGCCGCCTCTGACATCGCGCAGGGCACCACCCGGATCGTGACGGTCGCGACCGAGACGGCGCGGGCGGTGCTGAAAATCCTCGATTTCGAGAACATGAGCCCGCGGCTGTGGGGCATGATGTGGGGCGCGGAGGATCTCGCGGCCTCGCTCGGGGCAACGCGCAACCGCAGTGACGGCCGCTATCACTCGCCCTTCATCCTGGCGCGCGATCTCTGCCTGATCGGCGCGGCCGCCGCCGGCGTCGTCGCGATCGACACCATCGCGACCGACATCAACGATCTCGATGCTTTGAAGGCCGAGGCGGTCGCCGCGCGCCAGGATGGCTTCCTCGCCAAGGCCGTGATCCACCCCAAGCATGTCGACGTCGTCAATGCGGCCTTCATGCCGACAGATGAGGAAATCGCATGGTCGGAGCGGGTGATCGCCGCGTTCGCCAATAATCCATCGGGGGTCGCCAGGATGGACGGCAAGATGCTGGACAAGCCGCATCTGCGCGCCGCCGAGAAGATCCTGGCGTCGCGCAGGAAATAGTCGGGCAGGCGGGCCAGACACCGCGATGTTGCGCGATAGCGAGGTGCGGCTGCGGCGGTCGCTGGCGATCGACTAACCGCAGGAATCAGGAATGAGCGACGGCCGACTTGCCGTCCTGCTGCTTTGACCACGAGACGTAGTAGGCGACGGCCGTCATCGCCGCGATACCGGCGATGCTGACCGCGACCTGCCTTGCCAGTGAGTATGGGCCCGTAATCAGGATCAGGTGCGCAGCGAATGAGAGGAAGACGCCTGCACAGAACACGGCCAGCCATTCCTCGCCGCACTTGATGATCGGCTGCAAGGCGGGAGATCGCAGGTTTTCCCAATCGCGCGGCACCAGCCAGCTGAACAGGAATGTCAGGACCAGGAAGTGCAGGATGCGATGCGGCGCGATCTCCTCCCGGTCGTTTGGCAGCAGCACATCGCTCAGCCCACTCGGCATCATTTGCGCGAGTGCCGGGATATCGCTGATCGAGACAATTGTCAGGGCGAACAGCAGATACAGCAACGCCATGGCGCGCAGCGCGGGAGCCGCCTGCATCGCGCGGATCGCGGGCGCATATCGCGCGCCGATCAGCGCGAGCCAGCCGCCCATCACGAACAACAATTGCCAGCAGAACGGATTGAGGTACCAGTCGCCATACGGATATGACGACAGGTTCCAGTTGAGCAGCCGGCCGGCTGCATAGAGGGTCACGGACGCGACGACCGTCGCGTTCGGCACGTACAACAGCCCGAACACGATGATGGGCTGGAACGCCATCAAGGCAATGGTGAGTTGCAGCACATCGAGATTGAGCGGCTTGGCCTGCAGGAACAGGCCGTAGATCAAGGTCCGGATCGGGTGATCGATGAAGCCCGTGATGTTGAACTCGCTGATGATCTCCGGCGCCGCGGTCCGGGTAGCGACATAGCTGATCAACTCGACATAGATCACGAACAGAACGATATAGGCAGCATAGAGCTGCCATACGCGCTTGAAGATGCGGGTCGCGGCCACCAGGAATCCGCGTTCCAGCGTCATCCTGGCGTAGATGAGCGTCACTGCGTAGCCGCCGACGAATACAAAAAGGTCGGTTGCGCCGCTGAAGCCGAAGTTGCGCATGGTCAGCGCGCCGACGACGTTGTGCGGAATATGGTCCAGAAACAGAAACCAGTTTGCGATGCCAAGCAGCAGCGCGATCCTGAGATCGCCATCGGCTTTCGCGATCTCGGCGTTTGTTGTCGAAGTCATCTGAAGCTGAAATTTGCCGGCCCGAGAAACGAATCGCTAATCTAGAGGGAACCCGCGCCTGGTCCGAATAGACTTTGCGTGAACCCTATCTAGTCCGTTTCGGGTTTCGGCCAAGTGGCCGGCTCAAGAAAGATCACGTTTTCGCAATCATCCCGTGAGCGGTGTCAGACCGGCTCGTGTTTGCGCAGGTCGCGGGTGTGATCCAGCGTATTGGCTTGCAGGTTCGCGCCGGTCACGGGGAGCTCCGGCAGGGCGGCCTCGGCCAGCAGGTCGTCCGTGACATCCTCGACCGAACGCTCGGCAATCTCGTGAATGAAGCTGATGTTCGTATATTCGCCCGAGGCGATTCGTGAGACGACGTCGCGTCGTGTCATTCCGGGATCGACGATCGCCTCGCGGCCACGGCGGCCATAGTCGATCATCACGACGAAATACTGCATTGCCTGATCGTTCGATGTTCTGACTGTTACTACGCATTATTTCCGATAATCGGAAGTAAGTCAAGGGTGAATTGTTGAAAACCGAAATTCAGGCACGCATGGCCGGACCGATTCGTCCCGAAGGCGTCCGAATCGGTCCGGCCGGTCCCTGAAGCAGCGCGGTTACTTCTCGGACGATCGCCCGCCCTGCGTCCGGGCAGATTTGCGACCCTTCGCCGCCGACTTGCCGCGCAGCCTTTCGATCTGGCCGCGGGGCAGGGTGACACAGATTTCGCCGATCCATTCAAGCTTTACGCCGTTGATCGGCTTGGCATTAAAGCTCTTGAGGTTAACGGTGCCCGACGAACTGCCGCGTTCGATCGTCTTCAGATACCGCTCACCGCTCTTCAGCCGGACCGCAGCTTCCTCTCCGTAGAAGCTCGACAGCGGATAGCGCTGCTCGCGATACACCACGATGACGTCGCCGTTCTCGTATTTCGGCAGCATCGAATCGCCTGAGACCTCGAAAGCAACGGTCTCCTCCGTCATCGGGAACGGAAGTTCGATTTCGCCGAGACCCTCCGGCGGGACCTGCTCCAGCTCCGGCTGGATCGAGGCGCCGGCGCCGACCCGGCCCACGATCGGCACCGAATTCAGCTCCAAATACTCCATGATCGGGGCAATCTCGGATGCCTTGATCAACCTTATTCCCGACAGGATTTCGGAGACCGCCCCGGCCCGAACCCCCATCGCGCGGGCAAGCCCGCCTTTGCTCTTCCCAGTCTTTTCCAGTGCTCGTTCGATCAGCGCCGCGTCCAGCATGTTTCATCCTTTCCCAAACCCGGAGAGACTATATCCGTTACGATTATCAGAAACAAGCTTGACTTTTTTTCTTCGGAATATCGGAAGGTATGCGAGGCGCCGGCGGAATGACAGAAATGGGAATTTGGAATGGAAATGATGAACCGGCTGCCGGAGCATTCGGCAGCCCTGCAGGATCTCCGCGCCCGCGGCTTGTCCTATTCGAAAATCGCTGACACGACCAACGCTACCTTCAATACGGCCTATACGCGCAACGCGGCGCTCAGCCGAGCGCAGCGCATGGGGTTGGCGGGCCTCGAAAGGCCCGAGCCGTCCCTGCCGGGCTCCGAAGGATCAGGCGGCTGCGTGAAGGGCGCGCCGAACTGACGCCGGATCTGCTTCGCGAGCCAAAGATCTTCACTGAAACGGTGGAGATGCCGCAGCTTCGTTGCGCGGCGGTCGCGCCGCGGCATCTTTCGCTGCTCGACCTCAAGCCCGGAGACTGCCGCTATCCCTATGGCGGGATAGCGACGGCGAGACCATTACCTTCTGCGGTCATCCGTGCCGGTCGGGCTTGAGCTACTGCACACCGCATTTTCACCTGAGTCGCGATCCTGAGGCCACGAGGCCGGTATTGAGCGCCGACTAGCTTCAAGCCATCGGGGCCGGTTGAGGCAATTCATCACCTGACCGACGGACATTGGTCCGCAACTGCGATCGCGCGGAAGCCTCCGCCAGCCCATCATCAGACATTTTGGAGGTTACCAATGCCGCGAGCCAAGCGCCGGAAGCCGTACGATCCCGCCGGAGCGCACGATCGACGTGCCCAGGATCTGCCGTTTAATGCCGAGGTGGCGACCGTCGACGTCGACGATCCCCTTGCGCTCGAGCCAGGCGAGAAGATCGTTGCTTTTCGCTCGATCCGCAACGATCCGCTCGGCCGGTTGCACGCGCACCGCCAGATCGACGATACGCAATATCGGAGTGGCCGGGCGTTCCAAAACGACTGGCAAAAGGCCGAGCGCGGGCCGCGCGCGGTGGATACGACGCGCGAATTCGTCGATCGCGGCCTGCGACGCAAGCCGATCACCGAGGGGCGGCGCCAGACGACGCTGCGCCTCAATCGCGCCGAGCATGAACTCGGCGCCGACGGTTCGGCGCCACTGCACGATGTCCTGGTTCTCGGCATGACCATGGAGCAGGTTGGACAGCGGCGCAGCGCTGGCAGGACTATTTTGCGCGGCGTCTCAAGGAATGCTTGGATCGGCTGGCGCTGATGTACGGGCTTGCGACGGCAAGCAGGGTTCCGGTGAAGGACCATCAACGCTGATCTGACGTGATTGCTGACGTGCCGGTTTGCCGCGCAGGAATCCGGCACGGTAGCCCTCATCGCATGACTGTGCCTTGCCTCACACTGAACTCCTTCCTTGTGTGCGGTCGGGATTGGCCCGGCCAAGGCTGTGAAGATGGTCGACAGCGGCGCGGACTCTCATGTAACTTCGGTCGCGTCGACGACCGGACTGCATTCGAGCCTCTCGCGCGAGAAGGGTCTGGTACGTCCACGCAAGGGAGTCGCCGCGGCTACGCACTGTCTACATCTTCTCTGCATCACGAACACCACGAGCAACGTGGATCGATGCCGACGCTGAGCCCAATCAAAATAACCCAAGGGAGAACCGACCGATGAATCACACTGGAAACTGCTTTTGTGGCGCCGTCGAACTCAAGGTGAGCGGAGAGCCTGAGGCAATGGGCTATTGCCACTGCCGTTCATGCCGCTCCTGGTCCGGTGGTCCGGTGAATGCGTTCAGCCTCTGGAAGCCCGAGGCGGTCGAGGTCACCAAGGGCGCCGACCACATCGCGACGTTCGAGAAGACCGCGATGAGCCAGCGCAAATACTGCACAAAGTGCGGCGGTCACCTGATGACCAACCACCCGACGCTCGGGCTCGTCGACGTGTTCACCGCAACGATCCCGACGCTGAAATTCAGCCCAGGGGTTCACGTCAACTATTCCGAGGCAGTGCTGCAGATACGCGACGGCCTGCCGAAGTTGAAGGATTTTCCGGCTGAGTTCGGCGGCTCCGGCGAAATGATCGCCGAATAGCTCGAAGGCTCCCCATCACGAAAGCGGGTGGCGGCGGCGTGCCGCCACCCGCTTGCGTATGGGCTCCGCCCCCACAAATCGGTATCCGGCAGGCTTGCTTCGCATGCGAGGCGCCCGACCATGTCGGCGGCCGCCGGGTCGTCTTTGGCCATCGACAGCCATGTCGGACGAAGGTCCCGCCCTGCAAAATCCGGGTTTGGTTTTGCTGACGAGCTTCCGCTAAAAGGCGAGCAGTGCCGGTCTTGGCAGGGACCGTCGTATTTCGCCTGACAAAATAACAGAGGAAGCGTCAGATCATGACCAGACCAGAATTGCCGGGGCGCACGCCGCGCGGGGAGGGAGTTCCGACGGCGCTCGACGGCCTGCTGGTCGTCGACTTCACCCGCGTCGTGGCCGGCCCGGCCTGCACGCAAACGCTGGCCGACTTCGGGGCCGAAGTCATCAAGATCGAGAATCCGGACGGCGGTGATGACACGCGCGCCTATGAGCACGCCGAAATCGGCGGGGAGAGCGCGGCGTATCTGAGCCTCAACCGCAACAAGCGCGGCATTGCGCTCGATTTCAACAATCCGGCCGCGCTCGAGGTGGCGCGCGCGTTGATTGCCAAGGCCGACGTCGTGGTCGAGAATTTCTCCGGCGGCGTGATGAAGAAATTCGGTCTCGATTATGCGTCGGTGGCGCCGACCAACCCGCGGCTGATTTATTGCTCGATCTCCGCCTACGGCCGCAAAGGCGATTTCGCGCTGCGCCCGGGCTTCGACCCGATCACGCAGGCCGAAAGCGGCTTCATGTCGCTCAACGGCTTTCCGGATGGCGAGCCGGTGCGCACCGGGCCGCCGATCGTCGACATGGCGACGGGCATGTCGGCCTGCAACGCCATTTTGCTGGCGCTGATTGCGCGCGATCGGCTCGGTCGCGGTCAGCAGGTCGAGGTCGCCTTGATCGACACCGCGGTGTCAATGACCGGCTTCTACGGCATGGCCTATCTCATCAATGGCAACAATCCCGGCCGTTTCGGCAACTCTCCGAACGGTTCGCCGACCGTCGGCGTCTACCGGGCCTCCGATGGTCCGCTCTACATGGCCTGCGCCAATGACCGGCTGTATCGCCGGCTTGTCACCGACGTGCTGGAACGCCCGGATCTCGTCACCGATCCCGAGTTTGCTCACCGCAAGGCGCGCACGGCCAACAAGGAGAAGCTGCGCGCGATCATTGCCAGCGTGTTTGCGGGCGACACGCTCGAGAACTGGATGGCGAAGATGAAGAAGGCGAACATTCCGGTTGGCTATCTGCGGACGGTCGAGGAGGGGTTCAACGCGCCCGAGGTGCGCGACCGGCATCGCCTGAGCAGGATTGCGCATCCAACCGCCGGCTCGGTTCCGAACATCGAGTCTCCGGTCAATATGAGCCTGACGCCGACCGTTGATCCTGTTGCGGCTCCGCTGCTCGGTCAGCATACCAAGGACGTGTTGAGCAAGACGCTTGGCTACGACGACCGGCGCATCGCCGCGCTGGCTGAGGCCGGCGCGTTCGGCAAGGCAGGCAACACCGGCTAGAGCCTTTTCCGTTCCGATGGAATCGGAACGGGGCTCTAGATTCCAGTTTGACGCGCTTCCTTGAAGCGAACCGGTATCCGCTTCGCTTGAAAACGCTCCAGCGTGCTCAGCCTGCACAAAAGATAAACTATTCGCAAAACAACCTGACCGCAGGCGAGAGAAAAGCCTCTCGCCTGGCGAGATGTCTTTCAGGCGTCGCGGGCCCGGCGCGTCGCCGGCGGCCCTGAAGCTGGTCCGTTTCGGGAACTCAGTTCGGCTTGCTGCGCAAGTTGTTCCTTGGCATACTTTCAACTTCCTCGGGCTCCGCCCGATCAATCTCGAGGCGTGCCATCCGGAGGATGAGGGTTGCCGTGGTCAGGCCGAGGCGTTCGGCCTCTTGTGCTGCGGTGTCGACCTTCTGGGCCAAGCCTTCACGTTTACCTGGGTATGCCATTCGTAATCCTCACTTAAGGTGCGAGATGAAAAATCCCACATACGTTGCGGAGCTGCAGAAGAAGCTCGGAGCTCCATCGAGCGAAACACTGGAAAGCCTGCGACTGTTGAAGGCTTTCCTTCGACTTGCGCCCGACCAGCGTTCCGAGGTCATCGAGCTGGTCGAACGTTTGGCGGTTGAGCCGCCGCGCGATCCCTCACTGTCCTGAGGTGCTCGTAAAATCTTTCCTGTGCGTCAGCTGTTCATTGGCTTGGCGGGCGCTTGCGTCGCGATCACGTAGATTGCGCCGCCCTCGAGCGCTTCGGATTGGTGCCGGGTGCCGGCTGGCAGCAGGATGGTGTCGCCGGCGCCGACCACGCGCTCGCCGCCATCCCAGATGAAGTTCAGCCGGCCGCTGATGATCATCAGGATCTCGTCGACCGGATGGGTATGGAACTGATGCACCTTGCCGGCCGCATCATGCTGCAGCTCGACCGAGCCCTGGGCCGGGAGCAGGTTCAGGATCTCCGGGTCGATGGCAAATTCAGTCTTCGTGCCTGCGATGATCTGGGTCACGCTGCCTGCTCCTTGTTCGCGATCGGTTGAGCCTTGTTCTGCGCGAGCTTGGCGAAGGGGCAGCCCGAGCTCGCATGGTTGTCGTCGTGCAGGAAGTACTGCAGATACTCGCGGCCGTCGGTTGCGCCGTAGCGGCCAAGGAGCGGAGAGGGGCTTGCGCTGTCGTACGGGATCAGGCGCTTGCGCACCTCCGCGAACGCGGCGTTCGCGGCCTTCTCCGTCCCGAGGATCTTGTCGAACACCCAGCGCGGCTGGAACGTGAGCATGAAGGCGCTGGACCGGCGGCTCTGCCGCATCACATGCGCGGGCGTCGTGCAGACCACGAAGATCGGCTCGCCCGCAAACGAGAACTCCCACATCGGATGGTCGATCTGTTCCGGAATCTCTGATGGCCACGGGTTCTTGTCCAGCCGCGCGAGCTGGTCGAGCGTCAGCCACATCTTGCGATAATAGGCATCGAGTGTCTGTACCGGGCGGGGCCGCGTGAACACGATCAACGAAGTGTTGGGACCGAACGAGCGCGCCTGCGAGACATACTGCCCGAGTTGCTCGCCCAGCACCGCCACATCATACGGATCGAGGAAAAGGTAGCGGAGCTGATCCTGGCGATGTCCGGTCACGCCGAACACGCAAGGGAACGGCCTTGCCTCGCTGCTCATCTGCGCTTCAAACTCGGAGAACATCACGCTCTGCCAGCTGCTGACCGGAAAGTTTGCCGCGACTTCGCCTTTTCTCAAGAACAAGCGCTCCATAACACCCCCTACACTCATAACGACACTAACGAGCTATCAACTTGCTTCTCATCAAGAGCGGCCCGGCAATGCCCGGCAGCGACATAAGAAGCAGAATGACAATCAAGGCGCTGTAGCCGCCGTCGCCGATCGCGGCCGTGTTGTGTACGGCGTCGGTCCCCGAGGCGTTGCTGGCGGCGAGCATCGCGAAGCCGATGATGGGCTGCGAGATGCCGGCGAAAATTCCGGCGGCTGTGGTGTTCACGGATGCGCCCACACCGATCAGATCGGCGGTGTAGAGCTTCTTGACGCATTTCAGTACCAGCGGGACGGTGCCCCCGGCGACGAGCCCCAAGGCAGTGAACGCGACGGTGACGTAGGCGAGTCCAAATGTCTGGGCGATCGGCGGCAGCAACATCGCGATCAGCAGCATGCGCAGCACGCAAATGCCGATCAGCGCGCGATCGAGCGCCGCCGCGGCGCGATCGGCGGCGTGACCCAGGAAGATCGAGCCGAGCGCATTGCCGATCATGAAGGCGAGCAGGGGCGTGCCGGCGGCTGTCGGGGAGATATGGAAGAAGTGCGCGACCATCGGAATGCCCCAGACGCCCGACAGCGTCGTCACCACCGCGAAATGCGACGCAAACGTCATTGCGCAACCCCAGTTCGCGACATGGGCCAGCGATTGCCGCGCGGCGATCACCACGCCCTTCAGCGTCTTGTTGCTGTGCGAGGCCGGATCGGGCTTGAGCGCGAGCTTGGCGAAAGCCAGGTTGGCGAGGCCAATGCAGGCGATGAACAGGAAGCAGGCCCGCCAGCCGAACCCTGAGACCGCGGCTGCGAGCGGCGTGGTCGCGATCACGCCCCCGACATAGCCCGAGACCTGCGAGATGCCCGACATCATGCCGAACCGCTCATCCGCGAAGCTCTGTGCCACGAGCTTCAGGAGTGCGGTGAAGACCAGCGCATCGCCGCAGGCGACGATCAGGCGCGCAACAAAAACGTCGAGCAGGTTCGGTGCTAGCGCGAACGCGGCGCTGCCGAGCGAGGAGGCGATCATGCTGACGAGAACGACGCGCTTGACGCCGTAACGGTCGACCAGAAGGCCTGCCGGAATCTGCATCAAGGTGTAGCCCCAGAAGTAGCTTGAGGCGAGCATCGCAACGCCGGCCGCGTCGGTGTTGAAGTCGTGCATGAAGCTGAGGCTGACCGACTGCGGCGATACGCGCTGCAGGAAGGCGATGGCGTAGGCGATGGCCACCGCCGTCCACGCGAGATAGGCGCGATCGGTGAAGCGCGACGTCGGGGCATAAACAGCTTGTTGTCCGAGCATCGACATCACACCCTCGCGTAACCCACCGAGAAAAGGGCATCCGCTGAATTCGGAATCTTCCGCGACATCGCGGCATCGACCAGCGACGCGGTGCCATGATAGGCCTGCCGATGGTGCTTAATGTGGCCGTAAGCGCCACGCATGATCATGTCGGGCAGTTCGAGCGGCTTGCCCGGATAGAGCGAGGTGCACATCTCGATACAGGCCGCCTGCAGGGCGAGATCCTGCGTATCGTCGAGCAAAGATGGAGTCACTTTTTCGCAAATCTTAGCGTTCGCTGCCCAGACGATCGGGTTGCGGGTTCGCCAGCCGTAGAGCACGTTGCCCTCGGCTCTCGCGGCGGCGCCGGAGCATTTCAGGACTTCCGCTGTGAAGAAGCCGTAGAAGCCGCGGCCCTGGTGCGCCGGGAGCACTTCCGTGCCGCTGCGATAGATTCCGAGTCCGGCCGACATCTGCAGGATGCGGTAGACCGAGAAGGCAATGAGGCCAGACCGATCGTAGACAAGGATCAGGCTATACTTCTTGTCGAAGGGCGAGGAGGTTGTTGTCCAGTGCGGCTCGGTGGCCTGCCAGTTGACGGCAATGATGCCGTTCATGGCGTCCATCAGCGGCTGACGGTCGCAGGCTTCGACCCGGGAGGCATCGGGTAGACTGTAGATCGCGTAATCCGTCCAAGGCGATTTGATCGCCTCGTATCCGCTGCCCAGATTTCGCGACATGGCAGAACTCCAGAATTCCATTGCGAGCTATACAGGGCAGCCTCGAATGGCTTAAAGGACAATATGCCCTCGAAAACTGCCAAAGCGCTCCGGCCTGAGCCGCGCGACAAGAAAGCGACGCGGCGGATCGCGATCGTTGCCTTTCCGGGTGTGACCTTGCTCGACATCTCGGGACCGGCGCAGGTGTTTGCAGAACTGGAAGCAATCGAGCTGCCGGGACCGGACTACTCGCTGTCCTACCTGTCGACCTCCGGCGGGTTGGTCCCGACCGATGTCGGCATGATGATCGACACGGCGCCGATTGACAGTATTGCGCCCGGCGAGGTCGACACGCTGGTGATCCCCGGCGGGCCCGGCATCTGGAAGATTCGCAACGACGCGAAGTTGATGAACTGGATCGCGGAGGCGCTGCCCAAGGCGCGCCGTATCGCGTCGGTTTGCCTTGGCGCATTTGCGTTGGCCTGGACCGGGATTTTGGACGGCAAGCGGGCGGCAACGCACTGGCGTTATTGTCCTCGTCTGCAGGATGGCTTTCCCAATATCCGGGTTGAGCCCAACGCGATCTTCGTCAAGGACGGACGGGTCTGGTCATCGGCCGGGGTTAGCGCCGGCATCGATCTGGCGCTCGCCATGATCGAGGAGGATTTCGGCCACACCATCGCGCTCGATGTCGCGCGCAGACTTGTGGTGTTTCTGAAGCGGCCGGGCGGTCAGAGCCAGTTCTCGACCGTCCTTGCCGCCCAGGCATCGGACGTCGAGGGACGCTTCAGCGCGCTGCACGCCTGGATCATCGAGAACATCACGAGCGACCTCAAGGTCGAGACTCTCGCGGAAAAGGCGGGGATGTCGCCACGCACCTTTGCCCGGACCTATGTCAGCCGCACCGGCATGACACCCGCAAGCGGCGTCGAGGCGCTGCGGGTGGAGACGGCGCGCTTGCTGCTCGAAAGCCGCCAGATCGGCGGCGTGGTCGAGGTCGCCAAGCGCGCGGGATTTGGCGATGACGAGCGAATGCGGCGGGCCTTCCTGCGCCACCTCGGCGTATCGCCGACCGAGTACCGAAACCGGTTTTCGGGCAGCTAGCTCGCCTCGGGCGAGGTCGTCTGGATACGAACCGCGTCGCGTCGAGAACCGATCTATCTCACGAGCGAATAGCTGGCCTTCGCTGGCCGATTCGTGGCGCAAGGTGGTAGCTTTTCCGGTTTGTCTGCGGCTAATGTGCCGGCCAAATCGGGAGAAGAAACACCATGAATGACGGGACCCCCATTCGACAGGCGCGCAATGTCGAACTCGGCGGCCAGCGGCGAGGAATTCCAGAACCTGCACGAATTCGCGCGAAAGGCCCGCGCCAAGCTGAATCAGAACGCCTGGGACTACATCGTCGGCGCCTCGGAGACCGAGACCACGATGCGCCGCAACAGAATGGCGCTCGACGAGATCGCGTTCCGGCCGCGCGTCCTGCGCAACGTCATCAACGTCGATCCTTCTACCGCGGTATTCGGACGCAAGCTCCGGCTTCCCGTGATGATCGCCCCGGTCGGCGCGCTCGAGATCTTCGATCCGGATGCGGGCGCGGCCGTCGCGCGTGGAGCGGGAACGTTCGGCGCGGCGCACATGCTGAGTTCGGTTTCCGAGCCCGGGCTGGAGGACACCGCCAGGGCGGCACCGGATGCGCTTCGCATCTTCCAGCTCTATGTGCGTGGCGACGATGCCTTTGTCGAGGATGTGGTCAGCCGCAGCATCGACAACGGTTATGCCGCGTTCTGCCTCACGGTGGACACTGCCCATTACAGCCGGCGCGAGCGCGATATAGCCAAGCGCTATGTCCGCGAGAGCCGCATCCGCGCCACCGGCGGCGATTTCCAGAAGGGGCTGGAATGGCGGACGGTGAAGCTGATCAAGGACAAGTTCAAGATTCCACTTATCCTCAAGGGGATCGCCACCGCCGAAGACGCCAAGATCGCCCTCGACCACGGGGTCGACTGGATTTACGTCTCAAATCATGGCGGCCGACAGCTCGACCATGGCCGTGGGTCCATGCATGTCCTGCCCGAGATCGTTCAGGCGGTCGCGGGCCGTGCCAAGATCATGGTCGACGGCTCGTTCTGCCGCGGCACCGATATTGTGAAGGCTATCATTTCGGGCGCTGATCTTGTCGGCATCGGCCGGTTGCAGTGCTGGGCGCTCGCCGCGGCCGGTGAGGCCGGCATTGTCCGGATGCTTGAACTGCTGGAGGACGAGGTGATCCGCTGCCTCGGTCTGCTCGGCGTCACCAGCTTTGCCGAACTGGACAAATCCTACCTGCATCCGGCGATGCCGACCAATCTGCCGAGCGTGTTCAGCGCATTCCCGCTTCTCGATATCGATCCCTACCGCTACTGAGCCGCTGCGGGCAATGCATGAAGCGTTGGCGCGGTCGAGGCATTTGTGCGCCTCGATCGCGCCAGCCGCGATCAATCTGTGGTGTCCATGAAGCCGCCGCGGCAAGACAAAGTCTGATCCAAATGCCGCACTAGTCGAGGCGGATGGCAGATAATCCATTCGCGGAATTTTCACTCGAGCGCGCGATCGGCTTGCGCTGGACCTTGCGGGATATTCAGGCCGGCAGGCTCAAATTGTCACCGGTCAGCGACGAGGATCTGCACATCCTCGCTGAGCTCGGTCTCGTCGAACTGCATGACGACGAGCCCGGGCTGACGGAGGCGGGAGCCGCCGTGCTGAGCGATTGAACATGCGCGCAGCCTAGCGCGCATTCAGGAAGCTTTCACCGGAATTGCAAGGCGTGCACTGATAGGTCAGCACGTCGTAGACTTGGTCGCGCGGCTCGATCAAGGCAAGCCGCATTTGCGTGCCGCACTTCATGCACGGCATCTCTATGCTGGTCTTGAACCGGGTGCAGGTCGGTGTCGGACGAACGGCGCGCAGCATCGGATCCCCTTATTCCCCAGAGACGCGAACGCGACCGACGAAGAAGCCGAATCACTATGCCACAGTGCTGACATAATTGGAATCGGCTGTCGGTCGCGGCTAGGTAATTTTTCCTCAATTGGCCGGAGCGGGTGGGTCTTCATTGCTCGCGATCCGGCGCTGACGCCGTCACAATCTATGCTAACCTCACCGGACGCTTATTTCAGGGGGCGCGATCATGATTGAGCCTAAGCTTGAAGTTCCCGCCGAGTTGCGCGATCTCGCGGAAAAGACCATCGACCAGGCCGAACAGGCCTTCAGCCTGTTCTTTGATGCCGCGAGCAAGTCGATGACGTCGATGCCGGGCGCCGGTACCGAGATCTCCAAACAGGCGCTGTCGTTCACCGAGCAGAACATGAAGGCGGCGTTCGAGCATGCGCGCAAGCTCGTGCACGCAACGGATCTGCAGGAGGCGATGCGGATCCAGTCGGAATTCCTGCGCAGCCAGTTCACCAATGCCGGCGAACACATGCGCCAGATCAGCGGTAGCGTGATGTCGGCGACCAAGGACGCGACGAAGGGCAAGTTCTAGGACACGGCGTTCGCGGCCCCATCGACGGTTTAGCGCCGGCGCGCGACGGCGACGCCGAGCAGAAACGCGACGAACAGGCTTGCGAGCGGCGCTTCGCGCGTGACCGCACTCACGGTGGCCAGGGCTCCGCCCGGTCGGCGCGAGGTCGCGATGGCATCGCTGAGGCGATCGGCGGCGGCTCGGAGTCCATCCGACACCTCCGTGATCGTACGCGAGACGTCCGTCGCGGTGTCGATCGCTCGTTCACCGAGTGTGGGTTGAAGCGGGAACTCGGGTGTTTCGGAGCTCATGTGCCGTGCCGCGATTTATTGAAGGCCAGGTGACCGACGTCAGGTGACCAACGCCTTTGCTATCCGCACGTTTTGCACGGCGATGGCGGCCACATATCGGAGAAATTCCGCAGCGGTGGATTGGTTCCACCGACATGTCTCGCTTTCACATCGGGGAACCGGAAACTTACGCGCGGGTCGCGGCTTGTTTCCGTGGAGGAGACGATGATGACAATGCAGGCGCATGGCATTGCAGATGGCGGTTCGGTCAAGCATCGAAATCGGCATGGTGGCACGCCGCTGTTGGTCGCGGCCGTGGTTGCGATCCTCGGTGTGCTCGGCATGCTGATCGTGGATCATGGTCCGTGGAACAAACCGAATGTGCAGCCGGCCGCTTCGGCCAACTACTCAACGACCGGCGAGGCGGCGCGCGCGGCTGGCGCAAAGGTCATACCGACCGAGCCCAAGGCACCGATCGAGCCTGATCCACCCGGCCCAAAGCCCGCTCATCCGGCAAATCCGGGCACGCCGCAATAGATGCGGGCGTTCGCCGGATCACATCCCGACGCAGGGGCGGAGGAATTTGACTCGTTGGACAAATCAGCGGCACAAAATCATCGTCGGAAAGATCGCGGGATTATCAGCGAATGCTGACCAGCATGCCCCACGCTGTTGCAAATCCTGCACCAACGAGAACCAGCACCGGGCTGTCGCAGAACATGCCGCCATACTGGCACATGGTGGCACCGAGAGAGCCGATCTGATGATGGCCCGCGGCGTAGAACAGGCCGGACAGGACCGCGAGCACGGCAGCAACGAAATACATCGACGCTTCCTCCTTGCAATCAAATGCGGCGCGGATCAGTTCGACCGACGCAGGCCAAAAACTGTATTGATGTCGATCCAAATATTGTGAGCTGTCCGCTTGACGGTTCGGGCAGCTCAGCGGCACACTGACATCATCGCAGCAAGCATAGGCAATTGGCGCCGGCTCGCATTGCGATTCCGCATCAATGCCCAAGCTTTCGCTCAAGGCGGTTTCTCACCATCGAAGCCGACGCATCGCATTTTACCGATCGCATTCAGCCCGAAATAGGTTTGACACGTCGGGCAACTCAGGGTCATAATCCGAAAATCAGAAATTGTTGAGCCCGCGCGGAGCAATCCGCGGCGGGCTTTTCCTTTGCCGTTTCACCAATCGGATGGCGACCGCACCGTCACGACGCCACATCCTCCCAGCCCGTCGCCTGAGTGTCGCAAACGCGCCGCCGTCCGGACCCCTTGAAAAGAGAACGAATTGGCTGGTGCGCGCGAACGCGCCGGTCCTGCGGCGCGGCGAAAGCCGGCGCCGCCCGCGGCCCCACTCGTCAGGGCTAAGGTTCGCGCCCCAAAGATCGCCGCCCACTGCGCGATCTGCCGCACATTCATGCCATGGCCGCATCGCGCGCTGACGGCCGATCAACGAGGTTTGCATGACCGCCTATCTGATATCGCTCGCGCTCGCGGGATCTGGTTGCCATCGCGTTGTGGGAGCTTGCATGAGCGCCGAGATTATCCAGTTCATTCAGAGCGCCCGCATCCCAAACGCGAGCAGACGGACGTTCCCACGGTCGCATTTTCGTGCGGTGTTGCCTGATCCTGATCCGGATTGCGACACGGCTCCGAGCGAGTACATCTTCTTGGCCAATGATTTTATCCGGCGAGGATATCGGCTCTTCGAACCTGTCTCGCCCTGGGCATGGCAGCACACGCTGTATTGGAGGAAGGAGCTTGTCTAGATCCTGCGACGTGGGTTCGGGTTGTCGCGAACAATTCGATGACGTTGAGCGCCGGTGGCTTCGGCGATCGGGGTTTTTTGCGTTTCTGGCCATGGGTAACATCCTTCGGCAAGCCGCGGTCGTAGCCGGCATCGAATTTTGGGCGTGGGGATGCTAGAATGGGCCTCTGCAGTGCGAACAAAGCATCGCTGGAAGCGTTTCCTTAAATGGGCGCCCGGCGGCAGTCGTGGATCCTGAGCGCTGAATTCGCGGAATGCAGGCTTGCGCGCCTTGATCTCTGGTGATCGATCGATAAACTGAGTTGTCGGCTCGATCGCGCGCGCAAATGTCTTGGAGATCGAACGAAGGAAGAGACCATGGTTGAGGTTGGCCGCGGGCTCGACACGAAGGTACAGCCAGGCCCGGATATGGATCGTTATTCGGTCATGGTCGCACGAGCCAAAGCGCTTGTTCCGGCATTGCGCGAACGGGCATCGCGGACCGAAGAGCTGCGCAGATTGCCGCCGGAGACCGAGCGGGATTTGCTTGACAGCGGCCTTTTCCGGATCCTGCAGCCCAAGCGCGTCGGAGGCAGCGAGCTCGACTATGTTGCCCTGGTCGACTGCGCCGATGCGCTCGGGCAGGGAGACGCCTCGGTCTCCTGGAATTTTGCCAACCTTGCAAGTCACCACTGGATGCTGGCTATGTTCGCGCCCGAAGCGCAGAGCGCGGTGTGGGGAGAGGATCCGGATGCGCTGATCGCGTCTTCCTTTGTCTTCCCGGCAGGTCGTGCGAGGAAGGCAAGTGGCGGATATGTTCTGAGTGGTCATTGGCCGTTTTCGTCCGGGGTGGAATCCTGCGGATGGAACATGCTCGCGAGCGTGGTCGCCTCGGATGATGAGGCCGACGGTGTCGAGTATCGGCTATTCCTGTTGAACAGGCGGGACTACAGCATCGACGACACCTGGAATGCGGCTGGCTTGCGCGGAACGGGATCGAACGACGTGCGGGTCACCGACGCATTCGTTCCCGAGCATATGACCGTTGCCGTCAGCGATCTTGCGGGAGGTGCGACGCCGGGCAGTATCGTCAATCCGAATGCGCTCTACATGCTTCCAGTCTTTTCGTTGTTTCCCTATGTGTTGTCCGGGGTTGGTTTGGGAAATGCGCAGGCTTGCCTTGATGACTATGTCGAGATCGCGCGACACCGCGCTTCGACATATAACCGGGCCAAGATCGGGGACCTGCAAAGCACACAGATCAAGATCGCCGAGGCGTCGGCGAAGATCGATGCCGCGCGGCTAATCATGCGCACGAACTGCGTTGAGGCACTTGCGGAGGTCCGGCGTGGCGATATCCCGGGCATTGCAGCGAAGACGAAGCTTCGGCGCGACGGTGCGTTCGCGGTCAATTTGTGCACCGAGGCGGTGTCTCTTCTATTTGCGGCGGGCGGCGCACGCAGCCTGTTTACCTCGGGAGCGTTGCAGCGCCAATTCCGCGACGCGCACGCGGTGAATTCGCATCTCGCGTTCAATTTCGACGCGGCGGGCACCAATTACGGGCGGGTGGCTCTGGGGCTGCCGTCTGAAAACCTGACGCTTTGAGGTAAGCCGGATGTCCGACTCGCCCAAACATCCGCTGGATCCCGCCAGTGAGCTCGCAAGCGATAGTTCGGCGATCGATCCCCGTGATTTCCGCAATGCGCTCGGTACGTTCGCAACAGGTGTGACGATAGTCACCGCGATGGCGGCTGAAGGAAGGCCCTATGGAATTACTTGTAATTCCTTTGCATCGGTGTCGCTCAATCCGCCACTTGTGTTGTGGAGCCTGGGCATGTTTTCGCAGGGACTGCCGATCTTCCAGAATGCCAGCCATTTTACGGTCAACGTTCTGGACGCGTCGCAACAGGCGCTGGCGGTGCAGTTTGCCAGATCGTCGGGTGACAAGTTCGCGGGTGTGAGCTGGACGCCGGGCCTCGGGAATGCTCCCGTGCTTGCCGATGTGGTCGCGAATTTCCAGTGCCGTGCCGCCAACCGCTACTATGGCGGGGATCACGTCATTTTCCTGGGCGCGGTGGAAGCCTACGCCTATAACCGGAACAATCCGCTGGTGTTCGCGCGCGGAGGTTTTGGCGGGTTTTTGGCTGAGGGTGGTGACAAGACATCATGAATCGAAAGACGCCCGTCAAGCGCGTTCGTGCCAAGCAGAGGCGACTATCAGCCGTCGATCGTCGCAGTGAATTCGTTACCAAGGCAACCGAGCTATTTGCGGAGGAGGGATTTGGCGGCGGCACGCGCGCCCTTGCTCACAAGCTCGGCGTAACGCAGCCGCTGCTTTACCGCTACTTTCCGAGCAAGGACGATCTCATCAAGGAGGTCTACCGCAAGGTATATCTCGAACCGCTTGAAATCGGCTGGGAGAAGGTGCTTTCGGATAGGTCACGTCCGCTCCGCGTGCGGCTCCAGGAATTTTACGAAATCTATACCGACGCGATTTTCAACCGAAGATGGCTCCGGATCTATCTCTACTCCGGCCTGAAGGGCCTCGATATCAATCGGTGGTATGTTGGCATGGTCAAGGACAAGATCCTGACACGCATTCTCCGGGAATGCCGCCACGACGCCGGCCTCGCGACGCAAGGCAGGCCCAGCGCCGCAGAACTCGAGCTGGCCTGGGTGTTTCACGGTGGCATCTTCTATTATGGCGTACGCAAGTACATCTACGAAGCGCCTGTCCTCGAGGACAAGGCGCAGATGATCAGTGACGCGCTGGATATCTTCCTCGCGGGATTTGAGAGGATGGCGGAGAGCGCGACCGATCGTCGACGGGCGCCGGTCAAGGTCGTCGGCTGAGCCGCGCTACATTGTCGCCATCTGACCCCGATACCAATCCCCGATCTCGCTTGCCGTCATGAGGGCGACGCCGTCATGGCCGATGACGTAATCGAGCAGGGCCTCCAGGTACTTGATGCGATGCGGCACGCCCGTGATGTAGGGATGCACCGAGATGGCCATGATCCGCGCGTTCTCTGCGCCCTCGAGGTACAGCCGATCGAACTGGTCAGTGCAGCGCGTCAGGAACTGCTCCGACGGAAAGTGTTGCAGCGCGTGAATGACGATGTCGTTGGTCTCGACCGAATAGGGAATCGTCGTCACGGTGCCGTGCGGCGTGGCGATGTCCTGGGGGAGATCGTCAATCACCCAATCGGCCACGTATTCGATCCCATTGAGGCGCAGGAGATCGAGCGTTTCTTCTGTTTCGGTCAGGCCCGGGCTTTCCCATGATCGCGGCGGCTTGCCGGTAAATCCAGCAATCGTGTCGACAGCGCGCTTGATTGCGTCCGCCTGATTTTCGACCTTGTGCATCGGGCCCTGAACAAACCCATGTCCCATGAACTCGAAGCCCGCCTCGCGCGCCGCCGACGCCACACGCGGATAGCTGTTGCAAACATTGGCGTTCGCAGCCAGCGTCACCGGTATCTTTCGATCGGTCAAAGCTTTGAACTGCCGCCAGAAGCCGGCGCGCATGCCGTATTCATGCCACGACCAGTTCGGCACGTCGGGCAGCAGGGGCTGGCCCATCGGGGGGCTCAGCACGGTGCGTGGCATCGCATTGTCGATGCGCCATTCCTCGACATTGAGGATAACCCACACGGCAAGCTTCTTGCCGTCAGGTAATGTCAGTTTCGGTCGGTCGACCTGCGCCTGGTACGGAATGCGATCAGTAAAGGCCATATCGAACCTCCTTCACGTCGATGATCCGGCAGCGGTGGCATTGATCCGCGGCAGGACCTTCTCGGCCATCAGGATCATCGATTGGCGGCCAAGCTCGCGATCTTTCCAGTCCTTGCCGGCGTAAAGCAGGGTTCCGAAGGTGCCAATCTCTTCCTGGAACGCCAGCAACTGGTCAGCCACGCTTTCGGGCGTGCCGTAGATGATCAATTTGTCGCAGATCGATTCCAGTGTGACCTCGGCGTCGGCTTGATCCCGTCGCGTCTTGAACAACTCAAGCCGGCCACTGCGCTTCAGCTTCGCGAACAACTGGTGATAATAGTACGCGTACGGACTGTCTGATGACGTGGCATAGGCCTTCGCGGTTGCTGCATCCTTTGCCACGAACACGCTCTTGGCGACACGCCAATTGGCAGGCTCGGCTGCCCGGTTCACGCGGTCACAACCCTCGACATATTTCGGCCAGTGACTCTTCACCCAGGCCGGCATCAGGAAGTTGGCCGAGATCGGATCCCAGCCGCGCGCCGCCGCCTCCGTGACGCCCTTTGAGAGTGGCGCAACCGCGGTCACCACGATTGGCGGGTGAGGGACCTGCAAGGGGCGAGCGACGATTCCCTGGCCGATGTCCTCGATCAGAGTCCGTTTGACCGAGACGTTCCAATATTTGCCCTGCAGATCATAGGGCGGTTTACCAGCCCAGATATCAAGAACCTGGTTGATGGCCTCAAGGAACATGGCATTGCGGTCGGCATCGAGATTGCCGAAAACCTCCGCGTCGGACAGCAATCCACCAGGGCTGATGCCAAGGATGAAACGGCCATCAAGCATGTGATCGAGCATGGCGACGGACGCTGCGATGGCTGCCGGATGCGTGTTTGGCATGTTGATGGTGCCGGTTCCAAGCTTGATCTGTTTGGTTGCGGCTGCGAGCCAGGCAATGAAGGCGATGCTGGAGGTGATGTTCTCGGCCTTGTCGGTGACGTGTTCGCCGACATACGCCTCGGTGAACCCGAGCTCGTCCGCGAGCAGAAAGGCCTCGCGATCCTCCCGGAGCGATTGCCGCCAATCCTTGTCGAGAGGATGGATCGGCATCGTAAAAAAACCGAGCTTCATGATCCGCCTCCCCGCGATTTGAACTTTAGTTGGCAAGGAACCTGCGGCCTTCCCGAGGCGAAGACAAGTCCTGCCGCACAAATAATCACTCGATAAACAAGCTTGACCTTTGAAGAGGGCGGCCCTCTAATCGGGCAAACCAAAATTGGGCCCGGGAGGCCATGCCCACATGAAAGCTGCGGCTTTCGCCTACGCCCGCGCGACCAGCGTCGTGAACGCGCTGGAGTTGCTCGCCATGCACGGCGACAAGGCGAAGGTTCTGTCGGGTGGTCAGAGCCTGATGCCGGCGATGAACCTGCGGCTCCTGTCTCCGGACATTCTGGTCGATATCGGCTGCCTCGCCGAGTTGCGCGGCATCACCGTGAGGGGAGACGTGCTGGTCATTGGCGCGCTGACCCGGCACGTCGATCTGCTCAGATCGCCGGAGGTTGCACTGCACGCGCGGCTGTTGCGCGATGCCGTTGCCCACGTTGCCCATCCCGCAATTCGCAATCGCGGAACGATCGGCGGCAGCCTCGCTCACGCCGATCCTGCGTCGGAGCTGCCGGCCTGTGTTGTGGCGCTTGACGCCACGATCGTTGTTCGGGGCTCGGCCGGCGAGCGCCGGATTGCTGCGACGGAGTTTTTCAGGGGAATTTACGAAACGGCACTGTTGCCCGACGAGTTGCTTGTCGCGGTCGAGGTGCCGGTCGCAGGCCAAGGCTCGACATTTTTCTTTCAGGAATATGCCCGGCGGCATGGCGACTACGCTGTCGTTGGTCTCGCCGCCCGTGCCGTAGTTGCGGCCGGCAGGTTCTCAGCTCTTCGCCTCGGCTTCTTTGCTGTTGGCGACCGGCCATTGCTCGCGGCGGCCGCCGGCAAACTGATCGATGCCACGGTAACTCCCGCCTTGCTCGCAGAGGCGACGGCCGCACTGGCCGATGAACTCGATCCACAGGAGGACCAGCAGGCGACCGCGGCCATGCGTCGACACCTCGCGACGGTCTTGCTCCGGCGCTGCGTGGCAGCATTGCTGGCACGGCCAGAACTGGAAACGGGAGTCGGCAAGTGAACGCTCCGGTACCGGTCTCGCTTCTGGTCAATGGCGAACCCATCGACGCCTTCGTCTTGCCGCGGCTCAATCTTGCTGATTTCCTCCGCGAGAATCTCAAGCTTACCGGAACTCACGTTGGGTGCGAGCACGGCGTTTGCGGTGCCTGCACGGTCCGACTCGATGGCGAGATCGTTCGCTCCTGTCTGATGCTGACGGTCCAGGCGCAGGGCGCGTCGGTCGAGACAATCGAGGGGCTGTCTGACAGCGGTGAGATAGCCGATCTTCAGGCGGCATTTCGCGAACGCAATGCATTGCAGTGTGGCTATTGCACGCCTGGGATGCTGATCACGGCGCAGGACCTGCTGAAGCACGTGTCCGTGCCTGATCGTCGAGCAATCCGCGAGCATCTTTCCGGCAACTATTGCCGCTGCACGGGCTATCAGGCCATCGTGGATGCGGTGGAGGCGACAGCCAAGACGCGCGCGGAGCGGGGCGTATGACGGTGACGCGGGCGCCAGCAGACACGCTTTCGGTGCTTGATCGCCCGAATTCCTACATCGGCAAGACCGTACCGCGGCCGAACCTCGACAGGTTGCTGCAGGGGCGGGGCCAATATGTCAGTGATCTCGAATTGCCGCGGATGGCGCATGTGGTTTTTCTACGGTCGCCACATGCCCACGCCAAAATCGCAGCGATCGACGCCGAGGCGGCAAGGCGCATGCCCGGTGTCGTTTCCATCGTCACGGGTCGTGAACTTGAAGCGGTCATCACGCCGTGGGTCGGGGTGCTCTCGCACCTGAAGGGACTGAAGTCAGCGCCGCAGCACGCGATCGCGGTCGACCGCGTGTGCTGGCAGGGCGAGGCCGTTGCAGCGATTGTGGCGACCAGCCGTGCTGCAGCTGAAGATGCCATGGAGCACATTTCAGTCGACTACGAGGAGCTCGAGGCGGTCACGGACATGCGTGCTGCGCTCGATCCGGCAGCTCCCGTCATTCATGCTGCGCTCGGCGACAATCTTGCCTTTGAGCGGACGCTCGACGCCGGCGACGTCGATCATGCATTGTCGGGGTCCGAACTCGTCGAGGCCGACTTCGTATTCGGGCGCCACACCGGCGTGACACTTGAACCGCGCGCCGTCGTTGCCGATTGGAATGCGGCCGAGGCACGGCTCACGATCTATCAGGGCACGCAAGCGCCCCATATGGTGCAGAACATCGCGGCGCTGCATCTTGGGTTAGGGGAAGCGCAGGTCCGGGTGGTCTGCAAGGATGTCGGCGGCTCGTTCGGCATCAAGGTCCATATCTACGCCGACGAAATGGCGACCTACGCGCTGTCCAAGCTGTTGCGTCGGCCAGTCAAGTTCGTGGCGGACCGCGTCGAGAGTTTCAACACGGACATCCACGCCCGCGATCATCGATGCAGGGGTCGGATCGGCGTCAGGCCGGACGGCACCATCACAGCCTTCGAGATCGACGACCTGACGGGGATCGGCCCGTATTCGATGTATCCGCGCACCAGCGCCATCGAGGCCAATCAGGTGGTCAACCTGGTCGGTGGGCCCTATGCCACGGCGAACTATCGGGCGCGGGCGCGCGTCGTTTTCCAGAACAAGAACGTAATGTGCCAGTACCGGGCGGTCGGACACCCGATCGCCTGTTCGGTCACCGAAGGCCTGGTCGATCTGGCGGCAGCGAAGATCGGCATGGACCCCGTCGAAATCCGGCGGCGCAATCTGATCGCCGACGATGCCTATCCGTGTGCATCGCCCTCGGGCATGAAGTTCGAGCAGCTTTCGCATCACGCCTCGTTGACCAAGCTGCTTCAGATGATGGATTACGACGCGTTGCGGGCTGAGCAAGCGGCCTTGCGCGCCAGAAACGTCCATCGAGGCATCGGAATCGCGAGCTTCATCGAGGTGACCAATCCCAGCGCTGCCTTCTATGGCGTGGGCGGCGCGAAAATCTCATCGCAGGATGGCGTTGCGGTCCGGCTCGACGCGCAAGGGTCGGTGATCTGCCAGACCAGCATCACGGAACAGGGGCAAGGGTCGGAATCGCTGACGGCCCAGATCGTCGGCAGCGTGCTTGGCGTTTCGATGGAACGCGTTCGCGTCATCCTGGGCGACACCGACCACACGCCCTATGGCGGTGGCACCTGGGCCTCGCGCGGTGCCGGCATCGGCGGCGAAGCTGCATTGCAGGCAGCCAAGGGCCTGCGAGAGAACATCCTGAACGTCGCCGCGGCCATCCTGCAATCGACGCCGGACGGGCTCGATATCGTCAACAACACGATCGTCAACGCCGCCGACGGCGCGCCGCGCATCGAACTGCACGAGCTTGCGCGGATCGTCTATTTTCGACCGGACACCCTGCCGCCCGGCATCCAGCCCGAATTGATGGCGACCCGGCATTTCGTTCCGCGCCAATATCCCTTTGCGTTCACCAACGGCGTTCAGGCCTCATGGCTCGAGGTCGATACCGAGACCGGGTTCGTCAAGCTGCTGAAGCATTGGGTTGTCGAGGACTGCGGCACCATCATCAATCCGCAACTGGTCGACGAGCAGATCCGGGGCGGGGTCGTGCAGGGCCTCGGCGCGGCGCTGTTCGAGAAGTGCATCTACGACGAACGCGGTCAGCTGACCAATGCCAATATGGCGGACTATCTGGTCCCGATGTCCGGCGAGATGCCCGATATCGAGGTCGGCCACGTGGTGTCTCCGACGCAGGAATCGGAGCTGGGAGCGAAAGGGGCAGGTGAGGCGGGGACGGCCGGCGCGGCAGCTGCGGTGGCCAACGCGGTCAATGACGCGCTCCGGCCGTTTGGCGCAACAATTACCGAGATTCCGCTCACGCCTCAGGTTATCCTGACCGCCCTGGGACGGATCTGAGTGGAGACGTTCCGGGCAACGATAATACGATAAGCAAAACGCAGACAATTCTTGGGGAGGAATAGTCATGACGAAGAAGGTCACCAAAGCTGGATCGATATCACGGCGTCGTCTGCTGACGACGGCAAGCGCCGGCGCCGTTCTCGCCGTCT
This sequence comes from Bradyrhizobium sp. USDA 4510, assembly GCF_054059095.1. Lineage (NCBI taxonomy): Bacteria > Pseudomonadati > Pseudomonadota > Alphaproteobacteria > Hyphomicrobiales > Nitrobacteraceae > Bradyrhizobium > Bradyrhizobium sp. USDA 4510. The sequence continues at coordinate 5,226,760 of NZ_JBSSBT010000001.1, read as the reverse complement.
CGCCTTTTCGCATCAATCTGCTTCAGGCCCAGGAAGCGCCCATCAAGATCGGCTTTCCGGTTCCATTGACCGGTCCATACGGCGCCGAGGCCCAGGACCAGGTGCGGGCGGGTCAGCTTGCTGTCGCCCAGTTCAATGATGCCGGCGGTCTCAACGGCCGCAAGGCCGAGCTCGTTGTGCGTGACGACAAGCTGAATCCGGGGGAGGCGGCGACGCGGACCCTGGAATTGGTCGAGAAGGAGAAGGTGAATTTCGTCGTCGGCAGTCTGTCCGCGGCGGTTCAGCTCGCGATCAACAACGTCACCAAGGAACGCGGCGTCATCTTCAATTCGATCAGCCAGTCCGACGCCATCAACGAGGCGGCAGATTTCAGCAAATACACGTTCCACGAAGCGCTGAACCCGCACATGACGTCAGGGGCGGTCGGGCGCTACGCCTTCACCAAATTCGGCAAGAAGGTGGCGTTTCTCACGGCGGACTATGCTTATGGTCACGAGATGGTTCGCGGCTTTCTCGAGGTCGGCAAGCAGTTCAACATCGAGAACCTCGGTGACATCCGTCATCCGTTAGGGACGACTGATTTCTCGACCCTGCTGCCACGTCTTCAGGCGCTGAAGCCCGATATTCTATGCATCAGCAATTTCGGCCGCGATCAGCAGATCGCGCTGAAGCAGGCGACCGACTTCGGCATCAAGAAATCGATCCAGATCATCGCGCCGCTGCTGTCGCATGCCAGTCGCGTTGCGGCGGGCCCCCAGGCATTCGAAGGCGTCGTCGGGGGCTGCTCGTTCTTCTGGGGCATCGAGGACAAGTTCGCCTCGACCAAGGCATTCAACGACGCGTTCCGCAAGATGTATGACGGCAAGTTGCCTACCGACTACGGTGCGCTAGGCTATGGCGGTGTTCGGACGGTGCTCGAGGCGGTCAGGGGCGCGGGCAGCGTGGAGACCGACAAGGTCGTCGCGGCACTGGAGGCTCTGAAATACGACTACTACAAGGGGCCGCAATACTATCGCAAATGCGATCACCAATCGGTGCAATCGGTGCTCGTGATCAAGTCGAAGTCCAAGGACATGAAGAACGAGTCAGATGTGTTCGAGGTTCTATCGACCGAAGAGCCTAACGAGAAGAACCTGCGTAGCTGCGACACGCTTGGCCACAAGAGCTGAGCCATGCGCCGGCGCGCACCGCGGAGCGGTGCGCGTGCTGAGGGGGGGACAAATGGCGGGCCTGAGCTTTGATCTGATTGCACTGCAACTATTCGCTGGGCTGGCGCTCGGCGCGATCTACGTGCTGTTTGCGATCGGCCTCTCGCTGATCTTCGGGATGTTGACCGTCGTCAACTTCGCTCATGGCGCGTTCTACATGGTCGGCGCCTATGTCGGGCTGCACCTGATTTCGATCGGCGGCAATTTCTGGCTCTGCTTGCTGGCGGTACCGCTTCTGATCGGGCTGTTCGGCCTTGCCGTCGAGCGCGTGCTGATCCGGCCGCTTTACGGCCGCGGCATCGATTATCCGCTGCTGCTGACCTTCGGGCTGAGCTACGTCATGGTCGAATGCGTGCGCATTGCCTTCGGCAAGACCGGTTATCCCTTCGACACGCCTGAGCTTCTGCAGGGGGCTGTCGACATCGGTGTCGGATATTTTCCACTTTACCGCCTGTTCGTGATCGGCGCGACGGCCGTTGTCTTGTTGGCGCTCTGGCTGTTTCTGGAGAAGACCAGCTTCGGACTCATTATCCGCGCCGGCGCGCGCGATCCGCAAATCGTCCGCGTCCTCGGGGTCGACGTTTCCAGGGTCTGGTTGATCGTGTTCGGGATAGGCACCGCGATTGCGGGCTTTGCCGGGCTGCTGGCTGCCCCGCTTCAAGGCGTCATTCCCGAGATGGGCGGCACGATTCTCGCCGAGGCTTTCGTGGTTACGGTCGTAGGAGGCATGGGTTCGATCGGTGGCGCCGTACTGGCGGGCCTCCTCGTCGGTGTGGTGGTCAGCATGACGTCGCTGTTTGCACCCGAGATGGCCAAGGTTTCGATCTTCGCCCTGATGGCGATCGTCCTGATCGTCCGTCCTCAAGGCTTCTTCGGCCGCGCCGGATTGATGAGCTGAGAGCCAGGGATGACCGGAGCCACCGAATCCGTCAAACAGTCTCGTGCCACAACGGGCAGTTGGTACGAATTCGCAACGCGGCATCGCGCCAGCATCGTGGCCGCGGTGATCCTGATTTTCCCGTTGTTGATGCCGTTTACGGCTCTCGCGGTGAACATCCTGATCTATGGATTGTACGCCGTCGGCTTCAACCTCGTGTTTGGTTATCTCGGTCTGCTGTCGTTTGGTCATGCCGCGCTGTTCGGGACCGGTGCCTACCTCTGTGGCATCGCCATCGTGCATTTTGGCTGGCCATGGTATGCGGCCATCGCGGCCGGGATCGCCGGCGGCCTGTTGATGGCATCGTTGATTGGCGTGCTCGCGATCAGGACCCGCGGCATCTACTTCGCGATGGTAACGATGGCGCTGTCGCAATGTGTCTACTACCTGTTCTATCAGGCGGTTGACCTGACCGGTGGCGAAAACGGCCTCCGCGGCATCAATGTCCGCACCATCGATCTGTTCGGCTTGCGGCTCGACTTCATCAATCCGATGATCCGTTACTATGTCATCGCGGCTTTTGTGATTGCCGCGTTTTTCGTGATGTCGCGCATTCTCGCCTCGCCATTTGGCGCCGTCATTGAGGCCGTGCGGGAGAATGAGATGCGCGCCCGCGCGTCAGGCTATGACGTCACCAAGACCCGATTGCTGACCTTCGTTTTGTCTGGCGGCTTCTGCGGTCTCGCGGGAGCCTTGCAGGCGCTGCATCTGTCGATCGTTCCGATCGAGATCCTGCACTACGAGACCTCGGGCCTGGTCGTGATGATTGCTCTCCTGGGCGGTATGGGGACATTCTTCGGGCCGATGATCGGTGCCGCCGTCTTCCTGGTCCTGGAGAACGTGGTCTCCGTGTGGACGGTTCATTGGCAACTGATCGTTGGCGCCATCTTCATTGCCTGCGTGTTGTTCTTCCCCGCCGGCATCTGGGGCACGCTGATCGCGCGAGGCAGGCGATGAGCGCCGCGGAACGCCAAACCGAGGAAATCATTCTGCGTACCAGGGGCGTCGGCAAGACGTTCGGGAAGTTTGTTGCGCTGAACAATATCTCAGCGGAGTTTTCCAGAGGGGCGATCACCTCCATTATTGGTCCGAACGGGGCCGGTAAGAGCACCTATTTCAATTTGCTGTGCGGCGCGTTTGCGCCCACCAAAGGCAGCGTTGAATTCGAGGGGAAGGATGTCACCGGCCTGCCGCAGCATCGTTTTGCGCATATGGGGATCGCAAAGTCCTTTCAGATCACCAGCGTGTTTCCGCAGCTCACGACGCGTGAAAACATCCGCGTCGGTCTGCAGGCGCTAGTGTCGAGATACGATATCTGGCGTCCCCGCGCACGCCTGACCGAGCTGGTCGAGCGGGCAGACGAGCTGCTTGCCCTGGTCGGATTGTGGGAATCTCGCGAACGTGCCGCCAAGACGCTGGCCCATGGCGAGCAGCGGGCGCTGGAAATCGGCATGGCGCTTGCCAGCCAACCCCGGTTGCTGTTGCTGGACGAGCCGACGGCCGGCATGAGTCCGGAGGAGACCCGGACCATGATGGATCTGATCGTTAAGCTCGCAAAGGAGCGTACGGTCATCCTCGTCGAGCACAAGATGAAGCTTGTGCTCGGGATCAGCGATCGCATCCTCGTGCTGCATCACGGAGAACTTCTCGCCGAAGGAACGCCGCAGGAAGTCCGGCAGAACGAGGCGGTGAAGCGCGTCTATCTCGGCCAGCGGGAGCATTGACGAATGCTGCAGATCAGCAAGCTCAATGCCTGGTACGGCGCAAGTCACGCGCTGCAGGACATCACTCTCGAGGTGACCAAAGGCGAGATCGTCTGCCTTATCGGTCGCAATGGAGCCGGCAAGACGACGACGCTGAAATCGATCATGGGGTTGATGGGACGAACGCGCGGCTCGGTCACCTTCAAGGGCAAGGAGCTGCTGAGCCGGCCGGCGCATGTGCGCTTCGCGCTGGGACTTGCCTATGTTCCCGAAGAGCGGCGGATTGTGCAGGGATTGTCGGTCCGGGAAAATTTGCGGCTCGGGCTGGTAGCGTCGCCGGCGAAGAAGCGGGAAGCCGAGCTGATCGACGAGATCGCGATGATATTCCCACGGCTGGCCGAGCGCATGGACCAGGAGGCGGTCACGATGTCCGGCGGCGAGCAGCAAATGCTGGCGATCGCGCGGGCGATGATCGCAAAGCCCGACCTGATCATGCTGGATGAGCCTTCGGAGGGCATCATGCCGGTCCTGGTCGACGAAATGTTCGAGCTATTCCGCAACATGAAGGCACAGGGAACGACGGTGCTGCTGGTTGAGCAGAATGTCGAGCTCGCGCTTGGCATCGCCGATCGTGCCTACGTCCTTGATCAGGGGGCAGTGGTGCACCAGGCCTCGGCGCAGGCCCTGCTGGCCGACGACGAGATCAAGGAGCGATATTGTTCGGTGTGAGCGGGCTTTCCGGTCTCCCGCCGGCGCGAACGGACCTTACTCCGCAGCGCGCGCGATCGCGTCGGTCTTGCGAATGGTGACGACGACCTTGATCGCGTCATCCACGCGATCCCGTGCATATCTGAGCGCCGTCGGCAGGTCTTCCAGCGGAAACGTATGCGTGTGGATCCTTGTCGCGTCGAACCGCTTCGCTGCCATCAATTCCATGGCGCGGCGCGTGGCGCTGCGGCCCTCGCCGCGGATCCCGTAAGCGTAGATGTTGTTTCGCACGAGATGCGCGATGTCCAGCGTCGCAGCCTCGTGTGGGAAGGCGGCCAGACAAATCTTGCCGCCACGATTGGTCATGTGAATGGCCTGGTTGAGTGTCGCTTCGGTGCCGGCACATTCGACGACATAGTCCGCGCCGATTCCCCCTGTTAGTTGCTTCACGACCTCAACGGCGTCTTCGTCGTTGATGTTGATGACGCGGTCGGCCCCCAATTCCCCGCCGATCGCCAGCCGCTTGTTGCGCGTGCCGGTCAGAATCACCGGGCTTGCGCCAAGCGCCTTGGCCACGGCAACTGCGAGAAGTCCGATCGGCCCCGGGCCGATCACCACGACGCTCTCGCCGGCCACCAATCCTCCCAATTCCGTCAAGCCGTACATCGACGTGCCTGCGGTCACCACGAGCGTCGCCTCCGCATCGCTCATGCTATCCGGTACGCGCGCCAGCGTATTGATGTGGTTGACTGCGTACTCCGCGAATCCGCCGTCGGTCGTAAAGCCGTTGGCGCGGTGGCCCTTCTCCGGCTTTCCATAGTTGAGACAGGACGTGTACATGCCCTGGCGGCAGCGTTTGCATTGGCCGCAGCCGGCGTGGATTTCGACGCTGACCCGCTCGCCGATCCTAAATTCGTCAACGTCCGGCCCGAGTGCGGCGACCGTGCCCATGTATTCGTGGCCCGGCGTGAAGTTCTTGTTGAAGGGCAGGCCGCCCTCAATGCTTGCCGGCGACCCGGCATGGATGATTTCGAGATCGGTGGCGCAGATCGCAACCGCATCGATGCGCACCAGCACCTCGGCACGCGCGGGGACCGGCGTCGGCTTTTCGCAAAGCAGGAGCTGGCCGGGGTCACCCAGGACCCAGGCCTGCATCAGGCCGGGAACGGGCAGATCAGGCGATGTGTTGACGCCGGGCGGCTGGTACATGGGCTTCCTCTTTCGGCCGTCAGCCTAGCGCGAAACCAGTGGCTGCCGCGAGCACCCGATGGTCGGCATCGGAGCCGTTGCATTTGCTGCACGGCAGCAAGCGCGTCGCAAAACATTCATACGCGGCCTATACTTGGTCCTCCGCTTGATGTTGAAATCCTCATTGCATCCTCTCCCAGACCGGAGCCTCCCATGAAGACCGTCCGCCTTGTCCTTGCGTTGCTGGCGCTGATGCTGATCGCGCCGTGGCAATCCGCCAGGGCGGCCGACGTGATCTGCTACAATTGTCCGCCGGAATGGGCGGATTGGGCCTCGATGCTGAAGGCGATCAAGGCGGATCTCAACTACGATATCCCGCATGACAACAAGAATTCCGGCCAGGCGCTGGCCCAGATCCTGGCCGAGAAGAGCAATCCGGTCGGCGATATCGGCTATTTCGGGGTGACTTTCGGCATGAAGGCCAAGGCCCAGGATGCGCTCGAGCCCTACAAGCCGGCGCATTGGGATCAGGTCCCGGCTGGCCTCAAGGACGCGGATGGCTACTGGACCACGATCCACTCCGGCACGCTCGGCCTGTTCGTGAACAAGGATGCGCTTGGCGGCAAGCCGGTGCCTGCCTGCTGGAAGGATCTCCTGAAGCCCGACTACAAGGGGATGGTCGGCTATCTCGACCCGTCGTCGGCGGCGGTCGGCTATGTCGGCGCGGTCGCCGTCAATCTGGCGCTCGGCGGCTCGCCAGGCAACTTCGATCCGGCGATCAGCTTCTTCAAGGAGCTGCGCAAGAACGATCCGATCGTACCCAAGCAGACGTCGTATGCCCGCGTCGTCTCCGGTGAGATGCCGATCCTGTTCGACTACGACTTCAATGCCTATCGCGCGAAATATTCGGAGAAGGGCAACTTCGAGTTTGTGATTCCCTGCGAGGGATCGGTGGTGTTTCCCTATGTCGTTGGTCTCGTGAAGAACGCACCCGACAAGGAGAAGGCCAAGAAGGTGATGGACTATCTCTTGTCCGATAAGGGGCAGGCGATCTGGACCAATGCCTATCTGCGTCCGGCCCGCCCGATCGAGCTGCCGGCTTCCGTGAAGGGCAAATTCCTCCCCGACAGCGACTATGCTCGCGCCAAGAGCGTCGACTGGGGCGAGATGGAAAACGTGCAAAAAGCCTTCGTCGACCGCTATCTCGCCGAGGTTCGCTGAGGCAATATGGTGCCCTTCGCCGGGGCACCATTCTTCCGATGTCGCAAAAATCCTTCGTTTGGCTCTGCCTGCTGCCGCTCGCGGTCGTGACCACGGCATTCTTCCTGCTGCCGATGGCACGGCTGGTTGTCGCAGGCGCCGAAGGGCCGCATGGGCTCGCCGGATATCTCGCCATCCTGACCGAAGCTCGTTATCGCGCGACGCTGATCAATACCGTGTTGCTGGCGGCGGCAACGACCGTCGTCACGCTGATCGTGGCGACGATCGCCGGAATGTTTCTGCAGCGGCACCGCTTTCCAGGCCGGGCCGTGCTGATCGCGATGCTGACCTTTCCGCTGGCGTTTCCCGGCGTGGTGGTCGGCTTCATGATCATCCTGCTGGCGGGGCGGCAGGGGCTGATCGGCGATCTGTCGAACCGGATCTTCGGCGAGAAGTTCGTCTTCGCCTATTCGATCTACGGGCTGTTCCTCGGCTATCTCTACTTCTCGATCCCGCGCGTGATCCTGACCATCATGGCGGCCGTGCAGAAGCTCGATGTCGGTCTGGAAGAAGCCGCGCGTTCGCTCGGCGCCAGCCCCTGGGCGGTCCAGCGTGACGTCGTGCTGCCGGCGCTGGCGCCGGCCTTCGTTGCGTCCGGCGCGATCGCATTTGCAACCGCGATGGGCGCCTTCGGGACTGCGTTTACGCTGGCGACGAATATCGATGTGCTGCCGATGCTGATCTATACCGAGTTCACGCTGGCCGCCAATTTCGCGACCTCGGCCGCGCTGTCGGTGGGACTTGGCCTGATCACCTGGCTCATCCTCGCGCTCGCCCGCTCGTTCAGCGGCAGCGCGGTCGCGGCGGCCGGGTGAACGCATGCGCGATCGCTTGATCTTCACCGGCCAGTTCATCTTCACGCTGCTCGTGGCGGCATTCCTGGTGGTGCCTGCGGGGCTTTCGATCTCCGCCGGCGTCACCGTGAACTACTTCCGGGGCATCCAGTCCGGCGTGACCCTGCAATGGGTCGCGCAGGTCTGGGAGCTCTATGCCGGCACCATCCTGCTCTCTTTCGTGATCGCATTCGCGACCCTTGCCGTCACACTGCTTGCCGGCGTTCCCGCAGCCTATGCGCTGCATGCGCGGGGAGGCCGGCTTGCGCGCATCGTCGAGGAGATCATCACGTTGCCTTTGGCGATCCCCGGGCTTGCGATAGCGCTCGCACTGCTGCTCGCCTATGGCAGCTTCGGCGACTTTCGCCGTTCCTGGCTATTCATCCTGGTTGGACACGTGATCTTCACCATGCCGTTCATGGTGCGGTCGGTGATGGCGGTGTTCGCGACCGTGGACATCAAGACGCTGGATGAGGGGGCGGCCTCGCTCGGGGCATCGCCATGGCGACGCTTCCGCGACGTCATCGTGCCGAACGCGCTACCCGGAATTCTCGCCGGCGCGCTAATGGTGGTCACGCTGTCGCTCGGCGAATTCAACCTGACCTGGATGCTGCATACGCCGTTGACGAAGACACTGCCGATCGGGCTCGCCGACAGCTACGCCTCGATGCGGCTTGAAGTGGCGTCGGCCTATACGTTGATCTTCTTCGTGATGATCATTCCGCTGCTGGTCGCAATGCAGCTATTGGCCGACAGGGATCACAAGCGATGAGCACGGCCGGGCATGGCGCAGCGGTGCGGATCGAGGCGTGCGGCAAGACCTTTGCCGACGGCACGCGCGCGCTCGATCCCGCGACCCTCGACATTGCGCGTGGCGAGACGCTGGTGCTGCTTGGGCCGTCCGGCTGCGGCAAGACCACGATGCTGCGGATCATCGCGGGCCTCGAGCTGCCAGATGTCGGCGGCAAGGTCCTGTTCGACCGCAAGGACATGACCTCGGTCCCGATCGAGCGGCGCAATGTCGGGATGGTGTTCCAGTCCTACGCCCTGTTCCCCAACATGACGGTGGCGGACAATATCGCCTACGGGCTGAAGATCCGCGGTGTTGCCAGGGGCGAGCGTGCCGCACGCGTCGCCGAGCTGGTTGCTCTGACGAACATCACGGGATTGGAGAATCGCCGCATCGACCAGCTTTCGGGCGGCCAGCGTCAGCGCGTCGCCCTGGCGCGCGCCGTCGCGATCCGGCCCGGCATCTTGCTGCTCGACGAGCCCTTGACCGCGCTCGACGCCGCGTTGCGGGACCGGCTGCGCAGCGAGCTCAACCGGCTGTTGCGAGCGCTTGGGATCACGACGATCTATGTCACCCACGATCAGTCCGAAGCCATGGAATTGGGCGACCGGATTGTCGTGATGCGGAAAGGCGCAATCGCCCAGATCGGTACGCCCCGCGAGGTCTACTTCGCGCCGAAGGACCGGTTTGTGGCGGAGTTCATCGGAGCGGCGAACATTGTAGAGGCTCCGGTCGAGAACGGGGCATTGATCCTGCCCGGCGGGCGACTGCCGATCGAGGGTGCAGCGACGAGCGCGAACGCGACCGTCATGATCCGCCCCGAAACCATTCGCGTGACGGAGGCGGGCGCGGGTTTGCTCTCGGGACTCGTCGATTCCGTCAGCTTCATCGGCGACCGGCAGCGGCTCGTCGTGAGTGATGCATCGAGCAAGCCGCTCAATGTCGACGCTCCCAACACGATTCAAGCCAGGATCGGCGATCGTGTCGGGCTTTCGATCGCGCCCGACGCTGTCCGTCTGCTCCCTTCCGAACCACGAGATTGATCGATGCCGTCGAAACCGGTCCTCATCGCCCAGATTTCCGACCTCCACATCAAGCCGCCGGGAGCGTTGGCCTATGGCCGGGTCGATACCGCGAAGGCGCTTGAACGCTGCGTGGTGGCGATCAATGGATTCGAGCCGGCGCCCGATTTCGTCGTCATCTCGGGCGACCTTGTCGATACGCCGTCGGTCGAGGAATACGACCATCTCAAACGACTGCTCGCGCCGTTGCGCGTTCCGTTTGCCGGAATTCCCGGCAATCACGATTCGCGTGCGTGGATGCGCGCCGCGTTTCCTGCCGCACCCTATGTTCACGCGACAGGCCCGCTCGACCAGAAGATCGAGGTGAATGGCCTCGATCTGCTGCTGCTTGACTCAAGCGTTGCCGGGAAGCCTCATGGCATGCTCGAACCGTCGACGCTGCAATGGCTGGACGCGACACTGGCGGCAGCAGACCGGCCCGCGCTGCTTTTCCTGCATCACCCGCCGTTCAAGGGCGGCATCTGGCACATGGACCGCCAGGACCTTTTCAATGCCGCAGAACTGGCAGCAATCGTCAGGCGCCATCCGCGGGTGCGTTTGATCGGCTGCGGGCACGTCCATCGTGCCATGCTGACCTCCTTCGCCGGGATTCCCGCGACATTGTGCCCCGCGCCGAACCATGCGGTTGACCTGGACCTCGGACAGCTCCGCGAACCGTCGTTCAAGGTGGAACCGCCGGCATTTCATTTGCACACGTGGTTTCCCGGTCCGGATTTTGGACAGTTGGTCACGCACCAGGTCCCGATCGGTCAGTTTGACGGGCCGCATCCGTTCTTTGGGCCGGACGGCAAGCTGCTGTGAGCTGGCCGCGTTGACCCCTCGCACCGACGGGATCTTGCCAGGCGAGATTGTCGCGGATCGGTCGGGTATGTCGGATCAAGGGCAGCCCGTCGCCTGCAATTGAGCGTTGCATCGACGCAGATTTATTCCAAATTGTACCTTGGATGCCTCCCAATGCGCCGGCTCGGTCCCTTTGTTGCTGTAGGCCCCCGGGGGGGCTATACTTCCGTCTGCTTTCATTGATCGATGGCTTTGTCGGCGTCCGCTGTGCGGGCGGGCCGATTGAACGCAACACAATCAGTCTGGATCACGATGACCGGAGCGCCGCCCATAGAACGAACTTCCGGCGCGCCGTTGTTTTCGAACAACAAGCTGTCGGTGTTGCGCAAGCATCCCTATTTCGCCGATCTCGAGCCCGAAGCATTCGATCAGCTCTGCCGCTACGCCAAGCACACCACGCTGAAGCGGGGCACGACGATCTTTTCCAAGGGCGATCCGGGCACCAGCCTGATTGCGGTGATCTCGGGCACGGTCAAGATCAGCATCTCGTCGCCGGATGGTCGCAACGCGATTTTGAACCTGATCGAGGCCGGAGAGATCTTCGGCGAGATCGCGCTGCTCGACGGCTTGTCGCGGACGGCCGATGCCACCGCCAACACCAATTGCGAGCTGTTCGTCATTGACCGGCGCGAGTTCATTCCGTTCGTGCGCAGCCAGCCGACGCTTGCGATGAAGTTCATCGAGCTGCTTTGCGAAAGACTGCGCCGGACCAGCGATCAGGTCGAGCAGGTCATCCTGCAGAACCTGCCCGGCCGTCTGGCCAGCGCGCTGCTGCGACTGAGCGACAAGCACAAGCCGCAGGGACGCACCATCTCGATCACCCAGCAGGAGATCAGCGAGATGGTCGGGATGACGCGCGAGAGCATCAACAAGCAGCTCCGGGCGTGGGCAATACGCGGTTGGGTCAGGCTCGAGCATGGCGCGATCGTCGTGTTGAAGCGCGAGACCCTCCAGGAACTGGTCGACGCCGGGGCGAACGACGGCGAGTAGTCGCGCCGGCTGCCCGGTCGGTCGCGCATTTCACGAAACGGTGAGCTGAACAAGGCCTGTGAAGCCATTCACATCGGCCTTGCGTGCGCTGCGGTAAGTGACGCGTCAGGGGAGCACAATATGGAGGAATCCATGCAGAGCTCTTTCGACAAGCGGCGGCAGAACCCACAGCACAATTACCAGAGCTTCAGCATCAAGCTTGTCGCGCTGCCGCTGCTCGTCATCGTTGCGCTGATCGGGATGCTGGTCAGTCACCCGGCTGCGGTCAGATGGATATCGGACGCGGCGCAAGCGGAGTTCGTCGGAACCGACACCGTCTACACTGATCCGATACCCAATATCGCGCAGGTGGCACCAACGGTGCGGCCGGGCAGCGAGATCCGGACGGTGAAGGCCTACTGATCGTTGATGCCGTCGTCGCGCAAGGCGCGACGACAGGCGCTTGTTCAACAGCAAGCCGTCCTCACGCGGCTACTCCAAGCAGCTTTGCTGCGGTCCGCCCGAGAATATTGGCCTTGTCATCGTCGCTCAGCGACGACGAGGCGAAGATGTGGTCGACCGGCGCCAGTTGCCATGGATAGGGATAGTCGCTTCCCAGCACGATCTGGCCGGCGCCGACCTGGGCGGCGAGGTGCCGGATCGCCTCCGGCGTGAAGATCAGAGAGTCGAAATATATCTGCTTCAGATACTCCGCCGGCGCCTTCTGGAGCTTGATCTCCGGATTGCATCCCTTGGGTCCAACCAGACAGGCATGGTCCGAGCGGTCGGCGTACGAGCCGAGATAACCGCCGCCATGTGCGGCGATGATTTTCAGCCCCGGGAAGCGATCGAGCGTGCCCTCGAAGATCAAATGGGAGAGTGCGATCGTGGTCTCGAGCGGATTGCCGATCGTGTTGCCAAGCCACCCATTGCCGGAGAGCCGCTTGTTGAGCTCGGGCACGCCCTGCGGATGGATGAACAAGGGAACGCCGAGTTCCTCGGCCTTGGCCCATACCGGATGAAACTTCGGATTTGAGAATTCGGCGCCGTCGACGACACCGCCGATCGCAGCGCCCTTCAGCCCCTGCTTTTTCACCGCCGTTTCCAGCTCCTGCACCGCAAGGTCCGGTGCCTGCAGCGTCAGCGAGGCGAACGCCGCGAACCGGTCGGGCTTCGAGGCACAGAGTTCGGCGAGCTTTTCATTCTGGATTTTCACGATCTTTCCGGCCAGATCGCGGTCGCGGTCGTACCAGAACGGATTGATCGAAAGCACCTCCATGTCGATAGCCTGCGCGTCCATTGCAGCCAGTCGCTTGTCGATCTCGATGAAGGCCTCGCTGGCGCCGTTGACCGGCGGCAATTGATATTTTCCGGCGTCCGCGCCGAGCAGCGCGCCCGCCTCGCGGAAATGGCAATGCGCGTGAATGTCGATCGTCTTGACACGTTTGCCGTTGACCGTGACCGGCAACTGCTGGCGCGGTTGCTGCGCATTTGCGTTGTGGACGAGCCCGCAGCCGCAGAACACGATGCCTGCCGCCGCATTTGCTCCCGCTTTCAGGAAATCCCGCCTTGTAGTCATGACGATCGCCTCCCTGGTTGTTATGTTATGGAGGGGGAGCGTAGGGATGCTGGCTAGTGCTCGCAAGATCACACGCTGTGCGTGTCGCGCAATGTTGATCTGCTCAGACCGGCTTGGTCTCCGCCTTTGCGATGATGTCGCGCCATTTCGGCACTTCGTCTGCGATACGCCTGCGCGTGCCATCGCGCTGTTTGCGGCAAGTCGCCGTGTAATGGATAGCATTCAGTCAGATCGGCAATGCGTCACCCTCGATCGACTTTGATCAGGTCGCGAACACGACAAATGCCAATATCACGACCGCACCGCACCGTTCAGCATGCAAGTGACGGCATTGATCACTATCGCCACTTTCGCGAGCGCTTTTCGAGCGGATTGGCGCCGCCAGCAATCTCGCCTTCTGGACCAAAGGCCACTCAGCCCTCTCGCGATTTCGCGCTGATGTGGGACATCAAAGGTTTTCTGGCGCCACCCCCAAAATCGTCTGTTCCCCGTCGGACTGAAACCGCGACAGATCGCCGTCCGTCGCCATCCGCTTGTTCATCATCCACTAACTAACCTTGCGCTTTCACCGCATTTGCTAGCTGCCAACGCTGTGAAAATGCCCGGCCAATCAAGACGAATCTCCTGGTAACGATAGCGGGATTTCCTCAAGAGCCGACGCGATCCAGCGGTGTGCGGCGGAGCCGCGTGCTCCGTTGGCGGAACGGAACGGCGATTTGATGCTAAAATGAAAGAAGCGAGGCCGAAATAGGGTCTGCTTACGCCGAAGCCGACCAGACGCGAGCACTGCCTCGTCTAAGCAACAAGGAAACGTCCTCGTGAGAAAACGGGTTCGATGGGAGGGAAAATGGACCGAAACCTGGTGATCCTGAATGTGACTGGTTCGGAGACGATGTTGCGTTCCGACGGACATGCTGCCATTCGACTGGAGACTAAGGAGATGGGCCCCGTCGCCTTCGAGGTGAGCCTTCAGGCAATTGCCGCACTTCGTCGGCACTTGGCGCGAGCAGAAATGCATATTCTTCAGAGTCAGAATCAGACCAAAAACTGATTATCTTCAGAAGATATCACTAGACTAAGGTGGCTATCAAATTCCTCCCTGAGGTCCGAGGGCGGGAATCCAATCGGAGGCGCCTGCAAGTCTAATGGTGGTGTTACCGACGCAAATAGACCGGTGCCGTCTTGAAGACGACGGTACGTTCGCCGTGCGACTTCTTATCGTTTGACGAACGGCGCTGACCGCAGCGGATTTTTGATTCCGCCATTCGGAGGTTCGATCCCTCCCGCTATCAGGCAAGTGCCTGAAAATGCGTGAGAATAGGCCCAAAATGGCTGACTTCTACGGATCGCGTCGGTCTCCGTCATCTCGGCGTTTACTGCTTCCGAGCCCAGACGGCCGAAAGTCTGCCGCCGTGTCCCCGGAAGTTCCCATTTTGGCGAGCGACCCGGCGGAAACTGATTCGATCAAGACTGCCACCCGACCCCGCAGTTGGCCGATCAGGTTGACCGACAATCTAGGGATATGACTCTCGTCCCTCGCATCGTGGAGGCGGTCAACGCGAACTTGCCTAGCTACTATCGGACGCTGCAGAACATTGCGACAAGAAATGGCTTTGCTTACTCTGGCGAGTTGCGACGCGAAAACTACGAAGCGATGTATGCCGTTGCAGAAAAATACGGCAAGCTGAATCGTTGATCCCGAGATATGGTGTGCCGCTCTGGGAGCAGGGAATGACGGCCTACCTTAAGACATCGCCGCCGAACGACCGGCGCATATGCGGCGCCGGCTGCGTCGCATTAAAGAATGGCGCAGAGCGCACTTCTGTCGGTTATTGGACGGGCCAGACCGCGGTACGGCGATCAGTGCGGCGCGGTTCTACCTTGAAGTTGGTGCGCGGCGCATGGCGGTGGAGCGGGGGCTTGTTTAGACGCACATCATCAGAAGTTTGAAAGTGAAATGCAGGCCCGTCTATTGGGTGTGGCAGGCATCATTCGGCGTCATGCCAATGCTGACTGCATCGGTGTACTGAGTGGCCCTCAATACGTGAGGTACGAGGCGCCCTACGGGGCGCTATTCTGTGTGTGCCGAGCATGACCGGCAGCTTGGAGGTGGAAGTCCTCTATCCAGCCTGATGACGGTGAAGGATTAGCGAAGCGCAAGGGCGTCATCGCGAGGTGGGGTCTGAAGGAAGCGTGGAGCAAAGCCGCGGCCCGATGGACAAAAACCGGATAACGAGGCCTACCCGGCCGGACGAGCGAGCACGTGATCGCGAAGTCCACGGTCATCAAGGGCCGGGGTGGTAAATCCGGCGGGCGTGCGGCGAAGGCGGTCGATCTTACCTCGGGAGATCTGCGCTGCGTCTCGGCAACGAGACTGAGGTCGTCGTAAGGCGATCTGACCGCAGTGCAGAAGTCAGCAGAGGGCATAGTAGGCGGAACGAGTTTCGCCGACATGCTCCAGCGGGCTCATGACCTCGCTGATCGTCTTGGTGGCGACGCGGGTATAGAGCGCGGTGGTGTCGAGCTTGGCGTGGCCGAGCAGCACCTGGATGACGCGGACGTCGATGTTCTGCTCAAGCAGGTGGGTGGCGAAGCTGTGCCGAAAGGTGTGCAGCGAGACGCGCTTGTTGATCTCCGCCATCTGGGCGGCGGCGTGGCAGGCACGGTTGAGCTGGCGTGTGGTCATTGGCTGGGCCGGGTCACGGCCAGGGAACAGCCAGCCTTGCGGCCGAGCCATCTTCCACCAGGCCCGTAGCAGCGCGAGCAGGCTGGGCGACAGCATGACATTGCGGTCCTTGCCGCCCTTGCCCTGCTCGACGCGGATGATCATCCGCTTGCTGTCGATATCGGAGACCTTGAGCGAGACGACCTCGTTGGCACGCAGCCCGGCACCGTAGGCCGCGCTCAGCGCCGCCTTGTATTTGAGCCCCGGTGCGGCATCGAGCAGCCGTGCCACTTCCTCCACGCTCAGTACCACCGGCAGCTTGCGCGGCTCGTGAATGACATGGGTATGCTCGACGATCTCGTGGCGCTTGAGTGTGACCCGAAAGAAGAACCGCAGCGTCGAGACGGTCTGGTTGATGGTCGGCGCGCCAACGCCGCTTGCCGTCAGATGTAGCTGATAGCGGCGCACGTCCTCGAAGGTCGCCGTATCCGGTGATCGCCCGAGAAATGCGGCGAAGTTCTTGACCCTTTGCACGTAGTCATGTTGGGTCTTCGGGGCCAACTTGCGGATCGTCATGTCTTCGATCATGCGCCGGCGCAACGGGCTCATTGCCTCGTCGGTCATGGCGATGCTCCTGTCTTGAGTGAGGTTGTCGAACCCCTCGATCTCAAGACAGGACGCCCCGTTGCGCTATCGTCTTGGCCGTGCCGCCAGCCGCGGCGTCCTACCGCGCGAGCGGTTTAGTCCTTTGTGCCTTCGCGACATATTGCGCCGCCACACGACTTCGGTCGCCAACGGGGTATAGCGGAAATCGACAAGCCACCGTCTATTGCAGAGGGCGACGTTCGTGATTCGAAGCCGAAGATCGGCGAACGCAAGGTCGCGCGCTATTTGGTCGGTCCTTCCGGTGGTCAAATTGAGGACACCAGATGGTGGACGTTTGCGTTTTGGCCCATCGAAAAGCTTTCTCCAGAAAGCGCTTGTGAGGGTTCTGGACTCGCGTACGCATCAAGGGGGCGATGACGTCGTGTTCGATTTCTCCATACGGGTACAGCACGCCGCCACGTCGGATGACGTCGAGGGCGCTTCGCGGTGGTGGCCCCGTCCTCTAGAGTGGCTAGTGCGCCTGAGACACCTGCCGCTCCAGGGCAGGGTTTGACGCAGAATGCGCTGTACGGCCGCGGGAACATGGTGTTCAATCCATGGAACTGTTTGCCCGAGCACAGGCCGCTCGGCAGCGTCAACCTGACGCGGCTTGCCGGCGACCTTGCCTCCCGGCACGGCGGAAACTGAACACGGTGGGTCATGAGCAGCCAGCCGAAGCCCGATCGTTCGGGCGGACTTCAGCGGACGCAGGCGCCGCCGAATGTCGAGAATGAAGCTCTGCATGCCGAACGCCGGCAGCTCACCGTGGTATTTATCGACATTGTCGGCTCGACACCCCTGAGCGAGCGGATCGATCCCGAGGAGTTCTTCGCGGTTATCAGAACTTACCGCGATATCTGCGACGAGCAGATTCGCCGCTACGGCGGTCATATCGCCAGAATGATTGGCGACGGATTGCTGGCGTATTTTGGCGTCCCGCAAGCCCACGAAAATGACCCTGAGCGCGCGGTCCGCGCTTCGCTGGCGGTCGCCGCGGCGATCAAGGATCACAACTTTCTGCTGTCGGATGGCAGTTTTGTCCGCCTCGGCGTGCGCGTCGGGGTCAATACCGGGGTCGTCGTCGTCGGCAGCGTGCCCGGCGAGCCGCCCGATCGGCGGGAAGTGTTCGGTAGTTCGGCACATGTCGCTGCCCGTCTGCAGGGGCTCGCCAGCGAGAACGGCGTCGTGGTTGGCTCAAGCACTTACGAGCTGACTCGCGGAACGTTCAGCTACGTGCCGCTTGGCAGACGACCACTCAAGGGCGTCGAGGAGCCTGTCGAAGCCTGGCGCGCAGAGGCGCTTGCGTCCAGCGAGAGCAGGTTCGACCGAGCGCGGAGGTCGCCTCTCGCCCCGATGATAGCCCGAACCGGCGAAAGTACGTTGCTTGCCGAGATGTGGCAGAAGAGCCTCGCCGGCTCGGGACAGGTCGGTGTGATTTCCGGTGAACCCGGCATCGGCAAGTCACGTTTGATCCGCCAGTTTCGCAGTTCCCTTGATGCGTCTCCGCGTGATGTTCTATCGCTGCAATGCTCACCATTCCACGTCAACACACCGCTTGCCCCGGAAATCGAGCGGCTCACACGTGCGACCGGCATCCAGGACACCGACGACGCTCAACTCGCATTGGCAAAATTGCGCTCGCTTTTGGCAAGAGCCGTCACTGATGTCGAGCAGGCGCTTCGTTACTACGGAGCAGTCCTATCAATACCCGCATGCCCGGGATACCAACCCGCGGATCTCGGATCTCCCGCGGAGCGCGAGCGTGCCTTGCAGATGTTCGTCGATGCTCTTCTCGCAGCCTCGCGCAAGCAGCCGATCCTCGGAATCGTCGAGGACGTCCAGTGGATGGACCCAACCACCATCGAACTGCTGGTGCGCGTGATCGCACGCTGTCCCGGCGAGCGGATCATGGTCCTGATCACGCATCGCGATGATTACAGGGCCGACTGGCTGACAGGGCCGGCAATTCGGCGGATTGCTCTGCAAAAGCTGGCAGTGCATGAATGCGAGCAGATGGTCGTGGCCGTGGCGGGCAGCGATCTGGTGCCGCGCAGGATTGCCAGCCAGATCGTGGAAAGAACCGACGGCGTGCCACTCTTTGTCGAGGAGTTCACACGCGCCATCGTCGATGCCGGCGCGATCCCGCGGCCGGCCGAGAGCCCTGCGCCGAGCGGGAAGTTGCCGGAGACCCTGGTGCCGGCAAGCATTCACGATTCACTGATGGAGCGCCTTGATCGTCTCGGTCCTGCCAAGCGCGTCGCCCAGATCGCCTCTGTTTTCGGAAGGCGCTTCAACTATGATGGCATTTTCAGCGTGCTTCCAGGCAAGGGCCAAACGCTGAAACTCGCGTTGCGGGCGCTCGAGACAGCCGGGATTGTGTATCGTAGCGAAGAGTCTCAAGGTAAGGTCTTCACGTTCAAGCACGCGATGATACAGGAAGTCGCCTACTCCTCATTGCTCAAGGAGGAAAGGCGTGAGCTCCATGCGCGCGTCGCATCGTGGCTGCTGCAGGAAGCCGCCATTGGAGAAAGCAGCCAGCCGGCGGTGTTAGGCTATCATTATGCACGCGCAGGCAACATTCCGGAAGCGATCGAGGCCTGGCTTCAGGCGGGCAAATCCGCGCTCCGCAGCTCTGCCACCAAGGAAGCAGTGGCTCATCTTCGCGAAGGTCTCTCGCTGATACCCAAGATGCCGGCGTCACCGCGGCGCTTCGAGGCTGAAATCGCGCTGCAATCCAATTTGGCGATGGCGTACACAGCCAATGCCGGGTGGTCCGATCCCAACGTCTATGGCCCCTACAGTCGTGCACTCAAGCTTTGCGCGAGCCATGGCACCATTCGCGAGAAGGCGACGGTGCTGTGGGGAAGTACCATAGCCAAGCTGGTCAACTGCGAGCTCACCAAAGGCCTCGAAAACGCGCACGATTTCGTCCGGCGGGCAGAAGAGTGGCGCGACGACGAGGCTGCCCTCATGGCCTACACCGCTGCCGTAATCGCCAATTTCTTTCTTGGTCGTTTGGAGCAGGCAAGTGAGCTCGCGGCTCTGGTCAGCGCTCGCTACGATCCGCGTGAGCACGGCAAGCTGGTCCAGATCTATCAGCATGATCCATTGATCGTATCGCTCGTCTATTCCGGACACATCGAATGGTTGTTGGGCCGCCCGGGGCAGGCCAGAGAGTGCTGTGTGACGGCGCGCCAGCTCGCGAACGAGATCGGACATCCGTTCATGCAAGCTTTTGCCTCCATTCTTGGCGTCGCCGACCACTGGTATGAGGGCGATCTCGCGGCCAACCTCGCCAGCGTCAAGCGCGGTCTGAAGGTCGCTGACGAGTATGGCTATCCGATGTACCGGGTCATCGGCCCATTGTGGGCCACCGCTGCGTTGGCGGCACGAGGCCCCGCGCCGGAAGTGCTCGAACAATTATGCGGCTTGCTCGGCAGACTACCCGCCGAGAACCGGTGCATTCAGATGCCACTCTATCGAATTCTGCTCGCCACAGAATTCGGACGGATCGGGCAGATGGAAAGGGCTCGAAGTTTCGCTGCTTCGGCTGAGTCCCTGATGAAGAAAACCGGCGAGCGCTGGGCGGCTCCCGAGATTTATCGGATTCACGGCTCGCTGCTGTGTCGGGAACCATCGCGAGACGACCGGGCTGCCATGCGCGTGTTCAAACGCTCGCTTGCCTCTGCCAGGAAGCTCGGGGCGGTCGGTTGGGAATTGCGCACGGCGATCAGCATCGCGCGCTTGGTCAGCGCCGGCGAGAGCGCATCCGGACGCGCCGAAGCACGAGACCTGCTGATATCGATCCGGGCGAAATTTGCATCCGCGGAAACGTCCCGCGATCTGCGCGAGGCTGATGACCTGGTGAGAGTGTTGAACTAGTGCCGAATGACCCCCGGCCTGTGGTCGACTCACATCATCTGCGATCCCAAAAAGCGGATCGCCGAGAGGCTCGGCAGGAACGTATAGGCGCCGCCCCGCGCCCAGACAAATTGCGGCAATCCCCGCAACCGGATCGTGCCGCCGGAATGCCGATCGTGTGAACCGGCCTCCCCCGGGAACTGGCTCCGGCAGATTGTCGATGATGGCCTGGAGGAGCCGCTTTGCTACCGATGCATCGACCAAGTCCTCATCGCGCCGGGTCGGGCGGCAGCGGCGGGCCACGCCTCGGGGTATCGCCGGCCTCGAAGACGCGGCTGGAGCGGCTGGTTCGCTAGGCGCCCGAGGTGGTTGTGAAGGTGTCGGGGCGGACCAAGGATGCCGGACATCTGAGGGCACATTTGGATTACATCACCCGCAATGGCAAGGTGGAGATGCAATCCGATTACGGGCCGATGAAAGGGAAGGAAGCGGTCGGAGAGCTGCACGCGGACTGGGCCGATAGCGCGGAGGTGACGGCGCAGAGCAAGAGCCTGCGAAAGGCGCCGATGTCGGTCAACATGGTGCTGTCGCTACCGAAGGGAAGTGACCGGGAAAAGTTCAGGGATGCGGTGACCGATTTTGTCGACAAGGAATTGCGGCCGCGGGTCGATATCGTGGTGTGCTTCCACGACGACACGGCGCATCCGCATACCCATGTCACGGTGCGCGGCCGAGACCGGGAAGGGAAGACATTCAACCCGCGAAAGTCACAGCTGCACGAGTACCGGGAGAAGTTTGCGGCATGCCTGCGGCACCGCGGGATCGATGCCGAGGCCACACCGCGCTACGCGCGCGGGGTCGGGATGCGCGACTATGCGACGGCAATGCCACGCATGGAGCAGCGCGGGGAGGCGCGGGTGCGGCACGACATGATCCGCGAGCTCAGACAGGATTATGACTAACGGAAACAGAATCCAGGGCGGGACGAGCACCCCTGGGAGCAGAAGATGCGCGCGAAGCATCAGGGGGTGCGGACCGCCTATGCGACGGTGGCGCGGGCGCTGGCCAACAGTCCTGATGCGCGCGACCGGGCGCTGTCGGAAAACGTCACGCGGTTTCTTGAGGCGATGCCGAATGACCGGCCGCTGACGTTGCGCGACAGGGTCTATCTCGGCCACGAAAAGCGGCGGGCCAAGGAAAAGGAAACGGAACAGCCCGAGCCGGGCCGGGGCGCGCCGGAGCGTTAGCCGCGGCGGCATCGCGCCTCGCTGGATCCGTTTGGACAGTCCAGCAGTAAATGCTGTGCCGTCCCGTGCGACGCGCCAGGCGTGACAATTATCGCCCGGCCGGTCGGGCGCCCCGGTGAGGCATCGGCCAAGTTTTCGGCCAAGTACGGTCAGTCAGTCGGTGTCGTCATTTTCGATGACGTATTCGTCCCGCAGCCATGGCATTTGACCTCAAGGTAGCGGTAGCCGGCGTTGAGCGCATCACCGAGGGCAGGGGATGGCTGGGCCGGCCCCTGGAAGGCGAGCATGCGGGCATTCCACGCGGCAGGCGACGGTGTCGGCCTCGAGCCGGGCTTCCTTGGCGCGCTCGGCTAGGTGCCTGACCGTTGCTCCGAACATGTACTCCCGAGATTTCGAGCCCATCCTGACTAGAGAGCAGGCCGAGGGTGGCCACGCAAATTATCAATGAGTTGAGGCGCGGAACAGGGCACGGCTATAGCGTGTCGTGGCTGTGGAGAAGTGGACGCGTCATGATGTCGGCAGTGATGCGGCGAGGCTACGGGGTTGCCGTCATTGCCAGAACCAAGTGACTCCGGAACAAACCGGAGATTGGATAGTTCTTCCATCTGTCCAAATCGGGGAACTTCTCATGACCGCCGATTCGTCAACGCCCGGCGATGCAAAGGCGCGATCGTCGTTTCCGCTGCTCATAGCTGTTCTCGCCGTTATCGTCGCTTGCGGTGCGCTTTGGATGAGCTACAGCAACGCGACAAAGTTTGCAGCCTCGCAAGAGCGCGCGGCCGTCGCACCTCCACCGGATCCGGCCCTTGCGGAGATGAAGCAGACTTTAGCGTCTCTCCAACAGGCGGTGCAGGGGATTGAAGCCGGCCAAAAAAGGCAGGCTGCTCAGATCGGTGACGCTCAGCAGAAGACTTCCGCTCAGCAGGGCGAGCAGAAGCTAATATCCGACCAGCTCGGTGCGCTAAGCGCGCGAGTTAACTCGCTGGAATCTGCAAGGGCTGAAAGCCCAGCGCAGGCAACCCCAGCGGCTCCTTCTCCGCAAAGACGCACCAAAAGATAGGCGGTTCGGTCAGAGGCACGCGCGGCGCCGATCAGCCTCTGCCAAGTTGTGCTTGTCGCTGGCAATGACGCCCAAGACAACAATTAGGCTTGTGGTCACGCGGCCCGAGCCGCCGCGTGGGAACTGGCGTCAACGATTCCCACGACCGTTGCCGGCATCGCCGCCGTGCTCCGGTACGCGAACGAGATGGAAGATGAGGGCGACGAGTGGCCCGACACCGACACCATTGGCCCGGATGGCTGGCACTACCAACTGAGGCAGACGATCGCCCGTGCGGCAGTCAACTTAGGACCAGTATAAAGGTCCCAGGAAAAGACGCCGCCGGTCTCACGAATACACGCCCGGCGGCGTTTTCTTCCTGAACTGGGACACTGAAATCGCCAGCCTCAAGTGTGCTGCACGACCAATGCCACAGGGGAATGACAGGCTCGACGAAGCCGCCGCCTCAGTAAAGCGCTGCCTCAGGATCAAGTGCGCGTGAAATGTGAGGCCGTTCACACTCGATAATCGCGAGCTGATCTAACGCAAGCGCCGGGTGGCAGCTCGGTGTCGGAGAATCGTGATGCCGTTTTTCAAAAGCCAAAGCTGGTCGGCAACAGCCGCCGCTTCGGTGGTCAGTATTGTCATCGTGGCGGCGGTTGCTTTTGCGGTCGTTGGTTATGTGGAGTGGTCATCGGACGTTAATTTGACCCACTTCATGGGCGAGACTGCCGCGGATGCCTCAACGCCGAGTCTACCGCCCAAGGGGCGAACAGGTTGCGAGCAGGGCAATAAGCCGCTGCCGACACTTTCCCTACCACTCGAATGAGTGGCCTGCAGCGCCCAACTAATCTCCCGAGAAACTACGCCGCTGGGCTCGAAATGTTTTGTCCCGGCCGCGGAATTTCAGCTGGTCAGCAATGCCAGCAACGGTAACAGCACTCTCGTCACGCCCGTATGACGCAGGTCAATGCTGCGCAGTGGTTGCGCGGTAGGTCGCTCCGAAGCCTAGCGGTCCCAAGAAAATCGAGGAGCTGACAAGCGGGGCGGCGCACCCGCTCCTCCGAAACGTTACCGTACTTATACTGTTGCCAACGGTCCCGTATTGGGCCTTGCGGGATGCCGCGCTGTCGAACTAGGCTGCCGCCATTCCTCAAAGGAGATTTGTCTAGTGGCGATTGGTACTGTGAAGTGGTTCAACCCGACGAAGGGCTACGGTTTCATCCAGCCTGACAACGGTGGCAAGGATGTCTTTGTGCATATTTCGGCCGTTGAGAAAGCGGGACTGAGCAGCCTCAACGAGGGTGCAAAGGTCAGTTACGAAGAGCGGGAAAACCGCGGCAAGACGTCAGCCGAAAATCTGCGGGTGGGCTGACACCGGGAACAAGTGGCAGCGCCCGGGTTCAATTCAATGCTTCCGTGGTTTCAGTTGCCCAACCCCGACTGCGGGAGATTGAAATGCGGCCCCGACGCGACGGCGTCGGGGCCATTCTCATGTGTGCCGAGTATGAACGACAGCTTGGAGGTGGAAGTCCTCTATGCTCGGCGATGTTTGGCGTTCTATGAGCGAACCCCCAGCCGCCGAGTGCCAAACGATCTGACGATCGTTACAGCATAGACGCGCGAAAGCAGCCCTTTCGAACTTGCCGTTCGGCGGCGTGCGTTCACTGGATTTCGCCTTCAGCCCGATCTCGACCAGCCGGCGATTGGCCTCGGAGCGCCGGGGAGGTCAGCTTGGTTACGGCGCCGTTCGCGAGCCGCCCATCCTCGGGCCCATCCTCGGCGAGACGCCTATCCTCAGGTGGCCCCGATGGCGATTAACGAAAAACCAGCCGCCGTATGTTGAGTCCCACGTCGGAGCAGTTGCATCGTAGGCGAGAGCAGCCTCTTGGTCTGACCGACGCCTGAGTCGCTCGGCCTCGATTTGTTGCCTCTCGATCGCGAGCTGTTTTTCAATCTGAATCTTTTCAGAAGCCCGCTGGTTTCGTGCACGCATCTCGGCATCGTCGAGGACCTCACCACCAGGTCCGTATACATGCTCAAAGTCCCCGGTGATCACCCGCACCTGCTGGGCAACCGATGGCGACGCTGCAACTAGACAAGTCGTAATGAAGATTGCTCTCAGCACGGCAGACCTTCTCTGACTGACGATTAGTTGGTAGCCGAATTCTCTGGAGCCGGTAACGGCGCGGCTATCATCCTTCGATAATGAGGCGACCCAAGAACGCATTGCAGGCCCGCTCGGCTTCAGCGAACGTGCCGAAGGGCGACCCGGACACTTGAGCTGCGGGCATATTCAGAAAGTCGGGGCGATATGACGCAACAAAGCCCGGCTCTCCATGCAACCCGGGTCCACTCCGGCTCTCGTTGCTGATAACGAATGAGTAGTCGTCGCTGCTTGCGATCCACATCTCCAAATCGCCAGTCCAGACCTGGCTGAAGTGCAGGGCCATTTTACCCTCCACATTTGCCGGGCAAAGCACCCGCGGCTCCCCAATCGGCAGGTCGCGATTGTCTCAACATTCAAGCAGGATGAGCCGCTGGCTCGCTATTAATAGCAAGTATACTCCTGCTGGCTGGCTGTTGCGAGGCAATAGCCATAACTGGCGCTGTACGGGTAGCCGTAGCCATACGGATAACCGTAGCCATACCCGTAGTCGTAGCCATACCCATACGGGTAGCCGTATCCGTAGGGGTAACCGTAGGCAGCGTAGGCACCCGCCAAGCCCAGACCTATCCCAAGTCCAACAGCGGCCGCTCCAAACCCGCCTCCGCGCCAACCACCGCCGCGCCAGCCGCCGCCACCAAATCCGCCATGAAAACCACCATGAAAACCGCCGCCGCCGAAGCCTCCACGCGCAGAGGCAGCAGTCGGTGCAAACGCCACGGCGATAACTGCGATCAGTGAGATTAGGATTTTCCTAAACATCGGACTCTCCCAGCTTTTAGAAAGTCGCCCGATTCTAAAACACCTCACGTTCGTTTTGGTTGCTGAACTACCTGGTCCAACCGCCGACGTCGGGAGAGCTCCCTGGCCACGCTCATCAGTGTGTCCCGCCGAGCCCGGAATAGCCGACCATGAATACCTGTACGAACAAGCTAGCAGCCAAGACTGGCAGCAGAGAGCAATGGGATGAGCGAGCAACCGCAGGATTGGCGTCGCCGACAGGCAAGTCAGATTACCTGCCAGCTGCCAGAGTATCGCGAGGACGCGCTGGCGGTGCAGCGCTTCGCCGAGGAGTTGGTAACCGGCTTCCTGTCTGAATCTGAAACCACCTGGATGTGGTTCCGAATCTTCGCGTGCCTGAACGGCGCTCCGAAAACCAACCTCGCGCAACTGTCCGCGATTTAGCGGAATCCCTGTCCCGGAATTACTGAAATCGCCGTCCGCGAATTACCGAAATCGGTGTCCGGAAATTGCCGAAACACGCAGCCTGTGCAGCGAAGACGGTGAGACGGGTGGTCTACGTTCGCCATATTGTCTGTCACGACAATCGGGTTTTACTTGTCAATCGCGACAAATGCTGGATAGGCGGCCATGAATGTAAGGTGGCGGCTGCTGCGCGTGTAGACGAAGCGCGTGACGAAGAACACAACTGCCGCACTCGGCGAATTGTGTCACATGCGCCGGACGGCGTGACGTTATGGGTGGTGCAGCTTGGTGGTTGCCAATCGGGTTTACTTTTCCTCGGCTGGCATCAGCGCCACTCACGACGAAAGCTACCAGTGTGGCGGCGCTCGCTGTCAGCCGAGGATGATGACGACTTGCTGGACTGACTTACCGGCCAAGATCGGTGAGGGCGTCTCTCAGCAGCAAGGCTAGCCGGCTCTCGCATTCCGACATTGCGGCAGGATCGGATGTGTCGTCGACAACGATTTGTCCGCTGACATAGCCATCTCGCGACCTGACATCGAAGTTCCGGCAGATCACGGGCTGGTGGAGGGCATTCGTCGCTCTCTGGAGCGGTCCCCATTCGATAATTGAAGTCATCTTAGATGTCCCCGACTCACGTGGGCAGGCAAATTCTAGCACCGTTTGGTTTGCCGTGGTGGGAATTAACCTCGCGTCTCCAGCGACACGCCTAGGATAAACGCCTTAGCGATCGTAGCGCTCTTCGTGCGCTTTAGCCTTTTTGCGATTTTCGCTGCGCCCAACTTTTGCTTCGCTAACGCCTTAAGGTCGCGAACCTCGTCCGTTGTCCACTTGCGGCGAATTGCTTTTCTATTTTTGGCCACGTGGCGCTCCTTATTGAGAGGAGCGCCGTGTAGCACATTGCGCGATGTAGGCAACCCGGTCAGGACAAGTTCATCGACACTCCGGCAGGGCTAAGAGATTGTCGTTGTAGTAGCCGTCAGCATGGGTCCGAACATATTTGCCGTTCGGTCCATTTACGACTCCCACGTCGGCTCGCTTGCCGCCGACCATCGTGAAGAATGTGTTGGCCCCGCTTTCAATTGATTGGATGACTTGTGATCGCGGCCACTTCCAGTTGATGCCTCCGACATGCGTGATGCCCTCGTGCGGATCGTTTCGTGGCTGCTTATTGGTGCAGGTCACCTGTACGTCTGGCAATTTCCCCTCCCAATTAGCTCTTCTTCGAAAGCTCAATTTGGAGCACAACTAGAGGGAGATGGAAATAGGACATTGGTATCAAAACGAGTGGCGCGTCGTTTCCCCCATTCTAATGTGTGCCGCAGCAGCGGCGTTTAAAATCGGAGTGCTCACTTATTGCATCTTCAACTTTGGCTGCTCGACCGCTGGCGTGGTCTCATCCACCCCATGGCCTTCTGCAGCAGCCAGTCGGCCGCCTGGGAGGCGTAGGACGCAAGGCTGAAGATAGCCCGGTTGTCGCCCTTGAGGACTTCGAGCCAGCCTTGCTGCAAGCTGGGGACTGGGCTTCGATATAGCTGTAACCGAAGTGAGCCGCTATGAACGCACTGCCGAGTTCGGCGACGCATTCCTCGGCCGCCTTGGCATTGCTGAACACCTTCGCGTTGAACTTGTGGTTCAATCGTAACTGGTGCCCAGTGGCGTGGATCGGTTCGTGGCCAACGTCGAGACAAAGTCGTCGTCCGAATCGAATGCGGAATAGGCCGGCATCATGACTTTGCCTCGTGCGGGGTAATAGGCCGGTTTGGTCTGTCGCCTCGTAGTGCACCGGAATGCCACTCGCTGGAAGAACCCTTTCGATCCTCGTCATCGGCACAAGCCGTTGAAATCGCAGCAGATGCGAACGCCCTGCGAGCGCACCATAAACCCACGATACAACGTCGGTGATGAACTCCACGCCGGACGATCGCGATACACCTCGGGAGCTTGGCGAACGCCAAGCGCCACTGCTGGCGTGGTGCGCACCGCCTCATGCACCGGCCACAGATTGTAGTGAGCCACGTACAGGCTCACGACTGCTGCGAGGTGATCCAGATTCTTTGAGAAGCCGTTCGTGAGGCGCGCAAAGCGCTTTTCCGTCCTCGCCAGCATTGTAGCCGCGGCGATCGGCAAAGGCTTCATTGGCGGCACCGATGCGCTGGAAGCGGTCTTTGCCCAAGCGCTGGTGGGTCGCACCGTCCTCGCGCTGGTGACGCATGCGATAATTCGGGTGGCGCTGGCAGGAGGCTTGCTGGTGGTGCTGCCGACGGTCGCCGGATTCCTATTTGTACTCTATCTCGCTCGCGCCGAGTCTTTCGTTTGAGTTGACGAGCGCAATGGTTTCATCCGGAATAGCCGCTGCCGGTATTGGCTCACACATTGGCGAAACCAAATGATGCTTAGCGCAGACGTGTCCAGCATGCTGGACCGCATTCTAGATGCAGCAACCGATAACCTCAGGTTCGCAAAGATTCTGGTTCAGATGGGGCTCGATCCCAACAACGTGACCTGGGACGCCATCTTCAGCCGGCTGCTGGAAATCTTTCTGCACAACATCACCCTGGCAAACATGTTCGCCCTGGTCGGCGCGATCTTCTTTGTCGCCACCCTGCTGACGCAGACCATGGTGCCGCTCCGGGTCGCTAACATGATCGGTTGCGTATTCTTCGCCATCTTCGGTGCGCTCACTGGAGCCGTCACGACATTTCTTCTTTATCTCCTGATGGTTCCCATCAACGCCTACCGCCTTCGTCAAATGCTCGCTCTCGTGAAGAAGGCGCGCGCCGCAACACAGGGCGACATGTCGATGGAGTGGCTCAAGCCGTTCATGACCCAGCGCAAGTATCGCAAGGGTGATATCTTGATGGAGAAAGGTGACGCAGCCAACGAAATGCTGCTGACAGTTACCGGCAGATTCCGGGTCGTCGAAATCAACGTCGATGTTCCGCCGGGCCGCCTGATGGGCGAACTCGGCTTCCTCACGCCTGACAACCGCCGGACCGCGACGATCGAATGTATCGAGGACGGCCACGTTCTAACCATCACCTATGAAAAGCTGCTCGAGATCTACTTCCAGAACCCGCAGTTCGGCTATTACTTCCTTGTCTTGACCAGCCAGCGCCTACTGGAAAATCTCGCGCGGGCCGAAGCCATCATCGCGCAGAACAGGATCGCGGTGCAGACGGGCTCCGCGAACTGACGGCGGTCCGGCTCGATAAACTCAATGGAGGCGGGTATCCAACAGACGGTTCCCCGACGGGTTAGTGCAGCGTACCAGGGCGCGCGAAAAGGCGAGAACCGGACGTCAGCGAGGCCCGGGACCGAGCGTGCGCCGCCTTAGTTCGGGCTTGGTCTCGGTTGCTCACTGCTCGCTGGTTTCGGCATGGCGGCGAACGCGGGGCGCAGTTGGATACATATGGTGATATTTGCAGGAACCCTGACGGTCGCGCTCTACATCGTCACGGACATGGAGTATCCGCGCCTCGGTCTCATTCGGATCGAGAGCTTCGACCATTTTCTTGCCGACGCTTATGAGCGGATGAATTGAGCCGCTAGGCGGGTGGAGGAACGGATCGTCGCTCCGTTCCCTTCGGGAATACGCGCGGCAGGCAGCCACGTTAATCTAAGTCAAGAACGCGTGACAGGGACACTGGATGCTGTTGCTGGTTCGCCGTTGTTATGAGGAGGGACGCGCGACATGCGGATCATCAGAACAATATGCTGGATATGCGCCTTCCTCGGATTATTGCATGTCGGCCTTCCTGCGCGAGCACAGACAAACGACCAGGGGCCGCAACGCCGAGCAATGCACCCGCGCCGGTTCCCGAGCAGCCGGCGCTAAAGCCGGCTGAGCTCGAGGCGCTGGTAGCGCCCATTGCATTGTATCCCGATACGCTAATGTCGAATGTGCTGATGGCATCGACCTATCCGCTGGAAGTGGTGCACGCGGATCGCTGGATGAAGCAGAACAAGAACCTCAAGGGAGATGCCCTCAAGGCCGCGGCGGAGAAGCAGGATTGGGACGCGAGCGTCAAGGCGCTGATTGCGACACCGTCCGTACTCCAGATGATGAACGAGCGGCTCGAATGGACGCAAAAGCTCGGCGAAGCGTTTTTGGCTCAGCAACAGGACGTGATGGATGCCGTGCAGCGGTTGCGTTCAAAAGCCTACGACCGGAAGAAGCTGGTCACCACGAAAGAGCAGACAGTGACGGTAAAAGCAGAGCAGAACCGGCAGTTCATCTACATTGAGCCCGCCGTGGCTGACAGCATCTACGTTCCTTATTACGAACCGCAGGTGGTTTTCGGCGATTGGCCTTACTCCGACTATCCCGCTTATCCCTATTATTGGGGCTATCCCGACTACATCGGTGCCGGCATCATCGCAGCCGGCGTTGCCTTCGGCACAGCCTACGCACTGGGGCGGTGGGCCACCGGTGGCTACTGGGGCGGCGGCGGATGGTGGGGCGGCAGCCGGGTCAACTGGGTTGGTGGAGCTAATCGACATCAATCGCGGCGCTCGCGTCGAGCACTGGCAACACGACGTAAGGCATCGACAGGGTGCACGCTACAACAATTCGAGCCTGCAACAGAGGTTCGGCAGCGCCAATCAGAGGCCCGGTGGCGATCGGCAGAGAGTGCGGGCAGGCGCCGATCGTCCGAACGTCGGAGACCGGGCCCAGCGCGCCGACCGCGCTCAACGCTCCGACCGCGGCCGAGCAACAAACAGGCAGGCAGGCGCGGGCAGGACGGCCGGCAACCGCCAAGCGCGTAACCGCTCGACGGCTGCCAGGAACGCAAGATCTGGTGGTCGTGTGGCGCACCGTGGAGTTTCCAGAGCTGCCCATTTCAGGCCAGCGGCGGGCCGCGGCGGCGGTGCGCGGTTCGCTGGCGCTGGACATCGAGCTGCAGCATTCCGAGGCGGCGGTGGTCGCGGAGGCGGGGGATTTCGTGGGGCTGGGTTTCGCGGTGGCGGCGGGTTCAGGGGTGGTGGCGGCCGTGGCGGCGGGCGGCGATCGGACATCAATCTCAAGCACGACGTGGTGCTGCTCGGTCGGCTCGACAACGGTCTCGGTTACTACCGCTTCGCATACAACGGCAGCGACAAAACCTATGTCGGAGTGATCGCTCAGGAAGTGGAGGCGGTGAGACCCGACGCGGTCACACGCGGCCGCGACGGATATCTGCGTGTCTACTATTCCCGGCTCGGCCTCAAGTTTCGGTCGTATGGTGGTTGGGCCGCGTCCGGAGGCGTGCTGCCGAACACTGGCGCGCTGCCGCGCTGAAGACCGCGCCCACGGTCGGCTGCTCCAAGCGCGGATTCGCTGGCCCTAAACTAGCCAGCGGATCGGGGCTGGATCGCCGAACCAACCGGCAACCCCAGCTTTGAACGTGCTGGCCTGTTTCCATCCACAGTGGTCCGCTTTGATTTTTTGGAGCGACCTAGTTTGGGTTTTAGCCCTGTGGCAACCAAGCCTAGGCCGATGCTCTCATTAGAGATATCGAGAAGCCTATTCAGTGTTGTGGGTGTATAAATTCCTGCGTTGCAATTCGCGCTCATTTCGCGCATGCGCGTTTGATCCAGACAAGTTTGTTTCTCCAATTGAGGTGGCGGTGATTGCACTATGCAACCGCGTTCGATCGGATGTGTAGAGTCCCAACCGCAACGCAGGAGTTGCGGTCATGAGCAGTGATCTCCTTAGAAGCTTTTGTATTGTACTCTTTGGACTAAGCCCGCTCGTCATCATCGGCATCGCGATGTTCTTGCCGTAAGGCACTTGGCGCACATGCGCCGCCGCCCGGGCCGGTAGACGCCCCAGCACGCGCGCCCAACTTTTTGAGTTAAACAGCACGGCCGCCTCAGTTGGCGGCCTTATTCGTGCAGGAAACCCGGATGCATTCGCGTCCAAATGTCCGGCACGGAATGACAAGAACTGATGGCACGCAAGGGCTAGACTCGCGGCTTCTTGAGAAGGGGTTGCCAAGTGCCGTTCTCGCGGAGCCAGTCAGTCAAGTTGAAGGTCGCACAGTCCCAGATCTCGATGCTCGGTTGAATGGCATTTGTTTCCAATGTGTCGCGTGTTTCGGTGCGGCGGACGATCGGGGGGCTGCTCTTGGCTCGATCGTCTGTAGGCGCTTTCCTCATGGCAAGTTCCTTCGGGGTCACTGAGCAGTTTGCGGGCGGCATCGTCGGCTTACAACCCTCGGCGAAGAGCCTCGCGCTTACAGCGGTAGCGCCAAACAAATGACCTGGGGATCCCTTCCGCGTCGGACTTGAAAGCCAAATTTGGCGAAAACCCTTCGCATCGCCGTGTTCTCTGGCAGGACTTCGGCGACGAGCTGCTCGAGCCCAGCCGTGCGCGCCAGGATGAGGAGGTGGTGCATGAGCAAGGTGCCGACGCCCTGTCCCTGATAGTCGTCGATGGTCACGAAGGCGATCTCGGCCATTCCGGGATCCATGACGACGTAGCGACCGCCGCCGATGATCACCTCGTGTTCGTCCTCGTCGGCAAGCGCGATCAAGGCGACGTGATTGGCGAAATCGATGTTCATGAAGAAATCGACCTCCTTCTTTGAGAAGCTTCGCTTGGGGCCGAAGAAGCGACGTTGCAGCGACTGGCTACTCGTGCGGCCAACGGCGGCCAACATGTCGTCCTGGTCGTCCGCTCGTAACATGCGGATCTCGACGCTCCGGCCATCGCGCAGGCGTTCGCTCGCTGCATAATTCTCAGGCACGGGCATCAGCCTATCCTCCCGGCGCAAGAAAGACGTACGGCTGGGGCTCGTGGCTTGACCTAAATCAACGATCCGGTGCGCGTGACGCTTTCAATCGGACTGTCGGCGGAAGGACCGAAACGATGTCGCTGGACAATCTGCAACTCCCGGGCGGCCCGATGTCAGGGGTCGTCGCCAAGGCCGTGGAATATATGGTGGATGCCGGGCAGCGTAGCGTACTGCTGCTGGACATACTGCGGCAGCGCGGCGATCAGTATCGCGAGCATGTTGCCCAGACGGCGCCCCACGTCCTGAGCTATGCAGCCGAGCTCATCCTGGACGGTCGCACGCTCGAGCAGCCGGTCAACTATGCGTTGGTGCGCATCATCCCGCCCAAGGGTGTGGAAATCGACCTCAAGCGGCGGCCATTCGTTGTCGTCGACCCGCGTGCGGGCCATGGACCGGGGATCGGCGGCTTCAAAGCCGATAGTGAGATCGGCGTCGCGATGAAGGCGGGGCATCCCTGCTATTTCATCGGCTTCCTGCCCGAGCCAATGCCGGGCCAGACCATCGAGCGCATTGCCCACGCTGAAGCAATCTTCATCGAAAAGGTCATCGAGCGGCATCCCGAGGCTGATGGGAAACCATGTGTGATCGGGAACTGCCAGGCCGGCTGGGCGATCATGATCCTCGCCTCGTTACGGCCGGAACTGTTCGGTCCGGTGATCGTGGCGGGCGCGCCGCTCGCTTATTGGGCTGGCGTACACGGCAAATACCCGATGCGCTACTCCGGCGGACTGCTCGGCGGAAGCTGGCTGACCGCGCTTTCCAGCGACCTCGGCGCCGGCAAGTTTGACGGTGCCTGGCTGGTGCAGAACTTCGAGAATCAGAATCCGTCGAACACGCTCTGGACCAAGCAGTACAACGTCTACTCCAAGGTCGACACCGAGGCCGACCGCTATCTCGAATTCGAGCGCTGGTGGGGCGGGCACGTCAACCTCAATGCCGAGGAGATCCAGTTCATCGTCGATGAACTCTTCATCGGCAACAACCTGGGTGCCGGCCGGGTCAAGATGTCCGACGGGACCACGGTCGATCTGCGCAAGATTCGTTCGCCGATCGTGGTGTTCTGCTCGAAAGGGGACAACATCACGCCTCCGCAACAGGCGCTGCACTGGATTCTGGACCTTTATGCTGATGTCGACGAGATCAGGGCACATGGGCAGACCATCGTCTATACCGTGCATGAGACGGTCGGCCATCTCGGCATCTTCGTTTCCGGTGGCGTGGCCAAGAAGGAGCACGCGGAGTTCTCAAGCAACATCGACCTGATCGACGTGCTGCCGCCCGGCCTTTACGAAGCGACGTTCGAGGCGAGGGCATCCGACACGCTGAATGATGAGCTTGCGGTCGGGCAGTGGGTGATGCGCTGCGAGGCCCGCACACTCGACGACATCCGGGCGATGGGCGGGAACTCGCCGGAGGATGAGCGGCGTTTCGAGACTGCCAAGCGTGTCTCGGAAATGAATCTCGCCGCCTATCAGAAATACGTGCAGCCCTGGGTCAAATCGATGGTGACGCCACAGATGGCGGAGATGATGCGCAACTGGCATCCGCTCCGCCTGCAATACGAGGCGTTCAGCAGCGAGAACCCCTGGATGAAGATGGTGGAGAGCGCCGCGGAGAAAGCGCGCGACGACCGCAAACCCGTCGCCAAGGACAATCCGTTCCTGGCGTTCCAGGAGCGGGTATCGCAGCAGATCGTCAGTTCGCTCGATCAGTGGCGTGACTCGCAGGAGGCACTAAGCGAGGCGATGTTCCTTGCCGTTTACGGCTCGCCGGCGCTGCAGGCCGCGGTCGGGGTCGATCCGCAGTCGACACCCTCCCAACGCCGCGACATGGATCCAAAGCACCGCGAGCTCTTGCAAGCTCGCGTAGCGGAGCTGACTTCCAGGATCGGCTCCGGTGGTATGCGAGAGGCCGGCATTCGGGCCTTGCTTTACGTCGGATCGGCCCGGGGCATGGTGGACGAGCGCAGCCTCGAAGCGCTGCGGCGGCTTCGCCAGGCCGATGAGGCCGCGCGCGTGACGCTCGCGGAGTTCAAGATGTTGGTCCGCGAGCAGTTCTTCATGCTGCTGCTTGATCGGGAGGCCGCACTTGCGGCCATTCCAAGGCTATTGCCGGACAGCTTGGACGAGCGCCGCAGGGCGTTTGCCGCCATTCAGGACGTGTTGTCGGCAAGCGCAGAGATATCCGGTGAAGTGGCCAGGCGATTGAAGCAGGTCGCCGGGCTGTTCGGGCTCGACGGTTACGACAACACCGTCCCTTTCGATCCGAAAGCCCGGGCATCATAGCAATTCAGAGCGGAGCGATGGGTGTCATGGCAGCCGGACCGAACGAAGCCCAGCCGGGATCGAAATATGATCGCCTCATCGTCGCCGCGAAGGGCGTTCCCTCGGTCTCCACCATCGTGGTGCATCCCTGCGATGAAAGCTCGCTGCGAGGGGCGATCGACTCCGCCGAGGCTGGAATCATCAAGGCGGTTCTGGTCGGTCCGGCCGCGCGAATCCGGGATACCGCGACAAAGCACAATATTGATATTGCGGGCTATGAGATCGTTGATACGCCGCCAACTGAGGCTGCTGCCGCGGCCAGGGGCGTCGAGTTGATTCATGAGGGGCGAGGCGAAGTCCTGATGAAGGGCAGCCTCCACACCGATGAACTGATGCGCAGCGTGACGGCAAAGGTCGGTGGGCTGCGCACCGACCGGCGCATCAGCCACGTGTTCGTGATGGACGTGCCGGCCTACGCCGAAACGGTGTTCGTCACCGATGCCGCCATCAACATCTTCCCGGACCTCGACGCCAAGCGCGATATCATCCAGAATGCCGTCGATCTCTACAATGAGGCCGGTTTCGGCACGACACCGCGGGTGGCGATCCTGTCGGCGGTCGAGACCGTCACGTCAAAGATTCCATCGACCATCGAAGCGGCCGCGCTCTGCAAAATGGCGGACCGCAAACAGATCACCGGCGCGCTGCTCGATGGTCCGCTGGCCTTTGACAATGCGATCGACCTGGAAGCGGCGCGGATCAAGGGGATCAGGTCGGAGGTCGCCGGCCGGGCGCAAATCCTGGTCGTGCCCGACCTCGAGTCCGGCAACATGCTGGCGAAGAATCTGGCCTATTTTGCCAAGGCCGATGGCGCCGGCATCGTGCTCGGCGCGCGGGTGCCGGTGGTGCTGACGTCGCGTGCCGATTCGGCGCGGTCACGGATGGCGTCAGCCGCGGTTGCATGCCTTTACGCGGATGCCCGGCGTCGCCGTGCTCCGATCGCCGCCGCGTGACTGCCATGGATACGATCCTCGTCGTCAATGCCGGCTCCTCAAGCGTGAAATTCCAGGTCTTCGCGGTGGAAGGCGAGGGCCGGCTGCGGCGGCAGCTGAAGGGCCAGATGGACGGCATCGGCAGCCGGCCGCGAATGCGCGCCAGCGGCTCAAGTGGCGAACCGCTGGCCGACCGCGCCTATCCGATCGAAGCGGTTGCCGACGTTCCTGCCGCCATGTCCGTCGCGGCAGCCTGGCTGAGGGAGGAACTCAACATCAACCCTGTGGCCGTAGGCCATCGGGTTGTTCACGGCGGCCCGGATTACGCGCACCCGGTGCTGATCGATCCTGTGGTCGTGTCGCGGCTGGAACGCTACGCGCAGCTGGCGCCGCTGCATCAGCCGCACAATCTGGCGCCCATCAAATCCCTGCTGACCAATTTTCCGGCCCTGCCGCAGGTGGCCTGCTTCGATACGGCGTTCCACCGTGATCATGACCCGCTGGCGGATCATTATGCCATTCCGCACCAGCTGTACGCCGAGGGCGTCAGGCGCTACGGCTTCCATGGCCTGTCATACGAATATGTGGCCAAGCGGCTGCCGCAGGTGGCGCCGGAGGTCGCGGTTGGACGTGTGATCGTGGCCCATCTCGGCAGTGGCGCCTCGATGTGTGCGATGCGGGCAGGCCGGAGCGTCGAGAGCACGATGGGATTTACGGCGCTCGACGGCCTCGCGATGGGAACGCGGCCCGGCCAGATCGATCCCGGTGTCGTCCTGCACCTGCTCACCGAGAAGGGAATGTCGGCCTCCAAGGTGCAGGATTTTCTCTACCGCGACTGCGGCTTAAAGGGACTGTCCGGCGTCAGCAACGACATGCGCGAGCTCGAGACAAGCGGAGACCCGCAAGCTGCATTTGCGATCGATTATTTCGTCTACCGTGTTGGCCTTAACGCCGGCATGCTGGCAGCCGCGCTGGAGGGACTCGACGGCTTCGTCTTCACCGCGGGGATCGGTGAGAACTCCGTTTCGATCCGTGCTCGCATTGCCGAGAGGCTGTCCTGGCTTGGGATCGCGCTGGATCCCGCCGAGAATGCGCGGCACGCGACCAGGATCTCCGGACCCGAAAGCCGAATCCCCGTATTCGTCGTGCCGACCGATGAGGAACTGATGATCGCGCAGCATACGCTGACGCTGCTCATGAACCAGCCATCGCCCAATCCTAAACGCGAGAGAGTGTCATGACCATCCCGGTTTATCCTGAGACCAGTGTCGCGCTGAAGGGCAAGAAGGGATTGATCGTCGGCATCGCCAATGACCAATCGATCGCCTGGGGCTGTGCCAAGGCGTTTCGGGCGCTCGGCGCCGAACTCGCCGTCACCTACCTGAACGAAAAGGCCAAGAAGCACGTCGAACCGCTGGCCAAGGCGCTGGAATCGCCGATCTTCATGCCGCTTGACGTGATGGTCGAGGGCGAGACCGAGAAAGTGTTCGAGCGGATCCAGAAGGAGTGGGGTCAGCTCGACTTCCTGCTTCACTCGATCGCGTTCTCACCGAAGGACGCCTTGCATGGCCGTGTGGTCGATGTGGATCGCGCCGGCTTCCAGAAGACCATGGACGTGTCCTGTTGGTCGTTCATGCGCATGGCCCATCTCGCCGAACCGCTGATGAAGAACGGCGGTACGATGTTCACCATGACCTATTACGGCAGCCAGATGGTGGTGAAGAACTACAATGTGATGGGCGTCGCGAAGGCGGCGCTTGAGGCAGCCGTGCGCTACATCGCGGCCGAGCTTGGGCCGAAAGGCATTCGGGTCCACGCCATCTCGCCAGGACCACTTGCCACGCGCGCAGCATCCGGCATTCCCGAATTCGATGAGCTGATGGACAAGGCGCAGTCGCAGGCACCGACGCGCAGCCTCGTCAGCATCGACGACGTCGGCAAGGCCACGGCGTTCCTCGCCCTCGACGGCGCAAAGCTGATCACGGGAGACGTGCTCTACGTCGATGGAGGCTACCATATCATCGATTGACGCACGTAAGCTCGGGGTCAGCTGTAGTGCAGGCCGATGACCTCCGCTACGCAGGCAGGGCGGGCACCGCCCTCCATCTCGATCACAACGCGGTAGTGCACTCTCAGCCCATTCGGCGGCACGTCTTCGGCTTCCGCGATGCCGACGCGACCGCGCAACTTTGATCCGGCGGGCACCGGTGCCAGGTAGCGGATCCGGTCCGCGCCATAGTTGAGCGTGTTCTTCAACCCCTTCAGGCCCATCACCGAGC
The DNA here is from genome assembly GCF_054059095.1 of Bradyrhizobium sp. USDA 4510. Classification (NCBI taxonomy): domain Bacteria; kingdom Pseudomonadati; phylum Pseudomonadota; class Alphaproteobacteria; order Hyphomicrobiales; family Nitrobacteraceae; genus Bradyrhizobium; species Bradyrhizobium sp. USDA 4510. The sequence goes on along the minus strand of NZ_JBSSBT010000001.1, from coordinate 5,188,519 downwards.
GGATGAACATCGGCGTCAGGCTCAGCGACAAGAGGCCGTGGGCGATGGTCTTACCTCCGGGCATTTCGGCCTTCGCGCGTTCCTGATCGACGTGAATCCACTGCTCGTCGCAGGTCGCGTCGGCGAATTTGTTGATGCGTTCCTGGGTGATCTCAATCCATTCGCTGATGCCGACCTCGGTGCCGACCGCCGACTTGAGTTCGCCAAATCCGTTGAATATCCGCATAGTCCTTCTCGCTCTGTTCTGGCTCGCTTTCGTCAGAATGCCATTTCGGGAACGGCATCGGGAATTGCGAGTTCCGCCTCCGTCACCGCCAGTACCTCGGCGACCGTCAGGCCCGGCGCCGTTTCCAGCAGGGTCGCCTTGCCGCCGGGGAAGGCGATGACCGCCATATCTGTCACGACAAGGTCGACAGGTCGCGCTGACGTCAGCGGCAGGTTACATCTGGCCACGATCTTCGACTTTCCTTTTGCCGCATGTTGCATGGCGACGATGACCCGCTTGGCACCGCTGACGAGGTCCATGGCTCCGCCCATGCCCGGCACCATTTTGCCCGGGATCATCCAGTTAGCCAGATGCCCCGTGGCGTCGACCTGCAGGCCGCCGAGCACCGTGATGTCGACATGACCGCCACGGATCAGGCCGAACGACATCGCGCTATCGAAGGTCGCCGCGCCCGGCAAGGCGCTGATCGGCTTGCCGCCGGCATCGGTCAGCAGCGGATGAGCCATGCCCTGCTCGGGAATTGGGCCCGTGCCGATCAGGCCGTTCTCGGACTGGAAGTACACGTTGAGCCCTGCAGGAACGTAGTTCGCAACCAGGGTCGGAATTCCGATGCCGAGATTGACGAGGTTACCCGGCCGCAGTTCTTTCGCTACGCGACGCGCAATGATGGTCTGTGCATCCATGGCTCACCCGTTCGCAACGAGATAGTCGACCAGCGGTCCCGGCGTGATTACGTGATCCGGAGCAATCACGCCGACCGGAACAATATGTTCGGCGGTCACGATCACCGTGTCGGCCGCCATCGCCATCACTGGATTGAAATTTCGCGCGGTGAGGGCATAGGACAGGTTGCCGGCGTAGTCGGCCAGGAAGGCGTGGACGAGCGCGAAATCGGCGCGCAGCGCGGTCTCCAGCAGATATGGTTTGCCGTCGACTTCGATCTTCTGCTTGCCTTCCTCGACAAGCGTGCCGACGCCGGTGGGCGTCAGGACGCCGCCAAGACCGCATCCGCCGGCGCGGATCCGCTCGACAAAGGTGCCCTGCGGAATAAGGTCGACCGTGATCTGCTTGCCCAGCATCTGTTGCTGGGCTTTCGGATTCAGCCCGATATGAGTTCCTATCATGCTCGACACCTGGGTGCCGTCGAACAGCTTGCCGACACCCTTGCCGGGAGTGGCCGCATCATTGCTGATGAGTGACAGGCCCGATTTCTTCTGTCGGACCAGTTCATCCAGCAGGCGCTCCGGCGTGCCCACGCCCATGAAGCCGCCGACCATGATGCGCGCGTTGTTCGGAATCATCGCAACAGCTTCTTCGGCGGATACGGCCTTCATAATTGGGCTCCGGCAATTGATCCGAGGCGGGATATCCCGGTGAACACTGTCGTTTGGCGAAGCGGCTACGTTGATCTGGGTCAAGGCCCGCGTCATTCGCCGTCGGCGCGGTGGCTAATCCCAATGCTATCCAGCATCTCCGCCCACAATTTGCGCACCTGTCGATGCCGATCGTTCACGGCCGCGCTGACGGCGTCGCGGACGGGCTTGAGATCGTCACCTTTCAGAAAATGGATCTGGGCCTGGATCAGCCGGCTGCTTTCAAATTCGATCCGGCGCAAAGCCATAACAAAGGGATCATCCGCGGACGCCTCGACCGGCAGGAGGGCGGCAGGCCGGATAGCGCCGTGCGCGGCATGCCCGAGGGCCGCAATGTCGATCGTTGTGGCAAGCCGGCGATCGGCGACGCCGGATGCAGGGTTGGGCAGCCAAGCCATTTCCCAGATCAGCGTGTTGTAGAAAGCCATGAAATCAGGCGCCCACGAGGTCGCGCGCAGGAGAAGGGAAACGATCTCCGTCTCGCGATGCAGCTGTGTGTTCAACTCTGCTTGCCAACCGGCCTTGAACTGGCCTGGCAAGGTCAGAGCCAGCTGCCGCGCAAGCGCGCCATGCATCGAGACCAGGAATGATGCCACCCGAGTTTGTTGCAGCGGCGGCACGCGCCCGGAGGCATCGAGCGGACCCAGGAACTGGTTCATGAGGTCGCCCTTGGCACGGGAATAGCGCGCAGGTGGTCGAAGCCGGCCGGGAAAGGCGTCATCTCGCCACCGGCGTCGTCGGGTGCGATCCATACCGTCTGCTTACCCTGCCAGCGCCCCGCTAGGACGTCTTCGGCGAAGCGTGCGAGCAGGTCGGCCGTCAGTGCGGCCTTCTCGAGGGTGAAGGCGTGGTAAGCGTTGGGGATGATGACTAGTGAGCTGTCGGCAATGTGAGTGCGCAGGGTTTCGTGAAGCGAACGCGGCGTGAGGAAGTCAAATTCTCCGTTGAGGATCATCGTTGGCGTCCTGATCGACGCCAGTTGTGGTGTCAGCGGCTGGAAGTCGAGGAAGGATTCCATCAAGTTTTGCACCGCATAAACGTCATTGATTAGCCAGCCCTGTCGCTTCACCGCGTCGAGATTGCCGAGTAGCGGCTTGAGCCAGGAGTCCGAGAGATTCATCGGCAGCAACAAATCCTGCAAATAGCTGGTTCCGCCCAAGATCAGCCCGGTGCGCAGCGCATTGCCAAGCAGCAGAAGTTGCGGCGACATTTCTGCGAAGGCACTCATAGGCACCAGGCCCGACAGCCTGTTGCTGTGCAAGATCGCATAGCGCAGCGCGATCAGTGCGCCGAAACTGATGCCGCTGAGGAATACCGGGCCATCACCGAGCTCATCAATCAGGAGCCGAAGCGCCTCAACCTGATCATCCTGGCTGATGAACAGTTCCGGTTTGGCCGAAGCGCCCTGACCGAGCAGATCGAAAGTGGCGACACGAAATCCTTTGCCAACCAGCGCGTGCCGATAGGCCGCCCAGAGCTCCGAATATTGAGTAAGCCCGTTGACGAGCACATAGGCCGGCGCGTCCGTGGCACCGTCTAGTTCATAACGGATGCGGTGCGAGCCATGCGAGAGAAACGGCATTCGCTTCACTTGCTCAATGCTTTCGGGTGTCAAATTGTGGTGCGCGCCCAGCCGCACCCTTGACCTAGGTCAACGTCGGCCGCGCGGTCCCGACGGAACCTTCCCAAAATCGGTCAGGGAGGCATTCCATGAGGCGTCTTTTCATTGGGTTGCTGCTGCTTGCCGTCAGCGCATCCGCCGCGACCGCCCAGCCGTTCACGCGCCGCTCGTCGCAAGTCCAGCATGACGGCCTGAAGCAGTATTACGAGATCGCCGACTTCAAGCTCGGCGGCAAGTATGACCTGGCCAATCCGTCCAAGTGGGAAAATGGCGGCGAGGGTGGCGTGACCCTTGAATCGCTCGGTGGCGGTAAGCTGCGCACGGCCTACATCGCGGTCGGTACGCCGCGGCGCAACGCCGCAGGCGAGATCACCAATGCCGTTGTCATCAATTCATATTACTCCGGCGACTCCACCGACATGTACGAGCAGTGGGTCAAGGGCGCCGCGCTGTCGGGTGGCGTTCCGATCATCGGACCGGGCCGGCCGATCGACACCGACCGCTATTACGTCGTGATGGTCGATCCGCTCGGGACCTGGGGCGCAAGCAAGCCATCGGATGGCCTCGGGATCAAGTTTCCGCAGTACACCTACTACGACATGGTGCAGGCGAATTACCGGATGCTTCGCGATCATTTGAAGATCGCCAGGGTCGCGCTCGCGGCCGGCGTCTCGATGGGTGGCACGCAGACCTATGTCTGGGGCGTCATGCATCCGGAATATGTCAGTGCGCTGATGCCGATCGGCGGCACGACACAATCGGACGCCGGAGATCCCGTCGGCAACTGGACATTCCAATTGATGACGGCGGCGATCGAGTCGGATCCGGTCTGGCAGCAGACCAAGGGCGACTACTACAACCTGCCCAAGGAGAAGCACCCGCTGATGGGCATGGCGTTCGGCTGGTCGGTATTGGGTCTGACCGGTTACGATCTTTCATACCGGACCACGCAGGCGTTCACCGCGGTGCAGCCGGAAATCTTCTATTGGGATCCGCCGAACGAGAAGGCCGGCCTCAACGTCATCAATCGCTCAAAGCTGTACGACGCCGTCGACCTCGTATGGCGCAACCGCGTTGGCGAGCTTCACAACATCAACAATGACCTCGGCCGCATCCAGTCACGCACCCTGGTCATGCATATCAAGAACGACCTGTGGCTCAACTTCAAGCTTGCCGAGAAAGCAGTCGAAAACATCCCGGGTGCCGACCTGATCGCCGAAGACAGCCCGGTCGCGCATTACGGCGTATTCTCGATCATCAACGGCCACAAGAATGACCCGAAATTCGTGACGTTCATGGACGACGTCGCCAGCCTCGACAAGGCACAGCAGTTCGTCGACAAGAATTTCCGCACGCCGGGCGTGGCGTCCGACATCGATCCGAAGAAATCGTTCTGGAAGGAGTACGTCACCTATCCCTATCCGGTGAAATACGCCAACGCCAAGGACGCCAAGGGCACGACCTGGCAGATCGGCTACATGGATGAATACTACGGCACCGAGAAGGATCCGAAAGTCCTCGTCGTCATCCACGGCAAGGGAGCCTTCGCCGGCCACTACGGCAATATCATGCAGTACGCGCTGCGCAGTGGGTTGCGCGTGATCGCGCCGGACCTGCCGCACTACGGCATGTCGGGCCCGGGCAATCTCGACAAGAGCCCAGCGCGGACCATGCAGGACATGCGTGAAGTGGTCTACGACCTCGTCGTCAACCAGCTCAAGGTCAAGCAAGCGGCCTACCTTGGCCATTCGCTGGGTGGCCAATTGATCCTGGGCTACGCGCTGACATATCCCGACGCCGTGAAGAGCCTGATCCTCGAAGCGCCCGCCGGCCTCGAAGAGTACCCGCGCGAGGTGACGATAGGGCCCGGCAAGACGGCGAAGCTGTTCGACGCCTCGCTCGCGGGCAATTTCGACAAGTGGAAGGATGTCTGGGGGCCGACCCAGGTATTAGCCAACGAAATCGCGCGGCCGGAGCAGAACATTCGCGACTTCTTCTATTTTAAGAAGCGCGATCCCGGGACCGGCGTGGTCGGGCGCAGCAAGAGTGGCTACTTCATGAACGACAGCGAGTATGCGCGGTTGCATACCGAGCAGCGTGTCGGCCTCATCAAAGGCAATCCGAAGGAGCTCGAGCAATGGGCCAACGTGTACATTCTCGACATCTACGGCATGGTATCGGAGTTGCAGCAAGATGATCCGAAGAACCTGTATCGGCGGCTGACCGACATCAAGGTGCCCATTTTCCTGGCCTTCGGCGACAAGGAGCCGTTCATTCCCGGAACGCCCTTTAATGGGTTGAAGGACCTCGGTCGCGACATCATCACCCCGTTCATGACGCGGATGACGCGCGCGAACAACCGGCCGATCCTGAAAATCTATCCGGACACCGGTCATTTCATCCACACCGACAATCCGGTGGAATTTCCGGCTGACGTGACCGATTTCGTGATGACCGGCAATCTCGACACCAGTTCGCCGCTCGAGACGGACCGAATGATCAACGGCGTGGTGTCGGCGATGGCTGTTGCGCCGACGCCGGACGGACCGAATCCGACAGCCGGTTTGAATAAGTGACCAGCAGGCTGAGTTGCAACGAGAGGATCAAACTGTAGCAATGCCCAAAGTGCGTGCCGGAGAGGTCGACCTTGGCTGGCGGGAGTGGGGCGAAGGCGAAACCACGGTCGTCTTCGTCCACGGCAATCTCGCCAGCAAGGACTGGATCGAGCTCGCCGCCCCCTTGTTCCCGAGCGGCCTTCGGGTCATCGGAATCGACTGGCGCGGTTGTGGCGACAGCGATCGCCCGGCCGCCACGCCGGGCTATACCAACTACTCGATGCAGCAACATGCGCTCGACATGCTGGCGGCGCTGGATGCTCTGCAGATCCCATTCTGTCATCTCGCGACGCATTCCACCGGCGGCATCATCGCGGCGCGCATGTTGCTGATGCGGCCGGAGCGGTTTGGCCGGGTATTCGCGCTCGATCCCGTGACGCCACTCGGGCTCGCGTTCAACGCGGAGCAGATCGGGCTGTTCCGCGCGATGATGGCGAGCCGCGAGGTGACGCGCGCTATGATGGCGACGGCTGCTTCTTCCTTGTTCCTTCCGGACAGCATGGCGCCGAATGCGGTGCCGGTGTTCCGCGAGGGGTTGGGCGCGATCCCAGCCCTGTTCGAGCGTATCCTGGAGCAGACGTTTGGCGTCTCCGAGGGAATATGGATCGGCACGCCCGTCAATCTGACACGCGAGCGGGAAAGCCGCGAGCTCGAGCGGCGGATGCCCGAAATCCGGCATCCACATCTCGTCGTCTGGGGCGAAGGTGACGGCTGGATCGCGCCCGCCGACCTCCGGACCATGGCGGCGGCGATGCCGAACTGCCGGTTGGTCGTCGTCCCGGGCGTCGGCCACTCAATGAACCTGGAAATGCCGCCACTCTATGCCGGCTATTTTGGCGCCTGGTTTGGTGGCCTGAACGACCAGCGATGGTGAAACTCGTGAAGATCCGAAATCCTTGGTTCGGTCGACGGGCGATTAGAAGCGGCATGCCGCAGAAGAAGGCCTGCTCGCTTCGAACCTCAACTGACTGTTGCTAGCTCCAATTTGAATCGAAGGGATCGCTTCGGAGGATCAATGGCTGACACCCCAAAACTCTCGGTCGAAAAGGCGCTAAAGAAATTGCGAAATAGCGATGAGCCGAAGTCGAAGAACGAACGTCATGACGAGAAAATGAGCGCGCTCGACGAAGAAATAAGGCGCATGAGAGCGCAGAGGCTGCGCCTGGATCGGCTCAAACGCACCCGCGACTAGGGGAACTCGTTGTTGTGGTAGCCCGAACGAACCCCCGTGACGTCGCCGGCTCCTGAGCTTTTGGCCGGAAACGAGTCAGCGATGCTCAACGCGGTTGACAGACCCGCTGCGCTCGGGCGAGTGAACTGACGATCCGGCAAGGTTCGAACCTGCAACCCGCAGTAGAAATCCGCTGCTCGGCCATTTGGCCTACGGCGCGTTGAGCGGGCGGGTGCGGTGGTGGGTCGGTTTGAAAACCCACCCCGAAAGATCTCCCTTGGTTAATTCAAGGCCGCGTCCAACCCACCCGTAGAACTACGGGCTCCGGGCAATTGGGCCAGGTTGTATTCTCCAGCAGCCAGCCCTGCGATTTCGGCCTAAAAGGCACCCAAACGCCGGAAATGCTCCCTGCGACGTCGCCGCTTCCGGCAAAGCACTGAAATCGCGGCAAATGCGAACGCCCTCCGAGCGCACCATAGACCCAGAATACAGCCACGTCATCGCGACGTGGCCCCGCCAGACGATCGGGATGCGTCTTGGGAGCTCGGCAAAGTGACCCGACGCTCGTGCGGGGTGCGGTATCGAGCGACATTTGGACGGAAACGCGGACTTGGTTTGTGACATCGCGATGGCGTTGGCCTGCCGGGTGCGAGTGGGTCGGACCGGCGCCATCCCCTCAAGGCTGGCGCTTCGCGTCCCCGCTTTGGCGGCCTTGACCGGATATCGCCGGCCCGGCATGGGCCGGCCAGGCAGGTAAGGCTCGGTGCGAGCTGAGCACCCCTCGCGACGGAGCCTTCGCTCCTCGGAGCGTTTAGGTCACCTGATTCCCTAATTGGAGTTTCCGCCGCGCAGCAGCTGCCGGTATCCACACTCGGACATCCATTTGGCACGGGCCAAATGGCTCTCAAATGCTTTGCGTGCACGGTCTGGCTCTTGGCCGGGGTCGATGCGCAGCAAGGTCTGTGTGATTTCGCGCCAATCAGTGCCGCCCGCATCAGCATCGAGTAAACGAAGATAGGTGCGCAGATGCTGCTCATCGTAGACCGTGAGCGTTGCGTCGACCGGAGCGACGTCAGCGATAGTGGGATCGATCGGCGGTTTTCGCATTGGGATCCTCGTTGAATGCGCATCCATTCAGAGATGTTCGTCACGAGCACAGAAGTTTGGCGAGTCGCTTAAAACGGCACTCGACGCAGGCAACGGAGCTCATACGAAAAACGCAAAATATGGACTATATTCCCTAGAGACTATATACCCGGCAATGCCCGATCCTACAATGCAGGATTGGCGCGCAATTGTTGGCAGGAACGTTCGCAAATTTCGCAAACAGCGAGGAATGACTCAGGAAGAACTGGCCTTTGAATCCGAGATCGATCTGACTTACGTGGGCGGAATTGAACGCGGCAAGCGTAACCCGAGTTTATTGGTGATGGCGCGCATCGCAGACGTTCTTGCGATACCGCTGTCTAGACTACTGTCGGATTGATGCTCCCAAAGCCTCTTTCAAAACAGGCAGTACTTCCTTGAACGGCATTGTGCTGCTCGTCCCATATTCCTGCAATTGGCGCCATTGGCCGCCTAGCGTTTTGCTGGGGGTGGCTAACCGGGAAGAGGACTTCATTTCCGCTGCACCGGCAAAGGGCGGACCCCTGCAATCCAACCCCGTAACCTTCCGGGTGAATGGGAAATCAGCCTCACGCCGCTTGTACACTACCATCGGTTGCGGCTAGGTTTTTAGCATTTTCGACAGTTGTTCTATTCTCCTCCGATTTCGCGATTTCCATGTCATCCATTTCCTCTCCGCCGTCGCCGTCCTTAGAACACGCTCTGCTCCTGCTTTCGTCAGGGCAAACGCTGAAGGTGCGTGCCATCGAACTCTATCCAGCCGAACAACTCGCAAAGATCGCGGGCTTGCGCGCGCAAGCCGCGCAAAAAATGGGCGGCGTATCCACCGGCTTGGGTTTCATTGGATCGCCAGCATGGGCCGTTGGAGCCGGTGCCGTGCTCGGAGTTCTTGAGGCCGCCCTGTCCGAGAGCAGCAGGAAGCAAGCCCTCCCGACGATCAAATACGCGGAAGAGTTGGTAATGTCTCTTCGCGCTACGGGGCAGGTCTTCGGCATCGAGAACATCAAGCATATCGAGCATCCGGACCCGAGCGTATGGGCAGCGAGCACCGTTGCTATTAAGCGCATTACAGAAAACGGCAGCTGGGGTCGATAAATTCATACCGATACAGAAGTTACGACCAACTTCATTCATTCCGGCGACGACTTTTTACGCGTCCAGACCGCTGACGGTTTGATTAATGTCAGATGGTCAGGTGTGATCGGTTACGTTGCTCCGAGCCACGCACAGCCGACTGATGCGCGGTTGGCGTCGGGCACCGCGATCAACGACTAACGTCGGAGGAGGCGATGCCGACAGTACCGAACCCGTACCGGCAACACCTAGTGCTATTGATCGCGTTGTCCGGCCTTGCGGGAGTAGTAGCGGCTGGCTCACTGATGATGAGCCTGTCCATCGGCGGAAATCTCAGCGCGGCATTGATTGGCTTAGTCGGCACGATCGTTGGCAGTGCCGTTAGCTTCGGCGCGGTTACGTTTCACGACAAAAGGCGCCAGGAACAAGAGATCAAGGCTATGGAGCAAGTCTCTATGCCGAGATCGTCGATCGCGCCGCACGATGCGCCAACGACTATATCATCCCGCTGCTACCGAACCTTGCGTGACCAGCACGCTTTCCCGTCCGCGCAGCCGAGCGGATCGAATGCGATCAACCTGGTGCCCGTCTCCGTTTCGACCTCGAGCAAAGCGCCCGTTGGTAATGTGTTAAGGTGACGGCTAGACCAGAGCCTGCCGCTGACGCGCGCTCTAATCATTCGATTGTCCTTTCGACGGCCGACGCAAATTCTCACGCGCTGCGCCGTGTGAGGTCGCCACTGTCCGTTTCGGCAAATCCGGCCTGCAAAACCTCTTCGCGCTTGTGGCGGAGATGGGCGCGCAGGATGTGGGAGAGGCCTGTGCCGTCGCGCCGCTGCAAGGCATTGAGGATCGCTTCGTGCTCCATGACGGCGAGCGCCCAGCGCTGCGGCGTCATCGGCGTGACGTAGCGGGCGCGGCGAATGCGGGCCGTGACAGAAGCATAGAGTCCGGCCAGCACAGGATTGCCGGCGGCGGTGACGATCGCTTCGTGGATGGCGCGATTGCAGCGGTAATACTCGATCAAATCGCCGCCGCGATAATGCTGCGCCATCGCCGCTTGCGCGGCGGCAATCTGTTCGATCTCGCCGTCCGTGATGCGCTCGCAGGCGAGTTCACCGGCGAGCGCCTCGAGGCCCTGGCAGACCTCAAAGAGGTCACGCATGTCCTTGTCGGTCAGCTTTGCCGCACGCGAGCCGCGATTGGGCAGCAGTTGCACGAGACCCTCGGCGGCGAGCACCTTGAGAGCCTCGCGCAGCGGTGTGCGCGAGATCTGTAGCCGTTCGCACAGGTCGCGCTCGGGAATCCGCCCGCCTGGCGGGATTTCTCCGTCGAGCAGGATGGCGCGGATACGGCTGACGACGTCCTCATGAAGCATAGGACAAAGCTCCATTTTGTATGCAAAAGTGAGTTTATGCTCGAGAGATTGGAAGTTCCAGCTTGAAAATACCAGATTTTGCATTCAAAATTGGGAAAACAAGACGAGGCATGAGGAAATGAACCTGCAGATCGCGGAGACGGAAGACCTCGTTTTTGAACGCGAGGACGGCATCGGGCGGGTCGTTTTTAACCGCCCGCAGGCGCGCAATGCCTTCACCTTCGCCATGTACGAGCGGCTCGCCGCAATTTGCGAGCAGGCCAATAGCGATCATTCCCTCAAGGTGCTGGTGCTGCGCGGTGCGGGCGACAAGGCCTTCGCCTCGGGTACGGACATCAATCAGTTTCGCGAATTCAAGACGCCGCAGGACGCGCTCGATTACGAGAACCGGATCGATCGTGTGCTCACCACACTCGAGCAATGCCGGGTGCCCACGATCGCGGCAATCAACGGCTTCTGTACCGGCGGAGGGGCGGGGATCGCCGCGGCCTGCGATCTGCGCATCGGCACGACGAGCGCGCGTATCGGATTTCCGATCGCCCGGACGCTCGGCAATTGCCTGTCGATGTCCAATGTCAGCCGTCTGACCGCGCTCATTGGGGCTGCACGCGTCAAGGATCTGATCTTCACGGCGCGCCTTGTCGACGCCACCGAAGCCGCTAGCGTCGGGCTGCTCAGCGAGGTCGTCGCCGATGGCGCGGCACTCGACAGGCGCGCCGACGAAGTCGCCCGGCTCGTCGCCAACCATGCGCCGCTGACGCTGAACGCGACCAAGCAGGCGGTGGCACGCCTGCAAGAACGACTCACGCGGGAGCAAGGCGAGGACCTGATCCTGATGTGCTACACGAGCCAGGATTTTCGCGAAGGGCTCGACGCATTTCTCAACAAGCGCGCCCCGCAGTGGCGCGGTCAATAGGACAGGCCGATGCAAGGAAATCGATCGCAATCCACTGTTCGCCCCACAGGTCCGCTTGCCGGTCTCAAGGTCATCGATCTCACCCACGTCATGGCGGGGCCGACCTGTACGCTGATGCTCGCCGACATGGGCGCCGACGTCATCAAGATCGAGAAATGGCCCAACGGCGATGACACCCGCCACTCGGTCCCGCCGAAGATCGGTGAGGAGGCGGCCTCCTTCCTGATGATGAACCGCAACAAGCGCGGCATCGTGCTGGATCTGAAGACCGCTGGCGGCAAACAGGTGCTGCGGCGGCTGATCGCGAGCGCCGACGTCCTGGTCGAGAATTTTGCACCGGGCGCCATGGAGCGCCTGGGCTTCGGCTACGAGGACCTGCACAAGGAGCATCCGGCACTGATCTACTGCTCGCTGTCGGGCTTTGGCCGCACCGGTCCCTACAAGCATCGCAGGGGATTCGATCTCGTCGCGCAGGCGATGAGCGGCATCATGAGCTTCACCGGCGAGCGTCCCGATGGCCCGCCCGTAAAATGCGGCCCGCCGCTGTCCGACATTACCGCGGGCCTGCTCGCGAGCATGGGGATTCTGGCTGCGTATGCGCATCGCTTGAAGACCGGCGAGGGGCAGTGGGTCGAGACTTCGCTCTATGAAGCAGCCCTGGTACAGACCTATTGGCAATCGACCATCGCGCTTGCCGCAGGTTCAGCACCGCGCGCGATGGGGTCGGCGCATCCACTCAACGCGCCCTATCAGGCCTTTGAAGCCTCAGACGGCTGGCTCGTGGTCGGCGGCGCCAACAAGAAGCATTGGCTGTTGATGCTGGAGGCGCTTGGCGCAACCGAGCTCGCCACCGATCCGCGCTTCGTTACCGGCGCCGACCGCATGGCGAATCTGAAGGAGCTCGAAGCGGTCTTGAGCCAACGTTTCCGCGTCAGTTCACGGGCGCATTGGCTTGCGGTGCTGGATGAGAAGGGCGTGCCGTGCGGTCCTGTACACGACATGCTGGAGGCGCTGAGCGACCCGCAGACGCTGGCACGCGAGATGGTCGTCGAGGTTGAGCATTCCACGCTCGGCCCCGTGAAGACGATTGGACTACCCGTCAAGTTCTCGGAGACGCCCGGGAAAGTCCGTTCCGGTGCACCCGTCTATGGCGAGCATACGCGCGAGGTGCTGGCGGAATATGGCTTCGATGAAGAGCAGATCGAAGCGCTCGAACAACAGGGCGCAATCGTTTCGGCGTTCACGCGGCGCGAGGAACGAGTCGTCTGAGCGGGTATCGAAACGACAGACATTACAAAAAGAAAACAATCAAAAGTCACGGAGGAAACCAATGCGTAGGACGTCACCGATTCTGCTCTCCGCCGCGGCGGCCGTGCTCGCCGGCACGATGCCGGCGTTTGCGGCCTGGCAACCGCAGAAGCCGATCGAGTTCGTGGCCACGGCCGGGCCGGGCGGCGGCACCGACAATCTGGCGCGTGCTGTGCAGAACATCATCACCAAGTACAAGCTCACGGACCAGCCGATCGTGGTCGTCAACAAGGGCGGTGGCAGTGGCGCGGAAGGCTATGTCTATGGCAAGGCATCCGCGGGCGATCCCTACAAGGTGATCTTCGGGACGTCGAATGCCTGGCAGCAACCGCTCGTCTCCAGGGTCGCCTTCAACTACACCGATCTCACCCCGATCGCCGCAATGGCGCAGGACGAGTTTCTGCTCTGGGTCAAGCAGGACGCGCCGTACAAGACGGCAGGCGACTACCTGAAGGCGGCCGCATCGGGCGAGTTCAAGATGGGTGGTGCGCAGTCCAAGGATACCGACGAGGTGCTCACCCGCATGATCGAGAAGGTCGGTCACGTCAAACTGACCTACATCCCGTTCAAGAGCGGCGCGGAGGCCGCCGTGCAGCTCGCCGGCGGGCACATCGATTCCCACGTCAACAATCCCAGCGAGAGCCTCGGCCAATGGCGTGGCGGAACGCAGCGCCCGCTCTGCGCCTTCAGCTCGAGGCGGCTGCCGCAGGGGCCCAAGGTCACGGCGACCGAAGGCTGGAGCGACGTTCCGACCTGCGTCGAGCAGGGCCTCGACATCGCGCAATATGAGCAGCCGCGGACAGTGTGGTTGCCCGGCAAGGTGACGCAGGACCAGACCGCGTTCTATGTCGACCTCATGAAGAGGGTGCAGGCGGCTCCGGAATGGAAGGCCTATATCGAGCAGACCTCCCAAGTGGACACCTTCCTGACCGGCGCCGACTTCGACAAGTTCATCAGGGAGGATCTCGAGCACCTCAAGCGGGTTGCGAGCGAGCAGGGTTGGCTCATCAAGTGAGACGGTGCAACACCACCTCCAGGAGCCCTTGATGATTTCACGCCGCAATCTTGAGCTCGCGACCGCCATCCTTACCGGGAGCTTTGGTGTCGCAGTGGTCGTCTCCAGCCTCGACAACGGCATCGGCTGGTCGAGCGCGGGCGTGGATGCCGGCACGTTTCCGCTCCTGACCGGCGTCATCATCGTCCTCGGCAGCCTCTACAATCTCATCCGCGGTATCCTGCCCGGTGCGACGCTCGCAAGCGTTCCCGTGGCCATCACCCCGACCGAGCTGCGCAGGCTCGCCGGACTGTTCGTTCCAGCCGCGATTTTTGTGGCGGCCATCCCGCTGGTCGGGATGTATCTCGCCTCGGCCTTCTACGTCTTCGCGGTACTCGCGTTCCCCGGACATCGATCCGTGCCGCGTGCGCTCGCCATGGCGGTCGCTCTATCGCTCGCGCTCTACGTGGTGTTCGAGCGCATGTTCCAGGTGACGCTGCCGCACGGTGCGCTTGCCGCCGCGTTCGGGTTCTGACGGAGAGGCCGATGGACAATCTCGGGGAACTCCTGCACGGCTTCACCATCGCGGTGACGGTGCCGCACCTGGCGCTGATGGTAATCGGCGTGCTGCTCGGCATTCTCGTCGGCGTGCTGCCAGGGCTGGGCGCGCCGAACGGCGTATCACTGCTCCTGCCGCTGACCTTCGGCATGCAGCCGGTGTCGGCGATCATCCTGCTCTCGAGCATGTACTGGGGCGCACTGTTCGGTGGTTCAGTGACCTCGATCCTGTTCAACATTCCCGGCGAGCCGTCGTCGGTCGCAACCACTTTCGACGGGTACCCGATGGCGCGCGACGGCCGGCCGACGACGGCGCTTGCCACCGCCTTTGGCTCAGCTGCATTCGGCGCGCTGATCGGCGTCATCCTGATCACCTTCCTCGCCTCCTGGGTCGCGCAGGTCGCGCTCGCCTTTGGGCCGCCTGAATATTTTGCGGTCTATTTTCTCGCCTTCGCGAGCTTCGTTGGCATGGGCGGCGCGGCGCCGATCAAGACCGTTGTGGCGCTGGCGATCGGCTTTGCGATCGCCGCCATCGGCATTGACACCGTCTCCGGCAGCGTGCGCCTTACGATGGGCGTCGATGAGCTCGTGAAAGGCATAAGCTTCGTCGTCGCGGTGATGGGCCTGTTCGGCATCGGCGAACTCCTGGTCGCCGTAGAGGAGGAGATCCATGCGCGCGCTGTTTCCTCGAAGATCGACTGGGCCGAGGTGTTTCGCGCGGTCGCCCGGCTGCCGCGGCATGGCGTTGCCCTGCTTCGGAGCGCGGCTATCGGATGCTGGATGGGAATCACGCCGGGCGGCCCGACGGCGGCGTCCTTTATGAGCTACGGCATCGCAAGGCGCTTTTCGCGCCGTGGCCGGCATTTCGGCACCGGCGAGGTCGAAGGGATCATCTCGCCAGAGACGGCTGATCACGCGGCCGGCACCAGCGCGCTGCTGCCGATGCTCTCGCTCGGCATTCCCGGCTCCGCCACCGCGGCCGTCATGATGGGGGGGCTGATGATCTGGGGGCTCAATCCCGGGCCGATGCTGTTCGTCGACCAGAAGGAGTTCGTGTGGGGACTGATCGCTTCGATGTATGTCGGCAACATCGTCGCCGTCGCGCTTGTGCTGCTCACCGTTCCCGTCTTTGCCGCCCTGATGCGGATTCCCTTTGTAGTTATCGCGCCGTTGATCGTGATCATTTGCGTCGTCGGCGCCTATTCGGTGTCGAACTCCTATCTCGACGTGGTCCTGATGCTTGGCTTCGGGGTCGTCGGCTATCTCTTCAAGAAGCTGTTCTATCCGCTCGCCCCGCTGGTGCTCGCGATCGTCATCGGAGACAAGGCGGAGGACGCGTTCCGGCAGTCGATGCTGATGTCCAGGGGCTCGCTCGGAATCTTCTTTGCAAACGGGCTGGTGACGAGCCTGGTGGTGGTCGGCATCGCGCTGTTGCTGCTTCCGCTCGTATTGCAGCTCACGCATGTCTGGCGCAAGCCCGCATCATCCCCCGCCGAGACGCCAGGCCAGGAGAAGGTGATCATATGACCGCAAAGCCGCTCATCGCGCTGGCAATGGGAGATCCCGCCGGCATCAGCCCGGAGCTGACCGCGAAGCTCGTGGCGCAGGACGATATCCGTGCCCGCAGTGGGCTCGTCGTGATCGGCGACCGGCGGATCTTCGACGAGGGCGCGCGCGCCGCCGGCATCACGCCGCAGCTGAAGACGGTGAAACAGGGGACGGACCTCCGCGTAGCGGAGGGCGACGCGCTGTTTGTCGATCTCGGTCATCTGGATCCCGCGGAGGTCGAACGCGGGAGTGCGAGCCTTGCCGGCGGCAGGTTCGCGCTGGCGAACTATCGCTGCGCGCTCGAGCTTGGTCGGGACGAACGCGTGGATGCGGTCTGCTTCACCCCGTTCAACAAGCAGGCGATGCGGCTCGCACGCGCCGACTATGACGACGAGATCGCGTTCTCCGCCGAGGTCGTCGGGCTCAAGACCGCAGCGAGCGAATTCAATGTGCTCGGCGAGCTCTGGAATGCGCGGGTCACCTCGCATATCCCACTCAAGGACGTCGCTGCGCGATTATCTAGCGATCGCATCCATCGTGCGCTGAAGCTGACCGATTCCTGCATGCGGAATGCCGGCTTTGCGCGGCCGCG
The DNA here is from genome assembly GCF_054059095.1 of Bradyrhizobium sp. USDA 4510. Lineage (NCBI taxonomy): Bacteria > Pseudomonadati > Pseudomonadota > Alphaproteobacteria > Hyphomicrobiales > Nitrobacteraceae > Bradyrhizobium > Bradyrhizobium sp. USDA 4510. The sequence goes on along the minus strand of NZ_JBSSBT010000001.1, from coordinate 5,172,021 downwards.
TATTGCGATTGCGGGACTTAATCCGCACGCCGGCGACGGCGGCAATTTCGGCCGCGAGGAGATCGACGTGATCGCGCCCGCGATTGCAGCGGGCCAGCGCGAGGGCATCGCCGCCGAGGGGCCGTTTCCGGCCGACACAGTATTTCTGCGCGCGAAAAATGGCGCCTTTGATGCGGTGCTGACCATGTACCACGATCAGGGCCAGATCGCGATGAAGCTCATGGGTTTCGATCGTGGCGTGACCCTGCTCGGGGGCTTTCCGTTTCCAATTTGCACGCCCGCCCACGGTACCGCCTACGATATCGCAGGCCGGGGGATTGCCTCCGTTGGCGCCAGCCGTGCCGCGTTGCTGCTCGCGGCGGAGATGGCCGCTCGTCGCCGTCCGTCTGACTTGCACTAGTGGGAGAAGAGCGCCTGCCTGATGTCGCCCGCATAAGCGAGTTGCCACGGGGATCATGGCACTTACCGGCAGGAGCGGTGGCACCTTGGTGTCCGCTTCGCGCGGCCAAGGAGCGGCTCGGCGGGGAGGGCAGTTTTGGCGCAAAGCGGACCACCCTTGCTCAACTTTGCTCGCGCTATCGCGTGGCCTCAGGATCCTGGAGCCCGCTTGCGCGCTCGGCAGAGGCCGCCAAACCTGACGTGATTGCGACCAGGCAAGGTGCGCCCCTATCGTTCGGAGTTTTGTACGCAAATGGTACGCAAATGGCGCGCCATTCAGAATAAAACCGCGAACCCTTATTTAATTGAAATTGCTATATAATCTGAATCCCCTGGAAAATCCGTCTGCTGCTGGAGCGACAGTCGAAGACTGTTGGCAGCCAACAGGGCTATTCAACTGATCTTCAATTCGACCGCACTGAAGCTATACGGCTGGCTCGCTTGGCATTGAGTGTCGACGCGAATGATACGGGAGCGCTGGGTATCGCGGGGTTTGTTACCGCATTTCTTGTCGGCGACCACGAAACCGGCATCGATCTTGTTGAGCGAGCGGTCGCGCCAAATCCAAATGACGCGCGCGCTTGGCGTCAAGGAGGTTGGGTCTTTAAATTCGCAGGCCGCTTCGAAGAAGCAATTCGGAGCTTCGAACGCGGCATTCGCTTGGACCCGTTGTTTCCTCTGCTTCACAATGCGCTTACCGGCGTTGGCCAATCATTGATCGAGCTTCGGCGTTTCGAGGAGGCAGTCGCGGTTTCCAAGAAGGCTCTTCGTCACAACTCATCGGACTCATCAACTCACCGCGCTTTGGTGTCTGCTTTGGCCCATTTGGGACGTAATGCCGAGGCGCGTGAGGCGGTAGGTCGTCTGCTTGAGGTCGATCCCGGCTTTACCATATCCGCATGGCTTGCTCGGGCCGGGCAACCAAACTCGAAGCTGATGATTGAGGGCCTTCTGAAAGCTGGGCTAGCGTCCGAACTTCCTTTTGAGGAGCGAAGTTGAGCCTTCCCCCCGAGCCGTGGTTCAAGCCGGTGACCGAGAGGGTGTTATGCGCTACAAACTCAGTGACGAAGAATGGGCCGCCATCAAGCCAATGCTGCCGAACAAGCCGCGCGGCGTACCGCGGGTGAATGACCGTCGTGTCCTTAATGGCATCCGGCTTGCTCGAACCAGGGTAGGGATAATGAAGTTCGTAAGGTGTCTGCTTGCGGCAGCGCTCCTGCTTGCGGGTGTCGGGGCAAGTCACGCGGCAGTCCGCATTGCCGATGATCGGGGCGGTCAAATCGGAGGCTACATCACCAAATTTCAACGCCTGCGCTCATCCGGACAATCCGTGATCATTGATGGTCTCTGTGCCTCGGCCTGCCCCATCGTCCTCGGCGCAGTCCCTCACGACAAAATCTGCGTGACCTCGCGTGCGGCGCTTGGTTTCCATGCCGCCTATGATTTCGGCACCAACGGCCGCACCTTCACCAATCGCGAAGCAACCATGATGCTGTACTATATCCAGCATCGGTGCAGCGGTGGATCGCCGCGCGCGGCGGGTTAACGCCGCAGATGATCTTCCTGCGCGGCAAGCAACTGCAGGCGATGTACCAACCGTGTTACCTCGATGCGTTAGGATCGGTTGGGCGCTGAACCTTCTCGGTCGGCTCCAATACGGTCCCGCCCACGTCGACGACATGATCGAGTAGTCGGGCAGTTTGCCGCGGCGCATGAGGCCGGAAGTGACCCGAATGCGAAGTCCGGGCGCCCCCTGAATTGTCAGCTCGTCGGGGTAGACCGGAAGCGGGTGGCCGAGCTTCCGAACGGCGCTTTTGACCCAGATCGGAAGTTCACAGATCGTCCTGCTTAAGCGGCGCGACGCGTTGCTCCGCCTGCCGATAGCCCTTCAGGGCCTGGCGTAGCGTGGGGAAGATCCATGTTTCATGTTCCGGCCGGTAGAGACCGGCTTCCCGAAACCAGTCGAGAAACTCGGCCTTGCGCCCGGCTAGTATCAGGGACGCTCCGCGCGCTTCCAGCCTTTCCCGCAAATCGCGAAGCGCATACAGACCGTTTATGTCGATCTGGCTGACTGGAATTGCATCAATCACAAACCATCGAAGTTCCGGGCCTGCAGCCTCGGCTGCCGCAAGCGCTCTCGTCTTGAAGTAATCGGAATTGAAGAAGGTAAGCGGGCCATCGAAGCGGTAGAGCACGAGACCCGGAAACGTCCTGGCGTCCGGATGTCGGTCGATCGAATGCAGGCCGGGAAGCCCGTCGACTGTTCCCAGGACTTCGTCTCTGGGCCGTGCGGTCAACTTGACGAAGCGGACCAGGGCCAACCCCACCGCGATGAGGATTCCGTTGATGGCCCCCAGCGCGACCACTCCCAGCGTAGTGATCACGGCCAAGCCGACCTCGGTACGATCGATGCTCCAGATTTCGCGTAGCGTTCGTGTGTCGAATAGCGAAATTGAAGCGAAAACAAGCAGTGCGCCCAAGGCCGCAATCGGCACATATCGTAAGGGGCCGGTCAAAAACAGCAACACTGCAGTGATCGTCACCGCAGCCACTAGGCCAGTCACCTGGGTGCGGCCGCCGGCCGCAGCGGCTACCGCCGTGCGCGAGTCAGCGCCGGTTACGGCGAACCCTTGAGATAAGGCAGAGGCGAGATTCGCAGCACCAAAAGCTGCCAATTCACGATCTGCGTCGACGTTGTACCCACCCTTCGATGCAAAGCTGCGCGCTGTCAACATGCCGCTCGAAAACAGCACGAGAGCTAACCCCGCCGCGCTGCCAAGTAGGGATGGTATGTCGTCTTGAGGAAATCTGGGCAATCGCAACGGCGGCGCACCGCCGGCGACCGGCCCTAGAATTGCAACTCCATATCGGTCCAGCCCGAACAGGGCGACCGCCGCGCCGGCAGCGATCAATATGAGTGGAGCAGTCGGAAGTCGCGGCGCCCAGCGCGCCAGCCCAAGCAATATTGCCAGGCTTGCCGCTCCCACGATCAGCGTCGGAACCTGCGTCTGAGGCAGCTTGGTGAAGATTTCGAACAGCTGCGGAATGATCCGTTTGGACTCGATGGAAAAGCCGAGAAGCTTGCCGACTTGCCCGAGGCAAATCGAAATTGCGACTCCATTCAAGAGTCCGACAAGGATTGGCTTGGAGAGAAATTCCGCCAGCGCTCCGAGCCGAAAAAAACTCGCTGCAATGCAGAATATGCCGGCCAGAAACGTAACTGCGACCGCCAGCGACCAGTATAATTCGGAATTTCCGCCCGCCAGCGGAGCTACAGCGGCAGCGACCATAGCGCACCCCGCTGCATCGGGATTCACGATCATTTGCCGTGAAGTGCCGAAGATGGCGTACGCGACTAGCGGCAGAATGCTCGAATAAAGCCCCACGACTGGATTGAAGCCCGCCAGCTGCGCGTAGGCGATCGCGACCGGCAAGGCCACTGCGGCAACGGAGACTCCTGCCAACAGATCATGCCGAAAGTCTTCGGCAAATCTGTAGGACAAGAGTTTGATCAATCCGGGCGCAATACGCGTTAGACGATCCATCATGCCGGGTCACGGGTAGAGGTGCGCCGGGGCGCAAGCCACACAAGTCAAGCTGCGCAGGTGAATGTCCCGCAACGTTGATTTGGGTCAATGTCGCCCATCCCAAGGTACCCACGTTCCAATCACTCGGACCCGACCGGGATCTGTACCACGGCGATGGATTAACAGATGAGAAAGCCAGCAATCTTCCTAGCGCTGTTGCTCCTAGCGATGTCTGGGGCGCGAGCACAACCTGATCTCCCAGCTCCTCTATCGAAATTTGCGGGCTCACTTGTTGATTTGCCGCGCGAGCCTTCAACACTTCGAGGAAGAATTTACGTCCCAGCGCATTCAAGCCTATTGGTCCGGGACGGATCCACCAGGCTCGACCTGTCCGTGACGCTTTCGGTTCAAAATACGTCGGAAACGGGAACGCTTGTCATCGAGCGGATCGACTATTTCAATGTTGATGGTCAGGTGATCGACAGATATCTGCCACGGGCGATCGCGCTAAAGCCCTACGGCGCAATCCAAATTGTGATCCCACAACAAGACATTCGCGGTGGCTTGGGCGCAAATTTCGTAATCGATTGGTCGTCGCCGGAAGCAATTGATGAGCCTTATTTGGAAGCGATCATGATCGGAGGCCCGGGCACTCAGGGCCACAGTTTCGTTTCAGTCGGTCGAAAGGTGAGCCGTCCCTGAGAGGGACTTGGATCGGTGCCCGGCATGTCGCCTATCGGTCCTAATGCGAAGTGGGGGCGGACTGCGAGATGCCCGCTTATCGGGGTAAAGCGGAATTCAGCTTGCACGGCGCTGTCTACGACGCGGAGTGCGCCGGACAAGCAGCGCGAATGGAACCGGACCGCGCCATTGCTGATCCCGAGGCGGGGCGCTTCTTGGATCAGTTCTGCCTAGATAAAGCCACGAACTAGAAGGACGGTTTTGCTGTTTCGCGCATCACGCAAAACGATCAAATCGGCTTGCTCGAACCAGGGTAGGGATAATGAAGTTCGTAAGGTGTCTGCTTGCGGCAGCGCTCCTGCTTGCGGGTGTCGGGGCAAGTCACGCGGCAGTCCGCATTGCTGATGATCGGGGTGGTCAAATTGGAGGCTACATCACCAAATTTCAACGCCTGCGCTCATCCGGACAATCCGTGATCATTGATGGTCTCTGTGCCTCGGCCTGCACCATCGTCCTCGGCGCAGTCCCTCACGACAAAATCTGCGTGACCTCGCGTGCGGCGCTTGGTTTCCATGCCGCCTATGATTTCGGCATCAACGGCCGCACCTTCACCAATCGCGAAGCAACTATGATGCTGTATTCGATGTATCCAACATCGGTGCGGCGGTGGATCGCCGCGCGCGGCGGGTTAACGCCGCAGATGATCTTCCTGCGCGGCAAGCAACTGCAGGCGATGTACCAACCGTGTTACCTCGATGCGTTAGGATCGGTTGGGCGCTGAACCTTCTCGGTCGGCTCCAATACGGTCCCGCCCACGTCGACGAGATGATCGAGTAGTCGGGCAGTTTGCTGTGGCGCATGAGGCCGGAAGTGACCCGAATGCGAAGTCCGGGCGCCCCCTGAATTGTCAGCTTGTCGGGGTAGACCGGAAGCGGGTGCCGAGCTTCCGAACGGCGCTTTTGTGAAGGGTTTCGGATGCCGGCCGCATGACTGACGGCGCGGCACATTCGGCGGCCGGCGTCCGAAAGCCTCCAAGGGAGATGCTATGGTGCGGGCGGCGGCGGTGAGGACGGTGAGGATATGGCATTCATCGGCGCTGATGTGAACCGATGGAGCACCCCATGCAGAAGTTGAACGACCTGAGCCGATCCCTCACACCCCTCAAACCGGACGGTACGCTGATCGCTGTGATCGAGATGAGCCTGTCGAGCTGGCTCGTTGCGGGGATTGTGCCTGGTGTCGAGCGCCAGCCGTCGAAGAAGCTTGAGGTCGACGAGAACGCCTTGCTGAAGCTGCTCAATCGCTGGCGAGAAGAGGCGCGGAAGGCAGGACACCGCATCGAACGCATCGCGGTCGCTTTCGAGGCCGGCCGTGACGGTTTCTGGCTGGCCCGCTGGCTCAGGGTGCGCGACATCGAGGCGCATGTCATTCACGCATCGAGCATAGCGGTATCGCGCGAGCACCGGCGCGCCAAGACCGATCGTCTCGACACCGAACTGCTGAAACGCTCTTTTCTCGGCTGGTTGCGGGGCGAGCGTGATCACTGCAAGATGGTCGCGATCCCGACAATCAAGGACGAAGATGCCAAGCGCCCCACCCGTGAGCGCGAGAGCCTTGTCGGAGAGCAAAGTCGGATCGTCAACCGAATGAAAGCAGCGTTGATACGGCTCGGCATCCGCGGCTTCAATCCCAAGCTGAAGAAAGCCGCCGAACGCCTTGACGGCTTGCGCACCCCCGAAGGAGAGCCGATCCCGCCCAACACCCTGGCTGAGCTGCGTCGCGACATGGCGCGCCGGCGGCTCGTCAGCGATCAGATACGGCAGATCGAGGAGGCTCGCCTGGAGCGTCTCAAGCAAACGCCCAGTGATGGACCACACGCAATGGAGCGCCTGTTGGCGCGGGTAATCGGGGTTGGTGTCGAGACCGGCGACATGCTGGTGCAGGAGGTACTATCGCGAAGCATGCGCGACCGAAGGGCGATAGCGCGTTATGCCGGCCTCACTGGCTCGCCTGACGAAAGCGGCAGAAAACGCCGGGAGAGAGGGCTGACCCGTTCCGGCAATGCCCGAGTGAGACGAGGCATGATCGAATTGGCGTGGCGATTTCTCAGATTCCAGAAGGACAGCGTCTTGGCGCAGTGGTTTCGAACTCGTACCGAGAATGCCCGCGGGACGCGCAAGACCATGATCGTGGCCTTGGCGCGCAAGCTCCTGATCGCTCTGTGGCGACTCGCGCGGGAGGGCGTAGTGCCGGACGGCGTCGTTCTGCGGCCGGCATCATGAACGGAGGAAGGACACCCCAACAGTTTCGGCCTTCCGTCCGCCTGTGACGGTGTCGCCGATGACGGTTCGAGGTGGCGGGGTCCCGACGTGTTTCCTTGGCTTCGATGCCGAAAGGGAGAATGGGTCCGCCGCTTCGGAGCTTCGCTGCCGATGCGCATGACTGCATCATGGTTCGGGGTCCTTGGACCCACCGGATACAAGGTTGTGGCGCGATTGATCGCGCCCGCAAGCGGGCTCCCCTCCGATCGTCATCCCGATCGCACCAAGCGATGCCGTCGTGCTCGAAGCTGTCAAGGTGTGGCCTGGCAACGGCGGAGCCTGTCGTACGATTCGTGCGGCGGCCAACCTTGACAGCTTCTGCGCGCGCCAGCGCAAGCGAAGTGCGGGTCGGGACGAAGAAACGGCCTCAGATCGAACAAAGAAACTGACGAAGGAAAAGATGCGCCGACCTATCGCCTATTTAAACGCCTCCCTTGACAAAGCCCATACAAGGAAACCGCGCTTAAGGGAAACGTAGGCGGTGCCGCAGGCGCTATGGGGATTTGACTGCCGCGGGCGAATTGGCTGATTTGAATCGAGCCGATGCAACGAGGTGTTCGAGCGTGAATCGGCTGGCGAATGCGCGGCGGGTGGTGTCGAGCTCTACAAATTGTCGAGCGCGTTATGGCGGGCGGTGGATATCTGAGCGCGCTCTGCCGTGGCTGGCCGAGAGGCAGCGAGCACTACGAATAGATTTGCAGGACAGCGACGTGGTCATGAGGTGTCGATCCTGATGCGGTTCGTTGGAGCTGTCGGCCGATGCCGTGGCGTACAACCGCGCTCGAAGACCTCGATGATGATCATGCGACCGCCGCAGCATGGGCAAGCCGGCTTGTTGGCATCGACGGCAGCCGCGGTGGGATTGGCTTCAGGCTTTGCACCGGTGAGCAGCTCGCGGACGCGTGCGATGTTGTCGGCGCAAGCGCCTTTGGCGAACAGGCCGTAATGGCGGATGCGGTGAAGGCCCTTGGGCAGCACGTGGATGAGGAAGCGGCGGATGAACTCGTCTGTGGCGAGCGTCATCTGCCTGTATCGATCAGCGGCCCTCGATGCGGTAGTCCTTCCATTTGAAGGTGACGCGCTGCTGGTCGCAAGCGATCAAGCGGCTGTTGGCGATGGCAACCCGGTGGGTGTAGCGCGACAAATAGGCCAGCACCGCCTCCGGTCCACCGAACGGACGCTTTGCATAGACGCCACTTGGTTTTGCGCAGCGGCGCCAGGAAGGCTGCGAAGCATGGGGTATCAGCGAGCTGGCTGTTGTCGCCAAAGAAGCTCAGGCGGCCGGCTTGATGGGCGGCGACGAGCTTCTGAAGGAACAATCGCCGGAACAGGCGGGAGAGCACGCGCACGGGGAGGAAGAATCCGGGCCGGCAGGACACCCAGCGCTGACCATCGGGCGAGATGCCGCCGCCCGGCACGATCATGTGCACGTGGGGGTGATGGGTCAGCGCCGAGCCGCAGGTGTGCAGCACGGAGGTGATGCCGATCCTGGCCCCCAGATGCTTCGGATCGGCGGCGATCGTCAGCATGGTCTCGGCCGAGACCTTGAACAGCAGGTCGTAGAGGACGGCCTTGTTCTGGTAGGCGATGTCGGCGATCGCTCCTGGGAGTGTGAACACCAGGTGGTAGTACGGCACGGGCAACAGCTCGGCCTCGCGATCGGCGAGCCACTCCTTTGCGGCGGCGCCTTGGCACTTCGGGCAATGCCGGTTGCGGCAGGAGTTGTAGGCGATCGTCGTGTAGGCGCAGTCCGCGCAGCGCGCGACATGGCCGCCGAGCGCCACCGTGCGGCAGCGCTCGATCGCCGACATCACCTTCAACTGGTCGAGGCTGACATGGCCGGCATGGGCTTTGCGCCATGCTACGCCATGGCTGCGGAAAATATCCGCAACCTCCAAGGCCGGGCGCGACACAAGCGCCGTCAGCCGGGCGGTCGGACCTCCTTGAGCTTCAGCGTGATATGCTCCAGCGGGCTCATGACCTCGCTGATCGTCTTGGTGGCGACGCGGGTATAGAGCGGGGTGGTGTCGAGCTTGGCGTGGCCGAGCAGCATCTGGATGACGCGGACGTCGATGTTCTGCTCAAGCAGGTGGGTGGCGAAGCTGTGCCGCAAGGTGTGCAGCGAGACGCGCTTGTTGATCTCCGCCATCTGGGCGGCGGCGTGGCAGGCACGGTTGAGCTGGCGTGTGGTCATTGGCTGGGCCGGGTCACGGCCAGGGAACAGCCAGCCTTGCGGCCGAGCCATCTTCCACCAGGCCCGTAGCAGCGCGAGCAGGCTGGGCGACAGCATGACATTGCGGTCCTTGCCGCCCTTGCCCTGCTCGACGCGGATGATCATCCGCTTGCTGTCGATATCGGAGACCTTGAGCGAGACGACCTCGTTGGCACGCAGCCCGGCACCGTAGGCCGCGCTCAGCGCCGCCTTGTATTTGAGCCCCGGTGCAGCATCGAGCAGCCGTGCCACTTCCTCCACGCTCAGTACCACCGGCAGCTTGCGCGGCTCGTGAATGACATGGGTATGCTCGACGATCTCGTGGCGCTTGAGTGTGACCCGAAAGAAGAACCGCAGCGTCGAGACGGTCTGGTTGATGGTCGGCGCGCCAACGCCGCTTGCCGTCAGATGTAGCTGATAGCAGCGCACGTCCTCGAAGGTCGCCGTATCCGGTGATCGCCCGAGAAATGCGGCGAAGTTCTTGACCCTTTGCACGTAGTCATGTGGGTCTTCGGGGCCAACTTGCGGATCGTCATGTCTTCGATCATGCGCCGGCGCAACGGGCTCATTGCCTCGTCGGTCATGGCGATGCTCCTGTCTTGAGTGAGGTTGTCGAACCCCTCGATCTCAAGACAGGACGCCCCGTTGCGCTATCGTCTTGGCCGTGCCGCCAGCCGCGGCGTCCTACCGCGCGAGCGGTTTAGTCCTCTGACCCATCTGCGACATTGCGGCTGGCGGGGAGGGGATTTTGTCGGTCATCCTGATTTGTGGTACTTTGAGCCCAGGAAGAGCACAAGCTAACTCAAGCCGGCCCGGCGGAAGGCTTCTAGATAGTGCTCGCGGTCGGCCTCGTATTTGAACGGCAAGTTCTTCCCGATCCAGGCTAGGGAGAAATCGGGCTGTCTGCGGAGCAGTTCCTGCAATGCAGCCGTGGCGATTTCGCCTCGTCCGGCCATCGCAGCCGCCGCAGTCAGCATGCGGTAGCCGGAGACATGATCGGTGCGAAGCCGAATGCTGGCTCCGGCCAGGCGCATCGCCTCCTCGTAATTTCGTCCGACCAACTGGGCATGGGCGGCGATGCCGTTGTAGATCGCCGCAAATGGATCGCGCGGGCTGAGGCGCAACGCCTTCGTGGTGGCGACGCCGGCTTCCTCCCAGTGGCCGCTGAACGTCAGCGCCAGGCCGTACACGCTAAGTGCCAGCGCAAAGCTTGGATTGAGCTTCAGCGCCAGCTCAAACTCGCCAAGCGCTTCGTCGAAACGTCGCAGCAGCACATGAACGCAACCCAGCGCATGATGCGCCCAGGGATCCTCGCTGTCGGCGCGGACTGCCGCCAGCGCCGCGCGTTCGGCAATCGGCACCGATGTCGCCATCTCGCTCCAGCCATTGTAGGCGCAAAAGGTGTGGCTGGCGGACAGAACGGCAAGCGCTTGTCCGTAGTACGGATCGATCGCAATCGCCTTCTCCAGCAGCTCCTGCGCTTTGACATAGTCGGCTGGCGTGATCCGCCAGAAATGCGACATCGCCCGCATCACCAGACCCCAGGCGTCCATGCTGTCCGGGGTCTTGCGTTTGGAGTGAAAATGCTCCGCCGCATAGAGCTGCGGCTCGATCGACGCAACGATCGCCTCGGTGATCTCGTCCTGCACGGCAAACACATCGGCGAGGCTGCGATCGTAACGCTCCGCCCACAGGTGGCTGCCGGTGGCGACGTCGTTGAGCTGCGCGGTGATGCGCACGCGATCGCCTTCCTTGCGCACGCTGCCTTCGATGACATAACCGACGCCGAGGGTCGCCCCGACCTCTTTGATGTTGACGGACTTGCCCTTGTAGGCAAACGACGAGTTGCGCGCGATCACGAAGAACCAGCGCAGCTTCGAGAGCGCGGTAATGAGGTCCTCGCTGATGCCGTCGGAGAAATAATCCTGGTCCGGATCGTCGCTCATGTTGGCAAAAGGCAGCACGGCGATGGCGGGACGGTCAGGCAGAGGTAATGCCGCAATTCGCTCGCTGGATTCGTTCAAGTCCGGCTCCGCGCAAAGCTCTCCGAGCTCGTCGTCCATCGGCGGCGTGCGCACTTCGCCGACGAAGCGCAGACCCTTGCGCGAAATGGTGCGGATCAGCTTCTGCTGCTGGCCGCTGTCGCCGACCGCCTTGCGCACGGCATAGACGCGGCTGGTCAGCGTCGCATCCGAGGTGACGCGGCCGCCCCACACCGAAGCAACCAGATCGTCCTTGGTGACGACGCGATCGCGATTCTCGATCAGGTAGAGCAGAAGGTCGTAGACCTGGGGCTCGACTGCAATCAGTTCAGACCTGAGCCGCAGCTCGCGGGCGCTGGTATCAAGCACGTAATCGGCGAAATGAAACTGCATGCTCGTATCCTGGACCGGACTGCCGCAACGGCCTGTCGCGATTTGGACCGCATCGACCGTGGTTGCAACCGTCTTTGGTGCGCCGCGGCGCGTGTTTGCCGCGTCCGACTGGGGGCTCAGGCGATCACGGCCCGATCACGGCCCGATCACAATAGCACAATCAGGAAATCAGCAGGGCTTCTTCAGGCAAATCACGGCGTTCTCAAGACCGGCTTCAAGCCTGTCATCCTCTTCGCGGCTAAGTATCGGTCAAGGGGCATGAAACCTCTGGAAGGATGACGACCATGGCTATCAAAGCTGGCTTTTCTCCGACCACCGGCCTGCTGTCGGTGTTCGACGACAATCTCAACAACTCGATCACCGTGAGTCGCTCCGCGGCCGGAACGATCCTCGTGAATGGCGGCGCGGTCCCGGTCACGGGGGGCACCTCGACGGTCGCTAACACCTCCTTGATCCAGGTGTTCGGCACCGGCGGCAACGACACAATCGCGCTGGACGAGGCCAACGGTGCACTCCCGGCAGCTCAGCTGTTCGGCGGCGCCGGCAACGACGTCATCACCGGCGGCTCCGGCAACGATCGGCTGTTCGGCGGCGCGGGCGACGACACCCTGATCGGCAAGGGCGGCAACGACCTGCTGTTCGGCGGCGGAGGCAGCGACACGCTGGTTGGCGGCGCGGGCGACGACCAGATGTTCGGCGGCGCCGGCAACGATCTCATGGTTTGGAATCAGGGCGATGGCACCGACCTGATGGAAGGTGGCGACGGCATCGACACCGCCCAGGTCAACGGCGGCAACGGCGCCGAAAACTTCATCCTCACCGCCAACGGCTCCCGCGTACGATTCGATCGCATCAGCCCGGCGCCGTTCTCGCTCGATATCGGCACCACCGAGAACATCGTGCTCAACATGAATGGCGGCGACGACGTCTTCACCGCCGGAAACGGCCTTTCCAGCTTGATCAAGCTAACCGTAGACGGCGGTGCGGGCAACGACTCCATCACCGGTGGCGACGGCAACGACACGCTGCTCGGCGGTGACGGCAACGACACCATCATCGGCGGCGGCCGCGGCAACGATCAGCTGTTCGGCGGCGCGGGCGACGACACCTTCGTCTGGAATCCGGGTGACGGCAGCGACAAAGTCGACGGCGGTGACGGCAACGACACCCTGGTGTTCAACGGCGCCAATGTGACCGAGAACATGACCGTCTCGGCCAAGGGCAGCGGCGCCACCCTAACCCGCGACGTCGGCACGGTCTCGATGAACCTCGCCGGCATCGAGACCATCGATGTCAATGCGCTAGCTGGTGCGGACACCATCACCGTCAACGACCTGACCGGCACCAGCGTCAGTCAGGTCAACATCGACCTCGACGGTAATGACGCGCAGCCGGACACGGTTGTGCTCAATGCGACCAACGGTGACGACGCGATCAATGTCACGGAAAGCAACGGCGTCATCACGGTGACGGGACTTGCGACGGACGTGACCATCTCCAATGTCGGCGCCGGCGACCGTCTCGTCATCAACGGCCTCGGCGGCGACGATGTGATCTCGGCTTCCGGACTGCGCAACGGCATCCTGCTCACTGCCAATGGCGGCGGCGGCGACGATGTCCTGATCGGCGGGAACGGCAGCGAGATCCTCAGTGGCGGCGCGGACGATGACATTCTGCTCGGCGGCAGCCCGCAGAATGTCCTCGATGGCGGTGCGGGACACAACGTCGTGATCCCGGGCGCGGCGCCAGGCCTCGCGCATACGGCGGCGGCAAGCGCGAGCCTGCTCGGCCAGTTCATGGCGTCGAGCTTCGTCTCGGCGGGAGCGGATCACGGCGCGATGCCCGTCGCCGAGCCGCCGTTGAGCCAGCAGCCGCAGCTCGCTCAGCCGCACGCCGCCTGAGGCCGACGGCGTCGTCCTGGAGAACAACCATGAGCATCGAAACCAATGGTGCGAGACCGACCGACCCGGGTCTCGAAATCCTCGTAACGCTGCTGCATCTCCAGGGCGTTGCGGCCGATGCCGGACAGATCGGGCATCGGCTGGGAACGGACAGGATCGGCGCAGCGGATATGCTCCGCTGCGCCAGGGATCTCGGCCTCAAGGCCCGTGCCTACCGAACCGATTGGTCACGGCTCGGCAGCACGCCCTTGCCCGCCATCGCGTCCCTGCGCGATGGCGGATTCCTTCTCCTTGCCAAGGCAGATGCGGACCGGGTGCTGGTGCAGTCGCCGCTTGCGCCTCGGCCAGCATTGATGTCACGGGACGAACTCCTCGCCATCTGGGATGGGCAGCTGATCCTGATGACCCGACGTGCCGGATTGTCCGACATGGCGCGGCGATTCGACATCAGCTGGTTCGTCGCCGCGATCCAGAAATACCGGCATCTGCTGGGTGAAGTGCTGATCGCCTCATTCTTCCTGCAACTGCTCGGCCTGGCTTCGCCGCTGTTCTTCCAGGTGGTCATCGACAAGGTGCTGGTGCATCGATCGCTGAGCACGCTCGATGTCCTCGTGCTCGGGCTGGTGACGATCTCGGCTTTCGAGACCGTGCTGGGAATTCTGAGGACCTATTTGTTCGCGCACACCACCAACCGCATCGACGTCGAACTCGGCGCACGGCTGTTTCGGCAATTGCTGGCTTTGCCGATGGCCTATTTTCAGGCGCGTCGCGTCGGCGATTCGGTGGCCAGAGTTCGCGAGCTGGAAAACATCCGGAGCTTCCTCACCAGTTCGGCGCTGACGCTGCTCATCGACCTGTTCTTCACCTTCGTCTTCGTCGGCGTGATGTTCTTCTACTCGCCGCTGCTCAGCTGGATCGTGCTGGGCTCGTTCCCATTCTATATCGCGATCTCCGCCGGAGCGACGCCGCTGTTCCGGCAGCGGCTGGACGAGAAATTCCGCCGCGGCGCCGAGAACCAGGCCTTCCTGGTCGAGAGCGTCACCGGGATCGAGACGGTCAAGGCCATGGCGGTCGAGCCGCAGATGCAGCGGCGCTGGGAAGAGCAGCTGGCGGGCTATGTGGCTGCGAGTTTCCGGGTCCTGAGCCTCGGCAACAGTGTAAGCCAGACGGTGCAGCTCGTCAGCAAACTCGTCACCGCAAGTATCCTCTACTGTGGCGCAAGGCTCGTGATCGACGGCAGCCTTTCCGTGGGCGAGCTGGTCGCCTTCAATATCCTCGCCGGCAGGGTGAGTACGCCGGTGCTGCGTCTTGCTCAGCTCTGGCAGGATTTCCACCAGACGCGCCTGTCGATCGCACGGCTCGGTGATATTCTTAACACCGCCGCCGAGCCGACCTATTCGGCGGCGCGGGCGCGGCTGCCGGCGATTCGGGGGGACATCAAGTTCGACCACGTCTCGTTCCGCTATCGCGTGGACGGGCAGGAAGTCCTGCGCGACGTCTCGTTCGAGGTGCCGGCAGGCCAGATCGTCGGCGTTGTCGGACCTTCCGGGTCCGGCAAGAGCACGTTCGCCAAGCTGGTCCAGCGGCTTTACGTTCCGGAACGCGGACGCGTGCTGGTCGACGGAATGGATCTCGCGATGGCCGAGCCCACCTGGCTGCGCCGCCAGATCGGCGTCGTGCTGCAGGAAAACATGCTGTTCAACCGCTCGGTGCGCGACAACATCGCGCTTGCCGATCCGGCGATGCCGATGGAGCGCGTGATCGCGGCGGCGCGGCTTGCAGGCGCGCATGAATTCATCCTCGAACTCGCAGAAGGCTATGACACCATGGTGGGCGAACGCGGTTCGACTCTATCCGGCGGCCAGCGCCAGCGGATCGCCATTGCGCGGGCCCTCGTCACCGACCCGCGCATCCTGATCTTCGACGAAGCGACCAGCGCGCTGGACTATGAGAGCGAACGAATCATTCAACAGAACATGAAGGATATCGCCAACGGGCGGACCGTGCTGGTGATCGCGCACCGGCTGTCGACCGTGCGGACCGCGGACCGCATCGTGACGCTCGATCGCGGCCGCCTGGTCGAGGATGGCAGCCACGACACATTGATCAAGACCGGCGGCCGCTATGCGTCGCTGCATCGGCTGCAGGGAGGATTCCATGAGGTCGGCTGAACTCGCGGCGCCTAAACCGTCAACGCAACACGTGATCGCGTTCCGCAGTCCGCGAGGGAGGCGCCGCGAAGAGCTGGCGTTTCTCCCCGCCGCGCTTGAAATCGTGGAGACGCCGCCATCGCCGCTCGGTCGCACGATCGGCAGTACGATCGTCGTCTTGTTCTGCCTGGCTCTGGCTTGGGCCTGGTGGGGCACGATCGATATCGTCGCGTCGGCCACGGGAAAAGTCCTTCCCAGCAGTCGCGTCAAGATCATCCAGCCGTTCGAGACCGCCGTCGTGCGCTCCATTCGGGTACAGGACGGCCAGGTGGTCAGGGCCGGCGATGTCCTGATCGAGCTCGATCCGACCGCGAACGAGGCGGAGCGAGATCATCTGCGCAACGACCTCCTTGCCGAGCGGCTCAATATCGCACGTTTGCGCGCGGCGCTTTCGGAGAATCC
This sequence comes from Bradyrhizobium sp. USDA 4510, assembly GCF_054059095.1. Taxonomy (NCBI): domain Bacteria; kingdom Pseudomonadati; phylum Pseudomonadota; class Alphaproteobacteria; order Hyphomicrobiales; family Nitrobacteraceae; genus Bradyrhizobium; species Bradyrhizobium sp. USDA 4510. The sequence continues at coordinate 5,155,954 of NZ_JBSSBT010000001.1, read as the reverse complement.
AGCGGCCGATTTCATGCCGTCGGCCGGCGTAGATCCGGAGCTGATCAACACGCAGCGTCAGCTGCTGCTCAATCAGGTGACGGAGCATCGCGCCAAGATCGCCGCGCTCGCGCGACAGCAAGCTCAGAAGGAAGCCGAACTGGCCACGACAGGGGCGACGATCCACAAGCTGGAGACCATCATTCCGGTCATTCAATCACGCGTCGATATCCGCAAGATGCTTGTGGAGAAGGAACTGGGCTCGAAGCTGACCTATTTCGAGGTGTTCCAGCTCCTGGTCGAGCAGCAGGAGGAACTCGTGGTTCAGACCAGTCGCTTGCACGAGACGGAAGCGGCCATCGCAGCGATTCGCGAGACGCGCAGCCAAGTGGCAGCGGAGTATCGGCACACGATCTCCGACGACCTCGCCAAGGCCGAACAGAAAGCGAGCGGGCTCACCCAGGACCTGATCAAGGCCGAGCAAAGAACGAAGCTGCAGCAGTTGACGGCGCCGGTGGACGGCGTGGTGCAGCAGCTGGCGGTTCACACCGTTGGCGGCGTAGTGACGCCGGCGCAGCAGCTGCTTGTGGTGGTGCCGAGCGAGAGCCGGCTCGAGATCGAGGCCATGGTGTCGAACGGCGATATCGGCTTCATCCATGCCGGACAACAAGCCGAAATCAAGGTCGATACTTTCAATTTCACCCGCTACGGCCTGTTGCATGGCGAGGTGCTGTCGGTGTCACAGGACGCCGTGATCCGCGACCGCCCGCAGGATCGCGCCGGCGATCGGGCGCTGGGTACGGCACGCGAGAGCAGCGAGCCGAAAGGCCAGGAACTGAACTACAGCGCGCGAATCTCGCTCGATTCTACCCAAATGCAGATCGACGACAGAATGGTCAATCTGTCGCCCGGCATGGCCGTCACGGTGGAGATCAAGACGGGATCGCGGACCATCCTGAGCTATCTGTTGTCGCCGCTCCGCCGCTATCGGCAGGAAACTTTGCGGGAGCGCTAGTAGGCAGGGCAATGTTCGCACTGATTTCGGCAAGGCCGTTCAAACGCTGGAATAGCTCGATCTGGTGTTGTCGGCGGCGCTGTTTGGCTAGACCAACCGGCTGATGCACGCGCTCGGCGAACCGCGGGCGTGACGACGGCCTGCTGGAGCATGATGAGGTCGGGTTGAATCGGTCTCTCGACCGCCGCGCTGCACTCCTTGCGAGCGGGAGCCCACCGACTTCGCTATGACCATTCAACCTGATCGCATCGCGCTCTACGCACGCACTCATAAATCCGGGATGTCCGCCCTTGAGGCAGAGCAGACTCGCAGCCCTGACCGAATGGGCTCGTCTTGTGGCCCTGGCCGTGTGAAAACGTCGATGCTTTTCTAAGATTCCCTGGTCATTGTGTGGGGGGAAGCTGATGAGGCGCTTCGTGAAGCAGGCGGATCGTGAACAGTGGACGCTAGCCGACCTTTCTTAGAATGCCCCCAATGTCCGCAGCCGGGAGGGAAGCCGACCAAAGTCGAGCGGGGCGTCGTGGTCGGCTTTTGACCATCCCGGACGTCGGCCCCAACCCGCAAGCGCCAGCGAAACCTTCATTTGAACATCGGCTATGTCCGACCACTATGCTCCCTTCACCGCACTGGCGAGGTGTGCCTTTATCGGAAACTTTAACCCATCATCGGCGACATGAGACGTCAGCGCGTCTTCTACCTCGCTGACCAAGACCCTACGGGTTTCATCCGAGACTTTGGCCACATGGCCTGAGAGCGGCGATCCGCGCACATAGTCCTGCACGAACCGCGAAACTGACGGAAAACGAACGGTTCCTGCAGCCGACTCAATCGTTATGTCGCTGAAACCTGCCGCAGCCACAAGCGCGCGCAGCTGTTTGGCATCGGCGAGCGCAAAAGGAGCGCGCATTATGCTCGCCGCCTCAGTGCTGACGTGCCGCGAAAGCGCACCGGCTAAGGCGCTGAACCCAGGACTGTATTGGATGTCCTGCCACACCATAAAGCCGAGGCGGCCGCCAGGCACCAGCACGCGATACATCTCGCGCAGTGCGGCGGGTCGATCTGGAAAGAACTGGAGTCCCAATTGGCAGTACACGACTTCGAATGTCCCCGCAGGCAGAGGCATATTCGTCGCGCTGGCCTCTTGCCACGTGATCGGTGCGCTTGTGGTCGGGCGGGCAGCTGCGATTGAGGCGGCGACCGCCAGCATACCGGGATTCAGGTCGAGACCGGTCACGCTCCCGGCGGGGCCTACTCGCTGCGCGGCGAGCCGCGCCACCACGCCGGTACCGCATGCGACGTCCAATACGCGCTCACCTGCTCGCGGGTCTGCGAGTGCAACTACGAGCGGTGCCCAAGGTGCGAAGACAGCCGGAACAAGGGCGTCCTCGTATGTCTCAGCGGCATTTCCAGCTACTTGCCATTGTCCTTGGTCAACCATGGCCTATCCTTGATAGCCACGTCCCCCGCTCGCTTCCGTGTGAAGCTAGCACATCGAGGGGGACAGCAGTCGCGGCCCTTTAGCGCACGTGAACATCGCAAAGTGCTCGATCTGAGGCGTGTACTCATAAACGTTGGCTTGCGGTCATAAAGCGGAAGTCGCCCGGTCTGACCGCCAAGGGCGGCTTTTGACCCAGCGGAAACGTCGCAGCTCTTTGCATTTGGTGTTATGATTGGGCACCAACGGCGGTGCAGCATCTGGGTTTCGGGGAGCGGCCATTGGGGCCTAAAAACGAGTCGGGATTTCAACTCAAGCCGTTGGCCAGCGAGCGGGCTCTGGAGCGCGCTGAGCGATTGGCCAATCTTCTGGCCTCCATCGTCGAGTCCAGCGACGATGGAATTGTGAGCAAGAATCTAGATGGCATTATTACGAGTTGGAACAAGGCGGCCGAGCGCATTTTCGGTTACTCGGCCACGGAGGCTATTGGTCAGCCCATTACACTCGTGATTCCGCAAGACCGGCTCAGCGAAGAACGGGAGATTTTAACCCGCATCCGACGAGGTGAGCGCATCGACCATTTCGAGACTGTCCGGCGACGTCGGGATGGTAGCTCAATCATCGTTTCGCTAACTGTTTCTCCTGTCAAAGACGCCCACGGCAACATCGTCGGCGCATCAAAAATTGCTAGAGATATTACCCAGCAGAAGCGAACTCAGGAGCAGATTAGCATTCTGGCTCGCGAGGCGGAGCATCGAAGCAAGAACATCCTTTCTAACGTACAGGCAATTATCAACCTTTCTCAGTCCGACACCTCCGAGGGCCTCAAGGAAGTGATCAGCGGGCGCATCCAAGCGATGGCAAATGTTCACTCGCTGTTTGTTGAAACGCGGTGGATAGGAGCCGAAGTCTCGGCGATCGCCAAGCAGGAGTTTGCCCCTTACCTCGAAGAGAGTCACCAGAAGCGGATTGTGATGGAGGGGCTGCAGACGGTGTTAGAACCCATCGCTGCGCAGGCGATTGCTGTTGTCCTGCATGAGTTAGCAACCAATGCTATCAAGTATGGAGCGCTATCCAACACAAGAGGCCGGATAGAATTGGCCTGGTCGCGCGCCGAGGATGGACAGCTGGTGCTCCGCTGGACCGAACTGGGCGGACCGAGGGTAAAGGCGCCCCAACGTAAGGGTTTTGGTAGTCGGCTCATCGAAGGGACGATCAATCCACTTGGCGGGAAGGTGCTGTTTGACTGGCGCGCGGAAGGGCTGGTTTGCGAAATCGCCGTTCCGACGTGAGATGCCAATCGAGCTTCGCTGCTCTCGCCGCTACAACTTTTGCTTATGGCCGATTCTGTTGAAAATGGCGGCTGTTGCGACGCAGAGGTATCAGTGATTCAGTCTGTCTAATTGGCAGGACTGAAGATCATGATGGGACATCGGCAACTCGACCAGGCTGCGTTGTTCTATGAGTTCTCGCTCGAAAGGCATATCCTCGCCGACCACTTGCTCCGGTCGATCGACAGGTTTGTCAACCTTGAACGGGTCAGGCAGGAGCTGGCGCCTTTCTACAGCAGCATCGGCCGACCTTCGATCGATCCCGAGCTGATGATCCGGATACTCCTGATCGGTTACTGCTTCGGGATCCGATCGGAGCGGCGGCTGTGCGATGAGGTCCACCTCAATCTGGCCTATCGGTGGTTCTGCCGGCTCGGTCTGGATGGGGCGGTGCCGGATCACTCGACATTCTCCAAGAACAGGCATGGCCGCTTCCGGGAGAGCGACCTCTTCCGTCACGTGTTCGAGAGCATCTTGTGCCGCTGCATCGAGGAGCGACTGGTCGGCGGTGAAGGATTTGCAGTTGATGCGAGCCTGATCAAGGCCGATGCCAATCGGCAGAAGGGGATCGAAGGCGATAAGGGACTTCTGCCGGATGCTGCCGGTCGAGCAATCGATGAGCGTCTGGCTATGCCGCTTTCGGAGCCGCGACCGAGGTCACCCCGAAGTTCATATCGCTCTCCGATCCGGCGGCGCGCTGGACGGGGCGCACGGCGGCCAAGCGTTTTTCTCCTATTCGACGAACTACCTGGTCGACATCGAGAACGCGATCATCGTCGATGTTGAGGCAACGACGGCAATCCGGCAGGCGGAGATATTGACCGCTAAGCGCATGATTGAGCGCTCGCTGGAGCGCTTTGATCTCTATCCGAGCCGGCTCCTCGGCGACAGCGGCTATGGCTCGGCCGAGATGCTCGCCTGGCTAGTCTATGAGCACGGCATCAAGCCGCACGTTACAGTCTTCGACAAGTCGGCCCCGCACAGACGGGATCTTCTCGCGGGAAGACTTCACCTATGACCATGCTGGGGACATCTATCGTTGCCCTGGTGGCAAAGTTCTTACCACGACGGGAACGTTGGTGAATGATGGTGCCACCATGCTTTACCTCGCCAGCAAGCGCGATTGTGATCGATGCGCATTGAAGGCTCGGTGTTGCCCCAAACAGGCTTCACGGAGAGTGCCGCGCTCAATCTATGAGGGCGCTCGCGACATGGCGCGCCAGATCGCGAGATCGTGGGAGGGAGGCACCTCGCGCCGGCTTCGCAAGAAAATCGAGACGTTGTTCGCGCACCTCAAGCGCATTCTCAAGCTCGACCGTTTGCGTTTGCGAGGTCCAAACGGCGCGCGCGACGAGTTCATCCTCGCAGCCACCGCCCACAAACCTTCGAAAGATGGCCAAGCTGATCCCGATGCCCACCCGGAGGCTCGCATAGGGTCGGTAGAGCAGTTCGGCCACGTCGCGGCGGAGCTACTAAAACGAAATACTGCCAGCCTTTTTCAACAGAATCGACCATATGCAGACATTCGTCACCCCGGCCCGCGCCCTCTCGGCTTGGGCTCGGCCAACGGTGCGACCTCGACCGTGGCGCTCTCTGTGGCGCGCTCTCGCTCAATAGTCAGCCGCACTTGCTGACCGACCGCGGTCAGCCCGATGAGGTTGCGCATTTGCGTGGCGCTGCGGATCGGGATTTCGTTGGCCTTCAGAATGATGTCGCCGCGGCGAAGGCCCGCGCGCTCTGCGGGCGAGCCGGGGCTGACCTCCTTGACACGGGCACCCTGCGTCACACCCGCAGCGGGCGCCTCGAGATCCTCCAGCGCAACGCCGATGCGGCCACGCTCGACCCGCCCTGTCTGCGCGAGCTGCTCCATCACCTTGCGGGCCATGTTGATGGGTACCGCAAAGCCAATTCCCACATTGCCGCCTCCCGGAGAGATGATCGCCGTGTTGATGCCAACGAGTTCGCCGCGCAGATTGATCAAGCCGCCACCGGAGTTGCCGGGGTTGATCGCAGCATCAGTCTGGATGAAATCTTCATAGCCGTGCTTACCAAGGCCGGTGCGCCCGAGCGCGCTGACAAGGCCTGACGTGACGGTCTGGCCCAGGCCGAAGGGATTGCCCACCGCAATGACGAAGTCGCCGACCTGAAGCGCGTCGCTGTCGCCCAGCGCGATGGCTTTCAACCCGACGGGCCCCTTGACCTGTAGTAGCGCGATATCGGTCGGCGCATCGCGGCCGACCACGCGACCGGCAAACTTTCGGCCATCCTTGGTTCTGATTTGCACCGCGGTCGCGTTGGCAACAACGTGGTTTGCCGTCAATACATAGCCGCGCTGGGCGTCGACAATCACGCCCGATCCGGTGGCGTTGATTTCCTTCTCCAGCTGCTTCGGAACGTCGAAGAACTCCCGGAAAAACGGATCCTGGTACAGCGGATTGTCCTCGCGCACGCTTCCCTGCACCGAGATGTTGACGACGCTCGGCGTCACCTCCTTGACCAACGGCGCAAGGGTTGGCACGCGGCCGGTGTTAACGTCTGGAATTTGGGCGAGAACTGGCGGTCCGGAAAGGGTTAATGCCAGCGTCGAGCCGAGCCCGAGTCGCGCAAGCCCACGCAAGTATCGCATCATTTCTCTCCGGTAGCACACGCGTTTATCGCCCCGTCCTCCGGGGCGGTGGCGGCGATTAACTGGTTGGCTCAAGTCGACTGTTCAAGAGCCCTCAGTGCATCGTTCGGATGAGCCGCCAAAATTTTCGTAGAAGCTCTTGAACGGATTTTGTCCGTTACCTAAGTCGCTTCCGCCCGGGGGCCGGTTTCCGGACCCGGATTTTTGACATCGCTGACCTAATCAGGAGGATGTGCATGCATTTCCGTCCATTGCACGACCGCGTGCTCGTGCGCCGCATTGATGCCGAAGAAAAGACCGCTGGCGGCATCATCATTCCCGACACCGCAAAGGAGAAACCGCAGGAAGGCGAAATCGTCGCCGCGGGCCCTGGCGGTCGGAATGAGCAAGGACAATTGGTGCCGCTCGACGTTGGTCCCGGCGACCGCGTGCTTTTCGGCAAGTGGTCTGGCACCGAAGTGAAAATCGACGGCCAGGACTACCTCATCATGAAGGAAAGCGATCTTCTGGGCGTGGTCGACAAAGCCGGCTCGCTCAAGAAGGCCGCTTGAGCAAGCTGGAAGCTGACAGTCATTCGAGAAAGGAGCAGATAATATGGCTGCCAAAGACGTGAAATTCTCAACTGAGGCCCGCGAGCGGATGCTGCGCGGCGTCGATACGCTCGCCAATGCGGTCAAGGTGACGCTTGGTCCCAAGGGACGCAACGTCGTCATCGAAAAATCCTTCGGCGCCCCGCGCATCACCAAGGATGGCGTCACTGTTGCCAAGGAAATCGAGCTCGAAGACAAGTTCGAGAACATGGGCGCACAGATGGTGCGCGAAGTCGCCTCGAAGACAAACGACCTCGCCGGTGACGGTACCACGACGGCGACCGTGCTAGCCCAAGCCATCGTCAAGGAAGGCGCAAAATCGGTCGCCGCCGGCATGAACCCGATGGACCTCAAGCGCGGTATCGATCTAGCGGTTGAAGTCATCGTCAAGGACCTGCAGGTGCATGCCAAGAAGGTCACCTCCAACGAGGAAATCGCGCAGATCGGCACCATTTCCGCCAACGGCGACACCGAGATCGGCCGTTTCCTTGCCGATGCCATGCAGAAGGTCGGCAATGAAGGCGTGATCACCGTGGAGGAAGCCAAGAGCCTCGATACCGAGCTCGAAGTGGTCGAAGGCATGCAGTTCGATCGCGGTTATGTCTCGCCCTACTTCGTGACCAACGCAGAGAAGATGCGGGTCGAGCTCGAGGATCCCTACATCTTGATCCACGAGAAAAAGCTCTCCGGGCTCCAGACCATGCTGCCGCTGCTGGAGGCGGTGGTGCAGTCGGGCAAGCCACTGCTCATCGTCGCCGAGGACGTCGAGGGCGAAGCACTCGCGACTCTTGTCGTCAATCGGCTCCGCGGTGGCTTGAAAGTGGCAGCCGTCAAGGCGCCCGGGTTCGGCGACCGCCGCAAGGCCATGCTCGAGGACATTGCGATCCTCAGCGGCGGAACGGCGATATCGGAGGATCTCGGAATCAAGCTCGATAACGTAACCCTCAACATGCTCGGGCGCGCCACGAAGGTCGTCATCGACAAGGAGAACACGACCATCGTCAACGGCGCAGGCGCCAAGAAGGACATCGAGGCCCGCGTCACCCAGATCAAGGCGCAGATCGAGGAGACTACCTCCGACTACGATCGCGAGAAACTCCAGGAGCGTTTGGCGAAACTCGCTGGCGGCGTCGCCGTGATCCGCGTCGGCGGTGCCACCGAGGTCGAAGTCAAGGAGAAAAAGGATCGCGTCGACGATGCAATGCACGCAACGCGCGCCGCGGTCGAGGAGGGTATCCTGCCCGGAGGCGGCGTGGCGCTCCTGCGCGCGTTGAAGGCGCTCGATGGTCTCAAAGCTTCTAATGCAGATCAGAAGGCCGGCATCGATATCGTGCGTCGCGCCATCCAGGTTCCTGCCCGGCAGATCGTCCAGAACGCCGGTGAAGACGGCTCGCTCGTCGTCGGCAAGCTGCTCGAGAACGCCGACTACAATTGGGGCTTCAACGCAGCCACGGGAGAGTACCAGGACATGGTCAAAGCGGGCGTGATCGATCCTGCCAAGGTCGTCCGCACCGCGCTGCAGGACGCGGCTTCAGTCGCCGCCTTGCTCATCACGACGGAGGCCCTGGTGGCCGACAAGCCGAAGAAGGCGGAGACGGCGCCTGCCGCGCCGTCCATGGACTTCTGATCAACCCTGAGCCCGGTCGGCGACGGCCGGGCTCATCCGATCCACCACGAGAAAGCAACGGTAGCACCAAGGAGCTTCAGATGAGCAGGCGCATGCAATCTCCACCACCCAACGGCGGGGCGGCTGTAATGCATTGGCTCATGTTCGCCCTCAGCCTTCTCACCATCGCTTGGATCGGCTTGCCGAAATTAGGAGGATGAGATGACAGGAAATGATACCCTTTCCGCTCGTGCTGAGACTTCAGCCCGCCGGGCCCGAATGATGATTGCGGGCGCGTTCGCTTATGCGGCAATGCTGCTCCCGGCGGGTGCCTGGGGCCTGGACGGTCCCCCAAGGCGGATCCCCGAGCGCGCGAACCACCCTCTGCCGCTTCCGCCCATCCCCTATCTGGATTCGATGCAGTGGATGAGCTGGAAACCGAGCCCGCCGCTGTTCAAGATGGACACGCTGCTGTTGCCAGACAGCAATGAACCCAACGTCCTTCGTCTTCCGTCCGACCTGGAAGGGACTGCACCCCAAGTGAGCTAATGCTCCACGCGCGGCCCGTCTATGGGTCACGCAGCTTCCCTGGCGCTCGAGGACGGCGAACCTGCGCCTCAACCGCGCTGTCCGAATTGCGGGCCCGGGTGCATAACTCGCTTGTTAACGAAACGGACGTCAGGTCAGGTTACTGGGGACCAAAAGCCCTGAAAAATTTTTGGCCCCCTCTTGAAACCAAAAACGACTTTGCTAATTTTTTTGTCGCCACCGAACGGTGGTGTCCGGGCGCCTCAGGGGTCCGGCCGTTGAGACGGGCACCGGTCGTGTCCGGTGCCGCTCGTAACCATCTTGCTCTTTGGAGGATTTGGCTATGCGCACTTATGATTTCTCGCCCCTTTGGCGTTCGACCATTGGCTTCGACCGCCTTTTTGACCTCGCGGAAATGGCCCAGCGGGCCGGCGAGGACAACTATCCGCCCTACAATATCGAACGGCTGTCTGAGGACCGCTACCAGATTTCGTTGGCGGTTGCAGGTTTTGCGCCCAACGAGATCGCGATCACGGCCGAACAGAACGTGATCACCATTGAGGGCAGCAAGTCGGAGAAGGCTGAGCGCGATTTTCTCTATCGCGGCATCTCCACCCGCAGCTTCAAGCGGCAGTTCAACCTGGCGGATTACGTTCAGGTCAAGAGCGCCGCATTCGACAACGGCTTACTCAAGATCGAGCTGGTCCGGGAAATTCCGGAAGCCATGAAGCCGCGCCGTATCGCAATCAACGGCGTATCGGCCGACAATGTCCAGAAATTGGAAGCCAAGGCAGCCTAAGCAGGCTCCGACCGGCGCCGCGCGAGGCTTCGCGCGGCTGCCGCTCGTCGTCAATGCAAAGGAGGATACCATGCGGCCGACGACCGCTGACGACAACGTGCTTGACTTCAACGCGCTCCTGCATCCCGGCACCGCTTTCGAACATCCCAGGGATGTCGTGTGCCACGCCGGCCTGACGACGGCCGAGAAGCGGGCAATTCTGGCATCCTGGGCGTCCGACGCATCGGCGATAACATCATGCCCGTCGCTCCGCTCGCCCGCCGGACTGAAGAAGCCCGTATCGATCGACGAAATCCTCGAGGCCCTGTGCGAACTCGACGGCGGACCCCGGAATCCTCCGGGTGGAAAGCCTTGTCGGTTGCGCTCAACCGAGCGTGCCTTGGCCGCCTGAGCCGGAAGGGGACGAATGATGATCGAGGGAAATCTTGAACGCCTGCGTGCCCATTGCGCCAATATTCGGCGCTACCGCAGGCTCCTCGAGACGCGGCTGTCGGACCTGGAGCGAGCGTATATCGCACGCCGGATGAGCGAAGAGCAGCGTTCCGTGGAGGCTCTTTTGCACGAGACGTTTCCCGATCGCCTCTCGCTGCAGACGGATCGCCGACGAACAACGAACCTGGAGATGGCCGGGCTGCTGCATCCAGCCGAGGCGTTCGCTCATCCAATGGACGTTGTCGAAGATTTCGACCTCACATCGTACGAGAAACGGGCCATTCTATCGCTTTGGGCCGCGGATGCTTGCGCCGTGAAAGACGATCCAGAATTGAACCAGACAATCGATGGAGCCGTGAGCTTCGACGACATCGTGGATGCCCTGTGCCTTCTGGAGTCCGATTCGGATCGAAGGACCGATGGGTCCAACCGAAAAGGCCGACGTTTTGGCAGCCATGAGGCGGACGATAGTCCCGCCCTGTAGACCGATGCTTTTGTTGCTCTGCCGCGACTCTGACGAGCGCGGCAGAGGCGGGACTTTGTTGAGCGCTGCGAGGGGGAAATGTCTCAAACTGTCTCTCAGAAATTGCCGTCGCTCGGCACCGGGCTGACGAAGTATTTAACGGAAATTAGACAATTTCCGATTCTCACTCAGGAGGAAGAGACCACCCTTGGTCGGCGATGGCGAAACCACGGCGATCGTGAAGCGGCTTATCGCCTGGTGACAAGCCACCTGCGTCTGGTTGCGAAAATCGCCATGCGATATCGAGGTTATGGCTTACCCATTGCCGATATCATTTCCGAGGGCAATGTCGGCCTGATGCAGGCCGTGCGGCGATTCGATCCGGAGCGGGGCATCCGCCTTTCCACCTATGCCATGTGGTGGATCAAGGCAACGATCCAGGATTTTGTTCTTCGCTCCTGGTCGCTGGTGAAGATCACGGCGGACGCTGCCCAGAAGAAGTTATTCTTCAAACTGAGGCAATCGAAGAGTGCGATCGCCGCCTTGGAGGACGGGGATCTGAGGCCAGAACAGGTCAAGACGATCGCCACTCACCTCAAGGTACCCGAACGTGAAGTCGTGAATATGGACCGCCGCCTGCGTGGCGACCTGTCCCTGAATTTACGACACAACGATGCCGGCGACGTCGGCGATGCCCTCGAACGACTGGTAGATCCGTCGCCTACTCATGACGTGACGTTGGCCGAGCACCAGGAACTGGCTCAACGGCGCCAAGCATTGACAGCAGCCATTGAGAAGCTAAGCCCCCGTGAAAGGCATATCTTCACAGCACGCTATTTGAGTGAAGATCCCCCGAAGCTCGAAGCGCTCGCCTTGGAGTACGAAATATCGCGCGAGCGCGTCCGCCAAATCGAGCAACGGTCATTTGAAAAGGTACAGTCCGCGATGCTGGCAGGAGGAGCCTGTCTGAAAAGTCCAGACAACATTCGAAGGAACGGTAAGCACACTTTCGGCTCAGGCGCTTGACTGTACGATGCTAACGCCATTCATTCTTTGTCTGATGGCGCGAACAGCATGGCCGCGGCAGGAGCCAACTGCGCGGCACGACATATCTCCGCATTTGAAACTGCTCGCCTGCGTTCAACGTCATTAACTACAAAGGCATCAGAAGACGCGTGTGCTGACGCCAGCTCGTTCGCCGAAGACACGGAGATTCGCGACGCCGCCTGAAGCGCTCCCACGCATTTCAAAAATAGGGTTTCGGGGCGCACCGTGGTGGGGCTCCCTCTTCTAGGTGCTTGGTAAGCGCCCGACGCAGAAATTTCTGCATCGAACCCAGAATTTTTCTTAGACCCCTCTTGAAGCCAAACTCGTTTTTTCTAACCAAGGTCCCAGCCGTGGCCCGTGGTCCCGCCTGATAGACGCCGATAGTGTGAGAAACAGCGGTACTGACAAAGGTCTTGCCGGACGCAGCAACAATGCTCAGTCGTCGCTCGGAAAATCCAACTCATCCCTCAAGCAGAGAGAGCATGAGCAGTGCTCTGAAGCCGTAGATTGCTAAATCGTTTGGATCATACCAAGCCGTTTCCGCAAACCGGCGCAAACTACGCGGTCCCTGATATTCGGAGTTGGCGGAGAAGCATCAGGGACTTGCGCTCCGCGCTGGCGTATTCCCTAAGTCGTGAATAGCGGAAATGGTCCAGCCCGACACCACTGTTGGTCGGCTGCGCTCCGCGGCAACATTAGCTTTGAGATGGGATATGATCGGTGGGCGAAGTCGTGCGCCCCAATGCGCTGTAATATTCCTGCTGAAAATTAGAAAAAAGCGGCCCGGCCTTGGGGTAGCTCTGGGGTGGGCCGGGCCGTCAGGACATGCCGAAGTGTGAGTTTCCGGCCGCGCCATGAGCGGCTCCGATTCGGGCAGCAAGAGGGCGCGCAATTCGATGTCGAGGGGCGATCATTTTGCCAACTCTGCCAGATTTAGTATTTCGGCGACGATTTTACGCCGCTCCGATGTGTCGTTTGATCGATTGAACTTATCTTCCAGCACTTGGAAGGTTGTTCTGATCAGCGTGTCATCGAGCACGACCGGCAATTTATCCACGGCATCAAATCCGGCAGCAGCTGCCTCCTCAAACCCAGCCACGAATGCCTTCTTAAAGGCCTCGCGATCGTGCAGAAGATGCACGATCTTCGGCTCAATGGACGCGCTGAAGGCATGTCCGAAAACAAGAAACATACTCATGCCGCCACCCTCGAGCGACGCAAAGAACACGCGGGGAATTCCAGTGAATGGTACGACAACTGATCCTGGCATTACGAAGGTGCGATCTCGACCTTGGGGATAGGGGTCAACCAGGCCGAGATCGCGCTGCCTCGCCGCTGCTGACATCGCGATCATTGTTCGCCTTCATGGCCGTGTTCTGGCCGGATGGTGGCTCGATCTTGGTTGTCCGCGATGTTCACCGTGTCGGCATTGTCGTCGGGAGCCTCGCGGCGATCCGCCATCGCCTCGACGGCTTCGATCACATGCCGTCTTACTACCCGGTCCCGGATCGAGCGAAAGGCTCTGCCGCTTGACGTAGGGCTTCACATAGGCCTGAGCCATCAACCGCACCGCATGCCCCATCGTCCGCAGCTCGCGTGACCAATGATGCAATGATGCGCAAGCCTCGATCCCCACCAGGCGTGGCGGCAGCTTCTGGAAAAATGTCAGGACGTGCCGGCGCTTCAACTGTCGGCGTATGACCACCTGGCCGGCTGCATCAACGCCGTGCACTTGGAAGACCGACTTCGCGATATCCAGACCGATCGTCGAAATTGACTGCATAGGCTGCTAGTCCGAATCGTGGGAACCTCAAACGGCGCCCACTCCTTGGCACTCTCGTGCCTGTGGAGGAGTCGTCCAGCGTTAGGAGCTGACCTTCCGGCCCAGCTTCCAGAGCACTTCTTGCATGATCATCGCGCCGGCTTGTCCGCACGCTCTTGGCAGCATCCCCGCCGTGTCCACACGTAAAGGGCGATATTGTCATTGTCCTATCAAAATAGGTGTGCGGGATGCGCGTTACCCCATAGGTGGTACTGCTTCTTCACCCTTTACCTTGAATTTTCTCACTCCTTTACTGGCAAAGTTCCATTGGGAGGCATGGCCTCGAAATTTGTTGGACGGTGTTTGCTTCTCCACTTGCGTTCGCAGCAGTTTGCAGCAGATCGAGGGAGAATAGCATGCAAAAGCATCCGATCATTCGATTGCAGGTACTTCTCTCCGCGACTGATTATTCAGGCAGCGTCGGAGGGGCGTGCGCGAAGTAACGACAGGCTTCCGCTGCGCCCCATCTTAACGGACTTCCAGAAACTGACGTCCCCTCCCGGCGAGCGCCACAGATCGCCGAAGAGCTGACGCTTGGATTGCGCATTGTTTTGCAGCGAAACCGTTGGGCGATTGCGAGCCCGGGCGGCGACCGCCTGTTCCGAAGAAGGTACGAACGAGCGCCGCCTTTCGAAGGGAGGAAATCATGGCATCAGTATTGACCATCAACGGCAATCTCATCATCGACGAAGCCGCGAGCTTGCAGACCAGCGGCACTGACAATGACACGGGTGTTCAGGCGGGGCCCGACAACGAAGTTGCCTGGTCTTTCCTGCTTGCGAACATGAGCGCGGCTCTCAAGACCAGTCTGGGCATTGTGGCTGGCTCCGCCGGCGAAGAGTCGGGTGATACGAGCGTGGTGTTTCCGCAAGCTGCGGCGCGGACGATCGGCAGTGCCGGCACCGATTTCATCCAGCTCGGCACGACCACCGTCACCGACCTGCAATTCTCGAACTCCACGGGGGGGACGATCACCAACGGCACGCCGACCCAGATTTTCGCCACCGGCGACGGCGCGCAGATCTTCCTCTACACCGATTCCAACAGCCACATCCTGCTCGGGCGCGAGGGCACAACGTCGGACGGTGGCCAGACCTGGCAAGCCAGTTCCACAGGCACCGTCGCCTTCGCTATCGTGCTGGACGAGACCATCACCTCCGGCAACGTGACAGGCGGCAACGTCTGGACCATCCAGTACGAGGCGCTGAAGCACACCAACACCAGCGGGATCGACGACGCCGATACGCTTAACCTTTCCGGCCTTGTCGATGTCAAGGCCTTCTTCACAACAACGACGGAAGTCGCCTTCAGCAATTTCGGCAACGTGCCCTCCGGGCAGGACGCCTGGGCGGCGATCGAGCAGACTGTGACCGCAGGGACGGACACCAACGATCCCGATATCATCGTCAGCGGCTTGCTGCCGGGGTCAACGGTCAATGTCTCTACAACCGGCTTGGGCAACAATGCGCAGCACATCGATCCCGGGGAGGGGCTGCGAGTCGACTTGGTTGATCACGTGAACTATCCGCACTTCCCGCTAACCAGTACGGACGTGCATGATCAAGCCGCGCTCAGCTACAGTGACGGCTCGGATGCTAACACTGAGAAGCACGTTACCTCGGTCGTTAAGGCGAGCTTTTCGCTGGTACAGGTGAATCCGGGCAACGCGGACACCACCACAAGCCTGAAACTGTGGGCCCTCGACGATACGGCGGACGCTCAAAACGCAGCCTTTTTCTCAACGACGAACCTCGGTGCCGACGGTTTGAGCGGCAACCAGACCAAGCTGCCAATCACCTCGATCAAGGTGTATTCGGACCTGACCAAAACGACCGTGGTCCAAACCATCAACAATCCCACTCAGCAGAGTGACGGATCCTACATCATTTCCGGCCTGAAGGACGATTACACCGTCGAATTCACGGTCGCGGAAAGCAGTCACATGGACCGCTTCGTGGTCAAGAACAATCAACCGGTGAGCGGGGCCGGCTCCAACGTCACCTTCGATCTCGGCAATTTCTTATTCACTGTGGCGAACACGACCAGTGGGACGGAGCACACCGGCGTCGGCGGCAACCTGTTGTTTGAGGATGACGGTCCGACTCTGCTTGCGAACGGCACCGCCACCGCGCTGCAGCTCGACGAGAGCTATCTCGCGGCCGGCTCAACCCCCACCCCGGCGAACACCAGCACGTCTGGCAGCTTCAGCGGCCTGTTCACGCCCAATTACGGCGCCGACGGGGCTGGATCCGTCGGCGGCTATACGCTCGGCGTCAAGTCTGCCAATGTCGATTCCGGGCTGGTCGATTCGCTGTCTGGACAGGCTGTTCTGCTCAGCATTGCGAGTGCCAACGACCCCAGCCACAACATCGTCACCGGGGACGTTGTCGGCAAGACGAGCTCGGGTGGTGATCTCGTTTTCGGTGTTCACGTCGATTCGGCAGGAACCGTCACGTTCTCGGAGTTTCGGGCCGTCAAGGAAGCGACCGCCGATACCACCAGCACTGATGGGGCGGTCGGCGACAGTTCCGAAGCCAGCGCCAGCATGGCCGCGGACCTGATCACGCTCTCGGCCACTGCCACCGACAAGGACGGTGACACGAGCGCCGCCGCGGCGGCTAACATCGGAAACAAGTTCCAGCTGCTCGACGATGGTCCAAGCCTCAGCGGGGTGCAGAGCCTCTCCGGGCAGGACGCCCAGCATCCGGCCGTCGGCTTCACTGCCGGCTCCTCGGGATCGGACTCGTTCACGTCACCCGACGGCGCCGACGGGGCCAAGGTCACGATCGATGCCGCCGCTGCCATCACCGGGCTCACGCAGTCATACAACACCGATCATACAGTCCTGACCTACAAGGATTCCGGCGGCAACGGTGTCTACCAGCTGAGCGTATCCGACACAGGTTACACCTTCACGGTGCTGCAGACGCTCGCCAACCCGCCGGAGACGCTCAACTTCAGCGCCATCAAGTCGGGGAGCCCGGTCGAGACGCTCAATGTCAGCACCAGCGGCGGCCACAACATCGTCTTCAACGGACTGCTGTTCCCCGCCGCCGATACAGGTGCCCTCGGACTGCAAACCCAGGCCCAGTTGCTGACCGCGGATCTCGGCACCTCGAACCCGGCCGACGACCTCAACCCCGACAATATCGGATTCGGAGTGAAGAACGGGCAGGCGTCGCAGATCAACATGAACGAGGGCTTCTTCTTCAATGAAGGCAGCGGCCTCAACCTCAAGAATCTGGCCTTCGACGTGGCGGGAATCGGCAACGTCACCAGCATCAAGGCGGAGTATTGGCTGTTCAACTCCGCCGGCGATTTGATCGACTACGAGAACCCAACCATCAGCGGTCTCAAGCAAGGCAACGTCCACGTCACCGTTGCGGACTTGGGCAATACTATCGTGCCCGGCAGCAATCACGATGCCGCCGGAGAAACATTCTCGACCGGCTACATCCGGTTCTTCTTCACCCCGGTCGACACCAATGCGGGTGTCCGCATCATCAACTTCACCACCCAGGTGGCCGCCCCGGTGAACGATCAGGACATCCAGTTCCGGATCGTCAACACCGACGCCGATGGCGATACCGCCAAGGCCACCTTCAACGTGCTGGTGGACAACCCGGACTCGACGACCGTGAGCCACTGGCCGTTGGCCTAGTTCCGTCGCGCGGAGACGCATCCGACATGGATGCGCCTCCGCGCCAAAGTCTCGTGAGGTCGAGAGCCCCTAGGAATCGATACGCGTGTTGGACATTCTCTCGGAGTGCTGGTCTCAAGTCGCCGCCAACGCGCAAGCCTGGTTCGGCCCGGCTCTCGACGGGCCGCGCGATTTCATGCTCCGCGCGGCGCTGCCTATCGTGGCGGCAATCATCCTTCTCCGGCTGGCGCGAAGGCGGCGGGGGCGCGCGCGGCCTGCTCCCGCCGGCGATCACGACGGGTCACCGACCGCACACGATCTTCCGTCGCTGCTCCGGGCCTGCCGCGGCGTGCTGATCGGCATCGGCTTGATCACGGCCATGCTGAACGTGCTATATCTCACCAGTTCGTTCTTCATGCTGGAAGTCTATGACCGCGTGGTGCCGAGCCACAGCGTGCCGACGCTCGTCGGCCTCGTCGTCCTGGCCTGCGGCCTCTACCTCTTCCATGCATTCCTTGACATCTTGCGCGGGCGCATCCTGATCCGCATCGGCGACTGGCTCGATCGCGCATTCTCGGAGCGGGCTTATGACATTGTTGCCCGCTGGCCGCTGCGGGCGCGCATCAGCGGCGACGGGCTGCAGCCGATGCGCGACCTCGATCAGGTCCGCAGCTATCTCTCGGGGCTCGGGCCGACCGCGTTGTTCGACCTGCCGTGGATCCCGTTCTATCTCACAATCTGTTACCTGTTCCACCCGCTGCTGGGGCTCACCGCGTTGATCGGCGCGCTGCTGCTCGTTTTGCTGACGCTAGTCACCGATCGGCTGACGCGTGCGCACGCCAGGGACATCACCGGGCGGGTAGCACAGCGCAATGCCCTGGCCGAGGCCAGCCGCCGCAATGCCGAGGTGTTGCACGCCATGGGCATGCGTGGGCGCCTCGCCGCGCGTTGGGCGGCGGCCAACGACGGTTACATGGCCAGCCAGAGGCGCGCCGCCGACATCGCCGGCGGCTTCGGCTCCGCCTCCAAGGTGCTGCGCATGGCCTTGCAATCGGCGGTGCTCGGCGTCGGTGGCTATCTGGTCATCCGACAGGAGGCGAGTGGCGGGATCATCATTGCCGGCGCCATCCTCACGTCGCGCGCGCTCGCTCCGGTCGAGCTCGCCATCGCGCACTGGAAAAGCCTGGTCGCCGCCCGGCAGAGCTGGAAACGTCTGCAGCAATACTGGGCGCAGCTCCCGGACGAGTCGGAGAAGACTCCGCTGCCGCCGCCGTGCAAGGGCCTCGCGGTCGAGACCATCTCCGTGGCGCCGCCGGGCGATCGGCGCGCGGTGGTGCTCGAGGTTTCCTTCACGCTAAAGCCCGGACAAGGGCTAGGGATTGTCGGCCCGAGTGCGTCGGGTAAATCATCGCTGGTGCGCGCCATCGTCGGTGTGTGGACGCCGGCAAGCGGCAAGGTGCGGCTCGACGGTGCCGCCCTCGAACAATGGAATTCGGAAGCACTCGGCAGGCACATCGGCTATCTGCCACAGGATGTCGAGCTGTTCGCCGGCACGGTGGCCCAGAACATCGCCCGATTTGATCCCGAACCCGACGTGCCGGCGACCATCGCCGCCGCGACAGCGGCCGGTGTGCATGAAACAATCCTGCAACTGCCTGATGGCTACGACACGCAGATCGGCGAGGCTGGAGCGGCGCTCTCGGCCGGGCAGCGCCAGCGCATCGCGCTCGCCCGTGCGCTATACCGCGATCCGTTCCTGGTGGTTCTCGATGAGCCCAACTCCAACCTGGACATGGAGGGCGACCAGGCCCTGACGCAAGCCATCATGGGCGTGCGCGCACGCGGCGGCATTGTCATCGTCGTCGCGCACCGAACCAGCGCGCTTTCCGGCGTCGACCAGTTGATGGTGATGTCGCAGGGACGTGTGCAGGCGCTCGGGCCGAAGGATGCGCTGCTGGCCAAGATGATGCAGCCGCGGCCGGCTCCGGTACCGCTCAAGGTCGTGAGCGAGGGAGCGAGCCCATGAACGAGCCCATGAACCGCGAGCCGGTCAACGTCGTGCCGCTCTCGATCCGCCGGCACCTCGGCGCGGGACTGGTGGGTGTCATCCTTCTCGCCGGCGCCGTCGGCGGCTGGGCTGCCACGACGGAACTCGCGGGCGCCGTCATCGGCGCAGGTACGCTGGTGGTCGACAGCTACAGCAAGAAGGTGCAGCACCCGACCGGCGGCGTGGTGGGCGAACTCAATGTCCGAGAGGGCTCGAGGGTGAAGGCTGGAGACGTGCTGCTGCGCCTCGACGAGACGGTGACGCGGGCCAACCTTCTGGTCATTCTCAAGAGCCTCGACGAGTTAGCGGCGCGCCAGGCCCGGCTCGAGGCGGAGCGCGACGACCAAAAGCGCGTCGACTTTCCGGCGGACCTCATCGCGCGTATCTCCGACACGGATGTGGCGCGCGTGCTCGTCGGCGAGCACAAGCTGTTCGAGCTCCGCGGCACCGCCCGAGCAGGCAAGAAGGCCCAGCTCAACGAGCGCATCGGCCAATTGCGAGAGCAGATCGGCGGTTTGGAAGAGCAGATCGCCGCGAAAGACGGCGAGACGAGGTTTGTCGACCAGGAGCTCGTCGGCGTGCGCGATCTGTGGCGCAAGAACCTGGTCCAGATCACGCGCGTGACCACACTTGAGCGCGATGCGGTGCGCCTGCACGGCGAACGCGGCGCTCTGGTCGCCTCCATTGCCGAAGCGAGGGGCCGGATCACCGAGACCGCGCTGCAAATCATTCAGGTCGATCAGGATCTCCGCACCGAGGTGGGAAAGGAGCTTGCCGAGATTCGCGCGAAGACCTCGGAACTGGTCGAGAAGCGGGTGGCCGCCGACGATCAGCTCAAGCGCATCGATATCCGGGCGCCGCAGGATGGCACCGTGCAGCAGCTCGCGCTGCACACGATAGGCGGCGTCGTCACCGCCGGCGAGCCGATCATGCTGATCGTCCCCGCCCACGACCTGCTGGTCGTCGAAGTGCGCATCGCCCCGCATGAGATCGATCGCGTATCGGTCGGCCAGCCGGTGCTGCTGCGCTTCACCGCCTTCAACCAGCGGACCACGCCGCAGCTCAACGGTGAAGTGAACCACGTGTCCGCTGATGTCACGAACGACCAAAAGACTGGAACCAGCTTCTATGTCACCCGCATTGCGGTGACGGAGGCGGAGATGGCCCGCCTCGGCGACGTGAAGCTGATCGCGGGCATGCCAGTCGAAGCCTTTATTCAGACCGGGCAGCGCACAGTGATGTCTTACCTCTTCAAGCCGTTCTCCGATCAGCTGATGCGCGCTTGGCGCGAGCGCTAGCGGCTCACGAACTCTGCTTCACCTCGACCGGCTTCTGCGCGAACTGCGGAAATGTCTCGGCCACGACCGGTCCACCCAGCCGCCAGGAATAGCAGTCGCCGACGAAGAATGGCTGCTCTCGCTGCTCAAACAGTTTGCGTACGACCTGCGCCATGTCGTCAGCCGGCAGACCCTGCCGGGTTATGAACTCGTGATCAGTCACGATTCGAGCGGCGCTGAGTGACCGAACTTCAAACCCGTCCCTCTTGACGGGCTCACCGCGCGACTTCGCTGGCGCGGCCTCATTGCGCGTTCGGAGGACAGCCGATCGTCAGCTTGATGTGGTCCGAACTGCCAAATTTTGCGTTTTTAGGGGCGTGTTATCCGAAATGAAATCAATGTCTTGTGCGGGCGGGGCTGCCCATGCGCACTCATGGGAGAGAAGGGTGCGCATCCCCGAGTCGTGAAATGGGTACGGCAAGTTTTGGTAGAGACTTTCGATTTTTGCGCAGATCGGTTGTTCGCATTGGAGTGAGGGTCTTAGCCCATCATAACCTTGTCGGCCCGGCTACGTCCGGTTCTTCGATCAACCCCGAGTTCGAAAGTAACACGATCACCTGGCCTAGGTGTTACTCCAGGCAGAAGGGACGTGACATGGAAGAAGATATCTTCCCCACCGGTATCCGGCTTTATGAATCCGAAGCCTTTGTCTTCCTTAAACAGCTTGACCATGCCCTTGGGCATTTCACTATTTCTCCGCTCAAAGACCGCATAATCGCACCTCCCTGTTAACGAGTTGCTTAGGCTGCGAACAGCAAGTGGTTAACGCGTCCGTAGGAATCCGGGGAAAGCGGCAAGCTCGGTATCCTCGCTGAGGCCCGTTTCTCCTGCCGATGTTTTTGTTCCACGCGCGGAAAGTAATAGAGGTTGCTGAGGGGCGGCGGATATCGAGAGAGCACTCGAAAGATTGTAGCAGGCGATCCGTGCCAGCCCGCACGATCTGCTGATGTGGCCTTGGTTGATCTGGCGTGGGCTCTTGCAGTTCCTTCCACGGGCCTGCGCTGCAGGCAATGCGCCAAGTTGCTCGCCTGCATCCGGGTTATGTAGTTACCTTCCAATCCATTGCCGCGCCGCTTATCCTGGGCGTTTGACGAGGCGCGCCCAGTCGCTGGAGCAGCTTGAGCGTTGGCCGGAAAAGCGACCGTGGATGCGGCCTGACGGTTATGTGCTTCTCGTCGAAGGTATCCGCCTCGCAGCCATCGAGTGACACCGCGATCCTAACCGAACCGGACAGCGGAAATCCTCTTTTGAAGATTTAGCAAGTCAACCGCCTTCGGCGTCAGAGCTGCGACGCTCGCCAGTTGTTCGGATTGCGAAATATGGTCCTGCGTCAAAGAAATAGCTCCATCGCAATTCCCAGAGCATCTAGCGCTCGGGCCCAGGCCACGAAGGCATATCCGATGGCTTGAGCGCGGCGCGCTCCAGTCTGCGAAGCGGTCAAACACGCGGGAGCCCCGCGCCAAGGCAGCTAAGGCCAGCAATCAGCAGCACGCCTGCGCACGCCTCCAGGATGATCGAACGACGCCGGCTTGCATACAAGGCGAGCATAGATCCCACGATCGTGGTCACGATACCGAATTCCAGGATCATCGATTCAAATCGCTGAACTTTGAAATTGGCTTTTGACGAAGAGAGAATGAAATATCTCAGAGACTGCCACGCCGGGCGCGCTCATCGTTTTTCGGTTTAACGTTAAGGTCGCGATCCGTGGACGGATGCGCCGCCGAGCCCGCGAACGCCGGCTTGCTCAATAGGGGAGGGAGGTCCGAGCGAGAAACCTCTACCAACGCGGACGAGGCTTCATTCCGACGCAAAAGCAGGGTCCGCTCTTTTGAAGCCAAAGCGGCGACGCGAAATGACGGACGTCAGGGCGTGCCTCGATCAATCGGGCCGTCGCACGCTGAGAAGCCGCTAGACGTCGCGATGAGTGGACGCCAGCGAACCGCTCTAGCGCGGTTGGTCAGGGATTTCTTGCCACGTCTTCGAGTGCTCTGAAATCCACTTCGCGGCGTCGTGCTCAGTAGTAAAACCCTTGATGACTTCCGTTTCGCCATCGGGCCACAGAATGTCGATCCTCCAGCCGGGGCCGGGATTTTTGCAAGCCATGAAAGCTGGTCGCTGCTCGATCATTTGTTGACTATGCGCCGACGGTGGCTAGCTACAAGCCAGTGATCCTGCCACACCTCCATCTTTTTCGCTCGTGCGACCCTTAGATCTCACGCCGATCCTTTCGTGGTCGTGAGTTAAGAAGATCCGGCAGCGGTGACAGTTGGGGGCGTGGCTCGGAACTTGGCTCTGTGGTTGCTTCGTCCTGGACATTGGTCCGGCGCCGGCGGCTAATCACAAGGCCAATCAGGCCGACCGCTATCAGCGCGGCCCCTGCGATTATCAGCCAATGCGGCAATTGCAATGAGAGCAGCAAGGCCTTTGCCATTTTCACTCCAGGACAGCGTACTCAAATGCCACGCCCTCGGGGGCGTTTTCCTCGAACCATTTCTCGGCGGCCTCGATCGAAGCGAAGACCTTGATGTGGTCCTCGTCGCCGATTTTCTTGGCCGTGTCCGTGTAGATCCAGACAGTTTTCATCGCATCAACTCAAATAATCCTTGACCTCGGTCAACCCGCAGCTTGGTGCCCCACGGCATCTGCCCCAGCAGCATATGCTTCGTGCCGACCGCGACCCGATCGCGTTAGATGTTGTCCTGTTCTGCGTGATAACCCTTCATGTCCGCGGCGAACCGGTGGGCGACCTCGGGCGGGATTTCCAGCAGCTTTCGGTTGATCGGCATGGCATTGGCATGAAATTACGACAACACTGCCAAGTTTAAAATACGCGCAGCCGGCGTGGGTGCCATGGTTCATCTTCCAAACGGATTACTGCGGCGGAGGCATGCAGAAGCTCCCGCTCTTCCAGCCGCCATGTTTTGACGGATAGGCGATGGCTGAAATCTTATTGGCCCGCATCGCCGGTGCGAGTGCAATGATGGGTTTTGACCGACGTCTTGTGCGCCAAGCTGCCATCCTTGCGCTAACGCTTGCGGGATCGCGGGGCGCAGCGAGCGGTGAAATCACGCGTATGAAGGACGATCCGACCAAAATCACGCTCGGCAAAATGCGACAAGCAGGCGCAACTCGCACATTGTTCTCTGCAAAGATTATCGGCGCTCCCACAATGTCCGGCTAGGCGCAGCGATAGCACGACGGGATGTGTCTATCCGATCTTGATTTAATTGCACGGCCTTGCAGGGCTCGATCATTCGATCGCTCGACGTGCCGCCCGAAATGGATCCTAATTAGCTGCGCCGGCAGACTGCGTTGGTGTACGTCGCCCGGCAATTACGCCGTAGTCAGTGCCCAAAAAACAACCACAGCAGGATGATCACAGGAATTGGCACGCCCAAAAGCCAAAGCAAAACGCCTCGTCCACCCTTATTTATTCACGCCAATGGCAACTCCGGAGACGCGGCCATGTTCCGAGCCCACCGATCGCGTCGTCCTTGCCGCCGCTACGAAACCGGCGCCATGCTGATCACGTCGAACCGTAGTGTTGCCGAATGGGGCGCCGTGTTCGCCGATCCCGTGGTCGCCACCGCCATCCTCGATCGGCTCCTGCACCACAGCCACGTGCTGACGATCCGCGGCGACAGCTATCGTCTCCGCGCCAAGCGCAAGACCGGCCTCATCAAGCCGCCGCCCGACGGTGACGGCTCCGGTCGGCTCCGCCTCCCTCCGGCCCATTAACGTCGGAAACAACCTTCAACCAAGATCATAATCCAGACGGTGGGGGCAGTTCTTCATGACGCAAAAGGGGGGCAGTTCCGGATGGCGCTTGACACTCTCGTTGCTGATGACGAATGAACAGTCGCCGCTGCTTGCGATCCATATCTCCAGTTCAGTATCGACTCGGCGAAAGTGCAGGGCCATATCACCCGCCACAAACTTTGGTCGTCCGCGATCGTCCACATGGGACGCTCAACCTCCTTTGGTGCAGTTGGCCGCTTCGGCCTCCGGCGCCAGCCGTTCGGCTTTTAGGCGCTCCCGATTATCGTGGATCGCTTTTTGCGCTTTGGCGTAATCCGTCATGGCTTCCGTCGGCCTGACAGTTTTGAATGCTTTGTTTGCTTCGCGCTCCGCAGCCGTCGGCGCCCGTTGGTTTCGGTCTTTAATCATGGTTAGTCGAATCCAATCGGCTGCATCCGTACTTGAGGCCGATGACCGGACAGTGGTCGTCGCGGCTTCGCGCTCTTGTTGTGGGGGCCGCGGCGACCGTTGCACATGGGTCCGCTGCGGCGGCCGCAGATAGGATCCATCTGGGATTCGTTGGCTATCGCTCTGCAACCAATGACTACTGTATCAACGCGAGCAGCGTGCAGGGTGACCCGCAGACTGCTTTCACGACAATTGCCTCTGGATGTCGACGACGCAATTCTTCTTAAGAATGTGATTGCAGCGAATTTGCAGGTCCTCTTATGCATCCATAGGCGATGCATCGTGCTGATGCATTCTGTCGACCTAGCGATAACGGTTGAACATATTTCATCGCACTTTAGGTGGTCTGGTCTCATCTACGACGTCAGGCCAGAAACAAAGCCAGTCTGGCTGCGTAGCGCAGATGTTTCCGGCGACGTCAGCAATGCGATCAGGCGTTGCGCCTGCGACGCCGACGATGCCTGTGTCGGAATGGCCGCCGTATACATCGTCGCGAGCCCGCACTCCGGCGGCAGGCTGCCCGACAGCACGATGCCCTTGGTGCTGATGATCTCGGTCGATTGCGTACAGCCGATCGGCCGCCGATCTCCGGATTCGGCCAGATGTCGCATGGCCGTCGTACCGTTTGGAAAGATCTTCAGGCGGTCCGCGACGACATCAGCGATGTCGAGCTGCGCGAGCACCCTGCCGACATGAATTCCGGCCGTCGACGCCTTCGTATCGGGCACGAAGATCGCGTCCGCCGCGAGCAGCGCCGCACGCAGGCTGGCCGCGTCGTTGGCGCTGACCAATGGATCGCCGGCCCGGACGGCGAGGGCGGTTTCAACCCGGCCGATGTCCGTGATCGAGCTGCGCAAAACCAGCCCTTCGTCGGCCAGCTTCGCGATCAGAGCGGCGGTCAGGATGACAATGTCGGTTGCAGCGCCAGTGCGTAACTTGTCGGCCATGGCGCCGACCGCGCCAAAATCGCCGGCAATGCTGAGCCCGGTCTCAGCTTCAAATGCTGGCACGAGGCTGCGCACCAGGCCCTGCGCCGCACCGCCGCTCAGGATGTTCAACGTCTTCATGCGCACTGTTCCTTCACTCGCGGACTCGCCGGTGCGTGCCTATTGGGGCTTGTCCAATCTCTTGACGACGTCTGCCCACTTCACGATATCGGCGCGCAGGAATGCGTCGAACGCCGCCGGCGTCATGGTCATCGGCGCCGCGCCCTGCGCGGCCCAGAGCTTCTCGACCTCTGGCCGCTTGATTGCGGCGTTCACTGCCGCGTTGAGCTTGTCGATGATCGGCGTCGGCGTGTCCGCCGGGGCCATCAGGCCGAGCCAGATCGTTGCCTCATAGCCGAACACGCCCGCCTCGGTCACCGTCGGAACGTTGGGCAGCACCGTCGAACGAATCTTGCCGGTCGTTGCGAGTGCGCGCACCCGGTTTTCGGCGACATTCGGCGCCATCGCCGGAACGGCATCGATCATCATCTGGACCTGGCCGCCGATGACGCCGCCGCGGGCTTCGCCGCTGTTGCGATAGGGCACGTGCACGACGTCGATGCCGGCCATGGCTTTGAACAGCTCGCCCGCCATGTGATACGGCGTGCCCTGACCTGACGAGGCATAGTTCAGCTGTCCGGGCTGCGCCTTTGCGAGGGCGATGAACTCCTGCAAGGTCTTTGCCTGCACGGCGGGGTGGACCACGATCACGAGATCCGAGGTATTCAACGACGCGATCGGCGTCAGGTCGCGCATCAGCGCATATTTGCGCTGCGGCACCAGCGATTCGTTCGCGGTCTGGGTGTTCGACATCATCAGGAGGGTGTAGCCGTCGGCCGGCGCCTTGGCGACCTCGAGGGTGCCGATCACGCCGCCGGCGCCGGTGCGGTTCTCCACCACGAAGGGCTGGCCGAGGCTTTCCTGCAAGATGCCGCCGATCTGTCGCGCGACGACGTCGGCCGGACCGCCGGGACCGAAGGGAACGATGATCCTGACCGGCCGCGCGGGATAGTCTTCGGCGTCAGCATATGAGCCTGACATGGACACGGTCAGCAACGCCGCGACAAACACCAAGGCGTATCGCAGGCTTGCCATTGACTGAATCCCCCAAGTTTAGTCTTGTTTCTTGATCAGAAGTCTAGCTGCAACCTGAAGCCTCTGTCGACGACAGACTCCGTTTTCGCGCATTGGAATAAGAGCGGGAGGACGGTGTACAACTTCGCCATCGCGTGCGGGGAATCATATGAGGAAACATCCTGGGCTATCGCGCCGCGACATGCTGAAGGGCTCGGGCGCCGTGCTCACCGGGGCCGCCCTTTCAACGCGCGTGACGGCCGCCGCGCCACCGGCGGAACCGGTGACGCCGACGCTGATCGAGGCAGCGAAGAAAGAGGGACAGGTCGTCTATTACACCTCCACCGATCTGCCGGTCGCGGAGAAGCTGGCGAGGGCGTTCGAAGCGAAATATCCCGATATCACGGTGCGCGTCGAACGCACCGGCGCGGAGCGCGTGTTCCAGCGGGTCGGCCAGGAATACGCCAGCAACATTCATGCCGTCGACGTCGTCAACTCGTCCGACGCCGCGCATTTCATCGTGTGGAAGCGCGACGGTATTCTCGCGCCCTATGTTCCGGAGGAGGTCGCAAAATATTACCCCGAGGAGCATCGCGACGCGGACGGGCAATTCGCAAGCTTCCGGGTCTGGCTTTCGATCATTGCCTACAACACCAATCTCGTGAAGGCCGAGGAGGCGCCGAAGAGCTTTGCCGATCTGCTCGATCCGAAATGGAAGGGCAAAATCGTGAAGGCGCATCCCGGCTATAGCGGCACCATCATGACCGCGACCTATCAGATGCAGCGCGATCTCGGCTGGAGCTTTTTCGAGCAACTCGCCAAGCAGAACATCATGCAGGTGCAATCCTCGACGGATCCACCCAAGAAGCTCGATCTCGGCGAGCGTGCTGTGATGGCCGACGGCAACGAATACAACATCTTTCAGATGAAGGAGGCCGGCCGCCCGGTCGAGCCGGTCTATGCCACCGAGGGGTCGCCGATCATTGTCGGCCCGAACGGGATCTTCAAGGACGCTCCGCATCCGAATGCCGCGAGGCTGTTCCAGTCCTTCGCGCTCGGGCGTGAGGGCCAGCAGCTCAATGTCGAGATCGGCGGCCTCAGATCCGTCCATGCACAGGCCAAGGAGAAGGCTGGACGCAGGCCGCTAAAGGACATCAAGACGATGAAGGACGATCCGGTGGCGGTGGAGCGGGAAGGGGAATCGATCAAATCGCACTACACCCGCATCTTCCGCGTCTGATGGGACGGCTCAGGCCAATAGCTGCCCGTCCCGGCGCCTGCCGCATGGCACGTGAGCAGATTTCGCGCTGGCTGGGTCAATAATGCCCCTCGGCGCGGGGGATATTTGATGTTACCAATTTGGCCATGAACCAGCATGCCAAGGTCGACATCCGCCATTCCACCTGTCCGCACGACTGCCCGTCGGCATGTGCGCTCGACGTCGAGGTGATCGAGGGACGCTCGATCGGCCGCGTCAGGGGCTCCAAACAGCAGACCTACACCGCCGGCGTGGTCTGCGCCAAGGTCGCGCGGTATGCCGAGCGGATTCATCATGCCGAGCGGCTGATGGTCCCGCTGCGCCGGACCGGGCCGAAGGGCTCCGGCCAGTTCGCGCGGATCTCCTGGGATGAGGCGCTGGACGAGATCGCGGCGCGGTTCGATGCGGCCGAGCGGGAATTCGGCGCCGAGTCGGTCTGGCCCTATTACTACGCCGGCACTATGGGGCTCGTGATGCGCGACGGCCTCAACCGGCTGTCGCATGTGAAGAAGTATTCGCGCTTCTACGGCACGATCTGCGCAACCATCGCGCGTATCGGCTTTGCGGCCGGGACCGGCAAGATCGCCGGTGTCGATCCCCGCGAGATGGGCGTCTCGGACCTCGTCGTGATCTGGGGCACCAATCCGGTGAACACCCAGGTCAATGTAATGACGCATGCATCGCGCGCGCGGAAGGAGCGCGGCGCGAAGATCGCGGCGGTCGACGTCTACAACAACGAGACCATGAAGCAGGCCGACATCAAGATCCTGCTGCGGCCGGGCACCGATGGCGCGTTTGCCTGCGCCGTGATGCACGTGCTGTTCCGCGAGGGATTTGCCGATCGCGAATATCTCGCGCGCTATACCGATTGCCCCGACGAGCTGGAAGCGCATCTGAAGACCCGCACGCCGGAATGGGCCTCAGTGATCTCGGGCGTGCCAGTCGAGGAGATCGAGGCGTTCGCGCGGCTGGTCGGACAGACCAAGCGCTCGTTCTTCCGTCTTGGCTACGGCTTCACCCGCAGCCGCAACGGTGCCGCCCAGATGCACGCTGCCTCGTGCATCCCCGCGGTCACCGGCGCCTGGCAATATGAGGGCGGCGGCGCGTTCTTCAACAATGCCGCAATCTGGCGTTTCGACGAATCGATCATCGAAGGCCACGACGCGATCGATCCCTCGACGCGGGTGCTCGATCAGTCCAAGATCGGCCGCATCCTGACCGGCGATGCCGAGGCGCTCCGCGGCGGCGGGCCGGTCAAGGCGATGCTGATCCAGAACACCAATCCGATGACGGTCGCGCCCGAGCAGGCGCTGGTACGCCAGGGCTTTGCTCGCGAGGATCTGTTCGTCGCGGTGCACGAGCAGTTCATGACCGAGACGGCGCAGATGGCCGATATCGTGCTGCCGGCGACGATGTTCATGGAGCACGACGACCTCTATTACGGCGGCGGTCATCAGCACATCTCGGTCGGCCCGAAGCTGATCGATCCGCCCGGCGAGTGCCGTTCCAATCACGAGGTGATGCAGGGGCTCGGCCGCAGGCTCAACGCCGTGCATCCCGGCTTCAACATGACGCCGCGCCAGCTGATCGATGCGACGCTGAAGAAGAGCGGGCACGGCGATATCGACACGCTCGAAGCCGAGCTGTGGCGCGACCTGCAGCCTGATTTCCGCACCTCGCATTATCTCGACGGCTTTGCCCATGCCGACAAGAAGTTCCACTTCAAGGTCGATTGGG
This sequence comes from Bradyrhizobium sp. USDA 4510, assembly GCF_054059095.1. Lineage (NCBI taxonomy): Bacteria > Pseudomonadati > Pseudomonadota > Alphaproteobacteria > Hyphomicrobiales > Nitrobacteraceae > Bradyrhizobium > Bradyrhizobium sp. USDA 4510. The sequence continues at coordinate 5,125,993 of NZ_JBSSBT010000001.1, read as the reverse complement.
GCAAGGTGCCCGTCGGCAGCGGCGGGCTGATGGGGGCGTGGGACAAGATGCCCTCGCTGCCCGACCATTGGACCATCATCGAGGAGGCGGACGCACAGCATCCGTTCCGGCTCGCGACGTCACCCTCGCGCAGCTTCCTGAACACCAGCTTCAACGAAACGCCGTCGTCGCAAGCCCGCGAGGGCGCGCCGACCGTGATGATTCATCCCGACGATGCGGCGACGCTCTTGATCGCCGATGGCGACGCGGTGACGCTCGGCAACATGCGCGGCGAGACCACGCTGACCGCGAAACTGTTCGATGGCGTTCGCCGCGGCGTGCTGATCGCCGAGTCGATCCATCCGAACAAGTCCCATATCGGCGGGCGCGGCATCAACATGCTGACTGGGGCGGAGGCCGTCGCGCCGCTTGGCGGCGCCGCGTTCCACGACAACAAGGTCTGGATCCGGAAGGTATCGATGGCCGCATAAATCCTGCTTGCAGTCGGCGCCGATCCTGCCGCAATGTCGGCTGACCACGGCACATTGGCCAAGAAAACAGGCAGGACACATGACCGACAACAGCGTTCTTCTCGAAAAGCGCGGGCAGGCGTTCTGGATCACGATCAATCGCCCGGACAAGCGCAACGCGCTCAATGCCGGCGTGATCGCCGGCATCGCGAAGGGCTATCGCGAGGCGCATGACGACAAGGACGTGCGCGTCATCGTGCTGACCGGTGCGGGCGACAAGGCGTTCTGCGCCGGCGCTGATCTGCAGAACAGCGGCGCGGCGTTCTCGATGGATTTCTCGCGCCCCAATGTCGACTACGCCGATCTGCTGCGGCTGTCGCAGAATGCGACCAAGCCCGCGATCGCGCGGGTCGGCGGCGTCTGCATGGCCGGCGGCATGGGACTGTTGTGCATGACCGACATGGCGGTCGCCGGCGATGGCGTGATCTTCGGTCTGCCTGAGGTGAAGGTCGGCGTGTTCCCGATGCAGGTGCTGAGCCTGCTGCAATCGATCGCCCCGCCGCGCCTCGTCAACGAATGGGCGCTGACCGGCGAGCCGTTCGATGCCGCGACGGCCAAGGCTGCGGGTCTTCTCAACTACGTCGTGCCGGCAGCCGAGCTCGATGCCAAGGTCGATTGGCTGATCGGCCGCATCGCCGACAAGTCGCCGACGGCGATCCGCCGCGGCAAATACGCGATGCGGGCGATCGCCTCGATGTCGTTCGACGAGAGCATCGCCTACACCGAAAGCCAGATCGCGCTGCTCGCGATGACCGAGGACGCCAAGGAAGGCCTCAAGGCCTTCGGCGAGAAGCGCAAGCCGACATGGACCGGGCGTTAGGTGGAAACCTAATCCTGGTCTTCCGCCCGGTATCTCGCGCCGGCGTGAATTATGAAAATCAAGCGTGTCGATTGCTCGAAACGATTGAAGAATGAGGCGCGAGCACGCCTTCTGACAAGAGGGTCGTCCTGGCTCGCTCCTCGCGGCGCTTCTTGGCGGCCACGATCAATTGCTTCCGCGTGCGTTTGGCGTAGGTGGGTAGTTGTAGTCTCGAGCGATGGCGGCCGGCGGCACGCAGTTCAGCGTCCGTAAGATCGCTGTCTGCGCCTTCGGTGAAGCCGCCGTGGCGAAAGGACGTAAATGAGAGCTCGTTCCGAAGTCCCGCTGCTATGATTATCTTTTTAACGACATGCCGAAGGTAGCGCAGATCCTTGCGCTCGGTGATCCACGGCAGAGGAGTAGGCGACCTGCGATGAGCATGATCGCGGCGAAACGCCAGTCCTGAAGCGACTGAGTCTTTGAGAGCATCAAGCTCCGCCATCAACTCGGGGAAGAGCAGCACACTGTTCTCATCGACCAAAGGCCACCAGGCTTCTTCGCCATTCTTGGGGTGCATAATCCTCACGCTGTTGGGGCGTTCTTTCGGTCGATAGTGCTCAATTTCGAAGACTCCGAATATATGTTCCTCGCGCTGCAGCCACTCCCAGGTCAGCAATGCAGCGGTTGCGACCGAGTGGTACCCCAGCCTCTTTGCGGCTTGCCTGAAGGCGACAAGCTCTTCCCAGGTTGCGGTAGGCGTCTCTCGCAGGGCCTGACCAGGGGCCCGCGATTTCAAGCCCATCCGCGAGAATGGGTTGATGGCTGGCACTTTCGTTTCCTGGGCGCGCTGACCAACGAACCAGGCGCGCCTGCATGCGGTCATGGCAGCGTTTGCGAAACGCCGACGTTCGCGCTTGACGATGTTTCCGTCCGCGTCCTTGTATTGAACGACGAGCAGATTTGCATAAACCGCATCGACAAATGCTTTGGAAAAATCAGCAATCTGTTTCGAGCCCGCGCGGCTACCGTCGTTCAATTCGTGGTTGGCGAATAGCGCCAGGCCTTGGTCGTATAAGCGTTGGGTCTTGAAATCGATTTCACGCCATCGGTGGTTGGCTTTGAAAACGCCGACAAGCCAATCAAAAGTGCCAGGCACGGGAGACGCCGGGACCATGTCGGTCAATCCGCCCGAACGCCAGCTGTCGAAGGCAGGCAGCAGAATATTCTTGGTTCTGTTGAGAGTTGCGCCTTGCAAGCGCGTTGAAGTCTGCCGTCTGAGATGACGGCCGCGGCAAAGCCTAGCGAGCAGCCGCGAACCGAGTCTTGCGTGGCGTCCGGTAACGGCCGTTGCGAAGCGTAGACAGGGAGGTTGTAGGCCGGAATGAAGTGAACGGGAAAATAGCCCCGAAATCGAACGTGATCGGAGTAGCCGACCCTGTCTCTCAAAGGGGAAGGCGGAACCGCAGGCCGCGACAACGCGAGCGGTCAGAGGTGCTCCCGGGGTTCGTACCGCCAGCATGCAATCAAAGGAAGCAGCGTGAACAAGGGAGATCCATCCGGTTCAAGCGCAAGCTTGTAAGACCTGCCAAGCCGCTGAGGTGAGAAGGGTCTGACGACCGGGTGGAAGTCAGACTGACCGATAGTACTCCGAGGACGGGAGAGCCGGCCACATGGGGAAGCGGTCAGCGGTAGTTGAATTGTTCTTGGGCGACATGGGCTCCATTCAACGGGAGTTACGGCCTTCTATGCAAAGAGAAGATCAGCTGACCATGGAAACGAAACTTGAACAAATAGCAGTGAAAGCTCGGCGCGAGACAAATCTTCGCTTCACCTCGTTGGCCCATCACATCACGCGCGACCGAGTGCAAAAGAATCTATTACAGATTCCGAAGCGCTCCGCCGCCGGGGTGGACGGACAGACGGTGGAGGCGGCGAAGGAGAGCTTCGAGGACTGGATAGGGCCAATGCTCCAATCCATCCATCGCCAGGGATATCGGGCGCCGAACATTCGGCGGGTCTATATCCCCAAGCCCGGTAAGACGGAGAAGCGCCCCCTCGGGGTTCCAACTGTCGCCGACCGGGCGCTCCAGCGCAGCACGGCTGAGGTGCTGGCCGCTATTTACGAGCAGGACTTCTTACCCTGCTCGTTCGGCGGCAGGCCGAAGCTCAGCGCCCATCATGCCTTGGCGACCCTCAATGAGGTGATCGCCGGCGGCATGATCAGCTGGGTGTTGGAGGCGGATTTGAAGAACTTCTTCGGGAGTCTCGATCATGATCGGGTCCTCCGGTTTGTCGAACATCGAGTCGGTGATCCGCGCCTGATCAGCTTGATCCGGCGCTGGTTGAAAGCGGGCATCCTGGAAGACGGAGCGGTGCACCCGAGCGAACAAGGAACGCCACAAGGCGGATCGATCAGTGTGCTTTTGAGCAACCTCTACCTTCATTACGTTCTCGACCTCTGGTTCGAACGCGTGGTGAAGGGTCGGTTGCGGGGCGAAGCCCGACTGGTGCGCTATATCGACGACTTTGTGATCTGCTTCCAATATCGATCGGACGCCACCCGCGTACAGGAGGCCTTGCGTCTTCGGTTGGGGAAGTTCGGCCTCACTCTAGAGCCGACCAAGACCAAGTTGGTCGAGTTTGGTCGGTTCGCGCAAAGACATGCGGGCAAACGCGGCAGAAACCGCCCGGAAACAATCTACTTTCTGGGGCTGACGCTCTATTGCACGCGAAACCAAAAAGGCAACTTCAAGGTTGGGATGCGCACCGAGAAATCTCGGCTAAAGCGCAGCCTTATGTCTCTGCAGGAGCTGATGCGGCAAATACGGCATTACAAGATCAGTGACCAGGCCGATGAAATCAACCTCGTCCTGCGCGGCCACTATGGCTATTACGGCGTCGCCGGAAATCTCCGGAGCCTCGTAAAAGTCTATCGGGCCGTGGAGCGTTACTGGCGCGGAATGCTGCGCAGCCGCAGCTGGGCAGGCCGACGCCTCACTTGGGACGCCTTCAACCAAATCAAAGAACGGACACCGTTGCTGAAGCCTAAGCTGCGCCTCCCTTATCGGGAGCTGCAAGCGCTTGCAGTGCTGTGAACCAACTGTCGAAGAGCGTCGGTGCGGGAAATCCGCACGCCACGTTCTGTGGGAACCGGGGGCGGGCGACCGCCTCCGGTGACCCGGTCAGTTGCATAGTCTTCTCCCAGTGCTTCAGCTGTGACAGGGCAGCCTTCATTGCGAGCCCACGTTGGTGGCTCGAAGAAATTTCTGCACCGGCAATGGCGCAGGTCCAACACGGCGTGGTAACACCGGCAGTGCAGAAATTTCGGCCGCCCGGCGGCTGCACAGACCAGCTCAGGCAGCAGTGGAAGGCGATGGGCGGCGAACTGGACTGCGCCGAACAGAAGCCGGTGCCGGTGCCGGCCCCACCCGCGACTGCACAATCGATCCCGGCCCCGCAGCCGGTGTCGACGCCGCAGCCGGTGATCCAACCTCCAAGCCCGAAGGACATTGTCATGTCCAATAATGATAATCTCGGCAGATCGACAGCTTCGACCTTCGGAGGAGGGGCCATCTTTGACCCCACGACCGGGCAGGTTACTCACTTTTCGACACTCGTGAACGGAATGCCCTCCACCAATGTCGGCGGCGCGCTCGAAGCGATCGAGCAGCAGATTGCCACGATGAGCTCCTCCATGATCAACGACATCGGAAGCGGCGCGGTCGGGCTGGTCCGGCAGACGGACCCAACAGCGGCCGTGACCATAGCTGCCAAGACGGGTGGCAAGCGCGTCGATCTGAGCGGCAGCGACGGCCGTCGGACCTTGACGGGCATCACAAATGGCATTGTCTCAGCGCAATCGTCTGATGCGCTCACGGGGCAGCAGCTGTACCGGTCGGCCGATTCGGTCGCGACCTGGCTTGGCGGGGGCTCGCACGTCAATTCCGACGGAACCGTGTCGCAGCCCTCGTATACGATCCTCGGGAGCACCTATCATGACGTCGCCTCTGCCTTGAATGCTGCGTCTGTGAACAGCATTCGATATGACGTCGCAGCAGACGGTCATCGCCTGAATTCGGTAACTCTGCAGGGCGGCTCTCCCGGCGCTGTAGCGCTGCACAATGTGGCCGCGGGTACTGCGGCGAACGATGCGACCAACCTGAAGCAACTGAATGATGGTCTCGCCGCGCTGGGCATTGAAGACCGGATGTATACAGATCGAAAGGTGGCGGCGGTGGACCGGCGCGCGCGAGCGGCTGGTTCGGCAGCGATGGCGGCGGCGGGACTCGCCTTCTCGGATGAGGCCAAAGGCGACCGCTCCGTAGCAATCGCGGTCGGCACGTTCCGGCACTCGGTCTCGTTGGCGGGAGGCCTTGCCTACCGCGCGAGCGATGCGGTGCGCCTCAAGGCAAGTGTGTCCTACACGCCGGACACGGGTGACGTTGGAGCCTCCGGTTCAATCGGCGTCAGATTCTGACTTCCTCCGCGCAGCGCCATTGTCGCTTGAATCCGCCGCCATCAATCCGGAAACAAGCCATGCCCAGATCACGCTTGCCTCGTGTTGCTGCTTGGCTCTTGCCATTGGCCTTGGCCGGCTTGTCGGCGGCGATCGCGTCCGACCCTGCACCCCGGCCTTCGAGCCTGACTGGAGCGGCCCCTGCCAGCATTGTATCCGAGCCGACAAAGGCAACTTCGCTTGGATTCGAGTGGGCGAGCGTCTTCGCGCCAGGAAAATCGGCCGCGGCGGGCGATTACACCCGCACGATCAGGCCTTTCCTCGATTGGATCCAGGTTTGCGATGAGGTCCGCAACGCGCGGCGCATCTGCTATCTGGAAACGATCTCGCACGGTGATGCCGCGCGATTGGACTGGCGTATCGCGCTCACCAAGGATGGACGATCGATGGCGCTGATCATGCTGCCACGCGACAGCAGTGTGGAGGTCGGCGCCACGGTCTCCTTTGGCGGCTTCACGCGCGTCATCAAGCCGCTGATCTGCGACCAGGCGCTATGCGCCGCAACGTTTCCCGCGGACGCCGCTTTGATCTCGTTGCTGGGACGTGAGGACCGCGCCACGATCGTGTTCGAGCGAGTTGGCAAGCCCATCACGATAATGGCGAGCTTGCGGGGCCTTATGTTGGCACTGACGGATCTTTCGCAGGCGGTGGCTCCTGCCACCCCGGCACGCCCTCCAGCGAAGCCCGTTGCGCGCCGGACATCGACCGAAGCCGTCGCTGCCACCCCAGGCGCCGGCGGCCCCTGGAAGGGCATCCGATAGCGCTTCGCCTGATAACTCCCACATGGTCAACGTTCGGGCTGGAGCGTTTTCTTTGAGCTCGAAAGCGCCCTATGCCCTCGCCGAAAAGCGGTCGAATGCGGTGAGTGTCTGGATCCGCACCTCAACTTCCTTTTGATAGATCGTGCTCTGCAGATATTCGATCTCGGCTGTCTGATTGGGCTCATCGACGTCAATGTACCAGGACCGCGGCCGGCCATCGGCGCCGTCGCTCCAGCGATAGCCGCGGCGCTTGAGCTCGTCCTTGAGCTCGAACGGCGACTGCTCAGCCCAGATCCGGATCGTCTTGCGGCGGGCTCGCTCGAGCAGCAGGGAGAGCACGGTGCGATCGAGCTGGGGCAGGGTCATGGCGAGGATTTCGAGCAGCGCCAGGCAATCGTCGACCGCCCGGTGCGCCTCGTGAAACAGCCCGGCTTTCATCAGGAGATAGGACAGGCGCGATCCCTCGAAGCCAAGGCCGCGCCATTCGACCTCGCTCACCGAGCAGGCCCAGGCCTTGTGCGTGAACAGGGGTGCATAGCGCTCCATGAACTTGCGGTCGAAGCCGGCATTGTGGGCGATGACCACGACCGCATCGGAGACGAAGGCGTTGATGCGCTCCTTATCGAGGCCGTGGTCCTTGACCATCTCGTCGGTGATACCGGTCAGCGCAGTGATCTCGATGGGAATTGCGATCGACGGCTGATTGAAGCAACTGAAAGTATCGATGACCCGGCCGATCCTTCCGTCGGAAAGATAGGTGAACTTGACCATCCCGAGCTCGATGATCTCGTCTTTGGCCGTATCGAGTCCGGTGGTTTCGACATCGAGCAGGATTGCGATCTTGGTCGATTGCCCGTCGCTTGGAGCAAATTCGGAGCGGGGAACCAGCCGCCGCAGCACCCGGTAATCGGGTGACTGCTCCAGCATGCCAGCGATCTCGGCAAGAGTCGGTTGAACGGTCATATTGGGCCGTGTGAGAAGATTGAGCTTGTTTGATAGCTCGCAAGTCTATCCGATCGGATCGAGCCCGGCATCGCAGCCCCTGTGGATAGGTCATCGGTGCGCGGAGAGTTCCCGGCACCAGGAGGACTTCTCCCGTGGAACCGGATTGACGATCCGGTCGGTCATCGTCCTAAAATTGAAGCTGTACTTGTTTGAACCAAGCGGCGAGAGCGGCGAAGACCAAACAGTTGTTGTCATCCGATGTTGGCCTTCAGGCCGGCAGCTTCGATGCCAGCTACGGCGCAGATCTCGTCATTGTCCGAGGTGTCGCCGCTGACGCCGACGGCGCCGAGCAGGGAAGAACCGTCCATGATCAGCACGCCGCCGGGGACCGGCACCAGCCGGCCCTGCGCCAGCGTGTTCACGGAATCGATGAAATAGGCCTGCTCCTGGGCGCGCTGAAACAGCGCCCGCGATCCCATCCCGAGCGCCAGCGCGCCATAGGCCTTGCCATGGGCGATCTCGGCCCGCATCAGGCTGGTGCCGTCCTGTGCCGCCGTCACCTTCACCGCGCCGCGCGCGTCGAGGATGGTGACGACCAGCGGCTTGAACTTCTTCTCGACCCCCTTGGCCAGCGCGGCATCCAGAATCTTGCGGGCAGTTTCGAGAGTGAGCTCAGCCATGGGCCTTTTCCTTTGTCGGCAATGATTGATCGGATTGCGATTTCGCACGTTTCAGGCTCATCGCCAATACGCTGGCGACATGCAGCGGCGTGCGCCCGCTGCCGTCCTTGATCTGGTGCCGACAGGAGGTGCCGTCGGCCACGATCAGGGTGTCCGGATCGGCGCTGCGAACATTTGGCAGTAGCGACAGCTCGGCCATCTCGATCGAGGCCTGAAAGGTGTCTGCGCCGTAGCCGAACGCGCCGGCCATGCCGCAGCAGCTCGACTCGATGGTCTTGACGTCGAGGCCCGGTACCAGGCGCAGCACCTTCTCCACCGGCTTGAACGCGCCGAAGGATTTTTGGTGGCAATGACCGTGCACCACGGCCTTGCCGGCGACCGCGCCGAGCGGCAAAGCGAGCCGCCCGGCCTCGGCCTCGCGCACCAGAAATTCCTCGAACAGCAGCGCGTGCGCGCTGACGGTCTTGGCGGCCTCATCCGAACGCAGCGACAGCAGCTCGTCGCGCAGGGTCAGCAGGCAGCTTGGCTCGAGACCAATGATCGGCACGCCGCGGGCCGCGAACGGGACATAGGTCGCAACCAGCCGGTCAAGCTCGGCGCGAGCCTGCTCAACCAGTCCGGCCGACAGGAACGTTCGCCCGCAGCACGGCGGCCGCCCGCCGTCCGATGGCCTCGGCAGATGCACGCGATAGCCGCCGGCGACCAGGATTTCGATCGCGGCGTCGAGATTTTCCCGCTCATAGCCGCGGTTGAACGTATCGGCGAACAGCACCACTTCGCGGCCGTCGGCTGGACCCAGCACCTCGGCGTCCGGCCGGAAGGTGTCGCGGCGAAACGCCGGCAGCGCGCGCTTAGCGCTGATCCCGGCGAGCCTCTCGAACAGGCTGCGCAACAGTGGGCTGCGGTTGCGCCAGTTCGCGATCGGCGCAAAGCGCGAGGCGAGATCGACATAGCGCGGCAGATAGCCGACCAGCCGGTCGCGCAGCGTTAGACCATGGGTCGCCGCGCGCGCCGCCAGCACCTCGATCTTCATCTTGGCCATGTCGACGCCGGTCGGGCATTCATGGCGGCACGCCTTGCAGGAAACGCAGAGTTTTAGCGTCTCCATCATCTCGTCGGAGGCGAGCGCGTCCGCACCCAGCTGGCCTGAGATCGCGAGCCGCAACGTATTGGCGCGGCCGCGGGTGACGTCCTTCTCATTGCGCGTGGCACGATACGACGGGCACATCACGCCGCCTTCGAGCTTCCGGCAGGCGCCGTTGTTGTTGCACATCTCGACGGCACCCTGGAAGCCGCCGCCGGCGCCGGGATAGGCCGACCAGTCCAGCACCGTCTTCAATTCGCCGACGCGATAATCCGGCGAAAAACGAAACAGCGAACGGTCGTCCATCCTGGGCGGATCGACGATCTTGCCCGGGTTGAGCGTGTTGGTCGGATCGAAGCGCTGCTTGACCTCGCGGAAATCGGCCACGATGCGCTGCCCGAACATCGCTTCGTGGAATTCCGAGCGCACCAGGCCGTCGCCGTGCTCGCCCGAATGCGAGCCCTTGTATTCGCGCACCATCGCGAAGGCTTCCTCGGCAATGGCGCGCATGGCCTTGACGTCCTTCTCGAGCTTGAGATTGAGCACCGGGCGCACATGCAGGCAGCCTTCGGAGGCATGCGCATACATCGTGCCGCGGGTGCCGTGCCTGGCGAACACGGCATTGAGCCGCTCGGTGTAGTCGGCGAGATGCGGCAGCGGCACCGCGCAATCCTCGACGAACGAGACCGGCTTGCCCTCCTGCTTCATCGACATCATGACGTTGAGGCCGGCGGCGCGGAAATCAGCGATGCCAGTCTGCAGCGCGGGCTCGACGATCTCGACCACGCCGCCCCATTTGCGCTGCGGCTTGTCCCAGCCGAAGCCGAGATCACCCATCAGCTCGCCGAGCTGCCTGAGGCGGGCGAGATTGTCGGCCTGGTCTTCCTCGGCGAACTCGACCACCAGGATGGCGTCCGGATCGCCGCGCACGGCTGCCGAGATGATCGGCTGGAACATCGCGATCTCGCGGCCGAGTGCGATCATGGTGCGGTCGACCAGCTCCACGGCAATGGGTCGCAGCTTGACCAGATGCTGGGCCGCGTCCATCGCCTCGTAGAAGCTGCCGAAATGGCAGACGCCGAGCGCCTTGTTGCGGATCACCGGCCACAGCTTCAGCTCGACCTGCGTGGTGAAGGCGAGGGTGCCTTCCGAGCCGACCAACAGATGCGCCAGATTGTTCGGCGCGTTGCGTGGCACCAGCGCGTCGAGGTTATAGCCACCGACGCGGCGCTGCACCTTGGGGAATTTGTCGGCGATTTCGAGCGCCTCGCGCTCGCCGAGATCGAGCATGTCGCGAAATAGCTTCAGTCCGCTGTCGGAGCCGTTGATCCGCGTCAGGTCGCGCGGCACCTCGCCGAAATGCAGCAGCGTGCCGTCGGCGAGCGCGGCATCCATCGACAGCGTGTTGTCGCGCATTGTGCCGTAGCGCAGCGAGCGACCGCCGCAGGAATTGTTGCCGGCCATGCCGCCGATCGTGGCGCGCGACGCGGTCGAGACGTCGACCGGAAACCACAGCCCGTGCTTCCTGAGTTGCCGGTTGAGATCGTCGAGCACGATGCCGGGCTCGACCACGCAGGTCCGATTCTCGACGTCGAGCGAGAGGACCCGGTTCAGGTGCTTGGACAGGTCGACCACGATGCCGTCATTGACGGTCTGGCCGCATTGCGAGGTGCCGCCGCCGCGCGGGGTGACGATCCGCCCGGCGTCGCGGACGATCGCGAGCGTCCGCAGCGCCTCGTCGACGGTTCGCGGCACCACCACGCCGGCCGGCACGATCTGGTAGAACGAGGCGTCGGTCGCGTAGCGGCCGCGGTTGAAGGCGTCGAAAAACACGTCGCCGGCCAGTTCGGACCGCAGGCGCTGTTCGAGCGAGGAGGCGTTCTTCATCCCAGATCCGATGTGATCCATGACGCAACAAAGGGTTTGCTCATGGATTATGCATTCTCTCGACGTGAGAATTACATTATGAATTCATAATGGCAAGGATAGCTACCCTCCAGCCGTCCTTGTGTTGGCCCCTTTAGTCGTTCTGGAGTGTCGTCTCCAGGCCGCTGTCCGGCCCCTCCGCGAGGTGATCGATGGCGGCTGCGCGCTTGTTGCGCAGGTGCTGGAACAGGATGTCGCTGAGCTCGCTTGCCGCGCGCCGGCGCAGCGCATCGAGGATCGCCTCGTGTTCGCGCATCGCCTCGGCCCAGCGCTGCCGCTTGCGGGCGAAATTGGCGGAATAGCGCACGCGGCGGATCCGGCCGGCGAAGTTGGCGTAGGTGGCCTTCAGCGTCTCGTTGCGCGCGGCCGCAACGATGCTCTCGTGGATTTGCTGGTTGGTCTGGAAATAGCCGTGCATGTTGCGGTGCAGATAATGGCCGTACATCTCGTAATGCAGGCGCTCGATCGCGGCGATTTCCTCGTCGGTGATGATCTCGCATGCCAGCCGTCCGGCGAGGCTCTCGAGCCCGGCCATGACGTCGAACAGTTCCTCGAGGTCGCGCCGGCTGAGCCGGCGCACCCGCGCGCCGCGGTTGGGCAAGAGCTCGATCAGGCCCTCGGCGGCCAGCACCTTGAGCGCCTCGCGCAGCGGCGTCCTTGAGATCCCCAGCATCTCGCAGAGCTGCCGCTCGGGAACGCGGGCGCCCTCGGGAATGTTGCCCTCCACCACATAGTCGCGGAGCCGCAGCAGGATTTCGCCGTGAAGCGAGGCCTCCTGGCGGTCGCTGCCATTGCCGGCGGCGGGCGGGGTGATTGGAACCCCGGCTTCGGGAATCGCGGATTTCATATTCTGAACAATAATTTGCCGGCGCGGTCGCGTCGATGCTCTCGATCGAATACCAAAATTGGATTGAAAAGACAAAAAATGAATGCAAAATAGCTCGCTGAGGAGCCGAAATCCGGCGATTGGGAGGTTCTCATGCATCAAGGGCGTCATTTTCTGCAGATTCCAGGGCCGAGCCCAGTCCCGGATCGCATTCTTCGCGCGATGGATATGCCGGTCATCGACCACCGCAGCGCCGAATTCGCCGCGCTCGGCCGTGCCGTCCTCGAGGGCAGCCAGAAGGTGTTTCAGACCAGGGGTCCGGTGGTGATCTTCCCGTCATCCGGGACCGGCGCCTGGGAAGCCGCGATCGTCAACACCCTGTCGCCGGGCGACAAGGTCCTGATGGTCGAGACCGGCCACTTCGCCACCCTGTGGCGGCAAATGGCCGGCCGCTTCGGCATCGAGGTGGATTTCATGGCCGGCGACTGGCGCCGCGGCGCCGACCCCGCCCAGATCGAAGCAAGGCTCGCCGCGGACACGACGCACAGCATCAAGGCGGTGATGGTCGTCCACAACGAGACCTCGACCGGCGCGACCAGCCGGATCGCGGACATCCGCGCCGCCATCGACCGCACCGCGCATCCGGCGCTCCTGATGGTCGACACCATCTCCTCGCTGGGCTCGGTCGATTACCGGCACGACGAGTGGAAGGTCGACGTCAGCGTCAGCTGCTCGCAGAAGGGCTTCATGCTGCCGCCCGGCCTCGGCTTCAACGCCATCTCGGAGAAGGCGCGCGCCGCGTCGCGCACCAACCGGATGCCGCGCTCCTATTTCGACTGGGAGGAAATGCTGAAGCCGAACGCCAAGGGCTTCTTCCCCTATACGCCGGCGACGAACCTGCTCTACGGGCTGCGCGAGGCGATCGCGATGCTGCTGGAGGAGGGGCTCGACAACGTGTTCGCCCGCCATCAGCGGCTGGCCGCCGCCACGCGCGCCGCCGTCAATCAGTGGGGGCTCGAGGTGCTGTGCCAGGAGCCCTCGGAATTCTCGCCGGTGCTGACCGCGGTGATGATGCCGCCCGGCCATGATGCCGATCAGTTCCGCAAGGTCGTGCTCGACAATTTCAACATGTCGCTCGGTGCCGGCCTGTCGAAGGTCGCGGGCAAGGTGTTCCGCATCGGTCATCTCGGCGAGTGCAACGAGCTGACGCTGCTTGGCGCGCTGACCGGAGTCGAGATGGGATTGTCGGTCGCCGGTGTGCCGCACCGCTCGGGCGGCGTCGAGGCGGCGATGAAGCTTCTCGAACAGCGCGACCAGCGCAATACACCGCCGCATCTGAAAGTCGTCGGCACCTAGCAGCCAGCGCGTCAACAAACTCAAAAAAAATCGCGGGGGAGGGGATATGAGGCTTCGGTTCAAGGCCACCCATGTCGTGTTGGCCATGCTTTGCGTGATGTACTTCATCACCTATGTGGACCGCGTGAACATCGGCACCGCGGCCGGCGAGATCCAGAAGGAGCTCGGCCTGTCCAATACCGAGCTCGGCCTGGTGTTCTCGGCATTCGCCTATCCGTACCTGCTGTTTCAGGTGATCGGCGGCTGGGTCGGCGATCGCTTTGGGCCGCGCCAGACCTTGTTCTGGTGCGGCATGATCTGGGCCGCGGCGACCATCATGACCGGCTTTGTCCATGGCCTTGCCGCGCTGTTTGTCGCGCGTTTGGCGCTGGGGTTCGGCGAAGGCGCGACGTTTCCGACCGCGACGCGCGCGATGCAGTACTGGACGCCGGCGAACCGCCGCGGCTTCGCGCAAGGCCTGACGCATTCATTCGCGCGGCTCGGCAATGCCATCACCCCGCCGGTGGTCGCGCTGCTGATCCTCTGGCTGACCTGGCGCGGCGCGTTCGTCGTGCTCGGCGTCGTCAGCCTGATCTGGGGCATCGCGTGGGTCTGGTACTTCCGCAACGAGCCGCGGGACCATGGCTCGATCACCGCGGCCGAGCTTGCGACATTGCCGCCGCGGCCGAAAGGCGAGCGGCCGAAGGTGCCGTGGGGACCGCTGCTGCAGCGGATGTGGCCGGTGACGCTGACCTATTTCTGCTACGGCTGGTGCCTGTGGCTTTATCTCAACTGGCTGCCGCTGTTCTTCAAGAACAACTACAGCCTCGATCTGAAGAACTCGGCGCTGTTCGCATCCGGCGTGTTCTTTGCCGGCGTCGTCGGGGACAGCATCGGCGGCGTCATCTCCGACCGCATTCTCGAGCGCACCGGCAATGTACGGCTGGCGCGACTCAGCGTGACGGTCGTGGGCTTCGCCGGCGCGCTGCTGTCGCTGATGCCGATCCTGTTCGTCCACGACATCACGGTGGTGGCGCTCTGCCTGTCGGCCGGCTTCTTCTGCGCCGAGCTCGTGATCGGGCCGATGTGGTCGATCCCGATGGACATCGCGGCGAAATATTCCGGCACCGCCGCCGGGATCATGAACACCGGCTCGGCTTTCGCGGCCATCGTCTCGCCGTTGGTCGCCGGTTTCGTCATCGACGCCACCGGAAACTGGTACCTGCCGTTCCTGATGTCGATGGGCCTCCTGCTGGTCGGCGGCTTCTCGGCGTTTCTGATGCACCCCGAGCGGCCGTTCGAGGAGACCGGCGAACTGGCGGCGCCGGGCAAGGTGGTGGCCGCCGAATGAGGCGCTGTCGGCCCGGCTGAGCGCCGTCAGATATGCATGACGGACCCCCGCCGGGCCTAGGACAAACCCGGCGAATAGTGATATGCGAGCGGCTCACCACGACCAAGACGAGACCGGGAAAGACGCTCATGACCGTGCATACTGGAAGGCATTTTCTGCAGATTCCGGGACCGACCAACGTGCCGGACCGGGTGCTGCGGGCCATGGATATGCCGACCATGGACCATCGCGGTCCCGAGTTCGCCGAGATCGGTTTTGCTGTGCTTTCTGCGATGCAGCGTGTGTTCCGGACCAAGCAGCCCGTGATCATCTACCCGTCGTCGGGGACCGGCGCCTGGGAGGCCGCGATCGTCAACACGCTGCAGCCCGGCGACAAGGTTCTGATGTGCGAGACCGGGCAGTTCGCGGTGCTGTGGCATGGCATTGCCGACAAGTTCAAGCTCGACGTCGATTTCATCTCGGGCGACTGGCGCCACGGCGCCGACCTCGAGCAGATCGAGGCCAGGCTGTCCGCCGACAAGGCGCACAAGATCAAGGCGGTCTGCGTGGTCCATAACGAGACTTCGACCGCTTGCGTCACCTATCCGCGCGACGTCCGCAAGATCCTCGACACGCTGAAGCATCCGGCGCTCTTGATGGTCGACACCATCTCCGGCCTCGGCTCGCTGGAATATGAGCATGATGCCTGGGGCATCGATGTTTCCATCGCCGGCTCCCAGAAGGGGCTGATGTTGCCGCCCGGCCTCGGCTTCAACGCCGTGTCGGAGAAGGCGCTCGCCGTGGCCAAGGCCAATCCGGGCATGCGCTCCTATTGGGACTGGCAGGAAGTCATCAACATCAACAAGGCCGGCACCTGGCCCTATACGCCCGCGACCAACCTCCTGTTCGGCCTGCGCGAGGCCGTGAAGATGCTGGAGGAGGAGGGCCTCGAGAACGTCTTCACCCGCCACAAGCGCCACAGCGAAGCGACCCGCGCGGCGATCAAGGTCTGGGGCCTCGAAACGCAGTGCCAGGAGCAGGGCGCACACTCGCCGGCGCTGACCGCGGTGCGGGTGCCCGATGGCCACGACGCCGACCACTTCCGCAAGGTCGTGCTGGAGAATTTCGACATGTCGCTCGGCACCGGGCTCAACAAGGTCAAGGGCAAGGTGTTCCGGATCGGCCATATCGGGCACTTCAACGACCTGATGCTGATGGGCACGCTGTGCGGCGTCGAGATGGGGCTCGATCTGGCCAAGGTGCCGCATCGCAGCGGCGGCGTGCTGGCGGCGATGGAGGTCCTGAAGGGCCACGACGCCGCGCAGTCGAAGGCTGTCGCTTAAAAAGGCTGTCGCCTGAAACCGAATCGCAAACAACAGAAAGAGCGAGACATGAACGCGCCCGTCACTTCGACCGAAGACCTGATCTACTCCGTCGAGGACGGGATCGCGCGCATCACGTTCAACCGGCCGCAGGCGCGCAATGCGCTGACCTTTGCGATGTACGAGCAGATGGCCGCGATCTGTGAGAACATCAATCAGGATCACTCCATCAAGGCGCTGATCATGACCGGCACGGGCGACAAGGCGTTCGCCTCGGGCACCGACATCTCGCAGTTCCGGGCCTTCAAGACTGCCCAGGATGCGCTCGACTATGAGGCGCGGATCGACCGCGTGCTGGGCACGCTCGAGCAGTGCCGCGTGCCCGTGATCGCGGCGATCGCCGGCGCCTGCACCGGCGGCGGCGCCGGCATCGCCGCCTGCTGCGATATCCGGATCGGCACCGAGGCGACGCGGATCGGCTTCCCGATCGCGCGCACGCTCGGCAACTGCCTCTCGATGTCCAACATCTCGCGGCTGGTGTCGCTGATCGGTCCGGCGCGGACCAAGGATCTGATCTTCAAGGCGCGCCTCGTCGAGGCGCCGGAAGCGCTGGCGCTCGGGCTCCTGAACGAAGTCGTCCCCGATGTGGAGACGTTGCAGCGCCGCGCCAACGAGACGGCGAAGCTTGTCGCAGGCCACGCGCCGATCACGCTCGAAGTGACCAAGGAAGCGGTCCGCCGCATCCGCCGCACGCTGTCGCGCGAGGAGGGCGAGGACCTGATCCTGCGCGCCTATATGAGCGAGGATTTCCGCGAGGGCATGGACGCCTTCCTCAACAAGCGCGCGCCCAACTTCAAAGGCAAGTAACGGCGGCTGGGCGGCGGAGGACCGCGGGCTCGCCGAACCGAGGTCTCATCGTCATTCCGGGCTCTCGCGGAGTCTGTCACCGGGCGGCGCTTTGCGCCGACCCGTTGGCGCACCCCGGAATGACGGATGGGCCAGGGGTTCGCGCGCGTGCCACTGGGTTGCCCGACGGCGCAAGCCCCTTTTGCAGAAAATATTTCGGTTTACCGGAAGGTCAACTCAGTGTTATGAATTGCCCGTCTCACCCGATCGAGGGGCGCTTCGCGGTCGTCACGAACGTGGGTTGAGATGCGGTGGACGCTGTGCGTGGCTGCGCCCTCTGTTCGAAGAGGGCGGAATGAGATGCAAAGCTCGGACAGATCATGTCGCGAGAGCGTGGATGTGCGATTCATCGATCGCGCAGCAAGCTCGACGTCGTCCCGGCTTTCGCCAGGCGAAAGCCGGGACCCATAACCACCGATGTCAATCGTTAAGCGCTATTGCACGACGAGTCCCACTCACAACATCCGCCGCGGAGTTGGGTCCCGGCCTTCGCCGGGACGACGATTGGAGAAATCGCAAGTTCAACCATCCTGGTCAACGTGGCGCATCCGGTGGCTCGCAAACGACACCCGCCTCATTCCAAAGTCATAGGCCATGCGGCAGTTCGCGGCTTGAACTCACCTTCATTCTCGGCACAATGACCGCACCCGCCACCTCGCAGGTTTTGCCAAGCCGAACAAATAGATAGGGAAGAAACACGTGGGACAGATTGTAAAAACCGCGGCTGCAATCGCGGCCCTCTTGCTGAGCACGCCGGCCTTTGCCGGCTGGGAGCCGAGCAAGCCGGTCGAAATCGTGGTCGCGGCCGGTGCCGGCGGCGCCTCCGACCAGATGGCGCGCATGATGCAGGCGGCGATCCAGAAGAACAATCTGATGAAGCAGCCGATGGTGGTGTCGCTGAAGGGCGGCGCCTCGGGTGCGGAAGCGCTGATGTACATGAAGTCCAGCGAGGGTGATCCCAACAAGGTGCTGATCGCCTATTCGCTGATCTACATGCTGCCGCTGTCGGCCAAGATTCCGTTCAACTGGCGCGACCTCACCCCGGTGTCGGTGATCGCGCTCGACCAGTTCGTGTTGTGGGACAACGCCTCCGGTCCGAAGACCGTGAAGGAGTTCATCGCTGCCGCGAAAGCGGCGAGCGCGCCGTTCAAGATGGGCGGCACGGGCTCCAAGCGCGAGGATCACGTGCTGACCGTGTTCATGGAGCAGAAGACCGGCGCAAAGTTCTCCTACCTGCCGTACAAGTCCGGCGGCGAGGCTGCGACCCAGCTGGTCGGCGGCCACACCGAGTCCAACGTCAACAATCCCAGCGAGAACCTCGAAGTCTGGCGCGCCGGACAGGTTCGCGCGCTCTGCGTGTTCGACAAGGAGCGAATCTCCTACAAGACCAAGGTCACCGACACGCAATCCTGGAACGACATCCCGACCTGCAAGGAGGAGGGACTCGACGTGCAGTATCTGATGCTGCGTGCGATGTTCCTGCCGGGCAAGGTCACGCAGGAGCAGCAGGCGTTCTATGTCGACCTGTTTCAGAAGGTGACGCAGACGGCTGAATACAAGGACTACATGGAGAAGCAGGCGCTGAAGCCGATCTTCCTCACCGGCAAGGACATGGTCGAGTTCCTCGAGGATGACGACAAGCAGAATGCGTCGCTGATGAACGCGGCAGGGTTCGTCGCGAAGTAGCGGATCCGCCGTCATTCCGGTGCGCATCGGGGAATCTCGAGATTCCGGGTTCACCCTTCGGGTGCCCCGGAATGACTGGGCCGGCTGCTTTCCTCTTAACTTGGAATTGCCTTGCAAGCGGCAGCGGCGCAGTGATTACTGCGCCGCAGTATGGCCGAACGTCCGGCGAGCCCGATCGGGCTGGGTCACCCCTCCGGCGCCGTTGCGGGACCGTGAGGAGCGATCATGACCAAAGCCGTGTTGGGGATCATCGGTGGATCCGGCATCTACGATCTGCCGGGCCTGGAAAATGTCCGCGAGGAGGCGATCACAAGCCCCTGGGGCGAGCCGTCGGCGCCGCTCCGACGCGGCGAGATGGCGGGGCTGCCGATCGTGTTCCTGCCGCGCCACGGCCATGGACACGCCCTGTCGCCGTCCGACATCAACTATCGCGCCAATGTCGATGTGCTGAAGCGGGCAGGGGTCACCGACCTCGTCGCGCTGTCCGCGTGCGGCTCGTTCAAGGAAGAGCTGCCGCCGGGCACGTTTGTATTGGTCGACCAGTTCGTCGATCGCACCCACAAGCGCGAGAGCTCGTTCTTCGGCAAGGGCTGCGTCGCGCATGTCTCGATGGCGCATCCGGTTTCGCCGTTGCTGGCGAGGCATCTCGCCGCCGCTGCCGAGGCCGAAGACATCGCGTTCGCCCGCGGCGGCACCTACCTCTGCATGGAGGGGCCGCAGTTCTCCTCGCTCGCCGAAAGCCTGACCTACAAGGCGCAGGGCTATTCGGTGATCGGCATGACCAACATGCCGGAAGCCAAGCTCGCCCGCGAGGCCGAGATCTGCTACGCCAGCGTGGCGATGGTCACCGATTTCGATTGCTGGCATCCGGCGCATGATGCCGTGACGGTGCAGGATATCATCCGTGTGCTGAATTCGAACGCCGAGAAAGCAAAGGCGCTTGTCGCGCGGCTGGCGCGGGATTTCCCTCGCGAGCACGAGCCGTGCCCGGTCGGTTCGGATCGGGCACTTGATACCGCGCTGATCACGGCGCCCGGGGCCCGCGATCCGCAGCTGCTGGCCAAGCTCGATGCCGTCGCCGGACGGGTGTTACGGTCGTGAGCAAGTCCTCTAGCCAGCGCGCGACGCGAAGGGCGTAGGACATGAAAGTCGATGGACGACATTTTCGCAGCATCTGGCTCGAGCCCGACGGCTGGTCGGTCGGCGCGATCGATCAGCGCCGGTTGCCGCATGAATTCATCGTCGCCAAGCTCACCACTGCGGACGAGGCCGGCGAGGCGATCCGCTCGATGCTGGTCCGCGGCGCGCCGCTGATCGGCGCCACCGCCGCCTACGGCATGGCGCTCGCGATGCGCGCCGATGCCTCGGATGCGGCGCTCGAGCGCGCCGGCAAGATGTTGCTGGCGACCCGGCCGACCGCGATCAATCTGAAATGGGCCGTTGACGAGATGCAGCGCGCGCTGGCGCCGCTCGCGGCTTCGGCCCGCGCCGGGGCGGCCTATGCCCGCGCGCGCGAGATCGCCGATGAGGATGTCGAGATCAACCGCGAGATCGGCCGTCACGGGCTTAGCCTGATCGAGACGTTCGCCGCGACCAAGAAGCCGGGCGAAGTGGTGAACGTCCTGACGCATTGCAATGCTGGCTGGCTTGCAACCGTGGATTGGGGAACGGCGACATCGCCGATCTACCAGGCGCATGATCGCGGCATTCCGGTCCATGTCTGGGTCGACGAGACGCGTCCGCGCAATCAGGGCGCCTCGCTCACTGCCTGGGAACTCGGTCACCACGGCGTGCCGCACACCGTGATCCCCGACAACACCGGCGGCCATCTGATGCAGCATCAGATGGTCGATCTCGCGATCGTCGGGACCGATCGCGTCGCCGCCAATGGCGACGTCTGCAACAAGATCGGGACCTATCTGAAAGCGCTCGCGGCCCGCGACAACAGCGTGCCGTTCTATGTTGCGCTGCCGTCGCCGACCATCGACTTTAGTATCGATGACGGTGTCAGGCAGATTCCGATCGAGCAGCGCGCGGCCGCTGAGGTGACGCACCTCACGGGACGCACGGCGGATGGCCGGATCGAGACCGTGCGCGTGGTTCCGGACGGCTCGTCGGTGGCCAATTTCGGCTTCGACGTGACGCCGGCGCGGCTGGTGACCGGATTGATCACCGAGCGCGGCGTTCTCAAGCCGGAGCGTGCTGCACTTGCGAGCGCCTTTCCCGAACGTTCCACCGTTTGACTGAAGGTTGCATTGACGGTGGTTGCATCAGCACGCTATCCCAATCGTTGCCCTCGCAACCCAGACCGTCTCATCCATGTCCAATACCGAACTTGAGATCGTCGTCGACGATCCGACCGCACCTGAAGACAACTCGCCGGCGGTCGTCAGCACCGGCGTCGTCGACGTCGTCGTGTCGCTGCTTCTGCTTGCGCTCGCCGTGGTGCTCGGCTGGGACAATTGGCGCACCGGTGCGTCGTGGGACTCGACCGGGCCGCAACCGGGCTATTTTCCGTTCTACCTCTCGGTCATCCTCGGCGGTGCCAGCCTCTATGGCCTGGGTGCCGCCTTCGTCTCGCGCCGGGAAGCTGCCGAGACCTTTGTCACCCGGGCCCAGCTTCGCCGGGTGATGGCGGTGTTCGTGCCGACATTGCTGTTCTGCTTCGCCACCCAATATCTCGGCCTCTACGTCGCGAGCTTTCTCTTGATCGCTGGCTTCATGCGCCTCGTCGGCAAGATCGCGCTGTGGAAGTCGCTGCTGACCGCCTTCGTCTTCACCGCCGCGATGTTCATAACGTTCGACGTCGCGTTCGACGTCATCATGCCGAAGGGGCCGCTCGAAGCGGCTCTCGGCCGCTAGCGAACCGAGTCGAACCATGGAAGCTTTCGGTCTCCTGCTGCACGGCTTTGCCGTCCTTTTGACGTGGAAGACGCTGCTTTTGATGATGGTCGGGCTGGTGCTCGGCATCTTCGTCGGCGTGCTGCCCGGGCTTGGGGGCCCCAACGGCGTCGCGATCCTGCTGCCGCTGACCTTCACGATGGATCCGACCTCCGCCATCGTGATGCTGTCGTGCATCTACTGGGGCGCGCTGTTCGGCGGCGCCATCACCTCGATCCTGTTCAATATTCCGGGCGAGGCCTGGTCGGTCGCGACCACCTTCGACGGCTATCCGATGGCGCAGCAGGGCAGGGCGGCCGAAGCGCTCACCGCGGCGTTCACCTCGTCTTTCGTCGGTTCGCTGGTCGCGGTGCTACTGATCACCTTCCTGGCGCCGATGATCTCGTCGTTTGCGCTGAGGTTCGGCCCGCCGGAATTCTTCGCCGTCTATCTCCTGACCTTCTGTTCCTTCGTCGGCCTCGGCCGCGAAGCCAAGCACAAGACTGTCATTTCGATGTCGCTCGGGCTACTGCTCGCCAGCGTCGGCATGGATACGGTGTCCGGGCAGCTGCGCATGACGTTTGGCTCCGCGGAGCTCTTGCGCGGCATCAACTTCCTCGTCGCGGTCATCGGCCTGTTCGGCATCAGCGAGATCCTACTCACGATGGAGGAGCGCCTCGCGCTGCGCGGACACGCCGCCGGCATCAGCCTGCGCGTCGTGCTCTCGGTGTGGAAGGACCTGCCGAAATACTGGGTGACGCTGCTGCGCTCGTCGGTGATCGGCTGCTGGCTCGGCATCACGCCGGGCGGCGCGATCGCGGCCTCCTTCATGGGCTACAACCTCGCCAAGCGCTTCGCCAAGGATCAGGAGAGCTTTGGCAAGGGCCGGATCGAGGGCGTGTTCGCGCCAGAGACAGCCGCGCATGCCTCGGGCACCTCGGCGCTGTTGCCGATGCTGGCGCTCGGCATTCCCGGCTCGGGGACCGCTGCGATCCTGCTCGGCGGCCTGATGGTGTGGGGCCTCAACCCGGGGCCGTTGCTGTTCGTCGAGCACAAGGATTTCGTCTGGGGCCTGATCGCCTCGATGTATCTCGGCAACGTCGTCGGCCTGGTGCTGGTGCTGACCACGGTGCCGATCTTCGCCTCGATCCTGCGCGTGCCGTTCACGGCCGTAGCGCCGATGATCGTGGTGTCCTGCGCGATCGGCGCTTATGCGATCCAGAATGCGATGTTCGATATCTGGCTGATGCTGGGCTTCGGCGTCGTCGGCTATGTCTTCAAGAAGATCGGGATCCCGCTCGCGCCGTTCACCCTCGCATTGGTGCTCGGCAACCGCGCCGAGGATGCGTTCCGCCTCTCGATGATCGGCTCCGGCGGCGACATGAAGGTGTTCTGGTCGAACGGCCTGGTCGGCACCATCACGACGCTGGCGATTGTACTACTGTTCTGGCCTATAATTGATAGCGCAGTCGCTGCCGTGGCGCAGTTACGGCTGCGACGGTTCCGGCGACCGTCTAGCTGAAGGCGAGAGTTGGGGCCTGGGTTCTCGCGAGATGTGGTCGGCTGCAGGATATGTCCCAAACCGGCGGCCTATTACCTGCTCTCCTGGACACTTGACCAAAAAATGAGTTGTAACGGGCCTGTTTCGTGTCCTAATTTTGTTGCCCTGTGGGACTGCCAACGTTACTAAGCGATGCATAGCGGATCGCGATCGCGCGTACGGCTGAATCTCTCAGCCGAGAGCTTGATGAGGATGTTAACCGGTGTTGGCCGCGCTTTTGGAAAGAATCAGATCACGAGACTCTATAGTCGGCATTGTTGGTCTGGGCTATGTGGGGCTACCACTCCTCCTTCGCTTCAGCGAAGTGGGGTTTAGGGTAATTGGTTTCGATATCGACAAACTGAAGGTTGAGGCTCTTAATGCTGGCCACAGTTACATTGAGCATATTCCTGCCGATCGTATCGCTCGGGTGCGCACAAGGGGTTTTGAGGCCACGACAGATTTTTCACGCGCAGGTGAGGCCGACGTACTGATCCTGTGCGTGCCGACGCCTCTCAACAAGTATCGTGAGCCAGATCTCAGTTTTGTGATTCAGACCACGGACATGCTGGTGCCGTACTTGCGGAAGGGCCAGCTGTTGTCACTTGAAAGCACGACCTATCCTGGAACGACTGATGAAGAGTTGGCGCCGCGAGTGCGGTCGTGTGGACTGACCATTGGGCAAGACGTCTTCCTAGTCTACTCACCCGAGCGCGAAGATCCAGGAAACGCGACGTTTTCAACCCAGACGATACCAAAGGTATGCGGTGGAGTTACCAAGCATTGTCTAGACGTTGGGATGGCGCTGTACGGGCAGGTGATTGACCGTGTCGTTCCGGTTAGTTCGACGCGCGCGGCAGAACTAACGAAACTCCTTGAGAACATCCATCGTGCGGTCAACATCGGTCTCGTCAACGAGATGAAGATCGTCGCCGACAAGATGGGAATCGATATTCACGAAGTAATTCGTGCTGCCGCAACGAAACCATTTGGATTCGTGCCTTACTATCCGGGTCCGGGGCTAGGAGGACACTGTATTCCCATCGACCCATTTTACCTAACTTGGAAAGCGCGTGAATATGGTGTGAATACTCGCTTCATAGAGCTTGCGGGCGAGGTGAACGCGGCGATGCCGGACTATGTCATCACCAAGGTGGTGACAGCTCTCAATAGGGTCCGCAAATCTTTAAACGGCGCATCCGTACTGGTGTTGGGAATTGCTTACAAGAAAAATGTCGATGACATGCGGGAATCTCCCGCAGTGGTTTTGATGGAGAAGCTACAGGATTTGGGAGCTAAGATTGCTTACAGCGATCCCCACGTGGCAGTTTTTCCGAGGCTTCGTCACCATACATATTTCGATTTATCGAGTGTGTCGCTAACGCCAGACACCATCGCATCATTTGATTGTATTGTGCTAGCTACTGACCACGATCGGTTTGACTATGCGATGATCAGGGATCACGCATCTATCATCGTCGACACGCGTGGCAAGTACCTCGATGCAGCGGACAATATTGTGAAGTCATGATGAAGAAACTTTCGCCAGTAGTCGATGGCAAGGTACGCTTTGCTCTAGTCGGATGCGGTCGTATCGCCCAAAATCACTTCGCTGCCATTCAGCAGCATGCCAACTCAGCAGAGATTGTCGACGTGTGCGACGTTGATCCCAATGCTCTCGAAGCAGCAGGCAAGCTAACAGGCGCACAAAAGTGGACGGATTTGAGCGCCATGCTCACGTCCACAACCGCGCACGCTGTGGTGCTGGCTACGCCGAGCGGCCTACACAGTCAGCAAGCAACGGCCATCGCCGCCACCGGCCGTCACGTTATTACCGAGAAACCGATGGCTACGCGTTGGCGCGATGGCCTTGCAATGGTAGAAGCGTGCGATAAGGCAGGCGTACACCTTTTCGTCGTGAAGCAAAATCGGCGTAATGCAACTCTGCAACTGCTAAAACGTTCGCTTGATCAGGGACGTTTCGGCCGCATCTATATGGTCAATATCAACGTATTCTGGACACGCCCGCAGGAATATTACGACAGCGCGAAATGGCGTGGGACCTGGGAGTTCGACGGTGGTGCCTTTATGAATCAGGCCAGTCACTATGTCGATCTCCTGGATTGGATGATCGGGCCTATTGAAAGTCTACAAGCTTATACCGCAACACTGGCGAGGTCTATCGAAGTGGAAGACAGCGGGGTCGTTTCAATTCGCTGGCGCTCCGGCGCTCTCGGCTCAATGAACGTCACCATGCTGACCTACCCTAAGAACCTTGAGGGTTCCATTACAATTCTCGGAGAGCATGGGACTGTTCGTATCGGCGGCGTTGCCGTTAACCAGATCCTCCACTGGGAGTTTGCGCAGCAAAGCGATGACGACAAGGAGATCGCTAACGCAAGCTATCACACCACGTCCGTTTATGGATTTGGTCACCCTCTCTACTACGCGAATGTAGTCGACGTGCTGCGAGGAAAGGCAGACCCAGAGACGGATGGCCGGGAAGGTCTCCGTTCTCTTGAGGTCCTGACTGCAATTTATCGTTCAGCGCGCGATGGACGACGTGTTCATCTTCCGCTCGACGTTTGACGTGTTCTTGGACTGAAAATTGCGGCCCCTCACGGGCAACGTCCGCCAATCCGATCGCGGTCGCTCGCGTCTTTGCGGTGTTGCTTAGCTGTGCTGTGTAGCACTGGCTAGGCTGATTGTGGATTCGGATCCCCCAAAGCAAGATTTGCGATCATCGCTCTTCTTATGGAATCTTTTATGCTCCATCCTGAAAACTTCGGTTTGTCGTCAAAAACGTCGACGTTCGATCTGCGTGTTTGAGACCCCAAAGGATGTGCCGTACGAAGACGTCCTATATCGA
Source organism: Bradyrhizobium sp. USDA 4510 (assembly GCF_054059095.1). NCBI lineage: Bacteria > Pseudomonadati > Pseudomonadota > Alphaproteobacteria > Hyphomicrobiales > Nitrobacteraceae > Bradyrhizobium > Bradyrhizobium sp. USDA 4510. Next base: position 5,100,079 of record NZ_JBSSBT010000001.1, on the reverse strand, counting down.
CGCGACTCCCAAAAGACATGTGGCGCTGTGCGGCCTACCGTCAAACCGCAAGAGGCTGAGATAGCGGGCGCGCCTGGTCGCGCGGCCGTAGTTGGACGAATTTAGGCAGACACGTGGCGGCTTTGTGGATGCTGCTGCGATTGCAGCGTAAGCGTAGCTCTGAGGCCCATTTGATTGGCGCTTGACGTCTATTTTGAGCGCGTGGTGCGCCGGCGCGGCTTCCATATGTCGGACAACGCATTGACAGCGGCCTCAAGCGCCTTCCGGTCGACGACGTTGGGATCGAACTGCTCCGGGCCCCAGAGGCGCATATGTTCGTGCTCCGGATGGGTGGGGTCGCTGATGGCGTCGAGGTATTCAGCATAGCCTGGCGCACCGCCGACATCTTCCGGAGGACAACGGCCGGCGGCCTCGAGCAAGAACGGAAGTCCCTCCGTTGTCGTGTTGTCGAACCACTTTTCAAGCTTGATCACGTGATCCCAGCTGTCGCCGAAGTCGTAGAGATAATGGATCGTCTTCGCGCCGGTCTCCTGAACGATATTAGAGAGCCGCGTCTTGCGGGCATCGATGGGCTGAGGGCCAAAATCTCCATCGGGATCAGGTATACCCCAACGTCCTTCGCCGGCCAGGAACTCGAAGAGATGGCTGTTCGTCCAGCCAAACGCCGCCTGAAGCGTCAGATGCAGCCGATCAAGGCGCAGGGTGACGGGTACGACAAGGCGACGCATCACCTCCGGCTTCACATCCTTGAGGGTCACCTTGATCCGGACCGCGGTCGTGTTCAGGCTCATGCCGCCAGCCTCGGATCGTGTGTATGCATCGTATAGGTCGACGCCCAGGGAAGCAGTTCGTCCAGTCGCGCCGCAGACCAACCATTGACGAGCTTGGCGAGAACGTCAGCGAGCCAGTGCTCGGCACTGACGCCATTGAGCTTACAGGTCTCAATGAGCGAAGCCAGCAATGCCCAATTCTCGGCACCTTCGTCGCAACCGGCAAAAAGGGAGTTCTTGGCATTGAGCTTGATTGGCCGCATCGCTCGCTCGACCGCATTGGTGTCCATCTCGATGCGCCCGTCATCAAGGTAGAACGTTAGGCCGTCCCAATGACGCAGCGCGTAACGCAGGGCCTTCGCCGTGTCGCTCTTCTGCGCAAGGTGAGCAAGCTTGGCCTCAAACCACTGCTTCAAGGCTGTAGCCAGAGGCCGGGCATGCGCTTGTCGCCCCGCGCGGCGCTCGTCCGCAGATCGGCCGCGGAGTGCCTTCTCGACCGCGTAAAGCAGGGCGATGCGCTCAAGGGCCTCGCGGGCAACCGGAGCTGGCGCCGGCGCAGCCTCCCGCTCGATCTTCACAAACTGGCGCCGCAGATGCGACCAGCAGAAGGCGAGCGTCCCGGACAGGGCGTCCGCACGCGTCTCTCGGGTCATGGTCTTGTAAGCCTGATAGCCGTCGCAGTGGATGATGCCGCGATAGCCCTCGAGCAGCCTCAAGCCATGAACGGCCCCACGGCCCGGTGCATAGGCGTAAACCACGCCAGGTGGATCAGGTCCGGCCCAGGGCCTGTCATCGCGTGACAGCGCCCAGAAGTAGCCGGTTTTGGTCCTGCCGCGCCCTGGATCCAGCACCGGCGCCGGGGTCTCATCGACACAGAGCTTCGAAGAGGCGAGCAGAAGCTGGCGCAGACATCAATTCCTGGGCGGCGTAGCCGACCCAAAAGGCGAGCGTGGAACGGTCGATGGCGATACCGTGGGTCGCCAGCATCTGCGCCTGACGATAGAGCGGCAAATGCCAATGATACTTGGCGTCAATTACATGCGCGACGAGACGCTCGGTGGGCAGTCCCCCCTTGATCAATCGCTCGGGCGCAGCGTGCTGGAGGACGACGCCATGACAGGCGCGGCAGGCAAGCTTGGGCCGGCGGGTGACGATCACCCTGTATTGCACCGGAACGACGTCGAGCCTCTGGCTCTCATCGTGACCAATCTCAACGAGATCGCCTTTGCAGCACGGGCAGCAGGTTGCAGCCGGCATCAGCGTTTCGACAATGCGTGGCAAATGCTCCGGAAGCTGACCACGGTTGGCTCTGCGCTTGGCAGTTCTCTTCTCGCGGGCTCTGGGATTGGCGCGATCCTCAGCTGCTTCGAGAGCCGCGACGGCCTCTTCGATGTCCTCCAGAACAAGCTGTAGCTGATCAGCGTCCAGCTTTTCCGACGATCGACCGAACTGCGCATCCTTCGCAAGCTTGAGCAACCGCTCGAGCCTGGCGCAGCGATCCAGCAGAGCCGCGGCAAAGACACGCAGCTCGGCTGGATCGCTCGGCAGCTCATCAGGCAAATCACTCATTGGCCCAAGTCTGCCATGCTTCGCGCCCCGATGCAGCGAAGATTTTATGTCCTACGCAAGTGCTTTCGGCTGCGGGATTCGAGGCGCGTGCATCCGCGTCCAATCCATGCCGGCCAGAAGCGCGGACAGCTGGGCGGCATTCATCCGCATCACGCCGGCCACGATAGGAGGCCATTTGAAGCCGCTGCCATCGAGCCGCTTCCAATACATCACAAGGCCGCTGCCATCCCAGACGACAATCTTCACCCGATCGGCGCGCTTCGCACGGAACACCACCGCCACGCCCTTCATCGGGTCATGGCCCAGCGTCTCCTTCGCCAACAGCGCCAAGCCCTCCGCACCTTTTCTGAAGTCCACAGGTTGCGTCGCCACGTAAATCATGAGGCTCGCGGGCGGCGTCAGCATGAACGTGTCCGTCGAAGCGCCAAGAACACATCACTCAACACAGCAAGGCCAGGCGTCCCTCGCACCTCCACGCGTGCCCCCTGGAGTTCAACCGTCACAACGGCTGCTTCCGGCGACCCGGTGGGCTCTGCGGCCGCCGGTAGCGCCGATTCCGATACCACCGGCACGAACGACAGCGTGTCCGCCGAAGCCGGCAGCACCAACTGGCCCAAACGCGCCCGGCGCCGCCAGTCGTGCACCTGTTGGGGCCGGCACCCATGGCGACGCGCGACATCTGTGACAATCGCCCCCGGCTCAAGGCTTTCCGCGGCAATCTGTGCCTTCAAATCGTCCGGCCAGCGCTTTCGACCTGCGCCTGCGTACACTTCGATACGCGGTGACAACGGTCGTCTTATGTCGTCCGAATGGTCGTCCATTGTGAGCACCCTTGCAGAAGATGACTCTTCTAGCGGTCCTCTCAGGACTGAGTACAAAAATTCTCAAGGGCCTCAACGCCACGCTTACATTGCAGCAAAAGACCTGATAGGAGCAACTCAAGACGTCGAGCAGCTGACTCGCCTGTTGAGCTGATGCGCTGATGCAGGCATCAGGACAGGGCGATCCTGAAGGTTGTGGCCGCGGACATGTTGAAGTCTTCGCTGAGCGCAGTCCAACTTCCAGGCCAAAGGCTGTTGCTTTGTGGCACTATCTTATGCCCGCCTTGGTCGGCTCAGTATCGGCACGCGCTTGTTTGAGGTCGCTCAGCTTGCTTAGGAATTGCGGCCACAGGCTCGCTGTGAAGGTCGCGGTCAAATGGTGAGTATCTTGGTAGATTATTGATCCGCTATTTTCGGCTGAGCAGAAGTTCTCGTCGCAAACTTGATTAGAAAAGTCTAAGGTGGAAATTTCATGTTGATGTGAGGTCAGCATCTTTTCGTCAACAGGCATTCCGTTCAGTGCATCGTGTCGGTTTCTTCCGCAGAGTCCATATGATTGAAGACAGTCGGCATAAGAAGGCAGCATTTTCGGATTATCCCGTATGAGCAACAAATGAGATCCCGTCTTCAAAAGAGTTGTCATCATTACGTCGGTTGCGCGAACCCACTCTTTCCTTGCAGCGGGTCTATCTAAAACTTCGCCTGTGTTTGGGTCTCGTAGCCAACCGTAGTAATGCGAATAATTGGCCAGGATAACCAGGTCGGGCCTTATCTTGGATATCTCCTCTGTCACGGCCGCGCGCCATTTGCTGCAGGCCGCGTAGGGGATCTTTCCTGGTGGATACCACATCGAAGCATCAGCGGAGGGGCAGCTTGTCTTTGTGCGTACCAAAACCTTCCATTTCGCTTGGGTAGCGGCCTTAACGAGAGGGGTGAACCACTGCGCGGCGTGGCTGTCGCCAAAAAGCACGACCGTCTGCGACGCGCCGCTCTCGCCATATACGCATGGGGGTTGTATAGTGCCGTCAAAGTCCAAGTGGCAGTGATCCGTGTAGTTCTGTCCGAAGTCATTCTGCGCTGCCGCGATGCTAGTCGTTCTTGCGGCGGATGGAGATATTCGCAAGGTGACATCTATGAGATTGCCAAGCGAGATGATGAGAGCCAACGTTGCGACCGCTGTAATTAATCGCAGAGTGGCCAACGCCATGCTTTCCGATCGATGGATCGGTTCTTCGACGAATTTGTATGCAACGATCGCGAGAATTGTGAACGCTGCAATGGCAGTGGTCTTGGCAACCCAAGAATCTGGCCAACATTCAGTTGCAATTGCTAGTAGAGGCCAATGCCAGAGATAGAGGCTGTACGATCGATCGCCGATTTTCACCATCCGTTTGTTAGATAGGAACGACTTCAGGTAGGAGGGGGAGGCCGAGCCGATCAATATCAAGGCAGCCGCGGTGGTCGGTAATACAGACCAGATACCGGGATAGGAGACGTCGTCGTTTAGGAGGAAACAGCAAAGCAAAAATGCGAGGGCTCCCGCGTATCCAATCGCGCTCCTCAATCTCTCACTGACCTTTCCGAAATGAGAAAAGTGAACGCCGATAAGGCCGCCCAAGGCGAGTTGCCAAATTCGGGTCTCGGTATGAAAGAAGGCGAAGGGGCTCCCGTGTTTCTCGATGGCGTACAGGCCGAATGCAAATGAACTGAGGCAGATCAAAGCTAGGGCGAGGGTGAGCCTGCGTCTTGACCATCGCAAGAGCGGCGTGGCCGCTGACAGTACAATGGGCAGAGCGATGTAGAATTGCTCCTCGATCGATAGCGACCAGAAGTGAAGTACCGGGCTTGGAAGGTCGTTAGCTCTGAAATAATCGAACGCATTATTCGCGAAATGGTAATTCGACCAGAAACCTGCCGCCGAGATGACGTCAGGATAGATCGTTCGATATCGATAGGAGGGCAGCAGGAGTGCGCTACTCAAAAGTACAAATATCAAGACGAGTGCAGCATTCGGAATAAGTCTCTTGGCGCGTCTCCCCCAAAAACCCAAGATGTCGATTCGGTTCGTCGCCGAAATCTCATCAATCAACGTGCGAACAATCAATGCGCCGGAGATGACGAAGAACAGGTCCACCCCAATGAATCCACCGGGTAACCATGCATTGCTGCTGTGATAGATGATGACTGCAAGGATCGCGAGCGCGCGAAGTCCTTGGATTTCTGGACGCCTAGTCGACTGCGATGGTTCTGTCTCGGGGAGCAAGGCCTTAGCATCTTTATTGAGTTCACGGCGACCATACGCGGGGGACTTGGCCTGAGCAAGCGATGCGCAGAACGTCTTCAGTCGCACGCGATTCGTTCCGCTACATCCTTGATCAACCATAAGTAGATCGGCGTCAAAAGACCTATCCAGCTTGATGATGGGTAGATTGTCCGAAACGACGGGGCCACTAATGTCCCCCATTTCATGGGCGCGAAATCACGCGTGCGGTACTCATTGACAATTGACACACAGACTCGCGCCGGCTGTGGAGCATGATCGCCTCAGGTTTGTACTTCTGGCACTCGGCGCAATCGCCTTGCTAAGAATTGGAAGATTGCCGTCGGCTTTGTGCTGATCGCTGACGATGCGCATCAGCAGATCGACAAGAAGGTCTACTAGCGGCACGTGGCGACTCGGCCGGCTGAAGCCTAGGCCAGAACGATGCGGCCGACATGCTCGCCTCGGCAGCGTCCGTGAAGGCCATCGGAATGGAGCCCGAGCTTTCTGACCACAAGGAACACGTCAGGGCCGGGTAATTGAGTACAGCTTCCACGAAAGAAGTTACGGCTGCCATCGGTCGGGTGGATCGACTGACAGTTTTTTCATTCAGTTCGTCCGAGAGCCAGATTGAGCTGGCTCGCACAATAGGGAAATGGTGGGCCTAGTTGCGCTATATGAAAAGCGCTGGCGGGCGTTGTACCTGTGCTCGGCGCAACAGGGCAGGGGCTAATTGAATTCCTGATCGCAAATAAGCTGAATTATCGTCTCTCGTCGTCTGCGCGGCCCGTGGACAACAAACGCGGCAGCGGTGCCATTTGTGGCCGGGGTTGTGCAACCACTTGATGGCCTTCGTCGCTCGCTTCTTCCGCTCGCCAATGGCGACGGCGGGCGATGAGGCCGACAAGCACAAATGCGACTCCAACACCGATCATGATAGCGGGAACTAATCGCTCCCAATCCTGCATTAATGTTGTCAATGGTCACTACCTGCGTGATCCGCCGTCGGTTGCGATCGCTCCTTCCCGCACTTGGCCTCGATCAAATCGAACAGATCGTCCCCGGCAATATTCATGAAATTTCGGCCAACCGCGCGGACAGCGACAGTTATCGATGTGGTATTTCCGACGTCAAAAGTCGTCGGGGCTCCGACATACCACGTGCCGTCCGATCGCTTCGAAAACGCCGAGCAGTCGATCGTGTTAGGCTGGGCGGCAGCCGTAGTCACGAGGCTGATTGATCCGATAAAGGTACAAAGGATATTCTTCAACATGGGTGGACTCAAAACAGAGGAGCAAAATAAGCACGTAGGTTGTATGCAATGGTGCCAGGGAGTTACAAGCCATGAAATTCCCCGTAGAATTGCGGGGGCAGTGGCGCGCTGCGTTCCGTGTGCGGAGCGCCAGCCAAAGCCCTCGACCACGTTGACGAAAGCAGTATAGCAAGGCTCCTATTACGATCTTGTGCCAGGGGACGGACCAAGATGTTCGATATTGTGCTAGTGCTAATCAGTGGTGTCTGTTTTTTTGCAGGTTGGCGGTTAGGTTATGCCAAAGGATACGAACGGGGACAGCATTCCGCTGCCTGCTTGTTCGCGAACAAGGCTATCCGATCGAGTATAGCCGGATAGTCTGCGAAGCGGGCGACTGTTATCATTCGACGGGCAGTAGGGGCCCGGCTTGGCCGGCCGGATGTGGGCCATTTCAGCAACCCATTTTCTCAGCAATCCATTTTCAATGACTTGATTGGCGATAAGCAGAAATTCTAAAGATTGGACGCGCGAACAGGATGAGGTGTTCTGGCATTGGTCAGGAAGAGAACAGCGGAGAGAGTCAATTGTAGCGGCGCTGAACAAAATTTTCCAGGATCTCGCTCCCCCCCAATGTCTGGTCGGCGATCATGTCGCATTCAGCAGCAAGGATCTCATATCGTCCGAGCTTTGCTTGGAGAGCGGTTATGGCGGCATCGTTAAACTCTTACGAACCATCGGGCCGGATGGTGCGTTGGCCGAGGAGGACCACCACGCCAGTCCATTGATTGCGTTTCGACCGACATTGTCACGCAGCAGAACTAAATTCTTGGCGGCAAGGACCAAGACGCGGCGAATGCTTCGTTGATCGTCGCATCTACTTAAAAAAGGCCGCCGTCGACGATCGCATTGTCGGCGGGCCGGATCGACGGCAGCTGAATTCGTCATCTTGAGGTGTTAAGATACCGCATTGCGCGCCAATTCGTCAGACGACGGATGTCGCCGCTGAAGCGCTAAGCGGGCCAGCGTCAGGCTGGTGGGTCCGTGTGACGCCGACGATACAGCTTTACGCGCGCAACGATGTTAACCGACCTTCATCTGAGCCAAGACGGAGGTGCGTCGTGCCGGACTTCAATGAATGGAACGGAAGCCTATAGACGTGATTTGGTCGATAGAGCTCCACGTCTGCGCGATTATGACGACAAGTTCGGCGGCGCTTTCTCGCAATCGTCGCAGAGGAAAACAGCAATCTTGGATCGATATAACCCACCCTTTCCTCGACCGAATCGTCGACCTAGGGATGAGCCTTAACGATGCCAGCAAAGAGACGGTAGCGCCCCACAGCGATCGCGCAGTACAATGCTGAGCTACCATCGCGGGTAGCTGCAGCAGTGAAGGATGATAAGGCGAGGAGGGTCTCGCTTTGGGGCAGTCAGCGGGCCGCGCGGAGTATTAAGTCGTTCCGGTATCAAGTCAGAGGAACCGGAACAGTATTGGCGTTTAGAGGCAAGCTGGTATGGACCGCTATCGACATCCCTGGCTGCGAAGATTCGCGATCGTCTTTGCCATCCTATTCGGATGGCTAGCCGTCAGTGTTTTGTTTTATCAAGAGGGCCCAGACGACAGGTCCCTGATCACTTCGCTGTTGAGCGGCAAGTTATAGCTCATCAAATAGGCTTGCCGCGCTTAGTGATCTGGATGCCTTCTTGGATCGAGATATCGTTCGCGCTGTTCTTGAACCGCCCCGGGTTTGCCGGAGGCCATTTGGTTTAAGACGACCTCCACCGGTACAAGCGCAGGCGCGGCATCCTCCACCAGCCGGCCGGCGCGCGCCAACCGGCGCCACGTGAACAATTGGCTCGTAGATAATCCGTTGCGACGTGCCGTTACCGACGCCAATCGTGGTCCGCTGTAGCTCTCGGCAACGATCCGCTGCTTCTCCTCCAAAGTCCAACGGCGTCGGGCGCCCGTCGAGACGACTTCAAGTCGGGAAACCTTCGGCATAGGCATATGGTCAGTCATACGCCTATGTCTTCTCCATCCATCTCACTCTGCAAGGCGGCTTTCGCCGTATCCATTCGGCGTAGGCCGCAGGGTTAGCGCTTGAGCAGTCCTGGGTTCTCTTTGTAGAACCATGAGGTTTTCGATTCCGAAGTCGGTGAACGCCTGGACGCCGTCCGACGCCATACACCCAGATGACGCCGTCCTCGATTTCCATTTCGTTGGCGATGTCCCACAGCCAATCTTCATCTTCGCCGAGGTCCTTGGCGACCTTGGTAATGGTGGTGACGTGATGGACCTTGTTGGCGTGCGTGGTCATGCCGCTCGAGGGGACAGTGCTGATGCCGGCGTCCAATTCCAGGGCAGAAGTTCGTCCAGCCGATGAGCCGGATGGGCGGCGATGCGGGCGAGGATATCGGTGAGCCAGGCCTGCGGATCGATGCCGTTCATTTTTGCCGTGACGATGAGGCTGTACATAGCTGCCGCGCGCCGTCCTCCGCGATCAGATCCGCAGAACAGCCAGGACTTTCGTCCAAGAGCAATGCCTCGCAAGCCTCGTTCGGCGGCATTGTTGGAGAGACACACACGTCCATCTTCCAGGAACAGCGTGAAGCTCACCCATCGCTTCAGGATGTATGGTAAGCGGCAAGGAGACCCCGTCTGGCGGAGGGGGTGAACGATCGGCTATCGGCTGCTAAGTTTGTGAGCCGATGTGAGCTTCTATGTCTGCGCCTAGTTCTGGAACTAGAACCTTCCATATGATCGAAGCGGTCGCCGACCGTCTTGAGGGAGCGCCGCGGCAGCTTCGCCGACGCTGGTCGGACGAGTTTAAGGCCCAAGTCGTGATGGAGGCGCTGGAGCCTGGCGCGAGCGTCTCGGCGATCGCTCGCCGGATCGGCATTCACCCGTCGCAGCTGTTCGCCTGGCGCCGTGACGCTCGGGCCGAGCGGCGGCGTTATCGCTCACGGCACTCGAGTTGCGAGGGTGTGGTGGCGCCTGTGGCAGGCGCGGTGATCGAGATTGCCATTGGCGAGGTGATCGTGCGCGCCGGCGTGGACGTCGACGAGGCGCAGTTGCAGCGGGTGATCCGGGCGGTCCGTTCGGCATGATCCCCTCCGGCGTGATTGTTGGGTAAAAGCACTGCGGCGAAGTGAATCAGCGGCCTGAAAGGGCAAGAGAACCGGGGCAAAATGTGCTCTGGTCGGGTCAATGACGCCGCCCGATCTCAGCCTCCCGAATGACGTAGAGCCGCTGAAAGCCATGGTGCTTGCCATGGCCGAGAAAGCGGCCCGCGCCGATGCTCTGGAGAGCGAAGTCGCCGATCTCAAGGCCCGCAACGCCGATGCCGATGCGCGCATCGAGCGGCTGACGCAAATCCTGAAGGCCTTCGACCGCGCCCGGTTCGGCCGACGATCGGAGAAGCTCGGCGTACGCATACGACGAAGACCGCCTGATTGATGCATGCGCGCGGGCACGGCGAGCTCTATGATGGTGTTGCGTGAAGATCAGGCGGCCTGCTGATCGGCAGGCTTGTCGCCTTGGCGCAGGAGCTTCCATTCCCAGGGTAGCAGTTCGTGCAGACGCGAAGCGGGAAGATCGGCGATACGGGCGAGGACGTCGGCGAGCCAGGCCTTGGGATCGACGTCGTTGAGACGACAGGTCGTGATCATCGTCAGCATGATGGCGGCACGGTCGGCACCACGCTGGCTGCCGGCGAAGGTCCAGTTGCGCCTTCCTAGGGCGATGCCTCTCAATGCGCGCTCAGCGCAATTGTTGGTCAAGCAGATCCTGCCATCGTCGAGGAGCGGGCGAAGTTGTCCCAGCGCCTGAGCATGTAATTCATCGGCTTCAGGACCTCGGACGAGCGCGAGAGGGTTTCGCGCTCGCGCAGCAGCCAGGCGTGCATGTCGTCGAGAAGCGGCTTGCTCTGTTCCTGGCGGACGGCGCGCCGGTCGTCAGCGTCACAGCCGTTGATGGCGCGCTCGATCTCGAACAACGCGTCCAGCCGCTTGACCGCCTCCAGTGCGATCGGGGAGACCGGTTTACCCTTCTTGCCCTCCCGAGCATTTTTCTCGATGTCAGCCAGCTCGAAGAAGCCTCGCCGGGCATGGGCAAAGCAATACGCCGGCGTAATTGGTAGTGTCTTCTTCTGCGGATCGAACAGCGGCTCGAAGCCGTTGTAGCAATCGGCTTGCAGGATGCCGGCGAAGGCGGCCAGATGCTTCTGGGGATGCTCGCCTCGTCGGTCACCCGAGGCGTAATAGACCGCCGCAGGCGGCGCAGGCCCGGCAAAGGGCCGATCATCCCGTACATACGTCCAGATCCGTCCGGTCGTGCACTTGCCCTTCGCCAGGATCCGGATGGTAGTGTCATCGCCATGAAGGCGCTCGGCAGCGAGCACATGGCGTTCGATCAGGTGGAAGAGCGGCATGACCGCGAAGGTCCCGTGGCCGACCTGGTCCGCCAGCGTCGACAACGACAGGTCGATCCTCTCGCTCTTGAAGCGCGCGCTTTGGCGGTTGAGCGGGATATGCATGCCGAACTTGTCGAACAGGATGGTCGCCAGCAATTGTGGACCGATGAAGCCGCGCGGCGTGGCATGGAACGGCGCAGGCGCCTGACTGATCGTCTCGCAATCGCGGCAGGTGAACTTCTCGCGTACCGTCTCTATGACCTTGAAGCGGCGCGGGATCTCCTCCAGCGTCTTGGTCACATCCTCGCCGACCTTCGCCAGCCGTGATCCACCGCAGCAGGCGCAGGTCGTTGGAGCTTCAACGACGACGCGCTCGTGTTCGATATCGTCTGGCCAAGGCTTGCGCACCGGCCGCTTACGCGTGAAGGGACGGACGTTCTGCGTCTTCGCCGCCGCCGCCTGAGCGGCAAGCTCATCCTCGCTCGCCGTGGTTACGAGTTCCTCGAGCTCCAACTCCAACTGCTCGAGCAGCCGTGCCGAGCGCTCGGATCGCTGCCCGTGCAGTTCGCGCTTGAGCTTCTCGATCCGCAGCTCAAGATGTGCGATCAGCGCTTCGTTGTCCGACAGCTCCGCCCGCGCACTGGCGGCATCCGCGACGGCGACATCGCGCTCAGCCTGCAACATCTCTCGCTCGGCCAGCAGCGCAAGGTAGGCGCTCGCGAGGTCAGAAGGAAGATCGTCCGGCTTCGATGTCATGAAGCCATTGAATCAGATCGAGCAGCAGATTCAAATCGTAAAAGCGGCTATCCGACCCGCGTCGGCCGATGGGTTTCTTGAGGGTTACGCCAATCGATTCCGGACAACAGGTAGCTCATCTGAGCCGGCGAGATCGTCACAGCTTCACCCGCAACCGATGGCCAGACGAACTTTCCTCTCTCGAGTCTCTTGGTGAACAGGCATGCTCCCTGGCCATCGTGCCAGATCACCTTCACAAGATCGCTTCGGCGACCGCGGAAGACGAACAGATGACCGCTGAGCGGGTCCTTGCGCAGCACCTCCTGCACCTGGAGTGCCAACGACGGAAAGCCTCGGCGCATGTCCGTGTAGCCTGTCGCGAGCCACACTCGCGCGCCCGTGGGAACTGGGATCATCGGCGGACCAAAGCATCGAGAACACGACGTAGCGCGTCTCCATCAACGTCGCCATCGACCCGGATGCGGTGCCCGGTACCAAGATCAATCTCGATGATGCCGTGGCTCTTGCGTCGACGCGTCGTCGTCGTCAACGGCGCTTCGGCCACCTCCCGCGGTGGCGCGGACGACCCAATCTCGACCGGAACAAACGGCGCTATGCTCGCTTCGCCGTGCCTGCAAAGCTCCTTGCGCCACCTGAACAGCTGGCTCACATGAAGCCCGGCCACGCGAGCCACCTCGGAAACATTGGCGCCGGGCTCCAGCGACGCTGCAACAAGCCGTTCCTTCTCATCTTGCGACCAGCGGCGCCGCCGCTCGACCGACGTGATCACCTCCGCCCTCGAAATCGTCATAGCGCTTCTCCTAGGATTACCCCTAGGACCTGCAGCGATCGCGTTCGTCAAACAAGGCGGCCCTCAACGGAGGGATACTCCCTATGCCGGCGATCTCTACATCTTTCGGGGCCGCAGCGGCGATCTGGTCAAGATTCTTTGGCACGGTGTGCTGCAGAGCATGAAGGAGGTGAATAGCCGAATTTGATGCGTACAGCTTTATGAGAGATGGAGGTTGGCCCTCCTGCATCGGCGTTCCAGCCGCAGGTGCAAAACCACGACACTGTGGCTTCGCTTAAAAGGTGCGGTCATCAGCAAGTGTTGCAAAAGTCCCGGGTTTACGGGGCAGGTAGGTATCCAGAAGGCGAGCGAAAGCGAATCTTCCGATGACGCGTCGAAAATTATTTAGACGTCGCCAAAATCAGGGGCGCGTGCCATCCCTGAGATCAATCCGTGAGGCGCCTGGATTACTGCGCGGATGGCGACCGGCGTTTAGGGGACGCGATCTGGATACAGGCTCTTGTAGAGAACTGCAGGAACCAGTCGTTGTGATGCCAAGGGAGAAGTTCAAGCGGCGCACACCGCGAGACGAGAGTACCGAAGCACAACACTGGGGCGGATCGGCTCGTAGTAGTGATGAAGGTGCTGTAATGGGACTGGAGCGAAGGGGCCGAGGCAAGTGGGTTCCGCCCGCATGCAACTGTGATGAGCAGGAGGACATGTGGGTATAACCGAACGTAAGCAGTACAATATCGACAAGCAAACAGTGATGAAGGCCTACCGATTGGTCAAAGCCAATGCGGGCGCGGCCGGCGTGGATAAGGTGTCGCTCGAAGCTTTTGAGAAGGACTTGAAGGGCAACCTTTACAAGGTCTGGAATCGAATGTCTTCTGGCAGCTACTTTCCACCTGCCGTTCGGGCTGTCCCCATTCCCAAGAAGAACGGCGGACAACGCGTTCTAGGCGTGCCGACAGTAGCAGATCGCGTGGCACAGACGGTCGTCAAGCTGCAGATTGAACAAGCACTCGAGGAAATCTTCCTTCCCGATTCCTACGGCTACCGGCCCGGAAAATCCGCGCTGGACGCCGTCGGCGTCACCCGGCAACGGTGTTGGAAGATGGATTGGGTGCTGGAGTTCGATATCAAAGGCCTGTTCGACAATATCAGCCACAGGTTGCTCATGAAGGCCATCAGGAAGCATGTGCAAGACGAATGGGCTCTGCTCTACATCGAACGCTGGCTAATAGCGCCGATGCAAGGCAAAGATGGAGCAATCACCGCTCGCGACCGGGGCACACCCCAAGGCGGCGTGGTCAGTCCCGTCCTTGCCAATTTGTTCTTGCATTATGCGTTCGATACATGGATGGCGCGGAACTTCCCGCGGTCACCATGGTGTCGATACGCGGACGACGGGCTCGTTCATTGCCGAACCAAGGCTGAAGCGGAAGCCATCAAGGCGGCGCTGCAAGCAAGGTTTGAGGAATGCGAACTCGAAATGCATCCCGACAAGACCAAGATCGTCTACTGCAAAGACAGCAACCGCCCGGGTAGCCATGCCAGTCAGTCATTTGACTTTCTGGGATTTACCTTTCGACCGCGCAGGGCAAGAAATCATCAGAAGAAAGAAAACTTCTGTACGTTCTCACCAGCGGCCAGCAGGGCGGCGATGAAGTCTATGCGTATGACGATCCGGCAGCTCCGGCTCAGGCTTCGCTCGCAGACGGAAGTCGACGCAATCGCCTTGGAACTGAATCCCATCCTTCGTGGATGGATGCAGTACTACGGCAGATATGGGCGGTCAGAAATGCACAACCTGTATCGATACGTCGACGAATCTCTAAACCGCTGGGCGCGACGCAAATACAAAGGGCTGAAGAATGGAAAAGTCAGAGCCTCCACCTGGCTCAGATTGATCCGCCGCCGCAGGCCGAAGCTGTTTGCTCATTGGGCGAGGTTGAGTTCTGCTTCGTTACTTGCTGAGAGCCGTATGACGTGAGAGCGTCACGTACGGTTCGGAGAGCGTTGCGCCTTGCAAGCGCGTTGAAGTCTGCCGTCTGAGATGACGGCCGCGGCAAAGCCTAGCGAGCAGCCGCGAACCGAGTCTTGCGTGGCGTCCGGTAACGGCCGTTGCGAAGCGTAGACAGGGAGGTTGTAGGCCGGAATGAAGTGAACGGGAAAATAGCCCCGAAATCGAACGTGATCGGAGTAGCCGACCCTGTCTCTCAAAGGGGAAGGCGGAACCGCAGGCCGCGACAACGCGAGCGGTCAGAGGTGCTCCCGGGGTTCGTACCGCCAGCATGCAATCAAAGGAAGCAGCGTGAACAAGGGAGATCCATCCGGTTCAAGCGCAAGCTTGTAAGACCTGCCAAGCCGCTGAGGTGAGAAGGGTCTGACGACCGGGTGGAAGTCAGACTGACCGATAGTACTCCGAGGACGGGAGAGCCGGCCACATGGGGAAGCGGTCAGCGGTAGTTGAATTGTTCTTGGGCGACATGGGCTCCATTCAACGGGAGTTACGGCCTTCTATGCAAAGAGAAGATCAGCTGACCATGGAAACGAAACTTGAACAAATAGCAGTGAAAGCTCGGCGCGAGACAAATCTTCGCTTCACCTCGTTGGCCCATCACATCACGCGCGACCGAGTGCAAAAGAATCTATTACAGATTCCGAAGCGCTCCGCCGCCGGGGTGGACGGACAGACGGTGGAGGCGGCGAAGGAGAGCTTCGAGGACTGGATAGGGCCAATGCTCCAATCCATCCATCGCCAGGGATATCGGGCGCCGAACATTCGGCGGGTCTATATCCCCAAGCCCGGTAAGACGGAGAAGCGCCCCCTCGGGGTTCCAACTGTCGCCGACCGGGCGCTCCAGCGCAGCACGGCTGAGGTGCTGGCCGCTATTTACGAGCAGGACTTCTTACCCTGCTCGTTCGGCGGCAGGCCGAAGCTCAGCGCCCATCATGCCTTGGCGACCCTCAATGAGGTGATCGCCGGCGGCATGATCAGCTGGGTGTTGGAGGCGGATTTGAAGAACTTCTTCGGGAGTCTCGATCATGATCGGGTCCTCCGGTTTGTCGAACATCGAGTCGGTGATCCGCGCCTGATCAGCTTGATCCGGCGCTGGTTGAAAGCGGGCATCCTGGAAGACGGAGCGGTGCACCCGAGCGAACAAGGAACGCCACAAGGCGGATCGATCAGTGTGCTTTTGAGCAACCTCTACCTTCATTACGTTCTCGACCTCTGGTTCGAACGCGTGGTGAAGGGTCGGTTGCGGGGCGAAGCCCGACTGGTGCGCTATATCGACGACTTTGTGATCTGCTTCCAATATCGATCGGACGCCACCCGCGTACAGGAGGCCTTGCGTCTTCGGTTGGGGAAGTTCGGCCTCACTCTAGAGCCGACCAAGACCAAGTTGGTCGAGTTTGGTCGGTTCGCGCAAAGACATGCGGGCAAACGCGGCAGAAACCGCCCGGAAACAATCTACTTTCTGGGGCTGACGCTCTATTGCACGCGAAACCAAAAAGGCAACTTCAAGGTTGGGATGCGCACCGAGAAATCTCGGCTAAAGCGCAGCCTTATGTCTCTGCAGGAGCTGATGCGGCAAATACGGCATTACAAGATCAGTGACCAGGCCGATGAAATCAACCTCGTCCTGCGCGGCCACTATGGCTATTACGGCGTCGCCGGAAATCTCCGGAGCCTCGTAAAAGTCTATCGGGCCGTGGAGCGTTACTGGCGCGGAATGCTGCGCAGCCGCAGCTGGGCAGGCCGACGCCTCACTTGGGACGCCTTCAACCAAATCAAAGAACGGACACCGTTGCTGAAGCCTAAGCTGCGCCTCCCTTATCGGGAGCTGCAAGCGCTTGCAGTGCTGTGAACCAACTGTCGAAGAGCGTCGGTGCGGGAAATCCGCACGCCACGTTCTGTGGGAACCGGGGGCGGGCGACCGCCTCCGGTGACCCGGTGCTCCGGGTGCAACTCCCGGGGCCGACTCACCATGGGTTGGGCATGTCGCTCTATGCCGCGAGTTCATCTGGCCTTCGGCGTCGGACGGCGCGGTATCGATCTCAGCGGCGCAGATCCGCCTGGTTCGCTCTAACACTTCAGCGTATCGCCAACGGTTGGCCGAGCAGCGAAATCGACGCGCTTATGCCATGGAACCAGCAAGGTCGAACGGCCAAGCGTCATCGTGGGCGTGATAAATCACTTCGATCGCTGATAGCTCCACAAGACTGCTAGGACGCCCCCTATCAAGAAGGAAATTAGCGCTATTGGAAGCATCGGCGGAAATATTGATGGGTACTCGTAGGCTGATTGGGTAACCCGCATCGGATCAGCCAAGGCATTATCGAGGAGTTTTAGCTTGCTCTCGTAATCCGTTATAGAGGCCATGATGTCGGCATATCCAGGAATAGCGAGATCGTTTCCTATCCGCTTCGAAAGGCCTTTCAATTCAGCATCCAAGACCGTAGTGCCATTTAGATAAAGTGGCATCTGTCCGTTTATAACTGATACGGACGCGGTAGAGCTGACTGCCAAAGGTTTCTCAATTCCCGCATCTTTGGCGGCGTCAAAGGCATTCCGGTATTCAAGCATTTGTTGATTCGCGGCCAAATCCCGTGATTGACGGAGTCTCGCCAGCTCGAGTTCTGACTTGGTCTTCGCCGCAATCAGAATTGATCGACCTTCCGCCAAAATGGTCTGCTTAGTGGCGGCGATCGTTGAATTGACATACCCATTCAAAATCTCGGGACCAGATGTCTCTCCCTTGTACCTAAACCTTATCTGAATCGACGTATCTGTCGGATCCTGAGTGTTGAGCGACGGGACAATAACGATATCTTTGGTGATAATATCTCGGAGCTTATTAGCGTCGTTCAGGTCGATACGACCAAACAGCTGCCGATGAGAGAGTACGTATGTGCGCCAAGCGCTATTGTCGCGAGCCAAATTTACAAAGGTCCGCTGCGCTCTGAGTTCCATGTTTGATGATGTACCAAAAGAAGCATCAGGTATCAGCACCGCAAATGGAGCAAACGCGTCCATCGTATTTACACGGATCAACGCATTCGATTCATAAGTCTTAGGAAGGAGACTTGCGAGGCTTACGCCGATTATCAAGGTTATGATCGCACAAGGCAGAACCACGTATTTATTCTTCCAAACAAGAGAAAGCCAATCGGTGGTTCGCATGGTTGTAAGATGCATTGCGGGTCTCGGAAGGTAGGAGTCGTTTTGCCTCTAGCGCGAGCCAGCGACAAACGATTTGCGTTCAGGAAATCGGCGCTATTTACATTTACGCCTAACACAGATTGAGGCAACTGTGGCGATTTCAGCGGGACATCGACGGCGAAGCGGAAGCTGGCTTTCTCCCCGCAAAAGGGCCTCATTCGTTTGGCCCATGCGGCGTTCAGAGCGGGGATTGACGTTGGCAACCTGAACGGATAGCTGCAGCAGGGGGGAAATCCCAGGCTTATCAAAAGTTGTTCATCATTTGTCCGGTGCGTCGAGTCGGACGCGTGCCGAGACGAAAGGTCCTCGCCGACTGGCGCTCTAAACTCAACTGTGACCCATGCGCGTCCTTAAACGTGGTTCCCTCGCGACGCATATGCATATCAAGAGCAGCAGCCGGCTAGCTAGGAGTCAATTCCTAAGGCATATGGCCACTATCGCTGGAGGTTCGGCGGCTGGTCAGCTGATCGTCTTGGCGGCGACGCCGTTCTTGTCGCGCATATACTCGCCAGCTCAGTTTGGCGAATATGCCGTCTTTTTGGCGGTGTGCAATGTTTTCGTGGCTGTTGCTTGCCTTCGTTATGACGCTGCGCTCAACGCCTCTGCCGATAATCAAATAGTTCGAGTATTTATTGTCGCTTGTTTGGCAGCTGCCGTCACTGCGGCCTTGGTACTCGTCCTCGTTAGCTCGAAATGGGGAGAGGAGTTATTTCGCCGTGCGGTGGGCGCTCAACTGAACCCATCCTGGATCGCAGCGGCTGCCTTAATTTGCGGCATCTATCAAGCAACCTCGACGTTCGCTATCCGGCGCGGCCAATTTGCGTGGTCGAGTATACTGCGTGCTGGACAGCCTGCCATGTTTTCGGTTGCCGCGATTACTCTGCCGATCGGTCTCGTCGGTAGTTGCTTGCTCGGCTTCCTCACTGCTTTGCCAGTTGCCGCGAAGTTCATCAGCGGGCTGCGGCCTGCAGATATGCGCGATGTTATCTCGGAGGCTTGGCGACTCCGCGAATTTCCATTGATGTCGCTCCCTACTTCAATCCTTGATACGGTCTCGTTGGCTATTCCGATATGGTATATCTCTTCGCACTATTCGCCAATGGATGCGGGCAACTACGCTCAGGCGCAACGACTCCTTGCCGCACCACTTATGCTGTTTGCCTTGGCCGTAGGGCAAGTTTTTATGAAGCGTGCGGGGGACATTATCCGCGCCGGGCAGTCCGTAAGAGGATTTCAGCGGCGTGTTGTGATCAGCCTGGCGGTAGCGACGTGCGTAGGCTTGGTATGTGTTGGGTTGTTCGGATCGCCAGCGCTCTCGTTACTTCTAGGAAGCCATTGGCGCACTGACACTGCGTTCCTTCTTTTGGTATTCGCTCCGGTCGCTGTGCGATGCTGCGTTTCTCCGGTAACAGGTATCTTCATTTTGCAGCGTCGGTTGCGCATCTGCGCGATCTGGCAGACGTTCTATTTTCTGGTGACTTCTGGTTTGTTTTGGACGTTTGCCGGCGACGTTTCGCTAGAGCACTTACTCGTTGTTTATGTCGGAAGCGAATTCTTCTGCTATGTCGTCTATCTTCACCTTGCTGATCGGGTTGCGCTCTAGATGTGCGGAATTGTTGGACTAATTCAGTCGAATTCAATCGACATTCGTCATGTGGTCGGAATGGCGGAGCTTATCAGCCATCGAGGTCCGGATGACGAAGGATACGTGGTTTTTCCAGAGAGGGGACCTCTTTGTCTGGCCGGCGACGACACAGCCGTGTTCGACGGAATGGACTCGTTACCGTATCGGCCGACGATACATCAACGGGACTGGCTAGGCAGTGGGGAGCGGTCATTTGTTGCCTTGGGGCACCGCCGATTGTCAATCGTCGACCTATCTCCGCTCGGCCATCAGCCTATGTCGTATATGGACCGCTACTGGATCGTCTATAACGGCGAAGTGTACAACTACATTGAGCTGCGCGAGCAATTACAACAAGACGGCTACACGTTTCGTTCCGGTACTGATACAGAAGTCTTGTTGGCCGCTTACGACAAGTGGGGTGTACAGCTGTTCGATCGCTGCAACGGCATGTGGTCCTTGGCGCTGTATGATCGGCAAACGAAAAAACTTCTGCTTGCCCGAGATCGATTCGGTATCAAGCCGCTTTACTACTTAGTCGGAGAGGGGGGCGACTCCCTGGCCTTCGCTTCCGAAATCAAAGCATTCGCAGCGTTGCCGACTTGGCGTCGTGAGATTGGAGCTCAACCCGCGTTCGATTTTCTCGCATGGGGGCTCCAAGATCATAGCGAGGAGACCCTATTCAAGGGAGTCTATCAAATTCCGCCCGGCCACTACGCCGTTGTGCAATTGGATACGAGTGGACGTTTGGTTGAAGCATTGGAGCCGAAGCTAAAGATAACCAGGTGGTATGACCTCTCGTCGAAAATACGCAGTGTACCCTTGGAGTTTAAGGACGCTGCGCAGCATCTGCGAGAACTGCTCTTGGATGCAGTGCGTTTGCGAATGCGGGCAGATGTGCCGCTTGGATCCTGTCTCTCCGGAGGACTTGATTCATCTTCCGTCGTTTGCCTGGTGCGTGGTTTGTTAGATTCGATAGGCAATACGCAGCCCCAGAGAACGTTTTCGTCATGTTCGGAATTTTCCAGCATCGATGAGCGAGATTACATTTCCGAGGTAACCCGCGGAACCAATATTCAAGAAACGCACGTCTTCCCGACTGGCGAGGAACTGTTCGATCGAATCGACGATCTGGTCTGGACGCAGGACGAGCCGTTTGGGTCGGGCAGCATTTTCGCGCAGTGGAGCATTTTTCGCGCGGTGCACGAGCAAGATGTTGTCGTTATGCTCGATGGTCAAGGCGCCGACGAGCATCTGGCTGGTTATCACGGCTTCATTGGCGCTAGGCTTTCTGGGCTTTTGCGGAAAGGGAGTTTGAGTGAATTTAGTGCAGAGCTCCAGTCTGTAAGAGCGCTACATGGTTACGGGCCTAATAAGTTCTTGCAATACTTTCTCGCAAATCTCATGCCTTCTTCAATTCGTCCGTTGGGTGCACTGGGGGGAATGACGCAGATGCGAAGAGATTGGATCGACGTCCATGCGCTCGGTGCGGTGGACCGTGATCCTATGGTGGCGCTTGGAGCGCGCGCCAAGTCGGTTCGCGAACTTTCGCTCGCCCAGCTGAGCGGAGCCAACCTGCAGATGCTTCTGCATTGGGAGGACCGAAACTCGATGGCGCATTCCATCGAAGCGCGTGTGCCATTTCTTGATTATCGCTTAGTCGAATTTGTCCTTAGTTTGCCCGACGCGTTCAAGCTCGAGCGTGGTCTAACCAAGCGCGTGCTTCGAGAGGCTATGCGTGGTCTGGTTCCTGAGAGAATATTGACTCGTCATGACAAGAAGGGGTTCTTGACCGCGGAAGAATATTGGATGAAAGGCAAGCAAGCGAGACAAGTCTCCGACAGGATTGACGAGGCGATCAAATGGTCTGGAGGAATCATCAAGCCGGCGATGCGCGAAGTGCTCTCGAACGTGTTAGCGGGTAAGGCTCCATTTAGCTACCACGTGTGGCGGGTGGTATGTTTTGGAGCGTGGCTTAAGAAATTTCAAATCCGACTGTGAGTAATATGCGACGGATAATTTCAGTAGTGGGTGCACGCCCACAGTTTGTAAAGGCTGCAGTCGTTGCGCACGCTTTTGCCGCAAAAGCTGACGTGGACCATTATATCGTTCACACTGGTCAGCATTTCGACGGGAATATGAGCGATGTCTTTTTTGCGGAGTTGCAGATTCCAGCTCCTCGATATCGTCTTGCTGTGCACGGCCTGTCTCATGGTGCGATGACTGGTCGGATGCTCGAGCAAATTGAGAGCATATTTCTGACCGAGCGGCCTGAAGCGGTTGTTGTCTATGGCGATACGAACAGCACGCTGGCCGGCGCGCTCGCTGCAGTCAAGCTGCATATTCCCGTAGCCCACGTCGAAGCAGGCCTCCGGTCAGCCAACCGCGCCATGCCCGAAGAGATTAATCGGATTGCGACAGATCACGTTAGCGACGTTCTATTCACTCCCAACGAAACTGCTTTGCGTCAGTTGCTTCTGGAGGGACTGTCGGAATCAAGCATCGAAAACGTTGGCGACGTAATGTTCGACGCATGCTTGCGCTACGGAGCGTCGGCCGTCGAAAAATTCGACCCAAAGGACTATGGCTTGGAATGCTCCGGATTCACTTTGGCAACGATCCATCGCGCGGAGAATACTGACGATCGAACACGTCTGGCCGGAATTTTTGAAGGGTTGCGTCGCTCTGGCGGTCCGGTTCTGCTGCCGCTCCATCCGCGAACGCGTGATAAGCTCACCGACTACCAATTGGCGGTACCTAGCAATGTAACTATTCTAGATCCCGTGGGCTTTATGACGATGCTACAGCTTGAGCGGTATGCCTCTTGTATCGCGACGGACTCGGGAGGTGTCCAGAAGGAGGCCTTCTTCATGCGGAAGCCTTGTGTGACAATGCGGGATGAAACCGAGTGGACCGAGTTGGTCGAAAGCGGTTGGAATACGTTGGTTGGTGCTGATCCTGATCGCATAAGTTCCGCGATCCGCGAAGCCAGGGGACCTACAGTTTGGCCGAATTTCTACGGTGACGGCCACGCTTCCGAAAAAGTTGTGGAGAGGGTTCTGTCCCTTTGCGCTGGACGAGGCCAAGACTGAAATCAGGAGCGATCGCCTGCTGCCACTGATGATCCGCTCGGCAAAGACGTGGAAGGTCTCCATCGGTGCGTTTCATGTGTATTGCTGATAGGCCCAGTCACATTTGCTAGAACCGACCCTGGGGAGATGTTATGGACGTATACGGTATTTTCGGCAGTAGGGTCTGTAAGCCCAGATCGGAAAGCTTGCGCCGATGACGACGATCTCGGCCATCGGTAGAAGATCGTAACGGATCAATTCCATGGAGAGGCTCCTACGATTCTTGGTGAAGCCTGCCTCGGGTGCATCACTTTTCATCGTCGGTATCGGCTCGTATTACGGTGTGACGATCTGGTTTTTGGACCTGTCGATGTCCGCGCGCACGCGTTCCGATATGGTCTTTCTCCCTTGGTTGGCCGCTGTCGGAGTTGCGGTAGGTTCCATGCTGTTCTTTCGAGGGCGACCTTCGACTGTCTTCGTCGATGCGCGTGGGCGCATTCTAGTCTACGGCGTGACACTCTTGTTTCTAGTGTTTTGTGTCGTGACAATGGTTACAGCGCCGTCGCTGCCTTTGTTGGATGCCTTCCGGGGGGCTACCCCTGAGCAAATTGCGGTTTCGCGTGAAAACTTTCTTAAGGCGCGGGGGTGGGGTGGGCAGCGATTTTGCCTTATCTCAATATTCTACTTGCGGGGGCCTTGCTACCCTATTGTATCTGCGTTGCGATTTTGCGGCGTTATCGTTTCCGCTGGGTGGTTTTAGGGATCTTCTTTCTGTACACTCTGGCATTCGTCGAGAAGGCCTTTTTCTTGCGATTGTTTATCCCGCTGATGGCGATTGTTGCTGTGAGTGGTACCAAGCGATTTAAGCTTACGTGGCTTCTCGCGGCGGCGGTCTTGCTGTTATTTATGAACACGTTGATTTCTGGATTTGCTGAATCTTCTGGAATGAATGCGAGGGACTTCTTGGTCTATCGGGGTCTCTACATTCCGAGTAGGACCGTCACTGACTCGCTGGATTACTGGTGGAAGAGCTATCAGGGGCAGTTATTGTTGGGCGCGACGAACCTAATGCTCTCGCAGATCATGGAATTGCCGCGGATCTATTTTGAGCGCGAAGTCTTCGTGTACGAGTGGGGGCCTTCTCTCACGGGTACCAGCGCGGCTAATGCAGCCTACTTTGTCGACGCCTTCATAAATTTTGGCTGGATCGGCGTGCTTGTTTTCAGCGTGCTGATCGGAGCGACAATTAGCTATTTTGCGCGTTCAAGCGACCGAGCTCTGCAATGTATTTTACCGCTATTCTTGTTCAGCGTCTTTCTTGGGCCTTTCCTCAGCGTTCTGATCGGTAATGGTTTTTTGTTGTGCATCATTGCGTCTTCGTGGATAAACGTTCGTCCGAAGAGCGAAAGTTCGTCTGATGCAGCTTCGGCGACGTGGGGCGCGACTTGAGATGTCGACGCATTGTGGGCTCGGATCCTGAGCTTCTGGTGCACCCTGTTATCTGGTGCACCCTGTATAGAGAGGGCGCAGAGCCTTGTCCGATGGCGTCGGAGCGTGAAGTCGTCGCTGAAGATGTGTCAGCGGGCGATGATGCCGTCATCTGGTTTGGATTTGGGTTGACATCTAGTAGCTATACCCTGCAAGGGGCATTCTTGTTCGGAGGTATTGGATGGTAACTATACATCCCACCGCAATCGTGGATGAAGGTGCCGAGATCGGTGACGGCTGTCGAATTTGGCATTGGGTTCACATTTGTGGAAAAGCTCGGATCGGCGCAGATTGTTCGCTTGGTCAAAACGTGTTTGTCGGCAACGACGTTGTCATTGGCAACAACGTAAAGGTTCAAAACAACGTTTCAGTGTATGATGCCGTCCGGATTGAAGACGATGTTTTTTGCGGGCCAAGCATGGTATTTACCAATGTTTATAATCCGCGGTCAGCGATCGCGCGGAAAGACCAGTACCGCCAAACGCTTGTGCGCAAGGGAGCGACGTTGGGAGCCAATTGCACGATAGTGTGCGGCACCACAATTGGTGAGTATGCATTCGTTGGCGCTGGGGCTGTCGTCAATCGCGACGTTGCTCCATTTGCGCTGATGTTGGGGGTTCCCGCCGCACGTCGGGGATGGATGTGCCGATGTGGCGTCCGGCTGCCGGATGCATCTGGGCGCGTTGCATGCGAAGCGTGTGGCGATAGCTATCGGATTGAGGATGAAACTTGCGAGCCTGTCTAGATCATAGTTGGCTTACTTCATTCATTTAGTCGGGAACGTCGGTGCCTCCGATCATCAACTGTCTCGATATTCGAGGTAAGACTAATGTGCGATCAACACGTCGAAGGATGCACGATGGAGGAGCCAAACTCCTTGGACGAGCAGTTTTGCGTGGTAGGCCGATCCACTTACCTGGAACCAGCAGTGGATTGGGCGCTCACTGTGCGTAGTAGGAAGCACGAATGCTCTGAATCGCATGGAGGGGCGAATCTCCGAGAAGATTGGTTCGCGGTCGTTTTCGATGATCTTCCAGCTAAGTGGGTTCCGGCGGTGCTCGTGGAGCCAATCCCTTGACGACAATACTTTTCGCGCGTGCCATGCCACTAAATGTCACCCCGGCTGTCGAACGCTATGTGAAATTCTTACGCGAGAATGGGTTCTCTGGAACAATCGTTGGCGCCGAATTAGATACTGGCAGCAGCCGAACCCCCGCAGATTTCGTCGACGAACTGTACACTTCCCGTGGTTCGTTCGAGGGGTTAAGACGTCGCGCGCAGGCCCTTGCGGCCTATCAGGCATTCTTGGTGCGCACGGTTGCTCGCGTTCGTCCCGACATCGTGCAGTTCTGCGATGTGTTCTCGGCTGTTGCGGGCATCACCAGCAAGTTGTTCGGATCTCCGCATCTCATCTTTGATATACGCGATCCCGTCAAGCTGTCCACTAGTCACTACGGGCCTTTGGTTCCGCGCGCGCTGCACTTTCTCGAGTCTCTCGCTGCTCGAGTGAGCGATGGAATTATTGTCGTGTCCCCGGAATTAATGGACTTTGTGCCCCAGGCCGCGCGCAAGCGCGCTGTCGTTATGACGAACTCGCCTGAGGAGGATCAGTTCACCGGATACCAGTTCAGCGGTGGCGACAATATAACCATTAGCCTTTCTGGATTTGTATCTTATCGACGCAACCTGGATGCTTGGTGTCGGCTCGTTGGAGATGATCCCAAACTTAAGCTTGATCTCTATGGGACCATTGCGGATGAGAGGTCGCGTCAAATTCTTGACCAGTATGGGTTCGAACAAGTCAATCGAGTTTCGCATGAGGAAGCGTTATCGCGATCGCGCGCTGCTGATATCATGGCTCTGACGTACGACCCGTCGATCGTAGTCAATCAATTCGCTGCGCCCAATAAATTCTTTGAGGGACTAATGCTAGGAAAGCCAAGCATCTGTTCGACGGGAATGCGGTTAGGGGAGCGGCTAGCACGCGAGCATTGCGGAATCGTTGTTCGATATGGGGATGTCGCTGAGCTCGCGACTGCTGTAGAGACCTTAAGGGAGCCCGCAGAGCGCCGCCGCATGGGTGAGAATGCGAGACGCCTTTTCGAGCGTGAGTATCTTGGGCAAGCGCGTAACGCGATGCGCACTCTATATGGCCGTCTCGGGCTCATTCCGATGTGAGCGCACGGTCGCGTACGCTTTCCTGCGTCAAGCGGCTAGAGCGGGTTGTTACCTAATCAATCTGGCTTACGAGTCATTCTGACGTCCGTGTAACGTGCAGTCGGCGTATCAGCTCCCTGTAGGCCGTACCAGCAGCATCCCGCGTAAATTCTTCGGAAAGGGCTTTCACTGCATTGCGACGCTTCGTGGCGAGTTCATTCGGGCGTTGAGCGATGGCCGCTATTATGCTCGCAAGGGCGGATGGTGTCTCCGGCTCAACAACCCAACCGGCGTCATGGCTGGCGAGCATGAGAGCAAGCTCGGAATCAGCTTCCGTAAGCGCGATGATCGGCCGCCCAATGGCAAGTAAGTTGTACAGTCGGCTTGGAACGGAAATGCCCGACATATTGCGACGGTAAGGTATGATCCAGGCATCGGCCGCGGTGAGAAGAAGCTCGAGCTGGTCTTCGGGTACTCGCTCGATCAACGTTACGTTAGGCAGCGAAGCCGCCTTTTGATATGCTACTAGCTGCTTCCAACCCACGCCCCACCCCGACAAAATGAAGTGGATGGACGCATCGCCAGCGAGCTTTTGAGCGGCGTCAAATACGGATTTGGGATCGTGCGTGAACCCGAGGTTGCCAGAAAGTCCGACGACGAGCTTGCCAGGGATACCTTTTCGGAAAGCGTTGCCCTGATCGATCGCGCGTTCACATGGCGGCAATGTCGACCAATGTGGAATGTAGCAGATCTTAGTCGCTGCTGACGGAGATTGTGGCGTGATGTGCTTTTCCATATCTCGTCCAATAACGACGATCGTATCCAACGCTTTAAACATCCACGAATTCATGCGCCGGATAAGTCGCGCAGCGATTGAGTCGCGGGTCACGATTCCTCCCGCGATCAAGCTCTCCGGATAAAGATCGTAAACGATCAATCCAGAGGGGGCGCCGCGAAGGCGAGCAGCGAGGGCGACAAAATATGGTAGAAGAAACGGAGTCGTAACGACGAATACCGGTGAGCTCGGTCTCGCACGCCAGAAGACTAACGCAAAAGCAACAATACAAAACCAAAGCATTGCCAAGGCTCGACGCACAAGCGCGGCCTTTGGTGCGTTCCAGGCAGGCACCTCGGAAACTGTAGGATTACCCTTAGCCCGTGAGCCCTTAGTTCCCGATATGACCAGCAACTCGTCTTCGCGCGAGATCTCTTCGGCGATCGCTGTCAAGAAAACCGCAGTCGACGTATCATCGGGACGGTAGTGCTGTGTCACCAAAATCGTCGTCATCTGTTCACACTTGAGCGGGCTCTGAAGCGCTTTGTCGTCTGGCGGATATTGCAGCGCAGAACATGATCAACAGTGACGAATCGGAGTATTTGTCAAGATCGGCCGCTTGCAAGCGACCGTCGAAGCAAGCTGTTAGGTGATCGCCGCTTAGGCAAAAAAGCGCCAGTTCTGAGGCCTTGTCATTCCGGAACGAGCAGTAATTACACCACCTTCCGATGCCGGAGTTCGCTGATCTCGTCCTTATCAAACCCGAATTCGGCCAGCAGCTCTTCGGTCTGCTCGCCGAACTCCGGCGGGCGGGCGGCCATCCTGCTCGGCGTCCGCGACAGCGTCACCGGCTGGCTGACCAGCTGGATCTGCCGGTTCTCGTCATTGGGCACGTGCTGGGCCATGCCGAGATGCTTGACTTGGGCATCCTCGAACATCTGGTCGATCGAGTAGATTGGCCCACACGGCACGCCGGCAGCGTTCAGCTCCTGCACCCAGGTCTCGGTCGATTTCTTCTCGGTCAGCGCGCCGATCCTCGCATTCAGCGCATCGCGGTTCTTTGAGCGCGCCGGGGCGGTCGCGTAGTCGGGGTCGGTGATCAGCTCGGGCGCGCCGATCGCCTGTGCACAACGCTCCCAGATCCGCCCTCCTGTCGTGGCGATGTTGATGTAGCCGTCGGAAGTCTTGAACACGCCGGTCGGGATCGAGGTCGGATGGTTGTTGCCGGCCTGTTTGGCCACTTCCTTTTCCATCAGCCAGCGCGCCGCCTGGAAATCCAGCATGAAGATCTGGGCCTGCAGCAGTGAGGTCTGCACCCACTGGCCTTCGCCAGACACGTCGCGTTCCAGCAGCGCCGTGAGGATACCGATCGCACAGAACAGGCCCGCGGTGAGGTCGGCGACGGGAATGCCGACCCGCATCGGTCCGCCGCCGGGCGCGCCGGTCACCGACATCAGGCCGCCCATGCCCTGGGCGATTTGATCGAAGCCCGGGCGCTTGTGATAGGGGCCGTCCTGGCCGAACCCGGAGATGCTGCCATAGACGATCCGCGGGTTGATCTTGCGGAGGCTCTCGTAATCTATGCCGAGCTTGGCCTTGACGTCCGGCCGGAAGTTTTCGACCACTACATCAGCCTGTTCGGCCAGCCGCTTGAACACTTCGAGCCCCTTGGGGTCCTTGAGGTTCAGCGTCATGGCGCGCTTGTTGCGGTGCAGGTTCTGGAAATCGGACCCGCCGCGCGGGCCGCCCGGCTGCTCGCCGCCGCCGTCCTCCAGAAGCGCATCGATCTTGACGACATTGGCGCCCCAATCGGCCAGCTGACGCACACAGGTCGGCCCAGACCGGACCCGGGTCAAATCCAGCACGGTGAAACGGGAAAGGGCTTGGGATGCGCGGGGAAAAGGCATTGAGACACCTCTTGTTAGGCGGGCCGCCAGGGGGGCTTCAGCCCATCTGCCATAGACAATTTGGCTGGCCTTTCCAACTGTTACCCGGATCACAAACAGGGCTGGAAACCAGCCATCGTTCCGTGGAGATCGCTCCCGCCTTTGCTGCGGCCCTAGTCTTGCCCCACGCCTCCCCGCCGTCCGCCAACCCTCGACAATCACCGCGCCGGCTGCTAGCCCCTCGCCATGCCAAATGGGTTTTGCCCTTACGGAAGAGGCACTTGAAGCGTATCGGAGCGATGGACCGAAAGCGGGCATGGCGGTGAAAAAGGGTCCATCCCATCTGCTCGGTAACTCGGCATGGAACGCGACCGCCTTCGCGGTCGCGGTGCTGCTGAACCTCGCGATCCTGCCGTTCGTGATTTTCCGGCTCGGCCTCGTCGCGTTCGGTGTTGCGGGGCTGGTGACGGCCTGTGTCGCGCCGGCGCTGATGTTCAGCAATGCACTCGGCCTTTCGACGGCGCGCGAGCTCGCGCAAAGGTTGGAACCGTCCGATCGCGACCTGGCGCGGCGATTTTTCGCGACCGCTCTCGCACTTGCCATCGTCCTCGGCGGCCTGATCGCGGCGTTGCTTGCCGTTGCCGGCGCACCGCTCGCACGACTGGGATTTCACCTCGGCGGCCCGGCCGCCGACGACCTCGGGCTCGCCTTCGCATTGGCCGGTGCCGGTTGGCTGTTCCAGTGCCTGTTCGCCGTCTTCCTCTCGTTGTTCACCGCGCGTCAGGACTATCGGCGGATCGCGTCGATCAGCATCACGGGCACGGTGGTGACGACGATGTCGATGCTGCTGCTGATCCCCTACGCGCCGCGTGCCTCGACCTTCCTCGGCTGTCAGGCCTTGGGCTTTGCGACAAATCTCGTGATGGCGTTCGCCTGGTCGCGCCACGCCTTCAGCGACTGGCTGGCGAGGCCGGCGCTCGATCGCGGCGCGCTGCGTGCGCTGGTCAAGCTTGGTGGTTGGCAGTTCGCAGCGCAAAGCGGCGCGCTGTTCGCAGGCCAGGCGGACCGCTATCTGCTCGGCGCGCTGCTGCAGCCGCAATTCGTCGGCTTCTACAGCGTCGCGCAGCGGCTGGAGGAGGCGGTCTATATCGGTGTGCTGAAGATCGGCGAGATTTTGTTCCCGTTCTTCAGCACCCTGCAGAGGGAAGATGACGATCGCAAGGTCGACCTCCTGCTGCGCTCGTCCTGGATTCTCAATGTGCTTGCCGCGAGCGCGCTGGGTGGCCTGATCCCGGTCGCAGGCGCATTGCTGCATCGATGGACCGGCGCCGAGGTCGCCGCCGAGGCCCAGCTGGTGCTGGTGGTGCTTGCGATCAGCGGAATCTTGGGGTCTAGCGCCAATGTGTTTGCGTTCTATCTGCTGTCGCAGGGGCGCTCCAGTTCCAACGCGCTGATCTCGCTCGTCACGGGCATCTTCACGCTGGCGACAAGCGCCGTCGCGCTGCCGTATTTCGGCTGGCAGGCGGCCGGTTGGAGCTCCTGCGTCGGGATGATCGCCCAGATGGTGATCACCGTGCTGTTGCTGCGGCGAACCTTCCGCCTTTCAGGTATGTGGTCACGGATGTTGCATTTCGTATTGATCCCGCTCGGCACGGGCGTAGCCATCGCGCTGGCGCTGCGTTCGCAGCTCGGCCACGCGTCATTCGACCATGCGCCGTCCTGGTGGTATGTGGTGTCGCTCTACGGCGTGTCGGCGGCGGCGATCTTTGTCGCCGCCGTTGCCGCGTCGCAGCTCGGTCCCTATCGCGCCGTGTGCTGGCGGGATCTCCGCGTCATCAGCAGTCGCTTCCTGCCCTTCAAGGCCATCTAGACATGTGCGGCATCGCAGGCATCGTCAATCTGCGCGGCGCTCCTGTGGAGCCGGCCGACATCTCGCGGCTCACCAATTTGATCGCGCATCGCGGTCCGTTCGGCGAGGGCACCTGGTTCAATGCCAAGCGAAACGTCGCGTTCGGCCACCGCCGGCTCGCCATCATCGATCCCGGCGAGGGCGGCTATCAGCCGATGGTGTCAGGCGATGGCCGCCATGTGATCGTCTACAACGGCGAGATCTACAACTTCCTCGAATTGCGCCGCGAGCTCGAGGCGAAGGGCGCGGTTTTCCGCAGCCAGTCCGATACCGAAGTGATCCTTGCCGCCTGGCAGGCATGGGGCGAGGACATGCTGCTGCGCTTCAACGGCATGTGGGCGCTGGCGATCTACGACACGGCCACGGATGATCTGTTCCTGGCGCGCGATCGCTTCGGCATCAAGCCGATGCTGTATGCGTTGTCATCCGAGCGGTTCGCGTTCGCGTCCGAGCAGCGCGCGCTGGCGCGGAGCGGGCTGGTCGAGACGTCGCTCGATGTCGACGTGGCGCGGCGGCTGTTGCTTGACCCGTTCGGGATCGAAGGCAGCGAACGGACGCTGTTCGCGCAACTGCGCCGCCTGCAGGGCGGCCACTGCATGTGGTTGCGCCGGGGGCGCGTGCAGGTGCGCCGCTGGTGGCGGACCGTGGACCATCTGCCGGCGATTCCGGATACCGAGACGGCGCGCGTCGAGCGCTTTCGCGAACTCTTTCGGGATTCCGTCGCGCTGCGGATGCGCAGCGACGTTCCGATCGGGACCTGCCTGTCCGGCGGCTTCGATTCGTCCGCGGTGATCTGCGCCATGGCAAGCCATGAGAAGGCCGGCATGGGGCCGCGTGACTCCACCGCCTGGCGGCACGCCTTTGTCGCGACCTTTCCCGGCGCCAGCAATGACGAGCGGCCGATGGCGGAGGAAGCGGCCGCGTGGGCCGAGGTGGCACCGAGCTTTCTCGAGATCGGGCGCTCCGACGCGCTCACCGACCTTGACCGCATCCTCGACGACAATGACGACGTCTATATCGGGCTGCCGAGCGCGCCGTGGTTGATCTATCGCGAGCTCCGGCGCCAGAACGTCACGGTGTCGCTCGACGGCCACGGGGCGGACGAATTGATGGGCGCCTACCTGCAGGAGGGACAGTCGGCCGCATTCCGAATCCGGAACGCAGCAGCCGCGCTCACCTCACGATCGAAGCTGGCGCAGCGCGGCATCGACTTCCTGCGCGCGCAGATGATCAGGCGCGAGGGGCACTACTTCCTGCGCGGAGGCGCTGCGGCCGCGCCTGCGCCGCTGCCGCTGGTCGCCGAGGATGACGTAGTGCCTGATACATGGGGTGCGTTGAACCGGCGCCTCTACCGAATGTTCCATTCGACCACGCTGCCCACCATCCTGCGCAATTTCGACCGGCTCTCGATGGCGCACGGGATCGAGGTCCGCATGCCGTTCATGGACTGGCGGCTGGTCACCTATACGATGGCGTTGCCGGAAACGAGCAAGTCGGCGGATGGCCTGACCAAGGTGGTGGCGCGGCAGGCGATGGCGAACCTGATGCCCGAAAGCATCCGCACCGCGCGCCGCAAGGTAGGCTTCAACTCGCCGATGCCGGAATGGCTGAACGGGCCATTGGCGGGCTGGACGGCAGAGCTGCTCAATCGGAATGTTCCGGCATTCGCCGAGTTCGTCGACGAAACGCCACTTCGAAAGGCGGTCGGCCGCTTGACGGCGTCGCAGAGCTGGGATTGGAAGAGTGTTGGCCGGATCTGGCCTTATTTGAACATGAAATGGATGTTGGCAAGGTCGTAAGATGTTCAGGCGCGCCGTGACAGATGCGATTGATTGTGTCCTTGGTTGGCGCAGCCGGTTCTCTGGAGCAGTGCGCGTCGGACGCGGATCGACGATCGCATGGCGCCGCATCAGACGCGCGGGCGGTAATGACCTGTCGGTAGGGGAAGGCTCGATTGTTCACGCCGACATTAACTTCGAGGAAACCGGAGGTAGGATTCAAATTGGCAGCCGGACGTTCATCGGGCGAAGCCATCTCGTTTGCTACCGAAGCCTCACTATTGGTGACGACGTCATCATGTCGTGGGGAATCACGATCGTAGATCACGATTCGCACAGCATCGACTGGATGGACCGCCGCAACGATGTCCGGGAATGGGCGTCTGGTCGAAAGAATTGGCATAAGATTGCGCATGCGCCAGTCGTGATATCTGACCGGGCCTGGATCGGGTTCAATGTGAGCATCCTGAAAGGGGTTTCGATAGGGACGGGGGCAGTCATTGGAGCGTGTTCGGTTGTCACTCGTGACATTCCGCCCTATTCGTTGGCCGTCGGTAATCCGGCGAGAGTCGTTCGGCTGCTCGGTCAACCTTCAGACGAAAATCGCGAGCCTTAATCGTCATGCGTCTCTTTCAGAACAATGGTCTCTCGCGCGGCTTTCGCGCGCACCGTCGCGAGACGGCCTATCGGAATTTTGCTGCCGGGCGAGCGCAGTTTCTCGATACGCGGTTCACGGCATCGCATATCCTCCTGCCGGTCCTCACCGACAGCCCCGACGCCTTCTACACGAATGGAGACGACGAGCGCCTGCAGTTGCTTTGGGCGAAGGAGAATAATCTCCGAACGGACGATCTGGAGCAAATCCTGCTGGCTCAGATCGAGCAGCATCGCACCGAGGTGTTCTACAATCTCGATCCGATACGCTATTCCAGCAAGTTCGTTGCGAAGCTGCCGGGATGTGTGAAAAAGTCTATCGCCTGGAGGGCCGCGCCCTCCGGAAACGCGGATTTGACGGAATACGGCCTCGTCGTATGCAACTTTGCATCGATCCTCGAGAATTGGCGACAAAAGGGGTGCAATGTCGCATCTTTCTTTCCAGCGCATGATCCGGTGATGGACAGCTACGCCAATGGTCGTGCGGAGGAGCTTGATGTTATTTTCATTGGTGGATACACGCGTCATCATGTCAAGCGCAGTCAAGCGATGCGAGCTGCGGCGTCGGCGCCCGGAGTCCGCGCGCGCCTTTATCTTGAGGATTCGCGCCTCACGCGGCTCGCGAATGCCCTCGCTCCGTTACCAGTGCTTCGTTCATACCGCCACCCGGAAGATATTCGCTTGATCCGCGCCGATCCGGTGTACGGACGAGATGCCTATGCCGCGATGGCAAAGAGCCGAATGGTGTTCAATGGCGCGATCGACATGGCCGGCGAAGACCGTGGCAACATGAGATGCTTCGAAACGCCTGGATGCGGCTCGGTTTTATTGACGGATGCGGGACACTATCCGGAGGGTTTCGTTGATGGCGAAACCATGCTGGTATACTCGTCGCCTGAGCAAATACCGGAGTTGATCGGCAAGCTGATGAAAGACGAGAAGCTTGCAACATCGATCGCCCAAGCGGGGCATGCAATGGTGAAGGAGCGCTATAGTAAGGCGCTGCAGTGGACCAAGTTCCAAGAGCTAATTTGACCGCTCTGCGAAAGTCAAAGTGTTTGCATGTCGAGTGAGAAAGCATTCGCGACCTGGGAGGAGGCGGTAGTTTGGCTGCGCAGTCAGCCGGACCAACGCCAGCTTGTGCTCGACGCGTTTTACGACGATCCGCTGGTTGGCGCCGCCGAGCGCTATTTCCAAAGCTCCGAGTGGCAGGCGATTACTGCGTTGCTGGCCGGACGATGCGGTACCGCACTTGACGTGGGTGCCGGTCGCGGCATTGCGAGCTACGCGCTTGCCCGAAGCGGCTTTGCCGTGAGAGCGCTCGAGCCGGATCCCAGCGCGATCGTGGGAGCGTCGGCGATCCGCGATCTGGCACGGCAGACGCAACTGCCGATTCGCGTGGTCGAGGAGTTTTCCGAGCGGCTGCCGTTCGCCGACGCGACGTTCGATCTCGTCTTCGCCCGCGCCGTGCTGCACCATACGCGCGATCTCGAGGGAGCATGCAGGGAGATGTTTCGCGTGCTGCGGCCCGGCGGCATGCTGATCGCGGCGCGCGAGCATGTCATCAGCAAGGAGGCGGACCTTCCTCAGTTCCTCGCGCAGCATCCGTTGCATCATCTTTACGGGGGCGAGCATGCCTTCCTGCTCGATCGCTACACCGGCGCGCTGACCGCTGCGGGCTTTTCCGTGATCGACACGCTGGCGCCGCTGCAAAGCCCGATCAACCTGTTTCCCTATACGCTGGAGACCCTGAAATCTGCGATCGTGACCAGGTTGACGCAAAAGGTTCCAGTGGCGCCGCTGTGGCGAACCGCGTTTGCGTCACGTCTTGTGTTCGGCTCGCTGCTGTCGATGGCCGAACGTTTCGACAATCGACCGGGCCGGCTCTACTCCTTTGTCTGTCACAAGGCCTGAGCGATGATCGTCTGGGTCACAGGCGCGAATGGGTTCATCGGCCGCCATCTTGTGCATGAGCTGGCGGGAGCGGGCCATGCGGTGCACGGCGTCGGGCACGGCGCACTCGATGCAGCGGAATCCCGGCGGCTTGGTTTGCAGAGCTGGATCAACGGTGAAATCGACGCGGCCAATCTCAACGCGCTCGCAGCCGCGCACGGGCTACCGGCGCAGATCTTTCATCTGGCTGGCGGATCGTCGGTCGGCATCTCGATCGAGCGGCCGTTCGAAGACTTTTCGCGGACCGTGGCGAGCACCGCGCGGCTGCTCGAATGGCTGCGCGGATCTGCGCCGAACAGCGTCGTGATCGCGGCGTCAAGTGCGGCCGTTTATGGAGCCGACCATGTCGGCCCGATCGCTGAAAGCTCAATCGCAACTCCGATGTCGCCCTACGGGCAGCACAAGTTGATGATGGAGCAATTGTGTGGGAGCTACGCGCAGTCGTTTGGCATCCGCTGTGCGATCGTGCGGCTGTTCTCAGTCTATGGACCCAATTTGCGCAAGCAGCTCCTCTGGGATATCTGCTCGCGGCTGGCGGCCAAGGAGCAGGTGCTCACGCTTGGCGGGACCGGCAACGAAATCCGCGACTGGACCGACGTGCGCGATGTCACAAGGCTGCTCGCAAGCGTCGCGTCACCGTCGTCGCAGGCGGCCCTGCGGGTCATCAACGGCGGGTCGGGCCGCGGGACCAGCGTTGCCGATATCGCCGCCGGTCTCATCCGGCAGTGGGGCAGCAACACCGTTGTGCGACACTCGGGCGTAAGCCGGCCCGGCGATCCGCTGTGTCTGTTGGCCGACGATGCCGTGCTGCGCCAGATCGGGTTCGATTGGCGCATTCCGCTTGATCAGGGCCTTGCGGATTACGTGACCTGGTTCAAGGAGCAGGCTTCGTGACGCCCCGCCCATTGCGAATCGCGTTTAGTCATATTTCACGTCGGCTATGGGCCGGCGGGTACAACTATCAAAGTAATCTGTTCGCAGCGCTCGACCGGTTTCGGCCTGCTGAATTCATTCCGGTTCTCTTTGCCGGGATGCAAGCTGACGAGAATGAACTTGCCGACCTCGCGGCGATATCAAATGTCGAGATTGTGAGATCAAACGCATTCGACGGACAACCTGGCCTAACGGCAGCGCTTGCGCTCGGCTTAGACAAGGGTGCTGCAACGGCATTTCGGATAGCTCGGATCGATCTGGTCGTTGAATCGGCGCGCTTTTTCGGTTGGCGGCTGCCCATCCCGACAATAGCTTGGATTCCCGATCTGCAGCATCGCACTTTGCCTCATCTGTTTCCGAGGGCCGCACGCTGGCGTCGCGAGTTTGGGTTCCGCATGCAGATCGCATCGGGTCGAACCATCATGCTGAGTAGCGAAAGCGCTCTGCTTGACTTCAAGACCTACTATCCACGTGCTAGAAACCGCGTCGCCGTTGTCCGCTTTGCGGTCCGGCCGCCAACTGCCTTCCTGAGCACGAATCCATCCGAAGTCGTCGAAGCATATGGTCTGCCGGCGAACTACCTCTATCTTCCCAATCAGTTCTATCGCCACAAAAACCACCATCTCGTTGTTGAGGCCTTGACGATCTTGAAGCGTCGCGGGGTCGATGTGGTCATTTGTGCATCCGGCAGCCCAGAGGATCGACGTGAGCCGGGGTACTACAATCTCATTAATTCGGAGATTGGTAAGCGCGGCCTTGGTGCCCACTTCCGTCATGTCGGTGTCATCCCTCTATCCCACGTCTACGCGCTGTTACGGGCGTCGACTGCCTTGCTTAATCCGTCACGCTTCGAGGGTTGGAGCACAACTGTTGAGGAGGCCAAATCGTTTGGCGTTCCGATGGTCCTATCCGATATCGCCGTGCACCGAGAACAGACCGAGGGTAGTGCGCGGTATTTCAGCGTGGATGATCCGGTAGCACTGGCTGACCATATTGCGCAGGTCTCCCGCGAAGCTCGCGGGCTGGTTAATCGTGATGTCGTTCCGCATCACGATGACGCCGTCGGCGCGTTTGCTGCAAGCTTTGCGTTCACAGTACATCAGGCCCTGCAACAGAATGCCGGGCGGTTGCAAATGAGCCGTTCTGGATCGTAGGCGTTACATACCAAAGCAAAAACAGCAGAATCGCTCCGTGTGTAAGCAATACCGTCGTAAACGGTACATTGAGAAGCAATTGAACTAAGACAGCTCCGGATACAAGGACGAGACGGTGCGGGAGATGGGCCGATGCCCGGTTTGCCAGTGCGATCACCAGTCCGCAAACGAAGGCCGTGATGGGAGCGAATGGTGCTCCGACAGACGCAATGCCTTCCGTCGCAAATAGGGACGCGTTGAAGTGTCCACCGGTAGGAAAAGCGTTATAGATGACGACTGAAATCTGCTCGTGGTAGGGACACGGCATTAGTGGCTTGAGCGCGCTAATTTGGCAAAAGTGGGTTAGATCGTGTCTGAAGAAAAAGTCGTTATAGTAGTCCATTGCGAGTGATGGAATTGCGACCATGCGAAAGTTTACCAGAGCGAAATAAGATCTCGCTGCCTCGAGCGAGACCCAGTTGTACTTGGCTAGCGCATAGAAGAGGATTCCAGCCACGAGAGGTCCGAGCAGCGAGACGATGACTGCTGTCCTTAACTCAAGGAGCTTTGAAAAGAGCAGCATTGCGATGAGCCAGGCAGACGTCAAGAGAGATACTTTACTGAGCGTAATCGGGTAAAAAGCGAGAAGGAGTAGGAGCGCTAATGTCGCTCGACAATATTTCCTTAGCTCTATGCAGCAAGCAAAGGAGAACGGCAAAAGTGCTCCACTCGTGATGCCGATCATGTAATTCAATAGCTTCGGCATATTCAATGCGTTGCGATAGTCATAAATTTGCTCCATCGAGACGATCTTAAAATTGTACTGTGCCCCGATCGATATCACCCCTATGCCAAGTACTAGGATTGTGCTGATGAGTCGGTCGGCGGCCAAAGGCGAGAGAGTGTACCGTTGAGGTAAAGGAGTTTTGATGAACAGTGCAGGCGCGATGAATGCGAGCGCCGACACGGCGGCCGAAAAGCCGCTCAAGAGATGATTGTACGTGAATGCAGAGAATTGATTGAGCCAGAGATAGCCTGCGATCATGATGAAGAAATAGAAGCCTACGAAATAGCCGAAGCTAAACTCTGCATAGGCAAACAAAATTCCGATTATTGTAAACGTTGCCACGATGGCGCTTGCCCATGGAAAGTCGTCCAGCTGAAATCGAATATGATACTCTGGGTAAATTTGTGCGGCGCATGCAAGTGATGCGCATGTTGCTGCAGCACAAAGGAAAGCCAGGGCCGCTACGCGGCAGCGTTCAAGCGTTGGTTGACCAATCCCGCGCAAGTCGTGTCTCCATAGTTGCGCCCTAGTAGCGACAGGCCACCGGGCGTCGAGCCCCTAGGCGCGGGCAACGGACAGCCGTTTTCAGCGGCCGCGCATATCGCAATCCATCTATCTCGTCCTACTTATGAGAACCAGATGCGAACGCCGTTTTATCGTGTTTCAGACGGGTAGGTTGTCGAATTCGTTGTGCGGCTCATCGGTTGGATTCAGTGCCGACCGCAATACACAGTCGAGCCAAAGCAGCTGGAATGCTTTACATCGCAAGGAGCATAGGAGGTTTCGGAGCGAGTTGTCGAGACACCGGGAACTTCGCAGACGCAGCCGCTTTCTCAGAGGGCGAGCCATCTAGCGGTCGTTTAGCTATTTATCCACTCGGGCGACCTCAACACGCGGGCGAAGCTCGGCCCTCTCGCCCAAATATAGCATTGGTTCTCTTATTGCGGTGCTCCTGCGCTGAAGAGCGAGTGTAGCCGTTTGGATGACGCCTTGCGTAGACCGAAGCTTTTCGAGTAATGGACGATATCGAGCAATCGGCAACGTCTCCCCTCTGCTCGCCGGGTGCCGGAACAGGGCCTATACATGATTAGATTTGGCCTTCTTGGGTGTGGGCGCATTGCCAAGCGCCATTCTGACCTTTTAGGAGGCAATCATATTGCGGGAGCGTGCTTGGTTGCGGTATGCGACCGAGTTCGCGTGCGGGCTGATGTGATCGCCGAGAGGTTCGGCGTTGCGGCCTACTCGGACATGGATAACTTTCTCGCTCGCAAGGATATCGATGCCGTCGCCGTGCTGACGCCGAGCGGGCTGCATCCCGCGCATGTGATTGCCTGCGCCACGGCCGGCAAGCACGTCGTGGTCGAAAAGCCGATGGCGCTGCGACTGCAGGACGCCGACGACATGATCCGGGCCTGCGATCGGGCCGGCGTCAAGATGTTCATCGTCAAGCAGAACCGCTTCAACGTGCCGGTGGTCAAGGCGCGCGAGGCGCTCGACGCCGGCCGCTTCGGCAAGCTCATCCTGGGGACGGTCCGGGTGCGCTGGTGCCGCGACCAGGCTTATTACGACCAGGACGATTGGCGCGGCACTTGGGCCTATGACGGCGGCGTGCTGACCAATCAGGCGAGCCACCATGTCGACATGCTGGAGTGGTTCTTCGGCGACGTGGTGAGCGTGCATGCGCGCGCGGCAACGGCGCTGGCCAATATCGAAACCGAGGATACGGCCGTCGCAACGCTGAAGTTCCGCAACGGCGCGCTTGGGATCATCGAGGCGACCACCGCGGCGCGCCCGACCGATCTCGAGGGCTCGCTCTCGATCCTGGGCGAAAAGGGCACCGTCGAGATTTCGGGCTTCGCGGTCAACCAGATCCGGCACTGGCGCTTTGTCGACGAGCTGCCGTCGGACAAGGACGTCGTGGAGAAGTTCTCGGTCAACCCGCCCAACGTCTACGGCTTCGGCCATCAGGCCTATTATCACCATGTGGTCGATTGCCTGGAGAACCAGCGCGCCGCGCTGGTCGACGGGCTCGAGGGCCGCAAGAGCCTGGAGCTGATCTCGGCTCTCTATGAGTCGATCGAGACCGGCGAGGAAGTCGCGCTCCGCTTCACGCCACGGTTGAGCCGGCTGGGCGTCGTTTCGTGAACCGGCCGGACGTGCATCAGGCCAGCGTGCGCGATGTCGCGTTCGGCGAACGCGTCAAGATCGTCGAGCCGTGCAACCTCTACGGCTGCAAGCTCGGCGACGACTGCTTCGTCGGCCCTTTCACCGAAATCCAAAAGGGCGTGATCGTCGGGGCGCGCACCCGCGTGCAATCGCATGCCTTCGTCTGCGAGCTCGTCTCCATCGGCGAGGATTGTTTCATCGGTCACGGTGTGATGTTCGTCAATGACACGTTCTCCACCGGCGGCCCGGCGCGTGGACGCAAGGAGCTGTGGCGCGAGACGGTGATCGGCAACCGGGTGTCGATCGGCTCCAATGCGACGATCATGCCGGTCAGGATCGTCGACGACGTCGTCATCGGCGCCGGATCGGTGGTAACCAAGGACATCACAACGCCAGGCACCTATGCTGGCAATCCGGCGCGCCGGCTGCTGACGAGCCAATAGGGCAACAGGGGAATATCGATGGCGGTGCCGTATGCCGACCTGCAACTGCAATACCAGTCCATCAAGGGCGAGATCGACGCTGCGATCGCCGGCGTGATCGGCGACAACGCCTTCATTCGCGGCAGCTATGTCGACGCCTTCGAGCGCGAATTTGCGGCTGCGGCCGAGGTCGCTCATTGCGTGTCCTGCGCCAACGGCACCGACGCGCTTTACCTTGCCATGCGGGCGCTGAAGGTGAAGCCGGGCGACGAGGTGATCACGACGGCGCATTCCTGGATCTCGACCGCGGCGATGATCACCCATTCCGGTGCCACCGTCGTGTTCTGCGATACCGACGAGGCGACGTTCACGATCGATCCGGCGGCCATCGAGGCCGCGATCACGCCGCGGACGGTCGGCATCATCCCGGTGCATCTCTATGGCCAGCCCGCGGACATGGACGCGATCATGGCGATCGCGCGGAAACACAAGCTGTGGGTGATAGAAGACTGCGCCCAGGCCCATCTCGCGCGCTACAAGGGCCGCATGGTCGGCACCTTCGGCGAGGCCGCGACCTATTCATTCTATCCCGGCAAGAATCTCGGCGCGATGGGAGATGCCGGCGCGGTCGTCACCACCGACGCGGCGCTCGCCGAGCAGATGGCCATGCTGGCGCGCCACGGTGGGCTGGTGAAGCACCAGCACCACATCGAAGGCATCAACAGCCGGCTCGACGGCATGCAGGCGGCGATCCTCTCCGCCAAGCTGCCGCATCTTGCCGCCTGGACCGAGGCCCGGCAGGCCGCGGCCGAGGTCTATGATGTCGGCCTCAACCAGATCGAGGATGTCGTGGTGCCCGAGGTCGCGCCGGCACGCAGCCACGTCTATCACCTCTACACGATCAGACATCCGCGCCGTGACGCGCTCGCCGCCCATCTCAACGCCAACGGCGTGCAGACCGCCATCAACTATCCCACCGCGCTGCCGTTGCTGCCGGCCTATGCGCGGTTCGAGCATCGGCCGGAGCAGTTCCCCAATGCGCATCGCGATCAGGGTCGGATTCTCTCGCTGCCGATGTTCGCCGAGATCACGCGCCAGCAGCAGGACGAGGTGATCGAGCTGATCCGGAAGTTCTGATCGCGATCGCGGCCTCGTGCCTGACACTGTGGTCGTCAGCTCCCGAGCAGCAGAGGCCTCAGGAATTGTTCCAGATTGGAGCCTGAGAACAGGTAGCCTTTCAGCCCGGCCGCACGTGCCGCCTCGAGATCCGTCGGCTGATCGCCGACCAGAAAGCTGCGTTCGACGTCGACCGGAAAGCGTTCCAGCAGATCATTAATCATGCCCGGCGACGGTTTGCGCCGGTGGCTGACCTGCCGATATCGTTCAACGGTCCCTTCAGGATGGAACGGGCAGTATTCAAAGGCGTCGATATGCGCGCCGATCCTGCCGAGCTCATCGGCCATCCAGTCGTGAAGCTGCCGTACGTGTATCTCCTCGTAGAGA
Organism: Bradyrhizobium sp. USDA 4510; assembly: GCF_054059095.1. Lineage (NCBI taxonomy): Bacteria > Pseudomonadati > Pseudomonadota > Alphaproteobacteria > Hyphomicrobiales > Nitrobacteraceae > Bradyrhizobium > Bradyrhizobium sp. USDA 4510. The sequence continues at coordinate 5,058,002 of NZ_JBSSBT010000001.1, read as the reverse complement.
CCCCTTGCGACGCCTGACTGGTTGGTTACGACGAACGCAAAATACCCCATGTCGTTGACGGCCTTGACCGCCTCGCGCGCGCCTTCGATCCAGACCAGCCTGTGGCTTTCGAACAGGTATCCGATGTCCTGGTTCAGGACGCCGTCCCGATCGAAGAAGACGGCCGGCCTTCGCGGCTGATCTCCGGAAGCGCTGCTCATGAGGTGATGATCCGTCCGTCTCCACGGGGCACGAGCTAGCTCAATAGTTCACAACGCCGCGCGCGACAAATCCGGACGGGTCAAACGCCGAGTGATCTCAAGGCCTATCGCTCGTCCACAATCACCTTGCCGTCGTTCGGCAGCGAGCCGGTGCCGACCAGCTCGACGGTGCCGCCGAGTTTTGTCACGGCACGCAGCGTTGCCGCGACCTCGCTCTGCAGGGCATCCGCCGCCGAGGCACATTCGGCTCTCAGCGTCATCACGTCGGCTTCGCCGGCGCGCGTGACGACAAGGCGCAGCCGTCCAAGCTCGGGATGGCGCTTGCCGATCTCCGCGATCTGCTCGGGTCGCACGAACATGCCCTTCACCTTGGTGGTCTGGTCGGCGCGGCCCATCCAGCCCTTGATGCGCATGTTGGTGCGTCCGCAGCGGCTTGCGCCGGGCAGGGCGGCGGTCAGGTCGCCGAGCGCGAGGCGAATCCAGGGATGGTGCGGATCGAGCGAGGTCACCACGATCTCGCCGACGTCACCCGGCGCAACCGGATCCCCGGTGCCGGGCTTGACGATCTCCAGGATCAAATCCTCGTTGACCGTCATTCCCTCGCGCGCCGCCGTCTCGAACGCGATCAGGCCGAGATCGGCAGTACCGAAGGCCTGGTAAGGCTCGACGCCGCGCGACTTCATCTCCTCCTGCAATGATTTCGGAAATGCCGCGCCTGAGACCAGCGCGCGCTTGATCGAGGACACGTCGCGGCCGGCGGTGGCGGCGGCGTCGAGCAGGATCTTCAGGAAGTCCGGGGTGCCGCTATAGCCGACCGGGCGATAGGCCTCGATCAGCTCGAATTGCTGCTCGGTATTGCCGGGGCCCGCCGGGATCACCGCACAGCCGAGCGCCCGCGCCGAGGCGTCGAAGATGAAGCCGCCGGGGGTGAGGTGATAGCTGAAGGTGTTCAGCACCACATCCCCCTCGCGAAAGCCTGCCGCAAACAGCGCCCGGGCGCCGCGCCAGGGATCCGCTTGGCGGCCCTCCGGCTCGAAGATCGGTCCGGGCGAGGTGAACAGCCGGGCGAACGAGCCGGGCGTGTCGGCCACGAAGCCGCCAAACGGCGGGGCGGCCTTGTGCAGGGCCGGCAGTTCCGACTTACGGAGCACCGGCAGCCTGGCCAGCGCCTCCCGGCTGGTGACGGAGGCGGGATCGGTGCCTCTCAACAGGTTGGCATAGGCCGGCGCCGCCATCGCCTTGCGCAGCACCTCGGGCAGCCGGGCGAACAACGCGGCCTCGCGCTCGGCCGGATCGCGCGTTTCAAGGGCGTCGTAATGGTCGGTCATGTCAGGTCCTTGGGAGGATGTGCACTGGTTGCGTGCCGGTCCGCCCGTGATATCAGACGGTGACCGCTGACATTGGGACGGTTCCAGGGAGCACGATGGCTGAGGCAGAAAGCGTTGCGGCGGACGGGGCCGCCGACGTCGTCGCGAGGCTGAAGCGCCGCGTCGTCGACCAGGCCCTGCCGTTGTGGTCGACCGCGGGCTGGGACAGCACGGCCGGCGGCTTTGTCGACCGGCTGCACCAGGACGGGACAGCCGACCGCGCGGCCCCGCGCCGGATCATGGTGCAGGCCCGCCAGATCTATTGCTACGCCAAGGCGGCCCAGCTGGGCTGGTACCAGGAAGGACGCGCGGTCGCGCTGAAGGGGCTGGACTACCTGCTGGCCAAGGCCAAGGCGCCGGACGGCCGGCCCGGCTTCGTCTACAGTCTGACGGCCGAGGGCGGCGTGCACGATGCGCTGCGCGACACCTACGGCCATGCCTTCGTGCTGCTTGCGCTCGCGACCGTCTACGGCCTGGACCAGGACGCCCAGATCCGCGCCGAGATCGACGCGCTGCTGTCGTTCCTCGATACCCAGCTGCGCTCGCCCCATGGCGGCTTCCACGAGGGCCTGCCACCCTCGATGCCGCGCCGGCAGAACCCGCAGATGCATCTGTTCGAGGCGATGATCGCCTGCTTCGACGCGACCCACGATTTGTCGTTCCAGAACCGCGCCGGCGATTTCTTCGCGCTGTTCCTCGCCAACCTCTACGACAAGCAGACGCGCACCCTCGGCGAATATTTCGAGGAAGACTGGTCGAAGATCCCGCCGGTTAGCGTCGAGCCCGGGCACCTCGCGGAATGGGTCTGGCTGCTGAAGGGATTCGAGCGGATCACCGGCTGCCCGACCGGGCGCCCGCGCGGCGAGCTGCTGGCGTCGGCGCTGCGCTATCGCGACGCGGCCACCGGCTGCCTGGTCGACGAGGGCGACGCCGAGGGTAACATCCGCCGCCACACACGGCGGCTGTGGCCGCAGAGCGAGCTGGCGAAGGCCTGGATCGCGCAAGCCGAGTCGGGCGAAGCCGGCGCGGCGGACGAGGCGCGTGCGGCGCTGGTGCTGCTCGAGCGGCACTATCTCGGCCATGCCGTGGCCGGCGGCTGGTACGATCAGTTCGACCGCGACGGCAATTCGCTGGTCGCCACGATCCCGGCGTCGTCGTTCTATCATGTGCTTTGCGCGGTCACTGAAGCCGAGCAGGTGCTCGGATAGAACCGCCTTCCTGGTCTGACGCGTTTTCTGCACACGCAACTCCGCCCGAAAACGCTCGCTATCCTCACAGCCAGCGCTTGCGCCGCTTGAAGCTCTTCAGGTTCTTGAAGCTCTTGCGTTGGTCGCCGGCGCCGCCGAGGTAGAATTCCTTGACGTCCTCGTTGTCGCGCAGCTCGTCGGCGGAGCCGTCGAGCACGACCTTGCCCTGTTCCATGATGTAGCCATGGCTCGCGACCGAGAGCGCTGCGCGCGCATTCTGCTCGACCAGGAGGATCGTGACGCCGAGATCGCGGTTGATCTCCTTGATGATCGCGAACACTTCCTTGACGAGCAGAGGCGACAGCCCCATCGACGGCTCGTCCATCAGGATCATCTTCGGGCGGGCCATCAGCGCGCGGCCGATCGCCAGCATCTGCTGCTCGCCGCCGGAGAGATAGCCGGCGAGGCCGGTGCGCTCCTTCAGGCGCGGGAAATACTTGAACACCATGTCGATGTCATCGGAAACCTCGCCGTCGCGTCGGGTGAAGGCGCCGAGCCGCAGGTTCTCCAGCGACGTCATGTCGGCGACGATGCGGCGGCCTTCCATCACCTGGAAGATGCCGCGGCGGACGATCTTGTCCGGATCGATGCCGTTGATGCGCTGGCCCTCGAACAGGATCTCGCCGCGGGTGACCTCGCCGTCCTCGGTCTTGAGCAGGCCGGAGATCGCTTTCAGCGTGGTCGACTTGCCGGCGCCGTTGGCGCCGAGCAGCGCCACGATCGCGCCCTTCGGCACCTCGAGGCTGAGGCCGCGCAGCACAAGGATGACGTCGTCATAGACGACCTCGATGTTGTTGACGCTGAGCAGCGGCGGCGGCGGGACGGCCGTCGGCCCCGGGCGGGTGGCTTCGAGGGTTTCGTTCATGGCCTGTGTTACCCTTCGACGTCATTGCCGAGCATAGCCGTCAGAAGGACGGCGTCGCTTCCGCTCGCCTTTGACCCGGCAATCCATCGATCGGAATACGTCTTCGCTTGATGGATGCGCGGGTCGAGCCCGCGCATGACGATGTGTGGACGTGTTCGGCTGCCGCCTCACCACCCAAACCATTCCGGCTTGCGCGGCAGGTCGACGGTCTTCACCTTCTCGAGCTTGATCGTGCCCTTGCCCATCAGGTCGTTGATGTCGCCATCGGTCGCGCCCGAGATCTTCGAGCGATACAGGTCGACCTTCGTGGTCGGGCGGTGATCCTTCTCGGTCCAGGTCGACGGATTGCAGACGCCGTCCATGCCGGCCGGCACCCAGTCCTTCTTCTGGTAGAAGCCCTTGGCGACGTTCTCGCCGGTGGCGCCGCCGTTCTTGGCGGCCCAGTCGAGCGCTTCCTTCAGGTAGAGCGCGCTGCAGACCGCGGCGATGTAGTGCACGGGCCGATAGACCTTGCCGGACGGGTCGGACATCTTGGAGATTTCCATCACCGTCTTCATGCCGGGCGCGTTGCCGCCCCAGCTCACCGCCGTGCGGAGCGGGAAGATCACGCCGTCGGCTGCATCGCCGGCGGTCTTGGCCGCGTTCTCGTCCATGCCCCAGACATTGCCGAGGAACTGGACATCGACGCCGGCGGTCCTGCAGGCCTTCAGCACCGAGATGTTGGAGGCCGCCGTGTTGCCGAGATAGGCATAATTTGCGCCTGAGCTCTTCAGACTGAGACACTGCGCCGAGTAGTCGCCTGGCGACAGCGCGAACACCAGCGGCGGCAGCACCTCGAAGCCGAGCTCGGTCGCCAGCGCTTCACCAGCCGCCTTCGGCGCGTTCGGATACGGATGGTTGGCGCCCATGTGGACGAATTTCGGCTTGCCGGGCTTGCCCTTGGCCTTCCAGTCCTCGGCGGCCCAGGTCAGCATAGCGCGCATCGAGTCAGAGTAGCTCGGGCCGTAGAAGAAATTGTACGGCGCGGGCTTGGCCTTGCCGCTGGTGCCTTCCGGATCGGTCAGCGCGGCGGCGTAGGAGCCGGAGATGTCCGGGATCTTGTCCTGCGCCAGGAAGCCGGTGAGGGCCTCGGTATCCGCCGTGCCCCAGCCCATGATCGCCGCGACCTTGCCGTCGGGCGCCGACCACTTCTTGTACAGCGCGATGGCGCGCGGCACCTGGTAGCCATAGTCGTTGCTGTCGACATTGAGCTGCTTGCCGCCGATGCCGCCATTCTTGTTGACCCAGGCGAAGGTGTCGGCGACGCCCTGGCCATAGGGGGTGCCGACGTCGGACGTGCCGCCCGAGAGGTCCTGCAGATGGCCGATGGCGATCTGCGCCTGCGCGGTGGCGGCCGCGCTGCTGATCAGCAGCGCAACGGAGACCGAGCTCAAAAGGGATCTAATCGTCATTTTTGCTTTCCTCCTGCTTATTCGTTGAACGGAATTTTGAGTTGCGTTCCGTGCCTTGCGTCAATGCGAGAACGGGTAGAGCTTCCAGTAAGCCTTGATCTGCCGCCAGCGATGCGCGAGGCCGTCGGGCTCGAACATCAGGAAGCCGATGATGATCAGGCCGATCGCGATCTCGCGCAGAAAGGTGATGTTGTTGTTGAGCTGCAGCGCCTTGTCGATGGCGCCGCCCTTCAGCCAGGCGCTCAGCCATTCCATCGATTCCGGCAGCAGCACCACGAAGGCCGTGCCCATCAGCGTGCCCATCACCGAGCCGGTGCCGCCGATGATGACCATGGCGAGGAACAGCACCGAGCGCTCGATGCCAAAGCCTTCCTGCGAGACCACGAGCTGATAGTGGGCGTAAAGCGCGCCGGCGATGCCGGCAAAGAAGGCGGCAAGCCCGAATGATAGCGTCCGGTACTTGGTGAGGTTGATGCCCATGATCTCGGCCGAGAGATAGTGATCACGGATCGCGACCAGCGCGCGGCCGTCGCGGGTGCGCATCAGATTTGTCACGAGCAGGTAGCTGATCACCATATAGGCGAGCACGACGTAGAAATACTGCCGGTCGCCGCGCAGGGTGTAGCCGAAGATCGAGAACGGGTTGGCGCTGGCCGGCACCGAGCCGCCCGAGAACCATTCGGCGCGCGAGAAGAAGTCGAGCAGGATGTACTGCGCGGCGAGCGTCGCGATCACGAGATAGAGTCCCTTCAGCCGCGCCGCCGGCACGCCGAAGATCAGGCCGACCAGTGCCGTGACGACGCCGGCGAGGGGAATGGCGAAGAACACCGGGATCGGCGCGTTGTTGGAGATGTAGGCCGAGGTAAACGCGCCGAACAGGAAGAACGCGGCGTGGCCGATCGAGATCTGGCCGGTGAAGCCGACCAGGACGTTGAGGCCGAGGGCCGCGATCGCGAAGATGCCGATCTGGATTGCAATCGAGAGCAGGTAGTTGGACAGCAGCATCGGCGCGAAGCAGGCGAGCACGATGCCGAGGATCGCGAAATTGCGGCTGGCTGCGGTCGGGAAGACCGTGGTGTCGGCCGCATAGCTGGTGCGGAAATCGCCCGAGGGGATGAGTGTGCTTGTCGCCATTGATCAGACCCGCTCAATATCCTTGGTGCCGAACAGGCCGTACGGCTTGATCATCAGGATGATGATCAGGACGTAGAACGGCGCGATCTCGTAGAGATTGCCCCAGTGCAGGTACTCGCTGTCGACATACTGGGCGACGTTTTCCAGCAGCCCGATGATGATGCCGCCGAGCACGGCGCCGCCGACCGAGTCGAGCCCGCCCAGGATCGCGGCCGGAAACACCTTGATGCCGTAGGCGGAGAGGCCGGACGACACGCCGTTGACCACCGCGACCACGACACCGGCGACCGCCGAGACGGTGGCCGAGATCGCCCACGCCATCGCGAACACGCTCTTGACGGAAATGCCGAGTGACTGCGCGACCTGCTGGTTGAAAGCGGTGGCGCGCATCGCAAGGCCATATTTGGAGGCACGGAAGAACCAGGCCATGCCGACCATCATGGCGAGCGAGACCACGAGGCTCATGACATAGACGGTCTGGATCTGCAGCCCGAACAGGCTGACCGACTGGCTCTGGAACACGCGCGGGAACGGCTGCGGGTTGACGCCGAAGATCCACTTCAGCGCGGCCTGGAACACCGTCGACAGGCCGATCGTCACCATGATCACGGAGATGATCGGCTCACCGATCATCGGGCGCAGGATCACGACCTGGATCGCGATGCCGAAAATGAACATGAAGACCAGCGTGATCGGCATGCCGACCCAGAACGGCACCTGATATTTCGTCAGCAGCGCCCAGCACACCCAGGCGCCGACCAGCAGCAATTCGCCCTGCGCGAAGTTCACGACCTGCGTCGCCTTGTAGATCAGCACGAACGACATCGCCACCACGCCGTAAAGCGTGCCGACCACAAGGCCGTTGACGATCAGCTGGATCAGGAACTGGGTGTTCATAGGGTGCGGTCGCTCCGAACTGCGGTGCCAGCACCCTCTCCTCTTGTGGGAGAGGGTGGCTTCGCAAAGCGAAGCCGGGTGAGGGGTTGTCTCCGCACCGGGATCGTGGAGAGGGTACCCCTCACCCAAGCGAGTTCGTGTCGACTGGCGGTGTAGCCCTCTCCCACAAGGGGGGAGGGCACATTCATGAGCACCGCGCTCCGGTCGCGCAACACAGTCATTCCGCCGCCTCCGCGAGCACGGCGCGGCCGAGGTCGACGACCTCGAGCGTGGTACGGACGCGCTGCGTCGATCCGTCCTGGAAGCGGATCAGGGTGTCGACGGGGATGCTGGCCTTGCCGCGGTAGATCGCATCGATGATGTCGGCGTATTTCTCGTTGATCACGCCGCGGCGGACTTTTCGGGTCCGGGTCAGCTCGCCGTCATCGGCATCGAGCTCCTTGTAGAGCAGCAGGAAGCGCGAGATGCGTTGCGCCGGCGGCAGGGTGGCATTGACGGTCTCGACCTCTTTCTTGAGCAGCGCATAGACTTCGGGCCGCGAGGACAGGTCGGTGTAGGTCGTGAACGAGATCCGGTTCTTCTCCGCCCATTTCGAGATGATCGAGTAGCGGATGCAGATCATCGCGGCGAGCGCGTCGCGGCCGGCGCCGAGCACCACCGCCTCGGCGACATAGGGCGAGAACTTCAGCTTGTTCTCGATATATTGCGGCGAGAAGCGCTCGCCGCGCAAGGTCTCGGCGAGATCCTTGATGCGGTCGATCACGACAAGCTGCCGGTTGTCGTTGTAGTAGCCGGCATCGCCCGAATGCATCCAGCCGTCCTTGATGTCGGCGACCGAGGCTTCGGGGTTCTTGTAATAGCCGTGGAACATGTTGGGATGCCGCACCACGATCTCGCCGACGCCGTTGACGTCGGCATTGTCGATGCGGATCTCGATGTCGTCGGCCATCGGCACGCCGGTGGTGTCGGGATCGACCTTGCCTTCGGGATGCAGCGTGTAGGCGCCGAGCAGCTCGGTCTGGCCGTACAGCGTGCGCAGCGGTACGCCCATCGCCTGGAAGAACTTGAAGGTATCCGGTCCGAGCGCCGCGCCGCCGGTCGCCGCCGAGCGTAGCCGCGTGAAGCCGAGCCGGTCGCGCAGCGCGCGGAACAAGAGCTGGTCGGCCAAAACAGAATGCTTGCCCTCGGCAAGCGCCGCCAGCCCGGTCTTCATGCCGAGGTCATAGAGCCGCTGCTTGAACGGCGAGGCGTCCATCACGCCGGCGCGGACGTCGGCCGCGATCGATTCCCAGACCCGCGGCGCGAACAGCACGAAGGTCGGCGCGATCTCGCGGAAATCGTGCATCATGGTGTCGGGCTCTTCGACGAAGTTGACCTTCATCCGGGAGAGCAGCCCTTTGCCCAGCGCGTAGATCTGTTCCATGATCCAGGGCAGCGGCAGCACCGAAACATATTCGTCGTCCGGCCCCTTCGGATCGAAGGCGAGATAGGTCGCGCAGTGCCGCAGCACGCGCCCGGCCGAGAGCATCGCAAGCTTCGGATTGGCCGTCGTGCCCGAGGTGGTGCAGAGGATCGCGACGTCCTCGCCCTTCGTAGTGTCGACCAGTCGCTCGTAGAGCCCAGGCTCGCGCGCGGCGCGGTCGCGGCCCAGCGCAACGAGCTTGCTCGCCTCCATCAATCGCGGATCGTCGTATTTGCGCATGCCGCGCGGATCGGAATAGACGATGTACTTGAGGTGGGGCACGCGATCGGCCAGGCCGAGCAGCTTGTCGACCTGTTCCTCGTCCTCGGCGAAGACCAGCTTGGCCTCGCCATAGGTCAGGAGATAGGCGGCTTCCTCGTCCAGCACGTCGCGGTAAAGACCGAGGCTCATCGCGCCGATCGCGTGGGCCGCGATCTCGGCGGCGACCCAGTCCGGCCGGTTGTCGCCGATGATGCCGATCACGTCGCCGCGGCCAAGCCCGAGCTCGACCATGCCGAGCGCGAAATCATGGGTGCGGGTTTGGTAGTCGTTCCAGGTGAATTCGCGCCAAAGCCCGAAATCCTTCTCGCGCAGCGCGATCTCTTGGCCGTGCTCCCTCGCGTTCAGGCGCAGCATCTTGGGAAAGGTGTCGGCCTGCGCGGCGCGACCGGCATAGTTCATCATGCGGCGCTCTCCCGCACCGCGGGCTTGTCGTCGGGATCGACCAGTACTTCGTCTTCCTCGCCGAGATAGGCGCGCTTGACATGGGGATCGGCGAGCACGGTGGCCGGATCGCCCTCGGCGATCTTGCGGCCGAAGTCGAGCACCATGACGCGGTGGGAGATGTCCATCACGACGCCCATGTCGTGCTCGATCATCATCACCGTCATACCGAACTCTTCGTTGAGGTCGACGATGTAGCGCGCCATGTCTTCCTTCTCTTCGAAGTTCATGCCGGCCATCGGCTCGTCGAGCAGGATCAGTTGCGGCTCGAGCGCCATCGCGCGGGCGAGCTCGACGCGCTTGCGCAGGCCGTAGGGCAGGGTGCCGGCGGTCGCCTTGCGCACCGATTGCAGATCGAGGAAGTCGATGATCTCCTCGACCTTGCGGCGGTGCTCCAGCTCCTCGCGGCGCGCGCCGGTCAGCCAGTACAGCGATCCCGTGATGAAGTTGTTCTTCAGGAGGTGATGGCGGCCGACCATGATGTTGTCGAGCACGCTCATGTGGTGGAACAGCGCGAGATTCTGGAAGGTGCGGCCGATGCCGAGCCGGGGCCGCGCGTTCGGGTTGAGGCCGGTAATGTCCTGGCCGCGATAGAACAGCTGGCCTTCGGTCGGCCGGTAGCGGCCGGAGATACAGTTGACGATCGAGGTCTTGCCGGCGCCGTTCGGGCCGATGATGGAGAACAGCTCACCCTCGTTGACGCCGAAGCTCACTTCGGTCAGCGCGCGGACGCCGCCAAAGCGCAATGAGACTCCGCGCACCTCGAGACTATTAGCCACCTTGTTCCCTCCAGATACGGGCGCTTTGGCGCGCTCTTTATCTTCGCTTCGATCTTACATGGGCCGCCGAAGGGAGACCATCCGACTAATGATGCCGGCGTTCGGGAGCATCGCTTGACCCGATCGCCTGCGTCATGCGCGGTAACGCCGCACCCGCCTGCAAGCCCGTCCCTCGCGTCGCCCGCCTTCAGCGATCCATCAAGGAGCTGCGCGACGTTACGCGAGGTGGCTCTGAATACGAGAAAGCGATAGGTTGAATTGTCATGTGCCCGACATTTGGTCAGGAATTTTCGCTGGCATTCCAGGCCTCGGGTCCCTGGCTTCGCGCACGGCGTTGCTGCAGTGCAATATCGTTGCAGTCTCTTGGGGTAGGACGCCGTCGCTAGAATGATTGCTGCTGATTACCTGAGGCGCATCGCGGCCTGGTCGCGCGAACTGAGCGAGCAAGAAATCGAAATCGCACGCGCCGGCATTTCCGAGAAATCCTATCGCGCCAACGAATTCATCTTCATGCGCGGCGACAATTTTCAGTACTGGACCGGAATCGTCACCGGGCTGGCGCGCATGGGCATCGTCTCGCGCGGCGGCAAGGCGGCGAGTTTCGCGGGCCTCACCGCGGGCGCGTGGTTCGGCGAGGGGACCGTGCTCAAGAATGAGCCCCGGCGCTACGATGTGGTCGCGCTGCGCGACACGCGACTGGCGATGATGGATCGCCGGACCTTCGTCTGGCTGTTCGAGAACAGTGTCGGCTTCAACCGATTTCTGGTCGGCTCGCTCAATGAACGGCTCGGCCAGTTCATCGCGCTGCTCGAATATGGCCGCACGCTGGACGCCACGGCGCGGTTGGCGCGTTCGATCGCCTCGCTGTTCAATCCGATTCTCTATCCCGACCTGACGCTGCACCTCGAGATCACCCAGGAGGAGATCGGAGCACTGTCGGGGATCTCCCGGCAGAATGCCAACCAGTGCCTGAAGCGGCTCGAGCGGGAAGGGCTGTTGCGGCTCGAATATGGTGGTGTGACCATCACCAACCTCGACAAGTTGCGCCATTACGGGGAGTGACCGGCTCCAGGCCGTATTTGACCACTTTCGCACACTCTAAAGGCCTGATTTTCAAACGATTATGCCATTAGACTTGGAAGAGGCTGTCTGCTACAGACCGGCCTCGTTGGGGACCGCGTGGTTCCGCGCCTTCTGGAGATGACATGACGGCTCAAGATTCAAAACGGCGCATTGCGCTGATCACCGGTGTCACCGGGCAGGACGGCGCGTATCTCGCCGAATATCTGCTCAGCCTCGGCTATATCGTCCACGGCATCAAGCGCCGATCGTCTTCGCTCAACACCGCGCGCGTCGACCATCTCTACCAGGATCCGCATGTTGGCAACGTGCCGTTCCTGATGCACTACGGCGACATGACGGATTCGACCAATCTGATCCGCCTGGTGCAGCAGATCCGGCCAACCGAGATTTATAACCTCGCCGCCCAGAGCCACGTCCAGGTCAGTTTCGAGAGCCCGGAATACACCGCCAACGCCGACGCGATCGGCGTGCTGCGCCTCTTGGAGGCGATCCGCATCCTCGGCATGGAAAAGGAGACGCGGTTCTACCAGGCCTCGACTTCGGAGCTTTACGGGCTCGTGCAGGAGGTGCCGCAGAAAGAGACCACCCCGTTCTATCCGCGCTCGCCCTATGGCGTCGCCAAGCTCTACGGCTATTGGATCACGGTGAACTACCGTGAGGCCTATGGCATGTTCGCCAGCAACGGTATCCTGTTCAACCATGAGAGCCCGATCCGCGGCGAGACCTTCGTGACGCGCAAGATTACCCGCGCCGTCGCCCGCATCGAGGCTGGCCTCGAGAACAAGCTTTATCTCGGCAACCTCGACGCTAAGCGCGACTGGGGCCACGCCCGCGACTATGTCGAGGGCATGCACAGGATCCTGCAGGTCGACGATCCCGGCGACTTCGTGCTCGCGACCGGCGAGACGCGGTCGGTCCGCGAATTCGTCGAGCTGGCGTTTGCCGAGGTCGGCCGCAGCATCGAATGGCGCGGCAAGGGCGTCGAGGAGGTCGGTGTCGACACGGCGTCCGGCAACACCCTGGTGCAGATCGATCCGACCTATTTCCGCCCGACCGAGGTCGATCTTCTGATCGGCGACGCCAGCAAGGCGCGCGCCAAGCTTGGCTGGACGCCGAAGACGCCGTTCGCGCAGCTGGTGAAGGAAATGGTCGCCAGCGATCTCGTCGAGGCCAGGCAGGACGCGACCAATGGCAAGCACGGCGTTTGAGCTGAAGGGCAAGACGGTCTTCGTTGCCGGCCATCGCGGCATGGTCGGCTCGGCGCTGATGCGCCGGCTGGCGCGCGAGGAGGCCGATCTCCTGACGGTGTCGCGCAGCGATGTCGATCTGCGCGACCAAACCGCGGTCAACGCCTGGTTTGCCGCGAAGCGGCCGCAGGCCGTGTTCCTCGCTGCCGCCAAGGTCGGCGGCATCGTCGCCAACAACACGCTGCGGGCGGAATTCCTCTACGACAATCTGGCGATCTCGAGCAACGTGATCCAGGCGGCGCACGCCAATGGCTGCGAGAAGCTGATGTTCTTCGGCTCGTCTTGCATCTATCCGCGCCTGGCGCCTCAGCCGCTGCGCGAGGATTCGATGCTGACCGGCCCACTGGAGCCGACCAACGAGCCCTATGCCATTGCCAAGATCGCCGGCATCAAGATGGCCGAGGCCTATCGCAGCCAGTACGGCGCCGATTACATCAGCGTGATGCCGACCAATCTCTACGGCCCCGGCGACAATTATCACCCCGAATACAGCCACGTCGTCGCCGCGCTGATCCGCCGCTTCCACGAGGCCAAGGTTTCGGGCGCGGGCAACGTCGCGGTGTGGGGCACCGGCACGCCGCGCCGCGAATTCCTCTATGTCGACGATCTCGCCGACGCCTGCGTCCATCTAATGAAGACCTATTCCTCGCCCGAACTGGTCAATATCGGCACCGGCGAGGACATCACCATCGCCGAGTTCGCGCGCGTCGTCGCGGCCGCCGTCGGCTATCGCGGCGCGATCAGCTTCGACACGTCGCGCCCGGACGGCACGCCGCGCAAGCTGCTCGACGTCAGCCGGCTGGCCAGGCTCGGCTGGCGCGCCACCACCTCGCTCGAGGATGGCATCGCCCTCGCGTACCAGGCCTATCTGCGCGAGACGAAGTGACGCGGTGAACCTCCCGCCCTCCGACTGAGAATATCTGTCGGCTTGGCAACGCCACGCGGCTAGGATGCGCGTACCCAAGCGTGCCGCAAGAGCCGCCAGTGCGTCGGAGGAGACATCATGAAGGTTCTACGCCGCCAGTTCCTGCAACTTGCGGCTACGGCTGTGCTTCCGCTCACATTTGGAAAAGCGATTGCCGAGGCCTATCCGGCGCGGCCGGTTCGCCTCGTGATCGGCTATACGCCCGGCGGTTCGGCGGACCTGACGGCGCGCCTGATGGGACAGTGGCTGTCGGAGAAGCTCGGGCAATCCTTCATTGTCGAGAACCGGCCGGGCGGCGGGACCAACATCGCCACCGAGCAGGCGCTGCGCGCGGCGCCCGACGGCTACACGCTGCTGCTGGTCGCGCCGGCCAATGCGATCAACGCGACGCTCTACCAGAAGCTGCCGTTCGATTTCATGCGCGAGATGGAGCCGATCGCGGGCATCATTCGCTTTCCCAACGTCGTGGTGGTGCACCCCTCGCTGCCGATCAAGTCGATTCCCGAATTGATCGCCTATGCAAAGGCCAATCCCGGCAAGCTCAACATGGCGTCCTCAGGCAACGGTTCGACGATCCACATGTCGGGCGAACTGTTCAAGATGCTGACCGGTATCAACATGCAGCACGTGCCCTACCGGGGCGGCGCGCCGGCGCTCACCGATATGCTGTCCGGCGTGATGCAGGTGATGTTCGACAATCTTCCGACCTGCGCCGAGCACGTCAAATCCGGCAAGCTGCGCGGACTTGCGGTCACCAGCACGACCCGTTCGGACGTGCTTCCCGACCTGCAGCCGCTCGCCGACTTCCTGCCGGGTTACGAGGCGAGCGCCTGGTACGGCCTCGCGGCGCCGAAGAACACGCCGCCTGAAATCGTCGACAGGCTCAACAAGGCCGTCAATGAAATCCTCGCCGATTCCAAGGCCAAGGCGCGGTTTACCGAGATCGGCGCGATCATGCTGCCGGGCTCGGCTGCCGACTTCGGCGGACTGGTGGCCGACGAGACCGAGAAATGGGGCAAGGTGGTCAAGTTCGCCGGCGCCAAGGTGGACTAAAGCGCGATGAGATCAGGTCGAATCGTCATCGCGCTTTAGCTTGTTGTTCGAGCATGATCTTTTCGGAAAACCGCTTCGCACTTTTCCGGATCATGCTTTAGCTTCGCGCCGTCGCGCGCGGCGGGTTTTTTGAAAGCGCCGCCGCCATCGCCGATATCAGCGGCCGCATGAAGAAGGCGTCTTCGGCCGGGTAGATGTCGGTGCGCAGGCCTTGGGACTTGAGTTCGTCCGATACCGCCGGTCCGACCGACGCGATCGGCGTACGCTCGAACCCCTCGCGTAACCTGTCCTCGCAACCGCGCGCCCGTGCCACCTCGATCAGGCGGCGGACCTGGCCGAGATTGGTCAGAGCGATCGCGTCGATGCGGCCCTGCGCCATCTCCTCGATCGCGGTGACGATGTTGGCGTCGGCGGCCTGCGCATCATAGACATAGGGCAGCACCGTATCGACCTCGGCGCCCTGCGCCTTGATCGCGCCGATCAGGGTGGCGTGATCCTTGTCCGGATAGAGCTGCAGGCCGAGCCGATGGCCGCTCAGGTTGAGCTTCGACAGCATCTCGGCGACGCCTTCGGACGTCGGCTTTTCGGTCGTCATTTGCGGTACCAGGCCGATCTCGCGCAGCGCCCGGCCGGGCTTGGGGCCGCGGGCGAATTTGCGCGCCTTGGCGACCCCATCGACGAACTTCCGCTCGACGCCGATCCGGCGCACGACCTTCATCAGCCGGCGCAGGCCTTCGCCGGTCATCAGCACGAGGTCGTCGAGCGGCCGTTCGATGGCGCGGTGAATCCAGGCCTCGATCGGCGCTGCGTCAGGCGCATCGTGGATGGTGAACATCGGACATTGCAGCACGTCGGCGCCCTGTTCGGCGAGCAGGCGGGAAAACTGCGCTTCCTCGCGCGTCTCGAGGATCAGGATGCGGTATCCGTTCAGCCGATCAGCCATGATGGTCCCTAACAAACATTGTCGTCATTTGTTCGATTTGACCCCCGCGCCGGGATTGGCGCAAGGCCGCCTGCGGTGTAGACGAGGGCCGAAAATGACCGTTCCATCAATCTGCTCAAGCTTTGGTCAATTGGCATGCCCGACCATCAGTTCGTTCTGACCCTGTCCTGTCCGGACCGTCCAGGGATCGTCTCGGCGGTCTCGACGTTTCTCGCCCATAACGGCCAGAATATCCTGGACGCCCAGCAGTTCGATGACGTGGAGACCGGCAAGTTCTTCATGCGCGTGGTGTTTACCGCGGCCGACCTCGCGGTCGAGCTCGCGGCGCTGCAGACCGGCTTTGCGGCGATCGCCGAACGTTTCGGCATGGAATGGCAGATGCGCGATCGCGCCACCCGCCGCCGGGTGATGCTATTGGTGTCGAAGTCCGATCACTGCCTGGTCGACATCCTCTACCGCTGGCGCACCGGCGAGCTCGAAATGATCCCGACCGCGATCGTCTCCAATCATCCGCGCGAGACCTATGGCTCGCTCGATTTCGGCGATATCCCGTTCCATCATCTGCCGGTGACGAAGGAGACCAAGCGGCAGCAGGAAGACGCGGTGTGGAAGCTCGCCCAGGACACCAAGACCGATCTCGTGGTGCTGGCCCGCTACATGCAGATCCTGTCGGACGAGATGTCGGCGCGGCTGTCGGGCCGCTGCATCAACATCCATCATTCCTTCCTGCCGGGCTTCAAGGGCGCCAAGCCCTACCACCAGGCGCATGAGCGCGGCGTCAAGCTGATCGGCGCCACCGCGCATTACGTCACCAGCGATCTCGACGAGGGGCCGATCATCGACCAGGACGTCGAGCGCATCAGCCATCGCGACACGCCTGAGGATCTTGTGCGCAAGGGGCGCGACATCGAGCGCCGGGTTCTGGCGCGCGCGATCCGTTACCATCTCGCCGATCGCGTCATCCTCAACGGACGCAAGACCGTGGTGTTCGTCGACTGATCCGCGCTTCACTCGGCCCGCACCAGGCGATGTGGGCTCTGCGGCCGGCCGTCCATACGCTCAGTGGGCCGCGTCCTGCGGTGCCGTTGCCGGCTTGGCGTCGTCGCCGCGCTGGGCCGCAGGCATCAGCCGCTTGCGTTCCCGATCCTGCATGAACTTGTCGTATTCGGGGGTGCCTGGCCGCGGCGGCGCATCCGCCGGCAGGCCGCCGGCCCAGGATGGAATGGTATCGGCCATGCCGGCCGAGAGCTTCTGGTTCATGGAGCTGCATCCCCCGAGCGCGCCGGCCGCGAGCGCGAGGGCAGTCAGGACAGCGATGGGACGCGAGACGATTGGCATGGGAGGCAGGATACAGCCCTGGTCTTTATGGATGATGATCTCGGGCGACCGTTCGGCTGCAATTGTGCTTGTTTGTTGACATTGCCGTTGCGTTTGTACGATCGTACAAATGAATCGAGCCGGCGGCGGCCTTGAATGCGCGAGACCGCTTCTCGCGGAGGCACTGAGTCTTGTGGAGCGATGTTGGTATCCTGATACTTGTCTCTGCAGCCAGGCCCGATCGCGTCGCGCGCGGCACGCGTCCATCGTCCGATTGACAGAGGGCACGGGGAGACGCCTTGTCGCGTTGCGGCTTGGCCGTGCATGCTTGAGTTAAAACAAGGCAAGAGCCGGGGACCAAGAACGGAAGGGGGAGGAACGTCGATGTTTAATCGTCGCAAAATGTTGCTGTGGGGCGCCGCTTCGGCCGTGCTTCCCGGGTTGTGTGCCAGCGTGCCGGCGTGGGCGGACGACGCCGTCAAGATCGGGCTGATCCTGCCGATGACCGGCGGTCAGGCGTCGACCGGCAAGCAGATCGATAACGCCATCAAGCTCTACATGCAGCAGAAGGGCGACACCGTCGCCGGCAAGAAGATCGAGATCATCCTGAAGGACGACGCCGCGGTGCCGGACAACACCAAGCGGCTCGCGCAGGAACTGATCGTCAACGACAAGGTCAATTTCATCGCCGGCTTCGGCGTGACGCCCGCGGCGCTTGCCGCGGCGCCGCTGGCGACGCAGGCCAAGATCCCGGAAGTCGTGATGGCGGCCGGCACCTCGATCATCACCGAGCGTTCGCCCTATATCGTGCGTACCAGCTTCACGCTGGCGCAGTCCTCCACCATCATCGGCGACTGGGCGGTGAAGAACGGCGTCAAGAAGGTTGCGACGCTGACCTCCGACTACGCGCCCGGCAACGATGCGCTGACCTTCTTCAAGCAGCACTTCACCGCCGGCGGCGGCGAGATCGTCGAAGAGGTCAAGGTCCCGCTCGCCAATCCGGACTTCGCGCCGTTCCTGCAGCGCATGAAGGATTCCAAGCCCGACGCGATGTTCGTATTCGTGCCGGCGGGGCAGGGCGGCAACTTCATGAAGCAATATGCCGAGCGCGGGCTCGACAAGAGCGGCATCAGGGTGATCGGACCCGGCGACGTCATGGACGACGATCTGCTCAACAATATGGGCGATGCCGCGCTCGGCGCGGTGACGGCGCATCTCTATTCGGCCGCGCATCCGTCCGCGATGAACAAGGAGTTCGTCGCAGCCTACAAGAAGGCGTTCGGCAACCGCCCGGGTTTCATGGCGGTCAGCGGCTATGACGGCATCCATCTGATCTACGAGGCGCTGAAGAAGACCAATGGTGCGACCGACGGCGACAAGCTGATCGAGGCGATGAAGGGCATGAAGTGGGAGAGCCCGCGCGGCCCGATCTCGATCGATCCGGAAACCCGCGACATTGTGCAGAACATCTATATCCGCAAGGTCGAGAAGGTCGACGGCGAGCTCTACAATGTCGAGTTCGCGACCTTCGAGGCCGTCAAGGATTCCGGCAAGACCAAGAAATAGCATCATCATCGGCGGCGTGCGCTCCGGCCCTCACCACGTCATGCCCGGCCAAAAGCGCGAAGCGCGTCTTCGCGCAGGTGTGCCGGGGATCCATGTCTTTCTTCCCGGCGAGCAGAAAGACGTGGATGGCCGGGACAGGCCCGGCCATGACGATGACTTTGACGTTCGAGCTGTTGTTCTTGTTGCGTCCTCACGGCTAAGCTGACTCCATGGCCTCTATCCTCACCAACCTGTTCGACGGCGTCGCCTACGGCATGCTGCTGTTCGTGCTTGCCTGCGGGCTTGCGGTGACGCTCGGGTTGATGAATTTCGTCAACCTCGCGCATGGCGCCTTCGCGATGGCCGGCGGCTATATCTGCGCCGTGCTGGTGAACAATTCCGGCTGGCCGTTCTTCGCAGGCCTGCCGCTCGCCTTTGTCGGCAGCGCGGTGATCGGCATCGCGCTGGAGCGCACGCTGTACCGCCATCTCTATAGCCGCAGCCATCTCGATCAGGTGCTGTTCTCGATCGGCCTGGTGTTCATGTCGGTGGCGGCGGTCGACTACATCATGGGATCGTCGCGGGTCTTCATCAAGCTGCCGGCGGCGCTGGAGGGCCAGATTGACCTGTTCGGCGTCGGCATCGGCCGTTACCGGCTGATGATCGTCGTGATCTGCGGCCTGCTCACGCTGGCGCTGCAACTGATCCTCGCCAAGACCCGGTTCGGCAGCCGGCTGCGCGCCTCGGTCGACGATCCGCGCGCTGCGATCGGGCTCGGCATCAACGTGCCGCAGGTGTTCGCCTTCACCTTTGCGTTCGGCTGCGGCCTCGCTGGCCTCGGCGGCGCGCTGAGTGCGGAGATCCTCGGGCTCGATCCGTACTTCCCGCTGAAATTCATGATCTACTTCCTGATCGTCGTCACCGTCGGCGGCTCGTCCTCGATCACCGGACCGTTCCTGGCGTCGCTGCTGCTCGGCATCGCCGACGTCGCCGGCAAGTATTACGTGCCGAAGCTCGGCCCCTTCGTGATCTACACTGTTATGATCGTGATCCTGCTCTGGCGTCCGAACGGCCTGTTCGGCCGTACCGCGGCACGGTGAGGCGGTCATGACGGCGCTATCAGACGTTTCCACTCACGCGATGGCCAGCGCGCGCTGGCGGGTCAGCGAGGTCGCGTTCTGGGCGCTGGCGCTCGCCTGCGCCTTCCTGTTCCCGTCGCGCTATTTGATCATGACCGACATCGTGCGGCTCGGCCTGTTCGCGCTGTCGCTCGACCTGATCCTCGGCTACGCCGGCATCGTCTCGCTCGGCCACGCGGCCTTTTTCGGCGTCGGCGCCTATTCCGCCGGCTTGCTGGCGCTGCACGGCATCATCAACGAGCCCGTCATAGCGCTGGTCGCCGCCGGTCTGGTCGCGGCGGTGCTCGGCTTCCTGACCAGCTTCCTGGTCATCCGCGGCGTCGACCTGACGCGGTTGATGGTGACGCTCGGCATCGCGTTGCTGCTGGAAGCGCTTGCCGAGCGCTTCTCCAACATCACCGGCGGCACCGATGGGCTGCAGGGCATCGAGATGCAGCCGATCCTTGGTCTGTTCACCTTCGACATGTTCGGCAAGACCGGGTTCTTCTACTCGCTGATCGTGCTGTTCATCCTGTTCCTGCTGGCCCGAAGCATTGTGCATTCGCCGTTCGGCCTGTCGCTGCGCGCGATCAAGAACAATCCGCTGCGCGCGGCCGCGATCGGCGTGCCGGTCAACCGTCGCCTGATCGCGGTCTATACGCTCGCGGCCTTCTATGCCGGGATCGCCGGCGCGCTGTTCACCCAGACCACGGCGCTCGCCTCGCTCGACGTGTTTTCCTTTGAGCGCTCCGCCGACCTGATGCTTATGCTCGTGATCGGCGGCACCGGCTATCTCTATGGCGGCCTGATCGGCGCCGTCGTGTTCAAGATGCTGCAGGAGCTGTTTCAGAGCATCACCCCGCAATACTGGCTGTTCTGGATCGGCATCGTGCTGGTCGTGATCGTGCTGGTCGGCCGCGCGCGCATCCATCGCTGGGTGCTGTTCATGCCCAACCTGATCATCCGCCAGTTCGCCGGCCGCAAGGCCGCCGTTGCCGTGCCGGAGAGCGACGCGTCATGACGATCGCGCTGGAAACACGCGGCCTCGAAAAATCCTTCGGCGCCCTTCGCGTCACCCGCGATCTTTCGCTGAAGGTGATGCAGGGCGCGCGCCACGCGCTGATCGGGCCGAACGGCGCGGGCAAGACCACCGTCATCAATCAGCTGACCGGCGTGCTAACGCCGAACAGCGGGCGCATCCTGCTCGAAGGCAGCGACATCACCGGCCTTTCCGTCCACAAGCGGGTGCTGCGCGGGCTGTCGCGCACGTTCCAGATCAACCAGCTCTATCGCGACCTGACCCCGCTCGAAACCATCGGGCTTGCGGTCTCCGAACGCATGGGGCGCGGCGGCGACTGGTGGCGACGGATGGGAACGCGGAGCGACGTCAATGCCGAGATCGCCGAGATCCTGTCGCGCTTCCATCTGCTCGACGTGATGACGGAGCCCACCTCGACCTTGCCCTATGGCAAGCAGCGCCTGCTCGAGATCGCGGTCGCGATCGCCGCCAAGCCGCGGGTGCTGCTGCTCGACGAGCCCGCGGCCGGCGTGCCCGAGAGCGAGCGTCACGACATCCTTGCGGCGGTGGCGGCACTGCCGCGCGACGTCACCGTGCTGCTGATCGAGCACGACATGGACCTCGTGTTTTCCTTCGCCGACCGCATCTCGGTGCTGGTCAATGGCGGCCTGCTCACCGAGGGCGCCCCCGATGAGGTCGCGCGCGATCCGCAGGTGAGGGCGGTCTATCTCGGCGAGGCCGCCGATGCCTGAGCTTCTTTCCATCCAGGGCCTGCGTGCCGGATACGGCGAGGCGGTGGTGCTGCCCGACATGTCGCTGGCGCTTGCCGAGGGCCAGGTGCTCGCGCTGCTCGGCCGCAACGGTACCGGCAAGACCACGCTGATCAATTCGATCGTCGGCATCGTCAGGCGCCTCAGTGGCAGCGTCGCGCTCGCAGGCCGCGACATCACGGCGATGCGGCCCGACCAGCGCGCCCGCGCCGGGATCGGCTGGGTGCCGCAGGAGCGCAACATCTTCCGCTCGCTGACGGTGGAAGAGAACATGACCGCGGTGGCGCAGCCCGGGCCGTGGACGGTCGAGCGGGTATACGAGATGTTTCCGCGGCTGCAGGAGCGGCGGCGCAATTTCGGCAACCAGCTGTCCGGCGGCGAGCAGCAGATGCTGGCGATCGGCCGCGCGCTGACCCTAAATCCGAAAGTGCTGCTGCTCGACGAGCCGACCGAAGGCCTCGCGCCGATCATCGTTGAGGAATTGTTAAAGGCGATCGGAACCATCACGCGCTCGGGTGGCATCTGCTCGATCATCGTCGAGCAGAACGCGCAAAAGATTCTGGGGCTCGCCGACCGCGTTGTGATATTGGAACGCGGCACGATCGTGCACGATGCCGCAAGCAGCGCGCTGAAAGCCGATCCCTCCGTCCTCGAGCGCCACCTCGGCGTCTCCGGGGCCAAGGCACATTAGAAGGCACATGAGAAACGTCCGGGAGTTGACCATGCAGCGAACCAAGCCTCCGTTCCGCGCCGACGAGGTCGGCAGCTTGTTGCGGCCGCCGAAGATCAAGGAGGCCCGCGCCAGATTGGAGAAGGGCGAGATCTCGGCCGACGAGCTGCGCAAGGTCGAGGACATGGAGATCGAGAAGGTCGTGCACAAGCAGGCCTCGGTCGGCCTGAAGCTTGCGACCGACGGCGAGTTCCGCCGCTCCTGGTGGCACTTCGATTTCCTCAGCCATCTGACCGGTTGCGAGCTGTTCCATCCCGACATGGGTATCCAGTTCGCCGGCGTGCAGACCCGGCACGACGCCATCAGGGTGATCGGCAAGCTGGATTTCTCCGATCATCACCCGATGCTCGATCACTTCAGGTTCCTGAAGAAGTACGCCGACCAGGCGCACGTCACGCCGAAATTGACGATCCCCTCGCCGGCGGTGCTGCATTTCCGCGGCGGCCGCAAGCTGATCTCGAAGGAGGTCTATCCGGACCTCGAGGAATTCTATCAGGACCTCGGCAAGACCTATCGCAAGGCGGTGAAGGCGTTCTACGACGCCGGTTGCCGCTATTTGCAATTCGACGACACGGTGTGGGCCTATCTGTGCTCGCAGGAGGAATTGCAGAAGTCGCGCGACCGCGGCGACAATCCCGATGGCCTGCAGGAGATCTACGCCCGGGTCATCAACTACGCGATCGCCGACCGTCCGTCCGACATGGTGATCACGACCCATGTCTGCCGTGGCAATTTCCGCTCGACCTGGATCTCCTCCGGCGGCTACGAGCCGGTCGCCGAGACCCTGCTGGCCGGCACCAATTACGACGGCTACTTCCTCGAATATGATTCCGACCGCGCCGGCGGCTTCGAGCCGCTGCGCTTCCTGCCCAAGGGCAACAAGGTCGTGGTGGTCGGCGTCATCACCTCGAAGTTCGGCGAGCTCGAGAAGAAGGACGACATCAAGCGGCGGCTGGAAGAGGCATCGAAGTTCGCTCCGATCGAGCAGCTCGCAGTGTCCCCGCAATGCGGCTTCGCCTCGACCGAGGAGGGCAATATCCTCTCCGAGGAAGAGCAGTGGGCCAAGCTCAGGCTCGCGGTCGAGGTCGCGAACGAGGTGTGGGGGAAATAAGGCCGCATTCTCCGTCATTGCGAGGAGCGAAGCGACGAAGCAATCCATCTTTTCCCTGCATGGAGGCATGGATTGCTTCGCTGCGCTCGCAATGACGTGGAGAGCGCTGTGTCACTGCTCCGCCAGATAGACCTCGCCGAGCAGCGACGAATTCGACCACGGCACCTGCTTGCCCTTGGTCGCGGCGACGACTTCGGCGCGGACCCGGGTCAGCATCTGCTGCACCTCGAGGCCGGGCGTGCCGACATGGCGCGACAGCGCCGCCGAGAACGGACTGTTGGCGCCTTCGCCGTCGAGCGCGACCTCGCCCGGCGCGGTCGCAAACGCGATCAGCGTGCCGGCGCCGAGCGTCGAGCCCGATCCGAGCGAGGCGGGCGCGGCAAGGCCGGAGCCCGCTTCGATGCCGCGGCTTGAACCTGCGGAGGCCAGCTGCGGTGCCATCGGATTGTTGCGGCAGGCATCGAGGATCAGGATGTTGGTGCGGATCTGGTCGTCGAGCCCGGCCATGATCGTGTCCATGTCGACCATCGCGTCGGTCATGCGCGCGCCCGCCCTGAACTCGATGTCGACCGGCACGAGATAGTTGCGGCCGTCGACCTGCACGCCGTGACCGGCATAGTAGACCACGGCGATCTGCGACTGCGCCGCCTCGCGCAGGAAATCATTGATCGTCTTCCGCATCGTGTCGCGATCGAGATCGAGCCCCTCGGAGACGGTGAAGCCGATGTCGCGCAGGCTCCTGGCGATGGCGCGCGCATCGTTGGCCGGATTGGGCAGCGCCTTGACATGCGCATAGGCGCCGTTGCCGATCACCAGCGCGAGGCGTCGGCCGGTTGCTGCCGCCGGGGCCGCCGCGGCGGGCGGCGCCGGTGCCGGTGTCTTGACGGAAGCGGCCGGTGGCGCGGCCGGGCTGCCCTCGGCGGCCGGCGCTGCCGCGGTCTTGCGCGGTGCCGCGTCGGTCTCCTTGAGCAGCGCGAGCCGAACTTTCGCGGTGGCCTGGTTGGCCTTGCTGCCGGCATCGGATGCCACGCCTTCGAGCACCGAGGCGTAATCTTCCTTGGCATGCGCAGCATCACCCTTCGCTTCGTAGCTGAGGCCGCGCTGGGTATAGGCTGAGATCAGCACGCTGCCGGGCGGCGTCATGATGTTGACGGGCGCTTTGGCCTTGGCGAGCCGGATCGCCTCCGTCGTGTCCGCGATCGCGCGCTCGATCTCGCCCTTGGCGCGCCAGATCACGGCGCGGCTGATCAGCGGCTGCGGCAGCGACGGGTCGATCCTGACCGCCTCATTGATGTCGGCGAGCGCGCCGTCGAGATCGCCGAGCGCCCGCTTCGAGGCGCCGCGGTTCTGATAGGAGAAGGCTGACTTCGGACCGGCCTTGATCGCGGCGTCATAGTCGGCGATCGCCTTGGCATAGTCGCCCTTGCTGCGATAGGCGTTGCCGCGGTTGTGAAAAATGATGCCGCTCGGCGGCCCCATGCGCAGCGCATCGTTGAAGTCGGCGATCGCGATGTCGTACTCGCCTTTGTCGAAATAGGCCGAGCCCCGGAGATTGTAAACGGCGGTGCTGGGCTTGAGGCGCAGCGCCTCGGTGGCGTCGGATATCACCTGGGCGTAGTTGCCCTTCTTGTTCCAGCCGACCGCGCGCCAGAAATAGATGGTCGCGAGCTTCTCGCCGAAAAACACCTTCAGCGCGATGATCTTGGTGCAGGCGTCGATCATCTGGTCGGCCGGCGTGGTCTCGGTCGTGCAGAGCGGACCGAGCTGGGAGCGCGCCTGGGCGAAACAGGGCGCCGACCAGAGCAAAGCGGCAAGGAGGGTGGGGATCAGGAGCAGGCGGCGCATCGGTCATCCGGGTAAGGCCGTCATGGCGATCGACGACGGCAGGGCGGTCCAAGAGACCGGTCCAGGGGGCGGTCCATGACTGTTTGGTGATTGGGCAGCAGAGGGGGTTCAACTGGTGGGAAAATGGTGATAAGACGCTGCCAGTCATCATTTCTGCCCACTCCCGTCCCACTCGCCGCTGCCCACCCAAGGCGCCATGAAGAACGACGAAATCCTTAGCCAGATCACGGATTTCTGCCGTCGCTCCGACATGGCGGAGACGACGTTCGGCCGCCGTGCCGTCAACGACGGCAAGCTGGTGTACCGGCTGCGAGAGGGCAAGCGCATCACGATCGATACCCTCGACCGCATCAACGCCTTCATCGCGACCTCTACGCCGGGCGGCGTGGCGCCGCCGCGGGGCCTCGTGGTGCCGCCGGAAAAGCGCGATCCGCGGGGCAATTTCCGGTTTTTCGAGAACCGCCAGCGCTATTTGCTGTTCGTCCACACCTGCAGCGAGAAGCGGGTGATCGCCGACCGGGTTGCGCTGGAATTGGCCGCCATCCATCCGCGGCCGCCGGCGCTGCGGGTGTTCGATGCCGGAATGGGCGACGGCACGGTGCTGGCCCGGGTCCTGCGCGCCATGCATGGCCGCTTCCCACATATGCCGTTCTATGTCGCCGGCAAGGAACTGAGCCTGGAGGACGTCCGCCTCACCCTCGACAAGGTCCCCGACCGCCTGTTCGAGCATCCGGCCAGCGTCTTCGTGTTCACCAACATGTATTACGCCGAGGCGCCGTGGCTGACGCCCAAGAACTCCGCGGCGGCCGCCAGCATGATCTGGCACGAGGTAGCTCTGCGGGGAGCGTCGTCGGGTGAGTTCGAGGCCCAGATCGCCGAACTCGGTCCGTTTCTGGAGCAGAACTGGCGCGCCAATCTCAGCCCCGGCAATGCGATGCCGATCTATGAGCGGCCGGTGGCGCTGGTCCTGTACCGGGACGATCACCGGTTCCTGCTCGATTCCATCATTCCGCGGGCCGGACGCACCGAAGCCAATTTCGATCTCGTGATCGCCTCGCAGCCCTATCGTGCCAAATCCTCGGTGAACTTCCGCGCCAAGCGGATCATCGCGCCGCTGGCCCGCGCGCTGCGCGGCGGCGGACGGCTGATAGGAATCCACTCCCACGGCGGCGATCCCGGACTTGAAATGATTCAAGCCGTCTGGCCCGGAGAAAATCCTTTCGCCGTCAGTCGCCATGAGATACTGCGCGCGGTGAAATACGAACTGGGCTCCGCCGGCCGCGAGCTGAACTTCAACGCCTACGCCGATAACCGTTCGATCTTCCGATATGATATGGAAGCGCTGCCCAATGAGGTAACCGGCTCGATCGGAACCTCGACGGCCTTTGCTGCGTGGAATGCGGCGGTGTATGTCGCGCAGATCGAAGATGAGCGGTTGACCGAAACGACCGAAAACGGACGAGCTCTCGAGGCCACACGCGAAGTTCTCCGCAAACACAACGGGCTGTGGTTCTACGACGAATCCTACGTCATCTCGCGGCGACGAGACTGACATGCCGGGGACATATTCACCAACCAACGTCGGACTTCGACTTAACAAGGGGTTTGCTTGATGCGCGCGTCTTACCTGTTCACCAGCGAGTCGGTCTCGGAAGGCCATCCGGACAAGGTCTGTGATCGTATTTCGGATGAGATCGTCGATCTGTTCTATCGCGAGGGACCGAAAGCGGGCATCGACCCGTGGCAGATCCGCGCGGCGTGCGAGACGCTCGCGACCACCAACAAGGTGGTGATCGCCGGCGAAACGCGCGGCCCGAGCTCGGTCACCAACGACCACATCGAGAGCGTGGTTCGCTCTGCAATCAAGGACATCGGTTACGAGCAGGACGGCTTCCACTGGAAGAACTGCGACATCGAGATCCTGCTGCATCCGCAGTCGGCCGACATCGCGCAGGGCGTCGACGCGCTGCAACCGGGCGAGGTCAAGGAAGAGGGTGCCGGCGACCAGGGCATCATGTTCGGTTACGCCACCAACGAGACGCCGGACCTGATGCCGGCGCCGATCTTCTACGCCCACAAGATCCTGCGGCTGATCTCTGAAGCGCGCCACTCCGGCCGCGAGAAGGTGCTGGGTCCGGACTCAAAGAGCCAGGTCACGGTGCAGTACGAGAACGGCAAGCCGGTCGGCGTCCGCGAGATCGTGGTCTCGCACCAGCATCTGGTCGAGGACCTGTCGTCCAAGCAGATCCGCGACATCGTCGAGCCCTATGTCCGCGAGGCGCTGCCGAAGGAGTGGATCACCGACAAGACGATCTGGCACATCAATCCGACCGGCAAGTTCTTCATCGGCGGTCCCGACGGCGACTCCGGCCTGACCGGCCGCAAGATCATCGTCGACACCTATGGCGGCGCGGCTCCGCATGGCGGCGGCGCGTTCTCCGGCAAGGATCCGACCAAGGTCGACCGCTCGGCCGCCTATGCCGCGCGCTATGTCGCCAAGAACATTGTCGCGGCCGGTCTTGCCGACCGCTGCACGCTGCAGCTCGCCTATGCCATCGGCGTGGCGCGTCCGCTGTCGATCTACATCGACACCCACGGCACCGGTAAGGTGTCGGAGGATCAGCTCGAGAAGGCGGCGGCCAAGGCGATGGATCTGACGCCGCGCGGCATCCGCAGCCATCTCGATCTCAACCGCCCGATCTACGCGCGCACCTCGGCCTACGGTCATTTCGGCCGCACGCCCGACAATGAGGGCGGCTTCTCCTGGGAGAAGACCGATCTCGTCGAGCAGCTGAAGCGCGCGCTCTGATACTTGCGTCATTCCGGGGCGCCCGCGAGAGCGAGCGAACCCGGAATCCCTAATCATCACCTCGAGATTCCGGGTTCGCCTCTTCGAGGCGCCCCGTAACGACCCGTTCAACAACAGGACGCTCAAATGAACGCCCCCACGAAGCCCGGCTTCACCGACTACATCGTCAAGGACATTGCGCTCGCCGATTTCGGCCGCAAGGAGATCTCGCTGGCCGAGACCGAGATGCCCGGCCTGATGGCCACCCGCGAGGAGTTCGGCCCCAAGCAGCCGCTGAAGGGCGCGCGCATCGCGGGCTCGCTGCACATGACGATCCAGACCGCGGTCCTGATCGAGACGCTGGCCGCGCTCGGCGCCGACATCCGCTGGGTCTCCTGCAACATCTATTCGACCCAGGATCACGCCGCGGCCGCGATCGCCGCCGCCGGCATTCCGGTGTTCGCGATCAAGGGCGAGACGCTGACCGAGTACTGGGACTACACCGCGAAGCTGTTCGACTGGCACGGCGGCGGCACGCCGAACATGATCCTCGATGACGGCGGCGACGCCACCATGCTGGTGCATGCCGGCTACCGCGCCGAGCAGGGCGACACCGCCTTCCTCGACAAGCCGGGCTCCGAGGAAGAGGAGATCTTCTACGCGCTGGTCAAGCGCCTCCTGAAGGAGAAGCCGAAGGGCTGGTTCGCCGAGATCGCCAAGAACATCAAGGGCGTCTCGGAAGAGACCACCACGGGTGTGCATCGCCTCTACGAGATGGCCAACAAGGGCACGCTGCTGTTCCCGGCGATCAACGTCAACGACAGCGTCACCAAGTCGAAGTTCGACAACCTCTATGGCTGCCGCGAGTCGCTGGTCGACGGCATCCGCCGCGGCACCGACGTGATGCTGTCGGGCAAGGTTGCGATGGTCGCCGGCTTCGGCGACGTCGGAAAGGGCTCGGCCGCCTCGCTGCGCCAGGCCGGCTGCCGCGTCATGGTCTCCGAGGTCGATCCGATCTGCGCGCTGCAGGCGGCGATGGAAGGCTATGAGGTCGTGACCATGGAAGACGCGGCGCCGCGCGCCGACATCTTCGTCACGGCGACCGGCAACAAGGACATCATCACCATCGAGCACATGCGCGCGATGAAGGATCGCGCCATCGTCTGCAACATCGGTCACTTCGACAACGAGATTCAGATCGCCGCGTTGCGCAATCTGAAGTGGACCAACATCAAGCCGCAGGTCGACGAGATCGAATTCCCCGACAAGCACCGCATCATCATGCTGTCGGAAGGCCGGCTCGTGAACCTCGGCAATGCGATGGGTCACCCGTCCTTCGTGATGTCCGCCTCCTTCACCAACCAGACGCTGGCGCAGATCGAGCTGTTCGCCAACAACAAGGACAGCAAGTACGCCAAGAAGGTCTACGTGCTGCCCAAGACCCTCGACGAGAAGGTCGCCCGCCTGCACCTCGCCAAGATCGGCGTCAAGCTGACCGAGCTGCGCAAGGACCAGGCCGACTACATCGGCGTCAAGCAGGAAGGTCCGTACAAGTCGGATCACTACCGCTACTGATCCGCGCCCGCAGCGATCGATCACGTGAAGAGCCCCGGCATCGCCCGGGGCTTTTTGCTGGGGTGACGCATGCAACAGATGGGCCGCCTTCGCGGCGGAACGACGCTCTGATGTCGCCAAATACCCCGTCGTCGTCCCTGCCTGGTGAGCAATTGCGCACTAGGCAGGGACGACAGCGAGTTTGTTGCACGACTGGATCATACGTCAGCATTCTCGCGACATGATCTGTCCGAGCTTTGCTCTTCGTTCCGCCCTCTCACTTCTTGGCGTCACTCCAACGCCCGCGCCGTGCCGTGCCCCAGTTGCCGTGAGATCTCGCCCGCACAATCGCGCAGCGCAGCTGCGATTGCGCTGTCCCAGCCGGCGTCGAAGGTGCCTTCCGGCCCCATCGCGGTGATGACCAGCGCGACGTGGCCGGCGTGATCGAACACCGGCGCGGCGAAGGCGTTGACGCCGGGCAGGGGATCGCCGATCGCTCGCGCCAGCCCGCGGCTGCGGACATCGGCGAGGATCTCGGCCGTCTTCGCGTCCGCCGGCGGACGCTTCGGATTGTAGCCGACGCCGAGGCGATCGAGGCTGCTCTCGAGCGCGGTCCTGATCGCGTTCGGCGGCATGAAGGCGGCGAAGGCGCGGCCGGTCGCGGTCTCGAGCAGCGCCACCACCGATCCGACGCGCATCGCGATATGCACCGGATGGCTCGGCTCCTCGAGCCGCACCACGGTCGCGCCGTGGGTGCCCCAGACCGACAGCGATACCGCGTGATTGATGCTGTCGGCGAGCGCTGCGATCCGCGGCGTTGCGATCCGCACTGCGGACTGCCGGCGCAGGCTGATCAGGCCGAGCTCGAGCGCCAGCGCCCCGATCTCGTAACGGCCAGTGGTCTCGTCCTGCTCGATCAGGCCGATGCGGGAAAAGCTGACGAGATAGGGATGCGCCTTGGCCGGCGGCATGCCGGCTTCGCGCGCGAGATCGCGCAGCATCATCGGTTCGCCGCTGCGGGCCAGCGCGCGGAGCAATTCTCCGCCGACCTCGATCGACTGTATGCCGCGGCTCTCTCTCGTCATGTGGCCCTGTTTGGGTTCGCGCGTTCGCACTTAGCAGGAAACCTTGCCGTCCGCGAGACGTCGATCTGCGCGGGAAGTCGTTGTGAGTGACAGGTCCCCACCCGTCATCCTGAGGAGCCCGCGAAGCGGGCGTCTCGAAGGATGTGCACGGCCCGGCTGGTGGCCGATCCATCCTTCGAGACTCGCTCCGCTCGCACCTCCAGCGACAAAGGCGAAGCCTTTGCGCGGGGATGACGGTACTCACAACTTGCTTCTCTCCGCCGCCGCCTCACCTGCAATGTGCTTGCCCGCGATGTAGCCGAAGGTCAGCGCGGGCCCGAGCGTGATGCCGGCGCCGGGATAGTTGCCGCCCATGATGCTCGCCATGTCGTTGCCGGCGGCATAGAGGCCGGCAATCGGCTGGCCGTCGGCGTCGAGCGCGCGGGCATTGGCATCGGTCCGGATGCCGGCATAGGTGCCGAGATCGCCGATCACCATCTTGATGGCGTAGAACGGCCCGTGCCGGATCGGCGCGATGCAGGGATTGGGTCCGTGCAGCCCATCGCCCTGGTAGCGGTTATAGGCGCGCGAGCCCTTGCCGAAGGCGGGATCGCGTCCCTCCGCCGCGGTGGTGTTGAACTCCGCGACGGTCGCCTCGAGCGCCTTGGCGTCGATGCCGGCCTGCGCGGCGAGCTCCGCCAGCGTCGCGCCGCGCTTGAGATAGCCGGTCTTCAGGTGATGGCCGAGCGGCATGGGGCGCGGTGGCACGCAGCCGAGGCCGTATTTGCGCAGCGTCTCGTGATCGCAGATGAGATGCGCCGCGATCTCCTCGCCGGGCTTCGCCGCCTTGATCATCGCCTGCACGAAGTCGTGGTAGGAATTGCCTTCATTGGCAAAGCGCCTGCCGTCGGCCATCACCGCGATCACGCCCGGCTTGGCGCGATCGATGAAATGCGGCATCACGCCTTTCGAGCCGTCCTTGCGCGTCGTGACCGAGACCGGCACCCAGGCCGCGGCATTCGGCAGCGAGTCGTCGACGCGGCCGCCGGCGGATTCCGCAAGGCGCAGGCCGTCGCCGGTGTTGCCGGTCGGGCCCGGCGAGTAGTGCTCTTTTCCGGTCGGCGCATGCGGAAACATCTTCTGCCGTCGCGCGACGTCGTGCGGAAAACCGCCGCAGGCGAGCACCACGCCACGCTTGGCGTTGACGCGGATCGGGCGCCCTTCATGCACGACGACCGCGCCGCGCACCGCGCCGTTCTCGACGATCAATTCGCGCACCGGCGAGTTGAGCCAGAGCGGGATCTTGAGGTCGAAGGCGGATTTCGCCAGCCGTCCGGCGAGCGCGTTGCCGTTGGTCAGCGTCATGCCGCGGCCGTTGCGCATCACGTCGATGGCGTGCTTCGACAGCCGTTTGGCGACATAGGCCGCCGAGGTCAGCGACCGGGTCGCGCGCATGAAATGCACGATCTCCTTGCCGGAGCCGAGCATCATGCCGAACACGGTGAGCTCGGGCAGGGGGCTGCCGAGATTCTTGAGGGCGTCGCCGAGCTCGTGGGCGTCGAACGGCCGCGTCACCATCGAGCGGCCGCCCTGCGCGCCGCCCGGCGCTTCCGCATGATAGTCCGGGAAGGTCAGCGGCATGTCGAAGCGTACCGCGGTGCTGGTGGTGAAGAAGTCGACCGCCTTCGGCCCCTCGGTCAGGAACGCATCGACGCGGGCGGCGTCAAAGCTGTTGCCGGCCTCGTGGCGCAGATAGGTTTTGGCCTGATCGGTCCTCTCCTCGATGCCCCAGGCCTTGGCCAGCGAGGTGCCGGGGATCCACAGCCAGCCGCCGGAGCGCGCGGTGGTGCCGCCGAACCGCGGCTCCTTCTCGACCACCAGGACCTTGAGGCCGTGATGGCCGGCGGTGACCGCCGCCGACAGCCCGGCGCAGCCGGAGCCGACGACCAGCGCGTCGCAATCATAAGCTTCTTCGTTGGCCACGCGATCGATCCTATTTCTTGAGCAGCGGGCACTTCGACTCGGAGACCGGACGATAGGCGTCCTCGCCCTTCACCGTCTTGACGATGTCGAGATAGTCCCACGGTTCCTTGGATTCCGAAGGCTTCTTCACCTTCGCCAGATACATGTCGCGGATCACGCGGCCGTCCTCGCGCAGCTTGCCGCCATGCACGAAGGTGTCCTCGATCGGCAGCTCGCGCATCTTGGCCATCACCGCCTTCGGATCGTCGGTGCCGGCGGCCTGGATCGCCTTGAGATAATGCAGCGCCGAGCCGTAGACGCCGGTCTGGATCATGGTCGGCATCACATTGGCGCGGGCGTAGAACTTCTTCGACCAGGCGCGCGTCTTCTCGTCCATGTTCCAGTACGATGCCGTCGTCATATAGGTGCCCT
This sequence comes from Bradyrhizobium sp. USDA 4510, assembly GCF_054059095.1. Lineage (NCBI taxonomy): Bacteria > Pseudomonadati > Pseudomonadota > Alphaproteobacteria > Hyphomicrobiales > Nitrobacteraceae > Bradyrhizobium > Bradyrhizobium sp. USDA 4510. Next base: position 5,025,372 of record NZ_JBSSBT010000001.1, on the reverse strand, counting down.
GCGCGGCGTTGAGGCCGATCGCATGCACGTCGGTGTCGAACATCAAGAGCCCGACCAGCTTCTGGCCGCCCTGCACGAGGCCGAACTCGCCGGACTGCTTGATCGAATTGTCGGTGTCCTGACCGGCATTGGCGAACGCCACCACGTCGGCCTTCGAGCTCTGCGCCTGCAGCGCAAAGGAGGAGAAGTCGGCGGTGTTGGTCGGATGCTTGACGCTGCCGAGCACCTTGCCGCCCATCTCGTTGATGAAGCGCGTCGCGTCCTTCTCGAGCTGCTGGCCGAAGGCGTAATCCGCGGTGACGAAGAACCAGGACTTGCCGCCTTCCTTGATCACGGCCGAGGCCGTCACCTTCGACAGCGCGTAGGTGTCGTAGGCGAAATGCACCGTGTTGGGGCTGCACAATTCGTCGGTCAGCGAGCTCGCGCCGGGACCGGACAAGAGCGCGATCTTGTTGCGCTCGCGCACCATGTTGTGCACGGCGATCGCGATGCCGGAATTCGGGATGTCGACGACCGCGTCGACCTTGCCGTTGTCGAACCAGCCGCGCACGACCTGCACGCCGACATCGGTCTTCATCTGGTGGTCGGCGGAGATGATCTCGATCGGCTTACCGAGCACGGTGGGGCCGAATTCCTCGACCGCCATCCTGGCCGCCTCGACCGAGCCCGGGCCCGAATTGTCGCGTCCCCAGCTCGACAGGTCGGTCAGCACGCCGATGCGCACGACGTCATCGGAAACCTGGGCGTGAGCGGCCGTGGTCATCGCCGCGACAAGGGCTGCCGCCAGAAACTGTCTCATCATTCCTCCCTTTGGATGTCCGCGCTCTTCGGCGGGTCACTCAGGATTAGGAATTGTCTAATCAGTTTGTCAATGGCGAATTAGGTGTGTGAATAGTGTCACAAGGTTGGCACCAGTGCGGCGCGATGCTTCACATTTGGTGAGCGAACGCTTACATTGCGTCGTCCGGGACGGCACCGCGGCAACGAGTCCGGCTCATTTGCCAGACCGCGCCGCAGTGCCAAGTCACTATGAAACAGGGGAATTTTCGCGGACGGCGACGCGTTTCGCCGCCCGGACTGGGCCACCCGTGAAGGGCAAGGCTCCTGCGGGGCGGGGCATGAAGGGCGTCGGCGGGCAGCGATCATAGACGGATCATGTTGAGACAGCTCTTCGCGCCGCAGCTCGTCATTCTTTACGTGCTGGTGGCCTCTACGCTCTACGTCCACTTCCGCGGCAAGCATCGGTTGCGCTTCGCTCGCCAGCTCGGCGATCACTCGACCTACCTCGCGCCCTACAATGTGCTGATGTATGCCGGCTCCGCCGTGCCCAACACGCCGGTGATTCCGGTCGAGCAGTTTCCCGAGCTCAAGAAGCTCTCCGACAATTGGGAGACGATCCGCGACGAGGCCACGCGCCTGTTCGACGAAGGCTTCATCCGTGCCGCGGCCAAGAACAACGACTGGGGCTTCTACTCCTTCTTCAAGAGCGGCTGGAAGCGCTTCTATCTGAAATGGTACGACGACTTCCTGCCGTCGGCGCGGACGCTGTGCCCGAAGACGGTGGAGCTGCTCAACTCGATTCCGAACGTGCATGGCGCGATGTTCGCGATGCTGCCGCCGGGCGGTAAGCTCGGGGCGCACCGCGATCCCTTCGCCGGCTCGCTGCGCTATCACCTCGGCCTCGTGACGCCGAACTCGAACCAGTGCCGCATCCTCGTCGACGGCGTCGAATGCGTCTGGCGCGACGGCGAGGCCTTCATGTTCGACGAAACCTTCATCCACAGCGCCGAGAACAAGACCGACGTCAACCGCATCATCCTGTTCTGCGACGTCGAGCGCCCGATGAAGTTCGGCTTCATGACGGCGATGAACCGCTGGGTCAGCCACAACATCGTCAAGGCGTCGGCGACCCAGAACGTTGACGGCGAGCACGTCGGCGCGCTGAACAAGGTGTTCGGCAAGCTCTACGAGATCCATCTCGCCAGCCGCAAGGTGAAGGAGTGGAATCGGAACGTGTATTACACGCTCAAATATTCCGCGACCGCGCTGATCCTCGGCCTGATCGTGATGTCGGCGCTGCACTGACCGCGGCGGCGTTGCCGCGTTGGAAGCAAAAGCCCCGAAGCATGCTCCGGGGCTTTTTGTCTGGGACGAGAGCTGTGAGGCGGAACAGCGTCAGTCGCGCTCGAAAACCTTGGCGCCAGGGTAGATTCGCCTGGCATAGGCGACGACCCACTCCCTGTCCTGGGTCTCCAGGAACGGAGTTCGGATCTTGCACGACCCGACGATCAGGTGCCACAGGCCGTTCAGCTTCTGAATGTTGACGATCATCTGAGTGGTCCTCGAAACCCGCGTTCCAGTCGACACCTGCCACACGTGACAGTCTTGCGATTGACGGCTCGGAGCAGTGATCCTGATCACGTTGGAGTAGCCGCGAGTGTAAAAATCTTTCGCCATCGCTCAACTGTACGGGCGTAAGCACGGGCCATCACAAGGAATCAGGCGGGCTATACCAAGGTATGTTGGTGTCGGTCAGGAGGTGCAGCCGCAGCGTCGGGGCCGTTCAACTTTGCGCGGCGGCGCGCCTTCGTGCTCCGATCCGTTACATGGGCGTGATAACGTCCCATCTGGCGTTTCGCATTGAGGGGACCTTGCCATGTCGGAGTCATCAGGAGCTTTTGCGACCACTGCGCTGAGCGGCTACGAGCTGCTGGCCGATCCGCAGCTGAACAAGGGCACAGCGTTCTCCGAGGCCGAGCGCGAGGCGTTCGACCTGCATGGCCTGTTGCCGCCCAATATCCTGACGCTGGACGAGCAGGTCTCGCGCCGCCTCGAGGCGCTGCGCGGTTTTGAGACCGACATCGAGCGTTATGCCTTTCTGCGCGAGCTGCAGGACACCAACGAGACGCTGTTCTACGCGCTCCTGGTCGGCAACCTGGAAGAGCTGTTGCCGATCGTCTACACGCCGACCGTCGGCGAGGGCTGCCAAAAATTCAGTCGGCTGTTCCGCAAGCCGCGCGGGCTGTTCCTCAGCATCCCACATCAGCACCGGATCGACCGCATTTTCGCCCATCCGCGCTTCGATCACGTCGAGGCGATCGTGGTGACCGACGGCGAGCGCATCCTCGGCCTCGGCGACCAGGGCGCCGGCGGCATGGGCATCCCGATCGGCAAGCTCGCGCTCTATACCGGCTGCGGCGGCCTGCATCCGGCGACGACGCTGCCGATCATGCTCGACGTCGGCACCGACAATCCCGATTGCCTCGCCGATCCGCTCTATGTCGGCTGGCGCAACGAGCGCGTCCGCGGCCAGGCCTATGACGACTTCATCGAGGCTTTCGTCGCGGCGGTGGTGAAGCGCTGGCCGCGCGTCCTGCTGCAGTGGGAGGATTTCGCCAAGAACAACGCGACGCGCATGCTCGAGCGCTATCGCGACCGGCTCCTGACCTTCAACGACGACATTCAGTGGCACCGCGGCGGTGGCGACCGGCGCCTTGCTCTCCGCGATCAACGTCACCGGCGTGCCGCTCACCGAGCAGCGCGTCGCCGTGCTGGGCGCAGGCTCGGCCGGCTGCGGCATCGCCAGCCTGATCCGGGCCGCGATGGTCGATGCCGGCCTGTCGGAGAGCGAGGCGGCGAAGCGCTTCTTCATGGTTGACCGCGACGGGCTGCTGCTCGAGGGTATGAGCGGGCTCGCCCCGTTCCAGCTTCCGTTCGTGCAGGACAGGCAGGCGATCGCGGGCTGGCAGCTCAGCCATCCCGACAAGATCGCGCTGCTCGACGTCGTGCGCAACGCGAGGCCGACGGTGCTGATCGGCGTCTCCGGGCAGGCCGGCGCGTTCTCCGAACCGATCGTCCGCGCGATGGCCGAGTGCAACAAGCGGCCGGTGATCTTCCCGCTGTCCAACCCGACCTCGCGCGAGGAGGCGACGCCGGTCGATATCGAGGCGTGGACCGAGGGGCGGGCGTTGATCGGTGTCGGCAGCCCGTTCCCGCCGATCATGCGCGACGGCGCGCGCTTCAAGGTCGACCAGACCAACAACTCCTACATCTTCCCGGGGGTCGGCGTCGGCGCGCTCGCGGTCGGTGCCAGCCGGGTCAGCGACGGCATGTTCATGGCCGCCGCCAAGGCGCTGGCCAGCGTCTCGCCGGCGCGCGACAACCCGAAGCACAATCTGCTGCCGCCGGTCAGCGCGTTGCGCGACGTCTCGCAGACCGTGGCGCTTGCGGTCGCGCTGCAGGCGCACAAGGAGGGATTGGCGAGCAACGTTCCGATCGACCAGGTCGAGGCGCGGATTCACGCCAAGGTCTGGACGCCGCGCTACGTGCCGTACCGCCGCAGCGATCGGGCTTAGAGCTCGGCGCGTCGGCGCGGCGCGATCCTCCGGGCCGCGCGCGGCCCCGCATCGATTTTACGACCATCATGATCGGGTCAGGATGGGCTCGACCTCGCTTACGCCTTCTCAACGGGCTTGACCGAAGTAAGAATTTTCTTCAATCTTGGTATGCCAAATGCCAGTGGCGGTCCTTCGGGGATTTGGACGTCGCGGTGTCCGCAGCCCGCGATCGCACAACATCGACACAACGAGGAAACGGGGAGGGAAGTCGAATGGCCAATCTTGGCGTGTCGCGCAGGGAGTTGCTGGTCGGGTCCATGCTTACGGCGGTCGCCGCGGCGGCGCCGCGACCGCTCTGGGCCCTCGACAATACGGGTGCGCTGGCGCGATCGAAGACCGGCATGGTGACGAGCCCGCACGAGCTCGCCACGCAAGCGGGGCTCGAGGTGCTGCGCAAGGGCGGCAATGCGATCGAGGCGGTCATCGCCATCGGTGCCACGCTGTGCGTGACCTATCCGCATTTCAGCGGCCTCGGCGGCGACAGCTTCATGGTGATCAGTGACCGCAAGGGAAATGTCCGGACGCTGTCCGGCGCAGGTCAGGCCGCGCTCAACCTGCCGAACTACAGCGGCTCGGTCCCGATCCGGGGGCCGGGGTCGGCGCTGACCGCGGCCACGACCGTCGACGTCTGGGACCAGGCGTTCGATTTCAGCCGCAAGTCCTGGGCCGGAAAGCAAAGCTGGGCGTCGCTGTTCGCGCGCCCGATCGAATACGCCAGCAAGGGCTTCCCGGTCACACCGTCGCAGCGCTTCTGGCAGGACATGGAAGCGAAGAACCTGAAGGACTGGCCCGACATCCAGCGCATCTTCATGCCCGCCGGCAGGATGCCTGAAATCGGCGAGCCGCTGGTTCAGGCCGAGCTCGCGAAATCACTGGAGATACTGGCGGCAAATGGCGGGCGTGATTTCTATGAAGGAAAGCTCGCCGCGAGCATAGCGGCCGGACTGAAGCAGATCGGCTCGCCGCTGACCGCCGACGATCTGGCGCGCTGCCGCGCGCGCGACGAGACGCCGTTGCGCGTCGGTTATCGCGGCGGCGAGCTGCTCGGGCTGCGCCCGCCGACGCAGGGTCTCACGACGCTCGAGATCATGGGCATCCTCGACCGCTTCGAGCTTGCGAAATATCCGGAAGGGAGCGCGGACTACTATCACCTGCTGGTCGAAGCGGTGAAGCAAGCCTTCATCGACCGCGGTCGCTACATCGGCGATCCGGAATTCGTCGACGTCCCGGTCAATCAGCTGCTCTCGGCGAGCTACCTCGACGCGCGCGCGAAGGCGATTGACGTGGCGAAGGCGATGCCGTGGCCGCACGTGTTCAAGAAGGGCGACACGGTTTATCTCGCCGCGATCGACCGGGACGGCAATTGCGTCAGCATGCTGCAAACCGTCTACTACGATTGGGGAAGCGGCATGGTGGCCGGCGACACCGGCATCATCTGGCACAACCGCGGTGCCTCGTTCAACCTCGACCCGGCCAGCCCCAACTGCCTCAAGCCAGGCAAGCGGCCGTTCCACACGCTCAATCCGGGGATCTATCTCAAGAGCGGACGGCCGCATCTGCTGTACGGCACGCAGGGAGCCGACGGCCAGCCGCAGACGCTCGCGGCGGTGCTGACCAGGCTGATCGACTACAACATGGATCCGCTCACCGCGCTGTCGCGGCCGCGCTTCCTGCTCGGCAAGACGTTCTCCGATGCGCGCGACAGCTTGAAGCTGGAGAAGGATGCCGGTGAAGAGGTGTTCAAGGCGCTCGCCGGGCGCGGCCACGAAATCAGTCCGATACCAGCCCAGAGCCCGCTCGCAGGACATCCGGGTGCGATCCGGATCGACGCTGACGGAAGCATCACCGGGGCGCATGATCCACGCAGCGACGGGCGGGCGCTCGGGCTGTCATGAGACGAAGCGCGGTGGATTGACGGAGCCGCCCGGCGGCTGCCGGGCGCATCCGGCAGCCATATGCGAAGCATGGTCCGCCGGTGGGCGAGCGGTGGCGGACGACGCCCTCGACGCGTTGCGATCTGTCGCTCGCCATGGCCGACTGAAGGCCGACTAAAGTTCAAGCGTCGATGGTCCGTTCCGGTGGAACTTTCCGGCGCGCCTTATCGTTTGTACTCAAACAAACCACAGTCAATATCCGTCCGGGGGCCTGTGCGAGGGAGACACCCCCATGGCAAGATTTGGCCCAATGCTTGGTCTGACCCCCGGCCTCGACGCCAACCGGCTCACACCATCCGAGCATCAGCTGCAGATGCGCCGTGCGGTGATCGCCTCCACCGTCGGGACCGCGATCGAGTGGTATGACTTCTTTCTCTACAGCACCGTCACCGGCCTGGTGTTCGCAAAACTGTTCTTTCCGCATTCCGATCCCTGGGTCGGCACGCTCGAGGCCTTCGCCATCTATGCGGTCGGCTTCGTCGCGCGGCCGATCGGGGCTGCGATCTTCGGGCACTATGGCGACCGCATCGGCCGCAAGTCGACGCTGATCGCGACGCTGCTGTTGATGGGACTGGCGACCGCGGCGGTCGCATTGGTGCCGACCTATTCCAGCATCGGCATCTGGGGTGCGGTGATCCTGACCGTGTTGCGCTTCATCCAGGGCGTCGGCGTCGGCGGCGAATGGGGCGGCTCGGTGCTGATGTCGATGGAATGGGCGCGCAACGATCGCTCCCGCGGCCTGATCGCGTCATGGCCGCAATTCGGCGTGCCCTGCGGACTGTTCCTCGCCAATCTCGCGGTGCTGGCTTTCAGCCAGATGTCGGGCGACCAGTTCCTGTCGTGGGGCTGGCGCATTCCGTTCGCGCTCAGCATCGTCCTGGTCGGTGTCGGCCTCTACATCCGGCTCGGCATTCTGGAAACGCCTGTGTTCAGCAAGCTGCTGGCCGAGCGTCAGCTCGACCGCACGCCGATGCTGACGGTGATCCGCGATCATCCGAAGGAGATCCTGCTGTCCGCCTTCGCGCGGATGTCCGAGCAGGCGCCGTTCTACATCTTCACCGCCTTCGTGTTCTCCTACGGCGTCGGAACGCTGCACGTGTCGCGTGACTTCCTGCTGACCGCGGTGCTCGCGGCCTCGGTGCTGTCGTTCGTCTCGATTCCGCTGTGCGGGCACATCTCCGATCAGATCGGCCGCAAGAACATGTACATGATCGGCGCTGCCGTGACCGGCGTGTTCGGCTTCATCTATTTCGCGATGCTTAACACCGGATCGGAAACGATCATCTTCCTTGCGATCTTCCTGTCGCTGATTCCGCACGACATGCAGTACGGCCCGCAGGCGGCCCTGATCGCAGAGAGCTTTACTGGTCGCCTGCGCTACAGCGGCGCCTCGCTCGGCTATCAGCTTGCTTCCGTGATCGCCGGCGGTCCGGCACCGCTGATCGCGACCTGGCTGTTCGGCACGTTCCATTCGGCGACCGCGATCGCGGCCTATATCGCGGCTTGCGCAATCATCACGCTGGTCGCGACCGCGATGATGACCGACTACACGGGCAGGGACATCAATGCGCCCGAGGCGCATCAGCAGCGGGTTTGAGTAGCAAGGGAGCAATCGATGATGAAGTGGCGAAAAGAATCCGCGCTCGATCTCTATAACCTCATCGCAGCGATTTTCCTGCTCGCTGCGCTGTGGCTGTTCGTGCGGGCCAATCCGACGGCGGCGATCGATCTCAGGATCAGCGGCGCGGCGATCGCGATCATGTCGCTGGCGGCGATCGTCGTTCTCGATCTGGGAAGAATGGATCAACCTGGTCGTCGGATGCTGGCTGATCGTCTCGCCCTGGCTGCTCGGCTTCACGCATACCCGCGCGATGCATTTTGCCATCGCCGCCGGCGCGGTGGTGGCATTCATGGCGCTGCTCGAGCTGTGGCTCGAATACGAGAAGACGCATTTCGGCCCGGCGGCGCCGCAGGCCGCCGAAAGGCAGTAGGATCCGCCGCCGGCGAGACCGAGGGGTGTGGCTCCTTGTCTTTGAGCATGACCTCCTCGGAAAACCGCTTCGCGCTTTTCCGGATCATGCTCTAGCAGCCGCGGCAAATCCCCTTGATCTTGCGGTCGACGATCGCGTCCTCCTGATCGATGATCTGCTGCGATGTCGATGTCGTCGCCGGAATATCGGCGGCGCGCGGCTGGCGATGGCCGACCGGCGCCGACCACGGCCTGCTCGCGGTTTCGTTTGACGCGTAGGCGCGGGGCTGCTGGACCGCCGCCTGTGCGAAGCAAGCGGTCGCCATTGCCGCGGACATAATCGCAGCCAAGCCCAATCGTACGCCGGGTCGTTGAAGATCGATCATGAAAACCTCCATATCGTCGTCGCCGCGTTTTGCGCGCGGCCTTGATGACATGGAGTGCCCCGGTCGCTCCGGTATTCCCCGCTCCATCCGATGTGATCGGGCGCTCGCGGCGCGGTGATCGCGCGTGATGAAATAATTTCCGGGCGCGCGCGGTCCTGAACACAGGAGCCGAGCTAGGTCGGCTTCACCCACCGTACGGAGAAATCCCATGACCAAATTGACCCTCGCGGCGCTTGCGCTGGTTGCCGCAGCCGCCTGTTCGGCGCAGGCGTCGGCCGCCGGCAACAACGCTGCGGTGCGGCGCGCCAATGCTTCGATGACGACAACGACGGCCAGCAGCAAGACCACCGATTGCGTGCGCGCGCCGAAGGTTGGATCGTTCGCGACCGCTCCCTTCACCGAGCCGCCCTGCATGCCCGGCACGATGCGCTGATGGCGCACAGCAAAAAGCCCCGGACCTGAGGTCCGGGGCTTTGGGCCTTGCCTCGTTCCTGAGGCGGTTATTCCGGCTTGCCGATCGTCACCGCGAGCTTGCCGACGCCGTCGACACCGCATTCGAGCTTGTCGCCCACTTGCAGCTGCGAGACGCCCGCGGGCGTGCCGGTCATGATGATGTCGCCGGCGGCGAGCTTCACCTGCTGCGAGAGCTGCCAGATGATTTCAGGCACGTTCCAGATCAGCTCGGTGAGGTCGCCCTTCTGGGCTTCCTTGCCGTTGACGGTGAGCCAGATCTTGCCCGCGGTCGGGTGGCCGATCTTCGCGGCCGGCTGGATCGCCGAGCACGGCGCGGAATAGTCGAACGACTTGCCGATCTCCCAGGGCCGCTCCTTCTTGCGCGAGGCGATCTGCAGGTCGCGGCGGGTCAGGTCGATGCCGACGGCATAGCCGTAGACATGCTCGAGCGCTTTGTCGGCGGGAATGTTCAGCCCGCCGCTCTTCATCGCCACCACTAGCTCGACCTCGTGATGCAGGTCCTTGGTCAGCGGCGGATAGGGGATGATCGCGCCATCGGGCACCAGCATGTCGGCATGCTTACCGAAGAAGAACGGCGGCGCGCGCTCGTCATTGCCCATCTCCCTGATATGCTCGAGATAGTTGCGGCCAACGCACCAGATGCGGCGGACCGGATAGGTGCCGGATTCGCCGACGACGGGAAGCGAGGGCTGCGGGGGAAGCGGAATGACGGTGGATGCGGCGTTCATGAACGGGTCCCGGAGGGTTGAAGGAGGGAGCGCGGGCGGTATTTACGCGCTTACGCCGCTCAGGGCTAGTGGCTGCGGCTGCATCCGGCGCAGAGGTGAGGCCAGCTTTCCGCCGAGCGCAGCCGCCTTTGGTCGACAAAGGCGGTGGTGTCCATGAGGAAATGGCTTTCGATCGGCCTGGCGCTGGTCGCCGTGGTCCTGATCGCCGCCGCCGTTCGCTTTTTCACGGTCGTCCCGGAGCGGATCGACCGGGCGCAGAACAGGGTCCAGCGCGTGGCGCTGGATATCACGCCCGCCGCTACGGCCCTGCAGGCGTCGCTCGACGTGGCGGACATGCATGCGGACAGCCTGCTGTGGAAGCGCGACCTGATCGCGCGATCCGATCGCGGCCATATCGACCTGCCGCGCCTGATCGAGGGACACTACGCGCTGCAGGTGTTCTCGTCGGTCACCAAGTCGCCCAAGGGCCAGAACTATGATGCCAACGGCGCCGACACCGACACCATCACGAACCTCGCCATCATCGATCTGCAGCCGACACGGACGTGGTTCTCGTTGCTGCAGCGCTCGCTGTAACATGCAGAGAAATTGCGGAGCTTCGCCGAACAATCCACCGGGCGGCTGCGCCTGATCGCAACGCCGGCCGACCTTGACCGCCTGCTCTTCGACCGCAAGAGCGGCGCGACGGTGGTCGGCGGCATGCTCTCGATCGAGGGTTTGCAGGACATCGAGGGCAACATCGCCAATCTCGACGTGCTCTATGCCGCCGGATTCAGAATGGCCGGTCTCGCTCACTTCTTCGACAATGATGTCGCGGGCTCGATGCACGGCGTCGCAAAGGGCGGACTGACGCCGCTCGGCCGGCAGGTGGTGCAGCGGATGGAGGCGATGGGCATGATCGTCGACCTCGCGCATGCGAGCCACGCGGCGGTCGCCGAGGTGCTGGCGATGGCGACGCGCCCGGTGGTCTCGAGCCATGGCGGCGTTCAGGCGACCTGCAAGGTCAACCGCAACCTCACCGACGACGAAGTCCGGGGTGTCGCGCGGACCGGCGGCGTGGTCGGCATCGGTTTCTGGCAAGGCGCGGTCTGCTCGCTCGATCCGAACAATGTCGCGCGGGCGATCGCCCATGTCCGCGACCTGGTCGGGATCGACCATGTCGGCCTCGGCTCGGATTTCGACGGCTCGACCACCACGGGCTTCGATGCCGGCGGGATCGTCGCCGTGACCCAGGCGCTGATGTCGCGCGGGTTCTCGGAGGACGACATCCGCAAGGTGATGGGTGGCAATGTCCTGCGCGTGCTGCGCGCAGGCATTGCCCGGAGGGGATGACAGGCTCTAGCCGGTGGCGCTGATCGGCGCCAGCGCCAGCGGCGACGGGTCGTGGTGGTGCTGCAGGCGGAAGAACGAGGCGTAGCGGCCGCCGCGGCGCAGCAGCTCCTCGTGCCGTCCGCGCTCGACGATCTCGCCGCCCTCGACCACCAGGATCGCATCGGCATGCATGATGGTGTGCAGGCGGTGCGCAATCACGATTGTGGTGCGGCCCTGGCAGAGATGCTCGATCGCTTCCTGCACCTGCTTCTCGGACTCCGAGTCGAGCGCGGCGGTGGCCTCGTCGAGCAGGATGATCGGCGCGTTCTTGATCAGCGCGCGGGCGACCGCGATGCGCTGGCGTTGCCCGCCGGACAGCTGGGTGCCGTGCTCGCCGACCGGCGTGTCGTAGCCGAGCGGGAAGCTCATGATGAAGTCGTGCGCGCAGGCGGCCTTGGCGGCGTCGACGATCTCTTGCTCGGTGGCGCCCTGCTTGCCGAAGGCGATGTTGGCGCGGATGGTATCGCGGAACAGATAGACGTCCTGTCCGACATAGGCGGTCTGCTGCCGCAGCGACTTGCGCGATACTGACGAGATCGGCTGTCCGTCGATCAGGATGTCGCCCTCGCGCGTCTCGTAGAAACGAAGCAGCAAGGCCAGCACGGTGGATTTGCCGCCGCCGGAGGGGCCGACCAGCGCGGTCACCTTGCCAGGCTCGGCCACGAAGCTCATGCGGTTCAGCACCGGCTCGCCCGGCCGATAGGCGAAGCTGACGTCGCGCAGTTCGATCTGCGCCTCGGAGAGTTTCAGCGCAGGCTTGCCGTCATCGGACTGTTCGCTCGCCGGGCTATCGACCACCTCGAGCAGCATCCGCGCGCCGACCAGCTGGCTGTTGAGGTCGATGTTGAGCCGCGCCAGCCGCTTGGCCGGCTCGGTCGCCATCAGGAAGGCGGTCAGGAACGTGAAGAACTGGCCCGGCGTGGAACCGAGCGCCACCACGCTGTAGCCGCCATACATCAGGCAGCCGGCGACCGCGAAGCCGCCGAGCATTTCCATCAGCGGATTGGAACGGTTGGCGACGCGTGCCATCTTGTTGGCATTGCTCTCGACGGTTGCGATGTGCTCGTCGATCCGCTGCTGCATGGTGCCTTCCAGCGTGAACGCCTTCACGGTGCGGATGCCCTGCAGCGATTCCTGCATCGTCTCCATGATGTCGGCGGTGCCGGTGAACTGGTTGTAGGCGAGCCCCTTGATCCGCTTCACCAGCCTGCGCAGCATCAGCATCGCCGGCGGCACTGCCACGAGCCCGATGAACGACATCAGCGGGTCCTGCCAGACCATGACGGCGACCATGCTGATCAGCATCAGGAAGTCGCGGCCGATCGCATTGACCAGCATGTTGAGTACGTCGGTGATTGACTTGGCGCCGGCGGTCAGCCGCGCCAGGAATTCCGACGAGTGCCGTTGCGAGAAGAAGCCGATGCTCTCGCTCATCAGCTTGGCGAACAGTTGCCGCTGGTTGCTGGCGAGGATGGCGTTGGAGATCTTGTTCAGGATCACCATGTGGCCGTAGGTCGCCACGCCCTTGATGAACAGCAGCACCACCGTGATCCCGGCGAACATCGCGATGCCGGGGATGTTCTTGTCGACATAGGCCTGGTTGATCACCTGGCCGAGCACGTAGGTGGCGCCGGCCGTCGAGCCGGCAGCAACGGCCATCAGGGCGAACGCTGTCAGATAGCGCCGCCAATAGGTAATCCCTTGTTCCATGACCAGGCGGCGAATCAGGATCGCCGCGCCATAGGGATCGTCGGTGATTTTCTTTGGAAACTGGGCCATCCGCGTTCCATTGACGGCGGGCAGCGCCGGCCGTCAGGGTTGCGGGACCTCCTTGCCCGCTTGGCGGGGCTTTTTCAAGTACAATAACTGCTTGATAACGGTTTGTTTTTTAGGCCGATTCCGCCTGTCGCGCGGAGCCGGCGCGCTCCCGGAACAGCTTCTCCTCCCAGGCCAGTGCGTGGCTCGCGATGGTCTCGAGATCATCGTAGCGCGGCGTCCAGTCGAGCAGTGAGCGGATCCTTGTCGTGTCGGCCACCATGGTCATGATGTCGCCGGGCCGGCGCGCGGCGTAGGCGACCGCGAAATTGCGCATCGAGACCCGGCGCACCGCCTCGATGGTTTCGAGCACGGAATAGCCGCGGCCATAACCGCAATTCATCGTCACCGATTGCCCGCCGGCGCGCAGATAGGACAGCGCCGAGCGATGCGCCTCGACGAGGTCGCTGACATGGATGAAATCCCTGATACAGCTGCCGTCCTGGGTCGGATAGTCGGTGCCGAACACGTCGATCTTGGCGCGCTGGCCGGTCGCGGCCTCGACCGCGATCTTGAGCAGATGGGTGGCGCCGATGGTGGCAAGGCCGACGCGGCCCTTCGGGTCGGCGCCGGCGACGTTGAAGTAGCGCAGCACGACGTAGCTCATGCCATGAGCGGACGCGACGTCGTGCAGCATGATCTCGGTCATCAGCTTCGACGAGCCGTAGGGCGACAGCGGACGCGTCGATGCGATCTCCGGCACCGGCACCTGGTCCGGATTGCCGTAGACGGCCGCGGTCGAGGAGAAGATGAAGCGGCCGACGCCGCCCTTCACCGCCGCGTTGAGCAGGCTGCGGGTCGTCATGGTGTTGTTGCGGTAGTAGCCGAGCGGATCGCGCATCGAGTCCGGCACCACGACGGAGCCCGCGAAATGGATGATGCTGTCGATGCCGTGCTGGGCGATCACGCCCTCGACGAGATTTTCGTCGCCGGCATCGCCGATGAACAGCGGCACGCCTTCGGGCAGGAACGCGGAGAAGCCGGTGGAAAGGTTGTCGATCACGACGACGCTCTCGCCGGCATCGACCAGCGCATGAACCATGTGACTTCCGATATAGCCGGCGCCGCCGGTCACGAGCACGGTCATGGATAGAGCTCTCCCGATGTTCTTTAACCGGTGATGCTAGCGGGAGTGCGGTGAAGAGGGGGTTTCGCCGCGGCCGAACTGGCCACTATGCTTAATGTTGCGTATAGGAACTGGCACGAAACGGAGACTTGAGTGCCGATCGAGAACACATCTGCCGGCGAGCTCGAGCTCATCGTGCCCAATCTGCACCGACGCTATTCGGGTGTTACCGCGACCAACCGCATGGTCGCGCCGAAGCTCGCCAAAATGTTTCGCGCAGCCTGGCTCGGCCCGCATCGGCCCGACGGCATCGACGCGATCGGATTTGCCGATCTCCTGCACCTGTGGCGGCGCGCATCGCCGCTGATCTGGCATGCGCGGCGCAACGACGAGATGATCGTCGGGCTCGCGCTGCGCGCGCTCGGTTGGCCGCTGAAACTGATCTTCACCTCGGCCGCGCAGCGCCATCACACCTGGCTGACGCGCTGGCTGATCCGCAACATGGATGCGATCATCGCCACCAGTCCGCTGTCGGCCTCCTATCTGAAGCGTGACGCGACAGTGGTGATGCACGGCGTCGACACCGATCGTTATGCGCCGCCGGCCGATCGCGCGGCAGCCTTCGCCGAGAGCGGACTGCCGGGACGCTATGCGATCGGCTGTTTCGGGCGGGTGCGCGCGCAGAAGGGCAGCGACGTCTTCGTCGAGGCGATGTGCAGGCTGCTGCCGCGCTATCCCGATTTCACCGCCGTCATCGTCGGCGCCGTGGTGCCGGAGCAGCTCGCCTTTGCCAACGAGCTGAAGCGGAAGATCGAGGCCGCCGGCCTGCAATCGCGCATCATCATCACGGGCGAACTGCCCATCGAGGACGTCATGCGCTGGTATCAGCGGCTGACGATCTACGCCTTCACCTCGCGCAATGAAGGTTTCGGCCTGACCCTGATCGAGGCGATGTCTGCGGGCGCGGCGCTGGTGGCAGCGCGCGCGGGCGCCGCCGAGTTCGTCGTCGAGGACGGCGTCACCGGCGTGCTGACGCCGCCTGGCGACGCCGATGCGCTGGTGGCCGCGCTGGAGCCCTTGATGCGCGATCCGGCTGCGGCCGCGGCGATGGGGGCGCGGGCGCGGCAACGAGTTGTGGATAAGTTCAGCCTCGATGCCGAGGCGAACGCGATCGCCAAGGTCTACCGCGCGCTGACCTGAGCCAGCACGCGCTGCGCAATCTCCACGACCTCTTCGGGGGCGATGTCGCGCATGCAGCGATGATCGTTCATGGTGCAGACCGTGCGCTGGCAGGGCTGGCACGACAGCTTGCTTCTGGTCTGTAGCACCGTCGCGGCGAGGCCGTTGAGGGGCGCCCAGAGATAAGGATCGGTCGGGCCGAAGATGCCCATGGTCGGCGTGCCGATTGCGGCGGCGATGTGCATCAGGCCGGAGTCGTTGGTCACAGCGACGCTGGCCGCGGCCATCGCAACGATGCCGTTGCGCAGATCACTGCCGGTGAGGTCGCGGACCCGCGCGCCGCCGACGGCCGCGATCTCCTGCGCCAGCGCCTTCTCGCCGGGGCCGCCGACCACCCAGACGTCGAAGCCATGTTCGGCGAAAAGCCGCGCGGCCTCCGGATAATAGGTCCAGCGTTTCGAGGCGCCGACCGAGCCGGGGCCGAGCGCGATGGCGGGACCGCGGCCGAGGCCGTTAGCCTGCCGCCAGCGTTCGATTTCGTCCGTGGGAACCCGAAGCTGCGGCACCGGCCATTCCGGCGGGCGGGCAGTGCCGTCAGGCAGTGCCAGGATCGCGTTCTTGTCGATGAAGCGCGGCTGCTGCTTTTCACCCCATCGCATCGCGTTGATCAGGCCGAACCGCGCCTCGCCAAAGAAGCCGACCCGTTCCGGGATGCCCGCCAGCGCCGGCGCGAGAGCGGCCTTCCAGGTCCGCGGCAGCACCAGCGCGGTGGCGTAGTTCCGTCGGCGAAGCTCGGCCGCGAGGGCCTGCTGCTGGGCCAGCGCCAGCCGGCTGCGCGGCAGGTCAGACACGATCCCGGCGCGAACATCGGGCATATAATCGACCAAAGGGGCGCAAAGCCTGGACGTCAGAAGGTCGATCGGCCGGTTCGGCCAACGCTTGCGGAGCACCCTGACCACTGTGTGGCCGCGCACGAAATCGCCGATCCAAACATAGGGCACGACGAGGATAGGTCTGGTATCCCCGGTATCCTGTGTTTCGATATCAGATATTGAATCAATATTCATTTCTAAATAGGCCAAGGCCGATCGGGTGCGGCCAAGTCGGTAACCGGTTCGCGATGAGAGGTAAAGCCGTCGTTGCCTGCGACGCGGGAGTGGGGCAAAGCTGACGGCTGCAAAGGAATCTGGCGGGATTTCATCATGTTTCTGGTAACCGGGGGCGCCGGTTTTATCGGATCGAATGTCGTGGCCGCGTTGAACGACGCCGGGCGCAGCGACGTCGCGGTCTGCGATCTGCTTGGGCAGGATGGCAAGTGGCGGAACCTGGCCAAGCGCCAGCTTGCCGATGTCGTTCCGCCGGCCGAGCTTGGCGACTGGCTGAAGGGGCGGCGGCTCACCGCCGTGATCCATCTCGGCGCCATCTCCGAGACCACGGCAACCGACGGCGACCTGGTGATCGAGACCAATTTCCGTCTCTCGATGCGGCTGCTCGACTGGTGCACGGCAAATGCCACGCCGTTCATCTATGCCTCCTCGGCCGCGACCTATGGCGACGGCGAACAGGGGTTTGACGATGACGCATCGGTCGAGGCGCTGAAGCGGCTGCGGCCGATGAACCTGTACGGCTGGAGCAAGAACCTGTTCGACCTTGTGGTCGCCGAGCGCGCGGCGAAGGGCGCGCCTTTGCCGCCGCAATGGGCCGGGCTGAAATTCTTCAACGTGTTCGGCCCCAATGAATATCACAAGGGCCCGATGATGAGCGTGCTCGCGCGCCGCTTCGACGACATCAAGGCGGGTCGCGTCGTGCAGCTGTTCAAGTCGCATCGCGAGGGCATCGCCGACGGCGATCAGCGCCGCGACTTCATCTATGTCGACGACGTCGTGCGGGTGATGATGTGGCTGATCGCGACGCCGCGGGTCTCCGGGCTGTTCAATGTCGGTACCGGCAAGGCGCGCAGCTTCAAGGACCTGATCGTCTCGGCCTATGGCGCGCTCGGGCTGGAGCCGAACATCCAGTATGTCGACATGCCCGAGCAGATTCGCGGCAGCTACCAGTACTTCACCCAGAGCGTAGTCGATCGTCTCGGGCGCGCCGGATACAATGGCGGTTTCACCCGCCTGGAAGACGCAGTCGGGGCCTATGTGAAGGGCTTTCTCGATCGCGCGGATCGCTATCGCTAGAGCGGATGACGGTGACTGATGTTCGATTTTGAAGCGATCTCGCGTGCGATGTCCGGCCAGACCGTGCTCTGCGTCGGCGACCTCATGCTCGACGAGTTCGTCTATGGCGAGGTGTCGCGAATCTCGCCGGAGGCGCCGGCGCCGGTGATCGCGGTCAGGCGCAGCGAGACCAATATCGGCGGCGCCGGCAACGTCGCGCGCAACATCGCCGCGCTTGGCGGGCGCTGCATCTTCGTCGGCCTGATCGGCGAGGACGCCGCCGGCGCGATGCTGGCCGAGGCGCTGGCGAAGGAGGCCGCTATCGAGACCGTGCTGGTGCGCGACGCCGCGCGTCCGACCACGCGCAAGGTGCGCTTTGTCTCCGAGCAATTCTCGACCCACATGCTGCGCTCCGACTGGGAGCTCGCCGCGCCGGCCGGGCCGGCCATCGAGCAGCAGCTGATCGATGCGATCCTGCCGCGTCTTGCGCGGGCCGACATCGTGCTGCTGTCGGACTACGCCAAGGGCGTGCTCACCGCGCGCGTGATCCGCAACGTGATCGACGCGGCGCGCCAGGCGCAAAAGCGCGTTATCGTCGACCCCAAGAGCGCCAATCTCGCGATCTATCGCGGCGCGACCGTGCTGACGCCGAACCGCAAGGAATTCGCCGAGGCGACCCGCAGCCGCGCCGACAGCCAGGACAGTATCGCGCAGGCCGCGCCCGATGCGATGTACCTCGCGGATTGCGAGGCGATGCTGGTGACGCAGGGCGAGCGCGGCATGACGCTGGTGACGCGGGGCGGCGAGTCGATCCATGTGCCGGCGCTACCGGTCAAGGTGCGCGACGTCTCCGGCGCCGGCGATACCGTTGCCGCGGCGCTGGCGCTGGCGCTGGCGGGTGGTGCCGACTGGGAAGGTGCGCTGCGGATCGCGAGCGCGGCGGCGGCGGTTGCGGTCGGCAAGACCGGTACCGCGATCGTCAAGTCCGCCGAATTACGCCGAAGGATCCTGCCGCACGCTTCGCTGGCGGCCGAGGAGAAGATCGTCGCGGCCGGCGGCGACATCGATGCATGCCTCGAGGAGTGGCGCAGGCAGGATCTGCGCATCGGCTTCACCAATGGCTGCTTCGACATCCTGCACCCCGGCCACGTCAAGGTGCTGACCGCCGCGCGCGGCGCCTGTGACCGCCTGGTCGTCGGGCTGAACAGCGACGCCTCGGTGAAGCGGCTGAAGGGCGAGGGGCGTCCGGTGCAGGACGAGCGCGCCCGCGCCGAGGTGCTGGCGGCGCTGGAAGCCGTCGACCTCGTCGCGATCTTCGAGGAGGACACGCCGATCAATCTGATCACGCAGGTGCGGCCGAGCGTGCTGGTCAAGGGCGGCGACTATACCCGCGAGCAGGTGGTCGGCCACGAGATCGTCGAAGCCGCCGGCGGCGAGGTGGTGCTGGTCGAGATGCTGCCCGGCCACAGCACGACGTCACTCGTCGCGCGGGCCCGTGAGGGCAAGGCGTGAGCGCCAGCATGGCATCCCCGGCAGGCGCCGCGGCGTGTCAGGCCTGGCGCGATCCGGCGCGCTGGCAGACCGCGACCGATGTGGTGGCGGTCCTGATCGCGCTGTCGCTGCCGTGGTCGACCTCGCTGGTCGGCATCTTCGGCGTGGTGCTGCTGATCGCGATTGCGCCGACGGTCGATCTGAAGGCGTTCTGGGCGCTGCTGAAGCGGCCGATCTGCCTGGCGCCAGTCGCGTTGTTTTGCCTCGCGCTTGTCGGCACGCTCTGGTCGGACGCGGCCTGGGGCGCGCGATTCTACGCGGTCGGGCCGACCGCAAAGCTCCTGGTGCTTCCGGTCCTGCTCTATCATTTCCAGCGCTCGGCCCGCGGGACCTGGGTGTTCGTCGCCTTCCTGGTCTCCTGCACGCTGTTGATGCTGATGTCCTGGCTGGTGCTTGCCTATCCGCACCTCGCGCTGCGGGCGCCCGCTCCGGGCGAGCAGGGAGTCTTCGTCAAGAACTACATCGACCAGAGCCAGGAATTCACCTTGTGCGCAGTCGCGCTGGCCTATCCGGTCGTGATGCTGCTGCGGGCCAAACGCATCCTGCCGGCCATGTTGCTGATCGCGATCGCGCTCAGCCTGTTTGCCAACATGGCGATGGTGGTGGTGTCGCGGACTGCATTGGTGACGGTTCCGATTATGTTCGCGGTGTTTGCGCTGCTCCATCTGCGCTGGCGCGGCATCGTCCTGATCCTTTGCTCATCCGCCGCGTTATCCGTGGTGGCGTGGTACGGCTCGCCGCAATTGCGCTCGACGGCTGAGTCATTCGAGCGCGACTACACGCTCTACATGCAGCGCAACGAACCGACATCGCTCGGCTTGCGGCTCGAATTCTGGCGCAAGTCACTCGGCTTCTTTGCCGAGGCACCGGTCATCGGCCATGGCACCGGCGCGACGCGGGGCCTGTTCGAGCGCGTCGCGAAGGGCGGTGCGACCCAGGCTTCCGGCGAAGTCATCGGAAACCCCCACAATCAAACGTTGAACGTCGCCGTGCAGTGGGGCATTGTGGGTGTAGCGATACTGTACGCGATGTGGCTCCTGCACCTTTTGCTGTTCCGCGGCGACGGTCTCGTCAACTGGATCGGGCTTCTCGTCGTGGTACAGAATATTTCTAGTTCGTTGTTTAATTCACACATTTTCGACTTTCACGAAGGCTGGATGTATGTACTGGGCGTCGGGGTTGCCGGCGGCATGGTGTTGAAGGGACAAATCCGGGGCAATGCGGAACCTGAACCTCCAATCCGCCCATGATCGCTGGCATGCGCTCCACAGATGCGCTATCAGCAGCCTACTCTCATCCCGAACCCCTAATTGCTGGCAAATTTCCGTTACATGATGCGCCTTTCACGGTTCACTTTGCGCAACTTCCTGATCTTGGTCCATGACGCGCTGGCGACGGCGTTTGCATTGCTCGCGAGTTTTTATCTACGTTTTGAGGGCAGTCAGCTTTCTGATCGACAACCTCATTTGTGGCAGATTCTGCCATGGTTCGTGCTGTTCAGCGTTGCGGTCAGCTACTTCTGCAATCTGACAACAGCGAAATGGCGGTTCACCTCGTTACCAGACGCGGTCAACATACTGCGGGTCGCGGCGGTGCTGACATTGGCGCTTGTCGTGCTGGACTACGTATATTTCTTTACTGGAGCGAGTTCGCACGCCCCAGTGTTTCTCGGCCGGATCACCATCATCCTCTTCTTTTTCCTTGAGGTGTTCGCGCTGAGCGCACTGCGCCTCGGCTATCGCTACTTCCGTTATTCACGCACGCGCCTGCATGCCCGATCCGACAATGCCGCGCCGGCCCTGCTGGTCGGACGTACGGCCGACGCGGAGATCGTGCTGCGCGGCATCGAGAATGGCGCCATCAAGCGGCTCTGGCCGGTCGGCGTGCTCTCGCCGTCGAACGCGGATCGCGGACAGATGATCCGCAACATTCCCGTGGTCGGCGGCGTAGACGATATCGAGGCCGTAATCAGGGATTTCGAGACCCGCCAGCGGCCGATCAAGCGCGTCGTCATGACCCCCTCGGCGTTTGAGCCCGAATCGCATCCGGAAAGCGTGCTGATGCGCGCCCGGCGGCTCGGCGTGATGGTCAGTCGCCTGCCGTCGCTGGAGGGCGGCGACGCGCCGCGACTGACCAATGTCGCCGTCGAGGACCTGCTGCTGCGCCCGAGCCGGAAGATCGACTACGCGCGGCTCGAGACGCTGGTGAGGGGCAAGTCCGTCATCGTGACCGGCGGCGGCGGCTCGATCGGCGCCGAAATCTGCGAACGAGTCGCGACCTTCGGCGCCGCGCGCCTCCTAGTCGTGGAGAACTCCGAGCCGGCGCTCTATGCGGTCACCGAGGCGCTGTCCGCGCGCGACTCCGGCCCCGAGATCGAGGGCCGGATCGCCGATATCCGGGATCGCGAGCGCATCACGCGGCTGATGAGCGAGTTCAAGCCCGACATCGTGTTCCATGCCGCGGCACTCAAGCATGTGCCAATCCTGGAGCGCGACTGGAGCGAAGGGGTCAAAACCAACATCTTCGGGTCGGTGAACGTGGCCGACGCCGCGCATGCCGCGGGCGCGAGCGCGATGGTGATGATCTCGACTGACAAGGCGATCGAGCCGGTATCGATGCTGGGCCTGACCAAGCGGTTCGCCGAGATGTATTGCCAGGCGCTGGACCATGACCTGATGACCGAGGCAAAGGGCAAGCCGCACATGCGGCTGATCTCGGTGCGGTTCGGCAATGTGCTGGCGTCCAATGGATCGGTGGTGCCTAAATTCAAGACGCAGATCGAGGCCGGCGGACCGATCACAGTGACCCATCCCGACATGGTCCGTTATTTCATGACGATCCGCGAGGCCTGCGATCTCGTAATCACCGCGGCAACGCACGCAATGACGCCTGCGCGGCCGGACGTGTCGGTCTATGTCCTGAACATGGGGCAGCCGGTCAAGATCGTAGATCTCGCGGAGCGGATGATCCGCTTGTCAGGTCTGCAGCCCGGTGTTGATATCGAGGTGGTGTTTAGCGGCATGCGTCCCGGAGAACGGCTGAACGAGATATTGTTTGCAAGCGAAGAGCCGACCATTGAGATCGGCGTCGATGGCATGATGGCGGCCAAGCCGAACCAGCCTCCGATGTCGACGTTGCGCAAATGGCTGGTGGCGCTGGAGGATGCAATCCAGAGGGACGACCGCAAGACCATCCGCTCGGTACTTCAAGACGCCGTGCCTGAGTTCGGGTCGAATGCCGCCTGACCGCGCCGCGGTGCACAAGCGCCTCGAAAGCCATTGATGCGCAGCTCCCGAAAAGTGGTTGTCGTCAGCCAGCACTATCCACCGGATCATAGCACGACCGCCCGGATCATGGCCGCCATCTCCGAGCGGATCGCGCGCGAGTCGGATGTGGTGGTGATCTCTGGGATGCCGGGCTCGGCGCGCGCGCCGGCGCCCGGGCGGCCAGCCGTTATCGAGATCAGGAATTGGCTGCCTGGAAAGGCGGCCTTGATCAAGCGAGCGCTGGCCGAGACGCTGTTCACGGGCCGCATTTTCTTTGCGCTATTGCGGCAGCTGCGTCGGGGCGACGTGGCGCTGACGGTGACAGCCCCTTTCGCGCTTCCTTATGCCGTTGCCGCCGCGGCAAGGTTGAAGGGAGCCAAGTCGGCGCTGATCCTGCACGATCTGTTTCCCGATGTGCTCGTGATGGCCGGGCTGCTGCGGCCGTCCTCGCTTGTCACGCGGGCACTGCGAGCGATCAACACGCTGATGTTCCGTGCCTTGAACGTCGTCATCGTGATCGGCCGCGACGCCGAGAAGCTCGTGCTGCGGTATGGCGGAATGACGCCTGACAAGGTCAAATTCATCCCGAACTGGGGCACGCTCACCCCCGCCAACCGTCCCGTCAGCCCGGACAATCCATTTCGTAAGGCTATCACCGCCCGCTTCGTCGTCGGTCTCTCCGGCAATCTGGGCTTCACCCACGATCCGGACATTGTCTTCGGGGCAGCGCGGCTCCTGCGAGCCGAATGCGATATCCATTTCCTGCTCTCGGGATGGGGTATAGGCTTTGCGCGACTGAAGGAGATGCAGGCCTCAGCGCGGCTTGCCAACGTCACATTGGTCGACCGCGTTGCGGACGGTGAACTTGACGCCCTTCTCTCAAGTGCGGACGTTTGGCTCGTTCCCTATCGCAAGAATGTCGCCGGTGTGTCAGTTCCGAGCCGGTTCTACAATCTTCTTGCAGTCGGTCGGCCCGTCATTCTCGTATCTGAGGCTGAGGCCGAGGCCGCACTTGCCGTCAGGGAGAATAGGTTAGGCTGGGTTGTGACACCCGGCAGGCCCGATCAACTCGCCAACGCGATTAGGTTGGCGTCGTGTTCGAAGGATGCCGGCATGGCTGAGCGTGCAGTTGCGACCGCGATGACCTTTACTCCTGAGAGGTCCCTGGCCAGCTACGCCGCTCTGGTTCGGGAACTGCTATCCAATCACGATATGGAGCAGATCGCATGAGTAATCGACGCCCGACGGTTCTTGTGACTGGTGCGAGCGGTTTCGTCGGTCGCCACGTAGTGCCTTTATTGGCTGGCCATGGCTGGTTGGTGCGGCGTGCCATGCGAACTCCGTCGCCGGATGCGAACGATATCATGATCGATACGTTGGGGCCGAGCGCAGATTGGAGCGATGCGGTTGTCGGTGCAAACGCCGTAGTTCACCTCGCAGCTCGCGTTCATCACAAGAACGAAGAGCATGCGATCGAGCTTTACCAGACCGTAAATGTAGAGGGCACGCTGCACTTGGCGCGCGCGGCGATGGCCGCCGGCGTACAGCATTTCATCTTTATCAGCACAATACTGGTGCACGGGCGCAGCAATAGCGGGCGTCCACCGTTTCGCGAAGATGACTTCTTGACGCCCCGTGGCCTCTATGGAATGTCGAAGGCTGCTGCGGAGGCAGGTCTTAAGGAGCTGGTAGCAGGTGGCAGCATGAGGGTCACCGTCATCCGTCCGCCAATGATCTATGGTGCCGGAGCAAAAGGAAATTTTGCGTATCTCGAAAAGGCCGTGAAACGCGGTGTCCCACTTCCTTTAGCGAATATCCGCAACCGCCGGGCCTTCCTATCGGTGGAGAATCTCGCTTCATTCATCCTACACCGCCTCTCGCAGCCAGGGCAGGATTTCGACGTGTTTCTTGTGGCTGATAGCGAGCAGGTTTCGACGCCGCATTTCATCGAACGCCTCGCCCACGCAGCGCAGACTCCTCCACGTTTATTCCGATTGCCCGCGTCGCTTCTTAGGGTGATGCTGACGTTGATTGGTCGAGGTGACGCGTGCGACAGCTTGCTTGGCTCGCTCGAGCTAGATCTTTCGAAAGTTGCCACGACCGGATGGCAACCGCCACTCAGCCTCGATGACGGCTTGAAACGTGTCGTTAGTCCAAGGCTACCTTAACTTAGCGGGAGGAGCGAGACGCGAGAACCGGCGGAGCAGGAGGGTAACTGCGAGCGCACCGACTAATAGTAAGGTAATATCTGCGGTGAACGAATCGAGGGCGACCGAGGCGAATGCGAGCACAACCAACACTAAGTTAAGCACAAAGACCTCGCCGACGACGCGCCACACCGTAAAACCGTTGTTGGTCGCGCGCTGATAGAAGTGCGAGCGATGCGCTGCCCAGAACGGCTCGCGGCGCGCCATGCGGCGAAACAGCGTGACCGTCGCATCCGTCAAATAGTAGAGCGGTAGTAGCAGCGCAGCGGCAAATTGCTGATGCAGGGCAAGCTCGAGCAGGCACCAGCCCAGCAGCAAGCCGATCGGCAGGCTGCCGACATCGCCGAGGAATATCCTTGCGACCGGTCGGTTGAACGGCGCGAAGCCGAGCAGCGCGCCGCACAGCGCTGCCGCGACCAGCGCGGGAGCTGCGGGAACATAGCCGAAGCTGCCGAGCAGGGCGATCGCCACGGTGATCGGCACGGTCTCGGCCGCGGTCATCAGATCGAGCCCGTCCATGAAGTTGACGAGGTTCACGAACCAGAGGCCGGCGATCAACAGCAGCCCGCGTTCGAGCCAGATCGGGCTGGCTGGAACCAGCCTCAGACCATCAGGCGCGGAAAACACCACGGCAGCAACGGCGGCGGCCTGCAGCAACAGCCGCGGAACGACGGGCAAGGAACGGATGTCGTCGGCCAAGCCGACCACCGCGATGAATAGGCAGGCCGCGAAGACAGTGAACGGAACTGTCAGGTCCGGCGATCCGGCCAGCACGATGACGATCCCACCCGCGAGCAGCGTGGCCGCCGTGACCGCAACACCGGCGCCCTGCGGTGTTGGAATTCGGTGCGATGACCGTGCATTCGGTTTGGCCAGCGCTACACGCTGCAGAATCGGTCGCGTCGCCTGGGTTAAGACGGCCGAGATCAATGCGGCCAGAACTGTCGCGATAAACGAGAGTAGGATTTCGGAGCTGCTCATGGTGATAGTTACTTTGATCCTGGGACTTCGATCGGTTCTGTGCCCTTGGCGGCCTTTTCCGGGCTCAGGATCCACACCAGGCCGCCAAACACGCCAACCACGAACGATACCGCGCCGAACAACAGCGAGATGTTGACGCCTTCATTGGCGATCAATCCGGCGTAGCCGAAGGCCAGCGCCATCGTGGCCTCGCGCACGCCCCAGCCCGCGATCGAGATCGGCATCATCGTGATCAGCATCACCGGCGGCAACAACTGGAAGATCTGGCCGAAGGTGACGGGCGCGGTGATCGATTTCACCACGCACCAGGCGATCACGGCGGTCACGACGTGAATGGCGATCGATAGGATTGTGACCCTCAATCCGTGCGTGCGGCTGAACAACACCCGGTTCGCGATGACCGCGCAGGCGTGGATGTGATGCGTCGCCCACCATTGCTTCAGCCAAGCCCACGGCAACACGCCGATCAGCAGGAAGCCAAATCCGGCCGCGAGTGCGGCGAGGTCGAGAAGCAGCAACGCCATCCAGCCGTGGGAATCGGAAATCAGCCGATAGCTCCAGGGCAGGGTGGCGGCGATGACGACGGCGAGGGCGATCAGTCCGATCGCGCGGTCGACGAAAATCGAATAGGTGGCTGCGCGCCAACCCGCGCCGGCGCGCGCGACGAGCCAAAGCCGCACCGCGTCGCCGCCGATCGAGGACGGCAGTGTCTGGTTGAAGAAGGTGCCGATCACGTTGAAGCGCATGGCCTGGCCTGTCTCCAGCGGGGCTCCGCACTCCACGCTGATCTCCCGCCAGCGCAACACCCCGAGGAATATCTGCAGGAACGTGACCGCGATCGCGAGGCCGAGCCAGCCCAGGCTCTCGACCTGGATACGGGAGGCAAGGTCGTACAGATTGACCTTGCGCAGCGAGAAATACAGCAGCGCGGCCGAGATCAAGATCTTGACGGTCGAAAGCAGGATTCGGCGCATTTCCGTTCGGCTGCCAGGTTTCAGAATGTGTCAAAAACAGCGCAAAACGCTTTCGCGCGCCCAAATTCGCCGCCTTGGTATGGTTTCCGCGCCGATCTGGCAATACCCGTACTGGTCCCTATTGCGGCAGGCGCGAAGGGGTGGCTAAAGAGGCCGGAACGGGGGACGGCCGGCCACTCACCGGGGGTTTACGTTACCGGTAAAATCCGACCAGACGCGCGTGGGGGCGCGTGCTACTGCTTGGATAGTGCTTCCGAGGCGACAGGGCCGCCGGCCGCGACCGCCCGGGCCGATTTGGTGTGTCGTCCGCAGGCGGATACGACAGGACTTGCACGACAGGATTTGAGGCATCGATGGATCGACGAATTATTCCCCTGATCATGTGCGGCGGCGCAGGCACGCGATTGTGGCCGGCGTCACGCGAGGTGCATCCGAAACAGTTCCTGTCGCTGTTCGGGGCCCGCTCGACCTTCCAGGAGACGCTGCTGCGAGTTTCCGACGCCGGCCTGTTCGAGCGTCCGATCGTGATCACCAACGAGGCCTATCGCTTCATGGTGCTGGAGCAACTGGCCGAGATCGGCCGTGAGGCCGACGTGCTGCTGGAGCCGATGCGCCGCGACTCGGGGCCGGCGATCGCGGCCGGTGCGGCGTTCGCGCAGAGCCGCGACAGCGAAGCGATCGTGCTGGCGCTGGCCGCCGACCATCTGGTGCGGGACACGGCGGCCTTCGTCGCCGCGTGCCGCGGCGGATTGGTGGCTGCGGACGCCGGCCGCATCGTGACGTTCGGCGTCAAGCCGGAGCGGCCGGCCACCGAATACGGCTACATCAATCCGGGTGAGGTGGTCGCCGGCGAGGTGCGCGCGGTAGCGAAATTCGTCGAGAAGCCGGATGCCGCGACGGCGGCGGGCTATATCGATGCAGGCTATCTCTGGAACAGCGGCAACTTCATGTTCCGCGCCGGCGTGCTGCTCGACGAGTACCGCAATGTCGATGCGGACAGCGTCGCCTCGGTGGAGCAGTCGGTTGCGTCGGCGGCGCGCGATCTCGGCTTCGTCAAGCTCGATGCGCAGGCTTTCGGCGCGGCGAAGGCGATCTCGATCGACTACGCGGTCATGGAGAAGACATCGCGTGCCGCGGTGGTGCCGGTGGCGTGCGGCTGGTCAGACATCGGCTCGTGGCGTCAGGTCTGGGAGCTATCGGACAAGGACAGCCTCGGCAACGCTGCGCGCGGCACTGCGGTGTTCGAGGACTCCCGCAATTGCAACGTTTCGACCGACCGGGCGCTGGTTGCGCTCGAAGGCGTCGACGATCTCGTCGTGGTCGCGACCCAGGACGCCGTGCTGGTGTCACGCCAGAAGGACGCCAACGGGCTGAAGCGGCTGGTCGCGAAATTGAAAGTGGCGGCGCCGGAGGTGACCGAGAACCACATCAAGGTGCATCGCCCCTGGGGCTCCTATCAGTCGGTCGACAATGGCGATCGCCACCAAGTCAAGCGCATCGTCGTCAAGCCGGGCGGACGGCTGTCCCTGCAGAAGCACCATCACCGCTCCGAGCACTGGATCGTGGTGCGCGGTACCGCGCAGGTCACCGTCAACGAGCTGATCAAGACGGTGCACGAGAACGAATCGATCTACATCCCGATCGGCGCGGTGCACCGGCTGGAGAACCCGGGCAAGATCCAGCTCGAGCTGATCGAGGTGCAGACCGGCAGCTATCTCGGTGAGGACGACATCATCCGCATCGAGGATGACTATCGGCGCACCTGAGGCGAACGGCCGCGCGCTCAAGACCGAGTCGCGGGCGATGTAACTCTTTGAATCAAAACGTGTCCGGATTTCGCCGTTGGCATTCGCCACATTTGTGACGCCGTGCTATAGCGGCTGCCAACGAAGCGGGTCGTGATTTGCGCCAAAGGCGCGGATCGGGCAGAGGGGCCTTGGTGCTGATTCCCTCGGAGCCGGGATGGCTCCCTGAGAAGCCGGGACAACCGCCAGAACGTTACTTGGGGTCTACGATATGAATGCAAAAGTGTCCGCGGCCGGCGCGAAAGCCGATATCGGCCGCGCATTGCGCGTCGGCGTGATCGGCGCCGGCGTGATGGGCAGCAACCATGCCCGCGTGCTGGCCGGACTGCCCGGGGTGCTGCTGATCGGCATCGTCGATCCGCTGCCGGAACATCGCTCCCGCGCCATCGACCTGGTCGGCTGCCGCGCCTTCGAAAGCCTCGATCAGCTGTTCGCCGAGGGCATCGATGCGGTGACGATCGCAGCTCCCACCCATCTGCATCACGAGATCGCGCTCGCCTGCATCGCGCGCAACATTCACATCCTGGTCGAGAAGCCGGTCGCATCCACGGTCGAAGAGGGCCGCGAGATCGTCACGGCCGCCGAGCGGGCCGGCGTCACGCTGATGGTCGGCCATGTCGAGCGTTTCAATCCGGCGGTCGCCGCGATCAAGAAGGCGATCTCGGGCGAGGACATCCTGTCGATCGGCATCACCCGGGTCGGCCCGTTCCCGCCGCGAATGTCCAATGTCGGCGTCGTGATCGATCTGGCCGTGCACGACATCGACCTGATCCGCTGGTTCACCGAGTCCGACATCGTCGAGGTGCAGCCGCAGCTCTCCAGCGCCGTCGCCGAGCGCGAGGACATCGCGCTGCTGCAGTTCCGTACCGCTTCCGGCGTGCTCGCCCACATCAACACCAACTGGCTGACGCCGTTCAAGGCGCGCAACGTGACGGTCGCAACCCGCGGCAAGTATGTGATGGGCGATCTGCTCACGCGTCAGGTCACCGAATGTTTCGGCTTCAAGCCGGACGGCAGCTATTCGATGCGTCATCTGCCGGTCGGTCACGACGAGCCGCTGCGCGCCGAGCTGATCGCCTTCCTCGATGCCGTACGTAGCGGCAAGCTGCCGGCCGTGTCCGGCGACGAGGGCGTGGCGAGCCTCGAGATCGCGATCCGCTGCCTGGAATCGCCCGCCAGACCCGCCGCCTCGACGATGCGCAAGGGACCGCGCCGCATCGCCGGCTGATTGTCATTCATTCAATACGTGCAAAGAGCTTCCATGAACCAGCATATGCAGCTTGAGCCCATTCCCTTCATCGATATCGCCGCGCAGCGCCGGCGGCTCGGCAAGTCGATCGATGACGCGGTCGCGCGCGTGCTCGACCATTGCCAGTTCATCAACGGTCCCGAAGTGACCGCGCTGGAGAAGGCGCTGGCGGACTATAGCGGCGCAAAGCATGTGGTCAGCTGTGCGAGCGGCACCGACGCGCTGCTGATGGTCCTGATGGCGAAGAATGTCGGGCCGGGCGACGCGGTGTTGTGCCCGACCTTCACCTTCTGTGCGACCGGCGAGGTCGTGACGCTGACAGGCGCGACGCCGGTTTTCGTCGATGTCGATGAGGAGACCTTCAACATCGACGTCAACTCGCTGAAGCGCGGCATCGCAACGGCGCGCGCGCGCGGGCTGAAGCCGGTCGCCGTGATCCCGGTCGACCTGTTCGGCCAGAGCGCCGATCACGATGCGATCGGCGCCGTCGCCGAGGCCGAGGGCCTGTTCGTGCTCGATGACGCCGCGCAGGGCTTTGGCGCAACCTACAAGAACCGCAAGCTCGGCACCTTCGGGCTCGCGACCGGGACCAGCTTCTTCCCGGCCAAGCCGCTCGGCTGCTTCGGCGACGGCGGCGCGATCTTCACCGACGACGAGGAGCTCGCGCGCACGCTGCGCAGCATCCGCGTGCACGGCCAGGGCTCGGACAAGTACGACAATGTGCGGCTCGGCCTCACCGCGCGGCTCGACACCATGCAGGCGGCGATCCTGCTCGAGAAGCTGAAGATTTTCGACGACGAGATCGCGGCGCGCAACAGGGTGGCGGAGCGCTATTCGCGCGCACTCGGCAACCTCGTCGCGGTGCCGCGCCTTGCCCCGGGCTGTACCTCGGTGTGGGCGCAATACACCATCCGCCTGTCCGACGGCATCGATCGTGACACCTTCGCGGCGGCCCTGAAGGCGCACGGCGTCCCGACCATGATCTACTATCCCAAATCGGTGCACCAGCAGACGGCCTACAGCCACTATCCGGTCGCCGACGGCGGTCTGGCGGTCAGCGAGCGCCTGTCGAAGGACGTCATCGCCCTGCCGATGCACCCCTATCTCGACGAGGCGACGCAGGACCGCGTCATCGCGGCTGTGCGCAGCGCGCTTTCGGCCTGATAGGAAACTTTTTCAGACCGCAATCATGCGCTAGAAGCAGCGCATGCTTGGGCGCATCTTCACCGTCGGCGGCTATACCCTGCTATCGCGGGTCACCGGGTTCGCGCGCGACATCATGCTCGCGGCGATCCTCGGTGCCGGGCCGGTTGCCGACGCCTTCTTCGTGGCGCTGCGGCTGCCCAATCATTTCCGCGCGATCTTCGCCGAAGGCGCCTTCAACGCCGCCTTCGTGCCGGCCTACGCCCATGTCCATGGCGAGAAGGGCGAAGCGTCGGCACGGCTGTTCGCCGACCGCATCTTCACGCTGCTGTTCGCCTCGCAGGTGATCCTGCTGGCGGTGGCGATGGCGTTCATGCCGCAGGCGATGAGCATCCTCGCGCCGGGCTTCACCGAGGACGCGGCGCAGCGCAAGCTCGCGATCGAACTGACGCGGATCACCTTTCCCTATCTGCTGCTGATCACGCTGGTGACGCTCTATGGCGGCATGCTGAACGTGATGCATCGCTTCGCCAGCGCCGCCGCGGCGCCGATCTTCCTCAACCTCGCCATGATGATGACGCTGGCGCTTGCGGCGTTCTTCCCGAGCGCGGGCCATGCGGCGGCCTGGGGCGTCCTGATCTCGGGCTTCCTGCAATTCTTCCTGCTCGCCAGCGACCTCGCGCGCCATGGCGGCCTGCCGCGGTTCGCGCCCTTGAGGCTCGACGAGGACGTCCGCGGCTTCTTCCGCGCGCTGGGACCGGCGACGCTGGGCTCGATGGGCACCCAGGTGGCGCTGTTCGCCGACACCATCATCGCGACCTTCCTGCCCGCCGGCGCGCTGTCGGCGCTGTATTATGCCGACCGCCTCAATCAATTGCCGATCGGCGTGATCGGGATCGCGATCGGCACCGTGCTGCTGCCGGAGATGTCGCGGCGCCTGAGCGCCGACGATCACGCCGGCGCGATGGCCGCGCAGCGCCGCGCCTTCGATTTCACGCTGCTGTTCTCGGTGCCGTTCGTGGCGGCGTTCCTGACGGTCGCCGATCCGATCATGCGCGCGATGTTCGCCCGCGGCGCGTTCTCCAAGGCCGATGCGGCAAGCGCCGGGGCCACGCTCGCGGCCTATGCGGTGGGGCTCATTCCCTTCGTGATGATCCGCAGCGCGGTCGCGACCTTCTACGCCCGCAAGGACACCGCAACGCCGGTGAAAGCGGCGCTGACCGGGGTCGCGGTCAACGTCGCGCTGAAGATCGCGCTAGTCGGCACGCTGGCGCAGGTCGGGCTCGCGCTCGCGACCGCAATCGGGGCCTGGGTCAATCTGCTGCTGGTGCTGATGTTTGCCGTGCGCCGCGGCTACCTCGCGCTCGATCGCGCGCTGATCCGCTCGTTCGGCACCTTCGCGCTGTGCGGCGTGCTGCTCGCGGTCGCACTGTGGCTGACCTCGCATTTCGCTTATGTGTGGTTCGCGCCGATGCAGATCTTTCGCGACGAACTGATCCTGCTGCTGCTGATTGCGGTCGGCGTCTTCGTCTACGCCCTCCTGATCCTCATGCTGTTCGGCCGCGGCTGGCTGTTCGCGCTCCGCCGCGTATAGTTTTACCTGTCAAATCAAATGCATAGGAGGCCGCTGTGTGATAGCGCCGCGCGCGGCGGAAAGCGGTTTGCGCTTCGGCGACAACCACGCCAATATGCGCAAAACACACCAAGGCAATTGGAGAGACGATGGCAGCTCCCATCAAATTCGGCGTCGGACAAAGTGTGCGGCGCAAGGAGGACGACGCTCTGATTCGCGGCAAGGGCCGCTACACCGACGACGTTGCACCGTCTCCCGCATTGCACGCGCTGATGCTGCGCTCGCCGCACGCGCACGCGACCTACACGATCGATGCCGGCAAGGCCCGCGGCATGCCCGGCGTGGCGCTGATCCTGACCGCCGCCGACGTCGCCGAACTCGGCGGCCTGCCGTGCCTGTTCAATCTCGAAACCGATCCGTTCACCGCACCGCCTTATCCGATCCTCGCCAAGGACGAGGTGCGCCATGTCGGCGACGCGGTAGCCTTTGTGGTCGCCGACACCGTCGATCATGCCCGTGACGCGATCGAGGCGATCGACGTCAAATGGACGCCGCTGCCGGCGGCGGTCGGCCTCGTCAATGCGGTGAAGAAGGACGCGCCGCAGGTCTGGCCGGACAAGCCCGGCAATGTGCTGTTCGACGTCTCGATCGGCGACAAGAAGGCCGCCGAGGACGCGTTCGCCAAGGCGCATGCGGTGGCCGAGATCACCATCGTCAATCCGCGCGTCATCACAAATTTTATGGAGACGCGCGCCGCGGTCGCGGAATACGACGCCAAGAAGGATCATCTGACGCTGACGATCGGCAGCCAGGGCAGCCACCGCCTGCGCGAGATCCTCTGCGACATGGTCCTGAAGATGCCGAAGGAGAACATGCGGGTGATCTGCCCGGATGTCGGCGGCGGCTTCGGCACCAAGCTGTTTCCCTATCGCGAATATGCGCTGATCTCGGTGGCCGCGCGCAAGCTCAAGAAGAGCATCAAATGGACGGCCGAGCGCTCCGACCATTTCATGGGCGACGCGCAGGGCCGCGACAATCTCACCACCGCGAAGATGGCGCTCGCCGAGGACGGCAAATTCCTCGGCATGGATGTTGACCTGATGGGCGACATGGGCGCCTACCTCTCGACCTTCGCGCCCTACATCCCGCATGGCGGCGCCGGCATGCTGCCGGGCCTCTATGACATCCAGGCCTTCCACTGCCGGGTCCGCACCGTGTTCACCAACACGGTGCCGGTCGATGCCTATCGCGGCGCCGGCCGGCCGGAGGCCGCCTATGTCATCGAGCGCCTCGTCGATGCCGCTGCGCGCAAGCTCGGCATGACGCCGGACGCCATCCGGCGGAAGAACTTCATTCCGCCGAAGTCGCTGCCCTACACGACCGCGACCGGCAAGGTCTACGACTCCGGCGACTTCGTCGCGCATATGAAGCGCGCGATGGAGATTGCCAACTGGAAGGAATTTCCGAAGCGCGCCAAGGCCGCCAGGAAGGACGGCCTGGTGCGAGGCATCGGCATGGCAAGCTATGTCGAGGTCTGCGGCACGATGGGCGAGGAGACTGCCAATGTGGCGCTCGATCCCAACGGCGACATCTCGATCCTGATCGGCACGCAGTCGAGCGGGCAGGGCCACCAGACCGCCTATGCGCAGATCGTCGCCGAGCAGTTCGGCGTGCCACCCGAGCGCGTCCATGTGCTGCAGGGCGATACCGACAAGATCGCGACCGGCCTCGGCACCGGCGGCTCGGCATCGATTCCGTCCGGCGGCGTCAGCGTGCAGCGGGCGACGCATGATCTCGGCAACAAGCTGAAGGAGCTCGCGGCGCAGGCGCTGGAAGCCGGCGCCGGCGACCTCGAATTCGCCGACGGCCGCATCCGCATCGCCGGCACAGACCGCTCGATCAGCTTTGCCGATCTCGCCAAACGTCCGGGCGGCGATACGTCGAAGATGAATGCCAGCGCGACCTTCGCCAGCGCCGACGGCACTTATCCGAACGGCACCCATCTCGCCGAGGTCGAGATCGATCCCTCAACCGGCATCATCAAGATCGTCAGCTACGTTATCGTCGACGATTTCGGCGTCACGCTCAATCCGCTGATGCTCGCCGGCCAGGTTCACGGCGGCGCGATGCAGGGCATCGGGCAGGCGCTGATGGAGCAGGCGGTGTACAGCCCGACCGATGGTCAGCTCGTCACCGGCACCTTCATGGACTATGCGCTGCCGCGCGCCTCCGACGGGCCGTCCTTCGTGTTCGAGACCCATAACGTGCCCTGCACGACCAATCCAATGGGCGTGAAGGGCGCGGGCGAGGCCGGCGCGATCGGCTCGTGCCCGGCGGTCGTCAACGCGATCGTCGAGGGGCTGCATCGCGAGTACAAGATCGACCACATCGACATGCCCGCCACGCCGGAACGGGTCTGGATCGCGATCCGCGAGGCGCAGCGCCGCCATAATCTCTGATAAATTGTCGCAGGCGGAATGAAGATTCGGCCTGCGGTGTTTTGCAAACCAGGCCGGCCGCAGATCGCGGATCGGGACAGAGCGGAATTGAGGGGTTTAGCCGATGAAGCGGATTGTCGTCGTTGCTGCAATGCTTGCGTTGAGTGCTGGTGCTGTCGTGGCCGACCAGAATCAGGTCAAGCAGACCCAGGCCCAGATGAAGGAAACCGGCAAGAACGCGGGCGCGATAGCGGCAATGATCAAGGGCGAGAAGCCCTATGACCAGGCAGCGGTCGATGCTGCATTGGTGAAGTTCGAAGATACTGCCAAGAAGCTGCCGACGCTGTTCCCGGAAAGCAGCAAGGGCCTTAAGCCGGATGGCGACTATTCCGCCGCGCCGAAGATCTGGGAAGACAAGGCCGGCTTCGAGCAGCACATCGCGAGCTACGCTAAGGCCGTCGCCGATACCAAAGGCAAGGTCAAGGACCTCGACACGCTGAAGGCGGAAATGCCGCCGCTGTTCAAGCAGTGCGGCGGCTGCCACGAGACCTATCGCCTCAAGAGGAGTTGATTGTCATTTGCTTTGATGCCAAGGATTCTCAAAAAATCGCCGCGATCTGTACTAGACCTAGTCGCCGGCCCCTGCTCCTCGGCACGGTCGGGCAGACTAAGCGCGGCAACGGCGTTATTGCAGTCGAGGTTGATCCTCTGCGGCTCGTTGCTGTTGTGTTTCCGGGATTTGGTCTCGATCAAGTCGAACAGATCGGCTAGTGCTCTCCATTCTATGTGGACCATCTTAATGGCTCCTCCGGTCGAGAGACCATAATGTAACCTCGCCCTGCCTTTCCATGAGAACTGTCGATCGTGGCCTGCAATGATTGAAGCCGCAGCATGTTTGCGTTGTGGGTCTTGTCGGGAGTGAAATCGATGTTGCCGCCCGGACTTTGCAATCGTGTCTGGTACTCGCCGCAGCGCGATTTCTGCCCTAAGGACATACCCGCTCGCATAATCGAGATTCCTACGCCGCGTCACTGCCGAAGACTTGCGGCGGTCACGCGCCGAACGGGCCGTGACTAAATAAACCGGCAAGACTTTTGGACGAACCGACTGCTGCGCGACCGTTAGACAGCCGCCACTGACGCCCAGGGGCGCCTGTCGATAATCAGAAGTGTGAGACGATTGGATTGAACAAATAGATGTCATTTGTTCGATGAAACGCGTTTATGTGACGAACAGCTGTATGACGGGAAAGCACCAAGGCGCTTCCCGCATCCACGCAGAGTTTATTCATCTTGGATCAACATGGTCCGGCCGTTTGTCGTCTGGCCACGACCGAAGCGAGCTCGTGCTTTCTTGGCGTCGCGAACGATAGTTTCGAAATTCGGTTGGATGTCCACGCCTACCCTGCCGCAGACATTGCATTTGTATTGCTGCTCAAGATCGGACAGTCGAGCGCTATCAGGCCAGTCTTCCGCGCTGCGGGCAATCCAATATGAAGCTGAAGATAACTATGCCTGATTGGCGGATCTTTGGACGTCGACCGACGCTCGACAGGCGTTTCGTCTGACCAACAATAGAAACCGGTGCGCGAAAATTCTAGGCTATCGGTTGACGCATCCAAGGGTAGATTCGTTTGTGAATAAGCATGCCCGTCGCATCCTTT
Source organism: Bradyrhizobium sp. USDA 4510 (assembly GCF_054059095.1). Classification (NCBI taxonomy): domain Bacteria; kingdom Pseudomonadati; phylum Pseudomonadota; class Alphaproteobacteria; order Hyphomicrobiales; family Nitrobacteraceae; genus Bradyrhizobium; species Bradyrhizobium sp. USDA 4510. The sequence continues at coordinate 4,989,041 of NZ_JBSSBT010000001.1, read as the reverse complement.
CGCGCTACGCAACAAAGCACACGGTGACGGTTCCTCGAAGGTCGGTAACTGCTCGCAAGCCACAGCACTTTCTTGGATGAGGTCTACCAAACGGAGGTCAGCCACTCGGGAATTGAACATATTGGCCTAATGGACCAGATGTACTGGGCCGGAACCATAATGTGCGCTCGGAAGTTCATCCAGTTCTTGCAGGCATGATTGCATACGTACCATTTTCTTCAATCTTGCCGCCGCCGCGAGAGTGATCACGTTGAACGCAATGCAAGAATGAGCTGGATAGTCATGCATCAGCACCAAGTTGTAGGAGCGATGAAGAAGGCAGAATGCTTGTTATCGCCCCCTTGCCGCCAGGGCGGCGCTTTGCCAAGGTCGGCCTGATTTCCTTTTTCGCCTTCAGGCTCGGCAGGGACTGGGAGGGCCGTCGCATAATGCTCTTCAGGTTGCCTAGGTGGGCCTGAAAAATAATGCCTCGTCGCATGTAGTGAGTGGCCCCCGCACGTTCACGAACTGAAAGGAGTTCCTGTTTATGCCTGATGCGCTGGGGCTAACGCCTTGTACAAGGGCGCGGATATGGTTCAATTCCATAGGTCGGTTCCACCGCCGGCGCACTGACGATCACGGCCCCCATGTTCTTCGCCAAGGCGCTATAGCGAGCACCCAGTCGCTTGATAATTCGCGTTACTCCCTTCCAGCGACCCGCTCGCGATCAGCTCGGATTCGTCAGTATGGCGCTCAAATCGTTCAAGCTTCGCTTGGAGATTGGACATCGTACGGTTTCGGACGACCGATTTGGAATACGAAGCTACTGCGTTGATTGTGTCTAGTGGACGATCATTATCGGGTAGAACCATATTCATTCGCAGCGCGCCGCGCAGGCCGATGTGCCAATTAGTCGGGCAAGTCTGCAAATCGATCGCCTTGCTTCGCATCTGCCAGCCATGCCGTGGCGAGCGCCGCCATCGTTGTGCTCTCTGAGGGGAACCAAGGCGCGAATTCTGCTGGCCGAAACGGGCCTGGTTTTATTTCGAGCATCTGCACGCGTTCGGAGACAGGTGCGAGCGTATGCCAAAAGCCTGCCGGTATCTCTATTACTCTCGTATTGCCTGCGGCAATCTCGAACCTCTCCGTGATGGCTCCAGCGTCGGAAAACACATAGACGGCCAATGTGCCTTGTAGCGGCACGATTAGCTCCCATTGCTCGGGATGCCTGTGCGGTTGAATGTATGTGCCTCGCTGAAGGCTGATGATGAGCCGTTGCACCCGATCCGCGTGGCTCTCGTGCAAGAGCATGTGTGTTCGGAGCCGTGTCGCAGACGTCGCGGCCTCGAGCAGTTCATCGCCTGCGCTGCCTCCAACGAGTTGGATCGGTCCCACTGTGTGCGGCCAGTTAGAGAACATTGATGTCAGATCCTCTCTACGTCGTTAACGGCAATGAACGGACAATGTGCGCCGCTGCCGTACGCGCGTTGGCTGGCGATGCCCGGCCCGTTGCTCCATTTTCTATAGGTCCAGACTTAGCTTCGGGCCTCGGCGTGTGCGATGTTGGATTCCAGCCGGCCGCAATGGCCTCGACTTCGTCGGCGTCGACCAATCGTACGTTCTCGTTCATCCCCTTCTTCACCAATTTGCGGGAGCTCCCGCAATTGTTGCGCGTAGCAGATTGTCCTCCGATGGGTGGATGACGTTTTGGGCTGCTGGCTCACTCCCCGGCTGCGCCAATCTTACGCATGGTCGCGCCGAAACAACAGAAATTGTAGCTCTGCGGCGGCATCGATGCAGCTATGTTCGGACTCGCCGCGCCCGTGTTAGCGCCGACGACATGGCGGTCAAGGCACCCGATGCCGCACCCGCCATTGTGACGGCGTACAATTGGACCGGCTTTTTCCGCGTGGAGAGCCACAATTATCGATGTGGTTTTTCCAACGCCAAAAGTCGGCGGAACCCCAAATACCATGTGCCGTCCGGCTGCTTTGCAAAAGCGGCACAGTTGATCGTGTTGGGTTGCGTTTCTTGAGCAAAAGCAGCAGTCGAATTTCCGGATTGAAACGTGTGCTCAGGTTGGACCGCGGTAGCGAGCCTGCAAGCAGTGACATGCAGCATCGTTAGAGTCTGCTACGCGGCGTCATATGACTCGGGCGTGCAAAATGAAGGGCACGTATATTGTCCTTCGTGTGCATTTTGTCAGGTAAGCGTCCGTTACGACCGCTACTAAAAGTGCGATCATAACCAATATCGAGATCGGACCGATCCAATTCATTCTTGCAATGTCGTGGACACGGACGAATTAGCCGCGGCGGCCTCGTCCTCTCCTGAAATCAGGCAAGCCTAGCAGAGCGGCCATCAACGGCAACTGCAATGATGCAATGCATCAAAAAGACCCGACCGCAACTCTCGATCCATTAGAGTTTGGGTAGCTCAATTGTCGTGGCCCATTTGGGCTATAATCTCGAATCCTCGGCTGGCCGGCGCGCTGTGCTTCCCCCAACGGCGGAAATAACCTAAGTTATTGACGGCAATGTTCCACACTTGGTGTGTGCATATAGAGAAGTTTCATTTTGCGGTCACGAGGGGGCGACCGAGGTGTTTGTTGAGTTATTCTTGCCGGCGGCGGCCGGCGTTGGGCTGGGTTACTGGCTGGGTTATCGACTTGGATACACGCGCGGCATCCATGCCGCTGCTTGCATTTTCTCGAACAAAGTTGTCCGATCGAATGATGCCACATAGTCTGTGAAGCACGCGGCTGTCTGGTCGCACAGGTTTGTTCGTGACCGGAGCGGTGAGCTCAGTCTTCTTGGATCATAGCCTAAACGGCGTATGACGCACAGAGGTCGGATCTCTATCGTTGCCGCGTTACGAGCGATACAGACTTTCTCTTGGGTATGGTGCTGGTGGCACTGACATATCGAATTTCGGAAAGGACCAATAGCACCGAACCTCGGATAGCCATGCAGTTTGGGCCGGTAGCGAACTCTGACAACGTTGATGCGCGATGAATTATTGCATCAGTTCGAATGATCGAGCGTGCCCCCTTGAGCTTGCGTGCGAAAAGCCGTTGCAAGCCCGAGAAAGCGAAGGAAGGTTTCAGTTAAACATTGAAGAGATGGCCTGCACCCGGTTCCGAAGACCCCCGATAAGGTATTTATGGAGCAGGAGGCAGACCATGGAGAAGCGTCGGAAGTTCACGCGCGAGTTCAAGCTTGAGGCGGTTCGGCTGATCAAGGAGCGCGGCGTCTCCTATGCGCAGGCGTCGCAAGACCTGGGCGTTCACGTGTCGCAGCTGCGCAACTGGGTCAAGGCGCTGGCCGACGATCCGCAGCATGCATTCCCGGGCCACGGCCAGATGAAGCCGGAGCAACAGGAGATCGCGCAGCTCAAGCGAGAGGTTGCCAAGCTGAAGGCCGAACGCGATATCCTAAAAAAAGCCGCGGCCTACTTCGCGAAGGAATCGACATGAAGTTCGCCTTCATCGCGAAGCACCGGGGGATCTGGCCGGCGGGGTGGTTGTGCGGAGCGCTTGGTGTCTCGCGGGGCGGCTTCTATGCATGGCTGACGCGGCCGCGCAGCGAGCGCAGCCGGAGCGACGAGGAGCTGAGTGTGAAGATGCGCATGAGCTTTCTTTCCAGTGATCGCACCTATGGCGCCAGGCAGGTGTGGCACGACGTGCTGGCCGAAGGTGCACGATGTGGACTGCACCGGATCGAACGATTGATGCGGCAGCAAGGGCTTAAGGCACGCCCGCGCCGGCGTCGGCTGCCGCCCGATTTGGGTGAGCGGCAGGCCGCCGCCGCTGCTCCGAACGTGCTTGACCGCACCTTCAAAGCCCGCTCCCAACCGCCGCTGGATCGCCGACTTCACCTATGTCTGGACAGCGGAGGGCTGGCTCTACGTGGCTGCCGTCATCGACCTGTTCTCGCGGCGGGTGGTGGGGTGGTCAATGAGTGCCGCGATGACCGCCTAACTTGTTACCGATGCGCTGGTGATGGCGATCTGGCGACGCGGCAGGCCGGATGCGCTGCTGCATCACTCCGATCGCGGCAGCCAGTACACCAGCGAGCAGTTCCAGTGGCTGATGACTGACCACGGTGTCGTCTGTTCAATGAGCCGATCCGGCAACGTTTGGGACGATGCCGCAATGGAGAGCTTCTTCTCGTCCCTGAAGACCGAGCGCATCGGCAACAGGACCTACAGGACACGCGACGAAGCAAGAGCGGATGTATTCGACTACATCGAGCGCTTCTACAACCCCGAACGAAGGCACTCGACGATCGATTATCTGAGTCCTATGGAGTTCGAACGGAAAGCTGGATTAGCTTAACCCCGTGTCATGCAAACCGGGTGCAGGCCAAGATGAGGGCTTCTGATGAAGAATATTTTGAGCGACGATCTTTTCATAGTCGATGGTTTTGGCTCGGCTGATCTGGGTGATCCCATATCAAACCCGACGTCTGACAAGACGATCAGCCAAGCGGGTGTCCAGATCACCCGAGATAACTATCACTGGGGCACCACACTTGGAGTCGCAACGGGTCCCATTACGTTCGGGTTCGCGTCGTCCGCAGCTGGCTATTCCGTTACTGGCCACAATGTCAGTGGGTTTTCCGCGTTTATGGCTTCAGAGCAGGCGGCCGCGCGAGCAGCTTTGGCATTTTGGTCCAGTGTCTCCGGAATCACGTTTTCCGATCAGGGCAACACCAACAACGCAACTATTCTCTTCCGGAATTATAACGATCCAAACGATAGCTCCGAAGCGTTCGCGTTTTACCCTAGTTCAAACAACCAGGTGGCTACGAGTTCGGACGGCGACGTCTTCTTCAATCTAGCTTTCGCAAACGCGGATGCCGTCAACCCAGGTACATACGAGTGGGAATCGATGATCCACGAGATCGGTCATGCGCTCGGGTTGGAGCACCCAGGGGCGTACAACGCGGGACCTGGCCAAACAATTACCTACAATAGCAATGCGGCGTACATTGAGGATACCCGACAATACTCGGTGATGAGTTATTTCAGCGAAGTTAATACAGGGGGGGCATTTTCTGTCTACAACGAAACGCCCGCTCTTGATGACATCGCGGCGATCCAACGGCTCTACGGCTCAAATAATTCCACTCGGGCCGGCGACGACGTGTACGGATTCAATTCAACTGTCGGAGGCGTGTACAGCATCACATCGTCAAATCAGCATGCCGTCTTCGCGGTATGGGATGCGGGCGGTACTGATACCTTCGACTTTTCGAGTTATTCGCAAAACCAAGTCATCGATCTACGAGTAAACAACAGTACTGATATTGGTCATTTTTCGAGCACTGGCGGCGACACTGACAACATTGCTATTGCCGCGGGAGTGGTCATTGAAAACGCGGTAGGCGGAAGCGGAAACGACACGCTCTATGGCAACACAATCAACAACATACTTTCGGGAAACGGCGGATTTGATGCCGTCGTTTTTGCCGGGTCACTGAGCCAGTTCGCGATCACTGAAGGTGACAATCACCACTATGCGGTCTCTGGCAATGCCCAAGGGACTGATACGTTGAATAGCATCGAAGAGTTCATTTTTAACGACGTTACTATCGTGGATGACGGGATAGGTGGTCCTAGTACAAAAGCGTCCCTAAACTCGAATAGCGCATTCTTAACCGGCAGCACGCAATTCGTTGGCGATCATGATTGGTTCAGCACTGCGTTAAGCGTAGGGCAGTCTTACACAATCCGTGAGAGCGGCACGGCAACCGAGACGGGCACCTTGTTGGACCCACTCCTAAATCTTCATGATGCGTCAGGGATCTTAGTTGCGACAGATGATGACAGTGGGCCCGGGCTAAATTCTCGTATCATCTTCAATCCAAGTACAGCCGGACTATACTACGTCGATGCCAGCGCGTTTGGTTCGAATACGGGCACCTACGGCGTATTCGTCGAGCCTACGCAATTTCACTACAGCGGCGCGTGGACGTCAGTCGACAATGATGGTCATTGGTACGTCGGTGATTTCAATGGCGATGGCTTGGACGACATCTTTTCCTACTCTGCGGGGGTGTCGGGGGCGGAAGTTCAGTTAAATGCCTCAGCGAACTTTGGAAGCACTAAAAGTTGGACGCCGGCTGGTAATGGCAGCGAGGGATGGTTCGTTGGTGATTTTAACGGTGACGAAAAAAGCGACGTACTCCGGTATGATCCAGGCATCTCCGGTGCTGAGGTTCTGCTCTCCAATGGCAGCTCGTTTGGTAATCCGACCGATTGGACGCCAGCGGGCAATGACGGGAAATGGTACGTTGGCGACTTCAACGGCGACGGCAAAGATGACATATTCCGGTACAATGCCGGCGTCTCGGGAGCGGAGGTGCTGCTCTCAAACGGTACTAATTTCACCGATCCGATCGATTGGACACCCGCTGGCAACGGTAGTGAGGGATGGTTCGTCGGAGATTTCAATGGTGACGGTAAGTCGGATATTCTCCGGTACGAGCCGGGAGTATCCGGCGCACACGTCTTCTTGTCGACTGGCTCCTCATTCGTCGATGCTGGTAGTTGGACTGGTGCCGGAAATAGCGGAAAGTGGTACGTTGGTGATTTCAGCGGTGATGGAAAGGACGATATTTTCAGGTATCTCCCTGGAGTATCTGGAGCAGATATGTTTTTGTCGACCGGCTCCTCGTTCGTGTACGCTGGCAGCTGGGCGGCCGCTGGCGTCGATGTGCAAGGATGGTACGTTGGCAACTTCGATCAGGAGCCAGGTGCCGACATCTTGAGGCATGGAGGAGTTGGCGTGGGCGATATGTTTCATATTTGAAACGTATCAGAAATTCATCGAATCCCTGGTCTGGAACAACGCGCTAAGCAATCTAAGGAAGGGGTCGTCGTTTCGGCGAACCCTTCTTGAGAGACGAAGCTCCGCATAAAACAGAAATACCGTCGCTGGTCTTGATGGACAGCTCAAGTTATCAGTTTGATTTAGCTCATTTCGTGACCTGGCCGCGGATCTCACCGCCCGGATTGGCCGCGGTGTGAACGTTGACATAGTACTTGCCTGCGAGCAGATCGGCGGCCTGCGCGTCGGTCAATGTTGCGCTGCCTTCGACCGGGCTCGACGTCGCGTTCGGGATGGCGACCGCGACACCGGAATTCTTGCCGGCCTCGGCGGGGCCGTGGAAATGCGCGGCGGTGGCCGGACCCGACAGGCCGGAATAGGTCAGCTTCCAGCTCAGCTTCTTGCTGGCGGCATCATAGTCGATGTCGGCGGTGCCGGTGGCGGCGCTGGAATTCGGCGGCACTTCGCTCTTGCTGTCCAGCTTCGCCGTGAACTTCTCGGCAAAGGCCGGACCGGCGAGGGCGATGGCGGCGCCGAGCGTCAGCGTGGCAAGCAAGGTCTTGTTCGACATGGTTCTCTCCCCTTTGACGTCACAGGATGGTTGCAATCTTCAAACAGCAGCTTTTCGGATTTATTCCCCAAATGATCGTGGGTGCGGCAAATTTGATGCGAGCTTGTCCGACTGGTTGCCATCATACTGGTCCATGAACTGACGCGACCAATGACGGATCGGTGAATGCTGCGACGAATTTTCCTCCTGGCGATTCTGGCCGGCGCAATCGGCTTTGGCGTGTTCTGGTGGCTGACGATCCCCACGACCGTTGCCGCCGACGCGCTGCCTGCCTATCAGCCTGACCTGGCCAACGGCCTCACAACGTTCAATGCCGGGGGATGTTCCTCCTGCCATGCCGTGCCGAAGCAGGACGACCGCACGAAGCTCGGCGGCGGGCTCGCGATCCCCTCGCCATTTGGCACCTTCTACGCGCCGAACATCTCGTCCGACCCGAACGACGGCATCGGCCGCTGGAGCGAGGCCGATTTCGTCACCGCGGTCATGAAGGGCACCTCGCCGTCGGGCGCGCACTATTTCCCGGCGTTTCCGTATCCGTCCTATCAGCACGCCAGGGTCAGCGATGTGCGCGACCTGTTCGCCTATCTGAAGACCTTGCCGCCGGTCGCCGGCAAGGTGCGCGACCATGATTTGCCGTTTCCGTTCAACATCAGGCGCAATGTCGGGGTCTGGAAATTCCTGTTCATGAACGGCAAGCCGTTCATCGCGGATGCAAGCCGCTCGGCGCATTGGTACCGCGGCGCCTATCTCGTCAACAGCTTCGGCCATTGCGCCGAGTGCCACAGCCCGCGCAATGTCCTCGGCGGCATCGTCACCGCGCAGCGCTTCGCCGGTGGTCCGAATCCGGAGGGCGAAGGCTGGGTGCCCAACATCACGCCGAGGGGGATCTCGGACTGGAGTGTGAAGGATATCGCCTATTTCCTCGAGAGCGGCCAGACGCCGGACGGCGATAGCGCGGGCGGATCCATGGTGCGCGTGATCCGCAACACCTCGCGACTGTCGTCGTCGGACCGCGACGCGATCGCCGAGTACATCAAGTCGCTGCCGCCGGTCGAGGGACCGCCGAAGCCGGTGAAGAAGGAGAAGGAGAAGGAGTTGTAAAGCGGGATGGGTTTGGTTGAATCGGCTCGCCGCGGTTTCGGTTCACCTCTCCCAAAGGAGAGGTGAACTCTCGATGCCGTTCAAGCTCGACCTCATCTCATCATGCTCTCGCGGGCGCGTCCTACTTCGCGCCGAACGCCTTGAAGGTGATGATCGTGAGGGTGTCCTGGATGCCCGGGATCACCTGAACCTTTTCGTTGATGAAATGGCCGATGTCGGTGTCGTGGTCGACGTAGAACTTGACCAGGAGGTCGTAGTTGCCCGCGGTGGAATAGATCTCGGACGCAATCTCGGCCTCCGCCAGTGCGTTGGCGACGGTGTAGGACTGGCCGAGCTTGCATTTGATCTGGACGAAGAAAGGAACCATCAAAGTCGTCTCCGGGGATTTCCGCGACTATAGGCCCAAAACGGGCGGCCAAGGCAAGGGGGCGAGGCAGGGGGGCAAGGTGAGGCCAACTTGCGGTAAGTCAGGCGAACTTGCTGCCGATCGGCGGCCGGGCTAGGACAGGCCATGGTCTTGTTCGTGATGGTCTCATTCGTATCAACCACTGGCGCTGCAAGATGACGCCGGTCGCGCTCACCATTGCCGGCTCGGACTCCTCGGGCGGGGCGGGCATCCAGGCCGACCTCAAGAGCTTTGCCGCGCTCGGGGTCTATGGCGCCTCCGCGATCACGGCGCTGACCGCGCAGAACACCATGGGGGTCAGCGGCATCCATCCGGTGCCCGCGTCATTCGTCGCCGCCCAGATCGATGCGGTGTTCTCCGACCTCGAGGTCGGCGCGGTCAAGATCGGCATGGTGGCGCAGGCCGACACGATCGCAGCGATCGCCGATGGGCTGAGGCGCTGGGCGCCGCGCCATGTCGTGCTCGATCCGGTGATGGTCGCAACCTCCGGTGATCGGCTGCTTGCCGCCGAGGCGGTCGATGCGCTGAAGGTCCTGCTGTTTCCGCTGGCCTCGCTGATCACGCCGAACCTGCCGGAAGTGGCGGCGCTCTTGAACGACCCGGTTGCCTCAAGCGAGGCCGACGTCGAGCGACAAGGCAAGCGATTGCTGGCGATGGGATGTCGCGCGGTGCTGGTCAAGGGCGGCCATGGGCACGGCGCCGAGAGCATCGACTATCTGATCGACGCCGAGCACAGCATCGCGCTAGCTGCGCCGCGGATTGCGACCGCCAATACGCATGGCACCGGCTGCTCGCTGTCCTCGGCAATCGCCGCAGGGCTCGCGAAGGGCGAGAGCATGGAGACCTCCGTGCGCAACGCCAAGGCCTGGATCACGCAGGCGATCGCCGAAGCCGATCGCTTCGCCGTCGGCCACGGCCATGGGCCGGTGCATCACTTCCACGGATATTACTGACGCTCTTGTAGCCCGGATGGAGCGCAGCTAAATCCGGGACCAGTTCATCCGCGGATGCAGGACCCCGGATTGCGCTTCGCTCCATCCGGGCTACGCATTCGATCGCTTCGCTGTTCCATCGCGCTGTGCAGGCAACACAACGCCTCTTCCCCACAGCCGCGACCGCCGATGTCGCCAGATTGTCGCACGCTGCTGTTATCCGCAGAGAAGCGGCGTACTGCTGATTCTCGTTAACTGTTTGTGGGGCCTTGGGTCGCAGGGATCGTCATCGCCTTGTCATAGGAATCTGTTAGGTGCACAGGCATGGGAAGTGACTCCTTGAGTGAAGAAAGTCCCGAGCGGCACTTTCGCACTTTGTTTATCTCCGATGTCCATCTCGGAGCCCGCGGTTCGCAAGCCGACCGCCTGCTCGACTTCCTCCGTTCTCACGATGCCGACACGATCTACCTTGTTGGTGATATCGTCGACGGCTGGGCGCTGAAGTCGAACTGGTACTGGCCGCAGACCCATAATGATTTCGTGCAGAAGATGCTGCGCAAGGCGCGCAAGGGCGCCAAGGTGATCTACGTCCCGGGCAACCACGACGAGTTCCTGCGCAAATATTACGGCACGCATTTCGGCGGCATCGACGTGGTGGAGAACACCGTTCACACCGGCGCCGACGGCAAGCGCTACCTCGTGATCCACGGCGACATTTTCGATCTCGTGGTGCAGAACGCGCGCTGGCTCGCCCATCTCGGCGACAAGGCCTACGACTTCGCGATCCAGATGAATCGCTTCGTCAACTTCTTCCGCAAGATGTTCGGCGTGCCGTACTGGTCGCTGTCGCAATGGGCCAAGCTGAAGGTCAAGAAGGCGGTGAACTATATTGGCGCGTTCGAGGCGACGCTTGCCGGCGAGGCGCGGCGCCACGGCTGCGACGGCGTGATCTGCGGCCACATCCACTACGCGACGATTCATGACGAGCACGGCATCCGCTACATGAATTGCGGCGACTGGGTGGAGAGCTGCACCGCGCTCGCCGAGCACGAGGACGGCCATTTCGAGATCATCACCTGGACCGACCCGGTGCGCCGGATCGCGCCGGTTCCGCGAGTGACGGCACGCGCTGCATGACGCATATCCTGGTCGCGACCGATGCGTGGCATCCCCAGGTCAACGGGGTTGTCCGCACGCTGACCATGATGGCACAGGCGGCGAAATCGCTCGGCGTCGAGGTGAGCTTCCTGACGCCGGACGAGTTCCGCACCTTCGCGATGCCGAGCTATCGCGATCTGAAGCTGGCGCTGCCCTACCGGGCCAAGGTCGCAAGTCTGATCGAGGCGGCGAGGCCCGACAGCATCCATATCGCGACCGAGGGCCCGATCGGGCTTGCGGTGCGCCGCTATTGCCGCAAGCGCGGCCTGCCGTTCACGACGAGCTTCCATACCCGCTTCCCCGAATACGTCTCGGCGCGGACGCCTGTCCCGGAAGCCTGGGTGTGGCGCGCATTGCGCTGGTTCCACCGGCCGAGCCGGGCGGTGATGGCGGCGACCCCGGCGCTGGCGGCCGAGTTGCGTCAGCGCGGCTTCCGCAACGTGGTGCTGTGGTCGCGCGGCGTCGATACCTCACTGTTCCATCCGCGCGACGTCGATCTCTGCCTGCCGCAGCCGGTCTATCTCAGCGTCGGCCGGGTGGCGGTGGAGAAGAATCTCGCGGCCTTCCTCGATCTCGATCTGCCGGGAACCAAGGTCGTGGTCGGCGACGGCCCGGCGCGGGCGGCGCTGGAGCGGAAATATCCGGACGCCGTGTTCCTCGGTGCTCGTCATGGGGAAGAATTGGCTGAGATCTACGCCGCGGCCGATGTGTTCGTTTTCCCGAGCCGTACCGATACGTTTGGTCTGGTGCTGCTTGAAGCATTGGCGAGCGGCCTGCCGGTTGCCGCTTTTCCGGTCACCGGTCCCCGCGACGTGATCGGCGCGGCGCCGGTCGGCGTGCTCGACGAGGATCTGCGCCATGCCTGCCTGGAGGCGCTCAGCATCCCGCGGCAGGCCTGCGTCGATTTTGCCGCGCTCCACACCTGGCAGGCGTCGGCCCAGGTGTTCATCGATCGCTGCATGAACGTCCGCCCCGCGCCGCCGGACGGCGAGGGGGAGGCGCTCGAATTCGGTGCCGAGGAGCACCATTTTGTGGCCCTGCCGGCCAGCCAGCCGATCTCGCACTAGACAAATTCACGCTAAATCGTCTTGCCGGGCTGCGCCCCGCCGCGATACAAATCGCGAATGACGGACACCGTTCTCAATCCACCCGTCGCTGTCGCGGACATCGATGCCGCCGCAAGGGTGGTCGCGCCGTTCGCGGTGCGCACGCCGCTCCTGACCTTCCCCGTTCTCAACGAACGCGTCGGCAGCCAGGTTTTCCTCAAGCCCGAAATGCTGCAGCGGACCGGATCGTTCAAGTTTCGCGGCGCCTTCAACAAGCTCGCCTCGATCCCGCAGGACAAGCGGAGCGGCGGCGTCGTCGCGTTCTCCTCGGGCAACCACGCCCAAGGCGTTGCCGCGGCGGCCAAGATCCTCAACATGCAGGCGACCATCGTGATGCCTGCGGACTCGCCGATCACCAAGCGCGAGCGCACCAAATCCTACGGCGCCGAAGTCGTGCTCTACGACCGCGATCGCGACGACCGCGAAGCGATCGCCAACGGCATTGCCGGCAGGCGCGGCGCGACCCTGGTGCGCCCCTACGACGATCCCTTCGTGATCGCGGGCCAGGGGACCGCCGGCCGTGAGATCGCCGAGGACATGGCCGCGCTCGGACTGACGCCCGACATCGTGGTCGCGCCGGCTTCAGGTGGCGGATTGATCGCGGGTGTTGCGACCGCTGTGAAGGCGAAATATCCGCAGGCCCAGGTGATCGTCGCCGAGCCCGCGGGCTATGACGATCATGCCCTTTCGCTCAAGGTCGGCCATCGCGAGGCGCATGCGGTTGCGCCGCGCACCATCTGCGATGCGCTGATGGCGATGATGCCGGGCGAACTGACCTTCGCCATCAACAGCAAGCTGCTCGCGAATGGCGTCAGCGCCTCAGACGACGAGGTCGGCGCTGCCGTCGCCTTTGCCTACCGCGAACTCAAGCTCGTGGTCGAGCCCGGTGGCGCGGTCGGGCTCGCCGCGCTGCTCGCCGGGCGGATCGATGCCAAGGGCAAGAACGTCGTCATCGTGCTGTCGGGCGGCAATGTCGACGCCGACCTGTTCGCGAAACTCGTCGCCTGACGCCAGCATGTTGAGAAGAGGCGCGGGCAGGGCGGTGGTCGCTTCTGCCCCGTTTCGTTGCGCTGCACGACGGATCAGTGCCTGAAGCCGCCACGATGGCCGCCGCCAACTCGGCCGAAGTGCGAGCTTGATGAACTTGAACGGACGGCGGTGTGGCCGTCACCTGATCTCGTCCGGCTGATTGGTGTGCCTGCCGCGGTATCGCCGAAGAAATAGAAATCAGAAGTCAGCGACGAGCTTTCCCACGGCGCCTGCCGACCGTCGGTCGTTGAGTTGACCTCGAGGCGAACGCGCTTGAACGGCTGCTCGATCGGCAGATTGGGCTTGCGCGCCAGCGGCAGGGCGCGTTGGTGATCCGCGTTGTTGTTCGAATCTCGTTAGCGCCTAGATCGAAACGTCGTTGGGCTTCTTTTGTTTGGAAATGTCTTTGCCAGTTCAATCCTGGCAGTGGCAGCCACGATGACGGCCGACCGCAAGTGATCAGTCGGCTGGCTAGAGCGCGATGAGATTGGGTTGAATCATCATCGCGCTTTAGCTCTTTTGTTTGAGCGTGATCTTTTCGGAAAACCGCTTCGCACTTTTCCGGATCATGCTTAGTTTGAAGGACGCTTGAATGCCGGATCAGTTAGCGCCCGGCTAAATGCGCTGACCATTGCTGCCGCCTCATGATCTCCACGATCATCGAGGATCCGATGAAGCGCCTTCGCACTCTCCTGCAATCCAGACAAGAGCGATGGATCGCGTTCGCACAAGACCCCTGCGATACACAGCGCAAGGGCCTCCGTGCCTATCTTTGCTTGGGCTAATGGATCTGCCGCCATCTCTCTCGCCTTTCATCGGACAGTGTCGAAGTCACGCCGCCTTGTCGATCGTCCGCTGTCGACTCCGGGCTTCAGTTTGTATGATGATGTTCGCTGTTGGAGGCGATCAACCCTTTTAATTCCTCGACAAGACGCCGCTTGATGAAGCTACGTTCGGCGTCCGTCAGTTGAGTGTCTAACAGCCTTCGGTACCGCCGTACATTTGCTTCGCGGGTCCACCGAGCATTCGCGCGAGATATCCTCAGCGGGCCGTGCCGCCTCGACGCAGCATGTCGTTCGGAATCGGAAACGGCACATACAGGCTTGCTGAAACGAGGTGTCCGCATGGCCATACCGGCGCGCGGCGGCGGATCACTTTCGTCGTCCAGACGTTTCAGCGCCGCCAGGATCTCGGCAAGGCGCAACCGGTGCGGAATGCCGGGCACCTCCCGAAGAGCCGGTTGGGATTCGACGACGTACATATCCGACGCCCAGGACGAGAGGATGACACGCTTCTCGTCCGTCGAGAGCCCAGAGTCATTCAATACATCGCCCGGTGAATTGTAGTGGGATACTGAATGAAAAAGCGGTTCATTGATGTTGGCGTTACGATTGACCTGGCTCATGGCAGTGTCTCCTGCTTTCTCCTTTCGTCCAGAGACGGGGTTGATAGAGGCCGGGATAGAGGTCGGCGACGGTTATGCGCCGCCGACTTCTGGCTTCAGTTGCTGTTGATCGCGATACGCTTGACATTCGACTTTGACTGCTCAGACTTCGGCAGCGTCACGGTGAGGACGCCGTTCTTGAAGTCGGCCTTCGCCTTGTCTTCCTCGACGCCATTTAGCGGAATCTGGCGCTCGAAAGCGCCGTAGTACCGCTCGCTGACGAACTTTGAATCGTCGCTGCGTTCGGCTTTCCTCTCGCCCCGGATCGAAAGGACGCCATTGGTGATTTCAACCCGAACATCCTTTTCGTTGAGACCTGGGAGTTCGGCGGAAACCGTAACCTCCTTATCGGTCTCATTCAGTTCTAGGCGTGGCCAGTTAAACTGGCCCTCCATCAACGGAGTGTTGACGCGACCGAATGAGCCGAAGCCGCGGAAGGCGTCATCGAACAGGCGATTCATCTCGCGGTGAAGCGTGAGAAACGGATCGAACGCCTCACGTCCCGTTGAGAGTTCTTGACCTTTCGTCCAGGGAACAAGATCCCGAATACCCATGATATCCTCCTTGACATGCAGCTGATCACGGCACCGACGGCTATCGTCCGTGCGTAACTTGACCCAACATCATGAAGCGGGCTCAGGCCGCCTTCTGCGTGATTTGTCCGGCAGGAGCGCCACTTCCGATGGCAATGCGCCGAGGCTTCATGGCCTCAGGGATTTCGCGCACGAGCTCGATCCGTAGCAGACCGTTGTCGAACGTTGCCGTCTTTACTTGCACGTAGTCGGCAAGGTTGAACTGTCGCTTGAACGGACGCGCCGAGATACCCTGATAGAGGTATTCGTGCTGGTCCTTGTCGCCCCTGCGACCTTCCACGGTCAGGACGTTCTGCTCGGCCGTCACAGAATCTCATCCTGACTAAAGCCAGCCAGCGCCACCGAGATCTGGTAACGGTCCTCTCCGAGCCGCTCGATATTGTAAGGCGGGTAAGTGTCTTCGGACCGATGCTGGGTCTCGTCGAGAAGACCGAAGAGGCGGTCGAATCCAATGCTCGAACGCCACAGGGGAGTGAAATCGTACGTCCTCATAGCCAAATCCTCCTGAGAGCAAGATGGGTACGAAGGAGCGCAAGACATTCGGTGCAAGACACCTGTCCGGCGCCCTGTTCGCTCTGCCGAGCCCGACCTGGCGCCCGGCACCGCCGTAAGCGGCAGAAATCCAATTAGAAAAGCGGCAATCAGTTTCAAGGGCGCCAGCAAAATTTTTTTGGATTGGCTTAGCTCGGCTATTTTGACCCGCACCAGAACTGAGTTCGTGCAGTTTGCCCCAAGTTCCTCTTGTGAGTTGACGATTTCGGTTTTGTCGGGACGCGAGCGAGTTCACTAAAGCCGCTTCAATTCGTCGAACTGCTTGTTGCAAGCGTCGTTCGCGCCAGCCGTGGACTCAAGGGAAGCGGCTGATGATCTCGATTGGACCGACAATCACAGCATTGAACGCCGGCAAGTCCTCCGCGGGGATCCAGTATTCGAGCGCGCGGCCGCCGGTTACTTTGCATGGGGTTGTTTTTTCGATATTTTGGCAAAGCGCCCCTGCGACGGCAGGCCCTCGCATTGCCCATCTGCTCACATTCCATAGCTCGTCATGCCCGGGCTTGTGCCGCAGGGAAGATGTGGATGGCTAGGACAAGCCCGGCCATGACGACGTAGACATGTGAGCTGCAGAAGGTCGCAAGTGCGTATGCGATGGCTCTGCGCTATGTGAGGGACGAACGCCACCGCCTTACGAGAAGAACGCGATCTTCTCGGCCTGGCTCATGCGACGGATCGGCGCGAGTGGATCGTTGGCCGCGACGCTCGGCCTTTTCAGGAGGCCGCTGGCGATGATGGTCGAGCCGAGCGAAACCGCCGCTGCAGCAGGGGCCGCTTCAACGACGGGCGGGAGAGGCGGCGGCACGGGTGCTGCCGCTTCGGCAACCGCCGCTACAGCGACCGGTGCGGGCTCGACCTTGACCTTCGGCGCGGGCGCCGGTGCAGGCTCAGGCTGAATGGCCGGCGCAACCATTTCGGGCTCGGCCGCCATCGCCTCAGCGACGCGCATCTCCTCGGCGGCGCGCATTTCCTCGGCGATCGCCTCTTCGTCGATCGGATCGGGCGCGCCCATCTCCATCGCAATCAGGTCGAGCACCGCTTCGTCGTGGGCGTCGGCCGTCGCTTCGTCGGCGACGCGGGCGAGTTCCGCGGCTTCGGCTTCGGCCAGCGCGGCTTCAGCCTTGAGCCATGCTTCGCTCGGCTGCGGCATCACGGCCGTAGCGGCCTCAGTGCCGGGCACAGCGGCGGGAATCGCGGCTTCGACGATCGGCGCCGCAGCGGCCTCCTGAGGCGGCGCTGGCGGCGTAGCGGCCGTGGCCACCGGTGGCGGTGCAGGGGCGGCTGCCGGCGGCTCCGCAACCGGCGCCTCGGCCACATCTGGCTCGGCCGCAGGCGTCGCCGCCTTGTCCGGATCGAACTCGCTGAGGCGGCGGGCCAGCGCAGCGAAAGCGGCATCCAGCACGGCCTTGGCGTCGTCCATCGAGACCTCGGCAGCACCGGCCTCGATCGCGCTGACCTGCGAATCGATGATGTCGCAGATCCGGCCGTCATTGCCGATCTCGCGCAGCCGCCAGGAGATCTCCCTGATCACCCGCACGCCCTTGCGCACCGGCGCGAGATTCTGCTCGAAGCTGATGCCGTCGAGCGCGGCGATAGCGGAGGCCTGGGCGGCCTCGATCGCGCCGCGCAGGGCGGCCAGCGCCTGCGCCAGCTGCTCGTCCCTGATCGCCGCCGCGGCGGCTTGCCGCTGCGCGCTGAGGCTTTCCTCGATCCGCGCCACGGCATCGAGCACCATGCGGGTATCGGCATTGCGGTTGCGCTTGGCGTATTCGCCGAGGAACCAGCGGCCCCGCGAGGTCTCCATGAAGGCCGCGCTGATCGCGGCATAGTCCTCCTCGCTCGGCAGGGCCGCGCGGGCGGATATCGGCGACAGGGCGAATGCTTCTTCGGCCATCACAATCTCTCCGCGCAAATCACTGCGCGTTACGCTAACGATCACCACGATATCGCGCGAATCGCAATTGAATTGATGTCTTCCGAATCACAAATCCCCATTGCAGCAAGGATTGCATCGCGGCGATTCGCGCGCAGCCTAGCGGCATTCTATGCCACGCTGTTCGGCATGACCGGGGTTCATCTGCCGTTTTTCACGGTGTGGCTGAAGGCGGTCGGCATCGACGCCACCTGGATCGGCATCATCACCGCGGTGCCGCCGGTGACGCGCTTCACCGTGCTGCCGCTGGTCACCGCGGCGGCGGAGCGGCGTCAGATGCTGCGCGGGGCGATCATCGCCACCGGATTCGCCACGGCGTTCGGCTTTGCCGTGATCGGCACCCAGCATCAGTCGTTCGTGCTGCTGGTGATCTATGCGCTGACCTGCTGCGTCTGGACCCCGATGGTGCCGCTCACCGACGCCTATGCGCTGCGCGGCGTCAGGCAATTCGGCCTCAGCTACGGACCGCTGCGGCTCTGGGGCTCGGCCGCCTTCGCGGTCTGCGCGCTGCTGAGCGGCTTCCTGCTCCGCTATGTCGCCGAGGTCGACCTGATCTGGATCATCACGGCCGTGACGGCGCTCGGCGCGCTGGTCGGGCTGACGCTGCGGCCGCTGGGCCGCCCAGGGGCAGCCGCCACACCTGCGGCCGGCGCGCCAAAACTGCTGCGTAATCCCACCTTCCTCCCCATCATCGTATCCTCGGCGCTGATCCAGGGCAGCCACGGCGCCTATTACATCTTCGCATCGATTGCCTGGCAGCAGGCCGGCTTCAGCGGCCTGACGATCGCTTGTCTCTGGGTGCTCGGCGTGATCGCCGAGATCGTGCTGTTTGCGGCCTCGCCGCGCTTCACGCTGCCGTCGGCTGTGCTGGTGATGATCGCGGCCGCCAGTGCCGCGGCGCGCTGGGCGATCACCGCGCAGGACCCGCCGCTTGCGGTGCTTGCAGTTGTGCAGCTCGGACATGGACTGAGCTTCGGCCTGACCCAGGTCGGCATCATGGGCCTGATGGTGCATCACGTGCCGGTTCACGTGATGGCGCGCGCGCAGGGCTATCTCACCGCCTGCGGCGGCATTGTCGCGAGCACCACGGCGATCGTCAGCGGCATGGTCTATGCGCGCTTCGGGCTCGGCGTCTACGACATGATGGCGGCAATGGCGGCCACGGGCGGGCTCGTGATGTGGCTGGCGCGTAAGCGTCTCACCGATTAGCCCCAGAGCGCCGCGTCGGGCGGATAGACCAGGCTGCCCTCGTAGCGCAGGCCGTGGTCGCGGTCCTTCGCCAGCAGCAGCGGACCGTCGAGATCGACGAAGCGCGCGGCTTGCGCGATCAGCATCGCCGGTGCCATCGCGAGCGAGGTCGCGACCATGCAGCCGATCATGATCTCGAAGCCGAGCGCGCGGGCGGCATCCGCCATCGCCAGCGCTTCGGTCAGTCCGCCGGTCTTGTCGAGCTTGATGTTGACGGCGTCATATCGGCCGCGCAGGCCGGCAAGCGAGCCGCGGTCGTGCACGCTCTCGTCGGCGCAGACCGCAACCGGCCGCCTAATCCGCGCCAACGCCTCGTCCTTGCCCGCCGGCAGCGGCTGCTCGATCAGGGTGACGCGGGCATCGGCGCAGGCCGCGAGATTGGCGGCAAGGTTGTCCTCGGTCCATGCTTCATTGGCATCGACGATGAGTTCGGCTGCCGGCGCCGCCTTGCGTACGGCGGCGATCCGCGCGGCGTCGCCATCGCCACCGAGCTTGATCTTGAGCAGCGCGCGATGCGCGGCCTTCGCGGTGGCTTCCGCCATCGCCTCTGGCGTCCCGAGCGAGATCGTATAGGCGGTGGTGCGCGGTTCCGGTGCGGGCCGGCCGAGCAGGTTCCAGATCCGTTTGCCGGCGCGTTTGGCCTCCAGGTCCGCCAGCGCGCAATCCAGCGCATTGCGGGCGGCGCCGGCAGCCATCCCGGCCTGCAAGGCGATCCGGTCCATGCCATTGGCGAGTGGCGCCTGTAGGGCCTGGATCGCCTGCAGCGTCGCCTCGGGCGTTTCGCCATAGCGCGGGTAGGGTACGCATTCGCCGCGGCCGGTGAGGCCGCCCTGGCTCACCTCGGCCACCACGACGACAGCCTCGGTCTTGGTGCCGCGGCTGATCGTGAAGGTCCCCGCGATCGGCCAGCGCTCGATCCGACTGCTCAGGGAAATCGCTCCGGGAGGGGTGGAAGTCATTTTAAAGTCTACTATTTCCTGAACCGTAGCTTGCGACGCGCAACCAACTATGGCTGTTTAGCGACAGATTCGACAAGCCGATCCGGCAGCGCCGGAGATCAGCGTTAGCGGCAGCCAGCCGGCTTGAGGGGTGGGTTAGAGGTGAGCGGCGACCCGACACTGGAGCGGATAGCCCAAGGCGAAGGACTGGCGTTGTGCGCGGCAGGCAACTGGACGGCCCGCTTTGCTCCTGCGCTTGAGCGGATCGTCTCCGATGCGGAGAAGCTGCGCGGCAGCCGGCCGCACATCTTCATCGACGTGTCGCAGGTCGCGAGCCTCGACACCTTCGGCGCCTGGCTGATCGAGCGGCTGCGCCGCAGCCTGAGCGACGCCACCGCCGAAGCCGAGATCGCGGGCCTGTCGGCCAATTATTCCAGCCTGGTCGACGAGGTCCGCCGCGTCGGCCCCGCGCCCGGGGTCGTCAGCGACCGGCTGTCGATCTCAGGCATGCTCGAGCAGATCGGGCGCACCGTGGCCGGGATCGGCGGCACCATCATCGGCCTCGTCGACATGCTCGGCGCGGTGCTGGCGGCCGCCGGGAACGTGCTGATCCATCCGCGCAGCTTCCGCCTGACCTCGACGGTGCATCACCTCGAGCAGGTGTGCTGGCGCGCGGTGCCGATCGTGGTGCTGATCACCTTCCTGATCGGCTGCATCATCTCGCAGCAGGGCATCTTCCATTTCCGCAGGTTCGGCGCCGACATCTTCGTCGTCGACATGCTGGGCGTCTTGGTGCTGCGCGAGATCGGCGTGCTGCTGGTCGCGATCATGGTCGCGGGCCGTTCAGGCTCGGCCTATACCGCCGAGCTCGGCTCGATGAAGATGCGCGAGGAGATCGACGCGCTGCGCACCATGGGCTTCGATCCGATCGAGGTCTTGATCCTGCCGCGCATGCTGGCGCTGGTGCTGGCGCTGCCGATCCTGGCCTTCCTCGGCGCGATGGCCGCGCTCTATGGCGGCGGCCTGGTGGCCTGGCTCTATGGCGGCGTCGATCCGGAGGCCTTCCTGCTCCGCCTTCGTGATGCCATATCGATCGACCATTTCATCGTCGGCATGGTCAAGGCGCCGGTCATGGCGGCGGTGATCGGTATCGTCGCCTGCGTCGAAGGCCTGGCGGTGCAGGGTTCGGCGGAGTCGCTCGGACAGCACACCACCGCATCGGTGGTGAAAGGGATCTTCTTCGTGATCGTGATGGACGGCGTGTTCGCGATCTTCTTCGCCTCGATCGGGATGTGATCATGGCGGAAGAGGACAACGACGCCATCATCCGGGTCCGCGACATTACCGTCCAATTCGGCAACACGCGGGTGCTCGACGGCCTCAACCTCGACGTCAGGCGCGGCGAGATCCTCGGCTTCGTCGGGCCCTCGGGCGCCGGCAAGTCGGTGCTGACGCGCACCATCATCGGGCTCGTGCCGAAGGTCGCCGGCCGGATCGAAGTGTTCGGTGTCGATCTCGACGCCGCGAGCACCTCGCAGCGCCGCGCCGTCGAACGGCGCTGGGGTATCCTGTTCCAGCAGGGCGCGCTGTTCTCCTCGCTCACGGTGCGCCAGAACATCCAGTTTCCGGCGCGCGAGTATCTGCGCGTCTCGCAGCGGCTGCTCGACGAGATCATGGTGGCGAAACTCGTGATGGTCGGGCTGAAGCCGGAAGTCGCCGATCGTTATCCGTCGGAATTGTCGGGCGGCATGATCAAGCGCGTCGCGCTGGCGCGGGCACTCGCGCTCGATCCCGAGCTCGTGTTTCTCGACGAGCCGACCTCGGGTCTCGATCCGATCGGCGCCGGCGAGTTTGACGAGCTGGTGCGCACCCTGCAACGCACTTTGGGGCTGACCGTTTTCATGGTAACCCACGATCTCGACAGTCTTTACACCGCGTGCGACCGTATCGCCGTTTTAGGGAACGGTAAGATCATTGCTGCAGGATCGATCGCCGACATGAAGGCGTCGCAGCATCCATGGCTGCAGCAATATTTCAACGGCAAGCGCGCCCGTGCCGTTGTGGCCTAGCCCATGATCCCGAAACCTGGAGCCGATTTTCGGACGAGATCATGCGCCAACAGGAATTCGATGGGCTCGAGCGCAGCCGGCTGCGCGAGGGCCCAAGAGTGATTAACGCGAGTAATTGATGGAAACGCGGGCGAACTACGTCTTGATCGGGGCTTTCACGCTGGCGGTGATCGCCGCCGCATTCGGCTTCGTGCTGTGGTTCCAGAGCCTCCACACGACCAAGCAGCGCAGCCCCCTGCGGGTGATCTTCGAAGGGCCCGCGTCAGGCCTGCGCAACGGCGGCAACGTCAATTTTAACGGTATTCGGATAGGGGAAGTGGTTTCGGTGAAGCTCGACAACCCGCGACGCGTGGTTGCGCTGGCGATGATCGAGAACAACGCACCGCTCCGCAAGGACACCCTGGTCGGTCTCGAGTTCCAGGGCCTCACCGGCGTCGCCGCGATTTCGCTCAAGGGCGGCGAGGAGGCCGCCCCGCCGGTGCCGCTGGACGAGGATGGCATCCCGGTTCTGACCGCCGACCCGAATGCGCTGCAGGACGTCACCGAGGCGATCCGCGCCACCCTGCAAAACGTCAACCGCATCGTCGCCGACAATCAGCAGTCGGTGAAGAATTCACTGAAGAATCTCGAGGTCTTCACCCAGGCCTTAGCGCGCAATTCCGAGAAGATCGACAACGTCATGCTCAAGGTCGACGGCGTGATGGGCAAGGCCGACAGCCTGATGCTGGGCCTCAATGCGATCGCGGGCGGCAACAATGGCAGCGAGCTGAACCTGATGGTGAAGTCGATCCGCGAACTCGCCGAGGATCTCGACAAGCGATCCAATCTCCTGATCAACGACGGCCGCAGGACGCTGTCCGACATCAGCCGCGCCGTGAACAATTTCGACCGCAACCCGAGCCGGGTGATCTTCGGCGGCAGCAACAACGCCGCACCCGAGCCCGCGCCGGCTCCGGCGACCGCGCCCGGGCCGCGGCGGCGGCAATAAAGGGCGAATGGCGAACAGGTTCGCTGCACTCTGGTCGCACAGTCATTCCGGGGCGGTCCGTAGGACCGAACCCGGAATCTCGAGATTCGGGCTCGATGCTTCGCATCGCCCCGGAATGACCCTGTCGAGTCTTCGTCGACGCGAATTTTCCAATCCCACCCAAACAAAACGGAGGCCGTGAGGCCTCCGTTTCCATTCGCTACACGCTTACTTTGCCGGCTTACCCCAGCCGTCCCGCGGCGTGCGCGAGCAGGGTGTAGACCAGCCCGGTCTCCGAGGTCAGGTGGCTGCTCAGCTCCTGCTGGCCGCGGCCGTCGCGGGCGACTTCGTCGAGCAGGCGCTCGAACTCCGCGATGTAGCGGTCGACCGTCTGCTTGAAGCCGCGGTCGGCGCGATACTTGCGGGCCACCTCATCGAAGGCCTTCTGGCCGGCCGGCGTGTAGAGGCGCTTGGAGAACGCCTTGTTCTCGCCGCGCTGGTAGCGATCCCACATCTCGGCCGCAAGCGTGCGGTCCATCAGCCGGCCGATGTCGAGCGACAGCGACTCCAGCGGATTGACCGGCTGCTGCTGCGGACGCGGGCGCTGCTGGGCGTCGCGGCTCTGCGGGGCAGGCGGCGGTGCGTCGCTGCGGTTGAGCAGGTCGGACAGCCAGCCGTCGCCGTTGTTGTCGGAGCCTGCCGGGCTGACCGACGGGGCCTCGGTGCGGCGCGAGCTCGCCATGCCGAGATCCGGCGGCGGCAGCGTCGAGGCGCTGTTGCCGTTGTCCCGCATGCGCACATCGCCGCGGCCGCCGGCGGCAGCCACCACCGGCTCCTCGTGGCGAACGCTGGCGCGGTTGGTCGAGACCACGTCGAGTCCGCGGCCGTGATGAGCGACGATGCGGTTCAGCTCGGCCAGCGCCTCGATCTGGTCGACGATCACCTTGCGCATCTGCGCGGTGTTCTCGGCGGCCTCCTGCGGCATCTCGAGCACGCCGCGGCGAAGCTCGTTGCGGGTGGCCTCGAGCTCGTTGTGCATCTCGCTCGCCATCTGCTTCATCGCCGTGACCATCGCGGAGAACTTCTCCGTCGATTCCTTGAACATCGCATCGGTCTCGGCGTTGCTCTGCTGGTAGAGGTCGTTCATGGCGTCGACGGTCTGCTGACGCTCGTTCTCGGCCGCCAGGCGCACCGCCTCGAACTGCCTGCTGATCGCAGCCGAACCGGCGCCTGCGGTCTCCGCCACCACGCGGGCGATGTCGCGGGCGCGTTCCTCGGCCGCTCCGAGCGATTCATCGAGCAGCCCGGTGAAGCGCGACAGCCGCTGGTCGAGATCGGTGGTGCGAAGGTCGATGGTCGTGACCAGCGCTTCCAGCGCCGACTTGCGCTCGCTGACGGAGGCCGTCGTCGAGCGGTTGGCCTGCTCGACCACGGCAGCCGCATCGATCAGCGCCTTGCCATGGGTCTCGAACTGGCTCGACAGCGCGCCGAGATCTTCCAGCGCCTTGCCGGTCTTGCTGTTGAACACCGTGAGCTGGTCTTCCAGCGTCTGGGTTGCCACGCCGTTGCGCGAGGTGACGTCGTTCATGGCGGACACGAAGTCGGCCACGCGGGTCACCAGCGCGCGCTCCAGCGAGTTGAGGTTGTCGTGGGCGCCGGTCAACACTTCCTGCAAGAGGATGTTGCCTTCGCGCAGCCGCTCGAACAGCGCGACCGTATCGGTGCGCAGGATCTTGCTGGTCTCCTGCATCTCCGTGACGGCCGAGATCGAGACCTGGCGCGACTGGTCGATCGCCGCGCGCGAAGCCTGCTCGAGCTCCTTGAGCGACTTCGCCACCGCGCCGGTCGCCTGATCGCCGGCCGAGGTGATGTTGCGCGCGACATCGCTGCCGTGGGCCGACATCGACTGCGAGAAGGCGAGGCCGCGGGTTTCGATCGCCTTCAGCGCATCCGCGGTGGCGCGATCCATGTCGCTCGACAGCTGCGTGGTCTTGGCGGTCAGCGCCTCGACCAGCGAGCCGCGGCGGCCGTCGACCATCTGCGACAGACGCTCGGTCTGCTGCTGCACATAGGTGACGATCTCGTCGGTCTTGCCGGTCATCGCCGAGCCGAAGGCGCTGGAGGCCGACAGCACCGAACGTTCGATGTCGGCGGAGGTCGTCTTGACCTTGGTCGAGACCTCGTTGGACATGGTGATCAGCGCGGCCTGCGCGTTCTGCGCCGAGGTCTGGATGTTGTCGGTTGTCTTGGCCGTGACCGCACCCAGCGCGCGCTCGATATCGGTCGAGAGCGTGCGGATCTGGGCGGCGGCATCGGCGGAGGTCGCCGCAAACGAGCTCTGGGCCTCGCGGGCGCTGCCCAGGATGGTCTGCGCAGTCTCCGCGCTGGCCGTGGTCAGTGACCGCTCGATCTCGGCGGAGATCTCGCGGATCTGGCTTGCGGCCTCGCTGGAGGTCGCCACGAACGAGCTCTGGGCCTCGCGGGCGCTGCCGAGGATCGCCTGCGCGGTGTTGGTGCCGACCGAGGTCAGGGTGCGCTCGACATCGACGGCCAGCGACTTGACATGGTTGGCTGCTTCCGTCGACGCGGTGACGAGGGTGTTCTGCGCCTCGCGGGCGCCGGCCGTCAGCATCTCGACGGTGCCGGAGCCGGCCATCGACAGCGCACGCTGGATGTCGGCGGCAAGCGCCGACACCTTGGTCGCGGCCTCGGTCGACGCGTTGACCAGGGTGCTCTGGGCCTCACGCGCGCCTGACGTGATCGATTCCGCGGTGGCGGAGCCGGCCATCGACAGCGAACGCTCCATATCGGCCGCCAGCGAGCGGACCAGATCGGCGGCCTCGGTGGATGCGCCTGCCAGCGTGCTCTGGGCCTCGCGAGCGGAGGCGACGACGGCTTCCGCGGTGGCGGAGCCCGCCATCGACAGCGAGCGCTCGATGTCGGCCGACAGCGTGCGGGCCAGGTTGGTGGCTTCGGTCGACGCGCCTGCCAGCGTGCTCTGGGCCTCGCGGGCGGAGGCGACGACGGCTTCCGCGGTTGCGGTGCCGGCCATCGAGAGCGAGCGCTCGACGTCGCTGGCGAGCGACTTGACCTGGCCGGTGACGTCGGTCGACGTCGAGATCAGCGTGGTCTGGGCCTCGCGGGCGCCGGTCATGATTGCCTCGGCGGCGGCAGAGCCGGCGGTCGAGAGCGAGTGCTGCACGTCGGCCGCGAGCGTGCGGACCAGGTTGGCGGCTTCGGTGGATGCACCGGCAAGCGTGCTCTGGGCTTCGCGAGCGGAGGCGACGACGGCTTCCGCGGTGGCGGAGCCGGCCATCGACAGCGAACGCTCGACGTCGCTGGCGAGCGACTTGACCTGGCCGGTGACGTCGGTCGACGTCGAGATCAGCGTGGTCTGGGCCTCGCGGGCACCGGTCATGATCGCCTCGGCGGCGGCAGAGCCGGCCATCGACAGCGACTGCTCGACATCGCTGGCCAGCGACTTGACCTGGCTTGCGGCCTCGACAGAGGCGCTGACCAGCGTGGTCTGCGCGTCACGGGCGCCCGACAGCACGGAGGCTGCGGTGGCGCTGCCGGCCGCCTGCAGCGTGCGTTCGACATCCTCGGACAGTGCCTTGATCTGCGAGGCAACGTCGCCGGAGGCCGAGACCAGCGACACCTGGGCGTCGCGGGCACTGGTGAGGATCGAGTTGGCGGCGCTGGTGCCGACGGCGGTCAGCACGCTCTCAACCTCGGCCGAGCTCAGCTTGAGCTGGTTGCCGACGTCCGCGGACACGGTGAGCAGCGCCTGCTGCGCCGTGCGCGCGCCGGTCTGGATGGTTTCGCTGGTGTTGACCACGAGGTTGGTCAGCGAACGCTCGGCGTCCTCGACATGGGACTTGATGCTCGACGACAACAGCTCGGCGCGGGACATCAGATCCTCGCTCGCCTGGCGGCCGCTGCTCTCGATGCGGCCGGCGACGGCCTCGACGCGCGAGCCCAGCAGGTCCTCGAATTGCGCGACGCGGGTGTCGATGTCGCTGGCGATGACGCCGACGCGGCTCTCGATGCCCTGCTGGATGTCGGCGAAGCGCGCCGAAATGGTGTCGGTCAGGTTCGCGCTGTGACCATTGATGGTGTCGGCGAGGCGGGTGCTGTGGCCGTTGAGGGTGTCGACCAGGCGGACGCTGTGGCCGTCGATGGTCTCGGTGACGCCGTTGATGCGATGGTCGACCGCGGCGATCGCCTGCACGGTGCCTTCGGTCAGGGTGGTGGTGAGCAGGCCAAGCCGCGAGTCGATCGACTGGATCGCCTGGGAGGCGCCGTCGGTCAGCTGGGTCGCGAGCGTGCCGAGATGGCCGTCGATGGTCTCGGTGACCGACTTGGCGCGGCTCTCGAAGGTGACCTCGAGGGACTTCATGCGGCCGTCGATCGCGTCATCGAGCGATTGCAGACGGCCGTCGAACGAGCCGATCTTGCTGGCGAGCGAACTGTCGAACGACGACAGCTTGTCGGTCAGCGAGGCGTCGAGATTGGTGACGCGGCTGCCGAGCGTGGTCTCGAACTGCAGCAGGCGCTGGTCGAGCGAGGCGGTGATCTCGCCGCTGTTGCTGGTGACACGGTGGTCGAAGGTGTCGACATAGGTCTTCAGGCTGTCGGCGATGTCCTGGGTCCGCTGGCCCATGCGCTCGACGATGTCGCCGCCGAAGGTCTTCACCGTGCGGTCGAATTCCGAGATGTGGCGGGTGATCAGCGCGCCGAGCGTGCCGGAGTCGCGGGCGAATTTCTCGGCGAGCTCGCTGCCGTGGTTCTTCACCAGGTCGTCGAACGCGCTCATCTGCAGCGACAGCGAGTCGTGCGCGGTCTCGGTCTGGCCCACCACCTTGGCGACCAGCGAATTGACGGTGACGTCGAGCGCCTCGCTTGCCTTGTCGCCGGACGTCATGATCTGGCCGGCGAGGCGGTTGCCGGCATCGTCGATCTTGCTGACGAGGTCGTTGCTGCGCAGCTCGAGCTCGAGCAGCAGCGAGTCGGCGGAGTTCTTCAGGGAGTCGTGGACCTCTTCGGTGCGGTCGGAGATGCCGTCGACGATGACAGACGAACGCTGCTCGAACTCGCCGGTGATGCGGTCGATGCGCTCGTTCAGCAACTCGTGGACGCGATCGGCCAGATCGACGAACTCGTCATGGACATGGCCGGTCTTGAAGTTGAGGCTGGTGGTCAGCCGCTCGGAGGCGTCCATCACCGCGCGCGTGGTCTCGGCGCTGGCCTCCTCGAGGCGGTCGAGCAGGTCGCCGCCGCGCTCGCCGAGCGCGAGGATCATGTTGTCGCCGGCATGGCTCAGCGCGGTGGTGATGTGCTGGCCGCGCTCTTCCAGCGCGCCGGTGATGCTCTTGGCGACCTCGTCGACGCGCGAGGCGATCGCGTCCGAGATCAGCGCGATGTCGTGGCGCAGGTCGATCTGCACGCCGGAGATCGCGCTGCGCACCTGCTCGGCCTGGCCGACCAGGTTGTCGCGCTGGTGGGCGATGTCCTGCAGCAGCGCGCGGATGCGCACCTCGTTGTCGGAATAAGCGCGTTCCAGCGCCGCGACCTCGTTGGCGACGAGGGTCTCGAGCTCGCCGGCGCGCGCGATCGCGCGCTCGACGCCGTCGCCCATCGCCGCGACCTCGCGGCGGATCGCCTGGCCGACCGTCACCATGGAATCGGCGGCGGCGTTTTCCGGCTCGGAGAATCGCATCGCGACCTGCGCCATCGATTGCGCGATCATCTGCATGCGCTGACCGTGCGCGGCGAGGCTGGCGAGATAGTAGAACAGCAGGATCGGCACGGCGAACAGCGCGGCAAGGCCGGCGAGCACCAGGACGCCGGTGCCCTGGGCCATCGAGGCCTGCAGGGCCGGCCAGACCGCGATGGTGAGGATGACGCCGCCCAGCAGCCAGGCGCCGGAGCAGACAAAGAACAGCGTGAAGGCGTTGCGCGCGCGTCCTCCCTGCAGCGTCTGCAGCATCTGGCCGATGGTTTCGCGATCATCATTGGCGGCGCGGCGCGGCGCGCGCGGTTCTTCGATCGGCTCGAACGCGGAACGATCGGTATTACTCGGACGGGACTCGAACGATGTGGCTGAAAAATCGGCGGCGGGCGGCAGGTTCGGCGGCGCGGCGCCTTCGTTGAGGGGGCTGCGATTCTCCGCGCCCTGTTCGCTGATGTTGAGGGCTTCCTGGATGGCAGAAAGCGCGACTTCGGTGGGATCTTTGACCTTCTTGGGAGTGTTCGCCATGTTCAGTCTGAGCCCTCTCACTATTTTACGCGTCGGCGAGCCTGCGATCGTCCCCACGCAAGCTCGAAGCCGGTGCCCACAAGCGGAGCGCAAGCCGGCCCCCTGGGCGGCTTGTCCGCTACATCCGCAAACATCCTATTGGGAGAGCGATGCGAATGAAATGCTTGCGATTAATACTTTCTTAATCATCGTTAACAGCTTTGCGCCATAAGGCCTTATGGGCACTCGAAATTCCGGCTGTAGAGCGCCGATTGTGTCCGGAAATTGTCCAGAATCGGGCGGTTTTGCCGATCATCCCAACAACAATCCGTTAACCAGTTTCGTGATTGGCTGGGGCAACGATCCGCCGGCGAGGGCCGGCGGAGACGACAGGGACAGGCCATGCCGCTTCACCTCGAACGGGTCGAATGGACGCAATCGCCGCCGCTGGCGCCCGGCGCCGGGCCGATCGACGTCGATCATCTTCAGCGCATGACGCTGGGCGATCCGGGGCTCGAGCGGGAAGTGCTGGCCATGTTCTCGACCCAGTCGGCCCGGATCCTCGGTGAACTGGCCGCCTTGCCGCCCGAGGCGGCGACCCATGCCCACACCCTGAAAGGATCGGCGCGGGCGATCGGCGCCTTCGGCGTCGCCGAGGCTGCTGCCCAGCTGGAGACCGCGCTGAGCGGCGGTTCCGATGCGGCCCAGCCGCTTGCCGCGCTCGGCGCCGCGATTGCCGAGGCGCGCACGGCGATCGAGCTGATCCTGGGCCGCTCCTAGGCGTCCGGCGTCTCGGCGGTCCGCCGCGACAGCTTGGGCGGCATCCCAACAGGCGGGCAGGTTTTCGGTCTCCGCGCTAGCGCTGTGCGGACCGACCCGTTATACGACTGCCCGGGACCTTTCCATCCATCGTCCGGCGCATTCCGGCAGCACGAGCAATCATGGCCAAAATCCACTTTATCGACCATTCCGGCGAGAAACGCACAGTTGACATCGAGAACGGCGCGACGGTGATGGAAGGCGCGATCCGCAACGCCATTCCCGGCATTGAAGCCGAATGCGGCGGCGCCTGCGCCTGTGCGACCTGCCATGTCTATGTCGATGAAGCCTGGCGCGAGAAGGTCGGCGCGCCGTCACCGATGGAAGAGGACATGCTGGATTTCGGCTTCGACGTGCGTCCGAATTCGCGGCTGTCCTGCCAGATCAAGGTGACCGACGATCTCGACGGATTGGTCGTGTCGACGCCGGAGCGGCAGGCCTAAGATCTCTTATTCGCCGTCCGGATTCACTCCGCGACGGACCCAGCGGCGGAAGTTCTGCTTGACCTCCGCCGGCAGTGGCGCCGGCCTGCGCGTGGCCTCATCGATCATCACCGTGACCGCCTTCGCCGACGCCACGCATCTGCCTTCCGAAAACACCACCTGGTCGAAGGTGGTCGACGTGCGTCCAAACTTGACGAGACCGAGCCCGAGCTCGATCTGACCCGGCCAGTGCAGCTCGGCGCGGAAATGGATGTCGAGGCGCACCATGATCCAGCCGAGCCCCGCCGGCATCAGCCCCATGCTGCGGTCCTTCACCAGCGTGACGCGGCCGGTTTCAAAATAGCTCGCATAGACGGCGTTGTTGACGTGCCCGTTGGGGTCGAGATCGGCAAAGCGCACATTGTCGGACAGGCGGTAGGGAAAGTCTTCCAGGCGCGGCGCATCGTCAGCACGAACAGGGGCATTCACGAGGGGGATCTCCGTCGGTTTCCCGCCCATACAGCCGACTTGCGCAGGCTCGGCAAGGGGTTGCCGCGCCAGCCGCTGTCCCTATTATGCATGTCGCGATCCGGCCCACTTGGCTGGACAGGCGAAAAAGCCGTCCAGTCGATTTCAACTGAAAAGAAGCGGACATGAGCGAAGCGATCAAGACCGATGTGCTGATTATTGGCGCGGGCCCCTGCGGACTGTTCGCCGTGTTCGAACTGGGCCTGCTCGACATGAAGGTGCATCTGGTCGACATCCTCGACAAGATCGGCGGGCAGTGTGCCGAGCTCTATCCCGAGAAGCCGATCTACGACATTCCCGGAATTCCCTTCGTCACCGGTCAGGGCCTCACCGAACAGCTGCTGGAGCAGATCAAGCCGTTCAATCCGACCTTCCATCTCAACGAGATGGTGGAGAGCATCGAGAAGATCGGCGATCCCTTGTTCCGCGTGAAGACCGATGCCGGCAAGGAGTTCGAGTGCAAGGTCGTCGTGATCTCGGCCGGCGGCGGCTCGTTCCAGCCGAAGCGCCCGCCGGTGCCGGGCATCGAGGCCTATGAAGGCACGTCGGTGTTTTATGCCGTGCGCAAGATGGAGCAATTCCGAGACAAGAACATCCTGATCGTTGGCGGCGGCGACTCCGCGCTCGACTGGACGCTCAATCTGCATCCGATCGCCAAGCGCATCACGCTGCTGCACCGGCGCGACGATTTCCGCGCGGCGCCGCACAGCGTCGAGCAGATGCGTGCGCTCGTTGCCGACGGCAGGATGGATCTGAAGATCGGCCAGGTCACGGGGCTCGAAGGCGCCAACGGCCAGCTCTCGGGCGCGGCGCTCAAGGGCAACGACAATGCGGTCTCGACGATCGCCTGCGATACGATGCTGCCGTTCTTCGGACTCACCATGAAGCTCGGCCCGGTCGCGAACTGGGGCGTGGCGCTGGAGAACAATCTGGTGCCGGTCGACACCGCGGCGTTCGAGACCAACGTGTCAGGCATCTTCGCGATCGGCGACATCAACACCTATCCGGGCAAGCTCAAGCTCATTCTCTCCGGCTTCCACGAGGGTGCGCTGATGGCGCAGAAGGCGCACCGCTACGTGTATCCGGACAAGCGGCTGGTGTTCCAATACACAACCTCGTCATCGAGTCTGCAGAAGAAGCTCGGGGTGAACTGATTTCACTCGGGCAGAGACCAATGCCAGGGCCATGGGCAACTTCCTGCGCGGCTCCTGCGCGGCGCGGGCACTGGAACGCTCCGTGAAATGGCCGTAGTCTGCTTGTAGTCGAGTTGGTCGATTGATCAGGTGATGATGATGCGGAACACGCTATCCAGACTTCGGCTGATCCTCGCGATCGCCACGGCCTTTGCGCTAGCTGCTCCGCTTGCGGCCTCGGCGGCCGACCCGTCGGCTGCCGGCCTGTGGCAAAAGATCGAAGACGGCAAGCCCGAGGGCTGGTTCCTGGTGATCGAGCGCAATGGCCTGTTCGAAGGCATGATCGCAAAGATGTTCTCATCGCCCGGCGACCCGCCCAATCCGGTTTGCTCGAAATGCACCGACGATCGCAAGGACATGCCGTGGCTCGGCATTCCCCTCATCCGCGACATGAAGCGCAACGGGCTCGCCTATGAAGGCGGCAACGTGCTCGATCCGCGCAACGGCAAGGTCTACAAGGCCAAGATGACGTTGAGCGCCGATGGTCAGACGCTGACCATGCGCGGCTTTCTCGGCATCTCGCTGTTCGGCAAGGATGAGGTCTGGACCCGGCTGCCTGACACCGCGGTAGCCCAACTCGATCCCGCGATCGTCGCCAAATATCTGCCGGCGCAAGCCGCCGTGGCGAAGCCGGCGGCGCCGGTGCCCGCGACGAAGCGGCACTAACACTTCTTCTCTACAATCCGCAGCTAACGCTCCAATCTGCGCGGCTCACGCTCCGCTCTTGCGTGGCAGCGTGAGCGTTCAGCGCTGTCCCGTCGGTGCAATCGGCATCGGCAGTGGTGCGACCGGCTCGGTAATCACTTCGGGCACAGCGGTATTCAACTGCAGCACGGTGGTGGCCGCGGGGACCGCCGCATCGGCCATCGCGGCATGGCCTTCGGCGCTCGGATGCACCGCGCCGCCATACACCGCCGACAGGATGCCCCATGTCGCGTCGTGGATGTCGCTTGGCTGCATCGAGGACGGCAGGCCCTGCGGGTAGGTCATCGCCGTGAAGTAGCTGTCATTGGCGTCGCGGATCCAGCGCGCGCGGGGCAGATAGGCGCGGTATTCGCCGGCGCTGCGGCCGCATTTCAGCGGCTGGTTGGCCGCGGCGACGATGTCCGAGACGAAGCTGTCGCCGTTGGCGGCGAAGCAGTCGCGGTCGAATTCCGGATCGGTCGAGGCGCGTGCGCAGAAGCCATGGCTCGCAAACGCGTCCTGATGCGCATCGACGAAAGTCATGCGGTCGGCCTGCGGATTGCGGCAGATGATGCCGGACTGGCACTGCGCGATCGCCTTGAGCTGCGGCAGGAACTCGTTCTGCACGAAGCTCGAGACCGACGCGAGGCGGTTGGGATCCGCATTGAACGAGGGATGGATCTCGAAGCCGGCGCGGCCGCCGGGGCAGGGCGCGCCGCCATTGGCCAGCGCCGGATTGGCATAGGCCGTGTAGATCACGTGCGAGAGATCGCCGCCGACCAGCGGCTTCAGCGCATCGCGCAGCTTGGCAAAATCGGCCGGCAGGTCGCGCGCCAGCGCCGAACGGGCATCCTCGACGCTGGCCATCGAGCCGCCGCGGCTGAACAGCGTGCGCTCGGTCGGCGTGTCGACGATCACGTTGGCGACGAGGCCGGAGAAGTAGATGTCGTTGGCGCCGATCGACAGCAGCACGAGGTCGAGGGTGCGGTCGGGCTGACGGCGCTTGGCGGCGGCGAGTGCCGTGCGCAGCTCCGCGATCTGGCCGTTGACGGTGCCCGAGCAGGTGTTGGCTGTCTTCGTCGGCAGGCATTCCCGCGCCTGCTGCGAGCCGAGCAGGCCGTCGGCGATGCTGGCGCCGGTGCAGGCCAGCGGCAGATAGGTCACCGCGATGTGCGGATATTGCACGGCGAGCGCGAGCGCGGTGCGGGTCTGGTAGCTGTACAGCGACCGGTGACAGGCCGAGTTGAGCCACAGCGCGCTCTGGCGTTGCCAGTTGGTCAGGGTGTCCGGTGCTTCGCAGGCGCGGCCGCCTTTGTAGCCGGCGCGGCTCGGCCGGTAATATTGCGCCCCGCCGAGATAGGAGCGGAAGCAGAAGCCCTCGTCGGAGAGCGCAATCGCGCGGTCGGGATTGCCCTCGCCGGATGCGATGCTGTCGCCGAGGCCCGCGATCAGCAAGTCGCGTACCTCGATCTGCGTCGTCACGCGCTGGTTGGCGTCCGAGCCGCTTGCGACGTCGACGGTCGCGACCGTGGTACGGCCGTAGCGGACGCGCAGGTTGATCGGCTCGGCGCAATCGAATGTCGAGGATTGCGGCCCGTCGCCGTCGTCGAACGACCAGGCACAGGTCGCGCCGACCGGAACCGGCCCGGTGAGCCGTACGACGATCGGATGATCGATCGGCGTCAGATAGCTTTCCTTGACGTTGTCGCGCGTGCAGGGCTCGCTGACGCGGCCCTGCAGGTCGATGCAGAGCCGGTTCACGGTGTTGCGCGCCCAGCCGCGGCCGTCGCTTTGCAGTTCCAGCGTCTGTTCCGAGGCCAGCACGCTGCGGCCAAGCCCGCTTTCGACATGCAGGCGGAAGTCGCGTTCCTCGCGGAACAGGCGGAAGCGGTTGCGGACCTCCCAGGAGATCTGCAGCTGGTTGTCCTGCGCCTCCGCGGCCGATGCGAAGACCGCGGCCAGCGCGCTGCCGAGCAGCACGCTGCAGACCGTCACCCGAAACGAAAATCGAACCAAAAAGCCAATCATGGCGCGGTTTGACGCGAGCGGTACGGCGAAAATAAGAGAAGCGGCCGCGAGGATCGAAAATCCGGGGTCGAGGGGCCCGCACAGGGGCCGATAACGTTGTCCGTTACCGTTTCAGATGCCTGACCCGCTGCTGCCGGCTTTCGATCGGTTGCCGCACGGTCGCCGAAGCCGTGCAGGCTTGGCTTAGTCGTTTCCGCTCTTGCCAGGGCTGCACCACGTTGAGCCAGAGCTCGCGCATGCCCATGATCGAGATCGAAATCCCGAACGGGATCAGGAAGTAGAGGATGCGGAACACGACCAGCGTCGCCAGCAATTGTTCCTTGCTGAACTCCGGCAGCGCCACCAGCATCGCGGCGTCGAACACGCCGATCGAGCCGGGGGCGTGGCTGGCGAAGCCGAGCAGCGTCGCCAGGATGAACACGACCGCCAGCGAGACGAAGTCGATATGCGGCTCGGTCGGCATCAGCAGGTACATCGCGAGCGCGCAGAAACCGAGATCGACCACGCCGATCAGGATCTGCAGCAGCGTCAGCTTGGCCGAGGGCAGCACCACCTTCCAGCCATTCTGGCCGAGCTCGCGGCGCTTCTCGCCGGTCAGGAGCCAGACGAAATAGGCGCCGATGCCGGCAAGGCAGCCGAGCGCGATCAGCCGGTTCATCGCCGGCGGCAGCAGGTCCATCGCCGACGCCGCCGCCGGGTGCCAGGCCATGCCGA
Organism: Bradyrhizobium sp. USDA 4510; assembly: GCF_054059095.1. Lineage (NCBI taxonomy): Bacteria > Pseudomonadati > Pseudomonadota > Alphaproteobacteria > Hyphomicrobiales > Nitrobacteraceae > Bradyrhizobium > Bradyrhizobium sp. USDA 4510. The sequence continues at coordinate 4,953,557 of NZ_JBSSBT010000001.1, read as the reverse complement.
AGCCGAGCACGAACAAATTGCCGAGCCAGAAGGTCAGGCCCGACAGAAAGCAGATCTTGGCGACGTCGATCGCGGAGAGGCCATAATCGGAATAGATCCGGAAGCGGATCGCGCCGCCGGTGAAAACCGTGGCGCCGATATTGTGGCCGATCGTGTAGCTCGTGAAGCTCGACAGCGCTGCGATGCGGTAGGGGACATGGATCTTGCCGATCGTGCGCAGCGCGAAGAAGTCGTAGAAGGTCAGCGTGCAGAACGCCCCGACCACGCAGAGCGCCGCCAGCGCGATCCGGTGCGGCGCGATGTTGGTGAGCGCGGTGAGAATGATGCCGGTATCGACGCCCTTCAGGGTGTGAACAAGCGACGTGATCGCGAACGCGATGATCAACACGCTCGCGGCGATCCCGAGCCGTTTCCAGCCGATCTTTTCCTTGAAACCACGCCCGAGCGTGGTCAGCAGCCGAAGCATTCATCCTCCCGGCGGGGCGGCAAATTTCAGTGGGACCCGGTCACGGACGGCGACGGGTGACGGGCAAACGCACCGTACGCGATGACCCATAAGGCAAAACCGATGCGTTGTGCAGCCCTTGACAAGCCAACCTTCGGCCCTCGTCCAGCGTCGTTGTCATATTGGCTACATATGTTCTCGCTCTGCGGAATGTGAGTCGCAGGACACGCGATGGGGCCACTGCATGTTCCGCCGTTTCAGGCGGTTTCGCCGGCTTTTTTGCCGATTTGCGGCCGTCCCGGCGTCGATGCGGGTTAGCTGGCGCGAGGCGAATGGACGATATGCGTCAGCATGGGGACGGCTGAGCCGGCTGTGACGTTTACCAAAGTGTGAAGTCGGCGCGCGCATGCGCAGGATGCGCCCTGCGCTCGGGCCAGTGAGCCGCGCGAGGGCGGTCCGTAGGTCTATTGAGGCAAAACGCCGCGCAAGCGGGCCGCCGTCGGACAGATCGGCCAGGCACGCGATTTCACACTTCGATCCGTGGCGAAGTGTTGCGGCGAAACGAAGGCCTATGTCTCGCATTGGTTGCCGAGAGCAAGGACAAGACCATGCAACAGACATCCCTGAACGTCCGGCACATGCCGGACCGCCGCGGAACGTCGCATCGGCAAACGAGCGGGCTCGCGGCGACGTTGACGCTCGCCGCGATGAGTCTCGGCTATGGCGTCGTGCAGCTCGACGTCACCATCGTCAACACGGCGCTCAACGCGATCGGCGCCTCGCTCGGCGGCGGCGTTGCCGAACTGCAATGGGTGGTCAGCGCCTACACGATCGCCTTTGCGGCCTTCATCCTGACCGCGGGCGCGCTCGGCGACCGGATCGGCGCCAAGCGCATCTTCATGGCCGGGTTTGCGATCTTCACCGCGGCATCGGTTGCCTGCGCGGTCGCGCCTGATGCGGCGACGCTGATCGCCGCCCGCTGCGTGCAGGGGCTGGCCGCGGCCATCCTGGTGCCGAACTCGCTGGCGCTGCTCCGCCATGCCTATGAAGACGAGAAGGCGCGGGGACGCGCGGTCGGTGTCTGGGCCGCGGGCGCGAGCCTTGCGCTGACCGCCGGCCCGTTCGTCGGCGGCGGACTGATCGCGCTGGTCGGCTGGCGCGCGATCTTTCTGGTCAACCTGCCGATCGGCCTCGCCGGCTTGTGGCTCGCCTGGCGCTTTGCCAGCGAAACCGCGCGTCATCAGCAACACCGGCTCGATCTGCCGGGGCAGGTCGCGGCGATCGCCGCGCTCGGCACGTTGGCCGGCGCGCTGATCGAAGGCGGCGCGCTGGCTGGGGCAACCCGTTCGTGATCGCAGGCTTCGCTCTCGCCGCCGTCTTCTCCGTGCTGTTCGTCTGGCGTGAGGCGCGCGCGCCGCAGCCGATGCTGCCGCTCTCGCTGTTCCGCCACCTGATGTTTGCCCTGACCTCGCTGGTCGGCCTCCTGGTCAATGTCGCGTTCTACGGCCTGATCTTCGTGCTCAGCCTCTACTTCCAGCAGGTCAACGGGCTGTCGGCGTTCGCCACTGGCCTCGCGTTCGTGCCGATGCTTGGCGCCGTGCTGCCCGCCAACCTGATCGCACCGCATGTCGCGGAGCGGATCGGCGCGCCGGCGACAATCGCGCTCGGCGCCGCTCTCTCCGCCACCGGATGTCTTGCGATGCTGTTCATCGGCCCCGGCACCAGCTACCTCGCGATCTGCCTGCAATTGCTGGCCATGAGCGGCGGCCTCGGCCTGCTGGTGCCGCCCCTGACATCGGCGCTGCTCGGCAGTGCCGGGCCACAGCATGCCGGCATCGCGGCCGGGGTATTGAACGCGACCCGGCAGACCGGCAGCGTGCTCGGTGTCGCGCTGTTCGGCTCGATGGTCAGCCGGTCCGCGGCCTTCATCACCGGCCTGCATGCGGCCCTCGTCATCTCCGCCGGCGTGTTGCTGGCGGCGGCTGCGCTGATCTGGATCGGCGCATGGTCAGAGGCTCGGCGCTGAGACGAACCGCAGCGAGGCATCTCCGCGTTGCCCTGACCCGATCGCCTGCATTCAAGGCTTCTTCACCATGCGTGGAACCTTGCTGCGGTGCGGTTACCGTTCCTACACGAATGCGTCTGTTCTTATAGGTCCATAAAGGGGGCCTATATGTATCGCGTTCTGACCTGTCTCACTTTGGAACATGACTGGCGGTTGGTCGTCCTCGGCGGGGTGATCTGCCTGCTCGCCAGCGCCGTCGCGATCAGCCTGTTTCACCGTGCCCGCGCTGCGCAGGGGCGGGCCCGCGAGATCTGGATCGGCCTCGATGCGGCGGTCGGCGGTTGCGGTATCTGGGCCACCCATTTCGTTGCCATGCTGGCGTACGATCCCGGCATCGAGGCCGGGTACAACATTCCCATCACGCTGCTGTCGCTGGTGCTCGCGGTTGCGATCCTGGCGGTCGGATTGGCCGTCGCCACGCTCGATGGACGCTGGCAGACGGTTGCGGCCGGTGGCGCGATCGTCGGCGCCGGTGTCGCGGCGATGCATTACACCGGCATGCTCGGGCTGGAGCTGCCCGCGCGCATCGTCTGGTCGCCCGGCATCGTCGCCTCGTCGATCGCGTTCGGAAGCCTGTTCGGCGCGCTCGCGCTCGTCGTTGCCACCCGTGGCGAACGTTTCGGCACCACCGCCGCCGCGACCGGTCTTCTGACCGTCGCGATCGTCTCGCATCATTTCACCGCGATGGGCGCGGTGACGCTCGTCCCGGATCCGACCATCGTTTCCGGCGGACTTACGGTCTCGCCGCGCGTGCTCTCGTTCATGACCGCCGTTGCGGCCTTCGCGATCCTCGGCCTCTCGCTGATCGCCTCGATCCTCGACCGTCGCGCCAAGACCGAACTTCACAAGCAGAAGGTGGTGCTCGATACCGCGCTCGAGAACATGTCGCAGGGGCTGTGCATGTTCGATGCCGACGGCCGCATCATGCTGTTCAACGAGCGCTACAGCGAGATGATGGGGCGCAGTCGCATACCGCTGCAGGGACGCCTGCTGATCGATGTCCTGCAGGACCTCCATTCCATCGGCGAGTGGGACGGCGATCCCGAGGAGTTCTGCAATGCTCTCGTCGCCGAGGCAAAGGCCGGCCACAGCGCGACGCGGATCGTCAGCCGCAACGAGCGCGCGATCCGCGTCGTCGACCAGCCGATGAAGGGCGGCGGCTGGGTCGCGACCTTCGAGGACATCACCGAATGGCAGCAGGCACAGGAGCAGATTTCGCACATGGCGCGGCATGACGCGCTGACCAATTTGCCGAACCGGACGCTGTTCCGCGAGCAGCTCGAGAAGGCCTCGAGACTGGCCAAGCGCTCCGACCAACTGGCCGTGCTCTGTCTCGATCTCGATCATTTCAAGGAAATCAACGACACGCTCGGACATCCGATCGGCGACGCGCTGCTGCGCGAAGTCGCGCGCCGGCTGGGCGAATGCGTCACCGAGCACGACACCGTGGCGCGGCTCGGCGGCGACGAATTCGCCATCGTGCAGTTCTGCAGCAATTGCGAGCCGTCCGTCGTGTCGTCGCTGGCAAGTCTCGTGGTCGAGCGGATCGCCGCGCCCTACGAGATCGGCGGCCATCAGCTCGTGATCGGCGTCAGCATCGGCATCTCGCTCGCGCCCGAAGACGGCAAGGATCCCGACGAATTGCTGCAAAAGGCCGATCTCGCGCTGTACCGCGCCAAGGCCGACGGCCGCGGCACCTATCGCTTCTTCGAGACCGGGATGGATGCGCGTGCGCAGGCGCGCCGCCTGCTGGAGCGCGACCTGCGGCTCGCGCTCGAGCATGACGAGTTCGAGGTCTACTACCAGCCGATCCGCGATGTCGCGGGCGATCGGATCGTCGCCTTCGAGGCCCTGGCGCGCTGGAACCATTCGCTGCGTGGCCTGATCGCGCCGAACAATTTCATTCCTGTCGCCGAGGAAACCGGGCTGATCGTTCCGCTTGGCGAGATCGTGTTGCGCAAGGCCTGCGCGGATGCCGCGGGCTGGCCCGAGGCCGTCGCGGTTGCCGTCAATCTCTCGCCGGTGCAGTTCAAGAACCCGAACCTGGTGTCGTCGGTGAAGGCGGCGCTGGAAGCATCGGGCCTGTCGGCGGACCGGCTTGAGCTCGAGATCACCGAATCGGTGCTGCTGCAGAACAGCGAGGCGACGCTCGCGGTGCTGCATGAGCTTCGCGGCTTCGGCGTCCGCATTTCGCTGGACGATTTCGGCACCGGCTATTCCTCGCTGAGCTATCTGCGCAGCTTCCCGTTCGACAAGATCAAGATCGACCGGTCCTTCGTCACCGACCTTGCGACACGCGAGGACTCGATGGCGATCGTGCGCGCGGTCACCGGCCTCGGCAAGAGCCTCGGCATCGTCACGACCGCCGAAGGGGTCGAGACCGATACCCAGTTCGACCTGCTGCGTCGGGAGGGCTGCACGCAGGCGCAGGGCTATCTGTTCAGCCCGCCGCGGCCGGCAGCCGACGTCGCCAAGATGTTGCGCAGGACGCCGGAACGGTCGGTCGCCTGAGTTGGAGGGCTAGCTCAGCTCTTGCGCAGGGCAAAATAGGCGCCGCAGAACGCCATCACCGCGCCGAGGCACAGGGCGGCAAGGCCGGCGAGCACGGCGGATATGGTCGAGACCGTGCTCGGCGCCGACGCGGCCTGGCCGGCACCGGCCAGCATCAGCACGCCGACGACGATCAGGAAGTTACGCATCCGCTGCGGGATCTGGCCGGCCACCGCGCTGTGCATCAGATTGGCGGTGAAGTAGCCGCCCGAAAATCCGACGGTCGCGATCAGCCACCACGCAATCGCGGCGCCCGCCGGCATGAACTCGTGGCTGTCGGAGCGCCACAGGCCGCCGAGATCGAGCCCGTAGCGCGCGCCGAGCATGTGCACGGCAAGCGCCAGCAGCACGCCGGATATCATCGCGCCGCCGAGGATGAGGTAGCGCGGAAAATAGGTCGTCTCGGGCATGGCTCGCTTGTAGGATAGCCGTGACAGGCTGCGCAAGCTGCGTGTGCGTTTGAACAGGTGGAACGGCGGATTGCCAACAACGTTGCAGGACCGGTCGGAGGCAGGCGAGGGCTCGCCGCTGCGCTACGCCTACAAGGCCTCATTGATCGGCTCGGCGCACCAGTTCGAGCTGACCGAGGACGGGCTGTCGTGGCGGATCGCCGGCAGGTCGGGCGTGTGGGACTATGCCGACATCTCCGCGGTGAAACTGTCCTATCGCCCGGTCTCGATGCAGCAGCAGCGGTTTCGCGCCGACATCGACAACGCCAAGGGCGGGCGGATCGCGATCCTCTCGACCACCTGGCAGACCGCGACGCTGGTGGCGCCGCAGGGCCATCTCTACCGCGACTTCATCGTCGAGCTGCATCGCCGGATGCAGGCGGCGGGCAGCAACGCCAGGCTGGTCGGAGGCCTCGGGCCGAAGACGTATACCGCCGCGCTGGCGCTCCTGGCCTGCCTTGCGGTGGCAATGATCGGATTGCTGCTGACGGCGCTGCTGACCTCGAACTGGATGGGGGCGCTGTTCCTGGTCGGCTTTGCGGCGCTGTTCACCTGGCAGGTCGGCGGTTTCGTCACGCGCAATCGGCCGCGGCGCTACAGCTTCGATCAATTGCCCGATGCGCTGCTGCCGAAGGCGGTTCGCAATCGGTGAAGCGGTTCGCGCGGCCGGACTGTAAGCGGGTTGTAAGCAACGCGCTGTAAACTCGGCGACGGATTTGCTTTTGGCTGGAGCGTCAGATGACAATCCGGACCCCATTTTTGGCTCTATGCCTTGTGCTCCTGAGCATCCCGCCGGCTCTTTCCAAGGGTAGCGTGGGCAACAAACATGATCCGCTTGATCCCAATCACGTCGACAATCTGCCGCCCGACGTGCGGCGATACGTTGCCGGAATCTGCAGGGGAACGCCGGTCGCGCAGCACGACTTTGCGACCTACTGGCCGCAAGAAAAGCGCTGGCGGATAAACCTCGAATATCTGCAGTGCGGCGTGATCGGGGAGTATCGCAAAGGCAACCAGTGCATGGATGTGGACTTCGTAGCCGAGGGCGCGCATTTTCGTCTCGTGAGAAAGACGTATGCGGCCTGTGGCTTTTGATGCCCTGGCGCTCACTGGAAATGGGCCGCTGCGAGTGCCACTCCTATCCAATTCTGGACTGCGGCGCTGCTTCGGAGTGAACGTGCGATGTCACTCCGTCGAGTCAAAATCCTCTTCGGTCGCGCTCAGCATTCCCGCCAGTGTCCGCAGGCCGAGGTCGAGTTGCTCCATCGGCGGTGCGGCGAGTGCGAGCCGCACCGCATTGGGCGCGTGCCCCGGCGTGGCCGCAAAGGTGGTCGACGGCGTCAGCGCGATGTCGCGGCGCGCCGCGGCCGCGACCAATGTCTGCGAGCGCCAATGCGGCGGCAAGGTCAGCCAGAGATGATACGACTTCGGATTGGTCTGGATTTCGAAATCGGCCAGATGCTTGGCCGCCAGAAGCTGGCGGCGGCCGGCATCGATCCGCTTCAGCCGTGACAATTCGGCGGCGGTGCCGTCGGCCATCAGCCGCTGCCCCGCGGCGAAGGCGTAGCCCGACGCGGTCCAGCCGCCCGAGCGCACCGCGGCCATGATGCTCTCGCGCAGCCGCGGCGGCGACACGATGAAGCCGAGCGCAAGGCCCGGCGCGACCTTCTTCGACAGGCTGTCGAGCATGATGCAGCTGTCGGGCGCCAGCGCGGCGAGCGGCGCCTCATCGTCGAGAAATCCGTAGACGCCGTCCTCGATGACGATGAGGCCGAGCTTCTCCACCACGCGCAGCAGCTCGGCGCGGCGTTCGGGCGGCATGGTGATGCTGAGCGGGTTCTGGATCGTGGGCTGGACGTAGATCGCGGACAGATGCGCCTCGCGATGCGCCTTCTGCACCGCATCCGGTCGCACGCCGTGTTCGTCCATCGCGAGCGGCACCAGCGAGATGCCGAGCCGCGCCGCGATGCCCTTGACGAACGGGTAGGTCAGCGCCTCGACGCCGCAGCGTCCGCCGGGCGGCACCACGGCGGCGAGCGCGGCGGCGATGCATTGCCGGCCATTGGCGGTGAACACGATCTGGTCGGGATTTGGCGTCCAGCTTTTGCGCGCCAGAAATTCCGAGGAGATGGTGCGTGCCGCCCGCGTGCCAAAGCTGGTCGCCGGCCGCAGCGCGCCCTCGAGCACCTCGGGCCGCTCCAGTCCTTCGAGGCTCTTGGCGATCATCGTCGCCTGGTGCGGCAGCAGCGGGTAGTTGAACTCGAGGTCGATGCGGGCGCCGCGCGGCTCGGTCGGGGCCGTGATGCCGCGGCGTGCCTCGCCGGACACGAAAGTGCCGCGGCCGACTTCACCGACCACCAACCCGCGCCGCAACAGCTCGGTATAGACCCGGCTCGCCGTCGAGACGGCGATGTTGCGGTCATAGGCGAAATGACGCTGCGGCGGCAGCCGGTCGCCCGCCTTCAGCGCGCCGCTGGCGATCTCGGCGGCCACCGCATCCGCCAGCTTCAGATATTCGAACCTCGACATTATTGCACCGAGAGCAATGTTTTACTTGCTCCGAGCAATGTACCGGATCATTTAAGAGGGAACAAGCCCATGATTGCACCGAGGAGTGCGCAAGCAATCCGAGGTCCCGGTCGGCGCAGGCGCTGAAACAGCATTTGCGCCAACGGCGTAGCTTTGTCTATGGGCAGCGAAGGAGAGATGACAATGTCAGCGATATCCTCAGCCGCCGCAGCGCCCGCGCGGCCTAGTACATTGGGCGGATTGCTCCGATTGCTCCGAGTGTGGGGCGATGCGCTCGCGACCTATTGGGTGCGCCGCGAGGCGATCAAGACGCTGCGCCAGCTCGATGACCGGGCGTTGCGCGATATCGGACTCTCGCGCTGCCAGATCGAGACCGCCGTCACCGGCGACTTCGACCTGGAGCTGGTGCGGATCCGTTAAGATGCCGGTGCTGCGCTCATGCATGATCCGGAAAAGTGCGAAGCGGTTTTCCCTCGCGACAAACGCGGGACGCGTTTGCGCGGAGGTCATGCCCAAACAAAGAGCTAAAGCGCGATGACGATTCAACCCAATCACGTCGCGCCTTAGGGCCGGGCGCCGACTGCCGGTTGCAGAATTCACCGAAACTACACCAAAAAAGCGGAAGAGCCCCATCTCGTCACCGCCGTCGCTCCAAGGTTGTGACGCTCTATGCTAGCCTGTTAGCTGCGTACGCTAGCGTTGAGTTGGGGACCGATGGCCGCTCGCAAATTGTCGCAAGGGCAGGCCCCGACCCGGGAAGCGCGTCGCCGCTGGCATGAGGAGCGATCGCTGCGCTGTGCGATCCGGTTGGCCCGCATGGGCTACTGGGAGTCGCAGAGTGCCGCCGCGACCGATCTCTGGATATCGCCCGAGCTCGCCGCCTTCTACGAATTCGACACAGCCGACGGCTACATCCCCATCGCCACGGTGCGCGAGCGCTATCTGCCTGAAAGCCGGAAGCTTCTGGAGGCGCATTACGCGGCTTGCTGGGCGGAGGGGCGGCCCTATGCGGTGCGGACGAGGCTCCGCAGTTCCGATGGCAGCCTGCTCGACTGCGTGGTGCATGGCGAGCCGGAATTCGACGCGGACGGCCAGGTTCGACGCGTGTCCGGCATCGTCCGCGACGTCACGGAGGAGACCTCCGCGCTGCGGCGCCTGGCGGAGAGCGAGCAACGGCTGGCCGATTTTGTCTCGACCGCCTCGGACTGGTGCTGGGAGAGCGATGCCGAACATCGGCTGCTGCCCTATCCCAAATCGCTTGCCGGCAATGCGGCGTTCCAGACGGTGGCCGCTGGCAGGAAGGCGCGCTGGGAACTGACTTATGCGCCCGAGGACGGCGAGGCGATGGCGCGGCACCGGGCCGATATGGAGGCCCATCGCCCTTTTCGCGACTTCACCTATACGCTGATCGGCAAGGACGGCTCGCGCGTCAGCATCTGCACCAGCGGCAAGCCGATCTTCGCCGATGACGGCAGCTTTCTCGGCTATCGCGGCACCTCCAGCGACATCACCCAGCTCAGGGCGGCCAAGGCGCTGCTCGACCAGCGCACGCGGGCGCTGGAGGAGGCCCACCGCCTCGGCAAGATCGGCACCTGGAGCTTCCGGCTGGACAGCGGCCGTACGATCTGGGCGCCCGAGCTCTACCAGCTTCTCGGCCTGCCCGACACGTTCGAGCCGACCGATGAGAACATGGGACCCTATTTCCTGGACGGCGACGCCGACCGCTTCCGGGAGGTGCAGAAACGGGTGCTGCTCACCCGCCGTACCGAGGCCACGGATCTACGCATCCTGCACGCGGACGGCATGCCCCGCGATCTGGCTGTGATCTGCAAGGCGGAGGTTGCCCACGACAAGGTCATCGGCATCATCGGCACCGTGCAGGACGTCACCGAGCGCAAGGAAGCCGAGCGCCAGCTCGAGCAGCTCGCCTACAGCGATCCGTTGACCGGCCTTGCCAATCGCGCGCTGTTCACGCGCCAGCTCGCCGCGCTGACCGAAGGCTGCTCCCAGGGAGGCCGGACCGGTGCGCTGCTGCTCATCGACCTCGATCGCTTCAAGGAGGTCAATGATTCCCTCGGCCATGCCGCCGGTGACGAATTGCTGATCAAGGTGGCGGCTGCGTTGCGGCAGGAATTGGGGCCGCGCGCCTTCATCGCCCGGCTCGGCGGCGACGAATTCGCCGTGCTGGCGGATGGATGCGACACGTCCGACGCCGCGCTGACCGGGCTTGCCGATCGGCTCGTCGGCAAACTGTCCGGCCCTGTCGATCTCGCCGAGGGCGAGGCCTCGGTCGGCGCCACCATCGGCATTGCCCGCCTGCCGGAGCACGGCGCGACGGCGGAGACCGCCGTGCGCAACGCGGACCTCGCGCTCTACATGGCCAAGGAGGCCGGGCGCGGCCGGGCGCAACTGTTCGAGCCGGTCTATGCGCAGGCGGTCGATGAAAGGCTCGATCTCGGCCGCCATCTGCGCCACGCCGTGGAGGCCGGCGCCCTCGAGGCCCATTACCAGCCGCAGGTGGACCTGAAGACCGGCCGCGTCACCGGCTTCGAGGCGCTGCTACGCTGGGCCCATCCCGAGCGCGGGCCGATCTCGCCGGCGGAGTTCATCCCGATCGCCGAAAGCTCCGGCCTCATCGTCGACCTCGGCCTGTGGGTGCTGCGCGAGGCCTGCCGGCAGGGCCGCGCCTGGCTGGATGCCGGGCTGCCGCCGCGCTCCATCTCGGTCAATGTCTCGCCGGCGCAGATCTGGAGCGTGGATTTCGAGACCGCGGTCTCGGCCGTGCTGGCGGAGACCGGCTTTCCGGCGAAGCTGCTCTGCCTGGAGCTGACCGAAAGCCTGTTCGTGGATCATACCGAGCAACGGATCAGTCGCACGCTGACGGCGCTGTCCGGCTTGGGCGCCCGGCTGGCGCTGGACGATTTCGGCTCCGGCTATTCCTCGCTCGGCTATCTGACGCGCCTTCCTTTCGACTGCCTGAAAGTGGACCGGGCCTTCGTGGATGGCATTTCCACCGCGCCGGAGAAGCGCAAGCTGCTCGGCGGCATCATCGCCCTGTCGCACGGGCTCGGCATGACGGTCGTGGCGGAGGGCGCCGAATTGTCCGCCGAGCTGGACGTGCTCGGCGGGCTCGATTGCGATTTGGTGCAGGGCTTCGTGTTTTCCCCGCCCATCGCCGCCGACAAGGCGCCGCTGGTCGCCGCCAGCATCGAGCGCGAGGTGCGCCGGATGCAGCCGCAACGGAATCGCCTCTAGGCGAACACCGCTTGCAGCATTGTTTTTGTGCGTGGCTTTGCCTCGATGGTGGCAGCTGACCAATCAGCTGGGCCGTGTACTCATAAAGCGGAGCTGGATGAGGGACGCTTGATGTCCGCTCTCACCCTGACAGCCGCGAGAAAGCGGACGTCGCCGGAGGTTCGAGAAGGGCCACGAACCGATACTTGGCCGCGAGCCAACGGGCCTCCTGACTTGCACCTCGATCTCATCGATCCCTATTCGATGGCCGATTGTGCAGCCAGTTCGGCCTTGCGTAGCGTTTTGATGTCGTTTTCGGTGTGGTTCACCGGGGCGAGGTGAATCTCCACTTTTAAGAGCTTGCCTGTATAGGGATTGGGCGACGCGTAATCATCGCTGACCGGCGATCCCGTATCCATCCCGATGTCGAAAGTTTCATCGGCCGAGAACCGGCCCAAGACGCTCTTTTCGACCCGCCCCTCTCCAACCTTCGTGTCATTGACGAAAAGCGTGACTACGCCACCCTTTCCGAGCCCACCGCCGTCGTACTTGAAGTCCACGCGAATGATTGCCGGACCCGGTGCGAGCTTCTCCGAACTCGTGACCTTGTAGCGTTGCAGGGAAAACCAGTTGTATTCGTAAGTCGGCTTACCGTCCTTGATGTAGAGAGCGTAGCCGGCAACGGTGCCGCCAGCCGCGATCAACACACCATCACCGCCTGCTTGCGGAACATCGATATACGCCGCGATGCTGTGCGAGCGGTTTTTCACGTTGGGCGATGAGCTTTCGGGGATCCGCGTGGCGCCGGGGTAATAGGTAAAATCGGTGCGTCCCGCGATCAGGCTCGGACGCAAGCTTGGGTCGGCGCGCTCGATGAACCGGTCGTCCAGCGGGAGCACGTCGTATTTTGCTGCCTCGACCCAGAACAGGTCCTGCATGTCGCGCAGACGCTTGGGCTCTTGAGCCGCCAAGTCGTTGGCCTCGCTGAAATCGCTCTCAATCCGGTAAAGCTCCCACTTGTCGTTGGCGAAATCATACGAGCCGATGTTTTGCCAGGGCAGCCGTCCATGGCGGACGCACGCAACCCATCCGTCGCTGTAGATCGCACGGTTGCCGAACATCTCGAAATATTGAACGCGACGCTGCTCTTCAGCCTTCGGGTTGTCGAAGGTGTAAACCATGCTGACGCCTTCGATCGGCTTTTGGGCAACCCCGTTGACCAACGAGGGCTGCTCGATTTGAGCAGCCTCCAGGATCGTCGGAACGATGTCGATCGCGTGATGGAATTGAGTGCGAATGCCGCCTTTGTCCTTGATCCTGTTGGGCCATGAGATGACGAGCGGATTGCGCGTACCGCCGAAATGCGAGGCGACCTGCTTGCCCCATTGGAACGGTGTGTCCATGGCCCACGCCCATCCCACGGGAAAATGATTGTAGGACTTGGGACCGCCGATCTCGTCGAGATGCGCCAGGATATAGCTCGGGTCCTCCTGCTGACCGTTAACGCCGACCATCTCGTTAAAGGTGCCATTGAGGGTACCTTCCATCGAGGAGCCGTTGTCGCCAATCTCCCAAAAGATCAGCGTGTTGTCCGTTTGGCCGACTGCTTCCAGAGCATCGAGGACGCGCCCAACATGAAAGTCGGTTTGGGCCGTGTAGGCGGCGAAGGTCTCCATCAGCCGCGAGGCGATGCGCTTCTGATCAGCGGAAAGGGAATCCCAGGCAGGAATCTCCGCCGGCCGCGGGGTCAGCTTGGTGTCGGCAGGGATCACGCCCAGGCGCAATTGTCGCTGGTATGTTTCTTCCCGATATCTATCCCACCCCTGATTGAACTGCCCCTTGAACTTGTCGATCCATTCCTTCGGCACGTGATGAGGCGCGTGCGTGGCACCGGGCGCGTAATAGATGAAGAATGGCCGGTCCGGTGTCACCGACTTTTGCTTGTTGATGTGACTGATCACCTCATCCGCAAGGGCTTCATTCAGGGTGTAATCGGCTTTCCGGCCGCTCGGGACCTCCATCTCGATGGGCGTATTGTCGCGATAGAGCGCCGGCGCCCACTGGTTCGCTTCGCCCCCCAAGAAACCGTAGAAGTGATCAAAGCCCTGCCGGGTTGGCCAGCGGTCATAGGGACCCGACACACTGGTCTCCCAATCCGCAATATTGTGGTTCTTGCCGAACCAGGCTGTGCTGTAGCCATGCTGGCGCAACGGCTCTGCCACCATGGCGGCGCCGTTGGGAATCTGTCCGCTGTAGCCGGGATAGCCGTCGCCCAATTCGGTAATGTTGCCTGTTGCGGCGGAATGATGATTGCGGCCCGTGAGCAGCGCGGCCCGCGTTGGAGAACATAGCGCCGTGGTATGGAAGCGCGTGTAGCGCAATCCGGCCTTTGCGAGCCGGTCCAGGTTCGGGGTAGGGATTTGGCCGCCGAAAGTCCCCCATTGTCCGAAGCCGCAATCGTCGATCAGAACGAGCAGGACGTTCGGCGCGCCGCTTGGTGCACTAATGATCGGAATCTTGTCCGGAAACGAGTCCTTATAGGTGGTGCCGATTTTTCCCTTGAATGGCGGCCGCGGAAGCGGCAGCACTTCTTGAGCCTGCGCCGACTCGCGAAGCCAGGACCAACCGAGTGCCGACGCAAGCGCGCCCTTTGCGGTGGAAAGAAAAAGCTGACGGCGATTCATCGATGCCTCTCCTTCTGTTACCCGCTTGGGCTTTCGGACGCCTCCGCTAACGTGTGGTACGGAGAGGTGTCACCCCGCTCACCCGACGCTGTACAACCATTGGGGGATCGAAATGGAAGCGCCGCTTTGTTCCCTTGATCTAGATCAACGGAGGGCCCCTTGGTACTTCGGGCCAAAACCGGGTCTCGCGACCGCTTTGGTCAGAAGCTGAAGAACTCGATGTGAACACAATGCATCCGCTTTGGGGGCATAGCGACCAATCGCCGTCGGTCAGCGCCTGATTGAGCCGGACTGCCGAGCCGATGCTGCCCAACAAGCCGCGCGGCGTGCGACGAGCGAGTGACCGCCGCGTCCTCAATGGCATCGTGCGCAATTTCGGAATATTAGAAGATTGTCCCTGAGCTGCCCGACGTGTCAAGTCGCCTGGTCGAACGCCGGCCGAAAGGCGAGACGGTGTTGGGCGGCATGGACGCCGCCCAACACGATCATGAATCTCATTTTGCCATTGCCGTCCTGGCGGCCTCGATTTTCGCCTTCACAGCATCGAGGTTGAAGCTCGCGCCCTTCTGCATCGGCGGAAATTCGATTGCGGTCATGGCCAGCTTCTCGACCTCCTGTTGAACGAACACGAAGCGCCAGAATTCATATTTGAACCAGTCGAAGTATTGTTGCGCGCCGTATTTGGTCCCGCTGTCCGGCCAGCCCGTTCGCTCGAACGGATCCAGGCGGAGGTTGATCAGGTAGGGCACGTCAACCTTGGTTTTTTCGCCCAGCCAACCCCCGGGCTGGTCGATGAAGCGATACTTGTAGTCGTCGATGCGCACGGCCCCCAGCTCGCTCTCGCCGAAGTACCAGATTTCGTGCCGGTTCGACGGCCCCTTGCCGGTGATCATGTCCATCTGATTATAGCCATCCAGATGGCACTTGTAGGTGCGATCGCCGATCTGCTTGCCCTTCTTCAGTTCCTCGGCAATGTTCGGGCTGCCGGCAGCCGCCAGCAAGGTCGGGAACCAGTCCAGACCGGAGATGATTCCGTTCTCGACCTTGCCCGCCGGCACCTTGCCCGGCCAGCGGATCATCGCCGGCGCGCGGAAGCCGCCTTCCATGACCGTACCTTTGCTCTGCGCGAAGGGTGTCTGTCCGCCATCCGGCCAAGTGAAGACCTCGGTGCCGTTATCCGTGGTGAAGATGACAATGGTGTTGTCATCCACGCCCATGTCCTTGAGTTTTTTCATGACGAGGCCGACATCGTCGTCGAGCTGCGCCATGCCGGCTTCATGAATCGACCAGCCGTTCTTGGAGTTGCGCATCGCCTCGTACTTCGGCGACAAATGCGTGACGATGTGCATGCGGGTCGGATTGAGCCACAAGAAGAACGGCTTGTTATCGGCCTTGGCCTTTTCAATGAAACTCAACGCAAAGTCTCGAATTTCATCGTCCACGGTTTCCATCCGCTTGGGATAGAGCGTTCCGGCGTCCTCAATTCTTTGCTTGCCGACCTTGCCCCAGCGGGGATCCACGGTGGCGTCGTCCACATTGGTCGCCCACGAATGGATCATGTTGCGCGGGCCGACCTTGTTCAACAGCTCCTGCGGATAGGCAGGGTGGGCCGGATCTTCCATCGCGTCGAGGTGATACAAATAACCGAAGAACTCGTCGAAGCCGTGCACGGTCGGCAGAAATTCGTTCTTGTCGCCAAGGTGGTTCTTGCCGAATTGGCCGGTGGCATAGCCCATGCCCTTGAGCGCGGTGGCAATGGTCACAGCCTCCGCCGGCAAGCCTGTGGGGGCGCCGGCCTGGCCGACCGTTGTCATGCCGGTGCGGATCGGCAGCTCGCCGGTAATGAAGTTGGCGCGGCCTGCGGTGCAGCTCGCCTCGGCGTAATAATCGGTAAACAGCATGCCTTCTGCGGCGATCTTGTCGAGGTTCGGCGTCCGGCCGGCCATCATGCCACGATGGTAAGCACCGATATTCCAGATGCCGATATCGTCCCCCATGATGACGACGATATTGGGCCGCTGGCCGCTCGGTGCCTGCTGCGCCTGGGCCAGCGCCTTTTCGACCGATGCGGCGGCGCCTAATGCGGATGCCGCCGCCAGGCTTGTCGTCGCGAGCAAAACATTTCGACGGCTCATATCGCGTGAGGCGTTATCCTTGTCGTCGTTCATCACTTGCTCCTTATGATGCATCGAAAGCCAACGTGGCTCGTGGACGTATCCACCGCGTCCGCATGGCGCGCAGCCGGGCGATAGCGACGGCAGTAGTTCGGCGCGCAGAGATGCGAGCCGCCTTTGAGAACCTTGCGGGGAATCTTGATCTTGGGCAGAGACGGATCGTGGCTGTCTTGCTCTCGCCCGCCGCGTGGATCCTGAGGAACGCAGCACGCCTTGGCCGCGTCGGGCGCATGCCTGGTGGACCACCAATCGGTGGTCCACTCCCAGACGTTGCCGATCATGTCATGAAGGCCGTAGCCATTCGGTGGGAACGCCATCACCGGCGAGGTGCGCGCCTGACCATCGTCGCCAAGATTCTGGTATGGAAAAACACCTTGCCAGGTATTCGCCATTGGCCTGCCGCCGGGCATCAGCTCGTCGCCCCAGGCGAACTCGGCTCCGTTGAGGCCGCCGCGCGCCGCAAACGCCCATTCGGCTTCGGTCGGCAAGTCCTTGCCAGCCCATGTCGCATAGGCCTCGACATCGCGATAGGCAATGTGGACCACGGGATGATCGTCGATGCCGCTGATCGAACTGCGGGGGCCATATGGCCGGCGCCAGTTGGCGCCAAATTTGAAATTCCACCATTGCGACCAGTCGCGCAAATCGACCGGACGCTTCGGTGGCGTGAAAACCGGCGAGCCCGCCTTGAGCATGTGCGGCAGTGCGCCTGGATAGTCCCTGGCGTCAGGCCGCGTCTCCGCTGACGTCACGTAGCCGGTTGCGTTGACGAACTTGCGAAAATCGCGATTGGTGACCGGCGTGCGGTCCATCCAGAAGCCGCTCATCGAGACGCGATGGACCGGCGCCTCTTCGGCATAGCGCCCGTCTGAGCCCATGCGGAACGTGCCGCCCGGAATCCAGACCATGCCCCTCTCACTGGGCCCATCCGACAAATGTACGTCTGCCGCAACGCCAACGTCGTGCATGGGCTACTCGCAATGAACGAGTTTTCAAAATTACGAGCGTCGCCTCCAGGAATCTCTCGGCAGCTTTCCAGCGCCGATTCTGCCAGGGAGGAGCGCGGCTTACACCTTAGTCAGTCAACGTGACAATCGAACATCTGAAGCGGTGGCACGTTCGCAGCGGCACAACCTTCTCCCATTGATCTAGATCAATCGAGCCAGGTCGCCCGTTCCTTGTGGAGAGCCCTGATGACTATGCAAAAAGTGCCAGGGTTGTGGCGTCATAGACACAACCTTCCAATAAACCTCCGGCTGAACTCAAGTGTGCCGAATTCGCGTGGACGAACGGCAGCGTCAGCTTATTCTTTCCGAGTTTCTACCCCGCCGGAGCAATGGTGGGATCGCGAGAGTCGGGGAATCGGCGATGCGGCGCTTTAAACCGAATTTGGGACGCAGATTTTTTTCGCAGTGGCATTTGAGTGTTGGGGCGCTTGCCGCTTTGCTGGCGCTTTCCACCCAACCGGCTCGGGCCGATGAAAATGGCATCAGCTTTTGGATACCCGGATTTTTTGGCAGCCTCGCGGCTGTTCCCCAGCAGGCGCCGGGCTGGTCGGTGACCACGGTTTATTATCACACCTCTGTTTCCGCTGGCGGCGACGTGGCGCGGTCGCGCGAAATCACGCTTGGTCGCTTTCCCGCGAATCTGACGGCCAACGTCAACGCGAACGTCAATGCGAATGTGAACCTTGGCCTTGTCGCCGGGACCTACACCTTTGCAACACCCGTGCTGGGCGGTCAGGCTTCTGCCAGCCTGTTGGCGACCTACGGCTCCAACTCCACGTCGCTGGCGGGATCGCTCGTTGGGACATTGACGGGACCAGGCGGCGGCACGTTCCCCTTCTCCCGGTTTGACAGCATCGACAGTTCGCTCATTGCATTCGGCGACCTGATCCCGCAGTTCGCGCTGCGCTGGAATGCCGGTGTCAACAATTACATGACGTACGTCACCGCCGACCTTCCGGTCGGCGCCTATCAGTCGGGCCGCCTGGCGAATTTGGGGATTGGGCACTGGGCGGTCGACGCGGGCGGCGGCTACACCTATTTCGATCCAAAGACCGGGCATGAATTTTCGACGGTGCTGGGATTCACCTACAACTTCGTCAACCCCTCCACCCAATATCAAAGCGGCGTCGACATGCACCTCGACTGGGGCGCATCGCAGTTCCTGACCAAGCAGTGGCAGGTCGGCCTCGTCGGTTACTTCTATCAGCAGCTCGGCTGCGACAGCGGCTCCGGCGATCGCGTCGGCTGCTTCCGGTCGCGCGTGGCCGGTGTCGGCCCGCAGGTCGGCTACATTTTCCCGGTCGGAGACATGCAGGGATATCTGAACCTGAAGGGCTACGGCGAATTCGCCAATGAAAATCGGCCAGCAGGCTGGAACGTCTGGCTGACGTTCAATCTTCAGCCCGCGGCGCCAACGCCGCCGACATCCACAAGGCCCAGATTCACGAAATAGCAATAGCGGTGACGCTGCCACCGGTGCCGTGCTGAAGACATGCCGATTAGCGGCGGACCGGGCCAGCAAGCAATGCCTAGCGCGATAAGGGCAATACCGGTCAGTCGCCCGATCGGAATGGCAATACCAGAAAGGTCTTCACCGAACAGCAAATGTCCGACGAGTGACGGAACGATTACCAGGGCAAGGCCGGTTACTGTTTCGGTTATGGCGGCGAAAATCAACGCTTTGTTCAGCGCAGGATCAAGACTGCTGCTGGACTTGACCCAACGCATTTATGCACACCGGCAATAGAACTGCAGAAAGCGCGACACCTCGGTTTCCGTGCCGTAGAGGCGGATGAGGCCGTGTCGGTAGGCGTCGCCTACCGACAAGCGATGGTTGGCTATCTCCCGAACCACGTCCTCGCCGCTGATGAGGACGAGTTCGCCGACAGGCGGTGCAGAGACATGAACTTGCGCATGCAGGTCGCCGCCCTCTGGCGTGAAGCGAGTCCATAACATCGGCTCTATCAACAGCAGCGCAAAAGCCATCGGCGCGTTCTCACCCGCCGGTATCCGCAGCTGCTCTCCCAACTGTTCGAGCGATCGCACGGTGCGGTGATAGGCCCAAAGATCGGGCGTACGCGCCGGGGGCGGAAGCCGCCGCTCGCTCACCGCCTGCGCCATTGCGCCCAGGACATGCAGCGCGTCGGGGTAGGTCCAATTCAGCATGCCGCGCGCGAGCGTGACGTCATCGTGGTAACCGCAAGCCGGGGCTTGGGACGGCGCCCAGGCAGCGCACCAGCCGAGCACGAAAACTGCGGCAATCCGGTGCTTTCGCATGAAGCCCTCCGTTTCAGCCCCGGCACTACTTCGCCGGCGTGTACCAGATGGGTGACGTAAAGGCTCGCTCGGTGACCTTCATGGCGGTGCCGGGCAACGGCGTGACGCCGTAGCGTTTCGCGTCGTAGGCGGTCCAGCGCGGGGTCGGAATCTCGATCACCCGGCCGTAGTAGAAGGCCGGCCGACTTGGGTCGAATTCGGGATCTTTCCACACCGTGATGAGCTCGGGCGCGCCGATCGTGTTGGTCCACGTGGCATTCGCTACGTCTACCGTATCGCCAACTGATGGCAGCTTGCCATCGTTGCCGGGCTTGCGATCTCCCGACCAGACGACATCAAAAACCTTTTCGCTCACGCTGCCGTCCTTTTCGAGCCAGCCCTTGATGATCTGGTAGCGATCAAGGTTGGCGCCGATCGGGTCCTTCAGCGCGGCGACCAGAAACGTCGGTACCTTTCCCTGCGGCGCTGCGCGCAGGTCGCCGCCCATGGGCACGCCCTTGCTGTAGCCGACCTGGGCCGGCAGGCGATTGTCCGCGTCCTGGGGCACGAAATCCCAGCCCCCGAAGAAGCGCACGATCACGCGGGTGCCGGTGGTGGAGTAGGTCTCCTTACGTTGCATGGCATCCCAAATGGACGTGCGGGTGTTCTCATTAGCCCACACGGCGGCATAGCCGGAGGAGCCGACCTCCCAATCCATGATCTTCACGCCGGTCGTCTTGTTATCGATGAAGGTAGCGCCCATCCGGTGCGGGCTCGGCTCTTGCGGAACGGTCTTGCCGAAGAAGTTGTTCTCCTCCATCGCGGAGAGGGCGGTGTGCGCATCGCTGCCGCTGACGAGGCCGAACTTGTAGGGGTTGATGCCGAGGCGCTGCTCGAGCTTGAGGCCGTTCTTGTAGGCTGAACGTACATACTCGAACTCAAGCATTTCCTTCTTCTTGGCAACACTGCCGTCGAGGTTGCCCTTGTCCCAGATTTCGAACGCAGCGAACTCGTCGTTCGGCGACAAATACGGATGAGACTCGCCGGTGCCCTTGGTCTGTGTGGCCTCGTAGAGCCGCTCCCACTTGGCGCGTTGCTCCGCATAGTCGCGGTCGAGGGCCTTGCCGAAAGCCTCGACCACGGGGAACATCGTTCCGTTGCTCAAATTGCCGTTGTGGGCAATCGCCAGTACGCTGCCGCCGGTCTTGGCTTCGTAGCCTTGCATCCATTTCCACAGGTCGGCCGGATTGTCGCTGCCGTAGGGCGGATACACGGTGAACGGCTCGACCTGGCTCGCCTTGTCACCGTTGTCGCGGTAGATCACGTTGCGATGGAGGTTGTTGCCGCCGGTATTCGAGGTCCATTCGTAGGCGATGAAGGTGGTAAAGCGGCCGGGATCGTTGAACTGTTCAGCAGCCTCGATGGTCTTCTGCCACGCGCCCCGATAGGCACGCGTTCCCGGGAAGTACATCAGGTCCTTCGGAAACGTACCGTGCGAAAACTGAACGATGATATCGATCGCGGCCTCGGCGCCCTGGCCAGACTTGATCATGTCGTACCATTTGCGACCGGTCGGGTCGGCGAGAAGATCAGGCTTACCCGCGAACAGGTCCGGGAAGAAGCCCATGTTGTCGGAATGATCTGTCACCGCAAGCCAATCAAGCGGCCGGGAAAGCTTCACCGGCTGGCCCGTGTTCGAAGTGACTTGTTCGCCGCGGGCAAAGCGATAGGCGTCCTTCGGGTCGAGCCGGGCGCCGAATGCGCCGGCATCCATCGAAAACGAAGTATGCAGGTGCGTGTCGCCAAAGAACGGTCGCGTGGGAAACTCGCGATTCACGTAAGGCGAATAGGCGGGCTTCTGCAGGGATTGTTCGAGCTGATCCTTTTCCGGCGCGCCAACGTCCTGGGCGAATGTTGGCGAGATGAAACAGGCGGCACTCAACCCGGTAACGATCTGCAACACCGTTCGTTTCATGTGTTTCCTCCCCAAAATCGATGAGCCACGTCAAATGCAGCGATACGCTCGATTACCCAAAACATGGCAAGACTCCCGATGGCATAAGACGTCGCGACGCTTGCCCAGCGGATTCTCGATCTGTGAAAACGCAGAAACCAAAAGGAGAGGCACACCGTCGCTGCGATGAACAGCAGCTGGCCGATCTCCACCCCGATGTTGAAGAACAGGAGCGCCAGCGGCACGTGTCCTTCCGGCAGCCCTACCTCGCGCAGCGCGCCGGCAAAGCCGAATCCGTGCAACAGGCCAAAAGTGAACGCGACCAACCACGGCGCTCTTGCCGCCAGGCCTTCACGCCCCTGCTGCAAATGCACGATCTCACCGGCCACAAACACGATGCTCAAGGCAATCACCGCCTCGACCGGAGCAGCCGGCACATGCACATAGCCGAGCGTCGCCAGTGCCAGCGTGATGCTGTGCGCGACCGTGAATGCGGTTACCGTCTTCACCAGCAGCCAGGTCCCGCGGGTGAGGATCAGCAGCGCCAGCACGAACAACAGGTGGTCGATACCGAACAGGATGTGCTCAACACCCAGCCTGAGATAGACGCCGGCGACCGACCAACCGGTCTGCTGCAGGGGTATCATTGCTGCCGGCTCTTGCGGAGTGAGCCGCCGCACCCAGTTGGTTCCGTCAAGGAAGACCATGCGCACCAGGGCGTCTGTCATGGTGTTTTGCAGTCCATCGATGCGCACCGTCTGTCCACGCAACGGAACGAGCGCGCGAAAGCGCCACGTTTGCACGGCGGCATCGACGGCAGCACGCCTCGTCATGGGCGTGAGGTCTTCTGCGCTGCCGGAGAAAGTCGCCGTGAGCGCCAAGCGAAGCTGCCCGCGCATCGGCGTCTTGAACAGGACGTCGAATTCACCGGGCCGCTCTTCGCGCACTTCAAGATAGGAGGGACGAACCTCATGGGCCGAACAGGGCGTCAGCCACGCAAGGCCCCAAGCCGCAAAAATCGCGATCATGGCGAGCTTGACGGAGTGGTGCGCCCAGGAGCGAAGCTTGCGTGAGCGGCGCGCTGTCACGGCTGCCTCGAGGAGGCGGCCGCGATCGGCACCATCAGCGGCTTTAAGGCGTCATCGACGACAAGACGGTATTTCTTGCGCAGTCCCGCGAGATACAGTTCCTTCGCCGTTCTCTCCTCCTCGCTTCTCCACGCCTCGACGACCTGCTCGCGCAGATCGGCAAATGGACGTAATTGGCCTTCTTGCCGGGTCGAAACGCGCACCAGGTGCTGGCCGTACCCTGATTCGATCGGGCCGCTCCAGACACCGGGCTCAAGCGAGAACACCGCCCGTGCAAAGGCGCCGCCGAAAGCCGCGGACACAGACTGCTCGGTCTCGTCGCGGAAATCAGCTTCGAGCAACAAGCGGTCGCCCAAGGCTGCCGTCGAGAGCGCGCCGTCGTCGCGTAGCCGCTGCAATGTTGAGGTGGCGTCCGACTGCGCGTTGGCGCGTTGCTGCGGGCTGAAATAGACCTGCGTGAACGAGATGCGTGCATCGCTGCGGAAGAGCTGGGCATGCCCGGCGTAGAACTGCTGCAATTCGGTATCCGATGGTTCGGCCCGGCGTGCGGTATCCTCAACAAGAAAGGTCAGTTTCTGCGCCAGGCGTCGCCGGACGATCACGTCGTTATCTTCGAGTCCCAGGGAGCGCGCCTCGCGTGCGAGCAGCAGTTCATCGGTGTAGTCCGTGACCAGCCCGCGCAGCTCTTCCGGTGTTGGCTGACGCCGCCACTGAGTGGTCCAGTTTTGTGCCAGCCACTCGATATCGCCAGCGCCGACCTGGAGGGACGGGGTTTGGCCCGCGTTCGGATCTTCCGGCGCGCGATTCATCCAGGCATAAGCGCCGAACAAGGCAGCGCCTGCGATCAAGAAATGAAGCAAAGGCTCTTTCAACAGCTTCATGGTAGACTCTGTAGCGACCAGCGTATCGCGTCAGGTAAAGGTCGCCTTCACGCCCACATCTTGATCCAGATCAATCGCCCGGCGTCGCGCCGGCGTGTCGCGGAACACAGGCGAAAGCGGGCAATGTCCGCATCGGGCTATTCTCGACGGATTCATCAGCGATTGTCGGTAGGTTGATGTCCGCCTCTGCCCGTAAGCGCCGAACGGGGGCTGAGCCAGGAGCGTTGCGTTTGGCCGGACTCCCGTGATTCAAACTCTCAAACTGTTCGCTCGAATCATGCGCTACGAACTCGCCGACTATGAATGGACTGCCATAAGGCCGATGCTACCGAACAAGCCGCGTGGCGTTCCTCGAGTGAACGATCGACGTGTCCTCAATGGCATCTTCTGGGTGCTCCGATCAGGGAGCACCCTGACGTGATCTGCCGGAGGCGTTTGACCCATACACCACTTGCTACAACCGGTTCGTCCGCTGGCGGCGGGCTGGTGTCTGGGGCCGCATCATAGAAGCGATTGCCGCCGCCCATGATGCCGCTGTCCAGATGATCGACACCTCCATTGTCCGCGTGCATCAAGAATCAAACAATGTCGTAGCGTGGCGACGCGGTACGACAGGCTTGCCGCTAACTATCTTGCCTTCGTTCAACTCGCGTCAATCAGGCTATGGCTGCGCCTTAATGAGTCCGCGCCCACTACTTTGGCAGATTGTTGATTTTGCCGCGTTTTATAGGATTCCCGAATCAATTTTTCAATGATTCATGGGTGGTCGGCTCTGGGAGGGCTGACCATGCCCGGGCGCAATTTCGGAATATTAGAAGAATGTTCCTGAGTTGCCCGACGTGTCAAGTCGCCCTGGCCGAGCGCCGGCCGCCGCCGGCTACTTTGCATGGGGTTGTTTTCGATATTTTGGCAGCGCCGCCTGCGACGGCCCCATAACTCATTCTGCTCTAGTGCCGCACCACCAGCACCGAGCATTTGGCGTAGCGCACCACGTGCCCGGCATTCGAGCCGAGGAAGTAGGTGCGCATCGCCGGCCGGTGCGAGGTCATCACGATCAGGTCGGCCTTCATGGTCGCGGCCTCTTCGAGGATCTCGTGATAGATGCCGCCCTGGCGGACCACGCCCGAGATGCGGGAGGGCGCGATGCCGGATTCGCGCGCGACGATCGCAAGCGCCTCTTCCGACGTTTCGCGTTGCTGGCTGTCGAAATCCGCCGGCACATATTCGGCGAGCATCACCGGCGTCATCGGCAGCACGTTGAGCAGACGCACCGCCCCGTTCCATGTCTGTGACAGCGTCGCGGCGGTTGCGATCGCCGGCTTCGCCAGGTCGGTATCGGCGAGGTCGATCGGAACGAGAATGGACTTGTACATCTGCGCCTCCTGTCCGCGATTGGTCTGGAGCCGTTTGGTCCCTGTGCCGGGACGCGCGCCTTCTTTTTCTTGAAGTCGGTCTGGTATCGACGCGAACCGGTCCCCCTGTCGCGCAGAGGTCAATATAGCATGGCGGCGCGGCGCTGTCCGCTTGCGTCAGCTGCGCGAGGCCTGCTTCAACAGTTTAGGGCTGACGAATAGGACGAGCTTGCCGCGCCGGAACGAGACGTCGTTCCAGTCGTCGGTCGCGAAGTCGAAGACGGCGAGCCCCGAGGTCGGCAGATTGTCGCCGAGCGCGCGCTTTGCGGCCTCGTCGCCGCTGCCGGTCAAGGTCAGCGCGAGCTCGTGCATGCCGGGGTTATGGCCGATCAGCATCAGCCGCTTCGGATCGGTGACCGAAGCCATCCGGATCGCGGTCAGCAATTGCGCCGGATCGGCGCCGTAGAGGTCCGGCACGAATTCGACTTTCGCCGCAGACCCGGCGCCCTTCAGCACCTCGCGCACGATCTCCCAGGTCTGCCTGGTGCGGACAGCCGGCGAGACCAGCGCCAGATTGGGCAGGGGTGGATGACGGGCGATCCAGCTGCCGATCTCCGCTGCGTCGCGGTGGCCGCGCTCGTCGAGACGGCGGTCTTGGTCGTGCCCCGAAGGCGCGTCGTGTTCGGTTTTGGCGTGACGCAGCAGCAGCAAACGGCGCATGGACTTCCATTCTCGATTCGGTCAGGTCGAATTAATTCTACAGGCTCATGCCCTGGACAAGGTGACAAGCGCCGCAGCGGTCCGTAAGAAACGCCATGAGCGAGAGTTCCACAAGTGCGGCGGACGGCCCCGATCAGGCGGCCTCGCCGTTCCGCGACCGTCTGGCGTTCGACCTCGACGTCGACATTTGCGTGGTCGGGGCCGGGCTGGCCGGCCTGACCGTGGCGCGTGAGGCGGCGCGGCTCGGTGCGAGCGTTGCGGTGCTCGAGGGCCGCCAGATCGGCTGGAACGCCTCCGGTCATCATCTCGGTACCGTGATGCCGGGATTCGGCCTGCCGATATCAGATGTGATCGAGCGCGTCGGCCTCGACGATGCCCGCGAACTGTGGGCGCTGTCGAAGGAGGGCGCCGACTATGTCCGCGCCACCGCTACCGAAGATTTGATCCCGGGCATCAAGCCGAGCGACGGCGCGCTGGAAGTCTCCAATGTCGATGTCGGCGAGGCGCTGATCGGCCGTCTGCAGACGCTCGGCGAGGATTTCGCGACCGAGGTCGAGGGCTGGCAGGTCGATCGCGTGCGCAGCGTGCTCAGGACCGGCCGCTATTTCCACGGCATCTATTATCCGAAGGCGTTCCAGATCGATGGCCGCAAATATGTGCACGGCCTCGCCGCGCTGGCGATGCGGGCAGGCGTGCGGATCTTCGAGGAGACGCCGGTCGTCAGCATCGATTTTTCGGGCATCCGCAAGCGCATCGTGACGCCGACGGCGCGGTTGCGGGCCAACCATATTGTCCTCGCCGGCAATATCCATCTCGGTGCGCCGTTGAAGCGGCTGTCCGATACGCTGCTGCCGGTGTGGCGCTACGCGGCGTTGACCGAGCCGCTCGGGGAGCGGCTGGCGGAGTCCATCGCCTTTCCCGGCTCGGTCGTCGACAGCGACGGCATCGACCATTTCCGTGTCGTCGATGGCGATCGGCTGTTGTGGGCCAGCCCCGAAACCACCTGGAACGCACGGCCGGAGCGCCTCGGCGCCGCAGTGCAGCGTCGCGTCGCCACGGTGTTTCCGCAACTCGGCAAGGTTCCGGTCGCGGAGATGTTCGGCGGCGCGGTCGGCGTCACCGTGCACGGCATGCCGCAGATCGGCCAGTTGCGCCGGGGCCTGTGGGTGGCGAGCGGCTTCGGCCGGCAGGGACTCAACACCTCGGCGCTCGCCGGGCAGCTGATCGCGCGCAGCATCCTGTGGGGCGACGACCGCTGGCGGCTGTTTTCGCCGTTCGAGCTGGTCTGGGCCGGCGGTACCACCGGCCGCGTCGCCGGTCATTTCGTCAGCCTGTGGGCGAGGGGGGCCTCGTCCGTGGCAGGTGTTCTGGCGCGCTACCGCGAGGGTGCACGTGCGAAGGAACGCCTGCGCGAGGCGCGGCTCGCCGAGGCCAATCTCAGGGCGGGAACCCGGGGACCCGCACTCCGCCGTCCACCCCCGTCGGCTGTGCGGCCGGCGCATCCGCCCGCGCCCAGGCAGATCGAGGACGGCGAGGCGGCGTATCCGGATGCCTCGCAAGAAAGTGAGCGGATCTCCGACGGGCGGATGTAACGTCCGCCGGCGGGATTCGTATCTGTTGACGAACCTCGGGGCACGCCCCCTGAGCCGTCCGCACCGGAGATGATTGATGATCGATCGCCGCATCCTGCTTGCTTCCGTCGCCGGCCTGTTCGGCTTCGCCGCCTTCCGCTGGCTGCGCGCCTCGCCGGCGCAGGCCGCCGAGAAATTCGAGATCGAGAAGACCGACGCCGAATGGCGCGCCCAGCTGACGCCGCAGCAATACGAGATCCTGCGCAACCAGGGCACCGAGCGGCCGGGATCGAGCCCGCTGCTCAAGGAGCACCGCAAGGGCACCTTCGCCTGCGCCGGCTGCGACCTGCCGCTGTTCTCGTCCGAGACCAAGTATGAGAGCGGCACCGGCTGGCCGAGCTTCTGGAAGCCGCTGGACAATGCGGTCGGCACGACGTCGGACCGCACCTTCGGCATGGTGCGCACCGAGGTGCATTGCCGCCGCTGCGGCGGCCATCTCGGCCACGTCTTCGACGACGGCCCGAAACCGACCGGGCTGCGCTACTGCATGGACGGTTTCGCGCTGGTGTTTCACCCGGCGGCGCCATCGGCGACCTGACATTCCTTCCCGGCAATTGTTGCCGCTCCCGGCAAATGTGCCCCGGTCGAACGACCGGGGCATTTTTTTCAAGCGGATGATTTTGTTACGTTTTGTTTCGTGGCACGACCTTTGCGACATGCTCCGCCGATGCGGCCATTCCTGTGATTGCCAGCCGCCGGGAATCGAATTGGAGAACATGTCATGGGTATCTTCGGCGCTCTCACGACGGCTGTCGGTGGCTTGCGCGCAGGGTCGTACGCGCTCGAAAACATCTCCGGCAACATCGCCAACTCGCAGACCACCGCCTTCAAGCGCATCGATACCTCGTTCCTCGACCTCGTCCCGCAGACCGCGCTGACCGCGCAACTTGCCGGCGGCGTCACCGCGCAGTCCCGTTCGACCAACTCGGTGCAGGGCGACGTCCAGTCGGCATCGGTCGCGACCTTCATGGCGATCAACGGCAACGGTTTCTTCGCGGTGCAGAAGCCCGGCAGCTTCACCGACGGTGCCCCGGTGTTCGATGGTGTCGACCGCTACACCCGCCGCGGCGATTTCCAGCTCAACAAGGACGGCTATCTCGTCAACGGCGCCGGCTACTATCTCGAGGGCGTGCCGATCGACCCGACCACCGGCAACCCGGCGGGCTCATCGCCGCAGGTGCTGCAATTCAAGAACGACTTCCTGCCGGCGCAGCAGACCACCAAGATCGACTATCGCGCCAACCTCGCGTCCTATCCCTTGACCACCGCGCACGACACTTCGGTTCCCGGTTCCGAGCTGATCCGGCCGGGCGCGTTCAGCAGTGGAAACAATCCGTTGGTGCTGGGCACGCCGGCTGCGCCGTATACCGATTCCGCGATCACCGGCACCGCGCAAAACAACAAGGCGACGCCGTCGGTGGCCATTACCGCCGCGACCCTGCTTTCGGGCGCAGCCGGCACCGATTCGATCAATACCAACTTCAGCGCCGGCTCTGCGGGCCCGCCCGTCGTGCCCGCCGACACGATCACGGTCAACGGCACCGTCATCACCTTTGTGGCGTCGGGGGCGACCGGCAACCAGCTCAACGTCACCGATAGCATCGGAACGCTGCTCGCGAAGATCGACGCGATTACCGGTACCACGACGCCATCGACGATCAGCGGCGGCAAGATCACCCTGCACTCCGGCAAATTGGCCGATCTCAACGTGACGAGCTCGAACGCGACCGCCTTTGCGGCGCTCGGCTTCACCGGGTCGGCGGTTGCGGTTCGCGGCGGCGGCGGCACGGTCGGCACCGGCCAGGTTGTCGGCAACGACAACTCGACCTTCCTGAACGAATCCGTCTCGGGCGGCGCCGTCACGGCCTACGACGTGTCGGGCGCGCCGGTGAACCTGCAATTCCGCTGGGCCAAGACCGACAGCTCCTCGCTGGGCAGCGGACATACCGACACCTGGAACCTGTTCTATCAGGTCAATCCCAATGCGACCGGCACGCAGGTCTCCTGGCAGAACGTCAACGTCAACTTCACCTTCGCCTCGAACGGCCAGATGTCGCCGGCGATCTCCTCGGTGGCGCTCACCAATGCCGTCGTCAACGGCGTGTCGCTCGGCAGCCCCGTGATCAATTTCGGCTCCGGTGGCGTGACCCAGTTCGCCGACGCTAACGGCAACGTTCAGGTGAACCAGATCCAGCAGGACGGTTTCCCCGCCGGCCAGCTGCAGTCGGTCAGCGTCTCGACCAACGGCCGCATCGTCGGCAACTACACCAACGGCCGCAACATCGACCTCGCCGAAATCTCGGTGGCGACCTTCAACGGCACCAACTTCCTCAAGCGCATCGACGGCGGTGCGTTCGAGGCAACCGACGAGTCCGGCGCGGCGCTGTTCGGCAAGGCCGGCACCATCGTCGGCTCCTCGCTCGAGAGCTCGAACACCGATATCGCCGACGAATTCACCAAGCTGATCGTGACCCAGCAGGCCTATTCGGCGAACACCAAGGTGATCACCACAACCAATTCGATGGTGCAGGATCTCCTGAACGTGGTGCGCTGATCGCATCGTTGCTGCACGTGTGAAGAAGTAAAGGCGAGTACACATCATGGGTTTGAGCCAAGCCCTTTCCACCGCGATGTCGGGCCTGCGCGCCACGCAGGCCTCGCTCTCGCTCGTGTCGTCGAACGTCGCCAACGCGGAGACGCCCGGCTACGTCAGGAAGACGCTCAACCAGGTCACCGGCACCACCGGCCAGTACGGATCGAGCGTCCTCATCACCGGCGTCAACCGCCAGCTCGACGAATTCCTGCAGACCCAGCTTCGCACCGAGACGTCGGGCGCGGCCTATGCCGACGTCCGCTCGGATTTTCTGGCCAATTTGCAGGGCGTGTACGGCAATCCCGACTCCACCGGCACGATCGAGGACGCCTACAACAAGTTCCTGACCGCGCTGCAGGGGCTGTCGACCAGCCCGGAATCGCAGTCGGCCCGCATCGGCGTGATCAATGCCGCGCAATCGATGGCGCAGCAGCTCAACGCGACCTCGCAGGGAATCCAGACGCTGCGCGCCAACGCCGAGGCCGGCATCAGCGACTCCATCAACAGCGCCAACAATGCGTTGCAGCAGATTGCCCGCCTCAATGTCCAGCTGGCGGCCAATGGCGGCACGACCGATGCCTCGACCGCGGCATTGCTCGATCAGCGCGACCGCTACGTCACGCAGCTCTCGCAGCTGATGGACATCCGCACCGTCACCAACAGCCAGAACCAGGTGAGCGTGTTCACCAATTCCGGCGTGCAGCTGGTCGGCACCGAGGCCGCGACGCTCAGCTTCAACGCCCAGGGCACGATGACGCCCAACACGTTGTACAATACCGACCCGACCAAGAGCACGGTCGGCACCATCACCATCACGTTCCCGCATGGCGGCACCTATGACATGGTGTCGACCAACTCGATTCGCTCCGGCAAGATCGCCGCCTATCTCGAGTTGCGCGACAACACGCTGGCGCAGGCCCAGACACAGATCGATCAGTTCGCGGCCGCGATGTCGAGCGCGTTGTCGGACAAGACGACCGCGGGCACCGCGGCGACGGCGGGGGCGCAGTCCGGCTTCGACCTCGACCTCTCGGGGCTGCAGAACGGCAACACCATCCACGTCTCCTACAAGGACAACACCACTGGCCTCACGCATAATCTGTCGATCATTCGCGTCGACGATCCGAACGTGCTGCCGCTGAGCAATACCGCGACCGTCGATCCGAACGACGAGGTGCTGGGCATCGATTTCTCGGGCGGCATGAGCTCGGTGCTGTCGCAGCTCAACGGCGCACTCGGCGGAACCGGCCTGCAATTCTCCAATCCGTCCGGGTCGACGCTGCGCGTGCTCGACGACGGCGCCGTCAACAAGGCCGATGTGACCGCGGCGTCGGTCACGTCGACGGTTTCGTCGCTGACCTCGGGCGATCCGCACCTTCCACTGTTCACCGACAATGGCGGACTCTATACCGGCGCGATCACCGCGAACGGCTCGCAGACCACCGGCCTTGCCGCGCGCATCAGCGTCAACACCGGCCTGATCGGCGATCCCTCGCGCATGGTGGTGTACTCGACCAATCCGCAGACGCCGGCCGGCGACACCACGCGCGCCAACCTCGTTCTGAACCAGCTGTCGAACGCCTCGTACAGCTATTCGCCGCAGACCGGCCTTGGCACGTCAGGCGCGCCGTTCACCGGCACGCTGCTCAATTTTGCCAAGCAGTTCATCAGCCAGCAGGGCGAGTCGGCGACCGCCGCCAAGCAACTGGCTGACGGCCAGGACGTCGTGCTGAACACGCTGCAGACCAAGATGGACTCGACCTCCGGCGTCAACATGGACGAGGAGATGGCGCATCTGCTTTCGCTGCAGAACGCCTATTCCGCCAATGCGCGCGTGATGTCGTCGATCAAGCAGATGTACGACGCGCTGCTGCAGCTCACGTGAGGGTAACATGTCGATCGACGGCGTAAGCGGCAGAACTTCCTATATCGGCACCACGATCCTCAACCTGCGGAATCAGCTCAATGACCTGACCACGCAGCTTGCGACCGGCAAGGTATCGACGACCTATGCGGGGCAGGGGCTCGATCGCGGTTTCGCGCTCAGCCTGCGCACGCAGATCAGCGGCATCAACGCATTCTCCGATACCGCCACCAACCTCAACACGCGCCTGAGTGTCGCGAACCTCACCCTGCAGGGCCTGTCCGACGTCGGGACCCAGGTGAAGAACGCCGCGACGACGGCGACGCTGACGCTCAACGACAGCGGCCAGACCTCGGGCCAGATCACGGCGCAGGCGGCCTTCGCCAACGCGGTCGCGATGCTGAACAGCCAGTCGGGCGACCGCTATCTATTCTCCGGTCGCGCGATGGATACGCCGGCCACGGTGTCCGCCGATACCATGCTCAAGGGCACGGCAACCCAGGCCGGCCTGACGCAGCTCATCAATGAGCGCAAGCAGGCCGATCAGGGCGCCGGCATGATGGGACGCCTGAGCGTCTCGTCGCCGCCGGCGACCACGACGGTCACGAGTATCGCCGAGGACGGCTCGCCGTTCGGCCTGAAGCTCTTGTCGGTGCAGTCGTCGTTGACGGGGGGCGCGACGGTGACGCAGCCGACCGGCACGCCGAAGACCGCGTCGGTCGATCTCGGCGCCGTCAATCCGAAGGACGGCGACAAGATCAAGTTCAACTTCACGCTGCCCGACGGCACCACCGAAGCGATCGAACTCACGGCGACCACGACGAACCCGCCGCCCGCCGGTTCGTTCCTGATCGGCACCGACACCGCGGCGACGACGGCCAACCTGCAATCGACGCTGACCTCGTCGATCAAGACGTTGAGCGACACGTCGCTGGTCGCGGCGTCCGCGGTCGCAGCGTCGAACAATTTCTTCAATCCGGTCGCGACCGTCTCGGGCGCCGCGGTCAACAACCAGAACACGCCGCCGGCGCCGATCAGCGGCGCCACGGCGCTTTCGGGGGCGACGGGCACCGACTCGCTGTCGACGAGCTTTGCCGCCGGCGATACCATCACGGTGAACGGCACGCCGATCACCTTCGTGGCCTCGGGCGCCACTGGCAACCAGGTCAACGTCACCGACAGCGTGCAGACGCTGATGGCCAAGATCGACCAGATCAGCGGCACCAAGAACCCGTCGACCATCAACAACGGCGCGATCACCCTGCACGGCGCCGACGGCGAGAGCCTGTCGATCTCGAGCTCCAATACCGCCGCACTCGGCGCACTCGGCATCGCCAGCAACACCACCGCAGCGCCGGCGCCGCTCAGGGTAGGGGGACCGCCGTTCGACACCGCCACCAACCTGGTCGCGGGCACGCCCGGCAACACCGTCTACTGGTACACCGGCGAGAACGGCCCGGGGTCGGCGCGCGGCACCGCGGTCGCGCAGGTCGATCAGTCGATCACCGTGCAGTATGGCGCGCGCGCCAACGAGCAGGCCTTCCGCTATTTGCTGCAGAACGTCGCGGTGTATGCAGCCGTCACCACCAATGCCAGCAACCCGAATGCGAGCGCGCAGGTGACGGCGCTCGCGCAGCGCGTCAGCGGCAACCTCGCCCCGCAAAACGGTCAGCAGCAGATCCAGGACGTGCAGGCCGAATTCGCCGGTGCCCAGACCGCGACCAAGGCGGCCACCGATCGGCAGACCCAGCTGAAGGGGATGGCGGAAACGATGCTCGACTCGGTCGAGGGCGTCAATCAGGACGAGGTCGCGACCAAGATCCTGGCGCTGCAAACCAGCTTGCAGGCGTCGTACCAGACCACGTCGATGCTGTATCAGACGACGCTGCTGAAATATCTGCCGATCAGCTGATCACGCGCCCCTGAACTCCAGCCAGCAAAAAGGCCTCCGCGCGGAGGCCTTTTTCGTGTGTGCCGAGCATGACCGGCAGCTTGGAGGTGGAAGTCCTCTATCCAGCCTGATGACGGTGAAGGATTAGCGAAGCGCAAGGGCGTCATCGCGAGGTGGGGTCTGAAGGAAGCGTGGAGCAAAGCCGCGGCCCGATGGACAAAAACCGGATAACGAGGCCTACCCGGCCGGACGAGCGAGCACGTGATCGCGAAGTCCACGGTCATCAAGGGCCGGGGTGGTAAATCCGGCGGGCGTGCGGCGAAGGCGGTCGATCTTACCTCGGGAGATCTGCGCTGCGTCTCGGCAACGAGACTGAGGTCGTCGTAAGGCGATCTGACCGCAGTGCAGAAGTCAGCAGAGGGCATAGTAGGCGGAACGAGTTTCGCCGAAGGCCTGAACGCTGGAAGTGACGAGTAGATGCAGCGATATCGCATCGGCCATGCGACTGAATTCCGGGCAACTGGCCTCGGAACGGCGGGAAGGGGTGAAACCCTGACTGACGCTGATCAGAGGAGTCGAAGCTGGCGCGACGATTGCTGACACCCAAACTACGGCGGCAACAGAACAACTCTTGCCGCTTAATCCAGCGAACCGCCGTATACGGACCCGTATGTACGGTGGTGTGGGAGTTGCGCCTTGCAAGCGCGTTGAAGTCTGCCGTCTGAGATGACGGCCGCGGCAAAGCCTAGCGAGCAGCCGCGAACCGAGTCTTGCGTGGCGTCCGGTAACGGCCGTTGCGAAGCGTAGACAGGGAGGTTGTAGGCCGGAATGAAGTGAACGGGAAAATAGCCCCGAAATCGAACGTGATCGGAGTAGCCGACCCTGTCTCTCAAAGGGGAAGGCGGAACCGCAGGCCGCGACAACGCGAGCGGTCAGAGGTGCTCCCGGGGTTCGTACCGCCAGCATGCAATCAAAGGAAGCAGCGTGAACAAGGGAGATCCATCCGGTTCAAGCGCAAGCTTGTAAGACCTGCCAAGCCGCTGAGGTGAGAAGGGTCTGACGACCGGGTGGAAGTCAGACTGACCGATAGTACTCCGAGGACGGGAGAGCCGGCCACATGGGGAAGCGGTCAGCGGTAGTTGAATTGTTCTTGGGCGACATGGGCTCCATTCAACGGGAGTTACGGCCTTCTATGCAAAGAGAAGATCAGCTGACCATGGAAACGAAACTTGAACAAATAGCAGTGAAAGCTCGGCGCGAGACAAATCTTCGCTTCACCTCGTTGGCCCATCACATCACGCGCGACCGAGTGCAAAAGAATCTATTACAGATTCCGAAGCGCTCCGCCGCCGGGGTGGACGGACAGACGGTGGAGGCGGCGAAGGAGAGCTTCGAGGACTGGATAGGGCCAATGCTCCAATCCATCCATCGCCAGGGATATCGGGCGCCGAACATTCGGCGGGTCTATATCCCCAAGCCCGGTAAGACGGAGAAGCGCCCCCTCGGGGTTCCAACTGTCGCCGACCGGGCGCTCCAGCGCAGCACGGCTGAGGTGCTGGCCGCTATTTACGAGCAGGACTTCTTACCCTGCTCGTTCGGCGGCAGGCCGAAGCTCAGCGCCCATCATGCCTTGGCGACCCTCAATGAGGTGATCGCCGGCGGCATGATCAGCTGGGTGTTGGAGGCGGATTTGAAGAACTTCTTCGGGAGTCTCGATCATGATCGGGTCCTCCGGTTTGTCGAACATCGAGTCGGTGATCCGCGCCTGATCAGCTTGATCCGGCGCTGGTTGAAAGCGGGCATCCTGGAAGACGGAGCGGTGCACCCGAGCGAACAAGGAACGCCACAAGGCGGATCGATCAGTGTGCTTTTGAGCAACCTCTACCTTCATTACGTTCTCGACCTCTGGTTCGAACGCGTGGTGAAGGGTCGGTTGCGGGGCGAAGCCCGACTGGTGCGCTATATCGACGACTTTGTGATCTGCTTCCAATATCGATCGGACGCCACCCGCGTACAGGAGGCCTTGCGTCTTCGGTTGGGGAAGTTCGGCCTCACTCTAGAGCCGACCAAGACCAAGTTGGTCGAGTTTGGTCGGTTCGCGCAAAGACATGCGGGCAAACGCGGTAGAAACCGCCCGGAAACAATCTACTTTCTGGGGCTGACGCTCTATTGCACGCGAAACCAAAAAGGCAACTTCAAGGTTGGGATGCGCACCGAGAAATCTCGGCTAAAGCGCAGCCTTATGTCTCTGCAGGAGCTGATGCGGCAAATACGGCATTACAAGATCAGTGACCAGGCCGATGAAATCAACCTCGTCCTGCGCGGCCACTATGGCTATTACGGCGTCGCCGGAAATCTCCGGAGCCTCGTAAAAGTCTATCGGGCCGTGGAGCGTTACTGGCGCGGAATGCTGCGCAGCCGCAGCTGGGCAGGCCGACGCCTCACTTGGGACGCCTTCAACCAAATCAAAGAACGGACACCGTTGCTGAAGCCTAAGCTGCGCCTCCCTTATCGGGAGCTGCAAGCGCTTGCAGTGCTGTGAACCAACTGTCGAAGAGCGTCGGTGCGGGAAATCCGCACGCCACGTTCTGTGGGAACCGGGGGCGGGCGACCGCCTCCGGTGACCCGGTGGGAGGGGCTGCGAGGCTCCCCCCTATCCCGATTCAGGCGAGTGGGGCTAGAGCGTTTTCAAGCGACGTGGACGCCGGTTCGCGCGAAGAAACGCGTCAAAACAAGAAGCTCTACGCGCTCTTGCGTGTGTCGTCCCGTTCGGCGTTCTGCTGGTCGCGCGCGGTTTCCAGCAGCTTCTCTTCGTGTGCGATCAGCTTCTTGGATTCCTTCAGCGCGTGATAGAGGTCGCCGTTGAGGATGAAGTTGTTGACGCTTTCGATGAAGGGCCACGCGCTCGGCATCGCGGTGATGATGTCGCGCACCAGACTGAAATAGGTCGGGTGGTGCGCCATCGGGTCCGGCGACAGATACATCAGCTGCACGGCGAGATAGATCAGCTTCGCGGGCGTATCCGCGGTCTCGGGCGTCAGGATATCCTTCTCGCGCAGGATCGGGATGCGGTCGCCGTCGATCAGCAGGCGGGCGCGCTGGTCGGTGTTGGTGATCACGCAATTGCCGACGATGATGCGTTCGTTCGGTTTGAGTTCGACCTTCAGGGCCATGACCGTTCTCCTTTGCCTGCAGTCGCGCGATGTCTTCGCTGGCGGAGCGAAGTGGTTCGGCACTGCTTAGCAGCCGCCGTTGCGGGCAGGGGCCGATGCGACAGCGATCCTTTCCCATGATGGTTAATGCTTGGTGAACGAGGGGCGGGCGCTAGCGTCGTTATCTAGCCGGAATTGTCAGTCGTCTCAGTAGTTTTCGGGGCGAACCTCGCCCAATGGCGATAATTTTATTCTTCGGCCTTTGTCTCAAATACCGTGCCGGAGATTTCTTTTTCCTTCGCGGCCAGACCGCAGGATCGGCCATCCGCCCGATCAGAAAGGATTGGAGCGGCTTTTTCCTCAGTTTCACACCAGAAAGGTATGAAAATGTCCGATATCATTCTCTCCTCCTCCGTTCGCCAGAACCTCCTCTCCCTCCAGTCCACCGCCGATCTGCTCTCCACGACGCAGAACCGCCTTGCCACCGGCAAGAAGGTCAACACGGCGCTCGACAACCCGACCAACTTCTTCACCGCGCAATCGCTCGACAACCGCGCCAGCGACATCAACAACCTGCTCGATGGCATCGGCAACGGCGTGCAGGTGCTGCAGGCCGCCAACACCGGCATCACCTCGCTGCAGAAGCTGGTCGATACCGCGAAGTCGATCGCCAACCAGGTGCTGCAGAGCCCGACCGGCTACACCACCAGGTCGCAGGTCACCTCGACCGCGGCGCTCGGCGGCACGTCTGCCAACCTCGTCGACGGCACCACGATCAAGAGCGGTGACGTGCTGACGATCGCGGCTTCGGCCGGCCAACCCGCCTTCAGCTTCACCTTCGGGGCCAGCACGTCGCTGGCGCAGCTGAACACGTCGCTGGCGGCCAGCAACCTGACGGCGAGCCTCGACAGCTCCAACAAGCTTGTCATCACCACGACCAATGACGCGGCGTCCTCGACGATCGGTGCGGTGACCTTCACCAACACCGGCGGCGGCACCGCGACGTTCAGCGCGGCCGGCACGGCCCCGGTCGCCGACCAGGCCTCGCAGTCGGCGCGTGCCGCTCTGGTGACGCAGTACAACAACACCATCGCGCAGATCACGACCACGGCGCAGGACGCCTCGTTCAACGGCATCAACCTGTTGAACGGCGACAGCCTGAAGCTGACCTTCAACGAGACCGGCAAGTCGACGCTCAGCATCACCGGCGTCACCTTCAATGCCAGCGGCCTCGGACTGAAGGCGCTGACCGCCGGCACCGACTTCCTCGACAACAACTCGGCGAACAGCGTCATCTCGTCGCTGAGCTCGGCGAGCTCCGCGTTGCGCAGCGAAGCCTCGACGCTGGGTTCGAACCTGTCGATCGTGCAGATCCGTCAGGACTTCTCGAAGAACCTGATCAACGTGCTGCAGACCGGTTCGTCCAACCTGACGCTGGCCGACACCAACGAGGAAGCGGCCAACAGCCAGGCGCTGTCGACCCGCCAGTCGATCGCGGTCTCCGCGCTGGCGCTCGCCAACCAGAGCCAGCAGAGCGTGCTGCAGCTGCTCCGCTAAACGCGCCGGCAAGTGCTTCGAGAACGGCGGGGGAAACCCCGCCGTTTTCTTTTGTCTCCGGGATATTACGGTGTCTGTCCATGCCGTCAGAACGACGCATTTCGTAACGCCTGCTAACCATATTTAAAGGCGCCGGATGCATAAATATCGGGCGCTAGAATTGCGTCTTCGCGGCTCGAGAAATCCGCATCCCATCGAGGTCATTGAATGTCGAATGCAGCCCAGGCCTACGCTCGTACCTCCACGACGACGGCGTCCCCACGTGAAATCGAAGCGCAGGCGCTGTTGAAGGCCGCGCGGCAGCTGCAGGAAGTCCAGACGAACTGGAAT
This sequence comes from Bradyrhizobium sp. USDA 4510, assembly GCF_054059095.1. Classification (NCBI taxonomy): domain Bacteria; kingdom Pseudomonadati; phylum Pseudomonadota; class Alphaproteobacteria; order Hyphomicrobiales; family Nitrobacteraceae; genus Bradyrhizobium; species Bradyrhizobium sp. USDA 4510. The sequence continues at coordinate 4,915,151 of NZ_JBSSBT010000001.1, read as the reverse complement.
GGTCCCGACAAGGCGCTCGATCACGCGTTGCTGTTCAACCGCCGGCTGTGGTCGATCTTTCTCAGCGCCGCACAGGGCGACGACAATCCGCAGCCGCTCGAGATTCGCCAGAACATCGCCAATATCGGCGTGTTCGTGATGAAGCAGACCGTCGACATCCAGATGAATCCGGATCCGGCGAAACTGAAGTCGCTGATCGATATCAACTGCAATATCGCCGCCGGCCTCTCGGGTCGCGGCTGATCGATCGATTCCTGACGGAGCCCTCGGCATGGCCGACGTGTTGAGCATCCTGTCGGCCAACTACAAGGCCGCCGGCCTGACGGTCCCGTCGAAGACGCCCTATGTGGCCGTCGATCCGAACCTCTATGAGGGCAGCTGGAGCGGCAAGTACGCCAACAACAAGTCGTTCAACATCTCGGTGTCGAACGTCGACGGCTTTCGCGCCAAGGTCCACTACCAGAGCGACGGCACCAGCAAGTATCAGGACGTGCTGATCAAGGATGGCGGGTTCCGGATCGGCGATACCAAGTTCGCGCTGGTGCAGCAGGGGACGGCGTTGATCGCCAATGTCGTCACCGATCCGGCTACTGGAGCGACCTATCTCGACAAGGCCTACGCCACGCAGAAGACCTGAGCGGTCCTTGCTCCGCGCCTAGGCGCGACGATCGGTGGCGCGCACCCGCGTCGGCGCGTCCTTGCTGAGATCGAGCGCGTGGAAATAGGCGCGGCGGCGCAATACGGCTTCTTCCGGAAACTGCCTCACCACCAAATTCGTGCGATTGTCGACCACCTGATAGACCACGGCGCGCGCGTCGCGGTCGATGATGACCTGGTCGCTGACCGACGGAGCCTGATTTGAAATCGATGCGTTGACGGCGTCGGGATCGATGGTGACGCGCACGCTCGGCTCCGGAGCGGTGACGCTCTGGCTCGCCGGCAGTTCAGTCTTGACCGCCTTCTGCGCCGTATCGCTCGTGGGAGAGACCATCGGCGCCGCGACCGGTGCCCCCACCGGCTTGATGTTGAAATCTGTACTCATGGCAGCCTCGTAGTGCACAGGCACTAGTTTGCTTGAGTCAAATCCCAACCCCTCACGGTCCGCAACTCTACGGGGAACCTCTCAACAGGCTGTTAGAAAACACGCTGAATGCCGCGCTGCCGGGGCGGCGTCGAATTGAGCTAAATTGTAGGCGTAGGCGTCAGAGTGTGCGGCTGATCGCGATCGGCGTCATGTTGCGGGGGCCCGGCGTGGCGCGCTGTCCGCTTGCGGTATAGGTGTTCGGAATGTTGCGGCGCTGCACCTCGGCATTGACGCCGCGCACGATGCCTTCGGAGACGGCGTGCGCCGTTGCAAGCACGGTCAAATTGACCTGCAGCATGGCGCGGAACGTCTCGTGATGACGGCGCAGTGTCGCGAGCAACTCGGGATCGGTCTGCGACAGCATCTTCTGCATCGATTTCAGATGCTCCACCGCGAGCATGTAGCGCCGCGACAGCTCGGACTTCTGCGGCTCGAGCCGCATGCTCTCGCGGATCTTGCCGGCGCGGACGAACTCGGTCTCCTGCTCGATCACGGCAAGCAGGCCGCTCATCACCTCGGTCAGCTCGTTGGCGAGACGCGCGACGTCCGGCGGCGTCGACGTCGCGGACCGCGCGGCGGAGGCGGATGCTACTGGCCGCGGCTGCTGTGGACGCTGGTTCATCGCGCTGCTCCTTGAAACCCTAGCTCTTGTTCGCCTGCTGCAGGATCAGCGAGCGGAACACTTCGTTGGAAATGCCGACGCCGCCGGCCTTGGCGAAATTCTTCGAGTATTCGTCGGTCAGCATCGACCGCCACGCGCCGGTGCCGACGGTGTCGCCGTACGGGCCATCGCCCTTCAGGCCGGTCGTCATCTGCGAGAACATCGAATTCAGGAACATCGATTCGAAATCGGTCGCGGTCGCCTTCGCCTTGGCGGCCTGCTGCGGCGTCACCTTCTTCAGCGCGTCCTGCAGCACGGGATCGGGGCGGCCGTTGAACATCGGCATCAACGCCTTGTTCGGCATGCTGCCGGTGGTGCTGTTGATCAGGCTCGCCATCACATCACCTCGATGTCGGCTTCGATCGCGCCGGCGGCCTTGATCGCCTGCAGGATGCTGATGAGGTCGCGCGGTCCGATGCCGAGGCCATTGAGGCCGTCGACCAGCTGCTGCAGCGAGACGCCGTCCTTGACCACTGCGAACTTCTTGCCGTCCTCGCTGACGCCGACGCTGGTGCGCGGCGTCACGACTGTCCGGCCGCGCGACAGCGGATTGGGCTGGCTGACCTGCGGACTCTCGGAGATCGAGACGGTGAGATTGCCCTGCGCGACCGCGACGGTGGCGACGCGAACGTCGCGGCCCATCACGATGATGCCGGAGCGCTCGTCGATCACGATCTTGGCCACCAGATCGGGATCGACCTGCAGCTGCTCGATCTCGGTCAGGAAGGCGACGACGTTGCCCTTGAACTCCGTCGGGATCGCAAGCTGCACCGTGGAGGGATCGATCGGCTCGGCGGTCTTGACGCCGAGATAGTCATTGACCGCAGCGGCGATCCGCTTGGCGGTGGTGAAGTCGGCGTTGCGCAGCGCGAGGCGCACATTGGGCAGGCGGTTGAGCGCGAATTCGATTTCGCGCTCGATGATGGCGCCGTTGGCGATCCGGCCGACGGTCGGCACGCCGCGCACGACGCTGGCGGCGGCACCTTCGGCCGCGAAGCCGGCGACCGCCACCGATCCCTGCGCCACCGCATAGACATTGCCGTCGGCGCCGAGCAGGGGGGTGACGAGCAGGGTGCCGCCCTGCAGGTTCTTGGCATCGCCGAGCGCCGAGACGGTGACGTCCATGCGCGTGCCCTGGGTGCCGAACGCCGGCAGATTGCCGGTCACCATCACGGCGGCGACGTTGCCGGTGCGGATGGTGGCGCCGCGGATGTTGACGCCCATGCGCTCGAGCATCGCCTGCAGCGATTGCTTGGTGAAGGGGATGTTGTTGAGCGTATCGCCGGTGCCGTTGAGGCCGACCACGAGGCCGTAGCCGATCAGCTGGTTCTGGCGCACGCCCTCGATATTGGCGAGATCCTTGATCCGCGACGTCGCGGCCGCCGGCATGACGGAAGCCGCCAGCGCCAGCAGCGCGGCGCAGGCCACTCCGAACAGATTTGCGATGCGGATGCCGGGCATCCCGATGCTCCCCTCGAACTGAACTCGCGGATCGCGCGACACTCCCATGACGGCGATCCGCCATTAACCATGCGAGCTGCGTGCCACTCTGCTTCGCTTGGGCAATGTGTTGATATATTTATCGAAATTGTCGGGTCGTCATTTTGCTCCGGTTCGCCAGGGAGCGCGAAACTGCCGCGCGGCGGCAGAAATTGCCGGGTCGTTTACGCGCCGTTAACCATAAAACAGCGATGCTCGGCCCATTCAGGCCTGCGGGATCATCACGACGATGCGCATCTACGGACCGAACGGCACCACGCTTGGCACGTCCACCAGCGCCACGCGGCGCACCTCGTCGAGCGGCTTCTCGCTGCCGGATGCGACGACCGCGCAGGAGGAGGTCCGCTCCACCGCGGCGCCGAAGGCCGCCGCCAGCCTCGATGCGCTGCTCGCGCTGCAGGGCGTCGAGGACCCGACCGAACGCCGCAAGCGCTCGGTGGCCCGCGGCAAGGGCGCGCTCGACGTGCTCGATGCGCTCAAGCTCGGCCTGCTGTCCGGCAATTTCGATTCCTCCACGGTGAACCGGCTGCGCGACGCCGCGGCGAGCCTGAAGGAATCCTCCGGCGACCCCGGCCTCGATGCCGTGCTCGGCGAGATCGAACTGCGCGTCGAGGTCGAGCTCGCCAAGGCCGGGCAATACTAGGCTCCTCCCGATCAACTCACCTGTCCGACGCCGCTGGTGCCTGCAGGTGCCTCAGGCCGCCAGCGCCTTGCGCTGCGCGTCGTAGCGGCGCTGCGCGGCCAGCACGTCCTTCAGATTCCGTTCGGCCCAGTCGCGCAGCGGATCGACGGCTTCGGCGAGCGTCGATCCGAGCGGCGTGATTGAATACTCCACCGTCACCGGCACCGTTGCGATCGCCCGGCGGCGCAGCAGCCCGTCGCGCTCCAGGCTTTTCAGCACCTGCGACAGCATCTTCTGCGAGATGCCTTCGATCGCGCGTCGGAGCTGGTTGAAGCGCATCGGCTCGCTGCGCAGCAGCAGCAGGATCAGCACCGCCCATTTGTCGCCGACCCGGTCGAGGATCTGGCGCGTCGGGCAATTGGCGGCATAGGCGTCCGGCTTGAGGCTCGTGGCTTTCATCGCGGTTACTCCGGCGTGATCAGGTGAGGCGAGAGTGCCTTCTTCACACCTACATCCTTTTCGCTATCTAGTCACCATTGGAAACCATCAATCGGAGACTTGAGATGAAGATCGCCATCGCCGGCGCGTCCGGCCAGGCCGGCTCGCGCATCACCGCGGAACTCGCCCGCCGCGGCCACGCCGTCACCGCCATCGCCCGCAACCCGGAGAAGATCGCCAGCCTGCCCAATGTCACCGCCCGCAAGGGTGACGCGAACGACCAGGCCGCCTTGGCCGCGCTGTGGGCCGGCCACGATGCCGCGGTCAGTTCGATCCATTTCCTGGCCAGCGACCCCGCCAAGCTGATCGGGGCGGCCAAGGCATCCGGGGTCGGCCGCTATCTCGTGGTCGGCGGCGCCGGCAGCCTTGAGGTGGCGCCGGGCGTCCGCCTGGTGACCACCCCCAACTTTCCGCCCCAATACAAGGCCGAGGCCTCCAAGGGGGCTGAATTCCTCGACCTGCTGCGCCAGGAGAAGGACCTGAACTGGACCTTCTTGTCGCCCTCGGCGCTGTTCGTGGCCGGCGAGCGGACCGGCAAGTTCCGCCTCGGAACCGACCAGCTCCTGACCGCCGCCGACGGCAAAAGCTCGATCTCCTTCGAGGATTTCGCAGTTGCACTCGCCGACGAAATCGAGCGCCCGGCCCATATCCGCCGCCGTTTCACGGTCGGCTATTGAGAGGGCAGGGCCGTCCCCGGGCAGGGCGGATAAGTTTGCCTGTGCAAGGCCTTGGGGGCGGCCCGCCTTTCGCGGTGGCAGATATTGTCTGTCACATGACGTGGCTATATAAGGCGCCGCGCGGAGGAGTTGTGTTCCCTCCGCCTGACAGGGACATGGCTGCCTTTGGAAAAGCTGAAGAACTACCGGCCGACTGAAAAAGAGCCTTTCATGAATGAGCGGCAGCGCGATTATTTCCGCGCCAAGCTGCTGGCCTGGAAGGATGAAATCCTCCGCGAATCGAAGGTCACGTTGCAGACGTTGCAGGAAGAGAACGTCAATCATCCCGACCTCGCGGACCGAGCGTCCTCGGAAACCGACCGCGCGATCGAACTTCGTGCCCGCGACCGTCAGCGCAAGCTGATCTCCAAGATCGACGCGGCGCTCCAGCGCATCGAAGACAACACCTACGGCTATTGCGAAGAGACCGGTGAACCGATCTCGCTGAAGCGGCTCGAAGCCCGCCCGATCGCAACGCTGTCGGTGGAGGCGCAGGAACGCCACGAGAAGCGCGAGAAGGTCTATCGCGACGAATAGTGGCGACGGATCGCCACGGATTGCTGCCGGCGCGTACCGGTTGTACGTTCGCGCCGCCATGATGACACGCACTCTCAGCATCGCTTCGGTGTTTTTGCTGGGCTGATCCCGCTTCCTCCTGGAAGCGCTGAGCGGCCCCACGAGCTTTCGCTCCTGGGATTCCAGTGAAACCGAATGAGCCGGTCAGGTTCCGCGCATCGCGGAGCATCGATGGCTGGCGACAGTTTGAGAGACAATCATGACCCATCGAAACGACGCGCGTGCGCTTGACGGCGCGCAGATCGAGCAATTCATCCAGCAGGGCTTTGTCCGGATCGACAGCGCCTTTCCCCGGGAACTCGCCGACCGGGGACGCGCCATCATGTGGCGCGACCTGCCATGCAGCGAGCACGACCCTTTGACTTGGACCCAACCGGTGATCCGGTTGCCGGGGTACGGCGGTACGCCGTTTCGCGAAGCGATCAACACGCCGCTACTGCACCGGGCGTTCGATCAGATCGCCGGTCCCGGCCGCTGGCGTCCGCGCGACGACATCGGAACCTTTCCGGTGCGCTTCCCGCATCCGGACGATCCCGGCGATGCTGGCTGGCACATCGACGTCAGCTTCCCCGGCGAGGATTGCGACCCGAACGAGCGCAGCGACTTCTCCGCCTGGCGGGCCAATGTCGTCTCGCGCGGCCGGGCGCTGCTGATGCTGTTCCTGTTCTCCGACGTCGGCGAGGACGACGCGCCGACCCGGATCAGGGTCGGCTCGCATTGGCCGATGGCGCGCCACCTCGCGCCGGCGGGCGAGGCCGGGCGCGCACGCATGGTGCTCGACGATGTCGGCGCCGACTGCGAGGTCGCGCTCGCGACCGGGGAGGCCGGCACGGTCTATCTGTGCCATCCGTTGCTGGTGCATGCCGCGCAGAAGCATCGGGGCACGACACCGCGCTTCATGGCCCAGCCGTCGCTCGCTGCCGGCGAACCGTACCGGCTGGAACGTGCGGACGGCGCGTATTCGCCGGTCGAGATCGCGATCCGAAAGGCGCTTGGCATGGAGTGATCGGACGCCGATCTGAAGGCGAGGCGATATTCAGGCCAACCCGGCTCCGAGTATCGCCTCGCTTGCCTCCGCCTGACGGCGCGGGCCGAACGTCTTCGACCATGCCAGCAATTCGCGGAAAGCCGGCGTCAGGCTCCAGGCCGAATCCGTCAGCTCGTATTCGACCTGCAGCGGCTTCTCGGCGAGCACCCTGCGCGCCACCAGGCCGTCGCGCTCGAGCTCGCGCAGCTGCGCAGTCAGCATGTGCTGGGTGATCGGCGCGAGCGCGCGGCGCAGCGCGCCGAACCGCACACCGCCATTCATCAGCGTGAACAGGATCTCGAGCTTCCATTTCCCCCCGAGCGCATGGATCGCGTGCTTGAATTCGATCAGCACATTGGGGTCGGTGGGGCAGCTCTCGCATTCACCGCCGTCACACATATCGCTGGTATTGTTTTCCATACCGGTCTCGAATTTCATCCTATTGTCCAAGATCAGATAGTGACCAGATGCGGCCTGTGCAGGGCGGGCAGTGCAATGTTGGGCCCATCCGCCGAACCATGAAGAGGGCAGGGACATGAGCACGGTTTTGGTCACAGGCGGATCGGGATTCATCGGCGTGCATACGATTCTGCAGCTGCTCGCCGACGGGCACGCGGTGCGAACGACGGTGCGCAATCCGGGTCGCAGCAACGACGTGATCGCGATGCTGCGCGAGGGTGGCGCGCTGGCGCCCGACCAGGTCGGCTTCGTCACCGCCGACCTGCTGCGCGACGATGGCTGGCGCGAGGCGGCCACCGGGTGCGACTACGTGCTGCATGTCGCATCACCGCTCGGCGCCTATGTGCCCGAGGACGAGAATGAGCTGATCGTCCCGGCGCGGGAAGGCACGCTGCGGGTGTTGCGCGCCGCGCGCGACGCCGGCGTCAAGCGCGTGGTCGTGACGTCGTCGTTCGCGGCAATCGGTTACGGCCATCCGCCGCAGGCGGCGCCGTTCAACGAGACCGTATGGTCCAATCTCGATGGCGAGGGCGTGCAGGCCTATCCGAAATCCAAGACGCTGGCCGAGCGCGCCGCCTGGGATTTCGTGGCGCGCCAAGGCAATGGCCTCGAGCTTGCCGTGGTCAACCCCACCGCGGTGTTCGGCCCGGCGCTCGGTGCCGATTTCTCCGAGTCGATCGGCATCATCAAGGCGCTGCTCGACGGCGCGATGCCGGCGGTGCCGCGGATCCATTTCGGCCTCGTCGACGTCCGCGATGTCGCCGACCTGCATCTGCGCGCCATGATGTCGCCCGAGGCCAGCGGTGAGCGCTTCCTGGCGGTCGCCGGCGAGACCATGTCGATCCTCGGGGTCGCCCGAGTGCTGCGCGCAAAACTCGGCAGCAAGGCGCGGCGCGTGCCGCGGTTCCAGGCGCCGGACTGGATGATGCGGCTCGCCGCACGGCGCAACCCGATGGCCCGTGCCGCGCTGCCGCTGCTCGGCAAGGTGCGCCGCGCGACCAGCGCCAAGGCGCAGCACCTGCTCGGCTGGCGCCCGCGCGGCAATGAGGAGATGATCGTCGCGACCGCCGAGAGCCTGATCCGGCTCGGCCTCGTCAAGGCCTGACGGCAGCTCCCGTGCAGCGTGCTTGCCAGACGCGTCGGCGAGTGCTGAATTGCAGCGAGCAGACGGAGGCGCCACCGCGCCGCCGAGAACACCAGGGAGGCTGCGCAGATGGATCGGGTCCTCGCGGCCGCAAAGGCGATCGCCAGCGCGCGCCGCAGCCGGGCGCCGCTCAAGGCGCTTCCGAAGGACGTGGTGCCGCGCGACGAGGCCGAAGGCTATCAGGTGCAGTACGCGTTGCACGCTCTGATGCAGCCACACGTCGGCAGCCTCGTCGGCTACAAGATCGGCTGCACCAGCGCGGTGATGCAGGAATATATCAACATCCCGCACCCCTGCGTCGGTGGCGTGTTCGAGAAGGTCGTGCATGACAGCGGCGTGCGGCTGCCGGCGGCCGAGTTCGTCCATGTCGGCGTCGAGTGCGAGATCGCGGTGCGGCTCGCCCGCAATCTCGCTCCCAGCGAGGCGCCGTTCACCGCCGAATGGGTCGCGGAAGCGATCGATGCCTACTATCCCGCGATCGAGATCGTCGACGACCGCTACGTCAAATGGGAGACATTGGGCGCGCCGACGCTGATTGCCGACGACTTCTTCGCCGCCGGTTGCGTGCTCGGGGAGGAGGTGCCGCGCATCACCGTGCCCGATTTGCGCGCGGTCGCGGGACGCGCGATCGTCAACGGCAAGGAAGAAGGCCGCGGCACCGGCGCCGACGTGCTCGGGCATCCCCACAACGCGCTCGCCTGGCTCGCCAATCATCTCGCCACTGAAGGCCGTGGCTTGCATGCCGGCCAGATCGTACTGACCGGCAGCCTGGTCAAGACGGTGTGGCTGAACGCGGGCAACACGGTCGTGATGGAGCTCGACGGCCTCGGCAAGGTGGAAGCGGCCTTTACGTGAGGTGACGTTGTGCGAGCCTGCCTCCACATAAGGACGTCGTCCCTGCGAAAGCACTAGCGTATATACATATCCTCCGCAGTCTTTCCGGAGTCTTCTCAAAGAGTTGGCCGAAAACCGCAGAGAGCTTACTCATCTGCACTAGGGTTGCGCCCGCCGATTTCGGCTCTCGCCTAGTAGCTAACCCCTTGATGATGAGTCGGTTTTCTAGCCTCGAAGAGATGTGTAAATGCCCTAGTGCGAAAGCAGGGACGACACCGAGTGTGTTGCGCGACCTTGACCTGACTTTACTGAATTCACCTGACTTTCAAGTCGCCGGGCGCTTGGCGTCCGTGACCAGTTCGACCTTGCCGTCGGTCAGCCGGTAGACCGCGCCGACCACCCTGAGCTTGCCCTGACCGACCGCGGCGCTGAGGATCGGCGTTGCCGATTTCAGCTTCGCGACGTTGTCGATGACGTTCTGCCTGATGGCGTTGGCGAGCCGGTCGCCTCCCTTGCCTTCGGTCGCCTTCACCGCCGGTGCGATCGCATTGACCAGCGAGGGCAGATGACCGGGCAGGGTGGTGTTGTCCTTCAGCGACTTGATGGCGGCGTCGACCGCCCCGCAGCTGTCGTGGCCGAGCACCATGAACAGCGGCACGTCGAGCACGGCCGATGCATATTCCAGGCTCGCGATGGTCTCGTCGCTGGCAAAATTGCCCGCGATGCGGCAGACGAACAGATCGCCGCGGCCGGTGTCGAAGGCGTATTCCGGTGCGATGCGGGAGTCCGCGCAACTCAGGATGCCGGCGAACGGATTCTGTCCGCCGGCCAGCGCCTCGCGCTCGTGCTTGAAATCATGCCGCCGCGAGACGCCTTCGACATAGCGCAGATTGCCCTTCACCAGCCGCTCCAGCGCCGCGTCCGGCGCCAGCACATTCTGCGGCTTCGGCGGCGATTTGGTTTCCCTGGCGGAAACCGGCGGGGCAAGGGCGAGGCTGGCGGCGGTGCAGGCCGCGGCAGCGAGGAAGCGGCGCCGGGAGGTCTGGGTGGGAGCTGCGATTTCGCAAAGCTGGCACATCAAAAATCTCCGTAAAATTATCCGGGAATAGCAATCGCGTCCGTGCAAAGGTTGTAGATCATGCGCAGTGCCACCGCAACGACACGGTTTCATGCTCGGTCCCTGCTCCCATGTGCAATTGCGCACTAGGCAGGGATGACGGTGAGGACGAGTCGCAATTCAAGATGTCAAACAGCGCGGTGTGATGACCCGCTAAAGCGAAAGCGGGTGATCCAGTATTGCAGAGACGGCTGTGCTTGATCCGAGAGGCCGCGGCGTACTGGATCGCCCGGTCCCGTCTTCGCCAAGGCTTCGACGAGGCCACGCATCCTTGGCGCGCCGAAGCTTCAGCGGAGGCGGCGAGCCGGGTGATAACAGAGCGGATTCCACGCACACGATCGTCGTCCTGGCGAATGCCCATAGGCGCTAAAATAGGATTTGCGCCTTGGATTCGTTTGTGATTCCAAGATGGAATGGCACACGAATCGCTTGTGAACAAAGATTGGGCGCGCGTTGTCGCCCGACTTGGCGGAGCCGAGGCTCTGAACATTAGCGCGCGCAAGACGAAGGCGTTTGTCCGTCCGCGGGAGATCAGCAATGCGGTCGACTTGCTGCGCCTGATCTTGGCTTATTGCCTTGGTGAGAAAGGGCTGCGGTTGACGGCGGCATGGGCCACGTCGGTTGGGCTTGTCGATATCTCCAACGTGGCTCTGTTGTATCGCTTACGTCAGTGCGGAGATTGGCTGGCAATCTTGGTCGAGCAGGCGCTTGCCGACGCGGCGCCGAAGGCGATCCGCGGTCGTCTGATCCGTATTGTTGACGCCACGACGGTCCCCAAGGCTGGGACGAGCGGCAGGAACAAGAACGCAGTGTGGCGTATCCATAGCGCGTTCGATCTTCCGCAGGAGCGCTTTGGTCACTTCGAACTGACCGATCAGCGAGCGGGCGAGACGCTGGATCGGATACCGGCGGTTGCCGGTGAGATCCGTCTTGCCGATCGCGCCTATCTGCAACCGGAGCGCATGGCGCATCTCGTCGATGCCGATGCAGACTTCGTGATCCGGGCCGGCTGGAAGAGCGCGCGCTGGCTCGATGCCGAAGGTAATCTTGTTGACCTCACTGCCGAACTGCGCAACGCCTCGGCGCGTGGCCTGATCGATCGGCCGATTTGGATAAAGCGCAAGTCAGGTGCGCCGCCGCTCGCAGTGCGTCTGGTTGCCGCGAAGAAGCCGGCGCAAGCTGCTGCGGCTGCGCGACGCAAGGCGCGCCGGACTGCACAAAAGGGAGGTCATCAGCTCTCCAGGCAAACACTTGACGCCGCAGATTGGGTGATCCTGGTGACCTCACTCAGGCCAGAGGACTTCACGACTGCAGATATCCTCGCCCTCTATCGGCTGCGATGGCGCATTGAGCTCGGCTTCAAGCGGCTGAAAAGCCTGATTGGCCTGAAGGGACCTCCCGGAACCGACGAGCGGTCCGCCAGACCCCATATCCTCGCTCATCTGCTGATCATTCTATTGCTCGAGCCGCTCGTCGACGAACTCGAAGACTCTCCCCGCTTGGCCGACGCCGCCTGACCCACCCAGTGACGTGGCGTCTGCTGCGCCAGCTCGTCGCTTCGCTACGGCAAGCGATCATTCCACAGCCCGCAATCGCTCTACTCTGCAGAGCCAGTCACGCTCTCCGGCGACATCTACGCGAGCCACCCAGACATAAGCGCCACTATCAGACTATGATCAAACTATCTTAGCGCCTATGGGCGAATGCCAGGACCCACCACCGCACCTGATGATGAACGAGATCGTGGCCCCAGCATCGCGCAACAACGCTCATTTGGGGTAATGGGTCTTGGCTTTCGCCAGGACGACATTGAATGTGTTGCGCGCGTTGTGAGTCAAACTTCCGCGTTCTCGCGACATGATTTGCCCGAGCTTTGCTCTTCGTTCCGCCCGGATTTGCCCGACGGGCCGATCGCCGCCACCGGATAACCTGCGGGTTATGAAAGGCGCGGGCGGTCTTGTTGTGCCATCGAGCCGGAAAGCCTCAGGTGGCGCGGCCGCTGTCGAGCCGCCGAAGTTTGCGGTTGACTTATCCATAGCTGGATAGTTATATGTTAATCCATAACCAATGGGTTATTGATCGCAAATGCCAGACGCTCACGACATCCTGTTTCGAACCCTCGCAGACCCGACCCGCCGGGCCATCTTCGAGCGCCTGTGCCGCGAGGGCGAGCAGACCGTCGGCGCGCTGACGGCCCGCGCCAGGATCTCGCAGCCGGCGGTGTCGAAGCATCTCGGCGTGCTGAAGCAGGCCGGGCTGGTGCGCGACCGCCATGAAGGCAGGCAGACCCATTACAGCGCGCAACTCGGCGCGCTGGCGCCGCTGATCGACTGGACCAGCCAGATGGCGGGCTTCTGGCAGAACCGGTTCGACCACCTCGAAGATCTCCTCAAAAGGATGGACCAATGAACAAGACCACCGCTGAAACGCGTTCCGCGATCGTCGAGCGTGAATTTCCTCATCCGCCGGAAAAGCTCTGGCGCGCGCTGACCCAACCGCATCTGATGGAGGAGTGGCTGATGAAGAACGACTTCAAGCCCGAGGTCGGGCACAGCTTCAACCTGCGCGGCGAGTGGGGCGGCGTGCTGGACTGCAAGGTGCTCGCTGTGGAGCCGCACAGGACGCTGTCCTACACCTGGAATTTCGTGCATGCGGATGCCGCCTACAATCTCGAGAGCGTTGTGGTCTTCACGCTGACGCCGACGGCGACCGGCACCCATCTGCGCGTCGAGCAGTCCGGCTTCCAGCCGCATCAGAAGCAGGCCTATGGCGGCGCTCATGCCGGATGGAAGCAGTTCCTCGAGAATCTCGATCAGCTGATGGCGCGGCAAGGTTGACGGCCTCTCTCTCTCGTCATTGCGAGCCAACGGGTCGGCGCATAGCGCCGCCCGATGACAGGCTCGGCGAAGCAATCCATCGTGCCGCATACACGGATAGATGGATTGCTTCGTCGCTTCAGCGCAAAATTGCTCTGCAATTTTGTCGGAAGCTCCTCGCAATGACGCTGGATCATTCACTCACCAACAGGAGGTCACATTGAACTGGAACAACTGGATCCGGCAATCGCACCGCTGGCTCTCGATCGCCTTCACGGTCGCCGTCATCATCAACATCGTCGCCATGGTCCTGCAGCAGCAGGCGGTCTGGATCGGCTTGCTAGCGCTGTTCCCGCTGATCTTCATGCTGCTCAGCGGCCTTTATCTGTTCGCGTTGCCATATCTGTCGCCGCGGCGTCAGCATGGGGGATCGACGTCCGCGTCCCAAGTGTGATTGCATGACGTGACGACTTGGGGCGGATGAGGCGCGAGAGACAGCAATGACGGCATCGGAACGTATCGACCGGATGATCGAGGACCTCACCGACTGGCGCGGCAAGACGCTCGCCAGCCTGCGCAAGAGCATCCTCGCCGCCGATCCTGAGATCATCGAGGAGTGGAAGTGGATGGGCAGCCCGGTGTGGTCGCGCGACGGCATCATTGCGGTCGGCAACGCCCACAAGGGCAAGGTCAAGCTGACCTTCATGTATGGCGCGCAGCTGCCCGACCCCGACAAGCTGTTCAACACCGGCTTCGAGGGCAATGCGCGGCGCGCGATCGATCTGTTCGAGGGCGACAAGATCAACGCCCCTGCGCTGAAGACGCTCATTCGTGCTGCGATCGAACTCAACCAGGCCAAATCCAGGAAATCTGCGAAGAAGCCGGCAAAGAAGGCCGCGGGTACCCGCGCGACCGCAAAGAAGAAGGCGTGAGCTGCGCCGCCATGGTGCTCGCGATCCATCCGCGATGATCAAGACCAGGCTCGCCACATTGTCCGATGCGGACGCCATCTCCGCGCTGTTGACGGCCAACAACGGGGAGCACGGTGGCATGCTGCTCGGGCAATGGCCGCGCGACGTGATCGAGACGCGCATTGCAAGCGGGCAATCGATCGTCGTCGCGACCGACGATGAGGGCAGACTGCTCGGCGCGCTCCTGACATCGGAGAAGGGATATGGCGAGGCGCCGCCGGTGCAGGCCATGCTGAAGGCCTGGCCGGGGCGGGCAGATGCGTATGTTTATGGTCCGGTGTGCGTCTCGCGGGACGCGCGCGGCCTTGGCGTGCTGGATGCGTTGTACGCGAAGCTTCAGGCGACGTTCCCCGGCCGCGAGGCAATCCTGTTCATCAGGGAAGACAACCCGCGTTCGCTCAAGGCGCATCTGCGGCTCGGCATGCGCGAGGTCGCGCGATACGACTTCGGCGGCAAGGTCTTCATTGTCCTGAGCGACAGGCCCGACGCGTGAATGCGTCGCGCTCCCGCGCAGGCAAGCTAGGCCGAGATGTCGACCGCCTGGCCGGCCTTGCCGGCGTTCTTCTGGAACGCCTGCTCGATCAGCTCCTTGATCTTCTGCTCGACCGTGGCGCGCTGATCCGGCGTCATGTTCTTGAGATCTTCTTCCGACATGCCCATGCTTTTGGGGATGTTCGCGCGCATCCGGTCCATCGGGCTCATCTGCGCATATTTGAGAAATTTCTGCTCGACGGTGTCGCCGAGCGAGCTGCCGCCGGTGGCGTCGGCGGTCAGCGGTTTCTTCAATGTGCCAGTCGTCATGCTGGCGGTGACCGATCCAAGGGCCGAGATCGACGTCATCTGCGCGCGCAGTCCCCATTGCAATGCTGCAATCGTGGAGCAAATGGCGTGCCATCCGTTGCAGCCGTGATTTCAACGGGATCGCGACGCCGCCACGCGCGCACGACGCGCCGCCGGCAGCTTCTGCCGGGCGAAGTTTGCCGGGCGCTGCCGTCAGGCTATGGTGTGCACGATCACTGGACCCGCAACCCGGTTGCGGCCGTTATGCCTTGGTATGCACGATCACCGGACCCGCAACCCGGTTGCGGCCGTTATGCCTTGGTATGCACGATCACTGGACCCGCAACCGCGGTGGCCTGGCCGACCAGCAATGGGCCGAGATTGTCATCGATCCAGGCCAGCGCGCGGCGGTTGGCCTCTTCGGCGCCGGCATGGTTGTTGAAGACGCTGATCGCGGTGACGGTATCGTCGCCGGCATAGACCACGTAATAGGCCATGAAGCCTTCAACGTCGCTGATGATCGGGATTGCGCCTTCCTTGATCCGGCGCGCGAGTTCCTCGGCGCTACCGGTCTTCGCCTTGGCGTGACGGATGGCGGCATACATGCGTTCCTCCTTCCGGCTGCATCGATCGGGCTGCGCTTCGCGCATGCGCGATCGTACGCCGGACCGGGTGGCGACGCCATCGGGATTGCGGACGGATTAGCTGAAACGCCTGCTCACGACCGTCGTGCGCCGGCCGGGGAGCTTCGGCAGCCTCGCCACATCCGCGCGCGTAGTCGTGGTCCTTGGGCCGGGGGCGGGCTCCGGCTCCTGTTGCTGCAGAAACAGCGTGGCTTCGAACAGCACGCCGGGGGCCTGCTTGGCCGTGCCCGAGCACACCGCCCGGTTGCCGTTGAACGAGCCGGTCAGCTGCGCCTCGACCTCGTCGCATCCGAACACGGTGGTGAACGGGCCGTCGGCATAGCGATGCGTCGTCAGCGTCGCCGTGAAGCGGTCCTGATCGAGTTGATAGGTGCCGCCATAAATGAACATGGCGTCGCCGCCCGAGATCCTGCCATTTGCAAGCTGGACTATTCCGGTGCCTTCGCCCCGCGGCGTCCGGAACCACGCCGCATATCGTCCGTCTCTTTGCATGACCGTCATACAAACAGAAAACCCTGCGTTGTCGTCTCCCTACGTTGCAAGCGCCGGGACTTCTACTGCGCGCTGCTGCGAGGGTTAACGAACCGACAAGGCGATGGCGCGACTTTCGTGAAGCGGTATCGGACTGGTGCGCGGCGATCGTGCCGGCGCACGCCACCGGTCACAAAAAGCCACGACCCTCGCCAGGGGAGCTAGCGAGGGCCGTGTTGGTACACCGCGCCGCGCCTAGGTTCGCGACGAGATGTGGGAGCTCGTAAAGGTCCTACTCAGGCATGATCCGTTTCCGAAAACCGGTTTCCACTCTTGGATCATGCCGTTAGAAGGGCAGCAGCACGTCGAGAACCTGCTGTCCGTAGCGCGGCTGTTGCACGTCGGTGATCTGGCCGCGGCCGCCATAGGCGATGCGGGCCTGGGCGATCTTCGAGGAATCGATGGTGTTGTCGCTCTGGATGTCCTCCGGGCGCACGATGCCGGCCACGATCAACTCGCGGATTTCGAAGTTGACGCGGATCTCCTGCTTGCCTTCGACCACGAGATTGCCGTTCGGCAGCACCTGGGTGACGACCGCGGCGACGTTGGTCTGCAACGCTTCCTGGCGGTTCACCGAGCCCTTGCCGTCGCTGGAGGCGGTGGAGTCGGCGGTCAGGATGCGGCCGGGCAGGATCTTGTTCGGCTGCGTGATGGTCTGCGAGCCCAGGAAGTTGGTGACGCCCGAATCCTCGGAGTTGGTGCGGCTGCGCTGGGTCTCGTTGGCGATCGCGGCCTTGTCGGTGAAGTTCACCGTGATGGTCAGGATGTCGCCGACGCGCGCGGCGCGCTGATCCTTGAAGAAGGCGCGGGAGCCGCTGCGCCACAGCGAGTTCGGGCTGTAGGAGGCGACCTCGGGCTTCGGCATCGGCATCTGCACCGGCTTGTAGCCGGGCTGGGTGGTCGGATTGTCGATCGACGACAGCTTCGGCTGCTCGCCGATCTGGGAGAGACGGTCGATCGACGAGCAACCGCTGGCGATCGTTCCGAGCGCGAGCAGCGCACCGGTCAGGACGAGGCGGTTGATGCGGTACTGGGACATGAACTTTACTCGGCGTTTGGTGCGACTGAACTCAGCTTGACGGAAGCGGAATTGGATTCGGTGGCGTCGGCGGTCGGCGCCGCGCGCGGGGTCGCGACCGAGATCGAGACCTCGCCGCGGCCGGTGACGACGCCGGAGACGGCACGCTTGGACTGCAGATTCATCACGCTGACGGTGTCGCCCTCGGCGCCGCCATCCATCGCCTTGCCGCGGATCGTCAGGTAGAGGCCAGCGGTGCGGTAGATCAGCGTGACGTTCTGGTCGCGGGTGACGAGATCGGGCTTCGCGAGGTCGGCGACGCGCAGCGCCTGGCCGGGGCGGAGCTGGCGGCGGACCTGCATGCCGACGGCGCTGTCGCGCACCGCCGCGTCGTTGCCGATTTCGGCCTTCGGACGGCGCTCGACGATCACGTCGGAGGCCTTCAACACGTCGCCGCGCTCGACATTGCGCGTCAGCACGGCGGCCTCGATGGTTTCGATCGCGGTTCCGGTGAAGCGCAGCTTCGACGGCGCGGCGCCGGCGTCGTTGCCGATCTCGAAGGTCAGGTCGAAACGCGTCGAGCGCGGGTCGTAGCGCACGGCGATCGGCTGCATCGCGCCGGTATTGGTGGCCTCGAGGCGGATGTCGCCGGGATCGCGGTCGAAGGTCAGCGCGATGTTGCCGGCCCTGCCGAGCCCGTGGCGGCCCTCCAGCGCGCGCGACACCTGCTGCTCGATCTCCTTGCTGTCGATGGTGCGCGCCAGCCGGGTGACGGTGATCTCCTTCAGCTCGCGGGTATCGACGCCGATCACCTGGTGCGAGCGCAACACGTTGAGCACTTGCGCGACCGGCAGCGTGCCTGTCGTGCCGAGGTCCGGCGCGCGGTAGACCGCGACGCTGCCGGCGCTGCCGGCGTTGTCGATGAGGTCGCCGACCCGCACGATGTCGTCGGCGACCGTGATGCTGGCGCGCAGCGTCGGCACCGCGATCGTCTCGCGACGGCTTTGCGCGGCGGACGGCGCCACGGTGACGGCGAGGAGCGTGGCTGCGATCAGGAGTGAGCGGGCGATCATCGACATCATCCTCAGCGGAACAGGTTGGAGGTCGACTGCATCATCTGGTCGGCGGCGGAGACCACCTTCGAGTTCATCTCATAGGCGCGCTGCGCGGCGATCAGGTCCGAGATTTCCGAGACCACCTCGACATTGGCCTGTTCGAGGTTGCTCTGCTGCATGTCGCCATAGCCGTCGGTGTTGGCGGTGCCGTCCTGCGGCTGGCCGGAGGCCGGCGTTTCCTGGAACAGATTGTCGCCGATCGGCATCAGGCCGGCCTTGTTGATGAATCGGGTCAGGCCGATCTGGCCGATGTTGGTCGATGCGGTCTGGCCCGGCAGCGTCACCGAGACCTGGCCTTGCGCATTGATGGTGAGGCCGGATGCGTTCTGCGGGATCGTGATCGTCGGCTGCAGCAAATTGCCCTGCGCGTTGACGATGCGGCCCTGATTGTCCATCTGGAACGAGCCGTCGCGGGTGTAGGTGAAGGTGCCGTCCGGCATCAGGATCTTGAAGAAGCCTTCACCGCGGATCGCGATGTCGAGATCGTTGCCGGTCGGCGACAGCGTGCCCTGGGTCATCATGCGCGGCGTGCCGACGGTCTTGACGCCGCCGCCGAGGTCGATGCCCATCGGTATGATGGTGTTCTGATCGGAGGCCTGCGCGCCGACCCGGCGCACATGATCGTAGATCAGGTCCTGGAACGCGGCGCGCTGCTTCTTGTAGCCGGTGGTGCGCAGGTTCGCGATGTTGTTGGAGATCACCTGAACGCTGAGTTCCTGTGCCGCCATTCCGGTCGCAGCTGTATAAAGTGCGCGCATCGGTCAATCCCCCCGATCAGTTCGGCACGTCGGCGAGTTTCTCGATCGCCGATTTGTGCAGGTCGCTCTGCTGCTGCAGCAGCGAGGCGATTTGGGTGTAGGTCCGCGTGATCTCGATCATGCGGCTCATCTCGACGACGGAATTGACGTTCGACTTCTCGATGAAGCCCTGGCGGATCTGGGCCTTGGTGTCCGGCAGAGCCTGCGTGCCTTCGCCCGGCGCGTAGAGGTTGGAGCCTTCCTTCAGCAGGCGCTGGGCCTGCGCGAACGAGACGAGGCGCAGCTTGCCGCGGATCGAGTCGAGACGGGAGGTGCCCTCGAGCACGGTGATGTTGCCGTCGGCGGCGATCGAGACGTCGTGGTCGGTCTGCTGGAAGGTGATCGGGCCGGCGGTGCCGAGCACCTGGTAGCCCGAAGCGGTGACCAACTGGCCGCGATTGTTGATCTGCAGGCTGCCTTCGCGGGTGTAGCGCTCGCCGCCCGGCGTCTGCACCACCAGAAAGGCATTGCCGTCAATCGCGACGTCGAGCGGGTTCTTGGTCTCTTCGGTCGGGCCCTGCGCGAAATCGTGGAAGGTCGCGCGGTCCTGCACGAAGGAGACGCGGCGGTCGGAGGAGGCGAAATTGTCCTCATGCGCGTTCGAGGACAGATATTCCTGGAACAGCGACCGGTCGGCCTTGTAGCCGTTGGTGTTCATGTTCGCGATGTTGTTGGAGACGACATCCATCTGCCGTTCCAGCACCATCTGCTTCGATAGGCCGACCAGAAGCGTATTCTGCATCGGTGGTTCTCCCCTGTGAGGCGATCCGAATGCAGGTTCTCCCAAACCTTCACGCCGGACCCGTCGGTAACCATTGGGTTCTCCCAAACCCTCAGGTTACGCCGTCCTCTCAGCGAAAGCCGTGCCAACTTGGAATGGCGTGTTATTTGAACGGCTTAGGTGTTTGGCCGTGGCGCGCAAGGGGCGGCAGAAAGGTCTTGTTGACCATGTTTGCCCGGCAGTTTTTTCCTAGTGGATGGTAAATCCTAAGCTTCCGTTAACCATTATGACCCCAGTGTTGCCGGCATTGGGGCGCGTGTGCGCCGGCGGCATTTGTATCGCGTCTTCAGGCCAAGGCTGGTGCAAATCGCGTTCGCATCCTTCAGAGTGAAGCGAGCGGACGATGGCGGACGAGGAAAAGACGGACAGCGGCGAGGGCGCGGCCGCACCGAAGAAGGGCAAGCTCAAGCTGATCATTGCCGTCGTCGGCTTCCTCGTCGTGCTCGGCGCGGGCGCCGGCGGCTGGTTCTTCTTCATGCGCGGCCACGGCGAGGAGCAGCACGCCGAAGCGCCGCCGCCGAAGCCGCCGAGCTTCGTCGACGTGCCGGACATGCTGGTCAACCTGGTCGGTGCGCCCGGCGAGCGCGTGCAATATCTCAAGCTGAAGCTCGTGCTCGAGGTCAAGGAAGAGAAGCAGGTCGAGGCGATCAAGCCGGCGCTGCCGCGCGTTACCGACCTGTTCCAGACCTACATGCGCGAGCTGCGCCCGAGCGACCTCAACGGCTCGGCCGGCCTGTTCCGCCTCAAGGAAGAACTGACCAAACGCGTCAACCTCGCGCTGGCACCCAACCAGGTCAACGCGGTGCTGTTCAAGGAAGTCGTGATCCAGTGACGGGGTGGATGTAAGCCATGGCCGGCAACGACCAGATGGACCAGGACGCCATTGCGGCGCAGTGGGAAGCCTCGCTCGATTCCGAGGATCCCGCGGCGGCCGCGGCGGAAGCCGCCAAGAACGAGCTCACCGAGAACATGGCGCTGCAATGGGCCGCCATGGTCGAGGACGGCAGCCGCGACTTCGGCAGCAAGAGCACCAATGGCGAGCGCGTGCTGTCGCAGGAGGAGATCGACAATCTCCTCGGCTTCACGGTCGGCGACGTTAGCCTCGACGACCATTCCGGCATCCGCGCCATCATCGATTCCGCGATGGTGTCCTACGAGCGTCTGCCGATGCTCGAAATCGTGTTCGACCGCCTGGTGCGGTTGATGACGACCAGCTTGCGCAATTTCACCTCCGACAACGTCGAGGTCTCGCTCGACCGCATCACCTCGGTGCGCTTCGGCGACTACATGAACTCGATCCCGCTGCCGGCGGTGCTCTCGGTGTTCAAGGCGGAGGAGTGGGAGAACTTCGGGCTCGCTACCGTCGATTCCAGCCTGATCTATTCGATGATCGACGTGCTGCTCGGCGGCCGCCGCGGCCAGACCCAGCTGCGCATCGAGGGCCGGCCCTACACCACGATCGAGACCAACCTCGTCAAGCGCCTGGTCGAGGTGGTGCTGTCGGATGCCGAGCAGGCGTTCCGGCCGCTGTCGCCGGTGACCTTCACGATCGACCGGCTCGAGACCAACCCGCGCTTTGCCGCGATCAGCCGCCCGGCCAATGCCGCGATCCTGGTGCGTCTGCGCATCGACATGGAAGACCGCGGCGGCAATGTCGAATTGCTGCTGCCCTACGCCACCATCGAACCGATCCGCAACGTGCTGTTGCAGATGTTCATGGGCGAAAAATTCGGTCGCGACCCGATCTGGGAAGGCCATTTCGCCACCGAAGTGGCGCAGGCCGAGATCTCGGTCGACGCGGTGCTCTATGAAGCGGACATTCCGCTGAAGGAGCTGATGAAGCTCAAGGTCGGAGACACCCTTCCGCTGGATATCCGCTCCGACACGCTGGTCTCGGTGCGCTGCGGCAACGTCACCCTGACGGAAGGGCGCATGGGCCGGGTCGGCGACCGTGTCGCGATCCGCGTCACCAAGAATTTGCGTAAACCCCAAACCACCTTCGCGATGTTCGAGAAGGCGGACGAGCGGACCAAGATGATGGAGGCACCATGAGTCATGTGCTTGGACTAGCAATCGAGAGTCTGGTAGCCGTGCTGCTGATGCTGACGATCGGCTATTGCTGGCTGCTCAACAAGCGGCTGCAGCGGCTGAAGGCCGACGAACATTCGCTGAAGGCGACGATCGCCGAACTGATCACCGCGACCGAGATCGCCGAGCGGGCGATCGGCGGGTTGAAGCACGCGGTGCGCGACGTCAACGAGAACCTCGGCAATCAGCTCGATGCGGCGACGCAGATGTCGGCGCTGCTGAAGAACCAGCTGGCGGAGGGTGACCACGTGGTGCGCCGCCTGTCCAAGATCGCGATGGCCGCGCGGCCGTCCGAGCCCGCGCAGGCACCGGCGCAAGCAGCCGCGCCAGTGGCGCCGGCGCCCAGGGTCTCGGCCGCGCACGCGGTTGCCGCGGCGGCTGAAGCCTTCACCGAGCGCAGGAGGGCCGGCGGTCTCGCTGCATGAAGTTGCTTCGTGACATCAGAGTGATGCCCGTGGTGCTGGTCGCGATCTTCGGCCTGATGATGCTGAAGGTCGCCGGCCTCGTGCTCGATGGCGGTTACGTGTTCGCCGACGATACGCCGCCGGCCGGCCCGGCTGGCCCATCTTGGGCGCAACAGAATTTCAACTTCCCCGGCGCCGGCAAGGCGGTGGTTGACAGCAAGATCAAGGCCGATCCCGGCGACATCACGGGATCGGTCGAGCACAAGGACGCCAAGAAGGACGAGGCGCCGAAGCCGGCCGCACCGGCCGCGGAGCCGTCCAAGCCCGATGGCGTCGTCGTCAACCTGGATGCGCCGCCGCAAGTGTCGGCATCCGAGCGCGCGATCCTGGAGCGGCTGCAGGCGCGCCGCCAGGAGCTCGAGACGCGTGCGCGCGAGGTCGAGATCCGCGAAAGCCTGCTGAAGGCCGCCGAGAAGCGCATCGAGGCCAAGGTCGAGGAGGCCAAGGCCAATGATGCCAAGACGAATGCCGATGCCGCGGCAAAGGCGGAAGCCGATGCCGCGCGCTTCAAGGGCATCGTCACCATGTACGAGAACATGAAGCCGAAGGACGCCGCGAAGGTGTTCGATCGCCTGGAAATGAATGTGCTCTACCAGATCGCCTCGCAGATCCAGCCGCGCAAGATGTCCGACATCCTCGGCCTGATGCAGCCGGAAGCCGCCGAACGGCTCACGGTCGAACTCGCCCGCCGTGCCGGCGGCGACAAGTCGGCCTCGACCGACGATCTTCCCAAGATCGAAGGCAAGATGCTCACGCCGAAGACGAATTGATGGGAGCTATCGGAAAGTCCGCCAATTGGCGGTGGCCTGGTCAGCCGTAAGCCAGATCCGACTTAACACCGGGTTGCCTGCATCGCATCCATATCATCGCGACGAGGGTCGCGCACATGAACGGACCGACGGGCACGAGCGCGACCGGGTAGGTAAACCCCGCCAGGACAAGCACGCCGAACCCGATCCGTAGTTCGGAGCGATTCGAGAGAAGCGCGCCATGTTCGGCCATGGGCGCGTTCATGAGAAAGATGATCGCGAGAGCCAGTAGCGCCGTATCGTAGATCGCGAAGTAGGGAGAGACGAGCAGGGTCGCGACGAGCAGGCACGCGGCCTTGACGGCGAAGCTGACATTGCGGCGCCATATGATCAGCGTCCACGTCGCGGCTGCCGCAGCGACCGCGACGTGCAGTGCCATAGCCGATCCATAGCCAAAACCGGCAAACCGAAGCACGCCGTAGACGCTCTGCAGTTTGTACCAAGCCAGCGTGCCGGTGAGATGGAACTGCGTCGTTGCGAAGACGGCGGCCTCACGGAACCCCTCAAAAGTGTCCCAGCCGAAGGTAAGCCCGGTAAGCAGCAAGAGCACCGGTGTCACCAAACTGGCTGTGATGAAGACGGTCCAGCGTCCAGTAGCTATCAAAACGAGGGGAAGCAGGACGCCATATTGCGGCTTGAAGATCAGCAGCGCGATCAGGAAGCCGCTGACGATCGGACGCCGGTCCAGCGTCAGCAGAATCGCGCCGAGCAGCGATGCCGCCAGCAAGGAGCTTTGGCCGACGATGAAATCGTACAGGACGGCCGGCACGCCGAATGCCAGCAGCAGTACGGCGAAGCGCGGCCGGATGGCGGAAACAACGAGCGCCCAGCACAGCAGCTTTGCGGTGCTCCAGATCCAGAACGCGGTCGGAAACGGCAATAGTGCCAGCAGTGCCGCCGCAAAGAGAAAAAACGGCGGGTAGAAAAACGGTATCGGTACTTCGTAAACGGGGAACGGAGCGTCGTTCAAGCTGGGATGTATTTGAATGATCGCTTGCCGCAACCGCGGCCAATCGTAGGCGGTGGCGGCATGGCCATCGAGGGCCATTTTCCCCGCGCTCCAAAAGCACGAAAAGTCGAGCCCGGTCGCGCCGGTACCGTCAACGACTTTCGGTAACACGCAGTACAGCGTAAAGCACCAACACAATGAGGCAGGCAATGGCCAATGCACGGTCGTATCCGCTGCGCTCCGCACGGGCGCGCACCATTCCAAATCCGTTCATGAAACTGCCAGAAACTAAGAATTGCTTGAAATGCAAGCGGTTGTATACCGCAACTGGCGGTGGCGCAAGCGAGTGGCCGATCTCCCTGCGGCGTTGGGTTAATCGCTGGAAGTTCCGCGGATGCCCGGTGGATCGAGGTTAATCCTCTCGTGCAAAGGCCGAAGCCGGCGCCGTCCGGTAGGCGCTGCAGCGCCATGTGCCGGCTGGCAGACGCGGATGTTCGCCGCCTCCGATGGTGTGGGCTCGACGAGGTCTCCGCGAAGCCAAACGCCTATCGACGCCGAGAAGTGTACGCCGGTTATGGTAGCCTTAAACGGTAGCGTTAAGTTGCAACCGATTTGTCATTCTGGAATTGAAGTCGCTATGTCTCAAGGTGGTGTTTTGGGAATTGCCAATGCTGAAAGACATGCCATGGCTCACCGCGCCGCGCGCCCGATTATACGTGAGTGGCATCGCAATTGTGCTGGTGCTGACCCTTGCGAGGTCGCTTTTGCTGTTTTACCGCGATGGCGGCTATGGCGCGAATAACTTTCTGCTCGGCTCGGACTTTTTGACCTTCTGGGCCGCGTCGCTCCAGGTGTTGGCCGGGCATCCCGCCGAGGTTTATGTGCCCGAATTGCATCTGCTCGCGGAAGCTCCATACCTGCGAGAGGGCTACGAGGCGTTCTTCTATCCGCCGACGATGCTGCTTTTGTGCGTGCCGCTCGCGCTCGCGCCGTATTTCGCCTCGCTGTTCGTGTTCATTGGTATGACGGCGGCGTCGTTCGCCGCGGTGATCTGGCGTATCTTGCGAACGCCTTGGTGCCTGGTCGCGATCCTTGCCTATGCGCCGGTCTATCTTAATGCCGTGGCGGGGCAGAACGCCTTTCTGACGGCATCGATCCTTGGGTGCGGTCTCAACATCATGGACCGGAGGCCGAAGCTCGCGGGCGCGATCCTCGGGCTGATGGTGATCAAGCCGCATTTGGCGCTGGCCGTGCCGATCGCCCTGATCGTCACAGGTCGCTGGCGCACGCTGATCTGGGCAGGCCTGTCGTCGATTTCGCTCGTCGTGCTGTCCGCGCTGCTGTTCGGCCTCGATACATGGCTCAACTTCCTCGACGTCTCTCACTCGGCCCGTCAGGCTCTGGAGAACGGCGACGTCGAGTTTTCATTGCTGCAGAGCGCGTACGCGACAGCGCGCCTGCTCGGCGCCGGCGTCAACACGGCCTTTATCATTCACGGCCTCGTGGCGCTGGGCATGACGTGTGTGCTGGTCTGGATATTGCGTCAAAAGATCAGTGCTGCGACTGAACGCTCGATCATCGTGCTCACCTGCCTTCTGATTACGCCGTTCTGCCTGTTCTACGACATGCTCATCATGGCGCTGCCGCTGGCCTGGATGCTCCGCGAGTGGTTGAAGGTCGGCTTTCCGGCCTGGTCGAAAATGGTGCTTGGCGTGACGTTTCTCGCGCCGATGGTCTTCTACCTACCTGTCCTCTATCAGCTGTCGGTCGTGAAGCCGCTGCCTTTTGGTTCTCCGGTGATCATCCTGTTCTGCTGGTTGCTGGTCCGGGAGAGCATGCAGACGCGGCAAGCGGCGCATGGCGAACGAGAGGTCGCGACGGTCTGAGTTCGGAGCACCTCACGCGGACCTCCGTAACATCGCGGGGAGTGTCCAGCGCTGGGCTGCTGGGCTTTGATCCGGCGGAGCATCCACCGCCGCGATAAATCAGTCGCGTTGCCATTGGCGCGGGAGTAAGGGCGAAGAACAACGCTGGCGGCGCCAAGGCCATTGCAACCGAGCCATCGCGGACATTGCCAAAGTGCTTGATGCGGGTCTAGCATTGGCGTGAGGAAGGCCAGCGTGACTTCGCTGTTTTGGAGCCTTCCGCGATTGCGATCGCATGGACCGCCGCTTGAGTTGATTGATTGAATGCTCTTGTGCCGGGCGCGAAGCTGCGCCCGATCAGAAATTGAATTTTTCATCACCAAGAAATTTCGAGGAAACCGATATGCGTAGCCTGTTCATGATGCTTGTCGTCATCGCCACCACCAATCTGGCATGGGCCCAATCCGAACTCGTCAAGCGGGGCGATTACCTTGTCAACGGCATTCTGGCTTGCGGCAATTGCCACACGCCCAAGGGACCGAACGGCGATGTTTTGGAGAAGGCGTTCTCGGGCGGGGGATACTGGGACGAGCCGCCGTTCACAGTGCATGCCGCCAACATCACGCAAGACAAGGAAACAGGCATCGGAAGCTGGAGCGACGCCGATATCAAGAAACTGCTGCGGACCGGGCAAACCCCAAAGGGCGTGCATACCGCGATGATCATGCCGACCAGCTTCTATCACATCCTGACGGAAAATGATCTCGACGCGGTCGTCGCATATTTGCGTACGATCACGCCGGTCCACAACAAGGTGCCCGATCCGATCTACAAGGTGCCTCAAGTCGAGAACGTTCCGCCGGGCGGCGAGAACCCATTCGCCGAACCGATGATGAGCGACAAGGTGCAGAAGGGATTCTATCTCGTCACGATCGCGCATTGCATGGCGTGCCATACGCCGATTGGACCGAGGGGACGAGAATACAAGAGCAGTCTTGGCGCGGGTGGCGTCAAATTCTCCGGGCCGTGGGGTATCTCGGTTTCACGCAACATCACGCAGAACAAGACCAATGGGATCGGCGCATGGAGTGACGACGAGATCAAGCGTGCGATCACCGACGGTGTCAGCCGCGACGGCAGCCGTCTCGGTCGACCGATGGGATACCACTACTACGCCCGGATCAGTTCAGATGACCTCGATGCCATCGTGGCGTATTTGCGCACGGTACCCGGCAGCGCGGAGTAAGGCTCGTTGCAAGGCCAATTCCTGTCCGGTCACAGCCGCGCAGCGGGCCCCTGGCTGACTCCAATTCTGCGAGGATAGCGCGCGCCGCTATCTGCGCAGCTAGGCGGCGCTCGGAACAAGCTTCAGCTTCAAACCGAGCGCTTTTGTCGCCTTGTTCAGGGTTTCAATAGTCGGATTGCCGCCGGGCCGGAATGACTTGTAGATTACTTCGCGGCTCAAGCCAGTTTCGCGCGAAAACTGCGATACGCCGCGAGCTCTGGCGATGTCGCCGATAGCTGTCGCGATGAACGAGGGATCGTCCTCTTCCAGCGCCGCTTCGAGATAGGCGATCTGCTGCTCTAGCGTCTTCAGATGATCCTTGATGTCGAACTTGGTGGTCTTGAGCGGCATCTCAAATCTCCTTCACCATCTTCTGGGCCGCCTTGACGTCCTTGCTTTGGGTTCGCTTGTCGCCACCGCAGAGCAGGAGCACGATGGTTTTGCCTCGACGCGTGAAATATACCCGGTAGCCGGGGCCGTAATCGATCCGCATCTCGCTCACGCCTTCGCCCACCGATTTCACATCGCCTGGATTTCCGAGTTCGAGACGCCGGATGCGTGCGCCGATCCGGGCGACCGCTTTTATGTCGGCTAGCGAGTTGAGCCAGTGCGCAAAAGCGTCGGTCTGAACGACCTGGATCATGTGTATTATCATACACAACGCGGTCGAGTTGTCAACTATAGTACACAGTCATTCCGTGGCAGGGGCCGGTCCGAAACAATCCGTTGACGTTAACAGCTCCTTAACGCCGCCCGATCCAAGATCGGGAAGCGTGGGCGAGGGCGCTTCGCGCTTGGTATGGCTGGGGTCCCGAGAAAACGTTTCGAGATGGCGCGAACGGCTGCCGCTGGAACATGGTCGCTAGGCCGCGCCTGGGCGCGGACCGCGCGCCTATGCCTGCTTGCCACCGCCCTTGCGCTTACAACCCTTACCTATCCGACTGCGGCGCGGGCCGAAGACGCGGTGCCAGGTGAGGCGACATTCTCTGCCGCGAACGGCTATGCCCGGCTGGTGCTGAAGCTGAAGGAGGATGTCGAATCGGAGGTCACGACCGCCGGCTCGATCATCGTGATCCGCTTCAAACGTCCGGTCGATATCCCCGTCGAGAAACTGCAGGATGCGGTGCCCGATTATGTCGGCGCCGCGCGCCGCGATCCCGACGGCTCGGCGATCCGTCTGTCGCTGGCGCGCCGCGTCTCCATCAACACCATGACCGCCGGCGAGCGCATCTTCATCGACTTCCTGCCCGACAGCTGGACCGGCCCGCCGCCGTCGCTGCCGCAGGAGGTGATCCGCGAGCTTGCCGAGCGCGCCCGCGCCGCCGAGCGCCTGCTGCGCATGCAGCGTGCCGCCGACGCCGCCAAGAAGAAGCCGCCGGTGCGGGTTCGCGCGCTGGTGCAACCCACCTTCGTCCGTTTCGTGTTCGAGGTGCCCGACGGGGTCAGTGTCTCCTCGGTGCTGAACGAGCAGAAGTTGACACTGTCCTTCAACTCGGTCCTGACCTTCGACCTTGCCGATGCCAAGGTCGCCGCCCCACCGAATGTCGCGTCGATCAGCGCGCGCGCCGACACGGACACGTCGGCAGTCGACGTGTCGCTGATGGGCGATGTCGACGTGCATTCGTTCCGCGACGAGAAGAACTACATCGTCGACGTCGCCTTCCAGCAGAACGAGCAGCAGGCGGCAAAGCCCTCGCTGAGCTCATTGTTGCCGACGCCGCGCGCCAAACCAAAAGGCGCCGCGGCGATCGCGCCGGTGACGTCGGAAAGCATCGCCCAGCAGGCCAAGATCGAGATCAAGCCTGAACAGTCCAAATCCGAGACGGCGAAGTCCGAGCCTGCCAAGTCCGAGTCTGCCAAGTCCGAACCGCCGCGCTCCGAGCCGCTCAAGCCGGAGCAAGCCACGAGCGAGCAACCGGCGGCCGCGCCCGCCAAAACGGAGCAGCCCCGATCGGAACCGTCCGATCCCGAGCTGCCGAAAATCGCGGCGGCACCTGCGGCCAACGCCGAGAACGCTGCTGCGCCGACCCCGCCGCACGACGGTGGTGCCGGCTCTGCGGCGGAACAGAACACGGCGCCCGTGACCGACGCACCACGACCGGTGCCTGCTGTCGCCGCCGCGCCGGCGATGGAAGCGCCGGAGGCGGCTGCGGCGCCATCGCCGCCCGCTGCGGAGGCCCGTGCCGGCGGCAAGCCCGCGGTCGAGGCCCAGCGCGACAGCGACGGCTTGCGCGTGACGTTCTCATTCCCCGGCGCGACGCCGGCGGCGCTGTTCCGCCGCGCCGACACGGTTTGGATGGTGTTCGACACGGCTGAGGCAATCGACGTCGATCCGGTCCGCGCCAAGGCCGGCTCGCTGATATCAGATGTCAGCCGGATCGCGCTGGAGAAAGGCCAGGCGGTGCGCTTCCGCCTCAACCGGCCGCAGATGCCGTCGCTCGAAAGCGACGACCGCTCGCGCGGCGTGAGCTGGACGCTGACCTTTGCCGACCGCGTGCAGAAACCGCCATTGCCGCTCACTGTGGTGCGCAACATCTCGGAGCCCTCGCTCGCCAATGTCAGCGTACCGCTCGCCAATCCCGGCCAGCTGCACAGACTGGTCGATCCCGATGCCGGCGATACGCTTTGGGTGGTGACCGCGCCGCCGCCGACCCGCGGCATCATCAAGCGGCAGGATTTCGTCGAGCTCTCGCTGCTGGAATCGATCCACGGCGTCGTGGTTCATCCGAACGCGGACGACGTCAAGGCCGAGGTCGGCGCCGACAAGGTGATGCTGGGCCGGCCCGGCGGCCTGACGCTGTCATCGGCCGACGTCGCCGCCGAGCGCGCGACCGCGGCGGTGAAGCCGTTGTTCGATCCGGACGAGTGGCGCAAGAACCAGTCAGACACGTTCCTCAAGCAGCTCGACGGCCTGATTGCGGCGACCGCGTCGGCCAATGCCGAGCAGCTGCCGCAGGCGCGGCTCGATCTCGCCGACTTCTACATGGCGCGCGGCATGTACCAGGAAGCCCATGGTGTCGCCAATCTGATCCTGTCCGAGAGCAAGCGCGGCAGCGAGACGGCGTCGGTGGTGATGGTGCACGCGGTCGCCAGCATCCTGATCGGCCACCCGGCGCAGGGCCTCAAGGATCTCGCCAATCCCGTGATCGGCAACGGCTACGATTCCCAATTGTGGAAGGGGCTCGCCTTCGCCCGCGAGGGCAAATGGGCCGAGGCGCGCGAGAAGTTCAAGAACGCCGAATTCGCGGTGGCGACGCTGCCGCCCGATTTGCAGCGCATCGTCACCATGGACTCGATGAAGGCCTCGCTCGAGGTCAAGGACTATGCCGGCGCCGCGCGGCGCAAGAGCGATCTCGACGTAGTCGGCGTTCCCGGCGAACTGAAGCCCGCGGTTGCGGTGCTGCGCGGCCGGCTGGCCGAGGCGCTCGGCCAGGAGAAGGATGCGCTCGACGCCTATCGCTTCGCCGCCAATTCGGCCGATCGCCAGGCTGCCGCCGAAGGCAGGTTGCTGGAGACGCTGCTCAAGCAGAAGCGCGGCGAGATCGGCCGCGACGATGTGCTGAAGGAGCTCGAGTTGCTGT
Organism: Bradyrhizobium sp. USDA 4510; assembly: GCF_054059095.1. Lineage (NCBI taxonomy): Bacteria > Pseudomonadati > Pseudomonadota > Alphaproteobacteria > Hyphomicrobiales > Nitrobacteraceae > Bradyrhizobium > Bradyrhizobium sp. USDA 4510. Next base: position 4,884,419 of record NZ_JBSSBT010000001.1, on the reverse strand, counting down.
CGATGCTGTGGCGCGGCGACAATATCGAGCTGAAGACGCTGTATGTGCTGTCGAAGATCTACGCCGAGACGACGCGCTATGCCGACGCCTTCGCGGTGACGCGTGCGGCGACCCGGCTGCAGCCGAATGCGCCGGAATCGCGCCAGGCGCAGGATGGCGCCTCGGCCTTGTTCGTGCAGCTCTACCTCGGCCCCAGGGGCGACGAGATGTCGCCGATCGATGCGCTCGGCACCTTCTACGAATATCGCGAACTGACGCCGATCGGCCGCCGCGGCGACGAGATGATCCGCCGTCTCGCCGACCGCCTGGTCGGCGTCGATCTGCTCGACCAGGCCGCCGACCTCCTGCAATACCAGGTCGACAAGCGGCTTGAAGGCGCGGCCCGCGCCCAGGTCGCGGCGCGCCTTGCGATGGTCTATCTGATGAACCGCAAGCCCGACCGCGCCATTGCCGCGCTGCGCTCGACGCGGATCGCGGATCTCTCCGGCGAGCTGCGCCAGCAGCGGCTGCTGCTCGAGGCGCGCGCGCAGAGCGACGTTGGCCGGCACGATCTCGCGCTCGACATCATCTCGAACATCACCGGCCGTGAGGCAATCCGGCTGCGCTCCGACATCTATTGGGCGTCGCGGCACTGGCGCGAGGCGTCCGAGCAGATCGAGCTCTATTATGGCGACCGCTGGCGCGACTTCACCCCGCTCAATCCGGGCGAGAAGGCCGATATCATCCGCGCCGTGGTCGGCTACGCGCTTGCCGAGGACGCCATCGGGCTGTCCCGGTTCCGCGAGAAATACGCGCCGCTGATGTCCGGCGATGCCGACAAGCTCGCCTTCGACTCGGCCAGCAAGCCGGTGGCGACGTCCAGCGCCGAATTCGCCCAGATCGCGCGAATGGCCGCCAGCGTCGACACGCTCGACGGCTTCATCCGCGAGATGAAGACCCGCTTCCCCGACGCCACCGCCCGCGCGCCATTGCCCGATCCGGTCGCGACCGGATCGGTGACTGACAAGCCGAAGGTCGCGCCGGTGAGCGCGCTGCCGGCGATCAAGGGCGAGCGCCGCGCCAGCGCGGCGCCGTAGCCGCGCTGGGTCTCACGGCCCGGCAGACACCCACGCGGTCGAAATGATCCCGGTGGCGTCGAGCGCGATCCGCCAATGCGAGGCGCCGTTGGCGTGCCGCACACTGTAGACATCCTCGCCCTGCGCGCCGACGCCGAGGAAGCGGGTGGCTTCGATCGCGCCGAGGTCGGCGAGGAAAGGCTGCAGGTGTGGCAATTGCTCGCGGGTCGCCGCGGCGAGCGCGGGGGCCATGTCCGCATAGTCGGACTGTCCCGATGCGACCCCCTCGATCAGGCGGCGGAGCGCGGCCTCGGTTCCTGGAGCCGGCGACTGTTTCTTCACACGCTCTGCGGTGCGATCCGCAATCTGTTTCGCGCTTGCAGCGTCAATGCGCGGCATCGGCTTGTCGCCATTTTGATGCAGGATCAGTGACGTCGCCTGACCGTCAGCCGCGATGACAAAGCTGATCTGCGCGTCGACCTCCCTGGCGAAAAACCCGGTCTGGCTCTCCGCAAAGAACGGTACGGCCCGCTGCCCGGTGAGCTGTACAGCCAAGTGGTGATCCTCGCGCATCACACTGAGGACGGCCTGCTCGCTGAGCTGGTAGAAGCCGGCATAGCGGTCGAGCACCGCGGCAGCGACTGCGATCTCTTGCCGCACGACGTCCGGCGGCGATCGCGGAGCGGAAGCCGGCACATCGGCGGATCCGCCGGCGGCCTGTATCCGTGCCGCCAGCGTGTTCCAGTCGCGCTGGCCGAACAGTTTGGCGATCAGCTCCAGGCTGTCGCTGTGGGTGAGGGGGATCGATTTGGCGCCGAGCGCTTCGCGCAGCGTCTGCGCCATGGCCTTGGCATCACGAAAGTCGCGCATGGGATCAACCTTTGCATCGACGAACGGAGAGCGTCAGGGGCTTGCGTTGCTGACCCGTTCGTGCGGGCAAAGGAAGCCTGAAACATGGCTTGATACCTTCACCGTCCCCGGGTGGGGTGCAAGCGGCGGGTGGTATCGACCCTGCCAAATGTTCGCCGGGGACGAGCATTTTGTCAATTGCAACTGGTTGTGATCGCACGCGTGCTCTCGACATCCTGCCGTCAAATCGGCAACCATGGCGTCCGTTGCGCAGCGCCGGGAGGACGTCGTTACATGAGCAAGCCGATCAAGACCGAAGCCGAACTGATCGCGATGGCGCGGGCAGAGCTGAAGGCCCATGCCGACTGCCCCGACGGCATCGACATCTCCGTGCTGCGCGACGGCGACAGCTGGGAGTTTCGCGCCAGCGCCGATGACGCCACGGTGGCGAGGCCCGGCTATCCCGAATGCGTCGCGATGCTGGTGCAGATCGGCGACCATCTCAGCAAGCAGTATGACGTGAAGGAGTAACGGCGACCGCGAAGCGGGGGGATCGATGGACCGCATCGACGCCATGAAGGTCTTCGTTGCGGCGGTCGACGAGGGCAGCCTCGCCGGTGCCGGGCGGAAACTGCGGCGCTCGCCGGCGGCGGTCAGCCGGGCGATCGCTTTCCTTGAGCATCATGTCGGCGCCGAGCTGCTACATCGCACGACGCGCTCGCTGAAGCTGAGCGATGCCGGCCAGCGCTATGCGGCCGCATGCCGTCGTATCCTCGGCGAGCTCGAGGAAGCCGATATCTCGGCGGGCGGCGAGCGGTCAGTGCCGCGCGGCACGCTGACCGTCACCGCGCCCGTCGTGGTCGGCGAGGACGTGCTGCGGCCGGTGCTCGATGCCTTCATGACGGACTACCCGGCGGTGTCGGTGCGGCTCGTGATGCTCGACCGCACCGTCAATCTGATCGACGAGGGGATCGACGTCGCGCTGCGCATCGCCCATCTCGCCGATTCCAGTTTCATCGCGATCAAGCTCGGCGAGGTACGCCGCGTGGTCGCGGCATCGCCCGGCTATCTCGCGCAGCATCCGCTGATCGCCGAGCCGGCTGATCTGGCGAAGCACCAGATCATCGCCATGACGCATTTCGGGCTCGACTCCTGGAGCTTCCCGCCGGCCGCGAAGTCGAAGATCGCGCGCGCGGTCCAGTTCATGCCGCGGCTGGTCGTCAACACCGTGCGCGCGGCGGTGGCCTCCGCCAGCGAAGGACACGGCGTCACCCGGCTGTTCTCGTATCACATCGCCGAGGAAATCCGTGACGGGCGGTTGCAGATCCTGCTCGCCGGCGACGAGCATCCGCCGCTGCCGGTGCATCTTTTGGCGCCGCAGGGTCGCTTCGACGTGCCCAAGGTGCGCGCCTTCGTCGATTTCGCGACGCCGCGGCTGAAAGGCTATTTCGAGCGGCTGTCGCGCGAGGCCAGCAGGGCTGGCGCCATTCGTTCGCGCCGCGGAAGAGTGTCTGCCGAATAGCGGGCATTCGCGCGGAAAGCGGATGTATCTAGCTTCCTCTCCATCGAAGCGGCGCTGGGTCGCTTCAGCAGCAGATGGAGAGAGAACATGGGTGCAGAGCAGAAGGTTGCCATCGTCACCGGTGCGTCGCAGGGCCTCGGCGAGGCCATCGTCAAGGGCTATCGCGACCGCAACTGGCGCGTCGTCGCCAATTCCCGCAGCATCAAGCCGTCGACCGACAGCGACGTTCTGACCGTCACAGGCGACATCGGCGATCCCGAAGTTGCCGACCGCATCGTCAAGCAGGCGCTCGGGCGCTTCGGCCGCATCGACACGCTGGTTAACAATGCCGGCATCTTCCTTGCCAAGCCGTTCACCGACTACACCGACCAGGACTACGCGCAGGTGCTCGCGACCAATCTCAACGGCTTCTTCTACATCACCCGGCGCGCCGCCAGGGAGATGGAGAAGCAGGGCTCCGGACATATCGTGCAGATCACGACCAGCCTCGTCGATCACGCCAATAGCAACGTGCCCTCGGTGCTGGCCTCGCTGACCAAGGGCGGCCTGAACGCCGCGACCAAGTCGCTCGCCATCGAATATGCCGCCAAGGGCATCCGCGTGAACGCGGTCTCTCCCGGTGTGATCAGGACACCGATGCACGCGCCGGCGACGCACGACTTCCTCGCCAAGCAGCATCCGGTAGGACGCATGGGTGAAGCCAAGGATATCGTCGACGCCGTGCTGTTCCTGGAAGGCGCGGGCTTCGTCACCGGCGAGATCCTGCATGTCGACGGCGGCCAGAGCGCCGGTCATTAACGAGCACGATCCGGAGAGTGCCATGCCTATCGTCACCATCCAGGTCACGCGTGAGGGGACGGCGCCGGGGGCGTCGTCCACCACGCCGGAGCAGAAGGCTGCATTGATCAAGGGCGCCAGCGAGCTGCTGCGCGACGTGCTTGGCAAGCCGATGGAGTCGACCTTCGTCATCATCGAAGAAGTCGATACCGATAATTGGGGCTGGGGCGGGCTGCCCGCGCTGGACTATCGCAAGAAGCTCGCTGCAGCTGCGGCGTCCAAATCTTCCCGCTGAAGGCTTCCCCCAAACCGAATGTGCATTTCTCCCAATCGGGAGAGGTGAGCCGTGATCGCTGTGAGCGATTGCTGCGATCGCAACTAATCATTTTTCATGAACGGCCGGAGGGCCTACTGCGATGTCCATGTCAGCCAATGTCGATCACCACCGGCGCCATCACGCCGAGCCGCGCCTCGATGCCGGCGAGCCGCTATGGCTGTCCGCGGCCGCGGGGCTGTGCGCCTCGCTGGTCGGGCTCGGACTGGCGCGCTTCGCCTACACGCCGTTGATCCCGGCATTGATCGCCGCAAAGTGGTTCACTCCGGCGGAAGCGGTCTATCTCGGTGCCGCCAACCTTGCCGGCTATCTCGCCGGCGCGCTGCTCGCCCGCGATCTCGGCGCGCGCATCGGCTCGGTGTGGGCGCTGCGCGGCATGATGGTGCTGGCCGCCATCACCTGCTTTGCCTGCGCGGTGCCGATCTCCTTCATCTGGTTCTTCGGTTTTCGCTTTCTCGCCGGCGTCAGCGGCGGCGTGATCATGGTGCTGGCGGCAACGGCAATCCTGCCGCATACCGCGCCCAGCAAGCGCGGCCTGATCGGCGGCGTGATCTTTGCCGGCGTTGGCCTCGGCGTCGCCGCGTCCGGAACACTGGTGCCGCTGTTGCTGCAACAGGGCGTCAAGCAGGCCTGGTACGGCCTTGGCGTCCTGTCGGCGGTGCTGACACTGGTCAGCTGGAAGGCGTGGCCCGCCGAAGCTCCCGCCGCACGTGGCGTGGTCGAACAGCCCGTCGCGTCGCATGGCCTGCGCTCGCCGCTGGTGATCGCGCTCTGCCTGGAATACGGCCTCAACGCGCTGGCGCTGGTGCCGCACATGGTGTTCCTGGTCGATTTCGTCGCCCGCGGGCTTGGGCAGGGCATCGCGGCGGGATCGCATTACTGGGTGCTGTACGGCATTGGCGCCGTGGTCGGACCGTTGCTCACGGGACACCTCGCCGATCGCGCCGGCTTCGCCGCGGCGCTCCGCGCGGCGTTCCTGATCGAGGCCGTTGCGGTTGCGCTGCCCGCCGTGACGACATCGCCTGCCGCGCTGATCGTGTCGAGCCTGATCGTCGGCGGCTTCACGCCCGGCATCGTGCCGCTGGTGATCGGCCGCATCCACGAGCTGATCCCGCATTCCGCGGCGAGCCAGCGTTCAGCCTGGGCGCAGGCCACCACGACCTTCGCGCTGTTCCAGGCGGCGGGCGCCTATGGCCTGTCGTATCTGTTCGCGCACAGCGGCGGCGACTATGCGCTGTTGTTCGTGATCGGCGCGGCCGGAGTGGTCGTCGCGCTGGCGATCGAACTGTTCGGCGTCGTCGGACTGCGGCACAAGTCCGGCTAACCGCGCAGCGCTTTGGTCAAGACCGCGACGAGGCGATCGACATCGGCCTCGTCGTTGAAAACGTGCGGCGAGATCCGCATCCGGCCGAGCCGCAGCGCGACATGGATGTTCTCGGCGGCGAGCCGCGCGATAAGTTCTTTCGGGATGCCGCCCGCCATGCCGAGGCTCAGGATGTGCGGCGCACGCACGCTGCGCGCCGGGACGTTGAGCCCGAGGTCACGCACGCCGTCCGCGATCCGCTCGTTCAGCATCGCGAGCCGCGCGCTGACGGCCGCGGCGCCCCATTCCGCCATCATCTCGATGCCGATCGAGGCCATCTCCAGCGTGATGAAATGATCGCGCTCGCCCATGTCGTAACGCGTGGCGTTGTCGACATAGGCGAGATCGCCGAAATAGACCGGATTCTCGGAGTTCACGTTGCGGCGGCCGCTGGAGGTCTGCTCCAGCGGCACGCCGTTCTGGTGGCGTTTTGCAATGTAGAGGAAGGCGCGCCCGTAGGGGCCGATCAGCCATTTGTAGGTCGGAAACATCACGGCGTCGGGGTCGAGCCTCGTCACGTCCATCGCCACGACACCCGCGCTCTGCGTCGCGTCGATCACGAACATTGCGCCGTGCTGCCGAAGCGCGGCCTGCACCTTGTCGACGTCGATCATGCCGCCGTCCGACCAGTGCACCGAGGAGATCGAGGCGAGGCCGACCGGCGGCGCGCCCGGCCGCTCGATCGTTGCAAGCAATGCCGATGTCCAGTCGCCGTCGGCGGGCTGGCGCACGGTGTCGACGACGAACCCTTGCGCCTCGGCGCGGGCGTGCCATTCGAGGACCGGCGAGGAATGGTCGTTCTCCAGCACGACGACGCGGGTGCCGCGCGGAATGCTCAGCGCCTTCGCCACCGTCGCGACGCCGTAGCTGATCGCGGGGATCAGCGCGACATCGTCAGGTGCGGCATTGATCAGGCGGGCCGCCGCGCTACGGGCGCGCTCATGCTGGCGGCCGGCGAAGCCGGGATCGATGGTCCAGGGCTGGCTTTTGCGTCCGACCGCTGTGCGGCCGGCATCGAGCGTCTTCAGCGGCAGCGGGCTGTAGGACGCCGAATTCAGGTAGCAGACCTCGCGTGGAACATCGAACAGATGGCGCTGGGAGGGAAGCATGTCGTCTCGTTTGCTGGAATTTGCGGATCATGACGTGACGCCGAAGAGCGCGCGCTCATCCGTCATACTGGTCCGGCCCCATCGCCCAAGGCGCCTGGTCATAGCCGTTGGCGAAGGTGCGGTTGGTCTGCGCCGGATTGCGATTGACCAGCGGCCGCAGAAACATCGGATGCGTGGCGCTGCGCACCTCGTGCTCGACGGTGAACAGATGTCGGCCGTCGGCCGGATCGACGATATCGCAGAAGCGGTACTGGTATTGATTGTCTTCGCGGGAGACCAGATTGCGTTCGCGCAGTCGCTGGTAGGGGCCCGAGAAGTCCGTGATGTAGATCTGGATGTGATGGCCGTCGAATTCGCCCTGCGCCGCGTCGCTCTCGCGGAATTGCAGATACTGATCCTTGCCGACTTTTGCGCGCGCGACGACGCCATCGCCGTTTACGACGCTGGCGGGGATGCCCAGGATCTCAGGATAGAACCGGCTGATCGCCTCAGCCGTGCCGCGCGGCACCTCGAACTCGACATAGGGCATGCCGAGCGCGATGCGCCCGAACCGTTTGGCGTCCGGTTCAAAGCAGCGTAGCCGGTTGCCCCAGGGGCAGATGGCCTCGACGTGATCATTGCGCTCGCGATAGCTGAACGCGGTGCCCTCGAGCTTGGGCGCGACCGCGGCGAGCCGCTGCAGCAGGGCCTGCCGCCCGGCGATCACGATGCCGGTGTGGCCGCGCAGCACCTGCTGGCGGCCGCTCGGCAGGTGAAACTGGCTGCGGCCGACATTCACCCACATGTTGCTGTCGGAGACCATCAGATAGGGATCGCGGGTCAGCCCGATGCCGGCGACGTAGAACAGCGTGGCGAGGCGCTGGTCCGGCACCTGCACGTTGACATGTTCGAGATGGATGGCGTTGCCGAGATCTTCTGCGGCGCGGTCGAATGGCTGCTGCACGGCGCGGCTCCCTGGATGCGGTGCCGCGCATGATAGTGCAACGGTGTGGCCGATCCAGCTGACGGGCCATGAATGTTTCGCAGGGCGCTACCCCCCGTAACTCTGCACCAGGCTGCCGGCGACCAAAGCCCAGCCGTCGACCAGCACGAAGAAGATCAGCTTGAACGGCAGCGAGACCACCACCGGCGGCAGCATCATCATGCCCATCGACATCAGGACCGAGGCGACCACGAGGTCGATGATCAAAAACGGCAGGAACAGCAGGAAGCCGATCTCGAAGGCACGTTTCAGCTCGGAGATCATGAAGGCCGGCACCAGGATGCGCAGCGACATCTCCTCCGGCGTCGCCGGCGGCGGCTCGCCGGAGAGGTCCATGAACAGCTTCAAATCCTTCTCGCGGACGTTCTTCTGCATGAAGCCGCGCAAGGGGACCGAGGCGCGCTGCAACGCGTCCTCAACGCCGATCTGGTTGGCGACCAGCGGCTTGATGCCGTCGTCATAGGATTTCTGCAGCACCGGCCCCATCACGAAGGCGGTGAGGAACATCGCAAGCGCGATCATCACCGAGTTCGGCGGCGCGGTGGCAGTGCCGAGCGCGGTGCGCAGCAGCGAGAGCACGACCACGATGCGCGTGAACGACGTCATCATGATCAGGATCGACGGCGCGATCGACAGCACCGTCAGCAGCGCAATCAGCTGGATCGCGCGCTCGGTCACGCCGCCATTGCCGCCGCCGAGATTGATGCTGATATCCTGCGCCATCGCCGGATCAGCGAGGGATCCGGCGGCGATCAGGACAGCGATGAAAAAAACTCTACGCGGGACTGCCCCTGGCCTCACGAAGGATTCTTCGGTCGGCCGAGCAGCGAGGCCATCTCGTCCTCGAGATTTTCGAACCCGCTCTTCTGTCCGCCGGCGGGCGGGGCGGGCGGCTCGCTGCGCTGCGGGCGCGCCGGCGGCGCCTCGGGCGCAACCGGCGGCGCGACGGTCTCGCCGGCGCCGGTCGGGCGGCGCAGCGCCGCTTCGAGCCGTTGCGCCATCTCGGCGAGATTGGCGTCGGCGTTCGATGGAGGCGGCGGGGCCGGAGGCGCCTGCGTTGCAGCCGGCGGCGGTGCCTGGGGAGGCGGTGGCGGCGGCGTCACGGCGCGCTCGGTTGTGCGCAGCGGTGGCGGTGCCTTCTGCGGCTCGGCGGCACGCGGCGGACGCGGGACGACCGGCTCGGAGCGCGGCGGCAGGCGTGGCGGCATCGGATCGGGCCGCGGCTCGCCGCGTTCGGGCGTGAAGCCCGCGAGCGGATCGCTGCGACGCTCGGCGATCGGCGGCGGGGGCCGGCGCAGCTCGTCGGCGAAGGAGGGCCGCGTCTGACGCGGCGGCAGCTCCGGCTCGGGAAGGTCGAAATTGTCGGAGCGGGCGGCTTCGCTCTCGTTCCAGGCTGCATCCGGAAGCGGCGCCACGCGCGGCGGCGCGGCATCGGCTGCGACAGCGGGGCGGGTCGACATTTGATCGCGCGCGGGCATCGCGCGGACGATATTCGGCTCGACGACGATATCGGTGGGGCCGCCGATCATCAGGAGATGCTCGATATTGTCGCGGCGGACCAGCACCAGGCGGCGCCGCCCGTCAACGGCGGCAGCGTCGATCACCGCCAGGCGCGGCATGCGCCCGCGGTTGGCGTTGGCCCCGAGGCGGTTTCCGGCGAAGCGGCGGACGAGCCATGCGGTCACGCCGATCAGCGCCAGCACGACAACGAATGCCAAGACGAATGTAATGACCTGCATATTGGAGTCCCCGGCCATCTTGGCCTTCCTCAGCTTTCGCCATCAACGGGCGCGGATTGATAGGTGCGGTTTGCGCAGCGAATCGCGCCCGAGATTCGCCTTATTTCTTAATTCCCAGCGGCTTGCAGCCGGCTGTTCTATTAATAAACCAAGAATCGCTTGTCCCAAAACGACTTCTCAGCGCCCCACGCTGTCTTGGTTTGTGCTGGTTAACGCAGCATTCGTGGCGAAAATGCGCTCGCAGGCCGCAGTTGCGGCGTTCTCCACGGATCCGTCCGGCATTTTAACCACCCGTTAACCATACACCGGGCAAATTCTGCCTACCTCGGAAGAGCCCAGAGGTTAACGGAGCCGCGGCGATGGCCATGAACGATCTCCCGATCCTGTCGGCGTTGCGCACCAAGATGCAGTGGCACCAGGAGCGCCAGCGGGTGCTCGCCGAGAACATTTCCAATTCCGACACGCCGAACTTCCGGCCGCGCGACCTGGCCGAGCCGAAGTTCGACCGGGCCGGCGCCACGGTTGGCGGCGGCGTGGGGACGCTGCCGATGATGCAGACCAGCGCTACCCACATGGCGGCGTCCGGCGCGCCCGACAGCTTCGACAACGATCGCGGCAAGAGCGGGTTCCAGACCCGTCCGGCCGGCAACGCGGTCAATCTCGAGGAGCAGATGCTGAAAGTGTCGGCCAACCAGATGGACTATGCGGCCGTCACCTCGCTCTACAGCCGCAGCCTGCATCTGCTGAAGACTGCGATCGGCAAGGGCTAGAGCAAGGGTTAGCCCGCCTGACGGCGGCAGGAGGATCCCATGGCAGATGGAACAAGCGATTTCGCCCGCTCGATGAGCATCGCAACCTCAGGCCTGCGGGCGCAGGCGGGGCGCATGCGGGTGATCTCGGAAAATATCGCCAATGCCGATTCGACGGCGCAGACCGCGGGCGGCGATCCCTACCGCCGCAAGGTGCCGACCTTCTCCTCCACGCTCGATCGCACGCTCGACGCCCAGGTCGTGGCGCTGGGCCGGATCCGCCCCGACCAGTCTTCGTTCCGTGTCAAGCACGAGCCGGGCAATCCGGCGGCGGACGCCTCGGGCAACGTCAAATATCCGAACGTCAATGCGATGGTCGAAATGACCGACATGCGCGACGCCCAGCGCTCCTACGAGGCCAACCTCAACATCATCAGCGCGACGCGGCGGATGATCCAGCGCACGCTCGACATCCTCAAGTCCTGACGCAACAAGAACAGGGAACGTAAATCATGGCTTCACCGACAGTCGCCGCCAACGCCTACGCCAACCTCGCCAAGATGATGGAGCGCGGCGGCGCCGAGAAGGCCGGGCAGGCCGTCGCCGGCCCATCCTTCAGTGCGCTGCTGAAGGACTCCGTCGGCAGCGTCCTGGAGGCGGGCAAGAAGTCCGACGCGCAGACCATGGCGATGACCTCGGGCAAGGCGAACGTGATGGATGTGGTGACGGCGGTCGCCGACACCGACGTTGCGGTATCGACGCTGGTCTCGGTGCGCGACCGCGTGATCCAGGCCTATGAAGACATCATGAAGATGCCGATCTGACGTCGCTTGCGACGTCATCCCGGGGCGATGCGCAGCATCGAGCCTCAGATGTGCAATTGCACATCAAAGATCTCGAGGTTCCGGGTTCGATGCGTTGCATCGCCCCGGAACGACAGTGCAAACAACTGACAGCGAGAACTCAACAATGACCGGCCCCGAAACCCTCGACGTGGCGCGCGATGCGATCTGGACCATCGTGGTGGTGTCGTCGCCCCTGATGGTGGTCGGCCTCGTGGTCGGCGTCGTGGTGTCGCTGTTCCAGGCGCTGACGCAGATCCAGGAACAGACCCTGATTTTCGTGCCGAAGATCCTCGCGATCTTCGTCACATTGCTGCTGGCGCTGCCGTTCATGGCGGACTCGCTCTCCAGCCACATGATGCGGATTTCATCGCGAATCATCGGCGGTTGATGCACTAATGCCGCGGTCATGCGCATCGATGTCTCCCTGCTGCCGGCGCTGGCCGCGATCTTCGTGCTGGTCTTCGCGCGCGTGGGCGCGATGGTGATGCTGCTGCCCGGTTTCGGCGAGAGCAACATCCCGGCGCGGGTCAAGCTGTCGATCGCGCTGTTGCTGACGCTGATCATCCTTCCCCTGCATCGCAACGCCTATCATGTCGACCTGACGTCGATCTCCTCGCTCGGCGTCCTGATGGTGCATGAGCTCATCATCGGCATCGTGCTCGGCGCGACCGCGCGGGTGACGTTGTCGGCGCTCAACGTCGCGGGCTCCGTGATCGCGCAGCAGCTCGGCCTCGGCTTCGTCACCGCGGTCGATCCGACCCAGGGGCAGCAGGGCCAGATCATCGGCAACTTCCTCACCATCCTCGGCCTCACGCTGCTGTTTGCGACCGACAGCCACTATCTCGTCATTGCGGCGCTGAGCGAGAGCTACCGCATCTTCTCGCCGGGCGAGATCATGCCGACCGGCGATGTCGCCGCGCTTGCGACCTCGGCCTTCTCCGCCGCCTTCAAGATCGGCCTGCAGCTGTCCGCGCCGTTCCTGGTGTTCGGCCTGGTCTTCAACATCGGGCTTGGCGTGCTGGCGCGGCTGATGCCGCAGATGCAGGTCTATTTCGTCGGCGTGCCGCTCTCGATCATGGTCGGGTTCCTGATCTTCGGCGTCGTGCTCGCCGCGATGATGAACACCTATCTCGACTATTTCCTCGGCGTCATGCGCCAGCTCGCTCCGATGAATTAGGGGGAGAAGCAGTGGCGGACGATACCGAAGACAAAACAGAAGACCCTACGCAAAAACGTCTCGATGAAGCCCTCGAGAAAGGTGACGTTGCCAAGAGCCAGGAGGTCAATACCTGGTTCGTGATCGCCGGCGGCACCTTGGTGCTGTCGACCTTCTCGGGCTCGATCGGCAGCGGCATCTTGATGCCGCTGCGCAACCTGATCGCTAATTCATGGATGATCCGCACCGACGGCGCCGGCCTGCTGGCGCTGACACAGTCGCTCGGCTACGCGGTGGTCGCCGCGATCGGCGTGCCGTTCCTGTTGCTGGCGCTGGCCGCGATCGCGGGCAACATGGTGCAGCATCAGCTGGTGTGGTCGGGTGAGCAGCTGAAGCCGAAATTCTCCAAGATCTCGCCGGCGGCCGGCTTCAAGCGGCTGTTCGGCAAGCAGGCGGTGGCGAATTTCCTGAAGGGCCTGTTCAAGCTGATTGCGCTCGGCGCCGTGATGGTCGCGGTGCTGTGGCCCGACCGGATGCGGATGGAATCCTTCCTGCGGGTCGATCCGGCCGAGCTGCTGCCCGCCATCACCGGCATGACGGTGCACCTGTTGGCGGCGGTGGTGGCCATCCTCGCTGCGGTCGCGATCGCCGATTACTTCTTCCAGTACCGGACCTGGTACGAGCGTCACAAGATGTCGCTGCAGGAGATGAAGGAGGAGTTCAAGCAGTCGGAAGGCGACCCGCACGTCAAGGGCAGGATCAAGCAATTGCGGGTCCAGCGCGCCAAGAAGCGCATGATGGCCCAGGTTCCGAAGGCCTCGGTGATCATCACCAACCCGACCCACTATTCGGTGGCGCTGGCCTACGACCGCAGCATGTCGGCGCCGATCTGCGTCGCCAAGGGCGTCGACAATCTTGCCTTTAAGATCCGGGAGATCGCCAAGGAGCACGACATTCCGATCGTGGAGAACGTGGCGCTGGCCCGGGCGCTCTATGCGACGGTCGAGCTCGACCGGGAGATCCCGGTCGAGCACTATCACGCGGTTGCCGAAATCATCGGCTACGTGATGCGGCTGAGGCGCGGCCTGTCCGGCCTGCGGCAGTAAGGGGCGGAAAACCCGCTTGAAATGCGCGTAACTTGCGAAATTGCCGCCTGTTGGACTTGCGTTTTCGGGTCCGATTCAGGCACTCAGGGGCGAGGTGGCCGGCCGGTCGCCTTCGTGATGCAGACGAGCCATGTCTCTCCAGATGACCGCCGATAGCAACGATCCTTCCGTGACCGAGCCTTTCGTGGCCCACGGGCCAGCGCGGCGGAACGGCAGCATCCTGCTGGTGGTCCTGATCGCCGCCGGCATCGTCGCGGTGGCGGTCTGGCTGATGACCATCGGCCGCACCGAGGCGCAGCCCTATATTCTCGGCGTGCTGGCGCTGCTCGCCACCGTCGGGCTGTTCAACCTGTTCGCCCTTGCCGCCGGCATCATCCGCTTCTCCGACCGTGCCACCGATGATCCGGTGATGGCGCGGATCGCCGACCAGGCCCAGGAAGGGCTCGTCGTCACCGACTCCCGCGGCCACGTGGTCTATTCCAACGCCGCCTATCTCACGCTGACCGGCGCGGCCGGGCCGCAGGACGTCCGTCCGGTCGAGCGCGTCTTCATCGGCAACCCCGACGTCTCCGAGGCCGTGTTCCGCCTTTTGAAGGCTGCCCGCGAGGGCAAGCGGCAGCAGGAGGAGGTCCGCCTCGCCGGCCAGGAGGCCGGCCAGGGCCGCTGGCTGCGCCTGCGGGTACGCCCACTCGGCGAGGGCAAGCGCGATGCGAAATATGCGGTTTGGTCGATCGCCGACGTCACCCGCGACCGCGAGCGCCAGGAAGACGTGTTCCAGGAGCTGCGGCACGCGATCGAATATCTCGATCACGCGCCATGCGGCTTCTTCTCGGTCAATCCGGCCGGCGAGATCGCCTATGTCAACGCCACGCTGGCCAACTGGCTGGACTACGATCTGGCCGAGATCGGCTCGGGCGGCCTGAAACTGACCGACATCGTCTCGGGCGACGGCGCGGCGCTGTTGACCTCGATTGCGGCGGTGCCGGGCGAGGTCAAGACCGAGGTGTTCGACATCGACCTGCGGATGCGCGGCGGCAAGACCGTGCCGGTGCGGCTCTATCACAAGCTCGCTTTCGGCTCCGACGGCGCGGCGGGCGCCTCGCGCACGCTGGTGATTAGCCGCGCCCGCGACGAGCATTCCGATCCGGAGCGCGCCGCCGAGGTGCGCTTCATGCGCTTCTTCGACCATACGCCGATGGCGATCGCGACCGTCGATCGCGGCGGCAATGTGGTCGGCGCCAATGCGCGCTATGCCAAGCTGGCGCAGGGCCTGAACGGCGACGGCGGCGCCGCCAAGTCGATCTTCCGCGCCGTCAATCCGCGCGACCGCGGTCTGCTGATCGCCGCGATCAACCAGGCGGCCGAGGGCCAGGGCGACATCGCGCCGGTCGAGGTGATGCTCGACGGGCCCAAGGAGCGCTTTGCCCAGTTCTTCGTCACCACCGTCGAGAAGGACGAGCGCGACGCCGAGACCGCGATCGTCTACATGCTCGAAACCACCGAGCGGCGCGCGCTGGAGAACCAGATCAACCAGTCGCAGAAGATGGAGATGGTCGGCCAGCTCGCCGGCGGCATCGCGCACGACTTCAACAACGTGCTGTCGGCCATCATGATGGCCAACGACTTCCTGCTGAACGCGCACAAGCCGACCGACCCGTCGTTCCAGGACATCATGCAGATCAAGCAGAACGCCACCCGCGCCGCGACGCTGGTGCGGCAGCTGCTTGCATTCTCGCGCCGCCAAACGCTGCGGCCGCAGGTGCTCGATCTCGGCGATGCATTGAGCGACCTCACAATGCTGCTGCGCCGGCTGATCGGCGAGAAGGTCAAGCTCGACCTCGTGCATGGCCGCGACCTGTGGCCGGTGAAGGTCGACGTCTCGCAGTTCGAGCAGGTGGTGGTCAATCTCGCGGTCAACGCGCGCGACGCGATGCCCGACGGCGGCAAGCTGATCATCCGCACCGCCAATGTACCGACCGAGGAGGCCGCCCAACTCGCCAACAAGGGCATGCCGGCGGCGGACTATGTGAAGATCGAGATCGCCGACACCGGCACCGGCATTCCGGCCGAGATCATCGACAAGATCTTCGAGCCGTTCTTCTCGACCAAGGAAGTCGGCAAGGGCACCGGCCTCGGCCTGTCCACGGTCTACGGCATCGTCAAGCAGACCGGCGGCTTCGTCTATGTCGATTCCGTGCCGGCCGGCGGCACCACGTTCCGGATCTACCTGCCGCGGCATCGCCAGGAGCAGGAGGTCGCACCTGAGGCCCAGGCCGGCAACGGTGCGGCCAAGGAAACCGCCGCCGCCACGGAAGCCGCCAAGCCGAAGCCGGATCTGACCGGGCAGGGCACCATCCTGCTGGTCGAGGACGAGGACGGCCTGCGCTCGCTCAATGCGCGCGGCCTGCGTTCGCGCGGCTACAGCGTGATCGAGGCGGCGAACGGCGTCGAGGCGCTGGAAGCGTTCGAGGAGAAGAACGGCGCTGTCGATCTCGTCGTCTCCGACGTCGTGATGCCGGAGATGGACGGCCCGACGCTGCTGAAGGAAATGCGCAGCCGCAACGCGGAGCTGAAGATCATCTTCGTCTCAGGCTATGCCGAGGACGCCTTCGAGAAGAGCCTGCCGGAGAACCAGCAGTTCGCGTTCCTGCCGAAACCCTTCACGTTGACGCAGCTGGTCGCCGCGGTGAAGGAAACCATGACGGCGAACTAGCCGGTTGCCGCGGCAACCGGCTTTACTTCTCGCAAGTGCGAGGCGAAATTCCGCGGTAACTGTGGTTGAAACCGGGCCTCATCCCGCGGTAGGACGCGCCGTCGCATCCACAAGGACCATAGTGTCACATCTCCGCGACCGAGGGCCGCAGCCGCGGTTCCCGTTTCCCGCTTCACTTTTAACCGTCCCTGCCCATCTTAGGGGCGTTTCCCCATGCCGGGGAATCCTTTGAGGAAACCAACATGAATTTCTCGCAACGCACGCGTGGAATTGTTCGGGCGATCGCCGTCGCGATGGCACTGGCGCTGCCCGTGATGATGACCGTTTCGGCGGCCGACGCCCGCGTTGGCGGCGGCGGCTCGCGCGGCTCGCGGACATTCTCCGCGCCGCCCTCGACCAACACGGCGCCGGGCTCGGTTGCGCCGATGAACCGCACCTTCAGCCAGCCTGGTAGCCCGAACATGGGCTCGCCGGCGGCGGCGAATTCCGGCGGCCTGTTCGGTCGCGGTGGAATGGGCCGCGGCCTGCTCGGCGGCCTGGCCGCGGGCTTCCTTGGCGCCGGCCTGTTCGGCATGCTGTTCGGCGGCGGGCTGTTCTCGGGTCTCGGCGGCCTGTCGTCGATGTTCGGCCTCTTGCTGCAGATCGGTCTGATCGTGCTCGTGGTTCGCCTTGCGATGTCGTGGTGGCAGCGCCGCAACACGCCGGCGGCCGCCTATGCCGGTGGCCCCGACGTCGGCCCCGGTCCGCAGGCGAACGCCCGCTCGGGCTTCGGCTTCGGGCTCGGCGGCGGATCGAATGCGCCGGTCGAGATCGCGCCGGGCGACTATGAGACGTTCGAACGGCTGCTCGGCGACATCCAGACCGCGTGGTCGAACGAGGACATCGCGAAGCTGCACACGCTCGCGACGCCGGAGATGGTGTCGTACTTCTCGAAGGATCTCGAGGAGAACAAGGCGCGCAACGTCACCAACAAGGTGACCAATGTGAAGCTGCTGCAGGGCGATCTGGCGGAAGCCTGGCGCGAAGGCGACAGCGAGTATGCGACGGTCGCGATGCGCTACTCGCTGGTCGACACCACGCTCGAGCGCGGCACCGGCCGTCAGGTCGGCGGCAGCACGCAGCCGGAGGAGGTCACTGAGGTCTGGACCTTCGTACGCCAGCGCGGCGGCAATTGGGAGCTTTCGGCGATCCAGCAGACCAACTGATCGGTTGCCGGAGAATGACAGATACAAGGCGCCGCGGCCTCGTCCGCGGCGCCTTTGTTTTGTGCCTTCATTCACATGTCGCGGCGCCGGAATATCCGGAGGGCCTGCGGGTTGATCTCAGCGGACCATAACAACCATCGGGAGGATTGAGATGAAGATCGTTGCGCATATCGCGGTTCCGGCCTGTCTTGCGTTCGTCGTCGTGGCGGCGCCGCCGGCGGCGGCGCAGACCGCCGACACCAGCTTCTTCCTGACCAGCAACGGCATCGGCAACGGCGGCAATCTCGGCGGGCTCGCCGGCGCCGACAATCATTGCCAGACGCTGGCGCAGGCCGCCGGCTTCGGCGCGCCGAAGACCTGGCGCGCCTATCTCTCGACCCAGGCGGCCGACGGCAAGGCAGCGGAGAATGCGCGCGATCGTATCGGCAAGGGACCGTGGAAGAATGTAAAGGGCGTCGTGGTCGCCAAGGACGTCGCCGACCTGCACAGCGCCGGCAACAATCTCACCAAGCAGACCGCCCTGTCCGAGAAGGGCGAGGTCGTCAACGGTGCCGGCGACACGCCGAACCGCCACGACGTGCTGACGGGGTCGCAAGCAGACGGTACGGCATTTGCGGCCGGCGAGGACCGCACCTGCAAGAACTGGACAAGCAGCACACAAGGCGCCGCCATGCTCGGGCACTTCGACCGCAAGGGCCTGCGCGACGACGAGCCGTCAAAATCCTGGAACACGTCGCATCCCTCGCGCGGTCCCGACGGCGGCTGCTCGCAGGCTGACCTGAAGAGCACCGGCGGCGACGGCCTGCTGTACTGCTTCGCGGCGAACTGAGAGAGCGCATCTGCTTCGTCATTGCGAGTGCAGCGACGCAATCCATCCTACCATAGGCCCGGAGCGATGGATTGCTTCGTCGCCTCGCGCCTCGCAATGACGGGATAGCACGATCGCGCTCAGCTCTTTTTGCGCTTGACGGTCTTCTTTGCGGTCTTCTTCGCGGCCTTCTTTTTCTTCGCGGTTTTTTTCTTGGCCGCGAAATAGGCTTCGACCTTCTTCGAGGAATGTCCGGCGGCTGCGACCGCGGTCTTGAGCCGGGCAGGGGTCACCTTGAACTTCTTCGACCAGTAGCGGACCTCGTAGGGCTCGCTGATCGCGATCCGCGCGCGGTCGGCGGCCTTGTGGCGCTGCTCCTTGAAATGGCCTTCCACCTTCTTGGCGGAATGCCCGACCTTCTTGACCGCGGCCTTCAGCTTCGCCGGCGTGACCTTGAACTTCTTGGACCAGTACGCAACTTCGTAGGACTCGCTCAACGCGATCAGAGCGCGGTCTGCCGCGCCCCGCTTCTTCTTGCTGTCCGCCATAAGATGATCCCTCATCGAAAGATTCGACGTTGGAACCTTAGCAGCCTCTATGCGGTTCGCACAGGCAGCGGTGCGCGATGGACGATCTGACCGGGGCGTGGCTACGATCGAGGTGAAGCGAAGCGATGCGGCGAAGTTTTCGGAGGTATGTGCATGCACTATCAGCTTTACTACTGGCCGATGATCCAGGGCCGCGGCGAATATGTCCGCCTCGCGCTCGAGGATGCGGGCGCCGGCTACACCGATGTCGCGCGCGCCAAGGGCGGCATGGGTGCCATGACGAAGATGATGGAGGCACACAAGGGCACGCCGCCCTTCGCGCCGCCGTTCCTCAAGGCCGGCAGTCTCGTGATCGGGCAGACCGCCAATATCCTGCTCTATCTCGGCGCGCGCCACGGCCTGGCGCCGAAGGCGGAGGGCGGAAAGCTCTGGGTGCACCAGCTGCAGCTGACGATCGCGGACTTCGTGCTGGAGATCCACGATACCCATCATCCGCTCGGGCCATCGCTGTATTACGAGGACCAGAAGGCGCCGGCGAAGAAACGCTCCGAGGAGTTCTGGGATTCGCGGGTGCCGAAATATCTCGGCTATTTCGAGGATCTCGTGCAGGCCAACCGAGGTGCGTTCGTCACCGGCCGCCGGCTGACCTACGCCGACCTGTCGCTGTTCCAGATCGTCGACGGCCTGCGCTACGCGTTTCCGAAGCGGATGGCGGCATTCGAGAAGAATATCCCGCGCCTGATCGCGCTGCGCGATCGCGTCGCCGAGCGGCCGAACATCCAGACGTATCTGGCCAGCGAGCGGCGGATTCCTTTCAACGAAGAGGGCATTTTCCGGCGCTACAAGGCGCTGGATTTGTGATCGCCGTCATTCCGGGGCGCGAAGCGAACCCGGAATCTCGCGCCACAATCTCTGGATTCCGGGTTCACGCTCCGCGTGCCCCGGAATGACGGCGTGGAAGGCTACCGGCTCCGCCCATCCACCGGCGTCATCGCGATCCTCGACAGATCGATGCCATCGATGCAGCTGACATTCAGCGCCACGATGTCGGTGCCGTCGGGCTTCTTGCCGCGCGCGAACACGTCGACGCCGCAATCGACGCAAAGTTGATGGCGGATCGCATGGCGGTTGAAGAGATATTCCTTGAGGTTCTCGGCGCCGGCGCGAAGCTGGAAGCTCGACGGCGGCATGAACACGAAGTGCAGGCCCTTCTTGGTGCAGATCGAGCAGTTGCAGGCCGTCACCATGGCCATATCGGTGGTGCATTCGAAGCGGACCTGTCCGCAATGGCAACCGCCGGTGTAGGTCTTCTCCGCCATGATGATCCCTCACCACAGCCCGGGCACGAGGCGGTAGCGCACCCGTGCCGTATAATCGGCGTAGCCTGACAATCCCGTCACCAGCGTGCGCTCCTCAATCCGGGTGCGGATCGCAAACATCACGAAGAACACCGGCACGAAGGCGAGGCCCCACCAGGAGCCGAGCGTCAGCGGCACGCCGATGAAGAACAGCATCACGCTCGTATACATCGGATGGCGGACCAGCGCGTAGGGACCGGTCGAGATGACGTGATGGTCGCGCTCGGTCTGCACCTTCACGACTGGCGCGGCGAACGAGTTGGTGTGGAACACCCACAGGATCGCCACGGTCGAGACCAGATACAGCACAAGGCCGAGCACGATCAGCGGCACGCCGTCATTGACGCCGCCAAAGCGCCGCTCAAGCCCCATCGCGACGAACCACAGCACGGCAACGACCAGGAACACCAGCATGAACCGCTTGTCCTCGGTGGGCTGGCCTTCACGCGCGGTGAGGCGCATGCGCTCGGCCAGCAGCCCGGGATCGACCTTGGCGAGCCAGAGCCCGCAGGCCGGGCCGATCACGGCCGAGGCGATCAGATAGACCCACGCGCCGGGCCACTGCAGCGTACCTGCGAAGGCAAACAGCAGCACGGCCATGGTGATGACGAAGAAGGTATTCTGCAGAAGGAGCTTTGCGATCATGGGCGGCTCCGCGCGATTCCAGTCGTTATTATCGCACCCTTTTCCCGGCAAACATGCGACCGCAGCGATCAACTTTCGGAGCAGGCGAGACGTTCCTGCGTCGCGACCGTATTGACAGTCATATAAGCAATTGCTTATATATTTTCATGCCCGCCGCCACGCAGCTGACCGATGTGTTGAAGACCCTCGCGGACCCGACGCGGCGGGCAGTGTTCGAGCGGATTGCGCGGGAAGGCGAGATCGCCGCGACCGGCCTGGTGCAGGGTTCAAAGGTGTCGCAGCCGGCGGTGTCGCAACATCTGCGCGCGCTGCGCGATGCCGGGCTGGTCGCCGAGCGGCGCGAGGGCCGGCATATCCATTATCGCATCGCGCCGAAGGGGCTCGGTCCGCTGATCGACTGGCTCGGCCACTACGAGACGTTCTGGGCCGAGCGCTTCGCAAATCTGGAACGGCTGTTGAAGGAGAGTGAGTGATGGGTGAGACGCACGCGATCACGGTCGAGAAGGTGCTGCCCTACGCGGCCGAGAAGATCTGGCGAACGCTGACGACGAGCGATCGGATCGCGAAATGGCTGATGCCGAACGATTTCGTGCCGGCCGTTGGCCATCGCTTCAATTTCCACACCAAGCCGATGGGCGACTGGGACGGTGTCGTGCATTGCGAGGTGCTGGATTGCGATCCGCCGCGCCTGTTGCGCTACTCCTGGAAGGGCGGTGTTGATACCAATCCGGAATACGGCTCGAAGCTCGACACGATCGTCACCTGGACGCTGACGCCGGTCGAGGGCGGCACCCATCTGCGGATGGTGCATGACGGCTTCGTGCTGCCGGGCAACCGCTTCGCCTTCGACATGATGAGCCCGGGATGGGGCCGGGTGCTCGACGCCATCGCGCGCATCACCAGCGAAGGCTGATCACTCGTTGTTGCCGCGGCGAACCGTGATCGAGGCGTCGGTCTTGTTGCGGGTGCATTCGAGGTTGAGGCGGCGATAGCGCATCGTGATGGTGTTGCCGCGCAAGATGCCCATGCGCTTCAGGCAGCGCGAGGTGCCGGTGACGGCGTCGTCCTTCGGCACGGTGAAGATCAGCGCGGTGGCGGAGCCGACCAGGTTGAAGAACTCCGGCTTCATCTTGCGATCGGTCTTGGCGTAGAGCTCGATCGAATAATCCTTGCCGCGGCAGCCGAGCGACAATTCCTTTGCCGCCGGATGCGTGAGGTAGGTGATGTTGGCGGCGCTGAAATTGACCTTCAGTCCGTCGATCTGGCCGGCGAGCTGCTTGGCGATATCAACGCAGGGATCGGCATGCGCGGTCGCTGCGACGAAAACCGTCGCCAGCGCGATCAGCGCGGCCGGCAGAGTGGAGCGGATGCTCAAAGGCAAGCGTCGGCGCAACGATGCTGTCACGAAATACCCCCCGCGGTATGAAAGTACGCGAAGCTACATGCAGGCTCCCGCGGAGCGCGTCAATATGGCCACGTCAGGACGCGCACCTGCCGTCCTGCGCTTTGGAAGCCCCGGCGGCCCGGCGCTCGCAATCATTGCCGTAGGTCTTGCCGTCGCAGCCGCATACGGGCTTGAAGATCTTGTTGCAGATCGTCGGGCGGAACGCGCAGGTGCCGGTCTGGTCGAAGCGGCCGCAGGTCACGGGCTTGAACTGGCAGAACTGGCCGCGACCGCCGCATTGCAGTCCGGCAAGGCCGCCGCAGGGCCTGCCGAGGCGGGCGGCATCGGCGCCGGTCGGGATCGCGATCAACAAGGCCAGCGCCGCGAACCAGACGAAAAGCGCTGTCTTCATGAAGGTCTCCTGATGGCTTCCTGATGGTTTCCTTGGCCGTTCCGCGGCTTGCCGGCGTTGTGGCAACTTGGGATTACGATGGCATGAAACATAGCACGTGGATTGCCGGTCCCGCGCATGGCTGGAAGGCGGCCCGCTTCCCTTTCCTTTGTCGGAAAAAGGCTTAGAACGGCTCTACATTGCCGGCGGCCCCGCGGCCGGCACCGGCCTTTCGAAACCAACGAGCAGCTCATGAACGCCCCCTCAGCTTTTCCCGACCAGCAGAAGCCCGTTCCGCCCTACAGGCACACGCCTCTGTTCCCGCTTGGTGCCGACACCACGCCCTACAAGAAGGTGACGAGCGAGGGCGTCCGGGTCGAGAAGGTGTTGGGCAAGGACATGCTCGTGGTGTCGCGGGAGGCGCTGCGGGCACTTTCCGAGGCCGCCTTCGGCGACATCAACCACTATCTGCGGCCGGGCCACCTGAAGCAGCTCCGCTCGATCCTCGAGGACAAGGAAGCCAGCGACAACGACAAGTTCGTCGCCTTCGACTTCCTGAAGAATGCCAACATCGCGGCCGGCGGCGTGCTGCCGATGTGCCAGGACACCGGCACCGCGATCATCATGGGCAAGAAGGGATGCAACGTCATCACCGACGGTGACGACGAGGCCGCGCTGTCCGAAGGCGCGCGCGATGCCTATCTGCGCCGCAATCTGCGCTACTCGCAGGTAGCTCCCTTGTCGATGTATGAGGAGAAGAACACCGCCAACAACATGCCGGCGCAGTGCGAGATCTACGCCGAGGGCGATGATGCCTACAAGTTCATGTTCATGGCCAAGGGCGGCGGAAGCGCCAACAAGAGCTTCCTGTTTCAGGCGACGCCCTCGGTGCTGACCAAGGACCGGCTGCTGGCCTTCCTGAAGGAGAAGGTGCTGACGCTCGGCACCGCGGCGTGTCCCCCGTACCACCTTGCGATCGTGATCGGCGGCACCTCGGCAGAGCTCTGCATGAAGACCGTGAAGCTCGCCTCGGCGCGCTATCTCGACGCGCTGCCGACCCACGGATCGGCCGACGGCAATGCGTTCCGCGATCTCGAGATGGAACAGGAAATCCTCAAGATGACGCAAAGCCTGGGGGTGGGCGCGCAGTTCGGCGGCAAGTATTTCTGCCATGACGTGCGCGTGATCCGGATGCCGCGCCACGGCGCCTCGCTGCCGATCGGGCTCGGCGTCTCCTGTTCGGCGGACCGCCAGGTGCTCGGCAAGATCACCAGGGATGGCGTCTATCTCGAGGAGCTCGAGCACAACCCGGCGCAGTATCTGCCTGCGGTGGAGCGGTCGCTCGGCGGCGAGGTTGTCAAGATCGACCTCAACAAGCCGATGAAGGAGATCCTTGCGACACTGTCGCAATATCCGATCAAGACCCGCGTCTCGATGACCGGCACCATGATCGTCGCGCGCGACTCGGCGCACGCCAAGCTGCGCGAGCGGCTGGAGAAGGGCGAGCCGTTGCCGGATTATTTCAAGAACCATCCGGTCTATTACGCCGGTCCCGCCAAGACGCCCGATGGCTACGCCTCCGGTGCATTCGGCCCGACCACGGCGGGACGCATGGATTCCTTCGTCGACCAGTTCCAGGCGGCCGGCGGCTCGATGGTGATGGTTGCCAAGGGCAACCGCGCAGTCGCGGTGCGCGAGGCTTGCAAGAAGCACGGCGGCTTCTACCTCGGCTCGATCGGCGGCGCCGCGGCGAACCTCGCCGAGCACTGCATCAAGAAGGTCGAGGTGGTCGAGTATCCCGAGCTCGGCATGGAAGCGATCTGGCGCATCGAGGTGGTCGATTTCCCGGCCTTCATCATCATCGACGACAAGGGCAACGACTTCTTCAAGGAATTGAATCTCGGTTGAGGATCGGGGTTGATTGCGGTCGGCCTCGACGGGTTCTCCAAGGGCTGGGTCGCCGTCACCATCGACGGCGACCGGCGTACGATTTCCTTTCACAGCGATATTGCGCGCGCGCTTTCGCGTCCGTTCGATCGCGGCGGGATCGATATCCCGATCGGTCTGACCGATAACGGCGAGCGCGATTGCGACCTTCTCGCGCGCGTAAGATTGCGCCCGCACACCTCGCGCGTCTTCACCGGCGCGCGGCGCTGGCTGTGGCAGCAGTTTGACGATCCCGATCTCGCGAATGCGGAAGCACTGCGCCGCGGCCAGACCCGTGTGTCGCGCCAGCTCTGGCATCTCGGCAAGAAGATCATGGAGGTCGACGGGTTCGTGCGCGCGAACGCCACGCGCGATATCCGCGAGGTGCATCCCGAGCTGGTGTTCCTGCAGCTGAACGGCGGCGAGCCTCTGCCGCGCAAGAAGTCGGAGGAGGGCGATGCGCTACGCTGCAGGCTGCTGAAGCGATCAGGCTTTCGCGAGATCGATCGCTGGCTCACCGAGGTGCGCATCGGCACCGGCGCAAAGCGCGACGATGTGCTGGATGCGTGTGCAGTGGCGCTGGCTGCGCGCGAACCATGCGGAAGCGTTCCCGAAGCGCCGCCGCGAGACGCGCACGATCTGCCGATGCAGATCTGGTTCTAGTGTCCTGAACCAAAAGTTCATGGCATTTTATGCCTTGGCGGGCAGATTGTAAGCGCAGAAGCGTTCGATTGAGCCGAGAATGTCGTCAGCTGATTTGGTCCATCGGAACGGCATTGGGTCAGCGTTGTGATGGTCGATGAAGGAGGCAATCTCGGCCCGTAGCGCCGCCACACTGCGATAGATGCCGCGCCTAATCTTACGCTCGGTGATGAGTGCAAAGAAGCGTTCGACCTGATTGAGCCAGGATGAGCTGGTTGGCGTCAGGTGGACGTGCCAGCGCGGCCTCTTTGCCAGCCAGTTGCGGATCAACGGCGAACTCTTTGGCACGATGGCGTCCATAGCATTTGCCAATGACCCGGCCGGTTGCGACGTCGAGGGCGGCAAACAGCTAGGTGACGCCATGGCGTTTGTAGTCGTGACTACGGCGCGCCGGCTGGCCAGGTCGCATGGGCAGCATGGGCTGGCTGCGATCCAGCGCCTGGATTTGCGACTTCTCATCGACACACAGTACGATGGCGCGCTCGGGCGGAGCTACGTAAAGGCCGACGATGTCGCGAACCTTGGCGACGAAGTCGGGGTCGGTTGAGAGCTTGAAGGTCTCCAACCGATGCGGCTGCAAGCCGAAAGCGCGCCATATACGCTGTACTGTTGAGACTGACAGCCCGCTGGCCCGCGCCATGCTGCGCGAACTCCAGTGGGTGGCCCCGGGAGGCTGGGTCTCAAGGGTGCGAACGATCACCGCCTCGATCCGGGCATCCTCAATCGTGCGTGGCGTCCCCGATCGCGGCTCGTCCCAAAGACCTGCAAGCCGATGCTCGGAGAACCGCCGCCGCCATTTGCCGACCGTGTCGGGATCGACAGCCAAACGGGCCGCCACGACCTTGCTCTGCTCGCCCTCAGCACAGGCCAGGACGATCCGAGCCCGCAGTGCCAACGCCTGAGCAGTGCTTCGACGCGACGCCAACGATGTCAACTCAGCACGTTCCACCTCATCAAGCTCCAGCGGAGCAAAGCGTCGACCCATCGCCAATCCTCCCCAAATCAGGAGAGTCCGCTATCATCGAGTCGATTTGGAGTCCGCCGAACTTTTGATTCAGGACACTAGCTGCAGTTCGTCACCTGGTTGGAGCACAGGCTGCGCCACCAGCCGCGCACGCCGTCATGGCTCTCCACCAGCGCCCAGTGCCCGCTGCAGGCGAGGATGCGTTTCGGACCATCGTCGGTATCGAACTCACCGCCGAGCTTGCGCAGCGCCGGCGTCCATTTGGCATCGACGAAGGGCGCCTGGAACAGCCCGCCCATCCGGGTGTAGCCGTTGGCGTAGCTCGCGCCGACCTTGTTGGCGGCAACCCATCCGCGTCCGGCATAAGGCTTTGGCGCGTTGCGCGGATAGCGCTTGTCATCTTCATAGGCCTTGCCCGGCGGCATCGCGCCCTCGATCAGGAACCAGCCGTCCTTGAAGCCGATGATACGAAACTCGGTGAGCCAGCCGCCCTCCGGCGTGTTCTCGGCCCCGCCCATCTTGAGATGGTAGGGTGGCGGCAGCTTGCCGAGCACGCGTGCCTTCACCGACGGCTCGGCGCGCACGTTGAGGCCCGCGAGGTCCTTGTCCTCCGACCGGGCGCCGAGGTCGCATGGCTCGGTGCCAGCGGGCAGTGCGTTTCGGTTCGCGTCAAGCTCGGCCTGGCGCGCGGCAAAGTCATTGTCCGCCCCGTCGGCGTTTCCGGCAGCGATGTCGCTCGGACCGCGCGGCTTCAGTTCGGCCGACAGCGCGCGCGTGCCGTCCTTGCTGAGCGTCACGACCATCATCTGACGCGGCGCGAAGACGCTTGCCGGCGTCTTCGGGTCGTCCGCGCTCGCGGCATAGACCGCGAGGTGGCCGGTGGTGCGGGCGGCATCCGTGCTGGAAGAGCTGCCCGCAACATATCCGGCCGGCACCAGCGCGACCGCGCTCGCGCGCCACGCCGGTTCGGCTTCGCTTGCCTGCTGCGCGGAAGCCGTCGTGGCTGATAACGCCATGACGGCAACGGATGCCAGGATGCGCATGCGTGTGCGTGTGCCGCGGTTACGCCCGCGTGCCGGTGAAGGGGAAGCTGCCCATTGGGCCGATGCCCATCTCGCCGGAGATGCCGTCGCCCGAGACCTTGCCGGTGAATTCGAGCGTCAGCGGCATCGGATTGGTGATGGAAACCTTCCAGGCGACGTCGTCGCCGTTCACGGTGCCGTCGAAGATTTCGGTGGAGTTGCCCTCGGCGCCCTGCGTGCCGGTGAGCGTGCCGCCCGAGCTTGCCAGCGACAGCGTCGCCTTGCGCTCGCCCATCGGCGTCGTCATCGTGAGATTCCAGTTTCCGTCCACCGCCATTGATGTCTCCCCTCCAGGTAAGGCGCCCTCAAGCGAAATGGCTACCGTTCGCGCGAAGAAAACGCGTGCGCGGGTATAGCCCATCTTGCCGCGCGCGCCTAGTTCGCGGCTGCGGCGATCAGGCGCGGGCGGCGGCGCGCAGCCGGCTTCCGACCAGGACGCGGAAGGCGACATACTGGATCGCGAAGGCGGCGATCTTGGCGCCGACCAGCACCACCGACACGTAGAACGCCCACAGCTTCATGTCGCCGGTCGCCGCGATCGCAACGGTGCCGGCGGCGAGAATGAACATCAGCCCGGCCCAGGCGTAGCCGGCGAGGGTGGCGTATTCCGGAATTGTCTCGGTCACGATCGGCGGCAGATAGCGCAGCATCCAGCCGCGCTTGAGCATGATCGCGCCGATCGCGATGTGGCCGATCGCGGGCTTCGCCAGCACGAAGCGCGGATCGTTGGTGAAAAGCGTCGCACCGCCGAGCACGATCACCAGCCCAAGGCTCGCCCAGGTCATGTAGCCGAGCGCCTGTCCCTTGACGCGCGCATAGACCACTTGCGCGATCGCGCCCGCGATCGCAACGCCGGTGGCGATCAGGACATTGTCGGTGGCGAAATAGACCACCAGGAAGACGATGGTGGAGAGGAAGTCGCTCGCAAGCCTGGCAAATACGCTCTTCATCGTCGTGGTTTCCGTTTCCTCGGGATGATCGTGGTGATGTTGTTATGGCAGCGTCTAGCGTGAGGGCAGCGCGCCGGCCGGCGGCGTCACGTCCTTGGCCGCGCGATAGTGCGGATACCAGTGGGTAAAGCCGACCGCGGCATTGCGCGCGGCGAAGGCGATCAAGAGGCCGGTCCACAGCGGCAGCGCCGGCACGTAAAGCACCGCAATGTTGCCGATCAGCATGAGCAGCATCGCGGCGGTCCAGGCGCCGGTGATCAGGTAGTTGGCATGGAGGAAGCCGGGCAGCTTCGCGGTCTCGGCATCGACCTGCTCCAGCGCATATTGCCGCGTGAAGGGACGGCCGATCATGATCGAGCCGAGCGACACCAGCAGGATGCCGGCATCGACCGCGATCTTCACCGCGGTGTTGCTCAGCGTCGCATCGACGAAGGTGAGGTAGGAGCCGATCGCGGCGAAGATGACGACCGAACCGACGCCGAGGATCTTGATGCTGCGGCCGCGCGCGACATCGAACGCGATGGCAGCGAGGCAGATCAGGGCGGCACTGAGCAGGCTCACCGTGGCCGAGGTCACCAGCATCAGCATGGCGAAGGCGCCGTAGGGAGCGAGGATCAGGAAGATCGTCATGGTCAGCCTCATAGGCTTATCTTTACAGTGTAAAGATACCCTAATGGTGGGCAACGGAGGCGTCAAGCGAAATCTTTACAGTGTCAAAATCGTGAGGTGACGGGAAAATCCAAGGTTTGCCAATGGCATAAAGTGGCGACCGCTCGTTTTCGGTCGGTGGCGACAAAGACGTGGATGCCCGGGACAAGCCCGGGCATGACGCGTGGAGAGGTTGGCGCACTGACGTCCGGGGTGATCGTTGGCTACTCCGCCCCAACCCAATTGCCGTGGAATCCATCGGGCACGCGGTGGCCGAGATGGACCAGCGCGGTCGGGCCCGCTTCGACATCTTGCGCGTTGAACACGGCGAGGTCGCTGCGGTTTTCGCGGGCGCGCCAGACCACCGCGAGCAGCCAGCCGTCGCCTTCCGCGGCGTCAGCGCCGCGCTCGACGAACACAGGCTCGGAGATCGTATCGCCGGCGGGCAGCAGATAGTGGCCGAGCCGCTTGCCGCGGCCGTCGACATGCACGATGCCCGACAGCGCACCGAACATCGGCAGATCGGGGTTGGCGCAGGCGTACCAGCCGTGATTGCTGGCAAATCCGGCGCGGCGATCGTCGACGCGCGGAAATTCGCCGGTGAGGTCGTCGAGATAGGTTTGCGTGAAGCGGTCGGTGTTGCCGGAGAGGTCGAAGGTCCAGCGGCAATAGCGCGCGCGGTTCTTCTGCGGGTCCGTCGGCGAGCCGTCGGGATGATTAAACAGCGGCGCTTCCTCGAACTGCATCACGTCGGCGATGATGCGGTTGCCGTCTTCCCACGCGTTCATCACGTGGAAAACGTAGCAGGTCTCGGCGCGGAACCAGACGATGTCCTTTGACGCGCCGCTGCGCTTCATCACGCCGACATAGGCGCCTTTCTCCGGCTCCCAGGCGTACGGCGCCTGTCCGCGCATCGCGCGCTGCATGCTGCCGGTGATCGGCAGGATCGGAAACAGCACATGATTCTCGGTGACGATGAAGTCGTGCACCATGCTGGCATAAGGCGCCTCGAAGCGTTCGAACCGCGTCACCACGCCGGACGAGCTCACCGCACCGAACGACAGCGCCGGCGTCAGCGGGCCCGCGGCGTTGTAGCCGAAGAACACCATCTCGCCGGTCGCCGGATCGATCTTGGGATGCGCGGTGAACGGGCCTGTGATCGCGCCCTTGTAGTCGCAATAGCCGAGGCGATTGAGCGTGCCGGGCTCGATCTCGGTCGGCAGATGGCCTTCCTCCAGCGCGAGCAGGCGGCCGCCATGGAAGATGATGTTGGTGTTGGCGACGCCGCCGTCGGTCGTTGTGGTGGCCGGCGCATCCGGCATCTTGCGGCCGAAGCCGCCGAACAGCGCGCGACCGGCGTCGTGCTCGGCCTGCCATTTCGGCGTGCGGACCCAGCGGTTGCGGTAGCTGGCGCGGCCGTTCTCGAGATGGAAGGCGTGCAGCATGCCGTCGCCGACGAACCAGTGCGCACCCGGCGCCTCGAACTGCGGATTGGGGCCGTTGCGATAGAGCGTGCCGTTCAGCTCGCGCGGCAATTCGCCCGAGATCTTCAGGAACGGTGCGTCGGCTTCGAATGGGATCGGCGCCAGATTGGTGCGCGCCGCGTTGGATGTGACCTGGTCGAGCATTCCGCATCTCCCTGTATTATGATCTTTACATCGTAAAGATATCAGTAGGGATGACGCCGCCGATCGTCAAGCAAAATCTTTACAGTGTAAAAATTGCGACCTATAAGGCCGCATGGCAAGAATCTCCAAAGAAAACAAGGCGACTCGCCCGGCACGGGCTCCGACCCGCCGGGTTGCACGGACTGCGGCAGCTCGTCCGGCCCGACGGCGCCGCGCCAATGACACGCCGTATCACCATGGCGATCTGCATGAGGCGCTATTGAAGGCCGCCGAGCGCGTGCTCGAGCGTGACGGATTGGCGGGGCTGACATTGCGTGCGGTGGCGCGCGAGGCCGGCGTGTCGCACGCCGCGCCGACGCATCATTTCGGCGATCTAACCGGTTTGCTCAGCGAACTCGCGGCGATCGGTTTCCGGCAATTCGGCCTGGCAATGGCGGCTGCGGACGCTTCGGCGGCCACGACGCCCGAGAAGGGCGTGGCGAGCGCCAAGGCTTATGTTGCCTATGCCCAGGCACATCCCGGCATGTACGGGCTGATGTTCCGCAGCGAGCGGCTTGATCACTCGCGCCCGTCGCTGCACGAGGCGTCCGAGGCTTCGTTCGCAGGGCTGACCCGCGGCGTCGGCGCTAGCCGGCACGAGCAGATTTCCAAGGAGCAGCTTACGCTGGATCAGGCCGCCGCGATCGCGTCGGCCTGGTCGCTGGTGCATGGTTTCACCATGCTGCTGCTCGACGGACGCCTCAAGACGATTCTGGATCGGTCGCCCGAGGGCACATCCGCGGAAACGCTATTGACCGCGATGCTGCGATTGTCCGCGGGCCGCTCGGCGCGGCAATAACCAGTGCTGCCCTGGGCTAGCGCCTCACAAGCGACGTGGTCCGGCCGCTCTGTCCGATCGTCTTCACCGTATCCGTGCCGCATTTGAAATCGCGGGCGAAATCATCGGCAGCCTGCCGCGCCAGCTCGTTGGCGTTGGGATTGGCCGCGACGTCGACATAGGCGACATGACAGACATCGCCCGGCGGCAGCCGGGTCACGGCGAGCATTGCCCGCGAGACAGGACCGCCGCGCTTGTCCTGTTCGCTGTTGTCGGCGATCTGCCAGCGCTGGATGATCGCAAACGGTTTGCCGCCGGCTGCACGCCATTCGACCCTGTCGCCGGTCGAACTGAACGGGCCGAACCAGGCCCGCGCGGCCGGTTCCCTGGCGGCTGCCTCGCGGTTTCGGCCGACCGAGACCACTTCGCGCAGGTCGCCCTCGTTGATCAGCACCACAAGCCCGGATTTTCCTGGACAGACCCTGGTGGTGCTGCCGTCCTCTTCGCTGGGCTTGCCGATCATGCGGCAGGCCTTCGGCGCGGTCGATGAGTAGCTGCTGCTGATCGCCACAGAGCCGGCATGGCCGGGACTTGCGCCGGCAGCCGTCATAAAGACTGTTGCAAAAGCAAGGTATTTCATCGGGGGAAACCTGCGATCCGGACGTTACTTTGTCTCTGACATATGCAATCTGGGGAAGGTTCAATAGACATGCGGGAAACACCTGACAGGCGCGCGGAATCGTCCTAGAAGGGCGGCTTCGCAACTTCTGTCGCGTGCACCTGCGTGCCGTAACCTCGATCGTCATGCCCACGATATCATCCAACAAGCCCTATCGCGTCGGCCGTTCCCGTACCGGTCTTGGTCTTTTCGCCACCAAGCCGATCAAGAAAGGCACCAAGATCATCCGTTATTTCGGGCCGTTGCTCGACTCGAAGAAGAAGGATGAGGACGCGATCGAGAACAAATATCTGTTCGAGCTCACCAACCGCTGGACCATCGACGGCTCGATCCGCGAAAACGTCGCGCGCTATATCAACCACGCTTGCAGGCCGAACGCGGAATCCGACGTCAAGCCGCGCAAGCGCAAGGTGTTCATCCGCGCCATCAAGGACATCGAGCCGGGCGACGAAATCAATTACGACTACGGAACCGACTATTTCAAAGCCTATCTGAAGCCGATCGGCTGCAAGTGCGATGCCTGCGAGAAGAAGCGCAAGAAGAAGCGCGCGGAGGCGAGGGCGGAGCGGGTGCGGCTGAAGGAAAGGGCCGAGCGGAAGGCACAGCGCAAGGCCGAGAAGCTGGCCGAGGAGCGGGCCAGGCAGAGGCGGGCGAAGAAGGCAGCCAAAGCAAACGGCAAGCTCGCCAACGGCACGGCGCTGAACGGCAGTTCCTCAATGGCCATAGCCTGATCAACACGGCGGGCAAGAAGGCCGCCTCGTCGAAGCGCGGCACCGCTCGGGCGCTGAACGCCTGATATCCGGGACGAGGTCTCTCTAGCCGCTCGGCCGGTGCGCCGCGCGTGGCAACGGGGAATTGCCGAAATCCAGCGTCGAGCGTTGGATGATCGTGCCGTGCTCGTCGATGACGAGACGGAAACGCTTGCTCCCCGAGAAGAATGTGAGGCGATGCCGCCCCTGATCGGCGTCAAGCCCGCGCTCCGAGCGCGTCGTGATTGCGCCCGAGCGCATCCCGGCCTGCAGCAGCGGAACCGCGATGCCGAGGCCTTCGGCGACGATATTGGCGTCGACCTCGAACGCGCCGTCCGAGAATGTGATCGTCGTCATGATGCCCTCGCGGGATGGCGGCCGGGACGCGGCAGGTACGCGCATTCGGCGAGCGTCGTTCCGT
The DNA here is from genome assembly GCF_054059095.1 of Bradyrhizobium sp. USDA 4510. Lineage (NCBI taxonomy): Bacteria > Pseudomonadati > Pseudomonadota > Alphaproteobacteria > Hyphomicrobiales > Nitrobacteraceae > Bradyrhizobium > Bradyrhizobium sp. USDA 4510. Next base: position 4,851,215 of record NZ_JBSSBT010000001.1, on the reverse strand, counting down.
CGAGCTCGCGCATGAAGGCCTCGCGTGCCGCCGCAAGCTTCGCCTTCAGCCGGCAGCGCGGCAGCAGCAGACAATCTCCGCCATCATCCCTGAAACATTCGACCAGCGCGCTGTCGCCTTCCAGCGCACGGACAACCTGGCCGAGGGTGATGGTCTCCGCCGGCCGTGCCAGCGAAAACCCGCCACCGGCGCCGCGCTGGGTGGCAATGAAGCCGGCGTCGGCAAGGTCGCGCACCACCTTGGCAAGGTGATTGCGGGAAATGTCGAACTCGGCCGCGATCTCGCTGGTCGCAAACGACCGGTCCGGCTCGCCGGCCAGCCGCATCAGGGCGCGGAGCGCAAAATCCGTGAACGATGTCAGGCGCATGGAAGCCCTTCGAAATCAGCACTTGGCGGATCAGCTATAGCAGGCTAAATAGGCATTTGAAATACCTATTTAGGATGTAAGCCATGACAGGAGCAGAGCGCCGCGAGCAGATCACCGCCGGGATTGTCGCGCGGACCGGGATCACCGAGGCCATGATCGAGCAGCTGGTGCACGCCTTCTACGCCAAGGTCCGCAAGGACCCGATGATCGGACCGGTGTTCGAGACCAGGATCAGCAATTGGGAGCCGCATCTGGCGCAGATGTGCGCGTTCTGGTCTTCGGTTGCGCTGATGACCGGGCGCTATCACGGCACGCCGATGGTCAAGCATATGCCGCTGCCGATCGACGCCGCGCATTTCGACCGCTGGCTCGAACTGTTCGAGGCGACCGCGGCCGAGCTGTGCCCGCCTGACGCAGCGGCGCATTTCATCGATCGCGCGCGGCGCATCGCCTCGAGCCTCGAGATGGGCGTCGCCGGCGGACAGGGCGTGATGCTGGCGGTCGGCGAGCGTTACAGGCGAAGCGAAGCAGGAGCAGTGCAATGAGGAACAGGGCGAAGGCGATTGCGCGCGCCATCGACGGCGCGTGGTTTCATCAGGATCAGGCCGATCCGTTTTCCGGCAGCAGCCTGGTGCCGATGCTGATCATCGGCCTGGCGCTGACCTTTGCCGGTATGATCGTCGCGGTCGTGCTGAGCTGACGGAAACGGCCGCCGCGTTTGCCGCGACGGCCGCTCGTCACATCCGGCATTCGAATTACGCCGCGACCGCCTCGCCGCTGCGGCGCAGCCCGACATATTGCAGCTCGGCGAACACGCCGGTGGCGATCGCCTGGGCGAGGATCACGAGGGTCCCGAAGAGGTTCGGCGACACCGCGCCCGACAGCAGCAGCGCGATGCTGGCGAGCGTCCAGGCCGCGTTGCCGACGACCACCAGCATCACCAGCGGCTTCGGCACCGAAGTGCGCGTGCCGAGCCAGCCGACCAGCGCGGTATAAGCGATCAGGAACAGCCCGGTCTCGCGCAGCAGCGCTTCCGGCAGACCGAGCAGTGATGCCAGCGCGCCGGCGTCGAGCACCATGGCTATGGCGGATACGCCGCTGAAGACGGCGTCGGCGAGCAAGGCGCGGCGCAGCAGCTGGGACGAATGGATCATGGCAGTGTCTCCTCTGGTTGGGATGGGGGTGGTCAGCGGAACAGCGACTGCAGCTGACGCCACAGCCGGAGCGGACACAGCGCCTTGCCGACCCTCATCTCGGCCGCATAGACCTGCGCGAACACGAACACGCCGGTCGCGTGCACGAGCGGCTGCGGCATGTTGAGCGAGCGCGCCAGCAGCCAGGTGGCCAGATGGACCAGCCACGGCAGCAGGACGGCGAGGGCGCGGACAAGGGACAGCATCAGCATGGTCATCTCCTGTGCCGTGGAAGATGAGCCGGCCGGCGCGCCAATTCGATTACCTCAGGCGTAATGGAACGGGCGAATTCCGCATGGTAGGTTTTGCACCATGAACGCACATGCATCCATGGCGCGGGCCGAGCCCGCAAAACCCGTCCCGATCGGCGAGCACCTGCGCGAGTGGCGGCAGCGCCGTCATCTCAGCCAGCTCGACCTTGCCGTCGATGCTGAGATCTCGGCGCGGCATTTGAGCTTCGTCGAGACCGGCCGCTCGGCGCCCTCGCGCGACATGGTCCTCAAACTGGCGGAGCGCCTCGACGTGCCCCTACGCGAACGCAACGTGCTGCTGGTCGCCGCGGGTTTCGCGCCCGCATTCCCGCAACGCTCGCTGGATGATCCGGCGCTGAAATCGGCGCGCGAGGCCATCAACCTGGTGCTGAAGGCGCACGAGCCCAATCCGGCGCTGGCCTATGACCGGCACTGGAATCTGGTCTCCGCCAATCGCATGGTGGCGCCGCTGCTCGAGGGCGTGCCGCAGCGGCTGCTCGGCCAGCCCTTCAACATCCTGCGGCTTGCCTTCCATCCCGAGGGCCTCGCCCCGCGCACCGTGAACCTCGCGGAATGGGCCGCGCATCTTCTGGAGCGGCTGCATCGGCAATGCGAGGCAACGGCCGATCCGGAGCTGCTCAAGCTCTATCAGGACCTCAAGTCCTATCCGATCCCGGCGCGGTCGGCCCCGATCACCACCGACAACAACGTCGCGCTCCCCTTCAAGCTCCGCCTCAATGGCGAGATCCTGAGCTTCATCTCGACCACCATGGTGTTCGGCACGCCGGTCGACATCACGCTGCAGGAACTGGCGCTGGAGACCTTCTTCCCGGCCGATGAGCTGACCGCCGAGCGGATGCGGCAGATGGCAGCCAGTATGAAATAGCGGCTTGTCTCGGAGCGCTTTCGGCCTACCTTTGGGGTTCCATTTCTGCCGGGAACCCCGCCATGAGCGATCTGAAGCCACTTCGCCTCGACATCGTCTCCGACGTCGTTTGCCCCTGGTGCTATATCGGCAAGCATCGCATCGAGGATGCGCTCAAGCTGGTGCCCGATGTACCGGTCGAGGTGCATTGGCGGCCGTTCTTCCTCAACAACTGGGTGCCGCGCGAAGGCATCAGCCGCGAGGAATATCTCACCGCCAAGTTCGGCTCGGTCGAGGCCTACAAGGGCATTGCCGGCCGCGTGGTCGCCGCCGCCAATGAGGAGGGGCTCACCTACCATCCCGAGCTCGTCAAGCGGCAGCCCAACACGATCGACTGCCATCGCCTGATCCACTGGGCCGAGGCCAGGGGCAAGGCGGCCGAGATGAAGCAGCGGCTGATGGAGCTGTATTTCCGCGACGGCGGCGATCTCACCGACAGCAACGTGCTGGTGCAGGCGGCAAGCGATGTCGGGCTCGATGTCGACGACGTGCGCAAGCGTCTTGCCACCGACGAGGATGTCGCCCTGGTCTCGGCGCAGGCCCAGGAGGCCGCCGAGAAGGGTATTTCCGGCGTGCCGACCTTCGTGTTCGCGCAGAAATACGCGGTGTCCGGCGCCCAGCCGGCCGAGCAGCTCGCCCGCGCCATCCGCCAGGTCTCGGCCGAGATCAACACAGAGGCTGCGGAGTAGTCCGCAATCCCTATCGAAAGCCCGGCTCATGCCGGGCTTTTTCGTTTGCCCACATCATCCATCGGAAACAATCAGGGGAGACCACCATGATCTATGAGCTGCGCACCTATACGGTCCGTCCAGGCGCCGTCGGCGAGATGGTGAAGGCGGCGAGCACGATCTCGCGCGATATCCGCGCCGACAATTTCGGCAAGCTGGAAGGCTACTGGATCACGGAGATCGGTCCGCTCAATCAGGTCATGCACATGTGGAGCTACGCCGATCTCAACGAGCGGACGCGGCTGCGCGCCGAGCTCGCCAAGAACCCGCGCTGGACCGGCGAGTATATTCCGGTGATCCGTCCGCTGCTGGTGCGGCAGGAGGTGCGGCTGCTCAATGCAATCATCCCGCCGGTGGCGCCGGCGACATCAGGCAACATCTACGAATTCCGCAACTATCGTGCCAAGCCGGTCGGCGGCGCCAAGCAATGGCTCGATCTGATCACCGGCGTGATGCCGGAGCGCGAGAAATACTCCAAGATCGTCGGCCTCTGGACCACCGAGGCCGGGCAGCCCAACGAAGTCTGCCACATCTGGGCCTATCCCGATCTCAACGCCCGCGCCGCCGCACGCGGCAACGCGATGAAGGATCCGGCCTGGCTGGAATTTTTGAGCAAGGGCACGCAGGTGCTCGAGGAGATGCACTCGACCATCATGCTGCCGGCACCGCACTCGCCGTTGCAGTAAGGGGAGGCGCTGGTCGCGCCGCGTTTCCCAATGATGCGCGGAGCGCGAGACAGAGAGGCCGCCGGTTGAGGCGGCCTTTTCGTTTGCCGTCAGGATGTCGCGAGCGCCGGCAAAAAGCCCCATCCGATGTTTCCATCAGATGAGGCTTTCGAAGCAAGGGCGCGCGCCGTCTGAGAACCAGCGCGCCGCAACGCTAGTCGGGCCAGCTGACACCAACCTGACGGCAGCAGTCACTTGTTTCCCGATGTGTCTGCATGCCTACGAAAGGGTAAACCGCATTATCCGGGCTTGCCGCGCCGGCTGCGGATGAAGCGGACGGCGCCGCGCGCCGCTTCGTAGGCGAGTTTGTTCAGGGTTAGCGCGGCGTGAATGGCCGGCACCAGCGGATCGCGGCGCCGCAGCGGCAGCAAGACGTCGCCGATCGCGAAGCGGCCGCGCCAGATCGGGTCGATCATGGGGTGGCCCGGTGCCGCGGTGGAATCGGCCGAATTGATCGCGGGATCGGCGCAGAGATGGCGCGTCAGCTCCAGCGTCAACTGCGTGCCGGGCGAATGTTTCGCAAAGCGCTCGTCGACGCCGATCTTGAAGAAGAAGGCGCGGTCCTGGTGACGCACCACGATGCCGCCCGCGACCGGCGTGTCGCCCGCATGCAGCGTGATGATCTCGCAGCGGCCGGCTTCGGCCATCGTCGACGTCGCGCGGCGGATGAAGGCCGCATCGCCGGCATGCTGGCTCAGCGCCGTGCCGCGCTTTCCCTTCCAGCCACCGGCTTCGAGGACAAGGAAAGTCTCGAGCGCCGTCGCAACCTCGCGCGGCGTGCGAGCGACATCCAAGCGCACCGCGCCGTGGTCGGACAGGCGATGATGCTGGCGGCGCAGCTCCTTCAGCTTCTTGGGCCCGAGCGCGTCGCGCAACAATTCGTCGGCATCGCGCGTCGCATCCAGCTGGGCGCGCTGATAGGCGCTCACTATGCGCGGCTGCAACCCGTCTCGGGCCAGCACCGCGCGGATCGCCGCCATGGCCGGGCCCTCGAGCGACATGGTGCGCAGGATCAGCGCATGCGCGCCCGCATTGCGCGCCTGCCGCAGCATCTTGCCCACCGCTTCCTCGGCGGCGTCGCGGTCGAGCAGCGGCGTGCACAGCGTGCCATAAGGTTCGGCGCCGACCAAAGCGGGCAGGGGAATCCGGTAGATCCGCCGCATCGGAACGACCGGCAACAGCCCGATCAGTTGCCCGGCATCGCCGGCGGCACTGAGCAGCGCCGCGCCGGTGCGGCCGCGCGCGGAGGCATCGACCGCCAATTCCCAGTCCGCCTGATAGTAGCCATTGGCCTCGACCGCGCGCGCGGCAAGCGCGCGCCATGCATTGAGCGGCGCGGCCGACAGCGGCGGCAAGGTGCGATCGTCCGTGGCATCCTTGCGCGATGCACGGTGGATCATTGCCCGGTCAGCAATATCGGCCACGTCCCTGTTTCCCCACTCCGCGAAGCTGATTGGCCTTGCGTTCGTCAGGGCAACGCTAGCGGAAAGAAATGGAAAATGCCGTTGAGGCCACCGCGCAATTTGAACGGTCGTGTTAACGGACCGTTCAGCATACCCGGTGCGCAGCGGCTTGGCCGGCTCGCCGGTTCAAGCGCTAGGGTTTGGTGGTCCGTTGCGCTTCCACCGCAACGGTGCTCTCGACGGGCTCGTAAGTCTCCGTCACGCAATTGTCGTCGGCCCCGACCTGCCGGCGATCGAAGATCGAGCCTTCATTGATGAAGACGCGATAGGTCTGCGTCCCCAGCGGCTTGCCGATTACCGATGTCAGCTCGGCGCGTACGCATGCCGTCCAGCCGGTGCCGCGCGGGTCGTGCAGCGGGGCGGAGACCCGCACATGGGTCGGCTGTGAACCGGCCGTGAACACCGAATCCAGCTTGCCCGCGACCAGCCGTTTGACGTCCGGAGGCATCTCGAGCGGCGCCGGCTCGGCGGCCTTGACCTTCAAGGCCTCCGGCCACACCGCGTGGCTGTCCGCCAGCCCGCAGCCACTCAATATTAAGGCGACGCCGGCCAGCAGCGCCGCCAGATGTACTTGTCCCTGTCCCATTCAGCGCATTTAATGTGCCGCCGTCAGGATTGCGCCCCCTGGTGGCGCTGAATTCGCGTGAGGCGGCGCTTTGTCGATCAACAAATGTCGAGCGACAAGTTATCGTTGGGGTAGAGGTATTACCGGATGTTGCTGCGGCGGCGGGGGAGACAGACTGACATGAAACGCTTCACGGTTGCTGCCGTCATCCTGGCGCTGCTCGCGACACCCACCCTGGCCCAGGGCCGGCGAGGGGGCGGTGGAGGCGATACGAAGACGGAGCAGAAGCCCAAGGTCGACGAGAAGGCCTACAAGGCCGCGCTCGATCGGATCCCCGAGCCCAAGGAGAAATACGATCCCTGGGGTGTCACCAAGCCGGCAGCGGATCCGGCCAAGAAGCCGAAATAGCCGGGCTCACGACTCGGCAGCCATTCGACCGTCGTCGGTCGGCAGTACATTGCCGCACGGCATGAACCTTGGCCTGACGGCCTCCGACCCATCTTCGATATCATTGCCGGAGGCCGCCATGCTTCGCCGTTCGTTCCTCAGCCTCATCGTTCCGGCAGCGATCCTGCTCGGCGCCGTGCCGGCGTCGGCGGAAAACCGGCTGGCGCTGGTGATTGGGCAGTCGGCCTACAAGTCGGTGCCCGCGCTGCCGAATCCGGCCAACGACGCCAGGGCAGTGTCGCAGATGCTGACCGATGCCGGGTTTGCGGTGACGGCCGCATCGGACCTGTCGCAGGACGAGATGCGCGCACGGCTCAGCGATTTCGCGGGCCAGGTGGCGGCGAAAGGCGCCGATACCGTGGCGCTGGTGTTTTATGCCGGGCATGGCCTGCAGATCGACGGCGAGAACTATCTGGTGCCGGTCGATGTCGATCCGAAGCGCGAGGCTGATATCCCGATCCAGGCGGTTCGGCTCAACGACGTCCTGAATACGCTCACCTCAGTTCCGAGTCGGATGCGCATCGTGCTGCTCGATGCCTGCCGCAACAATCCATTCCCGGAACTCAGCAAGACCGCGGGGCGCGGGCTCGCCATCGTCGATGCCAGGGTCGGCGCGCCCGGCACGTTCGTGTCGTTCTCGACCTCGCCGGGAGCGGAAGCCGAGGACGGCAGCGGTGCCAACAGCCCCTACACCACCGCGTTGCTGGCCTCGGCCAAGGAGCCGGGCATCCCGATCGAGGACACCTTCAAGCGCGTTCGCCTGGCGGTGAACAGGGCAACTGACGGCCGCCAGACGCCGTGGGACTCGTCCTCGCTCACCGACGACTTCCGTTTCATGGCGGGTGCGGCGGCATCGCCCGCAGCGACGTCGCCGCCGGCCGCGGCCAAACGCACCGTCGACGAATGGAAGCGCGAGTTGCAGGGCAAGCCGATCGAGGCCGCGAACGAACTGATGGTGGTCGATGGCTCCGACGAATCCTATGAGGCCTTCGCCGCGATCTTCGCTGGCACGCCGCGCGGCCTGCAGGCGCGCGACTGGCTCGACCGGCATCGCCGCATGCTAGCGTGGAATAACGCGATCCTCATCAACACGGCGGCGGCCTATCGCGGCTTCCTCGCGCAATATCCTGACACCGACCTGACAGCGACCGCGCGCAAGATGATCGAACGGCTGCGCTACCGTCCCGATCCGGCGCCCGCCGTCGCGCTCAGCGTGCCCGCGACCAGCGTCGCGCTGGCGGCACCGACCTGTCCCTGCAACGCGGCGCCGCCGCAACAGCCGCTGCAGCAGAGGGCCAACGTGCCGGTGAAAAAGCGTGCCGATCCCGATCCGCCGCGGCGCGCGGGCAAGCGCCCGCCGCGCGTCGTCGTTGAGGACGACGTCGTGGTGGTGCGCCGTCCGCCTCCAACCGTGGTCTACGAGCCTGCCGGACCGCCGATCGGAATCGGAATCGGGATCGGCATCGGCGGCGGCGGTGGTGGTTATCGCGGCAACTACGGCGGCGGCTATCGCCGGGGTGGATACTGACGCGACGATCGCGTAAATGCTTTCCCGCATGAGATGCGGCGCCCGGTGATCGCATCCTGGGGGAGGACGCGATGCGGTCGCTGTTTTGCCTGCTTGCCGCGCTGCTGCTGTGTGGTCAGCCGGCGCGCGCCTGGGAGTATTGGGGCGGCGACCGCGGCGGACAACGCTTCTCGCCGCTGACGCAGATCACATCGGACAATGTCGGCAAGCTGCTGCGCGGCTGGGAATTCCGCACCGGCGATCTCGATACTCGCCCGCCCGAGGTCATGAAGCGCACCAAGTTCGAGGTGACGCCGCTGTTCGTCGAGGACAGCCTGATCCTCTGCACGCCGTTCAACGAAGTGATCGCGCTCGATCCCGGCACCGGTGCGCAGAAATGGCGTTTCGATCCGAAGATCAGCATGGCGCAACGGCCGGCCAATCGCTTTGTCTGCCGCGGCGTCGCGTACTGGACGGATGATCGCGCGGCGGAAGGCGCCGCCTGCAAGTCACGCATCTTCACCGGCACCAACGACAGGCGCCTGATCGCGCTCGACGCCAGAACCGGCAAGCCTTGCGCCGATTTCGGCAACGGTGGCGAGATCAAGATCGACGTTGGCATGAAGCTGGAATGGCCGGGCGAGTTTCAGATCACGTCGGCGCCGGTGACGGGACGCGGCGTGGTCGTGGTGGGGTCCGCGATCGGCGACAACCGGCGGGTCGACGCGCCGCTCGGCGCGGTGCGCGCCTTCGATGCGCGAACCGGACAGCCGCGCTGGAGCTTCGATCCGCTCGTGCACAATGGCGTCGAGGCCGGCCACAGCAATGTCTGGGCGCCGATGTCGGTGGACGAGGAGCGCGGCCTGGTGTTCCTGCCGACGACATCGCCCAGTCCGGACTTCTGGGGCGGCAAGCGCCCCGGCAATGACGAGCACGCCAATTCCGTGGTCGCGCTGCGGATCGAGACCGGCGAACTCGCATGGGCATTCCAGACCGTGCATCACGACGTCTGGGACTACGACCTGCCGGCGCAGCCGACGCTGGCGCGGATCGATACCGGCGATGGTCAGCGCGACGTCGTGATCCAGCCGACCAAGCAGGGCTTTGTGTTCGTCCTCGATCGCGACACCGGCAAGCCGGTGTGGCCGGTCGAGGAGCGCGCGGTGCCGCAGAACGGTGCCGAGGGCGAGAGGCTGTCGCCGACGCAGCCGTTCCCGACCCATGTGCCGCCGCTGCTGACGCAACGGATGGCGGCCGACGATGTCGCCGGCCTGCTGCCGGGCACCAGGAGCTCGGCTTGCGAGACGCTGCTCGCGCAATCCCGTAATGAGGGCCTTTACACGCCGCCGTCGACGCAAGGCACCGTGATCTATCCGATGACAGGCGGCGGGGTGAACTGGGGCGGCGCGGCGTTCGATCCGGTCAATCAGCTCCTCTACGCCAATGTCAGTCATGCGGCGCACATCGTCACACTGATTCCGCGCGACCAGGCCAAGGGCTTCAATCCGCCGCCGGGTCATGAATTCGGCCAGCAGGAAGGGGCGCCGTTCGCGATGTCGCGGGCGCTGGCGAAGTCGGCGGTCGGGTCGCCCTGCAACAAGCCGCCATGGGGCGAGACGGTGGCGGTCGATCTCAAGGCCGGCAAGATCCTCTGGCATTCGTCGGTCGGCACCAGCGAGGATCTCGCGCCGCTCGGCATCGCGCTCAATACCGGCACGCCGCTGGTCAACGGCGTCGCGATCACCGCGGGCGGCCTGGTGTTCACCGGCGCGATGGATGCCTATCTGCGCGCGTTCGATGCCAGGTCGGGAAAGCAGTTGTGGCTCGGCCGGCTTCCGGTGCCGGGCGTCGCCAATCCGATGACCTATCTCTGGAAGGGCGAGCAGTATGTCGTGATCGGCGCCGGCGGCCATTCCGAAGCCGGCACCTCGATCGGCGATAGCGTGGTGGCGTTTCGCCTGCCGCGTCAGGGCGAGGGGGCATCGTTGTGGACCCGCCTGATCGATCGGCCCGGCGGGCGGTTCACCGCCAAGGCTGTGGCCGCCGGTCTCGTGCTCGTCGCCCTCGTTGCGCTGTTCTGGCGCCGGCGGCGGAGCCGCCGCTCGCGATCCGCTTAGGTGCTCCCTGCCGCAGTGCGCGCCGCCAAAATATCGAAAACAACCCCATGCAAAGGTGCCGGCAGCTGCCGGCGTTCGAAAAGCAACTTGACACGTCGGGCAACTCAGGGTTACTTTTCTACTATTCCGAAATAATGCAAGCGTCGCCTCGCTCCGCTAAAGCGCGATGAATTCAGGTTGAATCGGCCTGGCGGCATTCGCTGCATCTCCTCCCGCAACCGGAGAGGGAGCGCAGGTTGTTCGCGGATGCAATTGAACCTGGGGCGTGGACCCGTAAATCCGGGACATCGCTTCCGAGACGAAATGCGGACACGCCGCGCAGACCGCGGGGATGTCACCTTGCGGACCAACTTCGCCGCCTCCGATTGGTCCGGTGTTGGGTGCAGTCCGGACTTCTCATCAACGATCCTCGATCGCCACATTTGACCCATCTCGGACATTCGGTAGGGTTGCCGCGGGTCGGTTACAGGCTTCTCGCACGAGCGTTCGCGCGCCATCGCTCGGGGAGGCTCTGCGGCGAGGCGGCCGGTTTCCACTGCAGGGACACGACCCAGTTGTCGAAGACCGTGTTGAAGCTCCCGGACTGGTACGAGAAGTTCTCGCCCGCCGGCCAAAAGTAGCCGGCATCGGCTGCGTAGGTAAAGAGCGTCCAGGTATGGGGCTTCTTCCAGAACGCGTTGCCGCCGTCCGGGTCCCCGTCGAGGGCGCTGAAGTCGAGGAAGAGCCAGAGAGGTGCATTCTTGGTGCCGAGGTTCGTATCCGGCGAGTTGAACTGCAGCGCGTTCCAGTAGATCCCAGGTCCGGCTCCGGGATCAGCATCGTCCACGAGCTTCTGCAGCCGCCAATAGAAGCTCGCGTCGCCGGTCATAGTGGTCTCGCCGGTGAACGTGATTAGGCCAGCCTGCGGGCCTGACTGGATGATGCCGCTGATCGAGGTGGTCCCGCTGATTGTTCCGCTCCCTTGTAGCATGCCGCCGGGAGCAGGCGAATCGGTGCCGGTCGCTGCAATGGTGACCGGGCCCGAGACCGTCCCACCGTTCATGAACAGTGTGCCCGACTCGCCGACAACAACCGTGCCGGTCACCGTGCCGGCGACCTCCAGCGTCGCCGCGTAGGATACCAGCACCTCGCCGGCACCCGTTGCTGATCCACCGGTACCGCCGGCAATCAGCGTACCCCCATTGACCCTGATCAGACCGGAAAGCGTGCCGCTGCTGTCTGCACTCAGGGTCAGCGTGCCGGGACCGAAGATCGTCAGGCCCGCCGATCCCTCGATGGCGGCTGCGATCTGCGAACTACCGCCGGTAGCATTGGTGTAGATCAGGCCTTCTGCCGCGCCGAACGAAAGGCTCGCAGTAGCGATGCTGCCGCCGTTCATGATGAGGCCCGCGGCGTCGCCGCTCGCCTGGCTTCCGACCAGAATGCTCGCATCGCCGCCCGTAATCGCCCCGCCGTTCACTTCGAGCGCCGCCACCTGCGGCACACCGCCGCTCTCGACCGCCTGACTGTCGACGACCTCGTAGACGGCATCGGCCGGAACGTCGTTGATGCTGACATCCGTCGACGACACCGTCGCCGCGCTCGCGAAGCCCCCGGAGGGCGAATAGGTCAGGAACTTGCCCGAGCTGGCCGCGTCGTCGTCCTCTCCGAGAATGTAGGGAGCGACGATCCCGTTCATAATGATGGGCAGGTTTGCTCCCGTTCCTGCCACGAACACCTGTTGCGTCAGCCCAAGCTGGGCCATGCCGCCGCCCGGCACGATAACAAGCGTTCCGCCGGAGTTGCGGACAATGTTCGTCAGGGTACCGTCGTCATTGCCCCCGATTACGACGCGATAGTTGCCGCTTCCGGAAAGTTGCAAGGCGCCTCCCGTAGAGCCGATGACGAACGTCGCCAGAGATCCCGAGGCGATCTGCACATCGACCGTCGCGCCGTCCGAACGAAGCTCGAGTATTCCGCCGTTCGTCACCGTCACTCTGAAGCTGCCAAATGGTGTGCCCGATGTCCGGGTACTTGCCAGCGTCCCCGCGCCTACGGTGTTGTGTCCTATCAGCTGGTTCGTGTTGGTGAGCAGGAGCGTGCCTTCGCCGTATTTGTGCAGGCCGCCCAGCCCGGAGATCGGCGCGACGACGGTCAGCGTGCCACCGTTCGTGTTGATGACCTTAGGCTGGTTGATCGTCCAGGTGCTGGGTTCATATCCGGATGTCGAGGGCAGCGCCGACTGCGAGATCGCCCAAGCTTGCCCCTGCCAGAGCACGGCGTAGACGCCCCACCCGGTGAGCGCGTCGGTGACGACCTGGCTGTAGTCTTCGGAGGGTAGCGGCAGATTTTCCAGCGTCCATCCGCTGGGCATCTGCGCGATCTGGACGGTCTGCGGATTGCTAGACGGGAGGTTGGGTACGTTCTCGAACGAGGCGGGGAAAGCGTTGTTGATGGTGATCGTGTCGCCCGTCAGGTTCACCGTGAGCGGCGCGAGGACATGGCCGCCGTCATTTTCCATGTATTCCTTCGTCGTCTGGGAAACGGAATACCAGCCAACCGCGAAATTGGCCAAGACGATCGTCTGCGGACTCTCGGACACGTTCGGGGCCAACTGATCGGCGAGCCACGCGAGGTCCGGATTAGAAGTGCTCGCCAAATTATAGAGATCAGGCCCGATTCCGCAGGCCGACAGATAGTCGGCCATCCCGCTCGTCATGCCGTCCACGAAGCTGCCGCTCTCGCTCGACGTCCGCATCAAGCCCGCGACCACTCTTTCCAGGTTGATCGCCACGGGGTCGTCCTCGCCGTTGTAGACCACAGGAGCAACCTGCGTGAAGCCGTTTGCCGACAGCCAGTAAAGGCCCATGACCATCGACGTCGGGCCGCAATAGGCTTCACCGTCCCCGGGCAGGCTCTGCCCGAAGGGCCCGAAATCGGTCTGGATGATCGAAGGCGTGCTCTTGATGGGGTCTTTCCACATGGGGCTGATCCATTCCTGTCCGACAAGGCCATGGTACGCGCTTGAGCCGCAGGTTAATGTCCCGTTAATTGCGAGACACAACTTGTGAATACTTTAGCGTGTCGATACACTCAAAGAGTGTAGAGCGGAATCTTGAAGGTACGCAAGCTGGGTCTCCAGCTTGGCCGGCAGGGACGGCTTAGGAGTTCAAGCGCGGGCGCCGAGCGGCAGCATGTTCATCGTGGGTGGCGCATATCTGCCACCAGCGGCGATGTCCTGCGGCAGGGCATGATACCAGATGGTGTCGCGGCCGGTCCGTGTAACGCGAACGTCTACTTCTGAGGCGTGCTGCGAATCCTGGAAGTGGCAAGTTTGAGATATGGCGACCGGCTCTGAAGATGTCCGTTCATTGGGGTAGACCGGAAGTACCCGACTGATTGCTAAAACGGCGCCTTTGACCCGAAGCGGACTATCAATGTTTGACGCGCTCGATAGCTAGCGACTGGAGAAGCGAGATGTCGCTCATTTTATGCCTACTCGCCATTGTGCTAATCGGCATTGCCGGATGGGGTTTCATGTCCGTCATGAGCGAGCTGGGAAAGTGGTATCCCCAAGAGCCGGTGGATACGATTTCCCGCAGGTTCGAGGTTGATGGCTTCGTCTGGAGCTCCCGCGCTCCGCGCGCACTGCGCCGCCGGTTTGTTGTGACACAGGCGTGCGCAATCCCTGCGTTTCTGTGCTTGGCGGCACTTGTTTGGCTGAATGAGACAAGCCCTAATGTCCGTGTCTGGGGGACGATAGCATTCTGTTCTATGTCACTTTTCCTTGCCGGCTCTCTTACCTGGAAGGTCATTCGGCGCGGAGTGTGATCGCGCCATTTTTGAACCGCAGGACTGGTATTGGGCCCTGAGCGGACATTCACCACAGCATCGCCGGTATCGGCTTTTGAGAGCGACACCGACCTCGCTATCCCCGCTCGCATACACTGGATTCTCGACTACACGCCCTGTTCTCATCACGCTTTAGCGCGGGCGCCGTCGCAAATCAGAAACACGAATTCTCAATCCGTGCAGCGAAGCGATGTGCGGACTGATTTGCGCGATGCCGTGCTTGCGTTCGTCGCGACGCTTCGCTTACGAGGTCGCGAGCGGAGCCGCCGGGCTTCCGGCGACCTGTTCATTCCAAATCATTGCCCATGGAGATTGCGATGAAGATCACTGCCTCGATCATGCTCGCCGCCGCGCTCGCTCTGTCGTCGGCACCGGCCAGCGCCACCGTCCTCGATCTCTCGACCATGACCTGCAAACAGTTCGTCGAAGGTGGCGACGACACCATCAAGATGGTGCTGGTCTGGATGGACGGCTGGTACAAGGGCGACTCCGACGAGGCGATCATCGACACCGACGTGTTCACCGAGAACGCCAAGAAGTTCGGCACCTTTTGCGGAAAGAATCCGACCATCAGCATCGTCAACGCGGCGGAGGCCGTGCTCGGCAAGTAAATCTTGCAGCGTGATTGGCCTGAACCCTCATGGTGAGGAGCGCGGAACGCGTGTCTCTGTACGATGCTTCGCATCGCCAGGCGAACCGTGAGGCCGGGCTGGTAGCCTCGTCCTTCGAGACGCCTGCTGCGCAAGCTCCTCAGGATGACGGGATTGAAGGCGGGACAACATGTCCGACGTCGTCCCTGCGAAAGCAAGGCGAAAGCAGGGACCCATAACCACAGGATTCAATTGTTGAGGAAGGCTGTGGCCGCAGCCCTGCGCAACATGGTCTTCGGTGGTTATGGGTCCCGGCTTTCGCCCATAGGCGCTAAAATAGGATTTGCGCCTTGGATTCGTTTGTGATTCCAAGATGGAATGGCACACGAATCGCTTGTGAACAAAGATTGGGCGCGCGTTGTCGCCCGACTTGGCGGAGCCGAGGCTCTGAACATTAGCGCGCGCAAGACGAAGGCGTTTGTCCGTCCGCGGGAGATCAGCAATGCGGTCGACTTGCTGCGCCTGATCTTGGCTTATTGCCTTGGTGAGAAAGGGCTGCGGTTGACGGCGGCATGGGCCACGTCGGTTGGGCTTGTCGATATCTCCAACGTGGCTCTGTTGTATCGCTTACGTCAGTGCGGAGATTGGCTGGCAATCTTGGTCGAGCAGGCGCTTGCCGACGCGGCGCCGAAGGCGATCCGCGGTCGTCTGATCCGTATTGTTGACGCCACGACGGTCCCCAAGGCTGGGACGAGCGGCAGGAACAAGAACGCAGTGTGGCGTATCCATAGCGCGTTCGATCTTCCGCAGGAGCGCTTTGGTCACTTCGAACTGACCGATCAGCGAGCGGGCGAGACGCTGGATCGGATACCGGCGGTTGCCGGTGAGATCCGTCTTGCCGATCGCGCCTATCTGCAACCGGAGCGCATGGCGCATCTCGTCGATGCCGATGCAGACTTCGTGATCCGGGCCGGCTGG
Source organism: Bradyrhizobium sp. USDA 4510 (assembly GCF_054059095.1). Classification (NCBI taxonomy): domain Bacteria; kingdom Pseudomonadati; phylum Pseudomonadota; class Alphaproteobacteria; order Hyphomicrobiales; family Nitrobacteraceae; genus Bradyrhizobium; species Bradyrhizobium sp. USDA 4510. Next base: position 4,835,528 of record NZ_JBSSBT010000001.1, on the reverse strand, counting down.
AAGAGCGCGCGCTGGCTCGATGCCGAAGGTAATCTTGTTGACCTCACTGCCGAACTGCGCAACGCCTCGGCGCGTGGCCTGATCGATCGGCCGATTTGGATAAAGCGCAAGTCAGGTGCGCCGCCGCTCGCAGTGCGTCTGGTTGCCGCGAAGAAGCCGGCGCAAGCTGCTGCGGCTGCGCGACGCAAGGCGCGCCGGACTGCACAAAAGGGAGGTCATCAGCTCTCCAGGCAAACACTTGACGCCGCAGATTGGGTGATCCTGGTGACCTCACTCAGGCCAGAGGACTTCACGACTGCAGATATCCTCGCCCTCTATCGGCTGCGATGGCGCATTGAGCTCGGCTTCAAGCGGCTGAAAAGCCTGATTGGCCTGAAGGGACCTCCCGGAACCGACGAGCGGTCCGCCAGACCCCATATCCTCGCTCATCTGCTGATCATTCTATTGCTCGAGCCGCTCGTCGACGAACTCGAAGACTCTCCCCGCTTGGCCGACGCCGCCTGACCCACCCAGTGACGTGGCGTCTGCTGCGCCAGCTCGTCGCTTCGCTACGGCAAGCGATCATTCCACAGCCCGCAATCGCTCTACTCTGCAGAGCCAGTCACGCTCTCCGGCGACATCTACGCGAGCCACCCAGACATAAGCGCCACTATCAGACTATGATCAAACTATCTTAGCGCCTATGGGCTTTCGCCGGGACGACACTGAATGTTTAGTGCCGCTCCTCCGCCATACATTCACATCCTTCAGGATGAGATAGACCGGCCATGATGCGAGGGGCCTATCCCGGCAGCATCGCGAACGCGCTCGACACCATCGCCACCGGCTTGTTGTCGGTGGCAGAAGATAGCGTGACGCGGCCGAAGCTCATGGTGCGGCCGAGCCGGACCACGCGGGCGTCGGCCAGCACGTCGGACGCCGTCACCGCGCGCATGAAATGCGTGGTCTGGTCGACCGTCGTCATCGGCCGGTAGCCCTTGTTGGCCGCGAGGTTGGCGAGCACCATCGCGGTGTCGGCGAACGCCATCAGCGCCTGGCCGCAGACGATGCCGCCATTGCGGCACAGTCGCTCGGAAAACGGCATGCGCAGGATGGCGCCGGGCTGCCAGTCGGCATCGCCGGCAGGCGGCGTGATGTCGAACTGCTCGACCGCCAGATTGAGGTCCTGCACCCATGGCGCAAAGACGTCGCCGAGCACGCGTTTCGCGTCGTCGATCCCGAATTCCCCGGCTTGCTGCTGCATGACGTCCCGTTCCCTCTGTTGATGTTATCTATCTTGTTCTAGTTGCGCGTGACATGCACGGCCGGCGTGTTGCCCGCATTCCACTTGCCGTCGATCGCCCGTTCGATCTGGGCGGCGAGCTGCAGCAACAGCCCGTCACTCGCTTGCTTTCCGATCGCCTGAATGCCGAGCGGCAGGCCGTGCTCGTTGGTCGCGAGCGGCAGCGAGATCGCGGGGATGCCGCAGAGATTGGCGAGCGGCGTGAAGGCGAAGTTGCGCCAGAGATTGCCGAACCAGTCCAGCACCGACGGATTGTCGCTGATGGTGAGATATTCCGTGGTGCCGACCTTCGGCGTCGGCAGTGCCGTGATCGGCGTCAGGATGATGTCCCAGTCCTCGAAGAAGGCGCCGAAGCCGCGCGAGGTGGTGTTGAAGACGGCCTGCATGCGTGCGCGATCGGCGAAGCTGAAGTCGCGGCCATGCTCCCAGATGCGGATGTTGATCGGCTCGATCAGCTCCGCCGGCGGCCGCTCCAGCCCGCGCGCGGCGAGCATGTTGCCGATCACGACGGCGAAATTGCCGATGTAGCAGGTGGTCTGTGCCGCGAAGGCATCCCGGTAGTCGATCGACGGCAATGCGTAATCGACCTGATGGCCGAGGCCTTCGAGGAAGCGGCCGACCCGTTCGAGTTCGGCTGTGATGTGCGGCGTCGCGCGATAGTCGCCCCAGGTGTGCGACAGCGCGATTCTGAGCCGGCCGGGGTCGCGCGCGATCATCGCGGCATATGGCTCGGGCGAGGTCCAGAACGGCATGAACTCGCCGGGCGCAGGTCCCCGGCAGGCATCGACGAAGCCAGCGGTGTCGCGCACCGTGCGCGACTGGCAGCCCTGGATCGAGACCAGCCCGGTGAGATCGGACAGATGCGGCGCGAGCGAGAACACGCCGCGCGAGACTTTCAGGCCGATATTGCCGTTGACCCCGGCGGGAATGCGGATCGAGCCGCCGCCGTCGGTCGCATGCGCGATTGGCACCGCACCGGCGGCGACCATCGTCGCGCTGCCTGCCGACGAGCCGCAGGTGGTGTAGTCGGTGTTCCAGGGATTGCGCGTGACATAGACCGCGGGATTTTCCGCCGAGCTGCAGACCCCGAACTCCGGCGTCGTGGTGCGGCCGATCAAATTGAGCCCGGCCTTGCGCATCTTCGCGGTCAGGAAGGTATCCGCCGCGGCGCGATTGCCGCGCATCATCAGCGAGCCCATCTCCTGCAGCCGTCCCTTCAGGGTCGGGCCGAGGTCCTTCATCAGGAAGGGCAGGCCGGCGAACGGGCCGTCGAGGTCGGCGCCGTCGCGCGCCGGATCGGCGATCACATCGTCGAACAGCTCGACGACGCCGGAGAGCGCGGGATCGACCTTGGTGACGGCGCTGGCTGCCTGCGACGCCAGCTCACGGGGCGTCAGCTCGCCGGACCTGACGCGCTCCGCGAGCGCCGTCCCGTCGTGCTGCGTCCACTCGTCCCAGCTCATCGCCAAAGTCATTTGATCGATTCCTTTTCTGCTTTGTTGCGCACTGTAATTTGCGCGGCCGCCCGGTCAAACCAGTGCGCGCCGGCAGCCCGTCCGACGCGTGCTCGCGCTCCGACGCGCACTGCGCTGCGCTCCGACGCGCACTGCGCTGCGCTCCGACGCGCACTGCGCTGCGCTGCAAGCGCCGTGCCCGGCTTGAAAATGCCCCAGTTTCGGCGCCCAGTCGCCTGCTCGCGAGTGGTGGGGGCGTACATGTTCCGCAGGTTGGTGGTGCTCGGCGGCGTGATTGCGATCGGACTTGCGCTCAGCGGTTGCACGCGCTGCGGTCCGATCTGGGACGACTGGATGCAGTCGCCGAAATCCTGCAAGTCAGACCATCTCTAGGGGCATGATCCGGAAAAGTGGAAACCGGTTTTCCGAAAAAGATCATGCTCAAACAAAGAGATGAGAACATGATGCGATTCCGCGGAAACGCATCATGTTCGGGGCCGGGGCAGGCGCGCTTGGCGACGGCTTTGTTGCGGTGATATACCGCCGACGAAAATGCAGGGAGTGTTCTTATGAGAGTTTTGAGCGCAGTTGCGGTTGCGGTGCTGCTGTCGGCGCCGGCCTATGCGCAGATGCCGAACGTCAACCTGATGCCTGAGGTCAAGACCAGGACCCAGGAGGAGAAGGAGCAGGACGCGGTCAGGGACAAGGCCTACAAGGACTCGCTCAGCAAGATTCCCGATGCCAAGGGATCGTCCGATCCCTGGGGCGTCGTGCGCAGCGATCCGCCGAAGGCGGCCGCCCATCCCGCCAAGCCGAAGACCAAGACCGGAAGCTCGGCGCAGCCGGGAAGCGCCGCGCCGCGTAGCCAGTAACGCCCGTTCGGGGCGACCTCGTCCGCCTCCCTCCGACTCGGATTCTCCCGCCGCCACCCCTATATTGGGGGTGTCGTCAATTGGTCCGGAGTTGCGGCAATGGTGTCTCGTCCGCGCGATCTCGCCAGCCGGATGGCCGAGCGGCGAAAGCCGGACGACGGCTATCTGCGCGAGACCTTCAGCCTGCCACGCGATCAGGCCCGCGTGAGGGCGCGTGACTTTCTCAAGCGCTACCCGAAGGCGGCCTATATGAGCGCCGTCGAGAGCTGGCGCGAGCTCCCCGGCGGCGACATCGAGTTCACGATGCGGCGGCTGGCCAGCGCGGACTGAAGCGTTTTCGAGCGAAGCGGGCGCCGGTTCGTGTGTTCTAATTTTAATTAGAACCGAAGCTCTGCAGGCCAGCGCGTCAGGGCACCGGGGCGTGCACGATAGACTGTGCCTCAGTCCCCATTGCTGCCGCGGGTCCGTTCCCGCCCCAGATTGTTCAGCTCGCGATCAATCCGCAGCTGCACGCGGCGGATCGCCAGAAGATCGAGCTTTGCTTCGGTCTTGCCCGTGAAGACGCGATCGCCGATCTGGAAGCGCCATTTCCAGACGCCGGCCATCAGCTGAGTGACGCTGAACTCGACGCCCCTGTGGATCATTTGTAACGGTTCTGCGATTGAAGGGCGGTCGTCGATATTTAAACTATTAGTTGTAGTAATGATCAGCACCCGTAAAAAGATCGTGTGAAAGGCCGCGCCCGTTCGGGCCGTCGTTGTGGATTCCGGAAAGGATTCGTCCGCCGGCAGCGTCGCCACGGAACGGTCGCCAGCCATGTTGCCTGCCCGGCGCCGCGCAATTCGCGTTGCTTGGAGCAGGCCAATGTTACGAACGCTGGCGGAACCCGAGTCTTCCGTCGAACGCTACGGAGTTTTTCCAGCGCTCAGGAGGGGTACGAAGGTAGTATGCAGATTGTGCCAGCCGTTATCGGACGCCATCGCGCCTGTCAGGTTAACTTGTTGATTATCAGGGGAACTTCGGGCGCAAGGCGCGTCGCATGGCCGGAACTTTGTTCTTGGCCGGAGAACTACGGAATTTTAAACGGCCCCAACAGGGGGCCGCCAACCCGTCCCGGAGGCGGGTTTTCCTCCAGCAGTCGGGGGGCTACCTGTCTGGCTGGGGGCCCCCAAATAAGGGCACTGCCGGGTCAATTGTTCCAGTAAAGATTCCGCGAGAACAGATCGCGACCCGCAGGAAATTATGGGGCCAGAACATCTGAGGGCCTTCTCAGTAGTCCTACCGAGAACATCGGCTAACCCTTGGTTACGACGGGGTTAAACCCAAGCCGGGCCACTCGAAAAATCAAAGCAGGCCACTGTGGATGGAAACAGGCCGGCACCGGTCTGTTGGTGCTGTCCTAGTTGGGACACTCGCTTGGGGAAATCAGGACACTCATTCACTTATGCAAATGCCCTTCCGCGCCATGGAGGTTCTAGCTTGAGGTGGGGGTGTCCAGAATCTTTCCCTACCCCACGGGCGCTCCTCGGCCTCAGCCTCCCTGTCGGGGTGCTCGGTCAAAGGCGGGACGGGGATAGAACATCCGATGGGGCGCCTCGGTAGTCCTACTGAGAACATCGGCCAAGCTACGGTTTCCGTTCGCTTAATCGGAATTAGGACACTCTCAAAATCAAATGAGGATACGGGGGTTTAAAGACGGACAGCACCGGTCTGCTGGTACTGGCCGAAACAGGCCACTCGCCAGAACAAAACAGGCCACTGACCCCTTCCGTAGTTTTACTGACTCCAACTACCAGAAGTCGAGCCTACTTGTGGACTCTACCACATGGAGGAAGCATGTCTCGGGTTACTGAGGATGAAGTTGCCAAGGCCGCCGAAGCGATTTTGAAGTCCAGCGCTACCGGACGGGCCACGATCAAGGAACTGATTGCCGAAATTCCAAACCAGATCGTTCTTTCAGAAGAAGACTTAAAGCAAAGCGAAACGCGCCCCAACGAAGCCGTTTGGGAGCAGCAGGTGCGTAATATCACCTCTCACAAAGCGTCTCCCGGCAACGCGATCTACGAAGGACGACTTGTACAAATCCCGGGCGGACTCGCGCTCCCCGGGAAAGACTAAGCAAACTTCGCCTTATAGCCGGGCTTGAACCATTTCAATTCGGTTCTGCCCGGCGCGTCCTTGTCCCAGACGAACCAAGCATACGCTGTCGTGCCGCTACCTTTCGGCTCTACGCCGCTTGGGTAGAAGGTAATGCGCTCGCTGAAAACCCAAACGCGCGCGGGCGGGATTTTGGCGAAAATTGTATTTGCGCGATTAGCCCCTTCAAGGAAGGCAAGGCGCAGAAGCAGCGCGAACTTTCTATTCGAGTGTTTGACGCCACTCGCAACAAATCCCTCAGCGCAATTGTACGGCGGATTGGTCACGATATTGTCGGCGGACCACTGAGGCGCGAGGAAATCAAATCCGGCTTCTCCATAGCCGCGATCGTACAGATCGGAGCTGCGAACGGATTGCCCTGTCTGCTCCAGCACCTTAGACATGCTGCCATCGCCGCACGCGCTTTCCCAAATGTCGCCGCTGAATTTCTCGTTGTCGATAAGGGCAAATGTCGCCCACTGTGGCGTTGGAAAAAAATCAGGTCCGCTGAGATCAGCGAACCTCTTCATTGTAGGCTTGAACCCACCATTCAAATTGTACGTGGCGTCCGCCATGCGAATCTCCTTGCTGACCGCAGAGTAACAGAATCATTGATTCAGCAAGAGTTTTTGGTGAGTCATTTTGACTCACCGCTTTCCTCCCTCGATTACTACGAACTTCCGACGCCGGTCCGGAGGCGTCTCCGTGGGCAGCGCGGGAGCCACAGAGAGCGCAGCGTCCACAAGCCGCGCAATGCTCCACGCCTTCTCGGTGACGCCCAGCGCCTTCGCTGGCGTCGTGCGCAGGGCTTCATGGGTGCGGCAGAGATTATAGTGGCAGACGTACAGCGCGACGGCCGCGATATGGTTCTCCAAGTTCTTTGAAAAGCCATTGGTGAGGCGAGTGAACCGGCGCGACGACATGCGCAGCGAAAGGTTTTGCCGCTCAACGTAACTCGTCGAGACGTTCTGATCCGGGGCCGCCAACTGAGGCGGCCTCAGCGCCTCTTGATCTGCGTCAAGTTCCGCAGCGGCATGTCAGATTAACAGTCCTCCACGAGCTAGGAGGATCGACCATGAAATCCGGCATCGCATTGCTTGCTCTGGTTCTGGCTGCGCTTCCGGCTATAGCTCAGCAGCAAGAGAAGCCGAAGCGGCTTATTGATGAGCATCGCCCCGGTGTGACGTATGAAGATTGCGTCGCGAGGTGCGATGCATGCATGGGCCACAGAAACGAGGCGTGCATCGCTAATTACTGCCGTGGCTATGAGCGCCGAAAGCCCGGTGCAAAGCCGTTGCCGATTGTGTGCCCGAGCTACGGCGGCTAACCAAAAGATGGGGATATTCCATGGGTCGCTGTCTGGTTATCGTTGCTGTGATCGGCTTGTTCACTTCGTCCGCCAACGCCATGACCATGGAGGAGTGCCGGGCGCAGTACAAAGCGGAATACAACCACCCCGCAAAGAAAAAGGGGATCGGTATCGATTGGCATGGCTATCAAACCAAGCGCTGCGGTATTGACCCGAACGCTAGCGTGCCAGCGCCGAAAGACGCTCCAAAGCCTCACTGATTTCAAACTGAGGCGAGGCTCAGTGCAGGCGCTCGCGAAGCTTCTTTATGATTTCGCGAAGGTCTTTGGCATACTCCTCGATGATGCGCCGAGCCTCCTCTAAACGCGTGGGGCGCTTTGGCTCCTCCTCAGGCTTGACGGGTTCCTTCATGCCCGGAGGGTTGAGCCGGGCCAGGTGCGGCCGATTGAGTTAGATCAAGGGCACCTCTAATCCCGCCATTTGGCCCTCTTTTTCCGCCTCCGCGCGGAACTTCGTTCCCCCACGGAGAACACCCGGTAACACTCGTCCGCTGGGGATAGCGAACACTTGGCGGACCATAACCATTGCTATGGTGAGAACATCCACCGCGCGGTTCAGTAGTCCTACCGAGAACATCGGCTAACCCTTGGTTGAGGCGGGGTTAAACCCAAACTAGGCCACTCCAAAAATCAAAGCAGGCCACTAGGGATGGAAACAGGCCAGCACCGGTCTGCTCGAAAGAACATATTGCGAACTTAGAACAAACGTGGTACGAGGTTCCAATCAACAACGCATTTCCGCCTGATCTCATCGCCCGTTTTCCCGCTAGCGAATCCCCGCCATAAGGAGCACATCCCAAATGTCCGCCACCGCACTGCGTATCGTCGAAGGATCCTCCATGGACAAGTCCAAGGCCCTCTCAGCCGCGCTCTCCCAGATCGAGCGCCAGTTCGGCAAGGGCTCGGTGATGAAGCTCGGCAAGAACGACCGTTCGATGGATGTCGAGACGGTGTCGTCGGGGTCGCTCGGGCTCGATATCGCGCTCGGCGTCGGCGGCCTGCCGAAGGGGCGCATCGTCGAAATCTACGGGCCGGAATCGTCGGGCAAGACCACGCTGGCGCTGCACACGGTGGCGGAAGGCCAGAAGAAGGGCGGCATCTGCGCCTTCATCGACGCTGAACACGCGCTCGATCCGGTCTATGCGCGCAAGCTCGGCGTCAACATCGACGAGCTCTTGATCTCGCAGCCGGACACCGGCGAGCAGGCACTCGAGATCGCCGACACGCTGGTGCGCTCCGGCGCGGTCGACGTGCTGGTGATCGATTCGGTCGCGGCGCTGGTGCCGAAGGCCGAGCTCGAGGGCGAGATGGGCGATGCGCTGCCGGGTCTGCAGGCCCGCCTGATGAGCCAGGCGCTGCGCAAGCTCACCGCCTCGATCAACAAGTCGAACACGATGGTGATCTTCATCAACCAGATCCGTATGAAGATCGGCGTGATGTACGGCTCGCCGGAGACCACCACCGGCGGCAACGCGCTGAAGTTTTATGCCTCGGTTCGTCTCGACATCCGCCGCATCGGCGCTATCAAGGAGCGCGACGAAGTCGTCGGCAACACCACCCGCGTCAAGGTGGTGAAGAACAAGCTGGCGCCGCCCTTCAAGCAGGTCGAGTTCGACATCATGTATGGCGAGGGCGTTTCCAAGATGGGCGAGATCCTCGACCTCGGCGTCAAGGCCGGCATCGTCGAGAAGTCCGGCGCCTGGTTCTCCTATGACAGCCAGCGGCTCGGCCAGGGTCGCGAGAATTCCAAGGCGTTCCTGAAGTCGAATCCCGACATCACCGCCAAGATCGAAGCCGCGATCCGGCAGAACTCCGGCCTGATCTCCGAGCAGATCCTCGCCGGCACGCCCGAACGCGACGCCGAGGGCGAGGAGCCGACGGAGGAGTAAGTCTCAATCATTTCGCTGCAAGCGGGCGCTGAGGACGTTGAGTTGCCGACGTCTTCGGCGCCCGTTTGGTTTTGTGTGTCTTTTGTAAAGCAGTTGATCCTCAGCTTGCGGTGCTGATGCCATCGCGCGTAGCCGGAGAGCATCGTGACAAGTCTGATCCTGGCGACAAGTGAACTCGCGAGCTATCGCCTGAGGCAGGCGGGAAGGGCGGACATCGTCGTCGGGTTGAGGCCGCGCTTCGTTTGGGGGAAAATGCCCTCGTCGGATGACCTCACGACCCTGCTGGAACCGCGTTCCGCAAAGCATGTCGATTTCGACACGCACTGGCTCGACTTCGCCAGTTCAAGATGGACCGGCTCGATCGGTCGGGACATTGGGCTTGTCGAGTTGTGCGAGCGTTGCGATAGCGTCGAGCTATGGGCTGATCCCCAGCCGAATGACCAGTTGGTGCTGGCCTGGTTGCTCGACGTGCTCCGCCCGCACCGCCACATCGTAGCGAAGCTCAAGCTGGTCCAGACCGATGTCGAGATCGGCGGGTACCGAGGCGAGAGCTTGGCGAAATGGCGATTGCCTGCACTTGCGGTGACCGATGATCGGCTGGAATTGGCCGGTCGCGCCTGGAATGCCTATCGCGCTCCGACGCCCGAGCCCTGTTTCGACCTTCTCATGCAGGATCTGTCGGCCATCCCGCAGCTCCGCGCGGCGCTGATTGCGTTGCTGGAGGAGCTACCCGGGCAAGACACCGGCCTCGGCGCGTCCGAACTGCGGATGCTGGATCTCGTCGCCGACGGCGAGACAAGCCCACAGGTCCTTTCAAACGAGCTGAACCGGGAACGCGGCGTGTTCGATTTTCAGGAAGCGGAGCTGATCCTGGACCGGCTCGCCTATTGTCCATCACCGGTTCTGACCGGATTCCCCGCGGAGATCGAAGCGCCCGACGATCTGAAGGCCCGAAACAACCGACACCGGGACAGTCGGCTGTCGCTCACCGATTTCGGCCAGGAAGTGTCGGATCGCGAGCTCGACTTCAGCCAGTACAACACGATCCATCGCTGGTGGGGCGGCACCGAACTGACCAATGAGCGGCTGTGGCGCTGGGACGCCGAGAGCCGCACTCTCGTCGCTCCGTAAGGCTTGTTCGAGCGACGCCAGCACGCGACGTTCTGATCTCTACGCCAGCGCCTTTTCCCGGCTCGCGATCAGCGCCCGCAAATCCTCGGTCACCGCGACCGACTGATGGGTCTTCTGGTCGGTCGCGACCCAGATGATCTCGCCGGTGGCGCGCAGGTCATCGGAGCCTTTGGCGAAGATCGCGAGCGCAAGATTGATCGAGGAGCGGCCGATCTTGGCGACCCGGACGCAGACCTCGATGTCCTCGTCGAACCGGATCGGAGCCTTGTACTCGACGACCGATTTCACGGTGTGGAAGTCGATGCCGGTCCGCGCCACCTCGCCGAGATAGTCGTAGCCGAGCGCGCGGAAATATTCGGTGATGGCGGTGTCGAAATAGGTGAGGTAGTGGGCGTTGAACACCACGGCCTGCGCGTCGACCTCCGAATAGCGGACGCGGACCGGGAAATGGAACCAGAATTCCTCGCGCATGTTTCCTCCTGCCGCGGGCGGGCCAGTCCGTCATTCCGGGGCGCGACGAAGTCGCGAATCCGGAATCCGGAAGTCGTGGATCGAGATTCCGGGTTCTCGCTTCGCGAGCCCCGGAATGACACCGAGTGAATCACGCGTCAGAGACGCAGCACGACGTAGCTGCAACAATGGTGCGCTTTACTCAGCCGCCTGCGCGTAATCCTCGACCGGCGGGCACGAGCACACCAGGTTGCGGTCGCCGTAGACGTTGTCGACGCGGCCGACCGGGCTCCAGTATTTGTCGGACCGCGACACGCCGTCCGGGAAGCAGCCTTCGGCGCGGGTGTAGGCCCGGTTCCAGGCATCGTCGGCGATGTCGTGCACGGTGTGCGGCGCGTGGCGCAGCGGCGAGGCCTCGACCTCCCAGCGGCCCTTCTCGATCTCCGCGATCTCGCCCCGGATCGCGATCATGGCGTCGCAGAACCGGTCGATCTCGAACTTCGATTCCGATTCCGTCGGTTCGATCATCAGCGTGCCCGCCACCGGGAAGCTCATGGTCGGCGCGTGGAAGCCGTAGTCGATCAGGCGTTTCGCGATGTCGTCGACGGTGACGCCGCTGGTCGTCTTCAGCGGCCGCGGATCGATGATGCACTCATGCGCAACGCGGCCGCGCTCGTTGCGGTACAGCACCGGGAAGTGTGGCTGCAGCCGTGCGGCGATGTAGTTGGCATTGAGGATCGCGATCTCGGTGGCGCGCGTCAGACCTTCGCCGCCCATCATCAGGATGTAGATGTAGGAGATGGTCAGGATCGACGCCGAGCCAAACGGCGCGGCCGACACCGGGCCGATGGCGTGCGCAGTTGCCCCGTCGGTTGCGGGATGGCCCGGCAGATAGGGCGCAAGATGCGCCTTCACGCCGATCGGGCCCATGCCGGGGCCGCCGCCGCCATGCGGAATGCAGAAGGTCTTGTGCAGGTTGAGATGGCTGACATCGGCGCCGTAATCGCCGGGCCGCGACAGTCCGACCTGCGCGTTCATGTTGGCGCCGTCGAGATAGACCTGGCCGCCATGGGCATGCACGATGTCGCAGATCTCGCGGATATGCTCCTCGAACACGCCGTGGGTCGACGGATAGGTGATCATGACCGCGGCAAGGTTGGCGGAGTGCTTCTCCGCCTTGGCGCGAAGATCATTGACGTCGACGTCGCCGCGCGCATCGCACGCGACGACCACGACCTCCATGCCGACCATCGCAGCCGAGGCCGGATTGGTGCCGTGCGCGGAGGAGGGGATCAGGCACACCTTGCGGTGCGGCTCGCCGCGCGCGAGGTGATAGCCGCGGATCGCCAGCAGCCCGGCATATTCGCCCTGCGCGCCGGAATTCGGCTGCAGCGAGACTGCGTCATAGCCGGTGATGTCGCACAGCCATTGCTCCAGCCGCTTGAACAGCGCGTGATAGCCCTTGGCCTGATCCGCCGGCGCGAACGGATGCAGATTGCCGAACGCCGGCCAGGTCAGCGGGATCATTTCGGTGGTGGCGTTGAGCTTCATCGTGCAGGAGCCGAGCGGGATCATCGCGCGGTCGAGCGCGAGGTCACGATCGCTGAGCTTGCGCATGTAGCGCAGCAGCTCGGTCTCGGAACGATGCGTATTGAACACCGGATGGCTGAGGAAGGCGCTGGTGCGCCGCAGCTCCTTCGGCAGCGCCTCGTGCGCGCCGGCCTCGATCTCGGCATAGCTGAGCTTGCCGCCGAACACGCGCCACACCGCCTCGACCGTCTCCGGCGTCGAGGTCTCGTCGAGCGCGATGCCGAGCGTGGTCGCGCCGACGCGAAGGTTGATCTGTTCCGCCTGCGCGCGGGTGACGAGCTCGATCTGCTTGCTACCTGCCTCGACGGTCACGGTATCGAAGAACGCTTCGCTGGTCGGCGCAAAGCCGAGCTTGCGCAGGCCGGCCGCAAGCACGGTGGCGCGACGATGCACGCTGCGTGCGATATGGGTCAGGCCCTCGGGACCGTGATAGACCGCATACATCGAGGCGATCACGGCGAGCAGCACCTGCGCGGTGCAGATGTTCGAGGTCGCCTTCTCGCGGCGGATATGCTGCTCGCGGGTCTGCAGCGCGAGGCGATAGGCGGGCTGGCCACGCGAATCCACCGAGAGGCCGACGATGCGGCCGGGCAGCGAGCGCTTCAGCGTGTCGCGCACCGCCATATAGGCGGCGTGTGGTCCGCCATACCCCATCGGCACGCCGAACCGCTGCGCCGAACCGATCGCGATGTCGGCGCCGAGCTCGCCGGGCGAGGCGAGCAGCGTCAGCGACAGCAGGTCCGCCGCGACGATCGCAAGCGCGCCCTTGGCGCGCAGCGACGCGATGGCAGGCTTGAGGTCGCGTACTGCGCCCGACGTTCCCGGATATTGCAGCAGCGCGCCGAGCACATCGGCGTTGTCGAGCTCGGTCAGGGGATCGCCGACCACCAGCGCCCAGCCCAGCGGCGCGGCGCGCGTGCGCATCACCGCCAGCGTCTGCGGATGCACCTCCTTGTCGACGAAGAACACCTTTGCCTTGACCTGCGAGTGGCGCTCGGCGAGCGCCATCGCTTCCGCCGCGGCGGTCGCCTCGTCGAGCAGCGAGGCGTTGGCGACGTCGAGCCCGGTGAGATCGCAGATCATGGTCTGGAAATTGAACAGGGCCTCGAGCCGGCCCTGGCTGATCTCCGGCTGGTACGGCGTATAGGCGGTGTACCAGGCCGGGTTCTCCAGAATGTTGCGCTGGATCACCGCGGGCAGGATGGTGCCCGAATAGCCCTGGCCGATCAGCGAGGTGAACACCTGGTTCTGCGCGGCGAGCTCGCTCATATGCGCGAGCGCCTCGGTCTCGCTCAGCGCCCGGCCGAGATCGAGCGGCGCCTTCTGCCGGATCGACGCCGGCAGCGTCTCGTTCATCAGCGCCTGCAGGCTCGCGGCGCCGACCGTCTCCAGCATCGCGTTGACGTCGCGCGGCGACGGTCCGATGTGGCGGCGGACGAAATCGGTGGCGGCTTCGTTGATCGGCTTGAAGGGCGCGTTCATGACGTGATCCTCGGAGTGATCCTTTAGGCGGTGTGCGCGGCGTAGGCGGCCTCGTCCATCAGGCCGCCGAGCTCGCCCTTGTCGGCAATCTTCAGCTTGAAGAACCAGGCCTTGCCGCCGGCGTCGGAATTGACCAGCGCGGGCTCGGCGGCGAGCGCGTCGTTGACCTCGACCACCTCGCCGGAGATCGGCGCGTAAACGTCGGAGGCGGCCTTGACGGATTCGACGACAGCGGCGGCCTCGGCCTTCTTCAGGCTGCGGCCGACCTTGGGCAGTTCGACGAACACGACGTCGCCGAGCTGCGACTGCGCATAGTCGGTGATCCCGATCGTGGCGACGTCGCCCTCGATGCGGAGCCATTCGTGGTCGGACGTGTACAGCGTCGTCATGGGGTCGATCCTTTGGCGTTCAGCGTTTGTAGGTATTGGGGACGAAGGGCGTAGCGGCGACTTTCAGCGGCAGCCGCTGGCCGCGCACTTCGGCGAAAACGGTGGTGCCGACGGCGGAAAGGGCCGTGGGCAGGTAGCCCATCGCAACCGGCGCATTGAGGCTCGGGCCGAAGCCGCCCGAGGTCACCTTGCCGATCTGCTCGGTCGAGCCGGCATCGGCGAACAGCGCGGCGCCTTCGCGCACCGGTGCGCGGCCGTCAGGCTTCAGGCCGACCCGTCGGCGCGCAGCGCCATCTGCGAATTGCGCGAGAATTTTGTCGGCGCCGGGGAAGCCGCCGGCGCGGGCGCCGCCGCTGCGGCGAACCTTCTGCACCGACCATTCCAGCGCGCCTTCGACCGGTGTCGTCGTGGTGTCGATGTCATGGCCATAGAGGCACAGCCCGGCTTCGAGCCGCAGGCTGTCGCGCGCGCCGAGCCCGATCGGCAACACGTCGGGATTGTCGAGCAGCGCGGTGACCAGGGCTTCCACCTTGTCCGCGGGCACGGAAATCTCAAAGCCGTCCTCGCCGGTATAGCCGGAGCGCGAGACGAAGCAGTCGACGTCGCCGACGCGGCGCGGACCGGCATCCATGAATTTCATCGAACCGACATCTGCACAAAGTTTCGCCAGCGCCGATTCGGCTTTAGGGCCCTGCAGCGCGATCAGCGCGCGGTCGGCCAGCGAGATGATCTCGCAGGCGTCGGAGAGATTCGCGCGCAGATGCGCCTCGTCCTCGGCCTTGCAAGCGGCGTTGACCACCAGGAACAGGTGATCGCCGAAATTCGCCACCATCAGGTCGTCGAGCAGGCCACCGTCATTGTTGGTGAATTGCGCGTAGCGCTGCCGTCCCGGCGCGATGCCGACGATGTCCTGCGGCACCAGTTTTTCCAGTGCGAGCGCGGCATCCGCGACCTTGCCGGATTTGGCCTTCAGCACGAGCTGGCCCATGTGCGACACATCGAACAGGCCGGCTTCCTTGCGGGTGTGCAGGTGCTCCTTCAGCACGCCAGCCGCGTATTGCACCGGCATGTCATAGCCGGCGAACGGCACCATCTTGGCGCCTCGCGCAAGGTGCAGCGCGTGCAGCGGGGTCTGTTTCAGCGGGGAGGTTTCGCGCGCAAGCATCACAGGGCCTCGCGGTTCCCGCCGGGGACCTATTTCCCCTTGAGAAACCTGCAGAAAGCCCCATCTGTCGCTGTGCCTGAGAGTATTATCCCGTCGGCGGACGCATCGGGGCGAACCCCAGCGTCTCTTTCCAGATGTCAGACGTCACGCGGTCCTTTTGCCTGAGAGTTTCCGGGGCGGTTGCTCCTTCGGCGCCGGCGGTAAGGCCGGTCTCTCCCGACGTGACTAGGTATAGGTAGGTAGAAAACACGGCGCCACCAAGACTGTCAACGCAGCTGCAGCAACTATCCAATGGGCTTTGTGCTGCCGCGGCAAGCCCATGATCCGCCTGCACAGTTTCTGGACACCGCAGCTGGCAATGTCTAAAAGCGTTCGGCCGGAAAATGACGCCTTTTTGCGGCTGGCCGGCCACTTTTTCCGATTGGATGAACATGAGCAGCGTCAACGACATCAGGTCGACATTTCTGAACTACTTCAAGGCGAACGGGCACGAGATCGTGGCCTCGTCGCCGCTGGTGCCGCGCAACGACCCGACCTTGATGTTCAACAATGCCGGCATGGTGCAGTTCAAGAACGTCTTCACCGGGATCGAGAAGCGTCCCTATCAGCGTGCCACCACGGCGCAGAAATGCGTGCGCGCCGGCGGCAAGCACAACGACCTCGACAATGTCGGCTACACCGCGCGCCATCTCACCTTCTTCGAGATGCTCGGCAACTTCTCGTTCGGCGATTACTTCAAGGAGCGCGCGATCGAGCTGGCCTGGAACCTGATCACGAAGGAGTTCGGGCTGAAGAAGGACAAGCTGCTCGTCACCGTCTACCACGACGACGACGAGGCGGCGGGCCACTGGAAGAAGATCGCCGGCTTCTCGGATGACCGCATCATACGGATCGCGACCTCGGACAATTTCTGGGCGATGGGCGATACCGGCCCGTGCGGGCCGTGCTCCGAAATCTTCATCGATCGCGGCGAGCACATCTGGGGCGGTCCGCCGGGCACGCCTGAGGAGGACGGCGACCGCTTCCTGGAGTTCTGGAACCTGGTGTTCATGCAGTACGAGCAGGTGACGAAGGAGGAGCGCGTGGCGCTGCCGCGTCCCTCGATCGATACCGGCATGGGCCTGGAGCGCATGGCGTCGATCTTGCAGGGCGTCGAAAGCGTGTTCGAGAGCGACCTGTTCCGCAACCTGATCGATGCGGCATCGTCGGCGCTCGGCCATGGGCCGAACGCGCGGAACGTGGCGTCGTACCGGGTGATCGCGGACCATCTGCGTTCGTCGGCTTTCCTGATCGCCGATGGCGTGCTGCCGTCGAACGAGGGCCGCGGCTATGTGCTGCGCCGGATCATGCGCCGCGCGATGCGCCATGCGCAGCTGCTCGGCGCGAGCGAGCCGCTGATGCATCGGCTGGTCTGGGCGCTGGTCCGCGAGATGGGCCAGGCTTATCCGGACTTAGTGCGCGCTGAGAAGCTGATCGAGGAGACGCTGCGGCTGGAAGAGACGCGGTTCCGCAAGACCCTGGTGCGCGGATTGTCGCTGCTCGACGAGAAGAGCGCCGGCCTCAAGAAGGGCGACATGTTCGACGGCGACACCGCCTTCACCCTGTACGACACCTTTGGTTTCCCGCTGGACCTGACCCAGGACGCGTTGAAGTCGCGCGGTATCAGCGTCGACCAGGCGGCGTTCACCGACGCGATGGAGCGCCAGCGCATCAAGGCGCGTGCGTCTTGGGCGGGCTCCGGCGAGGCGGCGAGCGAAGCGATCTGGTTC
This sequence comes from Bradyrhizobium sp. USDA 4510, assembly GCF_054059095.1. Lineage (NCBI taxonomy): Bacteria > Pseudomonadati > Pseudomonadota > Alphaproteobacteria > Hyphomicrobiales > Nitrobacteraceae > Bradyrhizobium > Bradyrhizobium sp. USDA 4510. The sequence goes on along the minus strand of NZ_JBSSBT010000001.1, from coordinate 4,818,551 downwards.
CCGCTGCGCGAGAAGCTCGGCGCGACCGAGTTTCTGGGCTACGAGACCGAGAGCGCGGAAGGCGCGGTGACGGCGCTGATCAAGGACGGCGCCGAAGTCGCGAGCCTCAAGGCCGGCGAGAGCGGCGCGATCGTCTTGAACCAGACGCCGTTCTACGGCGAGTCCGGCGGCCAGGTCGGCGACACCGGCGTGCTGACCGGGGAGGGCGTTAAGTTCCGCGTCACCGACACGCAGAAGAAGGCCGGCGATCTCTTTGTGCATCTCGGCACGGTGGAGCAGGGCACGCTCGGTGTCGGCACCGCATTACAGCTCGAGGTCGACCACACCAGGCGCTCGTCGATCCGCGCCAACCATTCGGCGACGCATCTGTTGCACGAGGCGCTCCGCCAGGTGCTCGGCGATCACATCGCGCAGCGCGGCTCGCTGGTGACGCCGGACCGGCTGCGCTTCGACTTCGTGCATCCGAAGCAGATCACGCCGGAAGAGCTCGCCCGGATCGAGGACATCGCCAACGATGTCGTGCTGGAGAATGACGAGGTCACGACCCGGGTCATGGGCGTCGACGATGCCCGCGAGGCCGGCGCCCGCGCGCTGTTCGGCGAGAAATACGGCGACGAGGTTCGCGTCGTGTCGATGGGCAAGGGCGCCCGCGATCACGGCCAGAACGCGCTTGGCTGGTCGGTCGAGCTCTGCGGCGGCACCCATGTCCGCCGCACCGGTGACATCGGCATGATTTCCGTGACCAGCGAGGGCGCGGTCGCGTCCGGCGTGCGCCGTATCGAGGCGCTGACCGGGCATCATGCGCGCAAGCACGCCAACGACACCATCGCGCTGGCCAAGACCGCGGCGCTGGAGCTGCGCACCACGATCGACGACGTGCCGGCGCGCATCACAGCTCTGATGGAAGAGCGCAAGAAGCTCGAGCGCGATTTGTCCGACGCCCGCAAGAAGCTCGCGATGGGCGGCGGCGGTGCGTCGAACGGCGCCGCCTCAGCCGTTCGCGAGGTCGGCAATGTCAAGCTGCTGGCGCGCGCGGTCGAGGGCGTCGAGACCAAGGATCTCAAGAGTCTCGTCGACGACGGCAAGAAGCAGATCGGCTCGGGCGTGGTCGCGATCGTTGGCGTCACCGAGGACGGCAAGGCCGGCATCGTGGTCGGCGTCACCGCCGATCTGACCGCGCGGTTCAACGCGGTCGAGCTCGTGCGCAAGGGCTCCGAGGTGCTCGGCGGCAAGGGCGGCGGCGGCCGGCCCGACATGGCGCAGGCCGGCGGGCCCGACGGCGCCAAGGCCGACGCCGCGCTGTCGGCGATCGAACAGGCCATGACCCAACAGGCATCGGCTGGCGCCTGACGGAGAGGCTGATCGTGGCGACGGCTCCGCTTAAGCCCACGATCGGCGATCCCGGGCTGCGCGACCGTCTCTACGAGCTGCTCGAACGCGATGATCTGCCGCATTCGGGCGGCTTGCGCTTTGCCCGGGTCATCGTCGCCATCATCGCCGTCGATGTGCTGGCGGCGATCCTGGCCTCCGTGCCCGAGATCGACGCGCAGTTCGGCTGGCTGCTGACGACCATCGAGATCGCGGCGGTCATCGCCTTCGCGCTGGAATATGCCGCGCGGCTCTGGAGCGTGGTCGGCCACTCGCTGCGCGACATGACGCCGGCGCGGGCGCGGCTGGAATACGCCTTCTCGGCGCTCGGCGTGATCGACCTGCTGGCCTTCCTGCCGTCGGCCGTCGCGCTTGCGACCGGCGACAAGACCGCGCTGGTGCTGTTCGGCATGCTGCCGTTCCTCAAGCTGGTGCGCTATTCGACCGCGATGCGCTCGCTGCTGGCGGCGCTACATGCCGAGCGGCGCACGCTGTTCGGCTGCGTGGTGATCCTGACCGGCGCCGTGCTGCTGTTTGCCTCGCTGCTCTATGCCATCGAGCACAGGGTGCAGCCGGACAAGTTCGGCACCATGCCGCAGGCGATGTGGTGGGCGATCGTGACGCTCGGCACCGTCGGTTACGGCGACGTCGTCCCGATTACGCCGCTCGGCCGGACCGTCACGGTGGTCGCGATCGTGGTCGGCTTCGCGATGATCGCGCTGCCGGTCGCGATCATCTCGACCGCGTTCGCCGACGAGGTCCGGCGCCGCGACTTCGTCGTGACCTGGGGCATGCTGGCGCGGGTGCCGCTGTTCTCACATCTTGGCGCTGCCGATATTTCCGACATCATGCGCTTGCTGCGGTCGCAGACCATCGAGGCCGGCGAGGTCTTGGTGCGGCGCGGCGATGCGGCGTCATCGATGTATTTCATCACCGCGGGCGAGGTCGAGATCGACCTGCCGAGCCAGCTTGTGCGGCTTTCCGACGGCGCGTTCTTCGGCGAGATCGCGCTGCTGCGGCGGACCAGCCGCTCCGGCACGGTGACGGCGGCGCGCAAGACCAAGCTCCTGGTGCTCGATGCGCAGGACTTCCATGCCCTGATCGAGCGCATGCCGGCGCTCGCCGCGCATGTCCGGGAGACCGCCGAGGCGCGGCTTGCCGACCCGATCGCGGCCGGCGGCGACCTTGCCGCCGCAGAGATCGCCCAGGCGCCGCGCGAAATCGACGGCGGCATCCGCGACTAGAACCTCATTCCGATTGAATCGGAACGAGGCCTCGATTCTTCGTTTGGCGCGTTTTCTGCACGCGAACCGGTATCCACTTCGCTCGAAAACGCTTAGTCCCGTCGCAGGAACACGTAATCCGCCGAGTAGGCCGCTCCCTTCAGCGCGCCTGATTTGTCGCAAGCGCCGCTGAGCTCGCCGCCCGAGGTGTTGATCCGCTGCACGGTTGCGACGCCGGAGAAGAGGCCGTTGCCGCGATGGGCGATCACCTCGAGCTTCAGCCAGGGAATATCGGCGGCGGTGGCGCCGGGTGTGCTGCCGGCGGTGCGGGCGGTCACGACGCTGCCGTCGACATGCTCCCAGTTCGGACCCGCATAATGCCGGCCGACCGTGCGGCCGTCGGCGATCAGGGTGGCGATCGGTTCGCGGAACGACCAGGCGAGCTTGCCGTCGGTGACCGGCTTGCACTCATAGACCTGCACGCCCTCGGCATGGACGGTGAGGATCTTGGACTCGCCAGGCGCCGCGACGGCGTCGGGCAGGGGATCGGCAGCGAATGCCGCCGACGTGGTGAGCGAGAACGATGCGAGCACGACGGCTCTGACAAGGGCCACGGTCATGCTCGCACCTGTCTTCCCAGGATGACGGCCTCAGGCCGCGATCGCCTTCACGAGGTTGTCGGATACCTTGTCGAGGAATCCGGTGGTCGAGAGCCAGCGCTGGTCGGCGCCGACCAGGAGCGCGAGGTCCTTGGTCATGTAGCCCTCTTCGACGGTCGCGACGCAGACCTTCTCCAGGGTGGTGGCGAACTTTGCCAGCGCCTCGTTGTTGTCGAGCTTGGCGCGATGGGCGAGGCCACGGGTCCAGGCGAAGATCGACGCGATCGAGTTGGTCGAGGTCTCCTTGCCCTTCTGGTGCTCGCGGTAGTGGCGGGTCACGGTACCGTGCGCGGCCTCGGCTTCCACGGTCTTGCCGTCCGGGGTGAGCAGCACCGAGGTCATCAGGCCGAGCGAGCCGTAGCCCTGGGCCACGGTGTCGGACTGCACGTCGCCGTCATAGTTCTTGCAGGCCCAGACATAGCCGCCGGACCATTTTAGCGCCGAGGCCACCATGTCGTCGATCAGGCGGTGCTCGTAGGTCAGGCCCTTGGCGTCGAATTCCTTCTTGAACTCGCGGTCGAAGACGTCCTGGAAGATGTCCTTGAAGCGGCCGTCATAGACCTTCAGAATCGTGTTCTTGGTCGACAGATAGACCGGGTAGTTGCGCATCAGGCCGTAATTGAACGAGGCGCGGGCGAAATCGGTGATGGAGTCGTCGAGATTGTACATCTCCATCGCGACGCCGGCGCCGGGCGCCTTGAACACTTCCTTCTCGATCACGGTGCCGTCCTCGCCGACGAACTTCAGCGACAGCGTGCCCTTGCCGGGGAACTTGATGTCGGTGGCGCGGTACTGGTCGCCATAGGCATGGCGGCCGATGATGATCGGCTTGGTCCAGCCGGGAACCAGGCGCGGCACGTTCTTGCAGATGATCGGCTCGCGGAAGATGCAGCCGCCGAGGATGTTGCGGATGGTGCCGTTCGGCGACTTCCACATCTGCTTCAGGCCGAACTCCTTCACCCGGGCCTCGTCGGGGGTGATGGTGGCGCATTTGACGCCGACGCCGACCTTCTTGATGGCTTCGGCGGCGTCGATGGTCACCTGGTCGTTGGTCTCATCGCGGTATTCCATGCCCAGATCGAAATAGAGCAGTTCGACATCCAGGAACGGGTTGATCAGCTTGTCCTTGATGTACTGCCAGATGATCCGGGTCATCTCGTCGCCATCGAGTTCGACGACGGGGTTGGATACCTTGATTTTTGCCATGACGGGGAGGCCCTCTTGGGAACGGCGCGCTTTTGACGGCGGGGGTGGAAAATACGCCTGCGCTATAGCACCGCCCGGGGGCGGGCGGAAGCGGAGGGGTTATGCACTTTCAGCCCATCTTTTCACCGAGAACCGCCACTCTGGACGGACCAGAATAGCGCCTCTCGGCCCTTGTTCTTGACGGGTTTTCTTCACGCGAACCGGTGCCCGCTTCGCTTGAAAACCCTCTAAAACGCCGCCTGCGTCGCGGTCCCGGCCACGATGTACCAGGTCACGAACAGGCCCGCGATCAGGGCCCCCGGCAGGCTCGATCCGGTCCGCCGCCAGGTGAAGGTCGCGATCACGGCGACGATCGCGAGCAGGGGCACGAACTGGATCGCGACGATGGTCGAGAGCGGCACGAAACCGGGGTCCGGGACCGGGTTGAACAGCTTCCCCGTCAGCCACAGCGTGCCGTATTGCAGCACCAGCAACACGATGAAACCGAACGTCAGCACCAGGATGTTGGTCAGGTACAGCGCCCCGCGCGGCGCATCCATGGTCGAGAAATTCCGGTGCAGCACGTGCAGCGCCACGACGAAAAACGCCGTGAACGGAATCAGATAGATCAGGAAGATGAGGAATTGCTTCGCGCTCATCAACTTGAGTGCGACGATCCAGAAGCGGAAGTCGATCTTGAAGGCGAGGTCGGCAAGCCACAGCGCGGCGTAGCCGACCGCGACCGAAGCCAGCGCGATCACGATGGATTGACCGACGAGGCCGGCCCGGGTGGTGCGCCTTGGGGCGAAGGGCATCAGCGCCAGCGTGATCAGGCCGTTGATAATGGCCCAGACCAGGATCTGGTTGGTGATGCCCTGCGGCAGGAATGCGCTGGGGGCCACGAAGGTGCCGCCCAGCGCGAAGGCCGGATAATAGGTCAGCGCCGGGATGAAGGCGGACAGGATGAACGCCGTGGTCCAGCGCCGGCCCTTGGCAGCCTCATGCGGCGGCATGGTGCCGTCGGCAACCGCCGGCAGCCGGAGGCGGGAGAACGTCTTGGCTTCCAGCAGCCCGTCGAACGTCCCGATGACAAGGGCAATGAAACCGATGAGGGCGATGAGCGTGCCGATCTCCTTGCGGAACCAGATCTGATCGTCGACCGGGCGCGGGGTGCCGCCCTTCAACGTCTTGGCGAACCAGTCCAGGCTGTAGCCGATCGTTTCATGCGAGATGTGCTCCGCCGGATGGGTCATCGCCGGGGTGTACAGCGCCCGCGCGGTGCCGTTGGCTGGATCGCCATAGACCTTGCCCGGCTCGACCGCGCCTTGGGTGCCGAACAGCGCCCAGAGCTTTGGGCTCGTGGTGACGTCGCGGGCCAGCTGGACGCCCCACATCAGGTCGGGGAATTCCTCATACTGGGCGAACACCAGCGCGGTGTTGCGCGGCCACGACGTGGTGCCCTCGGCCGCGAACGGCTTGCCGGTGGACGAGCCCTCCAGCACCATCGACTTGTAGTCGTTGGGCTGAGCTGCGGCGGCCGCCAGCACGGTCCAGCCGCCCATCGAATGGCCCTCGAGCCCGATATTCTCCTTGTCGACGAATTGGAGGCTGCGGAGATAGGCAAGGCCGTCAGGTCCGCCAAAACCGTTGGCGAAGGAGGGCGGGTCGCTGTAGCCATGGCCGGTCTGGTCGAGCGCCAGCACGACATAGCCACGGCGGGCGAACTCGATGGCGAAGCCGTCCTGGGTCTCGCGAGAATTGATGTAGCCGTGAACGGCGAGGATGCCGGGCGCCGGAATCTGCGCGGTCGCGTTCGGCGGGACATAGAGCAGGGCACTCATGGTGTTGCCCTTGGCGCCCTTGAACCTGACATCCTCGATCCGGATGCCGCCTGCGGTCTGCGTGAGGTGGGCGAGCAGGCCCCCCGCCACGATCAAGATCAGGCCCACAATCGCCAGCGTCCATCTGCCCCGCATCGTCGTCCCCCCAATGTGCTTTGACCCAAGTGCTTCGACCTAAAGTGCTTCGGTCCAAAGTGCCTCGCCGTTCAACCGGCGTCTCAAGCGTGCCTTTACAGCTTCGCTTTGGTTGTGGTTGATAGCCTATCCGAAGGCCAAGCGCGCACAAGCGGCGGGCCTCGTTCTGTGCGATCGGGATTCCGATTCAGGATTCGCAATCGCCGCTAACCCTGTTATCTGCTTGGAGAAATTGGTCCCGCACAAAACCGGTGCAAAGCTGGTTGCGGGGACCAGTATGAGACTTTGAATCAGCCGCTTCGGAAGCTGATTCAAAATCTTCAGATGTTGAATCAGAAAGTGAAGTGAGATGTCCGGCACCGACAAGACCAAGGCAGGGCACGACCTTGCCGGTCCCGTCGTCATCCTGGTCGAGCCGCAGCTTGGCGAGAACATCGGCATGGCCGCGCGCGCGATGGGCAACTTCGCGCTGTCGAGGATGCGCATCGTCAACCCGCGCGACGGCTGGCCGAACATTGCCGCCCAGCGCGCGGCCGCAGGCGCCGACCACATCATCGGTTCCGTCGAGCTGTTCGACACCGTCGAGCAGGCGATCGCCGATCTCACGCTGGTGTTTGCGACCACCGCCCGGGCCCACGACCAGGCCAAGCCGGTGGTCGGGCCGGAGGGCGCGGCGGGTGAGATCGTCGGTCATGTCGCATCCGGCGGCGGCGCCGGCATCCTGTTCGGGCGCGAGCGCGCCGGCCTGACCAATGAGGAGGTCGCGCTCGCCAACCGCATCATCACCTTCCCGGTCAATCCGGGCTTCGCCTCGCTCAATCTGGCGCAGGCGGTGCTGTTGATGGGCTACGAGTGGTTCAAGCTCTCGACCGCGGGTGCGCTGCCGTTCGCGATGCCCGAGCGGTCCGAGCCGGCCTCCCAGCACCAGATGCAGGCGTTCTTCGACAACCTCGTCGCCGAGCTCGATAAGGTCGAGTTCCTGCGGCCGGCGGAGAAGCGCGACACCATGCTGGTGAACCTGCGCAACATCTTCACCCGGATGGATCCGACCAAGCAGGACATGCACACGCTGCACGGCGTGGTGATGGCGATCGCCGAGGGCCGCAAGGGCCCGGCCAAGGGCGGGGTGCTCGACGGCGCCCAGGCGACGCGCTTGCGGGCGCTGCTCGCCGAGCAGGGGCAGGGCGGCGCGACCGCTGACAGTAGCAGCACGGTGCGCGGCCTCGCCCGGCTGCTTCGCCGCAACCCGACCGACGCCGAACGGATCCTGTGGCAGGCGCTGACGCGGGACCGCCGCTTCGCCGGCCAGTTCAAGCGCCAGACCCCGGTCGGCCGCCACATCCCCGACTTTGTCTCCTTCGTGCACCGGCTTGCGATCGAGCTGGTCAACCCGAACGAGAGCGAGGCCATCGGGGCCGACCGCGCCAAGCGCAGAGCCTGGCTCGAAGCGCGCGACTATCGGGTGGTCGACATGCGGGTGGCCGATGTCGAGCGCGACCTCGACGCCGAGCTCGCCCGGCTGGAGGCGGGGCTGCGGCAGGAGCGGTAGCTTACGCAATTGCTCTGTCCGCGGAGCAAGATCGGGATTCGAGTAAGCGTCTCTTTCCACACGTCGTCCTGGCGAAAGCCAAGACCCATAACCACCGCATTGGATTGTGAAAGGGATCGAGGCCGCAGCGTCGCGCAACAATTGAGATTTGGGGTAATGGGTCCTGGCTTTCGCCTGGCTTTCGCCAGGACGACACCGTGTTGGTGCGCCGCAGATGGCACGATTTCTGCCGTCACAATCCCGAAGGCAGCATCTCGCTAGGCTCGTGCCGACACGAGCCACAGACCCACATGCAGGTCGCGCCCATCCGCTCCGAGGCTTGCGGCGAGCGCGTTGCGTACCGCTTCCATGGCGCGATGACGTTGATCGTCCGTGGCATTCTCGAGCAGCGCAGGCAGCGGGCCGGCCTGCGTGATGAAGGCCATGCTTTGCGTGATGTCGCCGCCATGGATCGGCACGTCGGTGGCCTTGAGCGCAATCTCGTGAAACCCGGCCTCGGTCAGGATGCCGCGAACGCGATCCTCGCGCGCGAACGAAAACATCCCGGGCGCCAATGGATCGAGCGGCGGCTGTGGCGGCACGTGCGGTCGGGCCGCCTCGATGGGTACGCGAAACCACGGCGACTCCGGCATGGTGCGAAAACAGACGAACACCAGCCGCCCGCCCGCTTTCATGCCGCTACGGATGTTGGTGAAGGCCCTGACCGGGTCATCGAAGAACATCAGGCCAAAACGCGAATACACCAGATCCGCCCAGCGCGGTTCGAAGCCGTAGATCGTTGCGTCGGCCAGCGCACAGGTCACGTTGCCAAATCCCGCCTCGGCGACACGATGCTTGGCCAGATCCAGCATCGGGACCGAGATATCGACACCCAGCACAGCACCCGACGGACCAACAGCCTTGGCGAACGCCAACACTGTGTCACCGGTGCCGCATCCGATATCGATGACACGCTCACCCGGCTTTGCCGCCGCGGCACCCAGGCTGACGTTGGTGACCGACGTGAAGACTTCGCTGATCACGGCTTGCTGCGAAACCCATGAGTGCCCCATGGTGCTGTTCCAGAACTCTGCTCCTCGGGGGTTTGGCGTGGGCGTCTGCATTTGATCAATCTCCTGGTGCTGAAAATGGAGTGTCGTCTGAAACAAACTGCACAAAATTCCGGATCGAACGCGAAGCTGAAATCTCCGTACCGGGCATTAGCGAATTGCAGCCGACGTGCTTTGCATCTCGGTTCTAGGCCATCAGGACGTCTTCGCGCGATCCGCATCCGATCGATGCTGGACGGCGCTCAGGTGGTGGATTCATTGCCGCCGCCCCTCGGCTTGGAAATCGGAGGGATGCAGCTACCGAAGCGTGAATCGAGCGGATCGTAGCGCGACCTCATTCTCGCAAAAATATAGAGCGCCGCCAGTGCGAAGGCGCCGAGCAACAGCAGGCCCCATGCAGGTGGCGGACCTGCAACCAAAAGCACTGCTGCTCCAACGAGGACTAACGCGATAATGCCCGAAGACAGTTTTGAAGCCATGACCGGCTCCGCAGTTAGCGCAGTGACGGGATACTATCCCTGAAATCGATCCATTTGTGAGAGGCCAACTGCGACACGCCAGCGCAGATATTTCCACCTGGGGGGACTGAGCGACGGCCTGTTCGCTCACGGCCGCGAACGTCACTATTGCGAGTTAGAGGTTGAGTTGGCCCGGGCTCACTTGCTCACTGCCGCGTGGATGGCGCGGCAATGTTGTACCAGGGCATCGTGCGAGACCACGAATTGCTTCAACGGCGTCTCGATGTCGTAGAAGTAGATGTTGGCCACGAAGCCATAGATGCCGGCATCGACGGTCGTCGGTTTGTCGCCATGCACATAGCCACGGCTCGGGATCAGGCTCGCCAGTGCAGCGAGATCGGCGAGCCCGCGGGCCATCGCGGCGTCGGGCTCGAAGCGGCCGATGCCCTGGTAATAATAGCGCTGCGCGTTGAACTCCTTGGCCTTCATCAAGCCGTCGTCGGTGAGGGCTGGATGCTCGCGCTTGAGCGCGTCGCGGAATTGGGGCCAATTGCGCGCGTCCTGCCAGCGCGAATAGGACATCACCCAGTAGAGATCGTCGAGCGTCCGCGTGACGAGGAGGTTGGTCGTGCGCTGCGCCGGCGTCAGCGCGGTATCCAGCGTCACGTCATATTTTCCGGTGACATAGGCGAGGATGGTCTCGCTGTCGCCGACAGTGTCGTCGCCGTCGACGACATAGGGCAATTGCTTGCGCGGTGCCTTCGATGCATCGAAAATATGTTCGTGCCGGAACGGTACGCCGGCGAGCTTCAGAAAAGCGAATACCTTCAGACCATAGCCATTGTTGTCGGCAACGCCGAACAACGGCGGATAGGAATAGAGCGTGAGCATGATGGCTCGCCACGTTCGAGGTCGCTACACGCTACCTCAGAATCCGTCGGCTGGATACGTCGGGCAGGCAGGCCCGCCTGTTGCGCCGCAACGCCTGAAACGATTGCCTACAATCCGTAGTTGATGTCTTATTGTCGTCCTCGTCCCGGGTCGGGCGATTTTTACGGACATTTTTCAGGGAGGAATTGCGATGCTGCGGACGTACTTCTCATGCCTGTTCGTGACTGCCTTTTCGCTGTCTGCAATGGCCGCCGACGGTGATCCAAAGCAGAAGGCCGAAGCGATTGCTTCCGAATATGCGGCGAGTTTCAACAAGCAGGATGGTGCGGGAATTGCCGCGCTGTTCGCGGCCGGTGGCATCCACGTCAATCCCGCGGGGCCGCGCTCCGACATTGCGGAGTTTTATCAAGGCGCCTTCAAGGCCGGGTTCGACCATGAGGAAATAACGGTGGACCAGGCATGGCCATTGGGCTCGGACATGGCGCTCGCCATCGGCGGGTATCGTCTCTCGGGCAAGAACCAAAGCGGGGCGCCTATCGAGACAGGGGGCATCTGGACAGCAACTTACGTGACCGAGGGAGGCAAGCTCAAAATTCGCTTGCTGTCGGCGATGCCCAAGCCGCCGCCGAAGTAGCAGGGGCATCCGGACGGACGATACCGCCGCGCGCTTCGGCGCGCGCCTTCGATGAAGTCTACCGGCGCAGTTCGCGCCAGCGGTGCACGCCCGGGACGATCACGCCTTCGAGATCCCGCCGTCGATCACCGGTCCCATCGGCTCGTAGCGCTCGCCGCTGAAACGCACCAGTTGCAGCTGCTCGAGCGGATAATAGTCTGATGGCGAGGTGTTGATCCGGATGCCGGGCAGCAGCATGTCGGATTCGAAATCCTTCAGGTTGGCCGCCTGCTTGATGATGCTTTCGGACGAGACGTCGTCGCCGCACTGCTTGAGCACCTGGACCAGGATCTGGCTGGTGAGATAGCCGGTGACCGCGTAGATGTCGTTCTTGGCGGCGGCCGGATCATATTTGTCGAGGAACGCGCGCCATTTCTGGATGGCGGGATCGCTGTCCCAGGCGGCGTCGACGGGATCCTTCAGGTAGGCGCTCGAAATGATTCCCTTAGAGACGTCGAAGCCCGCGGCCTTCAGCGTCGAGCCGGCGGAGGAGGCGTTGTTGCCGATGTAGTGCGCCGGCTGCCAGCCGAGCTCGGCGATCTTCTTGATGCCTTGGGCGGCGAATTTTGGTGTGGTCATGCTCATGAACACGTTGGCGCCGGCGGATTTGCAGCGGACCACCTGGCTGTCGATGGTCGGGTCGGCGGTCTCATAGGACAGCTCCGCCACGATTGCGGACGTCCTGGCGCCAAGTCCGTCCTTGAAGCCCTTCAGCACGTCGCGGCCGAAATCGTCGTTCTGGTAGACGATGCCGATTTTGGGATCGTTCTGTGTCGACAGCACATGCTGCGCGAAGGTGCGGCCCTCGATCTGGTAGCAGGGCTGGAAACCCATGGTGTAGGGGAAATTCTTGTAGTCGCCGAACTTGGTCGCGCCCGAGGCAATGAAGAGGTGCGGGACCTTCTTCTGGTTCATGTACTTCATGATCGCCGCGTTGGTCGGCGCGCCGAGCGGCGCAAACAGCACGTCGATCTCGTCGCCTTCGACCAGCTTGCGCGCCTGCTCGACAGTCTTGGCCGGGCTGTAGGCATCGTCATAGGTGATATACTTGATCATGCGGCCATTGATGCCGCCTTGCTCGTTGATCATCTTGAAATAGCCGCCGGGGGTGCGGCCGATCGACGAATAGACCGCGGCCGGTCCCGAATAGGCGTCGATGTTGCCGATGACGATCTCGGTCTTGCCCTCCGTCTCGCCTCTGGCGATCGCGGGCCTGCCGAGCAGCAGCGCGGCTGACGTGGCCGCGGCGCCCTTGATGAGATGACGGCGCGATAGCCGGGGCGAACGGTTCCTTGTCATTGCAGTCCTCCGCTTCTTCTTGTTGGCCGTTTTGGCATTATTGGCCGTTTGGCAGCCTCTGACGGGCATGTCGGCGCGCAGCATTCCACAGCGGTGCTTTGGGACTTGTGTGCAGTCGCTACCATCTGAAATTTTCGCGCGATGTCAGCCGCGGAGGCCGCGTTCCCCATCCTCGGTTACCGACATGCCGCGCCGGATTGCTATACTGCGGCGGATGTCTTGGTGATCTCAGCAGGGTGGACCGATGGCGAAAGTGTTGGAAGGCAAGGTGGCGGCCGTGACCGGGGCGGCGTCGGGGATTGGACTGGCGAGCAGCGCGGCGATGCTGGCCGCGGGGGCGCGCGTGGTGATGGTCGACCGCGATGCCGTCGCGCTGCAAGCGCTCGCCCGCAACCACGGCGATGCGGTGGTCCCGCTGGTGATCGACCTGCTCGATCCCGGGGAGTGTGCGAGCTTGCTGCCCAAGGTGCTCGAGAAGACCGGCCGGCTCGACATCCTGCACGCCAATGCCGGCATCTATGTCGGCGGCGACCTCGTCGATGCCGACACCGCGGCGATCGACCGGATGCTGAACCTGAACGTCAACGTCGTGATGAAGAACGTGCACGACGTGCTGCCGCACATGATCGCGCGCGGGACCGGCGACATCATCGTCACAAGCTCGCTCGCCGCGCATTTCCCGACGCCGTGGGAGCCGGTCTATGCGTCGTCGAAATGGGCGGTCAACTGCTTCGTGCAGACGGTGCGGCGCCAGGTGTTCAAGCACGGCATCCGCGTCGGCTCGATCTCGCCCGGGCCCGTGATCAGCGCGCTGCTGGCGGACTGGCCGCCCGAGAAGCTTGCGGAGGCCAAGGCGGCCGGAAGCCTGCTGGAGGCCAGCGAAGTCGCCGAGGTCGTGATGTTCATGCTGACCCGGCCGCGCGGCATGACCATCCGCGACGTCGTGATGCTGCCGACGAATTTCGACCTGTAACGGCGAGCGCCGCGCCTCAGGCGGCGCTGCGATCGGTGGCGGGCGCCGGGCTGTGCTGCGTGAGGCGGCGCAGTGCGGCGACATTGGTCGCGACGGAAGCCATCCGGCACCGCGCCTTGCCTTCGGATTTCGCCTCGTACAGCGCGGCGTCGGCGGACGCCAGCAGCTGTTCGGCCTCGGTGCCGTGCTCAGGCGACACCGCGATGCCGACGCTGACGCCGACCTCGGCCGAGATGCCGCCCGCGAGCTGATAGGGCATCGTGACGGTCTGGATGATGCGCTGGCCGGCCGTGAGCGCCTGTTCCGCCGTGACGCCGCTGACCAGCACCACGAACTCGTCGCCGCCGAGCCGTGCGATTACCGCGGTTTCGGGCAGCGCGCGCCGCAGCCGCTCCGCGGTCAGCATCAGCACCTGGTCGCCGGCGGCGTGGCCATAGGTGTCGTTGACCGGCTTGAAATTGTCGAGGTCGAAGAACAGCAGCGCAAAGGGCCTGCCATTCCCGGCGGGAGCCGCCAGCTTCGTGTTCAGCGCCGCGACGAAGCCGGCGCGATTGCGCAGGCCGGTCAGGGTGTCGTGATGGGCAAGATGGCCGTTCTCGCGCTCGGCGCGCATGGTGGCGATCAGCATCTTGTCGAGACGGAAGGCCGCCACCGTCATCGCCGTGAGATACAGCGGCACCTGCATGACGACGATGAAGAGCAGCGGCTCGCCGGCAAGGGCCGCGCCCGGAACAATCGGGCCGAGGCTGAGCAGGATCATGGTGCCGGCAAGGCGCGGGGCGCTGAAATTGCGGAAGCAGATGCCGCCGACCATCGCTGCCGCCGATAGCGAAGCCAGCAGCGCAACCACCCAATCGCCGCTTGCGAGGCTGATCAGGATGCCGAAGCCGACGCTGGCGCTCCAGGCGACTGCAAGCAAGAGATGCAGATCGGTCGGGGTCGGCCGCTGCTCGCGCGCGGCGCGATGCGCAACCACGAGCACGGCGAGGCGCGAGAGGCAGATGACGAGTTCGAGGACGACCCAGGTGATGAACAGCGCGGTCGGCTCGCGGATCGCAATCACGGCTGCGACTGCGACCGTATTGACCGCGCCAGCCGCAAACACCGGCAGCGAGCCGTAGAGATCCCCGATCAGCGCCGCGCGGATGTCCTCAGGTACGCCTGGTCCGGCGTCGGCGAGCCAGCGCATCACGCCCCAGCGCGGCTGGCTGTATCGTCCTTTTTCGGACTGCATTGTTCTTGCCTCGTACTTTCACCGCGCAACTGACCCGGCCGGACCTAACAGGCGTTTAAGGCCGGCGCCGATCGCGCGGCGTGATTGACGGCAGGTAAACCCGGCGGGCGATCGCGCCGCAGAAATACCGACGCCGGAGGTCGCGACGATCGGTTCGGCCGGCGGCGAGAAGGATGAAGTCTGCGCCAATGCCGGCCTTGCCAGGGTGGCGGACGCGCTGAAACAGCGCGGACGCCGCGTCGGCAGACAATCACATGTGAAAAGGGCAGAACTGCTGCGGATTGCGGCGGCCGTTGCGTTACACGGCGAGGAGCTGTTGTTCGGCCGCGCCGCCGGCGCGCTTCGGCTTCTTCGCCTTGGCCGGCGCGAACAGATTGCTGGCGGCAAGGCCCGCGGTGTCGGCGACAGCCGGATCGCACGACACCATGGCGGCGACGATGGCGCCGTCGATCAAGAGCGCGAGCTGGTGCGCAAGCACGGCCGGCTCGGCCGCGCCCATCTCGCCGGCGAGCTTCTCGATATGCGCCAGCACCACCTTCTTGTGCTTCAGCGCGATGTTGCGGAACTGCTTGGCGTCCTTGTCGTGCTCGGCGACCGCGTTGATGAAGGGGCAGCCATAGAAGCGCTCCTCGGCGAACCAGGTCTTCAGGGCAGGGAAGATCCGCGACAGCTTGGTCTGCGGATCGCCGCCGCCGGCCTCGATCGCGCCGATGAACCATTCGCGCCACTGGCGGCCTTCGCTCTCCAGCACCGCATGCACGAGGTTGGTCTTCGAGCCGAACAGCTTGTAGAGCGTCGTCTTCGCGGTTCCGGCCTCGTCGATGATCGCATCGATGCCGGTGGCGTTGATGCCGTTCTTGCAGAACAGATGGGTTGCGGCGTTCAGCAGGCGCCCGCGCGCCGATTCATCGTCGCCGGCGGTGAACGCCGCGGCAGATTTTTTCTTCGCAAGCGATTTGGCCATGCGCGGCAGTAAATCGGAGCGCGCCGAAATCATCAAGCCGCATCTTCACGGGGGCGGGCATGTGCGCCGTCCTGCGCTCAAAATAATCGCGGCGGCGCCGCAGATGCACCGCGTTTGAGCAGCCGCGCCCTGATCAATCCGCAGGCAGCCCCGCTTAAGCGCCTGCGGGATTTCGGCTTTTGTTTTGGGGCAGGACTGGCACGCTTCGTGCAGGAAACAGACCGTTCGGTATCCTGACCAATTCCATCGCTCCCAGGGAGAAAACTGATGACCGCTGTCGCCCAGAAAACCGCACTGACCGGCTGCCTCGCGCCGATCGACAGAGGCGGGCTCGAGCAGCTGATTGCCAACGGCAAGGCCAACCCGAAGGTGATCAAGACCTTGAAGTGCAAGACGGTGGCCGAGGGCAAGTTCCGCCACGCCAACTACATCCGCAACCTCGCGCCCTACATCGTCGACGAGCCGCCGGGCCTGCTCGGCGACGACACCGCGCCCAATCCCTCCGAGGCCTCGCTCGCCGCGCTTGGCTCCTGCCTCGCTGTCGGCCTGCACGCCAACGCCGTGCATCGCGGCTGGATCGTCAACAAGCTCGAGCTCGAGCTCGAGGGCGATCTCAACATCACCGCGGTGTGGGGCACCGGCGACGTCAGCGAGAAGCCGGTCGGCTTCACCGACGTCCGCGTCAAGGTCGACATGGAGTGCGAGGGGGTCTCGCAGGCCGAGATCGACGCGCTGGTGGCGCATGTGAAGAAGTGGTCGCCGGTCGCCAACACCTTCACCCGTCCCGTCAATCTCGAGGTCAGCGCGTAAACGCCCGACCGGCAATTCAAGGTGCGGAGATCATCCATGGGTTCACTGGCTTTGTCGCGGGTCGCAGCTCAAGATCCCGCACCGACCATTGCGGACGAGGTTGCCCGCCTTGCCCGTCAGGAGCTGGCGCCGATCGCAGCCGCGGTCGATGCCGGCTCGGTCTATCCCGGCGAATTCCTGCGCCGGCTCGGCAAGGTCGGCGCCTGGAGCAGCCATGTGCCGCAGGAGGGGCCTGCCGACCTGCGCTGGGCCATCCAGTCGATGGCCGCGCTCGGCGAGGTCTGCGGCGCCACCGCCTTCATGGCGTGGTGCCAGAACACGCTGGTCTGGTACGTCGCCAATTCCACCAACATGAAGCTCGCCGCGCGCTTCGGTGACTGCTTTGCCCGCGGGCGCGCGCTCGGCGGCACCGGGCTCTCCAACCCGATGAAGAGCTTCTTCGGCATCGAGCGGCTGAAGCTGAAGGGCCGCAAGGTCGATGGCGGCTACATCGTCCGCGGTGCGCTGCCCTGGGTGTCGAACCTCGGGCCCGGCCATTACTTCGGCACGATCTTCGAGCGCGAGGACGAGGGCACCAAGGGCGAGCCGGGCGGCATCGCAAGCGGCGAGCTGGGCAGCACCGTGATGTTCCTCGCCGACTGCTCCGATCCCGCGATCACGCTGACGCCCTGCAAGCCGTTCCTGGCGATGGACGGCACCGGCACCTATGGCGTCCAGTTTCGCGACGTGTTCGTGCCGGACGAACTGATCCTGGCCGAGCCGGCTGCGCCGTTCGTCAAGAAAATCCGCGCCGGCTTCATCCTGTTGCAGGCCGGCATGGGCCTTGGGCTGATGAAGGATTGCATCAACATCATGGACGAGGTCCATGCGCCGCTCGGACACGTCAACCGCTATCTGCCGCAACAGCCGCTGCAATTCCGCGAGCTCCATGCCGAGTTCGAGAAGGAGGCGATGGCGCTGGCAAGCGACCCCTACAATGCCGATGACAGCTACTGGCGCCGCGTCGTCGCACTGCGACTGCGGATCGGCGATGCCAGCGTCGCGTTCGCGCATGCCGCGATGCTCCATTGCGGCGCGCGCGGCTACCTGATGAGCCACCGCGCCCAGCGCCGGCTGCGCGAGGCCTATTTCGTCGCCATCGTCACGCCCGCAACCAAGCAGCTGCGCAAGATGCTGGCGGACGGCTGAAGCATGATCCGGAAAAGTGGAAACCGGCTTTCCCTCGCGACAAACGCGGAACGCGTTTGCGCGGAGATCATGCTCAAACAAGTTCGGGACCACCACAACTGCAACCACAGACAGGAGAGGCTGCCATGACGGACGTTCTGATCACCGCCGGCGAACTTGCCGAGCTCGTCAAGAAAGACCCGTGTGTCATCATCGACACGCGAAATCCGGATGCCTATGCGGCCGGCCATTTGCCCGGTGCCGTCAATGTGCATGACATCTTCACCTTCCTCGCGACTTCGACGCCGGAGGGTATCCACGAGCTCAAGACAAAATTCGCCGACGCGTTCGGCGCCGCCGGTCTCTCCGGCAAGGAGACCGCGGTGATCTACGAGCAGTCGATGAATTCCGGCTTCGGTCAGTCCTGCCGCGGCTACTACCTGCTGACGATGCTGGGCTATCCCAGGATCAAGGTGCTGCATGGCGGCTTCGATGCCTGGAAAGCGGCCGACCTGGCGGTGACCACCGACGTTGCGGTGCCGGCGAAGGCCGCCTTTGCGATCGTACCGGAGGCCGGCGATATCATGATCGACGCCAAGGCGATGCTGGCGGCGGTCGGCAAGCCCGGCGTTGCGATCCTCGACGTGCGCGACGTCGACGAGTGGATCGGCGAAAGCTCCTCGCCCTATGGCAAGGATTTCTGCCCGCGCAAGGGCCGCATTCCCGGCGCGGTGTGGCTGGAATGGTACCGCATGATGAAGCCGACCGCCGAGGGCCCGCGCTTCAAGTCGAAGGACGAGATCCTGGCGGAATGCGCCACCGTCGGCATCTCGCAGACCACGCCGGTCTATCTCTACTGCTTCAAGGGCGCGCGCGCCTCGAACACCTTCCTGGCGCTGAAGAACGCCGGCGTGAAGGACGTGCGGATGTACTTCGGCTCCTGGAACGAGTGGTCGCGCGACCCGTCGCTGCCGATCGATGAGGGCTTGCCGACCGCGGCCGTCGTCACCGGCAAGGCGGCATAGAACCTGCATGTTTGTTGGTGTCCGGCGGCGCAAAACGCGGCCGGACGC